>CAWCFV010000001.1:0-41809 GCA_963794995.1 uncultured Actinomycetota bacterium
TCTCACCGACGGTGCTCTGGCCGTCGAGGCAGTCCCACACCACGACCGCCGTGCCCTCGAGCAGCATCGTGGCGCCGGTCTCCTCGTCGAGGACCAGCGTCTCGCCGTCGACGTCGGTCGCTGCCACGCCCGAGCGCAGCTTCGGTGCGAACCCCGCGTCGATCTGGTCGGCCGTCACCACCATGGCGTCGAGTCCCCCCTCGGTGAAGTCATGCCTACTTATAACGCAGGCCGTCCCGGTGGGTGCAGCGTTTCGCTGCACCCACCGGGACAGACCTCATCAGCTCCGGACAGGTTCGGGTCAGCGACCGGTCGCCGTGCCGCCCACCTGCTGGACGTTGGCCAGGTTGGTGCCGCACACCGGACCACAGGTCTGGCCGCAGCAGGTGGTCACGCAGGCGTAGCCGCTGGGGCACTCGCTGGACGTGGTGCAGGCCTGTGCGCCGGCGCAGAAGAAGTCCTCCCAGCAGAAGTCGCCGCCGTCGACCTTCTGGTCGCAGACGCACTGGGCCAGCGGACCGCTGGTGCCGCAGTTCTCGAGGGGGCCGCCGCACTCGTAGCTGGCGCCCTGCGAGCACTGCGGGACCAGGGAGACCGCGTTGGCGCGAGCCCCAGGGTGGTCACCGCGGGTGCGGCCCAGATGGCCGCGGTCGCGCCGACCGTGCCCTTGATCACGCTGCGGCGGGACAGCCTGCGCTGCTCGTCGGTCTCGAAGTCGGTCATGGTGGTCCCCCTGGAGCTGGAAGGTGGCCTCGGCCCGACCGGGCCTTTGCCCCTTTCTAGTCCGCGCCGCGGCCGGCCGTCACTCGGCCCTTCGCCGTAGTCCGGCTACGCAGGACGGCCCGGGTGGTGCAGCTCGCGCTGCACCACCGGGGCCGGTGGGCAGTCGGTCAGCTGCCGGCTGCGTTCGCGCCGCCGACGACGCGCTCGACCTGGTTGGCGTTCGTCCCGCACACGGGGGCGCAGGTCTGCCCGCAGCAGGTGGTCACGCAGGCGTAGCCCCGGGGGCACTCGCTGGACGCGGCGCAGGCCTGGGCACCGCCGCAGAAGAAGTTCTCCCAGCAGAACTCGCTGCCCTCGACGGACTGGTCGCACACGCACAGGGCGAGCGGGCCGGTGGCCCCGCAGTTCTCGATCTCGTCGCCGCAGTTCCAGTCCCTGCCGCCCCGGCACTGCGGGACGAGCGACACGGCGTTGGCGCTTCCCCCGAGGGTCGTGACGGCCGGAGCGCGGCCCAGATGGCCGCGGTCGCGCCGACCGTGCCCTTGATGACGCTGCGGCGGGACAGCCTGCGCTGCTCGTCGGTCTCGAAGTCGGTCATGTCGTTCTCCCCCTGCTGCTGGAAGGTAGCCCTCGGCCGGTCGGCCCTTGGTTCCTTCCTAGTCCGCGCCCGGCAAGACGTCTCTGGCCCGTTTGCCGTAGCCCGGGTACGTACGGCGGCCTGGGTGGTGCAGCTCGCGCTGCACCACCCAGGCCGCCTCGAGGACGTCGATCAGCCGGTGGCGGTCTTGCCGCCCTGCTGGACCTGGGCGAGGTTGGTGCCGCACGCCGGGGCACAGGTCGTCCCACAGCGGCTCGTCGCGCAGGCGTAGCCACGGGGGCAGTCGCTGGACGAGGCGCAGGCCTGTGCGCCGTCGCAGAAGAAGTTCTCCCAGCAGAACTCGCCTCCGTCGACCTTCTGGTCGCAGACGCACAGGGCCAGCGGACCGCTGCTGCCGCAGTTCTCGACGGGGCCGAAGCACTCGTAGCTGGCACCCTGCGAGCACTGCGGGACCAGCGACACGGCGTTGGCCCGTGCACCGAGGGTCGTGACGGCCGGAGCCGCCCAGATGGCGGCGGTCGCGCCGACCGTGCCTTGATGACGCTGCGGCGGGAGAGCCTGCGCTGCTCGTCGGTCTCGAAGTCGGTCATGTGTCGCTCCCAGGCGCTCGTGCCGGCGTAGCCCGAACGGGCTCCGAGGTCACTGAAGCGGACAGGGCCCGCGCCGTCACTCGCTCTTCCGCGGTATTCGTCATACGGCGATCAGGGTGCGCCAGGTGCCTCCAGCACCGAGCGGACGGCGGTCACGGCGGCGTCGAGGTCGCTGTGCACCATCGCGGCGCCGGTCGCCGACAGCGCCAGGTCGCGCAGGACGGGGAGGCTGCGTGCGCCGTAGAGCTCGACGGACAGGCCCTGCCTGGCGAGCCGGAGCGCCGCCTGGCCGGGCGAGAGGACCGCCCAGCTCAAGCCCCCCTCGGCGTCGGCGGAGTACTGCGGGAAGACCACGGCGCGCACGGACTGCGGCTCGGTCACCAGCGCGGTACCCAGGTCGGCGGCCGTCAGGTGCCGCTGCCGGGCACCGGGCGGGGCCGGCGGTGCGGCAGCCAGCAGGTCGGGGAACAGGTCGTACGAGCCGGCCTTGAGCGTCAGCGCCTTGGAGTACGGGTGCACGCGCCGCGTCACGGGGTCGATGGCCGCCAGCTCGTCGGAGAGGTAGCCGAAGCCGGCCCGCGCCAGGGCCACCGTGAGGGAGGACTTGCCGGCGCCGGCCTCCCCGGGCAGCAGCACGGCGCCCTGGCCGGGAAGGCTCAGGACGGCCGCGTGCACCAGGAAGAAGTCCCGGGCCCGCTCGATGACCCGCTGGTTGACCGCCCACAGGAAGTGGTCCAGGACGTCCCCGGCCTCCTCTGCGGCATAGAGGAGCTCGGTGCCGCGCCGGACGTAGGCGTTGCCCTCGTCGTCGCGCCCCAGGACCCACCGCTCGACGTGCTGCTCCTGCGGCCAGCTCCGCGCGGCCCACCGCTCGTCCGGCACCCGGAGCCCGGCCAGGACGTAACCGACGGTGGACGCCAGCTCCGGCCCTGCCTGCACGGTGAAGCAGTACGAGAGGGCCCGGAACGGCACCTGCGGCGTGTCGTCAGCCGTCTCGACGCCGTCCTCGGGTCCTGCGGTGCCGGAGGGAACGGTCTCGGGCACGTGGTCTCCACTTCCTGGCTGGGCTGCTGGTCCGAAACCGGCCTAGGCCGGCCGTCGTCAGGGTGCCATGATCACGCCGGCGGGCGGGGCTTTTCTGCCCGCCGGGGGAGGTGGAGAGGCCGCACGACCCCCTGACGGCGTAGTCAAAGTGCGTCGGAATGCGTATGGAGCGGGGCAGGCCCCGCTGGCTAGGTTGGACCGCAGGACACAACCTTGAACACGTGAGGAGTCGGGGGATGGACCCTGAAGACATCCCGACCGCCGGCATCAGCCGTCGCTCGGTACTGAAGAAGGCCGCCGTGGGTGGCGCCGTGGTGTGGGCAGCGCCCGCGATCACGTCGCTGACCTCGCCGGCCGCCGCTGCGGGCTCGGACGCCTGCGAGCCGGGGATCTGCACGGAGCTCGCGCTCCCCGACGGCACGGTCCTGGGGCACTTCTCGTGCAACACGGTCAACGCCAACGAGGCCGGCTGCCTCTGCGAGTGCGCGGGTCAGCCGACGAACGCTCCCTGCACGAACGCATCGCCGTGCACGGTGCTGATCACGTGCAGCCCCGTCCTCCAGCCCGGACCCTGCTGAAAGCGAGTGACCTGACATGGCATCCCGTGAAGACCTGATCGCCCGCATCACGGCGGAGATCCTGCAGACGGCGGACGTCATCCGCCAGCAGGAGAAGCTCGACTCGGTCGAGGTCAGCGCGCGCAACGACTCGCTGAACCTCAACGTCAACGAGACGGTCGGCTGACCGCACCGCTCGAACGCGCGACGGCGGGTCCCTCCGGGGCCCGCCGTCGTTGCATGTCTGAGGTGGCCCGCTCACGCCTGGCCGGAGCAGGACGAGCAGCCCCGAGGCATGACCCGCGGCCGTGCCGCCGGTCAGGGCTCCTGCGGCGCCAGCAGGCCGCGGGCGGCCAGGTCGGCGAGGAACGGCAGCCCGTCGCGCCGCACCACCTCGGCGGGGACCTGGAAGTCGGCCGCGACCAGGTCGAAGACCGCGCCGAGCGACCGGTCCGGCTCCAGCCGGGCCCACAGCTCGCGCCCGGGCACGTCCAGCCGGTGCAGCTGACGCCCGGCCGGGTCCCACACGACCGCCCCGTCGTCCAGCAGCTCGACACTGACCCCGGGCGCCGGCACCAGCACCGACCGGCTGGTCAGGACGTTCATGCCGCGACCAGCCGTGCGGTGACCAGCCCGTCGATGGCCGCGACGGCGGAGTCCAGGTCTCCGATGGTCAGCTCGTAGACCGGCACGCGGCGGACGAGGTCGGCCAGCACGGCGAGGTTCCGGGCGCCGTCGGACATGAAGGCGAAGCAGCTCTCCGCGAGCCGCAGGACGCTCTCGCTCTGCCCGAGCGGGCGCAGCTCGGTGGGCTCGTCGCGCCGGTAGGCCGGCATCACCACCAGGCCGAGGTCGGCGCCGGGCAGCGTGCAGCCGGCGCGGATCCGCTCGGCGGGCACCCACCAGGAGCCGCCCCGCTCCGGGCCGTCGGGGCGCAGGTCGGGGAACAGCGGCCACGAGCCGCGGTCGATGGTGAGCGGCTTCGGGTAGGCCGTCAGGCGCAGCGTGGTGGGGTCGAGCGCGGCGGCCTCGTCGGTGAGGTACGAGTAGCCGGCGCGGAGCAGCCCGGTCACGGTGGTGGTCTTGCCGTTCTCCATCGGCGCGGGCAGCAGCACCGCACATCCGTCGCGGGCCGCCGCCGCCGCGTGCATCAGGGTGAAACGGTCCTTGCTCCGCTCGACCACGCTCTGGTTGAGGTGCCAGCCGAGCAGCGCGACGCCACGCCAGTGGTCCACGCTGTCGCCGAAGCGCTCCCCGTCGACGCTCACGTCGACGCTGTCCTCGCCCCGGGCCTCGATCCGGTAGTGCGCCTGCACCGTGCCGCTCGGGTCGCCGGACACGACCGGGAACGGCGACAGGTAGTCCTCGACCATGCCGGCCGTCTCCCCGCGCGGGGCCTCGACGTCGAACACGTACTCGAGGGCCTGCCGCGGGCCGCTGCGCCAGGTGGCCCCCCCGCTCGGGCTGCTCACGCCAGCGCCTCGCGCACCGCGGTGGCCTCCTGCTGGATCCGCGCCACGGCGCGGGCGACGGTGCGGGCCTGCTCCTGCGACATGTGCGAGTAGAGCGGCGGGGTCAGCACCGAGGTGGCCACCGACTCCGTCACCGGCAGGCTGCGCTCGCGCGGCAGGTCGGCGTAGGCCTTCTGCAGGTGGATCGGCGGGTGGTAGTAGCGCCGGCTGTCGACGTTCTCGTGACGCAGCGCCCGCCCGAGGGTCTCGGCATCGAGCCCGAACGCATCGGGGTCGACGACGAGCGTGAGGTCCTTGTAGGTGGAGAGGTCCTCGTCGGGCACCTGCTGGTAGCCGATCCCCGGGGTTCCGGCCAGCTCGGCCTTGAAGCCGGCGACCAGCTCGTTGCGCCAGGCGATCCGCTCGTCCAGGCCGTCGAGCGACGCCAGGCCGATGGCGGCGTGGATCTCGGACATCCGCGCGTTGATCCCGGGGAACTCGCAGTCGTAGGAGCCCGGGTTGCCGTAGTCGCGCGCGATCCGCATCCGCGCGGCCAGCTCGGGGTCTCGGGTCGCGACCAGGCCGCCCTCCCCGGCGACCGCGACCTTCGTGGGGCTCATGCTGAAGACCTCGGCGGTTCCGAAGGAGCCGATCGGCCGCCCCTTGCGCCGGCTGCCCAGAGCGTGGGCGGCGTCGTAGACGAGCGGGATGCCCGCGTCGTCGGCGACCTGCTGGAGGCCTTCGACGTCGCAGGGGGCGCCGTAGACGTGGGTCGCGGTCATCGCGACGGCGCCGTCGACGACCTCGGCGGCGTCGCCCGGGTCGAGGGTCATCGTCGAGGCCGAGACCTCGGCCCAGGCCGGGGTGCCCCCGGCCCAGCACGACGGCGTGCGCGCTGGCGCTGAAGGTCATGCTGGGCATGACCACCCGGCCCCGCGCCCCGAGTGCCTGCAGGGTCAGCATCAGCCCGGCCGTGCAGCTGGACACCGCGACGACGTGCTCGACCCGGCACAGGTCCGCGGCCCGCTCCTCGAGCTCGCGGACGGTGCGGTTGTTGGTGAGCAGGCCCGACTCCAGGATGGTCTGGATGCGGGTCGCGAGGCCGGGGATGTCCGGGATCGTGGGGCGCACCAGGGGGAGCAGCTCCGGGAAGGCGGGCTCGCCGCCCAGGACGGCCGGTCGGGGGGTCACGCGGTCACTCTCGCTCTCTGGTAGGGCTCGACGTCGTGCCGGCGGGCTGCCACGTCGCGGGGGCTGGACCGGGCGTTCACCGGCAGCGGCACGCACAGCAGGGCCAGGAACACCGGCCAGAGCTGGGCACGCTCGCGCGCCAGGATCCCGAAGTTGCTGAACGAGGAGAAGGCGATGACGAAGGCGACGACGAACACCAGGCACAGGGCGACGTAGGGCTCGCGTCTCAGCAGGCGCGGCACCTGCAGCAGCTGTCGCCACGACCGGGCGACCAGCAGCAGGGCCAGCAGGCCCTCGGCGGCGGCGAGCAGCGTCTGGCTGTTGTGCGCCTCCTGGGGGAACGGCCGGAACAGCACCGTGACGAAGGCCATCGGGATGTTCGCCGGGTTGGTCGCCGGGTTGGGGCGGAACGCCGAGTCGCCGCCGCTGGTGCGGCTGCTCTGCTCGTCGATCGAGTCGCTCACGCCGGAGACCGACACCTCCTCGATGCCGAGGAAGGTGGCGGCCCGCAGCGTGACGAAGCCGGCCAGCACCGTGATCAGCACCAGGCCCCCGACCCGGACGATCGGCGTGAGCGAGGTGCGCCGCGACGGCGGGCGCAGCAGGAAGCCGACGCTCAGCCCGGCGATGGCGATGGCGGCCACGTGCGGGCGCACCATGAGGGCGGCCGCGAGCCCGAGCCCGAGGACGACGAAGCCACCGCGCCGGTGCGTGAAAAGCCGGGCCGCGCCGTTGAGGCAGAGGCCGAGGGCGAGCACCATGAACGCGTCCTTGCCGAGGCTGGACGGCCAGTACAGCAGGGACGGCAGGAACATGATGAGCACGAGGTAGCGCCGGTGGTCGCCCGTCCGGCAGGGCGATCCGGAAGGCCCGGTAGGCGAGGACCAGCCCGAGGAAGGCGAACCAGGAGAAGACGAAGAAGCCGCCGATCAGCGTCGGCCCGATGATCATGTAGACGATCGCGGTCACGACGATGATGAAGCCGGCGCCGATGAAGTGCGGCCACCCGACCTTGGCGTCGAAGAAGCCGTCCCAGTACAGCGGGGCCAGCCGGCGGCCGTTGCGGTTGTAGACGCTGGCGTCCCCGGTGCCCTCGTAGAGCGTGAAGATCGACTGGTAGCGGGTCAGGCTGACCGCGAACTTCACGACCAGGGCGAGCAGCATGACCTTGGGCGCCCACGAGTCGTTGTCGGCCCGGCCGACGCGCACCAGGATCGGCCAGGTCAGGAGCATCAGCAGCGGGGCGACGATGATCCCGCCCCAGAAGTCGTAGGGCCAGTTGCTCATGGCCCAGCTCAGGAAACCCACGTAGAGACCGACGGCAGCCACTCCCACGACCACGGCCCGGTCCGGGAGCGGCCCGAGTGCGGACAGCCTCACCCTCGGCGCCGTGCGCGCACTGCCTTGCTGACGCCTCGGCCGAGCCAGGTGCGGTAGGTGAGCCCGTGGTCGTCGAGGAACGCCCGGCTGGGGAAGGCCAGCGTGGTCACCAGGGCCACCCGGTCACGCAGCCGGGGGAGCGCGGTCAGGGCGGCCAGCGACTTGGCCGTGTAGCTCGCGCCGTCGGCGCGGTAGACGGCCCGCCGGCGCGCGTCGAGCTCGCTGGGCTGGTAGGCCTCGGCCCACGCCGACAGCGCGGTGACGTCGGCGAGCTCCAGCACCGTCCAGGCCAGGGTGACCGCCTCGGCCAGCACCGCCTCCATCTGCCAGCGCTGCGCCAGCCGCCGGGCGTCGTCGGCCGCGGCGGCCTCACCGAAGAGCAGCATCTCGGCGAGGTCGCGGCTGGGCAGGTACGGCACGGTGAGCTGGTGGCCGAGCGTCGCGTGGATGGCGGCGTGCAGGAGGCGGGCGCCGTCGGTCAGCGCCGGCAGCGTGCGGCCGCCGATCTCGATCGGGCGGGAGTCCTCCCAGAGGTCCGCCAGCTCGACCGTGAGCCCCCACGGGCCCTGGACGAAGGTGCGGTGCAGGTCGACCTCGAAGCCGGCGGCCGTGCGCAGGGTGGCGCCCTTGCCGAAGCGACGGTCGAACCCGGCCCGCGGCGCGCCCCAGATCCGGCCGATCCCGGCGTCCTCCAGCACGGTGACCGCCCGCGCGAAGTCGTCGGAGCGCACCAGCAGGTCGACGTCGACGAACGGACGCAGGCAGGGGTCCTCGTAGTCGAGCTGGGCCACCGCGGACCCCTTGAGCACCCGCACCTCGATGTCCGCAGCCGACAGCCGGTCGGTGAGCTCGACGAGCAGGCCCTCGAGCCGGATCGCCTGGCCCATGGCCGACAGGTGGCGGCCGGCAACCGTCTCGCGCTGCGACGGCGTGACCGGCAGGTCACCGTTGCGCACGGCGATGGCGGCCAGCCCGATGAGCTTGCCGACCTCGATCCGGCGCAGGAACAGCGCGAACGACTCGTCGTCGAACGGCTCGGTCATCGGCGCCGTGCCGGAGCCGTCTAGCCCGTAGGCGGCGACCCAGCGCAGCGCCACGCCGACAGGGTCGTCGCCCAGCACCACCGCGCCGGGGCGCCCGGTCTCCGTGGAGATGGTCGGACCGGTCGTCGCGGGCGTGGTGGCGGTGGTCACTGCGCCACCTCGAGCACCGAGTAGCCGGTGAGCTGGGCGATCAGGTCGGCGGTCGCGCCGGTCACGTCCTCGCCGCCCGCCTCGAAAACCCGGCCCACCTCGGCAGCGACGTCGCCGACGGTGGTCGGGACCGCGACGAGGTCCCAGACGAGGGCGCCGATCGCGTCGAGGCTGACCACGTCGCCGCTCGGCACCAGGATCACCGCGCCGTCGAGGGTGCGTCGCCAGAGCACCCCGGGCGCCCGTACGACGCTGGCGTCGACGACGGCCGGGGCGGGTGACACGTCCGCGGTCACAGCCGGACCACCTTCTCGGAGTGCCCGAGCACGGCGTTGCGCGCGTCGAACACCAGCCGGGACGAGGCGACGATCCGGTCGATGTCGTAGCTGCTGTGCGGGGTGAGCAGCACCACGACGTCAGCCCAGGCGAGGAGCCGGGTGGAGAGCTCCTCGCTCTCCAGCACGAGGTCGTGGTCGTCGATCTGCGCGACGTAGGGGTCGTGGTAGCTGATCTCGGCCCCCTTCTGCCGCAGCCGGCTCATGACCTCGAGCGCCGCGGACTCGCGGACGTCACCGACGTCGGGCTTGTAGGTGACGCCGAGCGCCAGCACGCGGGCGCCGCGCACCGACAGGCCGTGGTCGTTGAGGGCCTCGACGATGCGTGACGCGACGTAGCGCGGCATCTGGGCGTTGATGTCCTGCGCGGTCTCGACCAGGCGGAACGGCCGGCCGGTGTCGCGGCGGGACTGCCAGGCGAGGTAGGTCGGGTCGAGCGGGATGCAGTGGCCGCCGACACCCGGGCCGGGGTAGAACGGCATGAAGCCGAACGGCTTGGTCGCCGCCGCGCCGATGACCTCCCAGACGTCGATGCCCTGCTCGGCGCAGAGCGTCGCGAGCTCGTTGACGAGGGCGATGTTGACCATGCGGAAGGTGTTCTCCAGCAGCTTGGCCATCTCGGCCGCCCGGGTGCTGGACACCGTGTGCGACGTCGTCGACGAGCTGGCCGTAGAACGCTGCCGCCAGCTCGGTCGCCGTCCTCGTCGAGGCCGCCGACGACGCGCGGGGTGTTGCGCAGGCCGTACTTCGCGTTGCCCGGGTCGATGCGCTCGGGGGAGTAGGCGAGCAGCGAGGTCCTCGCCGACGCGCAGACCGCTCTGCCTCGAGCAGCGGCAGCAGCACGCTGCTCGGTGGTGCCGGGGTAGGTGGTCGACTCCAGGATGACCAGGGTCCCGGGCGTGAGGTGCGGCGCCGGCCGCGGCGGCCGGCGGCGTCGATGAACGACAGGTCGGGACGGTGCTCGATGACCGGGGTCGGTACGCAGATCAGCGACGACGTCGGCGTCGGAGACCGCGGAGAAGTCGGTGCCGAAGGTGAGCCGGCCCGACGCGTACGCGCTGGCGAAGAGCCGCTCGTCGACGCCCGGCACGACGTTGTCACCGGTCGACAGGGCCTGCACCCGGGCGACGTCGACGTCGACGGCCCGGACCCACATGCCCACCTCGGCGGCCGCCGAGGCCACCGACAGGCCGACGTAGCCCTGGCCGATGACCGCGACGGTCGCCTGCCGGGTCTCGATGAGGGCCTTGAGCTCGCTCCACTCGTACACCTACTGCTCCCCCCTGCTGGACTTGCCGGTCAGCGCCTCGGTGCGGTCGTCGGAGCCGAGGCGGCCCGACACCCGCTGCCACGGCTGTCCGGCGCGCGGCGTGGCGTTGACCACGACCCCGGACACCGGCACCCGCATCCGGGCGAGCAGCTCGACGCTGCGGTGCGCCTGGTCGCGGGTGGTCCGCCCGCTGCGCACCACCACGAGCACGCTGTCGACGTAGGGCATCAGGTCGATGGCCTCGTTGGCCGTGAGCAGGGGGCCGGCGTCGATCACGACCATGTCGGCGAGGCCGCGGGCCTCCTGCACCAGGCCGGCGATCTTGGTGGGCAGCGCCAGCGGCCGGTCGAGGGAGTTGCCGGCCGTCACCAGCCGCACGTTGGGGATCGTGGTGGGCCGGGAGACCGTGAGCAGCTGGCTCGCCTCGGCGTCCCAGAGGTCGGAGAGGCCGGGGCCCCACGGCACGTCGAGCATCTTGTGCAACGAGGGGTTGCGGAAGTCGCAGTCCAGCACCAGCACCCGCTTGCCGGACTCGGCGAGCACGGCGGCGAGGTTCGCCGCCACGGTGGTCTTGCCGGCACCGGCCCGGGCGGAGACGACCAGGATCACCCGGGGCGCATCGGTGGTGGACCGGCGGGACTCGCTCGCCACCTCGGCCCCGAGCAGCGGGCGGCTGGGCAGCAGCATCATCGCGGAGCGCAGGCTGCGGTAGGCCTCGGCCTGGGCGCCACCCGGGTCGTCGGCCAGGAACAGCATCGAGCGCCGGTCGCTGCGGGCCCGGCGCGGGACCTCGGCGAGCACCGGCACGTTCATCGCCTGCTGGATCTCGTCGCGGCGCCGCAGGCGGGTGTCGAACCGCTCGAGGAGCAGGGCCAGCACGAGACCGAGCACCAGGCCGGCGAGCCCGGCGATCCGCAGCCGGCCGGACCGGGTGGCCGGCGCGGTGAACGACGTGAGGGCGGTCGCCGACGGGGATCGGAGTCGCCCGCTGCAGCATCGTGAAGCCAGTGGTGGTGGCGACGTTGGCGAACTGCGACTGCAGGTCCTGGAACAGCGTCTGGTAGCGCGCGGTCAAGGCGGCTCGCTGCGCCTTGAGCACGACGTCGCTGGGATCGGCGGCGAGCTTCTCCTGCACACCGGCGATCTCAGCCGAGGTGTCGTTCAGCGACTTCTCCAGCGACGCCACCGCCTCGGTGCGGTTCTCGCCGCGCTGGCTCTTGCAGGTACGCGAGCAGCTCGGTGGCGAAGGCGTTGGCGAGCTTGGCCGCCTCGGGCCCGTCGTTACCGGTGGCCTGGATCGAGATCGTGCCGACGTCGGCGTCGGGAGTGACGACGATCGCTGGAGGCGAGGACGGCCGGGTCGCCCTTGTAGCCGATCTTCTCCGCGACCAGCTCGGGCACCTGGCCCTTGGTGATGAACAGCGCGAGCGTAGCCCAGCGACTGCTGGCTGTCCGGGTCACGCAGCAGCGTGGCGGTGGCGTCGTAGGTGGTGGTGCGGGTGGCCACGACGTCCGGCCGGGCCGGCGTGGTGACCCAGGCGACCGCCAGGGCCACGAGCAGGCAGGCCAGCGACGATCTGCCAGCGCCGGCGGAGGGCCCTCAGGTAGTCGAGCGGGTCCACGGTGCCCCTTCCGGTTCGAGGTCGATCACCGCGCGACTGGGCCGGGACCAGGTCGCGGGACAGGGTCGCCCGGTCCGTGGCCAGGTCGCAGCAGCTCGCACGCGACGGCGGGGCGACTCATGCCGGCACTGAGGTCGGACAGCCGGAGCACGCCGGCCCGCAGGGTCGCCACGTCGGGGACCACCGGGCTCAGGCGGACGACGGAGGGGTGCGCGGTCGGCTCGGGCAGCTCGTCGCGCAGTGCAGCTCCTCCTCGAGCTTCTCGCCCGGCGCGGATGCCGGTGACGCGGATCTCGACGTCGGCGCCGACCCGTCGCCCGCAGAGCCGGATCATGCGCTTGGCCAGGTCGATGATGCGCACCGGCTCGCCCATCTCGAGCATGAAGATCTCGCCGCCCTCCGACATGGCCGCGGCCTGCAGCACCAGCTGCACGGCCTCGGGGATGCTCATGAAGAAGCGGGTCATCCGCGGGTCGGTGACCGTGACCGGCCCGCCGGCCTCGATCTGGCGGACGAAGGTGGGGATGACGCTGCCGCGCGAGCCCAGCACGTTGCCGAAGCGGACCGCGCAGAAGCGCCGACTGCTCGCGGGCCGCGCGGACCGTGAGGAGCTCGCCGACCCGCTTGGACGCGCCCATCACGCTGGTGGGCTGCACGGCCTTGTCGGTGGAGATGAAGACGAAGCGCTCGACGCCGGCCGCGACGAGCGGCCTCGACGCACGTTGCGGGTGCCGATGACGTTGGTGCGCACCGCCTCGCCGGGGTAGTCCTCGAGCATCGGCACGTGCTTGTGCGCCGCGGCGTGGAAGACGATCTCGGGCCGGTGCTCGGCGAACAGCGACGGTGACCCGGTCGCGCGTCGCGGATGTCGGCGAGCATCCAGCACCGCCGGTCGTGGTGCAGCGTCGCGCGATGTCGTGCAGATGGGTCTCGTCGTGGTCGAGCAGCAGCAGGCTGGCCGGCTCGCACGCGGCGACCTGGCGGGCGATCTCGCTGCCGATCGAGCCGCCGGCGCCGGTGATCAGCACCCGGCGTCCGGTGAGCAGCGCGCGCACGGCGTCGAGGTCGGTCTCGACCTGGCCGCGGCCGAGCAGGTCGTCGATCCGCAGCGCCCGGACGTCCTGCAGGCGCAGGCCGTGCGGACGAGGTCGTCGTAGTCGGGCACGACCCGGAGCGCGACACCGGCCCGCTCGGCCAGGCCGGCGAGCTGCCGGACGAGCTCGCGGGGTGCCGAGGGCACGGCGAGGATCACCTGGTGGGCCGACGTGGCGGCCACGGTCTCGGTCAGCTTCTTGGTCGAGCCGAGGACCCGGATGCCGTGACAGGACCGCCCGTGGGTGCGCGGGTCGTCGTCGAGCAGCGCGACCGGGACGAGCCCGGCGCGGGGGCTGGTCAGCATCTGGCGCACGAGCGCGGCACCGGTGTCACCGGCCCCGACGACGACGACGCGGAGCCCCGAGGGCCCGCTGGGCCGGCGGTTGGCGGTGACCAGGCGGGACTGGAAGCGGGTGCAGCCCATCAGCCCGGTGGCGAGGGCCGAGCCGAGAACCACCACCCCCAGCGGGACCGGCCGGCGGTCGGCGCCGAGGACGTCGGTGAGGACAGTGACGGCCCCGAGCAGCAGGGCGGCGATGACCCCCGCGCGCAGCAGCTGGCGGGCCTCGATGACGCTGGCGTACCGCCACATCCGGCTGTACAGCCCGCTGGCCGACAGGACCCCGACGAACACGACGGCCGAGACGGCGGCGAACCACAGGAAGCTGCTCCAGGCGCCCCGCGGGAGGTCGCCGTCGTAGCGGAACAGGAGGGCGAGTGCGAGGGAGGTGGTGACCAGCAGGCCGTCGAGCAGCATGAGCACGGCGGTCGCGCGGCGCGTACGCCGCCACCAGCGCTGCCCGGGTGTGTCCCCGGCCAGCCCGATGATGTTGGTCATGGCCCCCCCATGATCATGTGCGTGTCCCCACCTCGGGCCGTTCTGTGGGCGGCCCGAGCGTCCATCCTCGCCCGGCCGTCACAGCCTGTAAAGCGGAACGCGGAGACGGTGTCCGGATGGCCCATGCGGGTCCGCCTCTCAGCCGATGCCCCTCACGGAGCGTCACGGGGTGGTGCCGGTTCTGCATGCGGTGGCCTCCCGCGAGGGTGCGGTCAGGGGACGACGAGGATGTCGCGCTGCTCCATGGACGTGAGGGCCGCGAGCACGTCCCGCTGGAGCTGGTCCCGGTCGGCGTCGAAGAGCCTCGAGGCCGCGGTGACCATCTCTTCCACGGTCGTCTCGCCGTCGCAGAGCTCCCACAGGGCCAGTGCGGTCTCGTTGAGCATGTGCACGCGGTCGTTCGCGCCGTCGACCAGCACGGTCTCGTCGCCGGACTGGCGCACCCAGAGGTTCGCGCCACGGACCGGCCGGCTGCTGATGGTCACCTCGCCGCTCATGCGGAGTCCTCCTGCCGCTCGGGGACCAGCCCCAGCTCGCGGGCGATGTTCGCGGCCTCCAGCCGCGAGTGCACCTCGAGCTTGGCCAGCACGTTCTGGATGTGGGTGCGCACCGTCTGGGGCGAGATGAACAGCTGGCGGGCGATCGCGTCGCCGTCGAGCCCCTGGGCGAGCTCGGCGAGGACCTGGCGCTCCCGCGCGCTGAGCCGGGCCAGGCGGTCGTCGCCGGCCTCGCTGGTGCGGCGGCGCTGGATCAGCTCCTTGAGCAGCCCGCCGAGCATCCGCCGGGGGACGCAGGCCTCGCCGCGGAGTGCGGCGTGCACCGTGTGGACGAGGTCGGTGAGGCGGCTGCCCCGGGTGACGTAGCCGATGGCGCCGGCGTCCAGCACCGACAGCAGCAGCTGCTCGTCGTCGCTCGCCGTGAGGACGAGGACGGTCGGCGGCGGGTCGAGCTGCTGCAGCGCGGCGCAGGTCTGCGTCAGGGACCCGGCGCCGGCGAGGGTGTCGGCCAGCACGACGAGGTGGGGCTCCAGGCGCTTCGAGGCGTCCAGCGCGTCGGCGGCATCGGCCGCCTCGCCGACGACCCGGAGCCCGTCCTCGTTGTCGAGGGCCACCCGCAGGGCCGACCGGAACAGCCCCCGCTCCTCGGCGATGAGGATCCGCTTCATCAGGCTGAGGCAGTACGGGGCTCGGGGAGCACCCCGGCCCGCCGGGCCGCGGTGACCGCCCCCAGCCGTCCGCCGACGCCGAGCTTGTCCAGGATCCGCCCCAGGTGGCTGCGCACCGTGTGGGGGGAGATGCCGAGCTGCTCGGCGACGTCGGCGTTGGTGGCGCCGAGGGAGATGATCTCGAGGATCTCGAGCTCGCGGGTGGTCAGCGACCAGGGACCCTCGAGGGCCGGCTGCTCACCGTGGCGCTCCGGGGAGCCGCCGCCGGCGACGGTGCGCACGGTCTCGACGAGCTCGGAGACGTCGCGGGAGCGGTCGAAGCTCGCCGCGGCGCCGACGGCGCGCACGATCTGCTGCATGGCCCGCGAGTTGTGCGCGGCCACCAGCACGAGCTGGCAGCTCGGCTCGTCGGCGACGTCGCGCGCCAGCCGGCGGAGGTGGCCGGCCTCGAGCCGGCTGTCGGCCAGCACGACGTCGGCCCCGGTGACGCCCTCGGGCCCGGACACGAGCCGCGCGTCGAGCCCTGACGCCCCCAGCGCCGTCACGAGCGCGTCGCCCGCCAGCGTCGAGCTGTCGGCGATCGCCACGCTCACCCTCGTCGGCGCGCAGCCGACCTCCCCCACCGCCATCGTGGACACCCCCCAGGTGTGTTCGACCTCGACCGTAGCCGAGTCCTGGGGACCCCAGGTATGGAACTATCGGATGACTGCGGATCGGTCGCAGGTCGGGGTCAGCGCGTCTGGGGGGATTGGTCGTTGCGTGTCCTGCATGTCCTGACCTCGCCGAACCGGCGCGGCGCCGAGTGGGGCGCTTTCGCGCTGAGCCGGGTGCTGTGCGAGCGCGGTGTGGACAGCGACATCGTGGCGCTCGCCGGTGGTCGGGGCGGCCCCGAGCTCGCCATCGACGTGCTCGGCAAGCGGTCGCTGGGACCCTCGACCCTGCTGCGGCTGCGCCGGCGCTGCGCCGGCGTCGACGTGGTGGTGGCGCACGGTTCGCGCACCCTGCCGGCCTCGGCCCTCGCCCTCGCCGCGACCGGGGTGCCGTTCGTCTACAAGAACATCGGTGACACGGCGCACTGGAGCCACACCCCGCTGCGCCGGGTCCGGGTGCGCGCTGCGCTCCGGCGCGCGGCCGCCGTCGTGGCCCTGACGGACACGGCCAACGCGTCGCTGCGACGGTTGCACCGGCTGCCTCAGCACCAGGTCGTCACGATCCCGAGCTGGCGGTCCGGGACCCGGTTCACACCTGCGACCCCGGACGGCCGCCGGGCGGCGCGGCTGCGCTTCGGTGTCCCCGTCGGGGCCGTGTCGTTCCTGGTGCTCGGCGCTCTCGCGCCGGAGAAGCGTCTCGACCTCGCGATCGACGCGGTGGCCGCCCTCGACGACGGCTTCCTGCTGCTCGTCGGTGAGGGCCCCGAGCTCGGCCGGCTCGAAGAGCTCGCCGCCGAACGGCTCCCCGGCCGGCACGCCTTCGCCGGCGCCGTCGACGAGCCCCAGGTGGCGCTGCACGCCGCCGACGTCCTCCTGCTCACCAGCGAGAGCGAGGGCGTGCCCGGTGTCCTGATCGAGGCCGGCCTGTCGTGCATCCCCGTCGTCACGTTCGACGTCGGCGGGGCGGCGTCGGTGGTGGTCCACGGCGAGACCGGATTCGTCGTCCCGCAGGGCGACGTCGCGGCCATGACCGTCGCGGCGCAGCGTGCCGTCGCCGGGGCGGCGACCCTCGGGCAGCGCGCCCGGCAGGTGTGCCTGTCCCGCTACGACATCGAGCAGGTGGTCGAGGTGTGGCTCGACCTGCTGACCCGCACCGCGGGCCGCCAGGCCGTCGGGGAGCGGGCCGGCCGGTGAACCGCAGGCGGGTGAAGTCGCTCCTGGCCGCCACCGCCCGGGACACGCCGGCGCAGGGAGCGACCCTGCTGATCTACCACCGGGTGGGCGGCGGCTCCCCGGACGAGCGCGACCTGCCGACCGACGCCTTCGCCGCCCAGGTCGACGTGCTGGCCGCGCACCGGGTGGTCGCGCTCGACGCCGCGCTCGACATGCTGGACTCGGGCGATGCCCGGCCGTCGGTCGTGCTGACCTTCGACGACGGCTTCCGCGACGTGCACGAGCACGCCTGGCCGCTGCTGCGCGAGCGCCGGCTGCCGTTCACCCTCTACCTCTGCGCCGGCCTGGTCGGTGGCGAGATGAGGTGGGACGGCTCGACCGCGAAGGCCGCCGGCGGCCCCGCGCTGTCGTGGGAGCAGCTCGCCGAGATGGTGGAGTCCGGTCTGTGCACGGTCGGGAACCACACCCACACCCACGCCCGGCCGGAGCGGGTGGACGGGGCCGACCTGGACACCTGCACCGAGACCATCGAGCGCCGGCTCGGCGTGACGCCCCAGCACTTCGCCTTCACGTGGGGCGTGCCCGTGCCGCGGCTGGAGCCCGAGCTGCGCCGTCGCTTCCGCAGCTCGGCCACCGGGCTGCTCGGACGCAACCTGCCCGGCGTCGACCCTCACGCGTTGCGGCGGGTGCCGGTGCGGGGATCCGACCCGCTGTCCTTCTTCGAGGCCAAGCTCACCGGTCGCCTCGGCCCCGAGCGGGCGTACGGGCGGCTGGTCTCGACCGCGAAGCGGCTCGGCGCCCGTGCCTGAGCCGGTCCGGGCGGGCGACCGTGTCGCGGCGGTGACGGTCGGTGGCCGCCCGCTGCGCGTCGCGCACCTCACCACCGTGGACATGAGCCTCGCGCTGCTGCTCGGCACCGAGCTCGGCCAGGACGTCGAGTGGGGCCTCGAGACCTGCGCGTCGAGCGCACCCGGGCCCTACGTCGACGCGGTGAGCGCGCTCGGCGTCACCCACCTCCCGCTGCCCGGGCTCACCCGGGCCTGGGACGTGCGCAGTGACGCGCGGGCGGTCGGCGAGCTCTGGCGCGCCCTGCGGCGGCTGCGGCCGGACGTGCTGCACACCCACAACCCCAAGACCGGGGTGCTCGGTCGGGTCCTCGGCCGCCTGGCCGGCGTCCCCGTCGTGGTCAACACCTGCCACGGCCTGTGGGCCTCGCCCGAGGACGGCCGCCGGAAGCGGCTGGTGGTCCTCGGCGTCGAGGCGGTGGCGGCGCAGTTCTCCCACGCCGAGCTGTACCAGAACGACGAGGACCGCCGGGCGCTGAGCCGGGCCGTGCGCCGCCGCCGGGCGAGGACCGTCGGCAACGGCGTCGACCTGCAGCGCTTCCGCCCCCGGCCGGACGACCGCGCCCGGGTCCGCGCCGAGCTCGGCGTCGCCGACGGCACCGTGCTGGTCGGCGGGGTGGGGCGGCTGGTGGCGGAGAAGGGGTTGCGCGAGTACGCCGTCGCCGCGCGGGCGCTGGCCGGCGAGGCGGCCTTCGTCTGGGTCGGGCCGCAGGACCCCGACAAGGGCGACGCCGTCACCGGCGCCCTCGAGGGGGTGCGGCTGCTCGGCGGCTGGTCCGACATGCCGGCGCTCTACTCCGCGCTGGACGTCTTCGTCCTGCCCAGCTACCGCGAGGGCTTCTCGCGCTCGGCGATGGAGGCGGCCGCCTGCGGGGTGGCGATGGTCCTCACCGACATCCGCGGCTGCCGGGAGGTCGGTACCCACGGGACCCACCTCCTGCTCGTCCCGGCACGCGACGCGGCGGCGCTGACCGAGGCGGTGGCCCGGCTGGTGCGTGACCCGGACCTGCGCGACGCGCCTCGGCGCGCAGGCGCGGCAGCGTGCGCTGGCGGAGTTCGACCAGCGCCGGGTCGCGCGCCTGTCGCTCGACACCTACCTGGCCGTCGCGGCGCGGAAGGGACTCGCCTGGCGCACGGGTGACGGCGGGGGCGGTCCCGGGTGAGGCGGGCTGTCGACGTCGTGGTGTCGGCCGTCGGCCTGGCCGTCGGCTCGCCGCTGCTGGCCGCCATCGCGGTGGCGGTGCGGCTGACGATGGGCCGGCCGGTGCTCTTCCGGCAGCTGCGCACCGGTCTCGACGGCGTGGAGTTCCACATCGTGAAGTTCCGCACGATGCGGCCGGAGACCTTCCCGGGGGAGCCCGACGCGCAGCGGCTCGGCCGGGTCGGCCGGGCGCTGCGCACGACCAGCCTCGACGAGCTGCCCCAGCTCTGCAACATCCTGCGCGGGGACATGAGCCTGATCGGCCCACGGCCGACGCTGCCGGAGCAGGTCGTGCACTACTCGCCGCGGCAGCGCGGCCGGCTGGCGGTGCGTCCCGGCGTCACCGGCTGGGCCCAGGTCGTCGGGCGCAACTCGCTGTCGTGGCCGGAGCGGATCGAGCTCGACCTCTGGTACATCGAGCACCGGTCGCTGCGCCTGGACCTGCGCATCCTCGCCCGCACGGTCCGGGCCCTGGTCCGGCCGCAGGGTGTGACGGGCGAGGGCGGGGTCAACCCGGGCTTCCCGGTGCCGAACGCACCGGGGGACGACTCGCCGTCGGGGTGAGGTCCCGGTAGGCCCGCAGCAACCGGTCGTGGGTGGTGCGGATGTCGAACGACACGGCCCGCTCCGCGGCGGCCGCGGCCTGCCGGCGGCGGGCGTCGGGGTCGGACAGGACCCGCAGGACCGCGTCGGCCAGCTGGTCGGGGCGCCGCGGCTCGACCAGGTAGCCGTGCACGCCGTCCTGGACCGCGTCGGGCACCCCGCCGACCCGGGTCGCGACCACCGGCAGGCCCGAGGACATCGCCTCCATCACGGCGATCGGGAAGCCCTCCCAGACCGACGAGAGGGCGAAGAGGTCGCTCGCGGCCAGCAGGTCGAAGACGTCGTGGCGCTCGCCGAGCACGTGGAACCTCGAGCCGATGCCCAGCTCGCGCACCCGTTGCCGGGTCTCCTCCAGCAGCGGGCCCTGCCCCACGGCCAGGAAGTGCGCGTCGGGGACCGTGCCGATCACGCTGCTCGCCGCCGTCAGGAGGTCCGGGTAGCGCTTCTGCGGCCGCATGTTCGCCACCGTGATGACGACCTGGTCGGTCTCGCTCAGCCCCAGCTCGGCGCGGACCTCGGCGCGGGTGCGCCGCTGGGTCAGCAGCGCGCGGTTGATGCCGTGCACCAGCACCTCGACCCGGTCGCGTGCCGACGGGACGACCGAGTCCTTCACCGCCTGCGAGACGGCGAAGGTCGTGTCGTCGAGGGTGTGGGTCAGGCGGTTCAGCAGCCGGGTCACCCGGCCGTACGCCTGCCAGTGGTTGTGCTCGGTGTAGACCGACGGGACCCGCGGCCGCACCGTCCGGACCAGCCCGCGGACGACCACCGCAAGGGCCGGGCTGTGCGCATGCACGACGTCGTAGCCGCCCCGCCGGATCTGTCGCCGCAGCCGCAGCGGCCAGAGCAGCCCACCCCGTCGGCCCCGCCCGAGCAGCATGGTGCGGACGCCGGCGGCCTCGACCTCGGGGACCAGCTGCTGCTTCCAGCCGAGCAGGTAGGCCACCTCGTACTCGACCTCGGCGGGGTCGGTGACCTGCGCGAGCGTGACGAGCAGGCGCTCGGCCCCGCCCGGTCCCAGGCCCTTGATGACCCAGAGCACGCGGAGCGGTCGGGAACTCGCCGTCACGCGCGCGGGACGTGGTAGGGATACACGGCAGGAATGCTGCCAGCGCCGTCGGCGCGTGTCCGGGGAATGGGGGAGGCGGACGGGTGACGGTCGAGCTCAGGCGCTCCGGCGACGACGACCTTCCGGCGGTGCTCGACCTGCTGGCGGTGTCGATGGGCAACCGCGGCCCGGACGACCCGGTGGAGGCCTTCTTCCGCTGGAAGCACCTGGAGAACCCGTTCGGCCGCAGCCCGGCCTGGGTCGCGGTCGACGGCGACCGCATCGTCGCGTTCCGCACGTTCATGCGGTGGCGCTTCGTGCTCGACGGCGAGCTCGGTGCCGGCCGTCCGCGCGGTCGACACCGCCACCCACCCCGAGTACCGGGGTCGCGGGCTCTTCCAGGCGCTGACCCTGCAGGCGCTCGACGAGCTGACGCAGGACGGGGTGGACTTCGTCTTCAACACGCCCAACGACCAGAGCCGGCCCGGGTACCTCAAGATGGGCTGGCAGGTCGTGGGCCGGCTGCCGATCGCCGCGCGGGTGTCCGGCCCGGTCTCGGCGGTGCGCATGCTGCGGGCCCGGACGCCGGCCCGGCTGTGGTCCGAGCCGTGCACCGCGGGGCAGGCCGTCGACGAGGTGGTCGTCGTCGGCGCTCGTGACGGCGGTGACCGGGCGGGCGCCCCGGGCGGGCTGCGTACCGACCGCGACGACGCGTTCCTGCGCTGGCGGTACGGCTTCCCTGCCCTGCACTACCGGGCCTGGGCCCCGGACTCCGGCGGCCCCGCGGTGGTCTTCCGGGTCCGCCGGCGCGGCCCGGCCACCGAGCTCGCGGTCGTGGACTCCTTCGGCCCGGGCTCGCCGCGGGTCGGCAGGCTGCTCCGCCGCGCCTCGGCGGACTACGCGGTGGGCCTGGGACGCACCCGTCCGGCCGCCTCGGTACCGGTCCCGAACCAGGGTCCCTTGCTCACCTGGAAGGGTCTGGCCCGGAGCGAGATGCCGCCCCTCGGTCGGTGGGACCTGGGACTGGGGGACGTGGAGCTGTTCTAGCCGACCGCGCTGGCAGCGCCAGCACGCTGCCCAGCCCGGCGACGAAGGCGGCCAGGGCGACCACCTCGGGGAAGTCGGCGACGTAGTCGATGGCGGCGTGGGCGCTCAGCGCCACCCAGGCGACCGAGGCCACCAGCGCCGCGGCGGCGTCGCGACGCGCGGCCAGCCGGGCGGTGACGAGCACGGCGACCACGGTGAGCGCGAGCAGCGTCACCCCGACGTAGCCGAGCTCGGCAGCGACCTCGAGCCCGAGCGAGTGCGCCGCGGTCGTGTCGGTGTCGGAGGCGGCCGTGGGGCTGCTGAACGCGAAGGTGCGCGGGCCGGTGCCCCACGCCGGGTGTGTGGTGAGCAGGTTCACCGCGTCGGTCCAGAGCGCCACCCGCCGGGTGGTGAGCGCCTGCGCGGCCGAGTCCAGCCCGGGCAGCCACGGGCGGGTGGCGAGCAGCACCGTCAGTGCCGGCAGCGCGGCTGCGACCAGGACGAAGGGGCCGAGCTTGCGGTCCCGGGGGGCTCGGCCGGCGAACCCGACGGCGGCAGCGGCGAGCACGACGAGGCCGGCGCCCAGACCGGCCGCGGACCTGGTCGGGACGGTGAGCGCGACGGCGCCTGCGCAGCCGAGGAGCCCCACCGCGCGCACGTTCGGCGAGCGGTGCGCCACCGCCATGGCGCAGGCCGCAGCGGCCGCCACGAGCAGGGCGGCGTTGGCGTTGCCGTAGCCCAAGGGGCCGGCGGTCGGCCGCCCGGAGAAGGCGCCCTGCGTCGTCGCGAACCAGCCGGCCACCGCGACGGCGACCAGCGGTCCGACCAGCCAGCCCACGCGGTGCAGCACCAGGCCCGCGACGTAGGCCCCGGCGGCGACCCCGCAGGTCTGCACCATGTTCTCCGGCCGGCCGCCCACGCGGTCGGCGACCAGCAGCGTCCAGCCCGCCAGAAGGGCCGCACCGAGCACCGGCGGCGACTGCCGGAGGAGCACCCCGACCGCGAGGGTCCCGACGTCTCGCGCCGCGGCGAGTGGCGAGGTCTGGGCGGTCACGGCGTCACGCGTCGAGGCTGCGGAACCAGTCGACGGTGGCTGCGAGTCCGTCACGCAGCGGGACGGGGGCCGTGGTCGGGAACAGCGACGTGAGCAGGCTCGAGTCGGCCTGGGAGTCGTGCACGTCGCCGGCCCGCGACTCGGTGTGCTGCACCGTGACCCCGCGCCCCACCTGCTCCTCGAGGAGCTCGATCAGCGACGAGAGCGAGGTGCGGGTGCCGAAGGCGAGGTTGACCGGGTCCGCCGAGGTCACCTTCCGGGTGAGCGCGTCGGTGATGACGTCGCACACCGTCCCGACGTAGGTGAAGTCGCGGGTCTGTGACCCGTCTCCGTGCACGGTCAGCGGCTGCTCCGCGAGCGCCGCGCTCACGAACGCCGGGATGACCGCGGCGTAGGCGTGGCCGGCCGCCTGCAGCGGCCCGAAGACGTTGAAGAACCGGAAGGCGAGGACCGGGATGTCGTAGCAGTAGGCGTGGGACAGGGCGTAGGACTCGGTGGCGAGCTTGCTCACGGCGTAGGGGCTGAGCGGGGCCGTGCGCATCGACTCGCGCTTGGGCAGCTCGCGGTTGGCGCCGTAGACGGAGGACGACGACGCGACGACGACGTGCGGGCCGCCGGCGCGGCGGACCGCCTCCATCACCTGCAGGGTCCCGGTGGCGTTCGCGTGGTGGCTGGTGAGCGGGTCGGCGACCGAGCGCGGCACCGAGGGCACCGCCGCGAGGTGCACGACGGCGTCGGCCCCGTGGATGGCCCCGTCCAGCAGGTCGGCGTCGAGGATCGAGCCGACCCGGAGGTCGACCGCCAGGCCGTCGAGGTTCGCCGGGTCGCCCGAGGACAGGTCGTCGACTGCGACGACCTCGTCCACGCTGTCCGACCGCAGCAGGTGGCCGACGAGGTTGGCTCCGATGAAGCCGGCCCCGCCCGTCACGACAACCTTCACCGACGCCCCCTTCGTGCAGATGTCCTGGACGCAGGGGATTGTGCCAGTGCGGCGGTGTCAGAGGATGAGAACGGCCCCGCCCGCGGCGGACGGGTCGCTCACCGGCGTCGTCACGGCCGCCGGGCGCGCAGGCTTGACGCGCACGACGTCGGGAAGCGAGACGCTGGGCCGGTAGCGGTCGTTGCCGCGGAAGACGGCCCGCCACGAGCCGCTCGCGCCGGCGGTGACTCCGTTGCGGAGGCGGAACGTGCCGTTGGCGCCGGTCCTCACCCGCTGCACCGTCTGGAACGTCGTGGCGCCGGCTGGCTGGAACTGCACCACGACGCGACGTGCCGAGTAGCCGAGGTAGGTCTTGGGCGTGTCCCCACCGACGCGCAGGAGCTTGCCCTTGGCCCGCACCGGCTGGCCCTTGCGAGCCGGCTCGGTCACGTCGAAGCGCAGGCGGGTGACCTTGCGGGGGGAGGCGGCCGGCGCCGCCTTCGCCTTGGGTGTGCCCTTGCGAGGTCCCTGCGCCTCGGCGCCGGGCTTGGGGGCCGGCGGCTCCGCGCCCCCCGGTGCCGGGCCGGCCGGTGCGACGACCGGGGGAGTCCAGCGCACCAGGGACGGCGGCGCGGCGCCGACGGCGTTGTTGCCACCGATCCACGACCCACCGTCGATGATGGCGACGAAGTCGGGCGCTGGCTTTGCGTTGCGGAACCAGTTGTTGCTGATGACCGCCGTGGACCCGTTCTGCAGACCGACGGCCATCTCGGAGCGGTCCTCCTTGAGGTTGATCACGTTGCCGTCGACCAGCACGTCGGACACCCGGTCGAACAGCATCGCCGGTTGAGGCGAGCCCAGCCCGTAGGTCACGGTGTTGTTGACCACGCGCCAGTCGGTTCGCCACAAGCCGGCGCTCGACCGCACCTTGACGAACGGGACGCCGGTCCGGGTGATGACGTTGTCGTGGATGTAGACGTGGTTGGAGAGACCGCTGCCCTGTGAGGGGAACGCCAGCAGCCAGGTGGCGATCGTCGAGTTCCGGATCTCGATGTTCTGCGCCACCATCGTGACCGCGGCCGGCTCGATGTCTACGCCGCCGCGGCGCGAGCCCTGGATGGTCACCCGGTCGAGCAGGATGCCGTTGCCGGCGCTGATGCTGACCCCCTGACGCCCGTTGTGGCCGATCACGATGTCCCGCAGCACGATCCCGGTGGGGTTGCCGTGGCGGCGCTGGATCTGGACCCCGTCGCCGTAGGTACCGTCGATGTGCAGGTTCTCCAGGACGACGTTCGACCCGCCGCGGAGGTTGATCCCGGCGTCGAACTCCATGCTCTGGTCCCAGGCGCCGTAGGCGTCCCCGAGCATCGCGACGTCCGAGGTCGTGTTGATGCCCTGGATGTTGAGGTTGCGGATCGTGCTGTCGGACCACTGCGTCACCATGAGGAACGCGTTGGACTCCGGGTACCGGAGCGCGGCCGGCGTCGGCTGGGTCCGGCGCAGGGTGGCGCCGTTGCCCTCGAGGGTGATGCCCTGCTGGAAGTTCAGACCGATCTCGGTCTCGACGCGGTAGCAGCCGGCGGGAGCGAAGGAGACGGTGGTGCCGTTCGGCACGCCGCGGAGGAAGTCCCCCAGAGCCGTCGTGACGTCGACCGAGCAGTCCGAGGCGATGGTCGACGGCACGGCCAGGGTGGTCTGTGCGGTGGCAGGGCTGACCTGGGTCAGGCCCGCCACCGCCAGGACGGTCACGAGAGCGAGGGTCGCTCGTGGCATGTGGGGGGCTCCTAGCTGGTGGGGGTACCCCCACTACGTCGGCCCCCCGCGGACCCCCCTGTTGGTCAATCACCTGTTCGGCCGACAGCGTCCGATACGTATGGTCATCGGCAGGTCAAAATCTCACCCTGACGGCCGGGTGCAACCGCTCCACGGGTGGCGCTAGCGTGGTTTCCCGTCCGACCGACGGACGGTCACGCAGGCCCGGCCGGGCCGATCCAGGTCCCGGGGGTGCTCAGGCGTGCAGGTGGTGATCAGCAACGTCTACGGCGACGACAACCGAGGTGGCTCGGCGCTGACCCAGGCCGCGATCCAGGCGGTGCGCGCGGCGGTACCCGGCAGCCGGATCACCCTGGTCGCGGTCAACGGTGCCGGGTCGGACCTGGCGCAGACCCATCGGCACACGCTCGCCGCGAACCCCGACGTCCAGGTGGTGCCGGCGCTGGTCAGCGTCGGCGGCCGCGACGACGGGTTGCTCGCAGTCGGCCTCAGCCTCGTCGTGCTGGCCCTGCCGAAGGTCCTGCTCCGTCGGGTCCCGGCAGTAGCGGTGGTCGCTCGTGCCGACCTCGTCGTCGGCAAGGGCGGGCAGCTCTTCCGCACGCGTGGCCGCCGGGCGCAGCTGGGCCTCTGGCTGGCGATGTTCCCCTTGCTGGTGGCCGCCCGCCTGGGCAAGCCCACCGTGGTCTACGGCCAGGCCTTCGGCCCGTTCGCCGGCGGTTCGGGCGAGCGGCTGTCGGCCTGGCTGCTCCGCCGGGTCGACCTGGTCCTGCTGCGCGACGACCGCAGCGTGCAGCTCGCGGCAGCGCCACGGGCTGACGGCCCCACGGGTGGGCAGGTCCCCGACACGGTCCTTGTCTCTCGACCCTCCGACCGACGCCGCCGGCGACGCGGTCGCCCGTCGGCTGGGTGTCGCCGGTCGCCGGTTCGCAGCCGTCACGCTGACCCATCGGCTGGCACGCCCCTCTGCTGCCGGTGGAGTGCTGGAGCCGATGACCGACCTCGTCGCCCATCTCCTGGACCGCGGCACGGTCGACGAGGTGCTCGTCGTGGTGCAGACCAACGGTGCCGAGGGCAGCGACCTCGAAGGCTCGCGGGCGCTGGTCCAGCGCTGCGCCGACCCGCGGGTCCGGCTCGTCGACGACGACCTCCCGTGGCACGACCTGGCCGCGCTCTACTCGCGCGCCGAGCTGGTCGTGGGCGGTCGGGTGCACTCCAACATCCTGAGCATCCTCGGTGGCACCCCGCCCTTCCCGGTGGACAACCGGCTGGCCAAGGCCACCGACCTGTTCGGGAGCATCGGCTTCGGGGAGCACGTCCTCGCGCTCGGGTCGATGTCGACCGACGAGGCGGCGGACGTGATCGCGGGTGTCCTGTCGGGCGATGCCCAAGCACGACGTGGTCGCCCGCCGGGACCGGTTGCGAGCGGAGTCCAGGGCTGCCTACGCCCTGCTGGCCCAGGTCGGGACCAGCGGCCGGTAGGCGGAAGCGTCCGCCCTCGAGCGACCGCTACCGGTCGGCGTCGGCGCTGCCGTTGGCCGTTCCGAGGCCCGCGGGATGCCCCGACGAGGCCGGCCGGTCGGGGGTGCCCCGGCGGCGGCGGATGGCCGGCCGGACCTGGTCGAGCAGGACCTCCACCGCCGGTCGGTTGAGCAGCCACAGCGCACCCGGGTAGAGCACGGCGACGCAGGCCGTCGCCAGGACGAGGGTGATGCCTTCGCCGACCCGCGGCTCGCCGGCCTCCACGACCAGCCAGGCCGGAGCGGCAGCGACGGCCCCGGCGGCGACCGTCCGCACCTGCCGGGCGACGTAGGGCCGTGCGGGGATGTCCAGCACCCGGGTCGTCACCCGCACCCGCACGGGCCAGGCGAGGGCGGCCTGCGCGACCGCGGCCCAGGCAGCGAACACGAGGGAGATGTGGGCCGCTCCCACCATCAGCACCAGCCCACCCACGGCGGTCGCCGTGGCCATCACCAGCTCGAGGCGCTGACGCCCCACCGCCAGCATCAGGCCCCGGTCGAAGTAGACCATCGTGGTGAACAGGGTGGCCACGCAGAGCAGCTGGGCCACCGGGACCGCGCGGTCCCAGCGACCGCCGAAGACCAGGGGGATCGCGACCGGGGCGGTCACCAGCAGGACGACGAGGACGGGCACCACGACCGCGAGGCTCAGCGTGACGGCCGTGACGTAGCCGCGCTGGAGCCGCGGCCGGTCGTCCTTCAGCCGGGCGAACACCGGCGTGGACACGGCCGAGATCACCTGCACCACGGTGTCGAAGACCACGACCAGGATCCGGTTGGCGACCGCCCAGTAGCCCAGGGCCACGGTCCCGGCGACGGCGCCGATCGCCAGGTCCGCGCCACGTCGGCGGAGCTGGGAGACGAGCTGGATCCCGAGGACGCTGCTGCCGTAGGCCATTGCCTGTCGCGCCGTGGCTGGGTCGAAGGCCCTCGACGGCCGCCAGCGGGAGGCCACCCAGAGCACCACGGCGCTGACCGAGCTGAACACCACGGCCTGGGCGACGAGCGACCAGACACCCGCACCGGCGAAGGCGAGCCCCACGGCCACCGCGCCGGACACCACGGTCGCGACGACCGAGCGCAGGGCGATGGAGCGGAAGTCGAGGTCACGCTTGAGCAAGGCGGTCGGGGTCGAGGAGAACGCGGTGACGAAGATCGAGACGGACATCACCCGGATCACCGCGGCGAGCTCGTCGACGCCGAACAGCGCCGCCACCGGCCCGGCCGCGGCGCAGACCAGCAGCGCGAGCAGGGTCGAGAGCGCCAGACCGGACCAGAAGACCGTGCTGGTGCTGCGCTGGTCCACGGAGCGCGACTGGACGAGGTAGGTGGACAGGCCGAAGTCGCTGAAGACGTTGACGAACCCGATGAACACGCTGGCCAGCGCCACGACCCCGAAGTCGGCCGGGGTCAGCAACCGGCCGAGGACGACGAAGACGCCCAGGGTGGTGAGCCGCACCGACCACCGCTGGGCAACGGTCCAGAGGACGCCGCCCATCGCGCGTCCGCGCGTCACGGTCACGACGGAAACCCCCTACTGCCGACCGACAAATCTGCCACACCCGCTGCCGGACCGGGTCCGGTCGGCCGAAACCGTCCCAAGACCGCCAGCCGTCGATAGCGTGACTCGGTGGTCAGGCGGGATAAGGCGGGCGCGACGACGCCCCGGTGGAACGCGCAGCTCGACGCGGAGCACGACTACCCGACCGTGCCGACGACCACGCTCTACGCCCTGTGCACCACGCCCCGGTCCGGCAGTCACTTCCTGGGCCACCTGCTGCACCGGGACGGGTCGTTCGGCTACCCGCTGGAGTACTTGAACTCGCGCAACCTGGTGCGCTGGGAGGAGCGGGCCCGCGCCGAGGGACAGCCCGACGTCCTCGCCTTCGTGAAGTCGGTGCGCACGTCGCCGAACGGTGCCTTCGGCATCAAGCTGCACCAGTCCCACCTGGCGAGCTTCCTGGGCCACGAGGACCCGCAGACGCTGGCTCGCTACTGCTTTGTCCACCTGCGGCGCGAGGACCTGGTGGCCCAGGCGGTGTCCTTCGCCTGGGCCTCCCAGACCAAGGCCTGGATCTCGGACATGCCGGAGCGTGATGAGGCGGAGTACCGTTACGACCTCATCGCGGCGAAGCTTCAGCAGATCGTCGCGGACAACGCAGCCTGGGACGCGTTCCTCGCCGCTCGCGGTCTCCGAACGCTAGCAGTCACCTTCGAGCAGGCCCGGCGGGAGCCGACTGCCGTGGTGCACCTGATCGCCGACTTCGTCGGCGTCGAGCCGGGACCGGGTGTGGCCGACTCGTTCATGCCGGCCGCGCAGTCCTCGCAGGGGAAGGACGACTGGACCGAGCGGTTCCGGGAGGAGACCCGGAACCGGGCCAAGGCGGGCCTGAGCACACCGGGCGACGGCGCGCCGTCTACGGCCCGCGGGACCAGCCGCCTCTCACGGTCCCTCGGTGCCCGGCGACGGGGCGGGAAGCACTCGCTGTGACGGGTGCTTCCCGCCCGTCCCGAGCCGGGGTCCTGCTGGACGGCTACTACGGCCGACGCAACGCGGGCGACGACGCGTTCTGCTGGGTCGCGGTCCGGCTGTCCGCCGAGCTGTGGCCCGGGCGCGAGGTCGTGCTGATGGCCGACCGGACACCCGCGCTGCCAGCGCCGGTGCGCACCGCCCTCGGCGGGGGGCGGGCTGTCCGCGGCGCCCGCCGCCTCCAGGCGGTGACCGCCGTCGGCCGAGCCGAGCGGGTCGTCCACGTGGGTGGCTCGACCTTCCGGCGGGTCAACACCCACGGCCGTGACCAGGACCGGGCGGCCCGGCTCCTCGGGCGGGAACGGCACGCCGTCGGCGTCTCGGTGGGGCCGTTCCGGTCCGCGGCGGACGAGCGCGAGGTCGCCCGTGTCCTCGGCGGGTACGCCAGCATCTCGGTGCGGGACGAGCCGTCCTACGACCGGGCGGTCGCGCTGGGCATCACGACACCCACGACCCGCGCGGCCGACGTCGCGATCCTGCTCCCGGCCCTCCTCGAGCCGGTCCCGGGCCGGTCCGAAACGGAGACCCCTGTGGTGGCGGTCTCCCTGGCCCCGTTCGAGAGCCTCGGCGAGGGCGCACCGTCCGACGAGGTCGTCCGCAGGGAGCGGCTGGCTGCGCTGCTGCGTCGGGCCCACGACCAGGTTCGCTTCACGGTCCGGCTGGTCAGCCTCAACGCGTCGGCGGCCCGGGGCGACGGGGCCGAGCTGCAGCGGCTGGGCTCGATGCTGGACGGCATCGCGAGCGAGTACGTCCCGTACGAGGACGACCCGGTGGCGACCTACCGGGCCGTCGAGTCAGCTGACGCGTTGGTGGGCATGCGGCTGCACGCGTCGATCTTCGCCTTCGCCGCCGGGGTGCCCTTTTTGACGATCGACTACCACCCCAAGTGCGCCGAGTTCGCAGCTTGGGCACAGGCGCCCGCCGGGGCGGTGCTCGGCCCGACGATCGACGACGTCGAGGCGGCGTCGGACGCGCTCGTGCAGATGCTGCATGGGCAACAGCCGCCCGGGCGCGACCGGACCGTGGCCGCGACGCTGGCGCGCGCTGCGTTCGACGGCTGCGCCGTGTGACGGCTCCCGCGTCAGCGTCGGCGCGCCACCAGGCGTGCCCCCGCTCGGCCGGGAAGCACCGAGAGCAGGAGCCCCTTCGCGGCCAGGGCTGAGGGGTGGGCCACGAAGGACTGGGCGAACGACCTGGCCGCGGCGCCTCGCTCAGCCGCGCGGCGGTGCAGGTGCCCCCGCCGGAGCAGGTGGAACGCGTGGGCCTGCCGGTCGAAGAGCGCGTCGTGCTTTTCGCGGAAGCGACGCCGCCCTTCGAGCCGCTTGGCCATCCCGATGCTGGACACCCGGTCGTTCGACTGCCCGTGCACCGCGAGAACCCGGTCCAGCACCGCGACCGAGGTCGTCTGCGCCAGCCGCAGCATGTAGTCGAGATCCTCGGCCGCCGCGAAAGTCGGGTCGAACCGCACCCGGTCGTGCACCTCGCGGCGCACCACCAGCGTGATGACGTGCGGTGGCTGGCTGAGCAGCCAGGTCCGGACCGGGTCGTCGAGGACTATGACGCCGCCGGTTCCACCTATTGCCGACCCCTCGAACACCGCGCGGTGCACCACGGCACCGACCTCGGGGTGCTCGCGGAAGACGCCCAGGCACCGGGCGGCCTTCTGCGGCAGGTAGCGGTCGTCGTCGTCGAGGAAGGCGACGAACGGGGTGGTCAACGCCTCCGCGCCCTGGTTGCGGGCGGCCGCCGGGCCGACGGGAGAGTCGTTGCGCAGCAGGGTGACAGCGAGACCGGGTGGGAACGAGGCGGGGTCGACCGGCGGGTCCGAGGCCTCGTCGACCACGACCACCTGGACCCTCTCGACGCCCACCTGTGCCGCGACGCTCTCCAGGGCCTGGCGCAGCAGCACAGGCCGGTTACGGGTCGGCACGACGACGCCGACGCCTCCGACGAAGCCGACGGGTGCTTGTGCCGTCATGCCGCTGAGCCTGCCCGGTCGCCGTTGCGCCCGGCAACGTCCCTGTAGAGGTCGGCCATCTGCCCTGCTACTCCGTCGAGGGTGAAATGGACGTCGAACCGGCTGCGGGCGGCGGCGGCTCCTGCCGCCCCGCGATCCCGGTCGATGAGGATGCCGGTAACGGCCTTGGCCAGAGCCGAGACGTCGCCGATCGGAACGACGACCGCCGTGTCGCCGACGACCTCGCAGACGGCTGGGACCGCGAACGTGACGATGGGGACCTCCAGCGCCATCGCTTCGAGGACGGCGCCGCCGAGGCCCTCCCAGTGCGAGCTGAATGCGAAGACGTCGGCGGCGCAGAGCAGCGAGCCCACGTCGTCGACGGAACCGAGGAGGCGCACGTGATCGACGAGCCCCTCGTCCCGGATCGCTGCCTCCAGGGCGCGGGTCGCCGCGCCGGGTCGACCTGCGATCGCGAGCTCGGCATCCGGCAGCGTCTCGCGGACGACGGCGAACGCGCGGACCAGGTCGACGTGGCCCTTCTGGCGCTCCTGCCGGGCCACGTTCACCACCAGCGATCGGTCATTGTCGATCCCCAGTCCCCGCCGTGCCGCTGCGCGGCGCTCGGCGGTGCGGGCGCCGAGCAGGGCTGTGCTGCGGCCCCGGGGCACCACTGAGATGCGCTCCCGAGGGACCCGGAAGGTGCTCGTGACCTCGTCGGCCGAGGCCTCGGTGAGGACGTGGAACCGCGTCGTCGCGACCCGGGCGAGCACGAAGTCCGCGACGAAGAACAACCGGGTCTTCCACGCCGCGCCGTACGCGGTGAGGGCGCCCCCCCGGTAGACGCTGTTGACGACGCTGTGCAGCGCCGGACGGCCGGTGAGCCGGGCGGCGAGCCGCCCCACGAGGCCGGCCTCCAGCAGGGTGGTGTGCACGACGTCCGGCCGGCTCCGTCGGAGGATCCGGACCAGCCGCAGCACCTGTCGTGGCCTGGACACCTCGCCCAGCACGTGCACCGTGACGCCGGCCTCCCTGAGAGCGCGCGCCGGCCGGTTGTCCGGGTGCTCCGTGAGGACGACCACCTCGCTGGCCACTCCGAGCCGGCGCAGCGGCTCGACCACCTGGACCAGCGACGTCTCGGCACCACCGGTCGGCGACAGCCGAGGGATGACGTGCACGACCCGGAGCGCGCCCCCCGGCGCCGGGTTTGTCCGGCGAGCCACTCAGATCACCCCCTCGAGGTCGGCCGCGCTGAATCGCCAGCTGTCGAGGGCGGCGGCCGCGGTCGCGTTCGGTGTGGTCCAGATCGCCAGGGCGGGCCCGTCGTCGACCCGCGAGAGGACCGGCCTCGCGGCGCGGTCGGTGCCTGCCCCCACGTAGCGGATGCTCAGCAGGCACCGATGCTGGACCGCCAGAGCCCGCAGCAACCGGTCCCGCTCGCTGTCGGGGCCACGGCCGAGAACCTCGACCAGGGTGGGAACCCGGTGACTCACCGTGGTGCGGTACACCACGGCGGTCCCGACGTCGGACGAGTCGAGGCGCGCGGCGAGGTACTGGTGGCCGGAGCGTTGGTCGAAGCGCCAGCCGAGGCTCGCGGCGTCCCAGTCGGTGGCCAGCCCCGTGCCCACGCGCGGCGACTCCGCCAGCGCCTCGACGGGTACCTCGGTCAGCGCCGGCCGGCGGAGGGTCGGGGTCACCGAAGACACGGAGGTGGCGACCTGCACCTTGGGCGGCAGGGTCCAGCCGAGCTTGTCGTAGGCGGCCCTCGACGCCGGGACCGCGGTTGAGATGAGGCAGGCCCACTCGCCCCGGGCCGTCCTGGAGTCGGTCTCGGCGACGACCAGCCGCGAGAACACTCCCTGCCTGCGGGCGCGGGGGGACACGGCGCCGTCCGTCATGCGCGCCACTGCCCGTGGGGTCCCGTCCACGTCGACCACCCGCCACGGGGAGGCCAGCCGGACCCCGACCACGCCCGTGTCGTCCAGCGCGGCCCAGCCCGTGGAAGGTCCCCACGGCCCCTCGCGGTGCTTCCACCGGAACCACTCGACGGTTCGGTGGCGCCCGAACGCCTCGTTCAGGCAGGTGAGGATCGCGTCGTCCGGGACGTCAGCCACCGGCACGATGGTGAGGCTGGGCTGGGTGCTCAACGGTGCCCCGCGGCGAAGGCCAAGGCGTGCGCGCCGGACGCCACCGCCCGCAAGCGGGGGAGTGAGGCATCCGCGTCGATGCGCAGCCGGGAGAGCTGGGGGACCGGGCGCCGCGGTGCGACCCGGTGGTCGAAGAGCAGCCGCACCGGGTAGCCCAGCCCGGCTGCCGTCTCGTCGGCGACCGGCGCCGTGTTGCCGTTCGGGTAGGCGAACACCAGGGGCTGGTCCGGGAAGCGGGCCCGAAGCCAGTCGTGCGCCGCGCGGACCTGCCGGTCCTGCTCGGGCTCGCTGCAGCGGTCGAGCAGGGGGTGGTCCCAGGTGTGGTTGCCGACGTGGTGGCCCTGGGCCACCCAGTCCGCGAGCTGCGCGGTGGTCGCCTGGGTGACGGCCGGTGCCGCGCCCGTCGACGCGAGGGCGAGGCGGCACCGGTCGACGGCATCTCGCCGCACGTCGTCCCGGACCGTCTTCAGCCAGGCGCGGAACCCTGCGGTGGTCCGGCCGTCCAGCAGGTCGGCCGGGACGGCGTCGCGGGCGATCGTGGCGTCGACCACCTGCCACCACAGCGGCTCGTCGGTGTCGAGGACGCCCGGGCAGACGAAGACGGTCGCGGCGATGCCGGCCCGGGCCAGGTCGGCCCCGGCGGCCAGGCTGCTGGGGTGCCCGTCGTCGAAGGTGACCCACAGGGCGCGCGCGGGCAGCGGCGGCCCCCCGGCCGCGGCGGCGACGACCTCGGCCGCGCCGACCGGCCGGAACCGGCGCCGGATGAGCTCGACGTGCCGGCGGAACGCGGCCTGGTCGGGCACGTCGTGGTAGGCCAGGACGCGCAGGCCCGGGATCGTTAGCGACGCGGCAAGGGCGATCGGTGGCCATCCGAGCACCGACGTTGCTGCTGTACCGAGGGCTTCGCGCGCTGGTATCACCGGCTGCCGCTGAGCGGAGATCGGGCAATCGTCGAACCACGGCCCAGCGTCTCGCTGCATGATCGCGTCACAGGCTCGCGCTCCGGTGGGGGTCGAGAGCCCGCACGTAGTTGTCGCGGAGACGTCCGATTGCCCAGACGGGAAGCACGGCCGTCCAGTCGTAGCGGTTGTTGAGGGTCATGCGTGCAGAGGACCCGAGCAACACTCGCGCTAGTCCGTCAGCAGCTCTGGTGAGCAGCTGCCCTAGGACGTCCTCTCGCTCGCCCGGCACGATCCAGTCGGCGAAGCGGTCGAGCCAGTGCTTCGCGCGTTCGATAACGCCTCAGATCTACTGAGGCCATATGCAACTCGAAGTCCGCCGCGGCGGCTCTCGACAGCGTCACCGAGAGTCCGTCCCGTCGTGTGGCGGTCTGAAGCTTTCCGATGTAGCCATGCTTCGTGCGCGCGAAGCCGCCACGAGTGACCCCAGCCTCCTCGAGCAACCGTCGAGCGATGGGACGGTCGTACGCACCCGACACGCGCCAGGGCCCCATCTCGGATGAGGCGCTGATCCGGCGCAACGACTCGACCGCGGTGGCTCCGATGAACGGTAGAGGAAGATGCTGCATGTCGACGTGCAGGCGGAACTCCGCATAGCTCGCCCCCGCCGCGTCGGCCCGCGCAAGGTCGGTTAGGCCGCCGGCGCTGCCCGTGGACCAGACGGCGTCACCGTGAACACCGGTCACCAGAAGCCGCCCTTTGCCGAGACTTCTCAGGCCGGCCATCGTAAGGTCCTCGCCGCCGTATCCCGTGGCGAGGAACCGGTCACCGGGGTCCGGAGGAGGTAGCTGTCACGATCGAGCCGTCCATGCTCAGCCGAGCGCGGACCCGGTGCTGCGGCGTGCTCACGGTCTCCCCCCGGCGGATGCCTCGGACGAGCATAGGGCGCAGGGTGGCCCGAGGCGGCGTTGCGGAAGCCGGTGGGGCTGCTGTCGAGCCCGAAGAGATGCCCGGACGAGCGTCGGGGCGGCAGCCGCTGGCCCCGAGGCGGCATTGCCGGAAGCCGGTAGGCCTGATGGCGAGCCCGGAGACCCATAGGAGAGACTGGCCCCCGACCTGGAGGGGAGTGTCCCTGCGGCAGGCCGCTGCCCGTGTGTGGTGGGTGGTCGTCACGGGCAGGTCCGTCCGCACGACGCCTCGAGAGGAACCGCTCAGTGAACGTGCCGGCCTGGCTCTGGATCGCCAGCATCACCCTGCTGGTGGGTCTGCTCGCCGTCGACGTGCTCATCATCGGGCGGCGGCCCCACGAGCCGACGGTGCGGGAGTCCAGCCGGGCGATCGCGTTCTACATCAGCCTCGCGGTGCTGTTCGGGCTCGGCGTCCTCTACTTCTCCGGGCCCCGGTACGCGGGGGAGTTCTACGCCGGCTGGCTCACCGAGTACAGCCTGAGCATCGACAACCTGTTCGTGTTCGTGATCATCATGGGCAAGTTCAGCGTGCCCCGGCAGTACCAGCAGACGGCCCTGCTGGTGGGCATCATCCTGGCGCTGGTGATGCGCGGCGTCTTCATCGCGGTCGGTGCCGCTGCCATCCAGAACTTCAGCTGGGTCTTCTACATCTTCGGCGCCTTCCTCATCTACACCGCGGTCAAGCTGGCGACCCAGGGCGAGACGGGGGAGGAGGACTTCGAGGAGAACCGGCTGCTCAAGTGGGTCGAGCACCGCTTCCCGTCCACCAGCGAGTGGCACGGCGTGCACCTGACGGCCCGGGTGGCCGGCAGGAAGGTCATCACGCCGATGCTCATCGTGATCCTCGCGCTGGGGACGACCGACCTGCTGTTCGCCCTGGACTCGATCCCGGCGATCTACGGGCTCACCAAGGAGCCGTACCTCGTCTTCTCGGCCAACGTCTTCGCCCTCATGGGGCTGCGCCAGCTCTACTTCCTCATCGGCGGGCTGCTCGAGCGGCTGGTCTACCTGAGCCTGGGGCTGTCGGTGGTCCTCGGGTTCATCGGCGTGAAGCTGGTCATGGAGGCCCTGCACGAGAACGAGCTGCCGTTCATCAACGGCGGCGAGCACATCGACGCGGTCCCGGAGATCCCGATCTGGCTGTCCCTGGTGATCATCCTCGGGACCCTGGCCGTCACCACCGTGGCCAGCCTGCTCAAGGTGCGGCGCGACCCCAGCGCGGTGCGCGGCCACGAAGAGTAGGACTCCGCTCGACGCTGCGTGATCGACGTAGCACGATTGGTCCAATCGACGGACAGACGAGTCCCGTCCCCCGGCGTACCTTCCGCTCGACTGCCGACGTCCGACGCCGGCGACCGGGGAGTTGAAGCGCGCCACGCGCCGGCCGCCTCGTTCCAGAAGGGGTCCCGCATGAGTCACAGCCATCGCAAGCCGCAACGCCATGTCGGTCTGGTGCTCGCAGCCATGCTGGTCGCGCCGATGCTGGGCCTCGGCGCCGCGGCCGGTCCGGTCGCCGCCGCCGAGCTGGGCGGCCCGGTGATCCTCGGCGGTGACGACCTCACCGACCACGGCTACGCCGAGGACACCGACAGCGACGGAACCTGCGACACGCCCCGGGACGGGTGGAACTACATCAAGAAGGCGCTCGAGAACATCGCGCCGGAGGTGACCCGGGCCAACGACGGGAACGTCGCGGCGCTCGGCTCGGCCGAGGACGACCCCTGCTCGAGTGGTGCTGGTGCCGCGGTCGCCTCGGGCGCAGCGGCAGCCGGGCTCCCGGTCACCTTCTACGACGGCGCGGACGCGATCAACGGCTTCTTCGACGCCCTGCGGGCCGGCACCGTCAGCCCGAAGATCGCCTGGATCGCCGGGACGGGTGCGGGCAACGACCTCGACTTCGAGGAGTCCCAGGCGCTCGCCGACAACGCCACCACGATCGGCGACTTCGTCAACGCCGGTGGCGGGCTGATGTCGCACGGCACGGAGTACGGCTGGCTCTCCGGCCTGCTCCCCGGGGTCTCGACTGTCGACGGCGGGAGCTCCGACGACCTGTACCTCACTCCGGCCGGCCAGAGCTTCCTTCCCGGGCCTGACCGACCAGGAGGTCAACGCGGGTCCCTGGCACAACCACTTCGAGTGCACCGGGGACCCGGGCAACGGTCCCACGTCCGAGTGCTTCGGCGGCCTCGCCGTGCTCACCGCGTCCGACGAGGTGGACGACGCGAACGGCAAGGACGCCGCCGTCATCCTCGGCGGGGCCTCGGCCCAGCTGCCGGGCAGCATCTCGCTCGACCCCGGCCAGGCGTTCAACAACCCGATCAAGAGCCCGACGCACTCGGTGACGGCGACCGTTCGGGACGACCAGGGGAACCTCGTGCAGGGCGCTGACGTGTCGTTCCTGGTCGTGAGCGGCCCGAATGCCGGTGCGGCGGGTTCGGACCTGACGGACAGCAACGGGCAGGCCACCTTCGGCTGGACGTCCAACGGGGCGGAGGGAACCGATGTGGTCCGCGCCAGCTTCGTCGACGACACCGGGCAGACCCGCAGCATCGAGGCGACCAAGGTCTGGGACAAGACCCGCCCGACCTGCCGGGGCTACCAGCGGTCCATGACACCCCACCGGACCGTCGTGACGGTGCAGGACCCGCTGGCGGGCATCGCCAGCATCACCGCCAGCCCGGCCGTGAACGCGAACATGTCGACCGACCCCGCGGCCTACCAGGGCAGCACGTCCGACGTCACGGTCACGCTCACCCGCCAGAACGAGAACCAGCCGGGTCGGGCACGCGTCGCGATCACCGACCGGGCAGGGAACGTCGGCTACTGCTCAGGAACCGGCTACCTCCCGGTCTGAGGTCGGGGCGCTACCCGCGGCGGGGCCCTGCCGCGGGTAGCGCCCGCCCTCGTTAGGCTGACGTCGCCCACGAGCGTGGCGGCGTGTGTCTGAGGAGGCCGGAGCGCGTGGACCCGAGCTGGTGGGCGGTGGCCATCGCCGGCCTCCTCGTCGGCTTCGTCGTCGGGCTCACCGGGATGGGCGGCGGGGCGCTGATGACCCCGGTGATGATCCTGGTCTTCGGGGTCGCTCCGCTGGCCGCCGTCTCCAGCGACCTGGTCGCCTCCATGGTGATGAAGCCGGTCGGGGGAGCGGTCCACCTCCGGCGGGGCACCGTGAACCGGGATCTGGTCAAGTGGCTGGTGATCGGGTCGGTCCCGTCGGCGTTCCTCGGCGTCCTCGTGCTGCGCGCGCTCGGCGGCGGCGAGGGCACCCAGGCCGTGGTGAAGACCAGCCTCGGCGTGGCCCTGCTCTTCGCGGCCGGCTCCATGGTCGTCAAGGCCCTGCTCGACCTGCGCAAGCGCCAGCAGCTGATGGCCGCCGTGGCGGCCGGCCAGGTCGTCGAGGTCCCGGTCGAGAGCGTCGTCGTGCGCCGGCTGCCCACCCTGCTGACCGGCATCCTCGGCGGTCTGGTCGTCGGCATGACGTCGGTGGGCTCGGGCTCGCTGATGATCGTCGCCCTGCTGCTGCTCTACCCGAGCATCCGCGCCAACCAGCTGGTCGGCACCGACCTCGTGCAGGCGGTGCCGCTGGTGGCCTCGGCCTCCCTCGGGCACCTGATCTTCGGCGACTTCCAGCTCGGCCTCACGGCGTCGCTGCTGATCGGAGCCCTGCCGGGGGTCTACGTCGGCGCCCGGGTGTCCAGCTCGGCACCCAACGGCCTGGTCCGGCGCGCGCTGGTGGTGGTGCTGCTGGCGTCCGGGCTCAAGCTGCTCGACGCCGGGACGGTCACCCTGGTGGTCGTGCTGGCCGCCGTGGCCGTCGGTGGCACCCTGCTCTGGGCCACCGTGTACCGCCGCACCGCGCCGGAGCCCGTCGGTGCGCCGCCCACCGCCCTGGTCGGGGCCGCTGTCACCGGCCGGTTCCGGCGTCGCCGGGCCGCCCGCGCGGACGACTCGCGGCCCACGCGGACCCGGCCCTGAGGGACCCGGACTACGGCGAACGTCCTATATCTGCCCGCGGCAACGGAGAGTAGTTTCCGGGCACCGCGCATCGGGGCCACGTCCTGGCGCGCCCGGCCGGCCGAGGTCGTCAACCCCCCCGATGGCCTCGGTCGAGCCGTCGGTGCGCCGTGCGGTGACACGGTGCCGGACCCGGCCGCTGGGCCGGGTCCGGCACCGGCCTGGCCGTCACCAGCCGCGGGCCCGCCAGGCCGGGACGGCCGGGCGCTCGGCGCCCAGCGTCGAGTCGTCGCCGTGGCCCGGGTAGAACCACGTCGAGTCCGGCAGCGGCCCGAACACCCGGGCCGCCAGGTCGTCCATCAGCGAGGCGGCCCTCGTTAGTCTGTCGGAGTGGGTCAGGGCGAGAGTCGAACTCCTGAGGAGTTCTTCGACGGACACCCGGGGGGCCTCATGTTGTACCGGGAGGTGAGAGACGCGGTAGCGAGCGTCGGCGAAGCCGACGTGCAGGTGACGAAGAGCCAGATAGCCTTCCGGCGCCGCAGGGGATTCGCCTACGTCTGGCGCCCCGACCAGTACGTGAACAGCGAGGTTTCTGCGGTTCTGTCGATCGCGCTGTCGCAGGAGGTCCGTTCCCGTCGCTTCAAGTCCGTGGCGCACCCGTCGGCGAATGTGTGGATGCACCACATCGAGCTCCATACGGCCTCCCAGATCGATGGAGAGGTCCGAAGGTGGTTGGCGGAGGCGTATGAGGACGCGACCTGAAATCGAACGTGTCCCCTGGTCCTGAACGCCACCACATCACCACCGTCGCTCGAGCCACTCCGGGGGGGAGGGGGCTCACGTCAAGATGCCGGGGTTGTGTTCACTTGGTCTCGATGGTGATGATCGCCCATGACTACGCCGTTCGTGGTACCTCCGGACGAGGGTCGACTGCTCGACCTGGGCAACTTCGAGGCGCTGGTGATCGCAGAAGGTCATCAGACCGAGGAATCGTTCTCTCTCATCCAGACGCGACGCGAGCCCCCCGGGTTCGGGCCTCCCCTTCACCGGCACCGGGACGCCGCGGAGGCCTTCTATGTCCTGGAGGGCACATACCTGATGTACACCGAGGACAAGCAGGACCATTGCCCTCCAGAGAACCTTCGTCTACGTCCCACGTGGGGTCCCGCACACCTTCAAGGTGGTATCCGGGGAAGCCGGACGGAAGCTGAACCTGTTCTCGCCAGCCGCCATGGTCGGCTTCTTCGAGGCGCTGTCGCGATGCCGAGACGAACGGGGAGGCGACACCCGACCTCCTTGACCGGATCGCCGAGGAGCACGACATGGAGGTCCTCGGCCCGGTGCCCGACTCCTACCTGTGACGTCGCCGAGCCGCCTTTACCAACGGCGGGCCAACCAGCTCGGGGATGCTGCCACGCTCGGCACCGAGGGTGGAGTCGTCGCCGTGACCGGGGTAGAACCAGGTCTCGTCCGGCAGGCGGTCGAACACGTTGCCTCAACTCCGCCGGGCTGTCGAAGCCCGGAGGTTTTCCGGCCGGCCCGCCCGGGAACAGGGCGTCGCCGGTGAACAGGTGGTGGGTGCCGGCCGGCTCCTCCACCAGCAGGGCCACCGACCCGGGGGTGTGCCCGCGCAGCCCGATGACGGTCACGGACAGCTCGCCGAGGACCACCGTGTCGCCGTCGTCCAGCGGCTCGTCGGTCCGCGCCGGGATCTGCGCTGCGTCCGCGCGTCCTGCTGCCGTACGCGCCCCGGTGCGCTCCACGACCTCCGCGAGGGCCTGCCAGTGGTCCCGGTGGCTGTGGGTGGTGACCACCCGCTCCAGCCCGCCGTCGCCCAGGACACCGGCCAGGGTGGCCGCGTCGTCCGCCGCGTCCACCAGCGAGCCGTCGCCCGCTGGCCACGCACTCGAGCAGGTAGGCGTTGTTCTGCATCGGGCCGACGCAGACCTTGGTCACCCGCAGGCCGCCGGACTCGCGGACCGCAGGCGGGTCACCGGGCGAGACGTGACCGGTGTAGTCGGGCAGCGGGGCATCGCGGCTGGTCGGCACCCCGGCACGATACGTCGCGCCTCGGTCAGTCCTGGTCGACGGCGTCCACGTCGTCGATGCGGTCGGGACCGGGCCGCGCGGCGGCCGGGGCCACCTGGTGCGCGGCCGCCCACCGGCGCAGCGCGGCGCCGCCCGCCACGAGCGTGGCGCCGGTGACCACAGCCTGGGTGATCGGCACCGACGGCCCGGTGCGCGGGAGGGTCCCCCCTGCGGTCCCGGACGACCCCGTCTTGGTGCCGCCGACGGCCACGTCCGGCGTGCCGGACGTGGGGGAGGTTGTGGGGGTGCCGGTCTTGCTCGGCAGCACCTCGACGGAGGGCGACGGCGACGGAGTCGTGCTCGCGACCCCCGGCGGTGTCGTCTGGGGCGGGGTCGTGGTCTGCGGCGGGGTCGTGGTCTGCGGTGGTGTCGTGGTCTCCGGTGGTGTCGTGGTCTGGGGCGGCGTCG
>CAWCFV010000002.1:0-3510991 GCA_963794995.1 uncultured Actinomycetota bacterium
TGCGGAGTCTACACCATGACGACCCAGAAGAACGACAAACCCCTCAAGGATCGGCCGTGGATCATCCGCACCTATGCCGGCCATTCCACGGCCGCCAAGTCGAACGAGCTCTACCGCACCAACCTGGCGCGCGGCCAGACCGGCCTCGTCGGTCGCCTTCGACCTGCCGACCCAGACCGGCTACGACACCGACCATGCGCTGGCCCGCGGCGAGGTCGGCAAGGTCGGCGTGCCGGTCTGCCATCTCGGCGACATGCGCGCGCTGTTCGACGGCATCCCGCTCGACCAGATGAACACCTCGATGACGATCAACGCGACGGCGGCGTGGCTGCTGGCGCTCTACATCGCGGCGGGCGAGAGAGCAGGGCGTCGCGCGCGCCAAGCTGCAGGGCACGACGCAGAACGACATCATCAAGGAATATCTCTCGCGCGGCACCTACGTCTTCCCGCCCGAGCCGTCGCTGCGGCTGACCGCCGACATGATCGGCTTCACCTACGCGAGGTGCCGAAGTGGAACCCGATGAACGTCTGCAGCTATCACCTGCAGGAAGCCGGCGCGACGCCGGTGCAGGAACTGGCCTTCGCGCTGGCCACCGCCATCGCCGTGCTCGACGCGGTGAAGGCGCGCGGCCAGGTGCCGGAGGCGGACTTTCCGCAGGTCGTCGGCCGCATCTCGTTCTTCGTGAACGCCGGCATCCGCTTCGTCACCGAGATGTGCAAGATGCGCGCGTTCGCCGAGCTGTGGGACGAGATCACGCGCGAGCGCTACGGCGTCACCGACCCCAAGCAGCGGCTCTTCCGCTACGGCGTGCAGGTGAACTCGCTCGGCCTCACCGAGCAGCAGCCGGAGAACAACGTCTACCGCATCCTGCTCGAGATGCTGGCCGTGATGCTGTCCAAGAACGCGCGCGCCCGCGCGGTGCAGCTGCCGGCCTGGAACGAGGCGCTCGGCCTGCCGCGGCCGTGGGACCAGCAATGGTCGCTGCGCCTGCAGCAGATCGTCGCCTACGAGACCGACCTGCTGGAATACGACGACATCTTCGACGGCAGCGCGGTGATCGCAGCGCAAGGTCGAGGCGCTGAAGCACGAGGCGCGCGCCGAGCTGGCGCGCATCGACGACATGGGCGGCGCGGTGGCCGCCATCGAAGCGGCTACATGAAGCAGCGCCTGGTCGAGTCGAACCCCAGCGCCTCGCCGCCATCGAAGCGCGGCGACCAGATCGTGGTCGGCGTCAACCGCTATCACCGAAGGCGCAGCCCTCGCCGCTGTCGGCCGGCGACAGGCGTCGATCATGACCGTCGACGCCGGCGTCGAGAGCGGGCAGATCGAGCGGCTCAAGGCCTGGCGCGCGGCGCGCGAGGCGACGGCGGTGAGCAAGGCGCTGGCCGACCTCGCGTCCGCCGCGCAGGACGGCCGCAACATCATGCCGCCCTCGATCGCCTGCGCCAAGGCCGGCGTCACGACCGGCGAGTGGGGCGAGCGCTGCGCAACGTCTTCGGCGAGTACCGCGCGCCGACCGGCGTCGCCCGGGCGGCGGCGTCGAGCGACGGCAGCCTTCGGAAGCCGCGCGCCGCGAGGTCGAGGCGCGTCTCGCAGCGGCTCGGCCGGCGGATCAAGATCCTGGTCGGCAAGCCCGGCCTCGACGGCCATTCCAACGGCGCCGAGCAGATCGCGGTGCGCGCCCGCGACTGCGGCATCGAGGTCGTCTACGAGGGCATCCGCCTGACGCCCGAGCGCAGATCGTGAACGCCGCGCTCGAGGAGAGCGTGCACGTCGTCGGCCTGTCGATCCTGTCCGGCACCCATGTGCCGCTGGTGCGCGACGTGATGGACCGCCTGCGCGACGCCGGCATCGGCGACGTGCCGGTCGTGGTCGGCGGCATCATCCCGCCGGCCGACGCCGAGGCGCTGATCAAGGCCGGCGTGGCGCGCGGTCTACACGCCCAAGGATTTCGACCTCAACGCGATCATGCGCGACATCGTGGCGGTCGTCGACGCGCCTGGAAAGAGGCGGCCTAGCGCCGGCGAGTCGAGAGCTTGAGCGTAGCCGTCGCATGCAGCATCGGCTCGACGGCGGCGTGGCTGAACAGCCAGGCCTCGGCATGGACCGATCGCCGTCACGCCGGATGACACGCGAGAGCGAGATGACGTCGGCCGGCCTGTGGCGCGCGCAACAGCGGTGACGTTGAGATGGGAGAGCACCGAGCCGTCACGCCCGCGGCGGCGCGCAAGCGCGGTGTCGACCACCGACAGCAGCGCCGATGTCGACCACGCGCTCGCCGGCCCGGGCGAGAACCGCGAGGCGGACATCCTGGTCCTGGCGATTCCTCGACGAACAGGCTCGTACCGGTCGCGCGCCGGCAGGGTCGTTCTCCAGGAGCTTCTGCAGTTCGTCTTCGGTCATCGGCCGCAGTCTATGCTATCTCCCCGGCGCATGTCCTTCCTCGACCATATCAGCCGCTGCAACAACGCCGACCTCTCCAGTTCGAACCGTGGTTCGTGGGCACCAGCGCGCCGGCTTCATCCATCGCGACTTCCGCCGAACTGGTGCGCGCCCGATCTGTTCGGCACATCGCGACGACGGCTGGTATCTCGACCCCTCGCTCGACACGCCCGCCAAGCGAACGGCGGCGATGCGCGCCTTCCTGCTCGCGTTGCGGAAGACGGCTCACTTCGGCGGTCTGTGGCGCGAGGAGCCTTACAAGGTCGCTGCCGCACTTCCCCGGCCGGCGCTGCTCGAGATGGAGCGCGCGGCGGTGCCGTGGTTCGGCGTGCGCGCCTATCGGGCCGCATATGACGGGCTACGTGCGGCGCGCCGACGGACTGCATATCTGGGTGCCGCGCCGCTCCTACGACAAGCCGACCTTTCCCGGGCAACTCGACAATACGGTGGCCGGCGGCCAGCCCGCCGGCATCGGCCTGCTCGACAACCTCATCAAGGAATGCGGCGAGGAAGCCGCGATCCCGCCCGAGCTGCGCGCGGCAGGCCAAGGCGGTCGGCTTCGTCGTCCTACTGGAACCAGTCGGGCGCGACAGCTGAAGCCCGACGTCATGAGCTGCTTCGATCTCGAACTGCCGGCCGACTTCACGCCGCAGGCCACATGACGGCGAGGTGCATTCCTTCGAACTGTGGCCGGTCGCGGCGCGTGTTCGAGACCGTGCGCGATACGTCGGAGTTCAAATACAACTGCAACCTCGTGCTGATCGATTTCTTCGTCCGGCACGGCTTGCTGCCGGCCGACGATCCCGACTTCTTCGCGATCGTCGAAGGCCTGCATCAATCGCAACCCAGCGCCCTATGAGTTGATGGCGACGTTCCACAACGTTTGGATGTAACGTCGTCATAACGGCTTCGTCGGGCGCAATGGCGCGTCGTTCCGAATACGTGACCGGCCTGACTGGTTTTGCGCAAAGGCAGCCCCTATGCCCTTTCGCACTCGATGTGTCGTTTCGATCGTCACAGGTCTCCTCGTCGCAACATCGTCCGTGCGCACAGGACGGGCAGCATGGCCAAGGTCATGCCGAGCCATGACTGGTACCAGGAGCTGAAGCAGCCCGGCACGGGATACTCCTGCTGCAACGGCACCATGAACGGCATCGAAGGCGATTGCCGCCCCACGCGCGCCTATCTCACCGAAGACGGTCAGTGGCGCGCGCTGATCGACGGCAAGTGGGTCCTGATCCCGCCGCGCGCCGTGCTTGACCAGCTCGCGCCTGACGGCCGCTCCCACATCTGCGCCAGCCGCAGCGGCATGATCTATTGCTTCCTGGGCGGCAGCCCGAAGAGCTGATTTAACGGATGCGGTGGGGTTTGGTCTGCGAGGGCTTGGAGCCGGCCTAGTGCGCGTGCGAAGCTGCTCCGCGAAAGCGGGGACAGGTGAAGGACGGACAGGGGCTGGAAGTCGCGAACGCCGATGCGAGCGCCATTGAGGCGCTCGATGTCCTGCGCGAGGAGTGGCTGGTCTTCGGCAAGCGCTTCGATCGCTTCATGGCGGCGGTCGACAAGGAAGAGACGTGCGCCCTGCTGCCGGTGATGGCGGCCAATCTCGTCCTCTCGATGAATTCGCACGAAGGGCGCGTGCTGGGCGACAAATTCATGGTCCAAGCCAAGGCGATGCCTGGCGCCGGTGCACGGGAAAGGGCCTGGATGGAAGCGACGGACGCCTGGTTAGCGGGCGACGGCGCCACGAGTTTCGCGGTCCATGAAGAGCTCGTCGCCGAATGGCCCCGCGACCTGCTCGCCGGCAAGCTCGGGCAGCTCCATGCCTTCAACCTCGGCGATGCCGAGGCGCTGCTGCGGATCGGCGAGCACCTGTTCGCGGCCAATCGCGAGAACCATTACGCCTGGGGCATGTATGCCTTCGGGCTCGAAGAGTGCAATCGGATCGACGAGGCCGAGGCGCACGCGCGCAGGGCGATCGAGATGCAGCGCAAGGATCCGTGGGCGCACCATGCGCTGGCGCACTGCCTCGAGGCGCGCGGCCGGCTGGTTGAGGGCGTTGCGTTCCTGCAGTCGGTCAGCGACACGTGGGAGGACTGTAACTCCTTCATGTACACCCACAATTGGTGGCACCTCGCGCTTTTCCTGATCGACCTCGATCGCCTGGACGAGGCGCTGGCGCTGTTCGACACGCATGTCTGGGGCGTGTGGAAGGAATTCTCCGAGGACCAGATCAACGCCATCTCGCTTCTGGCGCGACTGAGCTCCGCGGCGTCGATGTCGGTGGGCGCTGGGCCGATGTGGCTTCCTATCTCGAGCAGCGGCTTCACGATCATTTCGTGCCGTTCCTCGATCTGCAGTACCTCTATGCGCTGGCCCGTGCCGGCAAGCGGAGCGCGGTCACCGAAATGCTGGCCAGCCTCGAGGACCGGGCGGAACGGGCGAAACCGTTCGAGCGCGAGGCCTGGGCCGACTGCGCGGTGCCCGCCGCGCACGGCCTCGCGGCCCACGCACACGGCGACTTCCCCGAGGCCGCTCGCCTGCTCGGCCAGGCAATGCCGCACCTGCACTCGATCGGCGGCAGCATCGCTCAGCGCGCGCTGTTCGGTGCGATCCATCTCGATGCGCTGATCAAATCGGGCTGGAACGACGCCGCCGTGAAGATCCTGCAGGTCGACGAGTGCGAGCGCCCCGGCGTGCCGTCGACCAAGCGCGCGCTGGCTGACCTCTATCGTAAGCTCGGCCGCGCCGAGCAGGCCATGAGCGCCGACTACCAGGCCGAGCAGCTCGCCCGGCAATACCGGATGGTCCGCGGAGTTGCCGCATGACGCACCAGTCTCGTGAGGAAGATGCCGCATGAGCCAGGATCTCACGAAGATGACTGCCGCCCATCTCGGCAAGCTCTACGCCAAGGGCAAGGCGTCCCCGGTCGAGGCGATGAAGGCAGTGCTGGCGCGCACCGAGACGGTGAACCCGGTCCTAAATGCGCTATGCAGGGTCGCCCCGGAGGAGGCGTTGCGTGCTGCGCGCGCCTCCCAGCGGCGCTGGAAGAACGGCAAAGCGCTGTCGCCGATCGATGGCGTGCCGGTCTCGATCAAGGAGTTGGTCCGCGTCAAGGGCTGGCCCGCCTCGATGGGCAGCAAGCTTACCGACAAGGCTCCGTCTGACGCCGACGCGCCGGCCGTGGCGCGCCTGCGCGAGGCGGGCGCGATCGTGTTCGCGCAGAGCACCAGCTCGGAGTTCGGCCACAAGGGCGTGACCGACACGCCTTTGAACGGCGTCACACGCAACCCCTGGAACACCGAAATGACGCCGGGCGGTTCGTCGGGCGGCGCAGGGGCTGCCGTCGCCGCAGGCCTCGGCCCGCTTGCAATCGGCACCGACGGCGGCGGCTCGGTGCGCATCCCGTCGAGCTTCAACGGGCTCGTCGGGCTCAAGGCGACGTACGGGCGCGTGCCCAGCTGGCCTCCGACGCTGGTATCGCTGGCCGACCTCATCGTGCTCGGTGGCTGCGCCGCAGTGGAGAAGGCGGCCAGGGACGCCGGTCACGATCTGACGGTGCCGTTCCGGCCGGGCCGCACCGACGCCACCGCGGAGATGACCGACGCCGCGTCCTTCGAGGTGCTCGAACCCGACGCCGATGGTTTCCGCAACTACATCGGCGAGGGCCATGACGTGCCGGCCGAGCACCTGCTGGTCGAGCGCGCCTTCCGCCTGAACCTCAGCGCGCCGGAGATGACCGTGCTGGTCGGCGGCCTGCGCGTGCTGAAGGTCAACTCGGGGCAGGGCAAGCCACGGCGTGTTCACGAAGCGGCCGGAAACGCTGACCAATGACTTCTTCGTGAACCTGCTCGACATGGGCACGGAGTGGAAGGCGCTGTCGACGGCCACGATGCCTTCGAGGGCTCCTGCCGCAGCAAGGGCGACGCCCGCTGGACGGCGAGCCGCGTCGACCTGGTGTTCGGCTCGAACTCCGAGCTGCGTGCGCTCGCCGAGGTCTACGCGAGCGCGGATGCGGCAGCAGAAGTTCGTCGAGGATTTCGTCGCCGCGTGGGACAAGGTGATGAACCTCGATCGTTTCGACCGGGTCTGAAATCGTCCGGTCGGGAGGCGCGTTCGCCGAACGTGTCGCGAGGGCGGGCTCGAGTGGCCCGCCCTCGCTTCGTGGTGCGTCAGCGCCAGCCGAGCGCTGGTGCCACCAATTTCAGGATGCTCTCGATGACGTGGGCGTTGTAGTCGACGCCGAGCTGGTTCGGCACGGTCAGCAGCAGCGTGTCGGCTGCCGCTATCGCCTCGTCGGCGGCCAGCTCCTGCATCAGGGCTCGGGTTCGGCGGCATACCCGCGACCGAAGATGGCCCGGGTCCGGGCGTCGATATAGCCCACCTGGTCACGTCGTTGCCATCGCCGCCGAAGTAGGCGCGGTCCCGGTCACGTCGACCAGCGCGAAGATCGACTGCGGCTCACCGACACGCGCGGCGCGCGCGGTGTGCCCGGCCTGGGTCCACCGCCTCGCGATACAGGCCCTCGATCTGCTTGCGCTGCTGCACGTGCAGCGGCTCGCCGGTCTCGTCATCCTTCAGTGTCGAGCTCTGGAGGTTCATGCCGGCCTGCGCCGCCCACATCGCGGTGGCGTTGGAACTGGAGCCCCACCGGATGCGCTCGCGCAAGCCCTGTCGGCATGCGGTTCGAGCCGCAGCAGGCCGGGAGGATTGGGGAACATCGGCTGCGGGTTCGGCTCCGCGAAGCCCTCGCCGCGCAGCACGTCGAGGAACACCTCGGCGTGGCGCCTGGCCATGTCGGCGCCGGATTCACCGTCCGCCGGCCGGTAACCGAAGCTGACGCCAGCCGTCAATCACCTGCTCGGGTGACCCGCGGCTGAGGCCCAGCTGAAGACGTCCTTTGGCGGATGATGTTCGGCGGCGCCGGCATCTTCGGCCATGTACAGCGGGTTCTCGTACCGCATGTCGATGACCGCCGTGCCGATGTCAATCCGCCGCGTGCGCGCGCCGACAGCGGCCAGCAGCGGAAATGGCGACGCGAGCTGTCGCGCGAAATGGTGGACCCGGAAGTACGCGCCGTCCGCGCCCAGTTCCTCTGCGGCCACGGCCGAATCGATGGACTGCAGGATGGCGTCGGCGGCACTGCGCACCTGCGATTGCGGTGACGGGGTCCAGTGCCCGAACGACAGGAATCCGATCGACTTCATCGACAGCTCGAGGTCATCCGACCATCGTGCCGCACTCGTCCGCCGCACGCCACCGCGCCCTGCCCGAACGGGGGAGTCCGCCGTGTCGATGCCCGCCGCGGGCGCTCGTGACGCGACGGGTATACTCGGGACGTGGGCGTCTGGTTCTCGCGGCTGACGAGCGTGATCGTGGTGCTGGCCCTCTCGGGGTCGCCAGGGACGCTCGCCGGGTGCCTGACGGCGTGCCTCGACTCGTCCGGCGCTGGCGCGCTGATGGACGCCTCGGCGCACGCGGCGCCCGCGGCTCCGCCAGTCGATGCCGCGCATGCGCATCACGCACAGGCGACTCCGGCACCTGGGCCTACCACGGCCGTGCGACTCGCGGCCCCCCACCTGACGCCCGGGTGCACCGACTGCTGCGCGTCGGTGCCAACCGTCATCGCAGTGGCGATCCGTGTCGACCGGCAGGCGGTGTCCGCGATGGCGGCCGCGGCCCTCACCGCAGTCGTGGCGCCCCACGCGTCCGACGTCGGGCTCGTGCCGTCCACGCCGGTCGCCGCCATCTCACCGCCACCGCCGATTAGGGCGGCGATCCCGCTGCGGATACTGACCGGCCGAGCGACGGCGTCCGCCGCGCTCCACAACCCCACGTTCATCCTCCGAACGCCCCGCACGTCGCGCGCAGGCGTCGCCGCATACATGTGCCGCTGGCGCTCCGCGTCGGGCGACACCGCACGTTCACGCCCTCGCGTCGAGAGTTGCCGTCATGTCCGTTGCGACCTCCGGGTCGGTGACCGTCAGCGAGAAGGCGTAGCCGAACATCCGGTACGCACCCGGACGATGGTCCGGCCCGGGCTGGTGCGCGATCACTCCTCCTCGGTGCTGGTGCTGGTGCTGGTCGCGGCGGCGTCACTGTCCCACAGGGAGCCGGGCCTCCGCGGCCGGATCCTCGGGTCGCCCACCCTGTCGGAGGCACGACGTACGGTGATCCGGTGAGACCGACCACCGACCTCGAGCGCCGGGTGGCGCCGTTCCGCGTCGTCAGCGACTTCGAGCCCGCCGGCGACCAGCCGGCGGCCATCGACGAGCTGGAGCGCCGGGTCCGCGCGGGGGACGCCAACACCGTCCTGCTGGGGGCCACCGGCACCGGCAAGTCGGCGACCACGGCGTGGCTGGTCGAGCGGCTCCAGCGACCGACCCTGGTGATGGCGCCGAACAAGACCCTCGCCGCCCAGCTGGCCACCGAGTTCCGTGAGCTGCTGCCGCACAACGCGGTCGAGTACTTCGTCTCCTACTACGACTACTACCAGCCCGAGGCCTACATCCCGCAGACCGACACCTACATCGAGAAGGACTCGTCGATCAACGACGAGGTCGAGCGGCTGCGGCACTCAGCGACCAACAGCCTGCTCACCCGACGCGACGTGATCGTCGTCGCGTCCGTCTCGTGCATCTACGGTCTCGGCACGCCGCAGGAGTACGTCGACCGCATGGTGCGGCTGAAGGTGGGCGCCGAGGTCGACCGTGACCAGCTGCTGCGCCAGTTCGTCGGCATCCAGTACACCCGCAACGACCTGGCGTTCACCCGCGGGACGTTCCGGGTCCGCGGCGACACCATCGAGATCTTCCCGGTCTACGAGGAGCACGCGGTCCGGATCGAGATGTTCGGCGACGAGATCGAGCGGCTGATGACCCTGCACCCGCTCACCGGCGAGGTCGTCACCGAGGACAAGGAGCTCTACGTCTTCCCGGCCACCCACTACGTGGCAGGTCCGGAACGGATGGAGAAGGCCATCACGGGCATCGAGCTCGAGCTGGCCGACCGGCTCGCCGAGCTGGACCGCCAGGGCAAGCTGCTCGAGTCCCAGCGGCTGCGGATGCGCACGACCTACGACATCGAGATGATGCGCCAGGTCGGGTTCTGCTCCGGCATCGAGAACTACTCCCGGCACATCGACGGGCGGGCGCCCGGCTCGGCGCCGCACTGCCTGATCGACTACTTCCCCGAGGACTTCCTGCTCGTCATCGACGAGTCCCACGTCACGGTCCCGCAGATCGGTGGCATGTACGAGGGCGACATGTCCCGCAAGCGGACGCTGGTCGACCACGGCTTCCGGCTGCCGAGCGCGGTCGACAACCGGCCGCTGAAGTGGGAGGAGTTCCTCGACCGGATCGGCCAGGCCGTGTTCCTCTCGGCCACACCCGGGCCCTACGAGATGGGCCGGGCGAAGGGCGACGTGGTCGAGCAGGTCATCCGCCCGACCGGACTGGTCGACCCCGAGGTGGTCGTCAAGCCGACCAAGGGCCAGATCGACGACCTCGTGCACGAGATCAGGCTGCGCACCGAGAAGAACGAGCGGGTGCTGGTCACCACGCTGACCAAGAAGATGTCCGAGGACCTCACCGACTACCTGCTCGAGCTGGGCATCCGGGTGCGCTACCTGCACTCCGAGGTCGACACCCTGCGCCGGGTCGAGCTGCTGCGCGAGCTGCGGCTCGGGCTGTTCGACGTGCTGGTCGGCATCAACCTGCTCCGCGAGGGCCTCGACCTGCCCGAGGTGTCGCTGGTGTCGATCCTCGACGCCGACAAGGAGGGGTTCCTCCGCTCCGGCACGTCGCTGATCCAGACCATCGGCCGGGCCGCGCGCAACGTGTCCGGCCAGGTGCACATGTACGCCGACACCGTCACCGACTCGATGGCGCGCGCGATCGACGAGACCAACCGGCGGCGCGCCAAGCAGGTCGCCTACAACACCGAGCGCGGCGTCGACCCCAAGCCGCTGATGAAGAAGATCTCCGACATCACCGAGATGCTGGCCCGCGAGGACGCCGACACCGAGGAGCTGATCGGCGGTGCCGGGCGGCAGCAGTCCCGCGGCAAGTCGCCGGTGCCGGGGCTGAAGTCGCGCGACGGGCGCGGCGCCCAGCTCGCCGGCGGCCTGCCCGCGGCCGACCTGGCCGACCTCATCCAGCAGCTCACCGACCAGATGCACGTCGCGGCCGGTGAGCTGCAGTTCGAGCTCGCCGCGCGGCTGCGCGACGAGATCGGCGACCTGAAGAAGGAGCTGCGGGGGATGCGGGCCGCCGGCTCCGCCTGACCGACCTGCGCGCCCGGCTCAGTCGTCGTTGAGGATGGTCAGGTCACCCGAGGCGTCGGCCACCACCAGCCCGCCGGCTGCCGAGGTCGCGGTGAGCCGCACGGTCTCGTCCAGCTCCTGGGTGAGGTCCCCGAAGACCGTCACCGGGAGGCCGGCCGACGTCTGGCCGGCCCCGAAGGTGAGGGTGGTCAGCGCGCGGGTCTGGTAGTCGGTCCCCGGGCCGGCGGTGCCGCCCGTCGTGGTGCCCACCTGGACCGACAGCGACTGCCCCGGTCCCGGCGGGGCCGAGAGGGCGACCGTGAGCTGGCCGCTCGACGAGCCGCTGTTGCCCTCGGCCGTCCAGGTGTTCACCAGGGCGGCCGTGATCGGCCCCTCCTCGTCGGCCAGGCTGACCAGTCCGCTGCTGTCGGCCAGCGTGGCCCCCACCGGGGCGCTCAGGGTGAGGCTGAAGGTCTCATTGCCCTCGAGCAGGACGTCGCCCAGGACGGTGACGGCGACCGTGGCCACGTCCTGGCCGGCGGCGAAGGTCACGGTCGTGCTGGGGACGGCCACGAAGTCCGTACCGGCGCCGGCCGAGCCCGCCGTCGTGGCCACCTTGACCGAGGCCGACTGGCCGGCCCCCGGTGGCGCCGAGAGCCGGAGGGTGGCGAGCACCGTCTGCTGCCCCGAGTCGCCCTCGGGCACCCAGAGGTCGTCGACCTCGACCGACGGCAGGGCCTCGTCACCGGCCACGCTGACGGTGGCGGCCGTGTCGGCGAGCGCGGTACCCACCGCGCCCGAGAGGTTCACGCTGAAGGTCTCGACGGCTTCCGGCAGGCTGTCGTCGAGCGCGGAGACGGCGACGTCGAGGGTGGTCGCGCCGGCGGGGAAGACGACGGTCGTGGCCGGCAGCGCGACGTAGTCGCTGCCCGCCTGCGCGGTGCCGTTGGTGCTGGCGAGCGTCACCTGCACCGTCTCACCGGCTGCCGGGGGCTCGGACAGGCGCAGGCGGACCGAGCCCTGGGCCGTGCTGCCGGTCTCGGTGAGCCAGGCGTCGTCGACGCTCAGCCAGCGGCCGAGGGGAGCGGGTGCGGCGCCGTCGTCGTTGGCGATGGTGCCGTAGCCGACGGCGTCGGTGAGGACCGCGCCGCTGGGCTTGCTGAGGGTCAGCTTGACCTTCTCGTCGCCCTCCACCGCGGTGTCGCCGAGGACGGGCACCAGCACCTGGCCGGCCGACTGTCCCGGCCCGATGACCACGCTGCCCGACACGGCCGTGAAGTCGATGCCGCTGGTCGCCGACGACGAGGCGGTCTTGACGGTGACCTTGACGGACTTGCCCGCCGGGACGGGGGCGGACAGGGTCAGCGGGAACACCATGCTGGTGGTGCCGCTGTTGCCCTCGACGACCCAGGTGTCGTCGACGGACACCCCGATCGGTCCCTCGTCGTCGACCACCGTCACGGTCCCGGTGGCGTCGCTGAGCCGCGCGCCGACGGGCGAGCTGGCGACCACCGAGAACGTCTCCAGGCCCTCGTGCGAGGAGTCGTCGAGCACGGTGACCTGGACGGCCTTCGTCTGCTCCCCGGCGGAGAAGGTGACCTTCTGCGAGGGCAGGGTCGCGTAGTCGCTGCCGGCCGTCGCGGTCGAGTTCTTCGTCGTCACGGTGACGCTGACGCTCTGGCCGGCCGGTACCGCCGAGTCGAGGCGGAGCGGGACCGTGACGCTTCCGCCCGTCTCCTGCACCGTGGCGTCACCGACCGAGAGGTCAGGGAGGCCGTTCGGGTCGTTGATCGAGACGGTGCCGGTCGGGTCGGCCAGGACCGCCCCGACCACCTTCGAGGCCGTGACGGTGAACGTCTCCAGCCCCTCGGCGAGGCCGTCGGCCACCGTCGTGACGGGCACGACGACCTCGGACTGCCCCGCGACCAGCCGCAGGGACCTGCTCACCGCGGCGAAGTCCCCGGGCGAGGTGGCGGTGCCCTTCTTGCTGGCCAGCGACGCCGTGACGACCTCGCCGCCGCGCAGGGCGCGCGACAGCTGCACGCGCAGGGCGGCGGGCTGGCCCTCGAGGGTCCAGGCGTTGTTCACGGACAGGGTCACCGGGGCAGCGGCGGGCAGGGTCACCGGCGTGATGCCGGTGATGTCGAGCAGCGGCTCCTGGACGCCGTCGCCGGAGGTGTCGGTCCAGCCCAGGTTCCCTGCCGCGGCCAGCGCGTTGCGGATCGCGACCGGGTTGCCGTGGTAGCCGGGCTGGCTGGCCAGCAGGGCCGAGGCCCCGGCGACGTGCGGTGCCGCCATGCTGGTGCCGCTGGAGGACGCGTAGCCGCCACCGAGCCAGGTCGAGGTGATGCAGGAGCCGGGCGCGACCAGGTCGACGACGGTGCCGTAGTTGCTGTAGTCGGCCAGGCGATCGTCCGGGCCCGGCCGGCAGGTCGGCGCGCCCAGGCCCCCGGAGCGGCCGTCGAAGTCGGTGAGTGACGACACCGTGGTCACGTGGGGGGAGTTGCTCAGGGACACCGCGCCGGCGTCGCTGGCGGTGTTGCCGGCGGCGACGACGACGCTGATCCCTGCGGCCGAGGCCCGGCTCAGGGCCAGGTCGATCGCCGTGCTCACGCAGCCGCAGGAGATGCTGATGTTGGCGACGTCGATCACGTCGGCGTGCGCGGTCACCCAGTCGATGCCCGCGATCACACCGCTGAGGGTGCCGCTGCCGTTGGGCCCCAGGACCTGGACCGACCAGATGCGGGCGCCCGGTGCGACGCCCACGACTCCGAAGCCGTTGTTCCGGGCCGCGGCCGAGCCGGCGACGTGGGTGCCGTGACCGTTGCCGTCCACGCCGAGGCCGTCGACGCACTTGGTCGTGGTGTAGCAGTCGGTGCGCATGACCACGTCGAGGTCGGGGTGCGGTCCGCTGGCCGTGTCGATGATCGCGATGTCGGCGTCGACCCGGGCGTCCGAGCCGTCGACCCGGCTCGGGTCGTCGACCCCGGCGACTCCCGGGGCGGCGATCCGGTCGAGCCCGGTGGGGGTGGACTGCCCGGCGATCCGGACCGGGACGTCGCGCTCGACGGCGAGCACGTCCGGGTCCCGGCGCAGGCGGGCGGCCTCGGCCGCGGACAGCCGGGCGCTGAATCCGGAGACCGCGTGCGAGAAGCGCCGCTTCGGCATCACGACGTGCTGCCGGGCCTCGCGGTCGATGCCGGTGGCGGTGGGCTTCCCCCGCAGGACGACGACGTACGACAACTCGCCCAGGTCGGCATACGCAGGGGCGGCGAGGGGGGCGGCCAGCGCGCTCGTGCCGCGAGGAGGATCAGCCCCGTGGCAGGGCAACGGTGACGAGACGGCGGGACAGGCCCGTCGTCGGCACGCTCAGTCGCCGGTCAGGGACGCGACGAGGACGGGTACCTCGCGGGCACCGTTAGCGATCGGAGCCGATGGTCCGCCCGGTCTCGTCGACCAGGTACGCCAGCCGGGGTGCCGTGCCGGTCGAAGATGTTGTCGCCCGAGGTCCCCCGGAGGGCGAGGTCGGGGGCGAGACCCTGCTCGGCGAGGTAGTCGGCGTTGGTCTGCGGGTCGCCGTTGACGAGCAGGACCAGGGCGACGCCCTGGGCAGCCAGCAGGGGCTGGGCCTCGACCAGGTCGGGCGCGATCTTCTGGCACCAGCCGCAGCCGGCGCTCCAGTTGACGAGCACGGCGCGGCGGCCGGCCAGCTCCGCGAGGCTGTGCTCGACGCCGCCGAGGTCCGGACGGGGTGCCTGGTCGAGCAGCGTGCCGACCACGTGGCTGATCGGCGGCGGAGGCGGCGGTGGCGGACCGGCGTTGTCGAACCAGCGCATGGCGCCGAGCTGACGGACCAGCCGCAGCACGTCCTCGAGCACCTGTTCGGGCGGCGCCGAGTAGGCCTCGGCCAGGTCGGCCGAGATCTCGCCGATGGTGCTCGTGCCGTCGAGACACTTCCAGACCACCACCGCGGTGCCCTCGAGGAGCATCGTCGCGCCGCTCTCCTGGTCGAGGACGAGTGTCTCGCCGTCGACGTCGGTGGCTGCCACGCCGGTGCGCAGTCTTGGCGCAAAGCCCGCGTCGATCTGGTCGGCTGTCACCGCCATGTAATCGGGCCCCCTCGATCATGTCAGGCTCACTTATAGCGCAGACCGTCCCGGAGGGTGCACCGGATGCAGCATCCCGAAGGGTGCTGCAACTCAGGCGAAGGCGGCGATCGGAACGCCGGTCCCGTCCGGCCGCAGCTGCCATGCCGTTCCGTCGCGCCGCTGGATGCGGACCTTTTCCTCCACAGGCATGGCCTCGACGAGGAAGTCCACGGGCTCCAGGTCTCGGGCTCCCTCCACCGTGCAGTGCACGAAGTCGAACCAGCCAGGCTTTGCCCGGGACTGGTACAGAATCGGCGTTCGCGTCCACCCCCGAATATCCACCCGGGTCAGGCGAGTCGGGTCGTCCCGCGCCGGAGCCTTGTGACCGAAAACGGTGATGGCCGAGTCGCTGAACCCGCCTGCGTCGATGGAAAAGTCGGTGAACGCGTTCCCGCGCCCCGTATGCAACCCCAACTGCACCGACTTGCGATCGCCGACTTTGCCATTGGCCACCAACACGGCTCCGGTGTACCTGTACCTGTTGATGTAGGCGCCGTGGACGATGCCGGCCTGCCCGTTGCGCCAAGCCACCAGACGGTTCGGCAGGTGCGGATGCTGCTTGCGCGGGTCGTTCTGCCACGAGAAGAAGCCAAAGTGCTGGTTGTTGTGCGCGACGCAGTCGTCGACGGCCCATCGGTTGGGTCTCATGTTGGCCGACGACGGCCAGAAATATCCGGAGGTCTGCACGTCGGTGAAGTTCGACACGCCGACGGCAACGCAGTCGACCGCCCGATTTCGCCGTCCCTGACCGAGGAAGAAGCCGGACAGCCGATACTCGGCCGGTCCACGGTCGCGTGTCGTCTTCGGGGAGATTTTGAACGCAGCGCAGTGGTCGTAGAGCGTGTCCTTGCTGGCGTTCGCACCGTTGGTGCTGCGGTCGTCAGGGTCCCACCAGTAGGCGTGCTGGCCCACGTCGTACGCCACGCAGTCGCGCAGAGTGATGCCGTGGGACGCGTGCGGCACGAAGGCGCGGTTCCCGCTGTGCGCGATGACGATGCCCTCGGCGAGGGTGCCGCGGCTGGACTTGCCGCAGTGGTGGAAGTGCAGCCCGTAGCGACCGGGCACCGGGAAGGGCTTTCCCGTCTTCTTGTCGAGCTGCCGAGGGCCGACGTGCTCGATGCGGACGTGCGAGATTCGCTGCTGGCTGGCGTGCATGAACATGACGTGCGCACGACCGCGACGCGTCCCTCCGATCACGACATTGCGGGTCAGGTTGAACACCTCGGCGGACAGCCGGTGCCCGCCTCGCTCGACCATGGGAACTGCCGTCCCCGGTGTGAACCGCGGGAAGCGACGCCATTGGTGGGCGGCGATCGGTGTGACTCGGATCTCGTCGGTCGCCTGCCATCCAGGGGCGGTGCCGGTGCGGTTCCAGCCGCCTCGTGGGGTCCCGCGCGCGTCGAGAAGCCCGGGACCTACGACCCAGAGCCCTACATCCGTGGCGACGACCTTCATCCCGCCGCCGACGTAACGGCGTTCGTCGATCCCCACGAACCTCAGCCGATGCCTGACGGAGCTTGAGGCCGGCCGCATCCGCAGCGTGCCGCGGACGACCACGTTGCCCCGGGACCGGAGAACCGTTGTTCTCGTCGAGTCGAACTCGAGCACTGCCCCGCGCGCGACCGTGACCTTGGCGACATCCCACCGCCCCGAGATCACCATGTGTCCCCGGACGATCTTCTGCCCGCGATACGTCGCCGGCTTGGTACCCCGACTCGCCGGATCGGCGGCCGCGGCGGATGACGGGACCACCGCGACAGGGACGCTTGCCGCCGCCATCAACTTGATAACTGTCCGGCGGCTGGGAGCCTCGGTCATCCTGCCAGTATGGCGCACCACCCGAACGAGTCGTCGTACCCCGGGACCGCCGCGCCCCCGGGTGGGGCCGCCGATAACGGAGGAAATCATGAGGCTGACCGCACGCGACGCTGCCGCTGCCGCCAGGCGGAGGCTGCCGGACGAGGCCACGGCGCTGTACCGCGACCTGCGCAGTCGCCGCCGGACGGCACGGGACTACCTGCGCACCTCCACCCGGCAGGAGCACGTGGGGGCCCTGGGGAACGTGAGTCGGTTGTTCCAGGCGGTCGATCCGGTCCCCGGCTGGTTCAATCTTGACGACGCCTCGCACTTCTGGTTGGTGCTGAGGATGCAGTCTGCCCTGGGTGTGACCGGCGACCTGTTGGAGATCGGCAGCTACCACGGTCGTTCGACGGCGTTCATGGCCGCCTGCCTCGAAGCTGGCGAGCGCCTCGTCGTGTGTGATGCGTTCGAGGCGGACACGGAGGACGAGTACCGCGACAAGCCCTCCGCGATGACTCTGCGCGCCAACGTGGCCCGGGTACGGCCCGACGTGGACGACCGGGTCGTCGTGCACGAATGCCTGAGCTCCGACCTGACGCTCGGAACGGATGAGAGTTTCCGATTCGTGCACGTGGACGGCGGTCATACCGCCGACGCGGTGCACGGAGACCTCGAGCTGGTCGCCCCCAGCCTGCTGCCGGGCGGGGTCATCGCGGTCGACGACTACCACCATCCCCTGTGGTCCGAGGTGCACGTCGGGGTGGACCGTTGGCTCCATGCGAACCCAGCGTGGACGAAGCTTGCCGACCTAAATCGGCACGGCGCCCAGGGACGCAAGCTCTACCTGCGCCGCCGGTAGCCCCTGCGGTCGGCCCGGCGGACTCCGTCCAGCAGCTTGTCCCAGGCCTCGGCGACCACGTCTATGCCGAAGTTGGCCGCGCAGTGCTCTCGGGCGGCGGCGGCCATCGTCGCGCGGTGGTCGAGCGTGGTGCGGACCGCGTCGGCCAGCGCTTGCGCATCGTCGGCGGCCACGAGGATCCCCGTGACTCCGTCCAGCACGATCTCACCGATCGCCTCGACGGGCGTGGCGACCGCGGGGCGTCCGGACAAGCCGGCCTCGATGAGCACCGCCGGCATGCTGTCTCCTCCGCGGCTCGGCAGCACGACGACCTCGGCTCGTGCGTATACCGGGGCGATGGACTCCACCGGACCGAGGAACTCCACCCGGCCAGGGGCGACGTGACACGAGAGCTCCTCCAGCCACGCGCGGTCCGGGCCGTCACCGGCCACCAGCAGCGTGGCATCAGGTAGAAGGGCCATCGCCCGCACGGCAGTCTCGACTCCCTTCTCAGGGGCAAGAGCACCTGCGTACAGCAGGACGGGTCCCCGCCCCGAGAACGCACCCGCCGGTGGCACCGCGAGGAAGGGGGCGGTCGGCACCCCGTTGGGAATGACGGTCACCCGGTGGGCCGGGACGTGCAGCCACGCCCGAAGGGTCTCGGCTGAGCCGCCCCACAGCGCGACCACGTGCGTCGCACGCTGGAGGCCCAGACGAACCCGAAGCCGTCGCGCGGCTGTCGGCGCCCAGAACCTCGAGTCGCTGATCTGCCGGTACACGAAGGGCGTGCGTAGTCCGGCACCGGCGATGGCGCAGGCGGGGAGGGTTGTTGATCCGTGCCCCACGACAACCGAGGAGGCCCGGATCTCCCGGCGGAGTGCTCGAAGAGCGGTTCGACCGGTACGAGTGGGGCCGAGGACGGGCACGTCGAGCTGTCGGGCCGACGTCCCCGGCGCCAGAGCCACGGTGCGTACGTCACGACCCCGCGCGCGCAGAGCTGCCTCGAGGTCGGTGGCGAACACCTGGGCCCCACGACGGTCGGTGTCCGTGATGACCTGGAGGATCATGAGGCTCTCGGGTCCCTGGCTCGCGTTACACGCCGCCGGCGGATCCGGGCGACAGCCCGATGGTCTCAGAACGCATCACACGGGCAGAAACCCAGCCGGAGCGTGTCGACATGACTTAACCTCGACGCGACATGGCGGGGTTCGGGGGACGTGATTGAACGCCTCGCCGAATCGGCACCGAGGGAGGACACGCCGAGCATGAGGCTGGTCGCCGTCGTCCTCACGCATCGCCGCCCGCGGCTCGCCTCCGAGGTCGTCCGAGGACTGCTCGAGCGCGAGGGCTTTGACCCCTCGGACGTACTCGTTGTGGTGAACGGAGAGGGTGGTCTCGACGATCCCCGGTTGGCAGACGTGGTGCACGTGCATCACCTGCCGGAGAATGTCGGCCCGGCGGGGGGCTTCGCGGCCGGCCTGGACATCGCCCGTCGCGAGTTCGCGGCTGACTGGGTTTACGTGTGTGAGGACGACATCACCCTGTTCGATCTCCCCACTCCCCGCGCCCGCCGGCTGGTCGAGCTGGTGGACTTGCTTGCTGACATCGGCGGGGTCGTGGCATATGGCCGCGACCTCGACCCGCGAACCGGTCTCACAGTGCCGCACCGGTCCCACTGCGACGGGCCGTTGGAAGACGTCGATCTTGCAGCCTGGGGGGCCAGCTTGGTGCGGGGCACCTGCCTGGACGCTGGAGTCGTGCCGGATCCCTCACTGTTTTTCGGTTTTGAGGACTTCGATTTCTGGCTTCGCATGCGCGAACACGGCTACCGGGTGGTCGTCGACAACGCCGCAGCCGCCTCGGTCGGGGCGAGCGCGTCCGGGTCGGCGCGAGACGTCGCGTTCACAGGACGGCGTCCGGACGACTCCGTGGAGGCATGGCGCCGTTACTACGAGGCCCGCAATTTTCTTCATTTTCGGCGAGCGCACGGGCGAGCTTTGTGGACCCTGGCGCACCTCGTGAAGTCGCTCCGTCGGCTTCAGGTCGGGCCGACCAACCTTCACCGGCGCAGTCTGGTGGCTGGACTACGTGACGGCTTCCTCGGCCGACGTGGCCGAAACGACCGCTACCTGCGCTTGACCGGGGAGCTGCATCCGTGACAACTGACGTCTTGCCGTTCATCGTCGGCTGCGAGCGGTCAGGCACGACGCTGTTGCGGGCGATGCTCACGTCGCCGGCGTACCCCGCCGCGGAGGGCAAGCAGGTCGGCGCGGACAAGACGCCACATCACGTTCTGCATCTCGAACGCATCGCTTCCGCCGTGCCCGGGGTGAAGTTCGTGCATCTCGTTCGAGACGGGCGCGACGTAGCGCTCTCACTCGCCGCGCTCGCGGGGACGACGCTAACTGCAACTGCGCACACCCTTGCCGCCGGCATGCCTGTACCGGCCAACCGGGCGGCCCGTGAGCGGCTCAGTTGGTCGGGGCTGCGACGACGAGCAGGGACTCGCGCCGACCTCACGCGGGACCGCCGCGGTGCGACAGCCTCTAGGGCGGTGCGGCGTGGGCGCTGACGCGTTAGCCATACCCTTCGTCGTGGGTTGCGGTCGCTCCGGAACCACGCTGCTGCGCGCGATGCTGTCCGCGCACCCCGCCTTGGCGGTGGCCCCCGAGAGCTACTTCGTCGTCCCGGCCTTGCGCTTGTTTGGTGGCCGCTGGGACGCCGACCGGTTCGTGCGGATGGTCGCAAGGTCAGGCTCGTATGCGGAGTGGGAGCTGGACCGTGACTCGCTAGCCGCCGTCGCCACACGTTCCGGGTCGGTCGGCGAGGCACTCGCTCTTCTCTACGCCGAGTACGCCGCCCGCAGGGGCGCCCGGGTCGGCGCTGACAAGACGCCCTATCACGTTCTGCACCTCGGGCTCCTCGCAGAACACCTGCCGGGGAGCCGCTTCGTGCACCTGCTGCGGGATGGCCGCGACGTGGCGCCGTCGCTGGCCACGATGCCATTCGGGCCAGACCGACTGGGTGGCGCCGCGCTTTACTGGCAGCGGCACGTCACCGCCGGCCGGGAGGCGGGCGTCCAGCTTCCGGGCCGCTATCTCGAGATCCGCTACGAGGACCTTGTCGCCGAGCCCGCGGGCACCCTTGCCGTCGTGGCCGATTTCCTCGAAGTTGGGTTCGACCCCGCGATGCTCGACTACGGCGGGCACGCTGACCGTCTGCTAGGACCTCTGCGCCAGTCCGATCACCTACAAGGCATCCGGAAGCCACCGTTGGCGACACGTGATTGGCGGAGCGCTCTCAGCCCGCGGAACCTTGCTCTGGTGGAGGTCCTCGTGGGCGACTGCCTTGCGAAAACCGGCTACCCATTGTCAGAGCATCCGGTCCCGTTGGCTGTGCGAGTGGAGGCCCTTTCGGAGCGCGCACGGGCCCGCGCGCACGCAGCCACGACCCGGATCCGGGCCGCGGTTGCCCGTCGCCGCTTAGGCATGGCCAGCGGGCGGAAGGGGTGATGGCGAGTCAGGGGCGGCGCGCCGTGGCCCGAGTTCTTCCCCGACCGCTCCGATCCGCCCTGCGTCGCCGCCGCCCCGGTCCGTGGCAGCCCGGAGTGGTCCTCGAGCCACCGACCTGCCCGTCGGGCCAGGCCACGGGGCCACCGGACTTCGTCGGCGTCGGCGCTCAGAAGGCGGGGACGTCGTGGTGGTTCGTCCTCCTTCGACAGCATCCCGACGTGCACGTGACCGAGGGCAATCACAAGGAGTTGCATTACTTCGCGCGGTTCTGGGACGGAAGTTTCAACGCGACGCATGTGGCGCGCTACCACCAGTTCTTTCCTCGGCCGCCGGGGAAACTGGCGGGTGAGTGGACGCCTAACTACATGGCGCAATTCTGGACCCCGCCCCTGCTTCAGCGGGCGGCACCAGCCGCGAAGGTGCTCGTCATGCTCCGCGATCCGGTCGAGCGCTACCGGTCCGCCTTGTCGCATTACACTTCTCGAGGACGACGGGTAGATCAGAACCTCGCCGCTGAGGCCTTCGCGCGTGGGCTGTACGCCGACCAGTTGGCCGGTCTCCAGCGACACCTACACCCCGACCGACTGCTCGTCCTTCAGTACGAACGATGTGTCCGCGACGCTGAGTCACAGCTCGATCGCACCTACGCTTTCCTGGGTCTTCGGACCGGTGTACGACCGGATGCTCTGCAGCGCCCCGTCAACGCGTCACGAGGGGTCAGAACAGATCTCCCCGAGCCGGTGCGTCGCGAGCTTCGTGACGCGTACGCCGCCGACGTTGCGCGTCTTCAGGCCCTGTGGCCCGAACTTGACGTCTCGCTGTGGCGACACTTCGCGTGATGGAAACGGTGTCGCCGTCCGTGACTGCGCTGGTCCTCACGCACAACGCTCCAGCCGCGCTTGCGCGTTGCCTGGGCGCCGTCCTCAGCCAATCGCGACCGCCGGACCGGGTGCTCGTTATCGACAACGCGAGCACCCCCAGGGTCGATGCGGACATGCTGCCGCATGGCGTCGAGGTGCTTCGCAGTGAGGTGAACGGAGGGCCGGCCGGCGGCCACTACCTTGGCATCGACGCGTTCTACCGGTCGCCGGCAGATCTGGCTTGGGTCATGGACGACGACTGCGTCCCGGCGCTCGACGCTCTTGAGATGCTGCTTGTTCACGATGAGGCATTACTCGTGTTCCCCACGTGGGTCGATGAGCCGACAGGCGACGTCGTCAACTGGCCGGCCTGGTGCGGCTTCCTGATGGCCCGCGGGGTGGTCGACCGGATTGGGCTGCCGCGCGCCGACTTCGTGTGGTGGGCGGAAGACACGGAGTATCTCCATTGGCGGGTGCCGGAGGCGGGCATACGGGTGGCGCGCGCCACCGACGCGGTCGTTCTGCACGGACGGGTGCGGCGGTACGGCCGCCGCCCGCCGTGGAAGTTCTACTATGAGGCCCGCAACTCGGTCTACTACCGGCTGTACGTGCAACGCCGCCGCGGCCGCCGCTTTTATCGGCTCGCGCGCACGCTGATGCGGATGGGCGGCGCAGCATTGCGTCATCCCGACCGTGGCCGAGCGCCAGCCATGTTGCTCCGCGGGGTATTGGACGGGCTTACGGGTCGGATGGGGCTCCGCGTCCCCCTGCGGGCCCGCGAAGCGCCAGTAGCGCCCGACTCGTAGCTCTCAGCCCGCGTCGGCGCCGCGGACCAGTGCGGCAAGCCCCACGTCCGCCGGACCACCCTCGGCGACCACCCGTCCAGCTTCCACTCGTACGAATCGGTCGCAGCGGCCCAGCAGTGCGGGCCGGTGCGAGATGACGATGGCCGTGGTGTGCTCGGGCAAGGAACGTAGAGTCTCCTCGAGCATCGCTTCGTTGACGGAGTCGAGCGCACTCGTGGGCTCGTCCAGGATGAGCACGTCAGGGCCGGTAACCAGGGCGCGCGCCAGGGCGATGCGCTGTCGCTGGCCGCCGGAGAGAGTGGTGCTGCCGTCACCCACCAGGGTGTCGAAACCGTTTGGCTGCTGCTCGATCTCGTCCCGCACCGCCGCCAGTTCAGCGGCGTGCTCGACCTGCTCGGTTGAGACGTGACGGTGGAAGGCAATATTCTCGGCGAGGGTCGCCCGAAGCAGGACGGGCTCCTGCGACACCATAGCGAACCTCATCACCCAGTCGGTCAGCAAGACATCTTCGGCCTGGTAATCGTTCACGAGATATTTGCCCTGGGTCGGCGTAAGAAGCCCGGCGACCACATTGGCCAATGTTGTCTTGCCACCTCCGGAGGGTCCCACCACGCCGAGCCACTCACCCCGTCGCACGGTGATCGACACTCCGGCGAGGGCGGGCTGCCCGTCGGCATAGGAGAAGTGGACGTCCCTGAGCTCCAACCGGTGGACTTGACGGACCTCAACGTCACCGCGATGGCGCCGGGCATTCCGCTGATCGATCACGGCAAGTCTCAACTCTTCGAGAAAGGGCCGCGCCTCGATAAATTGCTGGCTCGCGTTATTGAACTGTTGCACGTAGCTCAACGACCGTAGCGCCAGAACCGCGGCCGCGCCGAACGCAGAGGCGTCGAGCCGGAACTGCCATGCGACAACGACGATCAGCAAGACACCTGCCAGCAGGAACTGCTGGAATAAGGCTGGGATCATCCTGCTGTTGATGCGCACCTGTCGGAAGCTCACCGAGATGACATTGTTCATGCGCTCGAGGTGCTCGGCCGCGCGCTCATTGGCACCGAACACGTGCAGCTCCCTGTTGAGTTGCACGTACGACGTCGCGGTGAACTGGAGTTCGCGGAGTGCCGACGACGCGGCGCGGGCGACCGCCTTGCTCCGACGCCGCAAGGGCCGAAATATTGCTGATACGCCGACCGCAAGAATGGCGAATGATAATGCAACCAGCGGGGCCATCACTAGGATGATGACGCCGTAGATCGTGAGGCTAATGCTGCTCATGGCCAGTGAGCCGAAGGAGAGAACCGGCGTGGTGGCCTGCTGAGAGTTGACCGCCAGCAGCTGTTGGAGCCGACCCATGCGCTCCTGCCGCGAGTTCTGCCAGTCGGCGGCGAAGTACGACTCGAACACCGCGTTGCGTGCGCGGCGAGTCGCCTCGGCGGCGAGGCTCCCGACTAGCCGTGCCTCGGTGATGCGCAACCCGACACCAACGACCGCAAGCGATGCTGCGGCAAGGGCTAGCTGGCTGAACGTCGTCTCCAGGTGCACGAACGCAACGTCGATGACGGCGCGGCGACCCGGATTAACCAGGGCCAGCAGCAGCCGGAGCAGCAGCAGGAGCTGAAGCGTCTCCAGCATGGCGATGAGCAAAGCCAAAGGAGGCTCGAGCAGAAGTCGCCTGCGACCCCGACCGAGAAACAACGAGCTGTAGCGCCACAGGTCCCGGACCATCGCCGGCGTGACCCGACGGGCTACCTGTCGTCGGCGGGCACGGAGCCGACCGCCACGGGGCCCGAGTCTCCGCACCGCCTCGTCGCTCATGCGGACATCATGCAGGACCGGTGTTGTCATGGCCCAGCGCAGGACGTTCATCGCGGCAAACGGCTAGGCCTCTGCCGAGCGAAGCCGAAAGGGCCCTCGGCCAACCCTTTGCTCGTAGAGTTCCTTGTCATGCGCGACAGCAAGCGGCTCCGGACCGTCGTCCGGGAGTCCGCAACGGACAGGCTCCGGGGGTTGGTAGAGTCGACTCACCACAACTTCTCGCACGTCGAGTCTTTCCTGGCGTTCGCTGGATTCCCCAGAAGTGGCCACACCTTGATCGGGTCCCTGATCACCGCGCACCCGGACGCTGTCGTCGCTCACGAACTCAACGCGCTCCGCTATCTGCAGCGGCGGTTCGACCGGCGATCGCTGTATGGGCTGATTATGTACAACGACCGGGCCTTTGCCGCCAGCGGTTCGCAATGGACGGGATTCGACTACGCCGTCAACGGCCAGTGGCAGGGGAGGTACCGCGACCTCAGGCTGATCGGGGACAAGAAAGGGGGCGGGACCGCGCTGCTGCTGCATCGCAAACCCCAACTCCTTGCTCGCCTGCGCCGCACGGTCGGGGTCCCCTTGCGATTTGTCGTGGTGACCAGGCACCCCTTGGACAACATCGCGCGCATGGCCGTCACGGCGAGAGGCCTTGAGGAATCCATCACGAGCTACTTCGAGCGGGCTGACGCGGTGGAGTGGCTGCTCGGCGAGGCCGACTGCTTCGTTCTCCGGCATGAGGATTTCGTCGAGTCGCCGGCGCAGCACTTAGGCCGGGTGGTGGACTCGGCTCGGACTCCCTCAAGATTCTGCCCACCTCGCAGCCTGCGCGGAGGTTGTCCGGGAGTCGCGTCCGGCGCGCGACGCCCTTTGCTGGGATACGCGAACGATGGCTCAGGTGGAGGAGATCCGGCCGACGGCCCCTGCTCGCCGACTACTTCAACGGCGGTTGCGGAGGCTCCGGAGAGGGCCGTCTCTCGGGTGGACGGCAAGTTGGACTGGGTCTGTATCGACGGCGACCACCGGTATGAAGCCGTGCGTCACGATTGGAGCTCTATTCTAACGCACTAGTCGCCGGCGGCCTGGCGGGTGGGGACAATTATCGCGTTGCAGGGTGGTACAAGGATGGTGTTCAGCGCGCTGTCAACAAGGTCATCGGGAAGCATCAGGCGGAGATAGTATTTGTCCACGGCAACGAGTTCTTGCTTCGCCTCCGAAAGGGTGATTGACGCACATACCTGTGTGGCTCCACCGCGAGCGATCACGCCGGAAGTGTCGCCTCGCGGACGACGCACCGCGAAGGGCTCCCGTTGACTGGGCCGCCAGGGGCGCTCGGGAGTGCCTGCACCGTCAGCGAAGTGCTCATGACTGCAAAGTTGCCTGACCGTCGCCTCACACTGAATCCGCTGCCGACCATGGGGGGGTCTTGCCGCCTAACACGTCCTGATCCACCCTCGGTTACGGTCCGGCCGCGCGCGAGAACCGGCACCTCAGTCGTCGTTTGAAGAGTCCTTGATCCGCTGGTATATCGCACACCGATTCTTTTCCTCCAGCTTGTGTCCGTCGCGAGCGCGTCAGATAGCGCTGCGCTGGGGTGGTGCAGTGGTTGGGTCGGCGCGGATCATGCGTAATGTCACGATTTCGACTCCCCTCATCACCATCGGTAGCGGCGTCTTCATCAACAATGGCTGCCTGATCACAAACAGAGCCGGGTCACGTTGGGGGACCGAGTATCACTCGCGCCCGGCGTGTGTATCGTCACCGCCTCGCACGATGTCGGCTCCTCGCGCCGTCGCGCAGGTCGCCTTACCTCGGCCGCCGTAGTGATAGGTGAAGGGACCTGGCTCGGAGCCGGATGTATCGTCCTGCCGGGTGTTCTCGTTGCCCGCGGGTGCGTCGTCGCTGCCGGGGCGGTGGTCACCAGAAGTCTCGAATCTGATGGATTGTATGCGGGTATCCCCGCGAGAAGGGTTCGAGACCTACCCGTGGACTAGGCCAGGATTGACCGGCTCACTGGCGAAGTCTCGCGTGAGGGCGCCGGCCCCACGGCTAAGTCGAGCGATGACGCAGAGCTGCGAGTGCGTGTAGGCCCAAGTGCAAGGCAGAGCTTTTGAGCCCGTCGAGTTCCGAACGCGTCTCCAGGTGCTGGACCGTGCATCGCGCCAGTTGCGCGCGGAGCATTTCGGCTTCTGTCGGCGGATGGGCAAGAGTTCGGAGTCGATGCGGGAGCTTCCCAAGAGTCTCCGCCAGCTCGGCCAATCGGGGTATAGCGCGTCCATCAGTGCGTCCCGCGCGTTCAGAAAAGCTGCGCGCTCGTCGGCACTCCAGGTCTGCCAATCCTCCACACGGGTCACGAGGTTTGGGTGCCGGGCCGGCATTCCGGTGACGTCGTCTGGCTCACGGCGACGATTGGCTCGCTCAATCACGTAGTCCACATGCGTAAGCCCTAGCCAAGATGCCAAGGCAGGAAGGTCCGACTCCAGTCGCTCGCCCGAGCTGCAGGACTCGGAAGCGGTCTGACGCCAGCTCCTCGAGGTCCTGGCGGATCAGTCGATGGGTCCAGTCCCATTGCCAGGCAAGCTTCTCCAGGCGGGTCCAGGAGGCCGATTCCTGTGTCGTCGCCGCACCGACCCGGTCGGCGCGGGGCCGCCAACGGGCCCACTTGGAGACTCGCCACGGCAGCCGCGACTGCGGGGGCGTAACCCCCGCGCTGCAGCTCGGAGGCCACGACGTCGCGGGCGTCCCGCTGCAGCCAGATGAACTTCGCCTCAGGGAAGGCAGCCGCGAGCGCGGGCACCATGAGCGACAGACGGTTGTTGCTCTCGCCGTACGCCCGGTCGGCGGCGGGATGCGGTCGGGTCCGGCGCAACAGGTCGATCGCATCCGCCTGCGAGAGCCGTCCCTCGCGAAACAGAACCGATTCCCTGACCAGCTGCGGGTGTGGTTCGTGCAGGCACAGGCAGCCGGGGGACTGGGTGAGGACGTGCGCCAGGGTCTGGGTTCCCGACCGCCCCGTGCTGAGTGCGAAGAACATTGCCGGACTCGTCATCAGGTCCCGGAGGCTACCGGCGACCGGGGTGGCGATCGCGGCAAATGACGGGGGCTCGTCCATTCGGCGGACCATCTGATGCCTCTCAGTGCGCCGTGGCGAGTCCTATGCGAGTGAGAGCCGTTGGGTACTACGTCCGTGGAGGGTCACGTCTCGTATTCCAGCGTGCGCTCACGGTGACAATGCACCCGGAGCGCCGTGGCGGGGGCCTACGTAGCGAGATTGGTGCGACCTGCCGATAGTCCACGAGGTTCAGGAAGACAACGGTGGAAGGGCGTACGCGGGGACTGCCGACCTATGGAGAGCGATCATGCCTGACACTTTTGAGGACGCATCGGAGAGTCCGGGCCGCTTGACGAGGAGGGAGACGCTCAAGCGCGGTGCCCTGGTGGCCGGCGCCACCGTCTGGGTCGCCCCCGCAGTTCAGTCCCTGGCCCGGCCTGCCTTCGCGAACGCCAGTCCGGAGGAGCCGCCCGGGGCCTGCTTCGGCTGCCTGACCGGTGGTGGCCAGCTGATCACGGACGGCGAGTGGCGCAACGGCGCGGGGACGTTGATCGACGTCGTCATCCAGTTCAACTTCGGGCTCAGCCCCATCTGCTGCGACCTCAACCCGGGCACCGAGCTCGAGGTCAACGTCCACAACCCGAAGAAGCTCAACAAGGACCCCCTCGCCAACTATCACTTCCGGGACCTGATGGTGACATGCACCCGCGATGGCGATCCGACGCCTCCGAAGGCGTGCGCCAACCGCTTCACCGGCACCATCGCTGACGGTCACGGCAACTTCCTCGACTTCTCCTTCGCCGACTACGGCGAGCCGGGCAAGGACGTCGACACCGTCTACCTGAAGATCTACGACGCGGCCGGGACGGTGGCCGTGGCCGACGGGAAGCTTACCCATGGGAACCTGCAAGCCCACCTCGACCTGGGCCCACGCGGTACCCTTCAGCCCGACATGCCCAAGGTCAAGCCGATCTGCAACTGCGACGGTGCACCTGCCTGACCGCCTCTGCGCGACGGGCGGCAGATCCGGTCCGGACTTCGCCAGAACGCGCTGCGCCGGGGAGGTGCCGAGTCGGCGGCTGGCCCGGTCAGGGATTGCCGATTGTCCCGCGGCGACGGGCCGCTCACTGACACCCTGGTCGCATGGGGGAGTTGACCGTCTGCCTGGCCGGAGGTCTGCTGCACACCTTTGTCGACGAGGTCGTGGGCGGCGAAACAGGTAACCCGTCGAACGGTCAGCGGACGTCGTGGTTCTGTCACGACGGAAGCCTCGTGGTCGGCGACCGATTTGTCGTGATCCTGACGCAGATCGACATCGATCGCCGGCGACGGCACGCCGTCCACGTCGCTGGCCGGGTCGAGCTCGCCACCTATTCCGGGCCGGAGTGGCACTCGGCCCGCTGGGTGGGTGAGATCGGCACTCGGCGGGACGTCCGGCGAGGTTGTCTGGGGCCACCGTCTCACCGCGCCCTTCGCCGACCTGCTTCCCGGCCCGCGAGGACGGGGCCTGGACATGTCAGTCTCTCGCGACCGGCGCCTGGTCCCCCGCCGGTAGGAGCGCCGGTGCATGCGCGTCCTTGCCGGGGGCGACCGGCCCGGTGTGACACGACCGTCGGATCTCTGCGTGAGACTGTCCCCCGTGGAGGGGAGTATTCCTTCGCGGCCTCGTCGTCATCACGGGTGTCCCTCGGGACGCCCCGGTGGGGCCGGTCCCGCCTGACGCGGGCTAAAGACCTCCGGCCGCAGCAACCCATGCCGGAGGTCTGACCCTTGAACGTGCCCACCTGGCTGTGGATCGGCAGCATCATCTGCTGGTCGGTCTGCTGGCGGTCGACGTGCTCGTCATCGGCCGACGGCCGCACGAGCCGACCGTGCGGGAGTCCAGCGGGGCCATCGCCTTCTTCGTCAGGCTCGCGGTCGTCTTCGGGCTGGGGGTCTTGTACTTCTCGGGTCCTCGCTACGCAGGGGAGTTCTACGCGGGCTGGCTCACCGAGTACAGCCTCACGATCGACAACCTGTTCGTGTTCGTCATCATCATGGGCAAGTTCAGCGTGCCCCGGCAGTACCAGCAGACCGCGCTGCTGGTCGGGATCATCCTGGCGCTGGTGATGCGCGGCATTTTCATCGCGGTGGGTGCGGCCGCGATCCAGAACTTCAGCCGGGTCTTCTACATCTTCGGCGCGTTCCTCATCTACACGGCGGTCAAGCTGGCGACCCAGGGTGAGTCGGGGGAGGAGGACTTCGAGGAGAACCGGCTGCTCAAGTGGGTCGAGCGCCGCTTCCCCGTCCACCAGCGAGTGGCACGGCGTGCACCTGACGGCCCGGGTGGCCGGCAAGAAGGTGATCACGCCGATGCTCATCGTGATCCTCGCGCTGGGCACGACCGACCTGCTGTTCGCCCTGGACTCCATCCCGGCGATCTACGGGCTCACCAAGGAGCCGTACCTCGTCTTCTCGGCCAACGTCTTCGCCCTCATGGGGCTGCGCCAGCTCTACTTCCTCATCGGCGGCCTGCTGGAGCGGCTGGTCTACCTCAGCCTGGGGCTGTCGGTGGTCCTCGGGTTCATCGGGGTGAAGCTGGTCATGGAGGCCCTGCACGAGAACGAGCTGCCGTTCATCAACGGCGGCGAGCACATCGACGCGGTCCCGGAGATCCCGATCTGGCTGTCGCTGCTGATCATCCTCGGGACCCTGGCCGTCACCACCGTGGCCAGCCTGCTCAAGGTGCGGCGCGACCCCTCCGCCACCAGGACGACCCGCCGGCCTGGGGCCGGCGAGGGACCGGTCGGAGCACGGTACCCTCGTCCCGCACCAGTTTCGCTTTCTCCACCGACAAGGTGGAGGACCCCTCAGAGCCGGCCAGGAGGACCTCGCGTGGATCCGAGCTGGTGGGCGGTGGCCATCGCCGGCCTCCTCGTCGGCTTCGTCGTCGGGCTGACCGGCATGGGCGGCGGCGCGCTGATGACCCCGGTGATGATCCTGGTCTTCGGGGTCGCTCCGCTGGCCGCCGTCTCCAGCGACCTGGTCGCCTCCATGGTGATGAAGCCGGTCGGGGGAGCGGTGCACCTCCGTCGCGGCACCGTGAACCGGGACCTGGTCAAGTGGCTGGTGATCGGGTCGGTCCCGTCGGCGTTCCTCGGCGTCCTCGTGCTGCGCTCGATCGGCGGCGGCGAGGAGACCCAGGCCGTGGTGAAGACCAGCCTCGGCGTCGCCCTGCTCTTCGCGGCCGGCTCGATGGTCGTCAAGGCCCTGCTCGACCTGCGCAAGCGCCAGCAACTGATGGCCGCCGTGGCGGCCGGCCAGGTCGTCGAGGTCCCGGTCGAGAGCGTCGTCGTGCGCCCGCTGCCCACCCTGCTGACCGGCATCCTCGGCGGCCTGGTCGTCGGCATGACCTCGGTGGGCTCCGGCTCGCTGATGATCGTCGCCCTGCTGCTGCTCTACCCGAGCATCCGCGCCGGCCAGCTGGTCGGCACCGACCTGGTGCAGGCGGTGCCGCTGGTGGCCTCGGCCTCCCTCGGGCACCTGATCTTCGGCGACTTCCAGCTCGGCCTCACCGCGTCGCTGCTGATCGGGGCCCTGCCCGGGGTCTACGTCGGCGCCCGGGTGTCCAGCTCGGCACCCAGCGGCATCGTGCGGCGCGCGCTGGTGGTCGTGCTGCTCGCCTCCGGGCTCAAGCTGCTCGACGCCGGGACGCTCACCCTGGTGGTCGTGCTCGCTGACCGTGGCCGTCGTCGGCACGCTGCTCTGGGCGACCGTGTACCGCCGGACCGCGCCGGAGCCGGTCGGCGCACCGCCGACCGCCCTGGTCGGGGCCGCCGTCACCGGCCGGTTCCGGCGGCGTCGAAGGCCGCACGCGCGGACGACCGCGGCCCGACGCGGACCCGGCGCTGAGCGACCCGGACTACGGCGAACGTCCGATATCTGCGCCGCGGCATCCGGGAGTAGGTTCCGGGCACCGCGCATCGGGGCCACGTCCTGGCGCGCCGGCCGGCCGAGGTCGTCAACCCCCCCGATGGCCTCGGTCGAGCCGTCGGTGCGCCGTGCGGTGACACGGTGCCGGACCCGGCCGCTGGGCCGGGTCCGGCACCGGCCGGCGCCGGCCGGCGCTCACCAGCCGCGGGACCGCCACTCGGGCAGGGACGGCCACGCTCGGCGCCCAGCGTCGAGTCGTCGCCGTGGCCCGGGTAGAACCACGTCGAGTCGGGCAGCCGCGCGAACACCCGGGCCTCGAGGTCGTCCATCAGCGAGGCGAACTCCGCCGGGCCGGCGGTCTTCCCCGGCCCGCCCGGGAACAGGGAGTCGCCGGTGAACAGATGGTGGGTGCCGGCCGGCTCCTCCAGCAGCAGCGCCACCGACCCGGGGGTGTGCCCGCGCAGCCCGATGACCGTCAGGGAGCAGCTCGCCGAGGACCACGGTGTCGCCGTCGTCCAGGAGCTCGTCGGTGGCGACCGGGATCTGCGCTGCGTCCGCGCGGCCCGCCGCCGTGCGCGCCCCGGTGCGTTCCACGACCTCCGCGAGGGCCTGCCAGTGGTCCCGGTGGCTGTGGGTGGTGACCACCCGCTCCAGCCCGCCGTCGCCCAGGACGCCGGCCAGGGTGGCCGCGTCGTCCGCCGCGTCGACCAGCAGCCGTCGCCCGCTGGCCACGCACTCGAGCAGGTAGGCGTTGTTCTGCATCGGGCCGACGCAGACCTTGGTCACCCGCAGGCCGCCCGACTCGCGGACCGCAGGCGGGTCACCGGGCGAGACGTGACCGGTGTAGTCGGGCAGCGGGGCATCGCGGCTGGTCGGCACCCCGGCACGATACGTCGCGCCTCGGTCAGGCCTGGTCGACGGCGTCCACGTCGTCGATCCGGTCGGGACCGGGCCGCGCGGCGGCCGGGGCCACCTGGTGCGCGGCCGCCCACCGGCGCAGCGCGGCGCCGCCCGCCACGAGCGTGGCACCGGTGACCACCGTCTGGGTGATCGGCACGGACGGCCCGGTGCGCGGGAGGGTCCCCCCTGCGGTCCCGGACGACCCCGTCTTGGTGCCGCCGACGGCCACGTCCGGTGTGCCGGACGTGGCGGAGGTTGTGGGGGTGCCGGTCTTGCTCGGCAGCACCTCGACGGAGGGCGACGGCGACGGGGTCGTGCTCGCGACCCCCGGCGGTGTCGTCTGGGGCGGGGTCGTGGTCTGCGGCGGGGTCGTGGTCTGCGGCGGTGTCGTGGTCGTGGGTGCGGTGGTGGTGTGGTCTGGGGCGGCGTCGTCTCGGTCGGAGGCGCGGAGACCGCCACCGCGGCGCCGGCGGCCCGGAGGTCCACCACCTGCAGGGTGGGCACGGCCCACGCCACCGCGGCCGCGCCGGCCAGCGCACCGCGGCCGAGGACCGCCCGACGGCCCAGCTCGGGACGCCTGTCCTGCGTGCTGGTCATGCGCCACCCCCTCGCCCCGCTGGTCGTGACCCGCTCCTGCTTACGGACTGTAGGCGCACGAACGCGAAAGTGACAGGGGTAGACCTGCGACATCTGCTGTCTTGTCCGCCGTCGCCGGGCATGTCCTCTCGCCGACGTCCTCCGTTCGACCGATGCTCGGCGACTGCCTGATCTTGCTACTGTCCGCGCGCGAGGACTGTGGGCGAGGACGGGCGGGAACGCGAGATGGTGGGCGACGGTGAGCTCGACCCGCGCAGCGGCTTCCTGCGGGACATGGCCGCGCAGTCCGCGCGGGCCCGCGAGTTCGACCGCCGGATGCGCTGGCTCTGGCTGCGCCGGGACCTCGAAGGCGACCCGGTCCTGCCGGTGCTGCCCGAGCCGGTGACCGCGGCCGTGGAGCCGGGTCCCGAGGTCATCGACCTGCGCGCGGCGCCGGAGGTCAGCGCCAGCGAGGGGCCGGCGGTACCTCACCAGCGACACTGAGCCGCAGCCCGCGGCCGGGGGAGCGCCCGGTCAGCCAGGCCGCCAGGTCGGTCGTCGACCCGGCCAGCTCCGGCCCCTGCGCTGCGACCTCCCAGCTGGCGTCCCGGTCGGTGGCCACCAGCGTGCCCACCGGGCAGTCGCGGGCGTCCCGGAAGAGCCCCGCCAGCTGGTCCAGCGTCCGGCCGGCGAACGCGGGGTCCCAGTCGTCCGGGCCGTAGCCCGCGTCCAGGTCGACGTGGTGGATCTCCACCTCACGGGTCCGCAGCATGGGGATCTCCCAGCCGAACGCCGAGGCGCCCGACCGCATGCTCACCTCCCGCTCCTGCGCTTCGCGCGGGAAGTCGGCGAACGCCGCGAGCAGCCGGTCGGCCGACTCGGCGACGTCGAGCCGGAGGTCGCCGAGGTGCCGGTGAGCGCCCTCCTCGATGGCGGCGTCGCGCTCCTCGTCACCGCCCGGGTACATCGGCCGGCCGTCGCCGGTGACCGCGGCCAGCACCAGGTTGGTCAGCCCGTCGGCGTTGCGTGCCACGTGGGTGAGCACGTGCCCCCGGGTCCAGCCCGGCAGCAGTGACGGCTCCCGGCAGGCGTCGTCGGTGAGCGAGTCGACGCCGGCCAGGAGCCGGTCGGTGGCTGCGGCCATCTCGTCCAGCGCGGACTGCAGGTCGCGCTCGGTCGGCTGGTCGGGGGGATCTGTCACAGGTACCGACGGTAGCGGCGACGGCGGCAGCAGCGGCGGGAGCGAGGCCGCGTCAGGCGTCGGTCTGGGCGGCGCGCTGGCGGGTCGTCGCCAGCAGGACCACGCCGAGCAGGAGCACGGCGAGCCCGATGCCGAGGATCGCGAAGTCGAAGCCGGTGTTCGGCAGGCCGGAGCCGCTGCCACCCACGCCACCGGTCTTCACCCCGCCCACACCGGAGTCGTCGGTGCCGCCGGGCGGGTAGTTCGCGGCGGTGGCCGGGGCCACCGTGAACAGGAGCAGCGTGACCACGGTCGTGGTCAGGGCTGCGATACGTCGGGCAATCATGAGGTCCCCCCTCGGGAAGGTGCTGGTCGATGGTGACATGCAGGTAGAGAGAAGGTCAACGGAGAGTAATCCGGATGGCTGGGTCAGGTCGCACAGGGCCCCCCGGTGATCACTGTGCGTTGATCTCGCACCAAGGGTTGCACGGAGACCAGGGGCTGCTCCGGGCGGGCCGGCTCGGCCAGGTCGAGGACCACCGTGCGCCGCTGCCCGGCGGCGAGGTCGACGGTGAACGCCGTCACGGTCTGCCCCCTCTCCTGTCCCCGGCGGACCCGCATCGGGCCCCGGTCGATCTCGCCCCCCAGCAGCCGGGACCCGGCCGTGGAGAACACCGAGACGAGAAGCCGGTTGGTCCCCTTCGGGATCGCCCGGCCGTCCCTCGGCAGGTCCACGTTTCCCAGCACGTACGCCGGCAACCCTGAGCGGGGTGCCCGGTTGGTGACGGTGAGCGTCACCCGGGTGCGGCGGGTGCCGTCGCGGCAGGGCCCCAGCTCCCAGCGGACCGTGCGGGCGAGGTAGTAGTCCAGCTTGTTCGCCGCGCCGTTGTTCACCACCACCTCCAGCCGCGGGGCCCGGGTCCGGTCCGGTGCGCCGCTGATCGTGGTGCCCGCCAGGTCGCGCTGCTCGGCAGCGCGCGCGCTGAACAGCAGCACCCGGCCCTCGTCGACGCCGTCGGCCAGCGCGCCGGCGACCTCGGCCGGGTCGTTGTCCTCGTCGAGCAGCTGCCGGACGACGGTCGCGCCGATGTCGGCGAGCAGCTCGTCGCGCTCCACGTCCGCCTCGAAGGTCGGGTAGCGGCGGTAGACGTCGCGCATGACGAAGTCGGCGGTGGTCCGGCCGGTGAGCCGGGTGCCGTCGGGCAGCCGCACCGGCGAGGTCGCGCCGACCAGCGAGCCCAGCACGACCGGGTCGAGGGCCAGCACCCCGTCGAGCCGCTCGTCGAACTGCCGCTCCCACAGCTCCAGCCAGATCTGCGCGGCGTAGGGGAAGTACGGGCTCATGTTGGCGTTGACCCACAGCGCCGGGTCGTCGCCGTAGAGGCCGGCGAAGTCGGGCCCGAGGTCGACCGGCAGCCGGTCGGCGCCGCGCAGGCGGCTGTTCGGCCCGATCTCGCGCACGCTGACCCGGCCCCCGTCGGCCACGACGACGCCGTACGCGCCGAGGATGCCGCCGGTGCCGCGGGCCTCCGCCGGGTTCTGCACCGCCAGCAGGTAGGTGCGCGGCCCGTCCACGCCGAGCATCGGGGGGACCAGCCGGACGGTGCGCATGCCGAGCTCGACCGTGCCGGTCAGGTCGGCCAGCTGGGCTCGTAGGTCGCGCACCCCGCCGCCGACCGGCCACAGCAGCGGGCCGTCGACGGCCTCGGTGCGGCGCTGCAGGCGGGCCAGCCGGGCGTGCGCCCGCTGCAGCACCGGCATGGTCGCGGAGACCGCCCCCAGGTCGGTGCCGCCCCGGCCGAGGACCGCCGAGAGGTCGAAGGTCTCCGCGGCGTCGGCCAGCGGCGGCAGGACCGACCGGGTCACCGAGTCGGCCGTCGCGGCGACGCTGGTCACGGCGCGGGTGGTCCGGCCGAGCAGGGGCAGCGCCCCGACGGCCGACCACACCGGGTCGGCGGTGAGGCTGCGCGCGCGCGCCGTCCGGCGCGCCGCCGCGTCGAGTGCGACCCGCGCGGCGGCCGGGTTGCCGGTCCGGACCGCCTCCTGGGCGAGGTCGAGGTGCTCCCGGGCGCTGGTCAGGTGCTCCTGGACGGTGAGCCCACGGACCAGCAGCCAGGCCGCGGCCAGCAGGAGGAGACCCGCGGCGCCGGCCGTCCATCGCCGTAGACGCCGAGAGCGCCACGACGAGTCAGCCCCCACCGGGCCAGGCTAGTGCGCGGTCGCTGCCGGGTCGGTGCGAAGCGGCCGCGCGGCGCCGGGTCGTGCGCCATCCGGGTGACGCGGCGGGCCCGGCGCTACAGCACCTCGCGGCAGGGCGCCGATGGCTACCGGGCAAGAAGCAGAACCGCCCCCCTCGCTCGGAGCACGCGATGCCACCCCCTCGGACCACCGCCCGGCCCGCCTTCGGACGGCAGGTGGCGGCCGTCTGCGCGGCGCTGCTCGGCATCACGCTGCTCGTCACCCTGCCCGGCTCCGACCCGGCCCGCGCCGCGACGCAGGACGCCTCGCCGTACGGCGTGCTCGCGCTGCGCAGCGGCGACGTCGCCGTGACCCCCCAGCTGACGGAGGGCACCCCCGGGCAGGTCGGCGCCGGCTCGCTCGGCTACGTCGTGCTCAACGCCTGGGAGCACGCGCGGATCCCGGCGATCCGCGCGGCCTGGCCCGGCGTCAAGGTCCTCGTCTACAAGGACGCCGCCGCCACCGTCGCGTACGCGGCGACCACCGGCCCCGACGGGAAGCGCCGGGACAACGCGCTGCTCCCCGCCGGCGTCGGCTACAACTGGGCGCTGGCCAACGCGCCGTCGTGGTTCCTCCGCGACGGGTCGGGGCAGGCGATCGAGTGGGCGGACTACCGCGGCGTGTGGCCGATGGACGTCGGCAACGCCGACTACCAGCGGACCTGGCTGGCCAACGTGCGCTCCGAGCTGCAGGCCAACGGCTGGGACGGCGTCATGCTCGACGACACCCTCAGCTACCTGAGCCACCCCACCGTCGGCGGGGTCACCTCCACCGCGATCCCGGACGACGCCGCGATGCGGCGCAGCATGGGGTCGTTCCTGGACACCGTGGGGACCGGGCTCAGGTCGGCCGGCTTCCTGGCCGTGCCCAACGTCACCCTGCACTGGCGCACCTGGCGCGAGGTCATCACCGCCTGGACGCCCTCGGTCTCCGGCTGGCTGGTCGAGTACTTCGTCAAGTGGGGTCTCGGCCCCACGAACGCCCGGATGGGCGGCTCCGACTGGGCGTCCCGGCTGGACATCGTCGAGCTCGCGCAGTCGCTGGGCGGGTTCGCCCTGCCCGTGACGTACGGCGGGGCGGGGGACCGGGTGCTGCAGACCTACCACCGCGCGTCCTGGCTGCTGGCCTGGAACGGCCGCGCCGGCGCCAGCATCTACGTCCCGTCCGAGACCGACTCCACGCACCTGCCCCAGGCGCCCCGCTGGACGCTGGGCGCGCCGCAGGCCGCGCGCTACCCGCTCAACGGCGGGAGCGTCTGGCGACGTGACTACTCCGGCGGGACGGTGCTGGTGAACACCAGCCAGTCCGCGCAGACCGTCGCGCTCGGGGCCGCCTACGTCACCGACGACGGCGTCCTGGTCGACCGGGTGACCCTGCCGCCGGTGTCCGGGGCGGTGCTGCGCTCGAGCGGTGTGGACGCCCCCGGCCTCCCGGCCCCGGAGGTCTCGGTGGCGCTGGCACCGGTACCCGCCTCGCCGGCCAAGGCCGCCCCGGCGGCGGACCGCTCGACCACGAACAAGAAGGCCAAGGCCAAGGCGAAGGCAAAGGCGGTGCGGACGGGCAAGGCGTTCAAGGCCGGCCGCAGCGGCCGCGGCGTCAGCGCGACCCGCCTCCGGCTGAAGGTCTCCGACCGACGGGTCGGGTGCGCGGACTCCGTGGTGCGCTGCTGACCGCCGCCACCTAGCCGGAGGTCGGGGTGCTGCCCAGCCGCGCCGCGCGCGCCAGGCTGCGCCGCCGCAGCAGCGGGCCGGCCACCCGGGGGGCAACCCGCAGCAGGCGGCTCTTGGCCACCAGCTCGCGCTCGGCCGGCGACAGCGCGGCGGCGCGGGACAGCCCGCGGGACGCCGCGGCGTACCGCCCGGCGAGCAGGTCGGTCTCGGCCTGCTCGACCAGCTCGGCCGGCGTGGGGGACCCGGCCCGCAGGGCCAGGTAGCGCCGCTCCTCGTCGCGCAGGTCGGTGCGCGCGGCCATCCGCTCCAGCACGAGCCGCTCCGCCGCGAAGACCCCGGCGCGGTCACTGGTCTGCGACACCCGGCTCCGGTTGAACAGCGCCAGCGGCTGCGGCTGGTGGTGCACCGTCCAGCCGGCGTAGACGGCGCGCAGCCAGAACTCCCAGTCCTCGGCCCGGGGCAGGTCCTCGTCCAGCGGGCCGATCTCGTCGACCAGGCGCCGCGGGAAGACCGACATGACCGAGACCCAGTTCTGCTGGAGCAGCGTCAGCCGCTGCGCGGCCGGTGCGGGCAGCGGCCCCCGGTGCCGGGTCAGCGACGGGTCGATGCCGCCGGGGAACATCCAGTACGCGTTGCTGGTGACGATCCCGCCCGACCGGCGCCACACCGCCAGCGCGGCGGCGAGGTAGCCGGGCAGCAGCACGTCGTCGGCGTCGACGAACGCGACCAGCTCGCCGCGCGCCTCGGCGATGCCGCGGTTGCGCGCGGCGCCCGGGCCGGCGTTGTCCTGCCGGACGAGCCGGACCCGCGGGTCGTCGTGCGCCCGCACCACCGCGGAGGTCGCGTCGTCGGACCCGTCGTCGACGACGACGACCTCGAGCTCCCGGTGGGTCTGCCACAGCAGCGAGGCGACGGTCGCGCCGATGGTGGCACCGGCCCGGTAGGCCGGCACCACGACGCTGACCAGCGGCCCGTCGTCAGCCATGCCGGGTCCGGCGCGCGGCGAGCACCTGGGCGTAGACGTCGAGGGTGGCGGCGGTGGACCGGTCGAGGTCGTAGCGCTCGGTCGCGGCGGCCCGGTTCGCGGCCTCCTCCGTCGTGCGCACGTCGGCCGAGGTGAGGCGGTGCGCCACGGCGGCGGCCAGGTCGGGCAGCCGTCCGGCGGGGACCACCGCCCCGTGGTCGCGCAGCACCGGTGGCAGCCCGTCGACGTCGAAGGCGACCACGCTGCGCCCGCAGGCCATCGCCTCCAGCGGCGCCAGCGCCATGCCCTCCCAGCGGGACGGCACGACGACCACGTCGGCCGCGGCGTACCAGGGGTCGGGGTCGGCGTGCCCGACCAGCGCGACGCCGGGGACGTCCAGCGCCGCCAGCGAGGCCGTCAGCGGTCCGTCGCCGACCAGGACCAGCCGGGCGCCCGGCACCTCGCGGAGCACCTCGGGCCAGGCGGCCAGCAGCAGGTCCTGCCCCTTGGCCTCGCTGAGGCGTCCCACGCACACGGCCAGCGGCGCGTCCGGGGCGACCCCCAGCCGCGCCCGTGCCCGGGACCGGTCGTCCGGCGAGGGCCGGAAACGGGTCAGGTCGACGCCGTTCTCGGCGACCTCCCAGGTGGCCCGGACCCCGGCCCGGGCGCCGGTGCGGCGCTCGTCCTCGCTCACGCACAGGACGCAGTCGCACCAGCGCGGGGCGGCCCGCTCCCAGCCGAGCACGGCCCGGCGCAGCGGCCCGCCGGCCGCGTGGAACGACCAGCCGTGCGGGGTGTAGACGGTGGGCACCCGGCCGCGCAGCACCAGGCGGCCGACCAGCCCGGCCTTGGCGCTGTGCAGGTGCACCAGGTCGGGTCGCACCGACCGGGCGATCCGGCGCAGCCGCAGCGCCTCGCCCGGGACGTGCGGCCCGGGGGACCGGGTGGCCGGCCAGGCGACCACCGTGGCGCCGGCGTCGGCGGCCGGCCCGGCGAGCCCCGGACCCGGCGGGCAGGCGAGGGTGACCGGCCAGCCGCGGGCCCGCTGGGCCCGGACCAGCCCCAGCACCACGTGGCCGACGCCGCCCTCGACCGGCTGGGACACGTGCAGCACGTGCGGCGACCCGGCCGGGCTCACCGTCGCCGTTTGCTGGACTGGGCCACGGTCGGCGCGTCGCGGATGACCGCGGCGGCGACGGCGAGCAGCAGCCCGATGACGACGGCAGCGAACAGGATCACCGAGACCTGCGGCGACGTGGGCGCGCTGGGCAGCCCGGGGGCGCCGAACACCCGGATCGACACCTGCGACGCGGGCGCGACGGCACCGGTGCGGGCCTCGTCCTGCAGTGCCGTGACGAAGGCGGCGGCGGTCGCCTCGGCCGTCTCCGGCGAGGTCGCCGTCGCGTCCAGCTTGAGGATCAGCGGGGTGTCCCGGAAGGTGCGGACCGTGGTCGCGCCGACGTCCCCCCCGACCAGGGTGCGGACCCGGGCCCGCACGTCGGTGGAGCGGGCCAGCTCGGCGTAGAGCGGGGCCACGTTGGCCAGCTGCCCGAAGCTGTCGATGCTCACGTTGGTGCGGCCCGGGACGATGCCGACCGTGGCCGTGGAGACGTAGCTGCGCGGCGTCGTGGCGATGAGCAGGGCGGCCGCCGTGAGCACCAGCGCCAGGACGGCCACGGCCGTGGTCCACCGGCGCCGCACGGACCCGAGCATGTCGACGAGCGTCACGCGGCCGCCGGCCCCTGGACGCACCGTGGCAGACGAGTCACGCCGGGATCCCCTCCGCAAGACGACGGTAGAGGTCGAGGTAGCCCTCGACCATGCGGTGCTCAGAGTACGGTCCGACCGCCTCGAGACCGGCGCCGACGAGCCGCGCGGCGAGTCCGGTGTCGTCCAGCACCCGGCGGACGCCGGCGGCGAGCGACTCCGCGGTCGGCGCGCACACGAGCGCCGCGCCGCTCTCGGACACCAGCTCGCGGACGCCGGGGACGTCGGTGGTGACGACGGGCACGCGCGCCGCGAGCGCCTCGAGCAGGGTGAGGGGCAGGCCCTCGCCGCGCGAGCACAGGAGCACGGCGTCGAGGGCGCCGAGCAGCGCCGAGACGTCGTCGCGCAGGCCGGTGAGGACCACCCGGTCCGCGACCCCCAGCGAGCGCGCGAGCCCGGCGAGCGCGTCCCGCTCCGGTCCGGCGCCGACCACCAGCAGGGTCACCCCGGGCAGCCGCGCGACCGCGCGCACCGCCAGGTCGTGTCGCTTGAGCGGCACCAGCCGGCCGACCGACGCCACCACCTCGGCGGTCGGGTCCAGCCCGAGCTCGCGCCGGAGGCCGATCCGCGACAGCGCGGGCGCTGCGGGGCGCACGCCGTTGAGCACGGTGCGGTGGACGGCGGAGCCGGCCTCGCTGAGCGCCTGCCGCACGGCCGGCCCGCACGCGACCACCTCGGGCCCGGCCCAGCGCAGCAGCCGGGCGGCGGAGCGGTACGGTCGGCCTCGACGCCGTGGACGGTCACCAGCGTCGGCGGGCCGCCGGCCGCGCCAGGTCGGGAGCGCCGCGAGGAGGGCCATCGTCGGGTTGTGGCAGTGCACGACGTCCGGCCGGGCCGAGCGCACGGCACGGTGCAGCGCCACGGTGCCGGACAGCAGCCTGCCCGGGCGCTGCTCGACGAGCGGGAGCGGGTGCACCCGTACCGCGTCGAACGCGTCGGACCACGGGCCGGGGGCGGCGGCGACCTCGGTGTGCACCCCCCGGCCGGCCAGCGCGGTGACCAGGGTGTGCACGACCGTCTCGGCGCCGCCGCGGCGCAGCTCCTGGACCACCTGCAGGACCCGCATCAGCAGCAGCCGCCGGTCGGCTCGCCCGGGTCGCGGGCGTCGGCCTGGGGCCGTCGGGCGGCCAGCGCGACGGCGAGCCCGGCCAGCAGCCACAGCGGCGGGCTGTACTCCTGGTTGGTGAAGGTCACGGCGATCACCGCGACCAGCAGGCTGGTCCGGACCGCCGCCGCGGCGCCCTGCAGCGGATCCGGCAGCGCCGGGTCGGTCCGCAGCGCGCTGAGCCGGGCCCAGCTCGTGCCCAGCACGGCGAGCAGCACCAGCAGGGCCGGCAGGCCCATCTCGGCCAGCACGCCGAGGTAGGTGTTGTGGGTGACCGCGAGCGCGAACGCGCCGGCCGGGGTGTCGGTGCCGTCGCGGTAGAAGGTCCCGAACATCCCCGGCCCGATCCCGAGCAGCGGGTTGTCCTGGCTGAGCTCCAGCGCGAGGCGCCACCCGGACAGCCGCGAGGTCACGTTGTAGCTGGCGATGACCTCCTTGCGGGTCAGTGCCTCGGTGACCAGCGGCAGCAGGGCGAGGCCGGCCACGACCACGACCCCCAGCCCGCCGGCCAGCAGCGCGACGAGCCCGCGACGGTGCCGCGGCTCGGTGGCGAGGTGCCACCCGGCGCCGGCCGCGAGCGCCACCACCGCACCGCGGGACAGCGTGAGCAGCACGCTGACCGCGAGCAGCCCGACGCAGACCAGGGCCACCGTGCGGGCCCGCGCCGACGTCGTGGCCCGCCCGCCCAGGTAGACCGCCATCGGCAGGGCCACCGCCATGAGGACGGCGAAGTCGTTGGGGTCGGCGGTGTCGGTGCGCAGCAGCGTCGTCTCGCCGGTCACGAACATCGCGAGCGCGGGCACCGTCACGGCGGCGGTCACCGTGGTCCAGGCCCAGAGCACGGTGCGCACCCGCCCGGCGCCGAACTCGCCGACCGTGACGAGCAGCACCACGGCGCCGACCAGCCGACCCGCCACGGCGAGCGAGCTCGCGGGGTCGGACGACGCGGCGGCCGACAGCAGGGCCAGGCAGCCCAGCCCCAGCCCGAGCAGGTAGGTCTGGTCGCCGCGGAACCGGTGCCGGGTGAGCAGGGCGTGGCCGAGCACCGCGACGACGGCGTAGAAGGTCGCCACCCGGGTCAGGCCGACCGGCGCCAGCGTCCCCGGCAGGGTCACCGCCGCCTCCAGCGGCCCCGCTGCGACGAGGGCGAGCATCGGGAGCGACCGGCCAGCGCAGGCCGGCGCCCAGCGCCAGCAGCATGGCCGTCGAGAGCAGTGCCAGCGCCGGGCTGACCGAGATCGCGGCACCTGCCCCCAGCGCGATGAGGGCGGTCGCTGCGACCGTGCGGGCGCCGGGCCGGCCGACCTCCCGGGCGGTGGTGGTCGTCACGCGCTGCCGGCGGCGTCGGCGCCGGCCCGGCCGGCTCCGGCCGGGCCGCCGGTCCGCGCGGGGCGGCCGGCCGTCAGGGCGGCGTACTCGGTGTGCCACAGGTCCAGGGAGTGCGCGAAGCTGCGGCCCTCGGCCAGCCGCCGGCCCTCGGCCGCGCGCCGCTCCGCCTCCGGGGCGTCCTGCAGGGCGTGGGTCAGGGCGGCCGCCAGCGCGGCCGGGTCGCCCGGCGGGACGAGCCACCCGGTACGCCCGTCGACCACGACCTCGGGGATGCCGCCGACGGTGGTCGCGACCACCGGGCGCCCGTGGGCCAGCGCCTCGAGCACCACGTTGGGCAGGCCCTCGCTGGTGGACGGGACCACCACGACCCGGGCCTCGGCCATCGCCTCGGCCACCGGCCGCGCGTCGCCGACCAGGACGGCGTCCTGCAGACCCTGCTCGCGCACCGTGGCCGCCACCTCGGCCCGGGTGCGCACCTCCTCGGGCAGGGCAGCCGGGCCGGCCAGCAGGAAGCGCGCGGCCGGGACCGCCCGCAGCACCTCCGGGACCGCCTGCAGCAGGACGGCGTGGCCCTTGCGCGGGTCGTACCGGCCCAGCAGCAGGACGTCCGGCCGGTCCGGCAGCGGCGGGACGCTCGCCGGGCGGCTGCACCGCCAGCGGGACGGTGGCCGTGGTGCCCGGCCGGGCACCCCGGCGCACCGCGGCGTCGGTCACGGCCCCGGCGCAGCCGACGACGCGGTCGGCCAGCCGGAAGTTGAGCCGGTCGGCGGCCCGCAGCACCGGCCCCTTCCACTCCTCCAGCGCGACCTCGGCCATCAGCGTGTGCCGCACCCCGGCCAGCCGCGCCGCCAGCGGGCCCCACAGGCCCGGCGTGTGGGTCCAGGTGTGCAGGACGTCGGGGCGGGCCCGTCGCAAAGCGGCGACCAGCCGGCCGAGGAACAGCAGGTCGACGGCGTGCCGCTTGCCCAGGTCCTCGGTCGGGACCACGGCCCGGAAGTCCGCGGCCAGCGGGCCGTCGCGGACCAGCAGCACCCGGTGGTCGACCTCGGCGGCCCGTGGCTCGCGCAGCAGCGCCAGCAGCTGCAGCTCGGCGCCGCCGACCCCGGCCCCGACCAGGTGGACGACCCGGGTGCGACGCGTCGGCCGACCCTCTGCCCCCGGCGCCGCCATGAGCCGGATCCTACCGGCGGGCCAGCGGCGCTCCGTTAGGCTCGGACGATGACGGCGGTGGCTGTGGCACTCGCCCAGCCGCCGCTCGCCGAGGGCAACGCCCCCGGTCGCTGCGGGCTGGCGCTGCTGCGCGGCCTGGCCGCCCACGGCGTCGACGTGCGGGCGGTCGCCGCCGCGCGGACGTTCGCCGGTGCGCCCGCGCAGCCCGACGAGGTGGCAGCCGACCTGCCGGTGCGGGTGGTGCGGCAGCCGATGGACGTCGCGACCGGCGTCGCGGCGCGCGCCCGGCGGGCCGCCCGCGGCTGGCAGCGGCCCCGCGGCGGTCTGTCCGGCGGTCCGTACGACGACGCGGTGTCCGCGGCGGCCCGCGACGCCGGGCTGCTGCACCTCGAGGAGCTCGAGACCGGGTGGAGCGGGGCGGGCAGCGACGTGCCGCGCGTGCTGCACGTCCACTACCTGACCCCGCTGGACCGTGACCCGGGGCCGTGGGGTCGCCGGCAGTGGCGGGAGTACGCGGAGTTCTCGGCCGCCGAGCGCCGCCTCGCGCGGGCCCACCGCTGGCTGGTCGCGAGCGCCCCGAGCGTGGCCGACGGGCTGCGGACGCTGGCGCCGGGCGCCCGGGTCGTCGAGCTGCCGCTGCCCCTCGACGGCGCCGGCTACCCGGTCGCGGCACTGGACCGGCCGGTGGCCGGGCTGCTGGGCACCTTGTCCTGGCCGCCCACGGCCGACGCGGTCGACCGGCTGCTCACCCGGGTGTGGCCGCGGGTCCGCGCCGGGGCGCCGGACGCGTCGCTGGAGCTGGCCGGCCGGGGGACGGCCGCGGTGCGGACGGCCGACCCGTCGGTGCGCGTGGTCGGCGAGGTGCCCGAGGCGGCGGCGTTCCTCGCGGGGCTCTCGGTGCTGCTGTACCCCCTGGGCCGGGGCAGCGGCGCCAAGGTCAAGGTGCTGGAGGCGATGGCCTGCGGCGTGCCGGTGGTGACGACGACGGCAGGGGCCGACGGGGCCCCGCGCTCCGACGGCCTGCTCGTCGTCGACGACGAGGACGCCCTGGTGGCCGCGGCGGCGGAGCTGCTGCGCGACCCGCAGGCCCGTCGTCAGCGCGGGGCCGCCGCCCGCCGCGACCTGCTGGAGCGGCACGCCCCGCTGCCGGCCACCGCGGGGCTGCTCGACGTCTACGCCGAGATGGTGCGCACCGCGTGAGCCGTCGGGGGCCCCGGGTGGTGTGGGTGCTGGACGCGCCGTCCTACGGCGGGGCCGAGCACTACGCCACGAGGTGCGCCGCCGGGCTCGGTGTGGACGCCTGGTTCGCGGTGTCCGAGCCGGTGCCGCCGCGGCTGCGGGCGGTGCTCGCCGACACCGGCCTCGGGCAGCGGCTGGTGCCGGTGCCGGCCGTCCGGGGCAAGGGCGACCTGCCCGCGTTCGTCCGGCTGGCGGCCCGGCTGCGCCGGCTGCGCCCCGACCTGGTGCACGTCAACGCCAACGCGCCCGGCAACGTGCGGTTCGGCCTGGCGGCGGCGCTGCTCGGCGCCCGGGCACCGGTGGTCCTCACCGTGCACACGGCGGTCCCGTTGCTGTCCGCGGCGCAGCGGCGGGTGCTCGGGGTGCTGTACCGGCGGTGCGCGGCAGTGGTGGCCGTGTCCGAGGAGATCGCCTCCCAGCTGGCCGGCGGCCTCGGGGTCGACCGGGCCCGGCTGCACGTGGTGCGCAACGGCGTCGCCGTGCCCGCCGAGCCGGTCCGGCCGGTGCCCTCGCCCGTCCTGCGGGTCGGTGCCCTCGGCCGGCTGACCCGGCAGAAGGGGTTCGACGTGCTCGTCGACGCCGTCCGGCTGCTGGCCGACGACGGCGTGCCGGTGCGGGTGACGGTGGGGGGTGAGGGGCCGGAGTCGGCCGACCTCGCCCGCCGGGCGGCGGGCCTGCCGGTCGAGCTCCTCGGGGAGGTGGACGACGTCGGCGCGTGGCTCGCCGGGCTCGACCTCGTGGTGCTGCCGTCGCGGTACGAAGGCCTGCCGTTCGTCCTGCTGGAGGCGATGGCCGCGGGCGTGCCGGTCGTGGCCACCGACGTGGGGGACGTGCGTGACGCGGTCGATGGCACCGTCGCCCTGGTCCCGCCGGAGGACCCGGCGGCGCTGGCCGCGGCGATCCGCGGGCTCGCCGACCCCGGGCGACGGGCCGAGGCCGCGCGGGCGGCGCGCCGCCGGGCCGTCGACGCGCTGTCGGAGGAAGGCATGCTCACCGCGACGGCGCAGGTCTACGCGGCCGCCGGCCGGCCGGTCACACCGAGGTCCGCAGGCTCTCCTGCGGGCCGCGGCGGCTGACCAGCCACCGCGACAGCGCGAGAGGCAGCACGGCCGTCGCCGCGGCCTTCGCGCGGGTCGCCGGCGGGTGCCGGCGGGACGCGGCGACCGCCCGCGCCCGGCCGCGGGCGTCGGCCGCGCCGCGGGCTACCGCCTCCCGCGCCTGTGCGAGCTCGAGCACCGCCCGGTGCTCGCGCAGGCTGGCGTCGAGGACCGCGCCGTCGTCGGCGGTGAGGTGCGGGTCGTCGCCGAGCCGGGACAGCACGTCGACCCGGGCCGCGAGCAGACGGAGCCGGTCGGCGGACAGGCTGTCCGCGAGCAGGTGGTACTCCGCGAGCGGCTCGGCGACCAGCCCGACGCGGGAGCCGGCCAGGACCATGCGCGCCCAGGCCGACCAGTCGGAGGCCACCGGCGAGCGCTCGTCGAAGCCGCCGGCCGCCAGCATCGCGTCCCGCCTGAACGCGGCGACCCCGAGGACGAAGTTGCGCCGCAGGATCTCGCGTCGCTGGTCGTGGACCGGGAACACCATGCCGGCCGAGCCACCGTGGGCGTACGCCCGGCGCACCCTGCGGCCGCCCACGACGACCCACGCGTCCGCGGTGACCACGTCCAGGTCGGGCCGGGCGGACAGCGCACCGCTGACCGCGGCCAGCCAGCCGGGCAGGGCGACGTCGTCGGCGTCGATCAGGGCGGCCAGCGGTGTGCGCGCCGCCCGGACGCCGGCGTTCTTGGCGGCGGCCTCGCCCTGGTTGGTGCCGTGCCGCACGGTCCGCACCCGGTCGCCGTAGGAGAGCAGGACCCCCTGCGTGTCGTCGGTGGAGCCGTCGTCGACGACGACGACCTCGGTCGGTGCGGGAACCTGGCCGAGGACGGAGTCGAGGCACCGGCGCAGGGTCGCACCGGCCTGGTGGGCCGCCACCACGACGGTCGTGCCGACCGCCTCGCCCGCCGGTCGACCGTCACCCGGCGGCGCCAGCAGCGTCATCGTCGCCCACCTGCCCGGCCGAGGGCCTGCCCCAGCCGGGTCAGCCGCGGGCCCAGCGCGCGTCGCAGCAGGTCGCCGTCGTCCGGCGCGAGGGCGCCGAGCGCCCGGGCGACCAGCACGAACGCGCCGAGCCCGCTCACCAGCCCGAGGAGCAGGGCGACCGGGTCGCCCAGGACGCCCGCCGCCGCGGCCCACCCGGCGCCGACCGCGCCGGCCGCGGCCGCCGCCGCGGCGCCCCGGACGAGCAGCGGCCCGACCCAGCTCACCTCGATGTGCCGGGAGGTGTACCGCAGCAGCAGCAGGCCCGACACGAGCTGGCCGCCGCCGTTGGCGAGGGCCGCCCCGACGGCGTCCCAGCGGGGGATGAGGGCGAGGTCGAGCGCAAGGTTGACCACCAGCCCCGCCCCCGCGAAGACCAGCGGCGGGACCAGCTTCCCGAGGCCGTTGAGGGTCGCCGAGGCCACGCCGGCGAGGGGCCCCAGCAGCAACGGGACCGGTGCCAGGACCACGAGGACCGTGCCCACCCGCTCGTACTGCTCGCCGTAGGCGATCCGCACCGCGAGCGGCCCGAGGGTCATCGACAGCGCGGCCACCGGCATCGCGAGCAGGGTCATCAGCCGCATCGCGCGGACGTAGCCGGCCGCGATCCGCGTGCCGTGGCCCGCTCCGGCCAGCGTGGACACCGCGGGCAGGACCACCGCGACCACCGCCTCCGTGAGCCGGCTCGCGGCGGCGACCGCGGCGAACGCGATGGAGTAGACCGCGATCTCCCGGTCCTCGGAGAAGGCCTGCAGGAAGAAGAACTCGGACCGTCGGAAGAGCACCACGTCGATGAGCAGGCCGATCGACGACAGGCCGGCGAACCGCAGCACGTCGCCCCGCAGGTCCCGGCTGAGCGCCGGGTCGCGCGGGAGCCGCCGGACGACCCGGCGCACCGCGAGGCCGGTCCCCAGCAGGCTGAGCACCCCGCCCGCCAGCTCGGCGGCGAAGAAGGCCGTGATGCCGTAGCCGAGCGAGAGCACCGTGATCGTCGTGACCAGGGTGAACAGCCCCGCGGCGAGGCCGTAGACCGTGGCGAGCCGGAAGCGCTGCAGCGCGAAGAGCACCTGCGCGGCCAGCCCGTGCAGGATGGCGACCGCCGAGACCATGCCGGCGAGCAGCCACGCCGTGCCGAGCTCCGGGTAGGTCAGGAAGCGCATCGAGGCCACCACGACCAGCGCGACGGCCGCGCTCACGACGGCGCGCCGGGTGGCCCACGACGCGAGGACGCGCGCCTGCCCCGGGCGGTTCTCGCCCAAGGAGGAGGCGACGTGGCGCTGCACGGCCAGCGGCAGGCCGAGGGTCAGGCAGAGGCCGACGGTGGCCGACAGGAACGCGATGTAGCTCTGCCGGCCCATGTCCCGCGGCCCGAGGTAGCGCGCGGCCGCCACGCTGAGGACCAGCGTGAACAGCTGGGGCAGCACGAACGCCACGATGGTCCAGGCCCCGCCGCGCAGCAGGCTCGCGCCGGTGGTCTGCTCGGCGCTCGGCGTGCCTCCCGACACCCGGACGGGCCCGTCGTCGGAGGGCTCGGCCATCACTCTCCCCAGCTCGCGCCGGACCTGCCGACCTCGGAGCCGCTCATACTGCCAGCCGCCCGGGCCGCGCACCGGGCGATCCGGCGCGCGGGTGATCGCTAGATTGCAGCCCGTGGCGGACCCGGGTGCGGCGGCGGCGTCGTCGCGGGGGGCCGACGCGCGCTTCGCCGCCCCGGTCCTGGCCCGCTCGGTGCAGGTGGCCGGCTCCGGCCCGGCGGCGGCCCGGCGCCGGGCCGAGCTGGCCGCGGCCGGGCTGCTCGCCGAGCCTCCCGACGCCGACCTGGTGCTCGCGGCGCCACGGGCCTGGCGGGCACGGCCGGCCGGCGGGCCGCGCGCCGCGACGGTGGTCCTGGACCCGGCGCTGGACGCGGTGTCGGTGCCGCGCACGGCGCTCGCGCTGGTCCGCGCCCGGCGCGAGCTGCGGCGCGCGGGCTACACGGTGCGGACGCTGATGGCGGTGCCGGGCGAGTCGTCGGCCCGCGCCCTGGCGCCGCTCGCCGAGAGGACGTCGCTGGACTACCTGCTGCGCTGGGTGACCCACCCGCCGCGGGGCGTGCGCCGGGTGGCCGCCGCCGGGCTGCGCACCCGGCCCGGGCGGTCCCTGCTGGCGCTCTCGCGGCGGGCCGTGGTGGTGGCGTCCCGCGCCGACGGACCCCCGGCCCTGCTCGGCGCCGTGCCGCCCACGGACCGGGGGACCGGTGCCTGGGTCCTGCTGCTCAGCGCCGGGGACGAGCTGACCCGGGTCGTCCTGCTGTCCCTCGACGCCTCCGGCCGGCCGGTGGCGGCGGCCAAGTCGGCCCGGACCCCCGCCGCCCGCGGGTCGTTCGACGCGGAGGCCACCGTGCTCGGTGTCGCCGCCGGGTCCGGCGTCCCCGGCGTGCCGCGGCTGCTGGCGCGGGAGGCGGTCGCCGGGCTGCCCGTGTCGGTCGAGCAGGCCATGCCCGGCCAGCTGCTGTCCCGGGCCCTCGAGACCAGCACCCCGCGGCAGGCCCACGCCACCCTGGACCGGGCCGCCGCCTGGGCCGCGCAGCTGGCCCTGCAGACCCGGCGGCCGCCCGAGGACCTCGGTGCCGAGCGCCGGCGGCTGGCGGCCGACCTCGACGCCGGCTGGCCCGGGGCACCGGCCGGGCTGGTGGCCGCGCTGGTGGCGCAGCTGCCGGCCGTGCCGGGTGTGCTGGCCCACAACGACCTCGGCACCTGGAACGTGCTGGTCGCCGGCGACGAGGTCTCCGCGGTCGACTGGGAGTCCGCCGCCAGTCCCGGCTGGCCGCTCTGGGACCTGCTGTACCTGCTGACCGACGGGCTGGCGCTGGTCGACGGGGCCCGTGGGCACGACGCCCGCGCGGCGCACGCCCTGGCCCTGCACCGGGGCGAGCTCGCCTCGTCCCGGTCGCTGTTCGGCCGGCTGCGCGAGTCGGCCACGGCGCTGGACATCGGTGCCGACGCCGTCGGTGCGCTGGCCACGCTCTGCTGGCTGCACCACGGGCTGTCCCGGCGGGACCGTGCGGCGCGCGGGGCAGGGGCCGGGACCGCGCCGCTGCCGGCCGCAGCCCGGCTCGGGTCCGCCTGGCTCGGCGACCCGCGCCTGGGTGCCCGCTGGCCCGCGTTCCACGGGGCAGGGCGATGAGCGAGCCACTGGTCGTGCGCCGGGCCGGCGGCCGGCTGGGTGCCGCGTTGCGGCCGTACGCCTCGTGGCCGCTGGTCGGCGTCCCGGACCTGCCGCCGGTCCTGGCGCTGGGCGCGGCGCCGGTCACGGCAGGGGGCACCGGTCCCTCGGTCGCGGAGCTCGGGCCCGAGGCGGTCGTGGCCCTGGCGACGGCCGCCGGGGCCGTCGTCGTCGACGGGGAGCCGGTGGCCGTCGACGACCCGGGCGACCTGCTCGCGCAGGCGAGGCTGCGGGGCGTCACCGCCGTGCAGGCGGTCCGCGGCCATCCCGACCTGCTGGCCCGGACCGCGCTCGGCGGGTGGTCCCGGGCCCGGCTGCCGGCGCGCGTGCTGCGCCGGGTGCTGCTCGCCGCGCCGTTGCTGCGCCGGTGGTGCGCGGCGTCCGGCCGCCCGGCGGCCGCCCGCGCCGCGGCCGACGCGGCCTACTGGGCGGGGGCGCGGGACCGGGTCGACCGCCGGGAGTGGCAGCGCCTCACCCGCGCGTACGTCACCCTCTGCTACCACCGGGCGGCCGGCGAGATGCTGCCCGGGCAGGAGCGCTGGGACGTCGCGCCGCAGGTGCTGGCGCGCCAGCTGCGGACCCTGCGCCGGTGGGGCTGGCGCCCGCTCGGGCCGGACGACCTGCTCGCGATCCACGCGCCGGGTCTCGACGGCCCGGCGCCACCGCGCCGCGGCGTCGTCGTGACCTTCGACGACGGGTACGCCGACGCCGTCGACGCCGCCCGGGACCACGCCGGGCTGCACCCCCACGTGTACGTCTGCACGGCGGAGGTCGGCACCGACCCGGCCTGGGCCTCCGGCGCACCGCTGGCCGGCTGGGACGACGTGCGCGCCGCGGCCGGCGCGGGCGTGGTGGTCGGGTCGCACGCCCGCCGGCACGTCCCGCTGACCGAGGTCCCGCCGGAGCGGCGGGACGACCAGCTGGCGGGCAGCGCCGACGACCTCCGCCGCGAGCTCGGGTCCCCGTTCCCCGCGGTCGCCTACCCCAACGGTCGCCACGACGCCGACGTCCTGACCCGCGCCGAGCGGGCCGGCTACCTCCTGGGGCACACCACCGTGCTGGGGCGCAACGGCGCGGGCACGCCGCCGCTGCAGCTGCGCCGGGTCAGCCCCAAGCAGCGGGACCGGGCGCTGACCATGCTCTGGATCGGGCTGACGGGCGAGCGGCCGCACCGGCGCCTCGGCGGCTGAGGCCCGCCCCCGTCCCGTCCTGGCCCGTCCTGGCCCGTCCGGCCCGTCCTGGACCGGGGGCTGGCCTGTGCCTCGAGGCCCCCGGCTGGCATGATCGACGCAGACATCGGTCGCGTCGGGGGGGCTCACGAGGCCCGGCCACAGCCTTGACGGTCCGTCAAGGACCGGGCGTGTGATGCCGATGGGGGGAGGTGCCCGTGATCCGTACGCCGTCGTCCCAGACGGGTCGTCCACCTGGCCGCCACCTCTCCGGCAGCGCCAGGACCGACCGCGGTGCACCTGACCCGGCGTCGCGCCCATGACGGCCCCCACCGACCTCGAGCCCGACCACGGCGGCCCCCGGGACGCCGGCGGCCGGCGACGGGCGCCGGCCACCGACCGCCTTGCGGCTCCCGTCAGGAGGAGCACCTCCGCCGGCTCGCGGGCCGGCGGTCGCTGGGTCGTGGACGTGCGACTGCGCCGGGTGGCGCTGACGTTCCTCCTCGCGGGGTGCGACCTCACGGCCTTCGGGGTGGCCCTCGCGTCCGCCGGCGGCGACATGGGGGAGACCCACGTCGTCTGGGTGGTGCTGACCGTCGCCCTCCTGGCCCACCAGGGCGCCTACCGGACCCGGCTCACCTTCTCCGTCCTCGCCGACGCGCCGATGCTGGCCGGGCGGTGCGTGGCGGCCGGCGCCCTGGCCTTCGTGCTCACCGGACCGGAGACCTCCCTGTCCACGGTCGACCTGATCCGGCGGATCGCCCTGGTCACGGTGTCCCTGCTGGTCGCCCGCGGACTGGCCTACGCCGCCATCCGCACCCTGCGGCGGCTCCGGCTGGTCGCGCACCGGACGCTGATCATCGGCGCCGGCGTCGTCGGGGCCCAGATCGCCCGGACGGCCGTCGACCGGCCCGAGTTCGGGGTGGAGCCGATCGGGTTCCTCGACGCCCGGCCGCTGCTGCCCGACCACGCGCTGGCCGTCCCGGTGATCGGCGACACCTCCGAGCTGGCCCACGTGATCCGGGCCCGTCGTGTCGAGCAGGTCATCGTCGCCTTCGCCCAGGCCGGCGGCTCCTCCGCGGTCGAGCTGATCCGTACCTGCGACCGGCTCGAGTGCGAGATCTTCTTCGTCCCCCGGCTCTTCGAGCTGGCTGCCGTCCACGGCACCACCGAGGAGCTGCTCGGGCTGCCGCTGGTGCGGCTGCGCCGGGCGCCGTTCCGTACCTTCGCGTGGCACCTCAAGCGACTCTTCGACATCGTCGTGGCCGGCGCCGCCCTGGTGGTGATGGCCGTCCCGATGCTGGCCATCACGCTGGCGCTGCGGCTCAAGCACGGGCCGGACGTCATCTTCCGCCAGGAGCGGATCGGGCTCGACGGTCGCGTCTTCCAGCTGGCGAAGTTCCGCACGCTGCGGCCCGGCACCGCGCGGGAGGGCGACACCCGGTGGTCGATCCAGGACGACGAGCGGCTGGACCGGCTCGGCCGGGTCCTGCGCAAGTGGTCCCTCGACGAGCTGCCCCAGCTGGTCAACATCCTGCGCGGCGACATGAGCCTGGTCGGCCCGCGGCCCGAGCGCCCGTACTTCGTCGAGCAGTTCGCCGAGGCCTTCCCGCGGTACGTGGCGAGGCACCGGGTGCCCAGCGGCCTCACCGGGTGGGCCCAGATCCACGGGCTGCGCGGGGACACCTCCATCGAGGAGCGGGTCCGCTTCGACAACCACTACATCGAGAACTGGTCGCTCTGGCTGGACGTGAAGATCCTCCTGCGCACCGCGCTGGCCTTCCGCAAGGGCTCCTGACCGGACGCGTCAGCGTCGGTCACGCGGCACCGCCGGTCAGGCGGCGCCGCCGGCCGCACCGGACCGGAACGTCCGACCCGCCGCTTAGCATGTGACGGCGGGGTCGCCACCCTGCGGCCCGCCCGTCCGCCACCGGCCCAGAAGGATCTTCGTGGACCGTCTCATCGTCCGAGGTGCGCGCGAGCACAACCTCAAGGACGTCTCGCTCGACCTGCCCCGCGACGCCTTGATCGTCTTCACCGGCCTGTCCGGCTCCGGCAAGTCCAGCCTCGCCTTCGACACGATCTTCGCCGAGGGCCAGCGGCGCTACGTCGAGTCCCTCTCGGCGTACGCCCGGCAGTTCCTCGGGCAGATGGACAAGCCCGACGTCGACTTCATCGAGGGCCTGTCCCCGGCGGTGTCGATCGACCAGAAGTCGACCAGCCGCAACCCACGGTCGACGGTCGGCACGATCACCGAGGTCTACGACTACCTGCGGCTGCTGTTCGCCCGGGCCGGGCGGGCGCACTGCCCGGTCTGCGGCCAGCCCGTCGAGCGGCAGACCCCGCAGCAGATCGTCGACCGGGTGCTCGAGATGGACGAGGGCACCCGCTTCCAGGTCCTCGCCCCGGTCGTGCGGGGGCGCAAGGGGGAGTTCGTCGAGCTGTTCCGCGAGCTGCAGACCAAGGGGTACAGCCGCGCGCGGGTCGACGGCGCCACGATCTCGCTGGCCGAGCCGCCCAAGCTGGACAAGAAGTACAAGCACTCGATCGACGTCGTGGTGGACCGGCTCAGCGTCAAGCCCTCCTCCAAGCGCCGCCTCACCGACTCGGTCGAGACCGCGCTCGGCCTGGCCGGCGGCCTGCTCATCCTCGACCTGGTCGACCTGCCGGAGAAGGCGAAGGACCGCGAGCGCAGGTTCTCCGAGAAGCTCGCCTGCCCCAACGAGCACCCGCTGTCCATGGACGAGCTGGAGCCCCGCTCGTTCTCGTTCAACTCGCCGTTCGGCGCCTGCCCCGAGTGCACCGGCCTCGGCACCCGCCTCGAGGTCGACCCCGAGCTGATCGTCCCCGACGACGAGAAGTCGCTGGGCGACGGTGCCGTCGCCCCCTGGGCCGCCGGCGCGTCCTCGAGCGAGTACTTCCAGCGGCTGCTGGAGGCGCTCGCCGAGGACCTCGGCGTCGGCATGGACACCCCGTGGCGCTCGCTTCCCGAGCGGGCCCGGACGGCCGTGCTGCACGGGCTCGACTACGAGGTGCACGTCAAGTACCGCAACCGGTACGGCAGGCTCCGCAGCTACCACACGGGCTTCGAGGGGGCCATCCCGTTCGTCCAGCGGCGGCACTCCGAGACCGAGTCCGACTGGAGCCGCGAACGCTACGAGGGCTACATGCGCGAGGTGCCCTGCCCGGTCTGCCAGGGTTCCCGGCTGAAGCCGGAGTCCCTGTCGGTGCTCGTCGGCGGGCGGTCCATCGCCGACGTGTGCCGGCTTCCGCTCCGCGAGTGCGACGAGTTCCTCCGCTCGGTCGAGCTGTCCGACCGGGAGCGCCAGATCGCCGAGCGGGTGATCAAGGAGATCCACGCCCGGCTCGGCTTCCTGCTCGACGTCGGGCTCGACTACCTCTCGCTGGAGCGGCCCTCGGGCACCCTCTCCGGCGGCGAGGCGCAGCGGATCCGGCTGGCCACCCAGATCGGGGCCGGCCTCGTCGGGGTCCTCTACGTCCTCGACGAGCCGTCGATCGGCCTGCACCAGCGCGACAACCGGCGGCTGATCGAGACGCTGACCCGGCTGCGCGACCTCGGCAACACCCTCATCGTCGTCGAGCACGACGAGGACACCATCCGCTCGGCCGACTGGGTCGTCGACATCGGCCCCGGGGCCGGCGAGCACGGCGGTCAGGTGGTCGTGTCCGGGACGGTCGACGAGCTGCTGGCCAGCCCCGACTCGATGACCGGCGCCTACCTGTCCCGGCGCCGGGTCATCCCGGCTCCGACGGCGGCGGAACGGCGGCCACGCACCCCTGGCCGCGAGCTGACGGTGGTCGGCGCCCGCGAGCACAACCTCGCCGGCATCGACGTGTCCTTCCCCCTCGGCTGCTTCGTCGCGGTCACCGGTGTCAGCGGGTCCGGCAAGTCGACCCTGGTCAACGACATCCTGTACACGTCGCTGGCCCAGAAGCTGCACGGTGCCCGCACGGTGCCCGGCCGGCACAAGACGATCAGGGGTCTCGAGCACGTCGACAAGGTGGTGCACGTCGACCAGAGCCCGATCGGCCGGACGCCGCGGTCCAACCCGGCCACCTACACCGGCGTGTTCGACCACATGCGCAGGCTGTTCGCCGAGACGACGGAGGCGAAGGTGCGCGGCTACCTGCCGGGCCGGTTCTCCTTCAACGTCAAGGGCGGCCGGTGCGAGGCCTGCTCGGGCGACGGCACGATCAAGATCGAGATGAACTTCCTGCCCGACGTCTACGTGCCCTGCGAGGTGTGCCACGGAGCGCGGTACAACCGCGAGACGCTCGAGGTGCACTTCAAGGGGAAGACCATCGCCGAGGTGCTCGACATGCCGATCGAGGAGGCGTCGGAGTTCTTCGCCGCCGTCCCGGCGATCTCGCGCCACCTCACCACGCTGGTGGACGTCGGGCTCGGCTACGTCCGCCTCGGCCAGCCCGCACCGACGCTGTCCGGTGGCGAGGCGCAGCGGGTGAAGCTCGCCTCCGAGCTGCAGAAGCGCTCGACCGGTCGGACGGTCTACGTGCTCGACGAGCCGACGACCGGGCTGCACTTCGAGGACATCTCCAAGCTGCTCCTGGTGCTGCAGGGCCTCGCCGACAAGGGCAACACCGTGATCGTCATCGAGCACAACCTCGACGTCATCAAGACCGCTGACTGGCTGGTGGACATGGGGCCGGAGGGTGGCTCCGGGGGCGGCACGGTGGTAGCCGAGGGCACCCCCGAGGACGTCGCGGCGGCACCGGACAGCCACACCGGCGGCTTCCTGCGCCACGTCCTCGCCGAGCCCGTCCCGGCCGCGCGCCGCCGCCGGCCGGTCCGCGCCGCGGCCGCCGCCACCACGGCCCGACCCGCGAGCGCCACCCGGCGGGCCGAGCCGGCAGTGAAGGCCGCGAAGAAGTCGCCGGCGCGCAAGGCGGCGTCGCGGACGGCCTCGGGAGCCACCACGTCCTCGACCACCCCGACGAAGCGCCGCGGCTGACCCGCGCCGCGGTCGCAGCCGAGGACACAGCAGCGGCCGGCAGTCGTGGGGGGACGACTGCCGGCCGCTGCCGTGTGCCGGGCCCGGTTGGGACCGCACGGGGGAACGATCCCAACCGGGTCTCGGTGGGTGACACGACGGCAGGTCCCCGCTGCGTTCTCGACGGGGGGCCGTGTCACCGACCGATGCCAGAGTGCCAGCGCCGGCCCCCGCGTGCGAGGTCCGGATGAATGGTTCCCGGCTAGTGCATCCGGGCCGGTAGCGTCACGAACTCGGGCCAGGTACCGGCACCAGGTCCGCTATCCGGCGGCGCACGTCGCCCGCGCAGCTCGCGATGACGAAGAGCATCCCCTCGCCGCAGCGCCGGACGCAGGCGCCCAGCTCCTCGGCGAGGGAGCCCTTGGCGACGAAGCCCGAGGCGCCGGCGGCCAGCACGGCGAGCACGGTGTCCGCGTCGTCCCGGGCGCTCAGGCACATGATCCTGGTCTCCGGTCGGCGGAGCGCGATCTCGGCCACCAGGCCGGGGCCACCGCCGGGCATCCGGATGTCGAGCACCACCACGTCCGGCCGGTGCTCCTCGACCGCGACGACGGCCGGGCCGCCGGCGCTGACCTCGGCGACCACGTCGATCCCGGCCGCCGTGAGCACCTCGCACGTCGCCGCCCGGAAGGCGTCGTTGTCGTCGGCGACGACGATGCGCAGCGGCACGTCGAGGTCCTTCCGGGCAGGGATCACGGGTCACTGCGATGATCTCGGCCCCGGTGGCCCGGGGGAACCCCTCGCCCAGGCTCCCGGTGGGGGTGCCTGTGCACTATCGGCATGTCTCCACCCTGCGTACCGGCGACGTGGCAGGCTGTGTGCGACAACACGCGTCGACGGGGGAGCGGGGGCGGCGAAGTGACGACGGCCGGCGAGACGCTCGGACCCGCGGGGGTCGAGGGGTCGATCCGCCTGCTCATCGTCGACGACCACGACATGTTCGCCGAGAGCCTGCGGCTCGCTCTCTCGGCCGAGGCGGACATCGAGGTCGTGGGCACGGCCCCGACCCTGGCCAAGGCGCGGACCCTGATCGTGTCGGAGACGCCGGACGTGGTCCTGCTCGACCACCGGCTGCCGGACGGCCTGGGTGTCGACTCGATCGCCGAGCTCAAGGCGCTGCGCTCCAGCGCCAAGATCGTGGTGCTGACGGCGGCCGCCGAGGACTCCATGCTCGTCACGGCCACCGAGGTCGGGTGCGCGGGCTTCATCCTCAAGACGAGCCCGCTCGACGAGCTCGTGGCCGCGGTCCGCACCGCGGCGGCCGGCGAGATCATGGTGAGCTCGGACCTGCTGGCCAGGCTGCTCAACCGTCTCCACCACCGGTACGACGAGCCGGCGCACGACCTCACGGCGCGGGAGCGCGAGATCCTCGAGCTCATCGCGGAGGGCCTCACCAACGGTGCCATCGCGCAGCGGCTGTTCATCTCGGTCAACACCGTGCGCAACCACGTGCAGAGCATCCTGTCCAAGCTCGACGCGCACTCGAAGCTGGAAGCCCTCTCGGTGGCGATCCGCGACGGCCTGATCGACCCGCCCGGCGCGGCGCCGTCGTCATGACGCCCGCCACCCGGTCGATGCGCGACCTGGTGCTCGACGGCCTGCTCAGCGGTGCCCCCCTCGCGGTCTTCGCCTACGACGAGACCGGGACCTGTGTCTTCTCCGAAGGGGCGGTCCTGGACCAGCTCGGGCTGCGCCCGGGCGATCTGGTCGGCGAGGACCTGTTCGCGCGCCACGGCTCCGACCCCGACCTCGTGGACCGGATGCGGCGCGCTCTCGGCGGCGACACCATCCGCCGTACCGACACGGTCGGCGAGCACACGTACGACACCTGGTACCTCCCGCTCGCACGCGACGTGTCGGAGCGGGCGATGGCAGTCGGGATCAGCGTCGACGTCACCGACCGCGCGGCCTTCGAGGCGGCCCAGCGTCTCTACCGGGCCTTCGCCGACGCGGCTCCGCAGTTCATCGCCCTGGCCGGGGTCGACGGGTCGGTGCACTACGTCAACCCCGGTGGCCGTCGGCTGGCCGGGATCCCGGACGACGTCGACGTCACGACCACGACGATCGCCGACTTCCTGACCCCGGAGGGCCTCGAGGCGAGCCTGCGGGTCGAGAGGCCCGCGGTCATCCGCGACGGTTCCTACCGGGGCGAGACCACCTTGCGCTACTGGCCCACCGGCGAGGGCATCCCCGTGGAGGTGTCGTCGTTCCTGGTGACCGACCCCGGCACCGGCGCCCCGATGGCCCTGGCGACGGTGCAGTCCGACCTGCGCCCGCTGCTGGCCGGCCGCGAGGCCGTGCAGCGGCAGGTGGAGTACCAGCGTGGCCTGCTGCACCACCTGCACCAGGCGCAGGAGGCCGAGCGCCAGCGGATCGCCGCCGACATCCACGACGACACCGTCCAGGTGATGGCCGCGGTCAACATGCGGCTGCAGGCCCTCCGGCGGGCACTGGAGGGGCGGCTGCCGCCCGAGCGGGCTGCGGAGCTGGAGGCGGTCGACCTCACGGTACGGGAGGCGACCTCGCGGCTGCGTCGCCAGCTGGTCGAGCTGGACCAGCCCGACGTGGGCGAGGGGGACGTCGGGGCGGGCCTGCGCGCGGTGGTCGGTGCCGCGCTGACGCGGGACCTCGTGACCTCCGACGTCGACCTCGACGTCGACGTCGCCACCGAGCCCTCGGCGGTCATCGCGCGCGTCGCCGTCCGGATCGCCCACGAGGCGCTCACCAACGTGCGCAAGCACGCGCAGGCGACCCATGTCGCCGTGCGGCTCCGACAGGTGGCCGGCGAGTACGTGCTGCAGGTCGTCGACAACGGCGTGGGCCTGGCTCCGGAGCGACCGTCCGGCACCCGGCGCGGGGTGCGAGGCATGACCGAGCGCGCCGAGTCGGTGGGTGGCACCCTGACGCTCGGCCGGCGCGCGGACGGCGGCGTCGTCGTCGAGGCGCGGCTCCCGCACGTGCTGGGGCACCCTGAGCAGGGCGGGGCGTTCCCCGGCTCCTGGCTGTACCTCGAGCAGGTCATGGAGATGATCAGCGACGGGTACCTGGCCGTCGACGAGGACTGGCGCTTCGTCTTCGCCAACCGGGCGGCCTACGCCCTGCTGCGACACGACCCGGCGGACGGCCTGGTCGGCCGTCGGCTCTGGGAGGTGCTCGACGCACCCCCCGAGCTCGCCGCGGCCTGCCACCGGGCCAGGGACGCCCGGGCCGAGGTCGAGGTCACCACCTACCACCAGCCCTGGGACGCCTGGATCCACCACCGGCTGCTGCCGACCGCCGGCGGGCTGTCGATCTTCGCGAGGGACGTCACGGCCGACGTCGTCGCAGCGGGCGACGTCGAGGCCCACCAGCGGCTGGTGGTGACCGGGAGCGAGCTGAGCTTCGTCATGGCGGCCGGCGGCAAGGACGACACCGACGTCCTGTACCGGTCCGCGGCCAAGGTGGCCGAGACCTGGCCCCTGCGCGGGATCAGGATCACCTGGCCGGGCGGTGAGGTGACCGCCGGGACCATGTCCGGCCCGGTCCGGCGGGTGCCCCTGCTCGTCGAAGCCCCCGATGCCACCACCGCCGTCGAGGTCGGCTCGGTCGACCTCGTCGGCGAGGAGGTGCCGCTGGACCCCCACGTGCTGCAGCTGCTGGCGGTCCGGGTGTCCGCGGCGGTGTCCGGCACCTGAGACGTGACCCGGCCGGTGGAACCCGGCCTCCGCCCCGACACGTAGGGACTGTCATGGACCAGACCCCGTCCGACCTCCTGCCCGGCGCGCACAGCCGTCGGCACGTCCTCGGTCTCGCCGTCGCGGCCGGCGCCGGCCTCCCGGTGCTGGCCGGGTGCGGCGGCGACGACACCGCCGCTCCGGCGGGAGCCGACGGAACTGCCGAGAGCACGTCCCCGGCCCCGAGCAGCTCCGCCGCCGACGACCCCTCCCCGCTGGTGGCCGCGGCGGACGTGCCGGTGAACGGCGGAGTGATCCTGGACGACCGCAAGATCGTCGTCACCCAGCCCGTCGAAGGGACGTTCAAGGCGTTCAGCGCCGTGTGCACGCACCGGTCGTGCACCGTCGCCACCGTCAAGGACGGCGTGATCGGCTGCGAGTGCCACTTCTCGGCGTTCAGCGCCGCCGACGGGTCGGTGCGCAAGGGGCCGGCGACCCGGCCGCTGAAGGAGATCGCCGTCACCGTGACCGACGGCGAGGTCGTCGAGGCGTGAGCCCGCTGCGGCCGGCTGCGGTGGTCGGCGGCCGGTCGTAGTGTTGACGGGTGGCTGACCCGGCGTCCTACCGTCCCGCGCCGGGGGCCGTGCCGGACGCCCCCGGCGTCTACCGGTTCCGTGACGACACCGGCCGGGTCATCTACGTCGGCAAGGCGCGCAGCCTGCGCTCGAGGCTCGGCTCCTACTTCCAGGACATCGCCAACCTGCACCCGCGCACCCAGACGATGGTCACCACGGCAGCGGCCGTCGAGTGGACGGTGGTGACCACCGAGGTCGAGGCCCTGCAGCTCGAGTACACCTGGATCAAGGAGTTCGACCCGCGCTTCAACGTGAAGTACCGCGACGACAAGAGCTACCCGAGCCTGGCCGTCACGCTCGACGAGACCTTCCCGCGGCTGCAGGTGATGCGTGGCCCCAAGCGCAAGGGGGTGCGCTACTTCGGTCCCTACTCCCACGCCTGGGCCATCCGGGAGACCCTCGACCTGCTGCTGCGGGTGTTCCCCGCCCGTACCTGCTCGGCGGGCGTCTTCAAACGCGCCGAGCAGGTCGGCCGGCCCTGCCTGCTCGGCTACATCGGCAAGTGCTCGGCGCCGTGCGTCGGCCGGGTCAGTGCCGAGGAGCACCGCCGGATCGTCGACGACTTCTGCGACTTCATGGCGGGGCAGACCTCGACCTACCTCCGCCGGCTGGAGAAGGAGATGCAGGTCGCGGCGGCCGGGCAGGAGTACGAGCGGGCGGCCCGGCTGCGGGACGACATCAAGGCGCTGGAGCGGGCGGTCGAGAAGCAGTCCGTGGTGCTGGGCGACGGCACCGACGCCGACGTCGTGGCCTTCGCCGAGGACCCGCTCGAGGCGGCGGTGCAGGTGTTCTACGTCCGCGGCGGCCGGGTGCGGGGACAGCGCGGCTGGGTCGTGGACAAGGTCGAGGACCTGACGACCGGTGACCTCGTCGAGCACTTCATCCAGCAGGTCTACGGCGACAGCATGGACGCGGGGAGCGGCGCGACCGGCGACCCCGTCCCCCGGGAGGTGCTGGTGCCGGCGATGCCGCCGGACGCCGACTCGGTGCAGGAGTGGCTCTCGGCGATGCGCGGCAGCCGGGTCGACCTGCGCGTGCCGCAGCGCGGCGACAAGCGCTCGCTGATGGAGACCGTGGGGCGCAACGCGGCGCAGTCCCTGGCGCTGCACAAGACCAAGCGGGGCAGCGACCTCACGACCCGCGGCCTGGCCCTGCAGGAGATCCAGGACGCGCTCGGCCTCGACGACGCGCCCCTGCGGATCGAGTGCTTCGACGTGTCCCACCTGCAGGAGAGCGACGTGGTCGCCTCGCAGGTCGTCTTCGAGGACGGGCTGGCGCGCAAGTCGGAGTACCGCCGCTACGTCGTGCGGGGCTATGCCGGCCGCGGCGACGTCGCCTCGATCTACGAGGTCATCGGCCGCCGGTTCCGGCGGCACGTCGAGGACGGCGTCGCCCAGGCGGAGGCCGCCGCAGCGGCCCCGGTGGGCGACGGTGCGGAGGTCCCGGCCGGCATCGACCCCGAGACCGGGCGGCCCCGCCGGTTCGCCTACCCGCCCAACCTCGTGGTGGTAGACGGTGGCGCCGCCCAGGTGGCCGCCGCGCAGAAGGCGATGGCGGAGCTGGGGGTGGTCGACGTCGCCCTGTGCGGCCTGGCCAAGCGCCTCGAGGAGGTGTGGCTGCCCGGTGACCCGCACCCGGTCGTCCTGCCCCGCACCAGCGAGGGCCTCTACCTCCTGCAGCGGGTCCGCGACGAGGCGCACCGGTTCGCCATCGCGCACCACCGCAGCCGCCGCTCCAAGACGATGACCGAGAGCGCCCTCGACGGCGTCCCGGGGCTCGGCGAGACCCGGCGCAAGGCCCTGCTCAGGCACTTCGGGTCGCTCAAGCGGCTGCGCGCCGCCTCCGTCGAGGAGGTCGTCGCCGTGCCCGGGGTGGGCCCCCGCACCGCGCAGGCCGTGGTGGCCGCGCTGGCGCAGAGCCGACCCGGCCCCGCGGTGAACACCGCGACCGGTGAGATCCTGGACGACGGCCCGGGCAGCGCGGGTCCATCCGCCGACGAGGAGGCACCGTGAGCGAGCCGGGACCCACCGAGCAGGGGTCGTCCGACCGTTCGGAGCGGGCCGAAGGTGCCGCCGACGGCCCGCACCTGCCCGACCTCGCCATCATCACCGGCATGTCCGGTGCCGGGCGCAGCACCGCGGCCAACGTGATGGAGGACCTCGGCTGGTTCGTCGTCGACAACCTGCCTCCTGCGCTGCTGCCGACCCTGGCCGAGCTCGGCGGCCGCTCGCGCGGCGACGTCGCGCGGATGGCGGCGGTGGTCGACGTCCGCAGCCGCGCCTTCTTCGCCGACCTCACCGCCGCCCTCGCCCAGCTCGCGGCCGACGGCAGCGACCCGCGGATCGTGTTTCTCGAGGCTGCCGACGACGTCCTCGTCCGCCGGCACGAGGCGGTGCGGCGGCCGCACCCGCTGCAGGGCGACGGCCGCCTGGTCGACGGCATCGCCCGGGAGCGCGAGATGCTGCGCGACCTGCGCGCCGAGGCCGACATCGTGCTCGACACCAGCAACCTCAACGTCCACGAGCTCGGCTCCAAGGTGATCGCGGCCTTCGACCAGGTGGAGCCGGGCCTGCACACGACGGTCATGTCCTTCGGCTTCAAGTACGGCCTGCCGGTCGACGCCGACCTCGTCGTCGACTGCCGCTTCCTGCCCAACCCGCACTGGGTGCCGGAGCTGCGACCGCTGTCCGGGCGTGACGAGCAGGTCCGCGACTACGTGCTCGGCCCAGCCCGGCGCCGACGACTTCCTCGACACCTACGACCACCTGCTCGAGGTGATCGGCGACGGCTACCAGCGTGAGGGCAAGCGGTACGCGACCCTCGCCGTCGGCTGCACCGGCGGCAAGCACCGCTCGGTCGCGATGGCCGAGGAGCTGGCTCGGCGGCTCACCGAGCGGGGCGTCGAGGCGGCCGTCGTCCACCGCGACCTCGGCCGGGAGTGAGGGTGCCGCACACCGGCGGGCTCGCCCGCTGTCGTCGCACTCGGCGGCGGCCACGGCCTGGCCAACGTCCTCAAGGCCCTGCGCCGGGTCACCGACCACCCCACGGCCGTCGTCACGGTGGCCGACGACGGCGGCTCCAGCGGCCGGCTGCGGCGCGAGCTCGGCGTCCTGCCTCCGGGGGACCTCCGGATGGCTCTCGCCGCGCTGTGCGGCGACGACGACTGGGGACGGACCTGGAGCGAGGTCGTGCAGCACCGGTTCCGCAGCGAGGGCGAGCTGCACGAGCACTCGGTGGGCAACCTGCTCATCGTCGCGCTCTGGGAGCTGCTCGACGACTCGGTGGCCGGGCTGGAGTGGGTGGCCCGGCTGCTCGGCGTCGACGGCCGGGTCCTGCCGATGTCGGTCGTCCCGCTCGACATCGAGGCCGAGGTGGAGACCGACGGCGTCGTCGAGCGGGTCCGCGGTCAGGTCGCGGTCGCCTCGACCTCGGGCCGGGTGCGCAGCGTCTCCCTGCTCCCGTCCGGGCCGCCGGCCTGCCCGGAGGCCGTCGCCGCGGTGCGGGCCGCCGACTGGGTGGTGCTCGGGCCCGGGCTCGTGGTTCACCAGCGTCATGCCGCACCTGCTGGTGCCGGGGCTCGCCGCCGCGCTGCAGGAGACCCCCGCCCGGCGGCTGCTCGTGCTGAACCTGCAGGACCAGCCGGGGGAGACCGACGGGCTGACCCCCGAGGGCCACCTCGAGGTGCTGGCCCGGCACGCCCCCGACCTCGTGCTGGACGCCGTCCTCGCGGACGGGGCCGGAGTCGTCGACCCGGTGCGCGCTGAAGGCCGCGGCCGCGGCGCTCGGCGCGGAGCTCGTCCTCGCCCCGCTGGCCCGGACGACCACGCCGACCAGCACGACCCCGACCGTCTGGCGGCCGCCTTCCGCGCCCTCTTCTCGCCCGACGACTCCCGAGTGACAGGATCTGAGCCCATGGCCATGACCGCTGCCGTCAAGGACGAGCTCGCGCACCTGCACGATCACCAAGCCCTGCTGCCGCAAGGCCGAGGTGTCCTCGTTGCTGCGCTTCGCGGGCGGTCTGCACATCGTCAGCGGCCGGATCGTCGTCGAGGCCGAGCTCGACACCGGCGCGACCGCCCGGCGGCTGCGCAAGGACATCGCCGAGGTCTACGGCCACGCCTCCGAGGTCGCGGTCGTCGCGGCCGGCGGGCTGCGCAAGGGCAGCCGCTACCTCGTCCGGGTGTCCAAGGACGGCGAGGCCCTGGCCCGCCAGACCGGCCTGCTCGACGGGCGCGGGCGACCGGTGCGCGGGCTGCCGCCGCAGGTGGTGTCCGGCGCGCTGTGCGACGCCGAGTCGGCCTGGCGGGGTGCGTTCCTGGCCCACGGCTCGCTCACCGAGCCCGGCCGGTCGTCCGCGCTGGAGATCACCTGCCCGGGCCCGGAGGCCGCGCTGGCGCTGGTCGGTGCGGCCCGGCGCCTCGGCATCGGCGTCCAAGGCCCGCGAGGTCCGCGGCGTCGACCGGGTCGTCGTGCGCGACGGCGACGCGATCGGGGCGCTGCTCATCCGGCTGGGCGCCCACGACAGCCGCCTGGCCTGGGAGGAGCGGCGGATGCGCCGCGAGGTGCGGGCCACCGCCAACCGGCTGGCCAACTTCGACGACGCCAACATGCGCCGCTCGGCGCGGGCCGCGGTGGCGGCCGGGGCCCGGGTGGCCCGCGCGCTGGAGATCCTCGGCGACGAGATCCCGGACCACCTGCGGACCGCCGGCGAGCTGCGGCTGGCGCACAAGCAGGCCAGCCTCGAGGAGCTCGGCGGGCTGGCCGACCCCCCGATGACCAAGGACGCCGTCGCCGGCCGGATCCGCCGCCTCCTCGCGATGGCCGACAAGAAGGCCGACGACGAGGGCCTCCCCGGCACCGAGGCCAACCTCACCCCCGACATGCTCGACGCCTGACCCCACCCACCAGCCCCCACCCCCCACCCCCCAACCCCCCCCACCTCGCGCCGGTTGATCACGTGGACGTGATCAACCGCCGCCGGACGCGGCGTACTGGCCACGTACGGCGGAGGAAGGCCGCGTCCGGAGGGCCTGCCCACCTGCCGGAACGGGCCACCGGGGGGACCGGCCGGGTTGGGTAGGGTCGTCGGGCACGCGACGAGACGACTCGAGGAGCAGGCCGTGACGGTCAAGGTGGGCATCAACGGCTTCGGCCGCATCGGGCGCAACTTCTTCCGCGCCGCGCTGGCGCAGGGCTCGGACATCGAGGTGGTCGGGGCCAACGACCTCACCGACAACAAGACGCTGGCCCACCTGCTGAAGTACGACAGCATCCTCGGCCGGCTCGCCGAGGACGTGTCCTACGACGACGAGAACATCGTCGTCGGCGGGCACAAGATCCGCGCCCTCGCCGAGCGCGACCCGGCGAACCTGCCGTGGAAGGAGCTCGGGGCCGACGTCGTCATCGAGTCGACCGGGCTGTTCACCGACGCCACCAAGGCGAAGGCCCACATCGACGGCGGCGCCCGGAAGGTCATCATCTCCGCGCCGGCCAAGAACGAGGACTTCACCGTCGTCCTCGGCGCCAACGACTCCGAGTACGACGCCGCGACGCACCACATCATCAGCAACGCGTCCTGCACCACCAACTGCCTCGCGCCGCTGGCCAAGGTGCTGCACGACACGTTCACGCTCGAGCGCGGCCTGATGACGACGATCCACGCCTACACGCAGGACCAGAACCTGCAGGACGGCCCGCACAGCGACCTGCGCCGGGCCCGCGCCGCCGCGCTCAACGTGGTGCCGACCAGCACCGGCGCGGCCAAGGCGATCGGCCTCGTCCTGCCCGAGCTGCAGGGCAGGCTCGACGGGTACGCCCTGCGGGTGCCGATCGCGACCGGCTCGGCCACCGACCTCACCGTCACCGTCGGCCGCGAGACGACCGTCGAGGAGGTCAACGCCGCGTTCAAGGCCGCGGCGGACGGCCCGCTGAAGGGCTACCTCAGCTACACCGAGGACGAGATCGTCTCCAGCGACATCGTCACCGACCCGTCGTCCTGCATCTTCGACTCGAAGCTGACGAAGGTCATCGGCAACCAGGTCAAGGTCGTCGGCTGGTACGACAACGAGTGGGGCTACTCCAACCGCCTCGTCGACCTGGTGAAGCTCGTCGGCTCGTCGCTCTAGTGCGGTCCGTCGACGACCTGGGCGACCTCAGCGGCAAGCGGGTCCTCGTCCGCTCCGACCTCAACGTGCCGCTCGACGGCTCGACCATCACCGACGACGGGCGGATCCGCGCGAGCGCACCGACCATCGCCGACCTGGCCGACCGCGGCGCCCGCGTCGTGGTCTGCGCGCACCTGGGGCGGCCGAAGGGCCGGCCGGTCGCCGAGTTCAGCCTGGCCCCGGTCGCCGAGCGCCTCGCCGAGGTCCTCGGCCGCCCGGTGGCCTTCGCGACCGACACGGTCGGCGACTCGGCGCGTTCGACCGTCGACGGGCTGGACGCCGGCGGGGTCGCGCTGCTCGAGAACCTGCGCTACAACGCGGGGGAGGAGAGCAAGGACGACGCCGAGCGCGGCGCCTTCGCCGACCAGCTGGCCGCGCTGGCCGACGTCTACGTCGGCGACGGCTTCGGGGCGGTGCACCGCAAGCACGCCAGCGTCTACGACGTGCCGCAGCGCCTGCCGCACGCGGCGGGTGAGCTCGTCGAGGTCGAGACCGAGGTGCTCCAGAAGCTCACCGGCGACCCGGAGCGTCCCTACGTCGTGGTCCTCGGCGGGTCCAAGGTGTCGGACAAGCTGGGCGTCATCGACAACCTGCTCGACTCCGTCGACCGCCTGCTCGTGGGCGGCGGCATGGTCTTCACCTTCCTCAAGGCGCAGGGCCACGAGGTGGGCAGGAGCCTGCTCGAGGAGGACCAGCTCGACGCCGTGCGCGGCTACCTCGAGCGGGCCGAGGCCAAGGGCGTCGAGATCGTGCTCCCGGTCGACGTCGTGGCCGCCACCGAGTTCTCGGCCGACGCCGACCACGGGGTCGTCGCCGCCGACGCGATCCCCGCCGACCGGCTGGGCCTCGACATCGGCCCGGACAGCGGCCGGCTGTTCGCCTCGAAGATCGTCGATGCCCGCACCGTGTTCTGGAACGGCCCGATGGGCGTGTTCGAGATGGCGCCCTACGCCGAGGGGACCCGGGCCGTCGCCGAGGCGCTGACCGAGGTCACCCGGTCCGGCGGGCTCACCGTCGTCGGCGGCGGCGACTCCGCGGCCGCGGTCCGCGCACTCGGCATCGACGAGGGCGGCTTCAGCCACATCTCCACCGGGGGCGGCGCGAGCCTCGAGCTGCTCGAGGGCAAGGAGCTCCCCGGCCTGACCGCGCTCGACCAGACGACGTCGGAGGACTGAGCACCCATGGCACGCACCCCGCTCATGGCGGGCAACTGGAAGATGAACCTCAACCACCTCGAGGCGCTCGGGCTGGTGCAGAAGCTCGCCTTCTCGCTGACCGACGACGACTTCGACGCGGTCGAGGTGGCGGTGCTGCCGCCGTTCACCGACATCCGCTCGGTGCAGACCCTCGTCGACGGCGACAAGTACCGCATCGGGTACGGCGCGCAGGACTGCTCGCCGCACGCGTCGGGGGCCCACACCGGTGACATCGCCGCCGCCATGCTGGCCAAGCTGGGCTGCAGCTACGTCACGGTCGGGCACAGCGAGCGCCGGGCCGACCACCACGAGGACGACGCCCTGGTCAACGCCAAGGTGAAGGCGGCCTTCGCCGAGAAGGTCGTGCCGATCCTCTGCGTCGGTGAGCCGCTGGAGGTCCGGCAGGAGGGCCGCCACGTCGAGCACACGCTGGCCCAGCTCGACGGCGCCCTCGAGGGCGTCGGCGCCGACCTGGCCAGGGACGTCGTCGTCGCCTACGAGCCGGTCTGGGCGATCGGCACCGGCGAGGTCGCCACACCCGAGGACGCGCAGGAGGTGTGCGCGGCCATCCGCACCCGCCTCGCCGAGCTGTACTCCGGCGACCTCGCCGACGGCGTGCGGGTCCTCTACGGCGGGTCGGTCAAGGCCTCGAACGTCGTGTCGATCATGGCCCAGGACGACGTCGACGGCGCCCTCGTGGGCGGCGCCAGCCTCGACCCGGACGAGTTCGTGGGCATCGTCCGGTACCGGAAGGCGGCCGAGAAGGCCGCGCAGGACGAGCCGGCGAACGCCTGACGGTAGGCTCAGGTCCCGTCCGGATGGGCGACCGCAGCCCGCACCCGCTCGCCAGGTAGCCCCACAGCTCAGGTAGCCCCACAGCTCAGGTAGCCCAGTAGCCCAGGAGTCGACCACCGTGCAGCTCGTCCTGCAGATCATCCTGCTCATCACCAGCCTGCTGCTGGTCCTGCTCGTGCTGCTCCACAAGGGCAAGGGCGGCGGCCTGTCCGACCTGTTCGGCGGCGGCGTGTCCTCCTCGCTGGGAGGCTCGTCGGTCGTGGAGCGCAACCTCGACCGGATGACCATCGGCCTCGGCATCGTCTGGACCGCGTCGATCGTGGCGCTCGGGCTGCTGCTCAAGGGCTGACCCGCCCACTCCGGACCGCACACCGACCCGACGACCTACACTGAGGAGCCGGGACCGCACCGGTCGCCGTCGGCGACCTCGACGCTGGGAGCAGCAACGTGGCTAGTGGCAACGCGATCCGAGGCAGCCGGGTCGGAGCCGGTCCGATGGGTGAGGCGGAGCGCGGCGACGCAGCCCCCCGCTTCCGGATCTCCTACTGGTGCGCCAACGGCCACGAGACCCGCCCCAGCTTCGCCGAGGACACCCAGGTGCAGGCCCCCGAGACGTGGGACTGCCCGCGCTGCGGCTTCCCCGCCGGCCAGGACGAGGCCAACCCGCCGTCGCCGCCGCGCACCGAGCCGTACAAGACGCACCTGGCCTACGTGAAGGAGCGTCGCACCGACGCCGACGGCGCGGCCATCCTCGAAGAGGCCCTGGCCAAGCTGCGCGGCAACTAGGCGGTCCGACGGGCCGGGGGCGCCCCCGTGGGGGTCGAGACCGGGCCCACTGACGTGCGGCGCCGGGTCCGGGTCTCCGGTGTCGTCCAAGGTGTCGGGTTCCGGCCCTTCGTCTGGCGCGAGGCCACCGCCCGCGGGCTGACCGGCTGGGTCGGCAACGACCCGCTGGGCGTGGTCCTGGAGGTCGAGGGACCCCCCGCGGCGGTCGCGACGCTGCTCGACGCCCTGACCCGGCCGCCGCCGCTGGCGCGGGTGGACCGGGTCAGCGCCGAGGACCTCCCGGTGGCCGGCGGCCGCGGCTTCGAGGTCCGGCTCAGTGACACCTCGGGCCCCCGCCGGGCCCTGGTCTCGCCCGACACCGCCACCTGCGCCGACTGCGCACGCGAGCTGCGCGACCCGCGGGACCGGCGCTTCGGCCACCCGTTCGTCAACTGCACCTCGTGCGGACCGCGGTACACCATCGTCACCTCGGTGCCCTACGACCGGTCCCGGACCACGATGGCCGCGTTCCCGATGTGCGCCGCCTGCCGGGCCGAGTACGACGACCCGGCCGACCGCCGCTTCCACGCCGAGCCGGTGTGCTGCCCCCGGTGCGGGCCCACGGCTGCGGCTGCGCGACCGCGAGGGAGCCGACGTCGACGGCGAGCCGGTCGAGGGGTGCGCCCGGCTGCTGCGCGACGGTCTCGTCGTCGCGGTGAAGGGCATCGGTGGCTACCACCTGGCCGCCGACGCGCGGCAGCAGCACGCGGTGACGTCGCTGCGCGGGCGCAAGCACCGCGAGGACCGGCCGTTCGCGCTCATGGTCCGCGACGTCGACGCAGCCCTGGAGCTGTGCGAGGTGGACGAGGCGGAGCTCGCCCTGCTCACCGGCACCGCCCGGCCGATCGTCCTGCTGCGCCGGCGCCCCGGCGCGGACGTCGCCCCGGCCGTCGCGCCCGGCGCCCAGGGCGCGGCCGTCCTGGGCCTGATGCTGCCCTACACCCCCATGCACACGCTGCTGCTGGCCGCGTTCGGCGGTCCGCTGGTGCTCACCAGCGGCAACGCGTCCGACGAGCCGATCGCCTTCGACGACGACGACGCCGCAACGCGCCTCGGCGGGATCGCCGACGCCTTCCTGGTGCACGACCGGGCCATCCGCACCCGCGTGGACGACTCGGTCTGCCGGGTCGTCGCGGGACGCCCGCTGCCGATCCGGCGCTCCCGGGGCTACGTCCCCGGCCCCGTGCCCCTCCCGCAGCCCAGCCCGCAGCCGGTGCTGGCCTGCGGCGCATCGCTGAAGAACACCTTCTGCGTGACCCGCGACGGTCACGCGTTCCTGTCCCACCACGTGGGGGACCTGGACGACTACGCGACCTTCCAGTCCTACCTGGACGGGATCACCCACCTCACCGGCCTGCTGGACGTCGAGCCCACCGTGGTCGCCCACGACCTGCACCCGGACTACCCCTCGACCCGCTACGCCCAGGCGCGCCCGGACGTCGAGCTGGTCGTCGTCCAGCACCACCACGCGCACATCGCCTCCTGCCTGGCCGACAACCTGGCGACCGGCCCGGTCATCGGCGTCGCCTTCGACGGCGTCGGGCTGGGCGCCGACGGCACGGCCTGGGGCGGCGAGGTCCTGGTCGCCGACCTCACCGGGTACGAGCGGGTGGCCCACCTCGACCCCGTGCCGATGCCCGGGGGGGACGCCGCGGCGCGGCAGCCCTGGCGGATGGCGGCGGCCCACCTCGACGCCGCGTACGCGGGCGCGCCGCCGGCCGGGCTCGCGGTCGCGGCCCGGCAGGGGCGGCGCTGGGACGAGGTCCTCTCGGTGGCCCGCGCCGGGGTGAACTCGCCGCCGACGTCGAGCGCCGGGCGGCTCTTCGACGCGGTGTCCGCGCTGCTCGGCCTGCGGGACGCCGTGACCTACGAGGGGCAGGCGGCCATCGAGCTCGAGCACGCCGCGGACCCGGCCGAGCGCGGCACCTACCCGGTGACGGTCACGACCGACCCGGTCGCGCGGATCCTGGTCGGTGACCTGGTCCGGGCGGTGACCGAGGACGTGCAGCGCGGGGCCGGGGTGCCCGCAGGTCGCGGCCCGGTTCCACACCGCGCTCGCGGACGTCGTGCTGGCGACCTGCCTGCGGTTGCGCGAGCAGCGCGGCCTGGCGACGGTGGCGCTCTCGGGTGGCGTCTTCCAGAACGCCCTCCTGCTGACCCGGTGCCTGGACCGGCTCACCGCGGCCGGCTTCACCGTGCTGACCCACCGGCAGGTCCCGCCCAACGACGGCGGGATCAGCCTCGGGCAGGCCGCCGTCGCGGTGGCCCGGCTGCGGGCCGCTGCCGGCTGCTGAGGCGGCGCCTCCTCAGGTGAGGGTGAGAGGGCCGGCACCCGGCGTCGGTCCGGCCGGCCGGTCGCGGCACCGGCGCACTGCTCAGCTCGCGGCGTGGACGGCAACAGCGTCCGACGGTGTCACCCGTCCGCAGGCTTCGTCCCGAAGCGGCGAACTTCCTGGGGCCAGCCGCATGCCTTCGCGAGCTTGCCCGCCCACATCGTGGCGGCCTCGTCATCGGCCACCTCCACCACGGTGAACCCGCCCAGAGACTCCTTGGTCTCGACGCACGGTCCGTCGGTCATCACCACGGTGCCACCGGTGGCGTCGGCACAGTAGACGGGGCCCTCCTCCTCGAGCCCCCCGGCGAACACGTACACACCGGCAGCCTTCATCTCGGCCACGACTGCCATCGCCAGGGGTCCGCGCCCGCGGAACCACTCCTCGGTGTGGTCGCCCACCCACTGCTGGTTGAAGTAGATGAGGTACTCGGTCATGACCACTCCTTCTCCTCTGGGCCCGATGTCGCGCGTCGCCACCCTACGAACGACGACGCGCGGATCCGACACGGTCACAGCAGAACCCACACACGGGTCCGCTCCGGTCGGCGGCGGCAGTAGGTCGCAGCGAACCGAGGGGGCGGCGCGAGGGTCCCGGAACGCCGGTCAGGCCAGCGCAGCGTGGGTGGCCCGCCACAGCACGTGGTACAGCGTCGTCTGCACCTCCTGCACCCGGTGCACCGACGACGACGGGATCGCGAACAGGTGCTGCAGGGCCGCCAGCTCGGCCATCTTCCCGCCGCCGTAGCCGGCGAGGCCGACCGTGACCATCCCGATGCTCGCCGCCTGCTCCAGGGCGGCCAGGACGTTCGCCGAGCCGCCGCTGGTCGACAGGGCGACGGCGATGTCGCCGGAACGGCCGAACGCCTTGACCTGCCGGGCGAAGACGACCTCGAAGCTCACGTCGTTGGACAGTGCGGTGACGACCGCGACATCGTTGGTGAGCCCCAGCGCGGGCAGCGGCGCGGCGCCGGGCGGCGGGTCGACGAAGGTGTGCACGACGTCCTGCGCGTCGGTGCTGCTGCCGCCGTTGCCGAACGCGAGCAGGGTCGCGCCGGCGCGGAACGAGATGGCGAGCTGTGCGGCGCACGCCGCCACGGCCGCGGCCTGCTCGGCTCCCACCTCGCGGCGCAGCGCCACGATCTCGGTGATCTTCTGCCGGGCCGACTCGGCGGCGGCCTCCAGGATCGGCTGGGCCTGGCTCCCGCCGCCGTAGAGGAAGGGGTAGAGCGACTCGACGCCGTCGGGCACCTGGGGGGAGGACTGCTCGGGGGAGTCGAAGAAGACGTGCACCAGCTCCCACAGCAGGTGGTAGGCCGTGACGTGCCCCTCCTTCACGACGTGCGGGTCGTCCGAGGGGACCAGCAGGACGTGGTCGGCCTCGCCGCCGGCCAGGATCTCGCCGCCCTCGCCGCCGACGAGGGCCATCGTGAGCATCCCGGCCGCCCGGGCGGCAGCCAGGCCGGCCCGGACGTTGGCGCACCGGCCGTCACCGGAGATGCCCAGCGCGATGTCGTCCGGGCGGCCGAGCACGTCGACCTGGTGGGCGTAGACGCCGTCCAGGCCGCGCCGTTCGGCGACACCCATCAGCGTGGCCGCGTCGCTGACCAGCGACAGCGCCGGCAGGGCGCGCTTGCCGACGATGACCGGGTGCACGAACTCGACCGCGACGTGCTGGGCGTCGGTGGCACCGGCGCCGTTGCCGAACACCAGCAGCCGACCGCCCCCCGAGAAGCGGGCCGCCATGTCCCGGCAGGCCTCGGCGAGAGCGGTCGCCTGCCCGAGCAGGTGCCGGACCGGGGCCTCCCGCTGGTCGAAGGCCTCGAGGACCACCGCCTCCAGGGACGGGCTGATGACGGTCACGGCAGCCTCCCTCTCGTCCTCGGCGTCAGCAGATGCGGGGCAGCGGGTCGCCGACCAGCATGTCGATGAGCCGGTGCCCGCCGAAGGTCGTACGGCCGAGGACCCGCCCCGGCGGCTCGTCGCGGACCTCGCCGACGATCGCCGCGTCCTTGCCGGACGGCAGCGCGCGCATCGCCTCCAGGGCGGCGTCGGCCAGCTCCGGGGCGACGAAGGCGACCAGCTTGCCCTCGTTGGCGACGTAGAGCGGGTCGATACCGAGGATCTCGCCGGCGCCGACGACCTCGGGGCGGATGGGCACCCGGGACTCCTCGAGCACCACCCCCACCTCGGCGCCGAGGGCGATCTCGTTGAGCACGGTGGCCACGCCGCCGCGGGTCGCGTCCCGCATGCAGTGCAGGCCGCTGCCGCACGCCGCCATCAGCGCCTCGGCGACCGGCCACAGCGACTGGGTGTCGCTGCTGACGTCGGCCTCGATGTCGAGGTCGCCGCGCGCCAGCATGATGGCGACTCCGTGGTCGCCGATGGTTCCGGAGACCAGCACCTTGTCGCCGGGGACGACCTGCTGCGGAGCCAGGACGAGGTCCTGCTCGAGCACGCCGACCCCGCTGGTGACGATGTACATGCGAGTCGCACTTGCCGCGCTCGACGACCTTGGTGTCGCCGGTCACGACCGACACGCCCGCCCGCCGGGCGGCGTCGGCCATGGCCGAGATCTCGGCCTCGAGGACGCCGGCGGTCAGGCCCTCCTCGAGCACCAGCGCCGCGGACAGGCCGACCGGGCGGGCGCCGGAGACCGCCAGGTCGTTGACGGTGCCGTTGACCGCCAGCTCGCCGATGGACCCGCCCGGGAAGCGGATCGGGCGGACGACGAAGGCGTCGGTGGTCATCGCCAGCCTGGTGCTGCCCACGGTGAGCAGCCCGGCGTCGGAGAGCTGGTCCAGCGCCGGGTTGGCCAGCAGCGGCACCACCAGGCCCTCGACCAGTGCCCGGCTGGCCTTGCCGCCGGCGCCGTGCGCCATCGTCACGTGGTCGTCGCGGAACTTCTGGGGCCGCCGGCGCATCGCCTCGATGCGCTCGCCGACCTGGTCCTCGGTGACGTCGGGGGCCACCTGGCCCCGGACCCCGCTCATCGCAGCACCTCCAGGGTCAGCCGCTGCTTCGCGTACTGGCCGTAGTTGTAGTACGCCGCGCAGGCGCCCTCGGAGGACACCATGCAGGTGCCGATCGGCGTCTCGGGCGTGCACGCCGTCCCGAAGACCTTGCACTCCCAGGGCTTGAGCACGCCCTTGAGCACCTCGCCGCACTGGCACGCCTTCGGGTCGGCCACCCGCACGCCGGGCAGCTCGTAGCGCAGCTCCGCGTCGTACCTCGCGTACGCGGGGGCGAGCTGGAGCGCAGAGTGGGCGATCGACCCGAGGCCGCGCCACTCGAAGAAGGGGCGCAGCGAGAACACCTGGGCCAGCACCTTGAGGGCGATCGGGTTGCCGTCGTACTGCACCACCCGGCCGTACTGGTTCTCGACCTCGGCCCGGCCCTCGGCGAACTGCTTCATGATCATGTGCACCGACTGGAGCAGGTCCAGGGGCTCGAAGCCGGCGCACACCAGCGGCATCCCGAAGTCCCGGGAGATCCACTCGTACGGCCGGCAGCCGATGACGGTGGAGACGTGGCCCGGGCCGAGGAAGGCGTCCAGGCGCAGGTCGGGGGAGTCCAGGATCGCCTTGATCGCGGGGATGATCGTGACGTGGTTGCAGAAGACCGAGAAGTTCTCGACGCCCTCCTTCTCCGCGCGCAGGATCGTCAGCGCCGTCGACGGTGCCGTCGTCTCGAAGCCGATGGCGTAGAAGACGACCTGGCGGTCCGGGTTCTCCCGGGCGATCCGCAGCGCGTCCAGGGGGGAGTAGACCATCCGGATGTCGGCGCCGCGCGCGTTGGCGTCGAGGAAGGAGCCCCGGCTGCCGGGCACCCGCATCATGTCGCCGAAGCAGGTGAGGATGACCCCGTCGCGCTCGGCGATCGCGATGCCGTCGTCGACCCGCCCCATCGGGATGACGCACACCGGGCAGCCCGGCCCGTGCACCAGCTCGATCGCCTCCGGCAGGTGGTCCTGCACGCCGTAGCGGTAGATCGTGTGGGTGTGCCCGCCGCACACCTCCATGATCTTGTAGTGCCGGCCCGGCTCGCACAGTGCGGTGATCTCGCGACCCACGACCGCCGCGAGCTCGGCGTCGCGGAACTCGTCGACGAACTTCATCTCACTCTCCCGTCTCTGCGGCGGACAGCCGCTCGATGGCGACGCCGGCGTGCACGAGCAGCCGGTCGCCCGGGGCGACCGGGCCGACGAGCTCGGTGGCGACCAGCTCCTCGCGGCCCTCGTCGTCGCGGCAGCGCGCGTCGCTCCCGGACGTCGAGGTCACGGTGAGGGCCACGGCCACGTCGCCGCACGTGATGCAGCCCGGCTCGGCGGAGCAGACCGGTCCGCTGGCCCCGAGCGGGGGGACGACGGGGACGCCCACGAGGCCGGTCATTCGATGCTCGACTCGGCCACGGCCTGCAGCTCGTCGGTGAACGCCTGTCCCATCATCTCGAGCATCGACAGCGCCTCCGCGGCCTCCTTCTCGTCGACCTTGGACATCGCGAACCCCACATGGATGAGCACGTAGTCGCCGATGTCGAGGGTGACGTCCTCCATCAGGCCGATGTTGATCTTCCGTTTGACGCCGACCACGTCGACGAGCGCCAGCTGGTCGTTGTTGCCGGGCAGGAACTCCACGAGCCGGCCGGGGATGGCGAGGCACACGGCTTAGCCCCTTTCGTCGTGAGCGTGGTCGTGCGGATGGTCGTGGGAGTGGGCCGGCACCAGCTCGGCGGACCGGTCGGGGTGCGCCGCGGTCCCGCTGTACTGCAGCCACTCCAGCACCACCTCGTCGCCGCCCTCGGTGGCCACGTCGAGGGCGCCGCAGGCCGGGCAGGCCGGCGACGGGTCGGACGAGTCGAAGTCGTGCCGGCAGTCCATGCAGTGGCCGCGGACGGGGACCACCGTGACCTCGGTCGCGGCGCCCTCTGCCGGCCCGCCGGCCGCGGCGATCCGGAACGACTGCTCGAAGGCGTCGGCCACGACCCGGTGGACCGCGCCGATGCGCACGCCGACCCGGGCCACCGGGCGTCCCGCCGCGCGGCGCTCGACCGCCTCGAGGACGCCTTCGCAGTAGCTCATCTCGTGCACGGGTGGCGTGACCCGTCCTACATCGAGCGCATGCGCAGGTAGCGCTTGACGTCCGAGATCGAGCGGACGCCGATCAGGACGCCGAAGAGCGCGACGCCGGCGACGAGAACGGTGGTGATGATGCCGACGGTCCTCATGGCAGATCCTTCCTCCTGGGTGGGACGTGCTCCGAGGAGCGGACGCCCCCCGGAGAGGCGCGGCCGGTCAGCCCGAGCTGCTGCTCGAGGACCTCGTGCACGAGGGTGACGGCGCCTGCGACCGCTCCGGCGACGGCGGGGGTGAGCCCGATGCCTTCGCCGACGTCGCCCGGCTGGCAGCCGACGACGTAGGTCGGGGGCAGCGAGCCGCCGAGCTGGCCGAGGCTCGCGAGCACCGCGACCGGGGCCATGCCGTGCGCGTCCAGCTCGCCTTCGCCGAGGTCGTCCGGGCCGACCTCGAGGACGCGCAGGTCGCCGGGCCGCCCGTCGCCGGGCAGCGCGTCGACCACGACCAGGGCGTCGTAGCCCTCGAGCAGGTCGTAGGCGAGGTGCATGCCGCGGATCCCGTAGTCGACGACGCGCACCCCCTCCGGCAGCGGCTCGGTCGCCAGCCGCCTGGCCACCTCGCTGCCGAACGCGTCGTCGGTGAGGAACAGGTTGCCGATCCCGGCGACCAGGACGTTGGCGGTCACGACTGTCCCCCGGGGAGGTGATGCGCGGCCGGCCGGTCGCCGAGGGGCTCGACCTCGTCCGGGGCGAAGTAGTAGAAGCGGCCCGTGGTGTCGTAGAGGTCCCGGCCCGGGTCGTCCTCGAGGACTACGGCGACGTGCTCGCCGCCGTCGACGTCGAAGTAGACCCGGGACACGACCGCGGTCTGTCCGGCGAGGAACAGGTCCTGCGCGTCGGCGCGCCGGGACGGACGCAGCACGACGCGGCTGCCCTTGGCGACCGGCACCCCGCCGACCAGGACGGCGTCGACCTCCGGCCGGGCCCGGGAGTCGCGGCCCTCGTCCCACCACGGCAGGTCGTCGGCGAGGGTGTCCGGCACCTCGGACAGCGTGGGGAACGGGTCGTCGGTCCCCGCGTCGGGCCACCCGCCGCGGCGCAGCTGCTCGCGCGGGTCGGCCGGACGGCGGGCGCCGTGCAGCAGGCCGAGCGCCTCGTCCGTCATGGCGTCGCACCGGGCCAGGATCGCCGCCGCCCGCGGGTCGGTGCCGCGCGCCTCGGCCTTCTCGTCCTCGGTCATCGTCATCACCCGCAGGGTGAGGATCTCGTCGATCTCGGTGGCGTCGAACAGGTCGCCCGCGCTCTCCGGCGCGATCGTGGGGTGGTCGCCCAGGACGATGGGAGAAACGAGCACGGCGTCGGCGCCCTCGTCGTCGGAGACCATGACCGGCCAGCAGCGGTGCTGGCTGCACGCCGCCGCGTCGGCGGCGGCCCAGCCCGGCCCGTCCAGCAGCGAGACCAGCCGGGTGCCGTCGGCCGTCAGCAGCAGGTGGGTGCCCACGAAGGAGCGCCGGGCCGCGACGTCGCGGGCCGACCACCCGGGGACTTCGCCGGGCGTCCAGGTGGTGGTGTTCTCGACCCGGACGCCGAGGACGACCAGCCGCGGCTCGGTGCCCGGCCGGGCGGTGAGGGTGACCTCGCCGGTCACCGGCCAGCGGGTGCGCACCAGACGGCCCACGAGGCGGCCGTCCTCGTGCAGCTCCTCGACGTCCTCACCGGCCCCGACCCGCACCGGGTGGCTGCTGCGCGGGCCGATGCCGTCGAGCCGCACGCCGAGCAGCGGCACCTCGCGGGTCACCGCCTCGTGGTACGGGATCCAGCGGGTGCCCGCGACCTCCAGCTCGGGAACCGGCTGCCAGCCGCCGTCGACCGCCCGCTCCACCACCCGGGCCTGCACCTGCAGGAACCGCAGGTGCAGGTCGAGCGTGGCGTCGGCACTCGCCTCGACCAGGAGCTCGGCCGACATCGACGGCTCCTCGCCGGCACCGGCACCGGCAGCGCCCTCGGGGCCGAGGATGCCGAACTGCCAGCGCACCTGGTTCTTCGCCGACGACGCGCGGTAGGGGTAGAGCAGGTAGCCCTCGTACAGCACGGCGTCGGCCACCTGCCGGGCCGCGACCAGCGTCGCCGCGCTCACGGCGCCACCGCCTGCCCGACCTCGGCCGGCAGCAGGTCGGCGACGGTCTGCTCCCACGACGTGAGGCCGCGGGCGGACCGGTGCCGCGCCAGCGCGGTGATCGACTCACGGTCCAGCCGGATCCAGCCGCCACCGGGGAAGTAGTGGTCCATCAGGGCCCGCCAGGTCGCCACCGGCATCCGGCAGGAGGCCTCCAGCGACCAGGACAGCTGCTCGGCGGCGAAGCCGGTCTGGCCCCGGGTGAAGACCGTGCCGCTGAACAGCAGGATGAGCGGGACGTCACCGCCCGCCAGGGCGTGCAGGTACTTCGTGGCGGCGACGTCGAAGTCGTAGGTGCAGGGGACCGGGAAGTCGACCTCGGTGCTCCCGCGGAACCCCTGCACCATCGCCGACGCGTGGCACCACAGGAACGGCTTGAGCGTGCTCGGGTAGCGCTCGGCGGTGCCGAACAGGTCCGCCAGCCCGGCCTGCTCGGCCTCGTCGTACGGCCGGCGCTGGGGCTCGATCCGCAGCTGGGCGCGCAGGGCCAGGGCGTGCACGACCGCACCGCTGCTCTCGGTGACCCGCAGCCGGAACAGCAGGTGCGGAGCGGCAGCGTGCTCCTGCGGGCGGACGTCGAGCACCTCGACGGCGAGCGCGGTCACGCCGGGCCTGCCGGGCGGCTCCGGGCACGGACGCCGTCGAAGAACTCCGCGAGCCGGCGCCGGACGTCCTGCCCGCCGTCGAAGCCGCGCCACAGCGTGCGCAGGTGGCCGACCAGCTCGTAGCAGACGTCGATCGGCACCAGGAACGCCTCGACCCGCTGGTCCTCGGCGCGGACCAGCAGCGCCTCGACGTCGGGCTGCAGGGTCGCGAGCCCCGGCTCGGCGGCCATGACCCGCTCCCACGCGTCGAGCGACAGCTCGGACTCGGTGGCTCCCGCCGGCCCGGGATAGAAGGCGACGACCCGGTCGAGGGCGGAGTTGCGGAACAGGAACGCCGTGCCCACCGGCAGCTCGAGCTCGTCCCACACCGGGGTCGGCACGTCGGGGAACGTCAGGTAGCGGTCCGGCACCGCGCGGTAGGCGAGCTCGGCGTCGTCGTGGCTGAAGAGCAGGTAGCAGGGCCGGCAGGTGCACATCAGCGACCGGCTGGTCACGTTGACCACGTGCTGGTGCGCGTCGGCCACCGGTGCGCCGCACATCTCGCACCGCTCGTACGCCGGGGCGGCGGGTCGTTCGGCGCGGATCCGGGCCAGGACGGCGAGCGCCCCGGCCGGAGTGGTCCGCGCGTCGCTCATGCTGCGCCGCTCACCCTGCGCCGCTCGTCCCGGCTGCTCATGCCGGGACCGGTGCGCGGACCGCGACCTCGACGGCACCGTCACGTTCCAGCAGCGGGACCGGCTCGAGGTGCCGGTCCGGCAGGTCGAGGTCGGCACCCGCCCGGCGCACGTCGAAGTGCGCTCCGCAGCCGCGGCAGGTCAGCACCGCACTGCCCGGAGTCGCCGGTGCCCGCGCCATCGTGGCGTCGGCGAGCCCGGCCCCGCAGGCCGCGCACGCGTCGCGGTAGGCGTAGACCCCGGAGAGCAGCCGGCACAGGACCAGGCCGGTGCCGTCGACCTCGACCGGGAGCAGGCTCCCGACGTCGAGGTCGTCGAGCCGGGCCGCCACCGACCAGTGCACGCCGGTCGGCGCCGCGTCGGCGGCCCGTAGTCGTGCGGTCAGCGACTCCACCGAGATCACGCCTCCGGCGGGGGCGTTGGCCGACGACGACTCCTGGACCTCGATGCGGACGATCTCCGGGGCGGCAGCGCGGACGGCGTCCTCGACGGCCAGCTCGAGGGTGACCGCGGACGAGGCGCAGCCGTCGCAGCTGCCGAGCAGCTCGAGGGTGACGACCCCGTCGTCGCTGACGCCGAGCAGGCGCACGTCGCCGCCGTGCGACCCGAGGTAGGGCCGCACGTCGTCCAGCGCGCGCCGCACCCGGTCCTCGACGCCGTAGGGGTGCAGCCCGTGCACGAGCAGCAGGCCGGCCACCAGCTCGTCGCCGGCCAGGGCGTCCAGCAGCGTGTCGTCGAGCCGCCCCGTCTCGTGGGCGAGCTCGAGCACCCGCTCGAGCCCGGCGCCGTACAGGTCGACGACGATCCGGAGCAGCTCCTCAGCGCGCTCGCGGGCCACCGGCCCGCCGACGGCGCTGGCCTCCAGCAGGGCCTCGATGCGTTCCCCGACGGCAGCGGGGTCGGGTGCGGAGGTCACTCCTCCGCCGAGACCGCGGCCGTCGGGGAGTGGACCTTCTTCAGCGTCTTGCCCTCGCCGAGGTACATGTGCACGCCGCACGGCAGGCAGGGGTCGAAGCTGCGGACGGTCCGCATGATGTCGATGCCCTTGAAGTTCTCCCGGGTGTTCTCCTCGAACAGTGGCTGGTCCTGCACGGCGTCCTCGTAGGGACCGGGCGTCCCGTAGACGTCGCGGGGGTTGGCGTTCCACGGCGTCGGCGGGTACGGGTGGTAGTTCGCGATCTTGCCGTCACGGATGACCATGTGGTGCGACAGGACGCCCCGGACCGCCTCGGTGAACCCGCAGCCGATCGCCTCGTCGGGCACCTCGAACGACTCCCACGTCTTGGTGCGGCCGGCCCGGATCTCGACCAGCGCCTTCTCGGCGAAGTGCAGCGCGGCAGCCGCCGCGTACGCCTGGAAGTAGGTGCGGGCCCGGTTGCGCTCGATCGTGTTGCTCCACTGCGGGACCTTCCACTCGAAGGACACCGGTCCCTTGAGCGCGGTCTTGGGCAGGTTGATCTGGACGCTGGTGCCGGTGGCCTTGATGTAGCCGATGTCGACCAGTCCGGCGAGCGCGGTGGACCACAGCCGGGCCAGCGGGCCGCCGCCCGTGTCGAGGGCCAGGTGGTCCTTGCCGTCGTACCAGCGCGGGGACATGACCCAGCTGTACTTGTCGTCGAGGTCACGCTTCTGCGGCTTGGGGTTGGTGTGCTGGTTCCAGGGGTGCCGCCGGTCCACCGGGTTGCCCAGCGGGTCCTTGGTGACGAACATCTCCTGGTCTTCCCAGTCGTCGTAGTACGAGCTGCCGAGCAGGATCCGGATGCCGAGGTTGATGTCGACCAGGCTGTGCGTGACCAGCTTGCCGTCGACGACGACGCCGGGGGTCACGAACATCTTGTTGCCCCAGTTCTCCATGTCCTTGTAGGCGAAGTTGCAGTGGTCCGGGTCCTGGAAGGAGCCCCAGCAGCCGAGCAGGGTGCGCCGGAGACCGACCTGCTCGTAGCCGGGCAGGGCCTCGTAGAAGAAGTCGAAGAGGTCGTCGTGCATCGGCACGACCTTCTTCATGAACTCGACGTAGCGCATCAGCCGGGTCATGTAGTCGGTCATCAGCTGGATGGTCGCGACCGTGCCGACGCCGCCCGGGTAGAGCGTCGACGGGTGGACGTGCCGGCCCTCCATCAGGCTGAACATCTCCCGGGTCCACCGGCTGACCTGGAGGGCCTCGCGGTAGAACTCCCCGGTGAACGGGTTCAGCGCCCGCATGATGTCGGCGATGGTCTTGTAGCCGTGCGCGTCCTCGTGCGGCGACCGGGTGTTCTCGGCCTTGGCCAGCACCCCCGGGTTGGTCTCCTTGACCATCCGCTCGCAGTAGTCGACCCCGACCAGGTTCTCCTGGAAGATGTTGTGGTCGAACATGTACTCCGCGGCCTCGCCGAGGTTGACGATCCACTCGCCGAGCGCCGGCGGCTTCACGCCGTAGGCCATGTTCTGCGCGTAGCAGGAGCAGGTCGCATGGTTGTCGCCGCAGATCCCGCAGATCCGGCTGGTGATGAAGTGCGCGTCGCGCGGGTCCTTGCCCTTCATGAACAGGCTGTAGCCGCGGAAGATCGACGACGTGCTGTGGCACTCGGCCACCGTCATGTTCGCGAAGTCGATCTTCGTGTAGATCCCGAGGCTCCCGACGATCCGGGTGATCGGGTCCCACGCCATCTCGACGAGCTCGCGGTCCTTCGACGACGTGGTGTCGGTGCGCGAGGCAGTGGTGGTCATCGTCCGTCCCTGACGTCTGAGAGCTGTCGGCCGGTCGTGTCGCGCGCGGTCACCATGTGCGCTTCGCCCCCGTCAGGAGCTCGCTGCTGGGCTTGCGCCACTTCGGTTCCTTGTTCAGGGTGCTGGTCGTCTTGGACCGCAGGGCCCGGATGGTGCGCCCGTAGGCACCGATCGAGGTCGTGGACAGCTTGCCTCCGGGCGGCTCGTCCATGAACGGCATGAACTTGTCGGGGAAGCCGGGCATCGTGCAGCCGATGCAGATGCCGCCGACGTTGGGGCAGCCGCCGACGCCGTTGATCCAGCCGCGCTTGGGCACGTTGCACTTGACCACCGGTCCCCAGCAGCCGAGCTTGACGATGCACTTGGGCGAGCCGTACTCCGTCGCGAAGTCGCCCTGCTCGTAGTAGCCGGCGCGGTCGCAGCCCTCGTGCACCGTCATGCCGAACAGCCAGGTCGGCCGGAGCTGGTCGTCGAGCGGGATCATCGGCGCCTGGCCGGTGGCCTGGTACAGCAGGTAGGTGATCGTCTCGGACAGGTTGTCGCCCTGCACGGGGCAGCCCGGGACGCAGACGATCGGCAGGCCGGCCTTGCTCTTCCAGTCCCAGCCGAGGTAGTCGGGCACGCCCATCGCGCCGGTCGGGTTGCCGGCCATCGCGTGGATCCCGCCGTAGGTCGCGCAGGTGCCCACGGCGAGGATCGCCAGCGCCTTCGGGGCCAGCCGGTCCAGCCACTCGCTCGTGGTGACCGGCTGCCCGGTCAGCGGGTTGTTGCCGAAGCCGCACCAGTAGCCCTCGCCGGCGAGCTTCTCGTTCGGGATCGACCCCTCGACGACCAGGACGAACGGCTCGAGCTCGCCGCGGTCGGCCTTCCAGAACCACTCGAGGAAGTCGTCTGCGCCGCCTGCCGGCCCGCACTCGAAGTCGATCAACGGCCAGTGCACCGCCACTTTCGGCAGCCCCGGGAGGGCGCCCAGCGCGATCTCCTCGATGCTGGGCTGGGTAGCCCCGGTCAGGGCGACCGAGTCCCCGTCACAGCTGAGACCGGCGTTGATCCAGAGGACGTGGACCGTGGTGTCTTCGGCCGCTATGGCCTCGGCAGTGGGCATCTGCGCCTCCCGCGGGGCCTGCGTGGGGAGGCCCCTTCACGTCGTAGACGGCCAGCGGTGCCGGTCTGTGCGACGTACGTCACGTCCTATGCCCGGGCTTGATCAGTTGTCAAGGAAGTCCGGCAACCGTCACGCGGGGGTCGAGACCCGCCGGCGAGCGGCTGCGCACCTAGGGTGAGCGCCATGGCCGGACCACTGGACGGGACGCTGGTCGTCGACCTGTCGAGGGCGCTCGCCGGCCCGCACGCGGCGATGATGCTCGGTGACCTCGGCGCGCGGGTGATCAAGGTGGAGAACCCCGACGGCGGCGACGACAGCCGCGGATGGGGCCCGCCGTTCGTCGACGCCGACGGACCCTCCGAGTCGGGGGAGAGCACGTACTTCTTCTCGTGCAACCGCAACAAGGAGTCGGTGACCGCCGACCTGAAGTCCGACGAGGGACGCGACCTGCTCACCCGGCTGGTGCGCCAGGCGGACGTGCTCGTGGAGAACTTCCGCACGGGGGTCATGGACCGGCTCGGCTTCCCGATGGACCGTCTGCACGAGCTCAACCCGCGGCTGGTGGTGCTCTCGATCAGCGGGTTCGGCCACGACGGGCCGGAGGGCGGCCGGGCCGGGTACGACCAGATCGCGCAGGGCGAGGCGGGGCTGATGTCGCTCACGGGCTCCGGCCCGGACGACCCGATGCGGGTCGGCGTACCGATCGGCGACCTGCTCGCCGGCATGTACGGCGCGTACGGCGTGGTCGCCGCGCTGCACGAGCGGGACCGCACCGGCCGGGGCAAGGTGGTGCGTACCTCCCTGCTCGCAGCGATCGTCGGCGTGCACGCCTTCCAGGGCACCCGGTACACCGTGACGGGCGAGGTGCCGTACGGGCAGGGCAACCACCACCCCTCGATCTGCCCGTACGGGCTGTTCCACTGCGCCGACGGGCTGCTGCAGATCGCGGTCGGCAGCGAGAGCCTCTGGCGCCGGCTCGCCGCGGAGTACGACCTGCCCGCCGACGAGCCCGGCTTCGCCACCAACGCCGAACGGGTGCGCAACCGGGACGCGGTGGTGGCGACGCTGGACGCGGCGTTCGCCGCGCGCCCGCTCGCCGAGCTGCTGCCGCGGCTGGCCGAGATCGGGGTCCCGGCGGGGGAGGTGCGCACCCTGGACCGGGTGTACGACTGGGACCAGACCGTCTCGCAGGGCCTGCTCGTCGAGGTCGACCACGCGCTGGCGGGCCGCCTCACGCTGCCCGGCCCCCCGCTGCGGTTCGACGGCGACCCGCCGCGGCGGCACGGGGCGCCGCCGCTGCTGGGCCAGCACGACGCCTCTGTGCGCGCCTGGCTGGACGAGGTCGAGAGCACGCCGTGAGCAGCCCCGGGGCCCTCGAGCTGATCGAGGCCGTCCTCGACCCCGGCACCTGGCGCAGCTGGGACCTGCCGCTGGCCGCGGAGACCGGGCTCGACCCGGCGTACGCCGCGGCGCTGGCCGAGGCCCGGGAGCGGACCGGGCTGGACGAGGCGGTCGTCACCGGCGAGGGCCGGATCCGCGGCCGCCGGGTCGCCCTGGTCGCCTGCGAGTTCGGCTTCCTGGCCGGCTCGATCGGGGTGCGCGCCGCCGACCGTCTCGTCGCGGCGGTCGAGCGGGCCACCGACGAGCGGCTGCCGCTGCTGGCGTCCCCGACCTCCGGCGGCACCCGGATGCAGGAGGGCACCACCGCCTTCCTCCAGATGGTGAAGATCACGGCCGCGATCGGGGTGCACAAGGCGGCGGGCAACCCGTACCTCGTCTACCTGCGGAACCCGACGACCGGCGGGGTGCTGGCGTCGTGGGGGTCCCTGGGCCACGTCACCGTCGCCGAGCCCGGGGCGCTGATCGGCTTCCTCGGCCCGCGTGTCTACCGGGCGCTGTACGGCGGAGACTTCCCGGCCGGCGTCCAGACCGCCGAGAACCTGCTGGCGCACGGCATCGTCGACGCGGTCCTGCCGCCCGGGGAGATCCCGGAGATCCTGGACCGCGCGCTGGCCGTGCTCGCGGCGCCGCGCGCGGGGGCCGCGCCGGCCGGCTCCGACCCCGGCGCCGGGGACGAGGCCGAGGACGCGGGGCAGGAGCCGCTCGAGGACGTGCCCGCGTGGGAGTCGATCCGCCGCTCCCGCCGGCCGGACCGGCCGGGCGTCCGCCAGCTGCTGCGCAGCGCGGCCCGCGACGTCGTCCCCATGCGCGGGACCGGCGCGGGGGAGATCGACGCCGGGCTGCTGCTCGCGCTGGCCCGGTTCGGTGGGGCGCCGTGCGTGGTCCTGGGCCAGGACCGGCAGAACCAGTCGGCGGGTGCCCCGCTCGGCCCGGCCGGCCTGCGCGAGGCGCGGCGCGGCATGAAGCTGGCCGACGAGCTCAAGCTGCCGCTGGTCACCGTCATCGACACCGCCGGTGCGGCGCTGAGCCGCGAGGCGGAGGAGGGCGGCCTGGCGGGGGAGATCGCGCGGTCGCTCCAGGACCTCGTCCTGCTCGACGCCCCCACGGTGTGCCTGCTGCTCGGCGAGGGCGCCGGCGGGGGAGCGCTCGCGCTGCTCCCGGCCGACCGGGTGATCTGCGCGCAGCACGCGTGGCTGTCCCCGCTGCCCCCGAGGGGGCGTCCGCGATCATCCACCGCACCACCGAGCGGGCCCCCGAGATGGCCGCCGCGCAGGGCGTACGGTCGCTGGACCTGCTGCGCGCCGGCATCGTCGACCGGGTGGTCGCCGAGCGCCCTGACGCCGCCGACGAGCCGGCGGCCTACCTCGACCGGGTGGCCCGCGTCCTCGAGGTCGAGCTCGCCGGCCTGCTGCGCCGCGACCCGCGTACCCGCCTCGCCGCCCGCCTCGCCCGCTACCGCGCCCTCGGCTCCCCTTCCCCCACCCCCTGACCCCCAGACCCCCACCCCTGACCCCCACCCCCGCCCCGGTTGATCACGTGGACGTGATCAACCGCCGCCGGTGGTGGTGAGCTGGCCACCCTTGGCGGCGGTACGCCGCGTCCGGTCGGCGAGATGGTCCCTCGACCGTGCGGCCAGGACGCGGCGATCCACAGCGGGGCGGCGCGCGTGGGGCCGTCCACAACCCCCGGCCGGGCACCCGGCGCGGCGGCCGGCACCCACGACAGTGCCTGGATGGACGGACCACTCGCCGGTGCCGCGGCGACCCAGGGCGGCGTCTTCTTCCGGCACCAGGCACTCGACGAGCGCTACACCGAGAAGGAGATCGCGGCGCTGCTGCGGTCGGGGCAGTGGCGTCGGCTCCGCCGCGGTGCCTACACGACCGCGGAGACCTGGGGCCGGCTCGACGAGGTCGGTCGTCACGTCCTTCTCGTCCGGGCCGTTGCGCAGCAGCTGTCGGGGGAGGTGGTCGTGACCGGGTCCTCCGCGGTGGCCGTGCTCGGGGGGCCGCTGTGGGGCGTCGACCTCCAGCAGGTGCACGTCCACCGCGACGCCGGCAAGAGCCCGCGCCGCGAGGCGGGCGTCGTCCACCACGTCGGAGCGCTGCCGGACACCGAGGTGATCGAGGTGGACGGGCTGTGGGTGACGAGCCCTGAGCGCACCACGTTCGAGGCCTGCCGGCGGGCCTCGTTCGAGGTCGGGGTCGGGCTCGTGGACGGGGTCCGCTTCCGGCGACCGTTCGACCCCGACCGGGCCCTGGCGGTCATCGAGGCGCATCGTGACTGGGCCGGCTCGGTCAGGGCGTCCCGTGCCTTGCGGTTCTCGTCCGATCGTTCCGCCACGATCGGCGAGTCCAGGTGCCGGATCCTCATGGCGCGGATCGGGCTGCCCGCCCCGACGCTCCAGCACCCCGTGCACGACGAGTCCGGGACGCTCCTCGGGATCACCGACTTCTACCTCGAGGAGTTCGCGACCGTGGCGGAGTTCGACGGGAAGCTGAAGTACGGGCGCGCCCTGTACGAGCGGACCGGTCGGATCGAGGACGTCGACCTCGGCGAGGTCGTGTGGCAGGAGAAGCGCCGCGAGGATGCGATCCGCGAGCAGGGGCACGAGGTGGTGCGGGTGGTGTGGCCGGAGCTCACCGGCCACGACGGGGAGGTCCGCCACCGATTCTCCCGCGCGTTCCGTCGGTCGGGACGCGGCACGTGGGCGGGCTGACCCGCCCGACCGCACCCCGACGGCGGACGCCGAGCGCGGTCCACCGCCGCCGAACGCGGTGAGCTAGCCACCACCGGCGGATGTTGATCACGTCCACGTGATCAACCCGCCGGGGGTGGCCCGCCGGGGGTGGCGGGGTCGCGGGGTGGGGGTGGTGGGGCGGGGAGGGGCGGGGGACGGCCACTAGGGTCGCGGGCATGCGGGTGCTGATCGCTCTCGGCGGCAACGCCATGACCGGGCCGGACGGCAGCGCGGCCCCGGAGGACCAGGACCGCGCCGTGCACGTGGCCATGCAGCGCGTCGCCGACCTGGTGGCCGAGGGCGTCGACGTGGTCCTCACCCACGGCAACGGGCCGCAGGTCGGCAACCTGCTGGTGAAGAACGAGCTGGCGGCGGGGGTCGTCCCGCCGGTGCCGCTCGACTGGTGCGGGGCGCAGACCCAGGCGACGATCGGCCTGCTCATCCTCGACTCGCTCGACACGGCCCTGGCGTCCCGCGGCGTCGACCGCCGCACGGCGGCCGTGGTGACCCGGACCCGCGTCGACGGCGCCGACCCGGGCTTCACCCGCCCGAGCAAGCCGATCGGGCGCTACCTCCCCGAGGACCAGGCCCGCACGCTGATGGCGCACGGCCAGACGTGGGAGGACCGGGGCGAGAAGGGCTGGCGCCGGGTGGTCGCGAGCCCCGAGCCGCTCGAGGTCCTCGACGCCGGGACGATCCGGCTGCTCGCCGACAGCGGCTACGTCGTGGTCGGGGCCGGTGGCGGCGGCATCCCGGTGGTCCGGGACCCCGACGGGTCGCTGCGCGGCGTCGAGGCGGTCGTCGACAAGGACCTCGCCGCCGCGCTGCTCGCGCCGCTCATCGGCGCCGACGTGCTCGTCATCGCCACCGACGTCGAGCACGTCGTCCTCGGGTACGGCACCGCCGACGCGCGGCCGCTGGAGCGGGCCACCGCGGCAGGGATGCGCGAGATCGCGCGCGAGGAGCGGTTCGCGAGCGGCAGCATGGGCCCGAAGGTCGAGGCCGCGGTGCGGTTCGTCGAGAACGGCGGGACGCGGTCCGTCATCACGTCCCTGGAGAACATCGAGCAAGCGGTGCGCGGACGAGCCGGCACCGTCATCGAGGCAGAGAGGTCCTGACCATGTCGTCGCAAGCCCAGCCCATCGAGGTGCACAAGGTCGCCATCGAGAGCGTGTCCGACGCGTCCGGTCTCGCCGACCTCATCGACAAGGGCCTGGTCGAGGCCGACAACGTGGTCGCCGTCATCGGCAAGACCGAGGGCAACGGCGGGGTCAACGACTACACCCGGATCATCGCCGACCGGGCCTTCCGCGAGGTGCTGGAGGCCAAGGGCACCCGCGCGATGGCCGAGATCCGGCAGATCCCGATCGTGTGGTCGGGCGGCACCGACGGCGTCATCTCCCCGCACGCCACCGTGTTCGCCACGACCTCCGCGGACAAGGTGCCCGCCACCGACGAGCCCCGCCTCTCGGTCGGCTACGCCATGAGCGAGCAGATCTTCCCCGAGGACATCGGCCGGCTGCCGATGGTCGAGAAGGTCGCCGCCGGCGTGAGGATCGCCATGGAACGGGCCGGCATCACCGACCCCGCGGACGTCCACTACGTGCAGACCAAGACCCCGCTGCTCACCCTCGAGACCATCACCGACGCCAAGAGCCGCGGCCACGAGGTGTGGACCGAGGACACCCTGAAGTCGATGGACGTCTCCAACTCCACGACCGCCCTGGGCATCGCGGTCGCCCTCGGCGAGATCGACATGCCGACGACCGAGCAGATCCACAAGGACCTGTCGCTGTACTCCTCGGTCGCCTCGTGCTCCTCGGGCGTCGAGCTCGACCAGGCGCAGATCGTCGTCCTCGGCAACGTACGCGGCGTCGGCGGCCGGTTCCGGATCGGTCACAGCGTCATGAAGGACGCCCTGGACGCCGACGGCGTCTGGGAGTCGATCCGCAACGCCGGGCTCGACGACCTTCCCGAGCGGCCGCACACCAGCGACCTCAAGGGCCGCGTGGTCAACATCTTCTGCAAGTGCGAGGCAGACCCCACCGGCCGTGTCCGGGACCGGCGCAACATCATGCTGGACGACTCGGACGTGCACTGGCACCGCCAGATCAAGTCCTGCGTCGGCGGCGTCGTCGCCTCGGTGACGGGCGACCCGGCCGTGTTCGTGTCGGTCGCGGCGGTCCACCAGGGGCCGTCCGGCGGCGGCCCGGTCATCGCGATCGTCGAGCCGTAGCCGACTCCGTCAGCAGCCGGACGACGGTCGCGTCGGCCGTCTGGGCGAAGTCGACGTAGAAGCGGCTGACCGCACCGAAGAGCTCCGGTACCTGCAACGCGACGACCTCGTCCGCCTCGACGAGCAGCCTCGGGAGGGTCGCGGCGGCGACCACCGGGGCGGCGAGCACCAGCCGGGCGGCGCCGTCGGCACGCAGCGAGCGCAGACCGGCCAGCGCGGTGACTCCGGTCGCCACGCCGTCGTCGACCACGACCGCCGTCCGCCCCCGGACCGGCTCCGGGGTGCTGCGGCGGCCGTAGGCGGCCAGCCGTCGGGCGCACTCGGCCCGCTCGGCGGCGACCTCCGCGGCGAGGTCGCGCGGCGTGAGCCCGAGCCACTGCAGCCCGTCGTCGTCCCAGACCACCGGACCATCCCCGGTCAGCGCGCCCAGGCCGAGCTCGGGACGGTCGCGCCGGGCGACCTTGCGCACCACCAGGACCCCGAGCGACGCGTCGAGCGCGGCTGCCACCGGGGCGGCGACCTCCACGCCGCCGCGGGCCAGGCCGAGCACGACCACGCCCGCGGCGCCCCGGTCGGCCCCTGCCGCCAGCAGGCCGCGGACCCGCTCGGCGAGGCGGTGGCCGGCGTCCGCGCGGTCGAGGTACCGCGTCGCTCCCGCCGCCGGCACCGTGTCCTCAGCTCAGCGCCAGGCGGTCCCGCACCGCCGTGTCGACCAGGTCGGCGAAGCCGGCCTCCTCCGCGCGCAGCGCGACGAACAGCTCGGGCGGTACCCGCCACAGGGTCGCGCTGGTGGTCGCGGTGACGGTGGCCAGCCGCGGGTAGCCGAACCCCGACCCCCAGTCGCGGGCCGCCAGCTCGCCGAAGAAGTCGCCGGTGCCGAGCCGACGCCCCGGCGCGCCGTCCACGTCCACGGCGAGCTCGCCGGCGAGGACGAGGTAGAAGTCGCGGTCCGGCGACCACCGTCGCACGACCACCTCTCCGGCCGGCACCGACACCTCGCTGCCGCCGGCCAGCACCCGGGCCCGTCCGGCGAGCGACAGGGCGACGACAGCGGGGTGGCGGGTGACCTCCGCCGCCTCGATGTCGGGGTCGGCCACGGGCCGCACCGGCGCCCGCTCGGCGTCGAGCTCGTGGGCCGGCTGCTCGACGGTCGGCCGGGTCCCCGCCAGGTGGTCCAGGACGGCGCGGACGTCCGCCTCGGTGCTCGCATGGTTGAGGACGCACATCCTGATCGCGTAGTGGCCGTGCAGCCGGGTGGAGCTCACCATCCCGCGGCCGGACGCCGCCAGCGACGCCACGAGCGCGGCGTTGACGGCCGCCACGTGCGCCGGCGTGCCCTCGACCCGGCGCCGGAAGCAGACGATGCCCAGCGTCGCGGGCATCATGAGCTCGAGCCGGTCGTCGGCCCGGACCAGCCGCTCGGTGAGCAGCGCCAGGTCGAGGCAGCGGTCGATGGTCGCCCGGAACGCGGCGAGGCCGAAGGTCTGCACCGACATCCAGACCTTGAGCGCGCGGCTGGTGCGGGTGAGCTGCAGGCCGCGCGCGGCGAGCTGGACCTCGGTGTCGCCCGCCTCGGTCTCCGCGAGGTAGTCGGGGAAGACGGAGAACGCGTTCTCCAGGGCCCGCTCCTCGCGCACCAGCAGGGCACCGCACTCGATCGGCTGGTAGAGCCACTTGTGCGGGTCGAGCGCCACCGAGTCGGCCAGCTCGATGCCGCGCAGCTGCTCGCGGCCCCGCTCGGTGAGCACGGCGAAACCGCCGTAGGCCGCGTCGACGTGCAGCCACAGCCCGTGCCGCCGGCACGCGTCGGCGAGCTCGGGCAGCGGGTCGACGGCCCCGGAGTTGGTCGCACCGGCGTTCGCGGACACCACCAGCGGGCGCAGCCCGGCGGCGAGGTCGGCCCGCACGGCCGCCTCCAGGACGTCGACGCGCATCCGGTACCTGTCGTCGCTGGGCAGGACCCGCAGCTGCTCCGGCCGGAAGCCCAGGGTGCGGGCCGCCCGCGCGACCGACGAGTGCGACTGGTCGGAGCAGTACGCCACCGCGCGTGCGTCCATCGGGCCCAGGCGCAGCTCGCGGGCGCAGGCCAGCGCCGTGAGGTTGGCCGCGGACCCGCCCGAGACCAGGACCCCGCCGGACTCGGCCGGGAAGCCGACCCAGTCGCGCATCCACCCCAGCACCTCGAGCTCCAGCTGGGTGGGGCCGGCGGACTCCATCCAGTTGCCGACGTCGAGGTTCACCGCCGCGGTGAGCAGGTCGCCCATCGCTCCCGGCCAGGTGCTGCTGCCCGGCACGTACGCGAAGTAGCCGGGGTGGGTGAGCGTGCTGCGGAACGGCAGGACATCGCGCATCACCGTGGCGAGCACCTCGTCGTAGGGGCGTCCGTGCTCAGGCGCCGGGCCGCCGAGACGCTCGCGCATCTGCGCGGGCGTCGCCGTGCGCAGCACCGGAGCAGTGCGGCGGGCGAGCTCGACCAGGGCGTCGACCGTGGCGTAGCCGATCCGGCGCATCTCCTCCGCCGGCAGGTCGAGCGCGTCGTCCGGGGCGTCCGGGGCGTCCCGGCCGCCCCGGTCGTGATGGTCGTCGCCGGACACCTCGTCCATGGCTCCCCCTCGCGGACGGCGTGCGCGAAAGTATGCGCCCCGGACCCCGCTCCCACCAGGTGCTGCCCGGCCCCGCCCCCACCAGGTGCTGCCGGGTGGTTCCCCGGTCCGTCGCTAGGCTCGCGGGGTGCCCGGCCGAGAGATCCGAGAGATCCCGGACCCCGGGTTCGCGGGGGACCACGGCCGTCCCGACGCCGCGCTGGCGGCGGCGCTGGCCCGGGACCCGCAGGAGCCCGGCTACCTCCCCGGGCTGCTCGCCGCGCTGCACGGCGCCCGGGTGCTCGCCCCCGTGGTGGCCCTGCTGGGCGAGCGCGCGACGACGGCCGACGGTCTGGTCGTCGACAAGACCTCCGACATCGCCGTCCCGGTGCTGGTGGACGCCGACGACGCGCGCGGGATGCCGGTCTTCACCGGCCTCGCGGCGCTCGCGGCGTGGGACGCGCAGGCGCGGCCGGTGCCGGTCGCGGGCCCGCGGGCCGCGCAGGTCGCCCTCGCCGAGGGCGCCGTGGCGCTGGTCGTCGACGTCGCGGGCCCGGTCGCCGCGTCGCTGCCGCTCCCCGAGCTGCGGGCCCTGGCCGAGGGGCGCGGCCGCCGGCCCGCCTGGGAGGACCCCGCGGTGGCGACCGCGGTGGGGGAGCTGCTCGACGCCGAGCCCGAGGCACGGGCCGCCCACCTCGACCCCTGGCCGGGACGGGACGCCCGGCTGACCGTCGTCCTCGCGCCGGGCGCCGACCCGGCGGTCGTGGCGGCCCGGGTCGCCGCCGCGGTGGCCGACCTGCCCGTCGTCCGGGCGGGGGTCCGCGGCCTGGAGGTCGCGGTCACCACCGGGTGACCGGTGACCGGGTGACCAGGGAGGACGCCGCGACCGTTTTCCCGCGTCAGTGCCGGGCTGGTACCCTGGCCGGGACCGATCTGGTGGGCGTTGCACGCTGGCGACCGCCGGATTCGCAAGCGGAGACCACCTCCCACCCGCACCAGCCGATGCTCCACCAGGCTGTCGGGTCCCGGTCAGGTCGGCACCGACGTCCCTCACGGGACGCGCGGGGCCGGTCCGGTGCAGCCCGCCCGGCGGGAGGATCGCGCACCGTCTGGGCGTTGTGGCTTCCGTGAGCTCCCGGCACGGAAGCCGTTTCTGTGTCCGGGGGTCCCCAGTCTTACCGAGGAGGCCCCATCAGCAACGAGCCCAGGATCAACGAACGGATCCGCGTCCCCGAGGTGCGGCTTGTCGGTCCGGCAGGTGAGCAGGTCGGCATCGTCGCGATCGACGCCGCGCTGCGGCTGGCCCAGGAAGCCGACCTGGACCTGGTCGAGGTGGCGCCGATGGCCCGCCCGCCGGTCTGCAAGCTCATGGACTACGGGAAGTTCAAGTACGAGACCGCGCAGAAGGCCCGCGAGTCGCGCAAGAACCAGGTCAACACGGTCATCAAGGAGATGAAGCTCCGGCCGAAGATCGACCCGCACGACTACGAGACCAAGAAGGGTCACGTGGTCCGGTTCCTCAAGCAGGGCGACAAGGTCAAGATCACGATCATGTTCCGCGGTCGTGAGCAGTCCCGACCCGAGCTGGGCTACCGGCTCCTCCAGCGGCTCGCCGGCGACGTCCAGGAGCTCGGTTTCGTCGAGTCGGCGCCCAAGCAGGACGGCCGTAACATGATCATGGTCCTGGGCCCGCTGAAGAAGAAGTCCGAGGCACGCGCGGAGAAGGCTGCCGACAAGGCCGCCGAGCGGGCCCGCCGCGACGACGACACCAGCGACGCCAGCGACACCGACGACACCAGCGATGTCACCGATTCGGCCGAGGTCACCGGGTCCGCCGAGACCGTCGGCGAGCAGGCGGCCCCGACGGACGCCCCGACCGCCGACCAGCACGCCTGAGACCCGCACCGCACGCACCACCGCACCACGTCCCCGACCACCGTCGGGGGTCCGCAGCACGAGCTCGCCCGAGGCGGGCGAGCACGACGAGGAGTTCGACACGATGCCGAAGAACAAGACGCACAGCGGCACCAAGAAGCGGTTCCGCCTGACCGGCTCCGGCAAGGTCATGCGCGAGCAGGCCAACCGCCGCCACCTCTTCGAGGGCAAGCCCTCCAAGCGGACCCGTGCCCTGGCTCTCGACGTCGAGACCTCCAGCGCGGACGTCAAGAAGGTCAAGCGCCTGCTCGGGAAGTAGCCGCCGGGCGAGCAGCGTCTCGCCGGCAGCCCACCCAGCACGGCACATCCCAGCAGCGCACCCAAGGAGAACAAGCAATGGCACGCGTCAAGCGGGCGGTGAACGCCCACAAGAAGCGCCGGGTCGTCCTCGAGCGAGCGAGCGGCTACCGCGGTCAGCGGTCCCGGCTCTATCGCAAGGCCAAGGAGCAGGTCACCCACTCGCTGGTCTACAACTACCGCGACCGGAAGAAGCGCAAGGGCGACTTCCGACAGCTGTGGATCCAGCGCATCAACGCGGCTGCCCGGCTGAACGGCATGACGTACAACCGGTTCATCCAGGGCCTCAAGGCCTCGGGTGTCGAGGTGGACCGCAAGGTCCTCGCCGACCTCGCGGTCAACGACGCGCCGGCCTTCGCCGCGCTCGTCGAGGTCGCCAAGGCGAACCTGCCGGCCACCACCGGCGCCGCCAAGGACGAGTCCGCCGCCTGAGCGGGCACTGCACCACCGGACGCCCAGGGAGCCTCGCGGCACCCTGGGCGTCCGTTCGTCCGCACCGTTCGCCGGCAACGCGCCCGAGGAGCAGCCGATGGTCACCGGTCCCGAGCTGACCTCGACCCGCGCGGCCCCGGTCAAGGCGGCCCAGCGCCTGGCGAAGCGGGCCTTCCGGGCCCGGGAGCGCCGGTTCCTCGCCGAGGGGCCGCAGGCGGTCCGGGAGGCCGTGGCCAGCCCCGGAACGGTGCACGAGCTGTTCGTCACCCGTGACGCGCTGCTCCGGCACCCCGAGATCGTTGCGGCCGCCGAGCAGGCGGGGGCCAGGACCCACCTCGTGAGCGGCGAGGTGATGGCCGCGGTGTCGCAGACCGTCACGCCGCAGGGCCTGGTCGCCGTCTGCGCGCTGCTGGACCAGCCGCTCGCCGCGCTCCTGGCGACCCGCCCCCGGCTGCTCGCCGTCCTGGCCCACGCCCGCGACCCCGGGAACGCCGGAACCGTGGTGCGGGCGGCGGACGCGGCCGGCGCGGGTGGCGTCCTGCTCACCGGCGACAGCGTCGACCCCTACAACGGCAAGTGCGTGCGGGCCTCGGCCGGCAGCCTGTTCCACCTGCCCGTCGCGGTCGGCGGCCGGGTCGGCGACGACCTGCCCGCGCTGCGGGAGGCCGGCCTGCGCGTCGTCGCTGCCGACGGGCACGCGTCGCTCGACCTCGACGAGGCGGTCGACGGCGGGCTGCTGGACGCACCGACGGCCTGGGTCTTCGGCAACGAGGCGTGGGGACTGCCGCAGGAGACCCGGGACCTGTGCGACGACGTCGTCCGCGTCCCGATCCACGGCCGGGCCGAGTCGCTGAACCTCGCGACCGCCGCCGCCGTGTGCCTCTACGCCTCCGCGCGAGCGCACCGGGCGCACCGGGCTCGTCCGTCCGGCTGACGCCCAGAGGTGCGCGCGGCCGATCAGCGACGACGCCTCCGGTCGCTAGGCTCGATCGGGTGACAGAGGTCACCGCGTCCTACGACGACCACCCCGACGGGCTGGTCGTCGCCGACGCGCGCCGTGCGGTCGTGGTGTTCAACCGGGCCGCCGAGCGGATCACCGGCATCGACGCCGGGGCCGCGATCGGCAAGGACCTCGAGGACGCACTGCCCCTGGAGGGCCTCGACGGCCGCGCCTGGTGGCCCTGCGCCCGGCCCTACGACGGGCTGCGCAGCGCGACCGGCCACCCCGAGCGCAACCTGATCCTCCCGGGCGGGCAGGAGGTCCTGGTCACCTCGCGCTACCTGCGCGACGTGCCTCGCGGCCCGGTCACGCGGGTGGTGGTAGCCCTGCGGGGCACCCGGCACCGGGCTCGCGAGGAGCTCAGCCGGGCCGAGCTCGTGTCGACGGTGGCCCACGAGCTGCGCTCACCGCTCACCAGCGTCAAGGGGTTCACGGCGACCCTGCTCGCCAAGTGGGACCGCTTCAGCGACGAGCAGAAGCGGCTGATGCTCGAGACGGTCGAGGCCGACGCCGACCGTGTCACCCGCCTGATCAGCGAGCTGCTCGACATCGCTCGCATCGACTCGAACCGTCTCGCGCTGCGGCGCCAGCCGGTCGACCTGGCCCGGGTGCTCGACCGGCACGTCGCGTCGATGGCCGCCCGCGGTGAGGACCCGGACCGGTTCGTCGTGCGGATCGCCGACGACATCCCGGAGCTGTGGGTCGATGCCGACAAGCTCGACCAGGTGCTCGGGAACCTGCTCGAGAACGCCGTCCGGCACGGCGCCGGCACCGTGACCATCGAGGCCGAGCCGACGCCCAGGACCGAGGTCCGCGGCGCCTCGGTCACCGTCACCGACGAGGGAGAGGGCATCGCCGACGAGGCCCGCGACCGCGTGTTCACCCGGTTCTGGCGCTCCGGCCGCCGCGGCGGGACCGGGCTGGGCCTCTACATCGTCCGCGGCCTCGTCGAGGCCCACGGCGGTCGCATCGAGGTCGGGCAGGGGCCGTCCGGCGGCGCGCGGTTCCGATTCGTGCTGCCCGCCGCGACCCCCGACTTCGCCGACTAGCGCGAGTCCCCGGCCCCGGCGGGCACCCCCGTCCCCACGTCGCGTGGGCGGCCGCCGACACCCCGCCGTACCGGCGAAGGGCCGGTCCGCGCGTCCGCAGGCGGCCCGACACCTAGACTCGGGCGCCGATCACCAGCCCCGGAGAGCATCCGCATGTCCGCACCGAACAAGTCCTACGACCCCGTGCAGGTGACGCCCTTGAACGCCGACGAGGTCGAGCAGGCCCGCGACGACGCCCTGGCCGCGATCGGTGCGGCCACCGACCTGGACCGGCTCAAGCAGGTGCGCCTCGACCACGCCGGCGACCGCTCGCCGCTGGCCCTGGCGAACCGCGAGATCGGCGCGCTGCCGCCGGCCGCCAAGGCCGAGGCCGGCAAGCGCGTCGGGGCGGCCCGTCGCGCGGTGTCCGACGCCCTGGCCGCCCGCCAGGCCGAGCTCGAGCAGGAGCGCGACGCGCGGGTCCTGGTCGAGGAGGCCGTCGACGTGACGCTGCCCTGGGACCGCGTCGCCCCCGGGGCCCGGCACCCCCTCACCACGCTCATGGAGCGGGTGGCCGACCTGTTCGTCGCGATGGGGTTCGAGTGGTCGGAAGGCCCCGAGGTCGAGGCCGAGTGGTTCAACTTCGACGCGCTCAACATGCCGCCGGACCACCCGGCACGCACGCTGCAGGACACCTTCTGGGTCGGGTCGGACGAGTCCGGGGTGGTCCTTCGCACGCAGACGTCGCCGGTCCAGGTGCGCACCCTGCTGCGCCGCGAGCCGCCGGTGTACGCCGTGTCCCCGGGCCGGGTGTTCCGCACCGACGAGCTGGACGCCACCCACACCCCGGTCTTCACCCAGGTCGAGGGGCTCGTCGTCGACGAGGGCATCAGCATGGCCCACCTCCGCGGCACCCTGGAGCACTTCGCCCGCGCCATGTTCGGTGCCGACACCGTGACCCGGCTGCGCCCGTCGTACTTCCCGTTCACCGAGCCCAGCGCCGAGATGGACCTGCGCTGCTGGGTGTGCCACGGCGAGTCGGTCGGGAACCCGGAACGGCCGTGCCGGACCTGCTCGTCCGAGGGCTGGATCGAGTGGGGCGGCTGCGGCATGGTCAACCCGCGCGTCCTGGTCGCCTGCGGCGTCGACCCGGAGCGCTACACCGGCTTCGCCTTCGGCATGGGCATCGAGCGGACCCTGATGTCCCGGCACGGCGCCGAGGACATGCGGGACATGGTGGAGGGCGACGTGCGCTACGCGCGCCCCTTCGGGACGGAGATCTGATGCGGGCCCCGCTGTCCTGGCTGCGCGAGCACGCCGACCTGCCGGCCGGCCTGACCGGACGCGAGCTCGGCGAGCGTCTCGTCGCCGCCGGGCTCGAGGTCGAGACCGTCGAGCGTCCGGGTCACGACCTCGCCGGGCCTGTCGTGCTGGGCCGGGTGCTGGCCTTCGAGGAGGAGACCGCCAGCAACGGCAAGACCGTGCGCTGGTGCCAGGTCGACGTGGGCGAGGGCGCACCGCGCGGCATCGTCTGCGGCGCGCGCAACTTCGCGGTCGACGACGTGGTGGTGGTCGCCCTGCCCGGCTCGACGCTGCCCGGCGGCTTCGCGATCACGGCCCGCACGACGTACGGCCACGTGAGCGACGGCATGATCTGCTCCAGCCGCGAGCTGGGCACCGGCGACGACCACACCGGCATCCTCGTCCTCGGCGACGACGTCGTCGGCGCTGCGCCGGTGGGCGCCGACGCCGTCGAGGTCCTCGGGCTGCGCGACGAGGTGCTCGACATCGCCGTCACGCCGGACCGGTCCTACGCGCTGTCGATCCGCGGTATCGCCCGCGAGGCCGCGACCGCGTACGGCGTGGCGTTCCGCGACCCGGCGGCGCTGGAGCCGCTGCCGGTGGACGGGTCGGGGCACCCGGGCGTGGTCGCCGACCCCACCGCGGCCGACCGCCTGGTGCTGCGGACCGTCACCGGGCTCGACCCCGACGCCGCGACCCCCGTCTGGATGGCGCGGCGGCTGGTGCTCTGCGGGATGCGTCCGGTGTCCCTCGCGGTCGACGTCACCAACTACGTGATGCTCGAGACGGGGCAGCCGCTGCACGCCTTCGACCGCGCCCGGCTCCAGGGCGCGGTCACCGTGCGCCGGGCCGCCCCGGGGGAGCAGCTCGAGACGCTCGACCACGTGACGCGCACCCTCGACGCCGAGGACGTCGTCATCGCCGACGACCGCGGCGCCGTCGGGCTGGCCGGGACGATGGGCGGGCTCACGACCGAGGTCGACGCGGCGTCCACCGAGCTCGTCGTCGAGGCGGCGCACTTCGACCCGGTCGCGGTGGCCCGGATGGCCCGCCGGCACAAGCTCACCTCGGAGGCGTCGCGCCGGTTCGAGCGTGGGGTCGACCCCGCGCTGCCGCCGGTGGCCAGCACCCGCGTGGTCCGGCTGCTGATGGAGCTCGGCGGCGCCACGTACGTCGGGTCGACCGAGGTGCTGCACCCGCAGGCGGTACGGCACGTCGAGCTCGACCCGGCCCGGCCCGGGCGCACCGCCGGGATGACGGTCGACGCGGCCGAGGTGGAGCGCCGGCTCCGGGAGGTGGGGTGCGAGGTCGACACGGCCGCCGAGCCGTGGCTGGTCACGCCGCCGTCCTGGCGTCCCGACCTCGCCCACCCCGCCGACCTCGACGAGGAGGTCATCCGGCTGGTCGGCTACGACACCGTCCCCGCGCGGCTCCCGCTGGCGCCGCCCGGCCCCGGGTACTCCGACCGGCAGCGGCTGCGGCGGCGGCTCGGCCTGGGGCTGGCCCATGCGGGCTACGTCGAGGCGCCGTCCTACCCGTTCGTGGGGGCCGGCGACCTGGACGCCCTCGGCCTGCCCGAGGACGACGACCGCCGGCATGCCCTGCGGCTGGCCAACCCGCTCAGCGACGTCGAGCCGTTGCTGCGCACGACCCTGCTGCCGGGCCTGCTCGCCGCCCTTCGCCGCAACGTGGGGCGCGGCGCCGTCGACGTCGCCCTGTTCGAGATCGGCCCCGTGTTCCGGCCCGGCCGTGACGAGCGACCAATCCCGCCGAGGCCGTCGGTCGACCGCCGGCCCACCGACGACGAGGTGGCCGCGCTCGACGCGGCCCTGCCGGCCCAGCCGCTGCGGGTGGCCGCGGTGGTGTGCGGCGCCCGGGAGCGAGCGGGCTGGTGGGGTCCCGGCCGGGACGCCACCTGGTCCGACGCGGTCGAGGTCGCCCGGGTCGTCGCCCGGGCCGCCCGCGTCGAGGTCACCCTGCGCGCCGACGACCACGCACCGTGGCACCCCGGCCGGTGCGCCGCCGTCCTGAGCGACGGCGTGGTCGTGGGCCACGCCGGCGAGCTGCACCCGCGCGTGGTGGCGGCGCTCGGCCTGCCGGACCGGACCTGCGCGGTGGAGCTGGACCTCGAGCTCCTCGGGGAGCGGACCGACCCGGTCCCGGCGCCGCGGCTGTCGACGTTCCCCCCGGCGACCCAGGACGTCGCCCTCGTCGTCGACGCGACGGTCCCGGCCGCCGAGGTCGAGGCGGCCCTGCGGGCCGGCGCGGGGGACCTGCTCGAGTCGCTCCGGCTGTTCGACGTCTACCGCGGGTCGCAGGTCGGGCAGGGCAAGGCGTCCCTGGCGTACGCCCTGCGGTTCCGGGCGCCGGACCGGACCCTGACGGTCGACGAGGCCACCGCCGCCCGCGAGGCGGCCGTGGCGGAGGCGACCCGACGGGTCGGCGCCGTCCTGCGCTGACCGGCTGATGCAGGAGACTTCGCGCATGACCCGAGACGACCGTGCCGTCGCGCTGGTCACCGGAGGCGGGCGGGGGATCGGGCGCGACGTCGCGCTCGCCCTGGCCGCCGACGGGCACGCCGTCGGCCTGCTCGGTCGCAGCGCGGCACCGCTGGAGGAGGTCCGCCGCGAGGTCGAGGACGCGGGGGGCCGGGCGCTGGCGGTGGCGGCCGACGTCACCGACGGCGTCGCGGTGCGCGATGCCGTCGACGCCCTGGCAGAGGAGCTCGGCCCGGTCGGCCTGCTCGTGAGCAACGCGGGGACCCGCGAGGAGTCGGCGGCGCTGCCGTGGGAGGCGGACCCGGCCGACTGGTGGCGCACCGTCGAGACCAACCTGCGCGGTCCGTTCCACCTGCTCCAGGCAGTGGTGCCGGGCATGGTGGCGCGGGGGAGCGGACGGGTGCTGCACGTCGGCAGCGGGATGGGGCAGCGCCCGCACCCGGACTGGTCGGCCTACGCCGTGTCCAAGGCCGGCCTGTCCCGGCTGACGGACTCGCTGGCCGCCGCGCTGGCCGGCACCGGGGTGACGGTGCTCGAGGTCAGTCCCGGCCTGGTCCGCACCGCGATGACCGAGACGATGTGGGGCCCGGCCGACGAGCAGCCCTGGAACGATCCGGGCCGGATCGTCGCTGCGGCGCTCCGGTTCGCCCGGGGCGAGCTCGACGCCCTGCACGGTCGCTTCGTGCACGCGGCCCGCGACGACCTCGACGACCTGCTGGCGGCCGTCCCGCAGGTCGTGGGGCGGGACGCCCGCACGCTGCGCCTGCGCCCGTACGGCGACGACGACCCCCTGGCCTGACCGTGGTTCCAGCCGGTCCTGGCCGATGTCCGCGCCCCCTGACAGGATGGCGGGATGCCTGACTTGTCCCCCCTGACCGGTTCGCCCGACCTTCCGACGATCGTCGACTTCTGGGAGCAGCAGTCGGGGCGGTACGACGAGGAGGTCGACCACGGGCTGGTCGACGCCGGCGCCCGGGAGGCCTGGCGGTCGCGGATGGCGCAGTGGCTCCCGGGCGAGCCGTCCGACGTCCTGGACCTGGGCTGCGGCACGGGGTCGCTCGCCCGGCTGGCGCTCGACGCCGGTCACCGGGTCCTCGGGGTGGACCTGAGCCCCGGTATGGCCGCCCAGGCGCAGGCCAAGTGCCCCGAGGGCCGGTTCGTGGTCGGTGACGCCGGCGCCCCGCCGGTCGGCGCCGAGCGCTTCGACGTGCTGATGGCCCGGCACCTGCTGTGGACGCTGCCCGAGCCGCACCAGGTCCTCGCCCGGTGGGTGTCGCTGGTCCGGCCCGGCGGCCACCTGGTGCTGGTCGAGGGCCGCTGGTGGACGGCCGGTGGGACGCCGTACGCCCGGGGCGCCGACGAGATGCCCTGGCAGGGGGGCGTGCGGGCGGAGGACCTGGTGGCCGCGCTCGACCCGCTGGTCGAGCGGCTCGAGGTGGTCTGCCTCAGCGGCGACGACGCCCTGTGGGGCCGTCGGGTCGACGACGAGCGCTACGCGGTGGTGGCGCGCACCGCTGCCTGACCGTCGCCGGGCCCCGCCCACGGCATGGGCCCGCCGCGCAGGGGCCTGCCCTGCGGCACCCGGGCCTCGTTGTCCCGCAGCCTCGGCTCGTAGTGGGCGAAGAACACCGTTCCCACGAGGTCGCGCCTGCTCCGGACGCCCGTCTTGTCGAAGATGCCCTTGAGGTGCTGCTGGACGGTGTGCACCGACAGCACCAGCTCGCCGGCGATCTCCGCGGTGGAGCGGCCCTGGAGGACCAGGCGGGTCACGTCCTGCTCGCGCTCGGTGAGGCCGTACGCGGCCATCAGCAGGCCGGTGATCCGCGCCGGGTGGGCCGGCTCGACGATCACCGCGACCCGGGCGTCCGGCCCCGGGTCGAGCACCGCGCCGTGCAGCACGACCCAGGTCCCCGACCGGGTCAGGACCCGGGCGGTCGCGACCTCCGGCGGCTCCCCCACGAGGTGGGCGCGCAGGGCCCGGCCGGCCACCGTGAGGACGGCCGCGGGCAGCCGGGCGACCTCGGCGTCCGGCAGCTCGTCCAGCCAGTCCTGGGTGCCGGGCGTGGCCGACTCGACCTGCCAGTCCTGGGTCAGCACCAGCAGGCCCGGGGGTCGCGGGTCGTCGGGGTCGGTGGCCTCCCCGAACAGCAGCGCGCGCCGGGCGCCTTCGGCGAGCGCGGGGGCCATCTGCCGGACGAGCTCCTGCTCCCGCTGGTCGAACAGCGGGCGGTCGGGCTCCCGGTAGAGGCTCAGGCTCGCCCAGGTCACCCCGGACCTGGTCCGCAGGGCGGCGACCAGCTCCTGGTCGGCGCCGAGGCCGGCGTTCGCCTGCCACCGCGGGCTGCTGCTGGGGTCGCCGCCGGTGGCGCCGTGCAGGGTGGAGACACCCGAGGCGGTGCGCGCCACCGAGGCGATCTGGTTGACGTCGTCGTCGTAGTACTCGGCGGCCAGCGAGTCGCGGGGCAGCTCCGGCATCCACGGGTTGTAGTGGCTGGTGATGAGCAGCGACGCCGGGTCGACGGTGAACCAGCACGGGAAGGTGAAGTGCGGCACCGTCTCGCGCAGCACGTCGGAGACCTCGTCCCAGAGCGTCACCAGGCTGCGCGGCCGCGCAGCGAGCCGCTCGACCTTCGCGACGGCGGCGGCATCGGTCATGTGTCGACGTTCCCACGGCCACCGGCAGGTGGGGAACACCACCTTTCTGGGATTCCGGCAGGCCGCGCCGGCTCCTAGCGTCGGCTGCCTCAGCCGAGAAGGAGGCCTCGATGTCCCCGAGCACCGTGAACGACCAGGTCCTGCGAGCCGGGGAGGGGGAGACCTCCGGGCTCGGTGGCGTCACGGACGTCTTCCTCCTGTCCGCGGCCGACACGGGAGGCCGGTTCGCCCTCGTGATGCACGTGTTCGAGCCGCGCGCGCTGGCGGCACCGATGCACCGGCACCACCGCGAGGACGAGTGGAGCTTCGTGCTGGCCGGACGCCTCGGTGCCGTCGTCGACGGGCGGGAGGTCGAGGCCGGGCCCGGCGACCTCCTGGTGAAGCCGCGGGGCCAGTGGCACACCTTCTGGAACGCCGGCGACGAGGAGGCCCGATGCCTCGAGCTCATCGGTCCGGCCGGCCTGGAGGAGCTGTTCCGCTCGCTCGGCGGTCTGACCGAGGAGCCGACCGCCGAGGAGCTGGCCGAGATGGCCGGGCGGTACGGGTGCGACCTGGACCTCGAGGCGACCGGGGCGGTCGTCGAGCGGCACGGCCTGCGCTTCTGAGGTGACGTGGTGCCCCGATCGCCGGGCGAGCTCGTCGAGCTCGTCGAGGACGCGGTCCTGCTGGGTGACCGCGAGGCCGTGGCCCGGCTGCTCGAGCCCGGTGCGGCCCTGCTGGGGCCGGACGGGCCGGGCGGTGACCCGGTGGAGCTGCTGGCCGACTTCGCCGCGGCCCCCGGCGGCCCGGTCGTCCGCCGCGGGCTCGCGGTCTGCCTGGGCACCGGCGGGGGGACCGTCCTGGTGGCCCGGCGCGATCCCGCGCGCGGCTGGCAGGTGGCGGCCGTCGTGTCCCGGCGGGCGGACCACCCGTGGCGACAGTTTGCATGAAGATGCATGCTGATGCATCATCATGCAGGTGGGTCGGACAGCAGCGGTAGCGGGAGCCAGCGGGTACGCCGGGGGCGAGCTGCTTCGGCTCCTGCTGGCTCACCCCGGGCTGGCCGTGGGGCCGGTCGCGGGCGGCAGCTCGGCGGGCCGGGCGGTCACCGACCTGCACCCCCAGCTGCCCCAGCTGGCCGGTGAGACCTTCGTCGCCACCGACCCGGCGGTGCTCGCCGACGCCGACCTGGTCTTCCTCGCCCTGCCGCACGGCCGGTCGGGCGCCCTGGTCGCCGACCTGCCGCCGGACCTGCCCGTGGTCGACCTCGGCGCGGACTTCCGGCTGGCCGACGCGCGAGCCTGGTCCACCTACTACGGCGGCACGCACGCCGGCACCTGGCCGTACGGCCTGCCCGAGCTGCCCGGCGCGCGTGCGGCGCTGGCCGGCGCCACCCGGGTCGCCAACCCCGGCTGCTACGCGACAGCGGTCGCGCTCGCGCTGGCCCCGGTCCTGGGCGCGGGGCTCGTCGAGCCCGCCGACGTCGTCGTGGTGGCGGCGTCCGGCACGTCGGGCGCCGGCCGCGGCCTGAAGGCGCACCTGCTCGGCAGCGAGGTCATGGGCGCCCTCTCGGCGTACAAGGCCGGCGGGACCCACCAGCACACGCCCGAGATGGAGCAGTCGCTGACCGCGGTCGCCGGCGCCAGCGTGTCGCTCTCGTTCACGCCCGTCCTCGCGCCGATGCCGCGGGGCATCCTCGCCACGTGCACCGCGGTGCTCGCCGACGGCACCAGCGAGGGCGACCTGCGCGAGGCGCTGCACGCGGCCTACGACAGCGAGCCGTTCGTGCACGTCCTGCCCGCCGGGACCTGGCCCACGACGGCCGCCACCCTGGGCAGCAACAGCGTCCACCTGCAGGTGGCCGCGGACGGTCACAGCGGCCGGGCGGTGGTCGTCGCCGTGCTCGACAACCTCGTCAAGGGCGCTGCCGGCCAGGCCGTCCAGAACGCCAACCTCGTCCTCGGCCTCGACGAGACCACCGGGCTGCCGGTCGCCGGGATCGCCCCGTGAGCGTCACCGCCCCGCACGGGTTCCGGGCCGCCGCGGTGTCGGCCGGGCTGAAGACCACGGGCCTGCTCGACGTCGCCCTCGTCGTCAACGACGGTCCGCAGCGGGCCGGCGCCGGCGTCTTCACCGCCAACCGGGTCAAGGCCGCGCCGGTCGTCTGGACCCAGCAGGTCGTGCGCGACGGACGGGTCGACGCCGTCGTCCTGAACTCGGGCGGCGCCAACGCGTGCACCGGCCCGGCCGGCTTCCAGGACACCCACTCCACCGCCGAGTGGGCTGCGGTGGCGCTGGGCATCTCGGCCGGCGACGTCGCGGTGTGCTCGACCGGGCTGATCGGCGAGCGACTGCCCGTCGAGCGCCTGCTGGCGGGGGTCGACGCCGCCGTGCCGCTGCTGGCGGTGTCGGGCGCGGACGACGCAGCCCGCGCGATCATGACCACCGACAGCGTCCCCAAGCAGTCGGTCGCCGTGGGGGACGGGTTCCTCGTCGGCGGGATGGCCAAGGGCGCCGGGATGCTGGCGCCGGGCCTCGCGACGATGCTCGTCGTCCTCACCACCGACGCGGTCGTCGACCCGACCGTGCTCGCGACCGTCCTGCGCGAGTCGGCGGTGACCACCTTCGAGCGGGTCGACTCCGACGGCTGCATGTCCACCAACGACACCGTCCTGCTGCTGGCCTCGGGCGCGTCCGGTGTGACCCCCGAGCCGGCGGAGCTGGCCGACGCCGTCCAGACGGTGTGCGCCGACCTGGCCCGGCAGCTGGTCGACGACGCGGAGGGATCGACCAAGTCCATCGCCGTACGGGTGGTCCGGGCGCAGACGGTCGACGACGCGGTCACCGTGGCGCGGGCCGTCGCGCGGAGCAACCTGCTCAAGTGCGCCATCCACGGCGAGGACCCCAACTGGGGCCGGGTCCTGAGCGCCGTCGGCACCACCGACGCCGCGTTCGAGCCGGAGCACCTCGCCGTGGCCCTGAACGGCGTCTGGGTCTGCCGCGACGGGGCCGCGGCCGGGGACCGTTCGACCTGCGACCTGTCCGCCCGGGAGGTCACGATCACGGTCGACCTCGGTGCCGGCGAGCACGACGCGACGGTGTGGACCAACGACCTCACCGCCGCCTACGTGCACGAGAACTCGGCGTACTCCACATGAGCGCGCCCGAGACGCCCGACACCGTGGGCACCCGCCGGGCCAAGGCGCTGGAGAAGGCCGGCGTCCTCGTCGACGCGCTGCCGTGGCTGGAGAGCTTCCACGGCCGCACCGTGGTCGTGAAGTTCGGCGGCAACGCGATGACCGACGCCGCGCTGCAGGCGGCCTTCGCCCAGGACGTCGTCTTCCTCCGCTACGCCGGCCTGCGGCCGGTCGTGGTCCACGGCGGCGGCCCGCAGATCACCCGGCAGCTGGCGAAGCTCGGGATCGAGAGCGTCTTCCAGTCCGGGCACCGGGTCACCACCCCGGAGGCGATGGACGTCGTCCGCATGGTCCTGGTCGGGCAGGTGCAGCGCGAGATCGTCGGCCTGATCAACCAGCACGGACCCTTCGCGGTGGGGCTCTCCGGCGAGGACGCGCACCTGTTCACCGCCGAGCAGCGGCAGCTGGAGGTCGACGGCGAGGCCGTGGACCTCGGCCTCGTGGGCGACGTCGTCGCCGTCGACCCCGGTGTGGTGCAGGGCCTGGTGTCCGACGGCCGCATCCCGGTGGTCAGCAGCGTCGCGCGCGGCGCCGGCGGTGAGGTCTACAACGTCAACGCCGACACTGCTGCCGCCGCGCTCGCGGTCGCGCTGAAGGCCGAGAAGCTCGTCGTGCTGACCGACGTCGAGGGCCTCTACACGGACTGGCCGGCCGACGGGACCCAGCCGTCCCCCGACGACGTCGTGTCGAGCATCACCGCCGACGACCTCGAGGCGCTGCTGCCGTCGCTGTCCAGCGGGATGATCCCCAAGATGGACGCGTGCCTGCGGGCCGTGCGCGGCGGTGTCCCCAAGGCGCACGTCATCGACGGACGGGTGCCGCACGCCTTGCTCGTCGAGGTCTTCACCGACGAGGGCGTCGGCACCGAGGTGCACCCGTGACGCGCTGGTCGGACGTGATGGTGCCGTCCTACGCCGTGCCGCCGGTCACCCTGGTCCGCGGCGAGGGCGCCACGGTCTGGGACGACCGGGGGACCGGCTACGTCGACCTCGTCGCCGGCCTCGCGGTCAACGCGCTGGGCCACGCCCACCCGGCCGTGGTCGAGGCGGTGTCGCGGCAGGTCGCGACGCTCGGCCACACGTCCAACCTGGTCGCCAACCAGCCCTCGCTGCTCCTCGCCGAGCGCCTGCTCGCCCTGACCGGCCGGGAGGGCCGGGTCTTCTTCGCGTCCTCCGGCGCGGAGGCCAACGAGGCGGCGCTCAAGATGGCCCGGCGTACCGGCCGGCCGGCGGTGGTCGCCGCGGAGGGCTCGTTCCACGGCCGCACGTTCGGCGCCCTGGCCCTCACCGGCCAGCCGGCCAAGCGCACGCCGTTCGAGCCGCTGCCGGGCGGTGTGTCCTTCGTGCCCTACGGCGACCCGGCGGCGCTCCGTGCCGCCGTGGGACCCGACACCGCGGCGGTGTTCCTCGAGCCGGTGCTCGGCGAAGGAGGTGTCGTGCCGGCGCCCGCGGGCTACCTGGAGGCGGCGCGGGAGGCGACACGCGACGCCGGCGCCCTGCTGGTCCTCGACGAGGTGCAGACCGGAGTCGGCCGTACGGGTGCCTGGTTCGCCCACCAGGCGGCCGGGGTGGAGCCCGACGTGCTCACCCTCGCCAAGGGACTCGGCGGCGGCCTCCCGGTGAGCGCCTGCCTCGCCTTCGGCGCCGCGGCGGCCCTGCTGCAGCCGGGCCAGCACGGCACCACCTTCGGCGGCAACCCGGTCTCGTGCGCGGCCGCCCTCGCCGTGCTGGACACCATCGAGGCCGAGGGACTGCTGGACCGGGCCGGCTCGCTGGGGAAGTCGCTGACGGAAGGCATCACCGGCCTCGGCCACCCGCTGGTCGCCGGCGTCCGGGGCAGCGGGCTGATGCTCGGCGTCGTCCTCGCGGCTCCGGTCGCCGCCGCGGTGGAGGTCGCCTGCCGGCAGCGCGGATTCCTCGTCAACGCGGTCGCGCCGGACGTCGTACGGCTGGTGCCACCCCTCGTGCTCACCGACACGCAGGCCGAGGCGTTCCTCGCCGCGCTCCCCGGCGCCCTGGACGCCGTTACCGTCCCCTCGACCGCACCCGAGCGAGAGGGCGACCAGTGAGCAGCCAGACCGTCCGACACTTCCTGCGCGACGACGACCTGGCGCCGGACGAGCTCGTCGAGGTCCTCGACCTCGCCGACCGGATGAAGGCCGACCGGCTCGGGCTGCAGCCGCTCGCCGGGCCCCGGGCGGTTGCCGTCCTGTTCGACAAGCCCTCGACGCGGACGCGCGTCTCGTTCTCGGTCGGCATCGCCGAGCTGGGCGGCTACCCGCTGGTCATCGACGCCCAGTCCAGCCAGCTCGGACGCGGCGAGCCGGTGGAGGACACCACCCGGGTGCTCGACCGCCAGTGCGCGGCCATCGTGTGGCGGACCTTCGGCCAGGACCGCATCGAGGCGATGGCCTCGGTGAGCCGGGTGCCCGTCGTGAACGCGCTGACCGACGAGTTCCACCCGTGCCAGATCCTCGCCGACCTCCAGACCGTGCGCGCGCACAAGCGGGTGCTCGCCGGACTGACGCTCACGTACCTCGGTGACGGCGCCAACAACATGGCGCACTCGTACCTGCTCGGCGGGGCGGCGGCGGGGATGCACGTCCGGGTGGGGTCGCCCGAGGGCTTCGACCCCGACCCGGCCGTCCTCGCCAGGGCGCAGCAGATCGCCGCGGCCACCGGTGGCTCGGCGACGCAGGTCCGCGACGCGCACGCCGCGGCCGAGGGCGCCGACGTGCTGGCGACCGACACCTGGGTGTCCATGGGCCAGGAGGGCGACTCGGGTGACCGGGCGGCCCCGTTCGTCCCCTACGCGGTCGACGAGGCCGCGCTGGACCGGGCCGCCGAGGGTGCCGTCGTGCTGCACTGCCTGCCGGCCTACCGCGGCAAGGAGATCGCCGCCGCGGTCATCGACGGCCCGCAGAGCGTCGTGTGGGACGAGGCCGAGAACCGACTGCACGCGCAGAAGGCGCTGCTCACCTGGCTGCTGGACCGGTCCGCGTGAGCACCCTCGCCGCCTCCCGTACCGCGCGGCACCGGCGGATCGTCGAGCTGCTCGAGACCCGCCGGGTCCGCTCGCAGGGCGAGCTGGTCGAGCTGCTGGGCGCCGACGGCCTGCGGGTCACCCAGACCACCCTGTCGCGGGACCTGGACGAGCTCGGGGCGGTGAAGATCCGCGACGGCGGAGGAGACCTCGTCTACGCGGTGCCGGCCGAGGGGGGCGACCCCACCCCGCGGCCGCCGCTGGTCGACGGCGAGGCGGCCGGCCGGCTGTCCCGCCTCGCCGCCGAGCTGCTCGTGTCGGCCGACGCGTCGGCGAACCTCGTGGTGCTGCGCACCCCGCCCGGGGCTGCGCAGTTCCTCGCCAGCGCCCTGGACCGCGCCGCCCTTCCCGACGTGGTCGGCACCATCGCCGGCGACGACACCGTGATGGTCATCGCCCGCGACCCGCGCGGCGGCGAGACGCTCGCGACCCGGCTGCTGGACCTGGCCGCGCGCACACCCGAGACCTCACCCCGGACCGCACCCCCAGACCGCACAACGCACCACCCAAGGAGAACCCCGTGACCGACCGCGTCGTCCTCGCCTACTCCGGAGGCCTCGACACCTCCGTCGCCATCGGCTGGATCGCCGAGGAGACGGGGGCCGAGGTGATCGCCGTCGCGGCCGACGTCGGCCAGGGCGGTGAGGACCTCGAGGAGATCCGCCAGCGCGCCCTGTCCTGCGGGGCGGTCGAGTCACTGGTCCTGGACCTCAAGGACGAGTACGCCGAGCACTACTGCCTGCCGGCCCTCAAGGCCAACGCGCTCTACCTCGACCGGTACCCGCTGGTCTCGGCGCTGTCGCGACCGGTCATCGTCAAGCACCTCGTCGAGGCGGCGCGCTACCACGGCGCGTCGATGGTCGCCCACGGGTGCACCGGCAAGGGCAACGACCAGGTGCGCTTCGAGGTCGGCATCGGCGCGCTCGCGCCCGACCTGACCGTCCTGGCGCCGGTCCGCGACTCCGGCATGACGCGGGACAAGGCCATCGCGTTCGCCGCGGAGAAGGGCCTGCCGATCGACGTGACCAAGAAGTCGCCGTACTCCATCGACCAGAACCTCTGGGGACGCGCCGTCGAGACCGGCTTCCTCGAGGACATCTGGAACGGCCCGGTCGAGGACGTGTACGACTACACGTCCGACCCCGCCGAGCCGCGGGCGGCCGACGAGGTCGTGCTGACCTTCGACAGGGGCGCGCCGGTGGCGATCGACGGCCGCCCGGTGTCGGTCCTGGAGGCCGTCCTGGAGCTCAACCGGCGCGCCGGGGCGCAGGGCGTCGGGCGGATCGACCTGGTGGAGGACCGGCTGGTCGGCATCAAGAGCCGTGAGGTCTACGAGGCGCCCGGTGCGATCGCGCTCATCACGGCGCACCAGGAGCTGGAGAACGTCACCGTCGAGCGCGACCTCGCGCGGTTCAAGCGCACCGTGGACCAGCGGTGGGGCGAGCTCGTCTACGACGGGCTGTGGTTCTCGCCGCTGCGCCGGGCGCTGGACGGCTTCATCGACGACGCCAACGCGCACGTGAGCGGCGAGGTGCGGATGACGCTGCACGCGGGCAAGGCCGTCGTCACCGGCCGGCGCAGCGAGCAGTCGCTCTACGAGTACGCGATGGCGACCTACGACTCCGGCGACATGTTCGACCAGACCCTGGCCAAGGGCTTCGTCGAGCTGTGGGGCCTCCCGAGCAAGATGGCGGCCCGGCGCGACCAGCGGCTGGGCGGGGCCGCGGGGGAGTGACCCCCGCGCCCCACCCGAGGTCCGCGACGGAGGAAGATCGAGGCGTGAGCGACACCGGTACGGCACCCACCCGGCTCTGGGGCGGCAGGTTCGGCGGCGGGCCCAGCGAGGCTCTCGCCCGGCTGTCGGTCAGCGTGCACTTCGACTGGCGGCTGGCACCGTACGACCTGGCTGCCTCCCGGGCGCACGCCCGCGTCCTGCACGGCGCGTCCCTGCTCGACGACGGCGAGCTGCAGCAGATGATCGCCGCCCTGGACGACCTCGAGGCAGCCGTCAAGGACGGCTCGTTCCGGCCCACGGTCGAGGACGAGGACGTGCACACGGCGCTGGAGCGTGGCCTGCTCGAGCGACTGGGCGCGCTCGGCGGCAAGCTGCGTGCCGGCCGCAGCCGCAACGACCAGGTCGCCACCGACCTGCGGCTCTACCTGCGGGACGCCGCCCGGCAGGTGGCCGCGCGGGTCGCCGACCTGGAGACGGCGCTGGTCGGCCTCGCCGAGCGGCACCGCAGCACCGCGATGCCGGGCATGACGCACCTGCAGCACGCCCAGCCGGTGCTGCTCGCGCACCACCTGCTGGCGCACGTCCACGCGTTCAAGCGCGACGTGGAGCGGCTGGTCGACTGGGACGACCGCGCCGCCCTGAGCCCGCTCGGGGCCGGCGCCCTGGCGGGGTCCTCCCTGCCGCTGGACCCGGTGGCGGTCGCCGCCGAGCTCGGGTTCACCGCGCCGATGGACAACTCGATCGACGCCGTGTCCGACCGTGACTTCGTGGCCGAGTTCTGCTTCGTGGCGGCGCTGCTCGGGGTGCACCTGTCCCGGCTCGGCGAGGAGATCTGCCTCTGGGCGACGACCGAGTTCGGCTGGGTCGAGCTCGACGACGCGTACGCCACCGGATCGTCGATCATGCCGCAGAAGAAGAACCCCGACATCGCCGAGCTGGCCCGCGGCAAGTCCGGCCGGCTGGTCGGCAACCTGATGGCGCTGCTGACGACGCTGAAGGGGCTGCCCCTGGCCTACGACCGGGACCTGCAGGAGGACAAGGAGCCGGTCTTCGACTCGGTCGAGACCCTGCTGCTGGTCCTGCCGGCGGTGGCCGGGATGGTGGCGACGCTGCGCATCCGGGACGAGCGGATGGCGGCGGCCGCCGCGACCGGCCACGCGCTGGCCACCGACGTCGCCGAGTGGCTGGTGCGTGAGGGCATGGCGTTCCGTGACGCGCACGACATCACCGGCCGGCTGGTGCGGTACTGCGACGAGCACGACCTCGAGCTGTGGGAGGTCGACGACGACGCCCTCGCCGGGATCGATGGCCGGCTGACCCCGGAGGTCCGCTCCGTGCTCTCGGTGCGCGGTGCCCTGATGTCGCGGTCCACCCACGGCGGGACGGCTCCGGACCGGGTCGCCGAGCAGCTCTCGGCCCTCGCCGACGCCGCGCACGCCCATGCCGCGTGGGCGACCGGTGAGCGCTGAGCCGCTGACTCCCGGGTTCTTCGACCGCCCGGTCCTCGAGGTCGCGCCGGACCTGCTCGGCTGTGTCGTCCGGCACGACTCGCCGGACGGGCCGGTCGCGGTGCGCCTGACGGAGGTCGAGGCCTACGACGGGGAGCAGGACCCCGGCTCGCACGCGTTCCGCGGCCGCACCCGGCGCAACGCGGTCATGTTCGGGCCCCCCGGGCGGGTCTACGTCTACTTCACCTACGGGATGCACTGGTGCATGAACCTCGTGTGCGGCCCCGAGGGTCGCGCGTCCGCGGTGCTGCTGCGCGCCGGTGAGGTGGTCGAGGGAACGGCCCTGGCGACCGGGCGCCGCCCGACGGCGAGGGTCCCGCGAGACCTGACCCGCGGCCCCGCGCGGCTCACGGTGGCCCTCGGCGTCGACGGCAGCCACGACGGCGCCGACGCGACCGACCCGGCCGCCTGCCTCACCGTGCGCGGGGCGCCGGCCGGGTCCGCGGGCCGGCTCTCGACCGGGCCTCGCGTCGGGGTCCCGGGCGCCGGGGCGGTCCAGCCGTGGCGGTTCTGGCTGGCCGGCGCGCCCACCGTCTCGGCGTACCGCCCCGCGGTGTCGCGTCGCCGCAGCCCCGCCCGCTAGGGGATGCTGGGTCGCGTCCCGTCCGACCCGCAGAGAGGGATCCTCCCACCGTGACCGCCGCCGACGAGCTCCTCGACGACCTGCAGTGGCGCGGCCTCATCGCCGTGAGCACCGACCTCGGGGCCCTGCGCGAGGCCCTCGACGCGGGCCCGGTCACGTACTACTGCGGCTTCGACCCGACGGCGCCGAGCCTGCACATCGGCAACCTGGTCCAGATCCTGACCCTCCGGCGGCTCCAGCTGGGCGGACACCGGCCGTTGGCGCTGGTCGGCGGCGCGACCGGACTCATCGGCGACCCCGGCGGGCGCACCGCCGAGCGGGTCCTCAACGCCAAGGAGACCGTCGCGGAGTGGGTGGGACGGGTGCGCCTGCAGATCGCGCCCTACCTGTCCTTCGACGGCGAGAACGCGGCGGTCATCGTGAACAACCTGGACTGGACCGCGTCGCTGTCCGCCATCGACCTGCTGCGTGACGTCGGCAAGCACTTCCGGGTCAACAAGATGATCACCAAGGACGCCGTGTCGGCGCGGCTGAACTCCGAGCAGGGCATCTCCTACACCGAGTTCAGCTACCAGATCCTGCAGGGCCTGGACTTCCTGGAGCTGTTCCGTCGGTACGGCTGCACGCTGCAGACCGGGGGCAGCGACCAGTGGGGCAACCTCACCGCCGGCCTCGACCTCATCCACCGGGTCGAGGGGCGCTCCGTGCACGCCTTCGCGACACCCTTGGTGACCAAGGCCGACGGCACGAAGTTCGGCAAGACGGCCACCGGCACCGTGTGGCTGGACGCGGCCATGACCTCGCCGTACGCGTTCTTCCAGTTCTGGCTCAACGCCGACGACCGGGACGTGGCGGCCTACCTGCGCACCTTCTCCTTCCGGTCGCGTGAGGAGATCGAGGCGCTCGAGAAGGCGGTCGCAGACCGGCCGCAGGCCCGCGAGGCGCAGCGCGCGCTGGCGGAGGAGCTCACGGCGCTGGTGCACGGGGACGCCGAGCGCGACGCCGTCGTGGCCGCCAGCCAGGCGCTGTTCGGCCGGGGTGACCTGGGAAACCTCGCCCCGGGGACCCTGGCCGCCTCGCTGGCCGAGCTCCCGCAGGCCGAGGTCGCGCTCGGCGCCGGGCAGGAGCCGCTGCTCGTCGACCTGTTCGCCGCGACCGGGCTGGCGCCGAGCAAGAGCGCCGCGCGCCGGGCGGTCGCCGAGGGCGGTGCGTACCTCAACAACGTCCGCCTCGAGTCCGAGGACCGCACGCTGTCCGCCGGTGACCTGCTGGCCGGCGAGTGGGCGGTGCTGCGCCGCGGGAAGCGCAGCCTGGCAGCGGTGCGCGTCCGCACCCCCTGACGGCACCCGGCAGGCCGCTGACCTGCCGATTTGTGTTCCGGCGGGGACACTGTCTAATGTTCTCCACGTCGCCCGGCAGGGAGAGACGGACACCGGTTCCGGTGGCCGTTCCCGGGGTGGCCCCACCGGCACGACACCTCACCGGGACTTCGGTCGCGGCGAGGGAGCATGTGCCGGGGCCGGCAGCGGGACCGAGTTTGACACCCGCAAGCCGCCTGGGTAGGTTTGGACAGTTGCCCCGAGAACTGGCCGAAAGGCCCGATCTTGGTGCGCGCCCGATCCTTGAGAACTCAACAGCGTGCCAAAAGTCAATGCCAAAAACCCCGTCAGGGGTCTGGCGCGGACGGCCTCTCTGAGGTCGCGAGCAACAGTTCCTGATGGACATTCCTTTGGTACATGACAGACAACTATCTATTTGCTAGTTACGTCTGCAGTGCCTAGATCGTCGACGGTCTCGCCAGACCGTCGGCACTCTACGAGTTGTCAGCACACAGGTCTTCGGGCCGGTGCTGCATAAGACATCTACGGAGAGTTTGATCCTGGCTCAGGACGAACGCTGGCGGCGTGCTTAACACATGCAAGTCGAACGGTGAACCAGGGCTTGCCCTGGGGATCAGTGGCGAACGGGTGAGTAACACGTGACCAACCTGCCCTTGGCTCTGGGATAACCCCGGGAAACCGGAGCTAATACCGGATACGAGTCCGTATGGCATCACACGGACTGGAAAGTTTTTCGGCCAAGGATGGGGTCGCGGCCTATCAGCTTGTTGGTGGGGTAATGGCCTACCAAGGCGACGACGGGTAGCCGGCCTGAGAGGGCGACCGGCCACACTGGGACTGAGACACGGCCCAGACTCCTACGGGAGGCAGCAGTGGGGAATATTGCGCAATGGGCGAAAGCCTGACGCAGCGACGCCGCGTGAGGGACGACGGCCTTCGGGTTGTAAACCTCTTTCAGCAGGGAAGAAGCGAAAGTGACGGTACCTGCAGAAGAAGCACCGGCTAACTACGTGCCAGCAGCCGCGGTAATACGTAGGGTGCAAGCGTTGTCCGGAATTATTGGGCGTAAAGAGCTCGTAGGCGGTCTGTCGCGTCGGATGTGAAAATCCAGGGCTCAACCCTGGACCTGCATTCGATACGGGCAGACTAGAGTTCGGCAGGGGAGACTGGAATTCCTGGTGTAGCGGTGAAATGCGCAGATATCAGGAGGAACACCGGTGGCGAAGGCGGGTCTCTGGGCCGATACTGACGCTGAGGAGCGAAAGCGTGGGGAGCGAACAGGATTAGATACCCTGGTAGTCCACGCCGTAAACGTTGGGCGCTAGGTGTGGGGAACCTTCCACGTTCTCCGTGCCGCAGCTAACGCATTAAGCGCCCCGCCTGGGGAGTACGGCCGCAAGGCTAAAACTCAAAGGAATTGACGGGGGCCCGCACAAGCGGCGGAGCATGTGGCTTAATTCGACGCAACGCGAAGAACCTTACCAAGGCTTGACATACACCGGAAACTGCCAGAGATGGTGGCCCCGCAAGGTCGGTGTACAGGTGGTGCATGGTTGTCGTCAGCTCGTGTCGTGAGATGTTGGGTTAAGTCCCGCAACGAGCGCAACCCTCGTCCTATGTTGCCAGCGAGTAATGTCGGGGACTCATAGGAGACTGCCGGGGTCAACTCGGAGGAAGGTGGGGATGACGTCAAATCATCATGCCCCTTATGTCTTGGGCTGCACACATGCTACAATGGCCGGTACAAAGGGCTGCAATACCGCGAGGTGGAGCTAATCCCAAAAAGCCGGTCTCAGTTCGGATTGGGGTCTGCAACTCGACCCCATGAAGTCGGAGTCGCTAGTAATCGCAGATCAGCAACGCTGCGGTGAATACGTTCCCGGGCCTTGTACACACCGCCCGTCACGTCACGAAAGTCGGTAACACCCGAAGCCGGTGGCCCAACCGCAAGGAGGGAGCCGTCGAAGGTGGGATCGGCGATTGGGACGAAGTCGTAACAAGGTAGCCGTACCGGAAGGTGCGGCTGGATCACCTCCTTTCTAAGGAGCACCTGGCGAGTGACCTTCGGGTCGCTCGTCCAGAGCCATGCCTCGGACGAACGCTTCGAGGATGGTGCTCAAGGGTGGAACATTGACCAGTTGGCAGGCCCCCACGGCCCCGTCGTCCAGTACAGCTGCCCTCGTGCAGCAGGAACGGGACGGGTTCGCGGATGGTCTGCCTCGGCACGCTGTTGGGTCCTGAGGGACCGGGTGGAAACACCTGCACCTCTGGACTTCCCGCCGGCGCCCGCCGCTCGACTCGAGCGAGAGGCGCCGTCGCGGCGGAGTGGGACAGATCCGCGTCGAACGGCCGGCTAGCCGGTACGCGACGAGCTCGGGTCCGTACCGCCCGTACCTTGAGAACTGCACAGTGGACGCGAGCATCAAATACTTTGTGGCCAAGTTAGTAAGGGCGCACGGTGGATGCCTTGGCACCAGGAGCCGATGAAGGACGTAGGAGGCTGCGATAAGCCTCGGGGAGCTGTCAACCGAGCTGTGATCCGAGGATTTCCGAATGGGGAAACCCGGCAGGAGTCATGTCCTGTCACCCTCACCTGAACACATAGGGTGAGTGGAGGGAACGTGGGGAAGTGAAACATCTCAGTACCCACAGGAAGAGAAAGCAACCGCGATTCCGTGAGTAGTGGCGAGCGAAAGCGGAAGAGGCTAAACCAGTCACGCGTGATAGCCGGCAGGCGTTGCGTGGTTGGGGTCGTGGGACCGTTCTGACAGTTCTGCCGAACTGACAGGGAGTCAAAAATCGTTGATGTAGTCGAAGGCCATGCGAAAGGGCCGGCACAGAGGGTAACACCCCCGTAGACGAAACATCAGCGACTCCCGAACGGGATCCCAAGTAGCACGGAGCCCGAGAAATTCCGTGTGAATCTGGCGGGACCACCCGCTAAGCCTAAATACTCCCTGGTGACCGATAGCGGACTAGTACCGTGAGGGAAAGGTGAAAAGTACCCCGGGAGGGGAGTGAAATAGTACCTGAAACCGTGTGCCTACAAGCCGTGGGAGCGTCGTCGTCGGAATTATCCGGCGGCCGTGACTGCGTGCCTTTTGAAGAATGAGCCTGCGAGTTAGTGATGTGTGGCAAGGTTAACCCGCGAGGGGAAGCCGTAGCGAAAGCGAGTCCGAACAGGGCGATGGAGTCGCACATTCTAGACCCGAAGCGGAGTGATCTACCCATGGCCAGGGTGAAGCGCGGGTAAGACCGCGTGGAGGCCCGAACCCACCAGGGTTGAAAACCTGGGGGATGAGCTGTGGGTAGGGGTGAAAGGCCAATCAAACTCCGTGATAGCTGGTTCTCCCCGAAATGCATTTAGGTGCAGCGTCGCGTGTTTCTTGCCGGAGGTAGAGCTACTGGATGGTCTAAGGGGCCTACAAGCTTACTGAAATCAGCCAAACTCCGAATGCCGGTAAGTGAGAGCGCGGCAGTGAGACTGCGGGGGATAAGCTTCGTAGTCGAGAGGGAAACAGCCCAGATCACCGGCTAAGGCCCCTAAGCGTGTGCTAAGTGGAAAAGGATGTGGAGTCGCACAGACAACCAGGAGGTTGGCTTAGAAGCAGCCATCCTTGAAAGAGTGCGTAATAGCTCACTGGTCAAGTGATTCCGCGCCGACAATGTAGCGGGGCTCAAGCACACCGCCGAAGCCGTGACATTCACACTGATAGCCCGGCACAGCCTCAGAACTGTGTCCAGGCGTGTGGATGGGTAGGGGAGCGTCGTGTGGCGAGTGAAGCGGCGGGGTGACCCAGTCGTGGACGCCACACGAGTGAGAATGCAGGCATGAGTAGCGAAAGACGGGTGAGAAACCCGTCCGCCGAATGACCAAGGGTTCCAGGGCCAGGTTAATCCGCCCTGGGTAAGTCGGGACCTAAGGCGAGGCCGACAGGCGTAGTCGATGGACAACGGGTTGATATTCCCGTACCCGCTATAACACGCCCATGTCGAACCTAGTGATGCTAAGCGCCTGAAGCCGGCCGAGTCTTCGGACGAGGCTGGTGGAGCGCGCGACCCTAACTAGTAGTAGACAAGCGATGGGGTGACGCAGGAAGGTAGTCCAACCACGGCGATGGTAGACCGTGGGTAAGGGTGTAGGGCGACAGATAGGCAAATCCGTCTGTCACATGCTTGAGACCTGATACCGAGCCGATCTAGGCGAAGTGGATAATCCTATGCTGCCGAGAAAAGCCTCTAGCGAGTGTTAAGGCGGCCCGTACCCCAAACCGACTCAGGTGGTCAGGTAGAGAATACCAAGGCGATCGAGTGAACTATGGTTAAGGAACTCGGCAAAATGCCCCCGTAACTTCGGGAGAAGGGGGGCCGCGGGTGGTGTAGGGACTTCGCTCCCGAAGCTGCCTTCGGCCGCAGAGACCAGTGGGAAGCGACTGTTTACTAAAAACACAGGTCCGTGCCAAGTCGCAAGACGATGTATACGGACTGACGCCTGCCCGGTGCTGGAACGTTAAGGGGACCGGTTAGGCCTTCGGGCCGAAGCTGAGAACTTAAGCGCCAGTAAACGGCGGTGGTAACTATAACCATCCTAAGGTAGCGAAATTCCTTGTCGGGTAAGTTCCGACCTGCACGAATGGCGTAACGACTTCCCAACTGTCTCAACCATAGACTCGGCGAAATTGCACTACGAGTAAAGATGCTCGTTACGCGCAGCAGGACGGAAAGACCCCGGGACCTTTACTATAGCTTGATATTGGTGTTCGGTACGGCTTGTGTAGGATAGGTGGGAGACTGTGAAGCGGGCACGCCAGTGTTCGTGGAGTCGACGTTGAAATACCACTCTGGTCGTTCTGGATGTCTAACCTAGGTCCGTGATCCGGATCAGGGACAGTGTCTGGTGGGTAGTTTAACTGGGGCGGTTGCCTCCCAAAAGGTAACGGAGGCGCTCAAAGGTTCCCTCAGCCTGGTTGGCAATCAGGTGTCGAGTGCAAGTGCACAAGGGAGCTTGACTGTGAGAGAGACATCTCGAGCAGGTGCGAAAGCAGGAACTAGTGATCCGGCGGTGGCTTGTGGAAGCGCCGTCGCTCAACGGATAAAAGGTACCCCGGGGATAACAGGCTGATCTTGCCCAAGAGTCCATATCGACGGCATGGTTTGGCACCTCGATGTCGGCTCGTCGCATCCTGGGGCTGGAGTAGGTCCCAAGGGTTGGGCTGTTCGCCCATTAAAGCGGTACGCGAGCTGGGTTTAGAACGTCGTGAGACAGTTCGGTCCCTATCCGCTGTGCGCGCAGGAGACTTGAGAAGGGCTGTCCCTAGTACGAGAGGACCGGGACGGACGAACCTCTGGTGTGCCAATTGTTCCGCCAGGAGCACGGTTGGTTGGCTACGTTCGGAAGGGATAACCGCTGAAGGCATCTAAGCGGGAAGCTCGCTTCAAGATGAGGTCTCCCACAGGGTCAACCTGGTAAGGCCCCCAGTAGACGACTGGGTTGATAGGCCGGAGGTGGAAGTGCAGCAATGCATGGAGCTGACCGGTACTAATAGGCCGAGGACTTGATCACAAACTTTTCTTCTCCCCTCGGGGAGAGGTGCTACGCGTCCACTGTGCGGTTCCCGAGATGCGGTCGGTATCGACCTTGACATCTCCATAGAGTTTCGGCGGCCATACCGAGAGGGAAACGCCCGGCTCCATTCCGAACCCGGAAGCTAAGCCTCTCAGGGCCGATGGTACTGCGCGGGGGACCGCGTGGGAGAGTAGGACGCCGCCGGACATTCTTTCGTCGAGGGCCACTCCGTCAGGGGTGGCCCTCGACGCATGTCCGGGCGCCTCTAGGCTGACCCGGGCACCCCCGGGGCTCTCGATAGCTGTTGTTGCCGTCGTTGCCGTCCCCTCGCGAAGGAGCACCTGTGCCGGAGTCCGACGACCGGTCCACCCCGTCCTCCCGCCCGGGCAGCGGCGGCCGGCGGCCGGCGTCCGGGGCGACCGGCGGAACTCGTGGCGGGCGCGGCCAGGGCGGCAGAGGCGGCACCGGCGGCACCGGCGGCACCGGCGGCACGGCCGGCAGAGGCGGCACCGGCGTCGCCGGCGGTACGGGCGCCCGTGGTGGCCAGCGCGGGGACGGCGGGGCGCGCCGGCAGGGGGGCCCCGCGAGGTCCGCGGAGCCGGTCCGGCCGCGGAAGGTCGAGCCGGCCCTGCCCGACGACGTCACCGGCGCCGAGCTCGACCGGTCGGTGCGCGCCGAGCTCGGGTCGCTGGCCAGCATGAACGCCGAGGCCGTGAGCCGGCACCTGGTGATGGCCGGCCGGCTGCTGGACGAGGACCCGGAGGCCGCCTACGGACATGCCGTGGCCGCCCGCGACCGGGCCGGCCGGATCGGGGCGGTGCGTGAGGCCACCGGCCTGGCGGCCTACTACTCCGGTCGCTATGCGGAGGCGCTGGCCGAGCTGCGGGCCGCCCGCCGTATCTCCGGCGACCAGAGCCTGCTGCCGGTGATGGCCGACTGCGAGCGCGGTCTGGGCCGCCCGGAGAAGGCCCTGACGATGGCCGCCGGCCCGGAGGTCGGCCGGCTGGACGCCGCCGGTCGCGCCGAGATGCTCATCGTGGCCTCCGGGGCCCGCCGGGACCTGGGCCAGCCCGAGGCCGCGGCGCTGCTGCTGCAGGGACCAGAGCTGGCCCCGGGGCGCCGCAAGCCGTGGTCGGCCCGGCTCTTCTACGCCTACGCCGAGGCGCTGCTGGCCGCAGGCCGCGCGGACGAGGCACAGGACTGGTTCGCCCGGGCGGCGGACGTCGACGAGACCGGAGAGACCGACGCCGCCGAACGGCTGGCCGAGATGCAGGGCGTCGGGCCGGTCGAGGTGCTGGACGACTCACCGGACGGCGTCGACCCACCGGACGGCGAGACCGAGGGCTGAGCCGCTCGTCCACAGGGCGCCCGGCGCCGACGGCGTGTCCACAGTCGCGCTGAGCCCCCGCCCTGGGCGCCGCGTGGTGCGCGAGGCTCGCCGGGTGGGCGCTGCCGCGCCTGCCTCACCCGGAGGAGGACCCGTGACCGGACGAACCGCTGCGCTGCCGCTGCACGTGAACGAGGTGCGCCTCGTCGGCCGGCTGGCCGGTGAGCCGCGCGAGCGCGAGCTGCCCAGCGGGGACCTCCTGGTGTCCTTCCGGGTGGTGGTGGCCCGCCCACCGGCCCGCGCCGGGCGCGGCGGCCGCAACGGACCCGGCGCACCCGGGCGCCCCGCGCTGCCCACCGTGGACACGCTGGACTGTGCCGCGTGGCGGGCCGACGTGCAGCGCAGCGTCCGGCGGGCCACCGACGGGGACCTGGTCGAGCTGCACGGCAGCCTCCGTCGCCGGTTCTGGCGGGTGGGCAGCACAGCCGCCAGCCGCAGCGAGGTGGAGGTGGTGCGGCTGAAGCGACTACCGGCGGGCTGACGCCGCGCCGGCGTCAGTCGTCGAGCAGCCGCAGGACCAGCCCGGTGCGCGGCTTCGGGCCGAAGGACGTCGACTTCCGTGGCATCCGCTCGCCCTGGGCGGCGAGGGCGAGCACGTCGCCGACGTCGACCGCGCGCATCAGCACGGCCACCCCGTTGCCCCGGACGGCGGCCCGGACGGCGCCGGGGGCCTCGTGCAGGTAGGCCACCCGGCCGCGGGGCGCGTCGGCCGGGACGGGGGCCGTGTCGTCACGCAGGGACCACAGCCGCTCGAGCAGCAGGCCGTGCAGCACGCTGGCGTCCAGGGACCGCCACCGCTCCGGCCGGTCTGCCGGGAGGGCGTCGTCGACGTGGGCCGGGTCCGGTGACTCCAGCAGGTGGTAGTCGGTCCCGTCGGTCACCACGAACGGGTGGGCGGCCTCGGTCGCGGCGAGGCTCGCGAGCGCGGTCTCGAGGTCGTCCCCGGCCGGTCGGACGCGGAACGAGGTCGCGGCCGTCGCCAGCGCGTCCGCCAGCCGGAGGTCGCTGACGACGCGGTGGATGGCCGCCACCCGCAGCGGCGAGGTCCGCGAGTCGACCAGCATGGCCAGGCCCAGGTCCCACGGTCCGTCGCCGCGGCCGGCGGCCCGGCGCTCGGCCTGCAGCCGACGGTAGGTGGCCCAGCGGTGATGGCCGTCGGCGATCAGTGCCTGCCGGGGCGCCAGGTCACGCTGGATCCGGCCGATCAGGTCGCGGTCGGTGAGCGCCCACAGCTGCTGGGTCAGCCCGTCCTCGCTGACCGTGCGCAGGGTGGGCTCCCCGGCGGCCACCTCGTCCAGCACAGTGGCGGTGTCGCCGCCGCCGTCGTACACGAGCAGGATCGGCTCGAGGTTCGACCCGGTGGCCCGCATCAGCTCGAGGCGGTCGGCGACCGGGCCGGGCATGACGTCCTCGTGCGGCAGGACCACCCGGTCCTCCGGGGCGCGCAGCCCGACCGCGGCGAGCACACCGCGCTGCCGGACGCCGGGGCCGGACTGCTCGTAGACGTACAGCGCGGGTCGCGGGTCGCGGGCCAGGACGCCGTCCCGGCGCCAGCGCGAGAGCAGGTCCGCGGCGTGGGCGTAGCGGCCGGCCGAGCCGGCACTCTCGTCGGCGGGTCCGCCGCCGGGGTGGCGTGGCAGGATCAGCCGGACCACGTTGTGCGGGTCCAACCGCTCGAGGTGGTTCGCGTCGTCGGGGTCGATGACGTCGTACGGCGGGCTGGTGACCGCGGCCAGGTCGCTGACCCGGTCGGCGACGTACCGGACCCCACGGAAGGGGGCCACCACGAGCCCTGGGTGCGGCGCGGCCACCGGGCCGGGGTCTCCCGGCGGGGTGGCGTCGTCGGCGGTGGCGGGCACGGCGAGGATGCTACGGGCGGTCGAGGACGAGGGAAGGCGCCGGGGTGAGTGACGAGAGCGCGGCCGAGGAGGCCGGGGAGGCAGGCCAGGGGGACGGCCCGACGCGCGACGGCGGCCGCCCGGCCGGTGAGGTCTACGACTGGTTCGTCCGCGGCAGGGACCTGCTGGAGAGCGGCAACGCCGACGCCGCTGCCGAGCTGCTCGCGCACGCGCGCACCCTGGAGCCCGACTCGACCAGCGTGCTGGAGGTGCTGGCCCGGGCCCTGTTCGACGCCCGCCGCTACGCCGAGGCGCAGCGGCGTTTCACCGAGCTCGTGGAGGCGGTGCCGGACGACGACTACGCCCGGTTCGGGCTGGGCCTGTCGAGGCTGCGGCTCGGTGACCTGGGCGGAGCGGTGCAGCAGCTCGCGATGGCCGCGGCGATGCGGCCGGCCCGCGCCGACTACCAGCAGGCCCTGCGCCAGGCGCGGGCCACCGTACGCGCCAGGGAGGAGGCCGGGCTCGACCCGGACCGGGTCTCCCCGGGCGAGCGAGGGCCGTCGGCGTGATCCCACCGCTCGAGCGGGGCAGTGCGACCCCGCTCACGGCGCGGCACGACGTGGCGCTGCTCGACCTCGACGGCGTGCTCTACGTGGGGGCGGAGGCCGTGCCGGGCGCCCCGGAGGCCGTCCGGGCCGCGGCCGAGGCCGGCCTGCGGCCCGCGTACGTCACCAACAACGCGGCGCGAACCCCGGAGACCGTCGCGGAGCACCTGCGCTCGCTCGGGGTCCCCGCCGAGGCGGCGGACGTGGTGACCTCGGCGCAGGCGGCGGCCCGGCTGGTCGCCGGCCGGGTGGCGCCGGGGGCGCGGGTGCTCGTGGTCGGCGGCGAGGGCCTGCGCCGGGCCCTGGCCGAGCACGGCCTGGTCGCCGTGGAGGAGCACGGACCCGACGTCGCCGCGGTCGTGCAGGGCTTCGCACCGGAGGTGGGGTGGCGGCTGCTCGCCGAGGCGACCTACGCCGTGTCCGCCGGCCTCCCGTGGGTCGCGAGCAACCTCGACGCGACGGTCCCGACCGCGCGAGGGACCGCGCCGGGCAACGGCGCGCTGGTCGGTGTGGTGGCCGCTGCGTCCGGGCGCGAACCCGACGCCGTCGCCGGCAAGCCCGACCCCCCGCTGCACCAGGAGTCGGTGCGGCGGACCGGGGCCCGCCGGCCGCTGGTCGTCGGGGACCGGCTGGACACGGACATCGAGGGTGCCAACCGGGCCGGTACGCCGAGCCTGCTGGTGCTCACCGGTGTCAGCGGCCCGGCGGACCTGCTGCGTGCCGGCCCCCTGCTGCGTCCCACCTACCTCGCGCGTGACCTCCGAGGCGGGCTGCTCGCGCCGCACCCCGAGGTGGTCGCGCAGGACGGCGGGTGGCGGTGCGGCGAGGCGGTGGTCACGCTGCGCGGCGGCGACGTGGAGGCGCGGGGCAGCGGTGGCACCGTCGAGATGCTGCGTGCCCTGTGCGTCGCGTGGTGGACGGCTGCCGACGGGGGAGGGGACCCGGGTGACGGGTCCGCCGGGGCGGTGGGTGCCGCCGTCCGCGCCGCCGGCTGGTGACCCCGGCCCGACGTCGTTCGGTCAGAGCATCGAGCGGAGCTTGAGCAGGTCGCGGACGCCCGCCTCGACCTTGACCCGGCCGGCCAGCCAGGCGCGGCCGAAGTCGAGGCCGCCGTCGGTGAGGGCGACGAGGTCGTCGCTGGCGGCGGTCAGCCGGATCTGGGCGCGCGGCGCCTCCTCGGTGGTGATCTCCACGATGTGCCCGGCCTCGAGGCGGCCGGAGAAGGTGGTGTCGAGGTCCGGCACGTGGCAGCTCAGCGTGCGGTCGAAGGCGTGCTGCTTGCGCTCGTCCTCGTCGACGTCCGCGAGCCGCTCGGACAAGCGCTCGAGGGCCCGGTGGCACTGCTCGATCGTCGCCATGGACGGACGTCCTCCTGGGGGTCTCGGCGGGTCGCTGCCGGCGCACCGGCCGGACCGGACGCTACCGCAGCGTGTGCCGGCGGACGGCGGGTAGCGTCTGCCCCCAGACCGCCCGCGTCCCGCGCGGCGGCGTACCGGACGGAGACACCATGGTGCTCGACGGGCTGCGCGGCTACCTGCAGCTGGCCACCGGACTCACCGACGTGACCCGCGAGCGGGCCCGCGCCGCGGCCCGCGCCCTCGTGGCCCAGGGCGAGGCCGGGGTGGACTCCCTGGTCCCCGGGGCGGTGCGCTCGCAGGTCGGCACGCTGACCGAGGACCTGCTGGCGACCAGCAAGGCCAACCGCGACCTGCTCGTGCACCTGGTGCGCGGCGAGGTCGACCGGTCGGTGGCCCGTCTCGGGCTCGTGTCCCGTGCGGACCTGGACGCGGAGCGCCGGCGCGGCGACCGGCTGGAGGCGAAGGTGCGGGAGCTGGAGACCACCACGACACCCGCGACGCGGACGCGTCCCGCGGCCAGGAGGTCGACGGCGAAGAAGGCGACGGCGAAGAAGACGACGGCGAAGAAGACGACGGCGAAGAAGGCGACGGCGAAGAAGGCGACGGCGAAGAAGACGACGGCGAAGAAGACGACGGCGAAGACAGCTGCGAAGGCCGGCGCGTGAGCGAGCAGCAGCCGGAGGACCAGGTCGCGCAGCACCAGCCCCCCACGGGCGACCCGCGGGTCGCGGCGGCCGTGGAGCGGCTCGACACCCTGGGCGAGCGCCCGCCGGCCGAGCACGTCGAGGTCTACGAGGACGTGCACCGCGTGCTGCAGGACGCCCTCGCCGACGCCGCCCGCGACGACGACGCCGGCGACGGCGGCCGACGGGGCGACGACCGGCCGTGAGCCGATGACCCGCCGCGCCCGGCTGGACGCCGAGCTCGTGCGACGCGGCCTCGCCCGCTCGCGCGAGCAGGCGGCCGAGCTCGTCGCGGCGGGGCAGGTGCGCGTCCCCGGCCGGACCGCGGTGAAGGCCGCCACCCAGGTCGCGGCCGGCGACCCCATCGTGGTCGAGGAGCCCGCCGGCGAGAGCTACGTGTCGCGCGGCGGCCACAAGCTCGTGGGCGCGCTGGACGCGTTCGCCGTCGACGGGCTGGCGGTCGAGGGCCGACGGGTCCTCGACGCGGGTGCCTCCACCGGCGGGTTCACCGACGTCGTCCTGCGGCGCGGGGCTCGGGAGGTCGTCTGCGTCGACGTCGGGTACGGCCAGCTCGCGTGGGCGCTGCAGACCGACCCCAGGGTCCGGGTGCTCGACCGCACCAACGTGCGCGACCTGACCGTGGGGGTCCTCGGTGACCCCGTCGACGTCGTGGTGGCCGACCTGTCGTTCATCTCGCTGAAGCTGGTGCTGCCGGCCCTGTCGGACGTGACCGCGCCGGAGGCCGACGTGGTCCCGATGGTGAAGCCGCAGTTCGAGGTCGGCCGGGCGGCACTGGGCGTCCGGCGGCGTCGTCCGCGACGCCCAGCAGCGCGCCGATGCGGTCGCCGAGGTGGCCCGCTTCGCCCACGAGGAGCTGGGGCTCGGCACCAGGGGGGTCGTGGCCAGCCCCCTGCCCGGGCCGGCCGGGAACGTGGAGTACTTCCTCTGGCTGCGGCGCGACGCCGGGCCGCTGGAGCGTGCGGCGCTCGACGCCGCGGTGGCGGCGGGTCCGGCGTGAGCGGGCGCAGCGTTCTCGTCGTCGGGCACACCGGACGCCCCGAGGCGGTGCGGTCGGTCCAGGCCGCCGCCCGGCGCTTCGCCGCCGCCGGCGTCGGGGTGCGGGTCCTCGCCGACGAGGCGCCCGAGCTCGGCCTGTCGGGGGTCCAGGTCGTCGCGCCCGGGCCTGCCGCCACGGAGGGCTGCGAGCTGGTGGTCGTGTTCGGCGGGGACGGGACGCTGCTGCGCGCGGCCGAGCTGGCGCGCCCCGCGGACACCCCGCTGCTCGGGGTCAACCTCGGCCACGTGGGCTTCCTGGCGGAGGCCGAGCGCGACGCGCTCGACGCGACCGTCGACAAGGTCGTCGCGCAGCGCTACACGGTCGAGGAGCGCCTGACGATCGACGTCACCGTCGCCACCGACGGCGAGGTCGTGACCCGGGGCTGGGCCCTGAACGAGGCCTCGGTCGAGAAGGCCAGCCGCGAGCGCCTGCTCGAGGTGGTCGTCGAGGTCGACGGCCGGCCGCTGTCCCGGTGGGGCTGCGACGGCGTGGTGATGGCCACCCCCACCGGCTCCACCGCGTACGCCTTCTCGGCGGGCGGCCCGGTGGTCTGGCCCCAGGTCGAGGCCCTGCTGCTGGTCCCGATCAGCGCCCACGCGCTGTTCAGCCGCCCGCTCGTGGTCTCGCCCGAGTCCGTGCTGGCCGTCGAGGTGCTCAGCACGACCCGGCAGAGCGCCGGCGTGCTCTGGTGCGACGGCCGCAGGCCGGTGGAGCTCCCTCCCGGTGCGCGGATCGAGACCCGCCGCGGCCGGCAGCCGGTCCGCCTGGCGCGCCTGCACTCGGCACCGTTCACGGATCGGCTGGTCGCCAAGTTCGACCTGCCGGTGCGCGGCTGGCGCGGGCGCGCGCAGGTCGAGGAGCCAGGTTCCGACCGACCGCCCGCGTAGGCTCGCCGCCGTGCTCGAGGAGATGCGGATCCGCGGTCTCGGCGTCATCGACGACGCCGTCCTCGAGCTGTCCCCGGGGCTGACCGTGGTGTCCGGCGAGACCGGCGCCGGCAAGACGATGGTCGTCACCGGGCTCGGCCTGCTCTTCGGCGGCCGGGCCGACCCCGGCGCCGTGCGCCCCGGCGCGTCGGCGGCCTCCGTCGAGGGCCGGCTGCGGGTCGACCCCGAGGGGCCGGTGGCGGCCCGTGCCCTCGATGCCGGGGCCGAGCTGGACGAGGACGTGCTGCTCGTCGCCCGGACCGTCGCGGCGACCGGCCGGTCGCGAGCCTTCCTCGGCGGGCGGGCGGTGCCGGCCGGGCTGCTGGCCGACCTGGCCGACTCGTGCGTCGCGGTGCACGGCCAGCTGGACCAGACCCGGCTCCGGCAGCCGGCGCACCAGCGCGACGCGCTGGACCGGTACGCCGGCGACGAGGTCGCCGTGCCGCTGGTCGCCTACCGCGCGGCGTACGACGAGCTGCGCGCCCTCTCGGTCGAGCTGGCCGCCCTCACCACCCAGGCCCGGGAACGCGCCCAGGAGGCCGACCTGCTCCGCTTCGGGCTGGGCGAGGTCGAGGCGGCCGACCCCCAGCCGGGCGAGGTCGCGGCGCTGGCCGTGGAGGAGGAGCGGCTCGGTCACGCCGACGGGCTGCGGGCGGCCACCACGCTGGCCCACGAGGCGCTGCTCGGCGGCGGCGAGGGCGACGGGGCGGGCGCCGGCGTGGGCCGGGACGCCGTCGGCCTCGTCGCCGCGGCCCGTACCGCGCTGGAGCAGGTCGGGGTCCAGGACCCCCAGCTCGACGAGATCGTCGACCGGCTGCGGGAGCAGGGGTACCTGCTCGCCGACATCGGTGCCGACCTCGCGTCCTACGCCGCGGGCGTCGAGACCGATCCGGCTCGCCTCGCTGCGGTGCAGGAGCGCCGGGCCGAGCTGGCCAGGCTGGTGCGCAAGTACGCCGAGGGGCCGGCCGCTGCCGACGACGGCGCCGCGGCGGTGCTCGCCTGGGCCCAGCAGGGCGCGGCCCGGCTGACCACGCTCGAGGGCGACGACGACCGGATCCTGGTGCTGACCGACCGCCGCGAGCAGCTGCTCGCCGAGCTGTCCCGGACCGCCGCCGCAGTCTCCGGAGCCCGGTCGGCGGCCGCGGCCAGGTTCGCGGCCGCGGTGACGGGCGAGCTCGCGGCGCTGGCGATGGCCAACGCCGCGGTCGAGGTCGGTGTCGCCCAGGCCGACGACGACCAGGGCATCGAGGTCGCCGGCCGCCGCCTGGCCTACGCCGCCCACGGGGTCGACGACGTCGAGATCCTGCTCCGCCCGCACGCCGGGGCGCCGGCCAGGCCCGTCCAGAAGGGCGCCTCCGGCGGCGAGCTGTCCCGCGTGATGCTGGCGGTCGAGGTGGTCCTGGCCGGCAGCGACCCCGTCCCGACCCTGGTCTTCGACGAGGTCGACGCCGGCGTGGGGGGACGGGCGGCGGTCGAGGTCGGGCGACGCCTGGCCGCGCTGTCGCGGACCGCCCAGGTGGTCGTCGTCACCCACCTCCCGCAGGTGGCGGCCTTCGCCGACCAGCACCTGCTGGTGGTCAAGTCCGACGACGGCGCGGTCACCAGCAGCGGGGTGGTGGCCCTCGACGAGGCGGGCCGGCTGCGCGAGCTGTCCCGCATGCTGGCCGGCCAGGAGGAGTCGGCGACCGCCGAGGCGCACGCCCGCGAGCTGCTCGCCGCGGCCCAGGGGGAGCGCGCGGCGGGCTGACCGGGATCCCGGGCGTACACGCCGCGCCAGGTCCCAGGAGTCACACCCGTCACATGGCAGCATCGTTTTCATGCGCCTTGCCACGCTTCGCCGGTCCCGTCCCCAGCCCGACCTCCCGGGGCTGCTCGGCACCGCCCGGGTCTCCCGGCTGGCCGGCGCGCTGGCCCGGCGGGCCCGCCCCGGCGACATCGCGGTGATCGACCACCAGGACCTCGACGGCCCCAGCGCGCAGCTGCTCGTCGAGGCCGGTGTGGTCGCCGTCGTCAACGCGGCAACCGGCATCAGCGGCCGCTACCCCAACCTCGGCCCGCAGGTGCTCGTCGACGCCGGCATCGTCGTCCTCGACCTGGTGGGCACCGAGGTCCTGGCGCGGGTCGACGACGGGGACAAGGTCCGGCTGGACGGCGACACCCTCTACCGCGGCGACGAGGTGGTCGGTCGCGGCCGGCTGATGACCAGCGCCTCCGTCGCCGCCGCGATGGAGGCCGCCCGGGCCGGGCTCGGCTCCCAGCTCGAGGCGTTCGCCCACGCGACGACCGAGCACCTGCGCCGCGAGCGCGACGTGCTGCTGGACGGCTCGGGCGTGCCCGGGGTCGCCACCCCCCTGGAGGGCCGTCAGGTCGTCGTGGTCACCCGGGCCCGCGGTGTCGAGCACGAGCTGCGCAGCCTGCGCCCCTGGATCGCGCAGCACCGGCCGGTGCTGGTCGGCGTCGACGAGGGGGCCGACGCCCTGCTGGCGCTCGGCCTGCGCCCGCACCTCGTCGTGGGTGACCCCCGGCTGGTCAGCGACGACGTCCTGGACTGCGGTGCCGAGCTCGTGGTGCGCGCCGACCGCGAGGGCGGGGTGCCGGGGATGCACCGGGCAGAGCAGGCCGGCCTCGAGCCGGTCGTGTTCGTCACGTCGGGGTCCGACGAGGACGCGGCGCTCCTGCTCGTCGACGCCCACGACCCGGCGCTGGTCGTCGGTGTGGGCTGGCACCCCACGCTGGCGGCGCTGGTCGACTCGGCCCGGCCCGACATGCCCACCGCCTTCCTCACCCGGCTGCGGCTCGGCGACCGGTTCGTCGACGCGTCGGTCGTGACCGCGCTGCACCGACGGCCGGCCCGCACCTGGCCGCTGTGGCTGCTCTGCCTGCTGCTGCTCGCCGCCCTCGCCGCGGCCGTCGTGCTCGCGCCGGCGTCGACGCCGGTGGGGGAGCAGCGCGACCGGGTCGCCGAGCAGGTGCAGGACCTCGTGCGCGACGTGACCGGACGATGAACGGGGTTCGCACCCTGCTGCTCTCCGTCGTGGCGGCGGTGCTCGCCCTGGCCCTGGGCCTCGCCCTGGGCGCGGGACCGGTCGTCGGCCGCTCCGACGCCGACCGGACCCAGCGCGCCGACCGGCTCGCGGCCCGGGTCTCCCACCTGCAGCAGCGGGTCGCCGAGCTCACCGACAGCGCACGCTCCGGCACCAAGGTGCTCGCGGCCCTGTCCGGGCCGCTGACCCGTGGCCGGCTCGACGGCCACAGCGTCCTGCTCGTCCGTACCCCCGGCGCCTCCGACGCGTTGGTCCGCCGCACCCGAGCGGCCCTGCTCGGTGCGGGCGGCAGCCTCACCGGCGAGCTGACCCTGACGCCGACCTACGTCGACCCGGCCCAGGCGACCTCGCCCCTGGAGGACCTGGCGCTGCGCCTCGTGCCGCCGAACGTGACCTTCGCCGGCGGCGCGACACCGATCGAGCGGGTCGGCGCCGTCCTCGCCCGCTCGACGGTGGCCGACTCGCCCCCGGACGAGCCCGACCAGGACGGGGCCGAGGTCATCGCCGGGCTCGACGAGCTGGGTGCGGTCCGCCTCGACGGCGACCCCGGCCGGCTGGCCCAGCTGGCAGTCGTCGTCACGGGTCAGCGCGCGGCCGGGTCGTCGCAGGAGGCGGTCACGGCGCTGGTCCGGGCGCTGGACGACGCCGGCCAGGGTGCGGTGCTCGTGGGACCGGGGCTGGCCCCGCCCGCCGTGGGCTGGCTGCGTGACGGGAAGGGAGCCGGCGCCTCGTCGGTCGACTCGGCCGACACCGCGGCCGGCCAGGTCGCCATGGTCCTGGCGCTGGCCGAGCAGGTCGACGGGCGGCAGGGCGCCTACGGGGTGGGCAGCGGCGCGACCGCGGTGCTGCCGGTGTCGGTGCTGGGGACCGGTTCTCGCGGCTGATAGCCTCGAATCCCGTGGACGGACGGAGCCCCTCTCCCTCCGACAGGCAGCACCGAGCCCACGGGAGCCCCCCTTTGGCCGCACCGGCGACCACCAAGCACATCTTCGTGACCGGGGGCGTCGCGTCCTCCATCGGCAAGGGCCTCACCGCCTCCGGCCTGGGCCACCTGCTGCGCTCCCGCGGCCTCCGGGTGACCATGCAGAAGCTGGACCCCTACCTCAACGTCGACCCCGGGACGATGAACCCGTTCCAGCACGGCGAGGTGTTCGTCACCGACGACGGCGCCGAGACCGACCTCGACGTCGGGCACTACGAGCGCTTCCTCGAGCGGGACCTGCAGGGGTCGGCGAACGTCACGACCGGGCAGGTCTACTCGTCGGTGATCGCCAAGGAGCGCCGGGGCGAGTACCTCGGCGACACGGTGCAGGTGATCCCGCACATCACCAACGAGATCAAGGCCCGGATCCGCGACATGGCCGGCCCCGACGTGGACGTCGTCATCACCGAGATCGGCGGCACCGTCGGCGACATCGAGTCGCTGCCGTTCCTCGAGGCCGTGCGGCAGGTGCGGCACGACGTCGGCCGGGACAACGTGTTCTTCCTGCACATCTCGCTGGTGCCCTACATCGGCCCGTCCGGTGAGCTCAAGACCAAGCCGACCCAGCACTCGGTCGCCGCGCTGCGCTCCATCGGCATCCAGCCCGACGCGATCGTCTGCCGCTCGGACCGCGAGATCCCGCCCAACGTCAAGCGCAAGATCTCGCTGATGTGCGACGTCGACGAGGAGGCCGTCGTGGCCGCCGCGGACGCGCCGTCCATCTACGACATCCCGAAGGTGCTGCACTCCGAGGGGCTCGACGCCTACGTCGTGCGCCGGCTGAACCTGCCGTTCCGCGACGTCGACTGGACCGAGTGGGACGACCTGCTCCGCCGGGTGCACCGGCCGACCCACCAGGTGACCGTCGCCCTGGTCGGCAAGTACGTCGACCTCCCGGACGCCTACCTGTCGGTGACCGAGGCCCTGCGTGCCGGCGGGTTCGCCAACGACTGCAAGGTGTCGATCCGCTGGGTGACCTCCGACGACTGCCAGACCCCGGAGGATGCGGCACGCGAGCTCGACGGGGTCGACGCCGTGTGCGTCCCCGGCGGGTTCGGGGTGCGCGGCATCGAGGGCAAGCTCGGCGCGATCCGGCACGCCCGCGAGCAGCGGATCCCGACGCTCGGGCTCTGCCTCGGCCTGCAGTGCATGGTGATCGAGTACGCCCGGCACGTGGCCGGCCTCGAGGGCGCCAACTCGGCCGAGTTCGAGGACGCGACGCCGCACCCGGTCATCGCCACGATGGCCGACCAGGAGGACGTGGTCGCGGGGGACCGCGACATGGGCGGCACGATGCGGCTCGGGCTCTACCCGGCCACGCTGGCCGACGGCTCGCTGGCCCGCGAGGTCTACGGCACGTCGTACGTCGAGGAGCGGCACCGGCACCGGTACGAGGTCAACAACGACTACCGCGAGCAGCTGCAGCAGGCCGGCCTGGTCTTCTCCGGGACCTCACCGGACGGCCGGCTGGTCGAGTTCGTCGAGCTGCCCCGCGACGTCCACCCGTACTTCGTCGCCACCCAGGCGCACCCCGAGTTCCGGTCCCGCCCGACGCGGGCCCACCCGCTGTTCGCCGGCCTGGTGGCCGCGGCCATCGCGCGGCGCTCGGGTGCCACGACGGTCGACCTGACCGCGGTCGCCGCCGGTCAGGCGTGACCCCGGACGACCGGCCGGTGGTCGCCGACGAGCAGGCCGACCTCGTGGTGCGCTCGAGCGCGACCGTGCACCGGGGCATGGTCTGGGACGTACGCCGCGACGAGGTCGAGCTGGGCGACGGCCAGACCGTGACGCGCGAGGTCGTCGCCCACACCGGCGCGGTCGGCGTCATCGCGCTCGACGAGCGGGACCGGGTGCTGCTGCTGCGGCAGTACCGGCACCCGGTGCGCTCGTACCTGTGGGAGGCGCCCGCGGGGCTGCTCGACGTCGAGGGTGAGGACCCGCTGGTGGCGGTCCGCCGCGAGCTGGCCGAGGAGGGTGACCTGACCGCCGACGAGTGGCACGTCCTCGTCGACTTCTACAACTCGCCGGGTGGCAGCACCGAGGCGTTCCGGTGCTACCTGGCCCGCGGCCTGCACGAGGTCCCGCAGGAGGACCGGCACGACCGGGAGCACGAGGAGCGGGGCATGGTGCCGGCCTGGGTGGACCTCACCGAGGCACGCGACCTGGTGCTGGCCGGCCGGCTGCACAACCCGACCACCGTCTGCGGCGTGCTGGCTGCGGCCGCCGCCCGGGACGCCGGCTGGTCCACCCTGCGCCCCGCCGACGCCCCCTGGCCCGAGCGGTCGCCCGGCCGCTGAGCCGCTGAGCGGATCCGTTTCTCGGCCAGAAGGCCGATGCCGGTGCGGGTGCGCGGCTGCCTACTGTTCCCGCAGCAACGGCGACAAGGCCGCCCTCACTCGAACGGGGACCGCATGACCACCCACGACCAGAGCGAGCCGGTGCGTACCACCCGCCGTGCGGTGCTCCAGCGAGGTGCGGCTGTGACCGCTTCCGTCTGGGCGGTCCCGGTGATGACCTCGGTGACCAGCCCGGCGCAAGCCGCGGGGAGCCCGATGCCGCCGGGGGGCCAGGAGGTCTGCCGGACCCAGACGTTCCTGGTCGACCGCGACGATGCTGCCCTCACCTACACCCCGGCTGTGGAACATTCCTTCCTCGTCGACCTGGGCGTCTCCTTCGCCGAGGTCACCTCGATCCTCGTGCGGCTCTACGAGTCACCCACGGACCAGCTCGAGGAGGGCGAGTTCGGCAGTGTGCGGTTCCGCAAGGAGGACCAGCCGAACGTGTCGATCGGCGTGGGCTTCCAGGGCTCCCAGTCCGATCCCGTCACCATTGCCTTCGCGCCCCGGGGCGGTCACGCGCCGGAGCAGACCTACGGCATCATTCTCCAGGACGGCCGGGCCGAGCTGATCGTCGCGCAGGAGGATCAGCCGGGCGGCCAGTTCACGCTGCTGCGCGTCGAGATCGAGGTCTGCGGCACCGTGGCCGGCTCATGACGAGTCGATCCGACCCGGGCGCGGGTCCGGCGGAGGTCACGCGCCGCAGGGTCCTGCAGGGCGGCGCGGTCGCGGTTGGTGCGTGGACCGTTCCGGTCCTGACCTCGGTGACCAGCCCTGCTGGTGCCGCCGGCAGCGCGATGCCCCCGGAGGGCAGCCCGGACTGCCGCTCGCAGACCTTCCTCGTCGACCGCGACCTGCAGCCGTTCGTCTTCGAGCCGTTCGTCCTGCGCTGGCTGGACGTCGACCTCGGCGTGACCTTCGCCTCGGTGAGCACGCTCGAGGTCCTCCTGCACGTCTCGCCGCTGGACCCGCTGGACGAGACCGACATCGGCAACGTCATCCTCTTCGACGGTCCCGACGGGATCGGGGGCCAGCGCTTCTCCGGGGTGAACTTCAGGACTCCGGTGGTCCGCCTCGCCTTCGACCCGGACATCGTCCCGTTCCGGTCCGCCGTGGCCGACGGGACCCTGACCGTCCGCCTGGCCGGGGTGGAGGGCAGCTTCGCACTGACCCAGGTGGAGGTCCGGGTCTGCGGCCGGCTCCTCGCCTGACCCGGTCCGCCGGCTACGCCGCGAGGAACCCGTCGCGGGGGCGCCGGAGGCCGAGCTCGGAGAGCTCGAGCAGGGCGAGCTCCTCGGTCGCCGTGGGGTCGCCCACCCGCCAGCCGCGGACGACCTCGGGGTCCAGCCGGGCCAGCCGGCGCAGCGGCTGACGGGCCATCGCGCGTACCGCGAGCAGGTCGGCCGCGCCGGGGGACCGGCGCGCGAGACGGGAGGCCGACGAGGCCTCGACCACCCAGGCGAGCCGGCGGGGCAGCCACACCGCGAGCAGGATGACGATCGGGGCGGCTGCGACGAGGACCCCGGCCAGCACCGCGAGCCGCTCGACCGTGTCCTGGTAGCTCTGCGCGGTCGCCGCGAAGTCGCGGCTGGTGCCGGCGAGGTCGCGGAACGGCGCGGCGATCGTGTCCCCGACCAGCGGAGCGTCGTCGAGGTTGCCGGCGGCCCCGCGCAGCCTGCCGTTCAGCGCCAGCGCCTGCTCCTCGGCCTCCCGGCCCGGGCCTGCCAGCTCGGCCACCCGCGCGTGGGTGCCCTGCCCGAGCCGGACCGCCAGGTAGACCAGGACCACGACCAGGAGGTCGCCGAGCAGCTGGCCGAGCAGGCGGGCGGGACGGTCCGCATAGAGCTTCATGCCGCGAGCCCTACCCCGGCCCGCCCTCGCTCAGTGCCGAGGGGCGGGGTTCACTACACTCCGAAGGCGCCGACAACGAGGTCCGCGCCCCCATGACGAAGGACTTGATAGCCGTGAAGGTCGGCATCCCTCGCGAGGTCAAGAACCACGAGTACCGCGTCGCCATCACCCCCTCCGGGGTGCACGAGCTGGTCAGCCACGGGCACGAGGTCTACGTCGAGAAGGACGCCGGGGTGGGCTCCTCGATCCCCGACGACGACTACGTGGGTGCCGGGGCGAAGGTCCTCGCCACCCCCGACGAGGTCTGGGGCACCGGTGACCTGATCCTCAAGGTCAAGGAGCCCGTGGCGCAGGAGTACGACCGGATGCGCGAGGGTCAGACCCTGTTCACCTACCTGCACCTGGCTGCCGACAAGCCCCTCACCGAGGAGCTCGCGAAGCGCAAGGTCACCGGGATCGCCTACGAGACCGTCGAGCTGCCGGACCGGTCGCTGCCCCTGCTGGCACCGATGTCCGAGGTGGCCGGTCGCCTCGCACCCCAGGTGGGCGCGCACACCCTGATGCGTGCGCAGGGCGGGCGCGGCATCCTGATGGGCGGTGTCTCCGGCGTCTACGCCGCGAAGGTCGTCGTGATCGGCGCCGGTGTCTCGGGCATGAACGCCGCGGCGATCGCGCTCGGCATGCAGGCCGAGGTGCTGCTGCTCGACCGCAACATCTCCCGGCTGCGCCAGGCGGACGCGATCTACCAGGGCCACATGCAGACGGTGGCGTCGAACAGCTACGAGATCGAGCGCGCCTGTCTCGACGCCGACATGGTGATCGGCGCCGTCCTGGTCCCGGGCGCGAAGGCGCCCAAGCTCGTGACCAACGAGCTGGTGTCGAGGATGCGTCCCGGCTCGGTGCTGGTCGACATCTCCATCGACCAGGGCGGCTGCTTCGAGGACTCGCGGCCCACGACGCACGACGACCCGACCTACCCGGTGCACGACTCGGTCTTCTACTGCGTCGCGAACATGCCCGGAGCGGTGCCGCACACGTCGACCTACGCCCTGACGAACGTCACGCTGCCCTACGCCGTCGAGCTGGCCGACCGCGGCTGGCGCGACGCGCTCAAGGCGGACCCCGCGCTGGGGCTCGGCCTCAACACCTACGACGGTCACGTCACCTACGGCCCGGTGGCCGAGGCCCACGGCATGCCGGCGCTGACACTCGACGAGGTGCTCACCTGAGCCCTCTGCAGCAGGCGCTGCAGACCTACCTCGACCACCTCGCGGTCGAGCGCGGGCTGGCCGCCAACACCCTCGCGTCCTACCGCCGCGACCTGCGGCGCTACCTCGCCCACCTGGCGACCCGCGACGTGGCGGCCGTGGACGCGGTGGGGGAGGCGGAGGTGAGCAGCTTCCTCGTCGCCCTGCGCGAGGGCGACGAGGAGCACCCCGCGCTGGCCGCGAACTCGGCTGCCCGGGCGGTGGTCGCCGTCCGCGGCTTCCACCGGTTCCTTCTCCGGGAGGGCCTGACCGCAACCGACCCGGCCCGCGGCGTCCGGCCGCCGTCGCCACCGAAGCGGCTGCCGAAGGCCATCTCGGTCCAGGAGGTCGAGGCACTTCTGGTCGCGGCCGGTGCCGACGAGACGCCGAGGGCGCTGCGCGACCGGGCGCTGCTCGAGCTGCTGTACGGCTGCGGCGCCCGGATCTCGGAGGCCGTCGGGCTCGACCTCGACGAGCTGGACATGACCTCCGGGACCGTCCGGCTGCTCGGCAAGGGCAGCAAGGAGCGGATCGTCCCGGTCGGCTCCTACGCGCGCGAGGCGGTGTCGGCGTACCTGGTGCGCGGCCGGCCGTCGCTGGCCGAGGCGGGCAAGGGGTCGCCGGCGCTGTTCCTCAACGCCCGGGGCGGGCGGCTGTCGCGCCAGAGCGCCTGGACGGTGCTGCGGGCCGCGGCCGAGCGCGCCGGCGTCCGCAAGCAGATCTCGCCGCACACGCTGCGGCACTCGTTCGCGACCCACCTGCTCGACGGCGGCGCCGACGTCCGCGTGGTGCAGGAGCTGCTCGGGCACGCCAGCGTGACCACGACGCAGGTCTACACGCTGGTCACCGTGGACCGGCTCCGCGAGGTCTACGCGACCGCGCACCCTCGCGCCCTGTGACGGCGTCGTCACGTTCCCGGGGCTATCCGGTGCGGCGAGGCTCTGCCTACGATGCGTCGCCGCGAGTCCCGCGTCAGCCCCGACGACTGGAGTACCCGAGATGACCGCACGACTGCGCGCCATGCTGGTGGCGCTGCTCGCACTGACCATGGGAGGTCTGGCGGCCGCCCCGGCGCTCGCCATCACCGGCGGCACCGTGGACTCCGGCAACACCTACTCCAACGTCGGGATCATCGCCTTCTACGACGCCGACGGGCGCTTCCGGTGCTCGGCGACGCTGGTGACCCCCACCGTCCTGCTCACCGCCGCGCACTGCACCGACGGCACGGTCGGCAAGACCATCGTCAGCTTCGACTGGTTCATCGACGACGCGGCGCCCTCGGACCTCCCGCGGGCCGCGGACGACCCGGGGACGGGGCGCTCGAAGACCGGCTACACGAGCGCGCCGGCCGGCTGGTACGCCGGCACGGCCAGCACGCACCCGCAGTACTCCGGGTTCACCGACCTCGCCAACTGGAACGACGTCGGCGTCGTCGTGCTCGACTCGCCGGTGCCCGGCATCACCCCGGCCCGGCTGGCTCCCACCAACTACCTGGCGCAGTTCGCCCAGCCCCGGCTCAACCACGAGCTGTTCACCCTCGTCGGCTACGGCACCGAGGTCCGCAAGCCGGCCAGCGGCCCGCAGAAGCCGACGCCGATGAGCTACCCGATCGTGCGCCGCTACACCGACGAGGTCGGGCAGAAGCTCACGCCGCAGATCCTGCAGACCAACGGCAACGAGAAGGACAACCGTGGCGGTGGCGGCACCTGCTTCGGCGACTCCGGCGGACCGTCGTTCAAGGACGGCTACGTCACGACGGTGACCAGCTACGGGTACACGTCGAACTGCCGCTACCTGGGCGGGCTGCAGCGGGTGGACATCCCCGTCGTGCAGGACTGGCTGGCCCAGTTCGGCGTCGTCCCGGCCGCCTAGCCCCCCGGCAAGGCCTCGACCGTCCCGCCCGGCGCCTGCCGGGCGGGACGACGTCGAAAGCGGGCCGCTCGTCGGCGTGGCGACGTGATCGCGCCGCGGACGCTGCCTACTGTCGCTCTCGAGGTCGGTACGCCGACAGGCCGACGAGTCGACAAAGCGAGGCGCACGTGAGCACCCAACCGCTGTTGCCCCCGGACGAGCCGGCGCCGGATCACGAGGCACCGCACGTCCCGGCCGTCGAGGTCGATGCCGCGGCGTTCGCCGAGGCCCTGCCCGAGAAGCCGGCCGGGGCGAACCGGCCGATGGGGCCGACCGGCCGTCCGATGCCGGTCTTCCCCGAGCCCACGCCGCGCGAGACCCACGGCAACGCCCGCATCATCGCGATGTGCAACCAGAAGGGTGGGGTCGGCAAGACCACGACCACCATCAACCTGGGGGCCTCGCTGGCCGAGTACGGCCGCAAGGTGCTGCTCGTCGACTTCGACCCGCAGGGCTCGCTGACGGTCGGGCTGGGTGTCAACCCCTACGACATCACCAAGAGCGTCTACAACCTGGTGATGCAGCGCGACGTGGCGCTCGACGAGGTCGTCCTCAAGACCAACGTGCCGGGGATGGACCTGGTCCCGAGCAACATCGACCTGTCGGCGGCCGAGGTGCAGCTGGTGTCGGAGGTCGCCCGCGAGCAGGTGCTGGCCCGGGCGCTGGCGCCGGCGGTCGAGGAGTACGACGTCGTCATCATCGACTGCCAGCCCTCCCTCGGCCTGCTCACGGTCAACGCCCTCACCGCGGCGCACGGCGTGATCGTCCCGATGGAGGCCGAGTTCTTCGCCCTGCGGGGCGTCGCGATGCTCGTCGAGACGATCCAGAAGGTGCAGGACCGGCTCAACCCCGACCTCGAGATCGACGGCCTGGTGGCCACGATGTTCGACCCCCGCACGGTGCACAGCCGCGAAGTCGTGGCCCGGCTGGTCGAGGCGTTCGAGGAGAAGGTCTTCCACACCGCGATCCACCGCACGGTGCGCTTCCCGGAGACCACGGTGGCGGGGGAGCCGATCACCACGTTCGCGACCTCCTCCGGAGGGGCCTACTCCTACCGGCAGCTGGCCAAGGAGGTGCTGGCGCGGTGCCCGGGCACGTGACCGGGGCGGTCGGCGCCGCCTCGGCGGACGACCCGGCGGACGACGCGGAGCGGGCACCCGGGACGGTCGGCAGCGGGGCCAGGGTCCGCCGGCTCCGGCCGGCCGCCACCCAGACCTCGGGCCGCGAGCGCCACGACGAGAAGATCACGGTCTACGTCTCCGCCGACGAGCTGGTCGCGATCGAGCAGGCCAGGCTGGTGCTGCGGGCCGAGCACGGCGTCGCGGTCGACCGGGGCCGGCTGGTCCGCGAGGCGGTGGCCGAGATGCTCATCGACCTCGAGCAGCACGGCGAGGACAGCGTGGTGGTCGGGCGGCTGCGCGAGCAGCGCCAGCAGCGCGATCAGCGCGATCAGCGGAGCAGTCCTGAGCGAGGTCGTCACGCGGGCGTACCCGGCGATCGGATTGGGCGCTGGCGGCGGGAGCGGTTACCGTGCCAGCGTGAGCGAGGAGACCGCTCCGCAGGCGGTGGCGGACGAGGGCAGGGCACAGCCCGCTCCCGAGGACCCGTCCGGGGCCGGCTTCCGCGTCGACCTCGGTGACCTGTTCGAGGGGCCGTTCGACCTGCTGCTCGGGCTGATCGCCAAGCACAAGCTCGACGTCACCGAGGTCGCGCTGTCCAAGGTCACCGACGAGTTCATCGCCCACATCAAGACCTTCAAGGGCGAGTGGGGCAACGACTGGCTCGAGCAGGCCACCGAGTTCCTCGTGGTCGCCGCCACCCTCCTCGACCTCAAGGCCGCCCGGCTGCTGCCCAGCGGCGAGGTCGAGGACGAGGAGGACCTCGCGCTGCTCGAGGCGCGTGACCTGCTCTTCGCCCGGCTGCTCCAGTACCGCGCGTACAAGCAGGTGGCCGGCGTGTTCGCCGGCCGGATGGCGGCCGAGGCGGGCCGGCACCCCCGCTCGGTGGTCCTGGAGCCGCACCTGGCCGGCCTGCTGCCGGAGGTCCTGCTCGGTCTGGGGGCGCAGGAGTTCGCCCTGCTCGCCGCCAAGGTGTTCACACCGAAGCCGGTGCAGATGGTCTCGGTCGACCACCTGCACGCACCGGCGGTCAGCGTGCGCGAGCAGGCGGCGATCCTGGTCACCGCGCTGCGCCGGTCGCGCACCGCGACCTTCCGCGCGCTCACGGCCGACTGCGAGGGCACGCTTCTCGTCGTCGCGCGCTTCCTCGCCCTGCTGGAGCTCTACCGCGAGGGGGCGGTCGTCTTCGAGCAGGTCGACCCGCTCGGTGAGCTGCACATCCGCTGGACCGGCACCGACGACGGCGAGGTCGAGGTGCCCGACGAGTTCGACGACGACGTGGCGCCGGCCGACCACGACGTCGACAGCGAGGGCGAAGGTGACGTCGAGAGCGACAGCGACGACGGCACGACGATCGACCTGCGGGAGACGCACACCGATGACTGACGACCAGCAGCACGACGGCACCGACGAGGTCGAGGAGGTCGTCGCGGACGCCGACGGCCCCTCGCTCCGTACCGCGCTGGAGGCGATCCTCATGGTCGTCGACGAGCCGGTCGGCGAGGTGCTCCTCGCGCAGGTCACCGAGAAGCCGACCGAGACCGTGCTGGCCACGCTGCGCGAGCTGGTGGCGGAGTACGACGAGCAGGAGCGCGGCTTCGAGCTGCGCGAGGTCGCGGGCGGCTGGCGCTTCTACACCCGTGCCAGCGCCGCCGCCTACGTCGAGCGGTTCGTGCTCGACGGGCAGCAGGCCCGGCTGACCCAGGCGGCCCTCGAGACGCTGGCCGTGGTCGCGTACCGCCAGCCGGTGTCGCGCGCCCGCGTCTCGGCGGTGCGAGGTGTCAACGTCGACGGTGTGATGCGCACCCTGGTGACGCGCGGCCTGGTCGAGGAGGCCGGGCACGACGGCGAGGGCGGTTCGACGCTGTACCGCACCACCACGTACTTCCTCGAGCGGCTCGGGCTGCGCGGCATCGAGGAGCTGCCGGACCTCGCACCGTTCCTGCCCGAGCTCGACACGGTCGACGACTACGCCGGCGCCGGCGGGTTCGTCCGCATGAGCTGGGACGCGGAGCCGGAGGGCGTACGCCTGCAGCGGGTGCTGGCCTCGGCCGGGCTCGGCAGCCGGCGCGCCTGCGAGGAGCTCATCGAGGAGGGACGCGTCGAGGTCGACGGGAAGACCGTGCAGGTCCAGGGGATGCGGGTCGACCCCACGTCGGCGGTCATCAAGGTCGACGGGCTGCGGATCGCCACCGCGCCGGACCACGTCTACATCGTGCTGAACAAGCCCAAGGGCGTGGTCAGCACCATGCACGACCCCGAGGGGCGGCCGTCGCTCCAGGAGTACGTCGGCGACCGCAACGCCCGGCTCTTCCACGTCGGCCGCCTCGACACCGACACCGAGGGGCTGATCCTGCTCACCAACGACGGGGACCTGGCGCACCGGCTCTCGCACCCGTCGTTCGGCGTGGAGAAGACCTACCTCGCCGAGGTGACGGGGCCGGTGGCGCGCGACGTGGGCAAGCGGCTCAAGGCCGGGGTCGAGCTCGAGGACGGGCTGGTGCAGGCCGACTCGTTCCGGCTGGTCAGCCAGTCCGGCAACCGGGTCATGGTCGAGATCGCCCTGCACGAGGGCCGCAAGCACGTGGTGCGCCGGATGCTGGCCGAGGTCGGGCACCCCGTGCTCCGGCTGGTCCGCACCGACGTCGGACCGATCTCGCTCGGCCACCTCAAGCCGGGCAAGCAGCGCAAGCTGAGCCAGCAGGAGATCGGAGCGCTGTACCGAGCCGTCGGCCTGTAGCCGGCGCCGCGGACGGCGCTCTCGGGAGGGCAGCCGTCCGGCTGTGGACGAGCGGGTGAGCCAGCCGCCCGGCGCGAGTAGACTTCGAACACGTGTTCGACTCGGCCAGGCGGAGGTGCACCACATGCTCGGGACATCTGGAGCCGGTTGCGCTCCCGGTCGCGAGTCGGGCCAGCAGCAGCCCCCCGAGGCGGGCGAGCCGTCGGACCTGCGGGCGCAGTGCGCGGTGGGCGACCTCGACGGCGTACCGGGCCCTCGGCTGGCCGGGCTGCTGGCGGCGACGGACCTCGGGCGGTGCACGGATGCGGACCTGGTGGGCGCCGTGCGGGCGGCGTACCGGCTGCAGGCCTGGGCCGCGGCGGTGGAGGTGGCGGCGACGGCCGCGCTGGTCGGCCGGGCCGCCGGATGGCGCGGTGTGGCCGCGGCGGGCGCCCGGACGCCCGGGGAGGCGGTGTCGGCAGAGACGATGGCCGCGGTCGAGATCGGCTGCGCCCTCGACCTGGCTCCCGCCACTGCCCGCGGCAAGGTCGCCCTCGCGGTGGAGCTGGGTCGGCTGCCGGCCACCCGGGCTGCCCTGTCGGCCGGCCTGCTGGACATGCCGAAGGCCCGGATGCTCGTCGAGGAGCTGAGGCCGCTCGACGACGCGCAGGCGCAGGCGGTGGAGGCCCGGTGGGTTCCTGGTGCCCAGGGCCGGACCCGGGCGCAGCTGGCGGGCAGCGTCCGGCGGGCGGTGCTGGCGGTCGCGCCGCGCGACGCGGAGGAGCGGCACGAGCGGTCGGTGGCCGACCGGCGGGTGGAGTTCTTCCCGCTGCCCGACGGGATGGCCGGCATGAGCTGGATCGATGCCGCGGAGCGGGTCGAGGCGTTCCGGGTCTGGCTCGAGGGCCGGGCCCGGCAGGCCCGGGGCCGGGCGGGCAGCGACGAGCGGACGAGCGACCAGGTCAGGGCTGACGTGCTCGGTGACCTCGCCGAGCACGGGCTCGCGACCGAGGACCTACCGGTGCGCCACGGCCGCCGCCCCCACGTCCAGGTCACCGTCGCCCTGAGCACCCTGCTCGGCCTCGACGAGGGGCCCGGCGAGCTCGCCGGCTACGGCCCGGTCACGGCCGCGACCGCGCGGCGGATCGCCGCCGACGGCGTCTGGCGGCGGCTGCTCACCGATCCCCGCACCGGTCGGTTCGACGAGCTGTCGGTCCAGACCTACGAACCCCCACAGGACATGGTCGACCACGTGCTGGCCAGGGACCGGACCTGCCGGTGGCCCGGCTGCCGTGCCCCCGCCGACCGGTGCGACCTCGACCACCGCGTCCCGCACCCCCGCGGACCGACCGCGGCCGCGAACCTCCAGGTGCTCTGCCGCTCCCACCACACCGTCAAGACCCACACCCCGACCGTCGTCGAGGCCGACGGCGCTGGCGGCCTGCGCGTCACCTTGCCCTCCGGCCGCTCGCACGTCCGACCGGCCGACGGCGTCATGGGCGACCCGTGCAGGGACATCCCCCCGTTCTGAGAAAGAATGGGTCCGGTCGCGCCCGGCGGGTGGAGCCAACACGTCAGGCCGGTGTTCCCGCGCGCTGCTGGCACGTGCGGGCTCAGCACGACTCAGGTGAGCGCTTCAGGCGTGACGAGACAGAACGGATGCCCCACCGGGTCGGCGTAGACCCTGTACCCGATGGATTTGTCCGAGCCTTCCAGGAGCCTGGCCCCGAGGCCGAGCACCGCTGCCTGTGCAACGTCCAGATCGCCGACCAGGACGTCGATGTGCATCTGCGCGGGCGACGCGGACGACGGCCACTCAGGCGCCCTGTAGTCGGCAACCTGCTGGAGGGCGATCCGCGCAGGCTGGGCCGAGTCGCCCAGGGTCACCCACTCGTCGCTGTCCTCGACGCGTTCGAGCCCCATGAGCTCCTGATAGAACGGGGCGAGCGCCCGTGGTGCGGCGCAGTCGATGACGAGACAGCTGAAGGTTCCGATCATCGACGAACTCTCGCACGCAGCCCGGGCCACGTACTCGGCGTCGCCGGGACGCCCCCCCGTACAGCCGAGTCAGGAGCCGCCGATGACAGGTCGGGGTGCGGGGCCGACACCGCAGCACGTCGTGCGGGCCGGGTACGACGCCATCGGTGAGCGCTACCACCAGTGGTCGCACGCGAGCCCGACCCGGCTGCGGATGGTCGACCTGGTGCTCGGCCGGCTGCAGCCGCGCAGCGTGGTCGTCGACCTCGGCTGCGGCCCGGGGGACCCGGCGACCCGGCTGCTCGCGGAGGCCGGCCACCTGGTCCTCGGCGTCGACCTGTCCCGCGGGCAGCTCGAGATCGCCCGGCGGCTGGCGCCGCAGGCGTCGCTGGTCCAGGCCGACCTGACCCGGTTCGCCCTCGCGCCGGCGTCGGTCGACGCCGTCGTGTCGTTCTACGCGCTCGGGCACCTGCCCGCGGCGACCCATGCACCGCTCCTTGCGGCAGTCGCCGGCTGGCTGCGGCCCGGCGGCCTGCTGCTCACCAGCGCGCCGCTCGGAGCGGGCGACGGCAGCGACGACGACTGGCTCGGTGTGCCGATGTTCTTCGGCGGGATCGGGGTCGAGGCGACCCTGGCGGCCGTCGAGGACGCCCGCCTGCGGGTCGACTCGGCCGAGGTCGTGGTCGAGGACCACACGGGTGCCGAGCGGTTCCTCTGGGTCGCGGCGACCCGGCGACGATGACACGGGGTCCCCGCACGACCTCATCGCCCGGCGGCCGACCGAGGAGTAGGTTCCCGGCCGTGGCCTTCGACAGCGCCGACGCGTACGGGCGGTTCATGGGCCGGTACTCCGAGCCGCTGGCGCCCCGGCTCGCCGACCTGGCCGGGGTGCTGCCCGGTCAGCGGGTGCTCGACGTCGGCTGCGGGCCGGGCGCCCTCACCGCCGTGCTCGTCCGGCGGCTGGGACCGGACTCCGTCGCGGCGGTCGACCCGTCCGAGGCGTTCGTCGTGAGTGCCCGCGACCGGCTCCCGGGCGTCGACGTCCGGGCGGCGACGGCGGAGTCGCTGCCCTTCGCCGACGACACGTTCGACGCAGCGCTGGCCAGCCTCGTCGTGCACTTCATGGCCGACCCGGTGGCCGGGCTGCGGGAGATGGCCCGGGTCACCCGGCCGGACGGGGTGGTCGCGGCGGCGGTGTGGGACCACGCCGGAGGCGGTGGCCCCTTGTCGACGTTCTGGCGTGCGGTGCAGGACCTGGACCCGACGTCGCCGGGCGACGCCGACAGGGCGGGCACCCGTGAGGGCCACCTCGGCGAGCTGTGCACCGCGGCGGGGCTGGTCGGCATCCGGGAGAGCCCCCTGAGCGTGCGGGTCGCGCACCCGTCGGTGGCGGAGTGGTGGCAGCCCTACACCCTGGGCATCGGCCCGGCCGGCGACCACGTCGCCGGGCTCGACGACGAGGGACGCGACGCCCTGCGCGCGCGGTGCGCCGCACTGCTCCCGCCCGCGCCGTTCGAGACGACCGCCACCGCCTGGGCGGTGGTCGCGCGGGTGCCTGCCTAGTCGATCGGCGGGGTCACCCGGCGGTCGCGGTGTCCCACGGTGACGCCCACGCTGGCCAGGCTCACCAGGACCAGCGCCACCAGCTCGCGCGGGCCCAGCCGCTGGCCGAGCACCACCAGCCCTGCGACGGCGGCGGCTCCCGGCTCCAGGCTCATCAGGACGCCGAACACCCGCGTCGGCAGGCGGCGCAGGGCGGTGAGCTCCAGCGCATACGGGACCACCGACGACAGCAGCGCCACGGCGACCCCGACCAGCAGGGCCCAGCCGTCGACCACCGCGTGCGCGGCCCCGGCGGCGCCGAACGGCAGGGCGATCAGCGTCGACACGCACAGGGCCACGGCCAGCCCGCTCACTCCGGGCAGCACCTTGCCCACCCGGGCACTGGCCAGGATGTACGCGGCCCAGAACAGCCCGGCGAGCAGCGCCAGGGCCAGCCCGCCCAGCGGGGTGGCGTCGGCGTCCCGCAGGCCCAGCAGCACCACACCGGCGCCGGCGAGAGCCACCCAGAGCAGCTCGGCCAGCCGCCGGGTCTGGGCCAGCGCGAGCAGGAGCGGCCCGAGGAACTCGACGGTCACCGCGACCCCGAGCGGAACCTCGCGGATCGCCAGGTAGAAGACCAGGTTCATGGCCCCCATCGACACGCCCAGCAGGACGGCGGCGGTCCACTGCGCCCGGGTCCACCGGCGGACCGCCGGGCGGGTCAGCGCCGTCAGGAGCAGTGCCGCGATCGCGAGGCGCAGCAGGGTGACGCCGGCCGGGCCGGCGACGTCGAAGATCGTCCGCGCCACGGCGCTGCCGGTCTGCACCGACGCCACGGCGACCAGGACCAGCGCGGGAGCAGGGATGCGGTCGGCCACCGGGGTCGCAGGGCTGGACACGCCGCGACCCTACGGCCCCGCGCCGGATAGGTTGCGGCGGTCGGACCGGTGGACGAGGGAGGAGGCCCCAGCGATGGCCGTGCGCGCGATCCGCGGCGCCACCCAGCTCGACGCCGACGACCGGGAGCACCTGCTGGCCGCGGTCGACGAGCTCATCCGCGCGATCCTGCGGGACAACGACCTCGAGCACGACGACCTGGTGTCGATGCTGTTCACCGCCACCCCCGACCTGCACAGCGAGTTCCCGGCGCTGGCCGCGCGGCAGCTCGGCATCGGCGACGTCCCGCTGCTGTGCGCCCAGGAGATCGACGTGGCCGGGGCGATGCCGCGGGTCATCCGGGTGATGGTGCACGCCGAGACCGCCCGATCGAAGTCGGAGGTCCGCCACGTGTACCTGCGCGGCGCGGTGGCCCTGCGGCGGGACCTCGCGCAGTGACGGGTCCTGCCGGGCAGCCCACCGGAGGGCTGCGCTCCTGCCTCGTGGTCGGCTCCGGCCTGATCGGCACCTCGGTGGCCCTGGCCCTGCGACGGCACGGCGTCCAGGTGCACCTCACCGACCGCGACCCCGCGGCCGCCCGCCAGGCCGCCGACCTCGGTGCGGGCACCGTCGACCAGCCCACCTCGCAGGTCGACCTGGCCGTCGTCGCCGTCAGCCCGTCCGCCACCGCCGAGGTGGTGAGCGGGCTGCTGGCGGGCAACGTCGCCGCCACCGTCATGGACACCTGCGGGGTGAAGGACCGGGTGCTGCGCGAGGTGGCGGCCACCGTCGGTGCCACGCCGCACTTCGTGGGCACCCACCCGATGGCCGGCGGGGAGCGCTCCGGGCCCCTGGCCGGGCGGGCCGACCTGTTCGAGGGCCGGGCGTGGGCGGTCTGCGCGCGCGGCGCCGACGCGCGCTCGCTGGACCGGGTCGTCCGGCTGCTCGAGATCTGCGGCGCCGTCCGGGTCGACATCGACCCGGCCGCCCACGACGCGGCGGTGGCCCTCGTCTCGCACGTCCCGCAGGTCGCCGCGTCGCTCGTCGCGGCCCGGCTGGCCGAGGGCGACGACGGCGCGCTGGCCCTCACCGGCCAGGGGCTGCGCGACGTCACGCGGGTCGCGGCCTCCGACCCCGACCTCTGGGTCGACGTCCTGGTCGCCAACGCCGACCCGGTCGCGCGGGTCCTCAGCGAGCTGCGCCAGGACGTCGACGCGGTCGTGCACGCCCTGCACGAGGTGACCGACGACGTCGAGTGGGCGCGCACCGCCCTGCGCGAGGTGCTGCTGCGGGGCAACGCCGGACGGGCCCGGCTGCCGGGCAAGCACGGCGGTCGCCAGACGCCGTACGCCGTGGTGCCGGTGGTGCTCCCGGACCGGCCGGGCCAGCTCGGCCGGCTGTTCGCCGACGTGGGGGAGGCCGGGATCAACATCGAGGACCTCCGGATCGAGCACTCGCCCGGCCAGCCCGTCGGCCTGGTCGAGCTCGCGGTGGCGCCCGGGGTCCGCTCCGCGCTGGTCGAGGCCCTCCAGGGCCTCGGATGGGTCGTGCACGCCGAGGCTCCGTAGCCACGTAGACTCCTGGGGCTCCCCCGCCTTCTTCCCCGAGGTCTCCCATGCCCGCGCCCCGCCCGATCGTCGTCGCGCTGGACGGCCCGTCCGGGTCCGGGAAGTCCAGCGTCTCGCGGGCGGTGGCCGGCCGGCTGGGCCTGCGCTACCTGGACACCGGGGCCATGTACCGGGCGCTCACCTGGTTCGTCCTGCACCGCGGCGCCGACCTGGACGACACGGCTGCGGTCGCCGGCCTGGCCCGCGACCTGCCGCTGCGCATCGGGACCTCGCCGGAGAGCACGCTGCTCACGGTCGACGGCACCGACGTGAGCGCGGCGATCCGCGAGCCGCGGATCTCGGCGGCGGTGAGCAAGGTCGCGACCAACCTCGACGTGCGCAGCGAGATGGTCCGTCGGCAGCGCGAGATCGCCGCCGAGGGCGGCATCGTCGTCGAGGGACGCGACATCACCACGGTGGTGGCGCCGGACGCCGACGTCCGTGTCCTGCTGACCGCCAACGAGCAGGCCCGGCTGGCCCGCCGCGCGCTGGAGCTGCACGGCCGCGACGACGACGACGCCATCGCCGCGACCCGCGACCACGTCGTGCGCCGCGACGCCCAGGACTCCACCGTCGCCGCCTTCCTCGACGCCGGCGAGGGCGTCACCGTGGTCGACTCCTCCGACCTGTCCTTCGAGGAGACCGTGTCCGCAGTGCTCGACGTCGTCTCGGCGGTGGCCCGTGGCTGACGGCGACGGCGGCGGCGACTTCGGCGACCTCGGCGACCGCGAGGAAGCCGCCGGCCCGGCGCCGGTGCTGGCCGTGGTGGGCCGGCCCAACGTGGGCAAGTCGACCCTGGTCAACCGGATCCTCGGCCGCCGCGAGGCGGTCGTCGAGGACGTCCCGGGCGTGACCAGGGACCGGGTGCCGTACGACGCCACGTGGAACGGACGGCGGTTCACCGTCGTCGACACCGGTGGCTGGGAGCACGACGCGAAGGGTCTGGCGGCACAGGTGGCGGCGCAGGCGGAGGTCGCCATCTCCCTGGCCGACGCCGTGCTCTTCGTCGTCGACGCGACCGTCGGCCCGACCGACACCGACGAGGCGGTCGTCCGCGTCCTGCGCCGCGCCGGCAAGCCGGTGGTCCTGGTCGCCAACAAGGTCGACAACGCGAAGACCGAGGCCGACGCCGCCGAGCTCTGGTCACTGGGTCTCGGCGAGCCCTACGCCGTCTCGGCGCTGCACGGCCGGGGCAGCGGCGACATGCTGGACGCCGTCCTGGCCGCGCTGCCCGAGACGCCGGCGGAGACCGACGACCTCGCGGACGGCCCGCGCCGGGTGGCGCTGCTCGGCAAGCCGAACGTGGGCAAGTCGTCCCTGCTCAACCAGCTCGCCGGGTCCGACCGGGTCGTCGTCGACGCGGTCGCCGGCACGACCCGCGACCCGGTCGACGAGCAGATCGAGCTCGGCGGGCGGGACTGGACCTTCGTCGACACCGCGGGCATCCGGCGCCGTGCGCACCAGTCCAGCGGCACCGACTACTACGCGACGCTGCGGACCCAGTCGGCGCTGGACCGCGCCGAGGTGGCGGTGGTGCTGGTCGACGCGAGCGAGACGTTGTCCGAGCAGGACACCCGGATCATCTCGATGGTGGTCGAGTCCGGCCGCGCGCTGGTCATCGCCTACAACAAGTGGGACCTGCTCGACGAGGAGCGCCGCTTCTACCTCGAGCGCGAGATCGAGCGGGACCTCGTCCAGGTGCCCTGGGCGCCCCGGGTCAACATCTCCGCGCGGACCGGCCGGCACATGGACCGGCTCGTCCCGGCCCTCGACACCGCCCTGGCGTCCTGGGAGCACCGGGTGCCCACCGGGAGGCTCAACGCCTTCCTCGGCGAGCTGGTGGCGGCACACCCGCACCCGGTCCGCGGCGGCAAGCAGCCGCGGATCCTGTTCGCGACCCAGGCCGACGTGCGGCCGCCGCGCTTCGTGCTGTTCACCTCCGGGTTCCTCGAGGCCGGCTACCGCCGCTTCGTCGAGCGCCGTCTGCGCGAGGAGTTCGGGTTCGAGGGCACCCCGATCGAGGTCAGCGTCAAGATGCGCGAGAAGCGCGGCCGTCAGGCCTAGCGGCCGACGAGCACGACCGACACCCGGCCCTCGACCAGGGTGTCGAAGCCCTCCTGCACCCGCACCCCGCCGAGGAACCGCGAGACCTGCCGGGCCTGCCTGCGCTGCTCCGGGTCCAGCCAGTAGACCGTCGTCGTGCTCACGTTGCCGCGGAAGTCGTCGACCCGGCCGACCTTCCAGCCGGCGTCCCGCAGCCGGTCGGCGACGTCGTCGGCGGCACCGGTGCCGGCCGACTGGTTCAGGACGTCGACCTTCACCGGCAGCCCGCCGCCGGCGGCCGGTGCGCTGGTGGTGCCGGTGCCGCCGCTGCTGGCGTCGTCGGACGACGGCCCGGGCGTCGACCCGTCGGACGTCGCGGACTCCGAGCTGCCGGCCGTCGCGTCCGTCGCCGCCGAGCTGGGGGAGGGCGTGGTTGCCGTCGGGGACGGCGGGGCGGCCGCGGTGATGTCGTCGTTCCCGCCCGACCCGACCAGGGCCACGACGACCACGATGGCACCGGCGATGCCGATGACCGCGGCCAGCTGTACCAGGAAGAGCCGGGCCAGCTCGGTCACGGGTCCGCGCTCGGGTCGCGGGGGATGGGGCCGGTCGGGGGCGGGCGGCGGGTCGGTCACGCGGCCAATCTCATCACGCCGTCCCGGGCAGGGTCGCGAGCTGGCTCTCGATGAGGGCCCGGTCCTCGGTGTCGTCGACCTCCTCGAGCGTGCTCCGGGCGTCGTCCGCCCAGCGGTCGCGCTCCTCCTCGTGCCCCGCGGTCGCGTGCGCGCGCGCCATGCCTTCCTGGGTCGAGGCCAGCAGCCACCGGGGCACCGGAGGGTCGGCGGTGGTGGCCCGCTCGTGCGCGGAGGTGGCGAAGTCGAGCGCGAGGCCGGCGTGGCCCAGCCGGCTCGCCACGTGGGCCACCAGCCAGTCGCCGGCGGCGTAGTTCTCGTCGGTCCCGATGCCCTCCCAGTGCAGCCGTGAGGCGAGCGCGGTCGCCAGCAGGGCCCGGTCGGCGGCGGCGTCACGCTCGCCCTCGAGGAGGTCCCAGGTCCGGTTGAACAGGCCCACTGCGAGGGCGCGCTGGTCGGCGGGGTCGAGCACCGGGGGTGTCGTCATGCCGAGCAGCCTGCACCGAGCCGTGCGAAGCGACAACCGCCGGCGGTCGGTACCTCGTCGTAGGGTGCCTGGTGTGACCACCGACGGCACGGGCGCGGGCTCGCCCGCCGAGCTCGCCGCCAGCCTGGACGAGGTCGGCTACCTGGCCGACGAGGGCCTGGCGACAGCCGCCTTCCTGGCGCTGCGGATGCACCGTCCGCTGTTCTGCGAGGGTGACGCCGGGGTCGGGAAGACGGCGCTGGCGGGCGCCCTCGCGCAGGTGCTGGGCGCGGACCTGATCCGGCTGCAGTGCTACGAGGGGCTGGACGCCGCCCAGGCGCTCTACGACTGGGACTTCCCGCGTCAGCTGCTGCACCTGCGCGCCGCGGAGGCCGCCGGGGTCCGGGACGCCGACCGGCTGGAGGCCGAGCTCTACGACCGGCGGTTCCTGATCGCCCGTCCGCTCCTGCAGGCGCTGGAGACCAGCACCGCCGAACGGCCGGCCGTGCTGCTGGTCGACGAGGTCGACCGCGCGGACGACGAGTTCGAGGCGTTCCTGCTCGAGGTGCTCAGCGAGTTCACGATCTCGGTCCCCGAGCTGGGCACGATCCGCGCCGAGCGGCCGCCCGTCGTCGTCCTCACCTCCAACCGCACCCGCGAGGTGCACGACGCGCTCAAGCGGCGGTGCCTCTACCACTGGCTGGAGCACCCCGACCTGCAGCGTGAGGTGGCGATCATCCGCCGGCGGCTGCCGCAGGCCGCCCTGTCGCTCACCGAGGCGGTGGCCCGGGTCGCGCGGGCCGCCCGCCGCGAGGAGGACCTGCTCAAGCCGCCCGGTGTGGCCGAGTCGCTGGACTGGACCGAGGCCCTGGTCGCGCTCGGGGTCACCGACCTCGGCGAGGCCGCGCTGGACCGGGCCTGCGCCAGCCTCGGCGCGTTCCTCAAGTACCGCGAGGACCAGGAGCGCGTCGCCGGCCGGATCGCGGAGTGGGCGGCGACCGGGTGACTCAGCCGATGCCTGCGAAGAACTCCTGCACCTCGGCCGGCACCGCGTCCATGTACGCCCAGCGCTCGGTGATCATCCCGTCCTCGACGTGGACGACCTCGACGGCGCGGTAGGTGACGTGGTCACCGTCGGGCTTGCGAAGGTGCGCCGTGACCAGCGCGACGCAGTGCTCGTCGCCGGCCACGACGTCGTGCAGGTCGATCTCGGAGACCAGCCCGCTGGCCGTCGCGAAGCGGGCCGCGAGCGCCTCGCGTCCCTCGATCGGCTGCTCGAGGCCGGCCTCGTGCCACCGGACCCGGGGGGAGACCAGGGTCTCCAGCGTCGCCATGTCCTGCGTGCGGAAGGCGTCGTACGCCTGCCGCAGGATGTCCGCGTCGTCGTGCGTCATGGTGGGCTCCCGTCCGCCGGCGTCGCCACCAACGAAGTCCTGTCACGAGCGCCTGTCAAGCGACGTAGGTTGGCCCGGTGACGACGCTTCCGGCCGGTGCGGACGCGACGCCCGTTCTGGTCGGTTTCGCACGGACGCTGCGCGCTGCCGGTGTCGAGGCGTCTCCGGAGCGGGTGCACCAGACGGTCCGTGCGGCCGGGTGGCTCGACCCGACCCGGCGGAACGACCTGTACTGGGCGGGCCGGCTCACCCTCTGCTCCGGCCCGGACGACATCGGCCGCTACGACAGGGCCTTCGCCGCGTACTTCGCCGGGGTGCCGGCACCGCCACCGCGCCGGGTGCCGCCGGTGCACGTCGTGCGGCCGGTGGCGGTGCCGGGCAGCGAGCCACCGGCCGCGGACGCCGCGGGGTCCACCGGGGTGCCGGCGTCGACGGCCAGCGCTGTCGAGGTGCTGCGCCACCGCGACCTCGCCACGCTGACGGCTGCCGAGCGCGAGGCCGTGCGCGCCCTGATCGAGGCCCTCGACCCCCTCGGACCGGCCCGGCTGACCCGCCGGCACCGACCCGCGCACCGGGGGTCCGTCGACGCCCGTCGGACGGTGCGGACCATGCTGCGCCGCGGCGGAGAGCCGGCCCGGCTGGAGCAGCGGGTCCGGCGGGTGCGGCCCCGGAGGCTGGTGCTGGTCGTCGACGTCAGCGGCTCCATGCAGCCCTACGCCGACCCGTTCCTCCGCTTCGCCCACGCCGCCGCGCGCCGTCGGCCGGGCACCGAGGTGTTCACCCTCGGGACCCGCCTGACCCGGGTGACCCGGGAGATGCGCGGCCGGGACCCGTCGGCGGCCCTGCTGGCGGTGTCCGGTGCGGTGCCGGACTGGAGCGGCGGGACCCGGCTCGGCGAGATGCTCAAGGCGTTCCTGGACCGCTGGGGGCAGCGGGGGGTCGCGCGCGGCGCTGTCGTCGTGGTCGCCTCCGACGGCTGGGAGCGCGGCGACGCGGCGCTGCTCGGCGCCCAGATGCAGCGGCTCGCGCGGCTCGCGCACCGCGTCGTGTGGGCCAACCCGCACCGCGGCAAGCCCGGGTACGCACCGATGACCGGTGGCATGCTGGCCGCCTTGCCCTCCGTGGACGACTTCGTCGACGGGCACTCGTTGGCCGCTCTCGAACGGCTGGCCGACGTGGTGTCGCGCGACGTGCGGCAGGCCGCCGGAAGAGCGGGAGCCACCCGTGCATGACGTCGTGGACGAGGTGGCCCGGCTGCACCGGGCCGGGCGCCGGTTCGCGCTGGCCACCGTCGTCGGAACCTGGCGCAGCGCGCCCCGGCAGCCCGGCGCGGCGATGGTGGTGTCGCCCGAGGGCGAGCCGGTGGGCAGCGTCAGCGGCGGCTGCGTCGAGGGCGCCGTCTACGAGCTGGCCCAGGAGGTCATGTCCGGGGGCGAGGCCGTGCTGGAGCGCTACGGCGTCAGCGACGACGACGCGTTCGCCGTCGGCCTCACCTGCGGTGGCATCATCGACGTCTTCGTCGAGCCGGTCGACTCCGCGACCTTCCCCGAGCTGCCGGACGTCGTCGCGTCGGTGACCGCGCACGAGCCGGTCGCCGTGGCGACCGTGGTCGCGGGTCCGGGGAACGTCGGCGCCCACCTTGTCGTGTGGCCGGACCGCGCGGCCGGCGGACTGGGTACGGCCCGTCTCGACGACGCGGTGGTCGCCGACGTGCGCGGAATGCTCGACCACGGCGCGACAGGGCTCGTGCACATCGGCCCCGACGGGGAGCGCCGGCAGGACGAGCTGAGCGTCTTCGTGCAGTCGTTCTCGCCGCCGCCCCGGATGCTGGTGTTCGGGGCGATCGACTTCGCCGCCGCGGTGGCGCGGGTCGGGAAGTTCCTGGGCTTCCACGTGACCGTCTGCGACGCGCGCGGCACCTTCGCGACCCGCCGCCGCTTCCCCGACGCCGACGAGGTCGTCGTCGAGTGGCCGCACCGCTACCTCGCGTCCCAGCCGGTCGACGGCCGGACGGTGATCTGCGTGCTCACCCACGACCCGAAGTTCGACGTGCCGCTGCTCGAGGTCGCGCTGCGCACCGACGCCGCCTACATCGGGGCGATGGGCAGCCGGCGTACCCACGACGACCGGCTGGCCCGGCTGCGCGACGAGGGCGTCAGCGAGGAGACGCTGAGCCGGCTGTCCTCGCCGATCGGGCTGGACATCGGCGCCCGGACGCCGGAGGAGACCGCGGTGTCGATCGCCGCCGAGATCGTCGCGCACAGGTGGGGCGGGACCGGCGTGCGCCTGGGTGCCACCGAGGGGCCGATCCACCGGTGACACGGGTCGCCGGGCTGGTGCTCGCCGCCGGCGCCGGCCGGCGGCTCGGCCGGCCCAAGGCCCAGGTCGAGATCGGTGGGCAGACCCTGCTCGAGCGGGCGGTACGCGCGCTGCGCGACGGCGGGGCCGACCCGGTCGTGGTGGTGGCCGGGGCGCAGGCCCTGCAGGCCGACGGCGCCGACGTGGTCGTCAACCCCGCCTGGCAGTCCGGCATGGGCTCGTCGCTGCGGGTGGGCCTGGCGGCGCTGGACGAGCGAGCCGCCGGTGAGGCGGCCGTGCTGATGGTCGTCGACACCCCGGGCGTCGGGTCCGAGGTCGTCCGCCGGCTCCTGGCGGCGTACCGCCAGGGCGCGAGCGTGGCCGTGGCGACCTATGACGGGCAGCGGCGCAACCCGGTGCTGCTCGCGCGCGAGCACTGGGCCGAGGCGGCGCGGCTGGCCGTGGGCGACGTCGGCGCCCGGGCGTTCCTCACGGCGCGCCCGAGCCTGGTGACGGCGGTGGAGTGCGGGGACGTCGGAGACCCCGCCGACCTCGACACCGAGCAGGACCTGGACCGCCTGGGCGGCTGACCGGGTCGCTACTGGACGCAGAACTCGTTGCCCTCGGGGTCGGCCATCGTCGTGTGGAACGCGCCCGGCTCGTCGACCTGGTAGAGCGCGCGCGCCCCGAGCGCCGTGAGCCGCCGCACCTCGGCGTCGATGTGGTCCCGGCCCACGTTCACGTCCAGGTGCATCCGGATCTTCACGCTCCTGGGCTCCTCGACGTGCTGGCAGAGCATCCGGGCGGCGCCGCCCAGCTCGCGGATGGCGTCGTGCTCGGGGTGCCTGAGCGCCTCCACGGTGCGCCAGGCCAGCTCGCCGTCGATCTCGACGACGTCGTCCTCGGTGGCGATGCCCTGGTCGAGGAGGCCGCGGATCATCGCGGTGTGGCGCTCGACGACCCAGCCCAGGGCCGCGGCCCAGAAGGCCGCCTGGGCGTGCGGGTCCGCGCAGTCGAGGGTGAACTGGACGTTGGTCACTCGGCTCATGCCGACATGGTGCCCCGTCCCACCGACTGCTCGGCAAGCCTGCCGGGCCGCAGCGCGGGGACCAGGGACAGCTGGAGCAGCGCGACGACCAGCAGGCCGGCGAAGGGCAGCGTGAAGCTCCCCGTCCTGTCGTGCACGGCGCCGAAGGCCAACGGCCCCAGTGACGCCGTCGAGTACGACACGAGGAAGACCAGTGCCGACAGGCGGGCGGAGGCAGCCGGGGTGGGCGCGTAGTCGACCAGCTTCACCAGGCCCAGCGCGAAGCCGCCGCCCTGGCCGAAGGCCAGCAGCAGGATCCACACCACCGGGGCGGCCTCGGGCGCGAACGCGATCCCCGCCAGCCCGCCGAGCGTGCAGACCAGCGCGGCGGCGACCAGCGGACGCCGGTCGGTCAGCCGGTCGGCCAGCGCCGGCCCGGCGACCCCGGTCACGAGCTGGGCGATGCTCCAGAGCGACAGCAGCAGGCCCGCGTCGCGCGCCGTCCACCCGTGCGACTCGTAGGCCGGCGGGATCCACGCGATCTGGGAGTAGAAGCCGAGCGACTGGAGCGCCAGGTAGCCGGCCAGCAGCCAGGTGGTGGCGCTGCGGTACGGCAGCGCGGCGCGGCGTTGCTCGTCGGCGGCGTCGGGGTCGACGTGCCGGTTCACCCGGCGGACGACGGGCAGCCACACCGCGAGGCCGAGCGCGGCGAGCAGCGACCACAGCGACAGCGACCGCTGCCAGGAGCCGAGGACGTCGGCCAGGGGCACCGCGAGCGCCGAGGACGTCGCCGCCCCGACCATCATCGCGAGCAGGTAGACCCCGGTCATGGTCCCGGAGCGCCCGGCGAAGAACTCCTTGACGATGCCGGGCAGCACCGTCCCCGCCAGCGCGATGCCGACACCGATGAGGAACGTGCTGGCCAGCAGCACCGGGAGCAGCTCGCCCGCCAGGCGCGAGAGCTGGCCCACCAGCAGCAGGACCAGCGCCCACCCCACGGTGGCCTCCCGCCCGACCCGGCGCGCCAGCACCTGGGCGACCGGCGCGAACAGGCCCATGCACAGGACCGGCAGGGTGGTGAGCAGCCCGGCCACGGCACCGGACAGGGCGAGGTCGTCCTGGACGGTGCGCACCAGGGGCGGCAGGGCGGCAAGCGCGGCCCGCAGGTTGAGCGCGACGAGGAAGATGGTGAAGGCCAGGCGGCCCAGGGGGAGCAGCGGCCGCGCCGCGGCCGGGACGGCGGCGGGGGTGGCGTCGGTCGCGCGCGGCTCGGACATGGCCGGCCAGTCTCTCAGCCGGTCGGCGGCGCGTGGCGTGGGCGGCTGCCCGGAGGCCCTCTACGGTGGGGGGATGCAGGTCGCAGCGCGCACCGAGGTGGGGCACGTCCGGGCGCGCAACGAGGATGCGCTGCTGGTGGCGGGCGACGAGGGACTGCTCGTGGTCTGCGACGGGCTGGGCGGCCACCCGGCCGGCGACCTCGCCAGCGCCGCTGCGGTCGAGCGACTGCGTGCGGACGCCGGTGCGGCGGTGTCCTCCCCGCAGGCGCTGGTCGACGCGCTGTCCGCGGCGCACGACGCGGTCGTCGAGCTGGCCGGTCAGGACCCGGAGCGCACCGGGATGGCGACCACCGTCGTCGCGGCCGCCGTGGGCAACGGCTCGGTCGTCGTCGCGCACGTGGGCGACAGCCGGGCATACCTGCTGACACCCGACGCGAGGCTGCAGCAGGTGACCCAGGACCACGGCATGGGCGGCTACATCTCCCAGGCCCTGGGGCTGGACCGCGGGGTGGAGCCCGACGTCGTCGAGCTGGTGACGCCGCCGGGCAGCCGGCTGCTGCTGTGCTCCGACGGCCTCACCAACATGGTCGACCCGGAGGCCATCGCCACCCTGCTCGGCTCCGGCGACGCCGAGAAGGCGTGCGACGCGCTCGTCGAGGAGGCCCTCGACCGGGGCGGCATCGACAACGTCACGGTGGTCGTCGCCGCGTTCTGAGCCTCAGGTCGTCAGCGGCGGTGCGAGCCCGGCCAGCGCGGCGACCGCCTCGGGGAAGATCGCCGCGGGCGGGTTGACCAGGCCGGCGCCCACCTGGCCGGTGCCCGCCACCCTGCCGGCCATGCCGGTGTTGATGTGCGGCAGGATCCCCGTGCGCGTCACCAGGGCGGCGTCGATGCCCGTGGGTGTGCCGCGGAACCCGAGCACCGGCACCTGGTAGGTCGGGTTCTCGGTCAGCGTGATCTCGTACATGAGCCGGGTCGCCTCGATGGCGTCGGCGACCTCGCCGCCGACGAACTTCACGATCGCCGGTGCGGCCGCCATGGCGAAGCCGCCGATGCCGCCCGTCTCGGTGATGGCGGAGTCGCCGATGTCGGGGTTCGCGTCGTCCGGCCCGAACGCGCCGAGGAACAGGCCGTCAGGTGTGTTCGCCGGGCCGGTGAACCACCGGTCGCCCGTGCCGGACACCTGGATGCCGAAGTCGGTGCCGTTGCGCGCCATCGCCACCACGAGCGAGGAGCCTGGCACGTCGCGGGCCGCGTCGGTGGCCAGCTTGCACGCCGGCATGCCGAGGTTGAGGAAGAAGTGGTCGTTGCCGCCGACGAAGCGCACGGCCTCGGCGACCTCGCTCGTCGCTGCTCCGGAGTCGATGAGGTCGGGAAGCACCTCGCGCAGGAACATCAGCGTGCCGGCGCGGTTGCGGTTGTGCCCCTCGTCGCCCATCTGCAGCATCTGCGCGGCGATCGCCTTGACGTCGACCGGGCCGTGGGACCGCACGGCGGTCTGCAGCAGCGGCCCCAGGACGGCCGACATCCACCGCAGCCGCTCGACGACCTCCGGCCCGTACGCGCCGTAGCGAAGCACCTTGCCCAGACCCTCGTTGAGCGAGCACCAGGCCGTGCCTCCGTGCACGGGGTCACGCAGCTCGAACATCCACATCGACGGGGTCACCACGCCCGCCATCGGGCCCACCGTGCCGTGGTGGTGGCAGGGGTCGAGGGAGACGCCGTCACCCTTCTCCAGGGCCGCCTCGGCCTCCTCGGGCGTCGCGGCGAGCCCCTCCAGGAGCATCGCCCCGACCAGGGCGCCGCGCAGGGGTCCGGAGGCCCGGTCCCACCCGATCGGCGGGCCGGCGTGCAGGAACTCCCCGGCACCGAGACCGAGCGCCTCGGCGGCCGGCCGGACGTCGACCAGCTCGGCGCCGGCGGCAACCATCCGGGCGACGGCGGTGCTGTTGGCCGTGGGACGCCGGGGGTCGGCGAGCACCCGGGCGAGGTGCTGCTCGACGCCGGCGTCGCCGAGCGGCGGGCGCCACTCGACCTGGGTGACCGGCACGGCCTGCGCGGCGAGGGCGTCGGAGAACATCTGGGCGCCGGCCGCGACGACCCGTGGCGCGCCGTCCAGCAGGCTCGTCGTGGGGGCGGTCACCGGTCGGCTCCCGTCACCAGCGCGACGGCGTGCCGGGCAGCTGCCGCGTTGGACAGGAACACCGCGGCGCCCGCGGCGTGCAGCGCTCGGCCTGGCGTCCCGGGTCCTGAGGGTCGTCGGCCGCGGCACAGAGCGAGACCACGACGGCGAGCTCCCGGCCGGCCGTGCGGGCCGACTCCCGGGCGGCGGCCAGGGCGGGCGCGAGCTCAGCCGCCGGGTCGGGGTGGGCGCCGTGGCCGAGCACGACGTCGAGCAGCAGGACACCGGTGTCGGGGTCCGCGGCCTCGACCGCGATCCGGTCGACCCGGCTGCGCTGGTCGATCATCGGGTGCGCGCGGCCCTGGGTGAGGGCGTCGTCGCCGAGGTCGAGCATCGTGTGCCCCACCGACGCGAGGTCCGGGGCCAGCGCCCACTCCGGGCGCAGGGGGATGTTCGAGCGGACCTCGCCCAGCGCGGCGGCGGCGATCACCATCGCCTCGTCGCACAGGGTTCCGCCGGCGAAGAGCCCGCGCAGGGCGCTGCCGGCGCCGGGGGCCGTCTCCTGGCCCCACGTCCGCGGTGCGTCCCACGTCCCGCCCACGGCCTCGACCGCGCGCGCGGCGACCGTGGTGAGGTCGTCCTGGCCCTCGCCCAGGAGGGCGAGCAGCACCGGCGTGCCCAGCGTGCCGGCGTACGCCGTGATGTCGGTCGCCACGGCGGCGTCCGGCGGCTTCGAGACCAGCACGACCAGCTCGGTCGCCGGGTCGGCGTCGAGCAGGGCGAGCGCGGCCCGGGTGGAGCGGCCCCCGACCGCTGCCGAGAGGTCGCGGCCCCCGACGCCGAGGCAGTGGCTGACGCCCACCTCGCGGGTGTCGAGCAGGCACATGAGCTGTTGCGCGCCGGTGCCGCTGGCAGCGACGAGGCCGACCGGTCCCGGACGCACCGCGTTGGCGAAGCCGAGGCCGACGCCGCCGACGACGGCGGTGCCGCAGTCGGGCCCCATGACGAGCAGCCCCCGGGCGGCGGCCTCGTCCTTGAGCCGGATCTCCTGCTCGACCGGGACGTTGTCGCTGAACACGAGGACCGACAGGCCGGCTCCCAGCGCGTCCATGGCCTCGGTGAAGGCGTGCGGGCCGGGGACCGAGACGAGCGCGAGGTCGGCGCCGCCCGCGCGACGCACCGCGGACCCGAACGAGCGCGGCGCGGGCTCGTCCCCGAAACTGCTGCCACCACCCGCTGACGCCGCCGCCAGCGCCTGCTCGAGGGCTGCCGTGGCGCGGGCCAGCGCGTCGTCGTCCGCGGCCCGGATCGCGACCACCAGGTCGTTCGGCCCGGCGCCGTCCGGCAGGGTGAACCCCATGCCGCGCATCAGGTCGAGGTTCAGCTCGGTGGCCATCGCGACCTGCGCCGCAGCCACGCCGTCGACGGCGGAGACGTCGCGGCTGACCAGCATCAGGCTCACCGAGTCGACGTAGGTGCCCGGCCGTACCTCGACGACATCGCGGGTGCCGCGGGGGCGCGTCTCGGTGGTGCGGGTCTCGGTGGTGCTCATGCGGCCTCCGGCAGGGGGACGGGGTGTCGGGTCGAGGTCGTGGCGGCGAGCAGGAGCCCGCGGGCGAGGGCTGCGCCGGAGGTGTGTCCCACCGCGAGCAGCCCGGGCAGGGACGTCGCGAGCGCGTCGTCGGGGCCGTGGCCGGCCAGGGCGTCGGCGACGGCGACCACCGCGGGGGCGGCCAGCCCGTCGGCCGCCAGCCGCAGCAGCTCGCCGGAGAGCCAGGTGGTGCGGGCGGGCGCGTGCCGGGCCACGGCGGCGGCCAGCGGGCCGCGCAGGTCGGGGCGGCCGGCCAGCCCCACGAGCAGCCCGGCCAGCAGGTCGTCGCCGGCCGGCGTCAGGCCGGGGCCGAGCCCGAGCATCGAGCGGGCCAGCGCATCCCAGCCGTCCTGGCGCCGGGCGTCGCCGTGGTGACCGGGCGACGGGGGCCGGGCGTCGCGGGGGGAGGCCGGCCGCCACCAGCGGGCCGTCCGGACCCGCAGCGGGCCGAGCGTCAGGGTGCCGTCGAGCGCGGTGACCGGGTCGCCGACCCGCACGCCGCCGAACGGCCCCGCCGCCGGGGGGACGCCCAGCAGCACCGCGCAGGGCAGCCGCAGCCCGCCGGTGGCCTCCACGGCGACCAGCCGCCCGTCGAGCTCGGCGTAGACGCAGGCACCGAGCACGGCCCTCACCCGGCCCTGCGCGGCAGCACCCGCGAGCAGCGGTCGCAGGGCTGTCGGCGCGGCGCCGGGCAGCGCGGGCGGGGGAGTCGCCATCCCGCGACCGTAACGCCTCGCGCGGGGCGCGCCGTCGCCTTGGAGGAACCCGACAAAGGCGACGGGGCCGTTTCTGTCGCCGATGATCAGCGCGAGATCCCACACCCGGCGGCCCGGATGGGCCACCCTGCTCCCGGGTGGCGTGTGCCACACGGGACGACGATCGGCCTGGAGGACACGATGGCTCTGTTCAGCTGGAAGGTCGTGCACGACGGCAAGACCCCGCCGCCGGGCGAGGTGGTCGCTCCTGACGAGCGGATGTCGTGGGGTCGGACGGCCGGCATCGGGGCCCAGCACGTCATCGCGATGTTCGGCGCGACCTTCGTGTTCCCGCTCGTCATGGGCCTGGACCCGAACCTCGCGATCATGATGTCCGGTGTCGCGACGATCCTGTTCCTGCTCATCACCCAGAACCGGGTGCCGAGCTACCTCGGGACCAGCGCGTCCTTCGTCGGTGGCGTGTTCGCCATCCGCGCGACGCAGGACGTCGACTCCGTGGTCACCGGCGCGATCCTGGTGGCCGGCCTGGTGCTCGCTGCCGTCGGCCTCGCGATCAACGTGCTGGGCATCGGTGTCATCCACCGGATCTTCCCGCCGGCGGTCACCGGCGGCGTGGTCATGCTGATCGGCTTCGGACTGGCCTTCGTGGTCGCCGACGTCTACTGGCCGCAGGACCGCTGGGTCGCGCTGATCACCATGTTCGCGCTGTTCCTGATGACGGTGCTGCTGCGCGGGTTCATGAGCCGGATCGCCATCCTGCTCGCGCTGATCTTCGGCTACGTCCTGTCCTGGGTCCTGGACATGACCGCCGGCCAGATCACCTCTCCTGACGGGTCCGGCGAGGTGGTGACCCGTGACCGGCTCAACCTCGACTCGGTGGGCGACGCCAGCTGGTTCGGGTTCCCGGACCTCGTCTCGCCCGACATCAAGTTCTCGGCGGTCGTGCTCGTCCTGCCGGCCGTCATCGCGCTGATCGCGGAGAACACCGGTCACGTCAAGGCGGTCGGTGCCATGACCAAGACCGACCTCGACCCGATGATCGGCCGGGCGATCTTCGCCGACGGCGTCGGCACCGCTGTCGCCACCTCGGTCGGCGGCTCGCCGACCACGACGTACGCCGAGAACATCGGCGTCATGGCGGCCACCCGCATCTACTCCACGGCCGCGTACTACGTCGCGGGTGTCGTCGCGATCCTGTTCGGCCTCATCCCGAAGTTCGGTGCCCTGGTCGCTGCCACCCCGGGCGGCGTGCTCGGCGGCATCACCGTGGTCCTCTACGGGATGATCGGCCTGCTCGGCGCGAAGATCTGGATCGAGAACCGCGTCGACTTCGCCAACCCGATCAACCTGGTGCCGATCGGCGCCGGGATCATCCTCGCGGTCGGGCCGGTGGCCCACCAGATCAGCGACGACTTCACGCTCGAGGGCATCGCGCTGGGCACGATCGTCCTCCTCGTCGGCTACCACCTGCTGCGCTGGCTCGCGCCCGAGCACATGCGGGCCTCGCTGGACACGCCGGCCGGGTACGACGACGGCACGGCGATGTCGGTCGGGCGGCACGGCGCGCACGAGGCGTCCCTCGGCGAGATCGGGTTCGAGCGCGGCGCGGCCGGGAACCCGCCGCCTCCTCCTGCCGCCGGCGACGCCGACCCGCCGCCCCGGCACTGACGGTCCGGGCCGCATCCGGGCGGGAGTCAGCGACTTCCCCGCCCGGATGCGGCAGGATCGCCGCGTGAAGCCGTCACCGTTCGCCTGGTCGGCGCCGGAGTCCCTCGAGGAGGCGCTGTCGGTGCTGGCGCGCGTCGGCGAGGACGGGAAGGTGCTCGCCGGCGGCCAGAGCCTCCTGCCGATGCTCAACATGCGGCTGGCGGCTCCGGCGCACCTCGTCGACATCAACCGGTTGGCGGAGCTGTCCTACGTCGACAGCTCCGACGGCGTCCGTGTGGGCGCGCTGGCCAGGCACGCCGCGGTCGAGCGCGACGGGCCGGCCCACGCCGCACAACCGCTGCTGCGCCAGGCGCTGCGGCTCGTCGCGCACCCCGTCATCCGCAACCGCGGCACGACGGTCGGCAGCATCGCGCACGCCGACCCCAGCGGCGAGATGACCGCGGTGCTGGCCCTGACCGGCGGCACCGTGCACGTCGCGAGCGCGTCCGGCCGCCGTGACGTCGCGGCCGCCGACTTCTTCGCGGGTCCGCTGGAGTCGTCGTTGCGGACCGGTGAGCTGGCCGAGGCCGTGACGTTCCCGGCGTCGCCGCCCGGCAGCGGCAGCACGTTCGTCGAGGTGGCGCGCCGGCACGGCGACTACGCGATGTGCGGTCTCGGCGCCGTCGTCACCGTCGCCGACGGCGTGGTCGTCGCGGCCCGCGCCGCGTACGTGTCCGTGTCGCCGACGCCGCTGGTGCTCGACCTCACCGAGGCGGTCCGGGGCGTCGAGCCGGCTGCCGCCGACTGGGCCGCCGCCGGCGACCTCGCCGAGGGCCAGGTCGACCCCGAGCCGGACATCCACGCGACCGCGGACTACCGGCGGCAGCTCGTCCGGGTCCTCACCGCGCGGGCACTGGCCGAGGCCGCGGGGAGAGTGGCGTGACCGAGGAGCTGCACGAGGTGCGCGTGGTGGTGAACGGAGTCCCGCGCGACGCCCGGGTGCCGGCCCGCCGGCTGCTGTCCGACCTCCTGCGCCACGACCTGGGCCTCACCGGCACGCACGTCGGTTGCGAGCACGGGGTGTGCGGCGCCTGCACCGTGCTGCTGGACGGTGAGCCGGTGCGGTCCTGCCTGCTGCTCGCGGTGAGCGTGGCCGGCCACGAGGTCACCACGGTCGAGGGCCTGGGCGGCCCGGCGGACATGCACCCCGTCCAGCAGGCGTTCCGCGAGTGCCACGGCCTGCAGTGCGGGTTCTGCACCCCCGGCTTCCTCACCACGGTGGCCGCCTACCTCGAGGAGAACCCCGACCCGACCGAGGCCGAGGCGCGCGAGGCGGTCAGCGGCAACCTGTGCCGCTGCACCGGGTACCAGAACATCGTCGCCTCGGTCCTGCGCGCCGCAGAGATCGGCCGGGAGCGCGCGGGGGGCGAGTCGTGACGACGAGGCTGTTCGGCGAGCCGGTCCTGCGGGTCGAGGACGTCCGGCTCGTGACAGGGACAGCGCACTTCCTGGACGACCTCGGCCACGACGCCCTGGGTGTCGCGTTCGTCCGCAGCCCGCACGCGCACGCCCGGGTCGTCGACATCGACGTGACGGGTGCCCTCGACGTCGAGGGCCTGGTGGCGGTCTACACCTACGAGGACCTGGCCGCGGCGGACGATGCCGAGGGCACCTCGGTGGCCCACCCGCTGCCGCTGCTGATCCCGCATCCCTCGCTCACGGCGCCGCGCACCGGCTACCCGCTGGCGCGCGACGAGGTCAACCACGTCGGCGAGGCGGTGGTCATGGTGGTCGCCCGGGACCGCTACCTCGCCGAGGACGCGGCCGAGCGCGTGGTCGTGTCCTACGACTTCCTCCCGCCGGTCGTCGGCGTCGAGAATGCGCGCCGCGCCGAGCGGACCGTCCACGACGACGTGCCCGACAACGTCGCCGCCCACCTCGTGCAGGAGGTGGGCGACGTCGAGGCGGCGCTGGCCGCGGCGCCGCACACGCTCTCGCTGGACCTCGACGTCGAGCGGAGCGCGTCGATGCCGATGGAGGGGAAGGGCGTGCACGCCCGCTGGGACCCGGCGGACGGCTCGATGCGGGTGCACTCCTCGACGCAGACCTCCACCTCGGTGCGGGCCGCGGTGGCCGCGCGGCTGGCGCTCCCGCTGGGCAAGGTCGAGTGCGTCGCACCGATGGTGGGCGGCGGCTTCGGGGTGAAGATCGTGCATCCCTGGCCCGAGGAGGTGCTCGTGCCGTGGGCGGCCCGCCGGCTCGGCCGCGAGGTGAAGTGGGTCGAGGACCGGCGCGAGCACTTCGTCTCGTCGGCGCACGAGCGGCAGCAGCTGCAGGAGGTGACCGCCGGCTTCGACGACGACGGCAGGCTGCTCGCGCTGGACGTCAGGTTCTGGCACGACAACGGCGCCTACACGCCGTACGGCGTCATCGTCCCGATCATCACCAGCACCCAGCTGCTCGGGCCGTACAAGCCGGGCGCCTACCGGTGCGAGTGGTGGTCCCTGTACACGAACACGGTGATCGTGACGCCGTACCGCGGCGCGGGGCGGCCGCAGGGCGTCTTCCTCATGGAACGCACCATGGACGCCATCGCCGACCGGCTCGGTCTGGACCGGGCCGAGGTCCGGCTGCGCAACTTCATCACCCCGGACGAGATGCCCTACGACCACCACCTGACCTTCCAGGACGGTCGGCCGCTCATCTACGACTCGGGCGACTTCCCGGCGTCGCTGGCCAAGCTCAAGGAGCTCGTCGGGTGGGACTCGGCGCTGGCCGAGGCCGCGGCGGCCCGGGCGGCCGGACGCAAGGTCGGCGTGGGCATCGCCTGCTACGTCGAGGGCACCGGCGTCGGCCCGTACGAGGGCGCGCACGTCGTGGTCGAGACCTCGGGCAAGGTGAAGGTCGCGACCGGGCTCACCACCCAGGGACAGGGCCACTTCACCTCGTTCGCCCAGATCGCTGCGGACGAGCTGGGCGTCCCCTTCGAGGACGTCGAGGTGGTCACCGGCGACACCCGCCGGTTCGGCTACGCCGTGGGCACCTTCGCCTCGCGCGCCGCGGTCATGAGCGGCAACGCCATCGCGCTGGCCTCGCGCAAGGTGCGCGCCAAGGCGCTGCGGATCGCCGGCGACGCCCTGGAGGCCGACCCCGGTGACCTCGAGATCGTCGACGGCCAGGTCCGCGTCAAGGGCTCGCCGCACTCCTCGATCCCGCTCGCCACCGTGGCCGTGCTGTCGAACCCGCTGCGCTACGCCTTCGACGAGGCGTCCAAGGCGGCGACCCAGTTCGCCGTCGGCGAGGCCTCCGGCCCGCCGGTGCCCGACGACGAGGAGCCCGGCCTCGAGGGCACCGACTTCTACTCCCCGATGCAGTCGACCTTCGCCAACGGCATGCATGTCGCGATCGTCGAGACCGACCCGGAGACCGCCGAGATCCACGTGCTCCGCTACTGCGTGGTGCACGACTGCGGTCCGCTCATCAACCCGATGATCGTCGAGGGCCAGGTGCACGGCGGGGTCGCCCAGGGCGTCGGCGGCGCCCTCTACGAGCGGATGGCCTACGACGAGAACGGCCAGCTGCTCAACGCGTCGTTCATGGACTTCCTGATGCCCTACGCGTCCGAGGTGCCGCACATCGAGATCGACCACCTGGAGACCCGCTCGCCGCTGAACCCCCTGGGCATCAAGGGCGCGGGGGAGGCCGGTGTGATCCCGTCCGCCGCGGTGTTCGCCGCCGCGGTCGAGGACGCGGAGGGCTTCCCGATCCGGCGGATGCCGATCTCGCCCTCCGAGCTGTTCGAGCTGCGCCGGCGCCACGCCGCCGGCGAGATCCCCCCGCTGCAGAGCAGGACCCCTCAGGTACAGGCACCGGAACAGGAGCAGACGTGAAGGTCACCGGTTCGGCCACCCTCCACGCGCCGCGCGAGCAGGTATGGACGGCTCTCAACGACCCGGCGGTCCTCGTCCGCACGATCCCGGGCTGCCAGCAGCTCGAGGAGGTCGGCAAGGACACCTACCGGATGACGCTGTTCGCGGGGGTCGCCTCGATCAAGGGCAGCTACCAGGGTGATGTCGCGCTGACCGACCAGGACCAGCCCGGCGCCTTCACCCTCAAGGCCTCCGGGGCGGGCGCCCCGGGCACGGTGTCGGCCGACGTCCGCGTCACCCTCAGCGAGACCGACGCGAGCACCACGAGGCTCGACTACGACGCCGACGCGATCGTGGGCGGCATGATCGGCGGCGTCGGGCAGCGGGTGCTCAGCGGAGTGGCCAAGAAGACGGCGGGGGAGTTCTTCGCCGCGGTCGACGACGTGCTCACCGGCAAGGCGCCGACCGTGCCGGCCCCGCGCCCCGAGGCGGCGGGAGTGGTGGCCGGGGCTCCGGTCGCGACTCCCGGCGTCTACACCGCCCCGGCCCTGCCGGCCGGTGCGGGCGGTGCGCTGACCAGCGACTTCGTGAAGGGCGCCGTGTTCGGAGCGGCCGTGGCCCTGCTCGGCGCCCTGGTCGGGGCGCTGGGAGCCCGCCGCCGCGCCTGAGGGCTACCTCGCGAGGATCGACTCGACGACTCCGCAGTAGCCGGCCTCGTCGAGGTAGAACCCGAGGTGACTGCCGTGGTCGGCCAGCAGCTCGAGCGACCCGTCGGCGAAGATGTCGTTGTCGATGTCTGCGTCGCCCAGGGTGTCGACGACGAACGCGTACACGAGCACCCCGCGGTCCTTGACCACGACCTTGCCGCCCAGGGTCCGCAGGGTGAACGGCTGACCGGACTCGCGCGCCTCGACGCGGTAGACGGTGCCGCCCAGCGGGGTGATCGAGGAGTCCTTGAAGAGGCCGTTCCCCTGCTGGACGAAGCCCTTGCCGGTGGCGACGTCGAGGAACTGCACGCGGTAGGAGTAGTTGTCGAAGAGGTAGGGCGTCAGGTCGCCGTGGCGGCCCTGCTTGAGCATGAAGAGCCCGGCGGACTCGCCGGTGATGTCCCAGGTGTGGCCGCAGAACGTGTCGGTGTCGACGAAGGTCTCGCTGTGGTGCTCGCGGACCAGCGGGGCGCCGCTCGCGGGCGGGGCGGTGCCCACGGCCATGAGCGCAGCCGCAACGGCGACCGCCAGCGGTCCCGTCCTCGTGGACAGCTTCATGGACGCCTCCATCTCATCGCAGGCGACACCATGCGGCTCGCCCGGGTTCCTCGGCGTGCTCGTCGGCGGGCGGCGACGTCCCGGACGCTAGTCCGGTGCGGCAGGTCCGTCCATGGCCACATCCGAACGCCCCGGACGGGCAGCGGGCCGGCGGGGGGTGCGCCGCGCGGCCAGGTCGGTCGAGGGGCGGCCCTCGTCGACGCCACGTTGCTCGAACCGGGTCCGGGGGCGCCACGGCGGCTCGGCGGGCGCGAGCAGCGGCTGCCGCCGGAGCACGCCTGCCACCTGCCGGGCGTACGCCGCGACGTCGGTGGCGACGTGCAGGACGCCGTGATCGGCGAGCCGGTCCGCCACCAGCGCGGCGAAGTCGTCGTCGACCAGGCGGCGCTTCACGTGCCGCGACTTGGGCCACGGGTCGGGAAAGAACACCCGGACCGCGGTCAGCGACGCGGGCGGGAGGGAGTCGCGGAGCAGCACCGTGGCGTCGCCGTCGGCGACCCGGACGTTGTCCAGCCCCTGCTCCTCGACCAGGCGGAGCAGGTTCCCCTGCCCCGGCGTGTGCACGTCGACCGCGAGCAGGTCCCACCCCGGCTGCGCGGCGGCCATCGCGACGGTGGCCTCGCCCATCCCGAAGCCGATCTCGAGCACCACCGGTGCGGACCGGCCGAACACCGCCGGGAGGTGGAGGGGCGCACCGTCGACGGCCAGTCCCAGCCGCTCCCAGTGCCGGTCGAGCGCGGTCCGCTGGCCCGTCGTCACCCGGCTGGCGCGCCGCTTGAAGCTGCGCACCGGCGCCTGGGGCGGCCGGGCCTCGCCGCTAGCCAAGGCCGGGCCCCAGGCGGGTGACCGACCGGGCGGCGGCGGCGTTCGCCCCCGCCGCGGCCTGCACCGGGTCGAGGCCGCTCGCCAGGCCGGCGGCGAAGGTGCCGGCGTGCACGTCGCCGGCGCCGTTGGTGTCGACGACGCGCTCGACCCGCACCCCGGGCACCGGCACGGGCGTCGCGCCGTGGGTGACCACCACGCAGCCGTCGCCGCCGGTGCGCACCACCGCACCCCTCAGGCCCGGAGCGGCCGACAGCAGGGCGGTGCCCGCGGCGGCCGGTTCGGCCAGGCCGGTCCAGAGCCGGCCCTCCCGGGCGCTGAGGCTCAGCCAGCTCGTCGCGGCCAGGACCTGGTCGAGCAGGGCCGGGTCGAGGTCGGCGACCAGAGGGCCGGGGTCGAGCAGCACCGTCGCCCCCGACGGCAGGGCGGCCACCGCGTCGGCCACCGCCGGGCCGTGGGGATAGGCCAGGTCGTAGCCGGACACGTGGACGAGGTCGCCGCCGCGGACCTGGGCGACGGCTCCGGCCAGCTGCTCGGTCGTCAGGTGGCCCTCCGCGCCGATGGTCGTGGCGAAGGTGCGCTCACCGGTCGGATCGACCAGGACCACGCAGAAGCCGGTGTCCTCGTCGGGCGTGGGCTCGAGCAGCGCAGGGAGGTCGTGCGAGGCCAGCGCGCCGCGCACCAGGTCGCCGAACGGGCCGGTGCCGTGGCCGCCGCCGTAGGCCGCGGGGAGGCCCGCCACCGTGGCGGCGACCAGCGCGTTGAGGCCGCCGCCCACCGCGGTCGTCGACGCGGTGGCGAGCACGTCCCCGCCCGGCCCGGGCAGTCGCGGCACGGCCAGCACGAGGTCGACCACGACGCTGCCGAGCCCGACCAGCCGGCTCACCGCACGCTCCGGGCCCGCAGCGCCAGCAGCTGGTCGACCAGTGGTTCGAGGTGCAGGTCGTTCACGGCGCGCACCGTGGCCACCGCCTCCGCGGGCAGGGCGGGCAGACCCGTGCAGGCACCGACCATCGCCACCGCCATGGCACCCACGGTGTCGCTGTCGCCGCCGAGCCGGGCGGCCAGCAGCCCGGCCCGCCAGGGGTCGTCGGGCGCGTGGGCGGCCAGGGCGAACGCCGCCGGGACCGACTCCTGGGTCGCGACGCCGGTGCCGACCAGGCCGTCGACGAGGTCGAGCAGCGCGTCACCGGACACCCCGCGGGTGAGGTCGAGCGCCCACTCGATCCGGCGGCCGACGTCGGCACCGGGCACGTAGTTGCCCAGCTCCGCCCCGGCAGCGGCGGCGCGGAGCCCGACCGCCAGCGCCTCCGGCCAGCCGGCGCCGTCGACACCGGCGCTGACGACGGCGGCCACGGCGCAGGCGCCCGCGTTGGCCACGGTCGTGTCGTGCGTGAGCCGGTCGACGTCGGCGACGGCGGAGCAGAGCCGGTCCAAGCGCTCCGGCGGCACCGCGACGCCCACCGGGGCCACCCGCATCGCGGCGCCGTTGGTGTCGCCCCAGCGCCCGGTGGTGCCCACGGGTGCGCCCTCGGTGACCGCCCGGAGTGCTCGCAGGGTCGAGGGACCCAGCAGGTCCGCGGAGCCGCGGTCGGTCATCCGTCGCTGCCAGGCGAGCAGGCGGGCGGCCAGCGCGTCCGGGTCCACCCGGCCGCCGCCCTCGACGAGCAGCTCGCCGACGATGACGGCCTGGTCGGTGTCGTCGGTGACGTGGCCGGCGGGCAGGCCGGCGCTGACCTCGTTCTCGGGCGGCCCGGGCCGGAAGCCGTCCAGGTCGCCGAACAGCCGGGCGACGCGCTGCCGCGGCAGCGCCTGGGTCGGCATGCCGAGGGCGTCACCCACGGCGAGCCCGTAGAGCGCGCCCAGGGCCCGGCTCCGGGCCGGGTCGTCCTGGCGTGCGTCCACGCGCCGCATTCTGCCTGGCGGGTGGCACAGTGGTGGCATGCGCGCGTTCACCGCCGCGGCCGTGCAGGTCGCGCCCCTGCCCGGACCACTCACCCGGGAGACGATCAAGGGCAACCTGACCAAGGCGGCCGACTGGGTCACCCGGTGCGTCGAGTCGACCGGCGCCGAGCTGGTGGTGCTGCCCGAGTCGGTCACCACCGGCTTCACGCCGGGGATCGGCGCGGACGAGCTCTGGGACCTGGTCTCCGAGGTGCCCGGCCCGGTCGTCGAGCCGCTGCAGGACACCGCGCGCCGGCTGGGTGTGCACCTGGTGGTCGGCACGTACGAGCGCGGCCCCGCGCGGGGGGTCGTGCACAACGCCTCGGTGCTCGTGGGCCGCGACGGCGAGGTCGGTGGCGTGTACCGCAAGACCCACCCCTTCTGCACCGAGATGCGCTCGCGCGGGGGCTGGGTGACACCCGGCGACGAGGTGAGCGTCGTCGAGACCGACCTCGGCCGGATCGGGCAGATCATCTGCTTCGACGGCGACTACCCCGAGCTGTCCCGGATCACCGCGGTCCGCGGCGCCGAGGTGATCGTGCGGCCGTCGGCCCTGCTGCGCTCGGCGGACATCTGGGAGCTCACCACGAGGGCCCGGGCCTACGACAACCACGTCTACGTCATCGGGGCCAACGCCACCGGCGCCGACCCGGCCGGAGTGCTCTACTTCGGCAACTCGATGATCGTCACCCCGACCGCCGAGGTCGTCGCGCGGGCCGCGAGCCACGAGTGCTGGGTCAGCGCCCGGCTCGACCCGGCCACGGCGATGGCCTCGCTCACGCCGGGCAGCAGCGTCGGACAGGTGTTCGACCACCTCGCCGACCGCAACCTCGCCCTCATCGAGCGGTACGCCGACGACCTCGTGCGCCCGGCAAGGACCTCGTTCCCGCACGCGGCGCCGCACGGCGAGCCGATGGACTGACGGGAGGCGGGGCCGCAGCCACCCCGGCCGTAGCGGTTGAATGGCCGGCATGGCCCTGCGCATCGGCATCGACACCGGCGGGACGTTCACGGACGTCGTGGCCGTCGACGACGAGTCCGGGCGGATGGTGACCACCAAGACCCCCTCGACGCCCACCGACCCGGCGGACGGCTTCCTGACCGGGGTCACCAAGGTGCTGGACCTGCTGGCTGCCGCCGGCCCAGACCTCGCGGCCGTGTGCCACGGCACCACGGTGGCCACCAACCAGCTGCTCGAGGGCAAGGTCGGCGACCTCGGCTTCGTCACGACCGAGGGCTACGAGTTCCTGCTCGAGATCGCGCGGCAGTCGGTGCCGGACGGCTACGGCAACTCCTACTTCTGGGTGAAGCCCCCGAGGATCGTGCCGGTGCACCGGGTGCGCACCGTGGGCGGCCGGCTGGACTTCCAGGGCAACGAGGTCCGGCCCTTCGACGAGGCCGGCGCCGTGGCCGCGGCCCGGTTCTTCCGCGAGGCCGGCATCGACACCATCGGGGTCTGCTTCCTGCACTCCTACGCCGACCCGTCGCACGAGCTCGCGATGCGCGACGTCCTCCGGCGGGAGCACCCCACGGCGGTCGTCTCGATCTCCAGCGAGGTCCTGCGCGAGTACCGCGAGTACGAGCGCGCGGTGACCACGCTGGTCGACGCCGCGGTCAAGCCGAGGATGTCCTCGTACGTGGCGAACATCCGCGGCCGGCTCGACGACCTGTCGCCCGGCGTGCCTTTCTACGTGATGAAGTCCAACGGCGGCGTGCTCTCGGCGGAGGAGGTGGTGCACCAGCCGATCACCACGGTGCTCTCGGGCCCGGCGGCCGGTGCGCTGGGTGCGGCCCTGGTGGCCCGCGCGGCCGGCTTCGCGAAGCTCCTGACCTGCGACGGGGGCGGGACCTCGACCGACGTCGCCGTGGTGCTCGACGGTGAGCCTGCCCTGACCACCGAGGGCACGGTCGGCAGCTACCCGAGCAAGGTGCCGATGATCGACGTCGTCACGGTCGGTGCCGGCGGCGGGTCGGTCGCCTGGGTGTCGCCCGAGGGCTCGCTGAAGGTCGGGCCGCGCTCGGCCGGTGCCGACCCCGGGCCCCTGTGCTACGGCAAGGGCGGCACCGAGCCGACGGTGACCGACGCGCACGTCGTGCTCGGCCGCATCCCGCCGCACCTGCTCGGCGGCGAGATCCCGCTCGACGTCGAGGCGGCCCGTGCCGGGCTGGTGGACCTCGCCGGGCGCCTCGGCCTGACGGTCGAGCGAGCCGCCACCGGGATCCTGGAGATCTCGGCGTGGAACCAGGCCAACGCGCTGCGCGAGGTCACCGTCAAGCGCGGGCTGGACGTCCGCGACTTCACCATGGCCACCTTCGGCGGCTCCGGCTCGCTGCTGCTGTGCCGGCTGGCCGACGTGCTGGGCCTGGCGGGCGTCCTGGTGCCACGGGACCCGGGCAACCTGTCGGCCTTCGGCCTGCTCACCGTCGACGTGCGCAACGACTACGTCCGGACCGCGGTGGCCCGGCACGCGGACCTCGACCGCGACTCCGTGGCCGGCGTGCTCGCGGACCTGCAGTCCCAGGCCGCCGCCGCGCTGGACCGCGAGGGCTTCGCGCGCGACCGGCACCGCCACCTGCGCAGCGCCGACCTGCGCTACGCCGGCCAGGCGTTCGAGGTGCGGGTGCCGGCACCGGACGGCCCGGTCGACGAGGCGTTCACCGAGACGGTGGCGGACGCGTTCCACGACGCCCACGAGCAGCTCTACGGCTACGCCTTCCGCGGTGACCCCCGCCAGCCGGTCGAGTGGGTCAACCTGCGGGTCACCGGCGTGGGGCCGATCGAGCGCCCGCGGCTGGCCGAGCTGGGACCCCGGGAGGGCGACGTCGAGCGTGCCCGGACCGGCACCCGGCCGGTGCACTTCGACGACTGGGCCGACACACCGGTCTACTGGCGGCCCGACCTGGCGCCGGACGACGTCGTGACCGGGCCCGCGATCGTCGAGGAGTTCGGCTCCACGGTGCCGCTCCACCCGGGCTATGCCGCCACGGTCGACCGGTTCGGCAACCTGCTGGTGCGGAAGGTGTCGTCATGACGGTCGACCCGGTGGTGCTGGAGATCGTCGAGGGGTCGCTGGCCGCGATCGAGAAGGAGGTCGAGACCGCCATCGGCCGCACGGCGCGCTCGCCGATGATCCGCGACGCGCACGACTTCCGCGCCGGCATCCACGACCGGAAGCTGCGCAAGCTGACCGGCCGGTCGTACTCGGCGCTGGTGCACCCGGTGGCCCGCGACTTCCCGCTGGACACGATGCAGCCGGGCGACGTCTTCTTCCACAACGACGTCTATCTGTCCGAGGGCGGCATCGGACACCTGCCGGACCTGTGCGTCACCGTGCCGGTGTTCGTCGACGAGGAGGTGGTCGCCTTCGTCCAGGCGTTCGGCCACCACGACGACATCGGGGGGTCGGTGCCCGGCTCGATGCCGTCGAGCGCCACGTCGGTCTTCCAGGAGGGCCTGATGGTCCCGCCGATCCGGCTGTGGGACCGGGGCGTCCGCAACGACGCCGCCCTGCGCATCATGACGCGCAACTCCCGGATGCCCGACTCGCTGGCGGCCGACCTGGACGCGGAGTGCTCCGCCTGCCTCATGGGGTCCCGCCGGCTGGGCGAGCTGTTCGCGCGGTACGGCCGCGAGACGGTGGAGGCCTGCTTCGACGCGATCGTCGACAAGACCACCGAGACCTACCGCCGCGAGATCCTGTCCCGGATCCCCGACGGAACCTACGTGTGGGAGGACTACGCGGAGCACGACGGCGTCGACGAGCCCCGCCTGCACGCCCAGCGGATCACCCTGACCATGGACTCCACCAGGCAGCGCCCGCTGGTGCTCGACTTCACCGGCACGTCCCCGCAGGCCAAGGGCCCGATCAACCACTGCGGCGACTACGCCGACGGGAACTTCCTCGCCAAGTGGCTCGCCCCGATCCTGCGCAACCTCGCCGAGACGCCGGAGCGGATGGCCGAGCTCGACGTGAACGAGGGCGTCGTGCCGCTGATCGAGATGCGCTTCCCGCCGCCAGGGACGCTGCTCACGCCGGTGTTCCCCGCGCCGACCAACGCCCGCACGTTCGTCATCCTGCGCCTGCTCGGCGTTCTCGCGGGGGTCCTGGCGAAGGCCGTCGACGGGCGGATGCCGGCGGACCAGGAGACGATCCGCTACACCGGGGTCTACGGCACCGACCGCGACGGCGAGCCGTACCTCATGCGCGAGGTGCTCGGTGGCGGCTCGGGCGGTCGGTGGTACGCCGACGGCGAGGACACCATCCACGTCGTGCCCGACTCGCGGAACCTGCCCACCGAGTTCACCGAGTCGCGGTTCCCGTTCCTCGTCGAGCGGCTCGGCCTCGCGCAGGACTCCGGGGGAGCCGGGCAGTACCGGGGCGGCCTCGGCTACGAGAAGCACATCCGGATGCTGCGCGACGCGCACTTCATGTCCATCGCCGACCGTTCGATCCTTGCCTGCTGGGGGGTCAAGGGCGGGCGGGCCGGCCGCTCGTTCCAGGTGACCATCGACCCGGGTGGACCGGCGGAGCGCGAGGTCGACGCGCTCGCCGACGCCGAGCCGGTGCCCGCCGGGTCGCTCATCCGGGTCAGGACGACCGGTGGCGGCGGGTGGGGCGACCCGCTCGAGCGCGCGGTGGCCGACGTCGTCCGCGACGTCGCCTGGGGCAAGGTGTCGGAAGGTGCGGCGCGCGCCGACTACGGCGTGGTCCTGACCCGCGACGACGTGACCGTGACGGTCGACGACGCCGCGACGGCAGCACTGCGGGACGAGCTGCGCGGGCGGCGTACCGGTGACGAGCCGTTCTTCGACCGGGGGCCGGGCTACGCACGCCTGTCCGGCGGCGCGCCGCACGCCGACGTGGACGTCGTCTGAGAACTCCTCCCGACCGACCAATCCCACGGTCCGGGGACTCCGAACGGGGTGCGTCCGTCACCGTCATCCGGGAGGTCTTTCATGTTCAGTGGGCGCGCACGTACGGTCGGGGGTGTGGCCGCGGCTGCCACCCTGGCAGCAGGGCTCTTCGGGGCCTCGCTGCCCGGCAAGAACTCGGTGAGCAAGAACGACATCGGTCGGGGCGTGGTCGGCAAGTCCGAGCTCGCGACGAACTCGGTCGGCAAGGCGGAGCTCAGGACCGGCTCGGTCAAGGGCGAGGAGGTCGACGAGGCGACGCTCGGCAAGGTTCCGTCGGCCGCTGCCGCTGACACCCTGGGCGGGAAGTCGGCCGGGCAGCTGGACACCCGGTGGGCGCTGATCGCCGAGAACGGCACGATCGAGCGGCAGTCCGGCGGGTTCACCCTCGTGAACTGCTACTCGGCCAACGCCAACTGCTACATCGACGCCGGTGAGGACGTCACCGACAACGGTCTGCACGCGCAGATCTCGGTGGCGAACACCGACGGCAGCGCCGTCCTCTCCGGCGAGACCGGGGTGGCAGCCTGCGGAGCCACCTCGGTGAACTGCGCACCGCCCGGCACCGAGACGGCCAGCGTGCTGGTCGTCGCTCCCCGCGAGTCGGACGGGACGCCGTTCGGCCCCGGGACCGGGGCTCCGGCGCCGACCGACGCCGCTCGGTTCTACGTCTTCGTGACGGGCTCCGAGGGCTAGCCCCCGACCGCGCGGGCCAGCGCGTCCAGGGTCGCGACCATGCCGCGCCGGTTGTGCGCGGCGCGGTCGGCGACGCCCATCACCGGGATGGACGCGATGCGGACCGCCGACGGGCGCCGGTCCTGCCATGTCTCCACGACGCGGCAGCCGGCGCCCTCGGCGGCGAACGTGTAGCGCCAGTCCGAGATCGGCGCCCCGGCGAAGGTCACCGCGAAGGCGAACTCGCGGCCGCGCTCGGCGGCCGTCACCGTGCAGACGGTGCTCCAGACCAGCGGGCCGCGCCGGTTGCTGCCCACGAACCGCGCGCCGACCGCGGGTCCGGTCGCGCCGTCGATCCAGCGGCAGGACGCCGTCTCCGGGCTCCAGCTGCCCATCCGGGTCACGTCGCTGACCAGGTCGTAGACGACCTCGGGGGTCGCGCCGAGGACCCGGGAGGCCTCGGCGGTGCGGGCCCCGGTCACGGTTCGAGCCCCCAGAACGGCCCGCTCAGGCCGACCTCGCGGAAGTAGCCGGCGGCGGTGGCCGGGTCGCGGCGGGTGTAGCCGCGGTCCAGCCGGCCGTCGTACCAGTGCTCGGCGAGCCGCCACAGGGTCCCGAGGTCCAGCAGGTGGCCGCGTTCGTTGCCGGTGCCGGCCAGCCAGCGCTCGACGCAGTCGTCGCGACAGAACAGCCGCTGGTGCGCGCAGGCGTGCACGACGTCGTCCCAGATCCGGGCCGTCGGGACCAGGAAGTGCGCCACCTCCTCGCCGACGGGCGGGGCCGAGCGGTCGACGACCCAGGACAGCGCCGCCCCGCAGCCCGGGCAGGTGGTCGCGACGAGGACCGCCGGCTCGTCCGGCAGCAGGTGGGGCAGGGCGAAGGAGTCCCAGGCGCAGCCGCCCCACCAGAGGGTGTGCCGGCCCATCACGGAGAAGCCGAGGGGGACCGCGGCGAACGGGTGGGCCATCACGACCGCTCCGTCCCGCAGCACGAGGTGGCGCGCGGCGGACAGCCGCCCGAGGGCGTCCTGGAGCCCGGTGACCGTGGTCCCGGCCGCCGCCGCCAGCCGGGGGTGCGCCGGCAGGCGGCCCTCTCGCGCGAAGGCCTCCAGCACGGCGAGGCGCACGTCCTCGTCGGTACCGTCCATGCCGGCCACCCTAGGAGGGCGCTCCGTCGGGGGCTCCTCGTAGGGTCGCCGCGTGAGCGAGCACCGGCTGTCCCGCAGGGCGGCGCGCCGGATCGCGGTGCAGGCCCAGCTGCTCGCCCGCCCCCGGCCGACCGACCTCGGGCAGGTCGTCCGGCACCTCACGCTGCTGCAGCTGGACCCGACCTCGGCGGTGGCACCGAGCGCCGACCTCGTGCTGTGGAGCCGCCTGGGGTCGTCGTACTCACCGGGCGAGCTCACCGACGCCCTCGACCGGCAGTCGCTGATCGAGCTGCAGATGCGGGCCCGCCCGGCCGAGGACCTCGCGCTGTTCCGTGCGGAGATGGCGCGCTGGCCCGGGCCCGAGCCGCTGCGCGAGTGGCAGGAGGAGCTGCGCGACTGGGTGGACGCCAACGAGGGCGCCCGGCTGGACATCCTCGAGCGCCTGCGCATGGACGGCCCGCTCCCCGGCAGCCAGCTGCCGGACACCTGCGTCGTCCCCTGGCGCTCCAGCGGCTGGAACGACCACCGCAACGCCCGGATGATGCTCTCGCTGATGGTCGACCGGGGCGAGGTGGCGGCCGCGGGTCGTGACGGAACCGAGCGGCTGTGGGACCTGGCCGAGCGGGTCTACCCCGACGACGTCGGCATCGGCGCCGACGAGGCCGCGCGGGTCCTGGCCGAGCGCCGGCTGCGCGCCCTGGGGATCGCCCGCGCGACGAGCACCGTGACGCCCGGCGAGCCGAACCACGTCGGGGAGGTCGGTGAGCCGGCCGTCGTCGAGGGCGTGCGCGGTTCGTGGCGGGTGGACCCCGCCTACCTCGACCGGCCCTTCTCCGGGCGGGCCGCACTGCTGTCGCCGCTGGACCGGCTCGTCTTCGACCGCCGGCGGATGGCGGAGATCTTCGAGTTCGACTACCAGCTCGAGATGTACAAGCCCGCGCGCACGCGTCGCTGGGGCTACTGGGCGATGCCCGTCCTGTACGGCGACCGGCTGGTCGGGAAGCTCGACGCGGCCGCGGACCGCAACGCCGGAGTGCTCCGGGTCGCCGCTCTCCACGAGGACGTCCCGTTCACCGCGGCGATGACGACGGCGGTGCGGCGCGAGATCGCCGAGCTGGCCCGGTGGCTCCGGCTCGAGCTCGTGATGCCGGACGGCGCAGCGCGACCGGGTTCGCGCTCAGGGGGAGGCGATCCGGCCGAGTCCGGCCGGTAGGCGGCTCGCGGCGGCGCGGTCGAGCAGCCACAGCGTCCGGTCGCGACCCTGCGCCGCGGCGGCCGGGACCTGGTGCTCGCCGGCCCCGGACAGCGCGAGCGCGACGGCCGTCGCCTTGTCCTCGCCGGCGACGACGGCCCACACCTCGCGGGCCCCCTGCACCACGCCGAAGCCGAGCGTGATCCGGGTCGGCGGCGGCTTGGGGGAGTTCCGGACGGCGAAGGCCGGGCGGTCGTCGTAGAGCGCCGGGTGCTCGGGGAACAGGGAGTTGATGTGGCCGTCGGGGCCGACCCCGACGAGGAACACGTCGAAGGCGGGGGCCGGGCCGTGGTCCTCCGGCCGTGCGGCAGCCGCCAGCTCGTCGACGTAGCGGGCGGCCGCCGAGTCGACGTCGTCGCCGTCGGGGCCGTCGCTCGCCCCCATGGCGTGCACCCGGGACGGGTCCACCGGCACGAGGTCGAGCAGCGCCCCGCGGGCGAGCGTCTCGTTGCGCTCGGGGTCACCGGAGGGCAGGAACCGCTCGTCACCCCACCAGAGGTCCAGGCGCCGCCAGTCGACGGCGTCGCGCGCGGGGGACTCCGCGACCGCGGCGAGCGTGGTGCGGGCGATGCTCCCGCCGGTGAGCACCACGGACGCCGTCCCGCGGGCCGACTGCACGTCGACCAGGCGGGTGATCAGCCGCGCCGCCACCGCGGCCGCCAGCTCGTCGGGGTCCCGGTGGACCAGGACGGTCGGGGTGCTCACGACCGCTTGCCCGCCTTCCTGGCGGCGACCTTCTTCGTCGTCCGCTTGGCGGTGGCCGCCGCGGCCTTCTTGGTGGCGGCCGCCTTCGCCTTGCTGGCCTTCTCCACGGCCGTTTTCGTCGGCTTCTTCGGCGTGGACCGGGCAGGGGCCTTGGCCGCGGAGGTGGCGGCGCGCCGCCGCTCGGGGTCCTTCCAGATCAGCGTGCGCATGGGGGACCGGCTGTCGAGGCCCTTCTCGCCGGTGACGACGGACAGCGCGTCGGCGTAGGGCTGGTCGGCGTCCAGCCGGCGCAGCTCCTCGGCGAGCAGCTCACCGAGCTCGCGGCGCTTGAGCGGCAGCTGCCGGTCGGTGATGCCGGTCCGCGACAGGGTGGCCAGGTAGCCGTCCGGCCGGTCGATGCGCATCCGGTCCTTGCTGCCGAAGCGGACCTCCACGGCGGTCACGCCGGGGCCCGGCGAGTCGGTGCGCTTCACCTTGATGCCCAACCGGGCGGTGATCCATCCGGCGAGCAGCGCTGCGCTCGGGTTGCCGCGCGCGGCCTGCACCTCGGCCGAGGTGGGGACCTCGGCCATGTCGTCGAAGGCCGACGCGAGCAGCGCCCGCCACGGCGTCGCGCGGGTCCACGAGAGGTCGGTGTCCCCGGGGGCGTAGTCCTTGGCCCGGCGGCGCAGGGCGGCCAGGGCGTCCTCGTCGGTGGTGGCGTCGGTGACCCGGCGGGACGCGAGGACGCCGAGGGCGTCCCAGGCGAGCTTGTCCGGGGTGGAGCCGTGGAACCAGGTGATCACGGGTGCGTCGGACGCCAGCAGCGGCAGCACGACGGACTCGGCGTGCAGCGAGAGCCGTCCGTACATCCGCATCATCACGGCCTCGTTGGCCCCGAGCCGGCCGCCCACCTGCACCTCGGCGTCCAGGCGGTCGTCGGCATCGACCCGGCGGCGCACGACGACCAGGAGCCGGCAGGGGTGCGCCGCCGCGGCGGTGGTGGCCGCCTGCTGGGCCTCCTCCGCGTGGTCCTCCTCGGCGACGACGACCAGCGTCAGCGCCAGGCCGGACGCCAGCGCCCCGGCCGCACGGCGTTCGGCCGCCAGGGTCTTGACGATCTCGGTGCCGTTGGTGTCCCACAGGATCGTCGTCATGGCTACGGACGCCTCCAGACCCGGCCGTCACGCGCGAGCATCTCGACGGCGCCCTTCGGCCCCCACTCACCGGCCCGGTAGAGCTCTGGCCTGCTGCCGGCCCAGAACTCCTCGAGCGGGTCGATGACCCGCCAGGACAGCTCGACCTCCTCGTTGCGGGGGAACAGCGTGGCGTCGCCGATGAGCACGTCGAGCAGCAGCCGCTCGTACGCCTCGGGGGAGGACTCGGTGAACGCCTCTCCGTACAGGAAGTCCATCGACACGTCTCGGACCTCCATCGCCGAGCCCGGCACCTTGGAGCCGAACCTCAGCGTGACGCCCTCGTCGGGCTGGACCCGGACGACCAGCTGGTTGTGGCCGAGCTCCTCGGTGTCGGTTGCCGCGAACGGCAGGTGCGGCGCCTTCTTGAAGACCACCGCGATCTCGGTGACCCGCCGCGGGAGCCTCTTGCCGGTACGCAGGTAGAACGGGACCCCGGCCCACCGTCGCGTCTCGACGTTGAGCCGGACGGCGGCGTAGGTCTCGGTGCGCGACCCCTTCGGCACGTTCTCCTCGTCGAGGTAGGACACCACCCGCTGCCCGCCGAGCCAGCCCTGGTCGTACTGGCCGCGGATCGCGTAGCTCGCGAGGTCCTTCGGCAGCTCGATGGCACCGAGCACCTTGGTCTTCTCGGTGCGGATCGCTTCGGCGTCGAACGCGACCGGCTCCTCCATGGCGGTCAGGGCGAGCAGCTGCAGCACGTGGTTCTGCAGCACGTCGCGCGCCGCCCCGGCAGTGTCGTAGAAGCCGGCCCGGCTGCCGATGCCGACGTCCTCGGCCATGGTGATCTGCACCGAGTCGACGAAGTTGCCGTTCCAGACCGGCTCGAACAGCGTGTTGGCGAAACGCATCGCCAGCAGGTTCTGGACGGTCTCCTTGCCGAGGTAGTGGTCGATGCGGAAGACGTCGCGCGCCGTGAACACCTCGTCGACGAGCCGGTTGAGGTCCATGCCGCTCTGCAGGTCGTGCCCGAACGGCTTCTCCACGACGACGCGACGCCACCCGCCGCGCTCGGAGTTGTCGGCCATCCGGGTGCGCTGCATCTGCTTGAGCACCACGGGGAACATCGCCGGGGGGATCGAGAGGTAGAACGCGGCGTTGCCCTGGATGCCGTGCGACTCCTCCATCGCGATCAGGGTCGACGCGAGGGCGTCGAAGGCGTCGTCGTCGTCGAAGGAGCCGGGGACGAAGCGGATGCTGTCGGCAAGGCGGGCCCAGACGTCCTCGCGGAAGCCGGTGCGGGCGCCCTCCTCGGCTGCGGTGCGGGCGAGGTGGGCGAAGTCGCCGTCACCCCAGTCGCGGCGCGCGAAGCCGACCATGGCGAAGCCAGGGGGCAGCAGCCCCCGGTTGGCGAGGTCGTAGACGGCGGGGATCAGCTTCTTGCGGGCCAGGTCGCCCGTCACGCCGAACACCACCAGCGCGCACGGGCCGGGCACGCGAGGCAGCCGCCGGTCCCGCGGGTCGCGCAGCGGGTTGTCGTGCAGGACGTGGCGCGGCTGGTGGTCGTCCGGCGGGATGTCCCGCAGCGGCGGGTAGCTCGCGGTCACACGCCCTCCTGCAGGGCCGTCGCGGCGGCGAGCAGCTGGCGCAGGCCGTCGGCGCGGTCCCGCAGGTGCAGGCGGACCACGGGCCGGTCCCGCTCCGTCAGCGCCCCCAGGTCGCCCAGCGCCTGGGCCATCTGGAGGCGGCCGAAGGAGAACGGGCGCCCCGGCACGTCCACGTCGTGGGTCACCGCCCCGGTGACCTGGAGGAAGACCCCGACGGCGGGACCGCCCTTGTGGAACTGGCCGGTCGAGTGCAGGAACCGCGGCGCCCAGCCGAAGGTCACCGGCCGCCCGCCCGCGGCGCGGGCCAGCAGGGGACGCAGGTCCTCGGCGGCGTCGTCGCCGTGCCGGTCGAGGTAGGCCATCACCGCGAGGTAGCCGTCGCTGCCGACGGCACCGACCAGGCCGCGGAGGACGCCGACGAGGTCGGCCGGCGAGCCGAGGGCGGTCAGGTCGCCGTGCACCTCGACGTCGCCGTCGACCAGGCTCGGCTCGCCCTCCGGCAGCGGTCCGTCACCGGCCTCGTCGAGGATCCTGCCGGTGTTCTCCTTCGACTCGGCCACGTTGGGCTGGTCGAAGGGGTTGATGCCGAGGATGGTTCCGGCGACCGCCGTGGCGTACTCCCAGAGCAGGAACTGCCCGCCGAGCGAGCCGGTGACCGATGCCGCCTCGACCCCGGGGCGGCCCGGGCCGAGCACGACCCGGAAGGCGTCCGGGCCCGCGTCGGCGAACCCGGGGGCGTCGGTGCCCTCGACGACGACGGGCAGGATGCCGACGCCCTGCTTGCCGGTCGACTCGGCGACCAGCTGCTCGGCCCAGTCGCCGAACCCGACGATGCCCGACCCGGAGTCGGCGATCACGAGCTTGTCGCGACCGGCCGTCGCCGAGTCGCCGAGCGCCCGGCCCAGGACGATGCCCGGGTTGTCGTCGGTCCCGAGCTCGCCGGCCAGCACCCGCGCGTCGGCGAGCAGGCGCTCGACGTCGGCGCCGGCCAGGTGGCTCGGGGTCAGACCGAAGGCGGACAGGGCGCTGTAGCGACCACCGACGTCCGGGTCCGCCAGCACCACGGTGTAGCCGGCCTCGGTGGCCGCTGCGTGCAGGGGCGAGTCGGGGTCGGTGACGACCACGATCCGCTGCGCGACCTCGGCGTCGGTGAGCCCGGCGTCGCGGAACGCCTGCTCGTACGCCCGGCGGTGGCTGTCGGTCTCGACGGTACCGCCGCTCTTGGAGGCGACCACGAGGACGGTGCGGTCGATGCGGTCGGCCAGCGCCGCGGCGACCTGGTGCGGGTCGGTGCTGTCGAGGATGGTGAGGTCGGCACCGGCGGTGCGGGTGATGACCTCGGGTGCCAGCGACGAGCCGCCCATGCCGGCCAGCACGACGTGGTCGAGCCCTGCGGCCGAGAGCCGGTCCTTGATCTCACGCAGCTGCGGGAGCAGGGCCTGCGAGCTGCTGGGGAGGTCCAGCCAGCCCAGCCGCACCGCCGCCTCGGGCTGGGCCTCGGGCCCCCAGAGGCTGTCGTCCTTCGCGGCGAGGGCGCCGGCGAGACCGGTGAGGTCCCGGCCTCCCGGAGGGGCGGAGCCGACGGTGACGCTCACGCTCACCTGTCGGCCTTGACGAGCCGCTCGAGCTCGGCCCTGGTGGAGTCGAGCAGGTCCTTCCAGGACGCCTCGAACTTCTCGACCCCCTCGTCCTCCAGCACCTGCACCACGTCGTCGATGTCCACCCCGGCCTCGCGCAGGGCTGCCATGGTGGCGGCGGCCGAGCCGTACTCGCCGCGGATCGTGTCGCCCCGCACCTCGCCGTGGTCGGCGACCGCGTCGAGGGTCGGCTCCGGCATGGTGTTCACCACGCCGCGGGTGACCAGCTCGACGACGTACTGCGTGTCGTCGTACGCCGGGTCCTTGACGCCGGTCGAGGCCCACAGCGGTCGCTGGGGGCGGGCACCGGCGTCGGCCAGCGCGGTCCACCGCGGCGTGCCGAAGACCTCCTCGAAGGCCTGGAAGGCGAGCCGGGCGTTGGCGATCGCCGCCTTCCCCTTGAGGTCGACGGCCTCGGGGGAGCCGACCTTGTCCAGCCGCTTGTCGACCTCGGTGTCGACGCGGCTGACGAAGAACGACGCGACCGACGCGAGGTTGGTCAGGTCGTGGCCGGCGGCCCGGGCCCGCTCGATGCCGGTGACGTAGGCGTCCATCACGTCGCGGTAGCGCTCGAGGGAGAAGATCAGCGTGACGTTGACGCTGATGCCCTCGGCGATGCACTGCTCGATCGCCGGGAGGCCGGCTCTCGTCGCGGGGATCTTGATGAACAGGTTGGGGCGGTCCACCAGCCACCAGAGCTGGCGGGCCTCCGCCACGGTGCGCTCGGTCTCGTGCGCCAGCCGGGGGTCGACCTCGATCGACACCCGGCCGTCGGCGCCGCCGCTGGCGTCGTAGACCGGCCGCAGCACGTCGCAGGCCCAGCGGACGTCGAAGGTCGTCACCATCCGGATGGCCTCCTCGACATCGACGCCGCGGACGGCGAGGTCGCGCAGCTGCCGGTCGTAGGTGTCGCTCTCGCTGATGGCCTTCTGGAAGATCGTGGGGTTGGTCGTGACCCCGACGACGTTCCGGTCGCGAACGAGGTCGGCGAGGTTGTCGCTGACCAGCCGGCCACGGCTCATGTCGTCGAGCCAGATGGCGACACCCTCGTCGGACAGCTGACGCAGGGCTTCGGTCATGGGGAGCTCCCGAGGTCGAAGGTGGGATGGGTCGGGGGTCAGTTGCCCGTGGTGTCGCCGGTGATGACACCGACCCGCTCGAGGCTGGCGTGGGCTGCGGCGACCACCCGGTCGGGGGTGAAGCCGAACTGCTCGAACAGCACCGTGTGCGCGGCGCTGGCGCCGTAGTGCTCGATGCTCACGATCTCGCCGGCCTCGCCGACGACGTCGCGCCAGCCCATGCCGACCGCGGCCTCGACGCTGACGCGGGCCTTGCAGCTGCTCGGCAGCACCTGCTGCTGGTAGGCGCGGTCCTGCTCGTGGAACCACTCCACGCAGGGCATGGAGACCACGCGGGTCGGGGTGCCCTCGGCCTCGAGCACGTCGCGGGCCCGCATGGCGAGCTGCACCTCGGACCCGGTGCCGACCAGGATCACCTGCGGCTGCCCGCCGGTCGCGTCCGCGAGGACGTAACCGCCGCGTGCCGTGCCCTCGGCCGAGGCATGGGTGCTGCGGTCCCAGACCGGCAGGTCCTGGCGGCTCAGGCACAGACCGGCGGGCCGGTCGGTGTGCTCCAGGATGGTGCGCCAGGCGACCACGGTCTCGTTGGCGTCGGCCGGGCGGACGACGTCCAGCCCGGGGATCGCCCGGAGGGCGGCGAGGTGCTCGACGGGCTGGTGGGTCGGGCCGTCCTCGCCCAGCCCGATCGAGTCGTGCGTCCACACGTAGGTCACGGGCAGCCGCATGAGCGCGGCCAGCCGGACCGCCGGGCGCATGTAGTCGCTGAAGACGAGGAAGGTGCCGCCGTAGACCCGGGTGCCGCCGTGCAGCGCGATGCCGTTCATGATCGAGCCCATCGCGTGCTCGCGGATGCCGAAGTGCAGCACCCGGCCGTACGGGCCGCCGGTGAAGGTCTTCGACTGGCGGTCCTCGGGCAGGAACGACGGCTCGCCCTCGGGCGTGGTGTTGTTCGACTCGGCCAGGTCGGCCGACCCGCCCCACAGCTCGGGCAGCACCGGCGCGATCTTCTCCAGCACCTTGCCGGAGGCCTTGCGGGTCGCCATGCCCTTCTCGTCGGCGGGGAACTCCGGCAGCGCCGAGGTCCAGCCGTCGGGAAGGGTGCGGGTGCGCAGCCGGTCGAGCAGCGCCTTGCCGTCGGGGGACTTCTCGGCCCAGGCGGCGAACCCGGTCTCCCACTCCGCGTGCGCCTCGCGACCGCGGCGGACGACGTCGCGGGCGTGCTCCAGAACCTCCGGGGCGACGTCGAAGGTCTTCCCGGGGTCCATGCCCATGACCTTCTTGGTGGCGGCCACCTCGTCGGGGCCGAGCGCGCTGCCGTGGGACTTGCCGGTGTTCTGCGCGTCCGGCGCCGGCCAGGCGATGACGGTGCGCAGGGAGATGAACGACGGGCGGTCGGTCACCGCACGCGCCTTGTCGAGGGCGGCGGCCAGCGCCGGGACGTCCTCGTCGTAGCGGCCGCCGTCGGAGAGCCAGTCGACGCGCTGCACGTGCCAGCCGTAGGCCTCGTAGCGCGCGGCGGTGTCCTCGGAGAGGGCGATCACCGTGTCGTCCTCGATGGAGATGTGGTTCTGGTCGTAGATCAGCGTGAGGTTGCCCAGGCGCTGGGTGCCGGCCAGCGAGGACGCCTCGCTGCTGACGCCCTCCTCGATGTCGCCGTCCGAGGCGATGCAGTAGACGTGGTGGTCGAACGGGCTCTCGCCGGCCGCGGCGTCGGGGTCCAGCAGGCCGCGCTCGCGCCGGGCGGCCATCGCCATGCCCACCGCGTTGCCGACGCCCTGGCCCAGCGGGCCGGTGGTGGTCTCGACGCCTGCGGTGTGGCCGTGCTCCGGGTGACCGGGGGTGAGCGAGCCCCAGGTGCGCAGCGCCTGGAGGTCGTCGAGCTCGAGGCCGTAGCCGGACAGGTACAGCTGGAGGTAGAGGGTGAGGCTGGAGTGCCCGCAGGACAGGACGAACCGGTCGCGACCCGGCCATGCCGGGTCGGTCGGGTCGTGCCTCAGGTACCGCTGGAAGAGCAGGTACGCCGCCGGAGCCAGGCTCATGGCCGTCCCGGGGTGGCCGTTGCCGACCTTCTGGACCGCATCCATGGCCAGGGCGCGGACGGTGTCCACGGCGCGCTGGTCGAGGTCGGTCCACTCGAGCTTGGCGGTGCTCACAGGCAGCTGCTCCTTCGACGTCGCTGGCAGGCCGCGGACCTGCACCGGCGCGAGCCTACTCGCGCTCACGCGAGGTTCCCTCCGGTCGATCAGGACCGTCCGACGGCCGATACAGTGGGCCCTGCCCGGGGGGCCTCCCGGCAAACGGTGGTGTGCCTTGCCCGAGGACTGCGACCCACGAGGAGCTCAGTGACGGCCGTCGACTCCCGCCGCGGTGCTGCCGCCACGCGGACCGGTCTGTCGCCGCGTCGGCGCCGCACAGCCCGGCAGGTCGCCGGCGCGTACGTCGCGCTGACCAAGCCGCGCATCATCGAGCTGCTGCTGGTGACGACCGTCCCGACGATGCTGCTCGCGGAGGGCGGCGTCCCGTCGCTGGCGCTGGTCGCGGCCACCCTGGTGGGCGGCGCGCTCGCCGCGGGGAGCGCCAACACCCTCAACTGCTACCTCGACCGCGACATCGACGCGGTGATGCACCGCACGGAGCGCCGCCCCCTGGCCACCGGCGCCGCGTCGCCGCGTGAGGCGCTGGTGCTCGGATCGGTGCTCGGGGTGCTCTCGGTGGGGTGGCTGGCGGTCACGACCGGCTGGCTCCCGGCCGCGCTCGCCCTGGCGGCGATCGCCTTCTACGTCGGGGTCTACACGATGGCGCTCAAGCGCCGTACCCCGCAGAACATCGTCTGGGGCGGTGCGGCCGGCTGCATGCCGGTGCTCATCGGCTGGTCGGCCGTCACGGGCTCGCTGGCCTGGACCCCGGTCGTGCTGTTCGCGGTCATCTTCTTCTGGACCCCGCCGCACTACTGGCCGCTGTCGATGAGGTTCCGTGACGACTACGCCGCCGCCGGGGTGCCGATGCTCCCCGTGGTGGCGGGCAACGTCACCGTCGGCCGCCGGATCGTCGCGTACAGCTGGGTGATGGTCGCGGCGTCGCTGCTGCTGTGGCCGGTCGCGGCGACCACACCGTTCTACGCCGTCGCCGCGGTGCTGCTGGGGGCTGCCTTCCTCGTCGAGGCCCACCGCCTGCTGCGCCGTGCGCAGGTCGAGGCGACGGCCGCCGAGGCCGGGCACGTCGTGGCCGGCCCGTCGGTCGAGGCCGGTGCCATGCGGCTGTTCCACGGCTCGATCACCTACCTGACGCTGCTGTTCCTCGCGATCGCCGTCGACCCGCTGCTGCCCTTCTGACCGGCTCGCCCCGCAGCGACCTGCCCGGTCAGGACGGCTGGTCGGTCGACCGGGCGCCGGCCACCGGCGCTCCGAGCAGCACCGTGACCCGCGTCCCCCGGGACCCCGGCCCGGGACCCACCTCCAGCGACCCCCCGGACGCCTCGGCGGTGCGCCGGACGATGTCGAGCCCCAGGCCCGTCGAGCCCGCCCCGCTCCGGCCGCGGCTCACGACCGAGCCGTCGGTGACTCCCGGCCCCTCGTCGAGCACGACCAGCACGGCGCCCCCGCGGCGGCCCGGCTCGAGGGCCACCGAGAAGGCGACCCCCTCGGGGGTGTGGGCCAGGACGTTGCCGAGCAGGGCGTCCAGCGCCGCCTCGAGATCGGCCTCGTCCACGCGGACGGGCACCGGCGCCGGGGGCAGCAGCAGCCCGGTCCGCCGGCCCTGGTCCTCGGCCAGGGCGCGCCAGAACTCCACCCGCTCGCGCACGACCTCCGTGGCGTCGCAGCGGGCGGCCACGCCCTCACGGACCGGCCGGCGGGCCTCCCGGATGAGGGCGTCGACGGTGCGGCTGAGCTCGTCCAGGTCGGCGCTGAGCCGGTCGCGCTCCGGACCCGGGGCGAGCGACTCCACGTCCAGGCGCAGCGCCGTCACGGGTGTGCGCAGCCGGTGCGAGAGGTCGGCGACGGACTCGCGCTCGTGGGTCAGCAGCTCGCGGATGCGGGCCGCGAGCCGGTTGACCGCGAGCCCGACCTCACGGACCTCGGGAGGGCCGGCGGGCGCGACCCGGGCGGCCAGGTCGCCCCGGCCCAGCCGGCCGGTGGTCGCGGCCAGGTCGGTGATCGGCCGGGTCAACGAGCGCGCCAGCCGGTCGGCGACCAGCAGCGACAGGACGAACAGGACCACGGCCAGCGCCGCCAGCACGCCCCAGGCGCGCCAGACGCCGCGGTCGAGCACCTCCTCGCTCATGAGGACGCTGACGACCGCGGTGCCGTCGGGACGCAGCACCGGGCGGTCGAGCACCACCCGGCCGTCCGGCAGGGTGTGTGCCTCGGTCGAGCGCAGGCCCGTCCCCGGGTCCGGGCGCGAGATCCCGAGCGGGAGTCCGACCACCGTGCCGTCGGGCAGCCGGACCTGGACGGCGAAGTCGCGGTCGCCCACCGCGGCGACCGCCTGCTCGATCTCGGCGTCGGTGCCGGCGAGCACCGTGGGGACGACCTGCTGGGTGCGCTCGGCCCCGACGGCCACCGCCGTGCTCGACGCCGCCCGGTCGATGAGCAGGGCCAGCGGCAGCGTGAACGCGAGCAGCACGATCGACGTCGTCGCCGCGACGAGCAGTGCCAGCCGGCGCCTCACCGGACGGCTAGTCCTGTCCGGGCACGAGCTTGACGCCCACGCCGCGCACCGACAGCAGCATCCTGGGCTCGGCGGCCGACTCACCGAGCTTGCGCCGCAGCCAGGACAGGTGCACGTCCACGGTCTTGTCCGCTCCGCCGTACGGCGACTGCCAGACGTCCGCGAGCAGCGTGCGCTTGGTGACGACCTCGCCGGGGCGCGCCGCGAGATAGGCCAGCAGGTCGAACTCCCGCGGCCGCAGGTCCAGCGAGCGCCCGGCGAGGACCGCGGTGCGCGCCCTGGCGTCGACCACGAGGTCGCCCACGGTGAGCACGTCCGAGGTCGGTGAGGCCGCGCGCCGGAGCACCGCCCGGATCCGTGCGTCCAGCTGCTCCGCGCTGAACGGCTTGACCAGGTAGTCGTCGGCGCCCGCGTCGAGCGCCGCCACCGTCGTCGTGTCCTCGTCCCGGGCCGTCGCCACGATCACCGGGACGTCGCTGACCGGGCGGAGCATCCGGAGCAGCCGGATGCCGTCCAGGTCGGGCAGGCCGAGGTCGAGGACCACGAGGTCCGGCGGGTCGTCGACCAGCCGCTGGAGCGCCGCCATCCCGGTGGACTCCGACGAGACCGCGTGCCCCCGCTCGGTCAGCGCCCGGATCAGCGCGCTGCGGATCCTGGCGTCGTCCTCGACGAGCAGCAGCACGGCCATGCGCCGACGGTAGCGGCGCGCCGGGGGGCGGACGGCCGGCCGGGCCGGCGCTGAGGCTGCGTTAGCCGCCCGTTAGGGCTCGGCGGGCGAGGATGGGCGCGTGGACAGACGTCTCGCCCTGGTGGCCCTGTGGCTGGTGTTCGCGGTGGCCGCGGTCGGCGTCGGCTTCGGTGCCGCGAACCTCGTCGGCGGCCCCTTCGCCGACGGCGGGGTCGACGACGTGGCCTCGTCCACCGGCGAGGTCGCGGCGCCGGGCGTCTCGGCCCCGGTCAGCTCCCCGGCGGACACGAAGACCGCGGAGCCCGAACAGCGGTCCGCCTCGCCGTCCGCGAGCCGCTCTCCCTCGGCCTCGGCGACCCCGTCCCGCTCGCGGTCCGGCTCGGGGCGGGCCACGGCGACCCCGTCCCGCCCGGCCGGCGCCTCCCCACGGCCCACCCGGTCGGGCGGCGACGGCCCGGCGACCACCGAGCGGAGCCTGACGACCCGCGGGGGAGTCGTGAGCGCCGCTTGCCGCGCCGGACTGGTCTCGGTGGGTGCCTCGCCGGCGGTCGGCTGGCGCCTGGACAAGCTCAGCGAGGGCCGGGACGAGGACGGCGAGGCATCGTTCCGGACCACCGGCGAGGGAGACGGTGAGGTCGAGGTGCACGTGCGCTGCGTGTCGGGGACCCCGCGGTTCGAGGTGGAGGACAAGCGGGAGGACAGCAGCGGGCACGGATGACGGCTGCGGGCGTCAGCCGGACGCCGCGCGCAGCGGCGGGGAGACCTGCTCGGTGCCGCTCGTACCCGCGCCCGGGCCGAGCCGGACGACCCGCTCGGTCATGCCGAGCAGCAGCCGCAGCGACGCGACCCACACCAGGCAGGCACCGAGCAGGTGCACGGCCACCAGCGCGACCGGCAGGTCGGTGACGTACTGCGCGTAGCCCACCGCGCCCTGGGCCAGCACCACGACGAGCAGGACGCCGGCCCGGCGGCGCAGGTCCGCCGGGGCCGCGACGGCGCGCAGCGCGGCGGTCAGGCCGAGGGCCAGGCCGACGAGGAGGAACACCAGGTCGGCGTGCAGCTGGGTCACCTCGACGACGTCGAACGGCAGCCGGTGGGTGGCGTTCACGTCGCCCGAGTGCGGCCCGCTGCCGGTCACCACCGTCCCGGCGACCAGGAGCAGCGCGGTGACGGCCACCAGCGCGCGGCCGCCGGCCAGCAGCGCCGGGTGGACCAGCACCCGTCGCTCGACCGGCGTCCCGCCCGCGCGTTCCCAGGCGACGGTCGCGACGGCGATCAGCACCATCGACAGCAGGAAGTGGGCCATCACCGTCACCGGGTTCAGGCCGGTCAGCACGGTCACCCCGCCGAGAGCGGCCTGCGCCACGATGCCCAGCAGGAGCAGCGCCCCGAGGCGGCGGAGGTCGCCCCGCCCGGCCCGCCAGGCCACCAGCAGCGCGGCCACGACCACTGCGGTCAGCGCGAACGTGAGCAGCCGGTTGCCGAACTCCACCAGCCCGTGGACCCCCATCTCGCGGGTGACGACCAGGCTGTCGTCGGTGCACCGGGGGAAGGTCGGGCAGCCGAGGCCGGAGGCGGTGAGGCGGACCGCCCCGCCGGTGACGACGATGCCGACGTTGACCACCAGCGCGCCCAGGAAGGCCCGGCGCACGGCCGGCGGCGACGGGCTCCACGAGCGCCAGCGGGCGAGCATGGGCCCAGCGTACGGAGCGAGCCGGCTACTCCCAGCGGAAGGTGCGCGCGGTCAGGGCCCCGGCGGCCGCCGCCCAGGCGGCGAGGACCGCCACCGAGGACCACGGGAGCGCCCCGCCGTCGCGCAGCACGATGCGCAGCCCCTCGGACAGCGCCCCGGCCGGGAGGGCCTCGAGGACCGGGCGGGCGCCGTCCGGGAAGCGGTCCAGCGGCACGGCGATGCCGCCGCTGACCAGCATGAGCAGGTAGACCAGGTTCGCCGCCGCGAGGGTGGCCTCGGCCCGCAGCGTCCCCGCCATCAGCAGGCCGAGCGCGCTGAACGCGGCGGTGCCGGCCAGCACCAGCAGCACGGCGGCCGCCCAGGACCCACGTGGCTGCCACCCGAGCAGCTGGGCGACGGCGACGAGCAGCGCGACCTGCAGCGCCTCGACGCTCAGCACCGCCAGGCCCTTCGACGCGAGCAGCGCCCCGCGGGGCAGCGGCGAGGCGCCCAGCCGCTTCAGGGCGCCGTACCGCCGTTCGAAGCCGGTGCCGATCGCCAGCCCCGTGAACGCGGTGGACATCACCGCCAGCGCCAGCACACCGGGCACGAGGAAGTCGATCCGCGCCGAGCGGTCGCCCAGGTCCATCACCTCGACGCTGCCGAACACGGTGAGCACGAGGACGGGGATCACGACGGTGAGCAGCAGCTGCTCGCCGTTGCGCAGGACCATCCGGACCTCGAGAGCGGTCTGCGCCCAGAGCATCCGGTGCAGCGGCGCGGCGCCCGCTCGCGGCGCGAAGGTGCCGCTCACGCCCGCAGCTCCGACCCGGTCAGCTCCAGGAACACGTCCTCGAGCGAGCGGCGCCCGACGGTCAGGCCGACCGGCATCACGTCACGGTCGGCGCACCAGCGGGTCAGGTCCGCCAGCAGCCGGGCGTCGACGTCGCCGTGCAGCACGTAGCGGCCGGGGGACACCTCGTCGACCCGGGTGGCGGCCGGGAGCTCGCGGGCCAGCGCGGCGACGTCGAGCCCCGGCGGCCCCTCGAAGCGGAGGCTGCCCCCCGCGCCGGCCGCGGTGAGCTCGCCGGGGGAGCCGACGGCGACCACCTTGCCGTGGTCGACGACCACGACCTCGTCGGCCAGCCGCTCGGCCTCGTCCATGAAGTGGGTCGTGAGCACCACCGTGACGCCGTCGGCGCGCAGCGCCTCGACCAGCTCCCAGGTCGCGCGCCGCGCCTGCGGGTCGAGCCCCGCCGTGGGCTCGTCGAGGAAGACCAGCTCCGGCCGCCCGACGACGGCGAGGGCGAGGGACAGGCGCTGCTGCTGGCCGCCGGACAGCCGCCGGTAGGGCGTCCGGCCGGCCGGCCCGAGCCCGAGCCGCTCCACCAGGCCGGCGACGTCGAGGGGGTGGGCGTGCAGGGCCGCGACGTGCCGCAGCATCTCCTCGGCCTTGACCCCGGGGTAGATGCCGCCCTGCTGCAGCATCACGCCGACCCGGGGCCGCAGCGCGCGGGCGTCCCGCCAGGGGTCGAGCCCCAGCACCCGCACCGTGCCGGCGTCCGGGCGGCGGTAGCCCTCGCAGGTCTCCACCGTGGTGGTCTTGCCGGCGCCGTTCGGCCCGAGGACCGCGGCGATGGTGCCCGCCCGGACGGTGAGCGTGAGCCCGTCGACCGCGGCCGTCCCGTCGTACCGCTTGACGAGGTCGACGACCTCGACGGCCGCGGCGGTTCCCACCCGGCGAGTCTAGGGAGCAGGGTCCGCCGGGCGTGGTCCCGGCGGCCGCCTGCGCGCCCGATTTGCGAGGGCCCGGCAATAACGGCACACTGGTGTTGTGAAATCAGGCCTCGAGGACAGGACCCGCGACCGCGTCGCGCGGACCGTGCTGGAGACCGGTCCGACCTCCGCGGCCGCGCTCGCCGAGCAGCTCGGGCTGACCCCCGCCGCCGTCCGCCGGCACCTCGACGCCCTGCTCGCCGACGGACTGGTCGAGGAGCGCGAGCCGCGGCGCACCGTCGTGCGCGGCCGGGGCCGCCCGGCCCGCCTGTTCGTGGTGACCGACGCCGGGCGCGACGCGTTCGACCAGGCGTACGACGACCTGGCCGCGAGCGCGCTGCGCTTCCTCGCCGAGACCGGCGGCCGCGACGCCGTCGGCGCCTTCGCCCGGCAGCGCGTCGCCGAGCTCGAGGCCCGCTACCGGCCGGTCGTCGACGCGGCCGACCCGGCCGACCGGGTCGAGGCCCTGGCCGGGGCGCTCTCCAGCGACGGGTACGCTGCCGCGACCCGTCCGACCGGGCCCGCTCCCGAGCGGGCCGGCGAGCAGCCGGTGGGCCAGCAGCTGTGTCAGCACCACTGCCCGGTGGCCCACGTCGCCGAGCAGTTCCCCGAGCTGTGCGAGGCGGAGACCGAGGTCTTCGCCCGTCTGCTCGGCACCCACGTCCAGCGCCTGGCGACGATCGCCCACGGCGACGGCATCTGCACGACCTTCGTCCCGCGAACCAGCAGGGACGCCGAGCACAACCCCACGGAGGAGTCCTCGTGACCGCCATTCCGGAGACCACGCACGCCGAGGTCGACTCGCTCGGGCGCTACGCGTTCGGCTGGTCCGACACGGACACCGCCGGCGCCACCGCCAAGCGCGGCCTGTCCGAGGACGTCGTGCGCAACATCTCGGCGCTCAAGAGCGAGCCGCAGTGGATGCTCGACCTGCGCCTGAAGGGCCTGCGCCTGTTCGGCAAGAAGCCGATGCCGACCTGGGGCTCGGACCTCTCGGGGATCGACTTCGACAACATCAAGTACTTCGTCCGCTCCACCGAGAAGCAGGCCACCTCGTGGGACGACCTCCCGGCGGACATCAAGAACACCTACGACCGCCTCGGCATCCCGGAGGCCGAGAAGCAGCGGCTGATCGCCGGTGTCGCCGCGCAGTACGAGTCCGAGGTCGTCTACCACCAGATCCGTGAGGACCTGGAGGAGAAGGGCGTCCTGTTCCTCGACACCGACACGGCGCTGCGCGAGCACGAGGACCTGTTCCGCGAGTACTTCGGCACCGTGATCCCGGTCGGCGACAACAAGTTCGCCGCGCTCAACACCGCCGTGTGGTCGGGCGGCTCGTTCATCTACGTGCCCCCGGGCGTCAAGGTCGACATCCCGCTGCAGGCCTACTTCCGGATCAACACCGAGAACATGGGCCAGTTCGAGCGGACGCTGATCATCGCCGACGAGGGCTCCTCGGTGCACTACGTCGAGGGCTGCACGGCCCCGATCTACTCCAGCGACTCGCTGCACTCCGCGGTCGTCGAGATCATCGTGAAGAAGGACGCCCACGTCCGCTACACGACCATCCAGAACTGGTCGAACAACGTCTACAACCTGGTGACCAAGCGCACGGCCGTGCAGGCCGGCGGCCGGATGGAGTGGATCGACGGCAACATCGGCTCCAAGGTCACCATGAAGTACCCCGCCTGCTACCTGCTGGGCGAGCACGCGCAGGGCGAGACCCTGTCGGTCGCCTTCGCCGGCGAGGGCCAGCACCAGGACGCCGGCGCCAAGATGGTGCACGCCGCGCCGCACACCTCCTCCACGATCATCAGCAAGTCGGTGGCGCGCGGCGGCGGCCGGACGTCCTACCGCGGTCTGGTGCAGGTGCTCGAGGGCGCGAACGGCTCCCGGTCGACGGTGAAGTGCGATGCGCTGCTCATCGACACGGTGAGCCGCAGCGACACCTACCCCTACGTCGACGTCCGCGAGGACGACGTGACGATGGGCCACGAGGCGACCGTCTCCAAGGTCAGCGACGACCAGCTCTTCTACCTGATGAGCCGCGGGCTCACCGAGGACGAGGCGATGGCGATGATCGTGCGCGGCTTCGTCGAGCCGATCGCCAAGGAGCTCCCGATGGAGTACGCCCTCGAGCTCAACCGACTGATCGAGCTGCAGATGGAAGGAGCCGTCGGCTGATGACGGCAGCGTCAGAGATCCTCTCCCCGGCGACGGGTGGGTTCAGCGGCAAGCCGCACGCGCACGGTGCCACACCGGTCCCCGGTGACAGCCGTGGCGAGCGGCGCCGCTCCTTCGAGCCCGCCGACTTCGCCGTGCCCGTGGGGCGCGAGGAGGAGTGGCGGTTCACCCCGCTGCACCGCCTGCGGCACCTGCACGACGACGCCGTGAACGGCGACGGCGGCGTCACGGTCACCGTCGACGCCGCGCCCGAGGTCGAGGTCGAGGTGGTCGCACGCGACGACGCCCGCCTCGGCAAGGCCGGCGTACCCGCCGACCGGGTTGCGGCCCGCGCGTGGACCGGCTTCGAGAAGGCCACCGTCGTCACCGTGCCCCGCGACGCCGTGGTCACCACGCCGACCGTCGTCACGGTCAGCGGCCAGGGCGTCGACAAGGGTGCGGCCTACGGCCACCTGCTCGTCGACGTCAAGCAGCACGCGCAGGCGGTCGTGGTCCTCGACCACGTCGGCAGCGCGACCTACGCCGACAACGTCGAGTTCGTCGTCGGTGACGGCGCCCGCCTGACCGTGGTCGTGATCGACGACTGGGCCGACGACGCCGTGCACGTGGCCCAGCACTCGGTGAGCACCGGCCGCGACGCCACCTTCAAGAGCATCGTCATCAGCTTCGGCGGCGACCTGGTGCGGGTGGCCTCCGAGGCGCGCTTCACGGCTCCCGGCGGCGACGTCGAGATGCTCGGCGTCTACTTCGCCGACGCCGACCAGCACCTCGAGCACCGGCTGTTCATCGACCACGCCGTGCCGCACTGCAAGTCCAACGTGGTCTACAAGGGCGCGCTGCAGGGCGAGGAGGCGCACACCGTCTGGATCGGTGACGTGCTGATCCGCGCCGAGGCCGAGGGCACCGAGACCTTCGAGCTCAACCGCAACCTCGTCCTCACCGACGGCGCCCGGGCCGACTCGGTGCCCAACCTCGAGATCGAGACCGGCGAGATCGTCGGCGCGGGCCACGCCAGCGCCACCGGCCGGTTCGACGACGAGGCGCTGTTCTACCTGCAGTCGCGCGGCATCCCGGCCGACGAGGCCCGTCGTCTGGTGGTGCGCGGCTTCTTCGCCGACGTCATCGGCCAGATCGGGATCCGCGAGGTGCAGGAGCGCCTGATGGCGCGCGTCGAGGCCGAGCTCGAGGGCGCGGTGCTCTGACCATGCCCGAGTTCCAGCGCGCCTGCGCTGTCGACGACGTGGCCGACGGCGGCGCGGTCCGGGTCGAGGTCGGCGGTGTCCCCGTCGCCGTGGTCCGCAGCGACGGCGAGGTCTACGCCATCCACGACGTGTGCTCCCACGCCAACGTCGCCCTGTCCGAGGGCGAGGTCGAGGACCAGACGATCGAGTGCTGGCTGCACGGGTCGCGGTTCGACCTCGTCACCGGCCGGCCCACCGGTCTGCCGGCCACCCAGCCCGTACCCGTGTACCCCGTGAAGATCGACGGCGACGACGTGCTCGTCTCCGTCACGAAGGAGAACTGACTCGTGAGCACCCTGGAGATCCGCGACCTGCACGTCACGGTCGACGCCGAGGGAGGTCCGCGCGAGATCCTGCGCGGCGTCGACCTCACGGTGAAGGCGGGCGAGACGCACGCGATCATGGGGCCCAACGGCTCCGGCAAGTCGACGCTCGCCTACTCGATCGCCGGCCACCCCAAGTACACCGTGACCGGGGGAACCGTGACCCTCGACGGCGCCGACGTGCTCGCCATGAGCGTCGACGAGCGGGCCCGCGCCGGTCTCTTCCTCGCGATGCAGTACCCGGTCGAGGTGCCCGGCGTCTCGGTGTCGAACTTCCTGCGCAGCGCCAAGACGGCCATCGACGGGGAGGCACCGAAGCTGCGGACCTGGGTCAAGGAGGTCCGCGAGGCGATGGAGCGGCTCTCCGTCGACTCGTCGTTCGCCGAGCGCAGCGTCAACGAGGGCTTCTCCGGCGGGGAGAAGAAGCGCCACGAGATCCTGCAGCTCGAGCTGCTGCAGCCGAAGATCGCGGTTCTCGACGAGACCGACTCGGGTCTGGACATCGACGCGCTCAAGGTGGTCTCCGAGGGCGTCAACCGGGTCCGCGAGGGTGGCGAGACCGGCGTCCTGCTGATCACCCACTACACGCGGATCCTGCGCTACATCCAGCCCGACTTCGTGCACGTCTTCGTCGCCGGGCGGATCGTCGAGGAGGGCGGCCGCGAGCTCGCCGACACCCTCGAGGCCGAGGGGTACGAGAAGTTCCTCACCGCGAGCGCCACGGCATGAGCCGGCTCGCCAGCCCCCTCGACGTCGAGAAGGTCCGCAAGGACTTCCCGGCGCTCGAGCGGCTGGTCCACGGGGACAGGCCGCTGGTCTACCTGGACAACGCCGCGACCTCCCAGAAGCCGCGGCAGGTGCTCGACGCGCTCGACGACTACTACGCGCGGCACAACGCCAACGTCCACCGCGGCATTCACGTGCTGGCCGAGGAGGCGACGGCCCTCTACGAGGGGGCGCGCGACAAGGTGGCGCGCTTCGTCAACGCCGCTGACCGGTCCGAGGTCGTGTTCACCAAGAACTCCACCGAGGCGCTGAACCTCGCGGCCAACGTCATCGCCTGGGCCGACCGTGGCCAGGGCGGACGCGGTCTCGGCCCGGGCGACGAGGTCGTCATCACCGAGATGGAGCACCACTCCAACATCGTCCCGTGGCAGATGGTCACCCAGCGGTCCGGCGCGACGCTGAGGTGGTTCGGGCTGACCGACGAGGGCCGCCTCGACCTGTCCGACATCGACGCGGTCATCACCGAGCGCACCAAGGTCGTGTCGTTCGTCCTCGTCTCCAACATCCTCGGCACGGTCAACCCGCCCGAGGAGCTGGTCCGCCGGGCCCACGAGGTGGGTGCGCTCGTCGTGGTCGACGCCTCGCAGGCCGCACCGCACATGCCGCTGGACGTGCAGGCGCTCGGCGCCGACCTGGTGGCCTTCACGGGGCACAAGATGTGCGGCCCGACCGGCATCGGGGTCCTGTGGGGCCGCCGCGAGCTGCTCGAGGAGCTCCCGCCCTTCCTCGGGGGTGGCGAGATGATCGAGATGGTCACCATGACCTCGTCGACCTACGCCGGGCTCCCGCACAAGTTCGAGGCCGGCACGCCGCCCATCGCGCAGGCCGTCGGCCTGGGCGCGGCGATCGACTACCTGACCGCTCTCGGCATGGACGCGGTCCACGCCCACGAGCAGCAGATCACGGCGTACGCCCTGGACCGGCTCCAGCAGGTCGACGGGCTGCGGATCATCGGCCCGTCCACGCCGGAGGCGCGCGGTGCCGCGGTGTCGTTCGCCCTCGGGGACCTGCACCCGCACGACGTCGGGCAGGTGCTCGACGAGCTGGGCATCGCCGTGCGGGTCGGCCACCACTGCGCGCGGCCGGTGTGCCAGCGCTTCGGCGTGCCGGCGACGACCCGGGCGTCGTTCTACCTCTACTCCACCGAGGCCGAGGTCGACGCGCTCGTCGCCGGGCTCGAGCACGTCCAGCGCTTCTTCGGCGGGGCGCGATGAACCTCGAGTCGATGTACCAGGAGATCATCCTGGACCACTACCGCTCCCCGCACGGCAAGGGCCTGCGGGACCCGTTCGACGCCGAGGTCCACCACGTCAACCCCACCTGCGGCGACGAGGTGACGCTGCGGGTGCTGATGTCCGACGACGGGCGCACGGTGCGCGACGTCTCGTACGACTCGATGGGTTGCTCGATCTCGCAGGCGTCGGTGTCGGTGATGACCGACCTGGTGGTGGGCAAGGAGCTCGACGAGGCGACCAGGGCCTACGACGCGTTCCTCGCCCTGATGCGCACCAAGGGCGACACCGGGGCCGTGATCGAGGCCGACGAGGAGGTCCTCGAGGACGCGGTGGCGTTCGAGGGTGTCTCGAAGTACCCGGCGCGCATCAAGTGCGCGCTGCTGGGCTGGATGGCCTGGAAGGACGCGACCGCCCAGTCGATCGCGCTGCACGGCACGCATGACGGACGTACGACGGAGGAGAGCGCATGAGCGAGACCGCGACCGACCCCACCCCGGGCGGCGGCGGCCCGGCCGTCGCGACGGTCGAGGACGTCGAGGAGGCCATGCGCGACGTGGTCGACCCCGAGCTGGGCATCAACGTCGTCGACCTCGGGCTGGTGTACGGCGTCCACGTCGACGACGCCAACGTCGTCACGCTGGACATGACGCTGACCTCGGCCGCCTGCCCGCTGACCGACGTCATCGAGGACCAGACCCACAGCGCGCTGGCGCCCCTGGCGAAGGAGGCCCGGATCAACTGGGTGTGGATGCCGCCGTGGGGTCCGGACAAGATCACCGACGAGGGTCGCGAGCAGCTGCGCGCCCTCGGCTTCAACGTCTGACCCGACGCGCCACTGCACGTACGCCGGACGCGGCGTAGCGCCGCCGCACGCGGTGAGCTCACCACGTTCGGCTCCGGTTGATCACGTGGACGTGATCAACCGGTGGGGGGTGGGGGTGTGGGGGCGGTGGGTCAGGGGCTGCGGAAGGTGTCGCAGGCGTTGACGTCGCCGCTGGTCCGGCCGGTGGTGAACCAGCGCTTGCGGTCCTCGGCCGAGCCGTGGGTCCAGGCCTCGGGGTCGACCCGGCCCTGGGTCTGCTCCTGGATCCGGTCGTCGCCGACGGCCGCGGCCGCGTCCTGGGCCTGCTGCACCTCGGCGTCGCCGACCGACACGTTGCCCGCCTCGTCGGCCAGGGTGCTCCACACCCCGGCGTAGCAGTCGGCCTGCAGCTCCATCGCGACCGAGAGCTCGTTGGCCCGGCCGGGCTCGGACTGCTGCGCGGCGCGGACCTTGCGCTCGGTGCCGAACAGCGTCTGCAGATGGTGCCCGGCCTCGTGCGCCAGGATGTACGCCTGCGCGTAGCGGCCCTCGGCGCCGAACTGCTGCTGGAGCTGGTCGAGGAAGCCGATGTCGATGAAGATGCTCTGGTCCGGCGGGCAGTAGAACGGGCCGACCTGCGAGGAGGCCTGGCCGCACCCGGTCGACACACCCTGGGTGAAGAAGACCAGACCGGGCTGGTCGTAGGTCTCGCCCGCGCGGGCGAACTCGTCGGTCCAGACCTCGTTGATCTCGTTGTAGACCTTCACCAGGAAGCAGTCGGCGTCACGGTCGATGGCACCGGTCTCGTTGCACCGGGTCTCGAGGTCGCCGGTGCCTGCGCCCTCGCCCTGCACCGAGCCGTCCTGCGGGACCAGGCCGGTCGTGCCGACGTCGCCCCCGCCGAGCACGGACACCAGGACGTAGAGGATCAGGCCGACGACGCCGAGACCACCGCCGCCGATCGCCACCGGGCCGCCGATGCCCCGGCCGCGGCGGTCGGAGACGCCGCGGGTGCTCACCCGCTGGTCGTCGAAGTCGATGCCCATGAGCCCCTCTGCCCGGTCGGCGCCATGCGTGGCGCGGGTAGACTACGGCCCATGTCCGCGCCGTGCCCGTGAGCCGACCAGCCGTGTTCGAGGGCCGTACCCACGAACACCCGTGCCCACCCCCGCCACGCCGAAGGACTCCTCGATGATCACCGCCACCGGGCTGGAGCTGCGCGCCGGGCCGCGCCTGCTCCTCGGCGCCGCGACCTTCCGGATCGCCCCCGGCGACCGGGTGGGCCTGGTCGGCCGCAACGGCGCCGGCAAGACGACTCTCACCCGGGTCCTGTCCGGCGAGACCCAGCCCGCCGCCGGCTCGGTGACCCGCAGCGGCGCGGTCGGCTACCTGCCCCAGGACCCGCGCACCGGCGACCTCGGCGTCCTCGCCCGGGACCGGATCCTGTCGGCCCGGGGCCTGGACACGGTGGTCCGGAGCATGCGGGCGACCGAGGGCCAGATGGCCAGCGCCGACGCCGACACCCACGACCGGGCCATGCGCCGGTACCCGCGGCTCGAGGAGGAGTTCCAGGCTGCCGGCGGGTACGCCGCGGAGAGCGAGGCCGCGGCGATCGCGTCCAGCCTCGGGCTGCCGGAGCGCGTCCTGGAGCAGCCGCTGAGCACGCTGTCCGGCGGCCAGCGGCGGCGGGTCGAGCTGTCGCGGATCCTGTTCGCCTCCACCGGGGCCGACGCGACCCTGCTGCTCGACGAGCCGACCAACCACCTCGACGCCGACTCGATCGGCTGGCTGCGCGACTACCTCTCGGCGTACAAGGGCGGGCTGGTCGTGATCAGCCACGACGTCGGCCTGCTGGAGCGCACCGTCACCCGGGTGTTCCACCTCGACGCCAACCGCACCGAGCTCGACGTCTTCAACGTGGGCTGGAAGGCCTACCTCCAGCAGCGCGAGACCGACGAGCGCCGCCGCAAGCGGGAGCGCGCCAACGTCGAGAAGCAGGCGTCGGTCCTCAAGGCCCAGGCCGACCGGATGCGCTACAAGGCGACCAAGGCGCGTGCGGCACAGAGCATGGACAAGCGGGCCGCCAAGCTGCTGGGCGGCCTCGAGGCCAGCCGCCGCAGCGACAAGGTGGCCAAGCTGCGCTTCCCGGAGCCGGCCCCCTGCGGGAAGACCCCCCTCAGTGCCGAGGGGCTGTCGAAGTCCTTCGGCTCGCTGGAGGTCTTCACCGACGTCGACCTGGCCATCGACCGCGGCAGCCGGGTCGTCATCCTCGGGCTCAACGGCGCGGGCAAGACGACCCTGATGCGGATCCTGGCCGGTGTCGAGGAGCCCGACACCGGCACGGTCGTCCCCGGTCACGGGCTCAAGGTCGGCTACTACGCCCAGGAGCACGAGACGCTGGACCCGGAGCGCACGGTGCTCGAGAACATGCGCTCGGCGGCCCCGGACCTCCAGGACGCCGAGGTGCGCCGGGTGCTCGGCTCGTTCCTGTTCTCCGGCGACGACGTCGACAAGCCGGCGGCGGTGCTCTCCGGCGGCGAGAAGACCCGGCTGGCCCTGGCCACGCTGGTGGTGTCCAGCGCGAACGTGCTGATGCTCGACGAGCCGACGAACAACCTGGACCCGGCCAGCCGCGAGGAGATCCTCGGCGCGCTGCGCAGCTACGCCGGTGCGGTGGTGCTGGTCACCCACGACGAGGGGGCGGTCGACGCGCTCGCCCCCGAGCGGCTGATCCTGCTCCCGGACGGCGTGGAGGACCTCTGGAACGACGACTACGCCGACCTGGTGGCCCTCGCCTGACCAGCCGTCCGCCCCAAGACGGGACGAACCGGACGACGCGTGGTCACCGGACGGGACGGGTGCCCCTCCGCATCTGGCGTCGGGCCGCGAGTGCGACGATCATGGCGCAGGAGTGCACCGTCCGGATGGCAGTGCGAATCGAGGAGGCTGGCGTGGCCGAGATCAAGAAGGGCACACGCATCACCGGGGGTGACCGCACGAAGCTCGCGGCCGACCTGAAGCGGAAGTACTCGTCGGGCCAGAGCATCCGGCAGCTCGCGGCCGAGACCGGCCGGTCCTACGGGTTCGTGCACCGCATGCTCTCGGAGTCCGGCGTCTCGCTGCGCGGCCGCGGCGGGGCGACCCGCGGCTCGAAGTCCTGACCGCCGGCGCAGGCGCGGTCAGCCCGGCGCCCTCGGGGGTGCGGCTCGACCACGAGCCGGGGACCCCCCTCGCCACCGTCACGCTGGACCGACCCGCCGCGCGCAACGCGCAGACGCCCGCGACCTGGCGCGCGCTCGCCGGGATCGGGGCCGGCCTGCTCGCCGACGACGCCGTCCGGGTCGTGGTGCTCCGCGCCGAGGGACCGTCGTTCTCGGCGGGGCTGGACCGGGCGATGTTCACCACCGGCGTCGACGGGGAGCCGGGCCTGGTCGGGCTGGCCGGGCTCGACGACGAGTCGCTGGACGTCACCATCGACGGGTTCCAGCAGGCGTTCTCGTGGTGGCGCGACGACCGCGTCGTGAGCATCGCGGCGGTGCAGGGTCACGCGGTCGGCGCCGGCTTCCAGCTCGCGCTGGCCTGTGACCTGCGGGTCGTCGCCGACGACGCACAGCTGTCCATGAAGGAGACGACGCTCGGCCTGGTCCCCGACCTCGGGGGCACCCGGCCGCTCGTCGAGCTGGCCGGCTACGCCCGCGCGCTCGAGATCTGCGTCACCGGCCGCGCCGTCGGCGCCGCCGAGGCGGTGGCCTGCGGGATCGCCTCGCTCGCCGTCCCGGCCGCGGACCTCGACGCGACCGTGCAGGACCTGGCGGCGGCGGTCCTCGCCGCGCCGGCCGGGGCGGTCCGGGCGACGAAGGGGCTCCTGCGCGGCGCACTGACGCGCGGGTACGACGAGCAGCTCGCGGCCGAACGTGCCGCGCAGGCCGGGCGGCTGCGGGACCTCGCGGCCGCTCTCGGACAGGGAGGGTCGTAGGTGGATCTCGCGCTCGACGACGAGCAGCGGGCGGTGCAGGCGGCAGTTCGGCAGTGGGTGGCCGACGTCGTCACGCCGCAGGCGCTGCGCAACGACCGCGAGGAGCGCTTCCCTCAGGAGGCGCTGGACGGACTGCGGCAGACCGGGTTCGTGGGCATGTCGATCCCCGAGGAGTACGGCGGCGGCGGTGCCGACCCGTTGACGTACTGCCTGTTCATCGAGGAGCTCAGCCGCGGCGACGCCAACGTGCGCTCGATCATGTCGGTGCACCTCGGGCTGGTCGCCGGGTCGATCGCCCGCTGGGGGACCGAGGAGCAGAAGCAGGAGTGGCTCCCGCGGATGGCGACCGGCGAGGTGCTGGGCTGCTTCGGCCTGACCGAGCCCGACCACGGGTCCAACCCGGCCGACCTGCGCGCCACCGCCGAGGCCCTGCCCGGGGGCGGCTGGCGGATCTCCGGCCGCAAGGTGTTCATCACCAACGGCTCGATCGCGCAGCTGGCCCTGGTGCTGGCCCGCACCGGCGGCCCGGGTGCGCGGGGCGTCTCGGCCTTCCTCGTGCCGACCGACCGGCCGGGCTTCACGGCTGTCCCGCTGCACGGCAAGCTCGGCCTGCGCTCCTGCGACACCGCCGAGCTGGTGCTCGACGGCGTGCAGGTCGGCCCGGAGGCGCTGCTCGCGGCCGAGGGTCAGGGGCTCAAGGTCGCCCTGTCGGCGCTGGACGACGGCCGGATGTCGATCGCCGCGTCCTGCACCGGCATCTCGCACTCCGCGCTGGAGATCATGACCGCCTACGCCGGAGCCCGGGAGCAGTTCGGCAAGCCCATCGCCGGCCACCAGCTGGTGCAGGAGCTCATCGCCGACTCGGCGGTCGACGTCGACGCGTCCCGCCTGCTGACCTGGGCGGTCGCCGACCGCAAGGCCCGTGGCGAGTCGTACTCGCTGGCGGCGTCCAAGGCCAAGCTGTTCGCCACCGAGGCGTCGATCCGGGTCGCCAACGCCTGCATCCAGGTGCACGGCGGCTACGGCTACGTCGACGAGTACCCGGCCGCCAAGCTGCTGCGGGACGCACGGGTCACGACCCTGTACGAGGGCACCAGCCAGGTGCAGAAGCTGCTCATCGGCCGCGCGCTCACCGGGGTGAGCGCGTTCTGACCCGACCCGGTCGCCGGGCCGTGCTGGCCGGCGCGCTCGGTGCCGCCGGTGCCGTGCTCGCGGGCTGCGGCGGGACCGGTGGTTCCCCGCGCAGGTCGGCGAGGCCGGCGAGGTCGGCCACCGAGCGGTACGGGCCCGGGGACCGGCAGGCCGGCCGGTGGACCTTCCCCGCGGGGGAGGCCGCGAAGGCTCCGGTCGTCCTGCTGCTGCACGGGGGGTTCTGGGCGCCCGGCTTCGGGCCGGACCTCGAGGACGACGTCGCTACCGCCGCTGCCGGGCGCGGGCACGCGGTCTGGAACCTCGACTATCGTGCGGCCGACGTGGACTACCCGGCGACCTTCCTCGACGCGGCAGCGGCGCTGGACCACCTGCCGGCCAGCCGGCACGCGGGACGCCTCGACCTGGACCGGGTGGCGGTGGTCGGGCACTCGGCCGGTGGCCACCTCGCGCTCTGGCTGGCCAGCCGCGCGGCGCTGCCACCCGGTGCGCCCGGCGCCCCGGGACCGCGGGCGGTGCCCGTCCGGCTGGCGGTCGGCCAGGCACCGGTGGCCGACCTGGTGGCGGGCGACGAGGACGGGCTGGGCGGCGGCGCGGTGCGGGCCCTGCTGGACGCCTCCGCGGCCGAGGAGCCCGGACGCTACGCGCTCTCCTCGCCGCAGCAGCTCCTCCCGCTGCCCGCGGCCGGACGACCGCGGCTGGTCCTCGTGCACGGCACCGACGACCGGGTGGTCCCGCCCGGCCAGAGCCGCGGGTACGTCGCGGCCGCGCGCGCGGCGGGCACCCCGGCCACGCTGCACGAGGTCCCCGGTGCCGGGCACGTCGAGCACCTGGACCCGTCCTCGGCCGCGCTGCGCCCGGTCTGGGCGGCCCTGGCGGCGCTGTGACGAGGCAGACGGGGCAGTCGAGGCAGTCGAGGCCGACGAGGCAGACGAAGCCGACGAGGCCGAGGCAGACGGGGTCGGCGCAGCGCCGGACCGTCACCACCCTGGTCGGGTCGCAGGTCCTGGGCGGGGTCGGGGTGTCCGCCGGGGCCGCCGTCGGCGCCCTGCTCGCCGAGGAGGTCTCGGGCTCGGCCGAGCTCGCCGGCCTCGGGGGCACCTTCCAGGTCCTCGGTGCGGCGCTGATCGCCGTGCCGATGGCCCGGCTGATGGCGGCGCGCGGGCGCCGGGACGGGTTGCTGCTGGGGTACGCGCTGGCCGTGGTCGGGGCGCTGGCCATGGTCACGGCCGGTGTGGTCGGCAGCTTCCCGCTGCTCCTGGCCGGCTCGGCGCTGTTCGGCGGGTCCACCGCGTCCAACAGCCAGGCCCGGTACGCCGCCGTCGACCTCGCCGACGACGCGCACCGCGGCCGCGACCTGTCCGTGGTCGTGTGGGCCACCACCATCGGCGCGGTCTTCGGGCCGAACCTGGCCGGGCCCGCCGAGCCGCTCGCCTCCGCGCTCGGCCTGCCGGTGCTCACCGGCCCCTTCGCCTTCTCCCTGGTCGGCTTCGTCCTGGCCATGCTCGTGCTGACGCTGCGGCTGCGGCCCGACCCGCTGCTGCTGGCGCGGGAACGGCACCTGGCCGCCGGCGGCGAGCCGGGACTGACCCACGGCTCGGTCACCCGCGGCCTGAGGGTGGCCCGGCGACACCCGGACGCCGTCCTCGGGATGCTCGCCACCGCGCTGGGCCACACCGTGATGGTGAGCGTCATGGTGATGACCCCGCTGCACATGGACCACGGCGGCGCGGGCCTGCAGGTGATCGGCCTGGTCATCAGCCTGCACATCATGGGGATGTTCGCCTTCTCGCCGCTGGTCGGGCTGGCGGTCGACCGGTTCGGCGGCCACCGGACGGCCGTGGCCGGGTCGGCGATCCTCGTCGTCGCCGGGGGCCTCGCGGCGCTGGCACCCGAGGGATTCTCGCCGAGGCTGACCGTAGGGCTGTTCCTGCTCGGCCTGGGGTGGTCGTGCACGCTGATCAGCGGCTCGACCCTGCTCACCCAGGCCGTCCCGCAGGCCGAGCGGCCGGGGGTCCAGGGCGCGAACGACCTGCTGATGGGCCTGGCCGCCGGTGGCGGGGGAGCGCTCGCCGGGCTCGTGGTCGGTGGCCTGGGCTACCGGGAGCTCGGCGTGGGAGCGGCCGCGCTCGCCACCCTGGTGGCCGTCGCGGCCCTGGGGCCGCTGCGGCGCCCGGCCCGGCCCGCGGGCTGACCCCGGTCGTCCGTCGGTCCTTCCCGGGTTCGTCGGGTTGTCGGGTTCGTCGGGTTGTCGGGTTCGTCGGGTTGTGGGGATGTCGGGGCCCGGACGTACGGTCGGGGGAAGCCCCGCGGCCGTCCGGGCGTTGCGGTCAGGTGTCACCGCCAGTACAGGAGTTGTCCGTGTCGATGTCCCACGGCCCGTGGGCGGCCATGCGCTCGCTCACCCGCGACGGCGAGGTGGCCAAGCGGAAGCTCGCGCCCGGCACGATCCCGCGGATCGTCGCGTTCGCGCGCCCCTACCGCCCGCAGATCGTCGTCTTCCTCGTCCTGGTGGTCCTCGACGCCATGCTGATCGTGGCGCTGCCCCTGCTGTTCAAGGTGATCGTCGACGAGCTGTCCCCGGGGGGCGGCGGGTCCCGCTCGGTGGTCGTGGCGGTCGCCCTCGGCGTGGCCGGGCTCGCGGTGGTCGACGCGGGGCTGACGCTGTGGCAGCGGTACCTGTCCTCGCAGGTCGGCGAGGGGCTGATCTACGACCTGCGCACCCGGGTGTTCAGCCACGTCCAGCGGATGCCCGTCGCGTTCTTCACCCGCACCCAGACCGGCGCGCTGGTCAGCCGGCTCAACACCGACGTGGTGGGCGCCCAGCAGGCGTTCACCTCGACCCTGTCGTCGGTCGTGTCCAACGTCATCGGCCTGGTGCTGGTGCTGGCGACGATGCTCTACCTGTCCTGGCAGATCACCCTGGGCGCCCTGGTGCTGACGCCGCTGTTCCTCCTCCCGGCCCGCTGGGTCGGGCGCCGGCTGCAGGCCATCACCCGCGAGGCGATGCAGCTGAACGCCGGCATGGGCACCACCATGACCGAGCGGTTCAACGTGTCCGGTGCGCTGCTGGTCAAGCTGTTCGGCCGGCTGCCGGACGAGGCGAGCGCCTTCAACCACCGGGCCGGCCAGGTCCGCGACATCGGGATCAAGCAGGCGATGTACGGCCGGGTGTTCTTCACCAGCCTCACGCTGGTCGCCTCGCTGGCGACCGCGCTGGTCTACGGCCTCGGCGGTCTCCTGGTCATCGACGACGCCATCACGCTGGGCACCCTCGTCGCGCTCACCGCCCTGCTCGGCCGGCTCTACGGCCCCCTCACCGCGCTGTCCAACGTCCAGGTCGACGTGATGACCGCCCTCGTGAGCTTCGAGCGGGTCTTCGAGGTCCTCGACCTGCCGCCGATGATCGACGAGAAGCCCGACGCGGTCGAGCTGCCGCGTGGTGCCGTCGAGGTGCGGATGAACGGCGTGTCCTTCCGCTACCCGAGCGCCGACGAGGTCTCCCTCGCCTCGCTGGAGTCGGTCGCGGTGCTCGACCAGGCCCCCAGCCAGCAGGTCCTGCACGACGTCTCGTTCACGGTGCCCGCCGGCACGATGACGGCGCTGGTCGGCCCCTCGGGGGCGGGCAAGACCACGATCACCGCGCTGGTGGGCCGGCTCTACGACACCGTCGAGGGCGAGGTCCTCGTCGGCGGGCACGACGTCCGCGACGTCACGCTGGCCTCGCTGCACGAGGTGGTCGGCGTCGTGACGCAGGACGCGCACATGTTCCACGAGACGATCCGCAGCAACCTGCTCTTCGCCCGGCCCGCCGCCAGCGACCAGGAGATGCGCGGCGCGCTGCAGGCGGCCCAGATCTGGGACCTGGTCGCGTCGCTGCCCGACGGCCTCGACACCACCGTGGGGGACCGCGGCTACCGCCTGTCCGGCGGCGAGAAGCAGCGGCTGGCCATCGCCCGGCTGCTGCTCAAGGCGCCCGACGTGGTCGTGCTCGACGAGGCCACCGCGCATCTCGACTCGGAGTCCGAGGTCGCGGTGCAGCGGGCACTCAAGACCGCGCTGGCGGGGCGGACGTCGCTGGTCATCGCGCACCGCCTCTCGACGGTGCGCGACGCCGACCAGATCCTCGTCGTCGCCGACGGCCGGGTGGTCGAGCGCGGGCGTCACCTCGACCTGCTGGCCGCCGACGGGCTCTACGCCGAGCTGTACCGCACCCAGTTCGCGACCCAGGAGGCCGGCCAGGAGGTCGTCGACGACGCGGTCCGTCAGGAGACGCTGCGGGCCACCCCGGCCAGCGACTCGGTGAGCAGCGTCGACCGGCCGACGCTGAGCGCGTAGTCGGCCAGCACCGCGCACAGCGCGGCGGCGAGGACCCGCGCCCGCAGCTCGCGCTCCGGGTCGGGCCGGGCGCCGTAGGCCGCGAAGAACGCCTCCCGGTCCGGGCCGGACAGGGCGGCGTAGCCGAAGGCCAGGTCGACTGCCGGGTCCGCCAGGCAGGCGTCGCCCCAGTCGATGACCCCGGTGGGGGCGCCGTCCGGCCCCACCAGGACGTGACGCAGGTGCAGGTCGCCGTGGACGAGGACCGGCTCGCCGTGGGGAGGGCCCAGGCGGCTCCCCCGGCGGACCAGCGCGTCGTAGGCGGCGTCGACCGGCGACCTGGCCTGCCAGTGCCCCAGGGTCGCCAGCCGGTCGAGCGACTCCCGGCCGACCGGTCCCCGGGCAGCAGGCAGGGCCCGGCGCATCGGGTCCCGGGGGAGACCGGCGCCGTGCTCCCGGGCGAGCTCCGGGTCGTGCAGGACCCGCAGGAACGCGCCGATGCCGGCAGCCAGCAGCGGCCGGCCCTCCTCGGGCAGCCCGGCGTCGGCGACCTCGGTCCCCGCGATCAGCCGGGCGCCCCAGAACGGCCACGGGTACCCGTCGGCCGGCCGGCCGATCAGGGCGGGTACGGGGACCGGGACCGGCAGCCGCGGGGCGAGCAGCGGCAGCAGGTCCAGCTCCTTGCCCACCAGGTCGGCGCCCATCTGCCGGCGGGGGAAGCGCACCGCCCACGTGCCGTCGACCAGGAGCACGGTGTTGTCGAAGCCGTAGGCGAGCTCCTCGACGGTGCCCAGCGCCAGGTGCGGGAACTGCGGGGCGAGCAGGTCGCGGGCCCTCGGGGTCGACGGCATGCTCCGGGTCCCGCACATCGCCCCCCACGGAGGCCGACGGTAGCCGCGTTTCAGAGGGCGCGCATCATCCCGCCGTCGACCGGCACCATCGCCCCGGTGAGGAAGGACGCCGCGGGCGAGAGGACGAAAGCCCCGACCCTGCCGAACTCCTCCGGCGTGCCGTAGCGGCGCAGCGGGATCCGCTGCTCCCACGACTCCCGCGCCTTGCGCCCCTTGGTGCCCTCGCCGTCGAGCTCGCGGACCCGGTCGGTGTCGATCCGCCCGGGCAGCAGCCCGTTCACCCGGATGCCGCGCGGGCCGAGCTCGTCGGCCATCGTCTTGGCGAGCATGCCGAGGCCGGGTCGCAGCCCGTTGGAGGCGGCCAGCCCCTCGATGGGCGCCTTCACCGAGGTCGACAGGACGAAGGCGATCGACCCGCCGTCCTCGCCGACGCTGGTGGCGACGGCCCGGGCCACCCGCAGGGCGCCGAGAAACACCGACTCGAAGCCGGCCCGCCAGGCGTCGTCGTCGAGCGTGAGGGTCGCACCGGCCGGTGGACCGCCGACGCTGACCAGCGCGCCGTCCAGCCGGCCGAACCGGGCGACCGCGGCCGCGGCGAGCCGGGAGCCGAGCCCCGGGTCGGCGAGGTCGCCCGGCACGGCGAGCACCCGGTTGCCGGCGTCCAGGCCGGCCACCGCGGCCTGCAGGGCGTCCTCGTCGCGCCCGTTCAGCACCACGCTGGCGCCGTCGGCGAGCAGGGCGGCGGCGACCGCCAGCCCCAGCCCGCGACTGGCGCCGGTGACGACGTAGGAGCGGTCGGAGAGTCCCAGGTCCATGGGCGGACAGTGTGCCCGCTCCCGGGCCGGGCGCAACAGCGCCGGGCGGGGTGCTCCGGGCGGGAGATGGCGGTCAGGGGCGCGACTGCGCCTCGGCCAGCCGGGCGTGCAGCCGGGTGCGCACCTCGTCGGGGGAGTACGACGCCCGCGCCCGGGCCGACCGGGCGACCACGACCCCGGTCGCCGCCACGCCGACCAGACCGGCCAGGCCGAGGATCTTCCAGGGGCTCAGGGGCACCGTGCCTAGGCTACCGGCGTGGCGGGACGGCGCGGGCGGACGAGGGCGGTGCCTGCCGTGCCGTTCGCCGAGGCGGTCGAGCTGACCCGCACCGGTGACCTGTGGCTGTTCCGGGGGCACACCGCCGCCGACCGGGCCATCCAGGTCACCACGAACAGCCCGGTCAACCACGTCGGCATGGCGGTCGTCCTCGACGACCTGCCGCCGCTGATGTGGCACGCGGAGCTGGGGCGGTCGCTGCCCGACGTGTGGACCGGTACCCACCAGCGGGGCGTGCAGCTGCACGACCTGGGGCAGGCGGTGCAGGTCTGGGCGCACCGCTACGGCCAGCGGGCCTGGCTGCGCCAGCTCGACCGGCCGGTGACCCGGGCCATGGAGGACGACCTGCTCCGGACGATCTCGCGGCTGGACGGCACGCCGTTCCCCTCGACCGCGGGCCTCGCGGGGCGCTGGCTGACCGGGCGGCTTCCCCGGCGCCGCCGCGGGTCGCCCGGCGTGGCCCTCGAGACGGCCTACTGCGCCGAGGTGGTGGCGCTGACCTACGAGGCGATGGGTCTGCTGCCGGCGGGTCGCCGGCCCAGCTGGTACGACCCCGGGAGCTTCTGGAGCGGCGACGACCTGCTGCTGGAGACCGGTGCCCGGCTGGGCGGCGAGATCGCCGTCGACGTGCCGGCGCCGGCGTGACGGGCGCGCTCACGCCCCTGGCCCGGCCGCCGCGGCTGGCGCGGGGCGACCGGGTCGCGGTGGTGGCACCGAGCGGCCCGCTGGTGCCCGAGCGGCTGGCCCGGGGCGTCGCGACGCTGGAGTCGTGGGGGCTCGAGGTCGTCGTGGGCCGGCACGCGCTGGCGTCCCGGCGGCACCTCGCCGGCACCGACGAGCAGCGGGCCGGGGACCTGCAGGCGGCGTGGTGCGACCCGGCGGTGCGCGCGGTCGTCTGCGGCCGCGGCGGGTCGGGGGCGGCACGGGTGGTCGACCTGCTCGACTGGGACACGATGCGCGCGGCCGGGCCCCGGGTGCTGGTGGGCTTCAGCGACGTCACGACGCTGCACCAGGCGGTCGCCGGGCGGCTGGGCCTGGTCAGCCTGCTCGGGCCGATGGCCGCGACCGAGGTGTTCGCCGGGGGCTCTCCCGACCCCGCGACGGTCGAGGGGCTGCGGACGACGCTGTTCGCCCCGGAGGCGGCGCAGACGCTCGCCGCCGGCGGCCTGCGCGCCGTGGTGCCGGGCCGGGCCCGGGGGGTTCTGGTCGGCGGCACCGTCGCGCTGCTCGCGCAGTCGGTCGGCACCCCGGAGCACCGGCGGGCAGCCGGTGGCATCGCGGTCCTGGAGGACGTCGGCGAGCCCACCTTCCGGCTCGACGCGATGCTCACCCAGCTGCTGCGGACCGGCTGGTTCGACGGGGTCGCCGGGGTGGTGCTGGGCACCTTCGAGGGCTGCGGGGCGGACGCCGAGGAGGTCGTGGTCGAGCGTCTCGGGGCGCTGGGGGTCCCGCTGGCCACCGGGCTGCCCTTCGGGCACGGGCGCCCGCAGCTCACCGTGCCGCTGGGCGCCGAGGCCGACCTGGACACCGGCGCCGGCAGCCTGGTGCTGCGCCGGCCGGCGCTGGCCTGACGGCGCCGGTCAGCCGGCCTCGGTGGAGCCGCGCTCCTCGGCCGGGGCGGTGCGCCCCCGGCGGGGGCCCTCGGAGAGGTTGAGGGCGGAGTTGACCAGCGCCAGGTGGCTGTACGCCTGCGGCACGTTGCCCAGCTGCCGGCCGGCCACCGGGTCGTACTCCTCGGCCAGCAGGCCGACGTCGTTGCGTCAGGCCGAGCAGGTGCTCGAAGTGCTCGCGGCCCTTCTCCAGCTGGCCGTCGAGCACCAGGGCGTCGCCGAGCCAGAAGCTGCACGCGACGAAGGTGCCCTCGTCGCCGGGCAGGCCGTCCGCGCCGTCGCTGGTGTCGTACCGCAGCACCATCCCGTCCCGGGCGAGCTCGCGGGTCACCGCCCGCAGGGTGCCGCGGACCCGCTCGTCGTCCGGGGGCAGGAAGCCCACCTGGGGGATCAGCAGGAGCGCGGCGTCGAGGCCGCGCGAGCCGTAGTACTGGGTGAACGTCGCCCGCTCGCTGTCGTAGCCCTTCGCACAGACGTCGGCATGGATCTCGGCGCGCATCGCCCGGTACCGGTCGACCGGGCCGTCGAGGTGCATCTCCTCGACCGTGCGCACCGCCCGGTCGGCGGCGACCCAGGCGAGGACCTTGGAGTGGGTGAAGTGCTGCCGGTCACCCCGGACCTCCCACAGGCCCTCGTCGGGCTCCTTCCAGCCGGACTCGAGCCAGTCCATCAGCCGGCGCTGCATCCGCCACGCGTCCTCGTCCGGGTCGAGACCGTAGCGACCTGGCCAGGTAGAGGGTGTCCATCACCTCGCCGTAGACGTCGAGCTGGAGCTGGTCGACCGCCCCGTTGCCGATCCGGACCGGGGTCGACCCCTCGTAGCCCGCCAGCCAGTCCAGCTCGCGCTCGGGCACGTGCCGCTCGCCGGCCATGCCGTAGAGGATCTGCAGCCGCTCCGGCGAGCCCGCGATCGCCCGAAGCAGCCACTCCCGCCAGGCACACGCCTCCTCCGAGTAGCCGGTGCGGACGAGCGCCTGCAGGGTGAAGGTCGCGTCGCGCAGCCAGCAGAACCGGTAGTCCCAGTTGCGGATGCCGCCGATCTCCTCCGGCAGGGAGGTGGTGGCGGCCGCCACGATGCCGCCGGTGGGCGCGTAGGTGAGCGCCTTCAGGGTCAGCAGCGACCGCACGACGGCGTCGCGATAGGGCCCGGTGTAGGTGCAGTGCTGCGCCCACGACGTCCAGAACCGCTCGGTCTCCTCCAGGGCGCGGTAGGGGTCCACCGGACGGGGGCGGTGCCGGTAGGACGGGTTCCAGGTGAGCACGAACGCCACCCGGGAGCCGGCCTCGATGGTGAAGTCGGCGGTGGACGCGAACGCGTGCCCGCGGTGCGGCACGTCGCTCGCCAGCCAGACCGCGTCCGGCCCGGCGACGGCCGCGAGCATGCCGTCGAGGTGCCGGACCCACGGGACGACGTCGCCGTAGCCGAACCGCAGGCGCAGCTCGCTGCGCATCTCGACCCTGCCCTGCACGCACTCGACGATGCGCACCACGTCGGGCGCCTCGCCCCGCTCCGGCATGAAGTCGACGACCCGGACCGCGCCCTCCGCAGTGACCCACTCGGTCTCGAGCACCATCGTGTCGCCGCGGTAGCGCCGGCTGGTGCACGCCCCGCCCGCGCGGGGCGCGACCCGCCAGTGGCCGTTCTCCTCGTCGCCGAGCAGGGCGGCGAACACCGCGTCGGAGTCGAAGCGTGGGAAGCACAGCCAGTCGATCGACCCGTCGCGGCCGACGAGGCCGGCCGAGAGGCGGTCGGAGATCAGCGCGTAGTCCTCGATGCGTCCCGGCACGTGCCCTGCCTACCCGGAAACCCGGACGTTCACCACGGGGCGGGAGACCGGGTCGGCGGTCCGCCGGTCGGTGGCCTCCCGGCGGGCCAGCGCGACGTAGCCGCCGAGGGCGATCAGCGCGAACAGGAACCACTGGACCGCGTACGCGAGGTTCAGGCCGGTGCTGACCTCGGCCACCCGCAAGGGGGCCGGGACCCGCTCCGGGGCCGGGTCCTCGCGGGTGAGCTCGGCGTACCCGCCGTACAGCGGGTAGGGCAGCCCCTCCCGGATCGCCGAGACGTCGATCCGGGTCACCTGGCCCGTGGGTGGCGTGCCGGTCGTCGAGGCGGGCTCGCTGGCCCGGACCCGGGCGGTCACGACCACCTCGCCCGGCGGGGGCGGCGGCACGTCGGGGACGACGGTGGCGTTCTCGCCGGCCGGCACCCAGCCGCGGTCGACGAGCAGGGCCGGGCCGGCAGCCGTGCGCAGGGGGACCAGGACGTGGAAGCCCACCTCACCGTCGTACGGCCGGTTGCGGACCAGCAGGGTCCGGGCCGGGTCGTAGCGGCCGGTCGTACGGACCCGGCGCCACCGGTCCCCGTCGTCCGGGCCGCGGCGCAGGCCCAGGAGCCGCTCCGGCGGGACGGGGGCCGCTGCCACGTTCCGCGCGACCAGGTCGTTCGCCGCGGTCTTCGACTCGAACCGGTGCAGCTGCCAGCGCCCCAGGGCGACGCAGGACGCCGCGACCACGACCGCGACAGCCAGCAGGCCCAGCCAGCGCCGGGTCAGCAGGAACCGGTACACCACCCGACGGTATCCGGTGGAGGGCGCCTAGGCTGAGGGGGTGCTGGTGGACACGTTCGGACGGGTCGCGACGGACCTTCGGGTCTCGTTGACCGACAAGTGCAACCTGCGGTGCTCGTACTGCATGCCGCCCGAGGGGCTGGAGTGGCTGCCCGGCCCCGAGCTGCTCACCGACGACGAGGTGGTCCGGCTCGTCGCGGTCGCGGTCTCCCAGGGCGTCGACGAGGTCCGCTTCACCGGCGGCGAGCCGCTGCTGCGGCGTGGCCTGGTCTCGATCGTCGAGCGGGTGGCCGCCCTGACACCACGGCCACGCACCTCGCTGACCACCAACGGCATCGGGCTCCAGAAGGTTGCCGGTGCCCTCGCCGCGGCCGGGCTGGACCGGGTGAACGTCTCCCTGGACACCCTCGACCGTGAGCGGTTCCGGGAGATCGCCCGGCGCGACCGGCTCGCCGACGTCCTGGCCGGCATGGCGGCCGCCGCCGAGGCCGGACTGGTGCCGGTCAAGGTCAACGCCGTGCTGCTGCGGGGCGTGAACGACCACGAGGCTCCGGCGCTGCTGCGCTGGGCCCTCGGTGCGGGCTACCGGCTGCGCTTCATCGAGCAGATGCCGCTGGACGCCCAGCACGGCTGGGACCGGGCGACGATGGTCACGGCCGAGGAGATCCTGGCGGCGCTGACCGCGGAGTTCGACCTCAGCCCCGTCGGCGCCGACGACCGCGGCAGCGCCCCCGCCGAGGAGTGGGTCGTCGACGGCGGTCCCGGCCGGGTGGGGGTCATCGGCTCGGTGACCCGGCCGTTCTGCGGCACCTGCGACCGGGTGCGCCTCACCGCCGACGGCCAGCTGCGCAACTGCCTGTTCGCCAAGGACGAGTCCGACCTGCGCAGCGCCCTGCGGGCCGGTTCCTCCGACGAGGACCTGGCGGAGCGGATGCGGGCCGCGCTCCGGGCCAAGCTGCCCGGCCACGGCATCGACGACCCGGGCTTCCTGCAGCCGACCCGGCCGATGTCGGCCATCGGCGGCTAGACCGAGGAGGCTAGCTCTCGTCGGTCGGGGTCGGCGTCCACTCGCCGATCGGCACGACCTGCTTGAGGAAGCCGCGAGCGTCGAGGAACCGGGTGAGCTGCTCCCGGTGGTCGTCGCACGTGGTCCAGGTCTTGCGGCGTCCCGGGGTGTGCAGCTTCGGGTTGTTCCAGCCCAGCACGCAGGTGGCGTCCGCGCGGCAGCCCTTCGCCGAGCAGACGGGGGAGGCCGAGTCGCGCTCGGTCGCCTCGTCCGGCCCCGGGCCGCCGCCGGTCACGGCGCAGCTGTCGGCGTGACGGGGGCCGACGGGGTGATCCGGGCGGGGAAGGGCGATGCCGGGCAGCCACGGGGGGAGCCGCCCGGCACCGCTCTGTCGGCGTCGGCACCGTGACCCGGAGGTCGGGCGCGACGCCTCGACCCGAGTATTGCACGAATCGGTGTCACGTCCGTCGTCATCGGTCGATGGCGCGCCGGTCGGGCACCACGCCCGCGTCGGGCAGGTCGACGGTGCGCTCCCGGCCCGCGTTGGCGAACACGACCGACACGTACGGGAGCCCGACGGCGAGGACGATGAAGCCCCAGCGCAGGTAGCCGTCGGTGAGGACGGCCAGCAGGAAGCAGGCGGTCCGGACGCCCATCGAGACGAGGTAGCGGCGGGTCCGGGCGTTCACGTCCTCGCGGACTCCGCGCCGGGCACCGGTGATCTGGTAGACCGGCTCGGCCGGGTCCTTGCGGCGGAAGCTGCCGGGGCGCTGCACCCCTTCACAGTAGGTCACCCGTCGAGCCCCTGCCGGAGGCAGTCATGAGCAACCGCACCTACCGCGTCACGGAGATCGTCGGCACCTCGTCCGAGGGTGTCGACGAGGCCATCCGCAACGGCCTGAGCCGGGCCGCACAGACCCTGCGGCACCTCGACTGGTTCGAGGTCACGCAGATCCGCGGCCAGGTCGTCGACGGCGCCCCCCAGCACGTCCAGGTCGGCATGAAGGTCGGCTTCCGCCTCGAGGACGCCTGACTGCCGCGGGCCTGGTGGCTCAGCTGGCCTTGCTCACCGAGGACATGTTGAAGTCGCCGACCCGCCAGGTCGGCATGGCCGAGCGGGTGAAGTAGTCGCCGAACTCCCGCGCCAGGGTCTGCTCGGTGAGCCCGACCTCGGTGAGCCGCCCGAGCAGGTCCACCGGGCTCTCGTTGAAGCGGAAGTTGTTGACCTCCGCGACCACCTCGCCGCCCTCGACCAGGAAGACGCCGTCGCGCGTCAGACCGGTGAGCAGCAGGGTCTGCGGCTCCACCTCGCGGATGTACCAGAGGCAGGTGAGCAGCAGGCCGCGGCCGGTGTCGGCGACCATCGCGTCCAGGTCGCGGGTCGCGTCGGCCGAGGACATCAGCAGGTTGTCGACGCCGGGGGTCACCGGGAGCCCGGTGAGCTCGGCCGAGTGCCGGGTCTGGATCAGTGCCCGCAGCTCGCCGTCCGCGACCCAGTCGGTCTCGCCGAGGGGGAGGCCGTTGTCGAACACCGACTGGGACGACCCCGACTCGGCCGCCAGCACCCACGGGTCGCACTGGATCCCCTCGGCGGCCGGGTCGCTCCACACCCTCAGCGGCTTGTCCGCCAGCCGCTCGCCGACGCGCGTGCCGCCGCCCTGCCGGCTGAAGACGGTCCGGCCGTCGTCGGCGTCGCGGGCGACCGCGGTCCAGTAGAGGTAGGCCATCAGGTCGGCGACCGCGCTCGGCGGGAGCAGCGTCTCGTACCGTCCGGCGTCGAGGTCGACGCGGCGCCGGGCCCAGGACAGGCGCCGGGCCAGCTCGCCGTCGACGGCGGCCATGTCGACGTCGCGGAAGTCGCGGGTGCTCTGGCCGACCCACGACGAGCGGGACCAGTCCGCCGTCTTGCCGGTGACCTCGATCCGGCCGGTCGGCTGGGCATGCCGCAGCCGGAGGCCGGTCGAGCTGCCGAGGTAGGTGGTGGCGACCTGGTGCTCGGCGAACCCGAACAGCTCCCGCCCCGCGGCCCGGGCCTCCAGGAACACCTCGCCCAGCGTGGTCGCCAGCTCGCCGAAGACCCCGATCGAGGTCTCCTCGGGCGCGTCCGCGAACCCGTCGCCGGACCCGGGCACCTGCTCCGGGGTGACCAGCGGCCGGGCGTCCTCCGCGGGGCGGCCGGTGCGGGCGGCGTTCTCGGCGGCCCGCACCACCGCCTCCACCTGGTCGAGGCCGACGTTGCTGCGCGAGACGACGCCGGTGGCCGTGCCCTCGCGGGCACCGTGGGTCGCGATCACGGTGAGCTGGCGGCCGCGCATCACCCCGTTGGTGGTGAGGGTGTTCGAGGCCCAGCGCAGGTTGGTCTCGCTGGACTCCTCGGCCAGCACGACGCAGCCGTCGGTTCCCGACATCTGCAGCGCCCGCTCGACGACCTCCTGCGCGGTCACGTCGGTGGTGGTCGTGGTGGTCATCTGCCGGCCTCCGCCTGGGTGTTGAGGATCCGCACGCCGCGGAACAGCGTCGCGGGCGCGCCGTGGCTGACCGCGGCGACCTGGCCGGGCTGGCCCTTGCCGCAGTTGAAGGCGCCACCGAGGTAGTAGGTCTCGGGCCCGCCCACGGCCTCCAGCGACCCCCAGAAGTCGGTGGTCGTCGCCTGGTACGCGACGTCGCGCAGCTGCCCGGCGAGCCGGCCGTTCTCGATCTTGAAGAACCGCTGACCGGTGAACTGGAAGTTGTAGCGCTGCATGTCGATCGACCAGCTCTTGTCGCCGACCACGTAGATGCCGCGGTCGACGCGCGAGATCAGCTCCTCGGTCGACGGCCCGCCCTCGGCCGGCTGCAGGGACACGTTGGCCATCCGCTGCATCGGCACGTGGCCGGGGGAGTCGCCGAAGGCACAGCCGTTGCTCCGGCCCAGGCCCTTGAGGCGCGCCATCGCGCGGTCGAGCTGATAGCCGACCAGGACCCCGTCGCGGACGATGTCCCACTGCTGGCCCTCGACGCCCTCGTCGTCCCAGCCGATGGTGGCCAGGCCGTTGCGCGCGGTGCGGTCGCCGGTGACGTTCATGACGGGCGAGCCGTACTTCAGGGTGTCGAGCAGGTCGAAGGTCGCGAACGACGTGCCCGCGTAGTTGGCCTCGTAGCCGAGCGCCCGGTCCAGCTCGGTCGCGTGCCCGATCGACTCGTGGATGGTGAGGAACAGGTTCGTCGGGTCGATCACCAGGTCGTACTCCCCGCCCTCGACCGAGGGCGCCCGCAGCTTCTCGACGAGGTGCTCGGGCATCTCGTCGAGCTCGGCCGGCCAGTCCCAGCCCGTCCCGGTGAGGAACTCCCAGCCCCGACCGACCGGCGGGGCGAGGGTCCGCATCGTGTCGAAGCGCCCGCTCTCCTTGTCGATCCCGATCGCCTCCAGCTGGGCCTGGGTGCGCACCCGCTGCTGGGTGGTCATGGTGCCGGCGAGGTCGGCGTAGAACTTGTTCTCCAGCACCGAGTGCACGTGGGCGTCGGCGTGCGCGACGAGGTCGTGGGCGAGCAGGCCGGCCGACCAGTCCGACAGCAGGGTGATCTTGTCGGAGTCCGGCACGGTGAAGGGGTCGACGTCGTAGTCGCTGACGTAGGTCACCTCGCCGTACGACGGCTCCGGCGCGAGCTCGACCCGCTGCGTCGACAGGGGACGGCTGACCTTGGCCACCTCGACCGCCTGCTCGGCGACCCGCTCCGCGGACTCGGGGGTCAGGTCGACGTGCGAGGCGAACCCCCACGACCCGTCATGGACGACCCGGACCGCGAAGCCGACGTCCTCGCCGTCGGCGGTGCCGTCCAGCCGCGCGTCGTGCAGGCTCAGCCGCGAGTCCTTGATCCGCTCGACCCGGATGTCGGCGTGCTCGGCGCCCAGTGCGCGGGCCCGGCTCAGCGCGGCGTCGGCCAGCGCCCGCAGCGGCAGGCCGGTGAAGGCCCCGTCGATCTCAGGCACGTGCGTCTCCTCGGTACGGGCGGTGTCGTGTGGCGGTCAGGCTGCGAGCGTGGGGTCGAGAACGAGCTTGCCGTGCGTCCGGCGGGACCGGAGGTCCTCGTGCGCGCGGCGGGCCCCTTCGAGGGGGTACCGACCGCCGGCCAGGGCACGCAGCCGGCCGGACGCGTGCAGCTCCAGCAGCTCCGCCATGGCGGGCCGCAGCCCGCCGGGGAGCCGGAGCGCGTGCACCAGCCAGAAGCCGACCACGGCGCGCGACGTCGACATGAGCAGGCCGGCCGGCACCGGCTGCGGGGGCGTGCGGGACGCCGTGCCGAACGTGACGAGCCGGCCGAACGGCGCGAGGGCCGCCAGCGAGGCGTCGAACACCCGCCCGCCGGACATCTCCAGGACGATGTCGACCGGCGTGCCGCCGTTCGCCTCCAGGAGCGCGTCGCGCAGGTCGGTCGGGTCCCCCTCGGCAGGGCCCGGGTCGAGGGCGACGTCAGCACCGAGGTCCGACGCCAGGTCGCGCTTCTCCTGCGTCGACGCGGTGGCGATCACCCGGGCCGCGCCGAGCTCGCGGGCCAGCTGGACGGCCAGCGAGCCGACGCCGCCGGCCGCCGCGTGCACGACCACGGTCTCGCCCGGGGCCATCCGGGCGCTGGTGCGCAGCAGGTGCCACGCGGTGGTGCCCTGCAGGACCAGCGCGAGCGCGGTCGTGTCGTCGACGTCGTCGGGCAGGGCGAAGGTCGTGGCGGGGTGGGCGACGGCCTTCTCCGCGTACCCGCCGTTCGTGAGCAGTGCGACCACGCGGCGGCCGTCGGCGTCGTGGCCGACCACCTCGGCGCCCGGCACGAAGGGGACGTGCTGGGGCGCCAGGTAGTCGTCGGCGGCCTGGTGGGTGTCGGCGTAGTTGACCCCGGCCGCGTGCACGTCGAGCAGCAGCCGCCCTGCGGGTGCCGCCGGCTCGGGGAGGTCGACGACCTCGAGGACCTCTGGGCCCCCGAACTCCCTGACCTGGATCGCGCGCATCGGACCAGACCCTAACGCGGCCCGGGCCGGTGACCGGGACCCAGCGCCCGCCCTGGTTGGGGAACGAGGCAGGGGACCGATAGCGTCGCGACCGTGAGTGAGCAGACCCCGGAGGCCCCCGCGGGCCGGTCGGTCCTGGTGACCGGGGGCAACCGCGGCATCGGCCTGGCGATCGCCCGTGCCTTCGCCGCGGCCGGCGACCGGGTCACCGTGACCTACCGCTCCGGCGAGCCGCCCGAGGGGCTCTCCGGCGTCCGCTGCGACGTCACCGACGCGGCGTCCGTCGACGCCGCCTTCACCGAGGTCGAGGCGTCGCAGGGCCCGGTGGAGGTGCTGGTCGCCAACGCAGGCGTCACCCGCGACCAGCTGATCATGCGGATGTCCGAGGACGACTTCTCGGCGGTGGTCGACACCAACCTGGCGGGGTCGTGGCGGGTCGCGAAGCGCGCGTCGAAGGGGATGCTGCGGCTGCGCCGCGGCCGGGTCGTGTTCATCTCCTCGGTGGTGGGCCTGCTGGGCTCCGCCGGCCAGACCAACTACGCCGCGTCGAAGGCCGGGCTGGTCGGGCTGGCCCGGTCGCTGGCGCGCGAGCTCGGCTCCCGCGGGATCACCTTCAACGTGGTGGCGCCGGGCTTCGTCCAGACCGACATGACCTCGGCGCTGCCCGACGACCTGCAGCAGACCTACCGCGGGCAGATCCCGCTCGGCCGGTTCGCCTCGACCGACGAGGTCGCCGGGGTCGTCCGGTTCCTCGCCAGCGACGAGGCTGCGTACGTGACCGGGGCCGTGATTCCCGTCGACGGCGGACTAGGAATGGGGCATTGATGGGGATCCTCGACGGCAAGCGCATCCTGGTGACCGGGGTCCTGATGGACTCCTCCATCGCGTTCCACGTGGCGCGGATCGCGCAGCAGGAGGGCGCCGAGGTCGTCCTCACGTCCTTCGGGCGCACCATGCGCATCACCCAGACCATCGCCAAGCGCCTGCCGACGACTCCGCCGGTGATCGAGCTGGACGCGTCGAACAGGGACGACTTCACCGCCCTCCCGGACCGGGTGCGCGAGCACGTCGACGGGCTCGACGGGGTCCTGCACTCGATCGGCTTCGCGCCGGAGGCCGCCCTGGGCGGCAACTTCCTCAAGACCGAGTGGGAGGACGTCGCGACCGCCGTACAGATCTCGGCGTACTCGCTCAAGGCGCTGGCCGTGGCCGCGCAGCCGCTGATGCCCGCGGGTGGCTCGGTCGTCGGGCTGACCTTCGACGCGACGGTGGCCTGGCCGAAGTACGACTGGATGGGTGTCGCGAAGGCGGCGTTCGAGTCGACCGCGCGCTACCTGGCCCGCGACCTCGGGCCGAGCGGCATCCGCGTGAACCTGGTAGCCGCGGGACCGCTCAAGACCACGGCCGCGAAGTCGATCCCGGGCTTCGAGGAGTTCGAGGACGTCTGGTCGACCCGGGCCCCGCTCGCCTGGGACATCGCCGACTTCGATCCGGCGGCGCGGGCCTGCGTGGCGCTGCTGTCGGAGTGGTTCCCGCGCACCACGGGGGAGATCGTGCACGTCGACGGCGGCGTGCACGCCATGGGCGCCTAGCCCGCCCGCGGTGGGTGACCGCGTGCACGCCGACCGGCCGGCCCTCGTCGAGCTGCGGGTCCTCGACGGTGCGAACCTCTACTTCCCGCGTCCCGCGGTCAAGCTCACCCTCGACATCGGCGGGCTGCTCGACCTGACCGACGACGAGGCCCGCTCACTGGGCACCGCGCTGGGCATCCCCGCCTCGCGGCCGGGGCGTCGCGGCACCGCGCTGCGGCAGCGGTTCGCCCTGCGCGTCGTCTCGACCGTCGTGCGCCAGGTGGCTCGCGGCTCGGGCACCACCCGCCTCGCGGTCCGCACCCGGCCGATGGCCGACCTGCACCAGGTGGTGGTCGCCTTCCCCTGGCGGCACCGGGACCGGGCCCAGGCGCTCGGGCACGCGGTCGCGGGCGTGCTCGACTCGCTGCCGGGGACCGACGTCGCGGCTGTGCTCGAGGCGGCCACGAGCCACGTGCGCGGGTCCGACCTCGGCGAGGGGCCTACGACCCGGCGCCCGCACGTGCCGGTGGTCGCGGTCACCGGCACCAACGGCAAGACCACGACGTCGCGCCTGGTGGCGCGGATGGGCCGCAGCGCCGGCCTGGTGGTGGGGTGGTCGTCCACCGACGGCGTCTACGTCGACGGCGAGCTCGTCGAGGCGGGCGACTACTCCGGGCCGTCCGGAGCGGGACGGGTGCTCGACGACCCGCGCGTCCAGCTCGCGGTCACCGAGACCGCCCGCGGCGGGATCCTGCTGCGCGGGCTCGGCACCGCGCACAACGACGTCTCGGTGGTGACCAACGTCAGCGCCGACCACCTCGGCCTCCAGGGCGTCGACACCGTCGACCAGCTCGCCGAGGTCAAGGCCGTCGTCACCCGGGTCACCCGGCCGGGCGGCTGGGTCGTCCTCAACGGCGACGACCCGCGGACCTTCGCGATGCGCCTGGGCGCGCGCTCGAACGTCTGCGTGTTCTCCCGCGACCCCGACTCGCCCGCGCTGCGCGCGGTGCTGGACGAAGGTGGCCGGGCCGTCACGCTCCTCGACGGCGACATCACCGTCATCGACGCGCGGCGGGAACCGGAGCCGCTGGTCCCCGTCGCCGACGTGCCGATGACGCTGGCCGGGCTCTCGCACGTCAACGTCGAGAACGCGCTGGCCGCCGTCGGTGCCGGGCTGGGGGTCGGGCTGTCACGCACGGCGGTCGTCGACGGGCTGCGGTCCTTCCGGCCCGGGCCCGAGGACAACCCGGGCCGGATGAACGTCTGGACGCTGGACGGCGTCACGGTCGTCGTCGACCTGGCCCACAACGAGGCCGGTGTCGCCGCTCTGCTCGAGGTGCTCGCCGGACTGCGCCCGGCTGGCCGTTCGGTGCGGCTCGTGGTCGGCACGCCGGGGGACAGGACCGACGAGATCATCCGCGGCGTCGGCGAGATCGCCGCCCGCGGCGCCGACCAGGTGGTGATCGCGCACAAGGAGCACTACCTGCGCGGCCGGGACGCCGACGACCTCGCCGCCCTGCTGCGCGAGGGGGCGGCGGCCGTGGGGGTCACGGACGTGCCGGTGCACCCCACCGAGCTGGCCGGCCTGCAGGCGCTGGTGGCGCAGACCGAGGCCGGCGACGTCCTCGGTGTGATGTGCCATGCCGAGCGGGTCGAGATCGGCGACTGGCTGACCGCGCAGGGGGCGACGGTCGACTCGCCGGAGACGATCCGCGCCAAGGTCCTGGCGGCCGCGCCGGCCTGAGTGTCGTCAGGCCAAGCCCTCGAAGAGGTCGGTCAGCATCGGGGTGTCACGTCCGGGCTCCGGCCAGGCGATCGCGTACCACTCCCGCCCGACCCGCCGCTCCCACTGTGCGGTGTTCGTCGGGTCGTCGGACATGACGTGCAGCTGGCTCTTGTGCTCGCGGAGGCCGGCCACGACGCGGCCGGCGGCTTCTCGGCAGTCGACGGTGATCCGGATCTGCTCGTCCGGGATGCCGCGCATGTGGTAGGTCTGCGTCGGGTCGAAGGTGTAGAGCCCCAGCTCGGCACGCTGGCGGTTCCAGCGTTCGAACACCGACTGCGGGACGGCCCCGTGCGCGAGGCGCTGGAAGCCGGGCCTGTTCTCGGAGCGGAGGCGCGCGAAGGCCTCGTCGGTGGCCGCGCCGATCGCGATGTGGTCGGGGTGCCCGAAGATGCCGTCGGGGCCGAACGTGACGACGACCGCGGGATCCTCCTCGTCGAGGATCCGCGCGACCGCCGAGACGACGTCGTCGAAGGGGACGTCGGCGACGCCCCCGTCGGGCAGCCCCAGCCACTCGTGACGGTCGGGTACGCGGCCGAGGGCACGCCAGGCGGCCTCGTCCTCGGCCCGGCGGACGGCTCCCAGGGTGTCGCGCGTGGCCGGGAAGCCGTCCCGGATGTCCCCGTGCTCGCCGGAGGTGGCATGCACCAGGACGAACCGGAAGTCCGCCTCGGGTGCGTGGAGTGCGACGCTGCCCGCGCCCCCGTACGCGTCGTCGTCCGGGTGTGCGAAGACGCAGGCAAGCGTACGGTTGCGCGACACGACTCGACGCTATCGGGCACGCCTCGGCCAGTGGCTCCCTGCGTCGGGCTCAGTCCCCTGGTCGCGGCCGAGTCAGCCGCGCTGTCGCCCGGTGAGCAGGGTGAGCCGGAACCGGTGGTGCTGTCGCGGCCGGCGTTCCGGGTCGATGGAGGCCGGCGGGGTGAGCTGGGGGTGGCCGTCGGCTGCCATGGTCAGGCTCCAGCCCTGCCGATGCACCTGCTGGTGGTGGTAGCGGCAGAGCAGCGCGCCGTTGGCGACGTCGGTGGGGCCCCCCAGGCTCCACTCCCACTGGTGGTGGACCTGGCAGGCCGCCGGGGCCCGGTCGCAGCCGGGGGCCACGCAGCCCCGGTCGCGGGTGATGATCGCCCGGCGCTGGGGCAGGCTCCACTCCCGGCGCGACCTGCCGAGGTCGAGGACCTGCGAGGCGGTTCCGAGCACGATCGGGATGACGGCTGCGTCGCAGGCCAGCCGGCGCAGCTCGGCGGCGGACAGCGTGCCGCCGTGGTCGAGCACCCCCGCGCCCGTCAGCCGGTGCTGCAGGTCCGTCAACGCAACGGTCACGCCGAGCCGGAGCGGCACATGGTGGTGGTGGCCGCGGGTTGCCGCTGCCGTGGGCGCCGGCTCGCTCGTGTGGCCGTCGTCGGTGGCGTCCATGTCCTGGCACAGGGCGGCGTCGAGCAGGCCGACGAGGGCGTCGCCGCGCCGTTCGCGCCGATCGCGCTGGTCCTCGAAGCCGTCACTGCCCGGATGCAGGGCATCGGCGTGGGCGGCCAGCCACGCGGTCAGGGTGGCCGTGCCGACCGGGCCGAGGTCCAGCCGGGTCCGCGACCCGCCGCCCGGCCTCCGGGACAGGTGCAGGACGTTGCGCTCCGCGAGCCGGGCGGCCTGCTCGGCTGCCTCGTGCTCGCGGGCCACGGCCTCCGCCTCCGCCGGGTCGTCGGTGTCCGGCGCCTGGGTGAGCTGGTGCAGCAGCGCCTGCCCGACCCGGGCCAGGTCCCGCGGTGCAAGTGCCCCTGCCTGCTCGATCAGGAACCGTCCGGCCGCGGCCTGGTCGGCGTCGGTGATCTCGGCACGGCTGGCGAGCCCGTCCAGCGCCTCCGCCACCACCGACGCCTGCTCCACGGTCAGGTCGGCGTCAGCCAGGGCGTCTGCCACCACCGGGTGGCGGGCCCCGGCGGTCGAGCGCCGCAGCCGGGCGCCGGCGTCGGCGCGGGACAGCCGGAACCGGTCGGTGAGCCAGCCCTCGGTCGACAGCGCCTGGGTGCGGTCCTTGAGCTGGCGGCCCTCCGACTCGACGAGCAAGGCGGCTTGCAGCGCGGCAGCCCGCGCCTCGACCGCGAGCACCGCGGCCAGGCCTGCCTCGACGTCGTCGTCGGACAGCTGCCACAGCGTGGCGGCGCAGGCACGGTCGAGCGCGGTATCGGCGGCCCGGACAGCGGCCAGGACCGGCTGTTCGTGGTCGACCGGTGCCTGGCTCATGTCCGCAACGCTAGTGGGCACCCCGGACACAACCCGGGAGCCGGATCCCCATGCCTGGCAACGGTTCCCGCTACCTCGCTTCGTTGACCCGTGTAGCAGCAGACATGCGGGGGAGTGGAGGAAGATGGCTGCGAGCTTGTCGGATGGTGGTGGAGGCGAGAGGACTCAGATGCAGGAGCCGCAGCCTGTCGCCCGCCGTCTCTACGACCTCACCGAGCCGATCTCACTGGTCAACTTCTTCTCCCCTGAGCCCCACGACGCCATGGTGGCGCTCGGCTTCCGCACGTACTGGGACGGCTACTTCGCCGGACGCTCGGCGCCGCTCGGCCGGGTGCCCGCCCTGGTCGTGCACGCCGCCTTCTACAGCTTTGCCGACGGTGAGGCCGCCCGGCACATCCCCAAGGTCTGGGAGACGACCACGCCCGAGGCGGCCCACGCCGCGCGGGAGCACGGCTGCGTGGCGGCGCTGCGGCGGATCCTCGGCGACCTCGCCGCGACTCCCGGGCTCGCGCGCGCCGCCGAGCTCCTCGCCAAGGCGTCGACCAGCGCCCCGACCGAGGGGCGAGTCATGTACGCCGGGCTCCGCGCCCTCCCGGTGCCGGCAGAGCCCCTCGCCCGGCTGTGGCACGCGGCCAACATGCTCCGCGAGCACCGCGGGGACGGCCACATCGCTGCCCTGGTCTCCGAGCGGATCGGGGGGACGGAGGCGCACGTGCTCAACGCCCTCGGCAGCGGCATCTACCCGGCTGAGACCTTCGGCCGTATCCACCACCTGCCGAAGGCCCGCCTGTCCGAGGTCATGGACGGACTGCGCGACCGCGGCATACTCGACGCCTCCGGACACCTCACCGACGCCGGGCGCGCGACCAGGGCGCGCATCGAGTCGCTGACCGATGCTCTCGCAGAGTCCCCGTACGACGGGCTGGAGCCCCGCGAGCTCGACCAGCTCGTCGCTCTCCTCGCGCCCATCCACGACAGGCTCGAGGCCACCGGGTCGAGGTAGGCCGTACGCGGCCGGCGCCTACCGGAGGACGCGATACGTGGCGATCAGGGACCCGCTGGGCGAGGGCTCGGCGCCGACCAGCTCGAGGCGAGTCTCGGGCACACCGTCGAGCAGCCGGCGCCCGGCACCCGCGACCGTGGGGGCGACCACGAGCGTGAGGACGTCGACGAGACCGGCCGCGAGCAGCGACCGGACCACCGAGATGCTCGCATGCACGCCGATCTCGCCTCCGGGCCGACTCCTCAGGCTGGAGACGAACACGCTCAGGTCGCCGTCGATGCGGGTGGCATTGGCCCAGTCCGATCCCAGCGGCGTGGAGGTGGCGACGTGCTTCTGCACCCCGTTGATGAACGTCGCGAACGGCTCGATCTCACTCGTCGGCCAGAACCGCGCCCACTCCTCGTAGCTGCGGCGGCCGAGGATCACCGCGTCCTGCTCGGCGATCACGGCGGACAGGTGGGCGTCCACCACCGCGTCCCACTCGGGGATGAACGAGTCGGGCGTCTCGGCCACCCCGTCGAGGGACAGCAGCTGGTAGGCGACAACTCTGCGCATGCCCGACCTTCCGCCGTGGGCTCAGGACGTCTGTCAGACGTCGCGTCGTCGGAGAACTCATCGGTGCCGCAGGAGCCGGCGGCTAGCTGCTCAGCCAGTCTCCGTAGAAGACCCCCAGCCCGGCTGCGACGCTGATGCCGGCGACGATCCAGAAGCGGATCACCACGGTGACCTGCTCCCAGCCCAGCAGTTCGAAGTGATGCTGGAGCGGCGTCATCCGGAAGAGTCTTCTGCCCGCTCCGGTGGTGCGCCTCGTCAGCTTGAACCACGAGACCTGGAGCATCACCGACGCGGTCACTGCCACGTACAGGCCCCCGAGGACGACCAGGAGCAGCTCGGTCCGCGTCGTCAACGCGAGCCCGGCCATCGCCGCGCCGAGGGAGAGCGAGCCGGTGTCGCCCAGGATGATCTTGGCTGGGGACGCGTTCCACCACAGGAACCCGAAGCAGGCGCCGGTGAGGGCGGCCGCGACGGCAGCCAGGTCGAGAGGGGCGGCCACCGGGTAGCACAGGCCGATGGTCTCGTCGGCGGATGTGCACGCGTGGTTGCTCTGCCAGATGCCGATCATGACGTACGCGCCGAAGACCATGCATGCGCTACCGGCGAGCAGGCCGTCGAGCCCGTCGATGAGGTTCGTGGCGTTGCTCGTCCCGCTCACGACGAACCAGACGAGCACCATGACCACGACCCAGGGCAGCACCGGACCGAAGTCATGCCCGAAGGAGAGCCTGTTCGAGACGACAGCCGTCTCGTCGCCGCGCGGGGCGAGCGCCAGGAGCCCGAACGTGAGGCCGACGACTGTCTGCCCCGACAGCTTGGCCTTGCTCCGGAGACCGAGGCTGCGCTGCTTCCTGACCTTGATGAAGTCGTCGAGGAAGCCCACCCCGGACATGCCTGCCAGGAGCAACAGCACGAGGAGGGCGGACCGCGACGGCGGGTCCCACGTCAGCAGCTTGGCGGCGGCGTAGCCGAGCACCACCGAGGCAACGACGGGGGCGCCACCCATCGTGGGGGTGCCCCGCTTCACGTGGTGGGTCGTGGGGCCGTCGGCCCGGATCAGCTGTCCCAGGCCCCAAGCGGCGAACCGCGCGATCGCCCAGCGCGTGATGAACAGGGAGAGCATGAGCGCGCACATGCCGCTCAGCAGGATGGCGGTCACCGGGAGTCCGTACCTGTCGTCAGGGGCGTTGCACCGGACCGTGACGATCGCGGCGGTTCGCCTGGGCGAACCACAGACGGGACCACATGCCCGGGTGTGCAGCAAGCCCATCGGCGCGTGTCGGCGACCTCGGTACGGTGGCTCCCGTGCCCATCACGCTGGAGAACGTCGGCATCGCCGTGCGCGACCTCGAGGCGACCATCGCCTTCTTCACCGACCTCGGCCTGACCCTCCTGGGCCGGGACACGGTCCGCGGTGAGTGGACCGACACCGCCGTCGGGCTCGACGGCAACCACGCCAAGATCGCCATGCTCCAGACGCCGGACGGCAACGGTCGTCTCGAGCTCTTCGAGTACATCCACCCGCCGGCGATCGAGACCGAGCCCACCAGGCCCCACGAGATCGGGATGCACCGCGTCGCCTTCTCGGTGGACGACATCGACGAGGCCTTGGCGATCGCCGCGAAGCACGGCTGCCACCCGTTGCGCGGCGTCGCGCGCTACCAGGATGTCTACAAGCTCACCTACGTCCGCGGACCGAGCGGCATCCTCGTGATGTTCGCCGAGGACCTGACCAGGACCTGACGGGCCGTTCTGCCGGAGGCTCGGCCAGGGATCGGCCACCTTGCCTGATCCGACCACCCAGCCGGGATCGCCTCAGTGACGCTGAAGTCGCCGGTGGGCGTGGGCAGCGACGGTGGTGACTCTCGCCGCAAGGACCACGCATGCCGCGATCAGGGCCAGCAGAGCCACCTTCTCGATCGCGCCGGTCTCAGAGCTGACGATGCCGATGACGAACGAGATGGCGAACGCAGCGAGGAGAAGGATGACCGCCACCCGCGCCAACATCATCAAGGGGATCACCTTCCGAACGTACGCCTCGCTACCGCCCAGGGGAAGTCCGCCGTGGAGCTGGCGCTCGCCCCGCGCAGCGCCCATGGCGGCGCACCGTGAGCAGTCGTGATCACGTACCCGGCGGCATCCTGTCGAGCGCGTCGGCTAGGGCGTGCACGTCGTCGCTGTTGTTGTAGGCGTGCAGGGAGACGCGGATGCCGCCGCCACGCGAGCTGGTGACGACGCGATACTGGTCGGCGAGAACGGTCTGGACCCGGTGCACGTTCGCGGTGTCGTGACGCAACGAGATGATGTGGGTAGACGCGGACCTGTCGCCCAGGGGCCGGTACGGGCTCCAGCCCGACGGCGCCGTCTGCTCGACGAGGAGAGCCGCAAGCCGATCAGCGTGAGCGCGCACCGAGTCCAGCCCGAGCCCGGAGAGCAGCTCGATGGAGGCGACCAGCCCGAGCGCGGCACTGTACGACATCGTGGACAGCTCGAACCGGCGGGCGTCCGAGGCAAGGGTGAGCACGTCGGGCGTGAAGTCGAAAGGTCGGGCGCTGCCCATCCACCCGACGATCGGCGGCAGGGCAGTGGCCAGGTCTTCGGTCAGGGCGAGCAAGGCGACGCCGCCGGGCGCGGACAGCCACTTGTACCCGCTGCACACCAACGCATCGGCTCCCCACTCACTCATGCTGACGGGCACCGCGCCGGCCATCTGGGTGACGTCCAGCACGACCCGCGCGCCGACGCTGCGGGCGCGCTCCACCAGAGCCGGAACGTCGACCCGGCTGCCCGTCGCGAACTGGACGGCGCTGACGCACACCACCGTGGTCCGCTCGGTGAGGGCGTCCACCAGTGACTGGGTCAGGTCCGTCGCGGCGACGTCGGGAACCCAGCGCACGCCCATGCCGGACCTTTCGCGGGCCGCCAGCCACGGGTAGGTCACACTCGGGAAGTCACTCGGGACGAGCACGGCCTCGCCGTCACCGTCGCCGAGCATGGCACCGAGCTGCCCCAGCCCCTCGCTGGCGCCGCCCACCACCGCGACGGCCGTCTTGGGGGCGCCGAGGAGAGCCGCTGCCGATGTGTGGAGCGAGTCGAGGATCTCGGCTTCGGCCTGGTCTGACAGATGCAGGTTCCCGTGCTGCGCAACGTCGGTCAGGAAACGCAGGCTTGCCTCGAGCGAACCGCGGGGGATCAGCCCGAGGGAGGCTTGGTTGAGGTAGGTGCAGTCCGCAAGACTCGCGTACTCCCCACGGCCGACCAGAGAGTCCATCGTCATCCCTTCCGTCGACGCGGCCAAGAGGGAACCACTACCGATCGATGCTTGACGTTGCGCCGAGACGACGGACACTCCGGGCCGGTTGGGCAAGACCCAGGTGGCTCGACGGTGGAGTCACTCAGCCGGACGGTGCCCGAAGCGGCGAACCTCCTGGGGCCAGCCGCAGGCCTCCGCGATCCCTTCTGCCCACATCGTGGCGGTCTCGTCATCAGGTGCGTCCACCACGGTGAACCCGCCCAGGAACACCTTGGTCTCCACGTACGGTCCGTCGGTGATCACCCAGGTGCCGTTGGTGGTGTCGCCGCTGTAGGCCGGGCCGTCCTGCTCCAGCCCACCGGCGAAGAGGTACGCGCCGGCAGCCTCGGACCTCGTCCACCACTGCCTCGGCAAGCGGGCCGCGCCCGCGGAACCACTCCTCGGTCTGGTCGCCCACCCACTGCTGGTTGAGGTAGATGAGGTACTCGGCCATGACCACTCCTTCGCCTCTGGGGACCCGATGCCCCGCGTCACCCACCTACGAACGACGACAGACGAATCCGACACGTCGCACCAGACCGACCACCGGGCATCGCCGGAACCACCCGGTACCGGAGGCAGGCTGACGCGTTCGCGCAAGACTCAGAGCTGGCATCACCGCTGGCTTCGTGCCGACAAGATGAACGAGCCCAAGCGCAAGGTTGCCGAGCACCGTCGCTTCGTTGCTCGACAGTGTCGATGGGTGCCGTGGGCGTCAGATCAGATTCGCCGCAGCGCGACTACGGCAACGTCGTCCTGCGGCGCGTCGGATCCGATCATGGCGCGCATGACGTTGGAGCAGACAGCCTCGGGGTCATCTGCAGTAACGATGGCGCGCAGACGGCTGAGGTTGCTGTCAATATCCTCATCGCGGCGTTCCACAAGCCCATCGGTGTAGAAGACCAACACCGCACCGGGAGGCACGGTGACTGTCGTGGGTGGTCGCCGGAGTCCGGGACCGATCCCGAGGGGAGGGAGTACCTCCATGTCGACGAGTTTCGCAGGCGACTCGGGCACAGCCAGGATCGGTGGGAGGTGTCCTGCCGACACCACCTCGAAATAGTCGTAGGGAGGGGATGACGTCGCGCATGCGAGTGTGACCAGGCTGCCGACTTCGAAGTACGCAACCTTGTGGTCCACCAGCCGGAGCACCTCATCGGGAGGGTGGTTCTCCAACGCATAGGCGCGCAGGGCACTGCGCACTCGTCCCATCACGACCGCTGCGCTCAGGCCGTGACCTGCCACGTCGCCTATCACTACCCACAGCACTCCTGATGGGAGGGTGAACACGTCGTACCAGTCCCCACCCACCGAACGGGCTTCCTGAGCTACGTACCGGGCTGCGAACTGGACGCCGGGGACGGCTGGCAGGATCGGCGGGAGCAGACCGCGCTCCAAGAGCATCGCGGCGGCGCGTTCGACGGCGAGCTGGTGAGCCTGTATGGCGCCGCTGACCCGTTCGGCTACGACACCGAGCAGCTCCTCGTCGTCGTGGATGAAGGGGTGGTTCTCGAGCCGGCCCACGTGGAGCACCCCGATCACCTTGTCGGCGCTGAGGAGTGGCACGCCCAACATGACCCGGATCCCCTTTTGATACAGGATCGGATTCGCCACGGTTGTTGCATCGACCCGGTCCAAGGCGACTGGACGCTTGCTCGCCGCGATGGCTCCGGCGAAACCGGCCCCGACCGGCACACGGACACCTTGATGAACTTCTTCTTCGATACCGCAGGCAGCCCTAGCCACCAAGTCATTGCCCCCCTCGTCGATGAGGAGCACAGCGGCCGTGTCGCTATCGAGGATCTCGCGCACTCGATTCAACAGCTCCACGAGCAGATCCTCGATACCAAGGCTGCTCAGACCGACTTCCGTCACGGCCAACAGGTCATCCAGGCGATCGCGGGGGTTATCGCTCGGCACAGCACGGACGCTATCTCTCATCGAGACACTGGAACAGGAGATGCTCCTTTTCGCGGCCGTATGCGACCGGTCACACCAGCAGACACAGTTCATCGAGCGGCGAAGGCCGTCAGCCGGAGGGTGCGCATCCCTGCGAGAGCTCACCGAGCTGGTCGTTCCGGAGCGGACCCGATCGAACAGAACCGTCACCACCGTGCGACCAGCGGAGGGGACCGCGTCGTGGTGAGGGCCGGACTCGGCGTCCGACTCTCAGCGGACTGGGAGAGCAAACCGGTACGAGCCGTCGAGCCACCAGTCGAGGACGGCTGGCCAGGGCCCAGCCGTCGTCGATGCTCAGGTGCAAGCCGGGCTCACGGAGCGACCACGGTGTCGGGGTCGCCCACCGCCTCGCCGACGTGGGCGCCGGCCTGTGCCTGGTGCGACATCGTCTCGAGCTCGGCGAGCACGCTCGCGTGCTTGTCGACGCACAGGACGACCAGGTCCGCGGGGTTGGCGCGGGCCATCGCGTGGTGCACCGCGGGGATCTCCTCCAGGACGATCTCCACCTGCTTGCAGCGTGCGCCGGACGCCATCGCCTCGCGGGCACCCTCGGCGACGAGACCGGCGACGACGCCACGGTCGCGCCCGCGCAGCGCGAGGTCCTCTCGCACGACGAGGACGTCGAAGTGCCCGGCAGCGACCGACCCGAGCTCGCGCATGTCCTCGTCGCGCCGGTCACCGGCGGTCGCGATGACACCGATCCGCTGCGGCTTGGCCAGGTCGGACGTCTGCTGCGCGCTGTCGGCGAGCTGCTCGACGAAGTCGCCCAGCATCCGCATGCCGGGCGCGTTGTGGCAGTAGTCGACGATGACTGTGGTGCCGCCCACGTCGATCTGGTTCAGCCGGCCGGGGGACAGGTAGTACGACGTGGTGAAGGTCCGCAGCCCCTGCCGGATGTCGTGCAGGTGGGCGCCCGCGGCGAAGGCCGCGCCCGCGGCGGCGAGGGAGTTCTGGACGTTCATCTTCGCCTTGCCGCCGAACGTGGCGGGCAGCAGATGGGTCCAGGCCAGCTGCATCGTGCGACGGCCGTGCCGCAGCACGATCATCTCGCCGAGGTCGCTCCGCTCCAGGACGACGGCGCGGCCGCCACGGCGGCAGTGCGCGTCGATCATCTCCATCGTCTCGCTGCCGGCGTCGGCCATCGAGAACCACACGACCTCGCCGGAGCAGCGGCGGCGCATGCCACGGACCAGCTCGTCGTCGGCGTTCAGCACCGCGAAGCCGTCGCGGGGTACCGCCTCGACGACGACCTGCTTCACCTCGGCCAGCTGCTCGAGGGTGTCGATGCCGCGCATCCCGAGGTGGTCCGGCGCGACGTTGAGCACGACGGCGACGTCGTTGCGCTGGTAGCCGAGGCCCTCGCGCAGGATGCCGCCCCGGGCGACCTCGAACACGGCGAAGTCGACCCGCGGGTTCTGCAGCACCATCCGCGCCGACTTCGGCCCGCTGGCGTCGGACCTGATGACCAGCCGCTCGTCGATGACGATGCCGTCGGTCGAGGTCATGCCGACCTTGCGGCCCATGCCCTTGAAGACGTGGGCGATCATCCGCGACGTCGTCGTCTTCCCGTTCGTGCCGGTCACCGCCACGATCGGTATCCGGCTCGGCGTGCCGGGCGGGAACAGCGAGTCGACGACCGGCTTGGCGACGAACTGCGCGTCGCCCACGGTGGGGTGGGTGTGCATCCGGAACCCGGGCGCGGCGTTGACCTCGCAGATCGCCCCGCCGGTCTCGCGGACCGGCTCGGCGATGTCGGGGGAGATGAAGTCGATGCCTGCGACGTCCAGACCGACGACCCGGGCCGCCTCCTCGGCGATCTCGACGTTGTCGGGGTGCGCCTCGAGCGTCCGGTCGATCGAGATGCCACCGGTCGACATGTTGCCGGTCAGGGTGAGCTTGACCGTCGCCCCCTCGGGCGGGACGTCGTCCATGGCGTAGCCCTGCTCGCGGACCAGGGCGACGGCGGCGTCGTCGACCTTGATCCGGGTCAGGACCTTCTCGTGGCCGACGCCGCGGCGCGGGTCGGCGTTGGTGTCGTCGACGAGCTCGCGCACGGTGCGGCTGCCGTCGCCGACGACGTGGGCCGGGACCCGCTCGGCCAGCGCGACCAGCTTCCCGCCGATGACGAGCACCCGGTAGTCCTTGCCGGTGATGAACGACTCGACCACCACCACACCGCGGCGGGACTCCTCCTGCGCGGTCGGGAAGGCGGCCCGCAGCTCGTCGGCGTCCTTCAGGTCGAGCATCACGCCACGGCCGTGGTTGCCGTCGAGCGGCTTGACCACGACGGGGTAGCCGATCCGGTCGGCGACCCGCACCGCCTGGTCGGCGGTGCGCACGGCCTCGGAGCGCGGCACCGGCAGGCCGGCGGCGGCCAGCAGCCGGGTCGTGAGCTCCTTGTCGCCGGCGATGTCGACCGCGAGGGCCGAGGTGTTGGACGTCATCGTCGCCCGGATCCGCTGCTGGTGGACGCCCTGCCCGAGCTGCACCAGCGAGTGCTCGTTGAGCCGGAGCCACGGGATGTCGCGCGAGACGGCCTCGTCGAGGATCGCCTGGGTGGAGGGGCCGAACGCCGTGCGCTGGGCCTGCAGCAGGAAGGTCTCGAGCTCGGCGGCGAAGTCGAAGTCCGGGTCGGCCCGGACGAGATGGTTGACCAGTCGCACGGCGAGGGTGCCCGCCCGCAGCCCGACCTGCTCGTCGACGTAGCCGTAGACGACGTTGTACTGCCCCACGACGCCGGTGCCGCGGGTCTTGCCCCGGCGGATCTCGTGGCCGGCCTCCTGCTGCAGCTGGAGGGCGGCGTGCTCGGCGACGTGCCCGAGCCACGTGCCCTCCTTCAGGCGCTCGAGGAAGCCGCCGCGGTGGCCCCGGGAGCAGGAGTGCCGGGCGATCCCGGGCAGGGCGTCGACCAGCCCGTCGACGAACCCCGGGATGGTGTGGGTCGGGTACTCCTCCAGCGACCCCAGGTCGACGACCAGGTGGATGGCCGGCTCGTACGACCACAGGTTGGGTCCCCGGTAGACCTGGGTGCGCAGGATCGCGAGGTCCGGACGCGGCGTCATGCGCGGGGCTGCTCATCGGTCGTCGTCCTCCTGGGGTCGGCCGCGCAGCTGGTGGGCCAGGTGCTCCTCGCGGAAGTCGACCAGACGGCGCAGCGACAGGTCGAACCGGGCACCGGACGGCAGCGCGTGCAGGACCACGCCGGACACCAGCAGCGGGGCGCCGAGCTCGGCCAGGTGGGCGTCGCTCACGGCGCCCGACCCGTCGGCGATGAACACGCACCCGCTGCCGACGACCTCGAGGAGGTGACCGCCGCGGACGACCGCCGCGGTGTCCTCGTCGACACCGACCCCGAGCAGACGCGGGGACCGCGCGACGAGCGAGAGCAGCCGGCCGTAGCGGTTGCGCTGGGCGAAGTGCTGGTCGACGATCACGTCGGGCAGCAGCCCGAGACCCGCCGCGGAGGCCGTGATGCCCTGCCTCGGCGAGTCCTGCTCGTCGCCGAAGGCGATCATGTGCTCGCTCACCGCGCTGGCCCCCGCAGAGGTGCCGCCGACCAGGGCGCCGCGCTCGTAGACCGAGCGCACGGCGTCACCGAACGCGGTGCCGCCGACCACCTGGGTGAGCTTGAGCTGGTTGCCGCCGGTCATGAAGACGCCGTCGACGCCGTCGAGCCGGGCCGCCAGCGCCGGGTCGTCGGCCTCGCTGCGGGACTCGGGCCGCAGCAGCCGCACCTCGCCGGCGCCGAGCTCGCGGAAGACCTCGTCGTAGGACTGCAGGATCTCCGGGCCCAACGACGAGGCGGTCGCGACCACGGCGATGCGCGCGCCGTCGCCGCCGGCCAGCCGGAGGAACTCGCGCAGGACGACCCGGGGGCCGCTGCGGTCCTCCGCGCCGCCGATGACGCACAGGGTCCCGGCGGGGACAGGGCTCACGGCACGACGAGGCACGGCCCCGAGCGTAGAGGGCGGGTCCGGCTCACGGCAGGATGCCCGCATGGACCGCGAGCCGCGACGAGTCGTCCTCGTCCGCCACGCCAAGGCCGAGAGCGGCGACGAGTCGGACGACCACGACCGCCGCCTGACCTCCCGGGGCGAGCGCGAGGCGGCGGCGACCGGGCGCTGGGTCGCCGGCCGGGTGCCGGCCGTCGACCACGCCTGGGTGTCCTCGGCCCGCCGGGCCCGGCAGACCTGGGCGGCGGTGGCGGCCGCGCTCCCCGAGCCGGCCGAGGTGGTCGTCGACCGCGCGCTCTACCTGGCGAGCGGCCGCGACGTGCTCGAGCGTCTCGCCACCTACGCCAGCGGCGTGGTCGTCGTCGTGGGGCACAACCCGACGATGGAGCAGGTGCTGGTGGCGCTCACCGACGACCTGCACGGGATGCGTCCCGGCTCGGCGGCGGTCGTCGACCTGGCGGACGGCACCAGCCCGCACGGCCGGCTCGTCGAGATCTGGTCGCCGCCCCGCTGACGCCCGCATCGGGCCGGGATCAGGTCGGCGGTGCGTCGACCGTGATCCCCTCGGCCGCGTCGGCGTCCTCGACCTCCTCGCGGGAGATCCCCAGCAGGAAGAGGATCGCGTCGAGGTAGGGCACGTTGAGGGCGGCGTCGGCGGCGACCCGCACCACCGGCTTGGCGTTGTAGGCGATGCCGAGGCCGGCCCGCGCGAGCATGTCCAGGTCGTTGGCGCCGTCTCCGATCGCCACGGTCTGGCTGACCGGGATGCCGGCGGCCGCCGCGAACCGCTCCAGGGCGGCCGCCTTGCCGGCCCGGTCGACCACCTCGCCGACGACCTCACCGGTCAGGCGGCCGTCGACTATCCCGAGCGTGTTGGCCGCGGAGTAGTCGATGCCGAGGTCTGCGACCAGCGAGTCGGTCACCTGGGTGAAGCCGCCGCTGACGATCGCCAGCCGGTAGTCGAGGCGCTTCAGGGTGCGCACGAAGGTGCGGGCGCCCGGCGCGAGCTGCAGGTCGGCGCGGACCCGGTCGAGCGCCGAGGCGTCGAGACCGGCCAGCAGCCGGACCCGGGCACGCAGCGACTCGGCGAAGTCCAGCTCCCCGCGCATGGCCGCCGCGGTGACCTCGCGGACCTCCGCCTCGCAGCCGGCCTGGGCCGCGAGCATCTCGATGACCTCGCCCTGCACGAGCGTCGAGTCGACGTCGAGGACGACGAGGCGCTTGGCGCGCCGGTGCAGGCCGGAGCGCTCCACGGCGACGTCGACGCCGAGCGCGGCCGCGGTGAGCGCGAGATGGCGACGCAGGACGAGCGGGTCGACCCCGGAGACCTCGAGCTCGACCGCGGTCACCGGGTAGTGCGCGATGCGCACGATCCGGTCGATGTTGCCGCCGTAGTCGGCGATGCACCCGGCGATGCCCCCCAGCGCCGACGGCCGCAGCGGATGGCCGAGCACGGTGACGTGGCTGCGGCCGCGGCGGTGCGGGCCGTCGTCGAGGGGGCCGGCCGTGACCTCGACGTCCATGCCGAGCGGCGACAGGGCCGCCTCGAGCGCCGCCTGCACCTTGCCCTCGGCGGAGACGGCTGCGCGGAGCAGGACCCCGAGCACGAGCCGGCCGCGGATGACGACCTGCTCGACGTCGACGACGACCGCGTCGACCCCGGCCAGGGCGTCGAACAGGCTGGAGGTGATGCCGGGCCGGTCCCGCCCGCTGACGGTGACCAGCAGGCTCCCGGCGCCGGGCGCCCTGTCGTCCGCGTGGTCCATCAGGCCGAGACGCGCTGGCCCTTGCCGACCACCGTGATGCCGCCGTCCGAGACGACGAAGCCGCGGGCCCGGTCCTCGTCGTGGTCGACGCCCACCCGGGCGCCCTCCGGCACCACCACGTTCTTGTCGATGATGGCGTTGCGCACGATCGCGTGCCGGCCGATGCGGACGTTGTCCATCAGCACGCTGCCGGTGACCTCGGCCCACGAGTGGACCATCGTCCAGGGGGACAGGATCGAGCCCTCGACCCGGGCGCCGGAGATCACGGCGCCGCTGGACACGAACGAGTTGATGGCCTGGCCGACGCGCCCCGTCTCGTTGTGGACGAACTTCGCCGGCGGCAGCGGGTCGTGCGTGGTGTAGATCGGCCACTCCTTGTTGTACAGGTTGAAGACCGGGTGCAGCGCGATGAGGTCGGTGTGGGCCTCGTAGAAGGCGTCCAGCGTCCCGACGTCGCGCCAGTAGTCCTTGTCCCGCTCGGTCGAGCCGGGGACGTCGTTGTCACGGAAGTCGTAGACCTGGGCGTCGCCGCGCTCGACGAGCATCGGGATGATGTTGCCGCCCATGTCGTGCTTGCTGCCCGGGTCGAGGGCGTCCTTGCGCAGCGCGGCGAGGAGGGCGTCCGTGCGGAAGACGTAGTTGCCCATCGAGGCGTAGACCGACTCCGGGTCGTCGGCCAGCCCGACCGCGTCGGTCGGCTTCTCGCGGAAGGCCGCGATCACCCGCCGGTCGTTCGCCGTCTCGATGACACCGAACTGGTCCGCGAGCGAGATCGGCTGCCGGATCGCCGCGACCGTGACGCCCGCGCCGCTCTCGATGTGCTGCGCGACCATCTGGCTCGGGTCCATGCGGTAGATGTGGTCGGCGCCGAAGACGATGACGTGCTCCGGCTGCTCGTCACCGATGAGGTTCAGGCTCTGGTAGATGGCGTCGGCGGACCCGGCGAACCAGTGCGGGCCGAGCCGCTGCTGCGCCGGCACCGGTGCCACGTAGTTGCCGAGCATCGTCGACAGCCGCCAGGTGCTGGAGACGTGCCGGTCGAGGCTGTGGCTCTTGTACTGCGTCAGGACGACGATCTTCCGGTACCCGCCGTTGACGAGGTTCGACAGCACGAAGTCGATGAGCCGGTAGATCCCGCCGAACGGGACGGCGGGCTTGGCCCGGTCCGCGGTCAACGGCATGAGGCGTTTGCCCTCGCCACCGGCCAGGACGATCGAGAGCACCCGCTGCGGCATGATGCGAACGCTACCCCTCTGGTGCCACGATCACGTCATGCGCGTCGACCTGCTCACCCGCGAGTACCCGCCCGAGGTCTACGGAGGTGCCGGCGTCCACGTCGAGTACCTCGCCCGAGAGCTACGTCGGCTGGTCGACGTGCGCGTGCACTGCATGGGGGAGCCGCGCGACGAGCCGGGCGTGACGGCCTACGGCGTGCCGGAGGGCCTGGCCGGGGCGAACGCCGCGCTGCGCACCCTCGGCACCGACCTGACGATGGTCGCCGGCTGCGAGGGGAGCGACCTGGTCCACTCGCACACCTGGTACGCCAACACCGCCGGGCACCTCGCCAGCCTGCTCCACGGGGTGCCGCACGTGATGAGCGCGCACAGCCTCGAGCCGCTGCGGCCGTGGAAGGCCGAGCAGCTCGGCGGCGGGTACGCCCTGTCGTCGTGGGCCGAGCGCACCGCGGTCGAGGCGGCCGACGCCGTGGTCGCCGTGTCGGCCGGGATGCGCGACGACCTGCTGCGCTGCTACCCCGACGTCGACCCGGACCGGGTGCACGTCGTGCACAACGGCATCGACACCGAGGAGTACCAGCCGGACACCGGGACCGACGTGCTCACGCGCCACGGCATCGACCCCGACCGGCCCTCGGTGGTCTTCGTCGGGCGCATCACCCGCCAGAAGGGGCTGCCGCACCTGCTGCGGGCGGCGCTCGCCCTCGACCCCTCGGCGCAGATCGTCCTGTGTGCCGGTGCCCCCGACACCGACGAGATCCTGGCCGAGGTGGGCGTCCTCGTGGACCAGCTCCGTCGTGACCGCCGCGACGGCGTGGTGTGGATCCAGGACATGCTGCCGAAGCCGGACGTCATCCAGGTGCTGAGCCACGCCACCGTCTTCGCCTGCCCGTCGGTCTACGAGCCGATGGGCATCGTCAACCTGGAGGCGATGGCCTGCGAGGTGCCGGTCGTGGCCACCGCGACGGGCGGGATCCCTGAGGTGGTCGCCGACGGCGAGACCGGCCTGCTCGTGCCGATCGAGCAGGTCGCCGACGGCAGCGGCACGCCGCTGGACCCGTCCCGCTTCGAGGCCGACCTCGCCGCTGCCCTCGGTGAGGTCCTCGCCGACGCCTCCCGGGCGCGCGAGATGGGGCTCGCCGGCCGCCGCCGGGCCGTCGAGGCGTTCTCCTGGACCGCGATCGCCACCCGGACCCTCGACCTGTACCGGACGCTGCTCTGAGCCAGCCGCCGGTCCGGTGAGGGTCTGCGGTCCGCTGACCGCGGTCCGGGACGGCGTGAGGCGTGCGCCGCCGACCCGTTCGACGAGCAGGCGGTTCGGGACCTCATGCGGGTCTCAGCGCGTCCGGCGCGCAGGGGCGGGCGCTCACGGGGCTCGACGATCGGCCACGTCCCGTCCGACGCCGGCGACGAGCGCACCTGCCGGCGGCGCCGACGGGTCCCCCATGACGTGCAGGCAGTCGAAGGTCGAGACGAGGTCCCGGTCGTGCCCGGCGCCGCTCTGAGCGGTGGCGGCCTCGAAGCGGACCCCCGCTCGCCGACCCCCGCCTCCGCGGCGTGCTTGCGGGCCGCCTCGTACGCGAACGATGCCGTCGCCGACAACCTCAACCCGGTCGGCCGGGTGTACTACGGGTTCTCCACCTACCTGTGCGTCCCGAACGCGCTGTCGCAGAGCGGCGGGTACGCCCTCGGTGCGCCTACGAGGCGCGCCCCTAGGGCGGAGGCGGGCTGCACGCGGCCTCGACTGCGCGCCGGGCGGCGGTGTCGAGGTCGCGCAGCACGCCGCTGCGGGCTGCCGTCTCGGCCGCGGTGAGGGCGGCCCCCTCGCCGGTGCGCGCGGCGTCGACGACCTGCGCGACCCGCAGCGCCTGGAGCAGCACCTGCTGGGCCTGCGGGCCGGCCGAGGGCGGCAGCTGCGGGCGCACGGAGCGCGACCGGCCGGCCAGGACCTCCGCGGCCGCCGGCTCCCACCGCGTCAGGTCGAGCCGTTCCAGCAGCTCGGCGGCCTCGCGCATCGACCGGGTCAGGTCTCGCGCGGCGTCGCCCAGCGGGAGCGTGCCGCGCCCGGCGTCCCCCACCTCGTGGACCGACCAGGAGCCCCGGGCACCGGGAAGCAGCCCGAGCTGGACCCGGCCGGTCGTCACCACGGCCTCGCCGTGCAGGATCGCCTCCTCGTTGAACGCGGCCGGCCCGGGCAGCCCGGTGGCGTCACCGGGCACGGGCAGCACGAGGCGCAGGCCGGCGGCGCCCAGCGCCCGCAGGCGGCCGAGGGCGTAGGGCAGGGTCACGGCCGCCTGCTCCCCGGGGAGACCGAGGACCCGGTGGGTCGCGTCGTGGCCGGCAGCTACCTGGTCGGACGCCTCGTCGAGACCGGTCCCGCCGGTCAGGGCCGCGGTGCCCCACGCGGCCAGCCGGGCCGCGCCGGGAAGGTCTCGCACGCCAGCGAGGGTAGGACGCCGGGCGCTGGATAGGTTGGCCGGCATGTCCGACGTGCTGCGCTTCTCCCAGGTGAGCGTGCTGCGCGACGGCGCCACCCTGATCGACCGGCTGGACTGGGACGTCGCCGAGGGCGAGCGCTGGGTCGTCCTCGGCCCGAACGGCGCGGGCAAGACCACGCTGCTCCAGCTGGCGTCGGCCCACCTGCACCCCAGCCGGGGGACCGCGACGATCCTCGGCGAGACCCTGGGTGCGGTCGACGTGTTCGAGCTGCGTCCGCGGATCGGGCTCTCGAGCGCGGCGCTGGCCGAGCGCCTGCCGGTGTCGGAGAGGGTGCGCGACGTCGTGCTCACGGCGTCGTACGCGATGGTCGGGCGGTGGCGCGAGACCTACGAGGACATGGACTCCGGCCGGGCCGACGAGCTGCTCGCCGCCCTCGGCGTGGCCCACCTCGCCGAGCGGCGGTTCGGGACGCTGTCCGAGGGTGAGCGCAAAAGGGTGCAGATCGCCCGGGCCCTGATGACCGACCCCGAGCTGATGCTGCTGGACGAGCCGGCGGCCGGGCTCGACCTCGGCGGTCGCGAGGACCTCGTCCGGCGGCTCGGGCTGATCGCTGCCGACGAGGACGCGCCCGCGCTGGTGCTGGTCACCCACCACGTCGAGGAGATCCCGCCGGGGTTCACCCATGCGCTGCTGCTGCGGGGCGGACGGGTGGTCAGCGCCGGGCCGATCGGGACGGCGCTGACGACCGCGACCCTGGGGGAGTGCTTCGGCCTCGCGCTCGAGCTCGGCCGCGCCGGTCACCGCTGGACGGCCCGCGCCGTCTGACCCCGCGGAACCCGGGCCGGGGTGCGGTGCGTTGGGCAGGTGACGGAGGACCCCTCCCTAGGATGGTGTCGTGGACGGCTTCGGCGAGTGGGACTGGGCGGCGTGGCTCGGCGTCGCCGTCGTGCTCGGCATCGTCGAGGTGGCCACGCTGGACCTCGTCTTCGCGATGCTCGCCGCGGGGGCCGTCGCCGGTGCCGGCACCGCGCTGGTGACCGACAACCTCGCGATCCAGGTCCTGGTGGCGCTGGTCGTGTCGGTCCTCATGCTCTTCGTGGTGCGACCGGTGGCGCTGCGGCACCTGCGGACCCCGTTCGCGATCCGCACCGGGACCGAGGCGCTGGTGGGCGAGCGCGCCGTCGTCCTCGAGCCGGTCGACGGGGACGGCGGCCGGGTGAAGCTCAACGGCGAGGTCTGGTCGGCCCGCTCGTTCGACCCGGGACTCTCGATCGCGGCCGGCCGGCACGTCGAGGTGGTCCAGATCGAGGGCGCCACCGCAATCGTCTACGAATCGGAGATCTGATGGAGTCGGTCGTCGTCCTTGCGGTCGTCGCTGTCGTCGTGGTCCTGGTGCTCGTCACGCTGGCGAAGACGGTGCGCATCGTGCCCCAGGCCCGCGCCGGCGTCGTGGAGCGCCTCGGGCGCTACCAGCGCACCCTCACCCCGGGGCTGACGATCCTGGTGCCGTTCGTCGACCGGCTCCGGCCGATGATCGACCTCCGCGAGCAGGTCGTGTCCTTCCCGCCGCAGCCGGTCATCACGGCCGACAACCTCGTCGTCGGCATCGACACGGTCATCTACTTCCAGGTGACCGACGCCAAGTCGGCGACCTACGAGATCGCCGACTACATCCAGGGCGTCGAGCAGCTCACCGTCACGACGTTGCGCAACGTGGTCGGCAACCTGAACCTCGAGGAGACGCTGACCTCGCGCGACCACATCAACGGGGCCCTGCGCGGGGTGCTCGACGAGGCCACCGGCAAGTGGGGCATCCGCGTCAACCGCGTCGAGATCAAGGCGATCGACCCGCCGACCTCCATCCAGGACTCGATGGAGAAGCAGATGCGCGCCGACCGCGAGAAGCGCGCGACGATCCTCACGGCCGAGGGCTTCAAGCAGTCCCAGATCCTCACCGCGGAGGGCGAGCGGCAGGCCGCCATCCTCAAGGCCGAGGGCGACGCGCAGGCCGCTGTGCTGCGGGCCGACGGCGAGGCGCAGGCCATCCAGAGGGTGTTCGACGCCATCCACGCCGGCAACCCGGACCAGAAGCTGCTCGCCTACCAGTACCTCCAGGTGCTGCCCAAGATCGCGCAGGGCGACGCCAACAAGCTGTGGATCGTCCCGAGCGAGCTCGGCGAGGCGCTCAAGGGGATCGGCGGCATGCTCGGCAGCGGCACCGACGACTCACCGACGGCACCGACGGCACCGACGGCACCGAAGGCACCGAAGGCGCTCTAGCGCCGGGCGTACTGCTCGGCCAGCTTCAGGACCAGGGCGACGTACCAGTCGGCGTGGTTGTAGTGCCAGACCGCTCGCGCGGTCGCCTCCGGGCTGCGTCCCGCCCCGTTCGCGCACAGGTAGTTCGCTGCGGAGAACACCGCGTCGGCGGGGTCGCGGATGTCGGTGTCCCCGTCGCCGTCGCCGTCGACGCCGTACGCCGCGAAGGTCGCCGGCATGAACTGCATCGGCCCCTGGGCGCCGGCGTAGGACGAGGACGTGTTGGCGCCGTGCCCGGTCTCCACCTGTCCGACGGCCGCAAGCAACGTCCAGGACATGCCCGGACAGGTGCGGGCCGCGGCGCCGTAGAGACGGCGGTAGACCAGCGGCACGACCTCGCTCGCCCGGGCCGTCGCCACCCGCTGCTGCCCCGCGGCCGTCACTGCCGCGTTGAGGGCGTCGACGTGGGCGGCGGCCTTCTCGGCCGCCTCGAGGCCGCGGGCCCGCGCGTCCAGCTGGTCGAGCTCCGCGGCGGCGGCGGCCAGCAGGCCGAGCAGGTCGGCGTAGCGCGCCTCGACCTCGGTGGCCGTGACGGTGCTCCGTTCGGCGGCCCGCTGCAGCGACCGGGCGCGCAGCCGGAGACCGGCGCCGTGGTCGGCGCTGGCCACGGCGTCCGCGGTGCCGGCCCGGACGAGCCGCCGGACGTACGACGCCCGGCGCAGCGCGTCGGTGGCGGTGCCGGCGCTCAGGACGCTGACCACCAGGGCCGGTGGGCCACCGGACATGTACAGCGTGCGGACCCTGCTGTCGACCGCCCGCTGGTCGCTCACCGCGAGCCGCTCGGCCTCGTCGGCCGCCTGCTCGGCGCTGAGGCTTGCGGTGACACCGCTGGCGAGGCCGGCCAGCGCCCGGTCGTACGCGCGCAGCGCCCGCTCGGCCGCGGGTCGCAGAGCCTCGACGCGCCCGGCAGCCGCCATCGCTCGGGCCCGTGCGTCCGCGGCCGACTCCGCGCGCGCGGCCCCGGCCGGGAGCCCCGCGAGCAGCACCACACCGGCCACCAGCACGGCCGTACGGCGGCGGGTCACCCTCGTTGTGTCGGCTCGCCTGCCCGGCGGCTTGATCCACGCGTCCCGTAGGGTCGCCCGGTGACGCTCTGGGAGGCCGTCGCTGTCGCCCTGGCGGGGCTCGCGGCCGGCACGATCAACACGGTCGTCGGGTCGGGGACGCTGGTCACCTTCCCGGTGCTGCTCGCAGTCGGCTACCCGCCGGTGCTCGCCAACGTCAGCAACACGGTCGGGCTGGTCCCGGGCTCGGCCAGCGGCGCGATCGGCTACCGCGCCGAGCTGGCCGGCCAGCGCAGCCGGCTCGTGCGCCTGGGAACGGCGTCGGTCCTCGGGGCGGTGGCCGGTGCCGCGGCGCTGCTGACGGCCCCCGCGGAGGCGTTCTCCGCGGTGGTGCCGGTGCTCATCGCGCTGGCCTGCGTCCTCGTCGTGGTCCAGCCGCGGGTGTCGAGGGCGCTGGCCGCGCGTGGCCGCACCTCCCGCGCCCACGGCGGCCCGCTGCTCTACGCCGGCGTGCTGCTGACCGGCGTCTACGGCGGCTACTTCGGCGCAGCCCAGGGCGTGCTGCTCATCGCCGTCATGGGGCTGCTGCTCGACGAGGAGCTGCAGCGGATCAACGCGGCGAAGAACGTCCTCGCGATGCTGGTCAACCTCGTCGCCGCGGGGGTCTTCATCGCGGTGACCGACGTCGCCTGGGAGGCCGCCGGGCTGATCGCGGCCGGGTCGGTCGTGGGCGGCCAGCTCGGGGCAGTCCTGGGGCGCCGGATCCCGCCCACCGTGCTGCGCGCCATCATCGTCGTCGTGGGCGTGGCCGCGATCCTCAAGATCCTCGCGGACTGAGCCGGTGGGCACCGTGGGCCGGGTGGTCTCCGCCGAGGACCCCGCGCTGCACGACTACGTCGGCCTCACCGACATGGCGTTGCGCACCCGGCGCGAGCCCGCCGAGGGGCTGTTCGTCGCCGAGGGCGAGAAGGTCATCCGTCGGGCGCTCGCCGCCGGCTACCCGATGCGCTCGATGCTGCTGGAGGAGAAGTGGCTGCCGCAGCTGGCCGACGTCGTGGACCAGGTGGACGCCCCCGTCCACCTGGCCGACCGTGAGCTGCTCGACCGGGTCACCGGTTACGCGGTGCACCGCGGGGCGCTGGCGGCCATGCAGCGCAGGCCGCTGCCCGACGCCGCGGGCCTGCTCGCCGGGGCGCGGCGGGTCGTCGTGCTGGAGGACGTCACCAACCACACGAACGTCGGTGCGGTCTTCCGCGCCGCCGCGGGGCTGGGTGTCGACGCGGTCCTGGTGACCCCGCGGTGCGCCGACCCGCTGTACCGGCGGTCGGTGAAGGTGTCGATGGGCGCGGTGTTCGCCGTGCCCTGGACCCGGCTGACGCGGTGGCCGGCCGGCGTCGAGGACCTGCGTGCCGCCGGGTTCACGGTGGCGGCGCTCGCCCTGACGCCGGACGCGATCGACCTGCGCGACCTCGCGGCCGACGTCCCCGACCGGCTCGCACTGCTGCTCGGCACCGAGGGCGACGGGCTCGGTCCGGCCACGGTCGCCGCGGCCGACCTCGTGGTCCGGATCCCGATGTCGGGCGGGGTCGACTCGCTCAACGTGGCCGCGGCGGCCGCGGTGGCCTTCTGGGCGCTGGTCCCGGCGCCCGGGGCCGGCACCGGGGGCTAGAGCCGCCGGTAGCGCGCCTCCGCCCAGCAGTACGCGCCGAAGCACACCAGCCCGAGACCGGCGGCGACCAGCAGGGCCTGGCCCCCGGGGGCGCCGGCGAGGCTCTTGAGGGCGACGTCGAAGCCCTGCGCCTTGCCCGGCTGGTGGTCCAGCGCCGCCTTGCAGACCAGGATGCCGATGAGTGCGAAGACGGCACCCCGGGCGAGGTACCCGACCTGTCCCAGCCGCCGGACCGCGGTGAACGTGGTCCGGCCCATCTTCCCGGTGTCCAGGTGCTTCTCGAAGTCGGTCTTCAGGCCGCGGACGGTGAGGCCGACGGCGATCCCGAGGACCACCAGGCCACCGAGGAAGACCAGCACCTGGCCGCCGGGCCACTCGAGGACCTTGGCCGTGACGTCGGCGCTGCTGCTGCTGGACGACCCGCCGGTGACGGTGCGGAACGCCAGCGCGCCGAAGGCGAGGTAGACCAGGCCGTTGGCGGCGGAGCCGAGCCGCTTGAGGGTGCGCTTCGTGTCGTCCGACTCGTCGCGCCGGCCCCAGGCGGCCTCGCTCAGTCGCCAGCCGGCGTAGGCGAGGAAGCCGACCACCATCAACCACAGGACGATGCTGCCGCCGGGCTTCTCGGCGATCGCCTGCAGAGCCCCCTGCTGGTCGGTGCGCTCGCTGTCGCCGAAGGCGACCTGCACGGCGAGCACGCCGATGAGCGCGTAGACGAGGCCCTTCGCGAGGAAGCCCAGGCGGGCGGCCTTGGTCATCGCCTCGCTGTCGGCCGCGCGGCGGGCGCCGCTGCGGGCACTGGTCGGCACCGGCATGGGAACCTCCCGGCAGGGGTTGGCACGGTTCGCGGCCCTCTACCCGTTTCGCGGCAGGGGAAGCGCACCCGGTGCCGGGCCCGGGCGCCTAGGCTCGGTGCGTGAGCCGACGGTGGTGGTCAGGGTGGTGACCAGGGGGGTTGCTGCCGGCCTGGCCGCGGGGCTGCTGCTGGCCGGGTGCGCGTCCGGCAGCGGGACCGAGGCGGTCCCGGCCGGCAGCGTGACCCTGGAGCGGGGCGGCGCCGTCCCGCACGACCACCGCAGGCACCCGCACCCGGTGACGCCACCCCCGTCGAGCCCGCTGCGCGCGGGAGAGCGGTTCGAGACGCTCGGCGTCCCGGGCGGCCCGTACACGCCGAGCGCGCCGGCGGGCAGCCGGGACGACTACCACTGCTTCCTGCTCGACCCGGACCTCACCGAGGACACCTTCGTGACCGGCACGAACGTCCTGCCGGGTGACCTCGACGTGGTCCACCACGCGATCCTGTTCCGGGTCGCGCCGGACCAGGTCGCCGCCGCGGAGGCCCACGACGAGGCCACCGCCGGCCGGGGCTGGACCTGCTTCGGCGGGTCCGCGCTGCCCAACACGAGCGGGAACCCGGTGAGCGCACTGGACTCGGCGCCGTGGCTGGCCGCCTGGGCGCCGGGCGGCGGCGAGGCCGTCCTGCGCGGCGGCACCGGGATGCTCATGGAGAAGGGCAGCCGCGTGGTCCTGCAGGTCCACTACAACCTGAACGAGGGGGTGGCGCCGGACCGCACCCGGGTCCGGCTCCGTCTGGCCGGGGCGGGCGCCGACCTCGAGCCGCTGCACACCATGCTGCTCGTCGCCCCCGTCGAGCTGCCCTGTGCGGCGGGCGAGTCCGGCCCGCTGTGCACGAGGTCGGCCGCGGTCGCTGACCTGACGGCCCGGTTCGGTCCGTCGTCGGGGCGCACGGTGGCCGGCCTCCAGCTGCTGTGCGGTGGCAGCCTCAGCGAGCCCCGGGCCGGCCCCCGTCAGCACTGCGACCGCGCCGCGCCCGAGACGATGCGGGTCCGCGCGGTCGCCGGCCACATGCACCTGCTCGGCCGGTCGATCAGCGTGACGCTGGACCCTGGCGGCCCCGACGAGCGGACGCTGCTCGACCGGCCGGTGTGGGACTTCGACAACCAGGGCGCGACGCCGCTGCCGGAGCCGGTGCTGGTCCGCGCCGGTGACACGCTGCGGGTGACCTGTACCCACGACGCGGGGCTACGGTCGCAGATCCCCGAGCTCGAGGGGCTCCCGCCGCGTCACGTCACCTGGGGCGAGGGCACGGCAGACGAGATGTGCCTGGGCATCGTGATGTTCACCGACGCGTAGCGGCGGCCGTCAGCAGGTCGTCCTCGGCCCCTTGGTCCAGCCCGGTTCCCGGCGGCTGCTCGACGGTCCGGGTCCAGGCGAGGGTGTCGCGCACCGTGTCGGAGAGTGGCCGCGGGGCGAGCCCGCTGGCGTACGCCTTGGCCGGGTCGGCCGCCATCAGCCAGCCGTCGGTGTCGTCGCCGCTCCAGAGCGGCAGGGCGCCCGGCGGCAGGTCCGCTGACCGCACCACGGCCGGGTCGATCCAGGTGAGCGTGGTCCCGGGTGGGCCGACCTCGGCGGCGACGGCCTCGAGCAGCTCGCGCCAGGTGAACACCGGCGCGGGGCTCACGGCGTGGAAGGCCCCGTCCGCGCCGTCCTCGAGCAGCGTCACCATCCAGGCCGCCATGTCGCGGACGTCGATGACCTGGGCGGGCGCGTCCGGCGGACCCGGGGCCGGGACGGCGCCGCCCCGGGCGATCCGCGCCACCCACCAGGGGAACCGCCAGGTGTAGTCGTCGGGACCCACCACGTAGGTCGGGCGGACCACGAGTGTGCCGGCCCCGTGCCGGTCGAGCGCGGCCCGTTCGCAGAGCACCTTCAGGCCGCCGTAGGTCTCGTCGGTGACCTCCTCGACCTCCGGGTCGGCGAGCTCGGCGAGCGTCGAGTCCTCGGTGAGCCCGGGGCCCCCCGCGGGGGCGTAGGCCGACACGCTGGACACCAGCAGGTGGTGGCCGCCCCTGCCGCCGAGCGCGTCGGCGAGCCCGTGCACCTGGCGCGGGACGTAGGCGCAGGTGTCGACGGTGGCGTCCCACTCGCCGCGGGCCAGCGCCGACAGGTCGCTGTCGCGGTCGCCGGTGCGGTGCTCCACCTCGGGGAACAGGTCGGTGCCGGTCCGTCCCCGGTGGAACAGCGTCACCTCGTGGCCGCGGTCGAGGGCGTGCTGGACCACGTGCCGGCCGATGAACCGGGTGCCGCCGACCATGAGGATCCGCATGCCGCGACTGTAGAGCTACCGCCGTTCGGCGGGAACCCGACCCTGGTGGACTCAGCGCAGCAGGGCCGCCGTGCCCGCGGCGGCCGACGCCCAGAGCAGGCTGGCCAGGCTGCCGATGATGAACTCCTCGGGCGCGTCGGCGGACCGGCCGGCCCGCCGGGCGGCGTCGCCCGCGTCGCGCAGCTCCGGGTAGCGCCCGACACCTTTGACGGCGAGCACGAGGGCCAGGCCCTCGGGGAACGCGGCGAGCAGCGTGGCCGCCACCGCGGCGCGCTCGAGGTAGCCGATCCACGCGCCGCCCCGCAGCACCGACCCCGGCGCCTCGAGGTCCAGCGGCGCCTCCTGCGCGCCGGCTGCGGGGTCGTGGCCGGGTGCCGCGTCACCGGGGGCCGCCTCCCGGTGGGGCACGACCGGCGCCGCGCTGCGGCGGGGGAGGTAGTCGCCGCGGGTGAGGCGGAACACCGCACGCACGACGTGGCTGCCGGCGGTCACGGCCACGAGGACACCGAGCACGGCGGCCGCTGCGCGGGCCCAGCCGTCGACGTCGTCGGTGGCGGCCGCGACCCCGGCCCCCGCCCCCAGCAGCACCGCGGCCAGTGCCGCGACCGGCACGACCGGGTCGGCCACCAGACGGCGCAGCGGACGGTGCAGCAGCGGCGTCGCCGCGGCGAGCAGGACGAGCAGCAGGGCGAGGACCGTCATGATCGGCCCACTGTCCCATCGACCAGGGACAGCAGGTGCCCGGCGAGCTCGCGGCCCGGAGCCTCGAGGTGCCAGTCGGCGGCCTGGAGCCGCTGCGAGACCGCCTGCTTGCTGACGCCGAGCCGGCCGGCGACCTCGAGCTGGTTCAGCCCCTGCCGGGTCAGGGCGACCGCCTCGGCGCCGCGCTCGGTGCGGCGCTGCAGCAGCGCCGCGACGAGGTCGAGCGCCGTCTGTGCCCGGCGGGCGGCCGCCTCGTCCGGGCCGGTGACCGCCAGGCCGGTCAGCCGGTTCTTGGCCGCGGTCACGGCGGTCCGGGCGTGGCTGAACGCCGGCCCGGAACCTGCGCGGGTGCTCGCGGGCAGCGGCTCGTCGACCCCGCCCGCTCCGATGCCGACGCTCCACGTCCGCTCGCGGACGAGCAGCAGGACCAGGTCGACCACGGCGTCTGGCGTGGCCACCACCGCCTGGACCTCGTCGCCGGCGGTGCGCTCGAAGGGGCGCACCAGGCCGGGCCGGCCGGCCAGGTCCCTGAGCAGCGGCTCGACCCGGTCCCGGGTGCTCCGGCTGTGCCGCTGGTCCACCGTGAGGACGAACATGCTGACAAGGCTAGGGACTTGATGGTAGGAAGTCAAGCCTTGGACGTTGACCGGCGACCAGTGCTCGGTCAGCGCGCCGGGTGGCGCGCCAGCTGCCGGACGGCGCGGGCCAGCGCGTCGACCTCCGCGGGCAGGGTGGCGTCGACGGTCACGACCCGGCCGGGCAGCCGGTCGGCCGGCACCGCGCCGCGCACCACGGCCGCCGGGCAGGAGCCGGCGAGCGCCGCCAGCAGCCCGAGGGCGGTGGGCTGGTCGACGCCCGCGGCGTGCAGCACCCCGGCATCGAGCAGGGGGAGGCCCAGCGCCCCCGCCAGCCCGGGCGCCCGCGGGTCGGTCGCGTCGAGCAGGACCTGCACGCCGGTGACCGGTGCCGCGCCGCGGCGCACCGCACGGCCCAGGATCTCCTCGACCACCGGTCCCTTCGCGTCGGCGTACTGCTGCACGAGCTCCCAGGACTGCCGGGCCAGGGCCGACTTGGTCCGGCGGTAGAGCGCCAGGTCGTCGGGGTCTCGGCGCAGGTGGTCGCGGAAGGCGAGCATCCGGTCGACCTCGGTCGACCCGATGCCGAACACGTGCAGGTTGACCTCGGGGTCGGCGCCCTTGAGCAGCCGGTGCTCCTCGAAGTCCGGCTCCCGGTGCCGGAGCAGGTAGCCGAGCGGCTCGAGCAGCGGGACGTAGGCCGTCTCGTCGGTGGGGTCGGGAACGGCCAGCAGCAGGTCGACCAGGGGCTTGGCCGGCAGGCCGGGCACCGAGGTGGAGCCGACATGCTCGACGACCAGGGCCGCCGGCCCCAGCGCGGACCGGATCCCGGCGACCAGCCGGGCCCCGGTCGCGGCCCACGACGGGTCGGGCTCGGCCAGCTGCACCGGCCCGTCCACCCGGGTCGGCCCACCGGACACCCAGTCGGGGCCGGCCATGACCTCCTCGGCGCTGCGGCGGCCACCCGCGGCGGGCGCGGTCGACCACACGGTCAGCTGCAGGCCGGCGGGGCCCTGCAGCCGGGCGTTCAGCGAGTCCCAGGGCGTTCGGGTCGGTGGCGCGATGACCTCGGCCCCGGCCCGGGCCAGCCGGTCCGCCGTCGCGGCCGAGTCGGCCACCTCGAAGGCGACCCGCACCGGGCCGGCGACGCGCCGGCCGACCTCGACCTCGTCGATGTAGGCCGCGTACGCCGGGTCCGCCAGCTCGAGGGTGGCCCGCCCGGCCGAGAGGATCGACAGCCGGCCGCCGGGGGAGCGGTAGGACGCCTGCTCCGGCAGGCCCAGCTCGTCGCGGTAGAACGCGAGCGCCCGGTCGAAGTCCTCGGCGGTCACCGACAGCCGCAGCTCGGTCGCGCCGCCCTCGTCCATGCTGCCCGACGCTACGGGAGAGGATGGCGCGATGGCAGGTCAGCAGCGGTCGCGGTCCCGGCGGACCGAGGTCGCGCCCGGCCGGCTGCCGGGCTGGCTGGAGCGTTTCGCCGCTGCTCACGGGCAGCCCACGGCCGGCCTCGACGCCGACGGAGACGTCGTGGTGCTGAGTGCGCCGGACGGCGCCCGCGCCCGGCTGGCCGTGCCGTTCCCGCCGCTGACCTACCTGCCGGACCCGCCCGCCACGTCGGAGCCGGCCGGTGTCGTCGCGGCACTGGTGCAGCACGCTGCCCGCGAGCGCCGGGTCGGGGTCCTGCTGGTGCGCCTCGGCGGCCACGCGGCGGGAGTGTTCGCCGGTTCGCGGCTGGTGGCCTCGAAGGTGGGGTCGCGACAGGTGCACGGGCGCAGCGCGGCGGGCGGCTGGTCGCAGCAGCGGTTCGCCCGCCGGCGCGAGGGACAGGTCCGGGTGGCCCTCGGGGCCGCCGCTGACGTCGCCGCCCGGGTGCTCGTCCCCGAGGCGGCCCGCCTGGACGCGCTGGTGCTCGGCGGCGACCGGCGCTCGGTCGACACCGTCCTCGAGGACCCGCGCCTCGGCGACCTGCGCCGGCTGGTCGTCCCGCCGCTGCTCGACGTCCCCGACCCGAGGCTGGTCGTTCTCGAGGCGGCCGGCGCCCGGGCACTGGCGGTCCGCGTCGAGGTGGTCGACCCTCCGACGTGACGGGAAGGCTGCGTGACCGGGTGACTACGTGGCGCACACGCACTACGCAGGAGCGGACTTGATAGCCCATCCGGGTGACCTAGGCCAAAGGACGGCAAAGCCCCCTCCGGTGGGGCTCGCGCGTCCCTAGCGTCTGGCCGTAGCCAACTGGCCCGGGAGAGGACCACCGCGATGACGGTCGTGCAGATCCAGCAGGTGGTCGCCGGTGACCTTCGCGAGCAGGCGTGGAAGCTCTACCTGCAGTCGTTCGACGAGCTGCGCTACCTCGCGGTGCAGCGCCACGTGATGTACGGCGACGAGTTCGACGCGGTCATGGCCGACTCCCGGGTGGACAAGTTCCTGCTGCAGGGCGGCGACGGGTCGCTGCAGGCGATGAGCACCATGACGGGTGACCTGCGGTCGATGCCGCTGGTCTCGCCGGAGTACTTCGCCCGCCGCTTCCCCGAGCGGTACCAGGCGGGGCTCATCTACTACATCGGCTTCCTCGCGGTCCACCCGGACAGCCACGGCACGGGCGTGTTCGGCGACCTGGTGCGGGCGATGACCGAGCCGGTAGCCCGCGCCGAGGGCCTCGCCGTCATCGACGTCTGCACCTACAACAAGGACCGCCTGCACCTGCCGCGGGCGATCCGGTGGCTCGCCTCGACCTGGGCCTCGTCGATCTCGATGGCCGACCTCGACGCCCAGACCTACGTGGGCTACGACTTCGCGCGGACCCCGGCGCTCTGACGCACGAACTCGCAGTCCTCGGCGGGCATCGGGCGACCGAAGTGCCAGCCCTGGCCGAGCTGGACGCCCAGCTCCCGCAGCAGGTCGCGCTGCCCCGCCGTCTCGATGCCCTCGGCCACCACGTCGAGCCGCATGGCCAGGGACATGGCGACCACGGCGCGGACGATCTCGGCGTCGTCGGGGTCGCTCTCGATGCCGGCGACGAACGCACGGTCGATCTTCACCTTGGACACCGGGAAGCGGCGGAGGTGTCCCAGTGACGAGTAGCCGGTGCCGAAGTCGTCGACCGCCAAGGTCAGGCCGAGGTCACGCAGCCGGTGCAACAGGAGGGCGGCTACCTCCTCGTCGGCCATCATCGCCGACTCGGTGATCTCCAGGACCAACAGCTCGGCCGGCATCGCGTGCCGGGCCAGCTCGGCCTCGACGTGGTCGACCAGCGACGCGTCGCGCAGCTGCCGGGCCGAGACGTTGACCGAGACCCAGAGGTCCTGCTGGCCGGTGCCGGCGCGCAGCTCGCGCCAGCGGGACGCCTGGCGCAGCGCCTCGGACACGACCCACTCGCCGATCTCGACGATGAGACCGGTCTCCTCGGCGATCGGGATGAACTCGAGAGGTGACACCAGCCCGAGCGAGGGGTGGGCCCAGCGAAGCAGCGCCTCGGCCCCCACGACCTCGCCGGTCTGGATCGACACGATGGGCTGGTAGTGCAGCAGCAGCTCGCCGCGGTCGAGGGCGTAGCGCAGCGCGAGCTCGGTCTCGACCCGCTGGCGGACCGAGTCGTGCATCGAGGGGTCGAAGACCATCGCGCGGTTCCGGCCGCCCTCCTTGGCCCGGTACATCGCCGTGTCGGCGTCGCGGAGCAGGCTCTCGGCGCTGGCCGGGCCCATCGAGCCCTGGTCGATCCCCGAGGCGACCAGCCCGATCGAGACGGTGGTGACCAGGGAGTCCTCACCGGGCAGCGGGGAGCGGAAGGCGTCGACGACGTCGGCGGCCAGCCGTGCCCCGGTCTCGGCGGAGCCGGCGCCGACGTACCGGGCGATGACGAACTCGTCGCCGCCGATGCGCGCCACCGTGTCCTCGGTACGGGTGACCGTGAGCAGCCGCTGCGCGGCAAGGCGCAGCACCCGGTCGCCCACCTGGTGACCCCAGGTGTCGTTGACGAGCTTGAACGAGTCGAGGTCGAGGAACAGCACGTCCACCCGGTCGCCGTCGCGGGCGGCGCGAGCGAGCAGCTCGTCGACGACCTCGATCAGGCGGGGCCGGTTGACCAGGCGGGTGAGCTGGTCATGGGTGGCCTGGTAGCGCAGTCCCTCCTGCGCGCCGGCGTGGGCCTGGACGGCGGTCACCGCGCGCAGCAGGAGCAGCAGGGTCACCGCGGTGGACGCGCCCGCGGCGATCCAGCTGTGCACGTCGTCCGGGTGCATGACTGCGAGGGCTGGTGCGATCAGCAGGACGGGCAGCAGGACGCTGATCCGACCGCGGGACCAGGCAGCCACCGGGCGCTGCTGGACGGCCGACAGTGCCCGCATCGAGGGGTGCAGGGCTGCGGCGCCGAACATCGTGAAGGCGACCACGAACGGCAGGTCCAGCAGCGGCGAGCCCACCGTGCGGCCCTGGGTGCCGATCCAGGCGTAGCCGATGTCGCCGACGAGGATGAAGCCGACCGACAGGGCAAGCAGCCAGAAGGAGGCGACCCGGCGCGCGGAGGTCCAGGACAGCAGGATGGCGATGAAGATCATCACCGCGTCGATGACGGGATACGCGCCCTGGACCACGGCGAACACCGACAGGCCCACCTCCTCGGCGGTGGGCAGGGTGAAGAAGACCAGCGCCGCGGCGCTCACCGAGACGAGGACGATCGCGCCGTCGATGGTCTCGTGGGAGACGCTGTCGCTCGACTGGCGGGCGCGCAGCAGGCCGACGAAGGCGCCGACCGTGGCGGCGTAGCCGGACATGGTGGCCACGTCGGCGAGCGGTGCCATGGGTGTGCTGTGCAGGACCTGGCGGAGGACGGCGCCGGCGATGAAGGCCACGCAGGCCAGGGAGAACAGCACCCACGGGTACCCGACCTGCGGCCTGTTGCGGAGCCGTCCGGCCGCGGCTGCGACGGCGGCTGCGACGCCCATCACGGCGACCGGGGCGGCCGCCAGGCCCGTGTCGCGCAGGGCCACCAGGGTGACGACCATGGCCGCTCCGAGGGCGCAGAAGGTCCACGCCACGGCCTCATGGGTCACGAGACGCGGCGCAGGCTGCACGACCTGGGTCACTGAATGGGCTCCATCCGTCCGAATCCTCATCGGAAAGATCACCCGGATGGTTGAGCGGTTTGGGGACAATCGACCCGTCGGCCACCGGACTGGTGCAGGCGCACCAGGCCGGGCTCTGGGCGCCCGGCCGGTCCGGCTGCGGTCAGGGGGCGGCGTCGAGCGCGGACTCGACCGCCCCGCAGACCTGGTCGACGACATGGACCCGCGCATAGCGCTTGTCCTCCGCCGGGACGACGTGCCACGGCGCAGCCGGGTGGTCGGTGCGCTCGAGCATCTCCTCGACCGCCGCGACGTAGTCCGGGTGCTTCTCCCGGTTGCGCCAGTCCTCGTCGGTGAGCTTCCAGGACTTGAGCGGGTCGTGCCGTCGTCGCTCGAAGCGCCGCTCCTGCTCCTCGGAGGACAGGTGCATGAAGAGCTTGACGAGCACCATGCCCTCGGCCACCAGTGTCCGCTCGAAGTCGACGATCTCGTCGTAGGCCCTGCCCCACTGCTCCGCGGAGGCGAAGCCTTCGACCCGCTCCACGAGCACCCGGCCGTACCAGGACCGGTCGAGGACGGCCATCCCGCCCCAGCCCGGCAGCACCGGCCAGAACCGCCACAGGAAATGGTGCCGCTTCTCGTCGTACGTCGGCGCGGCGAACTGGGACACCCGCACGTGCCGCGGGTCCAGGTGGTCGACCAGACGCTTGATCGCTCCGCCCTTGCCCGAGGCGTCCCAGCCCTCGAAGACCACGCAGAGCGGGGGACCGAGGTCTCCGCCGATCTGCCCGCCGAGCCGCAGCCGCAGGCGCAGCAGCCGCTCCTGCTGGGCCGCGAGCTGGCGTGCCTCGTCCTTCTTGCCCAGCGAGAGGGTGAGGTCGACGTCGTCGAGGCGGCCCATGATGCGAGAGCCTGCCAGCCGCGCGGCACCGCGACCATCCGACCGCCCCGGTGCCGTCAGCTCTTGGGCCGCTCGGACTTCGGGTCGTACATGGGCCGCAGCGAGACACGCGCGGGAAGCCGGTGACCGGCGGCGAGCTCCACCTCGTAGCGCCCCGTCTCGAACCAGGAGCGCGGAAGGCCGGGCTCGGGGGCCTGCACGTAGCCGAGGCCGACGGCCCGCCCCAGCGTGTGGCCGTAGCCTGCCGACGCGACCCGGCCGACCACGACGCCGTCGCGGAGCACCGGCTCGTCGTGGTGGAGCATCGGCTCGGCGTCCTCGAGAGCGATCTGGAGCAGCCGCCGACCCACGCCGTGGTCACGCTGGCGCAGCAGGTCCTCGCGACCGAGGAATCCCCCCGGCTTGTCCCACGCCACGGCGAAGCCGAGACCCGCCTCGAGTGGCGTGTCGCCGGCTGAGACGTCGTGCCCCCAGCTGCGGTAGGCCTTCTCGATTCGGAGGGATCCCAGGGCGTGGTAGCCGGCCGGCCGGAGGCCGAGCGGGTCGCCGGCGGCGACCAGTGTGTCCCAGACGTGCACGGCGATGTCGCTGGGGACGAGCAGCTCCCAGCCGAGCTCTCCCACGTAGGTGATCCGGGTCGCGCGGACGAAGCCGAGCCCCAGGTCGATCTCCCGGGAGGCGCCGAAGGGGAATGCGTCGTGCGAGAGATCGGCGTCGGTGAGCGACCGCAGCAGCTGCCGGGAGTCGGGACCCATCACCGCCACCATCGCCATGGTTCCGGAGACGTCGGTGACGGTGACGAACTCGTCCGTAGCGATGTGCCGGCGCAGCCAGCCGAGGTCGCGGTAGGCGGTGGCCGGCCCGGACAGCACGAGGAACTCGGTCTCGGTGAGCCGGGTCACGGTGACGTCGGCCTCGATGCCACCGAAGCCGTTGAGGCACTGGGTGTACACGATCCGCCCGGCCGCCACGTCGATGTCGTTGGCGCACACGCGCTGGAGGAACGCCCCGGCATCGCGGCCCTGCACGAGGAGCTTGCCGTAGGACGAGATGTCGAAGACGCCGACGCCCTCCCGGACCGCCCGGTGCTCCTCGGCCGAGCGGCCGAACCACGGGGGTCGCCCCCACGAGTAGTGGTCGCCCCGGTCGTCCCCCTCGCGGGCGTACCAGTTGGGTCGCTCCCAGCCGAGGAGCTCGCCGAAGACTGCGCCGGCCGCCTCCGTGCAGCCGTGCAGAGGGCTGCGACGCAGTGGGCGGGCGCTGCGGCGCTGGAGGAAGGGCCAGTGCAGCGCGTAGGCCAGGTCGAGCGTCTCGGTGACCCGCTGCTCGAGGAACCGCCGGTTGGTCTCGTGCGGCATGACCCGGCGCGGGTCGGCCTCCGGCAGGTCGAGCGGGGGGCGGCCGTCGACCACCCAGTCGGCCAGGACCGCTCCCGCGCCGGGGCCGCTGAGAAGCCCCACCGAGTTGAACCCGGCGGCGACGAAGTAGTTGGCCAGCGTGTCCACCGGGCCGAGGTGGTAGAGGCCGTCCGGCGTGAAGCTCTCCGGGCCGCCGAAGAACAGCCGGATCCCGGCGTCCGCCAGGAGGGGGATGCGACGGGTCATCGCCTCGTAGAAGGGCCCGATGTGGTCCCAGTCGTCGGGGAGCCGGGTGAAGGCGGCGCCCGCCGGGATGCCGCGGGAGGCCCAGGGGTAGCTGCCCGGCTCGAAGAAGCCGACCATGAGCGCACCCGAGTCGTCCTTGACGTACGCCCAGTCGTCGGCCGTCTTCAGTGTCGGCATCCGGTCCGGGATGCCTGCGATCTTGTCGGTGACCACGTAGTAGTGAGCGAGGGCCTGGACCGGGTGGGCTACGCCGGCAAGTGCCCCGACCTCGCGCCCCCACATGCCGGTGCAGTTGACGACGTACTCGGCCTCCACGTCCCCGTCTGCAGTCCGCACGCCCACCGCGCGACCGTCGCGCCGGAGGATGTCGGTGACGGCGACGTCCTCGTGGATCGCGACACCGCGCTGCCGGGCGCCGCGGGCCAGCGACATCGTGGTGTCGGTCGCGGTGGCCCGGCCCTCGTCCGGGTAGTGGAGGCTGCCCACGACGCCGTCCGGTGCGAGCAGGGGGAAGAGCGCGAGGGTCTCCTCGACGCCGAGCAGGTCGACCCGGATGTCGTTGGCGAGGGAGGCCGACGCCTGCCGGCGCAGCTCCTCCCAGCGGTCCTCGGTCGTCGCCAGGTGCAGCGTGCCGGTCTCCTGGTAGCCGGTGGACAACCCGGTGTCCTCCGCCAGCCCGCGGAACAGCTCGAGGCTGCGCTTGACCATCTCGCGGGTGCCCCAGGTGGGACGGGCCTGGGTCACCAGCCCGGCGGCGTGCCAGGTCGTCCCGGAGGTCAGCCGGTGCTGCTCGAGCAGGACCACGTCGGTCCAGCCGCGCCGGGCGAGATGGTAGGCGACGCTGCAGCCGACGACACCGCCACCGACGACGACGACCCGGGCCCGGTCGGGAAGGGGCCCGGACATCACCGCTGCCGGGCCACCGGTGTCCCGGCAGTCGCCGCGGGCGCGTACCCGCCGCGACCGCTGGGCCGGACGACGAGGAGGGTGAGCACGACGTAGACCGCAGCGGCCACGAGCGCCGCAGGGATCGACGCACCGAAGAGGGTGAAGGGCTCCCGGATCGAGTACGTCTGCGGGTTGAGCAGGTACAGGTAGGTGCCGACGCCGGCGGCCATGGCCAGGAGCGCAGCCGGGTTGATCCCGAACCAGTAGGCGTAGGGCCCCGACGGGCTGGGGTCGTAGATGCCCCGGATGCTGATCTGCTGCCTGCGCAGCACGAAGAAGTCGACGATCTGGATCCCGACGATCGGCGCGAAGAAGACGCCGATGTAGGCGAGGAAGGTGTCGAAGTTGGTGAAGAACCAGTCCGGGAGGAACACACCCACCACGACGACCGGGACGATGGACAGCAGCAGGGCCGTGTTCCACGGCGTCCCCCGCAGGGCCGGCACGGCCTTGAGCCCGACGGTCGAGGCGTAGATGCCCGCCGTGGCGGTGCCGAGGTTGGCGCAGATCACGAACAGCAGCGCCAGGGCGCCGAAGAAGTTGCCGCCCACGTCGGTCAGCCAGGTGGCCGGGTCCGACGTCTCGAGGACGAGGATGCCCGCGAGCCCGACCACGCTGAGGATCGGCACCGGCAGCCCCATGCCGAGCATCGACGGCATGACCGCGACCCGGGGGCTCGGCGCCTCGCGCGTCATCGAGCCGATGTAGGGCCACCACGACAGCAGGCTCACGAGACCGATCTCGATCCCGTACGTGTAGTCGAGCTGCTTGTCCGACGCATATGCCGGCACGGCGTCGGCGAGCGCCCCACCCTCCCGGACGAGAAGCATCACGATGAGCCAGGCACCGACACCGACGACGAAGAAGAACAGGACCTTGGAGACGCGCTCCAGGCCGGTGGCCCCACGCATCAGGATCGTGAACACGAGCGCGCACGCGCCGAGGGTGCCGATCGGGACGATCCAGTTCTCTAGGCCCGCGCCACCGACGCCTACGGCGTTGAGGAACTCGGCCATCGACTTGCCGAAGAAGATGAGCAGCAGGGAGTTCCAGCCGATGATCGAGGCGAACTGGAGCACCACTGTCACGGTCCAGCCGTTGCGTCCGAACTGCGGCACGGCCGCCTGGATCGAGTCGATGCCGTACCGGGTCGACGAGGGCACGACAGCCAGGGTGACGAGCAACATGCCGATCATCGCCCCGGCCGTCATCGCGAAGAAGCCCGGGCCGAGCGGCAGGTAGTAGCCGACGAACTCGCCGATGATGTAGCACCAGGTGGCCGAGGCGGCCACGAGCAGCACCACGAAGAGCTGTCGCTGCTGCCACCGCCGTTCGTCGGGAAGGAGCGGCCAGGCGGTCTGCACCTCGCGCTCGGCTGCCGGCCTCCGGCTCTCGGTGGTGCTCACGAGGGCCACCCCACGAACCAGCCCAGGACCAGGCACACCACGGGCAGGGCGATGCCGGCGAGCAGCAGGACCCGCCAGTCGGCCGCGCTCAGACGCCCCGGGTCGTGACCCGGCTGCTCGTAGAAACGGATGCGCTCTTCCAGCTCCGGAGGCAGGGTGTGGTCCACGTCGTCCGTCCTTTCAGCTCAGCTCGCCGAACGCCTCGGCGTCGTCGTAGGGGAACCACCAGAAGTCCTGGGCGGCGGCCATCGGGTCGACCATCACGAGCTTGGTGTGCCGGAACTGGTCAAGACCCTCCGCGCCGAGCTGGCGTCCCGTGCCGGAGAGCTTTCGGCCGCCGAACGGACCGGCGTCGTTGTCCAGCAGCGGGGCGTTGACCCAGACCATCCCCGTCTCGAGCTCCGCGGTGGCCCGGGCCACCTCCTCGAGGTCCTTCGTGTAGACGTTGGCCCCGAGGCCGTAGTCGGACCGGTTCGCCAGCTCGAGGGCCTCCTCGAAGCCGGAGACCCGCACGAGAGGTGCCACAGGGCCGAAGCTCTCGCCGTTGACGATGTCCATGTCCGGGGTCACGTCGGCGAGCACGGTGGGCTCGTAGAAGTGGCCGACGTCCAGACCCGAGGGCCGGCGGCCGCCGCAGAGCACGCGCGCGCCCTGCTCGACGGCGCGGTCGACGATCTTCGTGAACCGTTCGTGCTCGCGGGCGCTGACCATCGGACCGACATCGACCTTGTCCAGGCCGTTGCCGATCCGCAGGGACCGGGCCTGCTGGACGAGCCGGTCGGCGAACTCGTCGTAGACGTCGGTGTGCACGTAGAACCGCTCGGCCGAGGTGCAGACCTGGCCGCAGTTCAGGAACGCGGCGAACGCGGCGCCGCGTACCGCGACGTCCAGCGGCGCCGAGGGCATCACCAGGAACGCGTCGTTGCCCGACGTCTCGATCAGGCTGGGCTTGAACGTCTCGGCGCAGGCCTTGGCGACTGCCCGGCCGGTGGGGATGCTGCCGGTGAACGCCACCATGTGGGTCCCGCGGCTCTCGGTGAGCCGGCGGCCCACGCGTCCGCCGCCGGTGACGCACTGCACCACGCCGGGGCCGAGCTCCTCGAACGCCTCGACGAAACGCAGGGTGCTCAGGCTGGTGTACTCGGACGGCTTGACCACCACCGCGTTGCCGGCTGCGAGCGCGGCCGCGGCCTCCCAGCAGAGCAGCACGTAGGGGTAGTTGAACGGGAGTACGACGGCGACGACGCCCATCGGTTCCTTGACCGTGTAGTGCATCTGGCCGGCGACTGCCGGCCCCAGCACGTGCCCCTGGTCGTGACGGCCGATCTCGGCGTAGTAGTCCAGGGCCGTGATCGCCCAGTCGACCTCGTCGGCGCTCTCCTTGTAGGGCTTGCCCATCTCCCGGGTCAGCAGCTCGGCCAGCTCGGCCCGCATCCCGCGCAGGGTCCTCGCCACGCCGTGCAGCTTCTCCGCACGCTCGAGGGCCGAGACCGCCCACCAGCCGCGCCACGCGTCGTTCGCCGAGGCGATGGCGGCGTCCACCTCGGCGTCGGTGCAGTCCGCGATCTCCCCGAGGCGGGTCTCGGTGGCCGGGTCGATGACCGCCAGGACGTCCTCGCTGCTGCTCTCGACCATCCGTCCCCCGAGATAGAGGTGACGGCTGAGCCGGCTCATCTCCTTGACGTCCATGCGAGCTCTCCTCGTTCCTCGGCGTGAAGTGAGTGTCCTCGGCACGGTCGTCGGCCACAATCGTCCTCGAGTCCTAACCGACAGGTGCGTTCCGTACGAAAGGACGAATCGTGTCCCTGACCGTCGCCCAGCTCGTGGCGATGCCCGACCTGGCGACGGGCATCGTGTCCGGGCACCGGGGGCTCGGCCGCAGCATCGGATGGGCCCACGTGTGCGAGCTGCCCGACCCCTGGTCGTGGATCGGCGACGGTGACCTGCTCATGACGACCGGCCTCGGCGTGCCTCGCGCACAGGAGGCCCAGGTCCGGTACGTCGAGTCCCTCGCGGCTGCGGGGGTCGCGGCCGTCGCGGTCGGGCAGGACATGCACGCGCCGCCCCTGACCACGGCGATGCTCGCTGCCTGCGACCGTCTCGGGCTGCCCCTGCTGCTCACCCGCAGGGACGTGCCGTTCATCGCGCTGGCGCGATCGGTCGCCACCGCCAGCCAGCACGAGGAGCAGGCCCGGATCGACCAGACGGTGCGGGTCTACGACCTCCTGCGGCAGTCCGACGTGCACGAGATCCGGCTGGCGGCGCTGCTGGTCTCGCTCGAGGAGGTGATGGGCTGCCGGCTGGTGGCAGCAGATGCCGTCACGGGCCGGCCTCTCGTGCCCGGCGCCGAGGTGCCCAGTGGGCTGCTGGCCGACGTCCAGCGCTGGGGCAGCCATGCCCGCGACGAGCAGCCCGTCGTCCTTGCAGGTCACGCCGAGGGGAGCGTCGGAGTCCTCGTGCCCGGGCCGCGGCCCGCGCTCCTGGTGGCCATCGCCGAGGACCGCCTCCTGCCGGATCCCACCGTGCTGCGCCACGCGGCGGCGGTGACCGCGCTGCAGCAGACCTGGGCATTCGCCGAGCGCGAACGCGCCCGCCGGCTCGGGGCCACCTTGCTGGCGCAGCTCGTCGACGACCAGCTGGACGGGATGCAGGCCCGTTCGCAGCTCGCCGACCGGGGACTCGCGGGGCGCAGCCTCGTCGTCGTGGCCTGCGCCAGCGGGGAGGTCGACGCGCACGAAGAGGTCCACCACCTGCACCACGTCCTCGGGGATGCCGGCGTGGAGCACATCATGCTCTACCGACGGGGCACCACCTACGTGCTGCTGCCGGCGGACCCGCTGGCCCTGGGGTCACTGGTCGGCGGGCTGCCCCCGGGCTGGGCCGCCGGTGTCAGTGACGCCGTGGACGACCCGCTCCTGGTCAAGGCTGCTCAGCGCGAGGCGGGCTGGGCGCTGGGCCGGGCACGGGAACGCGGGCTGCCGCTCGTACGGCACGCGGACGACCTGCCCGGCTCGATGTTCCTGCCGGGTGGCCGGGAGGAGGCGGTGGAGGCGGCCCGCCGGGTCCTCGGGACGATCCTGGACTACGACGCGGACCACGGGACCCAGCTGACCCGGTCGCTGCAGGCCTTCCTGGAGGAGAACCGCTCGTGGCAGCGCGCAGCTGCCCGGCTGCACGTGCACAAGCAGACCCTCGTGTACCGGATGGCCCGGGTGGAGGAGCTGTCCGGGCGCAGCCTCTCGAGCACGGCGGATGTCGCCGAGGTGTGGCTGGCCCTGCGCAGTGCCGTGGAGACCGCGCTGGTCGACCCGTGACCACCTCGGCGCAGGTCGGCGTTTCCCGCCGACCGTGCGTGAGGACCGGATCACCGGGGGATAACCTCGACGACAGGCACACTGCACGGGCGTCGGTCTCGAGATCGGGAGACATGGACTGGTTCCTCGCGGGTGGCAACCCCGCCTCGGTCACCCTGCTCCGGCATGAGATCCGCGACCACCTGCTGCGCCATGCGGTGCCCGGTTCCGACGTCTCCGACGCCGAGCTGATCGTCACCGAGCTGCTGGCCAACGCCGTCGAGCACACGGCCGGGCCGGCTTGGGTGCAGCTCTCCTGGCTGCAGGACCGCCCCCAGCTCGTCGTCCGTGACCTCGGACCCGGCTTCCGGCTGCCCGCGGGGGATCCCGGGGCGGCGCCCGTCCCGGCCCTCGACGGTGACGGCGGCCGCGGCCTGTTCCTCGTCAGCCACCTCGCTCCCGCGCTGGCGGTAGCGGCCCGCGGCGGCGGCGGGACCGAGATCACCGCCGAGCTCCCGGTGCGCCGCGACGTGTCACGAAGCATCGACCCCGCGCCCACCGTGACCGGTGCCCTGCCGCACCTCGACGAGGCCAGCCCGTCAGGCGGCTTCGACCGCGAGGTGTTCCTGCGCGCCCTGGTCGTCCAGATGTCGCAGGCCGTCGAGAACACCGCCGGCCCCGAGGTCGGCGAGGACGTCGTCGCCCGGGTGGGCATCGCGGTAGGCGGCCGGATGGAGGAGGAGTACCGAGCAGCCAAGTCGGTCGTGGACCGGCTCTCGCCCGAGCAGCTTGCCGAGTGCTTCGTCCGGCTCAAGCACGCCATCGACGGTGGCTTCTGGGTCATCGAGATCACCGAGGACCGCATCGTCCTGGGCAACACCCGCTGCCCCTTCGGGGACGCGGTGAAGATGGCGCCTGCGCTGTGCCGGATGACCAGCTCGGTCTTCGGCGGGATCGCCGCCCGCAACCAGGACGGGGGAGCAGCGGTCGTCCTGGAGGAGCGCATCGCGGTCGGGGACCCCGGCTGCCGGGTCGTGGTCTACCTGTCCGACCCGCCTGCTGCGGTTGCCCGGTTCGCCCACCGCTACGCCGCGGCGGACGACGGGATCCGGCGCCCCGCGTAGCGCCGGTCGGGAGCAGGCCCGGCTCAGCGAGCCCGGCGGCGCCGTCGCGCCACGGCGTCCCGCAAGGGCGGCACCACGATGCCCTCCGAGGCCATCCGGGCGCGCACCTGCCGCCGGCTGCGCACGATGCCGGCCAGCCCGACGGCCCACACCAGGTACTGCACCGACAGCGCCGCGCGGAACTCGTCCAGGGTGTAGGCGCCGCGCGCACCCGAGTGCAGCGCGTCGAGCACGACGCCTACCAGCAGCATGGTGACCAGCGCCGCGACGAACCCGCCTACGTTGACGATCCCGCTGGCGGTCCCGAGCCGGTTGGGCGGGTTGAAGGTGCGGGCGAAGTCGAACGCGATCATCGAGCCGGGGCCGCCGAGGGCGAGGGTGAGCACGAGCAGGACGACCAGCCAGAGGGGGGCGGGCCCAGGCCAGGCGAGGACGACGGTCCAGGTGGCGATGTTGAGGCCGATGATGCCCAGCACCAGCCAGGAACGGCGCAGCGGGTGCCGCTGCACCATCACCCCGACGAAGGGCGCGGCGACCAGGCCGGCGAGGACGAGCAGCGTGAACAGCGCCGAGGCGGTCTGCCGGGGCAGCGACTCGCCGGAGACGAGGAAGGGGAACCCCCACAGGAGTGCGAACGCGGTCCCGGAGAACTGTGACGTGAAGTGGGTCCAGAGGCCCAGCCTGGTCCCGGGGTGGGTCCAGACGGTGCGCAGGTCGGCGGCGGCCTGCCGGACGGTGAGGGCGTCGACCGAGCGGTGGCCGCCGGTGGGGGAGTCGCGGACGACCAGGACGACGAGCACGCCGACGAGCACCCCGAGGCCGGCGACCGAGAGGAAGGCGGGGGTCCAGCCGGGTCCGTGCAGCAGGGCGACGAAGGGAACGGCGCTCAGGACCTGACCCAGCTGGCCGACCAGGCCGGTGGCCTGCGTCATCAGCGGCACCCGCCGGGCCGGCAGCCAGGCGTTGACCAGGCGCAGCACGCTGATGAAGGTCATCGCGTCACCGGCCCCGACCAGCACCCGGCCGCCCACCGCGAGCGGGACGGTGTCGCTGAGCGCCAGCAGCAGCTGGCCGCCGGCCATGAGGAACGCGCCGACGGCGATCAGCCGGCGAGGCCCGAACCGGTCGAGCAGCAGGCCGACCGGCACCTGCAGCCCGGCGTAGACCAGCAGCTGCAGGACCGCGAAGCTGGCCAGCGCGCTGGCCGAGACGTCGAACCGCCGGGCGGTGTCCAGCCCGGCGACGCCGAGCGAGGTGCGCTGCAGGACGGCCACGACGTACGCGGAGATGGCGACCGACCAGATGGTCCAGGCGCGGCGGGACGGCGTCATGGTCCGGCCATGGTCCCGCACGGGCAGACGTGTGACGGATCGGCGCTGCGCGCGTGGCCGGGCCGGTCGCGTCGCTCAGCGGGGCAGGGGGTTCGGGCCGGTCGCGGTCACGAGTCGTTGAGGCACCCAGTCGTCGACGTGATGGAACCCGTCGTCGAACGGGCCGGCATCGAGCTCGACGGATGCCCTGAGTGAGAGTCGATAGAACTTCACGTGGGTGAAGTCCTCGAACAGGATGTAGACGGGGTCGGGTGTGCTGTTCGGGCCCTGGAACTGCTGTCCGGTCAGCACGGGCTTGTGGTCTCCGACGAATGTGTCGAAGGTGTCGCCGACCACGACACCGAGGTGCTCCAACCCCATCTGGTAGGTGCGCTGGTGCACGGGCGGGATGAGCTCGATGAGCGGGACGACCTTGCCGTCGAGGACTCCGAGCGGCTCGATGGGAACGATCAAGGAGATCGGGCGGCCGTTCCAGACCGTCTCGCGATTGGCGACAGCATGGCGTTCGAGCAGGTTGCGTACATGCACGTACTGGTCCCACTCCGGCACGCGGACGGCGAGGTGGCTGAGCGCGTAGGGGCGGATATCGATGCCCCGGGCCAGCAGGCGCTCGTGCTGCTGTGCGGCGAACGCCCGATAGTCCCCGATGATGTCGCCCACGGGATCGGCCATCGCCGCCTCCTCTCGGCCCCATGGTAGACGGGGCGGTCGTGGAGGCGGGGTGCTCGAGGGCGCCGGACGCCCCCGGTTCAGTCGCTGTTGCTGCTCGCCCGGCACGTGCTGCCAGGACCCACCGCCGCTGGACAGGGCGGTGTCGAGCAGGGTGACGCCGAGCGAGGTGGGCTGCAGGACGGCCACGACGTACGCGGCGATGGCGACCGACCAGATGGTCCGGGCGCGCCGACGTCATGGTCCGGTCAGGGGCCCTGTCCCCGCGGATGAGAGCCGGCCAGGCCGGTCGCCGCCCCCTTCGGGGGGTAGGGGGGCCGGATGTGGTTCGACTCCTGGTCCGATCTCTGGCGCACCGCACTCGTCGGCAGCGCGGCCTACCTGGCGCTCGTCGCCGTCCTGCGGCTGTCGGGCAAGCGGACGCTCGCCAAGCTCAACGCCTTCGACCTGGTGGTCACCGTGGCGTTCGGCTCGACGCTGGCGGCCGTCCTCCTGAACTCCAGCGTCTCGTGGTCCGAGGGTGCTGTGGCCTTCGCCGTGCTCGCCGCGCTCCAGTTCGCGGTCGCCTGGACCTCGACCCGGTGGCCGCGCAGCCGGGGCGCCCTGACGGCGCGGCCGACGCTGCTCGTCCGTGACGGTGCACCGATCCCTGCCGCGATGCGCGCGCAGCGCGTCTCACCCGAAGAGGTGCTGCAGGCGGTCCGCGGCGCCGGCCTGGGCAGCGTCGCGTCGGCAGGGGCCGTCGTGCTGGAGACCGACGGATCCCTCAGCGTGGTCCCCGAGGGACGCATGGGCGACGGCTCGGCGCTGCGGGACGTGGCCGGCCGCTGACTCCTGGTGCCGCAGCTCACCAGAAGGTCGACAACGCCTGCACCGGCCGCGCCGTCGCCCTATCTTCCTGCCTTCACACGACAATGGTGGTCGATCATGGATGGAACCAAGCGTGCGAGTGCCGCATCCGATTGACATGAGACGTGCGCCCCTTCTGGCCGGGACAGCCCTGCTGATGCTTGCTGCGTGCGCCGGCACCGGCAAGTCCGATGGAGCAGGTCTTGCCTCGGCCGCAGGTGTCGTCGCTTGTGCAGACCTTGTTGCCTGGGCGACAGTCCTGTCGAGCGCGGAGGTCGGCAAGCACCTAGAGGTTCGTGTCGCCGTTGACGAGCACGTGCTACCAGCACGTGGCCAGTCTGAAGTGACCTTCACAGCCGACAGCCCTCGACGGGAAGTCGGCGCACCGACATGGAAGACGGCACAGAGACTGCTCGTGGTTCTGACCCCGGTCGCGCCCGCGTCGTACTACGACCCGGTCGAGGGTGAACGGCTCGTGCAGGAGTGGCGGCGGGCAGGGTCTCCGGTGATGTCGGCCGACGAGTGCGGAGGCGCGTGACGACCGCGCACAGCTGCCGTTCCCGCGCATCCGCCGGCGGCTGACACGGCCGCACGGAACAGGCATCATGCGCGGATGGTGCGTCGGCAGATCCGGTAGTCGCACGATGAGGCCGACGCTGCGACGCGGCACGTGTGGTCACACGAGGAATTGCTTCGCCTATGAGCCACGCCTCGCGTCGAGAAGGCACTCCTCGCCACGCCCGATCGGCTGGGCTCCCTACCTCGACGTCTCGTAAGGTCGGGCGTCGTGACCGAGGAGCCCCCGACCCCGCGGATGGCCGTCCTGGGTCTCTTGAGCCCGCAGGCGGACTACCTCGACGTCGAACGCGCGCTGATCGGGGACGGGTGGACTCCTGGCGGCGTCGGGGACTGGGCGTTCGCGCTGCGCTCGCCAGATGGCGCCGTAGCGGCACGAGTCAGCCCGTTCGACCCAACGGGCCCCTACTCCGCGGCGTTGTACTCCCAGGCTGCCCACACTCGCCAGGTGCCAAGGCTCTTCGCGCATCGCCGACTCAGCGGCGGGGGCGACCTCCAGATGCTGGAGTGGCTTGAGCCGGTCAGCAGGGAGGAGGGGGTCGCCTTCCAGCGTGCGCTTGCCGAGGCCTCTCCTGAGGTCGCCGAACTCGCAATGGCCATCCAGCGAGTCCACGAACAGGCTCGACGCGAGCTGCCTTGGTGCGGCCCGGTGGACACCAATCCGGCAAACGTCATGCGAGCCGGTGATGGAAGGCTCGTCGTCACCGATCTGTTGTACGCCGACGGCCCGAACCTCTACGCGACGGCGTGGTCTGACCCAGATCTCGTGGTCGCACGGATCCCGGAGGCCGAACGTCGGTTCATGACTGATATCCCGACTGCTCACTCTGGTCCTTGGGGCGAGGGGACGCGTGAACAGATGCGAGAGGTGCTCAGGGCAGCCGACGCTCGTCATGAGCCGAGCGGCTGAGGCGCGCAACCTCCTGGCGGTAGGAGCGCGTGCTCCGCGACCGAACGAGATCCGGCATCATCGAGCGGATCAACACACGTACCGCCCGGGTGAGGATGCCTGCATGATCGAGGTCGATTTGCCCGAGGACGACGCGGTTCCCGCAGCCAGGTCCAGGTCGCTCGCTGTGGTGGCTGACGGTCTCCGACCCGAAACCGACGCGACCTACGTCAACCACCGGTCCGAGGCCTGCGTCGGGGCGCAGCGCCGGGCGATTGCTCAGCGGCAGCGGCGGTAGGGGAAGTATGCCCGCTCATCGACCGTCGACCCGCTGGGTCTGGTCGAGCGCGATCGCCGCCATCACTCTCCCGTTTCTCCTGCGCCTCACTGGTCGTGGCTGGCTGGTGGAAGCACTGGCGGCGGTGCCTGGCTCCCGGTGGGTCAACTTCGCCCTCGGGCTCTTCTGCATGGCGGGCTGGTACACAGTCCCGTGGGTGGCTGTGATGATCTACAGGGCGCTCGGCCGGAAGCCTCGCTTCTTCTGGCCGTGGTGGCTGTTTCTCGCGCTGGGTTCAGTCGCGCTGCTGGCACTCCCGACGCGACGCTCCAGCGACTACAACGAGGATCTGGCAGCGCAGGTCCCAGGTTTCACCGAGGGCATGCTCGGCGGGGCGGTCCCGCTGCTCGCCCTCGGTGTGCTGCTGTGGGCTGCGTCGGTGTGGACCCGACTGCGGCGGACAAGAAGGCGGATGGGCTAAGGGGCCTCCCGTGCTGGGACAACACGGATCTCCGACGCGAACTGCCGAGGCAGACGCGGCCGACCGGGTCGCGGCACTGGTTCTCGGCGTGCAACCGGGCGCCCGAGGGCGCCGAGACGGCCCAGCCGATTCGGGCCTTGTGACCCATGTGTGACCAGGGGGCCGGTTGACACGTGAATCACACGAGCCGCAGGTCTGTGACCTGCGGCTTCGTGTCGAGCGATGAGTGTCCGAGGGGGGACTTGAACCCCCATGCCCGGTAAAGGGCACTAGCACCTCAAGCTAGCGCGTCTGCCAATTCCGCCACCCGGACAGGTGCCGCGCCGGTGGGGTCCGGTCTAGGAGACCGGTCCGGAACGCGGCAGCCAGACTAGCAAACCCCGACCCCCTGCCACGCCGGGGCCGGACCGGCCGTGGGCGACCCGTGGGGCAGGATGGGCGGCACCGACCCCGGCGCCCAGGAGACCGTAGTGAGCGAGCCGCGCAGCGACGTCCCGAGTGCGCAGGACGAGGTCGTCGAGATCTGCCGCGACCTGATCCGGATCGACTCCTCGAACTACGGCGACGGCAGCGGCCCGGGGGAACGGGCCGCCGCGGAGTACGTCGCGGCCCAGCTGTCCGAGGTGGGGCTGGAGCCGGCGGTGTACGAGAGCGAGGACCGCCGCACCAGCCTGGTCGTCCGGTTCGAGGGCGAGGACACCAGCCGCCCGGGCCTGCTCGTGCACGGCCACCTCGATGTCGTGCCCGCCGAGGCATCGGACTGGACCCACCACCCGTTCGCCGGGGAGATCGCCGACGAGTGCCTGTGGGGCCGCGGCGCGGTGGACATGAAGGACATGGACGCGATGGTGCTCGCGCTCGTGCGCCAGATGCGTCGCGAGGGCCGCAAGCCGCCGCGCGACCTCGTGCTCTGCTTCCTCGCCGACGAGGAGGCCGGCGGCCGCAAGGGCGCCCACTGGATGGTCGACCACCACGCCGACGAGTTCGAGGGCGTCAGCGAGGCCATCAGCGAGGTCGGCGGGTTCTCGGTGACCGTGGGGGACCAGCGGGTCTACGCCGTCGAGACCGCGCAGAAGGGCATCCAGTGGCTCCGCCTGACCGCCCGGGGCCGCGCGGGACACGGGTCGATGGTCAACGACGACAACGCCGTCACCGCGCTCGCCGAGGCCGTGGCCCGGATCGGCCGGTACGAGTGGCCGGTGCGTATGACCCCGACGGTGCAGCGCTTCCTGGAGGAGATCGGCGACGCGTTCGGCTTCGAGGTCGACGTGAACGACCCGGAGCCGGCGCTGTCCAAGCTCGGCACCATGTCCCGCATCGTCGGGGCGACCCTGCGCAACACCGCCAACCCGACGATGCTCAAGGCCGGCTACAAGCACAACGTCATCCCGCAGACGGCCGAGGCCTTCGTCGACTGCCGGTTCCTCCCCGGGTTCGAGGAGGAGATGCTCGCCACGATCGACGAGCTGATCGGGCCGGACGTCCGTCGTGACGCGATGATCGAGGACATCGCCTACGAGACCACGTTCGACGGCGCCCTCGTCGACGCGATGGTCGGTGCGCTGCGGGCCGAGGACCCGGGCGCGCGCGCCGTGCCGTACTGCCTCTCCGGTGGGACCGACCAGAAGTCGTTCAGCCTGCTGGGCATCCGCGGGTTCGGGTTCGCGCCGCTGCGGCTGCCGGCCGACCTCGACTTCTCCGGCATGTTCCACGGCGTCGACGAGCGGGTCCCGCTCGAGTCGCTGAAGTTCGGGGTGCGGGTGCTCGACCGGTTCGTCGCCGCCAGCTGACGGCTCGGGCCGGGGTCAGGCGGTCCGCACGACCCGGATCACCCGGCGGCGCAGGACGACCCGGCGGCTGCCGTCGGCGAACAGCCGGAGCCGGGCGAGCTCCCAGTGGCCGTACTCGGCGTGGTCCGTCAGCAGGCGCCGCGCGGCGCCCCGGCTCGTCCCGCGCGGCAGGTAGAGGTTCTGGTACTCCCACTCCGCCATCGCCGTCATTGTGGCAAAGCCGGCGACCCGCGCGTCAGCGGTCGGGGTAACCCGACGGCGGCGCCGAGACCTCGTCGAGCGCCGCGCGGATCTCGGCCGGCAGCGTGAGCGCCTCCGCGGCCAGCGACGCCTTGAGCTGCGTCGCCGTCCTGGCGCCGACGATCGGGGCCGTGACGCCCGGCGCGTCGCGCACCCACGCGAGGGCGACCTCGAGGGCCGTCGCGTCCAGGCCGTCGGCGGCGGTGCACACCGCGTCGACGATGCGGCGGCTGCCCGGGTCCAGGAAGCGCTCGATGAACCGGGCGAAGTGCGGAGCCGCGGCGCGGGAGTCCGCCGGGGTCCCCGAGCGGTACTTGCCGGTGAGCACCCCGGCGCCCAGCGGTGACCACGGCAGGACGCCGAGCCCCAGCGCCGCGGCGGCCGGCAGGACCTCGCGCTCGATGCCGCGCTGCAGCAGGGAGTACTCCATCTGCGTCGACACCAGGGGAGCACGACCGGCCGCCGCCTGCTGCCAGGTGACGGCGCGGCCGGTCTGCCACCCGGTGTAGTTGGAGATCCCGGCGTAGCGGGTCCGGCCGGTGGCCACGGCGTGGTCGACCGTGGACAGCGTCTCGTCCAGCTCGGTGTCGTCGCTCCAGGCGTGCACCTGCCACAGGTCGACGTGGTCCACCCCGAGGCGGGCCAGCGACCCGTCGAGGGCGTCGAGCAGCGCCCGCCGCGAGGTGTCCACGACGCGTTCACCGGTGCGCCGGGAGATGCCCGCCTTGGTCGCGAGGACGACGGTCTCCCGGTCGACGGTCGAGGCGAGCAGGGCGCCCAGGACCGACTCGGAGGCGCCGTCGCCGTAGCCGGCCGCGGTGTCCACCAGCGTGCCGCCCGCATCGAGGAACGACGTGAGCTGGTCCTTGGCCTCGTGCTGGTCGGTGTCCCGCCCCCAGGTCATCGTGCCGAGACCCAGTCGGCCCACCGTGAGGCCCGACCGGCCGAGCCTGCGCTGCTCCATGACGGGCGAATCTATAGGGTCGGGCCTCATGCGACTCGGCGTGAACCTCGGCTACTGGGGGGCCGGCAACGACAGCGACAACCTCGCGCTGGCCCAGGAAGCCGATCGCCTCGGCTACGACTCCGCGTGGGCGGCCGAGGCGTACGGGTCCGACGCCGCCACCGTGCTCGCCTGGGTCGCGGCGCAGACAGACCGGATCGACGTCGGCTCGGCGGTCTTCCAGATCCCGGCCCGCAGCCCGGCCATGACGGCGATGACCGCGGCGACCCTGGACACGCTCTCCGGCGGCCGGTTCCGCCTCGGCCTGGGCGTGTCCGGACCACAGGTCTCGGAGGGCTGGCACGGCGTCCGCTTCGACAAGCCGCTGGCCCGCACCCGCGAGTACATCGAGATCGTCCGGATGGCCCTGGCCCGCGAGAAGGTCGAGCACCACGGGACCTTCTGGACGCTGCCGCTGCCCGACGGCCCGGGCAAGGCCCTGCGGCTGACCGTGCACCCGGTGCGCGAGCGCCTCCCCGTCTACCTGGCGGCGATCGGGCCGAAGAACCTCCAGCTCGCCGGCGAGGTCGCGGACGGCTGGCTGGCCATCTTCTTCGCGCCCGAGCACTCCGCCGAGATGCTGGGGCACGTGTCCGCCGGACGCGCGGTGGCCGGCAGGGACCTGGCGGGCTTCGACGTCGTCCCGACCGTCCCCGTCGTCGTGGGGGACGACCTCGAGGCCTGCGCCGCGCCGCTGCGGCACTACGCCGCGCTCTACGTCGGCGGCATGGGCAGCCGCGAGCAGAACTTCTACAACCGGCTGGCCGTCAGCATGGGCTACGAGGAGGCGGCGGTGAGGGTCCAGGACCTCTACCTCGCCCGCAACCACCGCGACGCCGCCGAGGCGGTGCCCTTCGAGTTCATCGACCGCACCTCGCTGATCGGTCCTCGCGACCGGATCCGCGACCGGCTGGCCGCCTACGCGGAGGCCGGGGTCACCACCCTGTCGGTGGCGTCGTACGCCGGGACGCTCGACGAGCGGGTCGCGGCCCTGCGCACCCTGGCCGAGGCGCTCGACGAGTCCGGCCTCGGGGACTGACCCGGTGGCCGACATCAGCATCCTCGACTCCGTCGTCCTGGGCGTCGTCGAGGGCCTCACCGAGTTCCTCCCCGTGTCGAGCACGGGTCACCTCACCATCGCCGAGAAGATCCTCGGCCTGCCCATCGACGACAAGGGCATCACCGCGTTCACGGCGATCATCCAGACCGGCGCGATCGCCGCGGTCCTGGTGTACTTCTTCGCCGACATCGTGCGCATCACCGGCGCCTGGTTCTCCGGCCTGCGCAAGCCCGAGGTGCGCGGCTCGTTCGACTACCGCTTCGCGTGGTTCGTCATCTGGGGCAGCGTGCCGATCGCCGTGGTCGGGTTCCTGCTGCGCGACCTGATCTCGGGACAGCTGCGCAGCCTGTGGGTCGTGGCCGTCGCCCTGATCGGCTGGAGCGCCGTCATGGTCGTCGCGGAGCGGCGGGCCACCCAGGTTCGGCCGGAGCGCTCGATCACCCTCACCGATGCCCTGGTGATCGGGGCCGTGCAGTGCATCGCCCTGGTGCCGGGCGTCTCACGGTCCGGGGCCACCATCAGCGCCGGCCTGCTCCGGGGTCTCGACCGGGTGGCCGCGACCCGGTTGTCGTTCTTCCTCTCGATCCCGGCCCTCGTGGGGGCGGGCATCTTCGAGCTCAAGGACGCGGTGCAGGAGTCGGTGCCCGTGCTCCCGCTGCTCGTCGGCACCGCGGTGTCGTTCGTGGTGGCCTACGGCTCGATCGCCTGGCTGCTCCGCTTCGTGGCCGGCCACCCGATCAGCCTGTTCGTGCCGTACCGCGTCGCCCTGGGGCTGGTGCTGGTCGGCCTGCTGGCCGCCGGGACCGTCACCGCTACCTGAGCGCGCTCTCCGGGTCGATCACCGCGCCGTTCTCGCGCACCTCGAAGTGCAGGTGCGGGCCGGTGGCGAACCCGGTCTGCCCGACGATGCCGATCGGGTCGCCCTTCGACACGGCGTCGCCGGGCCGGACGAGGAACCTCGCCTGGTGCGCGTACGCGGTGGTGAGCCGCTTGCCGTCGACCACCCCGTGGTCGATCACGGTGAAGTTGCCGTACGCCGGGTTCGAGACCGTCATCAGGACCCGGCCGTCGTCGGCGGCGCGGATGACCGAGCCGCCGGCGTAGTCGGTGCCGGTGTGCAGCTTCGTGTAGCGCAGGATCGGGTGGAACCGCATCCCGAAGGGCGAGGTCACCGTGCCGTCCAGCGGGTCGGCGAGGGTGCCGGTGCCCTGGACGGTGTCGCCCCGCTGCGCCATCTGCAGCGACAGCGCCTCGATCTGGGTGCCCAGCTGCCCGGACTGGGCGAGCCTGATCTGGTTCAGCGCCTGGTCGCTGCCCTGGGCGGCCTGCACCGCGGTGAGGGCACTGGCGCGCTGGGCCGCCAGCGCAGTGATCCGCGCGTTGGCGTCGGCCAGCTCGCGCTTGGCCTGCTCGTACCGGGCGGCGATCCGGGCGAAGTCGGCCTTCACCCCGGCCCGGGCGACGACGAGCGCGCCGAGCCGCTGGTCCGCCCGGGTGGCACTGTCCTCGACCACGCGGCGCTCCGCGACGGTGGCGTCGGTGCCGAGGGCGGCGTAGCGGGCGTGCCAGTCGGCGGCTGCCCGCTCGGCACCGGCCACGTCGTAGCCCATGGCCCGGTACAGCTGGGCGGTCGCCGCGGCGTCCTGCTTCAGGCGGGCCATCACCCGCTTCTGCCGCGCGATCTCGGCGATGCCACGGTCGGCGGCGAGGAAGCGCTCGCTCGCGCGGCGCAGCTCGGGGCTGGCCTCGTCGTCGACGAGCCCGCGCTCGCGGCCGGTGCCGACGATCATGGGGGTGGCGTCGGCCCTGCGGCGCTCCGCCTTCGCGCGGGCGGCCTTCGTCGTGCCGACTGCCGCGCCGGTCGCGCCCTGAGCGCCGCCAGTCGTCGCGCTGCCGTCGGGCGCGGCCCCGCCACCCGCACCGCCAGCGCCCCCGGAGCCGCCGTCGTTGCCGCCACCCCCGCCACCACCGGGGAGGCTGGGCGAGGGCAAGGGGACCGGCGGGACGCTCACCGACGGCACGGGCGTGCCGGTCGGGAGGGGGAGCGTGGGCACCGAGACGCTGGGCACCGGCACGGGCGCCGAGACGGTCGGCACCGGGAGGTCGGCCTGGGCGCCACCCGCGGTGGCGGAGACGAGACCGGCAGCGACGACCACGGAGGCTGCCGCCGAGGCGACTGCGGTGACGGGCCGACGCATGCTGCTCTCCTTTGCCGCGGGGACACCGTGACAAACGAGCGGGGGGCCATGAAGTCACGCGGCCGGCAGCCCGGGCCGCCGCGGCGAAGGTCAGCTGGCGCGGCCCGCGGCGGCTCGTGCCGCCTGCAGCGCAGCGGCCGTCGAGGTCGGCAGCGGGGCCTTCTCGAGGAAGGGAGCCGGGTCGAGGGGCTCCCCGTCGATGCGCACCTCGAGGTGCAGGTGGGGGCCGGTGGAGTAGCCGGTGGAGCCGATCACGCCGATCGCCTGGCCCTTGACCACCCGGTCGCCCGGCTGGACCCCGATCGCCGACTGGTGGGCGTACAGCGTCGACATGTGCAGGCCGCCGACCTTGCCGTGGTCGATGACGGTCATGTTGCCGTAGGCCACGTTGTACTCCGTGAGGAGGACGACCCCGTCGTCCGCGGCGTAGGCGATGCCGTCGCCGACGGCCAGGTCGACGCCGGTGTGGATCTTCACGTACCGCAGGATCGGGTGGAACCTCGGCCCGTACGGCGAGGTCACCGCCCCGGTGCCGGGCCGCACCATCTGCCCGGTTCCCTTCGGCGGCTTCGGCCCCTCGGCCAGGTCGCCGGCGAGCTCCACGATCCGGGAGGCCAGCGCGCCGGACTGGGTGACCATCACCTGGTACTGCCGCTTGTCCTCGAGCGCCGCCTGCTGGGCCTGCTTGAAGGCCGCCTTGCGGGCGTCGACGACGGCCTCGACCTGCTGCGCAGCGGCCTCGGCGACCAGGGTGCGTCCCTCGACGGCGGCCAGTGCCGCAGCCGAGGCGGCGCGCGCCAGCTCCTGGCGGCGGCGGGCGGCGGCCAGCGTCGCCTGGGCGTTCACCAGCTCGGCGCGGTCCTCCTTGAGACGGGCGATCATCGCGTTGCCGGCGCTGCCGACGCTCTGCAGGAAGGCCAGCCGGTCCGCGAGCTGGTTGGGCGTCGCGGAGGACAGCACGATGGCCCACTCGCCCATGGGCCCGTTGCCCTGGTAGGCCGAGCGCGCGAGCCGGCCGAGGTCCTGCTGGTGGACCCCGATCCTCGTCTCGACCACGGCGAGGTCCCGGGTCGCGCGCTGCTCGGCGAGCACCGAGGCCTCCAGCTCGACCTGGGCGGAGCGGTCGGTCTCGCGGGCGATCGCCAGCGCCTCCTGCGCGGTCTCGAGCGCGGTGCGGGCCACGACCAGGTCGGCGCGGGCCTTGGTCAGCGCCGCCGAGGCGGCGACCAGTGCAGCGGCGTCGTGCGCGGCCTCCTCGGCCTGCTCCTTCTGCGCCTGGGCGATGTCGGCGGCTGCGTCGGCGCGGGCCCGGTCGGCCTTCTCGCGGCGCTCCTCGGCGGCGGTGCGCGCGGCACTGTCGGCGCCGGCCCTCTTCTCGGCAGCCTTGTCGTCGGCCTTGTCGTCGGCCGCTGTCGTCGGCTGACTTGTCGCGGGGCGCGGTCGAGCCGGCGGGCCGGGCCGGGGTGGGGGACGCGGTCGGGTCGGCGGCGACCGCAGGCAGGCACGTCACGAGCAGGGCCGCGACCACGACCGCTGCCCGGGCAGCGGTGGTCGCGGCCCGCCTCGACGGCACCGCAGGCATGACTCGTCCCCACCCTCGTGACACGTTCCGGGCACGCGGCGCGCCCGACCCCACACCATGGTGGACCCCGTGGCCACCCTGTGCAGAGGGAATGCCACAGGTGGCCCTGTCCGAAACGGGACGAAAGGCGCGGATCGCTGCCGGAGTCAGAGCCAGCCGCTGCGCCGGAAGCCCCGGTAGAGCCCCAGGCAGATGCCCACCATCAGCAGCAGGACCAGGGGGTAGCCGAAGCGCCAGTCCAGCTCCGGCATGTGGGTGAAGTTCATCCCGTAGATGCCGGCGATCATGGTCGGCACCGCGGCGATCGCCACCCAGGCCGAGATCCGCCGCATGTCCTCGTTCTGCTGGACGCTGACCTGCGCGAGGTTCGCGGCGAGCACCGAGCTGAGCAGCTCGTCGAAGCCCTGCACGCGCTCGGACACCCGGATCGCGTGGTCGGCCACGTCGCGGAAGAACGGCTGCATCCGCTCGTGGATGCGCGGCACGGTGCCGCTCGCCAGCAGGGCCATCGGCTCGACCAGGGGCAGCACCGCGTGCCGGAACTCGACCACCTCGCGCTTGAGGTTGTAGATGCGCGCGGCGTCGTTGGTGCGCGCCGGGGAGAAGACGCGCTCCTCGACCTCCTCGATGTCGTCCTCGACCTCGAGGGCGATGTCGGTGTAGTCGTCGACGATCCGGTCCACCACGGCGTACATGACCGCGGACGGCCCGCAGTCGAGGATCTCGCGCTGGTGCTCGAGCCTTCGTCGTACGTCGGCCAGGGCGCGCCCCCGGCCGTGCCGCACGCTGACGACGAACGAGTCGCCGACGAAGAGCATCACGTCGCCCAGCTCGACCTGCTGGGTCTGCTCGTCGTAGAAGACCGTCTTGAGGACGAGGAACAGCGAGTCGTCGAACTCCTCGAGCTTGGGGCGCTGGTGGGCCTTGAGGGCGTCCTCGACGGCGAGCTCGTGCAGGCCGAACTCGGCCGCGACGTCGTCGAGCTCCGCCTGCGTCGGGTCGTGCAGGCCGACCCACATGAAGCTGTTGGCCTTCGACCGCGCCGTCGCGAGGGTGTCGGACCAGGGCCCGTCGGCGACCTCGCGGCTGCCGTGGTCGTAGAGAGCGCAGTCGACGATCACGAGGACATCGTGCCCGACCCGTAGGCTGCTGCGCCGTGACCACCGTCCTGCTCGTCCGGCACGGCCGCACGACGGCCAACGGCGCGGGCGTCCTGGCCGGGTGGACCGAGGGCGTGGGCCTCGACGACACCGGGCGCGCGCAGGTGGCCTCGCTCGCGGCCCGGCTGGCCGGCGTCCCGCTCGCCGGGCTGGTCACCAGCCCGTTGCAGCGCTGCCTGGAGACCGCGGAGCTGATGCTCGACGGGCACGCCCCGGTCGAGCGCCACCTCGACCCCCGGGTGGGCGAGGTCCGCTACGGCGACTGGACGGGCGGCGAGCTCAAGAAGCTCGCGAAGGACCCGCTGTGGAAGGTGGTCCAGTCCCACCCGTCGGCCATGACCTTCCCCGGCGAGGGCGGCGAGGCGATGCGCGACATGCAGACCCGCGCGGTGACCGCGGTGCGCGACTGGAACGTCCGTCTCGGGGCGGACGCGGTCTACGCCGTCGTGTCGCACGGCGACGTCATCAAGGCCGTGCTGGCCGACGCCCTGGGCATGCATCTCGACCAGTTCCAGCGGCTGGTGGTCGACCCGTCCTCGGTCAGCATCGTCACCTACACCGACCTCCGGCCGTTCGTCGTGCGCATGAACGACCTCGGCAGCGACCTGGGCTTCCTGGTGCCGCGCAAGGGCACCCGCCGGCGTCGACGGCCCGCCTCGGACGCCGTCGTCGGAGGCGGCGCGGGCGCCACCGCGTGAGCTGGCGCAACGACATAGGGTCGCCGCATGCCGCGCATCGTCTTCGAGTACGACCCGCCTGAGCGATTCGTCGCGGGCACGGTCGGCGAGCCCGGGCAGCGGACGTTCTTCCTCCAGGCCCGTGACTCCGGGCGCACCACCAGCGTCGCTCTCGAGAAGCAGCAGGTCTCGGTCCTCGCGGAGCGCGTCGACGCCCTTCTCGACGAGGTGGTGCGGCGGTCGGGCGGCGACGCCGCGGTGCCCGCGGTCGCCCCCGCGGACAGCACCGACACGGCACCCCTGGACGCCCCCATCGAGGAGGAGTTCCGGGTCGGCACGATGGCTCTCGCGTGGGACCCCGACGACGAAGTCGTGGTCATCGAGGCCCAGGCGGTCACCGAGGACGACGCGGAGGACGAGCCGCCGCTGATCACCGACGAGGACGAGGACGGCCCGCCGCTGCTCCGGGTCCGGCTCACCGGCACGGCCGCGCGGGCCTTCGTCACCCGCGCGCAGGCGGTCGTCGCCGCCGGCCGGCCGCCCTGCCCCTTCTGCGGCGGCCCGCTCGACGCCGGCGGCCACGTCTGCCCGCGCGCCAACGGCTACCGCCGTTGACCGGTTTGTGAGACTGACGGCGTGGACCGGCTCGATCTCGACACCGCGCTGACCCTGCTGCGCGAGGGGACGATCGCGGTCGCCGGCCGGCTGGTCGACGCGTCGAACGCCACGCTGTTCTGCGACATCAGCCACGACGGCACCTCCGGCCGCTGCGTGTACAAGCCCGTGGCGGGGGAGCGGCCCCTGTGGGACTTCCCCGACGGCACCCTGGCCGGCCGGGAGGTCGCGGCCTTCGCGGTGTCCGAGGCCACCGGCTGGGGCGTCGTGCCGCCGACGGTGCTGCGCGACGGACCCTTCGGACCGGGGATGGTGCAGCTCTGGATCGACACGGTCGACGACGACGAGGGCGTCCCGCTGGTCGACGTGCTCGCGCCGGCCGCCGTGCCGGACGGGTGGCTGCGGGTCATGGACGCTCTCGGGTCGGACGGGGAGCCCGTGGTCCTCGGCCACGCCGACGACCCGCGCCTGCGCCGCATGACGGTGCTCGACGTCGTCCTCAACAACGCCGACCGCAAGGGCGGGCACGTCCTCACCGACCCCTACGGCCGGGTGCTCGGGGTCGACCACGGGGTGTCGTTCCACGTCGAGCCCAAGCTGCGCACGGTGCTCTGGGGCTGGGCCGGTGCCCCGCTGCACGCGTCCGAGCGGGAGGTGCTCGAGCGGCTGGGCAGCGAGCTCGACGACGGGCTCGGCGCGCAGCTGGCCGAGCTGGTCAGCCGCAGGGAGGTCCGCGCCGCCCGGCGCCGGGTCGACCGGCTGCTCTCGGAGGGGCGGCTGCCGTTCCCCGTCGACGGGTGGCCGGCCATCCCCTGGCCGCCGTTCTGACCTGCGCCGCCACGTAGGATCCGGGCGTGCAGCCCTGGTCCGGAACCGACGTCCCCGCCCTGCCCGGCACGGGGCTCCCGCTCCGGCTGTACGACACGGCGACGGGCCAGGTGCGGCCCACCGCACCCGGCGCGACGGCCCGGATGTACGTGTGCGGCATCACGCCCTACGACGCGACGCACATGGGGCACGCGGCGACCTACGTGAGCTTCGACCTCGTGCACCGGGTGTGGCTCGACGCCGGGCACGACGTGCACTACGTGCAGAACGTGACCGACATCGACGACCCGCTGCTCGAGCGCGCCGTGCGCGACGGGCAGGACTGGGCCGAGCTCGCGCTGCGGGAGACCGCGCTGTTCCGCGAGGACATGGAGTCACTGGCCGTCCTCCCCCCGCGGCACTACGTCGGGGCGGTCGAGGCCATCCCTGGCATCGTCGACATCATCCGCCGGCTGCGCGAGGCGGGTGCGGCGTACGACGTCGACGGCGACACGTACTTCTCGGTGCACGCGGACCCGCGGTTCGGCGCCGTCGGCAACCTCGACGAGGCGACGATGGTGGCGCTGTCCGCCGAGCGTGGCGGCGACCCGCAGCGGCAGGGGAAGAAGCATCCGCTCGACTGCCTGCTCTGGCAGGCCGCCCGCCCGGGGGAGCCGTCCTGGCAGACCGGGGACCCCGAGCTGCCCGACGGCCGTCCCGGCTGGCACGTCGAGTGCACGGAGATCGCTCTGGGGCACCTCGGGGACGCGTTCGACGTCCAGGGCGGCGGCAGCGACCTCGTCTTCCCGCACCACGAGATGAGCGCGTCGCACGCGCAGGTGCTCACCGGCCGTTGGCCGTTCGCCCGGCACTACGTCCATGCGGGCATGGTCGGTCTCGACGGCGAGAAGATGTCGAAGTCGAAGGGCAACCTGGTCTTCGTCTCGGCGCTGCGCCGCGAGGGTCACGACCCCGCCGCCGTGCGGCTCGCGCTGCTGGGGCACCACTACCGCGACGACTGGCAGTGGACGGCCGACGACCTGCCCGCCGCGGAGCGCCGCCTCGGGCGCTGGCGCGACGCGGTCGCCCGGCCCTCGGGGCCCGCGGCCGACGGTCTGCTCGCCGATGTCCGCCGGCACCTGGCCGACGACCTCGACGCGCCCGCGGCACTGGGCACCGTCGACCGGTGGGCGGATGCCGCGCTGGGCCGCGGCGGCGACGACCCCGGCGCCGCGGACCTGGTGCGCCGCACGGTCGACGCGCTGCTCGGCGTGCGGCTCTGAGCGTCCGTTCCCGATGCGCCCCGACGGCCGGGCAGTCCCTACTTCCTGCCGCCGCAGGTAGCCGTGTCCCGTGCAGGGAACTTCTCGACATCGCCCTTGTCGAAGACGTGATGATGGGACACGTGCAGGATCGCCGTGCGACCCCCGACGTAGGTCAGCGGTCCGGACGCAGTGGCGTGCACGGCGCCTTGTCCGTCGGGCGGGAGCTGGTCGGTGAAGACCACGCGGTACGTCCACGTACCGACCAGGTTCTCGTCGCTGTCGAGGAGAGCCGCCGTGCCGGTGACCTGGACGCGGACGTGGTGGCCCTTGTCGCCGAGGTCGGTGAGACGAACGATGCCGTTCTCGATTCCGATGCCGTGGACCGCCACCCCGGTACACGGATCGTCGAACTCCCACGGCGCCTGCTCGTCGACGAGGGTGAACACGACCTGCTCGGCCTTGGCCGCCGCCGGCCCGACGCCCAGCGCCCCCATCAGCACCGCCAGCAGGCTGAGGCCGGTCAGCAGCCGGCGTCCGTACGGGCTCGAAGTCTGCATCGCACGTCTCCCTGTGCTGGCCCCGCGACACCCTGTCCAGCAGGCCCGGGGCCACGTCCACCGACCAACTTCGCCTGCAAGGTAGCCCCGACCCCTTCCCGGCGGTATGACCCGTGCGAGCTATTTCCCGGCGGCCCGGGCGCCGCCCGGTCCGGCGGTCACCTGCCCAGGCGCGCGTAGGTCTGCTCGGCCCGCTCCTTCGCACCCGTCCACCAGTCCGGGTGGTCGCGGTACCACGCGACGGTGGCCTCCAGCCCGGCGCGGAGGTCGCGGAAGCGCGGCTGCCAGCCGGTCTCGGCGGCCAGCTTCCCCCAGTCGATCGCGTAGCGCAGGTCGTGCCCCGGACGGTCGCTGACCAGGTCGTACCAGTCGGCCGGCCGGCCCATGATCTCGAGCAGGGTCTCGACGACCGCCCGGTTGTCGCGCTCGCCGTCGGCGCCGATGAGGTAGGTCTCGCCGATGCGGCCCCGCTCGACGATGGCCACGACGGCGTCGTTGTGGTCGTCGACGTGGATCCAGTCGCGCACGTTGGTCCCGGCGCCGTAGAGCTTGGGCTTCACTCCGGTGAGGATGTTCGTGACCTGCCGGGGGATGAACTTCTCGACGTGCTGGTAGGGCCCGTAGTTGTTGGAGCAGTTCGACAGCGTCGCCTGCACGCCGAAGGACCGGACCCAGGCGCGCACCAGGAGGTCCGCGGAGGCCTTCGTGGCGGAGTACGGGCTCGAGGGGTTGTACGGCGTGTGCTCGGTGAAGCGCGCCGGGTCGTCGAGCGCGAGGTCGCCGTAGACCTCGTCGGTGGAGACGTGGTGCAGCCGCACGCCGTGGCGGCGTACCGCCTCCAGCAGGCGGAAGGTGCCGATGACGTTGGACTCGAGGAACGGCCACGGGTCGTCGAGCGAGTTGTCGTTGTGCGACTCGGCGGCGAAGTGGACGACCAGGTCGCTGTCGGCCACCAGCCGGTCGACGAGCTCGGCGTCGGCGACGCTGCCGCGGACCAGCTCGACCCGGCCGGCGACGGCGTCGAGGTTGGCGGCGTCGCCGGCGTAGGTGAGCGCGTCGAGCACCCGGACCTCCCAGTCCGGCCGCGTGGTCGCCGTGCGCAGCACGAAGTTGGTGCCGATGAACCCGGCACCTCCGGTCACGAGCACCTTCATCAGTCGATCTCCTCGGACGTGGTGGTGGGGGTCGTGGGGGAGCCGGTCGTGGTGCCGTCCCGGCGGCGCAGGCCGGGAGGCTCGTGGGACGCGCCGCCGGACCAGCCGCGGAACTCGACCTCGAGGCTGAACCGGTGCGCCAGGTAGCGGTGGTCGGAGAGGGCGATCGGCACGCTCGCGCGGTCGAGCGCCAGCCGGCGGACGAGCAGCAGCGCGCTGCCGGTCGGGGTGTCGAGCAGCCTGGCAATACCGTCGGTGGCGACCGCGGCCGTCACGGTCTGCCGGACGGTCTCGACGGTGCGCCCCTGGCGCTGGAGGCTGGTCCAGATCCCGAGGACCTCGGCGTCGCGCCGGCTCACGTCACCGGCCGGCCCGGCCGGCACCCACTCGTCGACGAGGTCCAGCGGCGCGCCGTCCACCGAGCGCACGGACCGGCAGGTGAGCACCTCGGAGCCCGACCCGACCTGCAGCGCCTCCGCGACCGCGGTCGTGGCCGGTCCGAAGCCGAACCCGACCACCGTCCGGGTGACGGTGCGGCCGGCCACAGCGACTGCCGACTCGGCGTGCCGGAAGGTGCCCACCGCCAGCGGCTGGTGGAAGGTCCCCGCGGTCGCGAACCACCCGGCGCCGGGGCGGCTCTCGACCAGGCCCTGCCCCCGCAGCTCCTCCAGGGCCCGGCGGACGGTCACCCGGCTCACCCCGTACCGCGTCCCGAGGGCGGACTCGCTCTCGAGCGCGCCCCGGGGCCCGAGGTCACCGAGCGCGACCCGCTCGCGCAGCTGCTGCGCGAGGGTGGCGGCCCGACCTGTCATGCGCGCACCATACAGGTCTGATACAGATCTGGTGCGGGTGGCGTCAGCCGGGACCGTCGTCACCCCGGCGGCGCAGGTAGCGCTCGAACTCGCGGGCGATGGCGTCGCCGGAGGCCTCCGGCGCCTCGGTGAGGTCCTTCGCCTCCTCGAGGGACCGGACGTACTCCGCCACCTCGGTGTCCTCGGCGGCGAGCTCGTCGACCCCGCGCTCCCAGGCCCGGGCGTCCTCGGCCAGGTCGCCCAGCGGGATCGGCACGTCGAGCAGGTCCTCGATGTGCCGCAGCAGGGCCAGGGTCGCCTTGGGGCACGGCGGCTGCGCCACGTAGTGCGGCACGGCCGCCCAGATGGACAGCGCGGGCACGCCCGCGCGGATGCAGGCGTCCTGCACCACGCCGACGATGCCGGTGGGGCCCTCGTAGCGGGAGGCCTCCAGGTGCAGCGAGCGCGAGAGGCCCTCGTCCGACGACGTCCCGGTCACCGGCACCGGCCGGGTGTGCGGCGAGTCGGCGAGCAGCGCGCCCAGGGTGACGACCATCTCGACGCCCAGCTCGTGGCAGACGCCCAGGATCTCGTGGGTGAACTGCCGCCACCGCATGTTCGGCTCGATGCCGCGCACCAGGACGACGTCGCGGCCCACATCGGCCAGCCGCGCGTAGGAGACGCGGGTGGTCGGCCAGGTGATCAGCCGGCGGCCGTCGTCGCCGTGCGCCACGGTGGGCCGGTTGACCTGGTAGTCGTAGTAGTCCTCGGGGTCCAGCTCGGTCAGCGGGACGGCGTCCCACACCTGCTCGAGGTGCTCCACCGCGGCGGTCGCCGAGTCGCCGGCGTCGTTCCAGCCCTCGAACGCGGCGATGAGGAGCGGGTCGACGAGCTCCGGGTAGTCGTCGACCTCGATCACCCTGTGCTCCTCGTCACTCGGCCGGTCCCTGGTGAGACCTGGCCAGCGTACGACGGCAGGTCCGCCTAGACTCGCCCGCGATGTCCAGCACCCGCGTGTCGAGCTCCGCCGCAGGCCTTCGCGAGGCCCTGGCGACCCGTGTCGTCGTCGCCGACGGGGCGATGGGCACGATGCTGCAGGCGCAGGACCCGTCGCTGGACGACTTCGAGGGCCACGAGGGCTGCAACGAGGTCCTCAACGCGACCCGGCCGGACATCGTCCGGGCGGTGCACGAGGCCTACCTCGACGTCGGTGTCGACGCGGTCGAGACCAACACCTTCGGCGCCAACCTCGGCAACCTCGCCGAGTACGGCATCGAGGACCGGATCGAGGAGCTCGCCGAGGCGGGTGCCCGGATCGCCCGCGAGGTCGCGGACGAGCGGTCGACCGCGGACCAGCCGCGCTGGGTCATCGGGTCGGTCGGCCCGGGCACCAAGCTGCCGACCCTCGGGCACGTGCCGTTCGCCGTGCTGCGCGACGCCTACGAGCAGCAGGTGCGCGGGATGCTGGCCGGCGGCGTGCGACGCGGTGCTCGTCGAGACCGCGCAGGACCTGCTGCAGGCCAAGGCGGCACTGATCGGTGCGCGGCGGGCCCTCACGGCCACCGGGTCCGAGGCGCCGCTCATCTGCCAGGTGACCGTCGAGACCACCGGGACGATGCTGCTCGGCTCCGAGATCGGCGCCGCGCTCACCGCCCTGGAGCCGCTCGGCGTCGACGTGCTCGGGCTGAACTGCGCCACCGGGCCGGCCGAGATGAGCGAGCACCTGCGTCACCTGTCGCGGCACGCGCGGGTCGCGCTGTCGTGCATGCCCAACGCCGGCCTGCCGGTGCTCGGCCGGGACGGGGCGTCGTACCCGCTGACCCCGGAGGAGCTGGCCGAGGCGCACGACCACTTCACCCGGGACTTCGGTCTCGCCCTCGTCGGCGGGTGCTGCGGCACCACGCCCGAGCACCTGCGCCAGGTGGTCGAGCGCGTCGGCGGGCGCGGGCTCGCCCCGCGGCGCCCGCGCCCCGAGGCCGGGGTCGCCTCGCTCTACCAGCAGGTGCCGTTCCGGCAGGACACCTCGTACCTCTCGATCGGCGAGCGCACCAACGCCAACGGCTCCAAGGCGTTCCGCGACGCGATGCTGGAGCAGCGCTGGGACGACTGCATCGAGATCGCGCGCGACCAGACGCGCGACGGCGCGCATCTGCTCGACGTCTGCATCGACTACGTCGGTCGCGACGGCGTCGAGGACATGAAGGCGGTGGCGGGCCGGTTCGCCACCGCGTCGACGCTGCCGCTCGTCCTCGACTCCACCGAGCCGGCGGTCATCGAGGCGGGGCTGGAGCTGCTCGGCGGCCGGTCGGTCATCAACTCGGTCAACTACGAGGACGGCGACGGCCCGGGGTCGCGCTTCGCCCGCGTCATGCCGGTCGTCAAGGAGCACGGCGCCGCGGTGGTGGCCCTGACGCATCGACGAGGAGGGCCAGGCACGCACCGCCGACTGGAAGGTCGCCGTCGCCGACCCGCCTGATCGAGAACCTCACCGGCACCTGGGGCATGCACGTCGAGGACATCATCGTCGACACCCTCACGTTCCCCATCGCGACCGGGCAGGAGGAGACCCGGCGCGACGCGCTGGAGACCATCGAGGCGATCCGCCGGCTCAAGCGCGCCTACCCCGACGTGCAGACCACCCTCGGCGTCTCGAACGTCTCCTTCGGGCTCAACCCGGCCGCCCGCATCGTGCTGAACTCGGTGTTCCTCAACGAGTGCGTCAAGGCCGGGCTCGACTCGGCGATCGTGCACGCCGCCAAGATCCTGCCGATGACCAAGATCGACGAGGAGGCCCGGGAGGTCGCACTCGACCTGGTCTACGACCGCCGTCGCGAGGGCTACGACCCGCTGCAGAAGTTCCTCGACCTGTTCGAGGGCGTCGACGCCGCCTCGGTGCGGGCGACCCGCGCCGAGGAGCTGATGGCGCTCCCGCTGGGCGAGCGGCTGGCCCGCCGGATCATCGACGGCGAGCGCAACGGGCTCGAGGCCGACCTGCGACGCCGCGCTCGACTCCGGCCGTACGGCGCTCGACATCGTCAACGACCACCTGCTGGCGGGGATGAAGGTCGTCGGCGAGCTCTTCGGCAAGGGCGAGATGCAGCTGCCGTTCGTGCTCCAGTCGGCCGAGGTGATGAAGACCGCGGTCGCCTAGCTCGAGCCGCACATGGAGAAGACCGACGAGGACGGCAAGGGCACGATCGTGCTGGCGACCGTCAAGGGCGACGTGCACGACATCGGCAAGAACCTCGTCGACATCATCCTCACCAACAACGGCTTCAACGTCGTCAACATCGGCATCAAGCAGCCGGTCTCGGCGATCCTCGAGGCCGCCGACGAGCACCGGGCCGACGTGATCGGGATGTCCGGCCTGCTGGTGAAGTCGACCGTGATCATGAAGGAGAACCTCGAGGAGATGAACTCCCGGGGCTCGCCGCCCGTTGGCCGGTCCTCCTCGGCGGTGCGGCGCTCACCCGCGCCTACGTCGAGCAGGACCTCGCCGAGGTCTACGAGGGCGAGGTCCGCTACGCCCGCGACGCGTTCGAGGGGCTGCGGCTGATGGACGCCCTCATCGCGGTGAAGCGGGGGCTGCCGGGCGCCGAGCTGCCCGCCCTGCGCCCGCGCCGGGTCAAGCCGGCCGGCCGGCCGGACCGGACCGCACCCGAGGACATGCCGGCCCGCTCGGACGTCGCCACCGACAACCCCGTGCCGCACGCCGCCGTTCTGGGGGAGCCGGGTGGTCAAGGGCATCGCCGCTCGCGGAGTACGCGGCCCTGCTCGACGAGCGCGCCACGTTCATGGGCCAGTGGGGCCTGCGCTCGTCGCGCGGCAGCGACGGTCCGACGTACGAGGAGCTCGTCGAGACCGAGGGCCGGCCGCGGCTGCGGGCGTGGCTGGAGCGTCTGCAGACCGAGCGGCTGCTGGAGGCCGCCGTCGTCTACGGCTACTTCCCGGTCGTCAGCGAGGGCGACGACCTGGTCGTGCTGGAGGCGCCGTCGACCGACGCGCCCGAGCGCTACCGGTTCACCTTCCCGCGGCAGCGGCACGACCGCCACCTCTGCCTGGCCGACTTCTTCCGGCCGAGGGACTCCGGCGAGGTCGACGTCCTGGGCCTGCAGCTCGTGACGGTCGGGTCGCGGATCGCCGAGGTCACCTCGGAGCTGTTCGCCGCCGACGCCTACCGCGACTACCTCGAGCTGCACGGGCTGTCGGTGCAGCTCACCGAGTCGCTCGCCGAGTACTGGCACACGCGGATGCGCGACGAGCTCGGGTACGCCGGCGAGGACCCGGACGCCCCCGAGGACTACTTCGACCAGAAGTACCGCGGCTCCCGGTTCTCCTTCGGCTACCGCGCCTGCCCCGACCTCGAGGACCGCGCCAAGCTGGTCGAGCTGCTGGAGCCGGAGCGCATCGGGGTGAAGCTGTCCGAGGAGTTCCAGCTGCACCCCGAGCAGTCCACCGACGCCCTCGTCCTGCACCACCCCGAGGCGACGTACTTCAACGCCAAGTGAGCGCGTTGCCGGCAGCGGTCCTGTTCGACCTGGACGGGACGCTGATCGACACCGAGCCGCTGTGGATGGCGCAGGAGCAGGCGCTGGCCCGCGCGCACGGCGGGAGCTGGACGGCCGAGCAGGCGGTGGCGTGCATCGGTCAGCCGATCCCGGTGTCGGCGACGCGGCTCCGGGACGAGGGCGGCGTCGACCTGGCGGTCGAGGAGATCGTCGACCGGCTGCTCGACGGTGTGGTGTCCGCGGTCGGCGCCGGGGTGCCCTGGCAGCCGGGCTCTCGCGAGCTGTTGTCGGCGCTGGGCGCGGCCGGTGTCCCGCTCGCGCTCGTGACGATGTCCTACCGGCGTCTCGCGGAGGCCGTCCTCGGCGACCTGCCCCGGGGGGTCTTCGCCGCAGTCGTGACCGGTGACGAGGTGGGTCACGGCAAGCCGCACCCGGAGCCGTACCTCACCGCCGCGGCGCTGCTGGGCGTCGACCCACACCGGTGCGTCGTCGTCGAGGACTCGCCCGCGGGTATCGCCTCCGGCCTCGCGGCAGGGGCCGCCGTGGTGGCGGTTCCCCACGTCGCGCCGCTGCCCGAGCATCCGGGTGTGACCGTCGTCGCCGGCCTGGCGGATCTCGACCCGGAGCGGCTGGGAGCGCTGGTGCGACCCCGGGTCTGACGGCTACTCGGTGGTGATGGCCCGCAGGACGTCGAGCCGGGCCGCCCGCCGGGCCGGCCACACGGCCGCTATGACACCGATCACGGCCCCGACCAGCAGGTAGACGGCGAGCTGGCCGTAGGGGATCACCAGCTGGTCGATCCCCTCGTCGTTCAGCGCGGTGACGAGTGCGGCTCCCAGGGCCACGCCGAGTGCCAGCCCGAGCAGGGTGCCGAAGATCGAGATCACCACGGACTCGAGCCGGATCATGCGGCGCACCTGGCGCCGGCCCATGCCCACGGCGCGCAGCAGCCCGATCTCCCTGGTGCGCTCGATGACCGACAGGGCCAGGGTGTTCACGATGCCCAGGGCGGCGATGAGCACGGCCAGGGCGAGCAGGACGAAGATGAAGCTGAGCAGCTGGTTGATCTGCTGGCGCTGCTCCTCCTTGAACTCGCTCTGGTCGCGGATCTTGAGGTTGGAGACGTCGGCCGCCGAGGTGATCGCGGCGCGGACCGCCTCGACGTCGGCGTCCGGCGCGACGGTCATGGCCACGACCATGTCCAGCTTCTGGGTGTAGTTCTGCTCGTAGGTCTCCAGGCTGATCAGGTAGTCGCCCGCGATCGGGTTCTCGGCGTAGACGCCACCGATGGTGAGCGAGGTCGCACCGGTCCGGCCGAACGTCACCGGCACGGCGTCGCCGACGGACCACCCCCGGTCGTCCGCCGCCTTCTCGCTGACCAGCAGACCGCTCGACGACAGGGCCCCGACCTCACCGCGCAGGACGTCGAGCTGGAGCGTCTGGTCGACCGTGTCGGCGTTGACGCCCTGCAGGCTGACGACGCCGCCCTCCACCAGGGCCTGCCCGCTGCGGAAGGAGGTGACCGCCGCGATGCCTTCGACGCCGGCGATCTCACGGGCGACGTTGCCCGGGATCGGCATGAAGTCACCGGAGGTCACGATGAAGTCGGCACCGACGCTCCGGTCGATGATGGCGTTCGCGCTCTTGGTGATCGACGCGCCCAGCACCCCGCCGGCGGCGACCAGTGCCAGACCGATCATCAGGGCTGACGCGGTGGCGGCCGTCCGGCGTGGGCTACGGCGCGCGTTCTCGCGCGCCAGGCGTCCGGTGGAGCCCCAGAGGCGCGGCAGCACCGCGCCCAGCCCGCCGATCATGGGGCGGCTGAGGAACGGGCTGAGCATCGCGGCGCCGAGGAAGATCCCCAGGGCGCCGATGCCGACCCAGAGGATGCCGGCGCCGCCGACCAGCCCGGCCGCCATGGCCGCCACGCCGGTCGCGAGCACCAGCGTCCCTGCGACGGCGCGGCGGCGCAGCGACGACGCGGGGAGCGCGACGTCGTCGCCGAGGGCGGCGACCGGCGGGATGTGGGTGGCCCGGCGGGCCGGGCCGATGGCGGAGAGCACGGTCACGACGACGCCGGTGAGGTAGGCCCAGAGCACGGTGTTCGCCCGGAAGACGAGCCCGTCGGAGGGCAGGTCACCGAGCAGGGCGCCCACGAGGGCCTGCAGCCCGTAGGAGAGGAGCACGCCGAGGCCCAGCCCGAGGGTGGAGCCCAGCAGCCCGACGACGACCGCCTCCAGCACCACCGCCCGGTTGACCTGGCGGCGGCTGGCGCCCAGGGCGCGGAGCAGCGCCAGCTCGCGGCTGCGCTGGGCCACCAGCATGCTGAAGGTGTTGAAGATGATGAACGAGCCGACGAAGATCGAGATGACCGCGAAGACCAGCAGGAAGATGCTGAAGAAGCTCAGCGCGTCCTTGATGTTGCCGGACTCCTCGGCAGCGAGCTGCTCCCCGGTCAGGGCGACGTACCCGGCGGGCAGCACCGCCCGCACCCGCGACCGCAGCTCCGTGTCGCTGACCGTGCCGTCGCCCAGCGCGAGCACCTCGCTGTAGGCGCCGGCCTCGGAGAACTGGCTCTGTGCGGTGACGGGGTCGAACAGGGTGATGGTCGCGCCGGCCAGGCCGGTGCCGTCGCCGAAGCCGACGATCCCGGTGACGGTGGCCTGCAGCGGACCGGTCTGGGTGAGGACGCCGACCCGGTCGCCCACCTCGAGCTCGTTGTCGGTCGCGGTGGCCGAGTCGACGGCCACCTCGCCCTCGGCGGCGGGGGCGGCGCCGTCGACGAGCCGGTACGGGTTGAGGGCGCTGGACCCGATCCAGGCGCCGCCGATCGTCGGCGCCCCGCTGGTCTCGACCACCGTGCCGTCCGGCCGGACCAGCTGGGCGAAACCGGCGAAGTCGCCCTGCGCCTCGCGGACGCCCTCGACCCCGCGGACCAGCTCGAGGACCTCGGCGGGCACCGGCGGCCGGGACTGCGCCGGGTCGCCGCCGTCGGTCACGCTGACCTGGAACGCCGACTTCCCCCGGACCCCCACGTCGGTGCCGGAGTAGGCCGTCGCGAACAGCTTGTCGAAGGTCGAGTTGAGGGTGTCGCCGAGCATCAGCGTGCCCGCCACGAACGAGACGCCCAGCACCACGGCCAGTGCTGTCAGCAGCAGCCGCAGCTTGCGGGCGAGCAGGCTCTTGAAGGTGACACGGAGCATCGGGTCAGCCCTCGCGCTGGGCGGGGGCGTCGAAGCTCTTCATCCGGTCGAGGACCATCTCGGCGGTCGGCGCCTGCATCTCGTCGACGATGCGACCGTCGGCAAGGAAGACGACCCGGTCGGAGTAGGCGGCCGCGGCCGGGTCGTGGGTCACGACCACGATCGACTGGCCCATGTCGCGGACCGAGTCCTGCAGGAAGGTGAGCACCTCGGCACCGGCCCGCGAGTCGAGGTTCCCGGTCGGCTCGTCGGCGAAGACCACCTCGGGACGTGACGCCAGCGCGCGGGCGACCGCGACGCGCTGCTGCTGGCCGCCGGAGAGCTCACTGGGGCGGTGCCGGAGCCGGTCGCCCAGGCCGACCGTGGCGATGACGTGGTCGAGCCACTCCCGGTCGGGGGTCCGGCCGGCGATGTCCATGGGCAGGGTGATGTTCTCCAGCGCGGTCAGCGTCGGCACCAGGTTGTAGGCCTGGAAGATGAAGCCGAGGCTGTCGCGGCGCAGCCGGGTGAGGCGCTTGTCGTCGAGCGTGGTCAGGTCGACGTCGCCGATGAACGCCGACCCGGAGGTGGCCGAGTCCAGCCCGGCCATGCAGTGCATGAGGGTCGACTTCCCGGACCCGGAAGGGCCCATGATCGCCGTGAAGCGGCCCCGCTCGAACGCGCACGAGACGGCGTCGAGGGCGACGACCCGGGTGTCACCGGACCCGTAGACCTTGGTGAGGTCGACGGCGCGGGCGGCCGCGTCGGTGGTGGTGCCGAGGGGTGCGGTGCTGGTGGTCACCAGGGCTCCTGGGACGGAGGGGCAGGACAGGACGTCTGTGCCACCGTAGGAGCAACCGCCGTCAGGTCCCAGCGCTTTCGGGGTGCGGCGGGACTCAGACCTCGTCGCCCGGCGTGTGCGGGGAGGGGCGCTCGTCCGCGGCACGGGCGCCGGGCAGGACCGGCGTACCCAGCCCCGGCAGCACCGGCAGCTGAGGGGGAGTGCCGCCGAAAGCGGGGCAGAGCGCCTGGTGGTCGCACCAGTCGCAGAGCCGGCTGGGGCTCGGGCGCCAGTCGCCACGCTCGGTGGCCCGCTGGATCGCCTCCCAGATGGCGCCCACCTTGCGCTCGGTGGCCCGCAGGTCCGCCTCGTCGGGCTCGTAGCGCAGCACCTCGTTGCTGCCCAGGTAGAGCAGCTGCAGCAGCCGCGGCACCTCGCCGCGCAAGCGCCACAGCACCAGGGCGTAGAACCTCATCTGGAACATGGCCTTGGACTCGAAGCCCTCGCGCGGGGCGCGGCCCGTCTTGTAGTCGACCACGCGCAGCGCCCCGCCCGGTGCGACGTCGAGCCGGTCGACGTACCCCCGCAGACGCAGGCCGGAGTCGAGGTCGCACTCGACGAACATCTCCCGCTCGGCGGGCTCGAGCAGGGTCGGGTCCTCGAGCCCGAAGTAGGTGTCGAGGAGGTCGCGGGCGGAGGCCAGCCAGGTGTCGCGGCCCGCGTCGTCGTCGAAGAGCTCCGCCAGGCCGGGCTCCTCGGCGAGCAGGCGCTCCCACTCGGGGACCACCAGGGCGTGCGCCCGGGACGGCACCCGGTCGGGCGCCGGCAGGTCGAACAGCCGCTCGAGCACGGCGTGCACCACGGTGCCCCGGGTGGCGGCCGGGCTGGGCTTCTCGGGCAGGCGGTCGATGACCCGGAAGCGGTACAGCAGCGGGCAGGTGAGGAAGTCGCTGGCCCGCGACGGCGACAGCGACGGCGCCCGGTGCTCCGCCGTGGGGGCCTCGTCGGGGGCCGGCGGGAGGTCCGCGCCCAGCTCCGTGCTCATGACCGGGGACACTACGACCGACCCCGGACAGGACGCGGGAGGCGCCGTCCCGCACCGGACCTAGACTCGGCCCGTGGACGACGGACCCGACGAGCGGCCGCGACGGCCGGCCGGGTCGACCGGGTCGGGCGGACGCATCGTGATCGCACGCCCCTTCGGGGTGCCGGTCGACGTGACACCCGCCTGGTTCCTCGTCGCCGCGCTGATCACCTGGGGCTTCGGCGAGACGGTGGAGCAGCTCGTGCCCGGCCTCGGCCCGTGGCGGTACGCGGTGTCGCTGGCCTTCGCCCTGCTGCTCTACCTGTCGGTGTTCGTCCACGAGCTCAGCCACACCGTCGTCGCCCTGCGCTCCGGGCTGCCCGTGCGGCGGATCAGCCTGCACGTCCTCGGCGGGGTCTCCGAGATCGAGCGCCCGGCGCAGACGCCGGGCCGCGAGGCGGGCATCGCGCTGGCCGGACCGCTCGTCTCGTTGCTCCTCGCGGCGCTGGGCCTCCTGGCCGCGGAGCTCTTCGAGCCGGGCTCGGTCGCGAGGCTGCTGGCCAGGGCCCTGATGCTGAGCAACCTGCTCGTGGGCCTGTTCAACCTGCTGCCCGGACTGCCGCTGGACGGTGGCCGGGTGCTCTCCGCGGCCGTCTGGGCGGCCACCGGCCGCAGGCACACCGGCACCGTGGTGGCCGGCCACCTGGGGCGGGCGCTGGCCCTGAGCCTGCTCGGCGTCCCGTTCCTGGTCGCGCAGCTGCGGGGCACCGATGTCTCCCTGGTCGACCTGCTCTGGGCGGTGCTGCTCGGTGCGTTCATCTGGGTGGGCGCCTCGCAGGCGATCCTCCAGGGCGGTGTCCAGCAGCGGCTGCCCGCCGTCTCGGCCCGGGCGCTGACCCGGCGGGCGATCCCGGTACGGCCGGACCTCCCCCTGGGCGAGGCCCTGCGGCAGGCACACCGGTCCGGTGCCGGCGGCCTGGTCGTGGTGGACGCTGACGGCGTGCCGATGGGGCTGGTGTCCGAGCACCAGGTGCGCTCGGTGCCGGCGGAGCGGCACCCCTGGGTGGCCGTCGGCGACCTGAGCCGCCGGCTCTCGCCGGAGCTGACGCTGCGGGCCGACCTGGCGGGACAGGAGCTGGTGACGACGATGACCTCGCACCCGGCCGGGGAGTACCTCGTGGTGGAGGCCAACGGCGACATCTACGGGACGCTGGCCGCCGCGGACGTCGAGCACGCCCTGACCGGCGCCAGGCCGGGCCGCCGCGCCTAGACTCGCCGACCGTGCCGCCGACCGACGACCCCGACCCCGACGACCCCGCCGACCTCACGGAGCCCACGGGTGCCGCGCACCGCCGGGGACCCTTCGCCGTCGGGGACCGCGTGCAGCTGACCGACCCCAAGGGCCGGATGCACACGATCACCCTGGTCGCCGGCAAGGAGTTCTTCACCCACAAGGGCTCGATGGCGCACGACGCGCTGATCGGGCACCCGGAGGGCACCACGGTCACGACAAGCGGGGGAGTGACCTACCTCGCGCTGCGGCCCCTGCTCGCCGACTACGTGCTGTCGATGCCGCGCGGCGCCGCGGTGGTCTACCCGAAGGACGCCGGCCAGGTGGTGCACATGGCCGACGTGTTCCCCGGCGCCAGGGTCGTCGAGGCGGGGGTCGGGTCGGGTGCCCTGACCATGTCGCTGCTGCGAGCGGTCGGCGACGGCGGTGTCGTGTCGTCCTACGAGCGACGCCAGGACTTCGCCGACATCGCCCGCACCAACGTCGAGACGTTCTTCGGCGGGCCGCACCCGGCCTGGCGGCTCACCGTCGGCGACCTCGTCGAGTCCCTCGACGACACCGAGGTCGACCGGGTCGTCCTCGACATGCTCGCGCCGTGGGACTGCCTCGACGCGGTGTCCGGCGCGCTCGTGCCCGGCGGCGTGCTGATCTGCTACGTCGCGACGACCACCCAGCTCTCCCGGACGGCCGAGGCGATGCGCGAGCAGGGGACGTTCACCGAGCCGAGCGCGTGGGAGTCGCTGGTGCGCGGCTGGCACCTCGAGGGGCTGGCCGTCCGCCCTGAGCACCGGATGGTCGGGCACACCGGCTTCCTGCTCACCACCCGCCGGCTGGCCGACGGCGTCGCCCCGCCGCTCCGCCGCCGCCGGCCGTCCAAGGGCGCCTACGGCGAGAGCGCTGCCGAGTCCTGACCGGCCCGGTAACGCATTGGACGACACGCAGCCGTGCAGGTCCCGGCGAGACGTGCCGAATGTAGGGTCACAGAGGTACGGCTCCCGCTCCGGGAGTACCCGCAAGGGGAGGTGACGAGATGTCGTCGACGGACCGTCCAGGTGAGGCCGCACGACGCCGCACGAGCGGTGTCGAGCCGGCCGCAGACCCGCAGGTCAGCGCGCTGCAGGACGAGGTCGACGCCCTCCGGCAGCGGATCACCGAGTCGCCGCGCCACCTGCGTGCGCTGGAGGAGCGGGTCGGCGACCTGCAGGCCAACCTGGCCGCCGTCACCACCCAGAACGAGCGCCTGGTCTCGACCCTCAAGGAGGCGCGTGACCAGATCGTGACCTTGAAGGAGGAGGTCGACCGGCTGGCCCAGCCGCCCGCCGGCTTCGGCGTCTTCATCACCCGCAACGACGACGACACGGTCGACATCTTCACCGGCGGACGCAAGCTGCGCGTCGCCGTGAGCCCGGGCGTCGAGCTCGACGACCTGGTGCGCGGCCAGGAGGTCATGCTCAACGAGGCGATGAACGTGGTCGCGGCGCTGGAGTTCGAGAGCGTCGGCGAGGTCGTCATGCTCAAGGAGGTGCTGGCCGACGGCGAGCGCGCCCTGGTCGTCGGGCACACCGACGAGGAGAAGGTCGTCCGCCTGGCGGAGCCGCTGCGCCTGGAGCACCTCCGCGTCGGTGAGTCGCTGCTGCTCGAGCCGCGGTCCGACTACGTCTACGAGCGGGTCCCGAAGTCCGAGGTCGAGGAGCTCGTCCTCGAAGAGGTCCCCGACATCGACTACACGCTGATCGGCGGCCTCGCCGCGCAGATCGAGATGATCCGCGACGCCGTCGAGCTGCCGTACCTGCACCCCGAGCTGTTCCTGGAGCACAAGCTGCGCCCGCCGAAGGGCGTGCTGCTCTACGGCCCGCCCGGCTGCGGCAAGACCCTGATCGCCAAGGCGGTCGCGAACTCGCTGGCCAAGAAGGTCGCCGAGGTCACCGGCAAGCCCGAGGGCCGCTCGTTCTTCCTCAACATCAAGGGCCCCGAGCTGCTCAACAAGTACGTCGGCGAGACCGAGCGGCACATCCGGCTGGTGTTCTCGCGGGCCCGCGAGAAGGCGTCCGAGGGCACGCCGGTCATCGTGTTCTTCGACGAGATGGACTCGCTGTTCCGCACCCGCGGCTCCGGGGTCTCCTCCGACGTCGAGAACACGATCGTCCCGCAGCTGCTGAGCGAGATCGACGGCGTCGAGGGTCTGGAGAACGTCATCGTCATCGGCGCCTCGAACCGCGAGGACATGATCGACCCCGCGATCCTGCGGCCGGGCCGCCTGGACGTGAAGATCAAGATCGAGCGGCCGGACGCCGAGTCGGCGCGGGACATCTTCTCGAAGTACATCCTGGCCGACCTGCCGCTGCACGACGACGACGTCAAGGAGCACGACGGCGACCGGAACGCCACCGTCGCGGCGATGATCCAGCGCACCGTCGAGCGGATGTACTCCGAGCTCGAGGAGAACCGCTTCCTCGAGGTCACCTACGCCAACGGTGACAAGGAGGTCCTCTACTTCAAGGACTTCAACTCCGGCGCCATGATCCAGAACATCGTCGACCGGGCGAAGAAGATGGCGATCAAGGACTTCCTCGACCTCGGCCAGAAGGGCCTGCGGATCTCCCACCTGCTCGCGGCCTGCGTCGACGAGTTCAAGGAGAACGAGGACCTGCCCAACACCACGAACCCCGACGACTGGGCCCGCATCTCGGGCAAGAAGGGCGAGCGGATCGTCTACATCCGCACGCTCATCCAGGGCAAGCAGGGCACCGAGGCGGGTCGTTCCATCGACACCGTCGCCAACACCGGCCAGTACCTCTAGGCACCCTCACCCCGCCATCGAGTGGCGCAAGTCGGCTGTGCCGGCGCGCCCTGCGCCGCCGACTCGCGCCACTCGTGACGGGGTCTGCCGCGTAGGCTGGCCGGTGTGAGCGTGTGGCGGGTGATGGGGACCGAGACGGAGTACGGGATCAGCGTGCCCGGCAACCCCGGTGCCAACGCGATGCTGATCTCCTCCCAGATCGTCAACGCCTACGCGCAGCCGACCTCCTCCCGCAACCGGCGGACCCGCTGGGACTTCGAGGAGGAGAACCCGCTGCGCGACGCGCGTGGGTTCGACCTGGCGCGTGAGGTCGCCGACCAGACCCAGCTCACCGACGAGGACGTCGGCCTGGCCAACGTGATCCTCACCAACGGCGCCCGCTTCTACGTCGACCACGCGCACCCGGAGTACTCGGGGCCGGAGTGCACGAACCCGCGCGACGCCCTCATCTGGGACCGCGCGGGCGAGCGGATCATGGCCGAGGCGAGCCGGCGGGCGGCGATGGTCCCGAACACGCCGCCGATCAACCTCTACAAGAACAACACCGACAACAAGGGCGCCTCGTACGGCACCCACGAGAACTACCTGATGCGGCGCGAGACGCCGTTCGCCGACATCGTCCGGCACCTCACCCCCTTCTTCGTCAGCCGCCAGGTGGTCGCCGGCAGCGGCCGGGTCGGCATCGGCCAGGACGGTCGCAGCGACGGCTTCCAGATCTCCCAGCGGGCCGACTACTTCGAGGTCGAGGTCGGGCTCGAGACGACGCTGAAGCGCCCGATCATCAACACCCGCGACGAGCCGCACGCAGTCGCGGAGAAGTACCGGCGGCTGCACGTCATCATCGGCGACGCCAACCTCGCCGAGGTCTCGACCTATCTCAAGCTCGGCACGACCGCGCTGGTCCTCGCGATGATCGAGGACCAGTTCCTCTCCGCGGACCTCACCGTCGACCGGCCGGTCGCGACGCTGCACGCCGTGTCCCACGACCCGTCGCTGCGCGAGCTGCGTCACCCTCCGCACCGGGCGGACGCTGACCGCCGTCCAGCTGCAGATGGAGTACGTCGAGCAGGCCCGCAAGTACGTCGAGGACCGGTTCGGCTCCGACGCCGACCCGGTCACCGTCGAGGTGCTCGACCGCTGGGAGTCCGTCCTGACCCGGCTGGAGACCGACCCGATGTCGCTGTCCCGCGAGCTCGACTGGGTGGCCAAGCTGAAGATCCTGCAGGGCTACATCGACCGCGACGACCTCGACGTGGAGCTCGCCACGGCTCGAGGCGATCGACCTGCAGTACTCCGACGTCCGGCCGGACAAGGGCCTCTACAACCGGCTCGCCGCTGCCGGCCGGTTCGACCGGGTCGTCACCGACGCCGAGGTGGACCGGGCGGTGCACGAGCCGCCGGAGGACACCCGGGCCTACTTCCGCGGCCGGTGCCTGGCGAAGTACCCCGACGACGTCGCCGCCGCCTCGTGGGACTCGGTGATCTTCGACCTCCCCGGGCACGACTCGCTCCAGCGGGTGCCCACGCTGGAGCCGCTGCGCGGCACGAAGGAGCACGTCGGGGGCCTGCTCGACCGCTGCGACACCGCCGAGCAGCTGGTGGCGGCGCTCACCCGGGGCTGACCGGGCTCAGGGGATCGGTCCCGGGTGCCGACTATGGTCGGAGGCAACCAGCGAGGCGGAGGGGCTGCACCAGATGGCCAGCAAGGACACCGGCGGGCAGAAGCGCGCGAGCAAGACCTCCGAGGAGGTCGACGAGACCCAGGTCGACGAGTCGAGCGACGTCGCCGAGCGCAAGGAGAAGCTCGACAGCGACATCGACTCGATGCTGGACGAGATCGACGACGTCCTCGAGGAGAACAGCGAGGACTTCGTGCGAAGTTTCGTGCAGAAGGGCGGCGAGTAGGACCGGTGCCGCGGCTTCCTGAGCTCGGCCGGCAGTAGGGTCGGGACCGCAGTCCGACCAACGAACCGAGGGGGAACCAGCAGGTGAGCGACTCCGCCGGCTCCGGGCGCCTGCCCGCCGCGTACCTCACGCCGGGGAGCTCGTCGTTCGCCGAGTTCCTCGGTGCGCACGCCCCCGACCTGCTGCCCGGTCGCCGTACGCCACCGGCCACCGCGCTGACGACCGAGGCGCCGCACGGCACCACGATCGTCGCGATGACCTTCCCCGAGGGCATCGTCATGGCCGGCGACCGCAGGGCCACCATGGGCAACTACATCGCCCAGCGCGACATCGAGAAGGTGTTCCACGCCGACGACCACAGCTGCGTCGGCATCGCCGGCGCGGCCGGCATCGCGATCGAGATGGTGCGGCTGTTCCAGGTCGAGCTCGAGCACTACGAGAAGATCGAGGGCACCGTGCTCTCCCTCGAGGGCAAGGCCAACCGGCTGGCGCTGATGATCCGCGGGAACCTCGCGATGGCCATGCAGGGCCTGGCCGTCGTGCCGCTCTTCGCCGGCTACGACCTCGACGCCGACGAGGGGACCCCCGCCGGCCGGCTGTTCTCCTACGACGTCACCGGCGGTCGCTACGAGGAGCACAAGTTCCACTCGGTCGGCTCCGGGTCGATGTTCGCCCGCGGCGCGCTGAAGAAGCTCTGGCGCGAGGACCTCACCGCCGAGGACGCGGTGACGTGTGCCGTGCAGTCGCTCTACGACGCCGCCGACGAGGACTCCGCGACGGGCGGGCCGGACCTCACCCGGCGGATCTTCCCGGTCGTGTCGACCGTGACCTCCGACGGGTACCGCCGGCTCTCCGACGACGAGGTCGGAGCCGTGGTCGACCAGGTCGTCGCCGGCCGGATGGAGAACCCCGGCGGCCCGCAGGCCCCGGTCCGCTAGGCCGAGGTCCGTCAGCCACCGATGCCCCCCACGACCTCCCACCCCGCCGAGGAGACCGCACCGTGACGATGCCGTTCGGATACGTCTCGCCCGAGCAGCTGATGAAGGACCGGGCCGACTACGCGCGCAAGGGCATCGCCCGGGGCCGCAGCGTCATCGTCATGCAGTACGACGGGGGCATCGTCTTCGTCGCCGAGAACCTCTCGCGGGCGTTGCACAAGGTCTCCGAGATCTACGACCGGATCGCCTTCGCCGCGGTCGGCAAGTACAACGAGTTCGAGAACCTCCGGATGGCGGGGGTCCGCTACGCCGACCTGCGCGGCTACTCCTACGACCGCCAGGACGTGACCGGCCGCGGCCTCGCCAACGTCTTCGCCCAGACGCTCGGCACGATCTTCACCGTCGAGTCCAAGCCGTACGAGGTCGAGATCGTCATCGCCGAGGTGGGGGAGACCCCCGACGACGACCAGATCTACCGGCTGACCTACGACGGGTCGGTGGCCGACGAGCACGGCTTCGTCGCGATGGGCGGCTCGGCCGAGGTCATCACCCAGGAGCTGACCGAGAAGTACCGCGACGGGCTCACCCTGGAGCAGGCCCTGCGGCTGGCCGTCGACCTGCTCGGCCGCGACCCCTCGGGCGGTGAGCAGCGCGCGCTCACGGCCGGCCAGCTCGAGGTCGCCGTCCTGGACCGGACCCGGCCCCGGAGGAGGTTCCGGCGGCTGCCGGGCCCGGCGCTGGGCCGGCTGCTCGGCGACCCCGCCGCGACGGACGAGCCCGCCGAGCCCGACGAGCCGGACAGCTCGCCGCCGGTGTCCCTGGCCGGTGGGTCGCACGAGCCGCCCGGACCTCCCGGACCTGCCGACGAGCCGACCAGCCGGCCGACCAACATCGCCGGCCGGCGACGGGGACGGCTAGACCACGAGACAAGGGCTCGCCCTTGACGTCGCCCGGACCAGCCCTGGTGCTTGACCGGTGCGACCGCCGGCCCGGCGAAACGCCCACGTCATCACGGGTCGTCCCGAACCGGACACACCCCGGCTAGCCTGACCGTTTCCCGCACGTCCGCACCTGGGCGTGTGCGGCCGCGCTCAGCAGGGGGACCGGTGGGACCGACGTCGACCATCCGTGCACGACGAGCGAGGGCGCTGGCGGCCCTCACCGCGACGATGCTCACCGTGTCGCTGGCACCGGCCACGGTCGCTGCGGCGGCCGGTGGTGCCGACACCCGTACCGTGACCTGGCGCGGCGCGTCGGTCACCGTGCCCGCCGACTGGCCGGTGCGCGAGGTCGAGGGCCGCCCGGGCTGCGTGCGCTTCGACCGGCACGCGGTCTACCTGGGCGACCCCAGCCGCAGCACCTGCCCGGCCCACCTCGTCGGGCGTACCGGGGCGGTCCACCTCACGACGAAGAGCCTGCAGGGCGTCGTCGCGCCGGACCGGGTGGTCACCTCGGACGGGTCGCGCGTCGCGGTGGTCGTCTCCGCGGGCGGCGACGTCGCACAGGCCCGGTCGGTCGCCCGGTCGGTCGAGCTGCCCGGCGCATCCAGGCTGCGCGCACCGTCGGGTCCGTCCGACGCGCGCACGCTGTCCCGCACCAGCGGCACCCCCGCCGGGCGGCAACCGGCGGCGGTCTCGCCGTCGGACACGATCTACACCGGGCTCGGCTTCGACGCCTGCACCGCGCAGCCGCTGTCGACGATGGCGGCCTGGTTCGCGAGCTCACCGTTCAAGGCGGCCAACATGTACATCGGCGGCGCGAGCCGTGGCTGCCAGCAGCCCAACCTCACCGCGTCGTGGGTCAGCCAGACGATCGCGCAGGGCTGGACGCTGATCCCGACCTACGTCGGTCTGCAGGCGTCCTGCAGCACCTACCCCAACCGGATCGTGCCCGCCCAGGCGGCCGCCCAGGGCGCCGCCGGCGCCGACGACGCCATCGCGCAGCTGGGCGCGCTCGGGCTGGGCGTCGGGAACCCCGTGTACTTCGACCTCGAGGCGTTCTCCTACGGCAACGCCGCCTGCCTCGCCGCATCCCGCACGTTCCTCGACGCCTGGACCGAGCGCCTGCACGCCCGCGGCTACGTGTCCGGTGTCTACTCCAGCGCGAACACCATGAAGGCCCTGGTCGTCGACACGCAGGGCGACCCGTCGTTCACGCAGCCCGACGCGATCTGGTTCGCGCGCTGGCCCGCCGACAGCAAGACCCAGCCCGGCGACCCGACCCTGTCCGACCCGGCCATCCCGGACCAGTACTTCGCGAACCACCAGCGCATCCACCAGTTCCGCGGCGGCCACCAGGAGACCTGGGGCGGCATCACGGTGAACATCGACAGCAACAGCATCGACGCGCCGCTCGCGCCGTCGCAGCTGGCCGCCGAGGGCAGCTTCGTCACCATCCAGGGCGCCGGGGGTCGTACCGGATCGCGGGCGGTGCCCCGCTGCCGGTGACCGACTGGGCCGCGGTGGGCGGCCAGCAGCCGGTGCAGCCGCTGTCGCAGACGCAGTTCGACTCGCTCCCGGACCGGGTGTCCGACGGGACCTTCCTGCAGAGCGGTGCCACCGGCCGGATCTGGCGGGTGGTCAACGGCGTCGCGACCTACGTCCCGTCCTGGGCGCCCTACGGCGGCCCGCGACCCAGCATCGTGGTCGACCAGGCCGCCCTGGACCATGCCGGCACCGGCGGCATCTGGAACCGGCTGGTGAGCGGCACCCCGTCGCCGCGCATGACCGGGCCGGGGTCGGCGGGCACCACCGGCAAGAAGGTGTCCTTCGAGTGGTTCGGCGGCTACTCCTCCAGCGAGGTCACCGGCTACGACGTGCGGTGGCGCACCGCGCGCTACGACGGTCGCTACGGCAGGTGGAACCGGCCGGCGGCCTGGCAGCGCACCCGGGTGACCGACGTACCGCTCGGCATGCGGGCCGGCCAGACCTCCTGCGTCTCGGTCCGGGCCCGCAACCGGGCCGGGCAGCGCTCGGGGTGGTCGACCCAGCGGTGCGTCGCGCGGGCCCTCGACGACCGGGGCCTGTCCCGGTCGTCGGGCTGGAAGGCGCGCTCCGGCAAGGACGCCTTCTTCGGCGGCACCTACCTGACGACGACCCGGAAGGGCGCGACGGTGTCGCGCACCGGCGCCCGGGTCAAGCGTGTCGGCGTGGTGGCCTCCACCTGCCCGACCTGCGGCAAGGTCGCTGTCCTGCTCGACGGCAAGCGCATCGGCACCGTCCGGCTCGCCGGGCCGCGGCGCGCCAGCCAGGTGCTCATGCTGCCCGCGGTGAGCCGGCAGAAGGCCACCGTGACCCTGAAGGTGCGCAGCAGCGGCCAGCGGGTCCGGATCGACGGCCTGGTGCTCAGCCGCAGCTGAGCCCGGGTCAGCCCTCCAGGTGCAGGGCGGCCTCCTCGGCCGAGAGGTCGCCGCCGTCGCGCCCGACGTCGGTGGCGACCGCGTCCTGTCGACGTCGGTGTGCGCCCCCTCGTCGGGGGCCACGACCCGGCCGACCGACTCCTCGGCGTACCCGCCGTTCCCGCCGGACCCCTGCGGGTCGCCGTAGGCGTCGCCCAGGACGCGGTCGTCGGTCTCCTCGGGACTCAGACCGAACAGCTCGGGGTCGTCGGCGACGACGTCGTCGACCGGGTCGTGGCCGTCGCCGTCGGGCACCTCCTCCGCCAGCCGCTGGTCGAGCGACTCACCCTGCTCGGCCTCGGCGTGGGTGGTGCCGAACTTCTCGACGCCGAGCGGCCGGTCCTCGGCGCCGGCACCCCGGTCGCCGGGCGGGGTCTCGGGGTCCTCGTCACGAAGCGACTCAGGCGTCTCGACGAGCCGGTCGCCGTCGGTGTCAGGAGCGCTGTCGGTGTCGAGGTCGGGGTCACGAGGAGGTTCAGTCATGTCCTGCCCCTACCGCCGCGCTGCCCCGGCAAACGTCCGGCCACGGCGTACGGTGGCCGCATGGACCGCCGGATCTTCGGGCTGGAGAACGAGTACGGCGTCACGTGCACGTTCAAGGGCCAGCGCCGGCTCTCGCCGGACGAGGTCGCGCGCTACCTGTTCCGCCGGGTCGTGTCCTGGGGACGCAGCAGCAACGTCTTCCTGCGCAACGGCGCCCGTCTCTACCTCGACGTCGGCAGCCACCCGGAGTACGCCACCCCCGAGTGCGACGACATCCGCGAGCTGGTCGTGCACGACAAGGCAGGGGAGCGGATCCTCGAGGGCCTGCTGGTCGACGCCGAGCGACGGCTGCGCGAGGAGGGCATCGCCGGCGACGTCTACCTGTTCAAGAACAACACCGACTCGGCCGGCAACTCCTACGGCTGCCACGAGAACTACCTCGTCGGCCGGCACGGCGAGTTCACCCGGCTCGCCGACGTCCTGATCCCGTTCCTGGTGAGCCGGCAGATCATCTGCGGTGCCGGAAAGGTCCTGCAGACCCCGCGCGGCGCCGTCTTCTGCGTGAGCCAGCGCGCCGAGCACATCTGGGAGGGCGTGTCCTCGGCCACCACCCGCTCCCGCCCGATCATCAACACCCGCGACGAGCCGCACGCCGACGCCGAGCGCTACCGCCGGCTGCACGTCATCGTCGGCGACTCGAACATGAGCGAGACGACGACGCTGCTCAAGCTCGGCGCCACCGACCTCGTGCTGCGCATGATCGAGGCGAACGTCGTGATGCGCGACCTCACCCTGGAGAACCCGATCCGGGCGATCCGCGAGATCAGCCACGACATCACCGGCCGCCGGAAGGTGCGCCTGGCCAACGGGCGCGAGGCCAGCGCGCTGGACATCCAGCAGGAGTACTTCACCAAGGCCCGCGACTTCGCGGCCCGGCGGGGCATCGACGAGGGTCACGTCAAGCAGGTCCTCGACCTGTGGGAGCGGACGCTGACGGCGGTCGAGACCGGCGACCTGGACTCGGTCGCCACCGAGATCGACTGGGTCATGAAGCACCGGCTGATCGAGCGGTACCAGGCCAAGCACGACCTGGCGCTGTCGTCCTCGCGGATCGCCCAGATCGACCTGGCCTACCACGACATCTCGCGCGAGCGCGGGCTGTTCTACCTGCTGCAGAAGCGAGGGCAGGCCGAGCGGGTGTGCCGCGACCTGGAGGTCTTCCAGGCCAAGTCGGTACCGCCGCAGACCACCCGGGCCCGGCTGCGCGGCGAGTTCATCCGCCGCGCCCAGGAGCGGCGCCGCGACTTCACCGTCGACTGGGTGCACCTCAAGCTCAACGACCAGGCGCAGCGCACCGTGCTGTGCAAGGACCCGTTCCGGTCCGTCGACGAGCGGGTCGAGAAGCTCATCGCCAGCATGTGACCTGCGGGGATGCGGCCCCGTCCCGGGGCTGCCAGGTCCCAGGTTAGGGTTGACCGTTCCCTTTCCCCGGTCTTGTCGAGGTTCCTCCGTGCGCCGAACTGCCCTCGTGCTCCTCCCCGTCCTCCTGGCGGGCTCGCTCGCTGCCTGCAGCAGCGACGGCGGCTCCGACCTGCCGACGGTGTCGGGCGGGTTCGGCGACAAGCCGAAGATCACGGTCGCCAAGGGCACCAAGCCGTCGGCCCAGCTCGAGTCCTCGGTGCTGACCGAGGGGGACGGCGCCGTGGTGAAGAAGGGCGACCTGCTGGTCGCCGACTACCTCGGCGAGACCTACGGCAACGGCAAGGTCTTCGACAACTCCTACGACCGCAACGTGCCCGCCGCGTTCCCGATCGGCACCGGCGGCGTCATCACCGGGTGGGACAAGACCCTGGTGGGGAAGAAGGTCGGCAGCCGTGTCCTCATGACCGTGCCGCCGAAGCAGGGGTACGGCAAGAAGGGCAACGCGGACGCCGGCATCAAGGGCAAGGACACCCTGGTCTTCGTCGTCGACATCATCGCGACGTACCCGAAGAAGGGCCTCAGCGTGGAGAACACCCCGGTGACGGACCTGCCCGCTGGCCTGCCCACCGTCGAGGGGGAGCCCGGCACGGAGCCGACCATCACCGTCCCCAGCGGCACGACGCCCCCGAAGGAGCCGCAGGTCACGGTCCTCGCCAAGGGCACCGGCCCGTCGGCGCAGAGCGGCAAGCTCGCGATCGTCGAGTACTCGGCCGTCGACTGGACCGGCGACGCGCTGGGCAGCTCGTGGGAGCAGGGGCCCCAGGGCGTGCCGCTCGGCGGCGCGCAGGCGACCCCGTTCGACCTGCTCGACGGCGTCCCCGCCGGCAGCCGGGTGCTGCTGAGCCTGCCCGCCCCCACCGGCCAGGACGCCAAGACCGGGTCGTGGCCGTCGTCATCGACCTGCTGGCCCTGCACGGGCCGGCGAAGGAGAGCGCCAAGTGAGCACCCCCGACGTCGAGAAGCCCGAGATCGACTTCCCCGAGGGCCCGCCGCCCGCGGAGCTGGAGATCACCGACCTCACCGAGGGCGACGGCGCGCAGGCCGCGACCGGCGACACCGCCGTCGTGCACTACGTCGGCGTGAGCTACTCCACCGGCGAGGAGTTCGACGCGTCCTGGAACCGCGGCCAGACCTTCGCGTTCCCTCTCGGCGCGGGCAACGTCATCGCCGGCTGGGACCGCGGCGTCGTCGGCATGAAGGTCGGCGGCCGCCGCCGGCTGGTCATCCCGCCGGACCTCGGCTACGGGGACCGCGGCGCCGGCGCCGTGATCGCGCCCGGCGAGACCCTGATCTTCGTGGTGGACCTGGTCGACGTCCGCTGACGCACGGCGCGCCCGGCCGGGTCCTTGCGCGCGAAACGGACCTGCGGCACCGGGGCGCGGACCGGGTAGGTTCTTCCCTCGTGTCCGCGCAGAAGACCGAGCGGCTGCTCAACCTCGTGATCTGCCTGCTGTCGACCCGGCAGTTCCTCCTCAAGGAGCAGATCCGCGCCGCTGTGCCCCAGTACGCCGAGTGCCCGACCGACGAGGCGTTCGACCGGATGTTCGAGCGCGACAAGGACGAGCTCCGGGAGATGGGCGTCCCCCTGCAGACGGGGCGCAACGACGCCTGGTTCGACGACGAGGTGGGCTACCGCGTCGACCGCGCCGCGTACGCCCTGCCGGAGGTCTCCTTCAGCCCGGACGAGCTGGCCGTCCTCGGCCTGGCCTCCCGGGTCTGGCAGCAGGCCAGCCTGGCAGCGCCGGCGTCCCGGGCCGTGCAGAAGCTCAAGGCCGCAGGGGTCGAGCCGGACGCGGGCAGCCTCGTCGGCATCGAGCCCCGGGTGCGCACCAGCGAGCCGGCGTTCGAGCCGGTCTACGCCGCCGTCCGCGACCGCCGCCCGATCACCTTCCCCTACCGCACGCCCGGCCGGCCCGAGGTCGTCGAGCGGCACCTCGAGCCGTGGGGGATCGTGTCCCGGCACGGTCGCTGGTACGTCGTCGGGCACGACCTCGACCGGGCCGCCACCCGGGTCTTCCGGCTGTCCCGGGTCGCCGGGTCCGGTCCGCCACGTCGGCCGTCCCGGTGAGGTCGACGTCCCCGCCGGCATCGACCTGCGCGAGCAGGTGAGCACCCTCGTCCCGCCACGGGCGACCGCCGACGCGCGGCTCTGCGTGCGCACCGGGTCGAGCCTGCGCCTGCGCCGCCGCGCGACCGGGAGCACGCCGGGCCGCGACGGCTCGGACGAGATCACCGTGCCCTACAGCGACCTCGAGGTGCTCGCCGAGGAGGTCGCGGGGCACGGGGCCGACGTCCAGGTCCTCGACCCGCCCGCCCTGCGCGAGGCCGTCGTCCGGCTGCTGCGAGGGGTCCTCGACCCGCGACCCCGGCCGGCGCCGGACCTCCCGGCGGCCCGATGAGCAGCGCGGCCTCGGAGCGGCTGTCCCGGCTGCTCGCCCTGGTGCCCTACCTGGCCAGCCGGCAGGGCGTCCCGCTGTCGTCGGCGGCCGCGCGAGTTCGGCATCACCGAACGGCAGCTGGTCAAGGACCTCGAGCTGCTCTTCGTCTGCGGCACCCCGGGGCACCTGCCGGACGACCTCATCGAGGTCGACTGGGACGACGGTCACGTGTTCCTCAGCAACGCCGACGCCATCGTCCGGCCGCTGCGCCTCGGCGTGGACGAGGCGCTCGCGCTGCTCGTCGGGCTGCGGGCGCTCGCCGACGTGCCCGGCCTGCACGACCGGGACGCGCTGCAACGGACCATCCTCAAGCTCGAGGACGCCGCGGGCGACGCCGCCCGGGCCAGCGACCAGGTGCGGGTCGAGGTCGAGGCGCAGGGCCCGCTCGCCGACGTGCGGGACGCGCTGGCCCGGGGCCGTCGGGTGCATCTGACCTACTTCGTCCCGTCCCGCGACGAGACGACCGAGCGCGACGTCGACCCGATGCGGGTGCTCCTGGTCGACGCGCGGTGGTACCTCGAGGGCTGGTGCCGGCGCGCGGAGGACGTGCGCCTGTTCCGCATGGACCGGGTCGAGGCGCTGAGCGTGCTCGAGGTGGCCGCCGAGGTGCCGCCGCGGCCACCCGGCGCGAGCTCGGCGAGAGCCTGTTCGTCGCCTCGCCAGGCGACGCCCTGGTCACCGTCGAGCTGGCGCCGACCGCCCACTGGGTCGCCGAGTACTACCCCGCCGAGGAGGTGGTCGAGCAGGGCGAGTACCTCGTGGTCCGCCTGAGGGTGGCCGACGAGGGCTGGCTGCGGCAGCTCGCGCTGCGCCTGGGCGGCGCGCTGCGCGTCCTCGACCCGCCGGAGACGGCCGAGGCCGTCGCCTCGGCCGCCCGCCGGGCGCTCGCGGCGTACGTCTGACCCCCCTAGTCCCTACGGCCCATTTCTCTCAAGGGCCACCGGGGGCTGCCGAACACTCCTCTGACGCCCCGAGCAGGGGCCCACGGCAGGGGAGGGACGGCTGATGACCACGATCAAGACCTCGTGCCCGGTGTGCGGGGACGTGGAGCTGACCCCCGAGCAGATGCGCCTGGTCGTGTGCTCGCGCTCCGACTGGTCGTTCTACGCCTTCCGCTGCGGCACCTGCCGCGACGAGATCCGCAAGCCGGCGGACGAGGAGGTCGTGACCCTGCTGGTGTCCGGCGGCGTCGTCGCCGAGCCCTGGGTCATCCCCGCCGAGGCGCTCGAGGAGCACCACGGCACCGCGATCACCTACGACGACGTCCTCGACTTCGCCCTGTCGCTGGACCGGATCGACCTGCTCGCCTCGCTGATCACGCCCCGCGTCCAGGCCTGACGCGCCCACCGCCCCCGGCACCCTCCGCCCGGCACCCTCGGCCCAGGTAACCTCCGGGCGTGCGCTGGTTCCTGCTCTGGAGCGTCCTGGTGCTCGCCGCGGCGGGCGTCTTCTTCCTGCTCGGCCGCAACCTGTGGCGCACCTCCCGCGCCCTGGTCCGCGACCTGGGAGCAGCCGCCGATCGGCTCGACGTCCTGACCGAACGGCTGACCGAGCTGGACGAGGCCCGCGAAGCCTCGCAGAACCCCACGCCGACCGGCACCGGTGACGTACGATCGCCAGGCAGCGGTCCGCGACAGCAGAGGTGACCCACCATGTTCCGTCAGCTCGGTGCACCCGAGATCATCATGATCCTGGTCGTCCTGGTGCTGCTGTTCGGCGCCAAGCGGCTGCCGGACGCCGCACGCAGCCTCGGCCGGTCGATGCGCATCTTCAAGTCCGAGGTCAAGGAGATGTCCAACGACGACGAGGAGGCGCCGACCCAGACCGCGCAGACTCCTCGTGAGGTGCAGGGCCGGGTCGTCGACGGCGAGCCCGCGGCGCCTGTCGCCGAGCCGCAGCGGGCGGGCACGCCCGCGGCGGAGCGCGCAGACCGCGACAGCTGACCTGATCGGCCAGCAGGAGCCGCCGGGGTGGTCACACTGAACAGCCGCTCGGGCGCACGCGGCGCGACGCCACGCGACCCGCTCGGCCGGATGTCGCTCACGGAGCACCTGCGCGAGCTGCGGGTCCGCCTGGTCCGGTCGGTCCTGGCGATCGTCGTCGCGACGATCGGGGCGGCGTTCTTCTACAGCGAGCTGTTCACCCTGCTCACCGCGCCGATCGACTCGATCAAGGAGCAGTACCCGGGCGTCACCCTGAACTTCCAGGGCATCGGCGACCCGTTCACCTTCGCCCTGAAGATCTGTGCCATGGCCGGGGTGTTCGTCGCCAGCCCGGTGTGGCTGTGGAACCTGTGGGGCTTCATCGCTCCCGGGCTGCACAGCCGAGAGAAGCGCTACGGCGTCGGGTTCGTCGCGGTCAGCGCCCCGCTGTTCCTCGGCGGGGCCGTGCTGGCCTACATCTTCCTGCCGAAGGGCTTCGACCTGCTCATCGGGTTCAACCCCGACCCCGAGAACGTCGCCAACATCATCAGCCTCAACACCTACATGTCGTTCGTGCTGAGGATGTTCCTGGTCTTCGGCATCTCCTTCGTCCTGCCGGTGCTGATGTTCGGGCTCAACCTCGCGGGCATCGTCACCGGCCGGCAGCTGATCCGGGCGTGGCGCCCGGTCATCCTCGGCGGTTTCGTCTTCGCGGCCGTCGCGACGCCCTCCGGCGACCCGTGGACCATGACGGCGCTGGCCGTGCCTATGCTGCTGCTGTACTACATCGCCGCCGGGCTGTCGCTGCTCACCGACCGCCGCCGTCGCCGGGCCGGCATCGACGGGCTCGACTACAGCGCGCTGGACGACGAGGAGGCCAGCCCGCTCGACTACCGGGCCCCGACGCTGGACGACCTCCGGGGCCCCGACGACGACGAGGACGACCGGCCCGAGGACGACCGATAGCCTCCCGCGCGTGACGCGCCGGATCGCCCTGCTGGTCAACCCCACCTCGGGCAAGGGGCGGGGGGCCAGGCTGCTCGACCCGGTAGCGGCCCGGTTGCGCTCCGGCGGGGCCGAGGTCGAGGTCGTGGTCGGCCGCGACGCCGACGAGGCGTTCGACCGGGTCCGTGACGTCGTCGCGACGGGTGTCGACGGGCTGGTCGCGGTCGGCGGTGACGGGCTGGTGAACCTCGCCGTCCAGGTAGTGGCGGGCACCGCGGTCCCGTTGGGCATCGTGCCGGCGGGCACCGGCAACGACGTCGCGCGCGCCCTGGGCCTGGCCCTCGACCAGCCGCTCGCCGCCGCCGACCGGGTGCTCTCCGGGGTCAGCCGCCCGGTCGACCTCGGTCGTGCCAACGGCCGGTGGTTCGCGGGGGTCCTCGGGTCGGGCTTCGACTCGATGGTCAACGAGCGGGCCAACCGGATGACCTGGCCGAACGGCCGAAGCCGGTACAACCTGGCGATCCTGGCCGAGCTGCGCACCTTCCGGCCGGTGCCCTACGTCCTCGAGCTGGACGGGGACCCGTGGGCCACCGACGCCATGCTCGTCGCGGTCGGCAACGGACCGTCGTACGGCGGCGGCATGCGGGTCTGCCCGGACGCCCGGCTCGACGACGGCCTGCTGGACGTGACCGTGCTCGGGCCGATCTCCAAGCCGGAGTTCCTGCGGGTGTTCCCGACGGTCTACCGCGGGACCCACGTGCGCCACCCGGCGGTGACCGTCCGGCGCGCGCGGACCGTCGTGCTGCGCTCGCCCGACGTGACCGCCTACGCCGACGGCGAGCGCGTCGCCGTCCTCCCGGTGCACTGCGAGGCCGTCCCGGCCGCGCTGCAGGTGTTCGGCTGACCGGTTCCGGGCACGCCGAACCGTAGGGTGGCGGGCATGTCCTCCCCGGCGCAGCGGTACGCCTCCGCGCGGCGGCGGCAGGCCCGCGACGACACCTCCGTGCCGTCCTTCGCGGCGTCGTACCCGTTCGGGCTCGACGCCTTCCAGGCCCGCGCCTGCGAGGCGCTCGCTGCCGGTCGCGGGGTCCTCGTCGCCGCGCCCACCGGCGCCGGCAAGACGGTCGTCGGAGAGTTCGCCGTCCACCTCGCTCTGGCCGAGGGCCGCAAGTGCTTCTACACGACGCCGATCAAGGCGCTGTCCAACCAGAAGTACGCCGACCTGGTGGCCCGCTACGGCGCCGACCAGGTCGGCCTGCTCACGGGGGACAACAGCGTCAACGGCGAGGCCCCGGTCGTCGTCATGACGACCGAGGTGCTGCGCAACATGCTCTACGCGGGCAGCCGGACGCTCGCCGGCCTCGGCTACGTGGTCATGGACGAGGTGCACTACCTCTCTGACCGGTTCCGCGGTGCGGTCTGGGAGGAGGTGATCATCCACCTGCCGGAGTCGGTCGTCCTGGTGTCGCTCTCGGCCACGGTGAGCAACGCCGAGGAGTTCGGCGACTGGCTGGGCACCGTGCGCGGCGAGACCGAGGTCGTCGTGGAGGAGCACCGGCCGGTGCCGCTGTGGCAGCACGTCATGGCCGACCGCCGGCTGTTCGACCTGTTCGTCGGCACCGCCGAGGCGGCCAAGGTCAACCCGGACCTCGTGCGGCTCGCCCGTGACCAGGAGCGCTCCGCCCGCACCCACCACCAGCGGCCCGGGCGCGGGGGCCGGCGGCCCCGGTCGGTCGGCACCCCCAGCCGCGTCGAGGTGCTCGAGCGGCTCGACGCCGAAGGGCTGCTGCCGGCGATCACGTTCATCTTCAGCCGGGCCGGCTGCGACGCCGCGGTGGCGCAGTGCCGGCACGCCGGCCTGCGGCTGCTGACCCCGGAGGAGGCGGCCGAGGTACGCGCGTTCGTCGAGGCACGGTGCGCCGAGATCCCGCGCGAGGACCTGCGGGTCCTCGGCTACGACGACTGGCGGGCCGGCCTCGAGCGCGGCATCGCCGCCCATCACGCCGGGATGCTGCCCACCTTCAAGGAGGTCGTCGAGCAGCTGTTCGTCCGGGGGCTGGTCAAGGCGGTGTTCGCGACCGAGACCCTGGCGCTGGGCATCAACATGCCGGCCCGCTCGGTCGTGCTCGAGCGGCTGGTGAAGTGGAACGGCGAGAGCCACGCCGACGTCACGCCGGGGGAGTACACCCAGCTGACGGGCCGGGCCGGGCGGCGGGGCATCGACGTCGAGGGCCACGCGGTCGTGGTGTGGTCCCCGGGCCTGGAGCCGACGGCGCTGGCCGGGCTCGCCTCGACCCGGACCTACCCGCTGCGGTCCAGCTTCCGCCCCTCGTACAACATGGCGGTCAACCTGGTCGGGCAGGTCGGCCGGGCGGCGGCCAGGGAGCTCCTGCAGTCCTCGTTCGCGCAGTTCCAGGCCGACCGGGCGGTCGTCGGCCTCGCCCGCCAGGTCGCGCGCAACGAGGAGGGGATGGCCGGCTACAAGGACGCGATGTCCTGTCACCTGGGCGACTTCCGGGAGTACGCGCGGCTGCGGAGGGCGATCTCGGACCGCGAGGCGGCCCTGGCCCGGCGCGGCACGGCGAGCCGGCGGGCCCAGGCAGCGGCCTCGCTGGAGCAGCTGCGCCCGGGCGACGTCATCGACGTGCCGGCGGGTCGGCGCGGCGGGATCGCCGTCGTCCTCGACCCCGGCGTGCAGGGCGGCACCGCCGACCCGCGGCCCACGGTGCTCACCGCGGAGCGGCAGGTCCGGCGGCTGTCGGTGGCGGACTTCCCCGAGCCGGTGCAGGCCGTGCACCGGCTGCGCATCCCGAAGTCCTTCAACCCGCGCAACCCCGCCAGCCGGCGCGACCTGGCCTCGACGCTGCGCAACGCGCGGCTCGACGACCGCCCGAGGGACCGCCCCAACGCGCGCTCGGCGGCCGCCGACGACCCCGAGCTGGCGGACCTGCGCACCCGGATGCGCCAGCACCCCTGCCACGGCTGCGACGACCGCGAGGAGCACGCCCGGTGGGCGGAGCGGCTGCACCGCCTCGCGCGCGAGACCGACGACCTCCGGCGCCGGGTCGGCGACCGCAGCCACACGATCGCCCGCACCTTCGACCGGATCTGCGAGCTCTTGGAGGAGCTGGGCTATCTGCGCGGCGACGAGGTCACCGACCCTGGCCGGGCCCTGGGGGCGCTGTACACCGAGCTGGACCTGCTCACCGCCGACTGCCTGCGCGGCGGGGTCTGGGCCGGCCTGCACCCGGCCGAGCTCGCCGCCGCCGTCTCCTGCCTCGTGTACGAGTCGAGGCGCGACGACGACACCGGGCCCCCGGCCCTCCCGCCGGGCCGGACGCGCGAGGTGCTGGCGGAGATGGCGCGCCGCTGGGGCGGCCTGGAGGAGCAGGAGCGGGCGCACCGGCTGGAGCCGGCGAAGGAGCCCGACCCTCGGTTCGCGCTGGTCACCTGGCTCTGGGCGCAGGGACGGCCCCTCGACGTCGTGCTGCGGGAGGCCGACCTCACGCCCGGCGACTTCGTGCGGTGGACCAAGCAGGTGATCGACCTGCTCGGCCAGGTCGCCGTGGCCGGTCGCGCCACGCCGGGCGGCGACGACGTCGCCGCCGCGGCCCGCGCCGCGGCCGACCTGCTGCGCCGCGGTGTGGTCGCCTACTCCTCGGTCGCCTGACGGCCAGACCTCGCGTACCTGGTAAAAACCGGGCAAAGCCTCACCGTGTGGTCTGGCTCACCCGGGGTGGTCCGGGAGACGGTGCGGCGGGCCCGACACGGGCCAGCCGCACCGGGTGACCCCCAGCAGGGGTCCGGGCGGGACCAGATCCGGCCCGGGCAGCGCCGAGCGGTGCCCCCAGCACGAGGACGTCCGTGACCACGAGAACAGTCATCGCCGCTCTAGCGGCTGCCGCCACCGCGGCCACCGCGCTCACCACCGCAGCGGCCACCCCCGCCGCGGCCGCCTCGCCCCGGTCGGAGGCGGTGGCCGCCGCCAAGGGCCATGTCCGCTCTGCGGGCGCCGCCCTCGGCTACGCCGACGGCCAGTCACTGGTCGTCCGCGACGTCGTCCTCGACGCGCGCGGGAGCCACGTCCGGCTCGACCGCACCTTCCGCGGGCTGCCCGTCCTCGGCGGCGACCTCGTCGTGCACCAGGGTGCCGGGCGTGCGCTGCGCGGGACCGACCGGGCCAGCACTGCCGTCATCACGCTGCGCGATCTCGCCCCACGGGTCACGGCTGCCCGGGCCGCCGAGATCGGGGCGCGCGAGCTCACGGACGGTCAGGTCGCCACCGCGACGCCGACACTGTCCGTCGACGCGACCAGCCGTCCGGCACTGGTCTGGGACGTCCTCGTCGACGGGGTACGGGCGGACCAGACGCCGGCCGAGCTGCACGTCGTGGTGGACGCCACGGACGGCACCGTCGTCCGCAGCTGGGACGGGGTCCGGCACGCCACGGGAACCGGCAACGGCTTCTTCAGCGGGACCGTCGCCCTGGAGACGACTCCGATCAGCGGCGGGTACAGCCTCACCGACCCCACTCGGGGCAACCAGTACACCGTGGACATGAACAACCGGCAGGGCGGCAAGGCGACGCTGTTCACCGACGCGGACAACGTCTGGGGGACCGGGTCGCTGTCGAACCGGCAGACCACCGCGGTGGACGCGCAGTACGGCACGGCGAAGACCTGGGACTACTACCAGACCACCTTCGGGCGCAGCGGCATCGCCAACGACGGCAAGGGTGCGTACAACCGGGTTCACTACGGCAAGAACTACAACAACGCGTTCTGGTCCGACTCCTGCTTCTGCATGACCTACGGCGACGGTGACGGCACCACGTTCAACCCGTTCGACTCCCTCGACGTCGCAGGTCACGAGATGACGCACGGCGTGACCAGCCGCACGGCGAACCTCACGTACTCGGGCGAGTCGGGAGGGCTGAACGAGGCCACCAGCGACATCTTCGGGACGCTGGTCGAGTTCTTCGCGAACAACCCGAACGACGCCCCCGACTACCAGGTCGGCGAGGAGCTGTACCGGAGCGGGACCCAGGCGCTGCGGTACATGTACCACCCGTCGCTGGACGGCCGGTCGGCCAACTGCTGGTCCAGCAGCCTGGGGACCCTCGACGTCCACTACTCCTCGGGGGTCGCGAACCACTTCTTCTACCTGCTGGCGGAGGGCTCGAACGCGACGCCGTCGAGCCCGACCTGCAACGGGTCGTCCGTCGTCGGGATCGGCCGGTCCGCCGCCGGCGCGATCTGGTACCGCGCGCTCACCGTGTACATGACCTCGTCGACGAACTACGCCGGAGCGCGCACCGCCACGCTCAACGCGGCCCGTGACCTGTACGGCTCCGGGTCGGCGCAGCAGAACGCCGTGGCGGCGGCCTGGTCCGCCGTCAGCGTCGGCTAGCACGCTCCCCGGACGCGCCGGCGACGGCTCTCAGGAGCCGTTGCCGGCGTGCACGGCGGCGAAGGCGTTGAGCACCCGGTTGAGCGGGCTGTCGAGCCCCCAGCGCCGGGAGAGCGCGAGCAACCGGTCCGGGTCCTTCGGTCCCGCCGGGATCGCGTCGTCGTGCGGGGGGATCGGCGCGTCGTGGGCGACCGCGACGACCTTGGGCGCTACCGCGAGGTAGTCGCGGCTGGCGGCGAGCTTGGCGCGGGCGCCGGCCGGCATGGCCGTGTCACCGGCGTCCAGGGCGCTCAGCAGCCCGGCCAGCGAGCCGTACCGGGTGACGAGCGCGGCCGCGGTCTTGTCGCCTACCCCCGCCACGCCCGGCAGCCCGTCGCTGGGGTCGCCGCGCAGCGTGGCGAAGTCGGCGTAGGCGCGGCCGGGGATGCCGTACCTGGCGCTCACCCATGCCTCGTCGACGACGTCGTGCCGCCCGACGCCCCGGGCGGTGTAGAGGACCCGGACGCTCCGCGCGTCGTCGACGAGCTGGAACAGGTCACGGTCGCCGGTCACGACGTCTGCGGGGATCGTCGACGCGGTCGCGAGGGTGCCGATCACGTCGTCGGCCTCGTAGCCCGCGACCCCGAAGCAGGGCACCCCCAGGGCGGCGAGCACCTCCTCGATCACCAGCACCTGCGGCGAGAGGTCGTCCGGGACCTCCTCCTCGCCGGCCGGGGCCAGCCGGTGGGTCTTGTACGACGGGATCGCCGCCACCCGGAACGCCGGTCGCCAGTCGGCGTCCATCGCCGCGACAAGGCGGGTGGGTCCGCGGTCGGTGACCAGCCGGGCCACGAACTCCAGCAGCCCGCGCACCGCGTTCACCGGGGAGCCGTCCGGGGCGCGGACCGAGTCCGGCACGCCGTAGAACGCCCGGAAGTACAGCGAGGGGGTGTCGAGCAGCATCAGCCGGTCGGAACGCGTCGCAGCCACGGCGCAGAGCCTGCCAGACGGGACCGTCGCGGCCGCGCCTACAGTGACCGGCATGACTGCGCGCGCCATCTCGCCCGACCGGCTGTCACATGCACGCAAGGCCGTCGCCGCCGCCGGCCTGGACGCCCTGCTCGTCACGCCGGGGCCGGACCTGCGCTGGCTGACCGGCTACCAGGCGCTGCCGCTGGAGCGCCTGACCTGCCTCGTCCTGCCCGCTGACGGCGAGCCCTTCCTCGTCGCCCCCGGCCTGGAGGTCCCGGCGGTCCAGGCCTCCGGCGTGCCTGGCCTCGGCGTCGAGGTGCTCGGCTGGGGCGAGACCGAGGACCCCTACGCGCTGGTCGCCGCACGGCTGGGCCGGCCCGGCTCCGTGGGGCTGGCCAACCGGATGTGGGCCGAGCAGGTGCTCCGGTTCCGGGCCGCGCTCCCCGGTGCCGAGCAGTCCCTCGCCTCCGACGTCCTGGGCGACCTGCGGATGCGCAAGACCCCGGACGAGGTCGACGCGCTGCGCCGGGCCGGGCAGGCGATCGACCGCGTGCACGCCCGGATGGCGGAGTTCCTCCGGCCGGGCCTCAGCGAGCGGGACGCCGGGCGCGAGATCGCCGGGGCGATCCTCGCCGAGGGCCACGAGACCGTCGACTTCGTGATCGTCGGCTCGGGTCCCAACGGCGCGTCCCCGCACCACGAGGTGGGTGACCGGGTGATGCAGCCGGGCGACGTCGTCGTGGTCGACATCGGGGGCACCACCGCCGAGGGCTACTGCTCCGACTGCACCCGGATGTACGCCCTCGGCCGGCCGCCCGCGGAGTTCACCGAGTACTTCGCCGTCCTGCACGAGGCCCAGCTCGCCGCCTGCGAGCACGCCCGGCCGGGAGTCACCGCCGAGTCGGTCGACGCCGCGGCCCGCACGGTCATCGCCGCGGCCGGCTTCGGTGAGGAGTTCCTGCACCGGACCGGCCACGGCATCGGTGTCGAGACCCACGAGGAGCCCTACATCGTCGAGGGCAACACCACCGTCCTGGAGCCGGGCATGGCCTTCTCCATCGAGCCCGGCATCTACCTGGCCGGCCGGCACGGGGCGCGGATCGAGGACATCGTGGTGGCCACCGACGACGCCGCGGGCATCGAGCGGCTCAACGTCACCGACCGCGACCTCGTCGTCCTGGGGGGCTGACCGGTGCCCGTCACGCCCGTGCAGCGGCACCTCCCGACCGAGGAGGCCACCCAGCTGCTGGCCCTGACCCGGGAGCTGGCCCGCGAGGAGCTGGCCCCCAACGCGGCGGGGTACGAGGCCGAGAGCCGCTTCCCCCGGGAGATCTTCCGCACGCTGGGCAAGGCGGGGCTGCTGGGCCTGCCCTACCCCGAGGAGCACGGCGGTGGCGGGCAGCCGTACGAGGTCTACCTGCAGGTCGTCGAGGAGCTCGCGGCCGCGTGGGCCACGGTGGCCGAAGGCGTGAGCGTGCACACCCTCGCGTGCTACCCGCTCGCCGCCTACGGCAGCGTCGCCCAGCGCGAGCGCTGGCTGCCCGACATGATCGGCGGAGACCTGCTGGGCGGGTACTGCCTGTCCGAGCCGCAGTCCGGCTCGGACGCGGCGGCGATGGTCACCCGCGCGGTGCGGGACGGCGACGACTACGTCGTCAACGGGACCAAGGCCTGGATCACCCACGGCGGCGAGGCCGACTTCTACGCGCTCATGTGCCGCACGTCCGACGACGGTGCCCGGGGGATCTCCTGCCTGCTCGTCGACGCCGCGACCCAGGGCGTGTCGGCGGCCGAGCCGGAGCGGAAGATGGGCTTCACCGCCTCGACGACCGCCCAGGTGCGCTACGACGACGCCAGGATCGGTGCCGACCGGCTGCTCGGCACCGAGGGGCAGGGGTTCAAGATCGCGCTGGCCGCCCTGGACGGCGGCCGGCTGGGCATCGCCGCCTGCGCGGTCGGCCTGGCCCAGGCGGCGTTCGACACCGCCCTGGAGTGGGCCGAGGGCCGACGGCAGTTCGGCCGGGCGATCGCGGAGTTCCAGGGACTGGGCTTCCTGCTCGCCGACATGGCCACCGGCATCGAGGCCGGCCGGGCGCTCTACCTCGAGGCCGCCCGCCGCCGTGACCGCGGCGAGGCGTTCGGCCGCCAGGCCGCCATGGCCAAGCTGTTCTGCACCGACATGGCGATGAAGGTCACCACCGACGCGGTCCAGGTGCTCGGTGGCTACGGCTATGTCCAGGACTTCCCGGCCGAGCGCTACCTGCGCGAGGCCAAGGCGCTGCAGATCGTCGAGGGCACCAACCAGGTCCAGCGGATGGTCATCGCCCGCCACCTCACCCGCGACTGACTCGCGCGGCGGGCGGCACCCGCCGGGCCGACACGCCCGGCCGGCGGCGGGGGCTCAAGGGCGCCGGGGGCCCTGCCGATGTCCCCCCTGCGCCGCCCCACCGGGTGGCGTGCTCGGGACACGGTGATCCCCGCGACCCCCACCGACCCACGCCCCCCTCGGGGCGCGTGGGCACGGAGACATCCGGTCGCCTAGGCCGCGGGGGGAGTGAGTGGCGAGACCGGCTCGTGCGTCGAGCCGTGGCGTTCCACCGACGACGACGTCGGCGGGGCGGTACGGCACCTCGCGACGGGAGAGCTCCAATGCGCACGGTCCTGTGCAGCACGACGGCGGGACGCGTCCGCCTGCTCCCGGTCCTCGTGGCCGGTGTGGTGGGCGGCAGCATCCTCGGCGGCATCCTGGCCCCCACCGCCTCGGCGGCGGCGTCCGGACGGACGGCTCACCACCGTGCGCACGGCACCGTCGCCGTGGCCCCGGGGACCGGGGTCGCCCTCGGGCCGGCCGTGAAGTACGTCCGCCTGCCGGACGGCACGGTCCGCCGGGTCCGCCCCTAGCGGGTCCGACGGGTACGGCATCGTCGTCCCGGCCGCCAGCCGGCCGGGACGGCGGCGCCTGCCCGCTGACCGGCCCGCGGACACTACGGTGTCCGCGTGGAGGACATCGACCGCCAGATCGTCGACCTGCTCGGACGGGACGGCCGGATGAGCTACACCGACCTGGGCAAGGCGACCGGCTTGTCCACCTCCGCGGTGCACCAGCGCGTGCGCCGCCTCGAGCAGCGGGGCGTGATCCGCGGCTACGCGGCCGTCGTGGACGCCGAGGCCGTCGACCTCCCGCTCACGGCGTTCATCTCGATCCGCCCGATCGACCCCAGCGCCCCCGACGACGCCCCCGAGCGGCTGCGCGGCCTGGGCGCCATCGAGGCCTGCCACTCGGTCGCCGGCGAGGAGAGCTACATCCTCAAGGTGCGGGTCCGCACACCCGCCGACCTCGAGATCCTGCTCGCGCGGATCCGCGCCGAGGCCAACGTCTCGACCCGGACGACGATCGTGCTCTCCACCCCGTACGAGCAAAGACCGTTCCAGGTCTGACCGGGCGGAGGTCGGCGGCAGGTCAAGACCGGTCCCGGATGTACCCATCGACCCCGGGTCCGCCTTGCCCCGGTCTCACAGTGTGTGGAACACATCTCCCGGCCAGGGGGGGAGATGGCCAGGCCGCGAGGCCACCGGGGGGAGGACCTGTTCCCTGCCGAAGGACCTGCCGTGCACCACCCTCGACCTGTCCGTCCACTGCTGACCCTGCTTCTCGTCGCCCTGCTCACCGCCTCCACCGGCCTCGTCGCGGCCTCGCCCGCGGGGGCGACCACCTCGCGCGCGACCCGGATGCTCACGATGGTGAACACCGCCCGCGCCGCGCACGGCCTCCAGCCGCTCGTCGCGCAGGCGGACCTGCGGGCCGCGGCCCGCGCCCACACCCGCTCGATGGCCGGCGCCCGGACCCTGTTCCACACCCCCTCGTTCGCGACGCTGTGCTGCTGGCGCGCCGTCGCGGAGAACGTGGGCTACGGGTCGACCGTCCGCGGGCTGCACCGCCAGCTCATGCGCTCGGCCCCGCACCGCGCGAACATCCTGAGCCCCGGGATGCGCCACGTCGGCATCAGCATGGTCCGGCAGGGCGGGGTCCTCTGGGTGACCCAGGTGTTCCGGGACCCGGCGCCCTGATCCCCGGGACGCTCCGGTCCCGATCGTTGACAACGCAGGTCGCGCTCCGGTCGAGTGACTCCACACACTCGACCCGGAGGCGTCCCCATGGCCAGAGACCAGTACATCGCCCGGCTGAAGTCGGTCCCCTTGTTCGCCCAGCTCGCGAAGAAGGAGCTCGACGGGCTCGTGCGCCAGGCCGACCACCTGCGCTACCCGGCGCGGCACGAGGTGATCCGCGAGGGTGCACCGGGCGAGGAGTTCTGGCTGGTCATCGAGGGGACGCTCAGCGTGGTGCGCGGCGGCTCCACCGTGGCCACCCTCGGCCCGGGGGACTGGTTCGGCGAGCTGGCCGTGATCGACCCCGGTCCGCGCGACGCCACGATCACCGCGAAGACCCCGGTCGAGCTCATGGTGATCAGCCGGCGTCAGTTCTGGACCACCCTGCAGTCCAGCCCCACCCTGATGCGGAAGGTCATCATCGGCCTCGCCCGGCGTCTCAGGGAGATGGACTCCGCCGACACGGCGGCCCGCACCGGTTGACGTGTCCGGCTGAGGTGCCCGGACGCGGCAGGCGTCAGCCGGACTGGTCCGCGGCCGCCGTCCGCGAGGCAGCCGCGGCGTCGGCAGCCGCGGCGTGGTCCACCGCGGGGCCGTGCTCACGCCACCATGCCTGGCCGGCCTCCGGCAGGGTGTGGATCGGGTCGTAGTACTCGTAGCGCCGGGTCAGCGCCTCCGGGTCGGTGGCCTCGATGCCGGTGCGGTAGTTCTTCGTCCAGTACGAGATACCGCGGTCCTCGTCGTACTCCGCGAGCTGGTGGACCCAGCGCTTGCCGACGAACGGCACGTCACAGACGATGCGGGGAGTGGCGAAGCCGGGCAGGTAGCCCATGATCCCGTGCTGCAGCTTCTGGGCCTCCTTGACCGAGACCCGCCAGTGCTCCGAGAAGGGGATCATGTCGCACATGTAGAAGTAGTAGGGCATGATCCCCGCGCCGTCGAGCAGGGCGAAGCACAGGTCGAGCAGGTCGGTCGGAGTGGCGTTGACGCCGTGCATGAGCACGCCCTGGTTGCGCACGTCGCGCACGCCGGCCTCGAGCATCGCCCTGGTCGCGTCGGCGACCAGCGGGGTCACCGACGCCGCGTTGTTGACGTGGGTGTGGATCGCCAGGTGCACGCCGCGGGCGCGCGCCACGGTCGCCAGCCGCTCCATGCCGGCGCGCACGTCGTCCTGCAGCCAGTGCTGGGGCAGGCCCATCAGCGCCTTGGTGGCCAGCCGGATGTCGCGGATGTTCTCGATGTCGAGCAGCCGCGCGACGAAGGCCTCGAGGTTCTTGAACGGCATGTTCGCGACGTCGCCGCCGCTGACCACGACGTCGCGCACACCGGGGGAGCGGCGCAGGTAGTCGATCATCGCGTCGTAGCGGTCCACCGGCTTGAGGTCGAACTTCAGCTTGTCGATCACCGGGGTGGAGTTGCCGACGAGGTCCATCCGGGTGCAGTGCCCGCAGTACTGCGGGCAGGTCGGCAGCAGCTCGGCCAGCACCTTGGTGGGGTAGCGGTGGGTGAGCCCCTCGGCGACCCACATGTCGTGCTCGTGCAGCGAGTCGCGGGTGGCGTGCGGGTGGCTCGGCCAGTCGGTGCGCCGGTCGCTGAACACCGGGAGCATGTAGTGGCGCACCGGGTCGGCGTAGAACGCCTCGGTCCAGCTCTGCCCGTCGACCGGGCCGGACGGGACCATCGTGTTCATCATCTGCGGCGGCACCAGCATCGACATGGTCGCCCGCTCGGCCTGGTCGCGCTCGAGGTCGGCGTAGACGCGCTCCTCGAGCAGGTCGCCCATCAGGGCCCGCAGCTGCTTGAGGTTCTTCACGCAGTGCGCGCGCTGCCACTGCACGCTGGCCCACTCCTGCGGCGTCACCTCGGCGTAGCCGGGCAGGCGGCGCCAGTCCGGCTCCACCAGCTCGCGACGCCGGTACTCGTAGGGCTGCTCGAGGGCGGCGGCCAGCGCAGCGTCGGCGTCGGGTGCGGGACGGACGTCCGGGGTGGCGGTCACGACGGGCTCCTCGGGGACGGGCGGCGGGCAGGACGCGGGCAGGACGCGAGCACGAGCGCGTCGTCCTGCGGCGATCACGGCAGCCTACGGGAGATACTTCGGCCGTTCCAACCGGACACCGTAGGATCTTCACCCGTTGGCCCATTCGACCGGAAGGAACACCGACGGTGACCGAGACCTCGCCCGTGGGGCTGCACCGGGTGCTGGCCCCCGCCGGGACCCTGCCGCAGGCCGCCGAGCGGCTGGACGCGAGCGCAGCGATCGGCCCGGACGAGGTCCGGCTGCGGGTCGAGCGGCTCAACCTCGACGCGGCGTCCTTCCGGCAGCTCTGGACCAAGCACGGGGGCGACGGCGACGCGGTCCGCCACGAGGTGCTCGACATCATCGCGACGCGCGGCAAGATGCAGAACCCGGTGACCGGGTCCGGCGGCATGCTGGTCGGCGTCGTCGACGAGGTCGGGCCCGCGTCGGGCCTGGGACTGCGGGCCGGCGACCGGGTCGCGAGCCTGGTGTCGCTCTCGCTCACCCCGCTGCAGGTCACCGACGGGCTGGCCGGGTGGGACGGCCGGTCCGAGCAGGTGCCGGCCGAGGGGCACGCGATCCTGTTCGGCCGCTCCATCGCGGCCCGCATCCCCGACGACCTGCCGAGCGGGCTCGCGATGGCGGTGATGGACGTGTGCGGGGCTCCCGCGCTGACCGCGCGGGTGGTGGCCGGCTACCCCTCCGGTGCGCGCGTCGCGGTGATCGGGGGCGCGGGGAAGAGCGGGTCGCTGGCGCTGACCGCGGCCCGCCGGGCCGGCGCGCGGACGGTGGGCGTGGTCCCGGTGCAGGCCGAGGCCGACCTGCTCCGCGAGGTGGGACTCGCCGACGAGGTGGCGCTGGCCGACGCCCGCGACCCGGTCGCCCTGGCGGCCGCCGTCGAGGCGACGCTCGGGCAGCCCGCCGACGTGACGGTGGTCTGCGTCGACGTGCCCGGCTGCGAGCACGGGGCGATCCTGGCCACCGCGGACCGCGGCACCGTGATCTTCTTCTCGATGGCGACCTCGTTCTCCGCCGCCGCGCTGGGCGCCGAGGGGCTGGCGGCCGACGTCACGATGCTGGTGGGCAACGGCTACGTCCCCGGGCACGCCGACCTGGCGCTCGACCTGCTGCGCGGCGAGCCCGGCGTGCGGGCCCTGTTCGAGCGCCGGCTCGCCCACGAGGCCGGCTGAGGCACGACCGTCGCGCGTAGGTCGGTCGACGCCCCGGTCTGTCCCTCAGTCGACGCCGGCGATCAGCTCGCGCAGCACGGACACGTGGGCTGCCAGCGCCCGCCGCCCCGACCTGGTCAGCCGCAGCCAGGTGGTGCGCCTGCCCTGGTGGACGCCCTTCCTGCTGTGGACGTAGCCGGCCGCCGCGAGGGCCGACACGTGCTTGGACAGGACCGAGTCGCTGACCTCGAGACGGTCGCGGACCGTCGCGAATTCCGCCTCGGTGACCGCGGTGAGCATCGTCATCAGCTGCAGCCGGGCCGGTGCGTGGATCGCCGGGTCCAGCTGGGGCCTCATCGGGCGATCACGAGGACGGTGGCACCGACCACCGCGAGCACCGTCACGGCGGCGAGGACCGCGGGGGACCCGCCGGTCGCGTGCCCGGCGGGGTCGTCCCGGTAGGCCCGCAGCCAGCGCCGGCTGCTCAGCGAGTAGGTCACCCCGCCGGCGACGGCGGACGCAGCCACGAGCCACCACCACCCGTGCAGGGCGGCCGCGACGGCGGCGGCCAGAGCGGCTGCGTAGCCCCAGGAAGCCGCACGAGCGGTGCCCAGGACGGCTCGGTGGACGAACCCGCCGAGCATCACCGCGTTCCGCCGCCGGAAGCGGATGACCTGGACGGCGGCGACCAGGCCGAACACGACGACGCCGGCGGCCACCAGGCCAGCGGCCCGTCTCCCGTCGTCGGAGGAGAGACCCACGGCGGTCGTGGCGATCTGGACCGCGACGGCGGCGGCCATCGACAGCCCGTACGCCGACGGCAGAACGACGTCCTGCACCAGGCGGGTGCGGGAGGTCTCGGCGGCCAGCAGCGCCGAGGCAGCGTCATCGGAGGAGGGTGAGGCACTCGTACTTTCCATGTCGGAAACTATGCCTCTTACTTTCCGATCTGGCAAGTGCCCGGGCGGTGCGGTCCCGGCCGCCTCGGGCCCTGCGAGGATGCCGCGATGACCTCGACGCTCTACCGCGGCGGACACGTCCGCACCCCGGACCGTCCCGACGCCACGGCCGTGCTGGTGCGGGGCGGCGCCCTGGCCTGGGTGGGCCCCGACGCGGACGCGCCCGCGGCCGACGCCGAGGAGGTCGTCGACCTCGACGGCGCCCTCGTCGCCCCGGCCTTCGTCGACGCGCACGTGCACGCCACGTCCACCGGACTGGCCCTCACCGGGCTCGACCTGACCCCTGCCACCAGCCTCGCCGACTGCCTGCGCCGGGTGGAGGACGCCGGGCGCCGGGCGCGCGGCGGCGTGGTGCTCGGGCACGGCTGGGACGAGACCACCTGGCCGGAGGGCCGGGCGCCGACCCGGCAGGAGCTGGACCGGGCGTCCTACGGCGGGGTGGTCTACCTGTCCCGGGTCGACGTGCACTCCGCCGTGGTCTCCTCCGCGCTGCTCGCCGCGGCTCCCGACGCGCGCCAGGAGGACGGCTACGCCGACAGCGGGCACCTGACCCGGTCGGCGCACCACGTCGTCCGCAGGGTCGCCCGCGAGTCGATCACCCCGCAGCGCCGCCGCGCCCTGCAGCGGGCCACCCGCGCCGAGGCGGCCCGGCTGGGCATCGCCCTGCTGCACGAGCTGTCCGGCCCGGACATCGCCGGGGCGGAGGACCTGGCCGCGCTGCTGGACCTCGCCGGGGAGGAGCCCGGGCCGGAGGTCGTCGGGTACTGGGGTGAGCTCGCCTCCCTCGGCGGCGTCACCCGGGCGGCCGGGCTCGGCGCGCTGGGCGCCGCGGGCGACCTGTTCGCCGACGGGTCGGTCGGCTCGCACACCGCGAGCCTGCTGGAGCGCTACGCCGACGCCGACCACGCCGGCCACGGCTACCTGGACGCCGCGGCGGTCCGGGACCACGTCGTGGCCTGCACCGAGGCCGGGCTGCAGGCCGGGTTCCACGCGATCGGGGACGGCGCGCTGGAGGTGGTCGTTGCCGGCTACGCGGAGGCCGGGGTCATGCTCGGCCCGGACCGGCTGCGGGCAGCCCGGCACCGCGTCGAGCACGCCGAGATGCCGGCGCCGCAGCACCTCCCCGTGCTGGCCCGGCTGGGCGTGGTCGCCTCCGTGCAGCCGGCCTTCGACCGGCTCTGGGGCGGGGCCGACGGGATGTACGTCCAGCGGCTGGGCGGGCCGCGCGCCCTGGCCATGAACCCGTTCGCGGCGCTGCGCGCCGCCGGCGTCGTCCTGGCCCTCGGCTCGGACTCCCCGGTCACCCCGCTGGACCCGTGGGGGAGCGTCCGGGCGGCCGTCCGGCACCGGAGCCCGGGCTCGGGGCTGGAGCCGGCCGCTGCGTTCGAGGCCCATACCCGTGGCGGCTGGTGGGCGGCCCGCCGGGACGCCGACGGCGTGCTCACCGCCGGGGCGCCGGCCACCTTCGCCGTGTGGCGCGGCGACCTCGACCCCGCCACCGGCCTGCCGCCACTCGGCGGGGACGACCCCGCGCCGGACTGCCTGCGCACGGTCGTGCGGGGCCGCACGATCCACGACGCGACGGCCCGACCGGAACGTCGCGGCTAGACCGGCCGGCTGCGCTCGTTGTAGCGCGTCGGCCCGTTCCTGGCCGGACAGTGCCGCGACCCGTGCCATGACCTCGTCGGTGAGCTCGCGCCGGGCCCGGCCCGGCGCGAGCTTCTCGTACGACGCCGGCAGCACCGGCTCGCCGAAGCGGATCGCCACCCCCCGGCGGGGTCGGGGCATCGTCGCCCCGATCGGCTGCACCCGGTCGGTGCCGACCAGCCCCACGGGCAGCACGGCCGCCCCGGTGGCCATGGCGAGCCACCCGACGCCCGTGCGGCCGCGGTAGAGCCGGCCGTCGCGCGAGCGGGTCCCCTCGGGGTAGATCCCGAACGCGTCGCCGCGCTCGACCACGCCGCGGGCCAGGTCGAGCGAGGCCTGCGCGTCGTGCTGCTGCTCGCGCTGGACCGGCACGGCCTCGAAGGCCGCGAAGAACAGCCGCCGGGGCCAGGCCGCGGGAGAGCGGCCCTCCCAGTACTCCGCCTTGGCGAGGAACACGACCTTCCGCGGCACGGCGAGCGGGATCACGATGCTGTCGATGAACGACAGGTGGTTGCTCGCGACGATCAGCAGGCCGTCGGAGGGGATGTTCTCCCGGCCCTCGATCGTCGGGCGCCACCCCGCGTGGAACAGCCCGAGGCAGGCCAGCCGGGACAGCCGGTAGAGCATGGGCAGGGCCCCCAGCGGGTGAGCAGGTCGGTGCGGGTCGGTGCGGTGGCGCGCGACGACGCTACCGCCGGGACCGGCGGCCGCCGCGGGACCGTCCGAGGGACGGTCCCGGCCGCGGCCGCCCGGGGCTCACGGGCTGAGCCGCTCCTCGTCCGGGCTGCTGCCCTTCGGCAGCGACTTCCAGCCGGTCTGGCCGGGTGTCATGACGGGCAGCGGTGCGTACGTGGCGCCGTCCAGCCCGGGCTGGCCGAAGGCCTGGTCCCAGGCGTTGCGGCTGACGTAGAGCGCCAGCCAGCCGGCGGCCAGCTGCGAGGCGGCGTACTCCTCGCGGCCGTTGTAGCTGTCCTGCTGGTTGGCGGTCGGGGGGTCGAAGTTGTACGTCCGCCCGTCGCCGGTGCCGTCGGCGGCCACCAGGGCCTGCTGCCCGGCGACGTGCTGGGCGAGGGCGTCACGGGCCGGCCAGGCGGCGGTCGTGTCCAGGCCGTACGCCAGGGCGTGGGCGTCGAAGCTCACGAAGTGGGCGCGCCGGGCGGCGCCCCAGATGGTGGGCTGCGGGAAGTAGATGTCGTTGCTGCCCGGCCGGTAGATGGTGCCGCCGGGCTCGGCGAACGGGGCGCCGTTGGCGGGGGAGGGCGCCCCGGGGGTGAACGACAGCCGGCTGAACGCGCCGTAGACGAGGGTGGCGTTGTGCAGCGCCGCCACCGGTGCCTTGCGCCCGGCGAGGCCGGCGAAGCCGGCGGCCCACCAGTTCTGCTGGATGTTGGTCATGTAGTCGGGCTGGATGACCTGGTGGTTCTCGACCGTGCCGTCGTTGTAGGCGTTCGCGCCGTCGAGCCGGTCGGCCAGCGTCACACCGTTGACCACCGCGCCCGAGCTCATGTCGGCGAGCGTCGCGAACGCGGCGACCTCGAGGTCGACGGCCTTGCGGCGCCAGTTCGCCGCCTGCGGGTGCCGCGGCATCATGTTCACCGCGAGCTCCAGCAGGGCGGCGTTCCACGAGCCGTCCTCGGCGTGCGTGTTGCCCTTGGAGATGATCGCGCCACTGGCGTCGGCCCAGTACTCGACGGGCGTGGTGAGCAGCCGGTCGGCCTCGTAGACCACCATCTGCGCGACGTACTCGCGGACCTGGGGCGTGAGTGTGTCCCAGATCAGCCAGCCGGCCTGCCCGGCGAGCATCGCCCAGTGCGCGGTCTGCCAGCCGGCACCCCAGCCACCGGGAGTGACCGCGACGTGGGCGCACGCGACCGAGCGGACCAGCCAGTCGCTGTAGCGGATCGCCTCGTCGCGGGTCCGGCCGACGGAGTCGTCGTTGTGCGCGCCGGTGCGCGCGGCGACGGCCGTGGTCAGGGCCGCCATCGCCGGACGCCGGACGGCGTACTCCTGCTGCTTGTCGGTGAAGCGGGCAAGGACGTCGGTGTAGCGCTGGAAACGCTTGCCGTACCAGCGCTCGATGTACTGGGCGCCGAGGAGGTAGCGCTCGGCGTCCAGCAGCGACGTGCGGACCTGGAACACCGGGTCGGTGGACAGGGCCGGGTTGGCCGGGTCGTAGGGCAGCGCCTTGTCGAGCAGGGCGCTGGGCCGCACGTAGCGGGCGACCTGGTCGCGGTTCGCGACACCGGCGCCAGCAGTGGCGCAGGAGGCTCCGGTAGGCCCGGCGGGGGTCGGCCAGGGCGCCGGGACCATCCCCGGCTCCGAGGGCACGGTGATCTGGCGCTGCGTGACCGGGCTGCGCGCCTCGACCCGCCGCTGCTTGCGGGTCATGCCCTTGGTCGGGCGCGCCGAGAGCCGGTCCCGGAGGAACCAGCTCGTCCCGCGCACGGCGGCGACCGTGTCCGCGCCGTCGCCGTCCCAGTCGCCGACCACGCTGGTGTCGGTGCCCCGGCCGAAGCGGAAGGTGTACGCCGGCCTGGCTCGCTTCTTCGCCTTCTCGGCCAGGAAGTAGGCGCTGCCCCGGCGCACGCCGATCCCGTCGCGCCCGTCGCCGTCCCAGTCACCGGTCAGCGGGACGTCAGTGGCCCGGCCGAAGCCGAACCGGCGCCAGGTCGCGCCGGCCGACGGGGCGTTGCGCAGCATCCAGAGGTTGCCCCGCACGACCCCGACGTCGGTCCGGCCGTCCCGGTTGAAGTCGCCGACCACGGGCCGGTCACCCGGTGCGCCGTAGTCGAACTCGAGGCTGGGGACCGGCGCCGGGCCGATCATCGAGTTGTAGATCACCCAGTGGCCCTGCGTGTAGACCGCGGGGGTGTAGGCGCCGTCACGGTCCCAGTCGCCCCACAGCAGCTGCGAGCCGGGCGGGGTCGCGACGTTGAAGCGTGCCTCGGTCCCACCGCTCCAGGGCCGGACCCGGGCCTCGACGTGGGTCGGCCCCGCGAAGCCGGGGACGCTGCGCAGCGGCTCGACCGGGCCGGTCGCGGCCCCCGGCTTGAGCGCGGGCGGCATCTTGGGCGCTCCCGGGGTGCTGGTCCCGGCGGCTGCCGGGCCGCTCCCGAGGGAGCCGGCGGCCAGCCCGGCCGCCAGCAGTGCCACCGCCCCGGCGGTCGCCGTCCGGGTCCTCGGGCGGCGGGCCGCCCCCGTGCTGTCGTGCTGCTGCATGCGCCGTCTTCTCGCCGTCTGTGCCGTGCCTGTCCGGGTGTGATTCACCCGATGTCCACCGGTTTCGGAGCACATCGGGCCAACCCTGCCACGTGAGCGGTGGCCCGCGGGGCGGATCGGGCCAAGCATGACCTAGTCCGGGGGTGACCCCGGCCCCCGACACGGCCCGGCCGGCCGGAACCCCACTGCCACGGTGGGGCCCGGAGTCCGCGCCGTACGGCACAATGGCGCAGGATCTCCGGCGGGCGGGGGCTTGCACGGGAGATCCTCCACCCTGACCCGGCTTCGAAAGGCGGATGTCCGTGAGCCCGGCCCGTACGCAGCCCACGCAGGTGCGCAACCGCCTCGACCTCGACCGGGCGACCGTGCGGCGGGCCCGGTCGCTGGCCCGCACCGCGGGGGCGCCGATCGTGCGGCTGGCCCGCACCCACACCACCGTGTCCGTCGAGCGCGCGGTCCTCCGGCTGGCCGGGGTGTCCGGCGCGGACGCCGACGGCATCCCGTGGGTGAACCGGCTGGTCGACGAGGTCCGGGACCAGGTGGGCCTCGAGCACGGGGTCGCCCTGCCGGTCTGGGACGCCGTGCGACGCACCGGCGAGAAGGACGTCACCGCCCTGGCCCAGCGCGCGGCGGCGGGGGGCGTGAGGTTCGCGCTGCCCCAGGACCGGGCGGCCGAGCGGGCGGCTGCCGGCTCCACCCGCGCGGTGGCCCGTGGCATCCGGGCCATCGACCGCCGCCGGGCCGAGCGGGACCGGCTCCTCGCGCGGGTCGGCGAGCCCCCGCGCACGCCGTGGATCTACCTCATCGTGGCCACCGGGGACATCTACGAGGACATCCCGCAGGCGCAGGCCGCGGCCCGTGAGGGCGCCGACGTCATCGCGGTCATCCGCTCGACCGGCCAGTCCCTGCTCGACTACGTGCCGGAGGGCGCCACCCGCGAGGGGTACGCCGGCACGTACGCCACCCAGGAGAACTTCCGCCTGATGCGGGCTGCCCTCGACGACGTCTCGAAGGAGCTCGGCCGGTACGTCCGGCTCACGAACTACGCCTCGGGGCTGTGCATGCCCGAGATCGCCACCCTGGCCGGGCTCGAGCGCCTGGACATGATGCTCAACGACTCGATGTACGGGATCCTGTTCCGCGACATCAACCCGGTCCGCACCTTCGTCGACCAGCGGTTCTCCCGGCAGGTGCACGCCCGGGCCGGCATCGTGATCAACACCGGCGAGGACAACTACCTCACCACCGCCGACGCGGTCGACGAGGCGCACACGGTCACGGTGTCGCAGCTGCTCAACGAGTACTTCGCCAAGGAGGCCGGCCTCGAGGACTGGCAGCTCGGGCTGGGGCACGCCTTCGAGATCAACCCCGACGTGCCGGAGTCCTTCCGGCTGGAGCTCGCGCACGCGCTGCTGGCCCGTGAGCTGTTCCCGAAGGCCCCGCTGAAGTGGATGCCGCCGACCAAGCACATGACCGGGGACGTCTTCCGCGGGTACCTGCTGGACGGCTTCTTCAACCTGGTGGGCGCGCTGACCGACCAGGGGATCCTCCTCGTCGGGATGATGACCGAGGCCGTGGTCACGCCCTTCCTCTCCGACCGCGACCTGGCGCTGCAGAACGTGCGCTACGTGCTCGACGCCGCCGGCGGGCTGCACGAGGACTTCCGCCCGGCGCCCGGGGGGTTCATCCAGTCCCGGGCGCACGAGGTCCTCGGCGAGGCCGTCGGGCTGCTGGAGAGGATCGTGGCCGAGCCGGGGAAGGCTCCGCTGCTCGAGGCCATCGGCGACGGCACCTTCGGCCTGATGAAGAGACCGGCCGACCGGGGCAAGGGGTACGACGGGGTGTTCCGGCAGGCCACGGAGTACTGGAACCCGGCGACCGAGATCCTGGAGGGCCGCGCATGAGCACGTCCGCAGCTACGAGTGGGTCGGCGACCAGGACGATCGTGCGCCCCTACGGCGACACCACCGGCGACGGCATGGTGCAGGTCTCGTTCACGCTGCCGGTGCCCCACGACAAGCGGGCCGAGGGTGCCGCGCTGCAGCTCGCCGCCAAGATGGGGCTCGACCCGGCGATGCTGGTGCACGCCAAGGCCATGGGCCCCGACTTCACCTTCTTCGTGGTCTACGGCTCGGTCACCCACCTGGTCGACCTCTCGGCGGTGCAGGTCGTGGAGCGCGAGTACCCGCTGCTGTCGGCCAAGGAGGCCAACGCCACGATCAAGAAGCACCTGCGCCGCAAGCTCGTGGTCGTCGGAGCCTGCATCGGCACCGACGCCCACACGGTGGGCATCGACGCGATCCTCAACATCAAGGGGTTCGCCGGCGAGAAGGGGCTCGAGTACTACCGGGAGGTCAGGGTCGTGAACCTCGGCGCCCAGGTGCTGGTGCCCGAGCTCGTCGCCCAGGCGCGCGCCGAGAAGGCCGACGCGGTGCTCGTCTCGCAGGTGGTGACCCAGCGCGACGCACACCTCACCAACACCCGGGAGATGTCCGCCGCGTTCCGCGAGGCGTACCCGGCCGGCACCGCGCCGCTGCTGGTCGTGGGCGGCCCGCGCTTCGACGAGCACGCCACCGCCGCACTCGGCGTCGACCGGATCTTCGGCCGTGGCACCACGCCGGCCGAGGTCGCCAGCTACCTCGTCCACGCGCTGACGCGCGACCCCGCGACCGCCGCCTGAGAGAGGGACCTCGATGACCGAGCCAGACCCCCGGACCGGACTGACCGTCACGCACCGCCGGTACGTCCCTTACTCGCACGCGCACTATGCGGGGAACCTCGTCGACGGCGCGTACTCCCTGGCGATGTTCGGCGACGTGGCGACCGAGGTGTGCATCCGCACCGACGGGGACGAGGGCCTGTTCGCGTCCTACTCCGACGTCCAGTTCCTGGCGCCGGTGCACGCCGGCGACGTCGTCGAGGTGCAGGCGACCGTCACCAGGGTCGGGAGCCGCAGCCGCGAGATCGCCTTCGAGACCCGGGTCGTGTGCCGGGGAGCGAGCGCCGGCGGGGCCGGGTCGGCCGCGGTCGTCCTCGACCCCCCGCTGGTCGCGACGACCGCGGTCGGCACCGTCGTGGTGCCCGCTGCGGACCGGTAGCCGGGCCGGCACCGCGGCCGGCCCTCCGGCTCGCCGGGCCATGCACCGACGGCCGCCACGGAGTCAATGGTCCGATCGGGTGATGCGCGCGGGGCACGTCTGGTCCGACACGCCGAATCCCTTGCCCTGCAACGGAAATAGTCCTCCGTCGACTCACCGCTGCTACCTGCGGCTTTGCGCATCGGCGCAGGTCAGGGGACGGTTGACAGACCATCCCCACCTGACGCAGGGTGAGCGACGTCCACCACAGGACACCCACGCAGAACCCCCTCCGCGACACACGTGCGGCTTCGGGCCAAGGGGCGGCGCAATGCGCAAGCGCCGTCCGGGTGCCAGGTCCGATCGCCGTCGTCGCCACGGGTGAGGGGCGCAGGCGGGGGGTGGGACACGGGAAGGGCCCGACCGCCCAGTAGACAACGGTCCTCGATCCGGCAGCCGGCCGGACGGGGTCGGTCCGAAGGGCGGTCCGGGCCCTGACCCGTCTCCAGGGGAGGTCGTCCGTCTCCAGGGGAGGTCGTCCGTCTCCAGGGGAGGTCGTCCGTCTCCAGGAGTTCCGCCGTCCGGGGACGGCACCGGAGCGGCGCGCCGCCCGTTGTACCGTCGCAGCCCGGCCGCACGCGCCGGCCACGCCGACGCCCGGAAGGACCTGCGACCTCTCGTGACGAGCACCGCGACCGGCTCGCGCACCCCCGCCCCCGGTGCGGTCGCCCCCGCGCGGCGCGGCCGGCTCCTGGGGCCGCAGCTCGCGGCGGCCGCCGTCAGCGGTGCCCTCGTCGCGGTGGCGCTGCCGCCGTACGACGCCTGGCCGTTGGCCCCGGTCGGCGTCGCCGGGCTCGTCCTGCTCTGTCGCGGCCGGCGACCCCGGCGGGCCGCACTGCTCGGCCTCGCGCACGGCCTCGGGACGTTCCTGCCGGTCCTGGCCTGGCTCACCGTGATCGGGCCGGACGCCTGGCTCCTGGTGGCTCTGCTGGAGGCGTCCTTCCTCGCCCTGATGGCGGCCCTGCTGCCTCCGCTCCTGGCGTTGCGCGGCTGGCCGTTCTGGGCCGCGAGCCTCTGGGTGGCCCAGGAGCTGGCCCGCGACACGATGCCGTTCGGCGGCTTCCCGTGGGGTCGGCTCGCCTTCGCCGAGACGGCGTCGCCGTTCACGCCGTTCGCCGCCCTCGGCGGAGCGCCGCTGGTGAGCTTCGCCACCGCGCTGGTCGGCACCCTGCTGGCCGCCGTCGTCGTGCACCGGCGGTCCCCGCGCAGTGCCGGGCTGCTGGCGCTGGCCGCCCTCTCGGTGCCGTCCGCCGGCCTCCTGCTGCCGGACGCGGCGGGGGAGGGGCGCGAGGTGACCGTCGCCCTCGTGCAGGGTGACGTCCCCGGCGTCGGCCTGGACTTCCAGGGCGAGCGCGAGCAGGTGCTGCGCAACCACGTCGACGCCACCCGGCGGCTGGCCGCCGACGTGCGGGCCGGCCGGGTGGCCGCACCCGACCTGGTCGTCTGGCCCGAGAACGCCTCGGACATCGACCCGTTCCGCGACCCCGACGCCGGCCGGCTGATCGACGACGCGGTGCGCGAGGTCGGCGTCCCCGTGCTCGTCGGCGCCGTCCTGCAGGGGCCCGGCCCGGACCACGTCAGCAACACCGGGATCGTCTGGGACCCCCGCACCGGGGCCGGCCAGCGCTACGTGAAGCGGCACCCGGTGCCGTTCGGGGAGTACATCCCGTTCCGGGAGCAGCTCTCGGGGATCACCTCGCGGCTGGACCAGATCCCCCGGGACTTCTTCGCGGGGGACCGGCCCGGCAACCTCACGGTCGGTCCGGCCCGGGTCGGCGACGTGATCTGCTTCGAGATCGCCTACGACGCCCTGGTCCGGGACGTGGTGCGCGGGGGAGCGCAGGTGCTGGTGGTGCAGACGAACAACGCCACGTACAACGGCACCGGGCAGCCGTACCAGCAGATGGCGATGTCGCGGCTGCGGGCCGTCGAGACCGGGCGCGACGTCCTGGTCGCCTCGACCAGCGGGATCAGCGCCGTGGTGCGTGCCGACGGCAGCGTCGCGCAGCAGGCGCCGGAGAAGGTGGCCCGGACGCTGGTAGCGACCGTCCCCCTGCGCGACGGGACCACGCCGGCGGTGCGGGTCGGGGCCTGGCCGGAGTGGCTGCTCGCCGCGGCCGGGCTCGGCGCGGCCCTGGCCGGACTCGCCCTCGCCCGGCGCCGTGAGGTGGCCGGGTGACCGACGAGGTGACCGAGACGGCGAGGGGAGCCGGCGTCCTGGTCGTCGTGCCCACCTACGACGAGCGGCTCAGCCTCGAGGACGTCGTGCGCCGGACCAGGGCCGCTGTGCCCCTCGCGCACCTGCTCGTCGTCGACGACGCGAGCCCCGACGGGACCGGCGACCTCGCGGACGCGCTCGCCGCCGACGACGACCACGTGCACGTCCTGCACCGGCCGGGCAAGGAGGGGCTCGGCGCCGCCTACCTGGCCGGCTTCGGCTGGGGTCTGGAGCGCGACTACGACGTGCTGGTCGAGATGGACGCCGACGGCTCGCACCAGCCGGAGCAGCTGCCCCTGCTGCTGTCGCAGCTGCCGGCGGCGGACCTGGTCCTCGGCTCCCGCTGGGTGCCGGGCGGCTCGGTGGTGAACTGGCCGAGGCGACGCGAGCTGCTCTCCCGGGGCGGGAACACCTATGTGCGCCGGGCCCTGGGCATCGACCTGCGGGACGCGACCGGCGGCTTCCGGGCCTTCCGGCGCGAGACCTTGGAGAAGCTGGACCTGGCCGGCGTCGCGAGCGCCGGGTACTGCTTCCAGGTCGACCTCATCTGGCGCACGGTCCAGCAGGGCTTCCGCGTCGTGGAGGTCCCGATCGAGTTCGTCGAGCGCACCCGCGGGAGCTCGAAGATGAGCGGGTCGATCGTCCGCGAGGCGCTGTGGCGGGTCACCGTGTGGGGCGTGGCGCACCGGCTGGACCGGATGCCCGGCCGCGGGAGAGGATGAGTCCGATGGGACTCCTGCTGGTGCTGATGTTCCTCGTCGTGCCCGTCGTCGAGATCTACGTGATCGTGCAGGTCGGTCAGGAGATCGGCGCGCTGCCGACGGTGGTGCTGCTGCTGCTCGAGAGCCTGCTGGGCGCCTGGCTGGTCCGCCGTGAGGGGCGCCGGGCCTGGCTGACGCTCAAGGGCGCGGTCACCAGCGGCCAGCTGCCCAGCCGCGAGCTGGCCGACGCCGCGCTGGTGCTCATCGGCGGGACGCTGCTGCTCACACCCGGCTTCGTCACCGACGTCGTGGGGTTCGTCTTCGTGCTGCCCCTGACCCGGCCGGCCGCGCGACGGGCGCTGGCCGGCTTCGTGGCCCGCCGGGCGACCGTGACGGCAAGGACGACCGGGACGACCCGGCCGGGACCGGGTCCCCGGGTCGTGCCCGGTCAGGTCGTCGACGGCGGCAAGCGACCCCCGGACGACGAAAGTCCGGGCCGCGCCACCGGGGGGTAGCGGCGCGACCCGGACGTCTCCGTGCTCGTGCGGTGGCGCGGTCAGGCGCTCTTCTTCTGCCGACCGGACTTGGCGGGTACGTCGGCGCGGAGCAGCTCCAGCCGCTCGGCGAGCAGGACCTCGAGCTCCTTGATGCTGCGGCGCTCGAGCAGCATGTCCCAGTGGGTGCGGGCCGGCTTGCCGGCCTTCTTCTCGGGCCGGGTGCCGTCGACACGCAGGGCCTCGGCCCCGCAGACGGTGCACTCCCAGAGCTCGGGGACGTCGGCCTCGAGCGAGAACGGGACGGAGAAGCGGTGATCGCCGGGACAGGCGTAGGTCACGCTCTGCCTCGGCGCCATCTCGACGCCGAGATCGCTCTCATAGCTCTGGGCACCGAGACGCGAGCCACGCAGTGCTCGCTCGGCCATGTCGATCTCCTCGGGGTTCGGGGGGCGGTGGACCGCCGTGGGGGAGACGGCCTGGTGCCGACCGTCGTACAGTTCGTCCAACGTGCTGGGCCCCCGGAGGATTCCCCGTCAGGGACTCCGGCAACCCGTGCTGCGCCGGCCTGCCGAGCGTGGCGCGGGGTGATCCCGACCACGTCCGTACCCGTACTACGGAGCCGGGTGGCGGTGCGGATGCCTCAGGACGGCCACTGACGCCGGGCACACAGGACGTCACGCAGCGTGACGAGCTCGTCGGTCATCAGCCCGTCGACGCCGAGGTCGAGCAGCCGGTGCATCGACGCGGCGTCGTCGACCGTCCAGACGTGCACCCGCTGGCCCCGGGCGTGTGCGGCCGCCACCAGGCCGCGGGTCACGACCGGCAGCGGACCCAGCCGGTCCGGGACCTGCGCGCACGGGACGCCGTCGGGCGCCAGCCGGTAGGTCGCCGGGTGCACCGCGGCGGCGCGCAGCCGCAGCACCCCGCGGGTGGCCAGCGACGTGCAGAGGCGGGGGCCGACCGCAGCCCGGGCCGCCGCGAGGCGCCGGGACGAGAACGACGCGACGCACACCCGGTCGACCGCCCCGGTGCGCGCGAGCTCGCGGGCCAGGGGACCCACCGCGCCGGCCTCCTTGACGTCGATGTTGACCCGGACGTCGGGCCAGGCGCCGAGCAGGTCCGCCAGCAGCGGGATGGCCTCGGCGCCGCCGATCCGGGCGTGGCGCACGGTGGACCACGGCAGCCGGGCGACCCGGCCCACCGCGTCGGTCACCCGGTCCAGGGTCCGGTCGTGGAAGGCCAGCAGGACGCCGTCGGCCGTGGCGTGCACGTCGGTCTCGAGGTACCGGTAGCCCAGGGCGACCGCGTTCTCGAACGCGGCCATCGAGTTCTCCAGCCCGCCGGCCGCCCCGCCGCGGTGCGCGAACGCGATCGGCCCCTCATGCTCCAGGAACGGAAACCCCACCGACGGATTCGACCACGTGAGGTAGGCCCAGGCACACGGCAACAGGCCGGGCAGCCTGTTGCCGTGTGCCTGAGCCTGTCACGGTGCGGTGCGCCGATAAGGTACATTATGTCAGATCACCTGGACGGGACGCTGCCGTCGACGTCCCCCGGGTCGCCCGCTGGGCGCGCGTTCAGCCGTGCCGCCCGGCGGATGAGGTGGTCACGCTCGGCCAGGTTGCTGGCCGCGGCGGCCGCGTCGCGGTACAGCCGGGCCGCGAGCGCCAGGTCGCCGGCCTGCTCGCGCAGGTGCGCCTCGACGGCCTGGTACCGCGGGACGCTCCGCATCCACCTGCCCGAGGGCGGCCAGCCCGGCCGGCGCCCCGTCCGCCTCGCCCACGGCGACGGCACGGTTCAGCCGGACGACCGGGTTGTCCGTGAGCCGGTCCAGCTCGTCGTACCACTCCACGACCTGCACCCAGTCGGTCTCGTCGACGCTGCGGGCGTCGGCGTGCAGGGCCGCGATCGCGGCCTGGGCCTGGTACTCGCCGAGCCGGTCACGCGCCAGCGCCTCCTGCAGGATGCCCACACCCTCGGTGACCAGCCGGGAGTCCCAGCGGGACCGGTCCTGCTCCGCCAGCGGGACGAGGGCGCCACCGGGTGTCGTCCTCGCCGCGCGTCGGGCGTGGTGCAGCAGCATCAGCGCGAGCAGGCCGGATACCTCCACGTCCCCACCGGTGATCGCCCGCACCTGACGGGTCAGCCGGATCGCCTCGTCGGCGAGGTCGACCTCGCCGCTGTACCCCTCGTTGAACACCAGGTAGAGCACCCGCAGGACGGTGGCCAGGTCGCCGACCTCGTCGAAGCGCACGCTCGACACGGTGCGCTTTGCCCGGCTGATCCGCTGAGCCATCGTGGCCTCGGGAACGAGGTACGCCTCCGCGATCTGGCGCGTCGTGAGGCCACCCACGGCCCGCAGCGTGAGTGCCACGGCGGAGGCCGGCGTGAGCGACGGGTGGGCGCACAGGAAGTAGAGCTGCAGGGTGTCGGCCGTGTCCTCGGTCGGCCCCGGCGGTGGCTCGGCCGCCACCCGGACCTCACGGGCGAGCCGCGAGGTGTCCGCCCGGCCGGCGTCGAGGAACTTGCGCCAGGCGGCTGTGACCAGCCAGCCCTTCGGGTCCGCCGGCTGACCCGTCGGCCAGGTGGCCAGCGCCCGCACCAGCGCCTCCTGCACCGCGTCCTCGGCCGTCGCGAAGTCGGCTCCGCGACGGACGAGGACGCCGGTCACCGCGGGGATCAGCTCCCGCAGCAGCGCCTCGTTCACTCGGTGACGGTGGTCGGGGACCCGTAGAACGGGCGGACCTCCAGCCACTCGAAGATCGGCGTCCCGTCCGGCCCCGGCGCGGCCGAGTACTCCCCCGCCACCTCGACGGCGCGCTCGTACGAGTCGACGTCGATGATCAGCCAGCCGGCGACCAGGTCCTTGGTCTCCGCGAACGGGCCGTCGGTGACGGCCGGCTTGCCCTCGCCGCCGTACCGGACGAACGTGCCCTCCGGCGACAGCGCTTGGTGGCTCACGAACTCGCCGGTCTCCTCCAGTTGGGTCGCGAAGTCGCACATCCACTGGATGTGTGTGTCGACCGCCTCCGGTGCCCACTGGTCCATCGGGTCGACGTCCACGACGGGCGCCGGGTTGCCGCGGTAGTGCTTGAGCACGAGGTACTTGGCCACGAGTGTCTCCTTGGGTCGGTCGCGACCAGTCTGGCCGCGTCTGCACACCGGGGACGATGCGGGCTCGCGCTTCTCGACATCTCGTCCGGCCGACATTCGCGGCCGCGGCGAGATCCCCGGCAGCTCGGCTTGCCGGCCCTCACCCGGCCGGGGCGACGTCGGGCGGCTGCGGATCGGCCCAGGTGGACAGGCAGAACGGGTGGCCGGCCGGATCGGCGTACACGATGCAGTGGTCGGAGTTGGGCTGGTGGTCCAGCCGGGTGGCTCCGGCCGCGAGCACCCGCGCGCCGGTCGCCTCGAGGTCGTCGACGAGGAAGTCGAGGTGCAGGTGCCCTGGCAGGTCGCCGCCCGGCCAGGTGGGCGCCCGGAAGTCGTCGACCTGCTGGAAGCCGAGGAGGCCGTTCGGGCCGCTGACCGAGGCACAGTGCGCACTGCCGGTCGCCGTCCCGCCGGTGACCTCGGCGTAGAAGCGCGCCAGGGCGAGCGCGTCCGGCGCGTTGACGGTTGTCCCGTTCAGGCTGATGCGATCCGACATCAGCCCGGCACGCCGGCCTGGTAGGCGGGCGTGAGCTCCGTCCACCGCTCCTGCCAGGCTGCGGCGGCGGTCTCCGACGACCAGCCGCCGTCGTGCACCGGGCCGGCCTGTGCGAGCGAGCGCCCGAGGTCCTCCAGGTGCGCCTGCCAGCCGGCTCCGTACAGGTGCAGCGCGTCGACCGGAAGTCCGCGCTCCTCCACCACCAGCCGGGTCCGCGCCCCCTCCGGCGTCAGCCAGGCCTCCAGCTGCGACTCGTCGTCGGACCCCGGCTCGGTCGTGAGGAGCAGGTGGTCTGGGGCGTCGCAGACCTCGATCCGCGCCGGGCCGGCCCACGTGCTCGTGAAGACCACCTGAACGGTCCCGCCCACCCGGCGCTCGTCGCCGGTCACCTCGGCGATCCAGCGCGCCAGCCGGTCCGGCTCCGTGCAGGCGCTCCACAGGTCGTCGATGTCGGTGTCGTACACGTCCTCGACGCGCACTGCTCCGCGGCCGCCGTTCAGCGCCCGCATCGTCCCCGTCGTCCCGTTCGTCGTCACAACTGTGCCTTCTTCCCTCGTGCGATCTCGGTGTGCAGTGCGTCGAGCCGGTGCTGCCAGAGCCGCCGGTACTCCCCCAGCCACTCGTCCACCTCGACGAGCGGCTCCGGGTGCAGGCTGTAGATCCGCCGCTGCGCCTCCTGGCGCACGGTGACCAGCCCGGCCTCCCGCAGGACCCGCAGATGCCGGGACACGCCCGGGCGGGCGATCGGCAGGGCCTCGGCCAGCTCGCCGGCTGAGGCCGGGTGGTCCCGGAGGATCTCCAGCACCGTGCGCCGGCTCGGGTCGGCCAATGCCTGCAGCACCGCGTCCATGGGAGTGACTGTAACCGATCGGTTACGTACCCGCAAGGGTACCGGCGGCGCTCCTCAGCCGGCGGGCAGCTCGCCGTGCACCAACGCCCAGAGCAGCGCGGTGAGCGCCAGCCCGTCCGGCACCTCCCCGCTGGCCACCAGCCGGCGCACGTCGGCGACGGGTACCCACTCGACCCGGTCGGACTCGCTGGGGTCGCTGGGGTCGCCGACGTGGGTCGCCGAGCCCGCGGCCAGCACGTGGAACCGGTGGTCGGAGATCCCGGGTGTCGGGTGGTACGACGTGAGCCGCCGCAGCGGCCCCGGACGCCAGCCGGTCTCCTCGAGCACCTCCCGGGCGGCGGCAGCCTCCACCTCCTCGCCCGGCTCGACCCGCCCGGCCGGCACCTCCCAGCCCCAGCGGTCCGGGATGAAACGGTGCCGCCAGAGCATCAGCACTCCCCTGGCCTCGTCGTGGACCACGACGGCGACGGCCTCGGCGGTCGCCCGGACCACGTGGTGGTCGAACCGGGCGCCGCCGGGCACCTCGACGTCGGCCAGCGCCAGGCGCACCCACGGGCTGTCGTACAGGATCCGCTCTCCGTGCACCGTCCACCGCATGGCCGGTCACCGTAGCCGTGGCGCCCGGTCACCCTCCGGGCCTGCCGGGCCCGGCCCGTAGGGTGACCGGATGCCCGCGGAGCCCACGTCCCTGTCGGGGCCGGTCGTCGGTGAGTCCACGATCTCCTTCCGCCTCGACGACCCCGCAGGTGAGCTGCGGGGCGTCCGGCTCTACCAGGAGGTGCGGATCCCCGGAGAGCTCCTCGACTTCACCCGGGACGGCACCGGATGGGTGCTGGAGGTCGACCGGCCCGACGTCGACCGGGTCGAGTACCTGTTCCAGGTGACCGGTCCGGACGGTGCCGAGACGTGGCGCACCGACCCGGCGAACCCGGTCCGGGTGCAGGGGGCGTTCGGTGAGAAGTCGGTGCTGGAGCTGCCGGGGTACCGCGCACCGGCCTGGCTCTCGCGCCCGGCACCGGAGGGCCTCCGGGAGGAGGTCGTGGTGGCGACCCGCTCGCTCGAGGGCGAGGTGCCGGTCACCGTGTGGAGCCCGGCCGGCCTCGCGGCGGCGACGCCGGCCCCCCTGCTCGTCGTCCACGACGGACCGGAGTACGACGAGCTGGCCGGGCTGACGACCTACCTGGCGGCCCTGGTGGCGGGCGGCGAGCTGCCCCCGGTGCGCGCGGCCCTGCTCGGCCCGGGCCACCGCGACGAGCGCTACTCGGCCGACGGCGCCTACACCCGGGCCCTGTGCCTCGCCGTCCTTCCCCGGCTGCGCGCCGAGACCGCGGTGACCGCGGTGGTCGGCGTCGGGGCCAGCCTCGGCGCGCTGGCCATGCTGCACGCGCAGCGGTCCGACGCCGGCTGCCTCGACGCGTTGTTCCTCCAGTCCGGCTCCTTCTTCCACCCCCGGCACGACGCCCACGAGCGCCGCTTCGCCCGCTACGACCGGGTGGTCCGCAGCGTCGACGCGGTGCTTCGCGCGTCCGGGCACCCCCGGCCGGTCCCGACCGTGATGACCTGCGGCACGTTGGAGGAGAATCTCGCCAACAACCGGATCATGGCCCGGGCACTCGCTGCCCAGGGCTACGACGTCACCTTGCGCGAGGTGCGCGACGTGCACAGCTACACCGCCTGGCGGGACGCGTTCGACCCCGCGCTCACCGGTCTCCTGCGTGAGGTCGACCGTCAGCACCGGCCGGCGACGGCCCCATGAGCAGCGCGCGAGCCGTCGAGCTGGCGTCGCCGGGCAGCGGGTTCCGCGGCCAGGTGCTGACGTACGGGCACTGGGGCCGGCCGGTCGTGGTGTTCCCCTCCGAGGCCGGGCGGGCCTGGGACTTCGAGAGCAACGGCATGGTCGACGCGGTCCGGTTCCTGCTCGACGCGGGACGGCTCAAGCTGTACTGCGTCGACTCGGCCGACAGCGCGACCTGGTCGGACCGCTCGGTCCCGCTCGAACGCCGTGCGCAGCTGCACGGGCAGTACGAGCAGTGGGTGCTGGAGCAGGTCGTGCCCTACGTGCACGAGGACTGCGGCGGCCTCACGCCGATCGCCACGATGGGCTGCAGCCTCGGCGCGTACCACGCCGCCAACATCGCGCTGCGGCACGCGCACGTCTTCCCCCGGGCGCTGTGCCTGTCCGGCTCGTACGACCCCGGCCGCTGGCACGCCTGGGGCGAGCGCGGCGACGCGTCGTACTTCCACAACCCGATGGACTACGTCGCGCACCTGCACGGCGAGCACCTCGACTGGCTGCGGCACAGCGTGCACCTCACCCTGGTCGTGGGCCAGGGGTCCTGGGAGGTCGACCCGACCGGGGCACTGCCGAGCACCCGGGCCCTGGCCGCCGTGCTGGCGGACAAGGGGATCCCCCACGAGCTGGACGTGTGGGGCCACGACGTCCCGCACGACTGGACCTCCTGGCAGCGCCAGGCCGCCCACCACCTCTCCCGCTTCTGCTGACCCGGTTGGCAGCTGCGCCGGCCGCTCACTACGGTTCCAGGACCGGACGGAAGGACATCCCGTGGCCGACTCCCGGCACCTGATCGGACTCCTGCTGGGCACCGAGAACGACTGGCCGACCGTCTTCGAGGACCTCGTCCGGCGGGTCGGCCCGGTGCAGGACGGCGCCGGGGACGTCCACGCGTACGACGTCGAACGCCTCACGATCGAGCCGTTCGACCTGCGCGACTCCCCGTCGTACGACCTGGTGATCGACCGCCTCGCGTACTGGTACTACCACCCGCGCGAGTGGCTCAAGAAGGTCGCGCTGATGGACGGCGTGTACCTGCTCAACTCGCCGTTCACGTTCCAGGCGATGGAGAAGCACGCGGCCTACTGCGCCATGATGCGCCTCGGCCTCAAGGTGCCCGAGACGGCCCTGGTGCCGTACAAGAACCCGGTCGACCACGCGAAGTACGCCTACACCGCCGAACGCTACAACCGGCCCTTCGACCTCGACTCGGTCGCCGCCAAGGTCGGTTTCCCGCTGTTCATGAAGCCGTACGACGGCGGGGCGTGGCGGGGCGTGTCACGGATCCGCGACGTGGACGAGCTGCACCGCGCCTACGACGAGTCCGGCGAGATGCTCATGCACCTGCAGGCGTCCGTCGAGGGCTACGACGTCTTCGCCCGCTCGCTGTCCATCGGCGCCGAGACGATGGTGATGAACTTCGACCCCGACCAGCCCATGCACGCCCGCTACTCGGTCTCCCACGACTTCCTCTCCCCCGAGACCGGCGCCGAGGTGGTCTCGATCGGCCGGATCGTCAACGCGTTCTTCCGCTGGGAGTTCAACTCCTGCGAGACGCTCGTCGCCGGCGCCGAGGTGCACCCGATCGACTACGCCAACGCCTGCCCGGACGTCGCGATCACCTCGCTGCACTACTACTTCCCCTGGGCGATGAAGGCCCTGGTGAAGTGGTCGGTGTTCTGCACCGCGACCGGCCGGGTCCCCTCCCCCCATGTCGACCCGGCACCGTGGTTCGCGATCGCCGACCGCACCGACCTGTCCTACGAGGAGAAGGTCGCGGCGTACTCGGCGCTGGCCGACGACTACTTCGACACCGAGCGCTACCGCGACTTCTGCGCGTCCCGGCTGGGTGACCTCGACGAGCGGGCGCTGGAGTACTTCGGCTCGGACGACTTCGACCGGGTCCTCGTCGAGACGGTGACGAGCACCTTCCCGGCGCACGAGCACGAGCACTTCGTCGCGCACTACCGCGGCCTGCTCGGCGCGTGGTGCGCCGACGAGCGCGCCCGCCTGGGCTGAGGCTCAGCCCACCGGCCAGGTGTGCACCGGCTGGTTCGAGTGCATGTGGTCGACGTAGGTGCGCATCATCTCGCGCAGCGCGTCCGGCCGGTCGCGCGTGGCGAACAGCCGGTGGAACTCGGCCGACTGCCAGCTCGCCCCGTTGACCGCCTTCAGGCAGCGCTGCTCGATGACGCCGAGCAGCCGGTCCTTGTCGGTCGTGGCGACCCCCCACTCGGCCAGCCCCTGGTGGGCCATCGGCAGCAGGTGCCGCAGCACCAGCTCGGTGGCCGGCACCTCGCCGATGCCCGGCCAGTAGATCCGGGCCTCGATGCCCTGCTTCGCGCCGGCGTGGAAGTTCTCCTCCGCGGCGGAGAACGACATCTGCGACCAGACCGGGCGGTCCGCCTCGGCCAGCACCTTGACCAGCCCGTAGTAGAACGCGGCGTTCGCGAGGACGTCGACCACGGTGGGACCCGCCGGCAGGCAGCGGTTCTCGACCCGCAGGTGCGGCCGGCCGCGCACGACGTCGTAGACGGGACGGTTCCAGCGGTAGATCGTCCCGTTGTGCAGCCGCAGCTCGCCGAGCTTCGGGACGTCGCCCCGGTCGATGACCTCGACCGGGTCCTCGTCGTCGACGATCGGCAGCAACGACGGGAAGTAGCGCACGTTCTCCTCGAACAGGTCGAAGATCGAGGTGATCCACCGTTCGCCGAACCACACGCGCGGGCGCACCCCCTGTGCCTTGAGCTCGTCCGAACGGGTGTCGGCGGCCTGCTCGAACAGCGCGATCCGGGTCTCGCGCCAGAGCTCCTTGCCGAAGAAGAACGGGGAGTTCGCGGCCAGCGCCAGCTGGACACCGGCGATCGCCTGCGAGGCGTTCCAGTGGGCCGGGAACGTCTCGGGGTTGACCTGCAGGTGCAGCTGGAGGCTGGTGCAGGCCGCCTCGGGCGCGATGGTGTCGGCGTAGGCCGAGATCCGCTCGACGCCGTCGATGGCCAGGTGGATGTCCTCGCCACGCGCCGCGAACACCTGTTCGTTGAGCAGCTTGTAGCGGGGGTTCGCCGAGAACGTCTCCTCGGTGAGGTGCTCCGGCCGGACGGTCGGCAGGATCCCGATCATCACGACGTCGGCGCCCTCCCCGTTGGCGACGTCGTCGGCGTGGTTGAGACTGGCCCGGACGGCCGACTCGAGCTCGGTGAACACCTCGCCGTCCAGCAGCCTCGGCGGGATGTTGATCTCGATGTTGAACTGGGCGAGCTCGGTCTGGAAGTCCGGGTCCGCCATCCGGCCGAGGACCTTCTCGTTGGCCATCGCGGGGTCGCCGGCGGCGTCGGTGAGGTTCAGCTCGATCTCGAGGCCCATGCTGCGCCGCTCGGCGTCGAACCGCGACTCGGCCAGCATCCGCGCGAACACGTCCAGGCAGCGCTTGACCTTGTGCCGGTACCGCTGCCGGTCCTCGCGGGTGAACTGCCTGCTCGCGACGTCCTGCCCCATGCGCCGCCCCTTCCCGGGCTCACCTGGGACAACCTTGTCACGACCGGCCGCCGTCCGGGGAACGCCGGGCCCCCGAGACGGCGCCGCGTGGCGTCGGGGTTCTGTCCAGGGGCCGACATACCGTCCTCGTGTGCGCCTGCTCCACACCTCCGACTGGCACCTCGGGCGGTCCTTCCACCGCGAGGACCTGCTGGCTGCCCAGGCGCGGTTCCTCGACCACCTCGTCGACACGGTGCGGGCCGAGGCGGTCGACGCGGTGCTGGTGTCCGGCGACGTCTACGACCGCGCCCTGCCGCCCGTCGACGCCGTCGCGCTGTTCGACGACGCACTGGCCCGCCTGGCCGGCACCGGTGCGCAGGTGGTGCTCATCAGCGGCAACCACGACTCCGCCCGACGGCTCGGATTCGGCTCCGGGCTGATCGCCCGGTCCGGGGTGCACCTGCGCACCGACGTCGCACGCGCCCACGAGCCGGTGCTCCTCGAGGACGCCGCCGGCCCGGTGGCGGTCTACCCGGTCCCCTACCTCGAACCGGATGCCGTGCGCGTCGAGCTCGGCTGCGACCAGCGCAGCCACGCCGCTGTGCTCGGTGCCGCCATGTCGCGGGTCCACGGCGACCTCGCCCGCCGGCCGGGCACCCGCTCGGTGGTGCTGGCCCACGCGTTCGTCTCCGGCGCCGAGGCCAGCGAGAGCGAGCGGGACATCTCGGTCGGCGGCGTGCCCTCGGTGCCGGTGAGCACGTTCGACGGGGTCGACTACGCCGCACTCGGGCACCTGCACGGGGCGCAGCGGCTGGCCGACCGGGTCCGGTACAGCGGGTCACCGCTTGCGTTCTCCTTCTCCGAGGACCGCCACACCAAGGCGCTGCTGCTCGTCGAGCTCGGGCCCGAGCCCGGGTCCGCGCCGGTCGTCGAGTCCGTGCCGACGCCCGTCGGCCGCCCGTTGGCCCGGGTCTCCGGACACCTCGACGACCTGCTCACCGACCCTCGCTGGGCCCGCTACGAGCAGCACTACCTGCAGGTGACGCTCACCGACGCCACCCGACCCCGCGAGCCCATGGAGCGGCTGCGCGCGCGCTTCCCGCACGTCCTCGTGCTGGCCTTCGCCCCCGAGGGGGCCGGGCCGGCCGACCAGCGGTCCTACGCGGCCCGGCTCAGAGGCCGCACCGACCTCGAGATCGCCGGCGACTTCGTCGAGCACGTCCGCGGTCCGGCCGAGCCCGGCGAGTCGGCCCTGCTCGCGGACGCGTTCGAGGACGTCCGCCGCGCCGAGTCGGTGGGCTGATGCGTCTGCACCGGCTGGAGGTCACCGCGTTCGGACCGTTCGCCGGCACGGAGCAGGTCGACTTCGACGCCTTGGCCGAGGCCGGGCTGTTCCTGTTCACCGGACCCACGGGCGCCGGGAAGACCAGCATCCTGGACGCGGTCTGCTTCGCGCTGTACGGACAGGTGCCCGGTGCCCGGTCGGGAGCCCGGGGGCTGCACAGCGACCACGCGGCACCTGACCTGGCGCCGGAGGTCCGGCTCGAGGTCACGCTGCGCGGACGACGCCTTCGCCTGACCCGCTCCCCGCAGTGGGACCGCCCCAAGCTGCGCGGCAGCGGCACCGTCGCCGAGCAGGCGCGGGTCCACGTCGAGGAGCAGGTCGGCGACACCTGGCACACCCTGTCCACGCGGCTGGACGAGACCGGTGACCTGGTCGGGGGTCTGCTGGGCCTGCGGATGGCCCAGTTCTGCCAGGTCGTGCTGCTCCCCCAGAACCAGTTCGCCGAGTTCCTCCGGGCCGACGCCGAGAAGCGCCGCGACCTGCTCGAGAGCCTGTTCGCCACCGCGCGCTTCGCCGAGGTCGAGCGCTGGCTGGTGGCCCGGCGCACCGAGGCGCGCCGCGAGCTCGACGACCTCGACCGTCGGCTGGACGAGGTGCTGGCGCGGGTCGCCGAGGCCGCCGACGTCGAGCGCCCCGACGACCTCACGGCCGCCGACGCCCAGAGCTGGGTGGCGTCGCTGGCCGCCGCGGCCGGCACCCGGCACGCGGCAGCCCGGTCCGCCGCCCACCACGCGGGCCAGCGGCACGACGCGGCCGCCGCGCAGCTCGAGGGCGCCACCCTCGTCGCCGAGGCGCACGCCCGCCGCGCCGCCCTGACGAGCCGGCTGGCCGGGCTCGAGGCCGGTGCAGCGGCCGGCGCACTGCGGTCCGCCGAGCTCGCGTCGGCGCGCGCCGTCGCGCCCCTCGTGCCGCTGGTGACCGAGGTGGGCCGGCTCCGGGCCGAGCTGGACGACGCGGTGTCGGCCGCGGCCACGCTGGCCGCGTCCGGTGTCCTCGCCCAGCCCTGGCTGTCCACCGGCACCGGCACCGTGACCGGCACCTGGTCGACCGACCTGCCCTCACCGACCGCGCTCGGGGCCCTCGCCCGCGAGCAGCGTGCCGAGGCGGCCGGGCTGCAGGCGCTCGGGCGGGACGAGGCAGAGGCCGGCCGGCTCGCGGCAGCAGCCGACAGCCTGGAACGCCGCGTCGTCGAGCTCGACGCGCAGGCCCGCCGCCTGCGCGGCGACCTCGACGCCGCCCCCGGGCGCCGGGCCGCCCTGGAGTCGGCCCGGGACGCGAGCGCCGCGGCCGCCGCCGTGCTGCCCGCGGCCGAGGCAGCCCTCCGGGCGGCCGGCGACCGGCACGCCGCTGCCCTGCGCCGGGACCAGCTGCGCTCCCGGGCCGCGGCGGCCGCCGACGCCCTGCGGACCCACGTCGACACCGAGCAGGCCGCGCGGGCCGAGTGGCTGCGGCTGCGGCAGGCGAGGCTCGACGGGATGGCCGCGGAGCTGGCCGCCGGTCTGCTGCCTGACCACGGCTGCCCGGTGTGCGGGAGCACGGAGCACCCGGCGAAGGCAGCGCCCGCCGACGACGCCGTCACCCGCGACCAGGAGCACCGGGCCGCGCGTGCCGTCCGGGTGGCCGAGGAGTCCACCGGAAGCGCCCGGCGGGCGCTCGCGACCCTCGAGGCCGAGCTGGCCGCGTCGACCGTCTCGGCCGGCGGGGACGACCCGGTGGCCGCGCTCGCAGCGGCCCGCCACGAGGCCGCGGACCGCGCGGAGGCCCTGCGCGGGGCGGCGTCGGCCGCCGACGCCGACTCGGCCGCGCTGGCCGGGTTCGCCCAGCGCCACGAGGGCTGGCTGCGCGAGCAGGTGGCGCTGGACCAGCAGGCGCAGACGCTGCGGGCCCGGGCCGTCGAGGACCGCGTCCGGTTGGCCGAGCTGCGCACGTCGCTCGACGAGGCACGCGGCGAGGACCCCACGATCGTCGCCCGCGCGCTGCGCCTGGTCGCCGTCGCCGACGAGCTGGACGACCTCGGCCGGCGCGTCGACGGGGCCCAGCGGCTGCAGCAGGAGGTGGCCGGGGCGGTCGAGCGGGCCGAGGCCGCCGCCCGCGCGCGCGGCCTCACCTCCCTCGAGCAGGTCCAGCAGGACGCGCGTGACGAGGCCACGCTCACCGCGCTCGAGGACCAGGCGCGCCGTCGCGACTCCGACCTGGCCGCGGTCCGGGAGCAGCTGGCCGAGCCGGTCCTGGTGGCCCTCGGGGACTCCCCCGCCCCCGACCTCGCCGGGCTGCGCGAGCAGGTGCGCGCGCGGGACGTCGTCCGCGCCGACGCGGGCGCCGCGCTGGCCACCTCGGCGACCCGCGCCGCGGCGCTGACACGGCTGTCCGGCGCCTTCGCGGAGGCGCTCGCGGCCCGGCACCCGGTGGCGGCCCGGCACCACACCGTCGACGCGCTGTCCCGGCTCGCCGAGGGAAAGAGCACCGACAACCAGCTGCGCATGAGCCTCTCGGGCTACGTCCTGGCGGCCCGGCTGGAGCAGGTGGCGGCCGCGGCCAGCGAGCGGCTGCTGCGGATGACCTCGGGCCGGTACCAGCTGGTCCACACCGCGCAGGGCGCCACCGGCCGGTCCCGCGGCGGTCTCCTGCTCCGGGTCCTCGACTCCTGGACCGGTTCCGAGCGCGACCCCGCGACCCTGTCCGGCGGCGAGAGCTTCGCGGCGTCCCTGGCCCTGGCGCTCGGGCTGGCCGACGTCGTCACCGCCGAAGCCGGCGGTGCCCTGCTCGAGACCCTGTTCGTCGACGAAGGGTTCGGCAGCCTCGACGAGGACGCGCTGGACGAGGTCATGGGCGTGCTCGACGGCCTGCGCGACGGCGGCCGTAGCGTGGGCCTGGTGAGCCACGTCGCCGAGCTGCGCCAGCGCGTCCCCGTGCAGCTGCGCGTCACCAAGGCCCGGCACGGCTCGCACGTGGAGCAGTGACCCCCGCCGGGCCGGGCGACCCGTCGCCCCGCGCGCTCGCCGTGTTCGACGTCGACGGGGTGCTGGCCGACGTCGGGCACCGCCTGCACCACCTCGAGGGTCCCCGCAAGGACTGGGGTGGCTTCTTCTCGGCTGCTGACCAGGACCCGCCGCTTCAGGTGGGCCTGGACCTCGCGCTCCAGCTCGCGTCCGACCACGACCTGGCCTTCCTCACCGGGCGTCCCGAGCATCTGCGCGGGGTCACCCAGGCCTGGCTGACCCGGCACGGTGTCCCCGCCGGCCCCCTGTGGATGCGGCCGGGGCGGGACCGCCGCCCGGCCCGGGTGATGAAGCTGGACGCGCTGACCCGCCTGGCGTCCCAGCGCCCGGTGGCGGTCGTGGTCGACGACGACGCCGAGGTGGTCGAGGCGCTGCGGGGGGCCGGGTTCCCGGTCCTGCACGCGGACTGGGCCGAGCACGTCCGGGACCGGCGGTCGGCGTGGCACCAGGAGACGCTGCGGGCTGCCCAGGAGGAGGACGGCCGGACCTGACCGCGCGCCGTCCACCCGGGAGCTCCCCAGCCCGGGGCGGGACCGGACCAAACCGGGCCGCGCGCAGGTCCGAACTCCCTGTCGACGACGCCCGACCGCCCCTCCCCCGATGCGCCGGTCGTCACCAGGACGAAGCGACCAGCGGGCAGGGAGGTGTCGGGCAGATGAGACTCGTGTCCCCGGATGACACCATGGCCGACATGCCCACCCTGCGCCGAGCGCCCCGGACTGCCACCGAGACCGGCGGTGCCACCCTCGAGGACCTGCTCGAGCGGGTCGCCCGCGGTGACGGCCCGGCCTTCGAGGTCCTCTACGACCGGGTGGCGAACTCCGTCTTCGGCGTGATCCGCCGCGTCCTGCGCGACCCCGCACAGTCCGAGGAGGTCGCCCAGGAGGTCCTGCTGGAGGTCTGGCGGACCGCGACCCGCTTCGACGCCGACCGCGGCAGCGCGTCGACGTGGATCCACACCATGGCCCACCGGCGCGCCATCGACCGTGTGCGGGCGTCCCAGTCCGCGCACGACCGCGAGGAGAAGGTCGCCCAGCGCGAGCACCAGCCCGCCTTCGACGTCGTCGCCGACCAGGTCGAGGCGCGCCTCGAGCACGAGCAGGTGCGGCGCTGCCTCGACGGGCTCACCGACCTCCAGCGCGAGTCGGTGACCCTGGCGTACTACGGCGGCCACACCTACCGCGAGGTCGCCGACCTGCTGACCGTCCCGCTCGGGACGGTGAAGACCCGCATGCGCGACGGTCTGATCCGGATGCGCGACTGCCTGGGGGTGATGGCGTGACCGACCACGAGATGCACCTGCTGACCGGCGCGTACGCCGCCGACGCGCTGCCCGCCGACGAGCGGGAGGACTTCCGGCGTCACCTGCACACCTGCGCGGCCTGCCGCCAGGAGGTCGCCGAGCTCACCGCGACCACGTCCCGGCTGGCCGTGGCCGCCTCGGAGCCGGCTCCGGCGGCCCTGCGGGCCCGGGTGCTGGAGCAGGCCGCCCGCACCCGGCAGATCTCACCGCTCGGGTCCGTGACCGACCTGCGCCCGGCCCGCGGCACCGCGTGGTACCGGCAGCCCGCGACGGCAGCTGCCGCGGTGCTGCTCGTCGTCGCGGGAGGCCTCGGTGGGCTCGTCGTCGTCGAGCGGGACCAGGCCAGGGACGCGCGGGTCACGGCCCGGCAGATCGCCTCCGTGGCGGCCGACCCGGACCGGGTCGAGCAGACGGTCGCCTTCGACGGGGGCGGCACCGGCACCGTGCTGGCGGCCGAGGGCAGGGCGGTCTTCTACGCCCGCGACCTGCCCGAGCTGCCGGACGGCCGGGCCTACCAGCTGTGGCGCATCCGGGGTCAGGAGTCGACGTCGGCGGGCGTCCTCGGCCGGGGTGGCGAGGTGACCGGTCTGGTCGACGCGCTCGGGCCCGACGACGCCATCGGCGTCACGGTCGAGCCCGAGTCCGGCTCGGACCAGCCGACCAGCGCCCCGGTGTTCCTCGTCGCGATGGCCTGACGGGTCGGCTCCGGGCGTCCGTACCGGCCGGTGAGCAGGCGCCAGAGCCGGGACGAGGGGACGGCTGCCGGCCGCGGGGTCACCAGCAGCACGATGCCGAGCAGGGCGGCCACGACCACCGCGTCGACCCAGTAGTGGTTCGCGGTGACGACCACGACTGCGGTCGTGATCAGGGGGTGGGCGACGACGACCCACCGCCAGCGGCTGCGCGCGGTGCGCACCACGACCACCGCGATGAGCAGCGCCCAGCCCACGTGCAGGCTCGGCATCGCCGCGAACTGGTTGGCCACCGAGGCGGCGTCGCCGCTGTAGGCGGAAGGTCCGAAGGCGGCCATCGTGTCGAGGAAGCCGAGGCTGGACAGCATCCGCGGCGGCGCCAGCGGCATGACCACGTGCAGGACCATCGCGAAGCCGGTCAGCGTGATGATCAGCCGGCGGGCCCAGCGGTACTCGGCGGGCGGCCGGCGCAGCCACCCCCACGCCAGGAAGGCCAGCGTCACGGGGAAGTGGACGGCCACGTAGTACCAGTTGGCCGCCTTGAGCAGGTCCGGCCACTGCAGCGCCCAGTCCTGCAGTATCTCCTCGTCGGGCAGCCCGATCAGCCGCTCGACGTCCCAGACCTGCCAGGCGTTGGCGATGGCGAGGTCGTCCTGGCCGGTGATGGCGAGCCGCCCGAGGCGGTAGACGAGGAACAGGACCACGAGCAGCAGGACCTCGCGGACCAGCCCGGGTCGCCGTGACCGGATCGCCCCGGGGCGCGCCTGGACGGTCTGCTGGCGCTCGCCCCCGGCGAGCGGCACCGGACTGCACCGCACCCGCACAGACTCCCACGGATGACCGACAGTTGTCCCCTCCACCGCGCGTCGGCGCCCCAGGGTCGGCCTGCCGGCGGCCTAGCCGACGTGGTCGACCGCGAGGCCGAACAGCCCCGGGAACGCCGAGGCCGAGGGCACCAGGCGGGCCCGCAGGGCCGGCCGGGAGGCCACGCCCACCAGCGCCGAGGCCGACCACCGGTACCTGCGGGTCGCCCTCCGCCAGGCGCGCGGGTAGGTCTCGGGCCGGCCGGCGGCGATCGCCTCCACCGCGGCGCGTGCGGTCGCCAGACCGACCGCCACCCCCTCGCCGGTGAGGGCGTCGACGTAGCCGGCAGCGTCCCCGACCAGCAGCACCCGCCCGGCCACCTGGCTGCCGGCCGCCTGGCGCAACGGTCCGGCGCCGCGCACGTCGCTGACGGCCTCGGCGCCGCGCAGCCGGGCCGCCAGGGCCGGGAAGTCGCCCAGCAGCTCGGCGAAGGGCGCCCGGTGGGCCTCCCCCACGAGCAGGGCCACCCCGACCACGTCGTCGGCGACCGGTGTCACGTAGGCCTCGGCGCGGGGGGCCCAGTGCACCTCGACGTGCCGCGACCACGGGACCACGGCGAAGTGCCGGCGCAGGCCGTAGCGGCGCGGCCCGGGCACCGGCCGGTCCAGGCCGAGCGACCGCCGGACCGGTGAGTGCAGCCCGTCGGCAGCGAGCAGCCAGCCGGCTCGCAGCCCGGCCGCGGTGACCCCCGCGTCGTCCTGCCCGACCTCGCTCACGCTGCCGTGGACCCGTTGCACCCCGGCGGCCTCCGCCCGCTCGGCCAGCGCCGCGTGCAGGGTGGTGCGGCGGACGCCGAGACCGGGCCCGGCGCGGAAGTCGGCCGCCACGGACCGGCCGCAGCCGAGGTAGCGGATCCCGTCGAAGGGCCGCCCGTCCGGCCGCACCCCGAGAGCGGACAGGGCAGCGACCGCGGCCGGCATCAGGCCCTCGCCGCAGGCCTTCTCGACCGGGTCGGACCGCGGCTCGACGACCGCGACCGACATCCCCGCCGCCCGCGCGTGCAGCGCCGCGGCCAGGCCGACCGGCCCGGCGCCGGCGACCAGCACGTCGACGTCGCGCACGTCAGCCGGCCGTGGCGGCCAGTGCGGCCAGGGCCCGCTCCTCGGTCCGGATCCGCACGCGCAGCAGCAACGCGTTCGCCACCGTGAACACGCCGGCCGTGACCCACGCACCGTGCACCAGCGGGAGCGCGACGCCCTCGAGCACCACCGCGAGGTAGTTGGGGTGCCGCAGCCACCGGTACGGCCCGCTCGTGACGGCGGACAGGCCCGGCACGACGACGACGCGGGTGCACCACTGCCGCCCCAGGGTCGCGATGCACCACCAGCGCAGTCCCTGGGCGGCCAGGACGACGGCGAGCATCGGCAGCCCGAGCCAGGCGGCGTACGGACGGTCGAGCAGCAGCACCTCCACCAGCGCGCCGACGAGCAGCCCGGTGTGCAGCACGACCATGGCCGGGTAGTGCCCGGCCCCGGTCTCCAGCCCGCCGCGCGCCAGGGACCATCGGCGGTTGCGCTCGCTCACGACCAGCTCGACGACCCGCTCGGCCCCGACGGCGAGCACGAGCCCCAGGAACAGCGCCTGGCTGGTCACCACCGCAGCAGCACCAGCTCGGAGCAGAAGCCCGGACCCATCGCCAGCAGGACCCCCGGCGCCCCGGGTGCGGGAGCCGGCCCCGAGGGGGCGCCGGAGAGGCTGTCGGAGAGGGTGTCGGCGAGGACGTGCAGCACCGACGAGGACGAGAGGTTGCCGACCCGTCCCAGCGAGTCCCAGGTCCGGGCGAAGGCCTCGCGCGGCAGGTCGAGCGTGCGCGCCATCGCGTCGAGCACCTTGGGGCCGCCGGGATGGGCCACCCAGGTGTCGACGTCGCCGATCTTGAGGTCGTGGTCGGCCAGGAAGGACGCCAGGTCGTCGCCGAGGTGTTCCTCGACGACCTCGGCGACGCCTGCCGACAGGACGATCCGGAAGCCCCCGGACCCCACGTCCCAGCCCATCACCCGCTCGGTGCCCGGGTACATCCGGCTGCGGGAGGCGACGACGTGCGGCCCCGGGAGGCCGAGGGAGGCAGACCTCCGCTCGCCCACCATCACCACCGCCGCGGCGCCGTCGCCGAAGAGCCCGCTGCCGACCAGGTTGGCCATCGACGCGTCGTCCCGCTGGACCGTCAGCGAGCAGAGCTCGACCGAGAGCAGGACGGCCACCGCGTCGGGGTCGCCCCGCAGCAGGTCGTGCAGCCGGGCCACCCCGGCAGCCCCGGCGACGCAGCCCAGGCCGAACACCGGGATCCGGCGGACGTCGGGACGCAGGCCGAGCACGGGGACGAGCCGCGCGTCCAGGCTGGGCGCGGCGATTCCGGTGACCGAGGTCGTCACGAGGACGTCGACGTCCTCCGGCACCAGACCTACCTGGTCCAGCGCGTCGCGGACGGCCTGCGCGCCGAGGTCGGTGCCCACCTCGATCCACGCGTCGTTGGCCGCGCCGAAGTCCGTCAGGCCGGCGTAGGCCTCCAGCGGCAGCGCCAGGTGCCGGTGGTGCACCCCGGTCGCACCGTGCAGCCGGTCGAGGACCGCCCGGTCCGCACCGTCGGGGAGCACGATCGCGGCGAACGCGTCGGTGACGTCCTGCTGGGCGTAGCGGTGCCGCGGCAGCGCGGGGGCGACCGCCACCACCTGGCTCATCCGCACACCCCCGTCACCGGGGCGTTCGGTGCGATCGCACTGGTCCGGTCGTCCACAGCACCTCGTTCATTCGGACCCATTGTGCCGACTCCCCCGGGCGAAACCTTCAGTTGGGAGTGCCAGGACCGACACTAGGGGAGAAGGTAGACGTGACCTGGCTCACACCTGACGCCCCGGTCGACCAGCACCGACGAAAGCCGCAGACCATGTGCTCGCACCAGCCGCAGTGCCCCTCGGCGGAGGCCCCCGACCGCGAGGCCGCCCACACCCTCGCCTGCCACCCGGAGCAGGGCTGGAGCCTGCTGTGCAACGGCGTCGTGCTCTTCGACGACACCGGTGAGCTGCTGCCCGACGGCACGGTCATCGGCCCGCACCGCCCCACCGACCACTACGCCGCCGCCTGAACCGTCCGGCCGGGCCGCCGCGCCCGTCGCCTCAGTCCCGGTAGCTGTCGACCGGCGGGCAGCTGCAGACCAGGTTGCGGTCACCGTAGGCGCCGTCGATCCGCCGGACCGGCGGCCAGTACTTCGTCGCCGGCTCGACACCCGTCGGGGTCACCGCCTCGGCCCGTGAGTAGCCGTGGCCCCACTCCCCCGTCAGCGCGGCGGCCGTGTGCGGGGCGCCACGCAGCGGGTTGTCGTCGCGGTCCAGCTCGCCGCTGCCCACCCGGGCGACCTCCTCGCGGATCGCGATCATCGCGTCGCAGAACCGGTCCAGCTCGGCGAGGTCCTCGCTCTCGGTCGGCTCGATCATCAGCGTCCCGGCGACCGGGAACGACATCGTCGGTGCGTGGAAGCCGTAGTCGATCAGCCGCTTCGCGACGTCGTCGACCGTCACGCCGGTCTCCTTGGTGATCGGGCGCAGGTCGATGATGCACTCGTGGGCCACCAGGCCCGAGCGACCCGTGTAGAGCACCGGGTAGTGCGGAGCCAGGCGCGCCGCGACGTAGTTGGCGTTGAGGATCGCGACCTGGGTCGCCCGGGTGAGGCCCTCGGCGCCCATCAGCCGCACGTAGGCCCACGAGATCGGCAGGATGCCGGCGCTGCCCCAGGGTGCCGCCGACACCGGCCCGACGCCGGTCCCGGGCCCGGCGGCCGGCTGCATCGGGTGGTTGGGCAGGTACGGCGCCAGGTGCGCGCGGACACCCACCGGGCCGACGCCGGGACCCCCGCCGCCGTGCGGGATGCAGAAGGTCTTGTGCAGGTTCAGGTGCGAGACGTCGGAGCCGAAGTGGCCGGGCCGGGCCACCCCGACCAGTGCGTTGAGGTTGGCCCCGTCGACGTAGACCTGCCCACCGGCCTCGTGGACCAGGGCGCAGAGGTCGTTGATGTCCTGCTCGAACACCCCGTGCGTCGAGGGGTAGGTGACCATGATCGCTGCCAGGTCGTCGCGGTGCTCCTGGACCTTGGCGCGCAGGTCGTCCATGTCGACGTCGCCCTCGTCGGCGGTCCGCACCACCACGACCTTCATCCCGGCCATGACCGCCGAGGCGGCGTTGGTGCCGTGCGCGCTGGACGGGATGAGGCAGACGGTGCGCTCGCCCTGCCCGTTGGCGCGGTGGTAGGCCCGGATCGCCAGCAGGCCGGCCAGCTCGCCCTGCGACCCGGCGTTGGGCTGGACGGAGACCGCGTCGTAGCCGGTGACCTCGGCGAGCCAGCCCTCGAGCTGGGTGACCAGCTCGGCGTAGCCCTGCGTCTGGTCGGCCGGCGCGAACGGGTGCAGGTCGGCGAAGCCGGGCCAGGTGATCGGCTCCATCTCGGCGGTCGCGTTGAGCTTCATCGTGCAGGAGCCGAGAGGGATCATCGAACGGTCCAGCGCGAGGTCCTTGTCCGAGAGCCGACGCAGGTAGCGCAGCATCGCCGTCTCGGACCGGTGCTGGTGGAAGACCGGGTGCGCGAGCACCTCGGCCTCGTCGTGCCGCAGCAGGGCGTCCGGCAGGCCGCTTGTCGCCGGGACCGCGTCGAGGTCGACGGCGGTGGCGCCCAGAGCCGCCAGCACGGCGGCGACATCCTCGCGCACCGTGGTCTCGTCGGTGCTGACCCCGACGTGGTCGTCGTCGACGAGGCGCAGGTTGACCCCGCGCGCCGCCGCGGCCGCGACCACCCCGGCGGCCCGGCCGGGCACCCGGACCAGGACGGTGTCGAAGAACGCGTCGTGGACGACCTCGGCACCCTCGACCGTGGTCACGCCGGCGGCCAGCGCGCAGGCGTACGCATGGGCGCGCCGGGCGATCGTGCGCAGCCCCTCGGGACCGTGGTAGACGGCGTACATGCCGGCGACGACCGCGAGCAGCACCTGCGCGGTGCAGATGTTCGACGTGGCCTTCTCCCGACGGATGTGCTGCTCGCGGGTCTGCAGCGCGAGCCGGTACGCCGGGGCGCCGTCGACGTCCTTCGAGACGCCGACGAGCCGTCCGGGCATCGAGCGCTCCAGACCCTTGCGCACGGACATGTAGCCGGCGTGCGGGCCGCCGAAGCCCATCGGCACGCCGAAGCGCTGGGTGGTCCCGACGGCGATGTCCGCCCCGAGCTCGCCGGGCGGTGTCAGCAGGGTGAGCGCCAGCAGGTCGGCGGCGACCGCGACCACGGCCCCCCTCGCCTGCGCGGCGGACACCACGCCGGTCAGGTCCCGGACCACGCCGGAGGTCCCCGGGTACTGCAGCAGCACTCCGAACACGTCGCGGTCGGGCAGCCCGTCGGCGTGCACGTCGGCGACGACCACCTCGATGCCGAGCGGCTCGGCCCGGGTGCCGATCACGGCGCGGGTCTGCGGGAGCACCTCGGCGTCGACGACGAACACGGCATCGTCGGGAGCCTTGCTGGTGCGACGCGCCAGCGTCATCGCCTCGGCGGCCGCGGTCGCCTCGTCGAGCAGGCTGGCGCCGGCCACCGGGAGCCCGGTGAGGTCGGTGACGACGGTCTGGAAGTTGAGCAGCGCCTCCAGGCGCCCCTGCGAGATCTCCGGCTGGTAGGGCGTGTACGCCGTGTACCAGGCGGGGTTCTCCAGCACGTTGCGCAGGACCACGGGCGGGGTGACGGTGCCGAAGTAGCCCAGGCCGATCATCGAGGTGAGCACCTGGTTGCGGCCGGCGAGCGCCCGCAGCTCGTCCAGCACCTCGTGCTCGGTGCGGCCGGGGTCGAGGGCCAGCGGGGTGTCGCTGTGCACCGACGCCGGGACCGCGGCGTCGACCAGGTCGTCGAGGCTGGAGTAGCCGAGGACGGCCAGCATCTTGGCCTGCTGCTCCGGTGCCGGGCCGATGTGCCGCCGGGCGAAGGGCAGACCTGCGTCCAGGGCCGAGGGCTGCCCGGCCGGGGGCGCTCGCGGTCGCTCGTCATGGTCACTCGGGCCTCCGCCGGGGTCGTCGACCGCACACCGGCAGCCGGCCGGCGTACGGTCCCCCTCTGTCGCGGGTGCTCCAGAGCTGCCTCGACCGCGTGGTCCTGGGTGCCTGAGAGGTTCCGGGGAGGTTGCCCCTTCGGCGCCGCACCGAGTGGCTGGTGCGGTCTCTCCCACGCGGGTTCGTGAGCAGGCTCACCCTACCCCGGGGCGGGCCTCAGCCGGTCTGGCGGGCCGCGCGTCGGGCGGAGAGCTCGTCGGTGCCCGAGGACGACCCGTCGGCCCCGTGAACACCGTCGCCACCGTCGGCCCGCTCCCCCGGCATCTCTGCCAGGGAGCCCTCGACCTCGCGCCACACGCGCCCGACGGCGATCCCGAACACGCCCTGGCCGCCCTGCACCAGGTCGACGACCTCGTCGGCGGAGGTGCACTCGTAGACGCTGGCGCCGTCGCTCATCAGGGTGATCTGGGCCAGGTCGTCGACCCCGCGCTCGCGCAGGTGGGCCACCGCGGTGCGGATGTTCTGCAGCGAGACCCCGGTGTCGAGCAGCCGCTTGACCACCTTGAGCACCAGGATGTCGCGGAAGCTGTAGAGCCGCTGGCTGCCCGACCCGGCGGCGCCGCGGATGCCGGGCTCGACCAGCCCGGTGCGCGCCCAGTAGTCCAGCTGCCGGTAGGTGATGCCGGCCGCCGAGCAGGCGGTCGGACCCCGGTAGCCCATGTCCTCGGGCAGCACCGGCAGGTCGTCGGTGAACAGCAGCCCCTGCTGACCGGCCTGGGCCCGGGCCCGCTCGTGGGCGACCGGGTCGCGCCCGGGCGCGCCGCTGGTGGAGCCGTTGTCGCTCACGCGGACCTCCGTCTCACGCCCCGGGGGGAAGAACCGTCTCGCCCTCGGGGGGCCAGCAGGTCCGGGCGGGTAGTTCCATCGGTGGAACTACACCAGGGGCGTTTCCTGCTGGTGACGGTACGGCCCGACCGTCGGGCGGTCAACGACGCCGCGCCCGTGTCGGGGCAAACTCTGCACCTCCGGTAGAGGGTCAGCTGGCCGGGGGCTCCTGCGGGGCGGGGCCCTCGAAGTCCTCGGGAGAGATCTGGTCGAGGAACTCGCGGAACTTCTCCACCTCGTCCTCCTGCTCGTCCGGGATGCTGATGCCGGCCTCGGCGAGCACCTCGTCGGAGCCGAAGATGGGGGTGGCGGTGCGCAGCGCGACCGCGATGGCGTCGGACGGGCGGGCGCTGACCTCCATCCCGGAGGCGAAGACCATCTCGGCGTAGAAGACGCCGTCGCGCAGCGCCGTGATCCGCACCTGCGTGAGCTGCTGGCCGGCGGCCTCGAGCAGGTCGCGGATCAGGTCGTGGGTGAGCGGGCGCGGCGGGACCACACCCTGCTGGGCGAACGCGATCGCGGTGGCCTCGCCGGCGCCGATCCAGATCGGCAGGTAGCGCTCGCCGCCGGACTCCTTGAGCAGGACGATCGGCTGGTTCGACGGCATCTCGACCCGCACCCCTACGACGTCCAGCTCGTTCACGTCGCCCACCCTACCCGCGGGACCGCCGCCCGCCGAGCGGCGCCGGGACGCATCCCGCGACGCCCGCGGGCGGTCCGTCAGCGGCCGGTGACGTCGCGCAGACGGGACCGGACGAGGGCGGTGTGCAGGCGCAGGGACAGCGCCCCCATCTCGCGCGCGACCTCCTCGGCGCGGGCCCTCGCCTGCGGGTCGCGCTGCCGGAGCAGCGGCCCCACGACCTGGCCGACGAGGTCGACCTCGCGGTCGGCGGCGGTGCGGAACGACCGCAGGTGCCGCGGCTCGAGGCCGTAGTCGGCCAGCTGTGCGACGGCCGTCGCGATGACCAGGGCGTCCGCGTCGAAGTGCTCGACCGCGCCGGCCCGGCCACGCAGCGGCGCCACCAGCCCGTACCCCTCGATCTCGGCCAGCAGCTCGGCGTCGATCTTCGCGGCGACCTGCAGCTCCTCGCGGGAGAGCCGTAGCTCGCTGGCGCTGCCCAGCGCCCGGGGGCCGGGCGCCCAGTCCGGGCGGCCGGCGCCGGCCGGCGGCTGCGGCCGGCCCCCCGGTGTCACCGGCGGCTCGAGCCCGCGGTCGAGGGCGTCCAGGTGCTCCTTGATCACCCGCAGCGGCAGGTAGTGGTCGCGCTGGGTGGCCAGGACGTAGTGCAGCCGGGCGACGTCGGCGTGGCTGAACTTGCGGTAGCCCGACGGTGTCCGGGCCGGCTCGACGAGACCTTCGGACTCGAGGAACCTGATCTTGGAGATCGTGACGTCGGGGAAGTCGGCGCGCAGCTGCGTCAGCACCTCCCCGATGCTCATCAGCGACCGGGAGGGAACGGCGCTCATCGGCGAGCGCTCACCCGTGCCCCCCGCCGGCGCTCGGGTAGAAGACCAGCCGGTACTTGCCGACCTGGACCTCGTCACCGCCCGCCAGGGTGGCCTCGTCGATGCGCTCGCGGTTGACGTAGGTGCCGTTGAGGGAGCCGACGTCGCGGACGTGGTAGCCGCTGTCGCCGCGGACGAACTCCGCGTGGCGCCGGGACACCGTCACGTCGTCGAGGAAGATGTCCGACGACGGGTGCCGGCCGGCGGTGGTGGTGTCCGAGTCGAGCAGGAACCGGCTGCCGCTGTTGGGCCCGCGGCGGACCACGAGCAGCGCGGAGCCGGTGGGCAGGGCGTCGACGGCGGCCTGGTCGGCGGTCGAGAGCGCCTCGGAGCGCTCCTTCTCCTTCTCCTCCCCCGGCTCGAATCCCTCGTTGATCGTGATCGTCGACGTCTCGCCGGGCGAGGCGGCGGCCGGGGTCGCCGGCTTGAGCGCCGCGCCGCAGCTGCTGCAGAAGCGCGCGTCGTCGGTGTTGCTGTGCCCGCACTGGGTGCAGAAGGGCATCGGGCTGCCTCCCTCGCCCTGGTGGGGCGGGTGCCGCCGTCCATGAGGCTGGACGGTCTCGGGCGGACGGTGGGCGGTCGGGCGTGTGGCTGTCGGACGGTCGGACCGCCCTCGCCCCCAGGCTACGACCCGACGGTGAAGGCCGGAGCACACCGGGTGAAGTGTCGACCTTCACCCCAGGTCGAGGCGAGGGTGCCGATCCAGGAACCTACGGGCCGCCCGCGACCGGGTCAACCGGTGCGGCAGAACAGCCGACCGGACGTCACCCGGTCAGGCGCCCAGGGCCGCCTGGTAGCCCGCGGCGTCCAGGAGCGCGTCCGCGGCGGCCGGGTCGTCGGGCCGGATGGTGAGCATCCAGCCGTCGCCGTACGGGTCGGAGTTGACCAGCTCGGGGGACGCGTCGAGGGCCTCGTTGCGCTCGACGACCGTCCCGCTGACCGGGGCGAAGAGGTCCGAGACGCTCTTGGTCGACTCCACCTCGCCGCAGGTGTCGCCGGCGGCCACCTGGCTGCCCACCTCCGGGAGGGTGACGAAGACGATGTCGCCCAGGGCGTCCTGCGCGTAGTCGGTGACGCCGATCCGTAGGGTCTCGCCCTCGCCGCGGACCCACTCGTGGTCCGTCGTGTACCGCAGGTCCTCCGGGATCACGTGCGCGCCACCCACTGCCTTCACTCGTCGGAGCTGCTGCCGTCGTCGTCAGCGGCCGGGCGAGCGTAACGAGGCGACGCAGTCGCCCGCAAGGACGTGATCGTCACCTCGTCGCGCGACGTCACGACGCCCTGCGCGTCCTTCTGCCGGAGCACGTCGAAGATGCCCCCCGGGATGTCCAGCGCCCCCGCCAGCGTGCGTGGCTCGCCGATCACGAGGAAGCGGTAGGGCGACACGAGCAGCGTGCCGTCCACCAGGATGCCCGGCTGGTCCTCCTCGGCGGGGTCGGCGAAGGAGGTGCCGGCGACCACCCGGACCGCCGGTCCGTCGAGGGAGGCGACCTCGACGGCCTCCGCGCCGGCGTCGCGCAGCTCCTGCAGGGCGTCCAGCAGCACCTCCGACCCGACCGCGCCGCGCGGGTCGCTGATGGTGAGCTCGATGCCGGGACCGGTGGCGGGCAGGGTGCCGGCCAGGATCCCGAGGACCCGCGCGCGCTCCTGGGCGTCCTGCAGTGCGGCGCGGGAGCCGCCGCTGCCGGCGGTGACCCGGGCCCTGGTGTCCTCGAGGTCGCGCGCCTCCTGCCGCAGCCTGGCGGCGCGCTCGGTGACGTCGTCGAGGATGCGCACCAGGTCGGTCTGCCGCAGGCCCTCCAGCCCGGCGTCCTGGGTCGAGCGCACCTGCACCACGACGGCGAACCCGAGCACGGCGCACAGCACCGCCGGGAGGACGTGGCCGCGCTTGACCCGCGGCCGGAAGGCCGAGACGAGCCGGGTCCAGGCCGTGCGCTGGGGCGAGGCGGGCGCCGGGTCGCTCGACACGTCAGGCCTTGAAGAGCTGGCGCCGGATCGCGGCGGTGTTGGCGAAGATGCGGATCCCCAGGACGACGACCACACCGGTGGACAGCTGGGTCCCGACGCCGAGCTGGTCACCGAGGTAGACGATCAGCGCCGCCACGGTGACGTTGGAGACGAAGGAGATGACGAACACCTTGTCGTCGAAGATGCCGTCGAGCAGCGCACGCAGACCGCCGAACACCGCGTCGAGGGCTGCCACGACCGCGATCGGCAGGTAGGGCTGCAGCCAGGTCGGCACCGTGGGCTCGAGGAAGAGCCCGGCGACGATCCCGAGGACCAGCCCGATGGCGGCGATCACCGGTCCGTGCTCCCCGGCGTCGACCCGTCCCCCGCCGTCGGGCTCCCCGTGCCCGTGGCGCCACCCGTGTCGCGGCCGTCCACCCCGGGGACCACGGCGTAGCGCAGGCCCACACCGACGGACGCCGGCAGCGACACGCTCTCGTCGTCGGTCACCGAGTACGTGATGCCGTATCCCTCCAGAACCTGCAGGTAGCTACCGCCGAACCCTCCCACGAACCGCTCCCTCATCGACTCCGGCTCTCCGATGGCCCGCACGACGTACGGCGGCGTCAGCGGCCGGAAGTCGACGAGGACCGCCTCGCCCGCGGCCGAGATCGCGCTGAGCATCGTCAGGCGCTGGCGGTTGACCGACACCGCCTCGGCGCCCGCGGCCCACACCTCGTTCACGACCGTCTGCAGGTCGCGGTCGGTCACCCGGCCCTCGTCCGCGACCCCTGTCCGGGGGTCGACGTCAGCGCCCTCGCTCTCGCGGTCCGCGTCGTCGAGCCGCACCACCATCCCGGGACCGACCACCGCGCCGGCGCCGGTGGCCGCCTCCAGCGCGTCCAGCTGCGCGGCGAGCTCGACGCCCTCGCCCGTGAGCGCCAGGGACCGGCGCTGGGCCCGCTGCACGTCGGCCCGCTGCCGGTCCAGCGCCCGCTGGTCGCGCCGGTTCTCCGCGGCTCGCTGCTGCACCTCGGTCACCAGCTCAGCGCGGGCCTCGGCCGCCGACCCGGCCCGGGAGCGGGCCTGCTCGTAGGCCGTGGCGAGCAGCAGCCCCACCGCCAGCAGGCCCACGGCGAGCACCAGGACCCGGCTCCGGCCGGGGGGTGGCTCACCCGCCCGGCGGCGGGCCGCAGCCCGCGCGTACCCCTCGTCGATCGACCCCTCGACCAGGTCACGTAGCAGCAGCATCGAGTCCGCCCGGCGGGGCGGCTCGTCGGTGCGCGGCGGGGCCTGGTGCGACATCGCGCCCATCGTGGCAGACCGGGTGACCGGACCTCAGCCGGTGCGCGCCACGACCTCCGACCAGTGCTCCAGCAGCGCTGCCGCGGCGGCGTCGTCACCGGCCTCGGCCCAGACATGGGTCACCGGCTCGGCCGGGTCGGGCAGGACCAGTGCCCAGCTGCCGTCACTCTCGAGGACCCGGACCCCGTCGGTCGTGTCCAGCGGCCGGGTGCCGGCCGCCTCGACGACGGTGCGCATGACCATGCCCTTGGCGGCCCAGGGGGTCGGTACCGCGCGGCGGCTGACGTGGCTGCGCGGGATCCGCGCGTCGATCTCGGACAGCTGCAGCTGCGTGCGCGCCACGAGTCCGGCGATCTGCACGAAGGCCGCGATGCCGTCGTAGGTCGTCGAGAACTTCGGCACCACGAAGCCGCCGCGCCCGTCGCCGCCGAAGACCACCCCGGGCTTGCTCACGGCCTCGGTCACCGCGGCGGCGCTGGTGGCGCACCAGCGGATGTCGACGCCGTGGAACAGGGCCACCTGCTCGGCCACGCGCGTGGTGGTGACCGGCAGGGCGACGGTGCCACCGACGGACTCGGCGGCCACCAGGTCGAGCACGACGAGCAGGGCCCGCTCGTCGTCGATGGGAGCCCCCCGGTCGTCGACGAGCGACAGCCGCTCGCCGACCGGGTCGAAGTGCACCCCGAACGCGGCCTTGCTCGAGCCGACCAGACGGCCCAGCCGGCGCAGGGACTCGAGACGCTCCTCGGGACTCTCGGTCGGTGAGGCCTCGTCCAGTCCGTTGTTCACGGTGAGGACGTCGAGCCCGAGGCGACCGAGCAGGCTGGGCAGCACGAGCGACGCGGTGCCGCCGCCGGTGTCGACCACGACCTTGAGACCGCTGTCGGACAGCCCCTTGACGTCCACCTGGCGCAGCAGCTCGAGGGCGTAGGCCTCCATCACCCGCGGCGGGAACGACAGGTCCCCGATCTCGCCGGGGAACGCGCGGCGGAACTCGGCGCGGGAGAAGGTGCGCTCCAGCCGGCGCTGCCCGGCAGCGTCGACGTCGGCCCCGTGCCGGTTCAGGAAGGTGATGTCGACGCTCTCGGGCTGGCCCGGTGAGGTGCGGATGACGATGCCGCCCTCGCGGCCCTGGGAGGTCGCGAGGCGGGCGACCGGCACCGGGACGACCTCGAGGTCGACGACGTCCATGGCGCTGGCCGTCAGCGCGCCGGTGATGGCGCGCTTGAGCGACCGGGCGGCCCGCGAGACGTCGCGCGAGGTCGTGACCACCGAGCCCTTCTTCAGGGTGCTGGCCCAGGCGCTGGCGAGCCGTACCGCCAGCTCGGGGGTGATCTCGACGTTGACGATGCCGGAGACGCCGCGCGGCCCGAACAGCCGCCGCTGCCCGCGCGACTCGAACACCAGGTCGGAGCTGACCACCGAGCCGGCCTCGACGTTCTTGTAGGGGTAGACCCGCACGCCGGCCGCGAGGATGGCCTCCTCCTCGACGACGCACTCGTCACCGACGACGACGCCCTCGTCGAGGCGGGCGCCGCGCATGATGTCGGTGTTCTTGCCCACCACGCAGGCGCGCAGGTTGGTCTGGGGGCCGACGAAGACGTTGTCGTGGACGACCGCCCGGTGCAGGAACGCGCCGGCCTTCACGATCACGTTGCTCCCGACGACGGTGAACTCGCGCAGCTCGGCCCCGGCCTCGACCTTGGCGTAGTCACCGACGTAGAGCGGGCCCTTGAGCACCGCGTCGGGATGCACGTCCGCGCCCTCGGCGATCCACACGCCGCTGCTGACCTCGAACGCGTCCATGTCGACGTCGACCTGACCGGTGAGCACGTCGGCCTGGGCGCGCATGTAGGACTCCTGGGTGCCGACGTCCTCCCAGTAGCCCTCGGCGACGTAGCCGTACACGGGGAGCCCGGCATCGAGCAGCCGGGGGAACACGTCCCCGGACCAGTCCACCGGCTCTCCGACGGCGACGTGGTCGAGCACCTCGGGCTCCATGACGTAGATGCCGGTGTTGACCGTGTCGGAGAACACCTGCCCCCAGGTGGGCTTCTCGAGGAAGCGCTGCACGCGGTTGTCGTCGTCGACGATCGTGATGCCGAACTCGAGGGGGTCGGGGACGCGAGTCAGGCAGACGGTGACCAGGGCGCCCTTGTCCTGGTGGAACTTCACCAGGTCGGTGAGGTCGAAGTCGGTCAGTGCGTCGCCGGAGATGACGAGGAAGGTGTCGTCGCGCAGCAGGTCCTCGGCGTTCTTGACGCTGCCGGCGGTGCCGAGCGGGGTCTCCTCGGTCGCGTAGTGCAGCGTCATGCCGAGCTCTTCGCCGTCACCGAAGTAGTTGCGCACCAGGCTGGCGAGGAACTGCACCGTGACGACCGTCTCGGTGAAGCCGTGCCGGGCGAGCAGCCGGAGCACGTGCTCCATGATCGGCTTGTTGACGATCGGCAGCAGCGGCTTGGGCATGCTCACCGTCATCGGACGGAGGCGGGTCCCCTCTCCCCCGGCCATCACGACAGCCTTCACCGCGACCACCTCCTGCCGGGGCCGGGCCTGTTCACGCCGCGACCCCCTCCGGCTCGACGCGCACAAGGGCGCGCACCTGGACCAGGTACAGGACACCTGCCCACCAGTACAGCGCCGTACCCCAGATGGTGAAAGCCCAGCCGAAGGCGTGGGCGACGTCCCCCACGACGCTGGTCCACTGGCCGAGGAGGATCAGCGGGAGCCCGGACAACAGGTTGAAGGTGGCTGCCTTGCCCAGGTAGTGGACGGGCAGCGGGCCGTACCCGTGGCGCCGTAGGACGGGCAGGGTCGTCGCGAGGACGAGGTCGCGGCCGACCAGCACCAGGGTGAGCCACAGCGGGACCACGCCGCGGATCGTCAGTCCGACCAGCGTCGCCAGGATGTACAGGCGGTCGGCGGCCGGGTCGAGCAGCGTCCCCAGCCGGCTGGTCTGCCCCCAGGCCCGGGCGATCTTGCCGTCGAGGTAGTCGGTGACGCCGCTGACCATGAGCACCAGCACCGCCGGCCCGTCGTGCCCGGTGAGCACCAGCCAGAAGAACACCGGGACGCCGACCAGCCGGAGCACGCTGAGCGCGTTGGGCAGCGTCACCACCCGGTCGCTCGGTGTCACGGCTGCCGGCACGGGCAGGTCCCCTCTCCCCTGGGCCGGGTCCGCGGCCCACGTCGTCCGAGCCTAGTCGGACCGTCAGACCCGCTCGTTTGCGACCTGAGCCCCCGACACGCCGGGGTATCCCCCGGCGTGTCGGGGAGCCAGGTCGCAAACGATCATCCGTCGAGGAGCTCGCGCCCGGTGGCGCAGGGTCAGCGGACGCGCCGGCCGGTCTCGGCGGTGGAGTAGCCGCCCAGCGCCTCGACCGAGGCCCGGAAGGCCGGGTCGTCCAGGAGTGCGAGCAGCGGGTCGAGGACGCCGGAGCCCAGCGTCTCGGGCGTCGTCACCAGGTCGTACGGCTCCTCGGCCACCGGCACGAAGTCCAGCCCGAAGGCTGCGGCCGCCGCCCGGATGCCGAGGCCGGTGTCGACCCGTCCCGCTGCGACGGCCGCGGCCACCGCGAGGTGGGTGCTCTCCTCGCGGCCGTAGCCGGTGACGTCGGCCGTGGCGACACCGAGGCGGGACAGCTCGTGGTCGAGCAGCACCCGGGTGCCGGCACCGCGCTGGCGGTTGACGTAGCGCAGGCCGTCGCGGGCCAGGTCGGTGACGCCGCTGAGGCCGAGCGGGTTCCCGGGCGCGACGATCAGCCCCTGCTGCCGGTGCACCAGCCGGACCACCGCCCCCTTCCCCTCGCCGAGGACGCGGTCCAGGTACGGCAGCGTGTACGCACCGGTCGCGGGGTCGAGCAGGTGCGAGCCGGCGACATGGCACAGCCCGTCGCGCACGGCGGCCAGCCCGCCGAGCGAGCCCACGTTGGACGACACCAGGGTCAGGCCCGGGTCACGTTCGCGCAGCGCGGACGCCGCGAGGTCCAGGACGAGGTCGTGCGACCCGATCGCGACGATGCTGCGGGAGACCTCGTCGAGGCCACGCAGCAGCTCGACCTCGACCTGCTCCCCCGCGTGGTGCCCCTCGAGCCCGGCCGGGACGACGAGCAGGCCGTCCGCGCGCACGAGGGACGTGAGCACCCCGGCGCCGCGGGGCAGCGGGGTCGCCACGACCTGGCCGCCGACCACGCCGAGGCGGACGCGGACCCAGTCGTCCGAGCCCGCCTGCGAGGCGAGCTTGCGGGCCAGCCGGGCGGTGGTGGTCGGGCGGCGGACGGGAGCCGCCCCCTCGAGCCCCGCCAGCAGCGGCGCGGCGAAGATGTCGAACGTCAGCGCCGCCGACACGGGGAAGCCGGGCGCACCCAGCACCGGGGTCGCGTCGACCACCCCGAGCACGACCGGATGGCCCGGCCGGACGGCGACGCCGTGGACGGCGAGGACCCCCTCGTCGGCCACCACCTGCGCCGTCCAGTCGTCACGCCCCGCGCTGGACCCCGCGAGCACGATCACCAGGTCGCTGACGGCGGCCGCGTCGTGCACCGCGGCGGCGAGGAGGGCGGGCCGGTCCGGCACGACCGCCGTGACGGTCGCCGCCACGCCGAGCTGCCGGGCCTGCGCGGACAGCATCAGCGAGTTGGTCTCCGGGATCTCGCCGGCGCCGAGCGGCTCCCCCACGGCGCGGATCTCGTCGCCGGTGGGGATCACCGTGATCCGGGGCGTCCGGCGCACGAGCAGCTCGGTGAGCCCGGCCGCCGCAGCCGCCGCCAGGTCGTAGGGCCGCAGACGGTGACCGGACGGCAGCAGCAGCTCGGTCGCCGCGACGTCCTCGCCGACGTGGCGCACATGGGTCCACGGTGCGACGGCCGCGCGCAGCTCGGCACCGGCCGGTGAGTGGTGCACGTGCTCGCGCATGACGACCGCGTCGCGACCGGCCGGCACCGGGTCGCCCGTGTCCACGACGTCGAACTGGCCCGGGTGCAGGACCACCGGGGTGCTCTCGGCGGCGCCGTACGTGTCGGTCGCGCGCACGGCGATGCCGTCCATGGCCGCCGCGTCGTAGTCGGGCGAGGACCGCCGGGCCCATACCGGCTCGGCGGTGACGCGCCCGAGGGCCACGCCGACCGGGACCGTCACGGCCTCGACCCGGTCGGGGCAGCCGGCACCTTGACAGGCGTGACGCCACGCAGCGGTCGCCTCGGCCGCCGGCACGTCGTGGACGAACGGGCTCTCGCTCACCGGTACAGCGTGACGTCGACGTCGGCGCCGGCCGGCAGCCCGGTGGCGTCCTCGGCCACGGAGATCCACCCGTCCGCCGCGGTGAGCACCGACAGCAGCGCCGAGGCGCCGAACAGCGGTGTCGCGGTGTCGCCTTCGCGGGCGCGCACCAGGCGGACCTGGACGATGTCGCGCCGACCTGTCTGCGACGCCACCTGGCGGTCGAGCCGGGCTCGCACGACCGGCTCGGGCGGGGGCCGGGTGACACCGGCGAGCCGGCGCACCAGCGGCACGCCGACGAGCCGGAACACCACCAGGGCCGAGAGCGGGTTGCCGGGTAGCCCCACCACCGGCACTCCCCCGCAGTCGGCGAGAAGCGTGGGCTTGCCCGGTCGGACGGCCAGGCCGTGGCACAGGATCCCGGGCGGGCCGAGCCTGGACACGGCGTCGGCGGTCTCGTCGCGGGCCCCGACCGAGGAGCCTGCGGAGACCACCACCACGTCGCAGCCGGCAACCGCCTCCCGCAGCACCGACTCCAGCGTCGTCGCGTCGTCGGGCACGATCCCGAGCAGCACCGGCTCGCCACCCGCCTCCCGGACGATCCCCGCGAGCGCCGACGCCGTGGCGTCGCGCACCTGGCCGGGACGCAGCACCGGGGTCCCCGGCGGGACCACCTCGTCCCCGGTGGACAGCACCCCGACGCGCGGCCGCCGGTGGACCGCCACCTCGACGACCCCGGCGGCTGCCAGCAGGCCGAGGTCCTGCGCCCGGAGGGGTCGCCCGGAGGGGACCAGCACCGACCCGGCGGCGACGTCCTCGTCGGCCCGGACCGTGCCGTCACCAGGAGCGGCCGGGCGGGTCACCTCGACCGAGCCCGGCATCGTCTGCTGGGTGTGCTCCACCATCACGACGGCGTCCGCACCGTCGGGCAGGACCGCCCCGGTCGGTACGGCGACCGCGGCTCCGCTGCGGACCGCGACCTCCGGGGGCCGGCCCATCGCCACGGCCCCCACCAGCTCGAGGTACGACGGCATGGCCTCCGTGGCCCCGAAGGTGTCGGCGGCCCGGACGGCGAACCCGTCGACGGTCGACCGGGCGAAACCGGGCAGCGGTCGCGTGGCGGTGACCACAGCAGCCGGGGTCCGGCCGAGCAACGCGTCGAGGCCGACAGGCTCGGCCCCGGTCGGGGCGAGGTCCGTGAGCAGCGCGAGGGCGGCATCCACCGTGACCGTCGTGAAGAACTCGCGCCCCACGGCGCGGGCAGGAGGAGGCACCGGCTAGTCCCGCGGCTGCGGCCGGGCGACCGCACCGCCGCGGTGCAGGCCGAGCACGCTGGCGACCGGGCCCAACGCGACCTGCCCCAGCCCGCAGATCGAGGTCTTGCGCAGCGTCCGCTCCAGCTCGACGACCTGCGCCTCGCCGTCGTCGTCGAGACCGCCCGCCGCCAGCGCGGTGGTCAGGATCGTGTGGGCCTTGGTGGAGCCCACCCGGCACGGGACGCACTTGCCGCACGACTCGTCGCGGAAGAACCGCAGGACGTTCGTGGCGGCCGCGAGCAGGTCGGTGCCCTCGGCCATCACGACCAGCGCTCCGGAGCCGAGCATGCTGCCCGCCTCGGCGAGGGCGTCGAAGTCGAGGCGCGCGTCCAGGCCGTCCGGGCCGAGGAAGTTCGACGAGGCGCCGCCGGGCTGCACGGCCGCGAGGGCTCGTCCTCCGGACACGCCGCCGGCCAGGTCGAGCAGCGAGCGCGCGGTGGTGCCCATCGGCACGCAGTAGACGCCCGGTCGTTCGACGTGGCCGGACACGGCGAAGAACTTCAGGCCGTGCGACTCCCCGTCGCCCTGGTCCTTCCACCACTGCGCACCACGGCTGACGATCACCGGGACGTCGGCGAAGGTCTCGACCGAGTTCATCAGCGTCGGCCGCCCCCAGAGTCCGTGGACCGCGGGGAACGGGGGCTTGTTCCGGGGCTCGCCACGGTGGCCCTCCATGCACTCGAGCAACGCCGACTCCTCGCCGAGGATGTAGCCGCCGGGAGAGACGAACACCTCGACCGAGAGCCGTCGGCCGCTGCCCAGCACGTCGGCCCCGAGCAGGCCCTCGCGGCGCAGCAGGTCGAGCTCGGCACGGATCACGTCGGTCTCCGGGCCGTACTCGTGCCGTACGAAGACCCACCCCTCCTCGGCTCCGACGACGACCATCCCGAGGAGCAGCCCCTCGAGCACGAGGTGCGGCTGGTCGGCGAGGATCTGCCGGTCCTTGAAGGTTCCCGGCTCGGACTCGTCGGCGTTGCACACGACGTAGGCCGGACGGGCCTCCTGCCCCGCGACCATGGCCCACTTCCGGCCGGTCGGGAAGCCGGCGCCGCCCATCCCCCGCAGGCCGGACTCGGTCAGTGCGGTGACGACCTCGTCGCCGGTGAGGTCGCCGGCGAGCACCCGGCGCAGGACCTGGTAGCGCTGCTGCCCCTCGGCGTACGGGTCGTTGGGCCACGGCTCAGCGCGGCCGGACGGGGTCGGCCCCGCGGCGGGGACCTCGTCGGCCCGGGCCGCCTCGACGAGCGCGACGGCGTCCTCGCCGGCCGCGGGCTGCTCGTCCACCGCGACGGCAGGGGCGATGTCGCAGCGTCCGAGGCACGACACCTCGCGCACCTCGACATCGGCGTCGTCGTCGTAACGCTGCCGCAGGCCGGCGATCCCGTCGTCGCCCTCGCGCAGCCAGCAGCTGAGGTCGTGGCACAGGTGCAGGGACACCCGGGGCGGCGGCTCGGTGCGGAAGTGGGGATAGAAGGACACCAGGCCCTGGATCTCGTACAGCGGCCGGCCGGCCTCCTGCGAGAGCGCCACCAGCTCCTCCCGGGGGAGCCAGCCGCGCCGCTCCTGGATGGCGTGCAGCGCGGGGATCAGGCTCGGCCCGGGAAAACGGCCGTTGCGGGCCTCCGCCCCGGGCGCCCGTCGTCCGTCCGTCACGCCGGTGCCCCCGCGGCCTCGAGCCTCACGGCGCAGAACTTGAACTCCGGGATCTTCCCGACCGGGTCGACCTCGTCGATGGTGAGCAGGTTGGCGGCTGCCTCCCGGAAGTGGAAGGGGATGAAGACGTTGCCACGCGCCTCGCGGGTGGACACCCGCAGGTGCAGCTCGATCCGGCCGCGTCGCGAGCTCACTCTGACCATCTCGCCGTCGACCAGCCCGAGCTCGCGGGCGTCCTCCGGGTGCACGTACACCTCCGCGCGTGGGGCGATCGTGTCGAGGGCGAACGACCGCCGGGTCATCGAGCCGGTGTGCCAGTGCTCCAGCAGGCGACCGGTGTTGAGCACCAGCGGGTACTCGTCGTCCGGCAGCTCCTTGGCCGGCAGCCACTCCGCGGCGACGAGGTGCGCCAAGCCGTCGCCGGTGTTGAACCGGTCGTCGAACATCACGACGGTGCCGTCGGAGTGCTCGGGGTCGTCGTTCGGGTACAGCTTGCCCGTGCCACCGAGGACCTCCCAGTCGAGGTTCCGGTAGCTCGGCATCAGCCCGACCATCTCGTCGAAGACCTCGCTCGGCGAGACGTAGTCCCAGTCGAGACCGACCCGGCGCGCGATCTCCTGGGTGATCCACCAGTCCTCGCGCGCGTCACCGGGCGGGTCCAGGACCTTGCGGCCGCGCTGCACCCGCCGGTCGGTGTTGGTGTACGTGCCCTCCTTCTCGAGGTACGAGGTCGCCGGCAGGATCACGTCGGCGAACTCCGCCGTCTCGGTCACGAAGATGTCCTGCACCACGAGGAAGTCCAGCGCCGACAGCGCCTTGCGCACCTTGTTGGTGTTCGGGTCGGACATGAACGGGTTCTCGCCCATCATGTACATGGCGCCGACCCCTGGACCGCCCTTGGGGGACCCGTCCAGGATCGAGTGCACGATCTCGGTGACGGTCAGGCCGCGCCCGGTGGGCAGTGGTGACGACCAGGCCTGCTCGAAGCGGGCCACGACCCCGGCGTCGTCGGCGGACTGGTAGTCGGGGAAGAACATGGGGATCAGACCCGAGTCCGACGCCCCCTGCACGTTGTTCTGACCGCGCAGCGGGTGCAGACCGGCGCCCGGCTTGCCGACGTTGCCGGTGATCGCGCACAGCGCGATCAGGCAGCGGGCGTTGTCGGTACCGGTGGTGTGCTGCGAGATGCCCATCCCCCAGAAGATGATGCCGGCTGCCGCCTCGCCCCAGACCTTCGCGACCTTGCGGATCAGCCTGGCCGGCACGCCGGTGATCTGCTCACCCCGCTCGGGCGGGTAGTCGGCGACGGTGCGCGCCAGATCGTCGTAGCCGCTCGTGCGGTCGGTGACGTACTTCTCGTCGACAAGACCGGTCGCGATGATCTCGTGCATCACCGAGTTGTAGAAGGCGACGTCCGTGCCGGGCTTGAGCTGGCAGAAGATGTCCGCGTGGTCAGCCATCTTGTCGGCGCGGGGGTCGACGTAGATGATCGTCGTCCCGTTGCGACGCGCCTGCTTGAAGAACGACGACGCGACCGGATGGTTCGCGGTGGCGTTGCTGCCGGTGATCAGGGCGACCTCGGAGTTGACGACGTCGCCGTACGTCGTCGACACCGCGCCGGAGCCGATCCCTTCGAACAGCGCGGCCACGCTGCTGGCGTGGCACAGCCGGGTGCAGTGGTCGATGTTGTTCGACGTGAAGGCCGTGCGGATCAGCTTCTGGAACAGGTAGGCCTCCTCGTTGCTGCACTTGGCCGAGCCGAAGCCCGCGATCCCGTCGGGGCCTCTCTGGTCGTGGACCTCGCGCAGTCTGCGGGCGACCAGGTCGAGGGCCTCGTCCCAGGTGGCCTCCCGGAAGTGCGGCAGCACCTCCTCGTAGGGCACCAGGCCTCCCGGCTTGGTCCGCCGCCGGCCCTCGCCCTGCTGGTCGTCGTCGGCTCGCTGGTCACCCCGGACGTCTCCCGTCAGCGGGCCCTTGGGATAGGACTCCTCGCGCCGGATCAGGGGCACCGTGAGCCGTTGCGGCGAGGCGGCGTAGTCCCACCCGTAGCGCCCCTTGACGCAGAGGCGTCCCTTCGAGCCCGGCTGGTCGCGGCCGTCGGCGAACGCGATCGCCCCCCGCTCCCGGTCGACGAAGTAGGTGAGCGCGCAGCCGACGCCGCAGTAGGGGCAGACGCTCTCGACGGCCTCCAGCTCGGTACGCGGCCGGATCGGGATCTCGCGGATCGGCTTGTTGGTGAGGGCGCCGGTGGGGCAGGACGCCACGCACTCCCCGCAGGTGACGCAGGAGGACGCACCCATCGGGTCGTCGAGGTCGAAGGAGATCCTGGTCGCGTAGCCCTTCCCTGACCGGCCGATGACGTCGTTGCCCTGGAGGTCGTCGCAGGCCCGGACGCAGCGGTCGCACAGGATGCACGCGTCGTGGTCCACGGCGATCACGGGGTTGGACATGTCGGTGCCCCGGCCCCCGCCGCGCGGCAGGTCCCCGGCCGCGACGTCGTACCGCGCGGCCAGGCCGAGCAGCAGGTTGTCGCCGGTGGTGGTCTGCTTCGGGTCGTCCTCAGGAGCGGGCTGGTCGGCGACCAGCAGCTCGGTGAGGGTCGCGCGGCTGCGCTCGATCTCGTCAGAGGTGGTGGTGACCTCCATGCCGTCCTCGCACGGACGCACGCAGGCGGCGGCGTAGACGCGGCCGCCGACGTCGACCACGCACATCCGGCACACACCGACGGGGTCCATCCGCTCGTCGTGACACAGCACGGGGATGTCGATGCCGGCGTCGCGCGCCGCGGTCCAGATCGTGGTGCCCTCGGCCACGCTGAGGCTGCGCCCGTCGACGGTGACCTCGACGGTTCTCGGCGTGGTCTGCGTCGGCGGCGCGTCAGCGGTCGCGGTCACGTCTGGGTCCTGCCCCTCGTCGGCACCTTGCCAGCAATGTCGTCACCCTCACCCACGGCGTCCGCCGTGTCCACCACCCGGCCCGGCCGCGTCCCGCTGTGCGGCACCGGCGGTCCGGCCGGCCGCCCCTGCGGGTCCAGGCCCCGGGCCGCCCAGTAGCCGTCGACCATCGAGCGCAGCCGCTCCGGTGTGAGCCGGGCCGTGCGGCCGGACGGCAGCTCGAGGGCCTCGGCGAGCAGCCGGGGCGGCAGCCAGTCGTCCTCGGCCCGCCAGCCCTCGCGCAGGTTGTACTCGCGCTTGGCCAGCACGATGCGCCGGGCGGTGGCCCGTAGCTCGTCGGCGTCCATGTCCCAGCCCGTGACGAGGGACAGCAGACCGGCCCACTCCCCCCACGGCGCGTCCGGGTCGTCCGGGTCGGTGAACACGCCGCGGAGGAACTTGCACAGGATCATCGAGTCGATCGCGGCCGCACGGTCCTCGGTCTCGATGGCGGCGCGGACGTGCTCCGGGCCACCGTCCAGCCGGTCGAGGTCGCCGCTGAGGTCGGCCTCGTAGGCGCCCGACCGGTTGTGGTCGGCACCGCGCGCGTTGACCGCCAGCCCGAGCGCCATCGCGTGCAGCGAGCGCGGCTCGTAGCCGGGCAGCTCCAGCCCCTTGACGTGCACGGCGTACGCCGCGGTCCCGTTGCCCAGCTGCTCGGCCGCGGCGCGGGAGCCGAGTGCCAGCAGCGGGCCGATGCCGGTCCCGCGGCCGATCTCGTCCAGCGCGCGCAGCAGGGCGGAGCCGTCGCCGAACCGCAGCCAGGGCGCGTCGAGCAGCCCCCGCTCGGCGCACTCCATCGCCCAGGCGATGGTCCCGCCGGCGGAGATGGTGTCGATGCCGAGGTCGTCGCAGCGGGCGCTCGCCTCGAGGACGTCGTCGGGGTCGGCCACCCCGCAGAGCGGACCGAGGGCGAAGACGTTCTCGTACTCCACCCGCGCCGTCCGACCGCCCCCGGCGCCGGACGTCCGGTAGATGTGCTCGCAGCCGATCGAGCAGGACGCGCAGCTGCTGCGCGCGTGGCCACGCAGGTCGGCCAGCTCCTCGGCGGCCAGGGCCGGCGCGCCCTCGAAGGTCGACTCCTGGAAGTTGCGCGACGGCAGTGTCGAGAGCGCGTTGAAGGCCAGCAGGTTGGCGAGGGTCCCGAGCTCGCGGTACTTCGCGGTCGCGGCGCCCAGAGATCGGGTGCGCAGGTCCTTGGCGGCGGCGACCACGCCGGCCGGGTCGGCCGGGGCGACCTTGGTGCGCGGCCGGACCGCGACCGCCTTGAGGTTCTTGGCGCCGAGGACGGCACCGAGGCCGCCCCGCCCGGCGTGCCGGCCGTCGTGCGACACGGTGGCGTAGCGGACGCCGCGCTCGCCCGCCGGCCCGATCGCGGCCACCCGGAACGCCCGCCCGAAACGGGAGCGGACCGACTCCTCGGTCTCGGCGGCCGTCGTGCCCACCTCGTCGTCGGCCGGCTCCAGTCGGACCGCGTCGCCGTCGACCAGCAGCACGCTCGGCCGGGCGGCGCGGCCGACGACGACGATCGCGTCGTGACCGGTGAGCTTCCCGGCGATCGCGAAGTGACTGGACGCCAGGGCGTCGGTGAGCATCCCGGTGAGCGGGGACTTGGCGACGACGGCGAACTTCGCACTGGTGGTCAGCGGGGTGCCGACCAGGGGCGAGAACACGAACGCGAGCGGCGCCTCGGGGGCGAGCGCGTCGACGCCCGGGGGCGACAGGTCGAGCAGCAGCCGGACACCCAGCCCCGCCCCGCCGAGGTGCTCGCGCAGGACCCGGTCGGGCAGCGCCACCAGCCGGCTGGTGCCGTCGGTCACGTCGACCACCAGAGCCCGCCCGAAGTAGCCGCCGGGGGCCACCTCAGCCGCCCGCGTCGGCGGAGAGGAACGCCACGGCGTCACCCGCGTGCAGCGGCAGCTCGGGGTCGCGTCCGGTCTGGTCGCCGTTGACGGCAGCGAGGACGTGCCTGTCCAGCGGAAGGTCGACCGACGACGCGGCCTCCCCGACCGTCGCGGCCGGCACGGTGCGGGCCCCGCGGCCGTGCCGCGTCGCGAGGACCCCGAAGCACTCGACCGTCACCGCCGGACCGGGACGCGCACGGGCCGCGGCGTAGTCGTCCGGTTCGTTGACGTTCAGCACCGACTCCAAGGTGGGGTCGGCCTCCCGCAGCACCGGGTCACGGAGCAGCTCGTCGTCGTCGAGGCGCAGCACCGTCGCCTGCTCGAACACGAAGGCCGGGCGCAGCCGATCGGCCGCCACGAGCGCCGACACCCGGTCGGCCAGGCGGGTGCGGTAGGCCGCGGCGAGCGGCTGCGGGTACCCCCGAGCCACCGGCAGCACGACGTCGAGCCCCGGGTCGGTCCCGAGGGGTCGCACCACCCTGCGGACGAAGGCCGGGTGCAGGAACGGCAGGTCGGTCGAGCAGATGAACGCCGCCTGGGCCCGGCCGGTCAGCGCGGCCAGCCCGACGGCGATGCCTTGAAGCGGTCCCCGGCCCTCGCGCGGGTCGTCGACGACCTCGACGCCCTCGGGCAGCGGCGGCAGCGGCTGGCCCGGCGCGCGGACCACCAGCAGCGGCCCGAGCCCGGCACGCTCCAGCACGGCGCAGGTCCGGCGCAGCAGGGTCGAGCCGTGCCACTCGAGGTCGGCCTTGGCCCGGCCCATGCGCGACGACCGGCCCCCTGCCAGCACGACGCCGGCGTACCCGGCCATCGCCTCGTCGTCCTGCGCGCGCTCCACCTGCCGATCGTAGGCACGTGCTCCCGTGCCCGTGTGACCGCGTCACGGTCCGTGGCCGTCCTCTCACGGTGGGGCCGCCGGCGTCCTCTGGTCGGGTGGTCGTCGTCGGTTGTGGCAGCGACGCGCCACGCGCGGTCGTAGGTTCGCGGGGATCAGGACGCAGAGATCCGAGCCGTCCTCACCGGCCTCCTCGGAGGCACGGAGAGACGCGGTCGCCTAGACGGCTCGGGGAGCGAATGGCGAGACCGACCCAGGAGACAGCCGCTGCCGGCGGCGCGAGGGGTGGGGTGACCGATGGCGTTCCCGAGGTCCACGACGATGCGACGACTCGTCTGCACGGCAGGCGGCGTGCTGCTGGTGGCGGTGAGCGTCACGGCAACGACGCCCGCCACGGCGGCCGACCACGACAACCAGGCCTCCGACCGCGGCGCGGCGCAGCGAGCCGATGCGCCGGGGCAGGTCAAGAAGCAGGACGCAGCACCGACGCCCGCGGCCGGGACGACCGGCTCCTCGCAGCCGGCGCCGACGTCCGGCGCCGCACCTGCAGGGCCCGCCACCACGGCGGCCGCGACCGCGACGGTGGGAGCCGACAGCCGTTCCGGCGCCCGCGGCGGCACCTCGGGAACCGTCGACCAGCCGCAGCCGCTGTCGACCGCCGACCGGAACCCCGGTGGGGCGAACGGTCAGTGCCCGGGGGGTGCGTACTGCTCCACGCGCAGCGGCCTGCCCTCGGGCAACGGCAACGGCAAGGGCAACGCGGTGGGCAAGCCGTGCGCCGGCTGCGTCGGCAAGGCGGACAACAAGAACCCGCCCGGTCAGCGCCCCGACGGGAGCGACCACAACAAGGGCTACGAGTGCGACGGCAACCACGGCATCGGCCGGACCAACCCGGCGCACACCGGATGTGCACGCACCACCCCGCCGCCGGTGACACCGCCGCCCGGTGACCCCGCCCCCGGTGACACCGCCGCCCGTGACACCGCCGCCGGTGACCCCGCCGCCGGTGACCCCGCCCGTCACCCCGCCCTCGGTGACTCCCCCGCCGGTGACCCCGACCCCGGTCGCCCCCGAGTGCGTGCCGGCTGCCGGCCAGGACGCGGACTGCGTCGCGGTCGAGGGCGAGAAGAACGGTCCCGGGCGCGACCGGCCGACGAGCACGCCGCCGGCCGCGCCGGTCCGGGTCCTCGCGCAGACCGGGGGGAACGGCGTCCCCGGCCTCGTGACGATGGCCCTGCTCAGCGTCCTGGCCGGGTGCCTGCTCCTCGCCGCGGCCGCGCACGGCCGACCGGGGCGCCGCTGACGCCGCCGGACGGCCAGGTCAGGTCGGCCAGGTCAGGCCACGACCGCCATGGTCGGCCGGTGCGCGTGCACGAGGACGTGCAGGCTCACCGAGCCGACCAGGGCGCCGGTCAGCCGCCCGTGGCCGCGCGACCCGATGACGAGCAGGCCCGCCGTCCGGGCTGCGTGGTCCAGCACGTGGGCCGGGTGACCGGTCACGACCCGCTCCTCGACCTCCAGGTCGGGGAAGCCGCTCCGGACCGGTTCGAGCACCTTCGCGACCAGCGACCCGCCCCACTCGACCAGCTCGCGGTCTGAGGGGCGCACGAGCGAGGCGCCGGCACGCGGCCACTGGACCGCGTGCAGTACGACGAGCCGGACGCCCCTCAGCGAGGCCTCGGTGGCTGCCTGCCGCAGCGCCGACGCGCTCGAGGGCGACCCGTCGACGCCCGCCACGACGGGGGCACCCGGGTCGGCGTCCGCGACGTAGGCGGGGACGATCGTCACCGGGCACGGGGCGCGCTGCAGGCAGCGGAGGCCGACAGACCCCAGCAGGAGCCCGGAGACCCCCGTGTGGCCGCGGGCACCCATGACGAGCAGCTCGGCGTCGCGAGCCGCGTGCACGAGCTGCTCACCGGGGTCCCCGTGCTCGACCCGGGTGACCACCGAGACCTGCGGCGGCACTCCGGCCAGCTGCTCCTGCTGCATCCGCGTCGCGGCCTCCTCGACGCTCCGGTCCGTCACCAGGGTGGACCGGTCGGGCATCAGCGACGGGCCGAGCAGACCGCAGACGGTGACCACGTCGACCTGGGCGTCCCGCAGCGCCGCCTCCTCGAAGGCCCATCGGGCGGCGGCGGTCGAGTTGGGTGATCCGTCGAGACCTACCACGATGCGTCCGGACATTTCGCCTCCTCGCTGGGTCGTCCCCCCACTGTGGCCGCTCCCGCGGCCGGCTCGCCGGGGCCGGACGGCACCCCCGCCCGGGACGTCCGGCCGGAGCGGCGGGCCGAAGGTCCGGGCCCTTCTGCCCTGTCCCCGGCACGGGTCGCGCGATGGGGTGGGGGCATGGCCGCGACGACCACTCGGGCGAACGCGCCCCAGCACAGCCTGGACCAGTACGACGTGGTGGTCCTCCTGGGCAGCGACCCCAAGCGGGGGCTCACGGAGGCCGAGGCGGCGCAGCGGCTGGAGCGCTTCGGGCCGAACGTCCTGCCGGCCACCGCGGGCGTCTCGGCGCTCCGCCGGCTCCTCCGGCAGCTGCAGCACCCGCTCATCTACGTGCTGCTGGCAGCAGGTGCGGTGACCCTCGCACTCGGCGAGTACGTGGACTCCGCCGTCATCTTCGGGGTCGTCGTCGTGAACGCGGTCGTCGGCTACATCCAGGAGTCGCACGCCGAGGCGGCCCTGGACGCGCTGCGGGCGATGGTCCGCACCCGGGCCAGCGTGGTGCGTGACGGCCGGGCGCGCATCATCGCCTCCGACGGGCTCGTCCCCGGTGACCTCGTCCGGCTGGAGGCCGGCGACAAGGTGCCCGCCGACCTGCGCGTCCTGCGCCACGCCGAGCTCAACGTGGACGAGTCGGCGCTGACCGGCGAGTCGCTGCCGGTGGCCAAGGACGAGGCGGCCCTCCCGCTGGGCACCGCCGTCGCCGACCGCCGGAACATGCTGCACTCGAGCACGCTGGTCACGCACGGCAGGGCCTCGGCGATCGTCGTCGCGACCGGTGCCGACACCGAGATCGGCCGCATCCACCGCCTGGTCGGCACGGCCGACGTCCTCGCCACCCCCCTGACCCGCAAGCTGTCCTGGTTCAGCAAGGTGCTGACCGTGGTCATCCTCGGCCTGGCGGTCGTGACCTTCGCGATCGGCGTCCTGCGCGGCGAGCCGGTGGCAGGCATGGTGACGGCAGCGGTCGCCCTCGCGGTCGGTGCGATCCCTGAGGGGCTGCCCGCCGCGGTGACCATCACCCTGGCGATCGGCGTCTCCCGGATGGCCAGGCGCCGCGCCGTGATCCGCCGGCTGCCGGCCGTCGAGACCCTCGGCAGCACGACCGTGATCTGCACCGACAAGACCGGGACCCTCACCTCGAACCAGATGACGGTCCGGTCGCTGTGGACCCCGGCGGACCGGCTGGCCGTCACCGGTGTCGGCTACTCGCCGGACGGCCTGCTCACCGACGAGAGCGGACAGGTCGCGCTTCCCGGACCGGACAGTGCGGCGCACCTGAGCCTGCTGGCGGCGGCACTGTGCAACGACGCCCGGCTGGGCGAGGGCGCCCACCGGCTGGGAGGTCGTCGGCGACCCCACCGAGGGTGCCCTGCTCGTCGCGGCCGGCAAGGCGGGCTTCGACCTGGACGGCATCCGGGAGGACCTGCCTCGGACGTCCACGGTGCCTTTCACCTCCGAGCGCCGCTTCATGGCGACGCTTCACCAGGGCGGGACCACCGGCTCTCCGATGGTCCTCGTCAAGGGCGCCGTGGAGCGCGTCCTGCTCATGTGCGCCGACCAGCTGGGGGCCGGCGGTCGGGCCGCCCCGCTCGATCACGACGCCGTCACGGCTGAGGCCGAGCGGCTGGCGTCGGACGGGTTCCGCGTGCTCGCCACCGCCGTGTGCTCCGGTCCCGACTGCCGGCTCGACGAGGAGTCGCTGACCGGCACCCTGACGCTCACCGGCCTGCTGGCGATGCACGACCCGCCCAGACCTGACGCCCGCGCTGCGGTGGAGAACTGTCACGCGGCGGGCATCGAGGTGAAGATGATCACCGGGGACCATGCCGGGACGGCCCGGGCCATCGCGGCTCGGGTCGGGATCCTCCCCGAGCACGAGACCGGGGCCGTGCTCACCGGCCGTGACCTGGACGTCCTGTCCGACGACGAGTACGCCGACGCGGTCGACCAGGTGAGCGTGTTCGCGCGGGTGTCCCCCGAGCAGAAGCTGCGCCTGGTGCGGGCGCTCCAGACGCGCGGCCACGTGGTCGCGATGACCGGTGACGGCGTGAACGACGCCCCGGCCCTGCGGCAGGCGGACATCGGCGTCGCCATGGGTCGCGGGGGCACGGAGGTCGCCAAGGAGGCGGCCGACATGGTGCTGACCGACGACGACTTCGCCACGATCGAGGAGGCGGTGGAGGAGGGTCGCGGCGTCTTCGACAACCTGACCAAGTTCATCGTGTGGACGCTGCCGACGAACATGGCCGAGGGCCTGGTCATCCTCGTGGCCATCGTCCTCGGGCAGGTGCTGCCGATCCTCCCGGTCCAGATCCTCTGGATCAACATGACGACCGCCGTCGCCCTCGGCCTGATGCTGGCCTTCGAGCCCCGCGAGCCGGGCATCATGACGCGCCCGCCCCGGGACCCGTCCCGGCCGCTGCTCACCGGTGCCCTCGTGAGCCGCATCCTGCTGGTGTCGGCGCTGCTGGTGGGTGGCGCCTGGTGGGCCTTCGAGTGGGAGCGCGCCGCCGGGGCGTCCCTGGCCGAGTCGCGGACGGTGGCGCTCAACCTGTTCGTGACCGTCGAGGTGTTCTACCTGTTCGCCTGCCGGTCGCTGACCCAGCCGGTGCGCCGGATCGGCTACCTCAGCAACCACTGGGTCCTCGGTGGCGTGGCCGTCCAGGTCGTCGGCCAGGTCGCACTGACCTACCTGCCGGTCATGAACAGGCTGTTCCACACGGCTCCCGTGTCGGCCGAGTCCTGGCTGCGCATCCTGGTCGTCGCGGTGCTGGCCTCGGTGGTCGTCGGGGTGGACAAGCGCCTCCGGCACCAGCCGATGTAGGGCGCACCGCGTGGGGTGGGCCGTGCAGGGTGGGCAGCGGAGGGCCTGCCCGGCTATCCCTTCAGCACCCGGTACAGCCCGTAGATCACGCCAGGGACGTGTCCGAGCAGCTGCAGCAGGAAGGCCCAGAGCACTCTGATGCTTGGCCCCTCCTTGAGCAGCACGGCCAGGAACGGGAGGAAGAAGCACAGGAGGACGAGAAGTGCCTTGCGCACGCGATGACCTCGGTTCGGTGAGTTCCCGGGCGACGGAGTCGCCGCAGGAGAGCGGCCGTGGACAGGGAGGCGACTAGGACGGGACGCGCGCGCCGGTGGGGTCCACACCGGGGGCCTGCGGCACCTCCCTGCTCACCGGCAGGTCGAAGACGGGCGACACCAGAGCGGCGAGGGCGGCGCCGAGGAGTGGGGCAAGGACGAACAGCCAGACCTGCGAGAGTGCGTCACCTCCGGCGAGCAGGGCCGGACCCAGCGAGCGCGCCGGGTTCACCGAGGTGCCGTCCAGAGGAATCCCCACCAGGTGGATGACGACGAGGACCACCCCGATGGCGAGCCCCGCGAAACCAGGCGCCGCAGCACGCCCGGTCACGAGGATGACGACCAGCACCAGCAGGCAGGTCCCGAGGACCTCGAAGACGAAAGCCCCACCGCCGCTGACGGTGTCTCCCCACGAGTTGGCACCCAGGCCACCGGTCTGGTCCTCGACCCCGCCGAAGTCCGAGGTCATGAGCTTGAGGAGCGCAGCAGCTGCGACACCACCGACGAGCTGCGCGCTCCAGTAGGCGCCGGCCTCGCGCAAGGACATCCCTCTGCGCAGCAGGACGCCGAGAGTGACCGCCGGGTTCACGTGGCAGCCGGAGGTCGGGCCGATCGCGTAGGCAAGAGCCAGCAGCGTCAGTCCGAACGCCAACGCGACCCCGGTCGCTCCGACCGCGTCGATGCCGAAGACGGCTGACCCCACGGCGAAGAACACCAGCGTGAACGTCCCGATGAGCTCTGCCACTGCCTTGCGCACCAGGTCAGACACGAGGGCCACCCGTCGTCACCGCTACCCGCGTTGGGAGCCAGGGGTGCACTCTCCTCGCCCGGGGCCGCGTCAGCAAGGGGAGACGTCGGTATGCGACCGCGGGGTCCGGACCGACCGCGGAAGGTCCCGCGTGTGCCGTCGCGCGACGGGTCACGCGACGAAACGACGGTGGTGCGCCAGGCGCACGCGCTCGAGATCGCCCTCGGGCAGCTCGTCCAGCCTGCTGCCCTCGAGTGTCAGGTCGGCCTGCCGACGCAGTGCACCGATGACCTCGGCGTGCACGACGGGGTCGAGCGAGTCGATCAGCAGTCGGAGGATCTCCAGCAGGTAGATCTGCACCGTAGGAGAACCTGCGGCGGCGATGCGCACCTCGTCGAAGGCCAGCCCGACCACCTCTGCTGCGGTGACGGCCTGGGACAGCAGCAGCCGGCGCTGACCCTCACGCAAAACCCTCTGTCCACCCAGGCCGCTGACCACCACCCCACGCACCACGGTGCCCAGGTGGAACATGGCGTCCTGAGCCGTCGTGGGGTCGTTGATGCCGGGCGACAACGCCTTGAGGGCCACGTCGGCGAGCTGCCGGACCCCGAAGGTCCCGTCCTGCTGCATGGTGCGCGACGGGCCGACCATGACGGCTGCCCGGGCCGACGCCCGGGCCACGGCCTCGTCCTGCGGTGACGGCCAGATCGTGCACAAGGCGGTGCCGGTGATGGCGTAGCGTCCTGCCCTCGTCTCCAGACGCATGGTCGACCCGGGGCCGAGGGACTGCAGCAGCGCCCGGTGGTCGACCTGTTGGACCCATCCGTGGTCGTCGAAGGCGACGCGGAACCCTTCCCCGGGCGGCATCTCGCCGTCCTCGTCGTCTCCGGACGACGGGGTGAGGACATCGGGTAGGCCCCGGAGCGCCTCGTCCGCAGCCCTGTGCAGGATGTGGGAGATGTTCATCGCATGCGCGCTGTGGCTGATGAAGCCCACGATGGCGAGGATCGACACCAGGCCGAAGACCACGGCCAGCAGGATGGAGATGCTGGGCACGACAGCCTCGCCGCTCTGCTCCAGCGGACCCCGCACGCTGCGCAGCACGATCAGGCAGTACGTGAAGGTGCCGACCACCACGCCCATGACCCGCTTGTTGAACGGGTCGCGGAAGAGACCATGTGCCACGCGCGGCGAGTACTGGCTCGATGCCAGCGAGATGAGCAGCAGGCTCACCGAGAAGGCGATCGCGGCGAAGGTCAGCGTGGCGCCGGCGATGACACTGAGCACCTGACGGGCGCTGTCGACCGTCGAGGACAAGGGATCCGGGATGCTCTCCACCCGCGCGTCCACCACGAGTGCAGCCTCACCCAGGAGGACGGCACCGACGATGAAGAGCATCGGTACGTAGAACAGGCTGCTACGCAGCTTCTCCTGGGCCGACCGCAGCTTCACGAACACGTCAGTCTCCGACCTCTGTGGCGTCGCCCCCGTCGGCATCTGGACGAGCCGTCGTCACCAGCGCGAGTGGAACGCTACATCGGACGCGCTGACGCCGGCCCCCGGCGCGCGGCCGCTCCGCTCGTCGCAGGCAGCGGTACGCTCCGGTGACCGCTGCGGCGTCGGCCGTCGTGACCCACCGTCGCGTCCGGCGAGACCCCCACCCCTGCGAAGCCGAGGTACGAGTTGAAGGTCCTGGTGACCGGCGCTACCGGCTACGTCGGCGGCCGACTCGTGCCGCTGCTGCTCGAACGCGGTCACGACGTGCGCACCACGACGAGCGACCCCGACCGCGAGCAGCCGTGGTGGGGCAGCCGGGTGGACACCGTCGTCATGGACGCGCTGGACGCCGGTCAGGTCACGGCCGCCTGCGAGGGTGTGGACGCCGTCGTCTACCTGATCCACGGGATGGGCGGCGAGGACTTCGCCGAGACCGACCGCCGGGCGGCCACCCATGTCGCCGACGGCGTACGGACCCAGGGCGTCGACCGGATCGTCTACCTCTCCGGCCTGGTTCCCGACGTCGCCGAGTCCGAGCTCTCGGAGCACATCAGGTCCCGACGGGAGGTCGAGCGGATCCTGGGTGAGACGTCCGCGACCGTCGTCGTCCTGCGTGCGGCGGTGCTCCTGGGAAGCGGGTCCACCTCGTTCGAGATCATCCGGCAGGTCAGCGAACGGATGCCCGTGCACACGGTGCCGGACTGGATGGATTCGCTGGTGCAGCCGATAGCGGTCGTGGACGTGCTCGAGGCGCTGGTCGGTGCGCTCGGGTACACCGGCAGGTCGCGCCACTTCGACGTGGGCGGACCCGACCGGCTGCGCTACGGCGCGCTGCTCGAGGCCTACACCGCCCAGGCGGGGCTCGAACGGCCCATGGTCCACGTCCCGCTGCTGCCCACGACCCTCGTCGGCACCCTGGTGGGCAGCCTCACCGATGTCCCCCGGCCGACGGTCGAGGCGCTGGTGGAGAGCCTCCACCACGACATGGTCGTCGCGGACAGCGACTTCGAGGCTGCCCTGCTTCCGGCAGGCCATCGGCTCGTGGGACTTGACGAGGCCCTCCGGCGGTCGCTCGCTCCGCAGGCGACCGGGCCCGAGGACTCGGACCCGATGGGTCCGCTGCCGCAGGACCCAGTCTGGGCCAGCGGCGGTGACGACCGCCCCCCGCTGGCTCGGGTGATCGACGCGGTCAAGAGCGTCGTGCCGGGTTCCTGAGCGCATCACCTGCGGGGGCCCGGGGCGGTGGATCCGTCGGCGGACTGCTGGGCACGAGCAGCAAGGCCCCGCCCGATCTCGTCGGACGGGGTCTCGCTCCCGCAACTTCTCCGGTCGGGACGACAGGATTTGAACCTGCGACCCCTTGACCCCCAGTCAAGTGCGCTACCAAGCTGCGCTACGTCCCGGCACCCCGGCGGTCACCGCCGGAGCGGACCAACTCTAGCCGCACCCGGCGATCATGCGCGACGCGCCCCGGCAGGGATACGGGCAGGTCGCGCATGCTCGGTTCAGTCGTGGCCGGCGACCCGGGTGTGCTCGGTGACGAGGCGGGCGAACTCCGCCGCCTGCCGGCGGGCCCGGTCCCCCTCGGACTTCTGCACGCCCATGGCGGCCAGCGCGTCGCCGTCGGACAGGTCCAGCAGCATCCACGGGTCGTCCCGCAGCAGCCGGACGCCCACCACCTCGGCCCACTCCAGCCGCCGACGTCCGAGAACGTTGACCACCAGAACCCCGGCGTCGGACGCCTCCACCCGGACGTCGGCGAGCCGGTGCAGCAGGTAGACCGTGCCCAGCGCGAACACCACGACCCCGATCCGCGAGCCCGGGCCCCACGGGTGCGGCCCGCCACCCGGCAGCGCGAGCGCGAGGGCGACCAGCGTCGCGAGCACCGCCACGGCCACGGCATAGACGACGCGCCTGGCCCGCACCGGGCGGAACACGGTGCGCCCGGGTTCGGCGCGGCGGCTCACAGCCGGCAGGCGTGGATGTCGGTGACCAGGATGCCGCGGGCCCCGATCTCCCAGAGCTCGTCCATGATCTGGTTCGTCTCGGAGCGCGGCACCATCGCGCGCACCGCGACCCATCCCCGGTCGTGCAGCGGCGACACGGTCGGCGACTCGATGCCCGGCGTGAGGCGGACCGCCTCCTCGACGCCCTCGGCGCGGATGTCGTAGTCCATCAGCACGTAGCGGCGGGCGATGATGACGCCCTGCATCCGGCGCACGAGCTGGGACACGGCCGGCGACTCGCTCGCTCCGGAACGCTGCACCAGCACGGCCTCCGACTCCAGGATCGGGTCGCCGACGACCTCGAGCCCGGCCTGGCGCAGGGTGGTGCCGGTCGAGACGACGTCGGCGATGACGTCGGCGACGCCGAGCCGCACCGCGGTCTCGACCGCCCCGTCGAGGCGCACGACCTCGGCGTCGACCCCCCGGTCGGCGAAGTACTTGGCCAGCAGCCCGCTGTACGAGGTGGCGACCCGCTTCCCGGCGAAGTCGGCCACCGTGCGGGCCGAGCCCGGCCTGGCCGCGAAGCGGAAGGTGGACTCGGCGAACCCGAGCCGGAGGATCTCCTCGGCCGGGGCCCCGCTGTCGAGCAGCAGGTCACGACCGGTGATGCCGACGTCCAGCTCGCCGGAGCCGACGTAGGTCGCGATGTCCCGCGGGCGCAGGAAGAAGAACTCGGTGTCGTTCCCGGGGTCGTGCAGCACCAGCTCGCGCGGGTCGGAGCGCTGCCGGTAGCCCGACTCGCGCAGCATGTCGGCGGCGGGCTCGGCGAGGGAGCCCTTGTTGGGCACAGCGACGCGCAGCACGGCGGGGACCTCTCGGTGGTGTCTCTACAGGTGAGCGTAGACGTCGTCGAGCGTGAGGCCTCGGGCGATCATCAGCACCTGCAGGTGGTACAGCAGCTGCGAGATCTCCTCGGCGGTGCGCTCGGGCGACTCGTGCTCGGCGGCCATCCAGACCTCCGCGGCCTCCTCGACGACCTTCTTGCCGATCGCGTGGAGCCCGCCGTCCAGCGCGGCAACCGTGCCGGACCCCCCTGGACGGGTGGCCGCCTTCTCGCTGAGCTCGGCGAACAGCGCGTCGAACGTCTTCACACCGCCCATCGTCGCAGAGCCGGCGACGCCGACCGGACACCGTCCATCGAGCGGCGGCCGCCCGCCTACCGGGAGCGGTCGCCTGCAGCGTCGCGCAGGGCGACCGCGGTGGCGACCGCGGCCACCGCGGCCTCGAAGCCCTTGTCCTCCCGGGAGCCCTCGAGCCCGGCCCGGTCCAGCGCCTGGGCGTCGTCGTCGCAGGTGAGCACCCCGAACCCGACCGGGACGCCGGTGTCGACCGAGACCCGGGTCAGGCCGAGGGTGGCGGCCTGGCAGACGTAGTCGAAGTGCGGCGTGCCGCCGCGGATCACGACGCCGAGCGCGACCACCGCGTCGTAGCCGGTGCCGGCCAGCCGGGCCGCCGCCACGGGCAGCTCGAAGGATCCCGGCACCCGGACCAGCGTCGGTGCGTCGACCTTGGCGGCGGCCAGCCCCCGCAGGGCGCCCGCGACCAGCCCGTCCATCACCTGCTGGTGCCACTGCGCGGCGACCACGGCCACCCGCAGGCCCGACCCGTCGACCTCGACGTCCGGCGCGCCCGCCCCGCTCACCTCGGCACCTCCTGGCTGCTGCCGGGGGGCGACCCGAGACCGGGGATCAGGTGGCCCATCCGGTCCCGCTTGGTGCGCAGGTAGCCGATGTTCTCCGGGGTGGGGTGCACCGCCAGCGGCACCTGCTCGACGACCGTGAGCCCCTGCTCCTGCACCCCGGCGACCTTCGCGGGGTTGTTGGTGAGCAGCCGCACCGACGTGACGCCCAGGTCCCCGAGGATCTGCGCCCCCACGGTGAAGTCCCGGGCCTCGACGGGCAGCCCCAGGTCGAGGTTGGCGTCGACCGTGTCGCGCCCGCCGTCCTGCAGGCCGTAGGCCGCGAGCTTGTGCAGCAGGCCGATCCCCCGGCCCTCGTGGCCGCGCAGGTAGACGACGACGCCGCGGCCCTCGTCGGCCACCGTGCGCAGCGCGGAGTCCAGCTGCGGGCCGCAGTCGCAGCGCAGGGACCCGAGGACGTCGCCGGTCAGGCACTCCGAGTGCAGCCGGACCAGCACCTTCGTCCCCGTGCCGATCTCACCGCGGACCAGCGCCACGTGCTCGACCCCGTCCACGGCGCTGCGGTAGCCGAGGGCCCGGAACTCGCCGTACCGCGTCGGCAGCCGGGTCTCGACCACCCGCTCGACCAGGGCCTCGGTGCGCTTGCGGAAGGAGACGAGGTCGGCGATCGAGACCAGCGCCAGGCCGTGCTCGTCGGCGAACTCGCGCAGCCGGGGCAGCCTGGCCATCGAGCCGTCGTCGTCGACGACCTCGGCGATCACCCCGGCCGGGGTGAGACCGGCGAGGCGGGCCAGGTCGACGGCCGCCTCGGTGTGCCCGGCGCGGCGCAGCACGCCGCCCTCGACCGCGCGCAGCGGGAAGACGTGACCGGGCCGGGTCAGCTCGTACGGCTCGGTCGCGGAGTCGACCAGCACCCGGATGGTCCGCGCGCGGTCGGCGGCCGAGATGCCCGTGCTCACCCCGTCCCGGGCGTCGACCGACACGGAGTACGCGGTGCGCTTGCGGTCCTCGTTGACGTAGGTCATCGGGGGCAGCCGCAGCCGGTCCAGCTCCGGCCCCTCCATCGGCACGCAGACCACCCCGGAGGTGTGCCGGACGAGGAACGCGAGCAGCGCAGGGGTCGCCCTGGCCGCCGCGACGACCAGGTCGCCCTCGTTCTCCCGGTCCTCGTCGTCGACGACGACGACCGCCTTGCCTGCCGCGATGTCCGCGACGGCCCGCTCGATCGGGTCGAGCCGGACGCCCGGCGCCGGGCCGGTCATGCGACCGTCTCCAGCATCGGGTCGGCCAGTGGCTCGTCGCGGGCGATCCGGCGCCACGCCAGGAACCCGTACACGACGAGCACGCCGTAGACGCCGTAGAGGATCGCCGACGGGTAGAGCTTGAAGTACAGCAGCTCGGGGACGCCGACCAGGTCGACCGCGATCCAGCACAGCCAGAAGTCCACCCAGCCCCGGGCCATCGCGTAGGTCGCGAGGATGGACCCGACGAAGATCCACGCGTCGGCGAGGAAGTACCACCACGGCGCCGGCCAGGTGGCACCGATCAGGCGGAACACACCGAAGAGCACCAGGACGCCCACCAGCGCCAGCAGCAGGTAGCGGCTGCGTTCGGCCGGTGTCGCCCAGCGCGGCGAGACGGCCGCGCCACCGGTGGCCACCCGGCCGCGCCGGGCCTCGCTCCAGCGCTTCCAGCCGTAGATCGAGACCCCGACGAAGAACACCTGGCGACCGGCCTGGCCCAGCAGCGGGATGGTCTGCCCGTTGACCGCGGTGCCGATGAAGACGGTGAACAGCAGGACGTTGCCGACGATGCCGACCGGCCAGGCCCACACCCGCCTGCGCAGCCCACCGATCGCCGAGGCGAAGCCGAACGCGTTGCCGAGGATCTCCCGCCAGGCGATCTCGTGCCCGCTGATCGTGAGGTGCGCCTCGTACAGGTCCTGGAACACGGTCATGAGGGGTTCTCCGGCGTGGTGGGGGCAGGGGCTTGCGCGGGCGGCATCAGCCGCTCGACGTACTTGGCGACGACGTCGACCTCGAGGTTCACCGGGTCACCGGCCCGGCGGGTGCCGAGGGTGGTGAGCTCGAGGGTGGTCGGGATGAGGCTGACGGTGAACGAGTCGGCCGCGACCGAGGCGACGGTGAGCGAGACGCCGTCGACGGTGATCGACCCCTTGTGCACGACGTACCGGGTGAGGTCGGCGGGCAGTGAGATGCGCACCACGTCCCAGTGCTCGGAGGGCTCGCGGGACACGACCCGGCCGGTCCCGTCGACGTGGCCCTGGACGAGGTGGCCGCCGAGGCGGCCGCCCAGCTGGACCGGGCGCTCCAGGTTCACCCGGTCGCCGACGGCCAGCGCGCCGAGGCTGCTGCGGTCGAGCGTCTCGCGCATGACGTCGGCGCTGAACCGCTCGCTCTCGGTCCCGGTGACCGTCAGGCACACGCCGTTGACCGCGATCGAGTCGCCGCGCCCGGCGTCCTGCACGACGACGGGTCCTCGCAGGGTGAGCCGGACGCTGTCCCCCAGGTCGGTGAGTGCCACCACCTCACCCAGCTCCTCCACGATGCCGGTGAACATCAGGCCTCCTCCGGGCCGCGGCGGGGACGGGCGACGACGCGCACGTCGGCGCCGGAGCGGCTCACGTCGACGACCTCGAGCGGCACGGCGTCGGCGAGCGTGCCGATGCCGGTGCCGGACAGCGCCGGCAGGCCGGCGCCGAGCAGGGTCGGCGCGAGGTGGGCCACGACCCGGTCGACGAGCCCGGCTCGCAGGAAGCCCCCGGCCAGGGTCGGTCCGCCCTCGAGCAGGACGTACGTGTGGCCCTTCGCGTGCAGCGCCGCCAGCAGCGCCCCGAGGTCTACCCGGCCGTCCGGCCCGGCGCCGACCTCGGCCACGGTGGCGACCCACGTCACCGCCGCCGCGTCGAGCACCCGGGCGCCGGACGGCACACGGCCGTGGCTGTCGACGACCACGCGCAGCGGCTGCTCCGCGGCGAGGACCCCGTCGGGGTCGCGCACCGTGAGGTGCGGGTCGTCGGTGCGGACCGTCCCGGCGCCCGCGACGACGGCGTCGACCTCGGCCCGCAGCCGGTGCGCCTCGGCACGGGACTCGGGCGAGGAGATCCACCGGCTGGTGCCGTCGGCCGCCGCGACCCGTCCGTCGAGGGTCGAGGCGAGCTTCCACACGACGAACGGGCGGCCGCGGCGTACGCCGGTCAGCCAGCGCTCGTTGGCCCGCTCGGCCTCGTCGGACAGCAGGCCCCCGACGACCTCGACGCCGCCCGCGCGGAGCACGTCGGCACCGCCGCCCGCGGTCGCGGTGGGGTCGGCGACGGCGTGGACGACGCGGGCGACGCCGGCCGCCAGCAGCGCCGCGGTGCACGGCCCGGTGCGTCCGGTGTGGGCGCACGGCTCGAGGGTGACCACGACCGTGCCGCCCCGGGCCCGGTCGCCGGCCGCCGCGAGGGCCGTGACCTCGGCGTGCGGGCCGCCGGCCCGCTCGTGCCGGCCCTCGCCGACCACCTCGCCCCCGGGGCCGAGCACCACCGCGCCCACGTTCGGGTTCGGGTGGGTGGCCTCGCCGACCGAGGCGGACAGCGCCACGGCGCGGCGCATCGCTGCCGTCTCGCGGTCGTCGGTCGGGCCCTGCACCGGTGCTCCTGCCGCTCGGGCGGGCTCCGGGGGTTCGCCGGGGACACCGGCGTCGGGCACCGGCGCCCGCGGCGGTGGCCGGGTCACCGGGCACCGCGACGTCGCCGACGCCCGGCGTGCTGCCTCCCATCCGGACTGTCACCGTCGGTCCCGGAGTTCCACCGGGTCAACCGGCCGGGCGTCCCACGTGGCTCGTGGGCTGCTCGGACGCGGGTCGCGGACTGTCACCGCCGGTTCGGAGTTGCACCGACCCCGGAGCACGCGTACGTCGAACCTGTACGGGGTCCAGTCTGCCACGGCGCGTTCGCGTCCGGGGGCTGCGCCGGTTCAGCGCATCCGCAGCTGCCGTCGGGCCGTAAGTGGGGGTCACGCGCACGTCGAGGGAGGGTGGCAGGATGCTGACCGAGGTCGCCCCCGCTCCGAGGGGGCCGCAGGTGGCATTCCGGGGAGGCGCGCGCGTGACCGGTGCCCCTCGCGCGCGCCGCGTCCCGGACGAGCGGGACCACGACCTGGAGCGGTCGTTCCGCGACGGCGACGAGGCCGGGCTCGCGGCCGCGTACACCCGGTGGTCGTCGCTGGTCTTCACCGTCGCCCTCCGCGCGCTGGGCGACCGCGACGACGCCGAGGACGTCACCCAGCAGGTGTTCGTCGCCGCGTGGCGCGGGCGGGCCGGCTTCAACCCAGGCTCGGGCAGCCTGCCCGGCTGGCTGCTCGGGATCACCCGCAACAAGGTCGCGGACCGCTGGGCGGCACGGGAGCGCGAGCGCCGGCAGACCGAGGCGGCGACCAGGGTGGCCAGCCTGCACCCCGCACCCTCCCCCGCCGACGACGTCACGGCCCGGGTGCTGCTCGCCGACGAGCTGGAGCGCCTCGACGAGCCGGCCCGCCGCATCATGCGGCTGGCCTTCTACGACGACCTCACCCACACCCAGATCGCCAGCCTGCTGACCATGCCGCTGGGCACCGTGAAGAGCCACATCCGCCGCTCCCTCGGGCGGCTGCGCACCCGGCTGGAGGTCGACGATGTCTCCGCACGATGAGCACACCAGCGCCGACGACCTGGCGCTCAGCGCGCTCGGTGAGCAGCTCGACGTCTCCGGCGAGACGCACCTGGCCGACTGCCCGCAGTGCCGGGCCGAGGTCGACGAGCTCCGCGCGGTGGTGGCCGGGGCCCGGGCGGCCACCGGCGACGACGTCCCGCAGCCGCCGCCGGACGACGTCTGGCGGGCGATCGTCGAGGAGCTCGGTCTCGACCCCGCCGCCGCGGCACCCGCGACTGCCGGGCTCGCTGCCGCCGGCCCGGCCGGGGTTCCCGCCCCGGCGGAGGTCCCCGGGCGTCCGGTGCCCTCCGCTGCCGACCGGCCGGCACGGTGGGGCCGCCGGAGCGCGGTGCTCGCGGCGGCGGCCGCCGCCGCGGGGCTGCTGGCCGGCTCGGTCGTCACCGGGCTGGTCCTGTCCGGTGACGACGACGGCGGCCAGGGCCAGGTCGTGGCCAGCACCCGGCTCGCTGCCCTGCCCGACCGGCGGGGCAGCGGCGAGGCCGAGGTGCTCGGTGTCGGCGACGCCCGGGTCCTCGAGCTCGACGTCTCCGGGCTGACCCCTGGCCAGGGCTTCTACGAGGTGTGGCTGCTCGACGAGAAGGCGGAGCGGCTGGTGTCGATCGGGCTGCTGGACCCGGCCCGGGGACCGACCGCCCGGTTCCCGCTGCCGGCCGACCTCGACCTCGCCACGTTCCCCGTGGTGGACGTCTCGCTGGAGCCGGCCGACGGCGACCCGTCCCACTCCGGCGACAGCATCGTCCGCGGCACCCTCACCGGCTGACCCCCGCCCGACCCCGTCGTTTGCGACATCCGTCACCGACACGCCGGGGCACTACCCGGCGTGTCGGGGAACCAGGTCGCAAACGATCATCAAGGGACGGTCAGGACGGGTCGCCGGAGGTCCACCAGGACGCGGCGGTGGCAGCCTCGGCGGCGGCCCGGAGCTGCTGCACCGCGGTCGCGGGGTCGTCGGCCCCGTAGACCGCGGAGCCGGCCACGAACACGTCGGCGCCGGCCTCGGCGCAGCGCTCGATGGTGTCCCCGGCGACCCCGCCGTCGACCTGGACCCACAGGTCGAGGTCGCGGCCCTTCGCCAGCTCGCGGACGGCCCGGACCTTCGGCAGCACCAGGTCGAGGAACGTCTGCCCGCCGAAGCCCGGCTCCACGGTCATCAGCAGCACCATGTCCAGCTCGGGCAGCAGCTCGGTGTACGGCTCGATCGGCGTCGCGGGACGCAGCGCCATCCCGGCACGCACGCCGGCGCCGCGCAGCTCGCGGGCCAGCTTGACCGGGGCGGCGGAGGCCTCGATGTGGAAGGTGACGCTGCCGGCGCCGGCCTCGGCGTACCCGGGTGCCCAGCGGTCGACGTCCTCGATCATCAGGTGCAGGTCGAGGGGCAGCGCGCTCACCGCGGCCAGCCGCTGGACCACGGGCAGGCCCAGGGTGAGGTTGGGCACGAAGTGGTTGTCCATGACGTCGACGTGCACCCAGTCGGCCGCCGGGGCGACCCGGGCGACCTCGCCGGCCAGGTCGGTGAAGTCGGCCGACAGGATGCTCGGAGAGATCTGCACGCCCATGCCGGCGAGCCTAGTGCGCGGCGGTGCCGCTCACCCGCGCCGCGGCTCAGCTGCGCCGCAGCAGTCCCGCTCAGCTGCGCCGCAGCAGTCCCGCTCAGCTGCGCCGCAGCAGTCCCGCTCAGCTGCGCCGCAGCAAGGACAGGTACATCGCGTCGGTGCCGTGCCGGTGCGGCCACAGCTGGACGTGCGGCCCCTCACCCAGGTCGGGCACCCCGGGCAGCAGCGGCCGGGCATCGACCCGCTCGACCCCGTCGTGCCGGCGCAGGACGTCGCTGACGACCGTGCCGGTCTCGGCCAGGTGCGGCGAGCACGTGACGTAGGCGACCAGGCCGCCGGGCCGTACCGCGTCGAGCGCCGCGCCCAGCAGCTCGCGCTGCAGCGCCGCGAGCGGCGGGATGTCCGCGGGCTGCCGGCGCCAGCGGGCCTCCGGGCGGCGCCGCAGGGCGCCCAGGCCGGTGCACGGCGCGTCGACCAGCACCCGGTCGAAGGCCGCGGACGACCACGCCGGCCGGCGCCCGTCGGCGACCACCACGTCACCGGTGGCGCCGACGGCCCGCCGGACCAGCCGGGCGCGGTGCGGGGCGACCTCGGCGGCGAGCACCCGGGCGCCCCGGCCCTCGGCCAGCCCGGCGAGGAGCGCGGCCTTGCCGCCCGGTCCGGCGCACAGGTCCAGCCAGCGCCGGTCGGGCCCCTCCAGCGGCGCCTCCGCGAGCGCGACCGCGACCAGCTGGCTGCCCTCGTCCTGGACGCCGGCCCGGCCCCGGCGCACGGCCTCGACCGCCCCGGGGTCGCCGCCCGGCAGGACGGCCGCGTACGGCGACCACCGGCCGGGCTGCGCGCCCGCGGCGAGCAGCTCGCCGACCTCGGCCCGGCCCGGGCGGGCGACCAGGGTCACCGCGGCCGGCACGTTGTCCGCGGCCAGCAGCGCCGCGGTCTGCACGAGGTCACCGGACAGCGCGTCCCGCAGGGCCGACACGACCCAGCGCGGGTGGGAGTGCACGACCGCGAGATGACCCAGCGGGTCGGTGTCGTACGGCGGCGCGACCTCCTGCAGCCAGGCCGCGAGGTCCTGACGTCCCACCCGGCGCAGCACGGCGTTGACGAACGCGCTGCGCCCCTCACCGAGGACCGCCCGGGCCAGCTCGACGGTCGCGCCGACGGCGGCGTGCGGCGGGACCCGCATGGCGAGCTGCTGGTGGGCGCCGAGCCGGAGCACGTCGAGGACCGGCGGGTCGACCTGGTCCAGCGGCCGGTCCGCGCAGGCGGCGAGCACGGCGTCGTACGTCCCGCGGCCGCGCAGGGTGCCGTAGCCGAGCTCGGTGGCGAAGGCCGCGTCGCGCGCCTCGGTGACCCCGCGGTCCCGCAGCAGCCCGGGAAGGGTGAGGTTGGCGTAGGCGTCGCGCTCGGCGACGGCGCGCAGCAGGTCGAACGCGACCCGGCGCGGGGCGTCCGGCTGGGCGCTTGGCGCGGCGGGCCGGCCGTCGGCGGGCGGGCGGCGGGGTCATCCCAACGCCCCGCCCTCGAGGTCGCGGACCCCGCGGGCCCACGCATCGGCCGCCATCGGCCGGCGGCCCGCCGCGCGGACCTCGCCGAGCCGGACGGCGCGGCCGTCGCCGGTCCCGACGATCACCTCCCGCCGGCCGACCCTGACCCGGCCGGCGTCGAGCGGGACGTCGTCGGGGCCGGCCACCGGCTCGACCGGGCCCAGCCCGACCCGCTCGCCCTGCCAGGTGGTCCACGCCCCGGGGGCCGGGGTGCAGGCGCGGACCAGGCGGTCGACCCGCTGCGCGGTAGCCGACCAGTCGACCCGGGCGTCCGCCGTGGTGATCTTGGGTGCGAGGCTGACCCCCTCGGCGGGCTGCGGCCGGGCCACCAGCTCGCCGCGCTCCAGCGCGTCGAGGGTGGTGACGAGCAGCCCCGCCCCGGCCACCGCGAGCCGGCCGAGCAGGTCGCCGCTGGTGTCGCGCGGGCGGACCGTCTCGGTCATCACCGACAGCACCGGCCCGGTGTCCAGGCCCTCCTCGAGGGTGAACACGCTGGCGCCGGTGACGTCGTCGCCGTGCAGGAGGCAGTGCTGGACGGGCGCCGCCCCGCGCCAGGCGGGCAGCAGCGAGAAGTGCAGGTTGACCCAGCCGTGCGCGGGCAGGTCGAGCAGGCTGCGCGGGACCAGCGAGCCGTAGGCCACCACCGGGCAGCAGTCCGGCGCCAGCTCCGCGAGCCGCGCGTGCAGGGCCGGGTCGCCGGCACGGGCCGGCTTCAGGGTCTCGACACCCGCCTCGGCGGCCCGGACGGCGACCGGCGAGGCGACCTCGCGACGGCCGCGGCCGGCCCGAGCGTCCGGCCGGGTCAGGACCGCGACCACCTCGTGCCGGGATCCGAGCAGCGCGTCCAGCGCAGGGACCGCTGCGTCGGGGGTCCCCGCGAAGACGAGCCGCATCGTGTGGTCGGGCCGCAGCGCTAGAGCGCGCGGCCGCCCATCGGGTGCGGCGAGAGCTTGACCGGGGGCGCGGTCCCGCCGGCCCACTCGGCCTCGCGGATCGCCTTGAGCGCGGCCTTGCGCTGCTCGCGGTCGAGCCGGTCGATGAACAGGATGCCGTCGAGGTGGTCCGTCTCGTGCTGCACGCAGCGGGCCAGCAGGTCGGTGCCCTCGACGGTCACCGGCTCGCCGTGCATGTCGAAGCCCTTCGCCACCACGCCGTAGGCCCGGACGCAGGGGTAGGCCAGGCCGGGGAACGACAGACAGCCCTCGTCGTCGTCCAGCGTCTCGTCGGTGAGCTCGAGCGAGGGGTTGACCAGGTGCCCGAGGACGTCGTCGACGTGGTAGGTGAACACCCGCAGCCCGACGCCGATCTGCGGGGCCGCGAGCCCCACGCCGGGGGCGTCCAGCATGGTGTCCTGCAGGTCCCTGACCAGCGTCCGGAGCTCGCGGTCGAAGTCGACGACCGGCTCGGCCGGCGTGCGCAGCACCGGGTCGCCGAAGAGCCGGATGGGCTGCAGGGCCACGGGGCGTGCTCCTTCTCGGGTACGGCGGGGGGTGGGCGGTCGCCCAGTCTACGGCGCCCCACGCAGCAGCCCGAGCCGGTGCAGGTCGTCGCGCAGGTCGTCGGCGCCGACGAACCGCAGCCCGACCATCCCGGCGCGCCCGGCCGCCTCGACGTTGACCGCGGAGTCGTCGACGAACACGGTGCGCCCGGCCGGCAGCCCGTGGCGGTCGAGCAGCAGCCGGAAGACGGCCGGGTCGGGCTTCATCACGCCCTCGACCCCGGACACGACGACGTCCTCGAACAGCTCGAGGAACGGGAACCGGCCCCGGGCGTGCGGGAACGTCTCGGCCGACCAGTTGGTCAGGGCCAGCAGGCGGACGCCTTCACGGTGCAGGTCGTGCAGGACCTCGACGGTCCCCGCCACCTCGCCCACGAGGGTCTCGGCGAACCGGGCGGGGTAGGCCGCCAGCAGCTCGGCCCGGTGCGGGAACCGTCGCGAGTGCTCGGCGACCAGGTCGGCCCAGCGCGCGCCGCCGTCGGCCCGGCGGTTCCAGGCAGCGAAGTCGACCTCGGCGAAGAAGTCCTCGATGCCGTCGTCGGGCAGCAGCCGGCGGTAGAGGTGGCGCGGGTCCCAGTGGACCAGGACACCGCCGAGGTCGAACACGACGGCCACGGGGGGCGGGGGGCTGCTCACGCGATCTCCTGGGGGTCGACCTGCAGGCGTACGGAACCGGACTGCTTGTGCGCGCTGCGCACCACCGCCGCGGCCTTGAGCGCGCGCACGGTCGCCGCGCCCTCGCCTCGGGGGGCCCGGACCAGCAGGCGCTCCTGCTCGGCGTGGCCGGGGCCGGCGACCGGGACGGGCCCCAGCACCTCGGCGTGCGCCGGGAGCTCGAGCGCCGCCAGGAAGCCCGCGAGCGCCTCGGGCTCGCCGGTGAGCGAGGCCATCCGGGCCTCCGGGGGCAGCCGCAGGGCGGAGCGCTCCGCCAGCTCACGCTCGGCGAATCCCGCCTGGTCGAAGCGCACCAGCGCCTGGACGGCCGGCGCGGACGAGTCGGCGAGCAGCACCACGGTCCCCCCGTCGGACGCGGGGCGCACCAGAGCCGCGGCGGCGGTCCAGCGACGCAGCGCCTCCTCGTCGGCGCGCAGCCCGGGGCGCCCCAGCAGCGCCCAGCCGTCGAGCAGCAGGGCGGCGGCGTAGCCCTCGTCGGCGACCGGCTCGGCGCCCGGTGTCGCCACGACCAGCGCGGGCTCGGGTCCCACCCGGGTCAGGACCGCCGCGGTGCCGCCGCTGCTGCGCACGGGGAACCGGGGGAAGGCGCGCCCGAGCTCCTCGGCGGTGCGCCCGGACCCCACCACGGTGGCGCGCAGCCGATTGCCCTCGCAGGCCGGGCAGGCCCAGCCGGCCGCGGCGACCCCGCACCACCGGCAGGCCGGGGGCCGGTCGGCACCGGCGGCGCCCAGCGGTCCGCGGCAGGCCGCGCAGCGGGCCGTCGCCCGGCAGGTGGCGCAGGCCAGGCCGGGCCGGTAGCCCGCGCGCGGCACCTGGACGAGCACCGGGCCACGCGCCAGACCCTCGCGGGCCACCCGCCAGGCCTGGGTGGGCAGCCGCGCGCCCCGGACACCTCCCTCGGCCGGGTGGTCGCCACCCGGGTCGGCCACGACGTGCGGGGCGGCCCGCCGGACGACCTCGCGGGGCGCCGCCACGGTCCGGGCCCGCCCGGACCGGACCAGCGCCGCGGACTCGGCGGTCCGGGAGTGGCCGGCGACCACGAGGCTGGCGCCCTCGAGGGTGCTGCGCAGCCCGAGCACGGTGCGGACGTGCGGGTAGGGCGCCCGGGGCTCGGCGTGCAGGTCGTCGCCGTCGTCCCACACCACCGCCAGCCCCAGGTCGTGCACCGGGGCGAACATGGCCGCCCGGGTGCCGACGACCAGCCGGACCTGGCCGCGGCGGACGCGCAGCCAGCGGCGGTAGCGCTCGGCCGGGCCCGGCTCGGCGGTGAGGACGACGTGCCGGTCGGGTCCGAGCAGCGCGGTGAGGGCGGCGTCGACGCGGACCACGTCGCGGTGGTCGGGCAGGACGAGCAGCGCGCCGCGGCCGGCCGCCAGCGCGGTGCCGGCCAGCCTGGCCAGCTCGTCCGGCCAGGCCGGGCCGGGCAGCGCCGACCACACCGCCCGGACGGCGGCGCCGTCGTGGACCGCGTCGAGCAGCGCCGGCCCGTGCTCGTAGCGGGACCACCCCTCGTGCTCGGGTCGCTCGGGTCGCTCGGCTCGCTCCCTGGCCGCGGGCTCCTGCTCGACCCGGGCGTGCCGCGGCGGGACGGCCAGGCGGAGCACGTCGGCCAGCGTCCCGGCGTACCGGTCGGCGACCTCGCGGGCCAGCCGCAGGACCTCCGGCGCCAGCACCGGCTCGCCCGACACGACCCGCTCGAGGGGCGCCAGCCTTCCGGCGTGCTCGCTGGCGTCGGCCCGCTCCAGCAGGTAGCCGTCGACGAGCCGGCCGGCGAAGCGCACCCGCACCCGGACGCCCGGTCCTGCCACCTCGTCCAGCTCGGCAGGGACCTGGAAGTCGAACGGCCGGTCGAGGTGGGCCAGCCCGACGTCGACCGCCACCCGCGCCACCGGTCGGACCGCGGCGGCGGGCCGTGGCGCCGACGACCGCCGACGGGCGGGGCGGGCCGGGGCCCTCGGCGCGGCCGGGGCGCGCGACCCGCCCGCGGACTGCAGCAGCGCCAGCTGCTCGCCGTCCGGTCGCTCGCTCACGGCGCCCATCCCACCACTGGCCCGGGACACGCCCTCCCCCGGCGCTCGCCGGGAGGCGGGCGCCGGGCGGTCGTCAGGCGGAGGTGGCGGCGGCCCTGAGGGCGTCGACCCGGTCGGTGCGCTCCCAGGTGAAGTCGGGCAGCTCGCGGCCGAAGTGGCCGTACGCCGCGGTCTGGGCGTAGACCGGGCGCAGCAGGTCGAGGTCCCGGATGATCGCCGCGGGCCGCAGGTCGAACACCGCGGTGACGGCGTCCTGGATGACCCCGGGCGCGACGGTCTCGGTGCCGAAGGTCTCGACGAACAGCCCGACCGGGTGCGCCTTGCCGATGGCGTAGGCGACCTGGACCTCGCAGCGGCGGGCCAGCCCGGCCGCCACGACGTTCTTGGCGACCCAGCGCATGGCGTAGGCCGCCGAGCGGTCGACCTTGGACGGGTCCTTGCCGGAGAAGGCGCCGCCACCGTGCCGGGCCATCCCGCCGTAGGTGTCGACGATGATCTTGCGGCCGGTGAGCCCGGCGTCGCCCATCGGGCCGCCGACCTCGAAGCGGCCGGTGGGGTTCACCAGCAGCCGGTAGCCGGAGGTGTCGATGTCGACGCCGTCGAGCACCGGCTTGACGACCTGCTCGGCGATGTCGGGCTGCAGCATCGACTCGAGGCCGATGTCGGAGGCGTGCTGGCTGGAGACGACCACGGTGTCGAGGCGCACGGCGCGGTCGCCGTCGTACTCGATGGTGACCTGGGTCTTCCCGTCGGGGCGGAGGTAGGGGACGGCGCCGTCCTTGCGCACCGCGGTGAGCTGCTGGGCCAGCCGGTGCGCCAGGTGGATCGGCAGCGGCATCAGCTCGGGGGTGTCGTCGCAGGCGTAGCCGAACATCAGCCCCTGGTCACCGGCGCCCTGGCGGTCCAGCGGGTCCTCGACGGACTCGCCGGTACGCGCCTCGTAGGCGGAGTCGACGCCCTGCGCGATGTCGGCGGACTGCGCGCCGATCGAGACCGAGACGCCGCACGAGTGGCCGTCGAAGCCCTTGGCCGAGGAGTCGTAGCCGATCGCGAGGACCCGGTCGCGCACGATCCTGGCGATGTCGGCGTACGCCGAGGTGTTGACCTCGCCGGCGACGTGGACCTGGCCGGTGGTGATCAGGGTCTCGACGGCGACCCGGCTGGCCGGGTCCTGCGACAGCAGCTCGTCGAGGATGGCGTCGCTGATCTGGTCGGCGATCTTGTCCGGGTGGCCCTCGGTGACTGACTCCGAGGTGAACAGGCGGCGGGACACGGAACTCCTAGGCGGTTCGGGACCGGTGCGGACCGGAGGGACGGCTGCGCGAGTCTACCGGGCCGACGGGGCCGGCCAGAGCCGCTGCACGGCGTCCCACACGGCCTCCGCCAGCGCCTCCTTGGGCCCCAGGGCCACCGGCGTCTCCGCGCCGTCGGCACCGAGCAGCACCGCGGCGTTGTCGGTCCCCTCGAACCCGGTGGGGTGCCCGGCGGCCCCCACCTCGTTGACGACCATCAGGTCGGCGCCCTTGGCGGCCAGCTTGGCGCGGCCGTGGGCCAGCACGTCGCCGTCGGCGTCGCCGGTCTCGGCGGCGAAGCCCACCACCACCTGGCCGTCGCGGGCCCGCGGCGCGCGGGCGACCTCCGCGAGCACGTCGGTGGTGCGCACGAGCGCGACCGACTCCGGCTCCCCCGGGCCCTTCTTGATCTTCGTCTCGCGGTGCTCCCGCGGCCGGAAGTCGGCCACGGCGGCCGCCATGACCACGGCGTCAGCGGTGGTCGCGGCCTTGAGCACGGCCTCCCGGAGCTGCTCGGCCGACACCACGGGCACCACCTCGACCCCCGCCGGCTCGGGCAGCGTCACGTTGGCGGCGACGAGGGTGACCCTGGCGCCGCGGGCCGCGGCAGTCGTCGCCAGCGCCCAGCCCTGCCGCCCCGACGACCGGTTGCCGAGGTAGCGCACCGGGTCGAGGTGCTCGCGGGTGCCGCCGGCAGACACCACCACGTGGCGCCCCTCGAGGTCACGGACGGAGGCGCGCCCGGCGAGAGCGCGGACCGCGGCCGCGAACAGCTCGGCCGGCTCGGGCAGCCGGCCCGGCCCGCTGTCGGCCCCGGTCAGCCGGCCCGAGGCGGGGTCGAGCACCTGCACGCCCCGGGACCGCAGCGTCGCGACGTTGGCCTGGGTGGCCGGGTGCAGCCACATCTCGGTGTGCATCGCGGGGGCCATGACCACCGGGCACCGCGCGGTGAGCAGCGTGCTGGTGAGCAGGTCGTCGGCCAGCCCGTGGGCGGCCCGGGCCAGCAGGTCGGCGGTCGCCGGCGCCACCACGACGAGATCGGCCTGCTGGCCGAGGCGGACGTGCGGCACCTGGTGGACGTCGTCCCAGACCTCCGCCGTCACCGGCTGGCCGGACAGCGCCGCCCAGGTGGGGACCCCCACGAACTCCAGCGCCGCCCGGGTCGGGACGACGCGCACGTCGTGCCCGCTCTCGGTGAGCAGCCGCAGCAGCTCGACCGCCTTGTAGGCGGCGACCCCGCCGCCGACCCCGAGGACGACGCGCGGCCGGTCGTCTGTGTCGTGACGAGGACCGGTCATGCCGCCAGTGTGCCCGACGGCGGGTCCGGCCTCAGGCCTGGTCGATCTTCTCGTAGCCGAGCATGCCGGTGTTGATCTCGCGCATCGCGATGGACAGCGGCTTCTCGTGGACGTGGGTCTCGACCAGCGGCCCGACGTACTCGAGCAGGCCCTCGCCCAGCTGGGAGTAGTACGCGTTGATCTGGCGGGCCCGCTTGGCGGCGTAGATGACCAGGCTGTACTTCGAGTCGGTCGCGGCGAGGAGCTCGTCGATGGGCGGGTTCGTGATGCCCTCAGGCGCGGCGGCGATGCCGGACACGGTGGTGCCTTCCGTCGAGTGACACTGGGCGGTGCGGACAGGCCCGCACGCGGTCCGGGGTCAGCGCCCGGACGCGACTGCCAAGGCTACCAGCCGGGCCGCGACCTCCGAGACGTCGCTGTTGACCAGCGTGAGGTCGAACTCCGGCTCCGCGGCCAGCTCCTCGCGCGCCAGCGCCAGTCGCCGCTCCATGACCTCGGGGGTCTCGGTCCCCCGGCCGGCCAGCCGGCGCACCAGCTCGTCCCACGACGGCGGGGCGAGGAACACCAGCAGCGCGTCCGGGACCTGCGAACGCACCTGGCGGGCGCCCTGGATCTCGATCTCCAGGACCACCGGGTGCCCGAGGGCCAGGTGGTCGAGGACCGGCTGCCGCGGCGTTCCGTAGAGGTTGCCGGCGAACTCGGCCCACTCCAGCAGGCCCCCGCCGTCGACGAGCTCCTGGAACTGCTCGCGGGTGACGAACCGGTAGTGCACGCCGTCGACCTCGCCGGGACGGGGGAACCGCGTGGTGGCCGACACCGAGAGCCAGACCTCGGGGTGGTTCTCCCGCAACGTCCGCAGGACGGTGCTCTTGCCGACCGCTGAGGGGCCGGACAGGACGACGAGCCGGGGTGCGCCGCCCCCTGTGCCGTCGGCGGCGTTCAGGCGGTGCCGCCGAACTCCCGCTCGAGGGCGGCGAGCTGCTGGGTGCCGAGCCCGCGGACCCGGCGGCTCTCGGAGATGCCGATGTCCTCCATGATCCGGCGGGCCCGGACCTTGCCGACCCCGGGCAGCGACTCGAGCACCGAGGACACCTTCATCTTGCCCACGATGTCGTTGCCGCCCTCGCGACTGCCCTCCTTGAGGACCTCGATGAGCGACGCGCCGGAGTGCTTGAGGCGGTTCTTCACCGCGGCCCGCTCACGTCTCGCGATCGCGGCCTTCGCGAGGGCCGATGCTCTCTGCTCGGGGGTCAACGGGGGCAGGGCCACGAGAGGTCACCTCGGCGTCGGAACATTGCGAACGGAACGAGTCAGGAACCTAGCGACTGCCGACCCCGCCTAGCAATGCGGCAGGTTCCCTCGGGCCGTCAAATCGTCCGATCGACCGAGCCCGCCATCGGCCGGCAGGGCGTTGCCCGGCAAGGGATCCGGGCGCCCGTGTCAGGACGCGAGGGCAGTGGCCAACGCCCGGGCGGCCGCGGCGATGTCGGGGGCTCCGGTGAGCGGACGGCCGACGACGAGCAGGTCGGCCCCGTCGGACATCGCCTGCTCCGGCGTCGAGGTCCGGGCCTGGTCGTCACCCCCTCCCCCCGGGGACGGACGCCGGGGGTGATCAGTGTGATGTCGGCTCCGACCTCCCGGCGGACGTCGGCGACCTCGAGCGGTGAGCAGACCAGGGCGCGCGCGCCACCCTCGACGGCGAGCGCGGCCAGCCGGCGCACGGCGTCCCGCGGCGCATCGGCGAAGCCGACGGCTGCGAGCGCGTCGGCGCTGAGCGAGGTGAGGACCGTGACGCCGGTCACCCGGGTCGTGGGCAGTGCCTCGACCGCGGCCCGCACCATCGCCGGGCCGCCCGCCGCGTGGACCGTGAGGTAGGTGGGCGCGAGGTCGGCCACCGCCCGGGCCGCCCCGGCCACGGTGTGCGGGATGTCGTGCAGCTTGAGGTCGAGGAACACGTCGCGCCCGCCGCTGGCCTCACGGCACGTCACGACGGCGTCGTGCCCGTGGCGCAGGAACAGCTCCAGCCCGACCTTCACGGTGCTCACGTACGGACCGGCCGCGGCAGCCCAGGCCACGGCGGTCTCGAGGTCGTGGGTGTCCAGGGCGAGTGCGACGGGGCTGGGCATGGCAGGCGGGCTCCTCAGCGGTCGTGGTGGCGGGCGAGCTGGCGGTGGGCGTGGCCGACGGCGTCCTCGAGGCGGGCGAAGCCGCGCGCCGCGAGCGCGTCGGCGAGCTCGGAGAGGACCCGGACCGGCGCCGAGGGGTCGTGGAAGACCGCCGTGCCGACCGACACGGCGCTCGCCCCGGCCAGCACCAGCTCGAGGGCGTCCAGGCCGGAGGCCACACCGCCCATGCCGAGGACGGGCACGTCCGGCAGCGCCGCGTGCACCTGCCAGATGCAGCGGACCGCGACCGGCTTCACGGCCCGACCGGACAGCCCGCCGGTCACTCCGGCGAGCACCGGGCGCATCGTGTCGAGGTCGATCGCCATCCCGAGCAGCGTGTTGATCATCGACAGCCCGTCGGCACCGGCGTCGACGCAGGCCCGGGCGATCGCCACGATGTCGGTGACGTCCGGCGAGAGCTTCGCGAGCACCGGCACCGACGGCGCCGTGTGCCGCCGCACCGCGGCGACCACCTCGGACGCGGCACCGGGGTCGCAGGCGAAGACCAGCCCGCGGTTCTCGACGTTGGGGCAGGAGATGTTGACCTCGACGGCGACCAGCCCCGGGGCACCGCGCAGTCGGCGGGCGAGCTCGGCGTACTCCTCGACGCTGCCCCCGGCGATGGACACCACCGCCCTGGCCCCCTGCTCGTGCAGCCAGGGCAGGTCGTGCTCCAGGAAGGCGTCGATGCCCGGGCCCTGCAGCCCGATCGAGTTGAGCATCCCCCCGGCCGTCTCGGCCATCCGGGGCGTGGCCCGGCCGGACCGCGGCTCCAGCAGGATCGACTTGGTGACGACGGCCCCGAGGTCGGCGACGTCGAAGAACTGCCCGAGCTCCCGGCCGGCCGCCGCGCAGCCCGAGGCGGTGAGCACCGGGTTGGGCAGCCGCAGGCCGCCGAGCCGGGCGGTCAGGTCGACGACGGGCCGCGCGGCGGCGGGAGCCTCGACGGTCCGCACGTGGAAGCTCATACGGTGCGCTCCTCGGGTGTCATCAGTGCCCGCCCGGCACCGGGGCGCCGACGGTGCCTGCAGGGACGGTCCCCACGTCGTCCCAGCGGACCCGGTCGCCGGGGAACACCGGGCCCTCGGTGCACGACCGGACCATCCGGGTCAGCCCGTCGTCACCGACGACGGGCAGCACGCAGGTCATGCAGACCCCGATGCCGCAGGCCATCGACTCCTCCACCGCGCACTGCGCCGGGACACCCGCGCCGGCCGCCACCTGGCTGACCGCCCGCAGCATCGGCATCGGGCCGCAGGCGTACACGACGTCGGTGCGGGCGGCGGCCATCACCTGCGGCAGGACGTCGGTGACCCGGCCCCGGGTGCCGGCCGAGCCGTCGTCGGTGGTGACCGCCACCGACGAGGCCATCCGCTTCGCGTCCAGGACGCCGAAGAGGCGGTCGTCGGACCCGGCCCCGAGCACGAAGTCGACCCGGCAGCCGCGGCCGCGCAGCGCCTCGGCGAGCGCGAACAGCGGCGCGGCGCCGTAGCCGCCCCCGACCAGGGTGGCACTGGCGGCCTCGCGGGGCAGGCTGAACGGACGCCCGAGCGGCCCGACCACGTCGACCGGCGTGTGCGGCGGCGCGCCGGCCAGCCAGGCGGTGCCGGCCCCCTTGGTGCCGACGACGATGTCGACGGTGCCGCCGTACACGCCCCGGGCCGAGGTCCGGTAGATCGAGAAGGCGCGGCGCAGCGTGAGCCCGGTGTCCGGACCGCCCACCGCCACGGCGACGAAGTGGCCGGGCCGGGTGCGCTCCGCCAGGCCGGGGGCGACGAGCGTGAGGTGGTGGTACGCGCCGACCCGGCGGCTGGTCAGCACCTGCCCGGCCACCTGGAGCGCCCCCTCGGACCGGTGCCCCATCAGCCCGCACCCGCCCCGCGCAGGGCGGCGGTCCAGTCCTGGATCGAGCGGACGTCCAGGCTGCCCCGGCCCAGCGCCTCGATGCCCTGCACGGCGGCAGCGAGCTGCTGGACGGTGGTGATGATCGGCCGGTCCATCGCGATGGCCGCCGCCCTGATCTCGTAGCCGTCGGCCCGGGCGCGGGGTCCCGAAGGCGTGTTGACGACCATGTCGACCTCGCCGGCAAGGATCCGCTCGACCACGGTGGGCTCCCCGTCGGGCCCCTGGCCGTGGCTGTGCTTGCGGACGACGGTCGCCTCGACGCCGTTGCGCCGCAGGACGTCGGCGGTGCCCTCGGTCGCGAGGACCTGGAAGCCGAGGTCGGCCATCCGCTTCAGCGGGAAGATCATGTTGCGCTTGTCGCGGTCGGCCATGGACACGAAGACGACGCCCTTGGTGGGCAGCCCGCCGTAGGCCGCGGACTGCGACTTCGCGAACGCCGTGCCGAAGCTGGCGTCGATGCCCATGACCTCGCCCGTCGAGCGCATCTCCGGCCCGAGCATGTGGTCGACCCCGCGCCCCTCGACGGTGCGGAACCGCTTGAACGGCAGCACGGCCTCCTTGACCGCCACCGGGGTCGCCGGTCCGCCGGTGCCCGTGGGCAGCCGGCCGCCGTCGCCGTCTGCCGGGAGCACGCCGGAGGCGCGCAGGTCGGCGATGGAGTCGCCGGCCATCACCAGGGCGGCCGCCTTGGCCAGCGGCACGCCGGTCGCCTTGGAGACGAACGGGGCGGTGCGGCTGGCCCGCGGGTTGGCCTCGAGCACGTAGAGCACGTCGGCGGCCATCGCGAACTGCACGTTGAGCAGGCCACGCACCCCGATGCCGCGGGCCAGCGCCAGGGTCTGCTCGCGGACCTTGGCCACGACGTCGCGGCCGAGCGTGACGGGCGGGAGGACGCAGGCCGAGTCGCCGGAGTGGATGCCGGCCTCCTCGATGTGCTCCATCACGCCGCCGAGGTAGAGCTCGTCGCCGTCGAACAGCGCGTCGACGTCGATCTCGATGGCGTCGTCGAGGAACCGGTCGACCAGCACCGGCCGGTCGGCGGACACCTCGGTCGCCTCCCGCATGTACGTCGCCAGCTGCTCGTCGTCGTAGACGATCTCCATGCCGCGGCCGCCGAGGACGTACGACGGACGCACCAGGACCGGGTAGCCGATGTCGGCGGCGACCCTTCGCGCACCGTCGTAGGACGTGGCCGTGCCGTGCTTCGGGGCGACCAGGCCGGCGTCGGCCAGCACCTCGGAGAACGCGCCACGGTCCTCGGCGAGGTGGATCGCCTCGGGACTCGTGCCGATGATCGGCACGCCCGCGTCCTTGAGCCGCTGGGCCAGCCCCAAGGGGGTCTGCCCGCCGAGCTGGACGACGACCCCGACCACCGGCCCGGCCTGCTGCTCGGCGTGCACGACCTCGAGGACGTCCTCGAGGGTGAGCGGCTCGAAGTACAGCCGGTCGGAGGTGTCGTAGTCGGTCGACACGGTCTCGGGGTTGCAGTTGACCATGACGGTCCGCAGCCCCCTGCCGCGCAGCGCGAAGGAGGCGTGCACGCACGAGTAGTCGAACTCGATGCCCTGCCCGATCCGGTTGGGGCCGCTGCCGAGGATGATCACGGCCGGCTCCTCGCGGGGCGCCACCTCGCTCTCCTCGTCGTAGGACGAGTAGTGGTACGGCGTCCGGGCCGCGAACTCCGCCGCGCAGGTGTCGACGGTCTTGAAGACCGGACGCAGCCCGAGCGCGTGGCGCACACCGCGCACGACGTCCTCGGGCATCCCGCGCAGCAGCCCGAGCTGGACGTCGGAGAACCCGTGCCGCTTGGCCCGCGCCAGCAGGTCACGGTCGAGCTCGGGCGCGTCGCGGACCTCGGCGGCGACCTCGTTGAGCAGCTGCACCTGGTCGAGGAACCAGGGGTCGATGCCGGTGGCCGCGTGCGTCTCGTCGACGCCGGCGCCCGCCCAGAGGGCCTGCTGCACGTCGCGCAGCCGCCCGTCGTGCGGGACCGACGCCCGCGCCAGCCAGTCCGCCGCGACGACGTCGGTGGCCTCCCAGCCGAACTCGGCACCGCGCGACTCCAGCGACCTGAGTGCCTTCTGCAGCGCCTCGGTGAAGCACCGGCCGATCGCCATCGCCTCCCCGACGCTCTTCATGTGCGTCGTCAGGCGGGGGTCGGCGCCGGGGAACTTCTCGAAGGCGAACCGCGGCACCTTGACCACGACGTAGTCGAGGCTGGGCTCGAAGGAGGCCGGCGTCTCGCGGGTGATGTCGTTGGGGATCTCGTCGAGCGTGTAGCCGACGGCGAGCTTCGCGGCGATCTTCGCGATCGGGAAGCCGGTTGCCTTGGACGCCAGCGCGGAGGACCGCGAGACCCGCGGGTTCATCTCGATCACGATCACCCGGCCGTCGGCCGGGTCGACGGCGAACTGGATGTTGCACCCGCCGGTGTCGACGCCGACCGCGCGGATCACGTCGATCGAGATGTCGCGCAGCCGCTGGTACTCGCGGTCGGTGAGCGTCATGGCCGGCGCCACGGTGATCGAGTCGCCGGTGTGCACGCCCATCGGGTCGAGGTTCTCGATCGAGCAGACGACGACGACGTTGTCCGCCTTGTCCCGCATCAGCTCGAGCTCGTACTCCTTCCAGCCGAGGATGGACTCCTCGAGGAGCACCTCGGTGGTGGGGCTGGCCTGCAGCCCGGCACCCGCCATCCGGCGCAGCTCGGTCTCGTCGCGCGCCAGCCCGGACCCGGCCCCGCCCATGGTGAAGGAGGGCCGCACGACCAACGGGTAGCCGAGCACGTCCGCCGCACCGAGGCACTCGTCGAGGGTGTGCGCGATCAGGCTGCGGGCCGACTCGGCCCCGATCTGCTCGACGATCCCCTTGAACCGCTGACGGTCCTCGCCCGCCTCGATGGCGTCGACGTTGGCGCCGATCAGCTCGACGCCGTACTGCTCCAGCACGCCCGCCTCGTGCAGCGCCATCGCGGTGTTCAGCGCGGTCTGCCCGCCGAGGGTCGCCAGCAGGGCGTCGGGCCGCTCCTTCTCGATCACCTTGGTGACGATCTCGGGGGTGATCGGCTCGATGTAGGTCGCGTCGGCGAACTCCGGGTCGGTCATGATCGTGGCCGGGTTGGAGTTGACCAGGACCACCCGGATGCCCTCCTCGCGCAGCACCCGGCAGGCCTGGGTGCCCGAGTAGTCGAACTCGCAGGCCTGCCCGATCACGATCGGGCCGGACCCGATGACCAGGACGCTGCTGATGTCGGTACGCCTGGGCATCTAGCGGACTCCCCCGGTGGCGTCGAGCAGCGTGGCGAAGCGGTCGAAGAGGTACGCGGCGTCGTGCGGGCCGGCCGCGGCCTCGGGGTGGTACTGCACCGAGAAGGCCGGCACGTCGTGGCAGCGCAGGCCCTCGACGACACCGTCGTTCAGGCAGACGTGGCTGACCTGCGCGGCACCGAAGGGGGTGTCGAACGTGCCGTCGACGGGCGCGTCGACGGCGAACCCGTGGTTGTGCGCGGTGACCTCGACCTTGCCGGTGGCGCGGTCCTGCACGGGCTGGTTGATGCCGCGGTGGCCGTAGCGCAGCTTGTACGTGCCCAGGCCCAGCGCCCGCCCGAGCACCTGGTTGCCGAAGCAGATGCCGAACACCGGCACCGTCCGTCCCAGCAGGTCGGCGGTCAGCGCGACCGCGCGGTCCGCGGTGGCGGGGTCGCCGGGGCCGTTGCTCAGGAAGACCCCGTCGGCGCCGGTGGCGAGCACGTCGTCGACCGACGAGGTCGACGGCAGCACGTGCACCTCGATGCCCCGCTCGGCCATCCGCACCGGCGTCATCGCCTTGATGCCCAGGTCGAGGGCCGCGACCGTGAACCGCTTCTCCCCCACAGCCGGCACGACGTAGGCCTCGGGCGTGGTCACCTCGCCGGTCAGGTCGGCGCCGGCCATCGAGGGCGTCGAGCGCACCCGGTCCAGCAGCGAGGCCGCGTCGGTGTCGGCCGTGCTGACACCGACCCGCATGGCACCGCGCTCGCGCAGGTGCCGGGTCAGTGCCCGGGTGTCGATCCCGCTGATGCCGACGACGCCCTGGCCCGCCAGCTCGTCACCGAGCGACCGTCGGGACCGCCACGACGACGGCCGGCGGGCCGGGTCGCGCACGACGTAGCCACTGACCCAGATCCGCCGCGACTCGGGGTCCTCGTCGTTGACGCCGGTGTTGCCGACGTGCGGGAGCGGTCATCACGACGACCTGGCGGTGGTACGACGGGTCGGTGAGCGTCTCCTGGTAGCCGGTCATGCCGGTGGAGAACACCGCCTCGCCGAAGGTCTCACCGGTGGCGCCGTACGACTCGCCCCGGAACTCGCGCCCGTCCTCGAGGACCAGCAGCGCCTTCACTGCAGCTTCCCGTCGAGGACGGTCGGCCGGCCGCGGAGGAAGGTGGCGACCACCGCGCCCGGCAGGGTGCGGCCGGCATACGGCGTGTTGCGTGAGCGCGACGCCAGGGCGAACGGGTCGACCTCGCGGCGGGCCGCCGGGTCGACCAGGACGAGGTTGGCCGGCGAGCCTGCCTCGAGCGGCCGGCCGTGGTCGTCGAGCAGGCCGATGTGCGCCGGCCGGGTCGACATCCGGTCGGCGACGCCGGCCCAGTCGAGCAGGCCGGTCTCGACCATCGCCTCCTGCACCACCGACAGCGCGGTCTCGAGACCGAGCATCCCCATGGCCGCCGCGGCCCACTCGCAGTCCTTGTCCTCGTGCGAGTGCGGCGCATGGTCGGTGGCGACGGCGTCGATGGTGCCGTCGGCGAGGGCCGCGCGCAGCGCGGTCACGTCGTCGGCCGTCCGCAGCGGGGGGTTCACCTTGAACAGCGGGTCGTACGAGCGGGCCATCTCGTCGGTCAGCAGCAGGTGGTGGGGGGTCACCTCGGCGGTGACGTTCCAGCCCTTCGACTTCGCCCAGCGCAGGATCTCGACCGACCCGGCGGTCGAGACGTGGCAGACGTGCAGGCGGGACCCGACGTGCGCGGCCAGCAGCACGTCGCGGGCGATGACCGCCTCCTCGGCCACCGCTGGCCAGCCCTGCAGGCCGAGCACCCCGCTGAGCTCGCCCTCGTTCATCTGGGCGCCCTCGGTCAGCCGGGGCTCCTGGGCGTGCTGGGCGACGACACCGCCGAACGCCTTGACGTACTCCAGCGCACGGCGCATGAGGACCGCGTCGGACACGCAGTGCCCGTCGTCGGAGAAGACCCGCACCCGGGCCGCGGAGTCGGCCATGGCACCGAGCTCGGCCAGCCGCTCCCCCGCCAGGCCGACGGTGACGGCGCCCACCGGGCGGACGTCGCAGTGCCCCGCCTCCCGGCCCAGCCGCCACACCTGCTCGACCACGCCCGCCGTGTCGGCCACCGGATCGGTGTTGGCCATCGCGTGCACGGCGGTGAAGCCGCCGAGCGCGGCGGCCGCCGTGCCCGTCTCGACCGTCTCGGCGTCCTCCCGCCCCGGCTCGCGCAGGTGGGTGTGCAGGTCGACCAGCCCCGGCAGGGCGACCAGCCCGTCGGCGTCGAGCACCTCCGCGCCGGCCCGCGTCAGGCCGGTGCCGGCCTCGGCGACCACGCCGTCCTCGAGCACGAGGTCGGTGGCCGCCCCGCCGAGCAGCCGCGCCCCCTTCACGACGTAGGTGCGGCCGAGCCCGGTAGGGGTGGTCATGCGGGGACCTCTCCGTCGGTGGCGCCGGACAGCAGCAGGTAGAGCACGGCCATCCGGACGCTCACGCCGTTGGTCACCTGCTCGACGATCGTCGAGCGGGCCGAGTCGGCGACCTCGGCGGCGATCTCCATCCCGCGGTTCATCGGGCCGGGGTGCATGACGATGGCGTGGTCGGGCAGCTTGGCCATCCGCGCGCCGTCCAGGCCGTACCGCCGGCTGTACTCGCGCGAGCTCGGGAAGAAGGCGGCGTGCATGCGCTCGCGCTGCACCCGCAGCATCATCACGACGTCGCTCTTGGCCAGCTCACCGTCGAGGTCGTACGACGTGGCGCAGGGCCAGGTCTCGACGCCCACCGGCAGCAGGGTCGGTGGCGCGACGAGGGTGACCTCGGCGCCGAGGGTGTGCAGCAGCAGGACGTTGGACCGGGCCACCCGGGAGTGCAGGACGTCGCCCACGATCGTCACCCGCCGCCCGGCGAGGTCCGAACCGGCCGGCGCCTCCTGGGCGGTCCCCTGCCCGTGGAGCCGGCGGCGCATGGTGAACGCGTCGAGCAGCGCCTGCGTCGGGTGCTCGTGGGTGCCGTCGCCGGCGTTGACGACCGCACCCCGGATCCAGCCGGAGTGGGCCAGCCGGTGCGGCGCGCCGGACGCGTGGTGGCGGACCACCACGGCGTCCGCCCCCATCGCCTCCAGGGTGAGCGCGGTGTCCTTGAGGCTCTCGCCCTTGGAGACGCTGGACCCCTTGGCGGCGAAGTTGATGACGTCGGCCGACAGCCGCTTGGCGGCGGCCTCGAACGAGATCCGCGTGCGGGTCGAGTCCTCGAAGAACAGGTTCACCACGGTCCGGCCGCGCAGCGTCGGCAGCTTCCGGACCGCCGTCCGGTCGGTCGCCCGGGCCAGCTCCTCGGCGGTGTCGAGCACCAGGAGAGCGTCCTCGTGGGTCAGGTCCGCGGCGCTGAGCAGGTGCGGGTTCACCGGGCCTCCCCCGTACCGTCGTGGGGGCCGTCGTGGGGGCCGTCGTGGGGGCCGTCCGCCGGGCTGTCGATCGTCACGCTGTCCTCGCCGTCCTGCTCCTCGAGGAGCACGTGCACCCGCTCGGCCAGCGAGGTCGGGAGGTTCTTGCCGACGTAGTCGGCGCGGATGGGCAGCTCGCGGTGGCCCCGGTCGACCAGGACGGCGAGCTGCACCCGCGCCGGCCGGCCCAGGTCGCCGAGGGCGTCCAGGGCGGCCCGGATCGTCCGCCCGGAGTACAGGACGTCGTCGACGAGGACCACGGTGCGCCCCTCGACCCCGCCCTCGGGCAGGTCGGTGCGCTCCAGCGCCCGGGCCGGGTGCAGCCGCAGGTCGTCGCGGTACATGGTCACGTCCAGCGAGCCGACCGGCACCTCGGTGCCCTCGACCGCCGCGATCCGGGCGGCCAGGCGGTGCGCCAGCGGGACGCCCCGGGTGGGGATCCCCAGCAGGACGAGGTCCTCGGAGCCCTTGGCGCGCTCGAGCACCTCGTGCGCGATCCGGGTGAGGGCCCGGCCGATGTCGGGGGCCTCGAGCACCCGGCGGCGCGAGACGGACGGGCGGGCCCGGGCGGGTTCGGCGGCCGCGGGAGCGGCGCCGCCACGGAACGCGGGCGGGCCAGGGGTGGGCGTCATGCGCCGACCGACCTCCTTCCCCGCCTCACAGGACGGGTCGTTAAAGGATGTACGGGGTACTGCTGCGCCACCGTAGCAGCGGCCGGCGCACCGCCCCCGCCGCGTCCGCGCGCCGGGCGGGTCGGGCCGGGTCGGGTGTGCGGAGCGCTCGCCGGGCCGGTCCCGTGACGCCAACCGGGTGAACCTCGTTGGGAAGAACGTGACCAATTCTTGTGACTCTGCGTAACGTCACCCAGAGTCACCGCGATACTCGGTCGTGCCGGCACCACCGGGCCGGCAGGCGAGACCTCAGGCAGCACCGCTCACCACGAGTGACGTGCGCGACCACGGAAGGACGGGCGTCATGGCGACTGAGTACGCACGGGCGCTCGGAGGGCGACTGCGAGCGATCCGCACCCAGCAGGGGCTGTCGCTGCACGGCGTGGAGGAGAAGTCCGAGGGCCGCTGGAAAGCGGTCGTCGTGGGCTCCTACGAGCGCGGGGACCGCGCCGTCACCGTGCAGCGCCTCGCCGAGCTGGCCGACTTCTACGCCGTGCCCGTCTCCGAGCTGCTGCCCGACGGCGCGCCCCAGGGCGCGGCCGAGCCGCCCCCGCGGCTGATCCTCGACCTGGAGCGGCTGCAGACCGTCCCCGCCGAGCGGGCCGGGCCCCTGGCCCGCTACGCCGCGACGATCCAGGCCCAGCGCGGGGACTACAACGGCCGGGTCCTGTCGATCCGCCAGGACGACCTGCGCACCCTGGCGGTCATCTACGACGAGACCCCGAGCCAGCTCACCGAGCAGCTGATCACCTGGGGCGTGCTCAACGCCGAGGCGCGCCGCGCCCTCGACTGACCCGACCGGCTCAGGTCCGGCGCCCGGGCTGCCGACGCTTCCTGGGTGACCTCTCTCCTCCCGGGGTCGGCATCCGGGCTCTCCTCCCGGGCCGCCGGGGCGTCGGCGCTCGCGCCCACGCGTCCCGCCGGGGGCACCGGCCGGACCGTCCGCCGGGGTGGCCACCTCCTCCCGCACCCCGTGGCCGGGCTGTCCTTCGCCCTGCTGCTGGTCGCGCTGGCGACCGGACGCCCGGCGCTGGTCCTGCTCGCCGTGGTGGGGCTTGCCGCGTCGGTGCTGCGCCGCTGGTGGCCGGCCGACCTCGCGCTGACCCTCGCCGTCCTCGGCCTGCTCGCCGGGGCCGTCGCGGTCGGCCTGGTGGCCGGCCGGACCGGTGTCGACCTGCTGGGCCACCCGACGGCGGTCACCGCCGGCTGGGCCACCGCCGGGATCGCCGCGCTCGCCGCCTCCGGCCGCACCTCCCGCCGGGCGCACCCCGGGCACCGGGTCGCCGGACCGGCCTGGGTGTTCCTGCCGGCCTGGTTCGCCATGGCCACCGGGGTGCTGCAGGCACTGTCCGGCTCGGTGGCCAAGTCGTGGGCGTTCCACGGCACCGACCTCGCCCAGCACATGATCATGCTGGCCGCCGTCCAGCGGACCGGCCACCTCGACTACGACGTCTCCGGGCCCTACCCCCGGGGCGTCGAGACGCTGGCGATGCTGGTCTCCGTCCCCGACGCCCCGCTCGCCGCGCCCGCCGCCCTGCTCGCGTACGACCTGGGGCTGTACGCCGCGCTGTGCTGGTTCGCCCTCGCGGCCTTCCTCGTGGCGGGCGCGTCGCTCACCCTGCGCGTCGGCTCCGCGCTGGCGCTGCCCCCCCGGCTGTGCGCGGTGGCGGCCCTGACGCTGGGCCTCGGCGCCCTGGTCACCAGCTCCTTCGTGGCCGGCTTCGTCTACCTGGGCGCTGCTGCGAGCCTGCTCGCCGTGGTCACCGTCTGGTCGCTGCCCCTGGTGCTGCTCGTGCGACGGCCGGTGGCCCTGCCGTCGGTCGCGCTGCTCACCTGCGCGCAGGCGATGCTCCTGGCCCACCTCTGGCAGGCGCTGGTCGTCGTGCCCGCCGTGGCCCTGCTGGCGGTCGCCGCTCCGGGAGTCCGGCGGCTGGCCGGATGTCCCGCGACCCGCGCGACCCTGCGCGCGGTGCTGCGCGCGGCGCCGGTGGCCCTCGTGCTGCTGGCCGTCGCCGCGGTCCCGCTGCTCGCCGTGCTCGGCGCCGGGGGCGTCGGTCTGGCAGCGACCACCGGCACCTTCGGCGGGGCACCCTGGCGGATCCTGGTCCCGGCCCTGCTCTGCCTGCCGTGGGCCCTGCACCGCGCAGGCGGGGCCAGGTCCGCCTGGGTGCGGGCCCTGCTCGGTGCCGTCGCGGGCCTCATCGGGGTCTGGGCGCTGATGCTGCACGGCTCGGGGTCCCTCGACCTGAACCAGTGGTACCCGATGAAGGCCGCCTGGTTCCTCACGCTGGTGCTGGCCCCGGTCCTCGCCCTGGCAGCCACCGTCGCGACCGCGCGCGCGGCGGCCGCGGTGAGCACCCTGCTGGCCCGGACCGGCCGTCCGGCCGGGGTGCTCCGGGCGGGGACGCTGGCCCTGGTGCTCGCGACGCTGTTCGCCTTCTGGCTCCCCCACATGATCGGACCCGGCTCGGCCACCGCGGACGCCTGGCGGGCCGACGACCGGCGCGACCAGCACGACGGTGAGGGCGGCCGGTCACGGGCCAGCGCCCAGCGCTTCGACCTGGCCAGCCGGTACGGCACCCCCGCCGACGGGCGCGTCGCGGTCCCGTACTTCCTCGGGTGGAGCGCGATGTGGGACACCGACGGCACGACGATGATCTCGGCGCTGCTGACCTTCCAGACCGGCCAGGGGCAGCTCTTCCACGAGCCCACGAACCTGTGCCGGGCGATCAGCCGGGTGGCCGGCCGGCGTCCCGCGGTCGTGGTCTCGAAGCTGTCCCCACGTCTGGTGCGGGCCGACCTCGCCAGTGATGGCTGCGCCGGCCGGGCGACCGTCCGGCACGTGCCGGGACACCTGGGTGACGTGCCGTTCTCGCGCGGCCTGCTGGCGCGTCCGACCTGAGAGCGCCGGTCGGGCAGCCGGGGTCCGGCCTCAGGTGCCGAGGGCGGGCTTCAGCTCGACGAGCCGGCCCAGGAGGCCGTTGACGAACGACGGCGACTCGTCGGTCGACAGCGACCGGGCCAGCTCGACGGCCTGGTCCACGACCACGGCGTCCGGCACGTCGTCGCGCCAGAGCAGCTCGAAGGTGGCCAGCCGCAGCACCACCCGGTCGACCCCGGGCATCCGGTCCAGCGTCCAGCCCTGGGCGTAGGTCGAGAGCAGCTCGTCGATCCGGTCGCGGTGGGCGACCACGCCCTCGACCAGCTCGACGGTGAACTCCGCGACCGGCGGCTCGGCCGCGGCGATCCGGCCGGCCAGCGTCTCGAGCGGGTCGCTGCCGCGCTGGTCCGCCTCGAACAGCACGTCGACGGCGCGCTTGCGGGCCTTGCTGCGGGCGGACATCAGCTGCCGGTGACCCGGCCCAGGTAGCTGCCGTCGCGGGTGTCGACCTTCACCTTCTCGCCGGTGGTGATGAACAGCGGCACGGCGATCTCGGCGCCGGTCTCCAGCGTCGCGGGCTTGGTGCCGCCGGTCGACCGGTCGCCCTGCATGCCGGGCTCGGTGTAGGAGATCGTGAGCTCGACCGCTGCGGGCAGCTCGACGTAGAGCGGAGTGCCCTCGTGGACGGCGACGACGGCCTCCTGGTTCTCCAGCATGAACTTCGCCATCTCACCGACCGTCTCGCCGGGCACGTGCAGCTGCTCGTAGGACTGGTTGTCCATGAAGACGAAGTCCGAGCCCTCCTTGTAGAGGTACTGGAAGTCGCGCTTGTCGACCGTGGCCGTCTCGACCTTCGTGCCGGCGTTGAAGGTCTTGTCGACGACCTTGCCGGAGAGGACGTTCTTGAGCTTGGTGCGCACGAACGCGCCGCCCTTGCCGGGCTTGACGTGCTGGAACTCCACCACCGACCAGAGCTGGCCGTCGAGGTTGAGCACCAAGCCGTTCTTCAGGTCGTTCGTCGTCGCCACGGGGCAGAGTCCTTCGTCTCGCGTACGGGAGCGCGTCCGCCGCCGGCCGTGGCCGGGTCAGAGGACGAGCAGGTCCTTCGGGGTGGTCGTGAGCAGCTCCGGCGCCCCGTGGGGCTGGGTGCCCACGACGAGGGTGTCCTCGATGCGGACTCCCCCGCGTCCCGGCAGGTAGACCCCGGGCTCGACGGTCACCGGCGTGCGGGCCTGGAGTCTACCGGTCGCGCGGTAGCCCATCATGGGAGCCTCGTGGATCTCCAGCCCGACCCCGTGCCCCAGGCCGTGCGGGAACGCCTCGCCGTAGCCCGCCGCCACGACGACCTCACGGGCGGCCGCGTCGACGTCGCGCACGTCGGCACCCACCGTCAGCGCGCGGCGGCCGGCCCGCTGCGCCTCCCGGACCACGGCGTAGATCTCCGCCTGCCACTGCTCCGGCTCGGTGCCCACCACGACCGTCCGCGTGCAGTCGGCGTGGTACCCGCGGTACCTGGCCCCGAAGTCGATCTTGAGCAGGTCGCCGCGCTGGATCTCGCGGTGGGTGGGCTGGTGGTGCGGGATGGCGCTGTGCGGGCCGCTCGCGACGATGGTGTCGAACGCCGTGCCGTCGGCACCGAGCTCGACCATCGTCGCCTCCAGCCGGTGCGCGACCTCGCGCTCGGTGAGCCCGGGTGCGACGCGGCTGAGGGTCTCCGACAGCGCGCGGTCCCCGATCGCGCAGGCCTCGCGGAGCAGGTCGATCTCCTGGTCGTCCTTGACGGTGCGCAGCGCCTCGACGGCGCGCCCCAGCGCGACCAGGGCGGGCGCGCCGTCGACCGCCGCCAGCGCGGCGTGCTGCTCGACGGTCACGTCGTGGGCCTCGTACGCCAGCCGGCGGACGGCGTCCCGGGCCGCCCGCGCGACGAGCGCCGGCGCGCAGTCCCGGTCGACGACGACCTCGACCCCGGGGGCCTCGGCGGCGGCCTGGGCGGTGTAGCGGCCGTCGGTCGCGAGCACCTCGCCGCTCGCCGTCACGAGCAGCGCGGCGTTCGACCCGGAGAACCCCGTGAGGTAGCGGACGTTGACCAGCCTGGTCACCAGCGCCGCGTCGGCGTCGTCGGCGGCCAGGACGGCGCGCAGGGCCTCGCGTCGGCGGTGGTGGGCGTCGGGCACCGGCCGAACGCTACCCGGCGGCGCCGGGCCGGACGGTCACAGCCCGGCGGCGACCGCGCGTAGGGCGAGCCGGTACGACTCCAGCCCGAAGCCCGTGATCGAGCCGGACGCCACGCCGGCGACGACCGACGTGTGCCGGAAGGCCTCGCGCGCCGCCGGGTTGGACAGGTGCACCTCCACCAGAGCGGCGGTGCGGGCGGCACAGGCATCGCGCAGCGCGTAGGAGTAGTGGGTGAACGCCGCAGGGTTGAGCACGACCGGCGTGGCCGTGTCGGCGGCCTCGTGCAGCCAGTGCACCAGCTCGGTCTCGTCGTCCGTCTGACGGACCTCCACCTCCAGGCCGAGCTCGGCACCGCACTCGGTGACCGCGGCGACGAGGTCGTCGTGGGTCTGCGAGCCGTAGACCTCCGGCTCGCGGCTGCCGAGCCGGCCCAGGTTGGGCCCGTTGAGGACGAGGACTCGGGTCATGCGGGGCTCCTCATGTGGCGATCCTCTCGAACGCGCGGCCGAGGAGGGCGTCGTCCGGTCCCTCGAGCCGTCCCGGTCGGCCGAGCCCGTCGAGCACGACGAACCGCAGCACCGACCCGCGGGCCTTCTTGTCGACCCGCATGGCGGCGAGCAGCTCGGGCCACCGGGCGCCGTCGTAGGTCGTGGGCAGCCCGAGGGCGCCCAGCACCTCACGGTGCCGGGCCACCGAGGTCGCGTCGAGCCGGCCGGCCTCGTGCGCCAGCTCGGCGGCGTAGACCAGCCCCACCGCGACTGCCTCGCCGTGCCGGCCCCGGAACCCCTCGACCTTCTCGATCGCGTGCCCCAGCGTGTGCCCGTAGTTGAGGACCTCGCGCAGCCCGGCCTCGCGCAGGTCCTCGCCGACCACCTCGGCCTTGACGCGGACCGAGCGCTCCACCAGCTCGCGCAGCACGGCGGAGCCGACGTCGAGGGCGTCCTCACGCAGGGCGAGGTCGAGGACGACGGGGTCGGCGACCAGCCCGGCCTTCACGACCTCGGCCATCCCGGCCACCAGCTCGGCCCGGGGAAGCGTGGCGAGCGAGTCCAGGTCGCACAGCACCCCGGCGGGCGGGTGGAAGGACCCCACGAGGTTCTTTCCCTCAGCCGTGTTCAGGCCGGTCTTGCCGCCGACCGCCGCGTCGACCATGCCGAGCAGTGTGGTGGGCACCTGCACGACGCGGACACCGCGCAGCCAGGTCGCCGCCACGAAGCCGGCCAGGTCGGTGGCCGCACCGCCCCCGAGCCCGACGACGACGTCCGAGCGGGTGAACGCACGGCGGCCGAGCAGCGACCACAGGGCGGCAGCGGTCCCGACCGTCTTGGCGCCCTCCCCCTCGGGCACGGGAGCCAGCACCACGTCGGCGCCGGCGCCGGTCAGGACGTCCCGGACCTGCCCGGCGCGGTCGGCGAGAGGCGTCTGGTGCACGACGAGCACCTGCCGGGCACCGGCCCCGACCAGCCCGGGGAGCAGGTCGCCCAGCCCGTGGCCGACGACCACGTCGTAGGGCGCCGGGCCGCTGACGCTGACCCGGGTCGGCGCGGTCACAGCCCGCACCGTCGGGCGATCTCCTCCGCCACGTCGGCCGGCGTCCGGCCGTCGGTGGTGACGGTCAGCGTGGCCACGGACTCGTAGACGGGGCGTCGCTGCGCCATCAGCCGGATCCACTGGGCCCGGGGGTTGCCCAGCAGCAGCGGGCGGTCGCGGTTCAGCCCGATCCGGGACGCAGCGTCCTTGATCCCGACGTCGAGGAACGCCACCGTGCGCCCGGCGAGCAGGTCGCGGGTCCCGGGGTCCAGCACCGCCCCGCCGCCCACGGCCAGCACCCCGTCGTGCTCGGCGAGGGCGGTGGCCACCGCCGCCCGCTCCAGCGCCCGGAAGTGCTCCTCGCCGTGCTCGACGAACAGGTCGCCGATGCTGCTCCGGGTGCTCGCCTCGACGTCGGCGTCGGTGTCGCGGGCCACCGTGCCGAGCCGGGCCGCCAGCGCGCGGGCCGTCGTCGTCTTCCCGGACCCCGGCGGACCGACCAGCACCACGACCGGGGCCATCACCGGACCGCGAGGCCGGCGACGTACGCCGCGGCGTTGCGGGCGGTCTCGGTCACCGAGTCGCCGCCGAACTTCTCCAGGACGGCGTCGGCGAGCACCAGGGCGACCATGGCCTCGACGACGACGCCCGCGGCGGGGACGGCACAGACGTCGCTGCGCTGGTTGATGGCCCGCGCCGGCTCGCCGGTCGCGACGTCGACGGTGTCGAGCGCGCGCGGCACGGTGGAGATGGGCTTCATGGCCGCCCGCACCCGGAGCGGCTCCCCGGTGCTCATGCCGCCCTCGACGCCACCCGCCCGGGCCGTGCGCCGGCGCAGGCCGCCGTCGGCGCCGCGCTCGATCTCGTCATGGGCCTGCGAGCCGCGGCGCCGGGCGGTCGCGAAGCCGTCGCCCACCGCGACCCCTTTGATGGCCTGGACGCCCATCAGGGCCGCGGCCAGCCGTGAGTCGAGCCGGCGGTCCCAGTGCACGTGGCTGCCCAGGCCCGGCGGCAGGCCGTACGCCAGCACCTCGACCACGCCGCCGAGGGTGTCGCCGTCCTGCTGCGCCTCGTCGATCTCGGCGACCATCGCCGCGCTCGCGGCCGGGTCCAGGCAGCGCACGGGGTCGGCGTCGAGCCGGGCGAGGTCGTCGGGCACCGGGTAGGTGTCCTCGGGCGCGTCCGCGGTGCCGATCGACACGACGTGCGAGACGAGTCGGGCCCCGACCGACTGGCGCAGGAAGGACTGCGCGACCGCCCCGAGCGCGACCCGGGCCGCCGTCTCGCGGGCGCTCGCGCGCTCGAGCACCGGACGGGCGTCGTCGAAGCCGTACTTCTGCATGCCGGCGAGGTCGGCATGGCCGGGCCGCGGCCGGGTCAGGGGTGCGTTGCGCGCCAGCCCCGCCAGCTCCTCCGCGGGGACGGGGTCGGGGCTCATCACCTGCTGCCACCGGGGCCACTCGGTGTTCGCGATGCGGACCGCGACCGGCCCGCCCTGGGTCAGGCCGTGCCGGACGCCGCCGAGCAGCTCGACCTCGTCCTGCTCGAAGGACATCCGGGCACCGCGGCCGTGCCCGAGGCGCCGCCGTGCCAGCGCGTCGACCAGGTCTCCCGTGGTCACCTCGACACCCGCCGGCAGTCCCTCGAGGGTCGCGAGCAGGGCAGGACCGTGCGACTCCCCCGCGGTGAGCCAGCGCAGCATGCTCCGATCCTTCCACGAGGATGCACGCCGGCGCGCACGCGTCCGGCATCCACGGCCGCAGACGCACCGGTGGCCTGCCCGGAGCTCCGGGCAGGCCACCGATGCGTCACTCGCGTGACGGTCGACCAGGGATCAGGCGATGGTGAGCCGCTTGGTCCCCAGGACGTTGAACTTCTCCTCGCCGTACTGGAACGCGTTGGTCGCGCCGCTGATGAGCACCACCTTGAAGTAGGTCGCGAACACCTCGCCGGCCCGCAGGTTCCGGTAGGTCTCGCCGTCCACCTTCACCGTCACGCTGCTGTTGTCGGGCGCCACGTCGACGACCCGGAAGCTGTGCGACGTGGAGGCGGCCGGCGCGGAGGTGCCCAGGTCCACGATCGACGGGGTGGTGCCGGTCGTGCTGGAGCCGCCGGTGCTGCCGGTGCTGCCGGTGCTGCCGGTGGTGACCGGGACGTCGACCGTCACCGGCGCCGCCTCGGCCTCGACGATGAGCGCCTTGAACGGGTCCCGGCCGAACGACTTCGCGTTCAGCTTGCGACGGGCCGGCTCGGCCGCGGGCGGCTCCACCGGGGCCGCGGGGGCGATGCTGCGGGGCTTGGACGGACCCGCCGGCTCCTCCGGCGAGCCGCCGGCGAAGAACAGGAAGTACCCGACGACGGCCAGCACGACCACGACGGCGACGCCGCCGAGGAGCAGCAGCTTGCTGCGGCTGTCCGCCACGTCGTCCACCGGCGGGGCCGGCGGAGGAGCGGTGGCGACTGCCGTCCCGCCCTCGAAGGGGAAGCTCGACTCACTCATGTCGTTGCTCCGGTCTCTACTCGCTGGTCGCGGGAACGGGGGTGGGCTCGAGCGTGGTCGCCAGAGCCTCGGCGGCCTCGGGGGCGAGGAAGACCTTGCCCTGGAGGTCGAGGGTCAAGGTGCCCTCGGGTGCCACGGTGCTCACGGTCGGGGTGACCGTGAAGCCCGCGACCAGGAACGACCGCTTGAGGCCCTCGAGCTTGTTGACGAACTGCTCGAGCTCGAAGTAGCTCCCGCTGATCTTCATGTTCAGCGGGACCGAGTAGAGCAGGGCGCTGGGCGCGGCGACCACCGGCTCCACGGGGGCTGCCGCCGGGTCGGCCGCTGCCTCCGGGTCCGTGGTCGCCTCGGGGACGGCGGCCACGATCGGCGCCGCGGTGTCCACGACGACCACGGGGGTGCCCGGCGTCATCTCGTCGACCGAGGCACCGACCGAGCGGCCGGCCGCGGTGAGGTCGCGGATCAGCGAGGGCAGCGCCGGGTTGTCCGGGATCTGGGTGCGGAACACGGCCAGCCGGGCCCGCTGCTCGGGAAGCTCGGCCTGCTGGGCCTTGAGCTCGGCGAGCTTCTGCACCAGGGCCGAGTTCGCCTGCTGCTGGCTCTCCGTCTCGCTGCGCAGGCTCGCGGCCTCGCTGCGCTTGGGTCCGACCAGCAGGAACCAGCCGGCGGCGAAGATCGCCACGGCCAGCACGGCCGCGAGGAGCGACCACTTGCGTGTCACCGTCATGTCAGCTGCCCGCCTTGTCGGTCCAACGCCCGGAGAGGGCGTCCTCGGTGATGGTGGCCTGGCTGCTGAACGTCACGGAGTCCTGCTCGCCGATCTGCTCGACCTTGGAGACCGAGAAGTACGGCTGGGCCAGGCCGGCCTGCTTGCCGAGCGCGACGAGCCAGGCGGCGACGTCGTTGTGCTTGTACGCCTTGCCCTCGAAGCTGACGCTCCCGATGCCGGGCGTGAGGTACTGCGTGGCGTCGGCCACCGGTGCGGCGGCGTCGTTGTTCGGGGTGACCGTCATCGAGGTCAGCCACACCTTGTCCGGCGTGATGATGCTCAGGTCGTTCATGACGAACGACCAGCGGATCTCGCGCCCCATCGCCTGCGACAGCCGGGCCTGGGCGGCCTCGACCTGGGCGTAGACGAGCGGCACCTCGGCGTACTGCGCCTGCTGCTGGGTGAGCGTGCGGTTGCGGGCCTGCGCGACGTCCAGGTCCTCCTGGGCGCTGTTGGCCTGTGCGGTCGCCAGCAGCAGCGCGACACCGACGGCGCCGGCGACTGCGGCGACGCCCAGGCCCAGCCCCGCCTGGGTCCGCTTGAACCGACGCTGCTCCTCGATCTCGGGAGGCAGCAGGTTCACCCGCGGGAGGGCGATGACCGGTGTGCCGGTCTGCTGCAGGGTGCTCATGACGCGACTCCCAGTGCGAGGCCGACGGGAACGGCGGCCAGTGGCTCGACGAAGGCGATCTGCTCGGGCGAGAGGCCGGTACGTCCGACCTTGAGGCTGTTCATCGGGGCGCCGACCTCGACCGGGATACGCGTGGTCACCCGGAGGCGCTCCGGCAGGCCACCGAGGCGGGCTCCGCCACCGGTGAGGACGAGGCGGACGATCGGGGTCGACCCGCTGGACGCCAGGTAGTAGTCCAGCGACCCGCGCACCTCCTCGACGAAGGCCGCGGTGACGGCCTCGATGACCCGGCTCGCGGCCTGGGACTCGGTGGCGGCGCCGGCGGGGTCGGCGGACAGCTGCTGCTTGAGGGCCTCGGCCTGCTCCTGCGGCACGCCCATGCGCTCGCCGACCGCGTCGGTGACGTCCTGGCCGCCCATGAGCAGGATCCGGACGAAGCGGGGGATGCCGCCCTGGTGCACGACGATGTTGGTCACCCGGGCACCGACGTCGACCAGCGCCTCCACGTCGGCACCGAGGCCGAGATGGTCGGTGTCGGCCAGGGAGCGGATCACCGCGAAGGACGTGAGGTCGACCATCACGGGCGACAGGCCCGCCTTCTGGACGGCCTCGAGGCTCGCGTTGACCATGTCCCGCGAAGCGGCCACGAGCAGGCCGCGCATGACGCGGTTGCCACCCTCGGTGCTGAGCTCCTCCAGGGGGTGGAAGTCGAGCACGGCCTGCTCGACCGGCATCGGCACGAAGTCCTGGACCTGGAACGCCAGCGACTTCTTCAGCTCGTCGGCGGGCATCCACGGCAGGTCGACCTGACGAACGATGACCTTCTGGTTCGCGACGCCGATGACCACCTTCTTGCTGCTGAACTTGGTGTGCGCCCACAGCTGCTTGATCGCGGCGGCCACGGCGTCGGAGTCGACGACCTCGCCGTCGCGCACTGCGCCCTCGGGCAGGGCCACCTGGCCGAACTTCTCGAGAGTGACCTGACCCTTGCCGAACGACAGCTCGGCGGCGCGCACGCCCGAGGTCCCGATGTCGAGACCGATGGCGGATCGACCTGCCACGACGTTCCCCTCCCAGAGGCGGCCCGTGCCGCGTGGTGCGGCCCCTGGTGGGGCCGGTTCAAGAGGAGGGATCGGACGGTCCGGGCCCGGGCTTGAGCGATCCGGTCAGGCGAGCAGGGTGTCGAGGTAAAGGTCTGCCAAAGCCCCGCCCCACAGGACGGCCGTCAGAGCGCCCAGCAGCATGAAGGGCCCGAAGGGGATCATCGACCTCCGGCCGGCCCGCCGGAGGACCATCAGCAGGCCCCCGATCACGCCTCCGAAGAGGAAGCCCAGGAAGCCGCCGGTGACCAGCTCGGCCCAGCCCAGCCAGCCCAGGTAGCCGCCCAGGACGCCGGCCAGCTTCACGTCGCCGAAACCCATCCCCCTCGGGTACACGAGAGCGAGCAGGAAGTAGAAGGCGTAGAGAGCCGCCCCGGCGAGGACGACGCGCAGCATCCGTCCGGGGTCGCCGTGCGCGACGGCGGCGGCTCCCAGCAGCACGGCGCCGACAGCGTAGGAGGGCAGGACGATGACGTCCGGCAGCCGCTTCACGTCGATGTCGATGAGGGCCAGGGCGACCCCCACCGCCCCGAGGTAGAAAAAGGCCGGGAGCTCGGGCTCGACGCCGATCCGCACGGCGAGCACGACGAACACGAGCGCCGTCAGCGCCTCGACCACCGGGTAGCGCGGGCTGATCGGCTCGGCGCAGTCGCGGCACCTGCCGCGGAGCAACAGCCAGCTGAGGACCGGCACGTTGTCCCGCGGCCGTACCGGGTGGTCGCAGGCGGGGCAGTGCGACGGCGGGCTGACGACCGACTCGCGCCTCGGCACCCGCCAGACGACGACGTTGAGGAACGACCCGACCGCCAGCCCGAGGACCGCGGCGAGGACCGCGAGCAGCACCGTCATCCGGCGAACCCTAGGGCAGCCGCCCGGTCAGCCGGAGTAGTCCAGCCACAGCGTGTTGGTGATGATCGTGCTCAGGGGAAGGTCGGCCTGCGCGTCGTAGTAGAGGTCGCTGTGCACCACGTTGGTGGCGACCAGGCTGTCCGCCGGCTGGGTCGCCTTGCACTGGTCCCCCGCCACGACCGCGCCGACCGCAGAGTTGCTCTGTGTGTACAGGTAGGTCTGGTCGCCGGCGACGATCCCGCCGCTGGCGATCGGCGCGACCGCGCTGCCGATCTTGATGTTGGACGTGACCCGGACATCGCCATCGGCGTACATCCACATGTTCGGGTACGCCGTGGTGACCAGGTCGTAGTGGTCCCAGTCGATGTTGCCGTAGCGCTTCGACGCGCAGTTGTCCGGGTTCAACGAGGACGCGATGACGGTGAACTTGGGCTCGGACCCGTTGCCGTTGCCGTTGGTCACGTTGGCCTTGTCGACGAAGTAGGTGCCGGCCGGGATGTTGGTGCCGGCCTCCCAGGTACGGGTGCCCGAGACCCAGGTCCAGTTGTTGAACGTGTTGCTTGCGGTCACCGTCGCCGACGTGCACGGGCCGGACGCCGAGTACGGCCGCACGGTGCCGTCGCTGCACAGGTCGTGCCACGTGGTCAGCACGGTGGGCCCGGCGGTCGCCGCCTGGCTGTAGAACGCGGTGGCGGAGATCGGGGGAACCGTCTGCACCGTGGTCCCCGACGTGATCCCACCCGAGGCGTTCACCGAGCCGGCGACGGTCCCGGTCGCGGTGACGGCGCCGAGAACCGTGCCGGCGTTGCCGGTGATGTCGATGGACCCGTTCGAGTGCACGCTGGCGATGTCGCCGGTCGTCCCGGCAGCCTGCCCGATCAGGAAGCTGCCCTGGAACTCCAGGTTGCCCTGGGTGAGGATCGCGTTCTGCGGCCGGTAAGGCATGAAGATGTACTCGGACTTGATCAGCCGGACCCTGGGCTCCGTGGCGGTGAAGCTGGGCACGGCGCCGAGCGCGTAGATCTTCCCGTACTTGCCCGACGAGGTGCCGGGCGACTTGGGCTTGAGGACCACGTACTCGCCCTCGGGCCCGGTCTTGGTGCAGCCCGCGGCGCGCAGGGCGTCCAGCTTGGTGCGGGCCCAGGTCCGCTCGTTCTGCTCGGCCGTCCGGCCGGGAGTCGCCACGAACGCACCGTTGGCGTCGGACACCTGGGTGACGCCGACGTAGGCGGGGAACTGGTAGCCCGAGACGTCGGCCATCGTGCAGCCCAGGCCGCCGCTGGTGCCGGGCACCGGGTAGTCGGTGAACGTGGTGGAGTACTGCTTCTGGATCGCCGACATGGCCTGGTCGATGCCGTTCTCGGCGACGGCCAGGGACTGCTCGAAGGTGGTCCGCTTCGTCGACTGCTTCAGGCCGGTGACGGCGTAGGCGGTCGCGGTGACGATCAGCGCGGTGATGAACACGATGGTGCCGATCGCCATGATCATGGCGATGCCGGCGTCGGGCTCGTCCTGAACGCGCCGCGCGGCGCGCCCCAGGCGCTGGATCGACGACATGTCAGGCTCCCTTGTTCCGGAGGCGCGCGGAGAACTCCGCGGCGCGTAGTGCGGTGCCCCGACCGACGATGGCGTCGTACTCGATCTTGACCTTGACCTGGGTGACTCGGGACATGTCCGCCGCGACCGGCACCGGGTCGTACTGGAAGGCGAACGCGGTCCAGAGCGAGGTCGCCTGCCGGCGGCTGGTGAGCGGGGTGAGACCCAGACCGGTCATCCGCCACACGTCGTAGTGCTCGCCGTCGAGCGACTTCTGCAGCCGCCAGGTGATGACCTCGGCGTCCTGCTGGACGTAGTCGGAGTTGGAGTCGACCCACAGCTGCAGGTGCGACTGGCAGGTGGCGTCGGTCGTCGACGGGTCCGACGGGTCCGAGAGCCCGCCGTCGCAGACGACCCCCCGGGACTGCCGCACGTCGCGGCCCAGCCGGTCCATGATGACCTTGGCGTCCTGCAGGCCGCGCTCCTCGTCCTCGTTGTGGGTGACGAAGCGGCTGGCCTGGATCACGGCACCGAGCACCAGGGTGCCGACGACGCCGGTGAGGATCATGGTGACCAGCAGCTCGATCAGGCTGAGGCCCGCGTCGCGCTCGCCCCGTGCGGCCCGCCAGGTCATCACTTGACCGCCAGGTCGAGGGCGGCCTGGTAGCCACCGGTGCCGCTGCCGGCCACGACCGCGTCGTAGCCGATCCGCACCGCCGTGGACCCGGTGTTGACGACCCGCACGCCGTACTGGCTGTTCTTGGCGACCGTGGTCGTCGTGACCGGGACCGAGACGTAGAAGAGCTGCCAGCCGGTGCAGCTGCTGACCACCGAGACCGCGGTGCCGCCGACGGCGGTGGTACCGGAGTACACGACCACGCGGACGCTCGGGCTGGCCAACGACCCGCTGAGCGGGGCGACCCACATCTTGAGCACCGCGGTACCGCCGATGCTCACGGTGCTGGCCCCGGTGGACACCTTCCAGTCGGCGAACTGCTTCGCGTCGGCCAGGGCCAGCGCCGCGGCGTTCGTTCCCGCCACGACCGGGTTCAGTGTGCGGCCGGCCAGGGCGTTCACGTCGGTGGACATGGCCGCCATCGGGTGGGCGGACGCGCCGGTCAGGTTCATGGACGAGACGCTCTGCGCCGGGGTGTCGGCGATCGACCCGGCGGTGCCGTTGTGCAGCGCGTAGGACTTCACGCTGTACGAGGCGTTCGGGCGGGTGGCGACCGGCACCAGCGGGCTCCAGACGCAGTCCGCCCCCGAGGGCGGCGGCGGGGTGGCGGTCGGGGTGGCGGTGGGCGTGGCCGTCGGGGTGGGGGTCGGCGTCGGCGTGGCCGGTCCGTTGGTCACCGATGTGGTCAGCGTCAGGGAGGCGGACGCGCCGGGCGCCGTCGGCTGGCCCACCGACGACGCGGTCACGACGAGGTCCCTCGTCGAGGGCAGGTCCAGGACGGTGGTCTGCCAGGTGACCAGGATCGGGAGGTCGGTGGTCGGGTCCAGCCGGCCGGTGTCGATCTGGCCGTCGGCGTTGGTGTCGGTGAGCAGCGTGTCGGTGCCGCTGGTGTACGCGCCGTCGGTGTCGACGTCCAGGTAGAGGGCCCACGGCGAGGTCGCCGCCGGGCCGCTGAGGACGAGGTTCCAGCGGTCGGGGGCGCCCTGGTTGAGCAGCCGCAGCCTGTAGGTGACCAACCCGCCGGGGTTGACGCTCTCGGCGTTGTCTGCCGTGGTGAACGTGTACCGCGGCAGCGGCAGACCGCGCTGGGCCGCCGTCACCAGGCTCGAGGTGCGTCGGCTGTGGGTCTTCCCGAACGCCGACCAGGTCGTGTAGACCGTGACCCGGCGCAGCTCGGCCGCCGCATAGCCGGGTACCTCGGTGACGTAGGTGCCGACGGAGTACGTGATCCCGTTGCTGACGACGTCCTTCTTGTGCGCGGTGACGGCAGCACCCGTCACCGGGTAGAGCTTCTCCGAGCCGACGCCGACGTCGACGCACTTGTCGGCACCACAGTTGGTGATCCGGGCGTCTCCGCCGGGGAGATCGGACGACAGGTGCCCCAGGGCGGCGAAGTCCATCTGCCGGGCCTCCTCCAGCGCCCGGGTCATGAAGTCGGCGGCCTGCTGGTTCTCCCGGCTGATGAGCGAGGCCCGGACGCCGGAGATGACCGCCGCGGCCAGGGCCGTGGTCACCATGGCGACGACCAGCAGGGCGACGACCGACTCCAGCAGGGTGAAGCCCTCGTCACCGGACAGGCGGGCACGACTCAGTCGGGAACGAGCACGGAGCGACCTCATGGGGGCCTGATCGGCATGCCGGGCGGCGTCCTTGAACGTCGACGGCCCCCGTTCATCCGAACGGGGGCCGTCGACGGGCGAACAGCTATCCGACCAGCTCGTCGCCGGCGTCGCCGGAGATGACCGCCGGGCAGCCGGAGCTGCCCTTGGGCTGGATGCCGCCGGCCATGCTGTCCCAGTACCAGTTGTTCGGCGAGTCGGCGTGCTGGGCGCTCAGGCAGTAGCCGCGCGACCCGTCGTAGAGCACGACCCGCTGGGTCACCCGCGCCGACACCCGGATGCTGTCCTCCGCCGCCTGGATCTCGGCGATCGTCGCGTACCTGCCGTGCGCGACGAGGTAACCCTCCTGGAAGTTCGCCAGGTTGCGCAGGTCGGACCGCACGGCCGTGTCGTAGGCCTTGACACGCTGGTTGAGGAACACCGGGATCGCTACCGCCGCCAGGATGCCGATGATGATGATGACGACGAGCAGCTCGATCAAGGTGAACCCCGCGTCTCCCCCGGACGACGGTCTGCTTCGTGGTGCCATGGTGGCCTCACCCCCTTCCGCTTCCTTGTGTCGGCTCCCGCCGCGGTCGCGTTCATGAGCCGAACGGGTCAAGCGCCTGCAAAGCCGTGTGGCCCCCGGCTGTCGCCGGGGGCCACACGAGATCCGTCAGGCGTGGATCAGAAGGTGCAGGTGCCACTCGTCTTCGGAATGCCGTCGTTGCTGTCGTACGTCCACTCGGTGCCCGACTCCGAGCAGACCGTGAGGACGTAGCTGGTGCCGGCGACCGCGGTGGCGGTGTGGGCGTTGACGTTGGCCGAGGTCTTGAAGCCGGCCGACTGCAGGGCGGCGACCGAGGAGCTGTAGACCCCGCTGTCGGTGAGGTAGGTCTCCTCGGCGGTGGCCATGTTCTTCAGGTCGCCCTTGGCCTGGGCGTCCCAGCCCTTCTTCCGCTGGTTGAGGAAGACCGGGATGGCGATGGCCGCGAGAATGCCGATGATGATGATGACGACGAGGAGCTCGATCAGGGTGAAGCCCTGGTCCTTCTCCTCCGCCGACTTGCGGATGCGAGCGAGCATGTGATGCTCCGTCCTTTCAGGACCGTTCCCGTGAGCCACGCCGCCGGTCCCTCGCGGCACCCTGGCGGGTGCCGGCCGAGGCAGCTGGGCTGACCGCGATCTCTGTCACGCGGTTCCCTGGCTTTGCGACCCCACCTTCCGGCGGGTGTGCCGTTTCTGGCCGGTGTGGCTCGTTGACAGAGAAGACTTCGGGTCCCCCAGGCGCCGGCTTGAGCCCTGACCGGGGGCGATTTTCGTACCTCACCCTGACGGGCTAGGACGAAAGCCCGAAGGCCGGGCCCGCGTGGGGCCCGGCCTCCGGTCGGAGAGCGGCGAACAGGAGCTCGACGTCAGCCGATCAGGTCGAAGATCTTGAAGATGGGCATGTACAGAGCGATGATCATCGACCCGACGATGCCGCCCAGGACCGCGATCATGAGCGGCTCGATCAGCGCGGTGAGGGACTCGGTGGTCGCCTCGACGTCCTGGTCGTAGAACTCCGCGATCTTGTGCAGCATCGTGTCCAGGGCTCCGGTGTCCTCGCCGACCGAGAGCATCTGCACGACCATGGCCGGGAAGACCGGGTGGTTCGCCAGCGGGCCGGCCAGCGACTCGCCGTTGCGCACACTCTCCTGGACGTCGCGGATGGCCCGCGCCAGCACCACGTTGCCGGTGGTGTCGGAGACGATCTCGAGGCTCTGCAGGATCGGGACGCCCGAGTGCATCATCGTGCCGAGGTTGCGGGCGAAGCGCGCCAGCGCGATCTTCTGGAACAGCGGGCCGAACACCGGCATCTTCAGCTTGATCGGGTCGACGACGTTGCGCACCTCGTCGCGGCGCTTGACCTTGCCCCAGACGACGAACCCCACGACGCCGAGCACGAGCAGGAAGGGGCCGCCCACCTTGAGGAAGTTCGACAGCGTCACGAGCATCCGGGTGGGGGCGGGCAGCTGGCCGCCGAGCCCGTCGAACAGGCCGGCGAAGGTCGGGACGATGAACAGCAGCATGCCGACCACGGACAGGATGGCCATCACGAACACCACGACCGGGTAGGTCATGGCGGCCTTGACCTTGCCGCGAAGCTTGACCTCGGCCTCGTAGTTCTCCGCGATCTGCAGCAGCACCGAGTCGAGGAACCCGCCGACCTCGCCCGCCCGGCACATGTTGACCATGAGGGGCGGGAACGCGGCCGGGTGCTTGGCCAGCGAGGTGGACAGCGCCACACCGGTCTCGACGTCCTTGGCGACCTCACCGAGGATGCGGGCCAGCTCCGTGTTGTCGGTCTGCTCGGACAGGATCGTCAGGGCGCGGAGCATGGACAGGCCGGAGTTGATCATCGTCGCGAACTGCCGCGACATGACCGCGAGGTCCTTGAGCTTGACCTTCTTCCCGAAGCCCGGGATGGAGAGCTCGGTCTTCATGCCGGACTTGTGCTTGCTGATGCTGATGGGGGCGTACCCCATCTGCTTCAGCTTCGCCGCAACGGTCGCCTCGGAGTCCGCGTCGAGCTTGCCCGAGACCACCTTGCCGGACCGGTCACGGACCGAGTACTGGTACGTCAGCGTCGCTGCTGCCATCGGAATGCCTCTCAGCCTCGGCCTGCGAGCCGGTTGAAGTCCTCGATGTGGTGGCACTTCTCCAGGCCGGTCTCGTAGGTGATCCGGCCCTTCATCACCAGGTCAGCGAGGTGCTGGTCCATGGTGTGCATCCCGTGCTTGGCTCCCGCCTGCATCGCCGAGTAGATCTGGTGCGTCTTGCCCTCGCGGATCAGGTTCCGGATGGCCGGCGTCGCGACCAGGACCTCGGTCGCCACCGCCCGGCCGACCCCGTCACTCGTCTTCGCGAGGGTCTGGCACACCACGCCCTGCAGCGAGCCGGCCAGCTGGACTCGGACCTGCTGCTGCTGGTTGGTGGGGAAGACGTCGATGATGCGGTCGATCGTCTGCGCCGCGTCCTGCGTGTGCAGGGTCGCGAAGACCAGGTGACCTGTCTCGGCGGCGGTCAGGGCCACCGAGATGGTCTCCAGGTCGCGCATCTCGCCGACCAGGATGATGTCGGGGTCCTGCCGCAGCACATGCTTGAGCGCGTTCTGGAAGGACCAGGTGTCCTCGCCGACCTCACGCTGGTTGACGATGCACTTCTGGTGCCGGTGGAGGAACTCGATCGGGTCCTCGACGGTCATGATGTGCTCGGCCCGGGTGCGGTTGGCCAGGTCGATGAGCGCGGCGAGGGTGGTCGACTTCCCGGAGCCGGTCGGTCCGGTGACGAGCACGAAGCCGCGCGGGAGCGAGGCGAAGTTCGAGACCGACGGCGGGACACCGAGGTCCTCGAGCTTCTTGATCTCGAACGGGATGATGCGGAAGGCCGCGCCGATCGCGTCCCGCTGGCGGTACATGTTGACGCGGAAGCGGGCCCGCCCGGGGACGCTGTAGGCGAAGTCGAGCTCGAGGTTCTCCTCGAACTTCTCCCGCTGCTTCTGGGTCAGCGCCGCGTAGAGCACCCGCTGGATGACGGGCGGGGTGAGGACCGGCTGCTCCTCCATCTGCACCAGCTCGCCGCGGGCGCGGATGGCGGGCCTGGCGCCCGAGGTCAGGTGCAGGTCCGAGGCGCCGGTGTCCAGCACGTGCATCAGCAGGTCGTTGAGGTTCACCTGCTCGTCGTCGTCGGGCGCCTCGGTGGAGACCCGCTGGTAGGCGGAGTCCTCGGCCTCGGAGGCGGCCACCAGCACCGAGGTGTCCCCCACCACCGGCACGACGTCGACCTCGAAGCCGGCGTCGGCAGGCAGGTGGGCCGGCTCGGCTGGCACGACCTGCTCCGGCACGTACGCCGTGACAGGGGCGACCGGCTCGGGGACCGCGGCCACCGGCGCCATCTCGTAGGTCTGGGTCGGCGGCAGGGGCTGGGGCGCGTCCAGCTCGTAGGGGGGAGCAACGGCGACGGCCGGGACCGGGGCTGCGGGCTCGAGGCCGTAGCCGCCCAGCGGGTCGAGCGAGGCCACGGGGGCTGAAGGCTCCACCGGGATCCCCGGCGCCGCGGGCAGCCCGGAGCCCTCCGGGCCGGTCTCGGTGACGAAGGAGTAGGTCCAGCCGGACCCCTGCTCGTCGGTCTCGGCCGGTGCAACGGGCGGCACCGGCGCCGCCGCGAAGCCACCTGGCTCGCTGGGCACCGGCTGGTATCCGGACGTCTCCACCTGAGGACCCCTCTCGAAGGTCGTGCCGCGGACCGCGACACAGTTGTCTCGCGGAAGGATCGGCCGGTCCGGCCCTGCCCTTGAGTTCGGCGGGGGCCGCGGACGCGGCATTGCCATGTCTTTAGACGACGACGCGCAGGATCTCGTCCATCGAGGTGGTGCCGGCGAGCACCTTGGCCAGCCCGTCCTCGCGCAGCGTCTTCATCCCCTGCTCGCGCGCCACGTTCTCGATGACGGTCGCCGAGGCCTTCTCGACGGCGAGCCGCTCGATCTCCTCGCTGACCACCATCACCTCGTGCAGGGCCAGCCGGCCCTTGTAGCCGGTCTTGGCGCACACCGAGCAGCCGACGGGCCGGAACAGCTCCGGCAGCGGCGCGCCGTCGTCCCACGGGAAGCGGTTGGCCACCAGCGACTCGGCCGTCGGGGTGTAGGCCTCCTTGCACTTCGAGCAGAGGCGGCGGGCCAGCCGCTGGGCCAGCACCGCGTCGAGCGCCGAGCCGACGAGGAAGGGCTCCACCCCCATCTCGGTGAGGCGGCTGACCGCGGACGGGGCGTCGTTGGTGTGCAGCGTCGAGAGCACGAGGTGACCGGTCAGGGCGGCCTCGACCGCGATCTGACCGGTCTCGTGGTCGCGGATCTCACCGATGAGGACGATGTCGGGGTCCGAGCGCAGGATCGACCGGAGCGCGGAGGCGAAGGTGAGCCCGGCCTTGTTGTTCGTCTGGACCTGGTTGATCCCGGGCAGCCGGTACTCGACCGGGTCCTCCACGGTGATGACGTTGACCTCGGGCCGGCTGACGATGTTCAGCGTGGCGTAGAGCGTGGTCGACTTGCCGGACCCGGTCGGGCCCGTGACGAGGATCATCCCGTAGGGCTTGGTGAAGCTGCGCGAGTAGCGCTCGAAGTTGCTCTCCGAGAACCCGAGGTCGGTGAGGTCCAGCCGCGCGGTGGAGTTGTCCAGGATCCGCATGACGACCTTCTCGCCCCACACCGTGGGCAGGGTCGCGACCCGCAGGTCGACCTTCTTGCCGTGGGCGTTGACCGAGAGCCGTCCGTCCTGCGGGATGCGGCGTTCGGCGATGTTGATGTCCGCCATGATCTTGAGCCGGCTGATCACACCGGACTGGATCGCCTTGGGCGAGCGCATGATCTCGTGCAGGACGCCGTCGATGCGGAAGCGGACCCGCAGGTCGGTCTCGGTGGGCTCGAGGTGGATGTCCGACGCCCGGTCCTGGATGGCCTGGGTGATGAGCAGGTTGACGTACTTGACGATCGGCGCGTCCTCGACGATCTCCTTGACCTTGCTGAGGTCGTCCTCCTCCTCACCCTGGTCGAGGAAGCTGGTGAGGTCGTCCAGGTCGGAGTCGGCCCGGTAGTAGCGGTCGATGGCAGCGGCCAGGTCGGCGCGGGTGGCCACGACCGGCTTCACGTCCAGGCCGGTCAGCGAGCGGATGTCGTCGATCGCGAAGACGTTCGCCGGGTCGGCCATGGCGACCAGCAGCCGACCCTCCTCGAACCCGATGGGCATCGCGGAGTGGCGCCGGCAGACGGGCCCGGGCACCCGGCCGACGGCCGAGCCGTCGACGGCGAACTCGGACAGGTCGACGAAGCGCAGGCCGATCTGGGTCGCCAGCGCCGAGACGAGCTGGGACTCGGTGAGGACGCCCTGCTCGATGAGCACCCGGCCCAGGGCACGACCGGCGCGCTCCTGCTCCTCGTAGGCGGCCTCGAGCTGGACGTCGTTGACCAGCCCGCCTTCGAGCAGGATGTCGCCCAGCTGCTTCACGCGCCGTCCTTTCCGTGCACCTCGGGTGTTCCCCAGACCATCGGGTCCGGAGGGGGATTCCTGAAGCGGGCCGACAGGTCCCGCGGCGGCTCACCAGTGGGCGAGCAGGGCGGCGACCTGGCCCATCGCCCGGGCGAGCGAGGAGTCCGCGGGCAGGACCTCCTCGTGACCGCCCGCGACCACGACGGTGACCCGCACCGGCGGGTCGGGCCGGAGGTGGCGACCGCGGCCGACGAGCAGCGCGAGCCCGCGCAGTCCGTTCACGGGCTACACCCTGACGGCCTCGGCCTCGACCTCGTCGAGCACCGCGTAGAGCAGGGCCAGCAGGACGTTCTTCACCGACTCCTTGTCGGTGGCGTCGCAGGTGAGCACCGCGACGTCCGCCGGGACGTCGAGGCGGTCCCGGACGCTCTCCAGCAGGGCGTGGTCGTCGGCCGCGGCGCGGTTGAGCGCCACGACGTACGGCACCCGGGCCATGGTCCGGAAGACGTCCAGGATGCCGGCTGCCTCCGCCACGGAGTCCTCGCGCTCGGCGTCGACGAGCAGCAGGTAGCCGATCATCCCCTCGCCGAGGATCTCCCACATGAAGTCGAACCGGTCCTGCCCGGGCGTGCCGAACAGGTAGAGGACCAGGTCGCGGTCGATGGTGATCCGACCGAAGTCCATCGCCACCGTCGTCTCGGCCTTGCGCTTGCGCGTCGAGTCGGTCACGCTGCGCTCGGTCGAGAGCACCGTGATCTCGCTGATGGTGCGGATCAGCGTGGTCTTGCCGGCGGCGAAGGGGCCGGTGACGACCACCTTGACCGCCTGGCCGCCGCGGCGGCGGGCACGTGCGGTGGCCATCTAGAGTCCCCTCACACCAGCGATGAGCCGCAGCATCAGGCTGCGGTTGACGTTCGGGTCCCGCTCGATGACCGAGCCGGCCGGGTCGGGAGCGGTCACGGTGGCGCCGACGACGTCGCCGAGGGCCGCGGACGGCCCGGCCTGGACCGGCACCGGCCGGCCGGGCTGACCGGGCTGACCGGGCTGACCGGGCTGACCGGGCTGACCGGGCTGACCGGCGGCCTCGTCGAAGTCGGCCTGCCGCTTGGGCAGGAACGGCTCGGGGCGGGGCGGGACGACGTCCTGCGGGACGTGGGCCCCACCGAGCATCACCGGCCCGTCGGTCCCGGCCGAGGCTGTCGCGAGCGTGCGCTGCGCGCCCTCCGACCCGTCGGACACCTCGGCCGGTGCGACCTCGTGGACGGGCGCGTCGCCCTCGTCAGCGTTCTGGGCACCGGGCTCGTCGCCGGTGCGGCTCTCCGGGGCGTCCGCCGCGACGTCCTGGACGGGGACCTCCTGGACGGGGACCTCCTGGACGGGGACGAACGGCTGCCCCTCGAGCGGGGCGAGCATCGCCTGCCGGCGCACCACGACGGCGACGTGGTCCTCGGCGGGACCGTCCTGCGTGCCGGGGGCCGGCCGGACCTCGAGCAGGCCGCGCTGCACGAGCGCGGCGAGCGTCGAGACGACGGCGTACTGACCACTCCCGGTGAGGTCCACGAGCTCGGCGACGCTGCGACGGCCGTCGACCAGCGCGAGCAGGGCCCACTCCTCGCGGCTGACCTGCGGGTCGGCGGGCAGCACGACCGGCATCGCGAGGACGGCCTGCGGCGACGGCACGACCTGGGACACCGCGTCCCAGCTCGCGCGGCGGGACTCGACGTCCTCCAGGACCGACTCGACGGACAGGGCGACGCCCACGTCGTCCGGGTCGCGCTCGTCCATGACGAAGGCGAAGTCGCCCTCGCGCCAGCGCAGCAGGTCGAAGACCGCGTCGACGGACTGGTCGGTCGCGGCCCGGCGGAGCAGGTCGCCGTCGACGGCCTGCTGCTCGAGCAGCGCACGGACGACCCCGATGCCGTCACCGTTGGTCGCCACCTCGACAGCGGCGGCGAGCGCGTCGTCGTCGACCGTGCCGCTGCCGACCAGGCGCCGGGCCAGCGGCTGGCGGGAGCTGTCCGCGGAGGCGCCGGTCACCTTGCCGCCGGCGAAGAAGACCACGCCGTCCGAGCCGTCCTGCGCCAGGTGCAGCCCACCGCTCTTCTTGGTGAAGCTGAGCAGCTGGAAGATGTCCGGCAGGCTGAACGCGTCGAGCGTGCCCTCGAGCTTCATCTCAGGTCCAGCTCGGCGACTCGGCGGTCGGGCCCTCCGCCGGCGCCGCCACGACCTGCAGCGGCGCCGCGGGCTCGGCCGCCACGGTCTCGTAGGCGAGCTCGACGCGCAGTGCCGCACCGACCGCCGCAGCGGCCCGGCGCACCTCGAAGAGCATCAGGCCGACCTTGGCGCCCTTGGCCGCGACGGCGACCAGCACCGCCTCGTCGTCGGCCGAGACGAGGAAGACGGTGCCGTCCTCGCCCTCGACGTAGACCTGGGAGAGCTCGCCACGGCCGAGGCCTTCGGCAGCCCGCTCCCCGAGCGAGAGCAGCGCGGCGCTCATCGCGGCGACCCGGTCCTCGTCCATCCCGGCGGGCAGCGCGGAGGCCATGGCCAGCCCGTCGAAGGAGACGACGGACGCCGCCTCGACCTCCGGCACCTGGCCCACCAGCTCGGCCAGGATGCGGTCCAGTCGCCCGGACCTGCTCAGGCCGTTCGCCGCGTGGCTGCCCGAGGTGTCCCCCGGACCCTGCCCGTACGCTTCACTCATCGTCCACCTCGTGCCGCTGCCGTGGGCGTGCGTCCGCCCGGTTGCCCCGTCCCTGACCCATCGGCGGGTCCGGCGGGATGCTTGAGCGGTGCCGGGGCCGGGTGGCCGGTCCCCGGTCGGCGCGTGCCGCGCAGGGGCGTCAGGCCCGAAGTGCCCGCTCCCCGGCGGCGCGCATGACGGGGGTCAGGTCCCCCGGGTCGACGACCGCGCCGGTCATCAGCAGGACCTGGAGCGCGCCCTGGTGGGCGAGCAGGTCCAGCCCGTCGACGACGGGCGCGCCGCGGGCGACCCAGGCGGCGGCGAGCGGGGTCGGCCACGGGTCGTACAGCACCTCGAAGAGCAGCCCGACCTCGGTCGGCACGCCGGCGACCAGGTGGTCGGTGGCCCCCGCGGCGGTGGTGCTCACCACGAGCGGCGCACCCAGCCCGTCGGCGGCCCGGGCCCACGGCACCAGCTCGAGCGCGACCCCGGCGGCGTCGGCGGCGGCGGCGAGCGCGGGGTGCCGCTCCGGGCTGCGGACGTGCACCCGGACGGTCGAGGCGACACCGGCGAGCGCCACGACGGCCGCCCGGGCCGTGGCGCCGCCCCCGAGGACGGTCGCCACGTCGACCCGGGTGAGCCCTCGCTCGGCGAGCGCGGCCACCATGCCCGGCACGTCGGTGTTGTCCCCCACCAGCCGGCCGTCGCGGACCAGCACGGTGTTCGCCCCACCGGCCGCCTCGACCACGGGGGCGGCCGCGTCGAGCAGCGGCAGGACCGCGGCCTTGAGCGGCATGGTCAGCGACAGGCCGGCCCAGCTGTCGTCGAGCCTCGCGAGGAACCCGGGCAGCCCGGCCTCGTCGACGTCGTGCGCGCCGTACTCCCAGCCGGTCAGCCCGAGCCGGTCGTAGGCCGCGCGGTGCAGCACCGGTGAGAGCGAGTGCGCCACCGGGGAGCCGAGAACGGCGGCCCGCCGGATCACTGGTTCGACTTCAGCTCGCTCTTGAAGCGCAGGAACTCCTGGTAGTCGCCGGTGAACTTGGTGGTGCCCTTCTGCGGGTCGGTCGTCACGAAGTACAGCCAGTCGCCCTCGGTCGGGTTGACGGCGGCCGTCATCGCGGCCAGGCCGGGCGAGTTGATCGGGGCCGGCGGGAGACCGGTGTTCTGGTAGGTGTTGTACGGAGAGTCGGCGCCCAGGTCCTCGTAGGTGACGATCTCCTTGTCGGCCTTGAGCGCGTAGTTGACCGTCGAGTCGAACTGCAGCGGCATCCCCTGCTCGAGGCGGTTGTAGACGACGCGGGCCACCTTGCCGAAGTCCTCGGGCAGCCGGGCCTCCGCCTCGACCAGGCTGGCGATGATGACGATCTCCTCGGGGCCGCGCTTGGTCCGCTCGACCCCTGCCTTTCCTGCGGCGACGCCGTAGGCGGCGAACAGCTGCTCCAGGACGGAGGCGGCGTCGGCGTCGGGCTGCACGTCGTAGGTGGCCGGGTAGAGGAAGCCCTCGGGGTTCTCCTCCGCGTAGCCCGGCAGCCCGAGCTCGTCGGGACTCTTCAGCGCCCGCCGGAAGTCCTTGAGCGGCAGCTCGGTGTCCTTGGCGAGCTTCTGCAGCGTCTCGTCGAGCCGGAGCCCCTCGGGGAGGGTCACCCGCGCCTGGATCCGGGCGGCCGGGTCGAGGACGGCGGCGAGCGCGTCCGAAGCGGCCATCTTGCGCTGCACCTGGTAGAAGCCGGGCTGGAGGTTGGAGGCGTCGGGGTCGGCGTAGGCGACCTCGAGGAACGCCTGGGTGCTCTTCACGACGTCCTCGGCCTTGAGCGTGCGGGCGACGTCGGAGGCGGTCTGGCCGGACTTCACCTCGATGACGACCTCGCCCCCGCCCGGGCCGGGGTAGTCGGGGGCGCTGGAGGAGGAGAACGCATCGGTGATCCGGCTGACGCCGCCGAAGAGCAGCGCCGCGCCACCGGCGAGCACGCCGCCGACCAGCAGCAGGGAGATCACGACCGCGAGCACGCCCTTGCCACGACCGCGCTTCTTGCGGCGGCGGCTGCGCCGGGGGCGCGCGTCCTCCTCCGACCACACGGACAGATCGGTCATCGTTCGCCTCTCACAGCTCTCCTACGGCCCGTCCTCGATCGCCGGTGACTGCTCGTCCCCCCGGTCGTCGGGCTCCGCCGCGGTGTCGACGAGCCGTCCCGGTGGGCGCCCGGACGACCTCTCGGCATCCAGAGCCCCCTGCAAGATGATGACAGCAGCCGCCTGGTCGATCACGCTGCGCCCTCTGCGCGTGTCTACCCCGCTGGCCCGCAACCCACGCTGGGCACCGACGGTCGAGAACCGCTCGTCGACCAGCCGCACCGGTGTCCCGAGCGTGGCCAGGCGGCCGGCCAGGCCCTGTGCCCAGCCCTGCGCGGCCTCGGCGGCCGGTCCGGCGCGCCCGGACAGCGAGGTCGGCAGGCCGACCACCACCTCGACGGCGTCACGCTCCGTGACCAGCTCGGCGATCCGGTCCAGGTCGCCGCGACCCCGCCGGACCGTCTCGACCGGCGTGGCCAGCACCGCCCGGGGGTCGCAGGCGGCGACCCCGATGCGGACGCTGCCGACGTCGACGCCGAGCCGGACGCCGGGCCTCACGGTGCCGCGACCGGCCTCACGCGCCGCCGCCCGTCACCCGCTGCCCGACGGTGTGCTCGACGGTGCGCAGCGCCTCGTCGGCCCGGGCCGGGTCGGTGCCGCCACCCTGGGCGACGTCGTCCTTGCCGCCTCCCCCGCCACCGAGCACCTTCGCCGCGACGCGGACCAGCTCGCCGGCCTTGATGCCCCACTCCCGGCCCTTGTCGTTGACGGCCACCACGACCACGGGACGGTCCTGCGCGACGGAGACCATCGCGACCGCCGCCGGCCGGTCGGCCGGGATCCGTCCCCGGACGTCGAGCACCAGCCGGCGCAGGTCGTCGGCTCCCGTGCCGTCGGGCGCGCGGTGGGTGACGACCCCGACCCCGAAGACGTCGACCGGCGACCGGGCGAGGTCGGCGGCCACCGCCAGCACCTGGGACGAGCGCACCTTCTCGAGGTCCTTCTCGACCTCGCGCAGCCGCGCGGTCAGTGCGGCCACCCGGTCGGGCAGCTCGTCGGGGCGCACCTTCAGCGACTCGGTCAGCTGGGCGACCAGCGCGTGCTCGCGGGCCAGGAACTGGTAGGCGTCGACGCCGACCAGCGCCTCCACGCGACGCACCCCGGCGCCGATGGACGACTCGCCGAGGATCTTGACCAGGCCGAGCTGGCCGGAGCGCAGGGCGTGGGTGCCGCCGCAGAGCTCGCGGGCCCAGTCGCCGACGGAGACGACGCGGACCTCGTCGCCGTACTTCTCCCCGAACAGGGCCATCGCCCCCACGGAGCGCGCCTGCTCCTGGGACATGACCTCGGCCCGCACCTCGAGGTCGGCAGCGAGGACCTCGTTGACCTCCTGCTCCACGTCGCGCAGCACCGTGGCCGGGACGGCTCCCGTGGCGGCGAAGTCGAACCTGAACCGACCGGGTGCGTTCTCGGAGCCGGCCTGGGTGGCGGTGTCGCCCAGCGCGACCCGGAAGGCCTTGTGGACCAGGTGGGTGGCCGTGTGGGCGCGGCTGATGGCCCGGCGACGCTCGACGTCGACCTCGGCCAGCACCGTCTCGCCGACCGTCACCTCTCCGCTGGTGACCCGGCCCCGGTGCACGACCAGCCCCGGCACCGGCGTCTGGACGTCGAGGACCTCGACCACGGCGCCACCGGAGAGGCGCAGGGTGCCCTGGTCGGCGAGCTGCCCGCCGCCCTCGGCGTAGAAGGGCGTGCGGTCGAGGACGAGCTCGAGCTCGTCACCGGTGATCGCGGCCGCCGTCGTCGCCCCGCCGGCGAGAAGCCCCCGGACCGTGGCCTCGGTGCGGACCTCGTCGTAGCCGGTGAACGTCGTCGCACCGGGCTCGAGCAGCGAGCGGTAGGCGGACAGGTCGGCGTGGCCGGTCTTGCGGGCCGCGGCATCGGCCTTGCCCCGCTCCCGCTGCTCGCGCATGAGCCGGCGGAAGCCCTCCTGGTCGACCTGGATCCCCTGCTCGGCGGCCATCTCCAGGGTGAGGTCGATCGGGAAGCCGTACGTGTCGTGCAGCTGGAACGCGCGCTGCCCGGACAGCTCGCTCCGGCCCGCGCCCTTGGCCTCCGCGACGGCGGTGTCGAGGATCGTCGTCCCACTGGTGAGGGTGCGGCGGAAGGACTCCTCCTCCGCATAGGCGACCTGGCTGATCCGGTCGAACCCCGCGACCAGCTCGGGGTACGACGGGGACATCGCGTCGCGGCTGACCGGGAACAGCTCGGGGAGCACCGGCTCGTCGACACCGAGCAGGCGCATCGAGCGCACCACCCGGCGCAGCAGGCGGCGCAGCACGTAGCCCCGGGCCTCGTTGCCGGGCGTGACGCCGTCGTTGATGAGCATCAGCGAGCTGCGGACGTGGTCGGCCACCACGCGAAGCCGGACGTCGTCGAGGTCCTTCGTCCCGCCGCCCGCACCGTACTTCTTGCCCGCGAGCTCCGCAGCCCGGTCGAGGACGGGGAAGACCTCGTCGATCTCGTAGAGGTTGTCGACGCCCTGGAGCAGGTAGGCGACCCGTTCGAGGCCCATCCCGGTGTCGATGTTGCGCTGGGGCAGGTCCCCGGCGATGTCGAAGTCGTCCTTGGCGCGCACGGCCGAGAGCTCGACCTGCATGAAGACGAGGTTCCAGATCTCGAGGAACCTGTCCTCGTCGACGACCGGTCCGCCGTCGAGCCCGTGCTCGGGCCCCCGGTCGACATAGATCTCGCTGCAGGGGCCGCCCGGACCCGGCACGCCCATGTGCCAGTAGTTGTCCTTGAGGCCGCGCCGCTGGATCCGGTGCTCGGGGAGGCCCGCGACCCGGCGCCAGATCTCGAAGGCCTCGTCGTCGTCGTGGAAGACCGTGACCCAGATCTTGTCCGGGTCGAAGCCGTAGCCGCCCTCCGCCTGCGTACCGGTGACCAGCCGCCAGGCCAGGTCGACCGCACCCTCCTTGAAGTAGTCCCCGAAGGAGAAGTTGCCGTTCATCTGGAAGAAGGTGCCGTGCCGGGTCGTCCGGCCGACCTCCTCGATGTCCTGGGTGCGGACGCACTTCTGCACGCTGGTGGCCCGCAGGTACGGCGGCTTCTGCTGGCCCAGGAGGTAGGGCTTGAACGGCACCATGCCGGCGTTGACGAACAGCAGGTTCGGGTCGTCGAGCAGCAGCGACGCGCTGGGCACGACCGTGTGGCCGCGCTCCTCGAAGAACCTGAGCCACCGACGCTTGATCTCGGCGGTCTCCATCAGGTCGGTCTCCAGGGTCGGGTGCGGTCGCGGGGTCGTCCCACGTGGGGGTCGGCAGGGTGGTCGACCAGGTCGGCGGCCTCGGCCGGGGAGAGCCGCTCGGCGTGCGCGGGCTCCATGCCCAGCGCCTCGCGCAGCTCGGCCTCGCGCTGGGCCGCACCGGCACGCACCTCGTCGGCGAAGGCCCGCAGGCTCGCGCCGGCGCCGGTGGCCCGGTCGGCGAGCCCGCCCGGGCTGTAGGCGTGCAGGGTCTTCTGCACCTTGCGGACGGCGTAGACCCCGGCGGCCGCCCCGACGGCGACCCAGAACAGCCGGCGCATCAGTCGCCCCGCCGCCGCTCCGCGGCTCGGGCGGCGGCCTTCTGGGCGCGGGTCTGGTCGGCGACCCGGCGCCGGGTGCGCTGTCCCGGCCGGTCGGCGAGGGCCTGGCGCACGCCGTACGAGAACGCCGCGACCCTCACGACCGGGCCACCGACGGTCGCGGCGAGCAGGGCGGTCAGGGCGCTGACGTTCGTGGTGGCCGAGGCCACGTTGGACGTGATGGTGTCGACGCGCACGAGCTGGGCGTTGGCCGTGGTGACCGTCGTCGTGACCTCGCTGATCAGCGGCACGGTCTCGTCGGACACGCCCTTGATCATGTGCCGGGTCTCGTCGAGCACCCCGCCCAGCTTGACCAGCGGGATCGCCAGGATGCCGACCAGCAGCACGAACGCCACGGCCGCGATGAGACCCGCGACGTCACCCACAGACATGCGCCCGACCTTATCGCGCCCCCGACAGACCCGGCATGCGCGATCCGCCGGCGCCCAGGCGCCGGCAGGTCGCGCATGCCGCTGTCCACAGGAGGGGCGAGGTCCGAGACGCCGTCCACAGTCCTGCCCGGAAGGCCCCGCGCGAGGGATCGGCGCCCGAAGGCTGGCCCGATGCGCCCGGCACCCCACCTGCTCACCCAGCTCCTCACGTCCCAGGACGACGTCGCGACGCGCGAGCAGATCCTCGCGGTCGTGCCCGAGGGCTGGCTCTCCTGGCGGGTCAGGAGCGGTCGCTGGCAGGTCCCGCACCCCGGGGTCGTCGTCGCGCACAGCGGACCGCTCACCGCCGCGCAGCAGCAGTGGGCGGATCTCCTCGGCTGCGGCCAGGGAGCCGTGCTGGCCGGGCTGACCGCTGCCACGGCGGACGGTCTGACCGGGCACGTGCCGAGTCGCCCGCAGATCCTCGTGCCGCACCGGCGTCAGGTCACCGACCGACCCGATGTGGAGGTCCACAGCTCCACCCGGCTCGGGACCGAGCACGTGCACCCGGCGCGGCGCCCGCCCCGGACCCGGACGGCAAGGTCCCTGGTCGACGCCGCGTCGTGGGCGCGCAGCGACGCGATGGCACGGGTCGTCCTCGCGGCCGGGGTCCAGCAGCGCCTGGTCGAGCGCCGACGACCTCATCCGGGTGGCGCTGCCCGTGCAGAACCTGCGGAGACGCCGGCTGATCCTCGGGACGGCGGTCGACGTCGGTGGCGGCTCGCACTCACTGCCCGAGCTCGACTTCCTGCGGATGTGCCGGACCCATCAGCTGCCGCCTCCGTCCCGTCAGGTCGTGCGCCGTGACGCCCGCGGTCGCCGGCGGTGGCTGGACGTCTGCTGGGACGCTTACGGACTGGTGGTCGAGATCGACGGTCTGTTCCACATGAGCGCCGAGCACTGGTGGGCCGACATGTGGCGAGGCAACGACCACACGGTGGCTCGCGAGGGACTGCTCCGGTATCCCAGCTTCGCGATCCGTCACCAGCCCGCGAGGGTGGCCGGTCAGGTGGCCGCCGCCTTGCAGGCCCGCGGCTGGGACGGCCGCCCCGGCACCACCAGCCGAGGCATGCGCGACCTGCCCGCGTCCTGACGCGGGCAGGTCGCGCATGCGCGGGGTCAGGAGGGGCGGATGAGGGAGCGCAGGGTCTGCCAGAGGTCGGCCAGCCGGGACTCGGCGCCGTAGCGCGTGGGGCGGTAGTACGTCCGGGGCAGGACGCCGTCCGGCGGGTACTGCTGGGCCGCGACGCCGCCCGGCTCGTCGTGCGGGTAGACGTAGCCGACGCCGGAGCCGACCTTGCCCGCCCCGCCGTAGTGGGCGTCGCGCAGGTGCGGCGGCACGGTCCCGGCCAGCCCGGCCCGGACGTCGGCGATCGCGGCGTCGACGGCCAGCACCACCGCGTTCGACTTCGGCGCCAGGGCCAGGTGGATCACCGCCTGCGCCAGGTTGATCCGGGCCTCGGGCATGCCGATGAGGGCGACGGCGTCGGCGGCGGCGACCGCCGCGAGCAGGGAGGTGGGGTCGGCGAGCCCGATGTCCTCCGAGGCGAGGATCACCAGCCGTCGGGCGATGAAGCGCGGGTCCTCCCCCGCCTCGACCATCCGCGCCAGGTAGTGCAGGGCCGCGTCGACGTCCGAGCCGCGCACCGACTTGATGAACGCCGAGATCACGTCGTAGTGCTGGTCGCCGTCGCGGTCGTAGCGCAGGGCCGCCCGGTCGACCGCGGTCTCCAGGGTCTCGACGTCGAGGACCGCCGGCCGGTCACCGGCGGCCCGGGCCATCGCCGCGCCCGCCCCCGCCTCCAGGGCCGTCAGTGCCCGGCGGGCGTCGCCCCCGGCGATCCGCAGCAGGTGGGCAGTCGCCTCCGGGGACACCTCGACGGCACCGCCGAGCCCCCGCTCGTCCTCGACGGCCCGGTCCAGCACCGTGGACACCCCGGCGTCGTCCAGCGAGGCGAGCGTCAGCAGGAGCGAGCGCGACAGCAGCGGCGACACCACCGAGAAGTACGGGTTCTCGGTGGTGGCGGCCACCAGGGTCACCCACCGGTTCTCGACCGCCGGCAGCAGGGCGTCCTGCTGCGTCTTGGAGAAGCGGTGCACCTCGTCGATGAACAGCACCGTCTCGCGGTTGCTCATCGCACTCGCCCGCTTGGCCGCCTCGACCACGGCCCGGACCTCCTTCACGCCGGCGTTGACCGCCGAGAGCTCGGTGAACGCCCGGCCGGTCGCGGTCGAGACGAGGTAGGCGAGCGTCGTCTTGCCGGTGCCCGGCGGCCCCCAGAGGATGACCGAGGCCGGACCTGCGACCCCGCCGTCGCCCGACACCAGCCGACGCAGCGGCGACCCGTCGACCAGCAGGTGGTCCTGCCCCACCACCTCGTCCAGGGTCCGCGGCCGCATCCGGACGGCCAGCGGCGCACCGGCGCTCCCCCGGTCCTCCGCCGCCGCCTCGAACAGGTCCACGCCGACGACCGTAACCGCCCGGGCCGCACCGGCAGCCGCCCACCCGCCGCACCGTGGCAGCGGCCGGGGAGGATGGCCCGATGACCTCCGTCGCGGCCCGCCGGCTCACCGGGGTCGGCGAGCTGCTGACCCGGTGCGACGACGACTTCGCCCGCGCCGAGGCCGACCCGGAGCGGGTCGCCTCGTGCTGGGCGCTCGACGGCGCCGTCGGCTGGGTGACCGAGTCGCGGCGGGTGCCCGGCCGGGCGCACCTCGTCGCGCTGGGCGACGCGGTGGCCGCGGCAGCCCTGCTCGTGGCGCTGGCCGACGACCACGGCATCGCCTCGACCACCCTGCCCCGCGACGGGGACGCCCACCTGCGGCAGCACCTCCTCGAGCCGCGCAACGACTGGGAGTGGCTGGTCACCCGCAGCGCACCGCCCCTGCAGACCGGCGAGGCCCGGGTCCAGTGGCTCGGGCCGGAGGACGACGACGCGCTTCGCTCGCTCCTGCACGAGTGGAGCCCCCGGCACGACGTCGAGCCCGGCGGGCCGGGAGTCCGGCGCTGGGCGGGCGTCCGGGACGACGCAGGCGCGCTGGTCGCGGCCGCCGCGCACACCGAGCGCCGCCCCGGCGTGCCGCACCTCGCGTCGGTCGTGACGCACGGCCACCACCGCGGACGCGGTCTCGGCGCAGCCCTGTGCGGCCGCATGACCCGTGTGCTGCTTGCCGAGGGCGCCGGCTGGGTGACCCTGGGCATGTACAGCGACAACGACGTCGCGCGACGCATGTACCGCCGCCTCGGCTACGGCGGCGACCACCGGTTCACCAGCGGCCGCCTGGTCCCACGCCGAGGCCGCTGAGCCGGCTCAGCCGGCGGACGGCCCCCCGGCGGTGGCGTCGACCCCGGCCTCCTTGCGCTGCTCCGGCGTGATCGGCGCCGGCGCCGCGGTGAGCGGGTCGTAGCCGCCGCCGCTCTTGGGGAACGCGATCACCTCGCGGATCGAGTCCGCGCCGGAGAGCAGGGCACAGATCCGGTCCCAGCCGAACGCGATGCCGCCGTGCGGCGGCGCGCCGTAGGCGAAGGCGTCGAGCAGGAAGCCGAACTTCTCCTGCGCCTGGTCCGGGGTAAGCCCCATCAGGGCGAAGACCCGCTCCTGCACGTCGCGCCGGTGGATACGGATCGACCCGCCGCCGATCTCGTTTCCGTTGCACACCAGGTCGTAGGCATAGGCCAGCGCGTTGCCCGGGTCCTCCTCGAACCGGTCCACCCACTCCGGCTTCGGCGAGGTGAACGCGTGGTGCACCGCGGTCCAGGCGCCGGCGCCGACGGCGACGTCACCGGATGCGCGCGCCTTCGACGACGGCTCGAACAGCGGCGCGTCGACGACCCACAGGAACGACCAGGCCGACTCGTCGACCAGCCCGCCGCGGCGCCCGACCTCGAGCCTGGCCGCACCGAGCAGCGACCGCGACGCCGCGGGCTCTCCCGCGGCGAAGAAGATCGCGTCGCCGGGCGTGGCACCGACGTGCGCAGCGAGCCCCTCGCGCTCCTGCTCGGAGAGGTTCTTCGCCGCCGGACCGCCGAGCTCGCCGTCCGCACCGACCAGCACGTACGCCAGGCCGCGCGCCCCGCGCGCCTTCGCCCAGTCCTGCCAGCCGTCGAGCTCCTTGCGTGACTGCGCCGCGCCTCCCGGCATCACGACCGCGCCGACGTACGGCGCCTGGAAGACGCGGAACGGCGTGTCCGTGAAGTACTCAGTGCACTCGACCAGCTCCTGGCCGAAGCGCAGGTCGGGCTTGTCGCTGCCGAACCGGCGCATCGCCTCCGCGTAGGTCATGCGGGCGAGCGGGAGCTCGAGGTCGTGGCCGACGAGCTTCCACAGGGCCGCCACGACCGCCTCGCCCATCTCGATGACGTCGTCCTGGTCCACGAACGACATCTCGACGTCGAGCTGGGTGAACTCCGGCTGCCGGTCGGCCCGGAAGTCCTCGTCGCGGTAGCACCGGGCGATCTGGAAGTACTTCTCCAGGCCGGCGACCATCAGCAGCTGCTTGAACAGCTGCGGGGACTGCGGCAGCGCGTACCAGCTGCCCGGGGAGAGGCGGGCCGGCACCAGGAAGTCGCGGGCGCCCTCGGGGGTCGACCGGGTCAGGGTCGGGGTCTCGACCTCGACGAAGCCGCGCCCGTGCAGGGCCTCGCGGGCGGTCCGGCTGACCTCGCTGCGCAGCCGCAGGGCGGCGGCCGGCGCGGTACGGCGCAGGTCGAGGTAGCGGTACTTCAGGCGTACCTCCTCGCCGACCTCGACGTGGTCGTCGATCTGGAACGGCAGCGGTGCGGCCTCGTTGAGGACCTCGACCTCGGTGGCGACCACCTCCACCTCGCCGGTGGGCAGGGCGGGGTTCGCGTTGCCGGTCGGGCGGGCGGTCACCTCGCCCACGATGCGCAGGCAGAACTCGTTACGCAGGCCCGCCGCGACGGCCTCGTCACGGATGACGACCTGGGCGTAGCCGGACGCGTCGCGCAGGTCGACGAAGGCGACGCCGCCGTGGTCGCGTCGACGGGCGACCCAGCCGGTGAGCGTGACTGACTGGCCGACGTGGGCGGCACGCAGCGTGCCGGCCTCGTGGGTGCGGATCATGGCGAAGGCTCCTGGAGTCTGGTCTCGACGTCGGTCACGACGTCGGCGAGCGGGACGGCGTCCTGGTCACCGGTGGCGAGGTCCTTGACCTGCGCGACACCGGCGGCGAGATCTCGCTCCCCCAGCACCACGGCGAAGCGGGCGCCGGACCGGTCGGCGGCCTTCATGGAGCCCTTGAGCCCCCGGCCGCCGTAGGCCAGGTCGGCCCGGACGCCGGCCCGCCGCCACCTCGTCACCGCGTCGAACAGCGGCCCGACCGCGTCGTCACCGATCGGCACCGCGAAGACCTGGACGCCGGTCATGCCCGGCAGCGCAACCTTCTCGGCGCGCAGCGCGAGCACCGTGCGGTCGACTCCGAGCGCCCAGCCGACGCCGGGCAGCGGGGGGCCGCCGATCGACTCGGACAGCCCGTCGTAGCGGCCACCGCCGCCGACCGCGGCCTGCGCCCCGAGGCCGTCGTGGACGAACTCGAACGTGGTGCGGGTGTAGTAGTCGAGGCCGCGCACCAGGGTCGGGGTGTCCTCGAACGTGACACCGGCGGCGGTGAGCAGCGTCCGGACCTGCGCGTGGTGCGCCGTGCACGCGGCGCACAGGTGGTCGACCGCGAGCGGTGCACCGGCGAGCTGGGCCGCGACGTGCGGCCTCTTGTCGTCGAGCAGGCGCAACGGGTTCACCTCGACCCGGCGCCGGGTCTCGTCGTCGAGGTCGAGGCCGCGCAGGAAGTCCTGCAGCGCGTCGCGGTACGCGGGCCTGCACTCGCGGTCGCCCAGCGAGTTGACCAGGAGGCGGACGTCGCGCAGGCCGAGTGCCGCGTAGGCGTCGACGGCGAGGACCACCGTCTCGGCGTCCAGCGCGGCGTCGTCGGCGCCGAGCGCCTCGATGCCCACCTGCGAGAAGTGGCGGTAGCGACCGGCCTGGGGCCGCTCGTAGCGGTAGTAGCTGCCGGAGTACCAGACCTTCACCGGCAGCGCCCCGCGGTGCAGGTTGTGCTCCAGGACGGCGCGCAGCACCGACGCGGTGCCCTCGGGGCGCAGGGTCAGCGAGCGGCCGCCCTTGTCGGCGAAGGTGTACATCTCCTTGCTGACGACGTCGGTCGACTCGCCGACGCCGCGCTCGAACAGCGCCGTGTCCTCGAAGGTCGGCGTCTCCACGTAGGCGTAGCCGGCCAGCTGCGCCGGCGCCGACATCGCCTCGCGCACGGCGAGGAACGTCGCCGACTCCGGCGGCAACAGGTCGAACGTGCCCTTGGGCGCCTGGAAGCTCGTCACGGCCCGGGTCCTGTCAGAGTCCCCGGCGCGGTGCGGCTGCGCCGTCCTTGCGCCCGGGCAGGTCCTGCAGGAACGGGTTGGTCGCCCGCTCGCGGCCGATGGTCGTCTGGGGGCCGTGGCCGGGCAGGACCACCACGTCGTCGCTGAGGGTCAGCACCTTCGCGGCCAGGCTGCGCAGCATCGTCGGCGTGTCGCCGCCCGGCAGGTCGGTGCGCCCGATGCTGCCCGCGAAGAGCAGGTCGCCCGACAGGAAGTAGGACTCCGGCCCGTCCCCGTCTGCCGGGTCGTGCGGCAGCCGGAACGCGACCGATCCCGGCGTGTGTCCCGGGGCGTGGTCGACCGATACCTCCAGGCCGGCGATCGAGAGCAGCTCGCCGTCGGCAAGCGGCTTGACGTCGTCGGGCTCGGTCCACTCCAGGCGGCCGCCGAACATCGTGGCCGTCTCCCGGGAGATCCCGGACAGCGGGTCGGCGAGCATGTGGTCGTCGCCGGGGTGCAGGTACGCGGGGATGCCGCGGGCGCCGCAGACCGGTGTCACCGAGAAGGTGTGGTCGAGGTGCCCGTGCGTGAGGAGCACCGCGACCGGCTGCAGGCGGTGCTCGCGCAGCAGGTCGTCCAGCCGTGGCACGACCTCCAGGCCGGGGTCGACCACGACGCACTCCTCGCCCGCGGCCGGCGCGACGACGTAGCAGTTCGTGCCGAAGGCGGCTGACGGGAAGCCGGTGATCAGCACGAGCGCCTTCCTGGGGTGCGGAGCGCCTGGCGACCGAGCGGTCACGGCGTGAACGTCGAGCCTACCGGCGGCTTCCCGGGCCCCGCGAACGCGTAACCCTAGACTTGCCGACCGAGCGCGGACGGACGCGCTGTAGGAGCAGTCACGAGTGGAGGCACGGGTGGCGGGCAGCGCGAAGCGGGAGCGTCAGCTGGCGCGGGAGCACTACGAGCGCCAGCAGGCACGCCGGGCGGCCCGTACGGCCAGGCGGCGCCGTACCCAGCAGGTCGTCGCGGTCGCCCTCGCCGCCCTCCTGATCGTCGGTGGGGTGGTCGTCCTCTCCCAGCTGCTCGGCGGTGACGACACGGTCGAGGCCACCGGGCCCGGCGGCAAGAGCAGCGCAACCGGGACGACGCCGGCCGAGAGCCCCACCCCGTCGCCGTCGGCGAGCACCCCCGGGGCGGGTTGCACCTACACGGAGACCGGGGACGCCAGCAAGGACGTCGGGGTCCCCGAGTACGACCCGAGCAAGGCCGCGAGCTACCGCGAGCCCTTCACCGTCACCCTGACGACGAACGCCGGTGACATCACGATCGAGACAGCTGCCGACAAGGCGCCGTGCACGTCGAACAGCTTCCGGCACCTCGCCGACTCCGGCTTCTACGACGGCACGGACTGCCACCGCCTCACCACCGACGGCATCTTCGTCCTGCAGTGCGGCGACCCGACCGGCGGCGGCAGCGGCGGTCCCGGCTACCAGTTCGGCGTCGAGAACGCACCGGCCGACCAGGTCTACCCGGCAGGCACGGTGGCGATGGCGCGCACCCCGGACCCCGGGAGCAACGGCAGCCAGTTCTTCCTCGTCTACGAGGAGACCAGCCTCCCGGACGAGAACGGCTACACCGTGTTCGGCACCGTGACCTCCGGCCTCGACGTGGTGCAGAAGGTCGCCGCCGCCGGCGTGGCGGGCGGTGGCGCCGACGGCGCTCCTGCCGAGACGGTCACGATCCAGTCCGCGACCGTCGGGAAGGGCTGACGTGACGGAGCACCCCGGTACCACCGAGCAGCAGGAGCCCGCTCCGGGCGACGACGCCAGTACGCCGCCCCAGCCCGAGGCACCGGCGGCCACCGAGCCCACCCAGCCCGAGGCACCGGCAGCCGCCGAGCCTGCCCAGCCCGAGGCACCGGCGGCCGACTCGGCCCCCGAGCCTGCCGAGCCCGCCCGGCCCACCGAGCACGGGACGCCGGCACCCGCCGAGCCCGAGGCGGCGGCCAGCGTCACGTCCGAGCCGGCCGAGGCCGACCGGCCCGAGGCACCGACAGCCGCCGAGCCGGCCCGGCCCACCGAGGCCGAGACACCGGCGGCCCCGGACAGCCCCGCGGAGCCGGACAGCCCCGCGGAGCCGGACAGCCCCGCGGAGCCGGACAGCGGGCGGGCCCCGGCACCGGCAGCGCCCTCACCCGAGGTGCCGCACGCGCCGACACCGGCCGAGGTGCCGCACGCCCCCGGCGCTGCCGGCGCCCCCGCGGCGCCCGCCGCGCCGGCCTCGGACCCCACCGCGTGGGGCCGGGTGGCCGACGACGGCACGGTGTTCGTCCGGACGGCCGACGGCGAGCGCTCGGTCGGGTCGTACCCGGACGCGACACCGACCGAGGCGCTGGCGTACTTCGGCCGGAAGTTCGACGAGCTCAGCGCCCAGGTCGACCTGCTCGAGCAGCGGGTCCGTGCGGGTGGCGTCTCGCCCAAGGACTCCTCCGCCACCCTCGCGCACCTGCGCGAGGCGGTCACCGACGCGCACGCGGTCGGTGACCTCGCCGGCCTGCTCGCCCGCCTCGACGTCGTCGAGGCGCAGGCGGAGAAGGCCCGGGCCAAGGCCGACCGGGCCCGCGCCGCTGCCCGGACGCGCGCGGTCGAGGCCAAGGAGAAGATCGTGGCCGAGGCGGAGACGCTGGCCGCCTCGACGGACTGGAAGCGCACCGGGGACCGCCTGCGCACGCTGCTCGACGAGTGGAAGAAGGTCCCGCGCATCGAGCGCAAGGCCGACGACACGCTGTGGAAGCGGTTCAGCCAGGCCCGCAGCGCGTTCGACAAGGCCCGCCGCGCCCACTTCGCAGAGCTGGACGTGAGCCGCGGCGAGGCCGCGCAGGTCAAGGAGCGGCTGATCAAGAAGGCCGAGGAGCTCTCGAGCTCGAAGGAGTGGGGCGACACGGCCCGCGCCTACCGCGACCTGATGACGCAGTGGAAGGCCGCCGGACGGGCCCGCCGCGACGTCGAGGACGAGCTCTGGTCGCGGTTCCGTGCCGCCCAGGACCTCTTCTTCAGCGCACGGGCCGAGGTGTTCGCCGAGCGCGACGCCGGCCAGTCCGAGAACCTGGAGAAGAAGCGGGCTCTGGCCGCCGAGGCCGAGCGGCTGCTCCCCGTCACCGACCTCAAGTCGGCCCGGGCCGCTCTGCGGTCCCTGCACGAGCGGTGGGAGGCCGTCGGCCACGTGCCGCGCGGCGACCGCGACGAGGTCGAGGGCCGGCTCCGCAAGGTCGACGACGCCGTGCGCGCGGCGGAGGAGGCGGAGTGGGCCCGGTCCAACCCGGAGGCACGGGCCAGGGCCGAGGCCACCGTGGCCCAGCTCCGGACGAGCATCGACGCCCTCGAGAAGGACGCCGCCGCCGCCCGCGCGAAGGGCGAGGAGAAGAAGGCCGCGGACGCCGAGAGCGCCGCCGCGACCAGGCGTACCTGGCTGGTCGAGGCCGAGAAGACCCTGACCGAGTTCAGCTAGCCGGCCCCCGGGCTACTGGGAGGTCGGGAAGGCGAGGGTGGCGGCGCCGGTGGCGTCGGTGACGTGCGGCCACCGGCTGGTGACGACCTTCGCCCGGGTGTAGAAGCCGACGCCCTCGGTGCCGTGCACGTGGCGGTCGCCGAACAGGGAGTCCTTCCAGCCGCCGAACGAGTGGAAGGCCATCGGCACCGGGATCGGCACGTTGACGCCGATCATGCCCACGGTCACCCGGCGCTGGAAGGTGCGTGCCGACTCGCCGTTCGAGGTGAAGATCGCGGTCCCGTTGCCGTACGGGTTGGAGTTGACCAGGCGCACGGCCTCGTCGAAGGTGTCCGCCCGCAGGACCGTGAGCACGGGGCCGAAGATCTCGGCGGTGTACACCTCCATCTCCGGCGTCACGTGGTCGAAGAGCGTGGGAGCGACGAAGAATCCGTCCTCGTGCCCGGCGACCGAGACGTCACGGCCGTCGACGACCAGGGTCGCTCCGGCGTCGACCCCGCCCTGGATGTAGCCGAGAACGCGGTCCTGCGCCTCACGCGTCACCACGGGGCCCATGTCGGACGTCTCGTCGCGACCGGGTCCGACCGTCAGCTGCTCGGTGAGTGCCTTGACCTTCTCGACCAGTCGGTCCCCCGCGTCGCCGACCGCCACCACCGCGGAGATCGCCATGCAGCGCTGCCCCGCCGACCCGTAGCCGGCGGCGACGAGCTGCTCGGCGGTGAAGTCGAGGTCGGCGTCGGGCAGGACCACCGCGTGGTTCTTGGCCCCGCCCAGGGCCTGGACGCGCTTGCCGGCGGCGGTGCCCCGCTCGTAGATGTACCGGGCGATCGGCGTCGAGCCGACGAACGAGACCGCCGCGATGTCCGGGTGGTCGAGGATGGCGTCGACGGCGACCTTGTCTCCGTGGACGACGTTGTAGACGCCGTCGGGCAGGCCGGCGTCCGCGTAGAGCTGGGCGATGAAGGTCGACGCCGAAGGGTCCCGCTCGCTGGGCTTGAGCACGAAGGCGTTACCGGTGGCGATCGCGATCGGGTGCATCCACATCGGGACCATCACCGGGAAGTTGAACGGCGTGATGCCGGCGACGACGCCGAGCGGCTGCCGGAACGACCACGAGTCGACGTCGGACGACACCTGCTCGGAGAACTCGCCCTTGAGCAGCTGCGGGATGCCGCAGGCGAACTCCACCACCTCCAGACCACGCGTCACCTCGCCCAGCGCGTCGGACACGACCTTGCCGTGCTCGTCGGCGACCAGCCGGGCCAGCTCGGCGCTGTGCTTCTCGACGAGGTCGCGGAACGCGAACATCACCCGAGCCCGCTTCACGACGGCGACGTCGCGCCACTCCTCGTAGGCCTTGCCGGCGGCCGCCACCGCCGCGTCGACGTCGGCGGGCTCGGCCAGCACGACCTCGGCCTGCTGGTCGCCCGTCGCGGGGTTCCACACAGGGGCGGTACGGGTGGAGGCACCCGTCGTCTCGGATCCGCCGATCCAGTGCTCGATCTTCCTCATGACGGTGCTCCCTAGCAGTCTCGCGCGTGGTTCTCGGACGATATCCTCCGCGGGGCCGGGCGCGCCCGGCGGCTCAGGGCTTGGTGCTGGTGACCCGGTAGACGTCGAAGACCCCGTCGACGCCACGGACCGCCCGGAGCACGTGGCCGAGGTGCTTCGGGTCGCCCATCTCGAAGGTGAACCGGGACAGGGCCACCCGGTCGCGCGAGGTGGTCACCGACGCCGACAGGATGTTCACGTGCTGGTCGGACAGCACCCGGGTGACGTCGGAGAGCAGGCGCGACCGGTCCAGCGCCTCGACCTGGATCGCGACCAGGAACACCGAGGACGCCGACGGCGCCCACTCGACCTCGACCATGCGGTCCGGCTGCCCCGCCAAAGCCTGCGTGTTGACGCAGTCGTCTCGGTGCACGGACACACCGCTCCCCCGCGTGACGAAGCCGACGATGCCGTCGCCCGGCACCGGGGTGCAGCAGCGGGCCAGCTTGACCCAGATGTCCGACGCGCCCTTGACCACGACACCGGGGTCGGTGGCGCTGCGCCGGCGCATCCCGCTCCCGGGCGTGATGACCTCGGCGAGGTCCTCGGTCGCCCCCTCCTCGCCGCCGAGCGACTCGACGAGCCGGGCCACGACCGACTGGGCCGACACGTGGCTGTCGCCGATGGCGGCGTAGAGACCGGTGATGTCCGGGTGGTGCAGGTCGTGGGCGAGGGTCGTGAGCGTCTCGGTGGTGAGCAGGCGCTGGATCGGGAGGTTCTGCTTGCGCATCGCCTTGGTGATGGCGTCCTTGCCGCGCTCGATGGCCTCCTCTCGACGCTCCTTGGAGAACCAGGAGCGGATCTTGTTCCGCGCGCGCGGGCTCTGGACGAAGGTGAGCCAGTCGCGGCTGGGCCCGGCGCCCTGCGCCTTGGAGGTGAACACCTCGACGAGGTCGCCGTTCTCGAGCGTGCTCTCGAGCGGCACCAGCCGGCTGTTGACCCGGGCGCCGATGCACCGGTGCCCGACCTCGGTGTGCACGGCGTAGGCGAAGTCGACCGGGGTCGCGCCCGAGGGCAACGCGATGACGTCGCCCTTGGGGGTGAAGACGTAGACCTCGGCGGCCTTGAGGTCGAAGCGCAGGCTCTCGAGGAACTCCCCCGGGTCCTCGGTCTCGCGCTGCCAGTCGAGCAGCTGCCGGAGCCAGGCCATGTCGTTGACCGCACCGGTGTCGTCCTTGCCGGACCGGCCGGCCGCGGCCTCTCCCTGGCCGGAGGCACCGGGGTCCTCCTTGTACTTCCAGTGCGACGCCACGCCGTACTCCGCGCGGCGGTGCATCGCGAACGTGCGGATCTGCAGCTCGACCGGCTTGCCCTCGGGCCCGATGACCGTCGTGTGCAACGACTGGTACATGTTGAACTTGGGCATCGCGATGTAGTCCTTGAACCGGCCGGGCACCGGGTTCCAGCGCGCATGGATCGCGCCGAGGACCGCATAGCAGTCGCGCACCGAGTCGACCAGGATCCGGATGCCGACCAGGTCGTAGATGTCGGCGAAGTCGCGGCCCCGCACGATCATCTTCTGATAGATCGAGTAGTAGTGCTTCGGGCGCCCGCTGACCTGGCTGCGGATCTTTGCGCCCTTGAGGTCCTCCTGGAGCCGTACCAGGACGCCCTCGAGGTAGTCGTCGCGGCTCGGCGACCGGTCGCTGACCAGCCGGACGATCTCGTCGTAGACCTTCGGGTAGAGCGTCGCGAACGCGAGGTCCTCGAGCTCCCACTTCAGGGTGTTCATGCCGAGGCGGTGGGCCAGCGGCGCGTAGATCTCCAGCGTCTCCCTGGCCGAGCGCTCCGCCGACTCCGGCTTGACGTACTTGATGGTGCGCATGTTGTGCAGCCGGTCGGCGAGCTTGATGACGAGCACGCGGATGTCGCGCGCCATCGCCACGATCATCTTGCGCACGGTCTCGGCCTGGGCCGACTCGCCGTAGCCGACCCGGTCGAGCTTGGTCACGCCGTCGACCAGGTGCGCCACCTCGTCGCCGAAGTCCTCGCGCAGCTGCTCCAGCGTGTAGGGCGTGTCCTCGACCGTGTCGTGCATCAGTGAGGCGCACAGGGTGGGAGGGGTCATGCCGAGCTCGGCGAGGATGGTCGTCACCGCGAGCGGATGGGTGATGTAGGGGTCTCCGCTCTTGCGCACCTGGCCCCGGTGGTACCGCTCGGCGACCACGTAGGCCTGCTCCAGCATCCGGAGGTCTGCCTTCGGGTGGGTCTGCCGGACCACCCGGAACAGCGGCTCGAGCACCGGGTTCGTGCCGGGCTTCTGCGCACCCAGCCGCGCCAGCCGGGCCCGTACCCGACGGCCGGTGGGGGCGGTCCCGGGAAGCGCCGGTCCGGGCGCCGAGGAGCCGTCCGGCTGACCGTCGTCGAGGTCCGCCGGACTGGAGGTGGGCGCGTCGGCCACCGGCCCCTCCTCACTCGCTGCGGGAGTGGCCAGTCTAGGGCGCGCCGGCGGCTGCTCGCAGGCCGGCGCCGACGCGGGTCAGACGACGGCGAGGACGTGCGGCTCGGGCGCGTGCACGGCCGCCAGCGCCGCCCGGCCCTGGAGGAAGCCCAGCTCCATGCAGCACCGCGATCCCGACGACCTCGGCACCGCAGCGCCGGATCAGCTCGACAGTGGCCGCCGCCGTGCCGCCGGTCGCCAGCACGTCGTCGACCACCAGGACGCGGTCGCCGGGCGCGAAGGCGTCGGCCGTGACCTCGATGGTCGCCGAGCCGTACTCGAGGTCGTAGGACGCCTCGACCACGTCGCCGGGGAGCTTGCCCTTCTTGCGCACCGGGACGAAGCCAACCCCGAGCAGCAACGCGACGGGGGCGCCGACGAGGAAGCCGCGTGCCTCGATGCCCGCCACCTTGTCCGGTGCGGCATCGCGGAAGGGCGCCGCCAGCCCCTCGACGGCGTCGTGGAACGCCTTCGGGTCGGCGAGCAGCGGGGTGATGTCCTTGAAGACGATCCCCGGCGTCGGGAAGTCGGGGACGTCGCGCACCTTGGCGAGCAGCCGGTCCCCGTGGCCCGGCGTGGGGGTCACCGTCGCTTCTTGCTCTTGTTGCGCCCGCCGCCCTTGCGTGGCTGGCTGCGCTGGGCACCGCCCCCGGGCCGGGGTGCCGGCCTGGGCCGGCGGGTCGCCCCGCCCGCGGCGACCGCCTCACGACCGTCGTCGGTCACGCCGGTCCCGGCGTCGTCGGGCTCCGGGTCGGGCGCCGCGCCCTGGGCGGACGCACGGCGTCGCGCGGAGGGTGTCGTGCCCGCCGCGGCCGGGGTCGCAGTGCGGCGGGCCCCGACCCGCCTGGCCAGCGCCTTCATCGCCGGCTCGCGCTCCTTGAACCCGGCGAGCAGCGGAGTGGCGATGAAGATCGAGGAGTAGGCGCCGACTGCGACGCCGACGAACAGTGCCAGCGCGAGGTCCTTGAGCGGCCCGGCGCCGAGCAGAACGACTCCGGCGAACAGGATCGCCGCGATCGGCAGCAGCGCGATGATCGAGGTGTTGATCGAGCGGACCAGCGTCTGGTTGACGGCGAGGTTCGCGGCCTGGCTGTAGGTCATCCGGCTGCCGCCGGCCAGGCCGGCGGTGTTCTCCCGGACCTTGTCGAAGACGACGACGGTGTCGTACAGGGAGTAGCCCAGGATCGTCAGGAAACCGATGACCGTGGCAGGGGTGACCTCGAAGCCGACCAGCGCGTAGATGCCGGCGGTCGCGACGAGGTCGTGCAGGAGGGCGACCATCGCGGCCAGCGCCATCTTCCACTCGAAGTAGAGCGACAGGAAGATCACGACGCCGACGAGGAAGAAGACCAGCGCGCGCAGGGCCTTGGCAGAGATGTCCTTGCCCCAGCTGGGCCCGATGAACTGGGTGCTCACCGCCTCCTGGTCGACGCCGAACCGGTCGGCCAGCGCTGCCTGGACCTCCGACAGCTGGTCACTGGTGAGGGTCTCGGTCTGGGCGCGCACGGTGTCCGGGCCGACCGACTGGACCACGATCTCGGCCCTGCCGATCACGCCCTCGACGGTGGAGCGCACGCTCGCCTGGCTCACGCTGGGCGACTTCACCCGGAACTCCGCGCCCCCACGGAACTCGATCCCCAGGGTCAGCTGCTTGAACAGCAGCGCGACGAGGCAGATGAGCAGCAGCACGGCCGAGATGGTGTACCAGCGCTTGCGCTGCGCGATGAAGTCGTAGGAGACCTCACCGCGGTAGAGCCTGGCGCCCAGCGAGCCGAGGCGACTCATCACGCCTCCTTGGTGGTGCTGGTGGCCGGACCGGCCGCCGTGCGGCGACGGGCCGATGTCGGGGTGAGCAGGGTGCGTCTCGTGGCGCCGAGCCGTTCCGGGTCGAGACCGGACATCTTGTGCCCCTGCCCGAAGAACGACGTGCGGGCGAGCATGGTGACCAGCGGCTTGGTGAACAGGAACACGATGACGATGTCGACCAGCGTCGTCAGGCCGAGCGTGAAGGCGAAGCCACGCACGCCGCCGACCGACAGCACGTAGAGGACCACCGCCGCGAGGAAGGACACGAAGTCGGCGGCCAGGATGGTGCGCCGGGCCCGGACCCAGCCGGTCTCGACCGCGACGCGCAGCGACTTGCCCTCCCGGACCTCGTCGCGCAGGCGCTCGAAGTAGACGACGAACGAGTCGGCGGTGATGCCGATGGCCACGATGAGCCCGGCTATCCCGGCGAGGCTGAGCCGGAAGCCGATCTGCCAGCCGAGCAGGACGACCAGGCCATAGGTCATCGCGGCCGAGGCCAGCAGGCTGGCGACGGTGACCAGCCCCAGGCCCCGGTAGTACAGCAGCGAGTAGACGACGACCAGGACCAGCCCGATGATGCCGGCGATGACGCCGGCGGTGAGCTGGTCACCACCGAGGGTCGCCGACACCTCCTGGACCTCGCCGGCGTCGAACGTCAGCGGCAGGGCACCGTACTTGAGCACGTTGGCGAGGCCGCTGGCCTCGGACTGGCTGAAGTTGCCGGTGATCTGTGCCTGCCCGCCGAGGATCGGCCCGTCGTTCAGCCCGGGGGCGGAGACCGCGAGCCCGTCGAGGACGATCCCGAACCTGTTCTGCGGGTCGGTCAGCGCCGACAGCCGGCGGGTCGTGTCGGCGAACTTCTTCTTGCCCTCGCCGGTGAAGTCCAGCTGCACGATCCAGCCGCCGGTGGCGATGCCCTGCTGGTTGGTGTCGAGGCCGGCCGAGGCCGACTTGACGTCGGTCCCGAGAACCTCCGCCGGGCCGAGCAGGTACTTCTCGCTGCCGTCCTCGCTGCAGGTGACCAGCGGCTGCTTCGGCTTGTCGCCGCCCTCCCGGCGCAGGTCCTGGCGCACCGCGGCGGGGTCGGCACAGTCGAGCTCGGCGAACTTCTGCTGGAGCGCCGCCGTGACCCCACCCGCGCCGTCGCTCCCGGTGGTCGGGGTCGGCGAGGGGACCGGGTCAGGGGTGGCGGTCCCGGTGGCGGTGGCGCTCGGGCTGGGACTCGCGCTCCCCGCCTTGCGCAACGCCTGCGGGACCACCGCGTTGTTCGCGCTCTCGGACGGCGAGGCGCTCGGGCTCGGCGACGCGCTGGCGCTGCCCGACGCCGTGGGGCTCGGACTGGCCGACGGCAGCGCGATGGGGGCGCCGGCCGCGGCGAGCAGCACCGGACGGAACCGCAGCTGGGCGGTCTGCTGGACCGTCGCGAGGATGTTCTTGTCCTGCTTGCCGGGGATGGAGATCACGATGTTGTCGCCCGCGGTGGTGACCTCGGACTCCGCGACGCCGAAGCTGTCGACCCGGCTGCGGATGATGGTGACCGCCTGGTCCAGCGAGTCCTGCGGGACCGAGCCCGACCCCTGCGCGCGGCGGGGCGTGAGGATGACGCTGGTGCCGCCCTCCAGGTCCAGCCCGAGCCGCGGCTGGTAGGTGTCCGCGAGGGTGAGCTCGTCCTTGCCGACCCGATCGGGAGCGGCGACCCAGATCAGGCCGAAGATCGCGACGATGACGGCCGCGAGCACCAGGATGGTGCGCCCGGGCCGCGCCGCGCTCGGTGTAGCCACGTGAGGTCTCTCTTCTGTGTCTGGGCCCGGACGGCGCGGAGGGCGCGTGCCGGTGAGCGGGTCGGCTACTCGCCGGAGGGGCTGCGCCGGCCCGTCCCGGCATCGGTGTCGTCGCTCGCGTCGTCGACGTTGTCGACGGGGTCGTCGGCCGGGTCGGTCAGGTCGATCTCGTCGGCCTCGTCGGTGGCGTCGGTGGCGTCCTCCGCGAGCACCCTGCCGACGGCCGCCTTCGCGACGCGCAGCGTGCTGCCCGGGGCGATCTCCAGGACCACCGAGTCGTCGCGGACCTCGGTGACGGTGCCGAAGATGCCCGCGGTCGTCATGATCTCGACGCCGGGTGCGAGCCGCTCCTGCAGCTGCGCCGCCTGCCGGGACCGGGTCCGCTGCGGCCGGATGATGAGGAAGTAGAACGCCACCAGGATCAGCGCGAAGGGGAGCAGCACGTCCACGGGGCGAGGTTTCCTTCCGAGAGGGGGCGCGCCCGGGCGGAGGGAGCTCCGCCTGCTCGGGCGCCAGACGGGCGGGGAGTCTACCTGCCGGACCTGGGCCCCCCCGGCACCCTCGTGGTCACGGCCGGGTCACCGACCCGTGCGCCGTCACCCCGCCGGCTCGCCCGGCTCGTCGAACAGCGCCGCTGCGGACGGGCCGGTGCGGGGCGGGGTGAGACCCAGGTGCGCCCAGGCACTGGGGGTGGCGACCCGGCCGCGCGGGGTGCGGGCGAGCAGCCCGGCGCGCACGAGGAACGGCTCGGCCACCTCCTCGACGGTCTCGCGCTCCTCCCCCACCGCCACCGCCAGGGTCGAGACCCCCACCGGGCCGCCACCGAAGCTGCCGACCAGCGCCTGCAGCACGGCGCGGTCCAGCCGGTCCAGCCCCCGGTCGTCGACCTCGTAGACCACGAGCGCCTCGCGGGCCACCGCGCGGGTCACCGCGCCGTCCGCGCGGACCTGGGCGAAGTCACGCACCCGGCGCAGCAGCCGGTTGGCGATGCGGGGGGTGCCCCGGGAGCGCCCGGCGATCTCCGCGGCACCGTGGCGGTCCAGCGGCACGCCGAGCAGCCGCGCCGAGCGGACCAGGACCCGCTCGAGGTCCTCGGCCTCGTAGAAGTCCATGTGCGCGGTGAAGCCGAACCGGTCGCGCAGCGGGCCGGGCAGCAGGCCGGCCCGGGTGGTGGCCCCGACCAGGGTGAACGGCGGGATCTCGAGCGGGATCGCGGTGGCACCGGGCCCCTTGCCGACGACGACGTCGACCCGGAAGTCCTCCATCGCCAGGTAGAGCATCTCCTCGGCCGGGCGGGACATCCGGTGGATCTCGTCGAGGAACAGGACCTCGCCCTCGGCCAGGCTGGACAGGATCGCCGCCAGGTCGCCGGCGTGCTGGATGGCGGGCCCGCTGGTGATCCGCAGCGGCGCCTCCATCTCGGCGGCCACGATCATCGCCAGCGTCGTCTTGCCCAGGCCCGGCGGGCCGGACAGCAGCACGTGGTCGGGCACCCGGCCGCGCCCCCGGGCAGCCTGCAGCACCAGGCCGAGCTGCTCGCGCACCCGGTCCTGGCCGATGAACTCCGCGAGCGAGCGCGGCCGCAGCGCGGCCTCGACCTGCTGCTCGTCCTCCGTCCCGGCGGCGCCGTGGTCGACCGCGAGGTCGGCGGCGACCCGGCGCTCGGTCCCGCTCACGCCTTGCTCAGCGAGCGCAGGGCGGCCTTGAGCAGCACTGCCACGTCGGGCGCCGCCCCGGCGGCGGCGGCCTCCTCGACGTACGGCCGGGCGGCGTCGACCCCGTCGTCGGCCTCCCGGCCCGACCAGCCGAGGCCGAGCAGGGCACCGTGCAGCTGCTCGCGCCAGGCCGGCGCGCCCGCCGCGGTGGCCCGCGACCGGGCCGGCGAGCCACGGACGGCACCGAGCCGGTCCTTGAGCTCGAGGACGATGCGCTGCGCGCCCTTGCGACCGATGCCGGGGACCTGGGTCAGGGACGCGAGGTCCTCGGTGGCGACGGCGCGGCGCAGCTCGTCGGGGCCGTGGACGGCGAGCATCGCCTGGGCCAGCCGTGGGCCGACCCCGCTCGCCGTCTGGAGCAGCTCGAACACCACCCGCTCGTCCTCGTCGGCGAAGCCGTAGAGGGTCAGGGAGTCCTCGCGCACCACCAGGCTCGTCGGCAGGTGGGCGGTCTCCCCGACCCGCAACCCGGCCAGCGTCGAGGGCGTGCACTGCAGGGACAGGCCCACCCCGCCGACCTCGACGACGGCGCCGTCCGGTGCCAGCGCGGCCACCCGTCCGGCCACGAACGCGATCACGGCCGGCCGCCCGCCGCGGCCAGCGCCGCCGCGACCCTTGCCTGCGCCCCGCCGCGCCAGACGTGGCAGATCGCCATGCCGAGCGCGTCGGCCGCGTCGGGCGGGCGGGGCGGCCCCGCGAGCCGCAGGATCCTGGTCACCATCGCTCCCACCTGTGCCTTGTCGGCGCGGCCGCTCCCGGTCACCGCGGCCTTCATCTCGCTCGGGGTGTGCAGGGCGACCGGCACGCCGGCCCGCGCCGCTGCCACGATCGCGACGGCGCTCGCCTGCGCGGTGCCCATCACGGTGCGCACGTTGTGCTGGCTGAAGACCCGCTCGACCGCCACGGCGTCCGGCCGGTGCTCCCGCAGCCACCGCTCGACCTCGCGCTCGATCGCCAGCAGGCGGGCTCCGAGGTCGTCGGTCGGCGGCGTCCGCACCACGCCGACCGCCACCAGGGCCAGCGGGCGGCCGGGCGTACCGTCGACCACGCCGAGACCGCAGCGGGTCAGGCCGGGGTCGACCCCGAGCACACGCACCGGCCATCGCCTCCGTCGTCCGAACAGGTGTTCGGGTGCGAGGCTACCCGCGCCGGGTGGTCGCCGGCCCCGGCGACGCGCCGGGTTGGTGCACGAGCATCACCTGCGGGGGCAGCCGGCGGGCCGGCGGGGGGCGGGCGGACGAGCCGGTCGTCAACATGGGTTGACCTACGGCGCGCCGTCAACGTATGTTGACAGCATGACCAGCGCAGGCGCAGACGTCGCGGAGCTGGCGACCAGCCAGGACCCGGCGGTCGGGCTGCGGGCAGTCGCCGCGCTGCGCCGGCTGGCCGACCGGCTCGAGGGGCTCCAGGTGGCCAACGCCCGGGACCAGGGCTGGTCGTGGGACGCGATCGGCGCCCTGCTCGGCGTGAGCAAGCAGGCGGTCCACAAGAAGCACGCCACGCGCGCCGGACGCGCCGGCCGTCGGGAGGGCTGAGCATGTTCGAGCGGTTCACCCAGGACGCCCGCAGCGTGGTGGTCCGGGCCCAGACCGAGGCGCGCTCGCTCGGGCACGGCTGGATCGGGACCGAGCACCTGCTGCTCGCCGCGCTCAGCGACCGGGCCGGCGAGGTGGCCCAGGCACTCGACCGGCTCGGTCTCGACGCGGACCGGGTGCGCGCCGCCGTCCTGGCCCAGTCCGGTGCCGGGGTCGGCGACGCCGACGCGCTGCGGGACCTCGGGATCGACCTGGACGCCGTCCGCCGACGGGCGGAGGAGCGCTTCGGAGCGGGCGCGCTGGACCCCGCGGCGCCGCGGCGGGTCCGCCGGGGTGGCCGGCGGGGCGGGCCACGCGTGGTGGCCACGTCCCGTTCACGCCGCGGGCCAGGAAGGCGCTCGAGCTCTCGCTCCGAGAGGCACTCGGGCTGGGGCAGCGGGAGATCCGGGTCGCCCACGTCGTCCTCGGTGCGCTGGGGGCTGACGGGCAGGCCGCACGCGTCGTGGCCCGGCTGGGCGTGGCCCCCGCCGACGTCCGCCGAGCCGTGCTCGACCTCGGCCGGGCGGCGTAGCGACGCGGTCCTAGCCCACGGCCGCCATGACCTCGTCGCTGACGTCGAAGTTCGCGAAGACGTTCTGCACGTCGTCGGAGTCCTCGAGCGCCTCGATCAGCCGGAACACCTTCTTGGCGCCGTCCTCGTCGAGCGCGACGCTGACCGACGGCAGGAAGGACGCGTCGGCCGAGTCGTAGTCGATGCCGGCGTCGACCAGGGCGGTCCGGACCGCGACCAGGTCGGTGGCCTCGGAGACGACCTCGAACGCCTCGTCGAGGTCGTTGACCTCCTCGGCGCCGGCGTCGAGCACGGCGGCCAGCACGTCGTCCTCGGTCAGCCCGTCGGACTTCGGCACGATGACGACGCCCTTGCGGTTGAACAGGTAGGACACCGAGCCGGGGTCGGCCATCGAGCCGCCGTTGCGGGTCATCGCGGTGCGGACCTCGGCGGCGGCCCGGTTGCGGTTGTCGGTGAGGCACTCGATGAGGACCGCCACGCCGCTGGGGCCGTACCCCTCGTACATGATCGTCTGGTAGTCGGCTCCGCCGGCCTCGGCCCCGGAGCCGCGCTTGACCGCGCGGTCGATGTTGTCGTTGGGGACCGAGGTCTTCTTCGCCTTCTGGATGGCGTCGTAGAGCGTCGGGTTGCCGTTGACGTCACCGCCGCCGGTGCGCGCCGCGACCTCGATGTTCTTGATCAGCTTGGCGAACGTCTTGCCCCGCCGGGCGTCGATGACGGCCTTCTTGTGCTTGGTGGTGGCCCACTTGGAGTGGCCGCTCATGTGTGGTCCCTCACGATCCGGACGAACAGCTCGTGGACCCGTCCGTCGCCCGTCATCTCGGGATGGAACGACGTGGCCAGCAGCGAGCCCTGGCGAACGGCGACGATCCTACCGTCGGCGGGCCCGTCCTCCACGCGGGCGAGCACCTCGACGCCGGGGCCGACGTCCTCGACCCACGGCGCGCGGATGAACACCCCGTGCACCGGGCCGCCGTCGACCCCGGCCATCCGGACGTCGCCCTCGAAGCTGGCCACCTGACGGCCGAACGCGTTGCGGCGGACCGTCATGTCGATGCCGCCGAGGGTCTCCTGGTCGGGGCGGCCGTCGAGCACCCGGTCGGCGAGCAGGATCATCCCGGCGCACGAGCCGTACGCCGGCAGCCCGTCCCGCAGCCGCTCGCGCAGCGGGTCGCGCAGCCCGAAGCCCCGCAGCAGCTTGTCGATCGTGGTCGACTCGCCGCCCGGCAGCACGATGCCGCCGAGCCCGTCGAGCTCCTCGACCCGGCGCACCGGCCGGCCGGTCGCCCCGGCGCGGTCGAGGGCCACCAGGTGCTCCCGGACGTCACCCTGCAGCGCGAGCACGCCGATCGTCGGGGAGACCGTCACGACAGCACACCCTAGGAGCCCCCCACGGAGATCGTTTGCGACCGGCTCCCCGACTCGCCGACGGCCCGCCGGCGTGTCGCGTGAGCGATGTCGCAAACGAGCGCTCGGGGTGGAGGGGCAGCTACCAGCCGCGGTCGGCGAGGCGGTGCGGCGCCGGGATCTCCTCGACGTTGAGGCCGACCATGGCCTCGCCGAGGCCGCGGGAGACCTTGGCGAGCATGTCCGGGTCGTCGAAGAACGTGGTCGCCTTGACGATCGCCTCGGCCCGCTGGGCGGGGTTGCCGGACTTGAAGATGCCGGAGCCGACGAAGACACCCTCGGCGCCGAGCTGCATCATCATCGCGGCGTCCGCGGGGGTCGCGATGCCGCCGGCGGTGAACAGCACGACGGGCAGCTTGCCCGCGCGGGCCACCTCGAGCACCAGGTCGTACGGCGCCTGCAGCTCCTTGGCGGCGACGTAGAGCTCGTCCTCCGAGAGCGAGGTCAGCCGGCGGATCTCGCCACCGATCTGGCGCATGTGGGTGGTGGCGTTCGAGACGTCGCCGGTGCCGGCCTCGCCCTTGGAGCGGATCATCGCCGCACCCTCGGTGATCCGCCGCAGCGCCTCGCCGAGGTTGGTGGCGCCGCAGACGAACGGCACGGTGAACTGCCACTTGTCGATGTGGTGGGCGTAGTCGGCCGGGGTGAGCACCTCGGACTCGTCGACGTAGTCGACACCGAGCGACTGCAGCACCTGGGCCTCGACGAAGTGCCCGATGCGGGCCTTGGCCATGACCGGGATCGAGACGGCCTCGATGATGCCGTCGATCATGTCTGGGTCGCTCATCCGCGAGACGCCGCCCTGCGCCCGGATGTCGGCGGGCACCCGCTCGAGCGCCATGACGGCCACGGCGCCGGCGTCCTCGGCGATCTTGGCCTGCTCGGCGGTGACGACGTCCATGATCACGCCGCCCTTGAGCATCTCGGCCATGCCGCGCTTGACGCGCGCGCTGCCGGTGACCGGGGTGGTGCCCGACTCGGGGGTGGTGGGCGGGACGGGGCTGGACACGGAGGACCTCACGGGAGACGACGGGGTGTGCTGCCCCCATCGTAGGCCCGGCCCGGGCCGGGCCTCAGCGTGCGGTGACCGGCCGGTCCCGGCCGATCAGGGCCACCCACACCTGGCCGGGCGCGAACGACGCCGGCTGGCCGCCGATGGTGTACGACGTCACCTGCGAGGCCTTGGCCCGCGACCACCGGCCGCGGAACACCTGGCCGTCCCGGAAGATCAGCGCGCGGCCCTTGCCGACGGTGAGCGTCTGCGGGGTGTTCGCTCCGTTGACGTCGTGGTACGCCGACGGCTTGACGGTCACGTGCTGGGCGATGAACGTCGTCGCGCCCAGCCGGCCCCCTTCGGCGGCCCGGGACGGTCGGCCGTCCATGGAGAGCAGCCAGCGCTCCTGCTTCGCCGACCACCGCGCGCCGACCCGGGCGGCCGGGAAGCTCACCGTCACGTCCTTGACCGCCTTCCCGCCGGCCGGCGGGGGCCCGAAGGTGTAGCCCATCTCCGGCGGGCCGTCGACCTTGCCGGCCCGGCGCCGCAGCCGGTCGAAGGTGCCGATGACGTCGTAGGGCATCGGGCGGGAGCGGGCGCGGGTGTAGCCGGTGCGGTTGTCGTCGAAGGACACCAGCTTGAGGTCGGCCCGGCGGAGGTTGTCGGCGAGCTTGTTCTGCGAGCCCGAGTAGAACAGCCCGACGGTGCCGTACTGGCGCAGCAGCTCGATGTCGGTGATCCGCCCGCTGCGCACCGGCCCGACGAGCTCGGGGTACTGGCTGGAGTAGAGCGCCGCCAGCCGGGTCACGCCGCCCTCGACCTGCTCGACGTAGACCACGTCGGCCTTGGACAGCCCGACCTGCGGGAACGCCTTGGCGGTGTTGTCGACCTTGACCGCGTACACCGGGCCGTCCGCGCGGCCCATCCGGCCCGAGAGGCGGCTGGGCTCCGGCGGCGCAGGCGGCGGGGAGGACGTCGTCGCGCTGGGCGACGGGGTGGGCGCGGCGGCCTGGCCGGTCTCTTTCCGGTCGTCGCCGGACGAGCAGGCGGACAGGACGAGCGAGGCCGCGAGGACGGCGGTGCCCACGGCGAAGGGGAGCCGCCGGCGGCCGGTGCGAGGTGCTGTGGTCACGGGGTACGACCGTACGTGGTCCCGGCGCCCCTGCGGGCTCACCCCCGCCCGTCGAGTGGCGCGACCTGGCTGTCCGCCGGGCCCTGGCGCCGCCATCTCGCGCCACTCATGAGGGGGGGAGGCGGCCGGCCAGGATCTCGGGCGGGGTGTCGTCGAACTCGACCGTGGCGGGCCACGGCGCGTGCCCCGCCAGCCGGAGGTAGCGGACCGCCTTCTTGCGGCGGACCACCCGGGCCGCCCGCACCACCTCGTTGAGGAACCGCCGCGCCAGCTGGACCCGCAGGCAGGCCGCCGACAGCTCGTGCAGCAGCTCCCGCCCCGCGGCGTCGCCGTCGAACCCCTCGAGGACGCCGGAGTCGGCGAACGCCGCCTGCAGGGCCCGGGTCAGGTCGCTCTCGGCCTGCTCGCGGTCCGCCTCGGCGACCTCACGGGCCTCGTGCGCGGCGTCGGCGAGCAGCAGCCCGCTCGCCGGGTCGAGCCGGCCGGAGACCGCGATCTGCAGTGCGACCGACGCCCGGCGCACCAGCTGGGCGTCCAGCGCGCTGCGCGCACCCTCGAGCCGCGCGTGCAGCCGGTCCAGCCGGGTCGCGCTGAAGGTGACGTACCAGACCACCACGAGGACGGCCCCCGCGGCGGCCGCGACGGTCCAGCTCAGCCCGGGCACCGGTCCACGCTAGTGCCGCGGGGCGGCAGGGCCGGACCGGCCGACCTAGCCGGTGGCGCCGCCGACACCGCCCGGGAGGTCGGCGGTGGCCCGGCGCAAGCGGTCGCGCCACGGCCTCGACACGTCCTCGCCGACCGTCCCCGCGCCCGCCGCGACGGTCTCGTAGACCGCCACCAGCTCGTCGGCGACGGTGGACCAGTCGTAGCGGCGGACCCAGGTCGAGGCGGCCTGCGAGAGCTCGGCGCGCCGCTCCGGCCGGGCGAGCAGCCCCAGCAGCGACGTGGCCAGGGCGTCGGTGTCGCCGGTGGGGAACGTCACCCCCACCCGCCCGTCGTCGAGCACCCGGCGGAACGCGTCGAGGTCGGACGCCAGCACCGGCGCCCCCGCCGACATGGCCTCGACGAGGATGACCCCGAAGCTCTCGCCGCCGAGGTTCGGGGCCACGTAGACGTCGACGGTCCGCAGCAGGCGCGCCTTGTCCGCCTCGCTCACGACGCCCAGGAAGGTGACGGCGGCGCGCACCTCCGGGGAGGCGTCCTCGACCGCTTCCTCCTCGTCGCCGCGTCCGGCGACCAGCAGCCGCACCCCGGGCCGCTCCGCCACGACCCGCTCCAGGGCACGCAGCAGCGTGGGCAGGCCCTTGCGCGGCTCGTCGAGACGGCCGATGAACCCCACCGTGCCGCCCTCTCCCCGCCAGGCGTCGTCCGGCAGCGCCTGCGCGAACCGGTCGACGAACACCCCGTTCGGGACGAGCACGGCATCGCCCCCCACGTGCTCCACCAGGGTGCGCCGGGCGTCCTCGGACACGGCGATCCGCGCACCGATCTTCTCCAGAGCGGGCTCGAGGATCGGGTACGCGGCGCTCATCGCGCGCGACCTGAGGTTCGAGGTGTGGAAGGTCGCGACGATCGCCCCGGTGGCCGCCCAGCAGGCCAGCAGCCCGAGCGACGGCGTGGCCGGCTCGTGGATGTGCAGGACGTCGAAGCTCCCCTCCCGCAGCCAGCGCCGGACCCGCGCCGCGGACAGCGGCCCGAAGTTCACCCGGGCGACCGACCCGTTGTACGGCACCGGCACCGCCCGACCGGCCGGCACGACGTAGGGCGGCAGCGGGGTGTCGTCGTCGGCGGGCGCGAGCACCGACACCTCGTGCCCACGCGACAGGAGCACCTCCGCCAGGTCGCGCACGTGGAACTGCACGCCCCCCGGCACGTCCCAGGAGTACGGGCAGACGATGCCGACCCTCACCGCGCGCTCCCGGAGGTCACGACTGCCTGCCGGCGCCGTGGCGCGCCCGGTCCGCCAGGACCACAGGGGGCCGGTCGGCCAGCCACAGGTGCTGGAGCATGTGCCAGTCCTCGGGGTGCTCGCGGATCGCGGCACCGAACACGTCGGCGACCTGCTGGGTCATCGCGACGACCCGCTCGCGGGTCGTCCCGGCATCCGCCTGCGGCACCTCGTCGTGGAACCGGATGACCAGCCTCGGCCGGGCCGCCCCGGCGTCCTCGTGCCAGATGCTCACCGGGTGCAGGGCCGCTCCGGTGCGCAGGGCGAGCATCGCCGGCCCCGGCGGCATCCGGGTCGGCTCCCCCAGCAGCCGGACCTCGACCCCCGAGGCCCGCAGGTCGCGGTCGGCCAGCAGCGGGACCAGGCGGCCGGCCCGCAGCCGCGCGGCCAGGGTGTCGAGCAGGTCCCGCTCGCCACCGGTCAGGGGAAGGATCTCCATGCCGAGCGCCTCCCGGTAGCCGAGGAACCGCTCGTAGAGGCGCTCCGGCCGCAGCCGCTCGGCGACCGTGACGACGGGGACGCCGGTGAGCGTCGCCCAGGCGCCCGCGTGGTCCCAGTTGCCCATGTGCATGAGGGCCGCGACCAGCCCGCGACCGCCCGGACCGGTGCTCGCGCGCAGGTGCTGCTCACCCTCGACGCGCACCGTGGAGACCACCCGCTCGCGGTCCCAGTCCGGCAGCCGGAAGGCATCGCACCAGTACGCCAGGTAGGACCGCATCCCGGCCCGGCTGAGCCGCCGCAGCCCGTCGTCGTCGAGGCCGGGGCACGCGCGGCGCAGGTTGGCCTCGAGCCGGCGCACGGACGGTCCGCGGCGCAGCCACGCGAGGTCGGCCACCAGCCCGAACAGCGGGTACGCCATCGCCTCCGGCAGCCTGCGGACCACGGCCCACGCGCCGGCGTAGAGCCGGTAGGTCAGCTGGTCGCGCACGTCAGGGCGTCTCGGCGAACGCCTGCCGGCGTACCGCCAGGGCCCGCTGGCCGATGGTGACGGTGCTGCCCACCGCGAGCACCCAGAGGGCGGCCGCCTGGACGTAGGGCAGCCCGAGGCCGTCGAGGCCGGTGCAGACGAGAATGATCACGAGCCGGTCGGCGCGCTCGGTGACCCCCACGTCCGCGGTCATCCCGAGCCCCTCGGCGCGGGCCCGCGCGTACGAGACGACGGCGCCGGTCGAGAGGCAGTACAGGCAGAGTGCGACGAGGAGCAGGTCGTCGCCCTCGCCGGCGTACCAGAGGGCGATGCCGCCGAACACCGCCGCGTCCCCGACCCGGTCCAGGGTCGAGTCCAGCCAGGCGCCCCAGCGGCTCGAGCGCTCGGTCATCCGCGCCATGGTGCCGTCGATCAGGTCGGAGAACACGAAGCAGGTGATGACGATCGTGCCCCAGAAGAACTCGTGCCGCGGGTACCAGCCCAGCGCGCCGACCACGACCCCGAGCGTGCCCACCAGGGTCACCGCGTCGGGGCTGACCCCCCGCCGCACCAGGAAGGCCGCGATCGGCGTGAGGATGCGCGTGAACAGCGCGCGGGCGAAGCGGTTGAGCACGGTCTCCCCGATCGGGGTCGGCGGTCTGTCACGACGCCTGGATGGTAGCGAGGACCGCCGCTCCGCCCTGGTGGCCCGGCCCCGTCAGGCTCCCGGCGGCCGGTAGTCGACGCTACGGCTGAGCGCGTCGTCGACCTGCTCGACGCTCAGCAGCTTGGTGGTGCTCATGGTGACCGCACCGCTCGCGCTCACCGTGAGGGCGATCGCTGCCGCGGTCTCGTCGTCCGGGACGTCGGCGATGAGGAACACGTCGGTGTCACCGAAGGCGAAGTAGAACGACTCGAGGGAGCCCCCGAGGCCCTTGATCGCTTCGCTCACGGCGTCCAGCCGGGACTTGGCGCCCTTCTCGCGCACGCCCCGCATGCCCTCGTGGGTGTAGTTCGCGGAGATGAGGAACTTGGGCATCGATGACCTCCGGTCCGGGACCCCGTGCCACTGACAACGTAGCCACGCGTCCGGCGCCGTCAAGGGTTCGCGACGGCCGCGTTCCGCGGTGTGTCCCGGTCTCGCCCGCTTGGGGCCCTTGTGCCGGACGGTCCCGCGGGTGAAGGCTCGGACCACGAGACGAGCGAGGGCGCCGACCGGCGCGCGAGGAGGCGGTCCCCATGGTCCAGACGAGCAGTGGTGCCGGAGCCGCCGGCGGTGCACCGGAGGCCGACCAGCCCGGGTCCGTGCGCAACGTCGTGCTGGTCGGCCACTCCGGAGCAGGCAAGACCACGCTCGTCGAGGCCCTGCTCGCTGCGACGGGGACCGTCACCCGGGCCGGACGGGTCGAGGACGGCACCACCGTCACCGACTTCGACGAGGCCGAGCACCGCCAGCAGCGCTCCATCTCCCTCGCCCTCGCACCGTTGGTGCATGCCGGCGTGAAGGTCAACCTGCTCGACACCCCCGGCTACGCGGACTTCGTCGGGGACCTGCGGGCCGGGCTGCGTGCCGCGGACGCCGCGCTGTTCGTCGTCTCGGCGGTCGACGGGGTCGACGGCGGCACCCGGATGCTGTGGGAGGAGTGCGCCGCGGTCGGCATGCCGCGCGCCGTGGTCGTCACCAAGCTCGACAAGGACCGCGCCGACTTCGACGAGGCGGTCGCGATCTGCCAGCGCGTCTTCGGTGACGGCGTGATGCCGCTGTACCTGCCGATGGCGGCCGACGACGGCAGCCCCGCGGGGGTGATCGGGCTGCTGTCGCGGAAGGTGTTCGACTACTCCTCCGGCACCCGCACCGAGCGCGAGCCGGACGCCGAGCACCTCCCGCTCATCGACGACGCCCGCAACCGGCTGATCGAAGGGATCATCGCGGAGTCCGAGGACGAGAGCCTGATGGACCGGTACCTCGGCGGGGAGGACATCGACCTCAAGATCCTGGTCGACGACCTCGAGACCGCGGTGGCGCGCGGCTCGTTCTACCCCGTGCTGGCCACCGCCGCGCCGACCGGTCTGGGCACAGCCGAGCTGCTGGAGGTGGTCACCCAGGCGTTCCCCTCGCCGCTCGAGCACGAGGTGCCGCCCGTGACCACTCCCGAGGGCGACCCGCGGGGACCGCTGACCTGCGACCCCGACGGCCCCCTCGTGGCCGAGGTGGTCAAGACCACCACAGACCCCTACGTGGGGCGGGTGTCGCTCGTCCGGGTCTTCTCCGGCACCCTGCGACCGGACGCGGTGCTGCACGTGTCCGGCCACTTCCTCGGCGAACGCGGCCACGAGGACCACGACGTCGACGAGAAGGTCGGTGCCCTCACCTCCCCGCTGGGCAAGACCCAGCGCAGCCTCGGCCGGGCGATCGCCGGGGACATCTGCGCGGTGGCCAAGCTCGGCCGCGCCGAGACCGGTGACACGCTCTCGGCCAAGGAGGAGCCGCTGCTCATGCAGCCGTGGCTGATGCCCGACCCGCTGCTCCCGGTCGCGGTCGTCCCGAGGTCGAAGGCCGACGAGGACAAGCTCTCCCAAGGCCTCGGACGCCTCGTGGCCGAGGACCCCACCCTGCGGCTCGAGCTCAACCCCGAGACGCATCAGGTCGTGCTGTGGTGCATGGGCGAGGCCCACCTCGACGTCCTGCTCGACAGGCTGCGGAACCGCTACGGCGTCGACGTCGAGTCGGTGCCGCTGCGCGTCCAGCTGCGCGAGACCTTCGCCGGCAAGGCGAGCGGGCACGGCAGGCACGTCAAGCAGTCCGGTGGCCACGGGCAGTACGCCGTCTGCGACATCGAGGTCGAGCCGCTGCCGGCCGGGCAGGGCTTCGAGTTCGTGGACAAGGTGGTCGGCGGGGCGGTGCCGAGGCAGTTCATCCCGTCCGTCGAGAAGGGCGTGCGGGCACAGATGGAGCGCGGTGTCGCGGCCGGCTACCCGGTGGTCGACATCCGGGTGACGCTGACCGACGGCAAGTCACACTCGGTCGACTCCTCGGACATGGCGTTCCAGACGGCCGGCGCGCTGGCCCTGAAGGAGGCGGCCAAGGCCACCACGGTGCACATGCTCGAACCGGTCGACGAGGTGGCCGTCCTGGTCTCCGACGAGTACGTGGGCGCGGTCATGAGCGACCTGTCCACCCGCCGCGGCCGGGTCACCGGGACCGAGTCGGTGGGCAGCGGCCGGTCCCTGGTCAGGGCCGACATCCCCCAGGTGGAGATCACCCGGTACGCGGTCGACCTGCGGTCGCTGTCGCACGGCACCGGCACCTTCTCGCGCACCTACGTGCGCCACGAGCCGATGCCGACGCAGCTGGCCGCCAAGCTGCAGGCGGAGAACGCCGAGGGCTGACCCCTTCTCAGGCTCTCGCGGGCAGAGCACTCTGAGGCCCCGTCACCACTACGACCAGGGAGCGCGCCATGACCAGCGTCCCCGCCCAGTCCGCCGTCCCCGAGGCCGAGCTCGTCCCGACCGCCGAGGACCTTGCCGGTCGGCTGTTCACCGCCGGCCTCGGAGCCCTGGACCTGCTCAGCGTGCACCTCGGTGACCGGCTGGGGCTCTACCGGGCGCTGGACGAGCTGGGCGAGCCGACCGTCGCCGAGGTGGCGACGCACAGCGGCGTGCACCCGCGGTACGCCCGCGAGTGGCTGGAGCAGCAGGCGGTCACCGGCTTCCTCACCACCCGTGGCGACGGGGAGTCGCGACGGTTCACCCTGCCGGCGGCGACCCGGGAGGTGCTGCTGGACCACACCAGCCTGAACTTCCTGGCGCCGCTGGCCCGGATGCTGGCAGCGTCGGCCGCCAAGCTGCCCGACCTGCTCACGGCCTACCGCACGGGCGGCGGGGTCAGCTGGGACGACCTCGGCCAGGACGCCCGGGAGTCGCAGGCCGAGATGAACCGGCCGTGGTTCGAGCAGCAGCTCGGCTCGGCGCTCGCCGGCGTCCCGCAGGTGCACGAGGTACTCGGCCGGCCGGGTGCCCGGATCGCCGACCTCGGCTGCGGCGGCGGGTGGTCGAGCATCGCCCTGGCCCGGGCGTACCCGACGGCCACCGTCGACGGCTACGACGTCGACGCCCCCTCCGTCGCCCTCGCGACCGCGAACGCGGCAGCGGCCGGGTTGGCCGGGCAGGCCACGTTCCACCACGTCGACGTGTCCGGCAGCGACGTCGGGGAGGGCTACGACGCCGTCTTCGCGTTCGAGTGCGTCCACGACCTGGCGGCGCCGGTCGAGTTCCTCGCCACGGCGCGGCGGGCCACGGCGGCGGACGGCGTCACCGTGGTCATGGACGAGGCCGTGGCGCCGGAGTTCTCCGCGCCGGGTGACGACCTCGAGCGGCTCATGTACGGGTTCTCGCTGCTGGTCTGCCTGCCGGACGGCATGTCCACCCAGCCATCGGCAGGCACCGGCACCGTGATGCGCGAGGGCACGCTGCGCGGCTACGCGCAGCAGGCGGGGTTCGCCGACGTCGAGGTGCTCCCCATCGAGGACTTCGCGTTCTTCCGCTTCTACCGGCTCACCTGACCCTCACCCCCGCGCCGACCCGTCGCTAGGACGCCGGCCAGGCGGCGGCGACGAGCTCGCGCGTCTCGGCCAGCAGCTGCGGGATCACCTTGGTGCCGGCGAGGACCGTCAGGAAGTTCGCGTCGCCGCCCCAGCGGGGCACGACGTGCTGGTGCAGGTGGTCGGCCAGCGACCCGCCCGCCACCCCGCCGAGGTTGAGCCCGACGTTGAACCCGTGCGGGGACGCCGCGGCCCGGACCGCCTGGACGGCCTGCCGGGTCACGGTCATCAGCTCGCCGGACTCCTCACCGGTCAGGTCCTCCAGACCGGCGACGTGCCGGTAGGGCACGACCATCAGGTGGCCCGGGTTGTAGGGGTGCAGGTTGAGCACGGCGTAGACCGTCGCTCCCCGGGCCAGGACCAGCCCGGTGCGGTCGTCCAGCGAGGGGATCCGGCAGAACGGGCAGCCGCCGTCGTCGCCGCGGCCGGTGCCGTCCTCGCCGGTGACGTAGGCCAGCCGGTGCGGCGCCCACAGCCGCTGCAGCCGGTCCGGCTCCCCCACGCCCTGCTGGGCGACGACCTCCGGCGGGACGTACGGCGCGCTGTCGCTCACACCTGGACCCGGTCGGCGACGGCCCGCGCGATCTCCTCGACCGCCTCGTCGACCGGTACGCCGTTGTTCTGCTCGCCACTGCGGTAGCGGAAGGACACGGCGTCCTTCGCCACGTCGTCGTCGCCGGCGATGAGCATGAAGGGCACCTTCTGCTTCTGCGCGGTGCGGATCTTCTTCTGCATCCGGTCGTCGGAGGTGTCGACCTCGACCCGGATCCCCCGCGCCCGCAGCCGGGAGGCCACCCGGTCCAGGTAGGGCACGTGCTCGTCGGTGATCGGGATGCCGACGACCTGCACCGGGGCCAGCCAGGGCGGGAACGCCCCGGCGTAGTGCTCGACCAGGACCCCGAGGAAGCGCTCGATCGACCCGAACTTCGCCGAGTGGATCATCACCGGCCGCTGCCGCGACCCGTCGCTCGCCTGGTACTCCAGCTCGAAGCCCCGCGGCTGGTTGAAGTCGTACTGGATCGTCGACATCTGCCAGGTCCGGCCGATGGCGTCGCGGGCCTGCACCGAGATCTTGGGGCCGTAGTAGGCGGCGCCCCCCGGGTCCGGCACCAGGTCGAGGCCGGAGGCGGCGGCGACGTCGGCCAGCACCTGGGTGGCCGAGGCCCACTCCTCGTCGGAGCCGACGAACTTGTCCGGCTTGGAGTCGTCGCGGGTGGACAGCTCGAGGTAGAAGTCGTCGAGGCCGAAGTCGCGGAACAGGCTGAGACAGAAGTCGAGCAGGTGCTTGATCTCCGCGGGCGCCTGCTCGGCGGTGACGTAGGAGTGCGAGTCGTCCATGGTCAGCCCGCGCACCCGGGTGAGTCCGTGCACGACGCCGGACTTCTCGTTGCGGTAGACCCCGCCGAGCTCGAAGAGCCGCAGCGGCAGCTCGCGGTAGGACCGGCCGCGCGAGCGGAAGATCAGGTTGTGCATCGGGCAGTTCATGGCCTTGAGGTAGTAGCTCGCGCCCTCCATCTCCATCGGGGGGAACATGCCCTCCGCGTAGTAGGGAAGGTGGCCCGAGGTCTCGAACAGCCCCTGCTTGGTGATGTGAGGGGTCGCGACGAACTGGAACCCCTCCTCCTCGTGGCGCTGCCGGACGTAGTCCTCCATCACGCGGCGGATCACGCCACCCCTGGGGTGGAAGACGGCCAGCCCGGAGCCGAGCTCGTCCGGGAAGGAGAACAGGTCGAGCTCGGCGCCCAGCTTGCGGTGGTCGCGCTTCTCGGCCTCCGCGAGCCGGTGCTGGTAGTCCTTGAGCGCGTCCCGGGTCTCCCAGGCGGTGCCGTAGATGCGCTGCAGCTGCGGGTTCTTCTCGCTCCCCCGCCAGTACGCGGCAGCGGTCCGGGTGAGCTTGAAGGCGGGGATGTGCCGGGTGCTGGGCAGGTGCGGCCCCCGGCACAGGTCCTTCCACGCCGGCGAGCCGTCCTTGCGCACGTTGTCGTAGATGGTGAGCTCGCTGCCCCCCACCTCGGCGTCGGCGCCGTCGGCGGCCCCGGCCGCGGCGCCGCCCTTGAGCCCGATCAGCTCCAGCTTGTACGGCTCGTCGGCCAGCTCGGCACGGGCGTCGTCGTCGGACACCGGGCGCCGGACGAAGCCCTGCCCCTCCTTGACGATCTGCTGCATCTTCTTCTCGATGACGACCAGGTCGTCCGGGGTGAAGGGGGTCGCCACGTCGAAGTCGTAGTAGAAGCCGTTCTCGACGGGGGGGCCGATGCCCAGCCGCGCCTCGGGGTGCAGGTCCTGGACGGCCTGCGCCAGGACGTGGGCGGTGGAGTGGCGCAGGATCGACCGCCCGTCGGCCGAGTCGATCGCGACCGGCTCGACGTCGTCGCCGTCCTCGAGCTCGTGCGCCAGGTCCCGCAGCTCGCCGCCGACCCTGGCCGCGATCACGGCCCGGTCCCCCTCGAACAGCTCTGCGGCCGTCGTCCCGGCGGCGACCTCACGCTCGCTGCCTGCGACGTGGACGCGGAGGTCGGGCACGGGAGGGTCCTTTCGTGGCGGTGTCGTACGGGCCCGGCGATCGTACCGAGCGCCCTGCGGCGACCACCTCCGCGTTTGGCCGGGGTCAGACGAGGGTGACCGCGTCCCCGACGGCGACCGGACCCGGGCGGGAGACCTCGGCATACGCGCCGAGGCAGTGGTCCGGCCGCTCGGTCATCCGCAGCACGGCCCCGACGGCGGCATCGCCGACCCGGACGTCCCGGCCGAGCCAGTCGCGCTCGGTGCCCTCGCCGTCCAGCTCGAGGACGAGGTTGGCCCGCGGGGCGGCGATGTCGCACGCGTCGCAGGTCTGCGAGTGCTGCGCGGCGTGCCGCATCGAGGTCCGGGACACCACGTGGACCGGGGCCACGTCGACGAACCCCGTGCCCTCCCGGTGTGCGAGGCGCAGCGGCCGGCCCAGCCAGCCGGACAGTGCCTCGGCGGCGGCACCGGCGGTCAGGCCGGCCGGCGCGCCGGGGACGTCGAGGCGCAGCTCACCCCCGACGAGCCGGGTGGCGACCTCCCGCAGCCGCGGCTCCTGGGCGGCGGTGACCGGCTCGCCGTCGTCGGACACCACGGCCCAGGCCCGGTCGCCGGCCAGCCCCCCGCGGACGACGTCCGCCGAGTCGAGGACGGCGCCGGACATGGACTTCACCGGGAAGACCCAGAGCTGGGCGACCCGGCCCACCGGCAGCGACGCGGTCACGACGCGGACAGCTGGTAGAGACCACCGCCCAGCGAGACGGCCCACAGCTCACGGCCGTCGTCCTCGCCGAAGCTGGTGATCCCCTCCAGCGTCCCGGCGGTCACCAGGCCCGTCGAGCCGGCCACGAAGATCCGGCCGGACACGAAGTCGCCTCCGACGTACTTGCCGCCGAGGACGTCGTCGTGGTCGGAGCCGCGGTAGACGAACCCCCCGACGACCGATCCGCCGTAGTCGCGGCCGTAGGTCCACTCGGGCTCGAGGTAGGTCTCGGCCTCGGAGCAGCGGGTGTCGTCATAGGTCGTGGTGCCTTCGAGGCAGGACCAGCCGAGGTTGGCGCCACCGCCGCCGAACGGGATCCGGTCGATCTCCTCGAGCCGGTCCTGCCCGACGTCGGCGACCCAGAGGTCACCGGTCCCCGGGTCGACCGAGAACCGCCAGGCGTTGCGCAGGCCGCTCGCCCAGATCGCCCCGCGGCCGGGGACGGCACCTGCGTAGGGGTTGCTGGCGGGCACACAGGCGAGGCGGCCGCACGCCTTGCGGGCACGCAGCACCTTGAGCCGGAGGATCTTGCCCTGCAGGACACGTAGGTCCTGCGCATGGGCGTCGGGGTCGCCCACGCCGCCGCCGTCGCCGGTCGACACGAACAGGTACCCGCCGAGGCCGAAGGCGAGCTGACCGGCGAAGTGGTTCGTGGACCCGGTCGGGTGGTCGACGGTCAGGACCGGCTTGTACGTCGCCGGGCGGGCCCGGTCGGCCCGCGCGCTGCGGGCCCGGAACCGGGCGACCCGCAGGTCTCCGCGCTTGCTCGTGTAGGCCACCCACAGGAAGGGCCGGCGCGCGTAGTCGGGGTGGAACGCGACGCTGAGCAGGCCCCCCTCGCCGGCGGTGCTGATCCGCGCGGAGAGGTCCAGGAACGGCCGCCGCAGCACCCGGCCGTCCCGCACGACGCGGATCGCCCCGGTCTTCTCGGTGACGAACAGCCGCGGGCTGCCGTCGCGGGCGGAGGTGACCTGGGTCGGCTGCTCCAGCCCGTCGGCACGCTGGGTGAGGGTCAGGGTGACCGCAGCCGCGGCACCGGTGGCCGGGGCGAGCGCCAGGGGCAACGCCAGGGATGCGGCGAGCGCGAGAGCGCCGACCTGCCGACGGGTGGAGCGCGGGACGAGCATGCGGGTGGGCCCCCGGAGGACGCGTGCGGGCTGGGTCGCCCGCCACTGTAGGCCCGGCCCACGACGGTGTCCGGCCGCCGACCGAACGCGTCGCGCACTCCGCCGGAGAGCCGGGACGGCCGGACCGCCGCGTCTGCGGCAGCCGTCGCCCGGCGGTGGTGGACCATACTGGACTCGAACCAGTGACCTCACGCGTGTGAAGCGCGCGCTCTAACCAACTGAGCTAATGGTCCGGGACGGGGAGAGACCCTACCGGATCGCGCTCACCGGAACGGCACCCCGAAGACCTCAAGGTAGAGGGCGAGGGCGGCCGCAGCGAACACCAGCCCCCCGAGCCCGATCAGGCCCCGCACCAGCAGCGAGCGCGCCATGACCCACTCGGTCCAGCGCGCCAGCCTGCGGCGGCCGTACTGGAGCAGCCGCTCGGCCCAGGCGAACTCGGTGGCCAGGATGGCCAGGCCGGCGAACACGATCAGCCAGCCCGGTCCGGGCAGTGGGATGAGCACGCCGCCGACCACGATCACCGCGACGCCCAGGACCCCGACGACGATCCGGTAGGTCAGGTCCAGCCAGGCGTGCCGGGCGAAGAACTTCCGGAACCCGAGGCGGTCCCGGACGGCGTCGAGGATGGTCCGGTCCTCCTCCGCGTCCTCCGTCCTGTCGGCCCCCTCGGGCGCATCGGGCATCTCGGGCGCGTCCCGTGCTCCGGTGGCCTCCGCGGCGCCGCGACGGCCGCCGCCACCAGGCCCGTGGTGGTCCTGCGCCGTCACCCGTCCGCCTCCGTCCGACTCCTCGCGTCCTACCCGTGACAACGTATCCGGCCGCTCGTTGGTCCGGGTGCAGGTCGGACCCCGCGGGGCCAGGCAGGTTTTCGGCCCGGTCGCACCGGGGAACGTCAGGGCGTCCCCGGGGCGCGTGTGAGGAGCAGACCATGAACGGTTGGGAACCCAGCACGGTGACCCGGGAGATGACGGTCCAGCTGGTCGCGCCGGGCGACGGATCGGTCTCGCTGCCGGTGGTCCTGCACTATGACCGGCACGACCCTTATGCCGTCCACGCCACCTTCCGCACCGGTCAGGGCGAGGGGGTCGCCTGGGTCTTCGCCCGCGAGCTGCTCACGCTGGGCGTGCACCGGCCCTGCGGTGACGGCGACGTCCGCGTGTGGCCGTCGTGGAGCGCCGGCGCCGAGGTGGTCTTCATCGGGCTGACCTCGCCCGACGGCGAGGCGCTGCTGCAGGCCCCCACCCGCGCCCTGGTCGACTTCCTCGGCCGCACGTACGCCATGTGCCCGCAGGGGCACGAGAGCGACCACCTCGACGTCGACGGCGCGATCGAGGCCCTGCTCGCCTCCTGAGCAGCAGGTCAGCCGGCGGTCCCGGCCTGCCAGACCGGGTCGCCGCCGACGACGGTGGCCGTGACCGGGCGGCCGCCGAGGTGCGCGACGACGTCGGCCTCGTGCTCGGCGTCGAGCACCACCAGGTCACCGTGGGCCCCGACGCCCAGGTGCCCCACGTCGGCACGCCGCAGCGAGTGCGCGGCTCCTCGCGTCGCCGCCCGGAACGCCTCGGCGACGGGCAGCCCCATCGCGAGGCAGGCCAGCTGGACGGCGTACGGCATCGACTCGCACCACGACGTGCCCGGGTTGCAGTCGGTCGCCAGGGCCAGCTCGACACCGGCCTCCCGCAGGACGCCGGGGTGCCCCCAGGCGCCGGACCGGAGGGAGAGGGTCACCGTCGGGAGCAGGACGCCGACGACCCCGGCGGCCGCCATCGCCCGGGCGTCCTCGGCGCTGACGTGCTCGAGGTGGTCGGCGCTGGCGCAGCCGAGCTCGGCGGCCAGCCCGGCCGCGCCGGTACGGGCGATCTCCTCGGCGTGCAGCCGCAGGCCCAGGCCGTGGTCGCGGGCAGCGGTGAGGATGCGACGCGCCTCGGCGACGGTGAACACCCCCTCGTCGCAGAACACGTCCGCCCAGCGGGCCCCGGCCGCGACGGCCGCCGGCAGGGTGGCGACCACCTCCTCGACGTAGTCGCCCCGGTCGCGGCCGGCGGGCACCACGTGGGCCCCGAGGTAGGTCGCCTCCAGCCGGACCGGCGTCCGGTCGGCGAGCTCCCGCGCGAGGCGCAGCAGGCGCAGCTCCGACTCGACGGTGAGCCCGTAGCCCGACTTCACCTCCATCGTGGTCGTGCCGTGCGCCAGCGCCGCCCCGGCGCGGGCCGCGGCGAGGTCGAGCAGCTCCTGGTCGGAGGCGGCCGCGGTCGCCGCCACCGTGGTGCGGATGCCCCCGCCGTCGTAGGAGGTGCCGGCCAGCCGGGCGACGAACTCCTCGCGCCGGACCCCCGCGAACAGCAGGTGGGTGTGCGCGTCCACGAAGCCCGGCAGGACGCAGGCACCTCCCGCGTCCAGCTCGCGGTCGGGGGCGCCGGCCGGCAGGTCCCGGTCGGGGCCGGTCCACGCGACCCGGCCGTCGCGGACCACCACCGCGGCGTCGGCGATCGGGTCGCCGGACATCGTGAGCAGCCGGCCGGCGCGGCGCACGGTCAGGTCCACGACGCGACCTCCTCGGGCGGTGCCGTACGGGGCGGGTCGGGCGCCCGGGGTCGGCGTCCGGCAGTGGCGGCGATGACGCCGGCCAGCACGATCGCACACCCCAGCAGCTGCACCCGCGAGGGCCTCTCGTCGAGGACCACGGCCGACAGCGCGACCGACGCGACCGGCTGCAGCAGCAGCACCACCGAGGTCAGGGCAGCGGGCACCCGCGGCAGCGACACCGCGATCAGCAGCCAGCCCACGACCTGCGAGGTGAGTGCCAGCGCGGCGAGCCAGCCGTGCGCCGGCCACGACGGGGCCAGGTCGATGCCACCGGAGACGGGGGCCAGCAGGATGCAGACCGGGACCGCGACTGCGGTGGCGTCGAACAACGGCCCGGCCGAGCGGCGCAGGTCGTGCGACCCCTGCCGAAGCAGGAGCAGGAACACGCCGTACGCCAGCGAGGTGCCCAGGCCGAACACGACGCCCATGGCGGGGTCCTCGCCGTAGGCCCCGGCGCCGACGACGCCGGAGATGAGCACGACACCGACGAGCACGACGGGCACCGCCAGCACGAGCCGCCGGCCGGGGCGCTCGTGCAGCAGCCACCAGGCGAGGAACCCCACGACGACGACCTGGAGGTTGCCGAGGACGGTGGCGATGCCGGCGCCGACCGCCGCGATGGCGTGGTGCCAGAGGACGAGGTCGACCGCGAAGAACACCCCGGAGGCGGCCGCCAGCCACCGGTCGCGAAGCGGCCGCGTGCCGTAGCGGCGGTCCTCGCGCAGCAGCAGCAGGCCCAGGACCGGCAGGGCGTACAGGCAGCGGAAGGTCGCGGCCGTGGCGGGCGCCACGTCGGCGAGCCGGACCAGGGTCGCCGAGGTCGCGATGCACGCGGCACCGGCGGCGGCCGCCAGGACGGGGCGGTCGGTCAGCGCCACCCGCCCACCCCCTGCCGGGGACCCGCCCGGGGCCCGTCTCGTGACCGTCAGCAGCGTGAACCGGTTACGCTCCTGACGAGCGGGAACCCTAGCAGCGGGAGGTGAGGGCGTTGGAGGTCGGCCACGACACGGCCTGGGCCCTCGCGACGGTCGTCGACCTGGTCAACTCCGACCCGGACCTGGCGGGCGAGGAGTCGCTCCCCGACCTGGCCGCGCTGGGCGAGCTGGTGCGCCGGCGGGAGATCTCCGACAGCGGCCGGCTGGCGGCCTCCGACCTGGCGGCCGTGCTGCGGCTGCGGGCCCGGCTGCGCGCGGTCTTCGCAGCCACCGACCTCGACGACGCCGTCCGCCTCGTCAACGACCTGGTCGCCGACGCCCGCACCACCCCGCGGCTCACCGACCACGACGACTGGCCGCTGCACATCCACTACTACGCGCCGGACGCCCGCCTGGCCGAGCACCTCGCCGCCGACTGCGGGATGGCGCTGGCCCTGGTGCTGGCGGCGGGCGAGCGGTCCCGGCTGGCGACCTGCGCCGCCCCGGGCTGCGAGCGGGTCCTGGTCGACCTCTCGCGCAACCGGTCCAAGCGCTACTGCGACAGCCGCACCTGCGGCAACCGGCTGCACGTCGCCGCCTACCGCGCCCGCCGGCGCACCGGCTGACCGGCGCACCGGCTGACCGGCTGACCGGCTGAATCGGCTGCCGCCGGTCAGGCCGGAGGCTGCCAGGCGGGGGCGTGGGTGCCGTCGAGCATCGGGACCCGGATGCCGACCTCGCGGGCGGTCCGCTCGGCGATCTCGTAGCCCGCGTCGGCGTGTCGCAGCACGCCGGTCCCCGGGTCGTTGGTGAGCACCCGGGCCACCCGGGCGTACGACGAGGGCGTGCCCTCCGCCACGACGACCACGCCGGCATGGATCGACTTGCCGATGCCCACCCCGCCGCCGTGGTGCAGGGAGACCCAGGTGGCACCGGAGGCGGTGTTGAGCAGGGCGTTGAGCACGGGCCAGTCGGCCACCGCGTCGGTGCCGTCGCGCATCCCCTCTGTCTCGCGCTCCGGCGAGGCCACCGAGCCGGCGTCGAGGTGGTCCCGGCCGATCACCACCGGCGCCTCGACCGCGCCCGAGGCCACCAGGTCGTTGAACCGCTCCCCCGCGACGTGCCGCTCGCCGTAGCCCAGCCAGCAGATCCGCGACGGCAGGCCCTGGCCCTTCACCTTCTGGGCGGCGAAGCGCACCCACCGCTGCAGCTGGTCGTCGTCGGGGAAGGCCTCGAGCACCGCGCGGTCGGTCGCGGCCAGGTCCTGCGCCGACCCTGACAGGCAGGCCCAACGGAACGGTCCGGCGCCGCGGGCGAACAGCGGGCGGATGTAGGCGAGGACGAATCCGGGGTAGGAGAACGCGTCGGCGAACCCCATGTCCTGCGCCTGGCCGCGCAGCCCGTTGCCGTAGTCGAAGACCACGGCGCCCGACTGCTGGAGGTCGACCATCGCGCGGCAGTGCACCGCCATCGACTCGCGCGACCGGTCGACGTACTCCGAGGGCTTGGCCGAGCGCAGCTCCAGCGCCTCGTCCAGCGTCATGCCGTGCGGGACGTAGCCGTGCAGGGCGTCGTGGGCGGAGGTCTGGTCGGTGACGACGTCGGGGTCCCAGCCCCGGGCGACCAGCTCGGGCAGCACGTCGGCGCAGTTGGCGACGACGGCGACCGAGAGCGCCCGTCGCTCACGCCGGGCCGCCTCGACCCGGGCGATGCCGTCGTCGAGCGAGTCGGCGATCTCGTCGAGGTAGCCGTGCTCGAGGCGCCGCCGGGCCCGCCACGGGTCCACCTCGACGCACAGGGCCGCGCCGCCGTTGCCGGTGACCGCGAGCGGCTGCGCCCCACCCATCCCGCCGAGGCCGCCGGTGAGCGTGACGGTGCCCGCGAGGGTGCCGCCGAAGTGCTGGTCGGCCACCTCCGCGAAGGTCGCGTAGGTGCCCTGGAGGATGCCCTGGGTGCCGATGTAGATCCACGACCCGGCGGTCATCTGGCCGTACATCGTGAGGCCCTGGTCCTCGAGCTCCCGGAAGTGCTCCGGTGTCGCCCAGCGCGGGACCAGCAGCGAGTTGGCGATCAGGACGCGCGGCGCCTCCTCGTGGGTGCGCACCAGGCCGACCGGCTTGCCCGACTGGACGAGCAGCGTGTCGTCGGGCGCCATCTCCCGCAGCGACCCGACGATGGCGTCGAAGGCTTCCCACGAGCGAGCGGCCCGGCCGTTGCCGCCGTAGACGACCAGGTCGTCGGGGCGCTCGGCGACCTCCGGGTCGAGGTTGTTGTGCAGCATCCGGAGGGCGGCCTCGGCGCCCCACGACCGGCAGGTCATCGCAGGTCCGCGTGGTGCGCGGACGGGTCGGGCTCCTCGCATGCGCCACACCCTAGGGGTCGCCCTCGCGGGGCCACCTGTCCGTTCGTACGGGGGGGCACCTGGTGCAACGGTCACCAGGTTCGGCGCGTGCGGCCCATGTGCAGGCCCGGCCCACTCGGCTTCGATGGTCGGCAGCCATCGATGTCGGCACATCGCCGAGGACGGGAGCCTGCGGGCATGACGCGGGAACGGGTCAGGACCTCTCTAGCGGAGTCCGTCGTGCGCGCGCTCGTCGCCGGCGACGTGCTCACCCTGCAGCGCCTGGTCGCCCCCTCCGTGGTCGACCACTCGGCCCAGCCCGGCCAGCCCGAGGGGTGGCCCGGCGTCCGGGAGCGGGCGATGACCCTCTGCGCGGCGATGCCGGAGAGCGAGGTGGCCGTCGACGTGCTGTCCACCACCGGGGACACCGTCCTGGCACGGGCCGAGCTGGTGGCCCTGCGCCGCGACGGGGTCTTCCCGGTCGGGGGCGCGACCCGCCTGACCGTCGCACTGGTCCTCAAGTTCGCCGACGACCAGCTCGTGGAGATGTGGACCTCGGCCGACCTCGTGCTCGACCGTCCGGTCACGCACCAGGGCACCGTGGTCCCGCTGCAGCCGCGGGTCGACGCCGCTCCGGCTCGCTGAGCCGGCCGGCCCGTCAGGGGTCGAGGTCCTCGGCCGCGCGCCGGGCGAACACGGCTGCCGCCTGCGCCGTCACCGGGCCGGGGGCACCGTCGTACGCCACGTCGTCGACCGCGTGCACCGCCTGCACGTCGCGGGTCGAGGAGGTGAGGAACACCTCGCTCGCCTGCCGGAGCGCCGTCAGCGGCAGCTCGCGCTCGACCGCATCGGTCCACTCGAGCACCAGCGCCCGGGTGACACCCGCCAGGCAGCCGGACGACAGCGGCGGGGTGACCAGCTCGCCGTCCAGGGCCAGGAAGACGTTGGAGCCGGTGCCCTCGCACAGGTGCCCGGCGGTGTTGGCGAACAGGGCCTCGGTGCCACCGGCGGCCCGGGCCCGGGCCAGGGCGACCACGTTGTCGGCGTACGACGTGGTCTTCAGGCCCGCCGTGGCGGCCCGCTCGTTGCGCGTCCAGGGAACGACCACCGCCTTGGCCGTCGCTGCCCACGGCCGTAGCGGCGCCAGCGCCACGACCAGCGTCGGCCCGGCGTCCCCGCGCTCCGACCCGAGGGGGCTCGCCCCTCCGGTGAGGGTGAGGCGCAGCCGGAGCGGGTCGGCGAGACGGTCGGCGTTGGCCTCGAGCGTGGCCGCCACGGCGGCCCGCAGGTCGGCGTCCGCCGGTGGCCGCAGACCCAGGCCGCCGGCCGACACCGCCAGCCGGTCGAGGTGCCGGCTGAGCGCGAAAGGCACCCCGTTCTCGACCTTGGTGGTCTCGAACACCCCGTCGCCGACCGTGAGCCCGTGGTCGAACACCGACACCTGCGCCTGGTCCTGGTCGACGAGCGACCCGTCGACGTAGACCTTCATCGCGTCCCTCCGCTGTCCGTGTCCTGCCGGTTCCGGTCGGTGCCTGTCGTCCCCGCGGCGACCGCGCGCAACCGCCGGGCCTTGAGCTCGGTCTCGTCCCACTCGGCCGCCGCGTCAGACCCCCAGGTGATGCCCGCGCCGGTGCCCAGGTGCAGCCGCCGGCCCTCTCCCGCTCCGGAGGCCCAGAACGTGCGGATGCCGACCGCCAGCGTCGCACGCTGCCGGTCGGCGTCGACCCAGCCGATCGCGCCGCAGTAGGGCCCGCGCGGCCCGGGCTCCAGGTCGGCGATCGACGCCAGCGCGCTCGACTTCGGCGCCCCCGTGACCGAGCCCGGCGGGAAGGTCGCCGCCAGCAGGGCCGGCCACCCGGCGTCCCGCCGTAGCTCGGCGGTCACCGTCGAGACGAGGTGGACGAGCCCGGGATGCTCCTCGAGCGCGTTGAGCGACGGGACGTCGACCGAGCCGGTGACGGCGACGGCCCCGAGGTCGTTGCGCACCAGGTCGACGATCATCACGTTCTCGGCCCGGTCCTTGTCGGTGAGCCCGGCCGCGGTCGGTGCCGTCCCCTTCACCGGGCCGGAGGCGACGTGGTCACCGGCCCGGCGCAGGAACAGCTCCGGCGAGGCGGTGGCCACGTCGACCTCCGCGTCCGGCAGGCGCAGCACCCCGGCGTACGGCGCGGGGTTGCCGCGGGCGAGCAGGCCGGCCAGGCCGAGCAGGTCGGCACCGGCCGCGAGCGGCGCCGACAGGACCCGGCAGAGGTTGACCTGGTAGTGGTCGCCGCGGGCGATGCCGTCGCGGACCCGGGCCACGTCCGCGACGTAGCGAGCCCGGGAGGTGCCCGAGACCCAGGACGTGAGCGGCACCCCCGGCCACGGCGCGGGCGGCAGCGGAGCCGGCCGCACGTCGGCGAACCGGGCGCACACCGCCCGGCCCTCGAAGGTCAGCAGCACGGCCCACCAGCCGGCCCGGTCGAGGACGGCGGGGTCGTCGGTGACCTCCAGCAGGCCGGTCGCCAGCCGCCCGCCGAACCAGGCGAACGGCTCGCCGGGGCGCACCGCGTCAGTCGAGGGCACCGACCGCCGCCTCGGCGGCCGCCACCAGCTCGCGGAGGATGGCGTCGACGGCCACCACCTGGTCGGAGACGTTGCGGTCCTCGTCCATGACCGGCACGTCCCGGCGCACCCGGGCGTGCACCGCGCTGCTGGCGGCTCCCGGGGCCGCCAGCTCGGCGCGCAGGTCGAGCGCCTGCGAGGCCGCGAGCACCTCGACCGCGAGGACGCTGCGGACGTTCGCGACCACCTCGCGCAGCTTGCGCATCGAGGTCCAGCCCATCGACACGTGGTCCTCCTGGTTGCCGGAGGTCGGGATGGTGTCGACGCTGCTGGGGTGGGCGAGCACCTTGTTCTCGCTGACGAGCGACGCCGCGGTGTACTGCGCGATCATGAACCCGGAGTTGGTGCCCGGCCGGCGGGCCAGGAAGGCCGGCAGGCTGCGGGAGAACGCGGGGTCGAGCATCCGGTCGGTCCGCCGCTCGGAGATGCTCGCCAGCTCGGACACCGCGATGGCCAGCATGTCGCCGGCGAACGCCAGCGGCTCGCCGTGGAAGTTGCCCGTCGACATCACCTCCCCGTCGGGGACGATCACCGGGTTGTCCACGACCGACCCCAGCTCGATGTCGATCACCCGGCGTGCGTGGGCGAGCACGTCGCGCACCGCGCCGTGCACCTGCGGTGCGCACCGCAGGCAGTAGGAGTCCTGGACGGCGTGGTCGCTCTCGCGGTGGCTGGCCACCAGCGGGCTGCCGGCCAGCAGCCGGCGCAGGTTGGCCGCGCTCTCCAGCTGGCCCGGGTGCGGCCGGATCACCTGAACCCGCTCGTCGTACGGCTTGTCCGTGCCGAGCAGGGCCTCGACGCTCATCGCGGCCGCCAGGTCGGCCACCTTGACCAGCACGCCGATGTCGTCGACGGCCAGCGCCAGCAGCACCTGCATCGGCTCGGTCCCGTTGATCAGGGACAGGCCCTCCTTGGGGGCCAGCACGAGCGGCTCGATCCCGGCCTCGGCCAACAGCTCGGCCGCCGGCCGGCCCCGGAGGTCGCTGTCGCCGGTGCGCCGCAGCCGGCCCTCGCCCACGAGCGGCTGGGCGAGGTGCGCGAGCTGGGCGAGGTCGCCCGACGCGCCGACCGACCCCTTGCCCGGGATCACGGGGAGCAGGTCGTGCTCCAGCAGCTCCAGCAGCTTGGCCGGCAGCTCCACCCGGACGCCGGAGTACCCGGCGGTCAGGGTGCGGGCCCGCAGCAGCAGCAGCCCGCGCACCACGTCGTCGGGCAGCGGCTCGCCGACCCCCGCGCTGTGCGAGCGGATCAGGGCCAGCTGCATCCGCTCGAGGTCGTCACGGCCGACGTGGGTGTCGGCCAGTGCGCCGAAGCCGGTCGTGATGCCGTACATCACCGTGTCCCGGTCGACCGCCTCGGCCACCACCGCACGGCTGGGCGCCATCCGGTCCGCGACCCCCGGACCGAGTACGGCGCCCGCCTCGCCCCGCGCGACCGCCACCAGGTCGCCGAGGACGAGGGCATCTCCGGTGACCGTGACTGTCCGCATGGCGGGCAACCTAGTGGTGCCCGGGTCGGCGCCGGGGGCGACCCCGACCGCACTGCCCGCTTTGGTCGGCACCAGCCCGATCGGCTATGGTCTTCTCGCACGACAGCGAGGCCGCGAGGTCCGCGAGTCGTCGCGCGGACGTGGCTCAGTTGGTAGAGCATCACCTTGCCAAGGTGAGGGTCGCGGGTTCGAATCCCGTCGTCCGCTCGGAGGATCTCGAGGCTGGTACGGCCTTCACTCGGTGGAGTGGCCGAGAGGCGAGGCAACGGCCTGCAAAGCCGTCTACACGGGTTCAAATCCCGTCTCCACCTCGAGCATCACCTGCACGGGCGATTGGCGCAGTCTGGCTAGCGCGCTTCCCTGACACGGAAGAGGTCACAGGTTCAAGTCCTGTATCGCCCACCAGCACGAGAGGCCCCCGGCCAGCGCACGCGCGGCCGGGGGCCTTCTGCGTCCCCGCTCCTCGGGCGTGTCGGGCCGCGTCGGCGCGGGTAAGTGCCGCCCAGGGAGGTGGCTCCGGTGACGGCACGCAAGGACGAGATCGCGCTGCTCGGGCTGCTCGAGCAGCAGCTCGGCGAGCGCCAGCGGGCCATGAACGGGCTGCACCTGGAGCCCGGCGCGGCCGAGCAGACCCACGCGGGCATGCTGCGCCTCCAGCAGGACGTCCGCGACCAGGCGGCGGCCGCAGCGGCGGCGGCCGCGACGTCCGCCACCGCGGACCCCGACCGGCAGGCGCGCCCCGCACCGCGGCACCAGCGGCCGCGCCTCCAGCGCCTCCAGCGCCTCCATCGGCTGTTCCTGCCCTCGGTCGCGCTCGCCTGCCTCGGCCTCCTCGTCCTGGTCGTCCTGCTGCCGCTGCGCTGAGCCCGTCGCGCCTGTACACCCGTTCGGGCGAGCCCCGACGCACCTGCCCTCCCCCGAGCCGGGGGCCGGGCTCACCCGAAGGGACGATTCCGGCACCGCGCCCGGGCGGGGGACGATAGGTGGCATACGGCGCGCCGACGGGCGCGCGTGGCCCGGGGGGGATGCATGGAGCACGGCACGGCGCGGGGCCGGGACGCGGGAGCGTCCTCGGTCGAGTACGCGCTGATCGTGTTCGCCATCGCCGCCACCATGGTGATCGCGCTGTTCGCGCTGGGGCGCCCGGTCTACGGGCTCTTCGACACCACGTGCACCTCGGTCAGCGACGGGATCGTCGGAGCCGGCGGGAGCACCGCCGGCTGCCCGTGACCGCCGACCCTCCGACGCCGGGCCGCGGTCACACGGGGAGCAGCCGGACCGCGTAGAAGATCGTGACCGACAGGGCAACCAGGGTCGCGACGGCGACGAGTCGGCTGCTCACCCCTCCGTCGTCCCCGGCGACCATGATCATCATGCCGGCGGGCACCCGCGTCAGCGGCGTTCGAGCCAGCGGGCGACGTCGGCGCGGCGGAACATCCAGTCCCCGCCCCCACGGGGGTGGGTGCTCACGGCGGCCACGTCACGTCGGAGTGCCGCGGCCCGCACCTCCGCCGCGGGGATGCCGGCCTCGGCGGCCACCTCGTCCACCGTCAGCCACGCTCCGGAGTCGGCAGCCCGCCCTGTCCCGATGGTCATGACGCTTGCGTTCGGCGCGCGGACGCCGTCCCTTGACCTGCCCGGCGGAACACGATCGACGTCCGCCGCTGGTGCGCGGTCAGGGCAGGTGCAGGGCACGGACCGCATCGACCGTGTCGGCCTCGCCCGCGGTCTTGTCGGGCCGGTGCCGCAGCACCCGGGCGAACCGCAGCGCCATCCCGCCCGGGTAGCGCGGCGAGGTCTGCACCCCGTCGAAGGCCACCTCGACGACCAGCTCCGGGCGTACGTGGACCACCCACTCCCCGCTGTCGACGGCGAGCTCCAGCAGCCGCTCGGTCTGCCACGCCAGCATGGCGTCGGTCAGGCCCTTGAACGTCTTGCCGAGCATGACGAAGCCGCCGGCGCCGTCGCGGGCCCCGAGGTGCAGGTTCGACAGCCGGCCCCGGCGGCGGCCGTGGCCCCACTCGGCAGCCAGCACCACCAGGTCCAGCGTGTGCCGCGGCTTCACCTTGAGCCAGCCCGCGCCGCGACGCCCGGCCTCGTAGGGCGAGTCCAGCCCCTTGGCCACCACGCCCTCGTGCCCCCGGCCCACGGCGTCGGCGAGCACCGCCGCGGCCTTGGCCGGGTCGTCGGTCACGACCCGTGGCACGCGAAGGGCCTCCGGCACGACCCGCTGCAGGACCGCGGCTCGCTCGCGGGCGGGCCGGTCGAGCGCGTCCTGCCCGTCGAGGTGCAGGAGGTCGAAGGCGACGGTGGACAGCGGGGCGGCGGAGCGCCCGGCGGCGACGTCCACGCGTGAGGCCACCCGGCTCCCCGTCTCCTGGAACGGTCGGGGACGTCCGTCCGGACGCAGGGCGATCGCCTCCCCGTCGAGCACCACGTCGCGCAGCGGCAGCGAGAGCGCGGCCTCGACCACCTCGGGTACCCGGTCGGTGATGTCGTCGAGACTCCGGGTCCACACCGTGACGTCGGACCCGCTGCGGTGCACCTGCACCCGGACGCCGTCGAGCTTCCACTCGACCGCGGCCTCGCCCAGGCGGCCCAGGGCGTCCTCGACGTCGGTCGCCGTGGAGGCGAGCATCGGCGCGACCGGCCGCCCGACCTGGAGCCGGAAACCGGCCAGGGCGTCGGCCCCTCCGGTGAGCGCGGCCTCGGCGACCGGCCCCACGGCACCGCGGAGCATCGCCGCCCGCCGCACCTCCGCCTGCGACACCCCCGCCGCGGCGGCGACGGCAGCCAGCATCACCCCCTGCTGGGCGCCCTGGCGCAGCTCGCCGGTCAGCAGGCCGCGCAGCAGCGCCTGCTCGGGCTCGGTGGCGCGGGCGAACAGCGCACTGACCCGCCGGAGCCGCTCCCCCTGCGACCCCGCCCCGCCCAGGTCGGCGACCGCCGCCAGCGTCGCGTCGACCTCGCTGACACCGAGGGTCGGTTCGTCCGACGGGGGCGGGACGTCGCGCAGCGACGACCACCCGACGCCGGTCCGGCGCTGCCGCAGCTCGCCGGACAGGTAGGCGACGACCACGGCCACCTCGTCGGGGTCGGCGCGGCGCAGCGCTCCCGCGACGGCCGCGACCTTCTCGGTGCGCTTCGAGGTCCCCGCGACCGTCCGCGACGCGGCAGCGAGGTCGACGAGCAGCACCCGGCCATCCTGCCCGCCGGCACCGACGCCGACGCCCCCTACTCGCCCAGCGCGCGCACGGCGTCCTGCACACCGCGGTGGAAGGTCGGGTAGGCGTAGATCATCGTGCGCAGGGTGTCGACCGGCACCCGGGCGTGCACGGCGAGGGTGAGCATCGAGAGCACCTCGCCACCCCAGGGACCGACCGACGTCGCGCCCACGAGCACGCCCTGGTCGGCGTCCTCGACCAGCGTGATGAACCCGGCGTTGCCGGGGCCGTGGATCCAGCCGCGGGCGCTGCTCGACACCTGGGTCGTGCCGGTGCGGACCGAGAGGCCCTGCTCCCGGGCGGCGCGCTCGGTCAGACCGACCGAGCCCACCTCGGGGTCGGTGAAGGTGACGCGGGCCAGCCCGCGGTAGTCGGCGGAGGGTCCGCCCTGGCCGAGGATCTCGCGTACCGCGATGTCCGCCTGGTACATCGCCATGTGGGTGAACGGGCCGACGCCGGTGACGTCACCCACCCCCCAGAGCCGGTCGCCGGCCCGCATCCGGTCGTCGACCTCGAGGGCCCGGCCCGCCGGGTCCAGCCCGACCGTCTCCAGCCCGATCTCGTCCACCCGGGCCCGGCGCCCGACGCTGACCAGGAGCTCGGCGGCCCGCACCTCGCTGCCGTCCTCGAGCCGGACGACGACCTCGCCGCCGTCGTCACCGTCGCCGGCCCGCGACACGTGCACGGCCCTCGCCCCGAGCCGGACGGTGGCGCCGTCCTCCTCCAGGGCCTGCTGCACGACCCTGCCGGCCTCCGGCTCCTCGGGCGGCAGCAGCCCGTCGGCGGCCTCCACCACCGTCACCGCGGCGCCGTACCGCGCGAACACCTGGGCCAGCTCGGCGCCGATGGCGCCGCCGCCGAGGACCACGAGGGACTCGGGGACCGACTCGGTGGCGATGGCCTCCCGGTTGGTCCAGTACCGGGTGCCGGCCAGACCCTCGATCGGGGGGATGACCGGCGCGGACCCGGTCGCCACGACGACGCCGCGGGAGGCGACGTACGTGTCGTCACCCACCACGACGCGGCCCGGCCCGTCCAGCCGCGCGGAACCGCGGACCAGCGTGCCGCCCTTCCCGGTGAAGCGGTCGGCGGCGACAGTGTCGTCCCACGTGTCGGTGGCTTCGGCCCGGATCCGGCGGGCGACCGGCCGGAGGTCCGGCTCGACGGTGGTGCGTCCCGCGTAGGGGTCGCTCCGCCGCGCCTCGGTGAGCAGCGTCGCGCCGCGGATCATCATCTTCGACGGCACGCACCCCCAGTACGGGCACTCGCCGCCCACCAGCTCGCTCTCGACGCCGGCGACGTCCAGGCCTGCCTCGGCGAGGCGGCCCGCGGCCTCCTCACCGCCTGGCCCCATCCCGACCACGACCACGTCCACCGTCTTCTCCGTCATGGGTCCTTCCTACCGTGCCGGGTACCGTCCGGCCGTGACGCCTTCGGAACGCCCCGGCACGCCGAAGTCCCAGCTGTGGGTGGTCCGCCACGGCGAGACCGGGTGGAGCGCCGCCGGCCGGCACACCAGCAGCACCGACCTCGACCTGACCGAGCGCGGCGTCGCCGAGGCCCGTTCGGTGCGCCGGGCGCTGGCGGGCGGGCGCTTCGACCGGGTCCTCACCAGCCCGCTGCTGCGAGCCCGGCGGACCGCCGGGCTCGCCGGCCACCCCGACCCGGAGGTCGTCGAGGACCTCACCGAGTGGGGGTACGGCGACGACGAGGGCCGTACGACCCACGAGATCCGGGAGGACCGTCCGGGCTGGTCGGTGTGGACCGCGGGCCCCGCCGGCGGCGAGACCGCTGCCGAGGTCGGTGCCCGTGCAGACCGCGTGATCGCGCTGGTGCGGCGCGCGGACGCACCGGTGCTGGCGTTCACCCACGGCCACCTCGCGCGGGTGCTCGGCGCCCGGTGGCTCGGCCTGGCCGTTGCGGACGGTGCGCACCTCGTCCTGTCGACCGCCTCGGTCTCCGTGCTCGGCTGGGAGCGCGAGGTCCCCGCCCTCCTGCACTGGAACCACACCCCCACCCTCCCCTGACCCGCCTCCGGGATTCGACCACGTGAGGTAGGGCGGGGCCCACGCCAACAGGCGTCGACGCCTGTTGTGGTGTGCCTGGGCCTACCTCACGTGGTCGAATCCGGGACGCCGGACGCCGGCGGACGCCGGACGCCGGCGGGGGTGGGGGGGTCAGGGGCGGACGGGGCCGGAGCGGTGGCGCATGTCCTTGGTGATCCGCTTCCAGCGGTTGCGCTCCTCGGCGCGCAGCCGGGCGTCGTGGCGCATCGCCATCCAGCGGGCCTCGCGCTCGAGCTTCCGGTAGCTCTCCCACCGCCGCTCGGGCAGCACGCCGGCCTCGAGCGCGGCGCGCACCGCGCAGCCGGGCTCCGTGTCGTGCGCGCAGTCGCCGAACCGGCACTGCCGGGCCAGCTCCTCGATGTCGGCGAACACCAGGTCCAGCGCCTCACCCAGGTCGGTCAGCCCGACGCTGCGCAGACCCGGGGTGTCGACCACCAGCCCGCCGCCCGGGAGGACCACCAGCTCACGGTGGGCGGTGGTGTGGCGGCCCTTGCCGTCGCCCCGCAGCGCCCGGGTGACCATCACGACCTCGCCGACGAGGGCGTTGGTCAGCGTCGACTTGCCCGCGCCGGACGGGCCGAGCAGCGCCACGGTGCGGCCGACGGCGAGGTGCCCGCGGACCTCGTCGAGCCCGTCCCCCTCGGTGGAGCTGATCGCGAGCACCCCGACCCCCGGCGCAGCGGCGGCCACGTCCGCGCGCAGCTCGGCGGCGTCGGGCACCAGGTCGGCCTTGGTGAGCACCACCAGGGGTGTGGCGCCGCTCTCCCACGCCAGGGCGAGCAGCCGCTCGACGCGGCCCAGGTCGGGCTCGGGGTGCAGCGGCTCGACGATGACGGCGAGGTCGATGTTCGCGGCGAGCACCTGCCCGTGCGAGCTGCCCGGCGAGACGGTGGCACGCACGAAGGCGGTCCGCCGGGGCAGCACCACCTCGGCGGTGGTCCGGCCGTCCGGCCAGGTACGGGCCGCCACCCAGTCACCGACGCACGGGACGGCGACCGGGTCCGCGGCGGCGGCCGAGAGCAGCGCGCCGGAGAAGGTGAGCCGGACCGGTCCGTCGGCGGCGAGGGCGTCACAGGCACCGCGGTCGACGCGGGAGACCCGCGCCGGGTCGTGCTCGGAGGCATAGGGGGCGAAGGCGGCGGCATGGCCGTCGTCCCATCCGAGGACGGTCAGGTCGAGCGGACGGGGATCACGGGAATCGGACAACGCAGGAGGCCCTTCAGGAGGCGGAAGGGTGCCCGGCCGTGGATCCGGCTCAGGTCAGCGGGCACCGGGAGGACGCGGGCTGGCGTGGACGACAGGCATCGGGTCCTCCTTCGCTGCTGGCCGGGCATGCGTGCTGCCGGGAACGCTAGCGGGGCTCGCGGGAACCGGCGAGCGAGTTTCCCGGCGTCCGGTTGGGCGGGAGCTCGACCTCGCCGGTCTCGAAGCCCGGCGCCGGCTTGCTCCCGGCCGTCGCGGCCCGCCGGCGACGCCGGGCCTCGGTGATCTCGCGGCGGGGCCACACCGTCTCGACGGCGGCGTTGAACGCGGCGCCGATGAGCACGGCGATGGAGAGCACGTAGAGCCAGATGAGCAGCACGATCGGCGTGGCGAGCGGGCCGTAGATCGAGGCGCCGTCCACGCTCTTGCCGATGATCCAGCGCACCACGAAGCTGCCGGCGAACCAGATCACCAGGGTGAGGACGGCACCCGGCAGGTCGCGCCACCAGGGCGTCCGCACCGGCACGCTGACGTGGTACAGCGAGGTGAGGGAGACCGCGGAGAGCAGGGTCGCCACCGGCCAGTAGAGCGAGTTGAGGAACTCGACCTGGGCCGGCAGCAGGGTGCCGAGCAGCGTCGGGCCGGCCAGGACGAGCGGGAGCACGACGACGCCGACCAGGAGCACGACGATGTAGAGGCTGAAGGACAGGACGCGCGTCCGGATGATGCCGCGCGTGCCGCCGAGGCCGTACATGATCGAGCAGGTGTCGATGAACACGTTGAGCGCCCGGGACCCGGACCACAGGGCGATCAGGAAGCCGATGGACACCAGGTCGAACCGGTCACCCTCGATCACGTCCCGAAGGGTCTTGGCGATGACGTCGGACACGACCTCGGAGGTGAAGACGTCCCGCGACCCGTCGAGGATGCGGGTCTGCACCTCGTCGACGACGTCCTGGCCGATCCACTTCGCCACGTAGTTGATCGACCCGACCAGGCCCAGGATCAACGGCGGCAGCGACAGCAGCGCGAAGAAGCCGGCCTCGGCCGCCAGCCCGGTCACCCGGTACCGGAAGCAGACCTTGACCGTCTCCTTGGTCAGCCGCCACAGGGTGACTCGCCTGCCGGTCCGGCCGACGGCGACCGTCTCCGCCGCGGAACCGGCCGGCTCGAAGCGTTCGGTCCCTGCGGCCACGCCTCTACGGTAGGCCACGTGAGCGTGCCGACCCCCTCCGCGACGCACGCCGTGACCAACCAGCCGCCGGCCCTGGTCGGCCACGACGTCTTCGGCGACGACCGGGCCCTCGTGGAGGCCGTCGAGCGGTACGACGGCGCCGGTCACCTCGAGGGCCTCTCGGCGCTCGGGCGGCGCGCGGGCGGCGAGCAGGCCCAGCGCTGGGGGGTGGAGGCGAACTCCCACCCGCCGGTGCTGAGGACCCACGACCGCTTCGGCCACCGGGTCGACGAGGTCGACTTCCACCCGTCCTGGGACGCGCTGATGACCGTCGCCGTCGAGGAGGGGCTGCACGGCGCGGCCTGGACGGCGGTCCGGGCCGGCCACCTGCGGCGGGCCGCGGGGTTCGTCGTCTGGTCGCAGGTGGAGGCCGGACACGGCTGCCCGGTGTCCATGACCTACGCCGCGGTCCCGGCCCTGCGCGCCGACCCCGACCTGGCGGCGTCCTGGGTCCCGGGGCTGACCACGACGTCGTACGACCCGGGGTTGCGCCCTGCCGCGGGGAAGACCGGGCTGCTCGCCGGCATGGGCATGACCGAGAAGCAGGGCGGGTCCGACGTCCGCGCCAACACGACCCGCGCCGAGCCGCTCGCCGGCGCCGGCGAGTACGCGCTCACCGGGCACAAGTGGTTCTGCTCCGCGCCCATGTGCGACGTGTTCCTGGTCCTGGCGCAGGCCCCCGGGGGCCTGACCTGCTTCGTGGTGCCCCGCGTGCTCCCCGACGGAGGCCGCAACACGTTCCGGATCCAGCGGCTGAAGGACAAGCTGGGCAACAGGTCGAACGCGTCGGCGGAGGTCGAGCTCGAGCACACGTACGCGCGGCGGCTCGGCGAGGAGGGTCGCGGGGTGCGCACCATCCTGGAGATGGTGTCGGCGACCCGGCTGGACTGCGTGCTGGGCTCCACGGCACTCATGCGCCAGGCCGTCGCCCAGGCGACCCACCACGCGGCGCACCGGAGCGCCTTCGGCGGCCCGCTCGCCGACAAGCCGCTGATGCGCAACGTGCTCGCGGACCTCGCCGTCGAGTCCGAGGCCGCGACCGCCCTCGCGATGCGCCTCGCGCACGCCGTCGACGCCGGCGAGGAGGACCTGCGTCGGCTGGGTGTCGCGATCGGGAAGTACTGGGTGTGCAAGCGCGCACCGGCGGTGGTCGGCGAGGCACTGGAGTGCCTCGGCGGCAACGGCTACGTCGAGGACAGCGGGCTGCCGCGGCTCTACCGCGAGGCGCCGCTGAACTCGATCTGGGAAGGGTCGGGCAACGTCAACGCCCTCGACGTCCTGCGCGCCGTCGGCCGCGAGCCGGCGGCCGTGGAGGCCCTGCGCAGCGAGGTCGCGCAGGCCCGCGGGGCCGATCGCCGCCTGGACGACGCCGCCGACCGGCTCGACAAGGCCCTGGCCGCACCCGAGGAGGCGACGGCCAGGAGGCTGGTCGAGGCGATGGCCCTGGCGCTGCAGGGCTCGCTGCTCGTACGCCACGCGCCCGGGCCGGTGGCCGACGCGTTCTGCGCGTCCCGGCTCACCGGTGACCACGGCCAGGCGCTGGGCACGCTGCCCGCCGGACTCGACACGGCCGGGGTCGTGGCCCGCGCGACTCCCCGAGCCGGCTGACCGGCCGACGCCGGGCCCCGATGTGCCCGGATACTGAGAAGCAGGCGTCGCAGGGGTGAGATCGGTGGCACTCTGTCTCGCATGACCCGCACCGGTGCGCGCCTCGTCGCACGGCTCCACGTCGACTTCGGTCACGTGTCGAGCGCGGTCTGTCTGCGCGGCTGACCCCGCCGCCCCTCTCGTCGGCGCGCGGTCCCCGCCGACCTGGACCGTGCCCCTGCACGGTCGCTTCTCGGTGCGCGGCCGGGTGCCTCCACCACCGGAGACCTCACCATGGTCACGACGCCTCTCACCGAAGACCGACCTGCCCGCAGCCGGACCAGGCACCGCGGTCAGGGCCAGTGGGCACGCGGTCACCTCGAGCCGCTGACCCCCAACGAGCGGTTCAAGAAGGACGACGACGGGCTGAACGTGCGCGCCCGCATCGAGAACATCTACGCGCACGGCGGCTTCGCGTCGATCGACCCGGCCGACCTGCGCGGCCGGATGCGGTGGTGGGGGCTCTACACGCAGCGCCGGCCGGGGATCGACGGCGGCAAGACGGCCGTCCTGGAGCCGCACGAGCTCGACGACGAGTACTTCATGCTGCGGGTGCGGATCGACGGCGGCCGCCTCACCACCGAGCAGCTCCGCGTCGTCGCGCAGGTGTCCACCGACTTCGCTCGGGACACCGCTGACGTCACCGACCGGCAGAACATCCAGCTGCACTGGGTCCGGATCGAGGACGTGCCGGAGATCTGGCGGAGGCTGGAGGCCGTCGGGCTCTCGACGACCGAGGCGTGCGGCGACACCCCGCGGGTGGTGCTGGGCTCCCCCGTGGCCGGCATCTCCGCGGACGAGATCCTCGACGGCTCACCGGCCATCGACGAGATCCAGCGCCGCTTCATCGGGTCGGCGGAGTTCAGCAACCTGCCGCGCAAGTTCAAGACCGCGATCAGCGGCTCACCGGTGCAGGACGTCGAGCACGAGGTCAACGACATCTCGTTCGTCGGCGTCGTGCACCCGCAGCACGGTCCCGGCTTCGACCTCTGGGTGGGCGGCGGCCTGTCGACCAACCCGATGCTGGCGCAACGCCTCGGCGCATGGGTCCCGCTGGCCGAGGTCGCCGACGTCTGGGCCGGCGTGGCGGGGGTCTTCCGCGACTACGGGTACCGGCGGCTGCGCATCCGGGCCCGGATCAAGTTCCTCGTCGCCGACTGGGGCGTCGAGCGGTTCCGCCAGGTGCTCGAGGACGAGTACCTCGGCCGGAGACTGCTCGACGGGCCGCCGCCGCCGGTGCCCCACGGTTCCCGCGACCACGTCGGCGTGCACCGGCAGCGCGACGGGCTCTGCTACGTCGGTCTCGCACCGACGGTGGGCCGGGTGTCGGGCACCACGCTCGCCCGGCTGGCCGACATCGCCGAGGAGCACGGCTCGCAGCGGGTGCGCACGACCCCGCACCAGAAGCTGGTCGTCCTCGACGTCCCGGCCGACCGGGTCGACTCGCTGGTCGACGCGGCCGCGGCCCTCGGGCTGCACGCGCGGCCCAGCACCTTCCGGCGCAACACGATGGCGTGCACGGGCATCGAGTTCTGCAAGCTGGCCATCGTCGAGACCAAGGCACGCGGCGCGAAGCTGATCGACGAGCTGGAGCGGCGGCTGCCCGACCTGGACGACCCGATCACCATCAACGTCAACGGCTGCCCCAACTCATGCGCCCGGATCCAGGTCGCCGACATCGGCCTCAAGGGCCAGCTCGTCCTCGATGCGGACGGCAACCAGGTCGAGGGCTTCCAGGTCCACCTCGGCGGCGGCCTCGGCCTCGACGCCGGCTTCGGCCGCAAGCTGCGCGGCCACAAGGTCACCGCGGACGAGCTGCCCGACTTCGTCGAGCGGCTGGTCCGCCGCTACGCCGACGACCGGCTGGCCGGCGAGCGGTTCGCGCAGTGGGTGGCCCGCGCCGACGAGGAGGTGCTCCGGTGAGTGACGCCCGGGCCGTCCCCTTCTACTGCCCGTTCTGCGGCGACGAGGACCTCCGCCCCCACGAGCAGACCCACGGCGCATGGCACTGCCGCGCCTGCACCCGCGTGTTCACCCTCAAGCTGGTCGGACTGGTGACGTCATGAGCACCGCCTCGCTGATCTCCCCGATGCCGAGGTTCGACCCGGCGGAGTCGCTCGCGGATCACCGCGAGGCGCTCGCGCGACGGGCGGCCTGGCGGCTCGAGGACGCGTCCCCGCAGACCATCATCCGCTGGGCCGTCCGCACCTTCGGCAGCCGCTTCGCCGTCACGTCGTCGATGGCCGACGCCGTGCTCATCGACCTGGTGGCCAGGGCCGCACCCGGCACCGACGTCGTCTTCCTCGACACCGGCTACCACTTCGACCAGACCCTGACGATGCGCGACGCCGTCGCCGCGACCTACCGCGGCCGGATCAACCTGGTCACCGTCACGCCCGAGCAGACGGTCGGCGAGCAGGACGCCGAGCACGGGCCGGACCTGTTCGCCAGCAACCCGGACCGGTGCTGCTTCCTGCGCAAGGTGCTGCCGCTCGACCGGGCCCTCGCCGGCTACGACGCCTGGGCGTCGGGCCTGCGTCGCGACGACTCGATCGCGCGGTCCCGGACCCAGGTCGTCGACTGGGACCGGCGCAACGGCATGGTGAAGGTCAACCCGCTCGCCCGCTGGACCCAGGCCGACGTCGACCGCTACGTCGCCGAGCACGCCATCCTCACCAACACGCTGCTCGACGACGGCTTCGCCTCCGTCGGCTGCTTCCCCTGCACCCGCCGGGTCGGGGGCGGGGGCGACGTACGGTCCGGCCGCTGGGCCGGATCCGCCAAGAGCGAGTGCGGCATCCACGTGGCGGCGCCGGCATGACCGGCACGCCCGCGTACCCGCTCGTGCTCGACGTCACCGGGCGACGCACCGTCGTGGTCGGCGGCGGCCCGGTCGCCGCCCGGCGGGCCCGGGCCCTGGTCGACGCGGGCGCCGACGTGGTGCTCGTGAGCCCCTGGGTGTGCGAGGACGTGCGCGACCTGGTGGAGGGGTCCGGCCTGGCGTGGGAGGCCCGGGACTACACCGGCGGCGACCTCGACGGCGCGTGGCTGGTGCACACGGCCACCGGGGACCCGGGCGTCGACGACCTGGTGGCCGCGCACGCCGCGGCCGCCCGGGTCTGGTGCGTCCGCGCGGACGACGCCGCCCTCTCCAGCGCCTGGACGCCGGCCGTCGCCCGCGCCGGCGACGTCACCGTCGCTGTCACGGCCGGCGGGGACCCCCGGCGGGCGACCCGCCTGCGCGACGCGATCGCGCTGGCGCTGGACGCCGGCGAGCTCCCGCTGCGCCGCCGGCGGCCGTCGACGGCCGGCCACGTCGCGCTGGTCGGCGGCGGCCCCGGCGACCCCGGCCTGGTGACGGTGCGGGGGCGGCGGCTGCTCGCGGAGGCCGACGTCGTCCTCGTCGACCGGCTCGCGCCGGGGGCGCTGGTCGAGGGCCTGGACCCCGAGGTGGTCGTGGTCGACGTCGGCAAGACCGCCGGGCACCACCCGCTGCCGCAGGAGGAGATCAACCAGCTGCTCGTCGAGCACGCGCGCGCCGGCCGTCGGGTCGTCCGCCTCAAGGGCGGCGACCCGTTCGTGCTCGGCCGCGGCGGCGAGGAGGCACTGGCCTGCGTCGCCGCCGGCGTCACCGTCGAGGTGGTCCCCGGCGTGACCAGCGCGGTCGCCGTCCCCGCGGCCGCCGGGATCCCGGTCACCCACCGCGGACGGGCCAAGCAGGTCACGATCGCGTCCGGGCACGAGGGCCTCGACTGGGGCTCGCTCGCGTCCTTGGACGGGACGCTGGTCCTGCTCATGGGTGTCAGCGAGCTCGCGGCCACCGCGGCGGGGCTGGTCGGGCACGGCAAGGACCCCGCTACGCCGGTGGCGGTCGTCGAGCGCGGTTTCGCGCCGGACCAGCGCACGACCGTCGGGACGCTGGACACCATCGCCGGGCTGGCCCGCGCACGCGGCGTCCAGGCGCCCGCGGTGGTCGTCGTCGGCTCCGTGGTGGACCTGCACGACGCCCTGGGCTGACCATCGACACCGTGCCGACCGGACCGCCCCTGGTCGCCGTCGCGCACGGCAGCCGCGACCCGGCGGCGGCGGAGTCCTTCGCCGCGCTGCTGGCCGCCGTGCGCGCGGCCCGCCCCGGCCTCCCGGTGCACGCCGCCTTCCTCGACCACGGGCAGCCCCGGCTCGCCGACCTGCTCGCCGGGTTCACCGGCACCTCGGTCGTGGTCCCGCTGCTGCTGGGCGCGGCCTACCACAGCCGGGTCGACGTCCCTGCCGCGATCGAGGGCACGCCGGCCCGGCAGGCAGCGGTGCTCGGACCCGACGTCCTGCTCCTCAGCGGGCTCGAACGGCGCCTGGCCGACGTCGGTGTCACCCCCGGGGACCCGGGGACCGAGGTGGTGCTGGCCGCGGCCGGCTCGACCGACGAGGCGGCCGTCGAGGGCGTACGGCAGCTGGCCGGGGAGTGGCGTCGGGCCGCGGGCTGGCGTGGCGTGCGCGCCGCCTTCGCCTCGGCGGCGGGTCCCACGGTCGACGAGGCGGTGCGGGCCGCCCGGTCCTCGGGAGCCGTCCGGGTGGCGGTGGCCTCGTACCTGCTGTTCCCGGGGCTGTTCGCCGACACGCTGGCCGCCGCGGGCGCCGATGCCACCTCCCCACCGCTCGGGGACAGCCCCGAGGTGGTCGAGCTCGTCCTCCGGCGCTACGACGCCGTGGCCGCCCCCGGTCCGTCCGGCCCCGGCCCCCGTCCCCGTCCCGGTCAGGGAAGATCGTTTGCGACCTGAGCCCCCGACACGCCGGTGCTTGCACCGGCGTGTCGGGGAGCCAGGTCGCAAACGAGCATCCGTGGGGGCGGCGGCGGGGGGCGGGGCGGGGCGGGGCGGGGCGGGGCGGGGCGGTGGGGTGGGGGGAGCCGGTGACTACGCTCGGGGCCGATACGTGATGCCGATCCGAGGAGCCGGGCAGTGACCGAGAACCCTGCGACCGACCCCGGCCTGGGCACGGCCGACCCCGAGATCGCCGGGCTGGTCCGCGCGGAGGCCGAGCGCCAGCGCGACAGCGTCCGGCTCATCGCCTCGGAGAACTACGTCTCGGCTGCCGTGCTCGAGGCCACCGGGACGATGCTCACGAACAAGTACTCCGAGGGCTACGCCGGCAAGCGCTACTACGAGGGCCAGCAGGTCATCGACCAGGTCGAGACGCTGGCGGTCGAGCGGGCCAAGGCGCTGTTCGGCGTCGAGCACGCGAACGTCCAGCCCTACTCCGGCTCCCCCGCGAACCTCGCCGTCTACCTCGCCTTCCTCGCCCCCGGCGAGACCGTGATGGGGATGGCGCTGCCGGCCGGCGGTCACCTCACCCACGGGTGGAGCGTCTCCGCGACCGGGCGCTGGTTCCGTGCCGTGCAGTACGGGGTGCGCAAGGAGACCGGCCGGGTCGACATGGACGACGTCCGCGACCTCGCCCTCGCCGAGCGGCCGAAGGTCATCTTCTGCGGCGGCACCGCGATCCCGCGCACCATCGACTTCCCGGCCTTCGCCACGATCGCCCGCGAGGTCGGCGCGGTGCTGGTGGCCGACATCGCCCACATCGCCGGGCTGGTGGCAGGCGGCGCCCACCCCACCCCGGTCGGGCACGCCGACGTCATCACGACGACCACCCACAAGACCCTGCGCGGCCCGCGCGGCGCGATGATCATGAGCACCGCCGAGCACGCGAAGGCTCTGGACAAGGCGGTCTTCCCCGGGCTGCAGGGCGGGCCGCACAACCACACCACCGCCGCCATCGCCGTGGCCCTCAAGGAGGCGGCGACCCCGGAGTTCCGCGAGTACGCGCACGCGATCGTCGCCAACGCGAAGGCGCTGGCCGAGGGCCTGAGCTCGCGCGGGTTCGACCTCGTCTCCGGCGGCACCGACAACCACCTGCTGCTCGTCGACCTCACCAACAAGGCGGTGCCCGGCAAGCAGGCAGCGAAGGCCCTCGACCGGGCCGGCATCGAGCTGAACTACAACAGCGTCCCGTTCGACCCGCGCAAGCCGTTCGACCCCTCGGGCATGCGGATCGGCACCTCGGCCGTCACGTCCCGCGGCATGGGCCCGGCCGACATGGAGCGCATCGCCGGCTGGATCGACACGGTCGTCTCCGCCGAGGCGGCCGGCGACGAGTCTGCGGTCGAGAAGGTCGCCGCCGAGGTCCACGAGTTCACCGCCGGCTTCCCGGTCCCCGGAATGCCTGCCTGACCCAGGTGAGGACCCACACCCCGTGGGGAAGGCCACCAGCGTCCGCAACAACCCCGTTGACCGCCGTACCCGGCCGACCTCGCCCGTCGTCCGCACCCGACCCGATGAAGGACATGCTCGTGATGGAGATCTGGCCGGGTAACGCCTACCCCCTCGGTGCCACGTTCGACGGTGCCGGCACCAACTTCGCCCTCTTCTCCGAGGTCGCCGACCGAGTGGAGCTGTGCCTGTTCGACGATCGGGGACGGGAGGCCGACGGCTCACCGAGACGCGCGTGGACCTGCCCGAGACCGACGGCTTCGTCTGGCACGGCTACCTCCCGCGGATCGGTCCCGGGCAGCGCTACGGGTACCGCGTGCACGGACCGCACGACCCCGCCCGCGGGCTGCGGTGCAACCCCTCCAAGCTGCTGCTCGACCCGTACGCGAAGGCCGTCGAGGGGCAGGTGGACTGGGACGAGTCGCTGTTCGACTACCGGTTCGCCGCGCCCAACCGCGTGAACGACCCTCGACTCCGGCCGGCACGCGCCGAAGTCGGTCGTCATCAACCCGTTCTTCGACTGGCAGAACGACCGGCCGCCCGGCACGCCCTACCACGAGACGGTGATCTACGAGGCGCACGTGCAAGGGCTGACGATGACCCACCCCGACCTCCCCGACGACATCCGCGGCACCTACGCAGGCCTCGGCGCACCCGGCGATGATCGACCACCTGCACAAGCTCGGCGTCACGGCGGTCGAGCTGATGCCGGTGCACCAGTTCGTGCAGGACCACCACCTCGTCGAGCGCAACCTGTCGAACTACTGGGGCTACAACACGATCGGCTTCTTCGCCCCGCACAACGCCTACTCCTCCAGCGGCACCCGCGGCGAGCAGGTGCTCGAGTTCAAGGCGATGGTCCGCGCGCTGCACGCCGCCGGCATCGAGGTCATCCTCGACGTCGTCTACAACCACACCGCAGAGGGCAACCACATGGGCCCGACGCTGTCGTTCCGCGGCATCGACAACCAGGCCTACTACCGGCTCGTCGACGGACAGCCCCGAGCACTACTACGACACCACCGGCACCGGCAACACCCTGCTCATGCGGCACCCGCACGTGCTGCAGCTGATCATGGACTCGCTGCGCTACTGGGTCATCGAGATGCACGTCGACGGCTTCCGGTTCGACCTCGCGTCGACGCTGGCCCGCCAGTTCCACGAGGTCGACCGGCTCTCGGCGTTCTTCGACCTCGTCCAGCAGGACCCGGTGATCTGCCAGGTGAAGCTCATCGCCGAGCCGTGGGACGTCGGCGAGGGCGGGTACCAGGTCGGCAACTTCCCCCCGCTGTGGACCGAGTGGAACGGCAAGTACCGCGACACCGTCCGCGACTTCTGGCGCGGCGAGCCGGCGACGCTGGCGGAGTTCGCGTCGCGCCTCACCGGGTCGGCGGACCTCTACCAGGAGGACGGCCGGCGGCCGCTCGCGTCGATCAACTTCGTCGACGGCCCACGACGGGTTCACGCTGAACGACCTCGTCTCCTACAACGACAAGCACAACGACGCCAACGGCGAGGGCGACAACGACGGCGAGAGCCACAACCGCTCGTGGAACTGCGGCGTCGAGGGGCCGACCGACGACCTCGAGGTGCTCGCCCTGCGCGAGCGGCAGAAGCGCAACTTCCTCGCCACGCTGTTGCTCTCCCAGGGCGTCCCGATGCTCCTGCACGGCGACGAGATGGGCCGCACCCAGGACGGCAACAACAACGTCTACTGCCAGGACAACGAGCTCGCCTGGGTCGACTGGGACGAGGCCCGGGAGAACTGGGCGCTCACCGAGTTCGTCGCGAAGCTGTCGACCCTGCGGCGCGACCACCCGGTCTTCCGTCGGCGCCGGTTCTTCCAGGGCGACCCCGCCCGCGGCTCCGAGAGCGCGATCGGCGACATCGCGTGGTTCACGCCCACCGGGGAGCACATGACCGAGGGGGACTGGCAGGTGGGCTACGCCCGCTCCGTCGCGGTGTTCCTCAACGGCGACGCCATCGTCGAGCCGGACGCGCGCGGCGCGAAGGTGACCGACGACTCGTTCCTGCTGCTCTTCAACGCTCACCACGAGGACATGGACTTCACGGTGCCGCAGGAGGTCTACGGCGAGCGTGGGAGCCGGTGCTCGACACCGCCGCACCCCTGGTCGACGACCGGCCGAGCGCCAAGGCCGGCTCCGCGGTCACCCTGGAGTCCCGGTCGATCCTGGTGCTGCGCCGCGTTGTCTGACCACTCCGCTGCCCGGCGACGGGTGCCCACCGGCACCTACCGGCTGCAGCTGCGCCCCGACTTCGGCTTCGACGCGGCCGCAGCTGTCCTGCCCTACCTGCGTGACCTGGGCGTCTCGCACGTCTACCTCTCCCCCGTGCTGCAGGCAGCGCCGGGCTCGACCCACGGCTACGACGTGGTCGACCACACCAGGCTCAACGAGGAGCTCGGTGGCGCGGCCGGCTTCCAGCGGCTCTCGGACCGGGCCCGCGACCTCGGCCTCGGGGTCGTCGTCGACGTCGTGCCCAACCACATGGCCGTGCCGACACCTGCGTGGCTCAACGGCACGCTGTGGTCGGTGCTGCGGCTCGGGCCCGCCTCGCCGTACGCCCGGTGGTTCGACGTCGAGTGGGCCGCCCAGGAGCGAGCGGTCCTCATGCCCGTCCTCGGCAGGCGCATCGGCGAGGTCGTTGCCGACGGCGAGATCACGCTGGACCGCGCCGGTGGCCCGACGGACGAGCCGGTGCTGCGCTACTTCGACCACGTGTTCCCGGTCCGGCCGGGCACCGAGGACCTCCCGCTCCCCGAGCTGCTGGACCGTCAGTACTACCGCCTCGCCCACTGGCGGGTCGGCGACGAGGAGCTGAACTACCGCCGGTTCTTCGACATCGACACCCTGGCCGCGGTCCGGGTCGAGGACGACGAGGTCTTCGCCGAGACCCATGCGGTCCTGCTTGCGCTGGTCGCCGAAGGACGGGTCGACGGGCTGCGGATCGACCACCCGGACGGCCTGGCCGACCCGCGCGGCTACGTGCGCCGGCTCGCAGCGGCCACCGGAGGCGCCTGGGTCGTCGTCGAGAAGATCCTCGAGGGCGACGAGGAGCTGCCGGCCGACTGGCCGTGCGCGGGCACCACCGGGTACGACGCGCTGCTGCGGGTGGGCGGCGTCCTCGTCGACCCTGCGGCCGCCGACGACCTCACCAACCTCTACACGGCGCTCACCGGCGAGACCGGTGACTTCGCGGCCGTCGTCGAGGAGGCGAAGCGGTTCGTCGTCGAGCACGGGCTGCACGCCGAGGTCGCCCGGCTGGTGGAGGTCGCGGCGGCGATCTGCCACGACCACCTCGAGCTGCGCGACCACACCCGGCGGGGCCTGCGAGAGGCTCTGGTCGAGCTGCTCGTGGCAGTTCCGGTCTACCGGGCCTACGTCGTGCCCGGGGAGCCGGCCGACGACTCCGCTCGCGCGGTGCTGGCCGGCGCCGCGGAGGTGGCGCGGTCCCGGCTGCCGGAGGACCGGCACGGGACGCTGGACCTGCTCGTCCAGCTGGCCCTCGGCGACCTGGGTCGCGGTCCGCACCGGGACGAGCTGGTGGTGCGCTTCCAGCAGACCTGCGGCCCGGTCATGGCCAAGGGCGTCGAGGACACCGCCTTCTACCGCTGGCTGCGGCTCACCGCGCTCAACGAGGTCGGGGGCGACCCCGCGCACCTCGGCGTGGCGGTCGACGAGCTGCACGCCTGGTGCGCGCGCCAGCTGGCCACCTGGCCGGCGGCCATGACCACGCTCTCGACGCACGACACCAAGCGCAGCGAGGACGTCCGGGCGCGGCTGGCGGTCCTCGCCGAGCTCCCCCAGGAGTGGGGGCGCGAGGTGGCCGCGTGGCGCGCCGCCACGTCCGCCCTGCGTCCGGCCGAGCTCGACCCCAACACCGAGTACCTGGTCTGGCAGACGCTGGTCGGCACCTGGCCGATCGACGCCGACCGGCTGACCGCATACCTGGAGAAGGCGACGCGGGAGGCGAAGCGGCGCACCACCTGGACCGCACCGGACGGCGACTACGACTCGGCGGTCGCCGACTTCGCCCGGGCCCTGCTCGCGGACCCCGGGACGGTCGAACGGGTGTCCGCGTTCGTCTCGCGGCTGGCGCCGGCCTGGCGGGCCAACCTGCTGAGCCAGAAGCTGCTGGCGCTGACGATGCCGGGAGTGCCCGACGTCTACCAGGGCTGCGACCTGACCGACCTGTCGCTGGTCGACCCCGACAACCGGCGACCGGTCGACTACGACGACCGGGTGGCACGGCTGACGGCGCTGGACGCCGGCTCGCCGCCTCGCGACCTCGACGACGAGAAGCTGCTGGTCGTCTCGCGGGCGCTGCGCCTGCGCCGCGACCGGCCGGGGGTCTTCGGCTCCGGGTCCGGCTACCAGCCGCTCACCGGCAGCTCGGAGCGGGTGGTGGCCTTCGCCCGGCACGACGCCGGCGACCCGCACCTGTCGGTGGTCACGGTGGCGGCCCGGCTGTCCCTGGGGCTCGCGGCAGACGCCGGGGCGACCGTGCCGCTGCCCGAGGGCTCCTGGGAGGACGTCCTCGGCGGCGGCACGCACACCGGTGAGGCCCGCGTCGGCGAGCTCCTGGCGAGCCTGCCCGTGGCCCTGCTGGTCCGGCGGGACGGCTAGCGCGCTGCGCCGGTCGGCGTCCGGTCGGCCAGCAGGTCCTCGGCCAGCACGGGGGGGCGCAGGTGGAAGCCCTGGGCGGCGTCGCACCCGAGGGCGCGCAGGGCATCGAGCGTGTCGGCGCTCTGGACGCCCTCGGCGATGCAGACCATGTCCAGCGCGTGCGCCATCTCGATCGTCCAGCGGACCAGGGCTGCGTCAGTCGGGTCCACCAGCAGCCCCTGCACCAGGCTGCGGTCCAGCTTGAGGACGTGCACCGGGAAACGGCGCAGGTAGAGCAGGCTGGCGTAGCCCGACCCGAAGTCGTCGACGGCGATCCGGACGCCGGTCTCCGCCAGCCGCCAGAGCGTGGCCGACGCGGCTTCCGGGTCCGCCAGCAGGGCGGTCTCGGTGAGCTCGATCACGAGGCAGCCCGGCGGCAGGGCGCGCTCGCGGAGCATGGAGACGACCAGGTCGGCGAACTCGGGGTCGCTGAGGTCGTGGGCCGAGACGTTGACGGCGAGCGGCACCTCGCAGCCCGCGGTGCGCCAGAGCACCACCTGGTCCAGCACCAGGGCGAGCACCGCACGGGTGACCGCGGTGATGGCACCGTTCGTCTCGGCGAACGGCACGAAGTGCCCGGGGAGGAGCAGGCCACGCTCGGGGTGCTGCCACCGAACAAGCGCCTCGACACAGGCCATCTCGCCGCTGCCGAGGGAGAAGACCGGCTGGTAGTGCACGAGCAGCTCGCCGTCGGTGAGGGCGCGGCGCAGGTCCGCGCCCATCACCAGCCCGGCGCGGTCGGCCACGGCGAGCTCCTGACGGTAGGTCTGCCAGCCACCCCGGCGCCCCTTGGCGTCGTACATGGCGATGTCGGCCCGCTGGAGCAGGGTCCCGTAGTCGGTGCCCTGCTCCGGTGCCAGGGCGATGCCGATGCTCACCCCCACCGACACCTCGATGCCGTCGACGGTCACCGGCGCGCTGATGGCGCGGGTGAGGCGCTCGCAGAGGACGTCGACCGCCGCCGAGTCGTGCACCCCGCGCACGAGGACGACGAACTCGTCACCGCCCAGGCGCGCCACGATGTCGTCGGGGTCGCGCACGACCTCCGCGAGCCGCTGGGCGATGACCTCCAGCAGGTGGTCGCCGGCGTGGTGCCCCAGCGAGTCGTTGACGTACTTGAAGCGGTCGAGGTCCAGCAGGATCACCGCCACGTCGCGCTCCCGCGCCAGCAGGTGGTCGGCCCACTCGCGCGCCGCACGCCGGTTGTAGAGCCCGGTCAGCTCGTCACGGCGGGCCGCGCGGAACATCGAGCGGCCGTGCCGGAGGTAGCCCACGACCGAGAGAACCAGCAACGCCAGCCCGAGGACCACCAGCGCGACCGGCCCCAGCGAGGTCGGGCCGCTCCAGACACCCTGGGGGCCGTCGCCCGAGACGACCACGGCCCACGACGTGGCGATCTTGCGGTCGGTGCGGGCGTGCCGGACGACGTGGCGCTTGCCCTCCGTGGTCCCGGCGGTTCCCTCGGGGGCGACCTGGACCCAGCGCAGGGTGCGGTCCTCGGGGTTGCCGAGCGGCACGCCGATGTCCTGCGGGCGGGTCGAGTCGATGACGACCCGCCCGTCGAGGCGGTCGACCACCCGCACCGACACACCCGGGTCGTCGCTGTACACGGCGAGCCGGAAGCTCTCGACGGTCAGCTCGAAGCTGACGATCGCCGGCGAGACCCCGAGCCCGGTGTTGACCTTGGCCGCGAAGCCGACCACCCACTCGCCGGTGGACTCGGAGCGGTACGGCGCCGTCTGGTAGACCTTGTCGTAGGGCAGGTCGAAGGCGCGGTCGAAGAACACCGCGTCCCGCCGGTCTCCGTCCAGGTCCTCGGGCCCGACCTCCCGGCCCCGGACGACCCGGGCGTTCTCGGCGCCCGACCGGTCGATGAAGCTGGCGGACGCGACGCTGTCGGGGAACAGCGTCTCGAGGTCGTTGAGCACCTGCTGGACCCGCCACATGAGATCGTCGTCGCCGGTGGCACCCCAGATCCGTTCGGCGCGGGTGCCGGGCGCACGGTAGAAGTTCGTGAACGCCGCGGAGTGCGACGCGAGCAGGCTGGCGGAACGAGCCCGCTCGGCGTGGTCGTCCAGGGCGGTGACCCGGTCGGCGCCGGCGAGGCGCAGGTCGTGGTCACGGTCCTCGGCCGCGCGCGAGGCCAGCGCGCCCAGCGCGAGGCCGGCCAGGAGGGCCACCAGGCCGAGCGCGAGCAACGCGGCGCGGAAACGCTGCACGCTGGGCTCACCTCGTCTCGGTCCCGTGGCACCCGCACGACGGGCCTGGGGGGCATATCGGCACGCGGCGGCCGCAGTTGAGCGCGCAGCCGGCCCGGGATCGTCCCGGTGGGGCATTCGTCCCGTTGCGAAGGACCTCGACCGCTCCCGCGGACTACTCCCCGGCGAGCAGGCGGGTGCGCTGCTCCTCGACGTCGAAGTCCGCCGCCGGCCAGGCCACGGCCATCGCCTCGAGCTGCTCGACGAGGATGTTCATGATCGCCCAGTTCCGGTACCACTTGCGGTCGGCCGGGACGACGTGCCAGGGGGCGCTGTCGGTGCCGCAGCGCTCCAGGGCGTCGCCGTAGGCCTCGAGCAGCGGTCCCCACTCCGCGCGGCTGTCGATGTCGCCGGGGTTGAACTTCCAGTGCTTGTCGGGGTGGTCCAGCCGGCTCAGCAGCCGGTCCCGGGACTCCGCCTTGGACAGGTGCAGGAAGCACTTGACCACGGTCGTCCCACCGGCGGCGAGCTTCTCCTCGAAGCGGTTGATGGTGGCGTAGCGGCGCTTCCAGGTGCGCGGCTCGACGAGCTCGCGGACCCGCACGACGACGACGTCCTCGTAGTGCGAGCGGTCGAAGACGCCGATCATCCCCGGCCCGGGCAGCCGCTTGCGGACCCGCCAGAGGAAGTCGTGGGCCAGCTCCTCCTTGGTCGGCGCCTTGAACGAGGTGATGCTCACCCCCTGCGGGTCCACCTCGCCGACGACGTGCCGGACCGTGCCGCCCTTGCCGGAGGTGTCCATCCCCTGCAGAACCAGCAGCAGGCTGCGGCTGCCGCCGGAGCGCCCCTCCGCGTAGAGGCGCTCCTGCAGGTCGGCGAGCCGCGGCCCGAGCGTGAGCAGGGCCTTGGTGCCCGCCTTCTTGCCGCCGTCGAAGCCGGGCGTCGCGCGGGTGTCCATGGCCGCGAGGTCGACCGGACGGCCGGGCGGGAGCCGCAGGAGGTCGCTGACCCGGGCGACGTCGGGACGGGCCTCGGCAGTGGCCTGCTGGGACGTCTTGCCCTTCTTGGGCCCGGTCTTCGGCATGGCGAGGATCGTCGCAGAGTGCCCGCCCCGCAGCCACCCGGCGACCGGCGCGCGGGGCTCGCACCGGTTCGGACCGGTGACCGTGGGTAGGTTCGCTCGCCGTGACGACGTTCGAGGTCTGGGCCCCCGCGGCCGGCGCCGTGTCGGTGCTCGTCGACGGCGCGCGCGTGCCGCTCGAGGCGTCCGGGGGCGGCTGGTGGCGGGCCGACGTGCCCACCGCCGGGCACGGCAGCGACTACGCGTACCTGCTCGACGACGACCAGACCCCCCTGCCGGACCCGCGCTCGCGGTGGCAGCCTCAGGGCGTGCACGGGCCGTCCCGGGTCTACGACGACAGCCGCTTCCGGTGGACCGACGACGGCTGGCGCGGAGTGCAGCTCGCAGGGTCGGTGGTGTACGAGCTGCACGTCGGCACGTTCACCGAGGAGGGGACCCTCGACGCGGCCGTGGCACGCCTGGACCACCTCGCGTCCCTCGGGGTGGACCTGGTCGAGCTGATGCCGGTCGCCGCGTTCCCCGGACGGCACGGCTGGGGCTACGACGGCGTCCACCCGTACGCCGTGCACGAGCCGTACGGCGGCCCGGACGCGCTGAAGCGGTTCGTCGACGCCTGCCACTCCCGGGGCCTCGGGGTCTGCATGGACGTCGTCTACAACCACCTCGGGCCGTCGGGGAACTACCTGCCTCGCTTCGGGCCGTACTTCTCCGACAAGCACCACACGCCGTGGGGCCAGGGCGTCAACCTCGACGACGACGGGTCGGCCGCCGTGCGCCGGTGGATCGTGGACAACGCCCTGATGTGGCTGCGCGACTGCCACGTCGACGCGCTCCGGCTGGACGCGGTGCACGCGCTGGCCGACGACTCCCCCGAGCACCTGCTCGCCCGGCTCGCCCGCGAGGTCGACGCCCTGGCGACCGCCGCGCGGCGCCCGCTGTCGCTCATCGCCGAGTCCGACCTCAACCAGCCCTCGACGGTGACCCCGGTCGAGGCGGGCGGTCTCGGCATGACCGGGCAGTGGAACGACGACTTCCACCACGCCCTGCACGCCCTGCTCACCGGTGAGTCGCAGGGCTACTACGGCGACTTCGCCGCGGACCCGTACGTCGCGCTGCAGCGCACGCTCACCGGCGCGTTCTTCCACGCGGGCACGCACTCGTCCTTCCGCGGCGAGACGTGGGGAGCGCCGGTCGACGCCTCGCGGATGCCGGGATGGCGGTTCGTCGGCTACGCGCAGACCCACGACCAGGTCGGCAACCGCGCGGTGGGCGAGCGGCTGAGCGGGCTGGTGTCCCCCGGCCTGGCGAAGGTCGCCGCCGGGCTCGTCCTGACCGCGCCGTTCACACCGATGCTCTTCATGGGCGAGGAGTGGGGCGCCTCTACCCCGTGGCAGTACTTCACCTCGCACGAGGAGCCCGAGCTCGCCGAGGCCGTCCGTGAGGGCCGGCGCCGGGAGTTCGGCTCGCACGGCTGGGCTGCCGAGGACGTCCCCGACCCCCAGGACACCGCGACCGTGGCCGCCTCGACGCTCGACTGGTCGGAGGTCGACGCGGCGCCGCACGCCGAGCTGCTCGCCTGGCACCGCGCCCTCCTCGCGCTGCGTCGCGCGCAGCCGTGGCTGTCCGACCCCCGGCTGGACCTGGTCGCGGTCACCTACGACGCCGACCAGCGTCGGGTGGTCGTGACACGCGGCCCGCTCCGGGTGGTGGCCAACCTGGGTGCCGCCGCGTGCGAGGTGCCTCTGGGGGGCAGCCTCGACAGCGTGCTGCTGGCGTCCTGGGCGGTCGGCGACCCCGCCGCCGACGGTCCGTTCGTGCTGCCGCCGGAGTCGCTCGCGATCGTCCGGGTCACCACCTGAGCCGCCTCTGCCCCACCCACGCGGACGCTCTCGACGCGCTGCTCGCCCGGTAGCCCCGACGTGGCAGGCTCGGACCATGACCGGTTCGACGTTCCTCGGGGTGATCGCCGTCGGCGTCGTGGTCGGGGTCCTGGGCCGGCTGGCCGTGCCGGGCCGGCAGCCGATCGGCTGCCTGCTCACCGTCCTGCTCGGGATCGTCGGCTCGGTCGCCGGGCTCGCGCTGGCCCGGGCGCTGGACGTGGACTGGTGGCTGCTGGTGCTGGTCCTGCAGGTCGCCGTCGCGGCGGCCTGTGTCGCCGTCGTGGCCGCCGCCCTGCGCCACCGGCGCTGGTGACCGGCCGCCCGATGCGCAGGCTGCTGCCGACCCCGGCCGACGACCTCGACCACGCCGCCCTGGTCGCGGCCTACCGCTACCCGCCCGGCCGGCCGACCGTCCGGGCCAACATGGTGACCTCGCTGGACGGCTCGGCCGTCAAGGACGGCCGGTCCGGCGGCCTCGGCGGCGAGGCCGACAAGGCCGTCTTCGACGTGCTGCGAGGTCTGGCCGACGTCGTGCTGGTCGGCGCCGGCACGGCGCGGACCGAGGGCTACCGGGCCCTGCGCCCGAAGCCGGCGTACGCCGACCAGCGCCGCGGCGACGGGCAGCGTCCGGCACCGGTGCTGGCCCTCGTCTCCGGCCGCCTCCACCTGGACCCCGCCTCTGCTCTGTTCGGCGGCACCGAGCGCACGGTCGTGGTGACCCATGCCGCCGCGGATGCCGGGGCTCGTCGCCGGCTCGCCGAGGTCGCCGACGTCGTGGTCGCGGGCGGGCGCGAGGTGGACGTGGCGGCTGCTCTCGACGAGCTGGCGGCGCGCGGACTCCCCCGGGTGCTGTGCGAGGGCGGCCCGACGCTGCTCGCGGCGGTCGCGGCCGCCGGCCGCCTCCACGAGCTCTGCCTGACGCTGTCCCCGCAGCTGGTCGGCGGCGACGGGACCCGGCTCGCCCACGGTCCCGACCTGGACGTCGGGCTGTCGCTCGTGCACCTGCTCGAGCAGGACGGCGTGCTGCTCAGCCGCTGGACCGCCGGCTGACCCTGGCGACCTGCACCGCCCACAGGACCAGCGGCACCTGCAGCGGCAACCGCGCGTAGGCCGCCGCCCGGTACAGCGCCGACCGGTCGCCCGCGTCCAGGGCCATCTGCACGTTGCCGGGGAAGACCGCGACGAGCAGCAGGGCGGTCGCCCAGCCGGCCAGCCGCCGGGTGCGCGGGACCGTGAGCCCGGCGGCGCAGGCGAGCTCGGCAGCACCGCTGAGGTAGACGAGGGCGGTCGGCGCGGGCAGCTGCGGCGGCACGATCGAGGCGAAGGTCCGGGGCACCACGAAGTGCAACGTGCCCGACGTCGCGAGCAGGCCGGCCAGCAGGTACGGCGACGCGGTGCGCCAGCGGCCGCGAGGGCGCCGGGCGCCGGACCTGGCAGCCGCTGCAGACATCCGGCGAGGCTAACCCGGCATGATGGCGCTCGTGCAGCTGCCCGTCATGCCCCCGGTCGCGCCGATGCTGGCGAAAGCCGTGAAGGCGGTGCCGAGCGGGGACTACCTCTACGAGCCGAAGTGGGACGGCTTCCGCTGCATCGCCTTCCGCGACGGGGACGAGGTCGAGCTGACCAGCCGCGGCGAGCGTCCCCTCACCCGCTACTTCCCCGAGGTCGTCGAAGCGCTGCGGGCGAACCTCCCGCGGCGCTGCGTCGTCGACGGCGAGATCGTCATCATGACCGGCGACCGACTGGACTTCGAGGCGCTCCTGCAGCGGATCCACCCCGCCAAGTCCCGGGTGGACCGGCTGGCCGCCGAGACACCCGCCGCGTTCGTCGCCTTCGACCTGCTCGCGACGGGGGACGAGTCGCTGATGCAGGCGCCGTTCCGGGAGCGGCGGGACCGGCTCGAGCAGGTGCTGGCCGAGGTCGAGCCGCCCGTGTTCCTGACCCCGTCCACCGGCGACAGCGCGACCGCCCAGCGCTGGTTCGAGGTGTTCGAGGGCGCCGGGCTCGACGGTGTCGTCGCCAAGCCGGTCGGCGGCGCGTACACCCCCGACGTCCGCAGCCTCACGAAGGTCAAGCACGAGCGCACCGCCGACTGCGTGGTGGCCGGCTACCGCTGGCACAAGTCCGGCGGGGTCGTCGGGTCGCTGCTGCTCGGCCTGTACGACGACGACGGCCGGCTGCAGCACGTCGGCGTGGCCGCCTCGTTCACGATGAAGCGTCGCGCCGAGCTGGTGGACGAGCTGGCGCCGTACGCGGTGCAGGACCTCGCCGACCACCCCTGGCGGGAGTGGGCGGAGGCCGAGGCGCACGAACGGGGCCGGCTCCCGGGCGCGACCAGCCGCTGGAACTCGTCCAAGGACCTGTCCTGGGTGCCGCTGCGCCCCGAGCTGGTGGTCGAGGTCAAGTACGACGCCATGGAGGGGTCGCGGTTCCGTCACACGGGCCACTTCAAGCGCTGGCGGCCCGACCGCGAGCCTGCCTCCTGCACCTACGACCAGCTGGACCGCCCCGTACGCTTCGACCTGGCCGAGATCCTCGGCACGACCGAGTGACACCCCGCCCGACCCCCGAGAGGCCGCTTCCCGCGTGTACACGATCCTGCTGCTCACCGAGACGACGCTCACCGAGCACGACGCCCGACGGATCGCCGAGCTCCACGGCACCGACGAGGTGTCGGTCCACCTGCTGGTGCCGGCCGACGCCGGGCACAACCGGCTGATCGAGGCCCTCGACGAGATCGCCCTCGGCCGGATCGGGGAGGCCTTCGACGACGACGAGACCACCCCGCAGCAGGCCGAGCAGGACGCGATGCACGCCGTGAACGCCTCGGTCGACCTGCTGGTGGCCGCCGGCCTGGACGCGCACGGCTCGATCACGGGGTCGGACCCGGTGCCCGCGGCCGTGGAGGCGGCCCGCAGCGACGCCTCCGACGAGGTCATCGTGGTCACTCCGCCGCACGTCGTCGAGGCCGGCCTGCACCGCGACTGGGCCTCCCGGCTGCGTGACGAGCTGGCGCTGCCGCTGCTGCACGTCGTCGCGGGCACCGACCGGGTCGTCTCCTGACCGGACAGAACCCCGCACGCCGCACGCGGCCGGCCGGCATGACCGATACTGGCCCGACGCCGGCGGGCGACGAGCAACCCGCGACGAGCACGACGACTCTGGGGACACACATGCGCGCGACCGGACCGGCCCGGGTGGTCCTTGCCACCCTGGCCGCGCTGGTCACGCTCGTCCTCGCAGCCGGCGCCGTCCCCGCTCAGGCCGCGCCCAGCCGGGTCGCGCCCGGCGACCCGGCCGTCCGGCTGGTGGTCCGCACCGCGCCCGGCGCAGCGGCGGAGGTCACCGCCGCCGCGGCCTCGGCGGGAGCGACCAGGGTCGGGCGTGTCCGCAGGCTGCACGCGGTCTCGTTCACGGTCCCGTCCCGCGACGCGCACCGGGTGCGCAGCCTGCTCGAGCGCCGCGCCGACGTGGCCTCCGTCGGCCGCGCCCACCGGCGGTGGCTCACCGACGAGCCTGCCGACCCCCGGTTCGCCGAGCAGCGCACCTACCTGGGCGCCATCGGGGTGCCGGCAGCCTGGGACCGGGGCGCCGTGGGCAGCCCGCGCGTGACCGTCGCCGTGATCGACTCCGGCGTCGACGTCAACCACCCGGACCTCGCCGGCAAGGTGGCCGGCCGCTTCAACGCGGTCACCGGCACCGCCGACGTGCGCGACGTGGTGGGGCACGGCACCGGTACGGCGAGCGTCGCCGCGGCCGCGACCGGCAACGGCGTCGGCATCGCGGGCTCGGGACGCGACACGTCCCTGCTGGCCGTGAAGGTCGCCGACGTCACCGGGCGGATCTTCACCGACGACCTGGCGCGCGGCATCGTCTGGGCGACCGACCAGGGCGCCGACGTGGTGAACCTCAGCCTCGGCGGGCCGACCACCGACCCGCTCGAGCGCGCAGCGGTGGCCTACGCCGTGGAGCACGACGTGCTCGTGGTCGCGGCCGCAGGCAACGAGGGCACCTCGGCCAAGCAGTTCCCCGGCGCCCTGCCCGGCGTCCTGGCCGTCGGGGCCACCACGCAGAGCGGCTCGGCGCGGGCGTCCTTCTCCAGCCACGGCTCCTGGGTCGACCTGGGTGCCCCGGGCCGGTCGGTGCTCGCCGCGACACCGGGCGGCGGCTACGAGTCGGCCGACGGCACGTCCTACTCGGCCCCGCTCGTGGCCGGCGCCGCCGCCCTGCTCCAGGCCTACCGCCCCGGCCGGACGGCTTCCGACCTGCGCCGCGCGCTCGTCGGGAGCACCGACGGCGCGCGCTACGGCTTCGCGCACGGCCTGGTGCACGTCGACCGGGCGCTGGACCTGCTGCCGCCGGCATCCCTCCCGACGCTGGTCTCCCCCGCCGACGGGAGCACTGTCGCCGGCCGGACGGCGGTCACCGTGTCGACCACCGCGCCGCGGGTCCGCCTGTCCCTCGGTGACCAGAGCGCCACCGTCTCCTCGTCCGGCGGGTCGGCGCAGGCGAGCTTCGCCACGTACGGCCTCGGCGGCGGGCAGCGGGTCGAGGCGGTCGACTGCAGCTTCGTCGACCAGTGCGCCGCGGCCGGGGCCGCCGCCACCGTGACGGTGGGCAACGCGGCTCCGACGCTCACCTCGCCGGCACCAGGCACCGAGGTCCGCGACGACGGGCTGGGCGTGACCGCCGACGCACCGGTGGACGCCGCCGTCCGGTTCAGCTTCGACGGCCGGACGACCGGATCCGTCGTCGACACCGCCGCGCCGTTCGGGACGACGCTGCCCACCGGGTCGCTGTCGGACGGCCCGCACTCCGTGCAGGCGGTCCTGTGCCGGGCCGACGGCACGGTCTGCGGCGGTGCGGCCGCGGAGGTCCGGGTGACGGCGACCCGCCTGCACCCGGCAGTGACCGGCCTCAGCCCACGCGCCCTCAGCCCCGACGGCGACGGCCGCCGCGACTCGGTCACCGTCACCTACCGGCTCGACCGTCCCCAGACCGCGGTCCTGCAGGTGCGCAACGCCTCCGGTCGGGTCGTGCACCGGCGTTCGCTGGGCAGGCAGCCGGCCGGAACCCGCCGGGCCACCTGGGACGGCCGGCGGGGCAGCGGTGGCCGGGGCCGCGTGGTCGACGACGGCGAGTTCCGGGTCGAGATCTCGACCAGCGACGGCGTGCTCAAGGGTCTCGCCGACCGGGCCGTGACCGTCGACCGCAGCCGACCCGCGCTGCGCGGCGTCCGGCCTTCCGCCCGGCGCGTGCTGCCGGTGCGGGACCGCTACTACGACGCGGTCACGGTGTCCGGGACGAGCGGTGAGCGGCTGCGGCGGCTGACGCTGCAGGTACGCACCCGCGGCGGCACCCTCGTCCGCACCGTGCGGGGCGGCCGACCGGACGCCGGCCCGGTGGCCGTGGTGTGGGACGGACGCCTCAGGGGCGGGCGGCTGGTCCCCGGCACCTACCGGGTGCGGCTGCGCGCCGAGGACCTGGCGGGCAACCGCGCGCGGTCGGCGACCCGGACCCTGCGGGTCACCGGCCAGCGCCTGGTGCGGCGCAGCGGCAGCACCACGGTGAGCGCCCGTCAGACCCTCGAGGACACCTTCGCCGACGACTGCTCGGACGTCTACCCACGCACCAGCGGGCCCCGCGACGGCTGGGTGACCTACTCCAGCGGGTCGCTGTGCACCAGCGGGGACGCCTACGCCTCGGGCGACCACCAGGTACGGCTCCCCGCCGCACCCCGCTACGGCACCGTGCGGGTGTCGGCCTACGGGGCGCGGGCCGACCGGCGCTACCGCGACGCAGCGACGGTGGTCCTCTACGACGGCCTGCAGAACCTCAGCAGCACCGCGTTCCGGCTCGGGCCCTCGCCCGGCTGGTACCGCGGGCCGCGCGTGAAGGCGGGCCCGCTGCTGATCAGGTCCCGCGTGCTGCGCTGGGAGACCCTGACGACCGGCGTCGCGTGGTACGACGTGAAGACCTACCGGGTGGACTTCAGCTACTTCGTGCTCCGCTGACCGGTCCTCACCGGCGTCGGGACGAGACATGACGAGGCCCCCGCACCCGAGGGGTGCGGGGGCCAGGTCGTGCGCGGTCAGGCCTGCAGGATGCCCAGGATCGCGTTGAGCAGGTTGGTGAGGATCGCGCCGAGCCCGGCGATCTGGGTGCCGTCGAGCAGCCCCGCGACGGCGCAGAGCAGGTTCCCCAGCAGGTTGCCGGCCCCGGGCACCGCGACGATGTCCAGCACCACCTGGTTCAGGCTGATGTTGAGCCCGAGCAGGTCCAGGTCGAGCGGACCGAGCACCAGGTTGAGGATGTCGCAGCCCTCGGCCGAGGTGGACCGGGCGCCCTCGGCGGCCGGTGCCCCCGAGACGCTGGACTTGTTGACGAGCACCCGCATCCGGACGTTCTTCTCGGTGACCTTCTCGGTCTTGCCGTTCTTCTTGGTCACCGTGCCGGTCAGCTTGCCGACCGCCTTGGTCTTGCCGCTGGAGGTCGTGACGAAGCGGTTCACCTTGTAGGCGCCCGCGAAGGTGGCGCCGTTGCGCGCCTCGCCGGTGACCTTGCTGACCTTCATCGAGCCGTAGTCGTTGCTGAATGACCGGGCCGAGGCCGACTGGGCCCCTGCGCCGCCGGCGAGACCGACGAGCGCCAGCGTCACCGAGGCGGCGAGCAGGCGCGTGGTACGTCCGAACATCCCAGATCCCCTTGTCCTCGTGCAGGCAGCACCGCGCGGCGCGACCGGGGTCGCGTCGGCTTCACGGCCGGGTGCCGGGCAGGTGCCCGGCGCCGGAACGGCCGCGCCTCCCGGCGGGAGGACGATGTGCACGACGGGCGTGAATCTCTCCGTCGGTAGCGGGATGAAACACCCGGAACCGAACCTTTGCCCGGCCTGCTCAGAGGTGCTTCGTGCGCTTCCGACCGCCGTAGACCTGGGCCGCGAGGGCGACCCCGACGGCCGCCAGCCCCACCTGCACGGCCAGCTCGATCCAGTCGATCCCGTCCGTGTCGCGCAGGGACCCCACGACCGCCGAGCCGATCAGCGCGGCCGCGATGCCCACGACGATGGTGAGCCAGATCGGGATGGCCTGCTTGCCCGGCAGGACGAGCCGCCCGAGGGCGCCGATGATCAGCCCGATGACGAGTGCGCCGAGGATTCCTTCGATGGTCATGGTCGAGCTCCTTGCTGCAGGGGTGACAGGGGTGATGAAGGCGGCAGAGGTGGCGCTCGTGACCCGAGTGGCCGGAGTTGCCGCCGCAGGTAGTGCTTACCCCCAGGGCCGGGTTCATGCCTCCGGGTCGAGGGCCTTCCTGAACAGCGCCCGCAGCTCGTCGTCGGCCACCTGCGCCGCGGCCTCCCGGGAGAGCTTGATCGTGCCCTTGCCCGTGCGCAGCCCGGGGTGACGGTCCAGGAACTCCGAGTCGTCGGCGACCGTGCCGCCGTAGAGCGAGACCCCGTGCTTCCACGCGCCGACGTAGAGCCGCTTCCGGCCGACCACGAAGGTCGGGATCTTGTACGACAGCACGACCTCGGCGCCGGGATGCACCTCCAGCACCAACGCGTGGACCCGGTCGTACAGCGGCCGGCTCTCCGGCCCGATCGCCTCGACGTACGCGGCTACGGCTGGGTCCACGACGCCATTGTGCCCCGTGGTCAGAGCACGCCGATGAGAAGGAGGATGACGACGGTGACGGCGGCGGAGACCAGCAGCGAGCCGAGGCAGCCGAGCCGGTTGGAGAAGAACAGGAACATGGCCGACGGGCTACCCGGGACCCGGGCGGCCACACCCCGCCGGGCAGCTGGTCAGTCGCGCGGGCGGTCGCGGTCCTTCGACGGCTGGACCCGCTTGGGCTCGCCAGGCATCTTGGGGTAGTCCGGCGGGTACGGCATGTCGCCCAGGCCGTGGTCGCGCTCGTCGCGTGCGTACCACTCCAGCAGCGGGCTGAGGTCGTGGGCGACCTCGTCGATGCCGGCATGCAGGTCGCCGAGCTCGGCGAAGCGCGCCGGCATGGAACGCACCGTGAGGTCGCGCGGGTCCACGTCGGGCAGCTCGTCCCACGCCACCGGCGCGGACACCGGCGCGTGCGGCAGCGGGCGGATCGAGTACGCCGAGGCGATCGTGCGGTCCCGGGCGTTCTGGTTGTAGTCGACGAAGACCGTCTCGCCGCGCTCCTCCTTCCACCACTTCGTGGTGACCCGCCCCGGCATCCGGCGCTCCAGCTCGCGCCCGAAGGCGATGGCGGCGTGCCGTACCTCGGTGAAGGTCCACCGCGGCTGCACGCGCACGTAGACGTGCACGCCCCCCTTGCCGGAGGTCTTGGGGAAGCCGCGCCAGCCGAGGCCGGCGAGCACCTCACGGGCGGCGGCCGCGACCTGCACCGCGTCCTGGAAGGACGTGCCCGGCTGCGGGTCGAGGTCGATGCGCAGCTCGTCCGGGGCCTCCACGTCGGCGCGGCGCACCGGCCACGGGTGGAAGGTGATGGTGTTCTGCTGGGCGCACCACGCGACCGTCGCCAGCTCGGTGACGCAGACCTCGTCGGCGGTCCGGCCGCTCGGGAACGAGATGTGCGCGGTCTCGACCCACTCGGGGGCGCCCTTGCTGATCCGCTTCTGGTAGAACGCGTCGGCCCCGCGCCCGTCGGCGCGGGTCGCGAGCCGCACGCCCTCGTGCACGCCGCTGGTCCAGCGCTCGAGGGTCACCGGCCGGTCCCTCAGCGCGCGCAGGACGCCGTCGCCGACCGCGACGTAGTACTCGACCATCTCCCGCTTGGTGATCCCCGGCTCGGGGAAGATCACCTTGTCCGGGTTGGTCACCTTGACCGTGCGGGGGCCGACCTCGAGCTCGACGAACGGTGACGCCATGCCCGCACGTTAGCGGCTGGTGAGACACCGGTCGCGACGCCGACGTACTGTCGGTGCATGTTCAAGAAGTCGAAGCCCGCGGACACCGAGCCGGACCGGTCCTATGCGGTGCAGAAGTCCGAGGACGAGTGGCGCGCCGAGCTCAGCCCGGAGGAGTACCACGTCCTGCGTGAGGCAGGCACCGAGCGAGCGTTCACCGGCGACTACACCGACACCAAGACCGTCGGTGTCTACAGCTGTCGCGCCTGCGGTGCCGAGCTGTTCACCAGCGAGGGGAAGTTCGACTCGCACTGCGGCTGGCCGTCGTTCTACCAGCCGAGCGAGGGTGACGCGGTCGAGCTGCTCGAGGACCGGTCATTCGGCATGAGTCGTACGGAGGTCCGCTGCTCCCGCTGTGGGTCGCACCTCGGCCACCTCTTCGACGACGCTCCCCAGACCCCGACCGGGGACCGCTACTGCATCAACTCGGTGTCGATCAGTCTCGAGGAACGGCAGTAGCGCGACCGTGCGGCGCCACCACCACGGGCGGGTGTAGCGCACGTCCTTGGTCGCCACGTCGAACAGGATCACCGACTGCAGCAGCAGCCCGCCGACAAGCGCGCCGCCGACCAGGTCGGTCACCCAGTGGCTGCCGATGTAGATGCTGGTGAGGATCGTCAGCAGGGTGAGGACCGACCACGCGGCCGCGACCAGGCGGACCGGCGGGTCCGGCGCGTAGCGCAGCATGAGGTAGACGATGACCCCGCCCGTCAGGACCATGTTCGACGAGTGGCCGGACGGGAAGATGATGTCGCCCTGCAGCACCGACGGGTCGCCGGACTCGGTCTGCGAACGACCGATCATCACCTTCATGGCGCCGACGACCACGTTGAGCACCAGGAACGACATGGCCGCGAGCACCACGGGTCGCCAGGTGCGGTGCCTCCGCGCGAGGACGCCGGCGACCGCGAGAAGGATCGGCACCAGGACCGAGCGCTGGCCCATCTTGTCGTAGACCCAGGCGACCCGCTCGAGGGACGGCAGCGCCTCCTCGCCGTTCCACTCGTTGACGGCGATGTCGAGCTGCGTGAAGGGCCCCTCGACGAAGATGTCGACCACGACGTACAGCAGCGAAGCGCTCAGGAGCACGGCGATCAGCCGAGACCGCCGGCTGATCTGGTCGCGGATCCGCCGCCGGACGGCGCGCGGGTGCATCGCCTCCTCGGCCGGACCCGCTCCCTGCACGGGGACGTCGGTCTCCGGCCCGTGGCCGTCGGTGCCGTGCGGCGACGCGCTCACGGCAGGCCCGCGACGAGCTCCGCGACCGCCTTGCGCCGCCCGGTGTAGAACGGCACCTCCTCGCGGACGTGCATCCGGGCCCGGGAGGCGCGCAGGTCGCGCATGAGGTCGACGATCCGGTGCAGCTCGTCGGCCTCGAAGGCCAGCACCCACTCGTAGTCGCCGAGCGCGAAGCTGGCGACGGTGTTGGCGCGGACGTCGGGGTAGCCGCGGGCCTGCTGCCCGTGCTCGGCGAGCATGGCGCGCCGTTCCTCGTCCGGCAGCAGGTACCAGTCGTAGGACCGCACGAACGGGTAGACGCAGACGTAGTCGTGGGCCTCCTCGTCGGCGAGGAACGCCGGGACGTGGCTCTTGTTGAACTCGGCCGGGCGGTGCAGCGCCATCACCGACCAGACGGGGTCGCAGGCGCCGCCGAGTCCGGTGCGGCGGAAGCGCCCGTACGCCTCCTGCAGGTCGTCGGCGGTGGGGGCGTGCCACCAGACCATGAGGTCGGCGTCGGCGCGCAGCCCGCTGACGTCGTAGCTGCCGCGCGTGACGACGTCCTTGGCGGCCAGCTGCGCGAACAGCTCGTCGACCTCCGCCGCCAGCGCCGTCCGGTCGCGGGGCAGGTCGTCCAGCCGGTCCCGGAGCCGGAACACCGACCACATCGTGTAGCGGATGACCTGGTTGAGGTCACGCGCCTTGGGCCTGCTGGTCATGCCTCCCATTGTCGCAGCACGTCGGCGGCCGCCTGCGCGCCGGATGCCACGCAGGCCGGGACCCCCAGACCGTCGTACTGCGCCCCGGCCACGGCCAGCCCCGGCAGGTCCGCCACGGCCGCCCTGACCCGGGCCACCCGGGCCCGGTGGCCCACGGCGTACTGCGGCAGGGCGCCGCCCCAGCGGGTGACCCGGGCGTCGACGGGCGGGTCCGAGACGCCGACCAGGTCGGTGAGGTCCGCGAGCACCGCGTCGACCAGGTCGGCGTCGTCGCGCTGGAGCAGCGCCTCCTCCCCCCAGCGGCCCACCGACGCGCGGACGAGCACCAGGCCGGGCGCCTGCTCGGCGTACCAGCCCCACTTGGTGGAGGAGTACGTCACCGCCTTGACCGCGCGGCCCTCCACCGGGGGTACGAGGAACCCCGAGCCGGCCGGCGGCCGCGGGAACGCCGTGACCGCGAAGGCCAGCGCCACCACCGCCATCGACGAGTACCGGATCTGGGCCAGGTCGGACGCCGCGGCCGGTGCGTGCGGGCGCAGCAGCCGAGCCGCCGGCGCGGCCGGGACCGCGAGGACCACGGCGTCGGCCTCGACCGACTCCGGCCCGCGCGTCGGGCCCACCACCAGCCGCCAGCCGGTCGGTGTCCGGACCAGCTCGCGCACGGTCGCGCCGGTGCGGATGTCGGCCCCCGAGTGCGACGCGACCGCGTCCGGCAGCCGCCCGACCCCGCCCCTCGGCGCCCCGAAGACCGCCGCCTCACCGGCACCTCGCGGTCGCGACGAGGAGCCGGCGGCGGCCCGGCTGGCGCGGGCCGCGGCGAGCAGCGACCGCTCCTGGCGGGCGTACGGCGCGAGCTGGGGCATCGTCGACTCGAGCGAGAGCTCGTCGGCCCGGCCGGCGTACACCCCGCCCAGCAGGGGCTCGACGACGCGGTCGACGACCGCGCGACCCAGCCGGGCCGCCACGTAGCGCCCGACGGCCACGTCGTCACCGATCAGCGTGCGCGGCAGCCAGGAGTCGATCGGGACCCTCGACAGCTCGCGGGCGGTGAGCAGCCTGGCGGCCGCCAGCGCCCGCAGGTCGCTCGGCACCCCCATGACGGTGGCGCGGGGCAGCGGGTGCATCGCGCCGCGGCTCCACACGGCGGCCGAGGTCGTGGCGGCGTCCTCGAGGTCCGGGCCGAGCCCCACCGCGCGCGCCAGGTCGACGGCCTCGGGCCGGCGCAGCAGCAGCGCCTCGGCGCCCTCGTCGACCGGCACGCCGGCGAGGTCGGCGACGCGCAGCTTGCCGCCGACCCGGGCCGCGGACTCCAGGACGGTCACCCGGACGGCCGGGGCCCCGGGGACCTCCGCGGCCCGCAGGGCATGGGCCGCCGCGAGACCGGCGATGCCGCCTCCGACCACCACGACGTGCCTCAGCGGGGTCCGGGAGTCCTCGGGCACCGGGCCACACTCCCAGATCCGTGCTGACCCGCGCCCGCCGGGAGGCCGTGACCGATTCGCGACCCGACGCCGTGGAACCACCGCTGCCGGACTCGCGTCGCAGGAGCAGTCCGAACCGGAGCGAGACGCGGCAGCCGCGTAGTCAGGGGTCCCCCATGAGGTCACGGAAGAGTCCGACCGGCGCCGTGGCGCGACGGCTCGTCGCGGCGGGTGGGGCGGCGGTCCTGCTCGCGACCTCGCTGGCGGCCTGCAGCGGCGGCGGGGACGGCAGCGCCACCGTGGCAGAGGACAGCAGCGCCGGCTCGATCGCCCGCGACGGAGCGTCGGGCGGCTCGGGCGGCGCGAAGGCAGGGACGCCGGAGGAGGCGACCGAGCGGGCCGGGGGGTCGACGGGGTCGGGGAGCTCGACGGCGGCGCGGGTCCTGCCGACAGACCGCGACATCGTCTACCGCGGCTCCATCTCGGTGCGGGTTGCCGACGTCGGCCGGGCGGCGGACCGGGTCGAGGGTCTGGTGCTCGACGCGGACGGCGTCGTGTTCACCGAGCAGACCACGACCGACCCGCGCCACCCCGAGTACGGCGAGGCGACCATGACCGTGCGGGTCCCGCCGACCCTGTTCGGCGCGACCCTCGACGCGATCGGGCGGCTGGGCAAGGAGCAGGACCGCGCACGCAGCGCCGAGGACGTGACCGGTCAGGTCACCGACACCGACAGCCGGGTGCGGACCCAGCGGCGCAGCGTCGACCGGGTGCGCGTGCTGCTGGCGCGCGCCGAGACCATCGGCGAGGTCGTGCAGATCGAGTCCGAGCTGTCCCGCCGCGAGGCCGACCTCGAGTCCCTCGAGGCCCAGCTGGAGCGGCTGCAGGACATGACCTCGCTGGCGACGATCGAGGTGCGCCTCTACTCGCCGGACCGCACCCCGGCCCCGGCCCCGGACGACTCGGACCTCGGCTTCCTCGCCGGGCTCGGCGGCGGCTGGGACGCCTTCGTCGGCATCGTGCTCGTCGGGCTGACCGTGCTGGGCGCCCTGGTCCCCTTCGCCGTCACCGCCGCCCTGGTCGGCCTCCCCGGCTGGCTCGTCTGGCGCGCCCGCCGCCGCACCCCCGCCCCCACCCCGACCCCCTGACCCCCTGACCCCCGTCCGGATTCGACCACGTGAGGTAGGCCAGGGCACACCGCAACAGGCGTCGACGCCTGGTGCGGTGTGCCCTCGCCTGTCACGGTGGGGTACGGGCGGGACCTAGCGTGCCGACTCGGCGTGGACGAGCTCGACGACCCGGGTGAGGACGTCCGGGTCGGTCTCCGGGATCACGCCGTGCCCCAGGTTGAAGACGTGCCCCTCGGCCGCCCGGCCGGCGGCGAGCACGGCGCGGGTCCGCTCGGCGACGACGTCCCACGGCGCGAAGACCATCGCCGGGTCGAGGTTCCCCTGCACCGCCCGGCCCGGACCGACCCGGCGGGCGCCCTCGTCCAGCGGCACCCGGAAGTCGACCCCGACGACCTCCGCCCCCGCCTCCCCCATCAGACCGAGCAGCTCGCCGGTCCCGACACCGAAGTGGATGCGCGGGACGCCGAGGGAGCCGACCGCGTCGAGCACGTCCGCCGAGTGCGGCATGACCAGGGAGCGGTAGTCCGCCGCCGGCAGGGCGCCCACCCAGGAGTCGAAGAGCTGCACCGCGCTGGCCCCGGCCCCGACCTGCACCCGCAGGAAGCCGGCGGTGATCCGCGCCAGGCGCGCCATCAGCTCCGACCACAGCCCGGGGTCGCCGTACATGAGGGCCTTGGTGTGCTCGTGGTTGCGGGACGGCCCGCCCTCCACGAGGTAGGACGCCAGCGTGAACGGCGCCCCCGCGAACCCGATCAACGGAGTGCCGCCCAGCTCGGCGACGAGCAGCTCGACGGCCTGCGCGACGAACTCGACGTCACCGGCCTCGAGGTCGCGCAGCTGGTCGAGATCGGCCCGGGACCGGATGGGCCGCGCGATGACCGGGCCGACGCCCGGCACGATGTCGAGGTCGACCCCGACCGCCTTGAGCGGCACGACGATGTCGCTGAAGAGGATGGCCGCGTCGGTGCCGTGCCGGCGGACCGGCTGCAGGGTGATCTCCGCGACGAGGTCCGGCCGGGCGCACGCGTCGAGCATCGCGATGCCCTCGCGGACCCTGCGGTACTCGGGCAGGGACCTGCCTGCCTGGCGCATGAACCACACCGGCGTGTGCGGCACCGGCTCACGCCGGCAGGCGCGCAGGAACGGGGATTCGTGCAGGTCCGGGTGCGGCGTGCTCACCACCCGATCTTGTCACCGCCCGCGATGAGCACGACGCCGGCCAGGGCCAGCGCGACGCCCACCGCCTGCAGCCGACCCAGCCGCTCGTGGTGCAGCACCCGGGCCAGCAGGACGGTGACGAGGGGGTAGAGCGAACCGAGGACCGCGACCACCGCGATCGCGTCCCGACGGCTCGCCAGCCCGAAGGTGAGGTTGGCCGACAGGTCGCCGGCACCCACGAGCGCGACGAGCAGCAGCTCGCGCCGCCCGAAGCGCACCTCGGACCTCGCCATCCCCCGGGTCAGCGCCACGACCAGGGCCAGCGCGAGCAGCGTCACCGAGGTGGCGCGCATGGTCACCAGGGTCATCAGGGTGCTCGACGCGCTGCCCTTCGCTATCGCGAGCAGGGCGACCCCGAAGCCGACCGCCGCGACCCCGGCCAGCAGCACCGGGCGGGCGCCGGCGGCACCGGACAGCTCGGGTCCGCTCGCGAGGACCACGCCGAGGACGGCCACCGCGATGCCGGCGAGCTGGAGCGACGCCGGCCGGTCGCCGAGGGCCAGCCCGACGACGACCGGGACCACCACCCCCAGCGCGGCGATCGGCGACACCACGCCCATCGTCCCGGCGGCCAGCGCCGCGTAGAAGGACATCAGGCCGATCACGCCGGACACACTCGCGAGAACGGCCCAGCCCAGGTAGCCACGCGGGTCGCCGAAGGACCCCGCGGACGCCGCCACGAGAACCGCCAGCAGCAGCCCGGCCGTCTGGGAGACCCCGACCACGACGGCGGCCCGGCGCCGCCGGGAGAGGGTGCCGCCGAGGAAGTCCGCCGAGCCCCAGAGCAGGCTGGACAGCAGGGCGAGGAGGACGGCCACCACGGGAGGCTAGAAGATGCCCGTCCCGCACCGCGACGCCGTCCGGCCGACGCGCCGGGCACGCGGGACGGTGGCCCGCATCCCGGGCGGAGGTCCGGCGCCGACGTACGCTGCCGACATGGTCGCCCGGCGCGAGGCCGACGAGGTGCCGGAGGAGTTCTCCCGCGCCCTCGCCGAGCTGCGCTCCGCCCGTCCCCGCCCCGAGGTGGTCCTCGAGGAGACACCCGCGCCCCAGCGGCTGGCCCCGCACGCCGTCGCCCTGACGGCCGACGTGCTGGCCGCGGACGATCCCGAGGCCGAGCTGGGCACGGGTCGGCTGGTCCTGCTGCACGACCCCGCCGGCCACGAGGCCTGGCAGGGCACCTTCCGGGTGGTCACCTACGTGCGCGCCGAGCTGGAGCAGGAGATGGCCTCCGACCCGCTGCTGCCGGGTGTGGGCTGGGCCTGGCTCACCGAGGCGCTCGACGGCCACGGCGCCGCCTTCACCGCCGCGAGCGGGACGGTCACCCGGGTGGCGTCGGAGAGCTTCGGGGCGATCTCCGCCGAGCCCGCGTCCGCGCAGATCGAGATCCGCGCGTCGTGGACGCCCGTGGACGACGGGTTCGCCGCGCACCTGCTCGGCTGGTGCGACCTGCTGTGCACGACGGCCGGCCTCCCGCCGGAGGCCCCCGGGGTCGTCACGCTGCCCACCCGCAGGCGCGGCCAGCGGCGCTGACGCCCGGCCGCCAACGCCTACAGGTGGGCCCGGGACCGGCCGATGAGGGTCAGGACAGCACTGCACCTCATCGCAACGGGAGACCTGGTGACCGCACTGGTCGAACGGCACGGCAGCCCGGCACCCGGGCAGGCCGCGGCCCGGGCCGCCCGCTTCACCGCGATGGTGGTGGTGGCGAGCCCGTTCGTCCGCGAGACGCTGGTCCGCACCCTGCGCGCGCTCGGTGCCGTGGAGGTCGTCGAGGCGGCCTCCCTGGCCGAGGCCCGTTCCCGGGCCCTGGGCACCAGCTCCCGCGAACTCGCCGTGGTCGACGGCAGCCTGCCCGACGGCTCCGGAATCGGCCTGCTGCGCGAGCTGCGCGGCCTGGGCTGGTCCCGGGGCATGGTGCTGTCCGCCACCGAGGACCCGTACACCGTGCGTGCCGCCCTCGCCGCCGGCGTCCGGGCGTTCCTGGTGACCGCCTCGTCCGGCGGCCCGGGCGTCCGCAGCGGGGCCGCCCCCTCGATCCACGCCCGCCCCCGGACGGCCCGCCTCACCGGCGCGGAGGCTCTGTCCGGCCGCGAGGTCGAGGTCCTCCAGCTCGTGTCCGACGGTCGCTCCAACAAGGGCATCGGTGAGGCCCTGGGCCTGTCGGCGCTCACGGTCAAGTCGCACCTGGCCCGGATCGCCCGCAAGCTCGGCACCGGGGACCGCGCGGAGATGGTCGTCGTCGCCATGCGCGCCGGCGTCGTCGTCTGACCACCCGCACCCCACCGGCCGCCCGACGCGCGGCCACCCCGCGGATACGACGGCCCGGACCCGCCACGACGTACCGTTTGTGCCGTGACCGCCACCGAGCCCGCCGGGCGCGCCGAGGCCGACGCGCCCGATCCCGCCGGTGAGCCCGAGACTCCGGAGGCGACCTCTGTCCCGCTGACCGAGCCGCGTGACGGCGTCCCGGCGCCGCTCGTCGAGCCGGCCGAGCTGGCCCGCGTCGTCGACGCGCTCTCCCGCGGCTCGGGCCCGGTGGCCGTCGACGCCGAGCGCGCCTCGGGCTACCGCTACGGCCAGGCCGCCTACCTCGTCCAGCTCCGCCGCCACGACGTCGGCACGGTCCTGATCGACCCCCGGGCACTGCCCGATCTGTCCGCTCTGGGCGCCGCGATCGCCGACGACGAGTGGGTGCTGCACGCCGCGTCGCAGGACCTGCCGTGCCTCGCCGACCTGGGCATGCGCCCCACCCGCGTGTTCGACACCGAGCTGGCCGGGCGGCTGCTGGGCTACGCCCGCGTGGGGCTCGGCTCGATCGTCGAGGAGGTCCTGGGCCTGGCACTCGAGAAGGGGCACTCGGCGGCCGACTGGTCCACCCGGCCCCTCCCGGAGCCGTGGCTGCGCTACGCCGCGCTCGACGTCGAGGTGCTCGTCGAGCTGCGCGACGTCCTGGCGGCCCAGCTCGACGAGCAGGGCAAGCGGGCCTGGGCCGAGGAGGAGTTCGCGGCCATCGTCGCCGCCCCGCCCGCGCCGGCACGCGTCGATCCCTGGCGGCGGACCTCGGGGCTGCACCGCGTCCGCAAGCGGCGCCAGCTCGCCGTCGTGCGCGCCCTGTGGGAGCGACGCGACCAGCTGGCCCGCCGGCGCGACGTGGCCCCCGGCCGGGTGGTCCCGGACAGCGCGATCGTCGCCGCCGCGCTCGCCCAGCCGCGCACCGACGAGGACCTCGTCGCGCTGCCGGTCTGGGGCGGGCGCTCGATGCGCCGGCAGACCGCCCAGTGGCTGCCCGCGGTCCTCGAGGCCCTGGACCTGCCCGACGCCGAGCTGCCGGACCTCAAGACGGTCCAGGAGGGGCCGCCGCCGGCGCGTTCCTGGGGGGACCGTGAGCCGCTGGCCGCCGCCCGCCTGGCGGCCGCCCGGGCCGCGGTCGGCGCGGTCGCCGCGCGGATCGCGATGCCGGTCGAGAACCTGCTGGCGCCCGACACCGTCCGCCGGCTGTGCTGGGCCCCGCCCGCCGATCCCGCCGACGAGGACGCCGTGGCCGGCTTCCTGCGGGCCCACGGTGCCCGCCGCTGGCAGGTCGACCTGACCTGCGAGGCGCTGGTCGAGGCGCTGGTCGAGGCCCGGACGGCCACCGTCACCGAGCAGCCCGAGCAGCCCGGGTAGAGGCGAGTCCGGGCCACCCCGCACCGCATATCGGCAACACCGGTGTTGCGTTACTCGACGCCCATCTGTTTAGGTAAGCATTGCCTTACCTGACCGGACATCGTCGAAGGGACCGCCGCTCGTGCTCGCGAACTACCTGATCGGCCTGCGCGAGGGCCTCGAGGCCACGCTGGTCGTGAGCATCCTCGTCGCCTACCTGGTGAAGTCGGGCCGCCGCGACCGGCTGCCCGCGATCTGGCTGGGCATCGCCGCCGCGGTGATCCTGTCGCTGGGGTTCGGTGCCATGCTGACCTTCACCGCCAACAGCCTCAGCTTCGAGGCGCAGGAGCGTTTCGGCGGGCTGATGTCGATCCTGGCGGTCGGCTTCGTGACCTGGATGATCTTCTGGATGCGTCGCACGGCGCGCTTCCTCAAGTCCGAGCTGCACGGCAAGCTCGAGGCGGCGCTGCTCATGGGGACCCTCGCCCTCACCGCCACCGCGTTCGTGGCGGTGGCCCGCGAGGGGCTCGAGACGGCGCTGTTCCTCTGGGCGGCGGCCAAGTCGGCCGGCAGCGGCGCCACCCCCCTGGTCGGCGCGAGCCTGGGCATCGTGACCGCGGTCGTCCTCGGCTACCTGCTCTACAAGCGCGCCGTCACCATCAACCTGGCGACGTTCTTCACCTGGACCGGAGCCGGCCTGATCGTCATCGCCGGCGGCGTCCTCGCCTACGGCGTGCACGACCTCCAGGAGGCCGGTGACCTGCCCGGCCTGAACAGCCTCGCCTTCGACGTGTCGGCCGCGGTGCCGCCGGACAGCTGGTACGGCACCCTGCTCAAGGGTGTCTTCAACTTCTCCCCCCAGACCACCTGGCTCGAGGCGGCCGCCTGGCTGCTGTACGTCGTCCCGGTGATGGTCCTGTTCTTCCGTCCGACGAAGGCGCCGGCGGGCTCGTCGGCCGACCGTGCGGCAGCTCCCGCCCCCGCGCCGACCGGCACCCGCTGACCACTCGCACCGTCCGTCCCACCCCGCCCCGCACCCTCCTGGAGTCCTGCATGCCCTCGCCCGTCTCACGCCTGCTCCTCACCGCTCCGCTCCTGCTGGCAGGTGCCGCGCTCGCCGCCTGCGGCGGCTCCGGGTCGGCCACCGAGGTGGAGGTCCGGGCCGAGGACGACGCCTGCGCGGTCGCGTCGACCGAGCTCGACGCCGGCGGCATCACCTTCGCGGTGACCAACGACGGGTCGAAGGTCACCGAGGTGTACGTCTACGGCAAGGACGACGACGGGGACTTCACCAAGGTCGTCAGCGAGGTCGAGAACATCGGGCCGGGCACCGGGCGGGACATGAGCGTCGACCTCGCCGCAGGCGACTACGAGATCGCCTGCAAGCCGGGCCAGAAGGGCGACGGCATCCGGACGGCGGTGTCCGTCAGCGGGAACGGCGGCCCGACGGGCGACGCCGCAGCGTCCGAGGAGGGCTACGACCGCGAGATCGAGCTCACGATCGACGACTCCTCCCTGCAGGGGCTGGGCTCCGACGGCGCCGAGACGGGCGAGCGGATCGAGTTCAAGCTCGAGAACGCCACCGACGGCACGCGGACGCTCGAGGTCCTCACCCCGGGCGGCGACGTGGCCACCGAGTTCGACGTCCCGGCAGGTGACGAGGGCGAGGCGATCGTCGAGCTCGACGAGCCCGGCGACTGGACCGTCCTCGTCGAGGGCGGCGACGCCGACATCGACCAGACCCTCACCGTGAGCTGACCCGCACGAGGCCGGAACCGGCCCGGCGTCGGTAGCCTCGGACAGTGGCCGGCGACGCGGGCACCGCACTGGTGCGGGAGGTGCAGGGCTCGCTCGCCGCCGCCGCCGATCCGGCCCGGGCCGCGGCGATGCAGGCGTACATGAAGTCGGCGCTGCCCTACCGCGGGGTCGCTGCCCCGGAGTGCCGGGTGATCTTCCGTGCGGCGATCGCCGGCCACCCCCTGCCCGACCGTGCCGCCTGGCTCGGCGCCGTGCGCGAGCTGTGGGACGACGCGCGCCACCGCGAGGAGCGCTACGGCGCGCTGGCGCTGGCCCGGCACCGGCAGTACGCCGCCCACCGCGACCACACCGTGCTGCCCCTCTACCGGCATCTCGTCGTGACCGGGGCGTGGTGGGACGTCGTGGACGACGTGGCGACGCACCTGGTCGGACCGCTCCTGCACGCGCACCCCGACCAGGTGCGTCCGGCACTGGTCGGCTGGGCGACCGACGACGACCGCTGGCTGCGCCGGGCCGCGGTGATCGCGCAGCTGGGGGCGAAGGAGGCGACCGACCTGGGGCTGCTCACGCTGGCGGTCGAGGCCAACCTCGACGACCGGGACTTCTTCCTCCGCAAGGCCATCGGCTGGGCTCTGCGCCAGTACGCGCGGACCGATCCCGCCTGGGTCCGGTCCTTCGTCGCCGCGCACGACGACCGGATCAGCGCGCTCTCCCGGCGCGAGGCGCTCAAGCACGTGGGCGCAGGATGACCGCCGCCGCCCGGTGGGCCGAGCAGCTGGCGGCCTGGCGGATCGATCCCGAGATCCTGGCATCGGTCGAGGAGTCGCCCTACGGCTTCCCGCCCGAGCTGTTCGCCGCCGGCGAGCCAGCCGCCGTCTCGCCGCTGGGGCGGCTGGTCGCTCCGGCTATCCGGCCGGGAGCCTCGCTGCTGGACGTCGGCGCGGGTGCGGGAGCGGCCAGCCTGCCCCTGGTGCCGCCCGGGGGCCGGCTGCACGCGGTCGACTCGCAGCCGTCGATGCTGCGGGCGCTGGAGGCCGACGCCGCACGGCGCGGCATCGAGGTCACGACGTACGACGGGACCTGGCCCGGGATCGCGGACGAGGTACCGGTCTGCGACGTCGTCGTGTCCGCGCACGTGCTCTACAACGTGCCCGAGCTGGTGCCGTTCGTGCACGCGCTGCGCGCCCACGCGCGCGAGCTGGTCGTCGTCGAGCTCACCGAGCGGCACCCGCTGGTGCGGCTGGCACCGATGTGGGCGCGGGTGCACGGTCAGCCGCGGCCGGAGGGCCCGACGGCACAGCTGGCGGTCGAGGTGCTGCGCGAGGCGGGCATCCCGGACCCGCAGCGCGCCGAGGCGCAGGGCGACCCGCCCTGGCGCACCGGGGCGCAGGCCGAGGCCTGGGTCGACTTCACCCGCCGCCAGCTCTGCCTGCCGCCGGAGCGCCGCGGCGAGGTCGCGGCGCTGCTGGCCGAGCAGCCGGCGCGGCCCCGTCGGCTGGTGGCCCTGGGGTGGCCCGGGACCGCGTGACCGGGCCGGCTGGCCGTCGTTGTTACTGGCGAGTAGCATTCGGTCCAGCGACTCCCCCACACCGTCCCTGGAGGGCCCGTGCCCGCAGCGCCCCGAGCGTCCCGTCCGGTCCGCGAGGTCGTCTTCGTCGACGGCGTCCGCACCCCCTTCGGCAAGGCCGGCCCGAAGGGCATCTACGCCGAGACCAGGGCCGACGACCTGGTGATCCGCTGCATCCGCGAGCTGATGCGCCGCAACCCCACGCTCCCCCCCGAGCGGGTCGACGACGTCGCCGTGGCCGCCACGACGCAGACCGGCGACCAGGGACTGACCATCGGGCGCACCGCCGCCCTTCTCTCCGGGCTGCCGAAGACGGTCCCGGGCTACGCCATCGACAGGATGTGCGCCGGCGCCATGACCGCCGTCACCACCACCGCCAGCGGCATCGCCTTCGGGGCGTACGACGTGGTCGTGGCCGGTGGCGTCGAGCACATGGGCCACCACCCGATGGGCGAGGGCGTCGACCCGAACCCGCGCATCGTCGCGGAGAAGCTGGTCGACCCCTCCGCCCTGGTGATGGGCGCGACGGCCGAGAACCTGCACGACCGCTTCCCGCACCTCACCAAGGAGCGCGCCGACGCCTTCTCGGTGGCCAGCCAGGACAAGCTGGCCAAGGCCTACGCCGACGGCAAGATCGAGCCCGACCTGGTGCCGATGGCCACCCGCAGCGTCGAGAAGGGCTGGGGCCTGGCGACGGCCGACGAGCCGCCCCGACCGGGCACCACGATGGACGACCTCGCGGCGCTCAAGACCCCGTTCCGCCCGCACGGCCGGATCACCGCCGGCAACGCGGCCGGGCTCAACGACGGCGCCACCGCCTGCCTCCTCGCGGCCGAGGAGGTCGCCGAGGAGCTGGGCCTGCCCGTCCGCATGCGCCTCGTGGCGTTCTCCTTCGTCGGGGTCGAGCCCGAGGTCATGGGGATCGGCCCGGTGCCGGCCACCGAGAAGGCGCTCGCGCAGGCCGGCCTGACCATCGACGACATCGGCCTGTTCGAGCTCAACGAGGCCTTCGCGGTGCAGGTGCTGGCGTTCCTCGACCACTTCGGCATCGACGACGACGACCCGCGGGTCAACGAGTACGGCGGCGCGATCGCCCTCGGCCACCCGCTGGCCTCCTCGGGGGTCCGGCTGATGACGCAGCTGGCCCGGCAGTTCGAGGACCATCCCGAGGTGCGCTACGGCCTCACCGCGATGTGCATCGGCATCGGCATGGGCGGCGCCGTGATCTGGGAGAACCCGCACCACACCGGCGACGACGCCGGCAGCGAGGGGACGGACGAGGCATGAGCGACACGACCGACATGATCGACTTCCCCGACGAGGTCGTCACCTCGGCGCCGGTGAGCTACGTCGCGCTCCCGCAGGGCGGCGGCACCGCGGCGCTGATCACCCTCGACAACGGCTTCGACCACACCAAGCCGACGACGCTCGGGCCGAAGAGCCTGAAGAACCTCGGCGCCGCGATCGACGAGGCGCTCGGCCGCGACGACGTCGTGGCCGTGGCCGTCACGGGCAAGCCGTTCATCTTCGCGGTGGGCGCCGACCTCAAGGTCATGGAGGCCGGGGGCACACCGGCCCAGGCCCAGGCCTACTTCGCGCTCGGCCACGACACCTTCCGCAAGCTGCGGGACGCCGAGGTCCCGACGTTCGCCTTCGTCAACGGCGCGGTCATGGGCGGCGGTCTCGAGCTCGCGCTGCACGCGCACTACCGCACCCTCTCGGCGGGGGTCCCGGCCGTGGCCTTCCCCGAGGTCTTCCTCGGGCTGATCCCCGGCTGGGGCGGGTCGCAGCTGCTGCCCAACCTGGTCGGTGCCGACAAGGCCGTCACGGTCATCGTCGAGAACGCGATGAACCAGAACCGCATGCTCAAGGCCAAGCAGGCCTTCGACCTGGGCATCGCCGACGTCCTGCTCGAACCGGCCGACTTCCTCGAGCAGTCGCTCGCGTGGGCGTCCTCGGTCGTGCGCGGGGAGACGGTCGTGGAACGGCCCGAGGTCGACCGCGGCGAGGCGTGGGACCAGGCGCTGGCCCGCGCCAAGGACATCGCCGACATGCGCGTCCATGGCGCCACCCCGGCGCCGTACAAGGCGATCGAGCTCATCGAGCTCGCGCGCACCGCGTCCTACGACGACGGGATCGCCGCCGAGCGGAAGGCGCTGTTCGAGCTCGCGATGGGCGAGGACCTGCGGGCCGGGCTCTACGCGTTCGACCTGGTGCAGCGCCGCGCGAAGCGACCGGCCGGCGTGCCCGACAAGTCCTTGGCACGCGACGTCACCAAGGTGGGCGTCGTCGGCGCCGGGCTGATGGCCTCCCAGCTCGCGCTGCTGTTCGCCCAGCGCCTCGAGGTGCCGGTCGTGATGACCGACCTCGACAGTGAACGGATCGCGCGGGGAGTCCAGTACGTGCACGGCGAGGTCGACAAGCTGCTCGGCAAGGGCCGGATCAACCAGGACAAGGCCAACCGGCTCAAGGCCCTGGTCACCGGCAGCACCGGGAAGGAGGCGTTCGCCGACGCCGACTTCGTGATCGAGGCAGTGTTCGAGGAGATGAAGGTCAAGCAGCAGGTGTTCGCCGAGGTCGAGGCGGTCGTCTCACCCGAGTGCGTGCTCGCGACCAACACCTCGTCGCTGTCGGTCACCGAGATGGCCGCCGGGCTCGACCACCCCGAGCGGGTCGTCGGCTTCCACTTCTTCAACCCGGTCGCGGTGCTGCCGCTGCTGGAGATCGCGCGCGCCGACAGGACCGACGACGCCTCGGTGGCCACCGCCTTCGCCGTCGGCAGGAAGCTGAAGAAGTCCTGCGTGCTGGTGGCCGACCGGCCGGCGTTCATCGTCAACCGGCTGCTCACGCGTTTCCTCGGCGAGGTCACGAAGGCCGTCGACGAGGGCACGGACTTCCCGGTCGCCGACAAGGCGTTGGAGCCGCTCGGGCTGCCGATGTCGCCGTTCGTCCTGCTTCAGCTGGTCGGCCCGGCCGTCGCGCTGCACGTCGCAGAGACCATGCACGAGGCCTTCCCCGACCGCTTCTACGTGTCGGAGAACCTCGGGCGCCTGGTCGCGGCCGGCAAGACCGGCGTCTACGTCTGGGAGGGCTCGACGCCGAAGGTCGACCCCGAGGTCGCGGAGCTGTTCCAGCAGGGCTCGGCCCCGCTGGCCGAGGAGGAGGTCCGCCGTCGGGCGCTCGACGCGCTCGCCGAGGAGATCCGGCTGATGCTCGACGAGGGCGTCGTGCAGGACGTCCGCGACATCGACCTGGCGATGCTGCTGGGCGCGGGCTGGCCGTTCCACCTGGGCGGCGTCACCCCGTACCTCGACCGCGAAGGTGTCTCGGAGCGGGTGACCGGCCGCCGCTTCCTCGAGCCAGGGGTTGCGAGCCTCCCCCGCCGCTGACCTCCTGGCCGGCGCTCGGGTGCCGGAGGGCTCGAACGGGCCGATGAGTGCGTGTCACCGGTCCGGTCTACCGTGCGAAAGCATCCGACCCCTTCCCCAGAGGAGCCCCCGATGACGGTCAGTCTCAACCCCTACCTCAGCTTCGACGGCAACGCGCGGGAGGCGATGGAGACCTACCAGGGCATCTTCGGCGGCGACCTGTCGCTGTCGACCTTCGCGGAGTTCGGCTCCCCCGACGCACCGCACGCCGACAAGATCATGCACGGTTCGCTCGAAGCGCCCGGCGGCCTCTCGCTGATGGCCGCCGACAACCCGCCCCACATGAAGCACGAGCCCGGCAACAACTTCGCCGTCAGCCTCAGCGCCGATGCCGCCTCCGCCGGCGACCTGCGGACCTACTGGGACAGACTGGTCGACGGCGGCCAGGTCACGATGCCCCTGGAGAAGCAGGTGTGGGGCGACGAGTTCGGGATGTGCGTCGACCGGTTCGGCATCGCCTGGATGGTCAACATCGGCCAGCCTCAGGCCTGAGCGCGGGCCCGCGCGCAGCCTGAGCGCGGTCAGAAGCGCCCGGACCGGGACCAGTGGTCGACGCAGCGTGACCGGGACTCACCCTGCTGGGCGAGTCTCCGGCAGGATTGCGGTGGGTACGGTCGACTCGTGCACGCTCCGGACTCCGTCGACCTGCGCCGTATCGCCCTGGCGGTCTCGGTGCTCGACGACGTCGACATCGTGCCCCTGGACGACGGCGTCCTGCTCACCGGCGACGTGCCCGTCGAGGTGTCCTGGCTCGAGCTGCGGCGCGCCCTGGCGGGCGCGGAGCCGGAGGGTGAGCTGGGCAGGGTCCGGGTCCGGGCCTGGCTGCTCGGCCGGCGGATCGCCTCCACGGTGCACGTCGACCACCTTCGCCAGCAGGCGCGCCCGGTCGGCCTGCCCGTCGACCACCCGCTGCACCCCGGGCTGGACTGGGTGCGGGAGCGGGTGCTCGGCGACGCGCTGGACCTCGGGTTCGGCTTCGTCGGTGTGGCAGCCGACCCCGACGAGGTGGTGGTGATCCCGCAGGGAGCCCTGGCCGCGGCGGGTGTGGACCCGGGCCCGTGGTGGCCGGTGGCCCGCGACTACCTCGAGCGGATGGGCACGGTCGCGGCCGAGCGGCTCCGCGACAACCCGGTCCTGCGTCCGATCGGCGACTGCGACGTGGCGACCCTGCTCGGGTCGCGCGCCCTACGGGCGGCCCTGTGCGCCGCCGACGGCACCGGCATGCGGGCTGCCGCCGTGCCGATGCTGCGGCGCGGCTGGCTCGACCTGTCCCGCATCGACCCGGCCTTCACCGCGGCGGCCGCCGCGGCCACGAGCTCCGCCGAGCGCGGGTTCACCCGACCCCTGCTGCTCACCGCCGACGAGGTGGCGCTTGCCCCCGAGGGCGGCCGCCCGGCCGAGATCGTGCTCCGGGACGACGCCGTGGACGCGCCGTACCTGCGCTCCGCCCTCTACCGCTGACCGACGCCGCCCCAGCCGTACTCCTGGCTGTGCACGGGCGGGCCACCGGTGGCGCCGAGGTCGCGGTTGCCCTGCGGAGCTGGCCAGGACCGGAACCGGGTCGCGCGCCGCCGCGTCGAAGCGGCACCACCAGCGCCCGGAGGTTCCCATGCAGACCACGCCTCGTCCCCCGCTCCTCGTCGCCGCCGCCGTGGCCGGCACGCTCGCCCTCGTCGTCGCCGGCTGGCTGCTGGGGAACGACGGCTCCGGTGCCCCGGCAGCCCAGGCCGCCAGCAGCGAGAGCTCCTCCGACCGGGCGCGCGACGGCGTGCTGGTCAGCGGCACCGGCGAGGTGACCGGCCGACCCGACACGCTGGTCGCGCAGTTCGGTGCGGAGGCGACCGCCGACTCCGTCGACGCGGCCCTGGCCCGGGCCGACCGGGCGCTCCGTCGGATCACGCAGTCGCTGCAGGACGGTGGCATCGACGAGGCCGACCTGCGCACTGCCGGGCTCGACATCTACCCGAGGTACTCCGACGACGGCCGGCAGGTCACCGGGTACCAGGCCTCCCAGCAGCTGACGGTGACCTTCCGCGACGTCGACGCGGCGGGCCGCCTGATCGGTCGGGCGGTGGACGCGGGCGGCGACGCGGCCCGGCTGTCGGGACTGTCGTTCCGCATCGACGACGACTCCGCGCTGCTGGCCGACGCCCGCCGCAAGGCCTTCGCCGACGCGAAGGCCAAGGCCGAGCTCTACGGCGACGCCGCGGGGCGCGGCCTCGGCCGGGTGGTCAGCGTCACCGAGACGGTCACCGGCAACGACGCGCCGTACCCGGTGGCGGGCTACGACAGCGCTGCCGGGGCAGCTCGCGACGTGTCGCTGCAGCCGGGGCAGCAGCAGCTGTCGGTCACGGTCACCGTGGAGTGGTCCTTCGACTGACCTGCTCAGCGCACCGCGTCGAGCAGGCCGGTGAGCACTGCGCGGGTGTGCGGGTCGTCGAGGACCTCGCCGACCCATGCGGCTGAGCCCGCGCGGTCCGGCGACCGCGTGTTCGGCGCCAGCCAGTCCTCGGCCGCGATGCGCGTGATGTGCCCGAGCTGGGCGATCAGCATCGAGAAGTGTCCCCCGCGCGTGACCGCCCCCGGCCCGCCCGCCCCGGCGTACGCCGTGGACAGGGCTCGCGCGCGACCGGCGTCGCGCCGGGCGAACTCGAACAGCACGCAGCCGAGCTCCTGGCTCGGGTCCCCCGCCCCGGCGTTCTCCCAGTCGATGACGCAGGCGCCGCCGTCGCGGGTGGGCAGCAGGTTGTCGGCCCACAGGTCGCGGTGGCACAGCTGACGCGGTGTCTGCGGCTCGAGCCAGGACTCGAGGGCGACGAGCTCGTCCCGTAGCCGGGCCAGCGCCCCGGCGAAGGGCGCACCGTCGGCGCGCAGCCGGGCCACCAGGTCGTCCCAGGCCCCGGCGCCGACCGGCTCGGTGTACCAGCGCTCGACCGGCCCCTCCGGGGCGGGCAGGGCGACCCCGGCGAGGTGCACGCCGGCCACCACGGTCCCGACCAGCTCGGGGTCGAGCCGGGTGTCCGGGGCGAGCAGGTCGACCCAGCCGTAGACGCGCACCTGGTCCGGGCCGACGTCAGCCAGCACGGCGCCGTCGAGCGCCCGCCGCACCGGCGGGGTCGGGACGCCCGCGGCGGACGCTGCCTCCTGCAGCCGCGCCGGGACCGCGACCTCCGACTCGGTGCTGCGCTCGAACGCGACCTTGACCGCCCAGGGACCGTCGACCGTGTCGAGGCGCCACACCACCCCTTGCCTGCCGCGCGCGACCGGGCCGTCCGAGAGCCGCAACGGCCGGCCGAGCCCGAACCGGGCTGCGACCTCCCCCGCATCCATCCGACGGGGAGTCAGTCGGCCACGTGGTGCTGCTCGACATCGCCGGCCTGGTCGATGCCGGACACCGTCTCGACGATGTCGCGGGCGATGTCCTGGGCGGTGAGCCCGATCTCGGCCAGCACCTCGGGACGCTTGGCGTGCTCGAGGAACTCCAGCGGCACCCCGAAGTCGCGCATCGGTGTGGCCACCCGAGCGTCGCGCAGCGACTGGGCCACCGCGCCGGACACCCCGCCGCGGAGTCCGTCCTCGACCACGACGACGACCCGCACGCCGGCAGCCATCCGGACGATCTCGGGGGGCACCGGCTTGACCCACCGAGGGTCGACGACGGTGACTCCGATCCCCTGCCGCCCGCAGCGCTCGGCGACGTCGAGGCAGGTCTCGACCATGGAGCCGACCGCCACCAGCAGGACGTCGTCGCCGTCGCGGCGCATCACGTCGACGACCCCGTCGCGTTCGAGCGCGGGAAGGTCCGGCCCGACCGCGCCGGTCGGGTAGCGCACGACGGTCGGGGCGTCCCGGACCGCCACCGCCTCCCGCAGCTCCTCGCGGAGGGTTCCCGCGTCGCGCGGGGCCGCGAGCCGAAGGCCCGGGACCGCCTGCAGCACGGTCATGTCCCACATGCCGTGGTGGCTCGCACCGTCCGGGCCGGTGACGCCGGAGCGGTCGAGGCAGAACGTCACGCCGCACCGGTGCAGCGCCACGTCCATCAGCACCTGGTCGAAGGCGCGGTTGAGGAAGGTCGCGTAGACCGCGACGACCGGGTGCAGGCCACCCAGGGCCAGCCCGGCGGCGGAGGTGGTCGCGTGCTGCTCGGCGATGCCGACGTCGAAGATCCGGTCGGGGTACGCGGCCGCGAAGGCGTCCAGCCCGGTCGGGATGAGCATCGCTGCGGTGATGCCGACGACGTCGGGCCGCTCGGCGCCGATCGCGACCATCTCCTCCGCGAAGACCGAGGTCCACGCGACACCGGACGCGGCGAGCGGCTGCCCGGTCTCGGGGTCGATGACGCCGATCCCGTGGAAGTGGTCGGCGGCGTCGTCCTCTGCGTGCTTGTAGCCCTGCCCCTTGCGGGTGATGGCGTGGACCAGCACCGGCCCCTGGAAGCCGCGGGCCCGGCGAAGGGCATGCTCGACGGCCTCGACGTCGTGGCCGTCGACGGGACCGATGTACTTCAGCCCGAGGTCCTCGAACATCCCCTGCGGGGCGACGACGTCCTTGAGGCCCTTCTTCACGCCGTGCAGCGCCTCGTAGATCGGCTGCCCGACGACGGGTGTCCGTCCCAGTACCTGCTTGCCCCACTCGAGGAACCGCTCGTACCCACGGGTCGTGCGCAGCGTCGCGAGATGGTGGGCGAGCCCGCCGATGGTCGGTGCGTAGGAACGCTCGTTGTCGTTGACGACGATGACCAGCCGGCGGGTGTGGTCTGCGGCGATGTTGTTCAGCGCCTCCCAGGCCATCCCGCCGGTCAGCGAGCCGTCACCGACGACGGCCACCACACAGCGGTCGCTCTCGCCACGCAGCTGGAACGCCTTGGCCATGCCGTCGGCGTAGGACAGGGCGGTCGAGGCGTGGGAGTTCTCGATGACGTCGTGCTCCGACTCCGCGCTGCTCGGGTAGCCGGACAGACCGCCCTTCTGGCGCAGCGTGGCGAAGCGTCCGGCCCGACCGGTCACCATCTTGTGCACGTAGGCCTGGTGGCCGGTGTCCCAGAGGATGCGGTCCCGCGGGGAGTCGAAGACCCGGTGCAGGGCCAGGGTGAGCTCGACGGCGCCGAGGTTGGGACCGAGGTGCCCACCGGTACGGGTGACCGAGGCGATCAGGAAGGTGCGGATCTCCTCTGCCAGGGCGACCAGCTGCTCGTGGTCGAGCGCGCGCAGGTCCGCAGGTCCGTGGATCGCGTCCAGCTGGCCCACGCGGGGCTCCTCTCCGCTCGTCCGGCGGCAGGGTCGGTCGAGGTGCCGAGTCTACGTGCCCGCCGAGGACGTCCCCCACACGCGGTGGGTCCACCGGCCGGCCCGATCCGGTCGATCGGTCAGGCCGGTCAGGTCGGTCCGGCCGGTCAGAGCCTTGCGCGGAACCTGGTGCCGCGCAGGGCCTCCTCGACCAGCCCGACCGACCGCTGGGTCCGCACCAGCCGCCCGCCCTCGCGCTCCCAGGCGGCCACCGCCGCGGCGACCGTGGTCGCGTCGGCGACCTCGCGCAGCTCGTCGCGGGCGGTGGCCAGGCCCAGCCGGGCGGCGTCGACCGCCGACGCCACGTGCCGGGCCGCGAACCGCGCCAGCACCACCGGGTGGTTGCGCAGCACGTCGTGGGCCCTGTAGTCGGGTGGGCACAGGTCGAACAGCCAGCCGGTCGCGCTGCGCTCCCAGTCCGGAGCCCCGGGGGGACGGACCTCCTCCGGCCAGCCCGGCGGCACCACGGGGCGGGTCACCCGGGAGAACCTACGCGACGGTCCGCGGCCGCCCGACGCGAGCAGGCGGAGCCGTTGCGACGTCGCCTCGCCGGGCGCAGACGAGCGGCTCCCCCGTCGACGTCTACGGGCACTCGCTGGGTGCGACGTGTGCTCTCGGTGGCGCGGCTCGCACGAGCAACGTCCGGCGCCTGGTGGCCTACGAGCCTGCCGTCAGCTCCCCGGAGATCTCACCTGTCGGCTTCGTGGACCGGCTCGACGCGATGCTTGCCGCCGGACGGCCCGCATCGGTCGTCGAGGCGCTCCTGCGCGAGCTGCTGCAGCTGTCCGACCAGCAGGTCCAGGAGGTCGTCGCCCTGCCGTCATGGCCGGGACGGGTCGCCCCGCCCGACCATCCCCCGCGAGCTGCGAGCAGAGGGTGGGCTGGAGACGGCCGTCGACCCTGCGACCGCCGAGCGGATCATCGTGCCCACCCTGATGCTGGTCGGCGGTGACAGCCCCGAGTGGATCAGGGCCGACGGCTGAGCCGGGCGCCCTCAGGCGTGGTCAGCGCAGCCGGGTGGCGGTCAGGTCGCGGACCTCGGCGTAGCGCGCACGCACTGCGGGCGTGGGGTCCGCCTCGAAGGTCTCCGCCCCGGCCAGCGCCCAGGCAGGCGGGTCCCCGCCCGCTGCGAGGACCCAGGCCGCCTGGCGAGCCGCGCCGTCGGCGACGTACTCCCCCGGCTTCGGCACCAGGACGGGGCAGCCCAGGACCGCCGGTGCGATCTGTCGGACCGCGGCGGAGCGCGCACCACCGCCGACCAGCAGGACCCGGTCGACGGCCGCCCCGTGCTCACGCAGCGCGTCGAGGCCGTCGGCGAGCCCGCAGAGCAACCCCTCGACCGCCGCTCGTGCCAGGTGCCCGGGGGTGGTCGAGGCCACGGTGAGCCCGTGCAGGGCGCCGGTCGCGTCCGGACGGTCCGGGGTGCGCTCGCCCTCGAGGTAGGGAACCAGCGCGAGGCCACCGGAGCCGGCCGGCGCCCCGAGAGCGAGGTCGGAGAGCCCGGCATGGTCGGTGCCGAGCAGCCGGGCCACCGCGTCCAGGACGCGCGAGGCGTTGAGGGTGCACACCAGCGGCAGGTGGCGGCCGGTCGCGTCGGCGAAGCCCGCGACGGTGCCCGACGGGTCACGCGGGGCAACCTCGGCGACGGCGCTGACCACCCCGGACGTGCCGATGGAGACCACCACGTCGCCGGGCGCGGCACCCACCCCCAGGGCGGCCGCCGCGTTGTCCCCCGCGCCGGGGCCGAGCACCAGCGCACCGGCCATCCCAGCCTCGCCGTGCGGGCCGACGACCGCGGGCACCACCAGGGGCCGCCCGAAGGCTCGTTCCAGCAGGTCGGGACGGTAGGTGTCGGTGCCGGCCGACCAGTACCCGGTGCCGCTCGCGTCGCTGCGGTCGGTACGCAGGGCGTCGAGGCCGCTCGGGCCTCCTGCTGCCCCCTGCAGCCGCCAGGTGAGCCAGTCGTGCGGCAGGCACACCGCCTCGGCCCGGGCCGCCAGGTCGGGCTCGTGCTCGGCGAACCACCGCAGCTTCGACACCGTGAACGACGCCACCGGGACCACCCCGACGGCGTCGGCCCACGCCTGCCCGCCGCCGAGCTCGGCGACCAGGTCCTGCGCGGCCCCGGCCGACCTCGTGTCGTTCCACAGCAGGGCCGGGCGCACCACCTCCCCCGACCCGTCCAGGCACACCATGCCGTGCTGCTGGCCGCCGACCGACAGCGCTGCCACGTCGTCGAGTCCGCCCGCCGCCGCGACGGCGACCTGCAGGGCGTCCCACCACGCCGCCGGGTCGACCTCGGTCCCCTCGGGGTGCGGCGCCCGGCCGAAGCGCACCAGCGCCCCGGTGTCGGCGTCCCGGACGACGACCTTGCAGGCCTGCGTCGAGGAGTCGACGCCGACGACCAGCCGGCGGCCCGAGGGGTCCGAGGTGTCCGGCATCGTCAGTGGGCGCCCATCAGGTGCTCGACGGCGAGCTGGTCGAGCTGGACGAAGGCGTAGCCGCGTTCGGCTGCGGCGTCGGGGTCGAAGGACTCGAAGGCGCTCTGGTCGGCCAGCAGGTCCTGGTAGGTCTCGCCCTGGGCCAGGGTCGGCTGGGACAGCTCACCGACCCGGGCCGCGGCCAGCGCCGCCTGCACGGCGGGGTCGGCGCGGAAGGCCGCGGCGCGGGCCTTGAGCAGCAGGTAGGTGGTCATGTTCGCCGCGGCCGAGGCCCACACGCCGTCGATGTCCTCGGTGCGCATCGGCTTGTAGTCGAAGTGCCGCGGCCCGTCGTAGGCCGGGCCGTCCCAGCCGCCGGCCACCCCGCCGTTCTCCAGCAGGTCGACCAGGAAGAACGCCGAGAGCAGGTCACCGTGACCGAAGACCAGGTCCTGGTCGAACTTCGGGCCGTGCTGGCCGTTGAGGTCGATGTGGAACAGCTTGCCCTGCCACAACGCCTGGGAGATCGCGTGCACGAAGTTCAGGTTCGACATCTGCTCGTGCCCGACCTCCGGGTTCACCCCCACCATCTCGTGGTGGTCCAGGGTCGAGATGAACGCCAACGCGTGCCCCACCGTGGGCAGCAGGATGTCGCCCCGCGGCTCGTTGGGCTTCGGCTCGATCGCGAACCGCAACCCGTAGCCCCGGTCGATCGAGTACTGCGCCAGCATGTCGATGCCCTCGGCGTACCTGGACAGCGCCGCCCGCACATCCTTCGCCGAGTCGGTCTCGGCGCCCTCGCGACCGCCCCAGAACACATACGTCGAGGCACCCAGCTCGGCAGCCAGGTCCATGTTGCGCATCACCTTGCGCAACGCGTACCGCCGGATGCCGCGGTCGTTGCTGGTGAACCCACCGTCCTTGAACACCGGGTGGGTGAACAGGTTCGTGGTCATCATCGGCACCACCAGGCCGGTCTCGTCCAGCGCCGCCCGGAACCGCTTGACGTGCTGCTCGCGTGACGCGTCGTCACTGCCGAACGGGATCAGGTCGTCGTCATGGAAGGTCACCCCATAGGCACCCAGCCCAGCCAACCGGTGCACCGACTCCACCGGGTCCAACGCCGGCCGCGACGCATCACCGAACGGGTCCCGCGCCTGCCACCCCACCGTCCACAGCCCGAAGGTGAACTTGTCCGCAGGCGTCGGTCGCAGGTCGCTCATGGTCTCGGTTCCTTCGTTCTCGTCGGGTCTAGGACGCGGTCCGTGCGGACAGCGCGAGCAGGGGGTCGGACAGCAGGGCGTCGAAGGCGAGCTCGGCCGCACCCACCAGGGTCGCGTCGGCACCCAGGGCGGGCGGCAGGAGGCGGACGCGCTGGACCAGGGCGGCCAGGCCGGTCGCCTCGAAGGCGGCCCGGACGGCGTCGCCCTCGGCGAGCAGCACCTCCTCGAGCGCACCGCCCATGATCACGACCTCGGGGTTGAGCACGTTGACGACGTTGGCCGTCCCGCGCCCCAGCCAGGTCGCGACATGGCGGAGCGCGGCGCGGGCCGACTCGTCACCCGCAGCGGCGGCCGCGACCACCTCGTGGACCCCGGCCAGGCCACTGCCGGACGCGCGGCCGGCGAGCTCGAACAGCCGCTCCTCGCCGCACTCGGTCTCCCAGCAGCCGGTCGACCCGCAGTGGCACGGGAGTCCGCCGGGATTGACGAGCGCGTGGCCGACCTCGCCGGCGTAGCCCCGCCAGCCGCCGAGCGGCCGGCCGCCGGCGAAGATCCCGGCGCCGATGCCGGAGTGACCCGAGAGGTACACCGCGTCCTCGACCCCGGCCGCCGCACCACGCACGTGCTCGGCCCGGATGCCGAGATCGGCGTCGTTGCCCACCGCGACCGGCAGGCCGAGGCTCGCGGTCAGGTCGCGGCCCAGCGGGACGTCGCGCCACCCGAGGTTCGGTGCCTGCCGCACCTGACCGTCGTGCCGGCCCACCATGCCCGGCACAGCGACCCCGATGCCCACGACGACGACCTCGGGACCGACCTCGCTCAGCAGCAAGGCAGCCTGCTCGGCCAGGGCCGACACGGCTGCGCGCGGTCGCGGGGTCCGGCGAGGCCATCTGCTGTCCCGGCGCGCGAGGACGGCCCCGCCCAGGCCCACCCGGGCGACGGTGAGATGGGTGACGCCGACGTCCATCGCGAGCACCTGCACCCGCTCGGTCTCCGGAGACACGAGGTGGGACGGCCGGCCGCCGCCCGAGGTCGCCCGGCCTGCCTCCTCCCGCAGCAGCCCGACGGCGGCCAGCTCACCGGTGAGCCCGCCGATGGTGCTGCGGTTGAGGCCGAGCACCGCCGTCAGCCGGCTGCGCGGGGTGGGCCCGTGCACGTGGACGTAGCGGAGCAGGGTCGCGAGGTTGCCCCTCCGGACATCCTCGGACCTCGCCCCACGCGCCCCCCGCGCCACGACCGTCATCGACCGCTAGCCGCGCCCCGAGGCGGCAGCGCGCTTGCGCGACAGCGCGTCGACGCCCGCGGCGAGGAGCAGGACGACTCCGGTCACCATGAAGACGACCGCGGCCGACTGGTTCAGCAGGAGCATGCCGTTGGCCACCACCGCGACCACCAGGCCGCCGATGATCGCGTCGAGCGGCCGGCCCTTGCCGCCGAAGAGGCTGGTGCCGCCGATGACGGCCGCACCCACCGCGTACAGCAGAGTCTCGCCGCCGCCGGTCGAGGGCGTGACGGAGTTGACCCGGCTGGCGAGCAGCACACCCGCGATGGCGGCGATCGTCGAGCAGAGCACGAAGCACAGGAGCCGGATCCGCGCCACGTTGATGCCGGCCCGTCGGGCGGCCTCTGCGTTGCCGCCGACGGCGTAGACGTGGCGGCCGAACACCGTCCGGGTCAGGAGCGCGCTGAGCAGGACGAGCAGGACGAGCACGACCGGGATCACCAGCGGGACGCCCTTGATCGACGTGATCGCGACGTTCCGGCTGCGCTCGATGCTCAGGTAGTAGGTCCCCAGCCCGACCAGGACGGTCAGGGTCACGACCTTGAGGAGCCACACGCTCGGCGTCTGGGTGACCAGCCCGCGCGAGCGGCGGGTCTGCATCTGCCGGAACGACGTCGCCGCGTAGCCGACCACGATGGCGACCAGCAGCAGCCAGCCGAGCCACAGCGGCAGGTTCTTCGACATGATCGCGAGAACCGTGTCGCTCTGGATCCGGATCGTGCCGCCCTGGCCGATCAGCTTGAGCAGGATCCCCTGCAGTGCGAGGAACAACGCGAGCGTCACGACGAAGGACGGGATCCCGATGCGGGACACCAGGATGCCGATGAACAGGCCGATGACGGCGCCGGTGACCAGGCAGGCGAGGACCCCGAGGTACCAGGGCATGTCGTTGCGGGTGGCCACCACGCCGAGCACGGCGCCGGCGACGCCGGCCGTGTAGCCGGCGGACAGGTCGATCTCACCGATGAGCAGGACGAAGACGAGGCCCATCGCGATCACGATGACCGGGGCGCTCTGGATCAGCAGGTTGGCGAAGTTGAACGGGTTGGTGAACGTGTCCGGCCGCAACGACGAGAACACGATGACCAGCAGGGCCAGCCCCAGGATGGCGGGCAGCGGTCCCACGTCGCCACCGCGCAGGCGCGACACGTACTCGCGGAAGGAGTCGGACAGGCTGGCCTGCGGGGCCGGGGGGACGTCGGTGTGGTCGTCGGCGACTGTCGTGTCGGTCGTGCTCACGGCCGGACCTCGCTCTCTCCGGTCGATGAGTGGTCCGGTGCGGCGGGCGCCGGTACGGCGGGTGCCTCGTCGCCGCCCATCGCGCCACCGGTGATCAGCCGGATCACCTCGGTGTGGCTGACGTCCTTGGCCTCGACCTGGGCGGTCATCCGGCCGAGGTAGAGCACCGCGATGTCGTCGGCCACCGCGAGCACGTCGTTCATGTTGTGCGAGATCAGGACCACCGCCAGGCCGCGGTCGGCGAGCCGGCGCACGAGCCGCAGGACCTGCTCGGTCTGCGCCACGCCGAGCGCGGCGGTCGGCTCGTCGAGGATCACGAGCTTGGAGTTCCAGAGGACGGCGCGGGCGATCGCGACCGTCTGGCGCTGTCCGCCGGACAGGCTGGCGACCTTCTGCCGGATCGACTTCACGGTGCGCACCGAGAGGCTGGCCAGCGTCTCGGCCGCGCGCTGCTCCATGGCGATCTCGTCGAGCAGGCCCCCTGTCAGGACCTCGCGTCCGAGGTAGAGGTTCTGGACGATGTCGAGGTTGTCGCAGAGCGCGAGGTCCTGGTAGACGACCTCGACGCCGAGCGCGTTCGCCTGCTTGGGGTTGTGCACGTGCACCTGCTTGCCCTCGAACAGGTACTCGCCGGCGTCGAACGGATGGATGCCCGCGATGCCCTTGATCAAGGTGCTCTTGCCGGCGCCGTTGTCGCCGACGAGGGCTGTGACCCGGCCCAGTCGCAGGGTCAGGCTGACGTCGTGCAGCACCTGCACGGCGCCGAAGCTCTTGTCGATCCCGCGCAGCTCCAGCAGCGGGGCGGAGTCTGCGGAGCGGGAGGACCCCGTCTCGGTGGTGGTCGTCGTCATGACACCTCGCCTGCCTCGATGGGACGACGTCTGGCGAGGGACCTCGCCAGGCGGGGACATCGGTCGCGCTCGGACGTTGGCACGCTACGCACTCGCGGTACGCGCGTGGGCAGAGGCCCGGTCGGGGGTCTGATCCCCGACCGGGCCCCCGGTCTCTGCTAGCTCAGACCGAGCTCGGTGCAGGCTGCAGCGAAGGCGCCGGTGCAGACCTTGTCCACCGTGGTGTAGCCCGCGTCGAAGGGCTCGTTGATGTTGTCCTGCGTCACCCAGACGGGCGTGGCGAAGACCGACTTGACCTGACGGCCCGCCTCGCTGTCCTCGACCTCACCGTTGACCAGCGCGTCGGCCGAGCCGTCGCCCTTGAGGATCGCGATGGCCAGCTGCGCAGCCGCCTCGGCCTCGACGTTGACGTCCTTGAACACGGTGCCGCACTGGGTGCCGGCGACGACGCGCTGGAGACCCTCGTCGGAAGCGTCCTGGCCGGTCACCGGGACCTTGCCGTCGAGCTTGTTGTTCTTCAGCACGGTGACGATGCCGCCGGCCATGGTGTCGTTGGCCGAGATGACGCCGTCGATCTTGCCGTCGTTCTGGGTGAAGATCTGCTCGAACGTCGTCTGCGCGACCGTCGCGTCCCACTTGCCGGTCTGGTCACCGACGATCTTGTAGTCACCGGAGTCGACCTTGGCCTTCAGCGCGCCGTCGTAGCCCTCCTTGAACAGGGCTGCGTTGTTGTCGGTCGGGTCGCCGTTGATCTCGGCGATGTTCGCCTGGGTCTTGCCCGCCTCGTCGAGGCACGCGATGAGGCCCTCGCCCATGAGCTTGCCGACCTGGACGTTGTCGAACGAGACGTAGTAGTCGGCCGACCCGTTGAGGGTGAGGCGGTCGTAGTCGATGCTCGGGATGCCTGCGTCCTTGGCCTTCTTCTCGCAGGCCGCGCCGCTCTCGGAGTCGAGGTTGACGATCATCAGGACGTTGACGCCCTCGTTGATCATCGAGTCGCACAGCGAGGCGAACTTCGTCACGTCGTCGGAGGCGTTCTGGATGTTGGCCTCGTAGCCGGCCGCGGTGATCGCCTTCTCCAGCGCGGGCCGGTCGTTGTTCTCCCAGCGCGGCGAGCTCGCCGCGTCGGGCAGGATCACGCCGACCTTGCCGCCCTCGGCGCTGTTGCCCGAGTCGCCCCCGGTGTCGCCGCCGGTGCTCGTGTCGCCGTTGTCGTCGCCGCCGCAGGCAGTGAGGAGCAACGGCAGTACGACCAGTCCGGCCACCGCCATCTTTCGCATCCGCATGACGTGGTGCCCTTCCGCTGGGTCACGGCGCCGCGGAAACGGGCCGTGGGAATGTTGTGGGCCACAACGTACTGCCAGGAAGGGGCACCGGGAAGTCACAAGTTCGTAACGGGGGCGAAACGTCCGAGTCGCCCCCTGTTGCCCCCCGGCCGTCCCGACCCGCGGCTCGCGGATCGTCGGGAGGGTGCTGCGTCAGTGGCGCAGTCAGTCGCGCAGGAGCGACCGGAGGACGTACTGCATGATGCCGCCGTGCCGGTAGTAGTCGGCCTCGCCGGGGGTGTCGATGCGCAGCCGGGCGCGGAACTCCGTGTTTCCCGCGCGGACGGTCACCTCGCGCGGCGAGGCCCCGTCGTTCAGCTCCGTGACGCCGGTGATCGAGAACTCCTCCTCGCCGGTCAGCCCGAGGCTCTGCGCCGTCTCCCCGTCGACGTACTGCAGCGGCAGCACCCCCATCCCGATCAGGTTGGAGCGATGGATGCGCTCGTACGACTCGGCGATGACGGCCCGCACGCCGAGCAGCGCCGTGCCCTTGGCCGCCCAGTCACGCGAGGAACCGGAGCCGTACTCCTTGCCGGCCAGGATCACCAGGGGCGTGCCCGCCTCGGCGTAGTGCTGCGCGGCGTCATAGATCGAGGTGACCTCTCCTCCGGCGGTGAAGTCACGGGTGACGCCACCCTCGGTCCCCGGTGCGAGCTGGTTGCGCAGGCGGATGTTCGCGAACGTGCCACGGATCATCACTTCGTGGTTGCCACGCCGCGAGCCGTAGGAGTTGAAGTCGCGACGGTCGACGCCGTGCTCCTGCAGGTACGCCCCGGCCGGTGAGTCGGCCTTGATCGCGCCCGCCGGGGAGATGTGGTCGGTCGTCACCGAGTCCCCCAGGACGGCCAGCACGCGAGCGCCCTCGATGTCGGTGACCGGCTCCGGGTCGGCCGGCATCCCCTCGAAGTACGGTGGCTTGCGCACGTAGGTCGAGTCCGGGTCCCACGCGAACGTGCTGCCCGTCGGGGTCGGCAGGTTCTGCCAGGTCTCGTCACCGGAGAACACGTCGGCGTAGTCCCGGCTGAACATCTCGGACCGCACGGCCGAGTCGACGACCTCCTGGATCTCGGTGCTCGAGGGCCAGATGTCCTTGAGCAGGACGTCGTTGCCGTCCTGGTCCTGTCCCAGCGCCTCGGTCGTGATGTCGATGTCCATCGACCCCGCCAGTGCGTACGCGACCACCAGCGGTGGCGACATGAGGTAGTTCATCTTCACGTCGGGGTTGATCCGGCCCTCGAAGTTCCGGTTGCCCGACAGCACCGACACCACCGCGAGGTCGTGGTCGTTGACGGCCTTGCTGACCGGCTCCTGGAGTGGGCCGGAGTTGCCGATGCAGGTCGTGCATCCGTAGCCGACGAGGTTGAAGCCGAGCTTGTCCAGGTACGGGGTCAGCCCGGCACGCTCGTAGTAGTCCATGACGACCTTGGAGCCGGGGGCGAGGGTGGTCTTCACCCACGGCTTGCGGGCCAGACCCTTCTCGACGGCCTTCTTCGCCAGCAGCGCTGCGCCGATCATCACCGAGGGGTTCGACGTGTTCGTGCACGACGTGATGGCGGCGATGACCACGTGGCCGTGGTCCACCTCGAACTCCTGCCCGTCCAGGCTGACCCGGGCCGGGTGCGACGCCCGGCCGGTGGCGGCGTGGCTCGGCTCGCCGTGCGGCTCCCCGGAGCCGTTGCCATGGGTCACGGCCGGGGCGTCGCTCGCCGGGAACGACTCCGCCGAGCTCTCGTCCACCGCCGAGGCCACCCCGTCGCCGGTGTAGCTGCCGAGCGCCTCGCGGAAGCTGTCCTTGGCGTCGGAGAGCGTGACGCGGTCCTGGGGGCGCTTCGGACCCGCGATCGAGGGCACGACGGTGGACAGGTCCAGCTCGATGGTCTCGCTGAACGCCGGCTCGACCGACGGGTCGTGCCAGAGCCCCTGCTCCTTGGCGTACGCCTCGACCAGGGCCACCTGCTGCTCGTCGCGGCCGGTCATCCGCAGGTAGCGGACCGTCTCGTCGTCGATGGGGAAGATCGCGACGGTCGAGCCGTACTCCGGGCTCATGTTGCCGATGGTGGCGCGGTTGGCCAGCGGGACTGCGGACACACCCTCGCCGTAGAACTCGACGAACTTGCCGACCACCCCGTGCTTGCGCAGCATCTCGGTGATCGTCAGCACCAGGTCGGTCGCCGTGGCGCCCTCCGGCAGCTCGCCGGCGAGCTTGAACCCGACCACCTTCGGGATGAGCATCGAGACGGGCTGGCCCAGCATCGCCGCCTCGGCCTCGATCCCGCCGACACCCCAGCCGAGCACGCCGAGGCCGTTGACCATCGTCGTGTGCGAGTCGGTGCCGACCAGCGTGTCCGGGTAGGCCACGCCGTCGCGGTCGAAGACGACCCGGGCGAGGTACTCGATGTTGACCTGGTGCACGATCCCGGTCCCCGGGGGCACCACCTTGAAGTCGTCGAACGCGGTCTGGCCCCAGCGCAGGAACTGGTAGCGCTCGGTGTTGCGCTGGTACTCGAGCTCGACGTTGCGCGCGAAGGAGTCCGGCGCGCCGAACAGGTCGGCGATGACGGAGTGGTCGATGACCAGCTCGGCCGGCGCGAGGGGGTTGATCCGCTCCGGCTTGCCGCCGAGCTCCTGGACCGCCTCGCGCATCGTCGCGAGGTCGACCACGCACGGGACGCCGGTGAAGTCCTGCATGACGACCCGGGCCGGCGTGAACTGGATCTCGGTGTCCGGCTCGGCCGTGGGGTCCCAGTCCGCCAGCGCCCGGATGTGGTCGGCGGTGATGTTCTTGCCGTCCTCGGTGCGCAGGAGGTTCTCGAGGAGGATCTTGAGCGAGTACGGCAGCCGCTCGCTGCCCTCGACCTCGTCCAGGCGGTAGATCTCGTACGACGAGCCGCCCACCTCCAGCGTGGCCCTGCTGCCGAAGCTGTCGATGCTTCCGGTCGTCCCGTTCGCCACGAGGGTCTCCTCTCGTCGTGCACCTACGGCTCATCCTGCCCGGGCCGCGCCGGCTGTCCCCACCGGGTGCCGCCAAGGTATCTCGACGTCAAGATATCTGTCCACTGGTCCGGCTCGGCGCGGTCCGTCACGCCCGCTCCATCGGTCGGTCAAGGTCCGGTGCGGCAGCGGGATCCGACCCCGCAGACCCCTCGGCGACGGCCCGCTGCAGGCGTACGCTGCGGCCGTGGCCACGGCCTTCCGGCCTCGTTCGGGGCACGAGGACGACCTCCGGCACTTCGCCGACCTGCAGCGGCAGGCGGCCGAGCAGGCCGCGCCCCTGCGGACGCGGCAGCGCCGCCGCGGCCGCGCGCGGGTCCGCCGGGTCGCCGTCCGCGTCGTCCTGGTCCTTCTCCCGCTGCTGCTCGCGGCCCTCCTGGCGGCCGACACCGCCGGCAGCCGCACCTGGCTCGCCGACACGTGGGAGGGGATCACCCGGTCGGCCACCGCGGGCGAGCAGTGACGGCGGGCTAGGACGTGCTGGCCGCCGCCCGGTAGTCGGGCCAGGGCACGGGTGGTCGGCCGGCAGCCTGCTCGACGAACTGATCGAGGAACCACCGGCGGTGGGCGACCAGCTCGGGAGGTGTCGCGAGCGTGAGCAGGAGCACGCCGGCCCGGCAGTACTCGTCGACCTCGTCGAAGATCTCTCCCAGGCTCGCGGCGGCGGCGGCCGCCGAGCGGGGCACGCTGTAGACGAGGTCCAGGCTGGTCTCGCCGGCCTCGATCGCGGCGTTCATCTGCTGCTCCTGCGCCGCGGTGAACATCGAGTAGCGCGACGTGACGGTGGACACCAGCTCGACGAACCGCTGTGGCAGCGCCCCCGAGCCTCCCTGCTGGTGCAGCTGCTCGGCCACGAGCATCATCTCGCGGGTCAGCTCGTCGCTGTGCTGCTGCCCCGCACTCAGCAGGGCGACGGACATCTGCCGGATCTCGATCGTGACGAGCGGGTCGTCGGCCTGCTCCGCGCTCATGCCGCCCACCGCATCCGGACACCGGCTCCGCGATGACCCCCGGGACCGGGGGGCACGGACGTCCGCGCGGGACCGCTGTCACCCAGCGACTCGGCCGACCAGGTCCGCGCGACCGGGGACGGGTCGTCGGCGGTGACCCGGCACCACACCGTCTTACCGGTGGGACTGGACTCCACGCCCCAGGTGTCGCTGAGGGACTCGACCAGGGCGATGCCCCGGCCGGTGGTCGCCTCGGTGCCGTAACGACGGCGCTGCGGTGGCACCGGCGAGGAGTCGGTGACCTCGACGAGCAGCGCCGACGGCTCGAGGACGAGGTGCACCGTGAACGCCGTGCGGGCGTGCAGCGCGGCGTTGGCGGCCAGCTCGGTGAGGACCTGGGCAGCCCCGAAGTCGTAGTCGTCCACACCCCAGTCGCCGAGCGCGGCGCGCAGGAAGGCCCGGGACTTGCCGACCGAGCTGAGCTCGGCGGGAAAGGTCAACGACGCCTCGGTCACGGCGACAGCCTAGGACCCGGCGGTTCCGGGGGCGAGGACCGCGACGCACTCCACGTGGTGCGTCATGGGAAACAGGTCGAACGCCCTCAGGCCGGCCAGCCGGTAGCCGCCGCGGTCGGCGAACCAGCGCAGGTCTCGCGCGAGCGCCGCCGGGTCGCAGGCCACGTAGACGATCCGGCGGGCCCGCACCCGGGAGACGAGGTCCACGACCGCCTTCCCCGCTCCCGACCGGGGCGGGTCGAGCACCACCAGGTCCGCCCTGCCCAGCCGCAGCCGGCGCAGGACGTGGTCGACGCGACCGCGCTCGACCCGGACGCCAGGCAGGCCCTCGAGGTTGTGCCGGGCGTCGCCCACGGCGACCCGGTCCGACTCGACGCAGGTGACCTTGCCGGTCGGGCCGAGCCGCTCGGCGAGGGCCGGGGCGAACAGGCCGACGCCGCCGTAGAGGTCGAGCGCGGTCTCGCCGGGCTTCGGGTCGAGCCCGTCGAGGACAGCGGAGACCAACGTCGACGCGGCGCCGGGATGCACCTGCCAGAAGCCGCCGCCGCTCACCCGGAACGACCGGGCACCGACGACCTCCCGCAGCTCGCCGGGCCCGTGCCCGTCGGGCCGGACGAGGGTCTCCCCGGTGGACACCGACGCCGACACCTCGACGGACGAGTGGCCCGGCCAGCCTCGGCCGGTCACGGCAGCGGCGTCGACGAGCGGGTGCGCGATCCGGCAACGGTCCACCGGCACGACCTCGTGCGAGCGGTGCCGGCGCAGCCCCGCCCGGCCGTCCTCGTCGACGGCCCAGGTCACCCGGGTACGCCAGCCGAGGCCGCTGGCGTCGCCGGCGACCTGCTCGACCTCCACGTCGCGCTCGATCCCTGCGAGGTGCAGCAGCTGCTCGCGCACGACCGCCGCCTTGAGCCGCCGCTGCGCCTCGGGCGTCACGTGCTGGAAGTCGCAGCCGCCGCAGCGGCCCGGCCCCGCCCACGGGCACGGCGGTGGCACCCGGTCGGGCGAGGCGGTGAGCACCTCGACCGCGTCGGCACGCCAGAACGTCGACTGGCCGTGGCCCTCGGTGACGACCGCGCGGACCCGTTCCCCCGGCAGGGAGTGCCGGACGAAGACGACGCGCCCGTCGTGCCGGGCAACGCAGTGCCCACCATGAGCAACCGGCCCGACGTCCAGCTCGAGCTCGCGGCCGGCGGCGGGGGTCCGCGCCGTGTCCTGGCTCAGGACAGACCACCGCCGCGACCCACGTCGCCGCGACGGACCGCGCCGGGCGGGGCACCCTCCACCCGGTCCTCCAGCCCCTCGGAGCTCTTGAGCTGCCAGGGCACGCTGGTGACCATCACACCCGGCGTGAACAGCAGCCGGCCCTTGAGGCGCAGCGCGCTCTGGTTGTGGAGCAGGTGCTCCCACCAGTGGCCCACGACGTACTCCGGGATGAGCACGGTCACCAGGTCGCGCGGGCTGCCGCGCCGCACGCCACGGACGTAGTCGATGACCGGGTCGGTGACCTCCCGGAACGGGGAGTCCAGAACCTTCAGCGGCACCGGTATGCCGCGCCGGTCCCAGTCCCGCTGCAGCGCCCGGGTCTCCTCCGGGTCAACGCTCACCGTGACGGCCTCGAGGGTCGAGGGCCGCATCGCCCGGGCGTACGCGACCGCCCGCATGGTCGGCTTGTGGATCTTCGACACCAGGACGATGGCGTGCATCCGCGACGGCAGGACGGTGGTCTCGTCGTCATCGACCACCAGCTCCTGGGAGACCGCGGAGTAGTGCCGGTGGATGCCCTTCATGATCGCGAAGAGCACGACCATCGCCGCGATCGCGATCCAGGCGCCATGCAGGAACTTCGTGACCAGGACGACCACGAGCACGATCCCGGTCACCGTGAGACCCACGGTGTTGATCACCCGGCTGCGCTGCATCCGTCGCCGCTTCACCGGGTCGCGCTCGGAGCGCAGCAGGCGGGTCCAGTGCCGGACCATGCCGGTCTGGCTCAACGTGAACGAGACGAAGACGCCCACGATGTAGAGCTGGATGAGCCGGGTGACCTGGGCGTCGAAGGCCACGATCAGCAGGACCGCGAAGGCTGCCAGGATGATGATGCCGTTGCTGTAGGCGAGGCGGTCTCCCCGCGTGTGCAGCTGCCGCGGCAGGTAGCGGTCCTGGGCGAGGATCGAGCCGAGCACGGGGAACCCGTTGAACGCTGTGTTCGCCGCCAGCACGAGGATCAGGCCGGTCACGGTGGTCACCACGGCGGCGAGCACCGGGGTTCCGTCGAAGACGGCCTTGGCCAGCTGGCCGATGACCGGGTCCTGCGCGTAGTGGGTGCCGTCGGGGAAGCGCACGCCGCCGCGACTGGCCTCGCCCTGCTCGCCGCCGAGACGCAGCTGCTCGACGACGTTCTCGGCGTAGCGCAGCCCGGTCAGCTTCGCCAGCACGATGGTGCTCATCAGCATCGTCACGGCGATCGTGCCGAGCAGCAGCAACGTCGTCGCCGCGTTCTTCGACTTGGGCTTGCGGAAGGCCGGCACGCCGTTGCTGATCGCCTCGACGCCGGTCAGCGCGGCACAGCCGGAGGAGAACGCCCGGAGCAGCAGGAACGCACCGGCCAGCCCGGCGATGCCCGAGTCGAACTCGTCCTCCGCCACGAGGGTGAACCGCGCGCTCTCGACGTCGGGCAGGTCGCCGAGCGCCAGCTGGAAGAAGCCGTAGGCGGCCATGCCGAGCACCGCGGCCATGAAGGCGTACGTGGGCACCGCGAACGCCGTCCCCGACTCGCGGACTCCGCGCAGGTTGACCGACATGAGAAGCACCGTCGCGACGACCGCGACCAGCACCTCGTGGCCCTGGAGCGCGTCGATCGTGGAGGAGGCGTACTGCGCGGCCGACGAGATCGACACGGCGACGGTGAGCACGTAGTCGACCAGCAGGGCGCTCGCCACGGTGAGTCCGGGCGTCGGCCCGAGGTTCACCGTGGCGACCTCGTAGTCACCGCCGCCGCTGGGGTAGGCGTGCACGTTCTGGCGGTAGGACGCCACGACGACCAGCATCACCAGCGCGACTGCGAGGCCGACCTTCCAGGAGAACGAGTACGCGGCGAAGCCGGCGATGCCCAGGGTCAGGAACACCTCGTCCGGCGCGTAGGCGACCGACGACAGGGCATCGCTCGCGAAGACCGGCAGCGCGACGCGCTTGGGCAGCAGCGTCTCGTTGAGCCGGTCGCTGCGCATGGCGCGGCCGAGCAGGACGCGCTTGAACGCGTCGGTGACCAGGGGCACGTCGCACGATGCTAGGCCCGCGGCACCCCGCCGGACGCTACGGCCGGGCTGCGGCCCGGCCGCCGGTCGCCTGCGCTAGCGTCATGCGTGCTGACCGACGATCACGACCGGGGCCGGCCCGCCGGCCCCACGAGCCCCGGGACCGTGCGAGAGGACGACGCGTGCACTTCGTGATCATGGGCTGCGGCCGGGTCGGCTCCAGCCTGGCGCACATCCTGGAGTCCCAGGGCCACTCGGTGGCGGTCATCGACTCCAAGGAGTCCGCGTTCCGCCGGCTCGGGGCGGGCTTCACCGGCCGGCGGGTCACCGGCATCGGCTTCGACCGGGACACGCTGCGCGAGGCGGACATCGAGCAGGCGCACGCCTTCGCCGCGGTGAGCTGCGGGCGACAACTCGAACATCCTCGCGGCCCGGGTGGCGCGCGAGACCTTCGGCGTCGACAACGTCGTCGCCCGCATCTACGACCCCGGTCGCGCCGAGGTCTACCAGCGGCTGGGCATCCCCACGGTCGCCACCGTCCGCTGGACCGCGGACCAGATGATGCGCCGGCTGCTGCCGCACGGCAGCGAGCCGGAGTGGCGCGATCCCAGCGGCTCGATGCGGCTGGCCGAGGTGCACCTCGACGACGCCTGGATCGGCGAGCGGATCACCCACATCGAGCAGGCCTGCGGTACCCGGGTCGCGTTCCTCACCCGCTACGGCGAGGGCCTGCTGCCCACCGCGGACACCGTCCTGCAGGACGGCGACCTCGTCCACGTGGTCATGTCGGACGCGACCGCGGACGACGTCGAGGCCGCTCTGCTGCACCGTTCTCCCGAGGAGCACTGATGCGGGTCGCCATCGCCGGAGCCGGGAGCGTCGGGCGCTCGGTCGCCCGGGAGCTGCTCGAGAACGGTCACGAGGTGCTGCTCATCGACCGGGAGCCGGCGGCGATCAAGCGGCAGTCGGTGCCTGGCGCGCAGTGGCTGCTCGCCGACGCCTGCGAGGTGACCTCGCTCGAGGAGGCCGGGCTGCACGAGTGCCAGGTCGTGGTGGCCGCCACCGGCGACGACAAGGTCAACCTGGTGGTCTCGCTGCTCGCCAAGACCGAGTACGGCGTGCCGCGCACGGTGGCCCGGGTGAGCAACCCGAAGAACGAGTGGATGTTCGACGAGGCCTGGGGCGTCGACGTCGCCGTCTCGATGCCGCGCCTGATGACGGCTCTGGTCGAGGAGGCGGTCAGCGTCGGCGACCTGGTCCGGATCTTCACCTTCCAGCAGTCGAACACCGACATGCTGGAGCTGACGCTGCCGGCCGACTCCCCCGTCGTGGCCACCCGGGTCGGGGACGTCCCGTGGCCGCCGGACACCGCTCTGGTGGCGATCATCCGCGAGGGCCGGCCGATCCCGCCGACGCCCGACGACCCGCTGGAGGCCGGCGACGAGCTGCTGTTCGTGGCCGCCCCCGACGTCGGCCCACAGCTCGAGGAGCTGCTGGCCCCCCACGCCCGCTGACCCTCAGCGCGGGGTGCGGCGCCTCAGGGCGTGTGGGTCTGCGAGGACCCGGGCTCGGGGCTGGGACGGGCCTCGGCGCCGGGCCGCTGCCCCCCGCCCGGCTCGACGCTCGGCTCGACGGGCGGCGCGAACGCGTGGCTGCCCGCCTGCAGCGGGGTGCTGTTCCGGCTGAGCAGCCAGGCCATCGCCGCCAGCGAGGCGACCTGCAGCGGCCAGCCCAGGGCGATCTTCGTGACGCCCAGCCAGCCGACCTCACCGGCGAGGTAGAGCGGGTACTGCACGGCCACCCGCACGACGCAGGGCACGGCGAGCATCCAGGTCAGGCGGGTGCACAGGCGCACGACGGCCGGGTCGCGGCGCCAGGACGTGAGGTCGCCGGTGACCGAGGCGATCATCAGGCCCACCAGCGGCCAGCGCGCCAGGATCGAGACCACCATCGCGACCGCGTACCCGGCGTTGTAGATGATCCCTGGCAGGAAGACGTCCTCGGCCTTGCCCGACCGCGACGCGAACACCGCGGCGATGCCGATGCCGACGAGGCTGTTGACGACGAACTGCACCGGCTGACGCTGCAGGATGCGGAGGACCAGGAGCACGACGGCCAGCCCGATGCCGACGTACAGGCCGGTCCGCAGCTCGTGGGTGAGCAGGAAGGTCACCGTGAAGCCGAGGGTCGGCGCCGCGCCCTCGACCATGCCGCGCCGGCCGCCGAGAGCGACGGAGAGCCGGTGGCGGACGACCTCCTCGACCGTCGAGGCGTCGACCGTGGGGGCGCCGGCGGCCGGGGTGGCGCTCACTCGGCGCCGGCCGGCCGCAGCTCGTAGCGGGGGTTGAAGATGACCGGCGTGTCCTGGTCGCGGGTCACGCGTCCGTACGCCACCAGGGCCCGGCCGGGCTCGATGCCCGGGATCTGCCGACGGCCCAGCCACACCAGGCTGATCGACCCGCTGCCGTCGTAGAGCTCCGCGACCAGCGCCGGGACCCCGGCCCGGGGGCGCAGCGTCACGGTCCGCAGCGTGCCCGCGACCCGCGCCCGGGCCCGGTCGGGCAGCTCCCTGACCGGTACGGCACCGAGCTCGACGCAGCCCTTCTGCAGCTCGGCCGCCTCGTGCTCCTTCGCCGACGACGCGAGGCGGGTGACGGCGCGCTTGAGGACGCCGTGGTGGTTGCCCATACGGCCAGAGTAGGCCGCTCAGTGGATCTCGGTGATCTCCGGCCCGCGCGTGAACGGCTTGAGGTCCTCCCCGGGCTCGTCGCCGTCAGCGTCGCCGTCGGAGTCGGCGTCGGCGTCGCTGGGAGCCGGCGGCAGCCGCAACGGGATCGCCTCGCGCGGCGCCATCGGGCTGTCGCCGCGCACGACGACGACGTTGCGGAAGACCGAGACCAGCTCGGCGTCGGTGTCGGGCTCGACGGCCGCCCGGCCGGTGAGGACACCACGGAGGAACCAGCGCGGGCCGTCGACGCCGACGAAGCGCGCCGGCTGCACGGCCTGGCTCCCGTCGGCCGCCCGGACCGGCACCCGGGTCCGCAGCTCGGTGCCGAGCGGCCCCTCGACCTCGTCGACGATGCCGCCCTGCTGGGTGATCCCGCCGCGGATCTCGGTGCGGACGTCGTCCCAGATCCCCTCGGTGCGGGGCGCCGCGAACGGCTGCAGCTGCAGGGCGCTGTCCCCGAGCACCAGCGTGACCGCGATGACCTCGCTGCTCACCTGGTCGGCCTCGATGCGGACCTCCAGGCCGGGGTGGCCGGGGATCCAGATGCCCCCCAGGTCGACCCGGGAGCCACCCGCCGACGGGTCGTCGAGGTCACCGACGTCGTGCGGGCCCAGGCCCGGCGCGGCCGCCGGGACCGTGGACCCCGCTCCCCCGTCGTGATCGACCTGCTCGACGTGATCGTCCTGCTCGTCGCCGCTGCTCGACGTGATCGACCTGCTCGCCCTGGTCGGACTCGTCCGGACGGCGCTTCTTGCGGAACACGGTCACACCTCGTTCTCGTGGGTCTGGTCCTGGTCGGGAGCCGACGGCCGCTCGTCGGACGGCGGCGCGAAGCCACCGGTGGAGCCGTGGCCGCCCTCGCCGCGCGCCGAGCCGGGCAGCCGCTGCACCTCGTGGAAGCGTGCCGTCTCGACCCGCTGGACGACGAGCTGGGCGATCCGGTCGCCGCGGCGCAGCCGCACGACCCCGGTCGGGTCATGGTTGACGAGCAGCACCTTGATCTCGCCGCGGTACCCCGCGTCGACGGTGCCGGGGGCGTTCACGATGCCCACCCCGAGCCGGTGCGCGAGCCCCGACCGCGGCTGCACGAACGCGGCGAACCCGTCGGGCAGGGCGATCGCGAGGCCGGTCGGCACCATGGCCCGCTCACCGGGTCCCAGCTCGACGTCCTCGGCGGCGACCAGGTCGGCCCCGGCATCGCCGGGATGGGCGTACGCCGGCAGCGGCAGGTCGGGGTCGAGCCGCCGGACGAGGACCTCGACCGGCGGCGTCTGCTCCGACCACACACCGGGATGCCTGGCCTGCTGCGTCACGGCGGCGACCCTACCCGGCCGCCCAGGCCGGCGTTCAGCCGAACAACGCCCGCTCGACGAGCCCGATCGGCAGCCGGCCCGATGCGCCGGCCCGGTCGTGGAACTCGCGCAGCGGGCCGCGCCCCTCGGCCTCCCAGCGCTCGCGCATCCGGGCGATCTCGAGCGCGCCGGTGAGGTACGACGACGCCTGCGTCGGCCAGGCGCAGTAGCGCAGGACCTCGGCGGCGGCGGTCTCCCGCGACAGCGACGTCCTGGTGGCCATGAACTCGGTGGCCTCCTCGATGGTCATCTCGCCGAGGTGCAGGGAGGTGTCCACGATGATCCTGGCCGCCCGGAACAGCCGGTAGTCGCGCTGGCACAGCTCCTGCTCGGGCGTCCGGAAGAAGCCCTGCTCGCGCAGCAGGTCCTCGGTGTAGAGCCCCCAGCCCTCGACGAAGTAGGCCGAGCCGAGCACGAAGCGCAGCGGACGGGCCCTGCCCTGCGCCGCGTTCCACGACAGCCACGCCAGGTGCCAGTGGTGCCCGGGATAGGCCTCGTGGACCGCGATCGACCAGGCCCCGTGGTTGTTGTTGGTGGCGAGGCGCGCCGCGACCTGCTCGGGGGTGGCGCCGTCCGGCGGGTAGGGCACGAAGAAGTGCCCCACCCCGCTGGTGGTGCCCGCCGGGGCGAACGGCGGGGGCGACATGTAGTGCGCCACGGCGAGCATCGCCCGGGTGAACGGTGCCGACGGCACGACCTCGCAGTGCTCCCCGTCCGGCATGGTCACCAGGTCGTGCTCGACGCAGAAGGCCCTCGCCGCGTCGGTGGCCTCGCGGTAGAGCGCGAGCATGGCCTCCGGCGTCGGCGGGTGGTCGTCGTTGAGGCTCTTGACCACCGAGATGAAGTCGTCGGTCCCGCGCAGCTCCCGGGCGCGCCGGACCATGTCCGCGGCCAGCTCGTCGTAGGCCGCCTGGCCCTTGTCGCGCAGGGTGCGGGTCGCCGTACGCCAGGCCCTCGGCCCGGGTCAGCAGGGCGTCGTAGCGGGCCTCACCGATCACCCACTCGCCGGAGGCGGTGTCCGCCAGCGCCTCGACGTGCTCGGCGAACCTCTCGTAGGCGACCGCGGCCTCCTCGCCCGCCTCGCGTACCAGGGCCCGCGAACGCCCGTCGTCGCTCTCGTCGTCCATCTCGTCGGCGACCGAGCGCGCGTAGGCCGCGCCGGCCCTGATCTGGCCGAGCGACCGGCGCAGCAGGGCCGGGTGGGCGAGGGCCGGGTCGAGGTTCGCCGCGCCCTGCGCCAGCAGCGCGGCGGTACCTCGCAGCCGGGCCGCGACCGCCTCGGCCAGGTCGGCGCCGACCCGGGTGCGGTGGGTCAGCAGCACGAACACCGAGCTGAGGGCGGTGCCGGCGTAGTGGTCCGGGCTGCGCCGCCAGTCCGCCCAGTCGCGCATGGCGGCCCGGCCGGCCAGCACCATCAGGGCAAGGTCGCGGTCGATCCGCTCGTCCTCGGTCAGCTCCTCGTCGTCGAGGCCACCCAGGCGCTGCACCCAGGCGTCCTCGTCGCGCTCGCGCGCCGCGATCGCGGTCCCGGACATGTCCGGCAGCGCGGTGTCGTGCTCGGTGAGCCCGAGGACGGTGCCCAGCAGCGGGTTGGCCACGCACTGTGCGTCGGCCAGCTCGGCCGCGAGGACGTCGAAGGCGCGCTCGCCCACGGGGATCGGCATGCGCGGCACCGTAGTACGCGACGGCCGCGTGCAAGGCTGCACCGGTGCCCACCTACGACGAACGGCTGACCGCGCCGGTCGCCCTGTTCGCCGGGGTGTGGGCGGGATCGGCCGTGCTCGCGGTCACCGTGTACACCGCGCTCGGCCCGGTCGCGGGGCTGGTCGCCCTCCTGGTGCCGGGCACGCTGCTCACCCTCGTGCTCGGACGGGCGGCCGCCCGGGTCCAGGTGGTCGGCGGCGAGCTGGTGGCCGGACCGGCACGGATCCCGGTCGCCCTGCTGGGGCCCGTCGAGGTCCTCGACGCCGACGCCGCCCGTCAGGTCCGCGGCCCGGCGTCGGACCCGGCGGCCTTCCACCTCATCCGGGGCTGGGTGCCGGCGGGCGTGCGCGCGCCGGTGACCGACCCGGCCGACCCGACGCCGTACTGGTTCGTGGCCACCCGACGGCCGGTGCAGCTGGCCGCCGCGATCGAGGCGGCGCGCCAAGGCGACGGGACCGACTAGGGCTCGCGGGTCACCGACTCGCCGCGCACGGTCCGGTCGGCCCGCTTGCGGCGAAGGTCGTCACGGACCTCTTCGCCCACGCGGCGGGTCTCCCGGTGGTTCACCACGCTGCCGGCGACGGCTCCGCTCATCATCGGCCCGAGGGTCGTCAGGTTGCGCCCGGCCCGGCGGACCAGCCGCTTGCGCAGGGCGCGCTTCGCGGTGGCGCCCAGCGAGAACCGCAGCGCCGTGGGCGAGAACGGGTCGATGCCGCGTCGCTCGGACCAGGCCATCAGGTAGGTGAGGGCGCGGTTGCGCAGGGACCCCGACGCCGGGATCCCGTAGACCTCGTGCAGCTCGGCGATGAGCTTGACCTCGACAGCGGCCACCACCAGCGTCTCGGCCGCGATCTGCACCGGCGCGCTGAGCAATGTCGGAGGCGCCGTGAACTGGACGGCCGCCAGGGCGCCGCCGGCCGCGCCGACCGCGCCGGTGCTCTTCGCCGCCCCCGAGATGAGCACCTGGGCCAGGTCGTCGTCGGTCAGGCCGGGGTGCTGGGCACGGAGGGTGTCCGCGGCCCGGACCGGGATCCGGGGGACGGTCTCGATCATCAGGTCCACGAGCCAGCCACCGCCGAGCACCGACGCGCGCCCGGCGCGCCGCGCGGAGGCCGCGAGGGCTCCGGTCAGCCCGCCGAGCTCGCGGGCCCGGTCGCGGCGGGAGGAGGCGGAGTCCTCGTCGCGCCCGGTGATCCGGGCGACGAGCTCCCCGACGCCTCCGCGGTCGTCGTCAGTGGGCGGACGGCTGTCGTCCGCCGGTGGGCTCGGCTGGGTCATCCCTCCAGCCTGCCCCGTTCGTCGCGAGTCAGGCCGCGCACTCCTTGCAGATCAGCTGTCCCTTGACCTCCTTGGCCAGCTGGCTGCGGTGGTGCACGAGGAAGCAGCGCGAGCAGGTGAACTCGTCGGCCTGGCGCGGGAGGACCCGCACCGACAGCTCCTCGTTGGACAGGTCGGCACCGGGCAGCTCGAGGGACTCGGCCAGGTCGGCCTCGTCGACGTCGACGGCACCGCCGGTCTTGTCCTGACGCGGCGTGCCTTCAGCTCCTCGAGACTGTCCTCGGACATCTCGTCGTCGGTCTTGCGGGGCGAGTCGTAGTCGGTCGCCATGGTGGAGAGGTCACCCCAGTTGCTCGTCAGGTGCGGTGCTGGCGGGCCGTGTAACGCTCGGCCCCGGAGTTTTGTGCCCTGCGCGGCCAGGACGGTTCGTCCCGGCCCGAAGGTCCCGCGTGCGGCGCCCCGCATTCGCGAGCGCGGACACTAGCGGATGCCCGCTCCCGGCGTTGCCCAGGGTCCACGCCCTGAACGTCGCGGGCCACGGCAGGAAGGCCACGGCCGGGCGGGACGTTGGCCTCTGGGCGGGCGCCGGACGGTGACACCCGTCACGTTCCGGGTGTTTCCCCGCAGACCAGGCGCGGGTAGGCACGGGGCACGTCGCGCAGTGACATCGGTGATGAGAAGGTGACGGCATGAGCGAGTTCCACCAGGAGATCCAGATCCGCCTGGAGTCGGCCACGGCATCCCTGCAGGAGGCCGAGCGCGAGGGCGACGACTACCTGGCGCAGGTCCGGCTGGGCGAGATCGAGTCCCTCACCCGGCTCGCCGAGGAGCACGGCGCCGTCGCCTGACCTCCCGCTCGGCTACCCCAACTCGGCTACCCCAAGGGGTCCGCGTCGGCGTCCAGCGCCTCGAGCACGGCCAGCAGGTCGTCCACCAGCGGTGCGCGACCCGCGACGACCATCCGCTCGCCCGCCGGCTCACCGCGCAGCCCGGTGACCCGCACCCCTGCCTCCTCGGCCACCAGGCCACCGGCTGCCAGGTCCCAGGGCTGCAGTCCCTGCTCGTAGTACGCGTCGATCCGGCCGGACGCGACCCCGCACAGGTCCAGCGACGCGGCCCCGAAACGGCGGACGTCGCGCACCCGCGGGAGGAGCTCGGTCAACAGCCGTGCCTGCCGGGCCCGCCGGCGCGGGTCGTAGCCGAAGCCGGTCGCGACCAGAGCCAGGTCGAGGGGCGGGGCGACCTGCGCGGTCAGAGCGACCCCGTCGTGCCACGCACCGTGGCCGCGGGCCGCTGTCCACACCTCACCCACCGCCGGGTTGACCACCGCGCCGGCGACCACCTGGCCGGCGACGGCCGCGGCGATGCTGACGGCGTACGCCGGGATCTCGTACAGGTAGTTCACGGTGCCGTCGATCGGGTCGACCACCCAGCGCACTCCCGAGGTCCCCTCGCGGCTCGCGCCCTCCTCCCCGAGGAAGCCGTCGTCGGGGCGGGCTGCGGACAGCCGTTCGAGGATCAGCTGCTCGGACCGGTGGTCCATCTCGGTCACGATGTCGGTGCTGGTCGACTTCGTCGCCGCCACCCCGAGCCCGCGCGGCCGATCGTCGACGACGAGCCGGCCCGCCTCGCGGGCGACCCGCTCCGCGAGCTCCATGAGGACCCTGGGGTCCGGCGTCGGGGCTGTCATCCGCTCACTCCCCGCACAGCGCCGGGCGCTGCGGCGCCCGCGCGTTGGGACAGCAACCGGCCGGGCAGATGTCGTGGCTGGGGCCCAGCGCACCCAGGGCGGGTCGCAGCGGCTGCTCGCCGCGGACCACGGCGGCCCGCTCGAGGACGAGCTCCCGGACCGCCGCGACGAACCGTGGCCCGGTGCCGACGGTCGCGGCGCGGGTCACGGGCAGCGCCAACCGGGCCGCGGTGGCGAGCGCCTCCGTGTCCAGGTCGTACTTCACCTCCATGTGGTCGGAGACGAAGCCGATCGGCACCAGCACGGCTGCGGGCACCCCGGCAGCGGACAGCGCCTCGAGGTGGTCGTTGACGTCGGGCTCCAGCCACGGCTGGTCCGGCGGGCCGCTGCGGCTGCAGAAGACGAGGTCGAGCTCCGGCGAGCCGCCCGTCGCGGCCGCGACGCCGGCCGTCACCAGGCGCGCCACGTCGCGATGCTGCTCGCCGTAGGCACCCCCGCCGGGACCGCTGCCGTCGTCCATCGACGTGGGCACCGAGTGCGTCACGAACACCAGTCGTGCCCCGTCGCGGACCGCGACGGGCAGCTCCTCGACTGCCGCGACCGTGTGGGCGACCATCGACTCGACGAACCCGGGGTGGTTGAAGTAGTGCCGCACCCGGTCGACCGCCGGTGCGCGGTCTCCCAGCGGCGCCGTCGCGGCAGCCAGGTCCTCGCGGTACTGCCGGCAGCCGGAGTACGACGAGTACGCCGAGGTCAGCAGTGCGATCACCCGCCGCCGGCCGTCGTCGGCGACCCGGGCCATCTCGTCGGTCAGGTAGGGCGCCCAGTTCCGGTTGCCCCAGTAGACCGGCAGGTCGATCCCGTGCGCGGCGAAGTCCGCCTCGAGCGCCGCGACCAGCGCGCGGTTCTGCGCGTTGATCGGGCTCACGCCGCCGAAGCCCAGGTAGTGCTGCCCCACCTCGGCCAGCCGCTCCCGCGGGATGCCGCGTCCCCGGGTGACGTTCTCGAGGAAGGGCAGCACGTCGTCGGGCCCTTCGGGTCCGCCGAAGGACACCAGGAGGAACGCGTCGTAGGGCGCTGTGCTGTCGGTCACGTCCTGATCCTCGCAAGCGGTCGCACGGGTCGCGCCGTCGGGAGCCTCCCGTACCGTGCCGACGTGCTCTCGCCCTACCGCCACCTGCTCGCGACGCCGGGCGGGCTGCGCTTCTCCACGGCCGCGTTCGTCGCCCGGCTGCCGATCGCGATGGTCGGCCTCGGCATCGTCCTGCTGGTCGTCGCGGAGACCGGCCGCTACGGCCGGGCCGGCGCCATGTCGGCGACGTTCGCCCTGGTCAACGCCGTCTCCGCCCCGCTGATCGCCCGGCTCGTGGACCGGTTCGGCCAGCGGAAGGTCCTGAGCCGCTCGGTCCCGGTGCACGGCGTGGCCGTCGTCGCGTTCGTGGCACTGGTGAGTGCCGGAGCACCCGACGCGGCGCAGGTGGCCTCGGTCGTGGTGGCCGGCGTGTTCGGGCCCTCGATCGGCTCCCTCGTCCGCGCCCGGTGGGGCTACGTGCTCGGGCCCGACCCGCGCCTGAGTACCGCCTACGCGTTCGAGTCGGTGCTCGACGAGCTGATCTTCGTGCTCGGACCGCTGCTCGTCACGCTGCTCGCGACCCTGGTCGCCGCGGAGGCGGGCCTGCTCGTGGCCGCCGTGCTGGTCCTGCTCGGCACGGCGGCCCTGCTCGCCCACCGGGAGAGCGAGCCGCCCGCCTCGGAGCACGGTGCCGCCCACCCGGCGGCGCTGCGCAGCCCCGGCCTGCCGCTGCTCATGCTGGTCATGGTGTTCGTCGGCGGGGTCTTCGGCGCGGTGGAGATCTCGGCGGTCGCCTTCGCGGACGACGCCGGCCGGCGCGCGCTCGCCGGGCCGCTGCTGGCCTGCTACGCCGGGGGCAGCATGCTCTCGGGGCTGGTGTTCGGTGCCGTGCCGCCCGCCCTGCCGCGGCGGCGCAGCATGCTCGTCGGCAGCGCCGTGATGACCGCCACCGTGGCCGTCCTGCCCTTCGTCCGCGGGGTGCCGCTGCTGGCTGCGCTGCTCGTCCTCTGCGGGATCGGCATCGCCCCGACGCTCATCTCGGGGTTCTCCCTGGTCGAGCGCATCGTGCCGACGGCGGCGGTCACCGAGGGGCTCACCTGGACGACGACCGGCCTGATCGTCGGCTTCTCGGCCTCCACCTGGCTCGCGGGCCACCTGGTCGACGCGGCCGGCGTGCCGTGGGCGTTCACGGTGGCGACCGGGTCGGGCGTGCTGGCGCTGGCCGTCGGGCTGGCGTCCTACCGCCGACTTCCGGCGTGACTGCCCACCGCCGTCGCGGGGCCGGCGAGTTGTCGACAAATAGTGGTGTCGGCCGGGCGCGCCTTCCCGGTGCGCCCCCCGCCGCGTCCTAGGCTCGCGGCAGTCGGACCAGGACCCGATGCGACGGAGGACGACCATGGGCGACGCGGCGGACGAGAAGCCCGGTGCCGGTGTCACCGACCTCAGGCTCGTCGCACTGACCCCCGAGCGCAGCCACCTGGTGCTCGAGGACGACGACAGCAGGCAGTTCCGCGTGCCGGTCGACGAGCGGCTGGCGAACGCCCTGCGCTCCCCGGAGCGCGCCCGACCCGACGGTGCCCGACGAGACGGCCAGCTGGAGATCGCCTTGGAGAGTCAGCTCACACCCCGCGAGATCCAGAGCCGCATCCGCGGCGGTCACAGCATCGACGAGGTCGCCGTGGCGGCGGGCATCAGCACCGAGCGGGTCGAGCGGTACGCCACGCCCGTGCTGGCCGAGCGGGCGCACGTCGTCGAGCAGGCCCAGCGGGCACCCGGCCGGCGGGCCACCGGCGGCAGCGCACCTGCACTGCTCGAGCTGGTCGCCGCCCGCCTGGCCGAGGCCCAGATCACCGCCGACGCGGTCGCCTGGGACGCGTGGCGCGGTGACGACGACCGCTGGACGGTCAGCGCCACCTACCCCGGCACCGCACGCGAGCGGGTCGCGACCTGGACGTTCGACCCGCGCGGCCGGGTGCTGGCGCCGGCCGACGACGAGGCCCGCTGGCTGGCCGGCGACGACGCCGCCGAGCGCGTCGCGGACGACCGGCCGGCCGCGATCCGGCGGCTGTCTGCGGTTCCCGGCACCGGTGACGGCGAGCCGGCGTCGCCGGCCGACGAGGTGTACGACCGCGAGGCCGACGAGGCGCGCGACTCGGGCCGGCACGAGGGCCCCGCCGAGCCGGTCCGTCAGGCCGCCGCGGCGGCACGCGGCCGGCGACCCGCGGTCCCCGCCTTCGACGACATCATGTTCGGCCCCCGGCGCCGCGACTGACGCCCGTCCGGCCGGGCGCCGTCCGTCAGCGGGTGATGCGGGCCGGCCGCGGCGGGAGCGCGCACGCCGCCAGGTCGAACGGGAGCGAGTCCGCCTCCAGCGCCGCGACCCGGACCAGCGCCTCCTGCGACGCCGCCGTCATGCGGCGCATGTGGTGGCGCCGGCAGAGGACCTCGTAGCCGACCGAGTCGCCGGCCTCGGTGTCGCCGACGACGACCTGCTCGCCCTCGACCACCATCACGCCGTTGACCGTGCGCGCGTTGTGCGTGGCGCGCTGGCCGCACCAGCACAGCGCCTCGACCTGCGGCACCTGGACCCGGTCGGCCAGCTCGATGAGCCGCCGAGACCCCGGGAACAGCTGGGTCCGGAAGTCCGCCGTGATCCCGAAGCAGTAGACGTCGACGGCCATCTCGTCGACGACCCGGGCCAGCTGCTCGGCCTGCCGCGGCGAGTAGAACTGCGCCTCGTCGCAGATCAGGTAGTCGACGCGGCCCCCGTTGATCCGCTCGTCGGCCACGACGTCCCAGAAGTCGAGGTGGTCGGTGACCTCGATCGCGTCGGTCGAGAGACCGAGCCGGCTGGACAGCGTCGCGGACCCGGCGCGGTCGAGCTTGGTGAAGATCAGGCCGACGCGGCCCCGCGCCCGGTGGTTGTGGTCGACCTGCAGGGCCAGCGTGGACTTCCCGCAGTCCATCGTGCCGGAGAAGAAGACGAGCTCGGGCATCGCGGGTCGGGCTCCTCGCAGCGCACCTCGACGGGTCGGGACCGAGCCCATGGTGCCACCCGCCGGCGGTCCGTGACCGACCGGGGACGCGCTCGTTGACCAGGATGCAGCCGGGCTGGTCGCACCGCGGCGGGGACGGTGCGACCAGCGATCCGGCCCCGCGTCTCCGTCCGTGTGAACGCGTCTCGGCCCGTGTGAACGCGTCTCAGCCCGTGTGGACGAGCAGCGGGACCTCGAGCTCGTCGGTGGTGACCCCCCCGTGGACCCCGACCAGGCCCAGGACGAACGGCGGCAGCGACCGGGAGTCGACGACCACGTGGTCGCGGCGGGCCAGGGCCAGCAGGTCGCCGAGCCGGCCCCGTACCTCGTCGCGGACCACCGGCCCGTAGAGGCCGGCGTCCACGGCCGCGTCCCGGTCGAGCACCCAGAACGCGTCGCCCAGCGTGGCCTGCCAGGCGGCGCGGACGTCGGCCAGGGCGCCGTCGCGGACGTGGACCTGGACGCCGCGCAGGTCTCCCGACAGGGCCTCGACCCCGGCGTCGAGGGCCGGCGTCCGTGCGACGTCCCAGCGGTGCCCTGGCGGGGCGTCGACCATCCCGTGGTCCGAGGTCACCACCAGGGTGGTCCCCGCCGGCAGCGCGTCGGCGAGCTGCTCCACCCAGTGGTCCACCCGGCCGAGCTCGGCGCGCCACGCCTCGCTGCACACGCCGGCCCGGTGACCGGTGGCGTCGAGGTCGCCGTAGTACACGTACGCGAGCGAGCGCCCAGGTCCGCGCACCGCGGCGGCCGTCGCGGCGACGCGTTCGCCGCCCGACTCGGCCGCCGCGTACCGGCCACCGCGCAGGCCGGCCTCGGTGAGCCCCTGCCCGTCGAAGGCCGCCGGCCCGACCCGGGTCACCTGCACCCCCGCCGCCTCGGCGCGCTCGAAGGCCGTCGACCGCGGCTGCAGGGCCCGCAGGTCGGCCTCGGCCGGGATCGCGAGGGTGTTGAGCAGCTGACCGCCGGACAGCCGGAGCACCAGCCCGGTGATGCCGTGCTCGCCGGGTGTCAGGCCGGTGCCGAGGGACGTGAGGGCGATGGGCGTGGTCGTCGGGAACACGCTGGTCAGGGTGGCCGAGTCAGGGGCGTCGCGCAGGGCGGTGAGGTAGGGCGCCAGCGCGGCGTGCTCGTGCAACGCCGAGCTGCCGAGGCCGTCCACGAGGGCGACGACGACACGCGAGGCGGGGTCCATCGCCGGGCCGGTGCGCTCCCCGGCCACGCCCAGTGCGGTGAGGACTGCCGGCAGGACGTCGGCGAGCGACCCGCCGCCGTACCGGGGCGGGAGGAGCTCGGCAGTCACCGACCGGTGGCGCGGGAGAGCGCCGCGGCGAACCCCAGCAGCCGTGCGACGGCGTCGGCTCCCTCGGCCGCCTCGCTGACCCGCAGCGCGATGTCGTCGGCCGAGGCCGTCCCCGTGTAGCCGTGGTCGGCCTCGCAGTCGGGGTCGGAGCAACCGGCGGGCTCGAGGTCGAGCCGGCTCACGGCGCCCCAGCCGATGGTGACGGTGACCTCGCGGGGCGGTGTGCCGCCGCGGTAGGCCACCGGGTCGGTGACCACGCGGTTGACCACGACGGAGCGGACCGACGACAGCGGGACGGCCTCGGTGGACGCGGTGACGAACGGGGCCGGGGTCACCTCGTCGGCGGGGTGGTCGTCGGCGTGACCGAGCACGAGACGTCCCGGGGTCAGCACGAGCACGGTGACGTGCCGGCGCACCTCGTCGGAGTCGAAGGTCGTCTCCTGGTGGACGACGAACGCCTCGATCTCGTCACCGGCGACGGCCGCGTCGACGGCGTCGCCGACCAGCTCGGGGTAGTAGCCGGCCCGCTCGATCGCCGCGCGCAGCCCCGCCAGGGAGGTGTCCATGTGGACCATCCTTGCACCCGGACGGCCCCGGCGGCGCTGCCCTGGGGACCGCCCCCTCCGCGGCCGGGTCACCGGCCGAGGGAGCGGCCCGCGCGCTCGGCGCGCGCCTGGGGACGGGCCAGCCGGCCGGTGGCAGCCAGCACCGCGGCTCCCCCGGGCGCGGCCACGACCGGGTTGAGCTCCAGCGCGGCGACCTCGGGCAGGTCGTCGGCGAGGCGCGCCAGGCGGGCGAGCAGGTCCTCCAGCGCGGCGACGTCGACGGGCTCGCTGCCGTCGTGGCCCAGCAGCAGCGGGGCGGCCCGGACTCCGCGCACGAGCGCGGCCAGGTCGGTGTCGGTCAACGGCGGGACGCCGTACGAGCGGTCGCCGAGCAGGTCGGTGGCCACCCCGCCCAGCCCGAAGGACAGCACCGGCCCGAACAGCGGGTCCTCGACGGTCGCCAGCCGGGTCGCGACGCCGGTCGGCGCCATCGCCTGCACGACGAAGTCGCCGGCCTCGGCACCCAGCCGGGTCCGCATCGCCTCGTACGCGGCGCGGACCTCGTCGGCGTCGGTCAGGTCGAGCCGGACACCGCCGAGCTCGCGGCGGTGCCGCAGGTGAGCCGCCGTGGCCTTCAGCGCGACCGGGTACCCCAGGGCGTCCGCCGCGGCCACGGCGTGGTCAGCGGTCGGGGCCGGGCAGACGTCCCACAGGTCGATGCCGTAGCAGGCGAGCAGCTCCTTCAGCGCGCGGTGGTCGAGCACCGCGTCGTCACCCCCGGCCAGCTGCTCGGCCACCAGTGCCCGGGCGGCCCGGACGTCCATCCCGGACGGGGACACGCTGTGCCCGGCCGGCGTGGCGCGCCAGTCGGCGTAGGTCGAGACGAGGGCCAGGGCCGTGACGGCGTCCTCGGGGGTCGCGTACGACGGCACCGACCCGGCCCCGCCGTCCGGTGCGCGCAGCGCCTCGGGCACGCCGGGCATCCCGAGGAACGACGAGACGACCGTCTTCTCCTGTGCGGCCGAGGCCGACGCGAGCACCCGCGCGACCGCCGAGCCCGGCGTCGCGAGCGGCGGGATGAACAGCGCCACCACGGAGTCGACGGCCTCGTCGCCGAAGGCCTCGGCGAGGGCACCCGCGAAGTCCTCGGCGGTGGCGTCGGCCGTGAGGTCGCGGCGCCGTACGACGTCCAGACCGGACTCCTCGCAGGCGTCCACGGCCAGCAGCCCGAGGGCTGCCGAGTTGCCGACCACTGCCACCCGCCGCCCGCGCGGCAGCGGCTGGGTCGCGACCAGCGCGGCCACGTCGAACATCTCGTGGATCGACCGGGCCCGGATCACCCCCGCGCGGCGGAACAGGGCGTCGACGGCGGCCGCCGGCGCCTCGGTCCGGCGCACCTGGTGGCCGCCGGGTGCCTCGCCGCGGAACCGGCCGGACTTCACGACCACGACGGGCTTCTGCCGCGAGATCCGGCGGGCCAGCCGGCTGAACTTCCGCGGGTTCCCGAGGGACTCGAGGTAGAGCAGCACCGCGTCTGTCCCGTCGTCCTCCTCCCAGTACTGGAGCAGGTCGTTGCCGCTGACGTCGACGCGGTTGCCCGCGGAGACGAACGTGGACAGCCCGAGGCCGCGGTGCACCACGTTGTCCAGCAGGGCGATTCCCAGCGCGCCGGACTGCGAGAAGAAGCCGAGGCGACCGCGCGGCGGGACGACCGGAGACAGGCTCGCGTTCAACGCTCCCTCGGGGCCGGTGGTGATGAGTCCCAGGGTCGCCGGCCCGAGCACCCGCATGCCGCTGCCCCGCGCCCTGGCGACGAGCTGCTGCTGCAGCACCTCGCCCTCGGCCCCGGCCTCGGCGAAGCCGGTGGACATGACGACGAGCCCGCGCACGCCGACGGCCGCGCAGTCGACGACCACCGCCTCGACCTCGGCAGCGGGGACCGCCACGACGACCAGGTCGACCGGGCCGGGGACGTCCCGGACGCTGGGGACCGAGGCAACGCCCGCGACCTCCTCGGCCTCCCGGTTCACGACGTGGACGCGTCCGGCGTACCCGCCGTCGAGCAGGTGCCGCAGGACGACGTGCCCGAGGCTGGTCGGGCTGCGACCGGCGCCGACGACGACCACCGAGCGCGGCTCGAGCAGCTGCCGCACGCTGCGTGCCTCGGCCCGGTGCTCGCGGGCGTACGCGACGGCGAGCGAGTCCTCGGTCGGCTCCAGGTCGAAGGCCAGCCGGACGACCCCGTCGTCGAAGGCCCGGTCGACGACGTAGCCGGCCTCGCTGAAGACGTTGAGCATCCGGCCGTTCACCGGCAGCACGTCGGCGACGAAGCGCGAGATGCCCAGCTCGCGGGCAGCAGCGGCGATGTGCTCGAGGAAGACGCTGCCCAGACCGCGGCCCTGGTGGGCGTCCTCGATGTTGAACGCCACCTCGGCCTCGTTCGCCGCGGTGCGCTCGTAGCGCACGACCCCGATCATCTCCTCGTTGATGGTCGCGATCAGAGCGGCGCGGTCACGGTGGTCGACGACCGTGAAGCGCTCGACGTCCCGGTCGGAGATCCGGCGGTAGAGCGAGAAGAACCGGTTGTAGATGGTCTCGTCGGACAGGCGGTCGTAGAACCGGCGCAGCCGCTCGTCGTCGGTGGGCAGGATGGGCCGTAGGTGCGCCGTCCCCCCGTCGCGAAGGACGACGTCGGCCTCCCAGTGCGCCGGGTAGCCGCCCTCGCCGTCGTCCACCCCCCGAGGCTAGCGAGCATGCGCGATCCGCCCGCGCCCGCGCCCGGGTGGATCGCGCATGCCTGGTGGCGCGACTGTCAGTGGCCGGGCCTAGACAGGCGGCATGCGATGGCGCGACCTTCAGGAGCAACAGCCGAGGCTCGGGGCGATCGTCCGCGACCGGCTGGTCGGACCAGGCGTCCTGCTGGTAGTGACGATCCGCCGGGACGGGACGCCGCGACTGAGCCCGGTGGAGCCGTTCGTCCTCGACGGCGACCTCTGGTTGTCGATGCTGCTCGGCTCCCGCAAGGCGGCCGACCTCGTCCGCGACCCGCGCGTGCTGGTCCACAGCACCGTCACCGGTCCGGAGGGTGACGACGGCGAGGTCAAGGTCCGCGGTACTGCCGCGCAGGTGTCGGACGAGACCACTCAGCGCCGCTACGCGGACGCGGTCTCCGCGGCGCTGCCGTGGTCGCCGGAGGTCGGCCGTTTCCACTTGTTCAGGATCGAGGTGCAGGACGTGACGTACCTGCGCTACGACAACGCGTCCGGCGACCAGTACCTCGTTCGCTGGCCGGCCGGCATCGAGTCCGTCCGGCGCGGGACGTCTGCCACGTCGGTCAGCGGCCCGGAACCGACCAGCGGCATCCTGGTGTGAAGGTCATCCAGCATGCGCGATCCGCCCGCGCCCGCGGCCGGGCGGATCGCGCATGCCTGGCATGACGGGGGGGTCTGGGGCGGGGCCCGCCCGATAGCGTGCCCGGATGCTCACCGTCCTGCCCGAGGTGGCCGACGCGCTCGCGTCCGGTGGCCCCGTCGTCGCCCTCGAGTCCACGATCATCAGCCACGGCCTGCCCCGGCCCGACAACCTGCGGGTCGCCCGCGAGATCGAGGCGGCCGTACGCCGGGGCGGAGCGGTCCCGGCGACGATCGCCCTCGTCGAGGGCCGGCCGTGCGTCGGGCTCGACGACGCGGCTCTCGAGCAGGTCGCGAGCAGCGACGACGTGGTGAAGGTGAGCACCCGCGACCTCGCGGTCGTGGCCGCCCGCGGCGGCAGCGGGGCGACGACGGTCGCCGCGACCTCGCACCTCGCGGCCCTGGCCGGCATCCGGGTGTTCGCGACCGGCGGGCTCGGCGGGGTGCACCGCGACGCCCGGGCGACCTGGGACGAGTCGGCCGACCTGCAGGCGCTCGCGACGACGGACATGACGGTGGTCTGCGCCGGGGTGAAGTCGATCCTCGACGTCCCTGCCACGCTGGAGCGGCTGGAGACCCTCGGCGTCACCGTGCTGGGCTACCGGACGACCGCCTTCCCGGGCTTCTACCTCAGCGACTCCGGGCACCCGCTCGACTGGCGGGTCGACAGCCCCCAGGAGGTCGCCGCCGTGATGGCCGCCCGCGGCCGGCTCGGCACCGCCGACCGCGGCGTCGTCGTCGCGAACCCGCTGCCCGTCGACGAGCAGCTCGACCCGGCCCTGCACGACCGGCTGCTGCACGACGGGCTGGCCGCCGCCGAGTCGCAGCAGGTGCGTGGCAAGGACGTGACGCCCTTCCTGCTGGAGTTCTTCCACCGCGAGAGCAAGGGCGCGAGCCTCGAGGCGAACATCCGGATCGTCCTGCACAACGCCGAGCTCGCGGCACGTATCGCTGCCGCGGCCGCATGACGGCGGTCCCGAGCGGCGCCGAGACGCTCGACGTCGTCGTCGTGGGCGACGTCATGGTCGACGTGCTCGCGGCGATGTCCGGCCCGCTCGCGCGCGGCAGCGACACCCCCTCGGTCGTCACCACCGCCGGTGGCGGCTCGGCGGCCAACGTGGCGGCGTGGCTGGCCGCGCTGGGGGTGCCGGCGACCTTCGTGGGCCGGGTCGGCGACGACGCCCTGGGCCGCGAGTCGGTGTCCGCGCTGGTCGACCGCGGTGTCACGGCGTACGTCGGCACCGACGCCGAGCGGACCACCGGGACCTGCCTCGTGCTGGTCGAGCCGGGCGGCGAGCGCTCGATGCTGCCGGACGCGGGGGCCAACAGCACCCTGACGCCCGACGACCTGCCGCGCGCACCCTTCCGGCCGGGCGCGCACCTGCACCTGTCGGGGTACACGCTGCTCAACGAGGGCTCACGGGAGGCCGGACTCGCCGCGCTCGCGCTGGCCGCCGAGGCGGGCATGACGGTCTCGGTCGACCCGTCCTCCGCCGCCCCGCTGGCCGCGGTCGGCGCCGCCCGGTTCCTGGCGTGGACCGCCGGCGTCGACCTGCTGCTCGCCAACCGCGACGAGGCCGCCGTCCTCGCCGGGAGCGGCGACCCGCGCGACCCGCATCTCGCCGCGCAGCACCTGGGCGAGAGCTACCGCGAGGTGGTGGTGAAGCTCGGCGCGGACGGCTCCCTCTGGCACGGCGGCTTCATCGGCGCCAGCGCTCCGGCCGAGCGGGTCGAGGTGGTCGACACGACCGGTGCCGGAGACGCCTTCGCCGCCGGCTTCCTCGCGTCATGGCTGCTGCATCCCGAGCCGGAGACGGCCCTGGCCGCCGGGAACCGGCTCGCGGCCCGCGTGGTGGGGCGGATGGGAGCCCGGCCGTGACCGAGCAGCGGGCCCTGGCCGCCGTCGGGGCGCTCGGGCTGGCCCACCGCGTCGTGCGGCACGGGCCGGTCCGCAGCCTCGCCGAGGCAGCGGCCGCGCGCGGGCTCGAACCCCGGCAGGTGGTGAAGTCGCTCGTCGTGCGTCGCGGGGACGGTGACTTCCTCTTCGTCCTGGTGCCCGGCGACCGCACCATCTCGTGGCCCAGGCTGCGCGACCTGCTCGGCGTCAGCCGGCTCTCGATGCCCGACGCCACCACCGCCCTCGAGGTCACCGGCTACGAGCGCGGCACCATCACGCCGTTCGGCTCGACGACGGCGTGGCCCGTGGTCGCCGACGAGCGGCTCCTCGGCCAGGAGATCTCGGTGGGCGGCGGGGCGTCCGGCGTGACCATCGTCGCCGCGGGCGACGACGTGCTCGCGGCGCTCGCCGCGACCGTCGCCGACGTCACCGACCCGGAGCAGCCCCGCCCGCCGTCCCCCTAACAAGATCGTTTGCGACCTGCGTCCCCGACACGCCGGGCAGTCCCCCGGCGTGTCGGGGATCCAGGTCGCAAACGAGGTCGTGGGGTGGCCGGGGGGCGGAGGTGCGGGTCGCTGCGGGGTGTCGTCCGGGGGGCGGGGCAGGATGGGACGGACCCCCTCTCGACCAGCTTGGAGCTCCACCCGTGGCACGCAGGACCAAGAGCCCGACCCCGCCCGAGGACGACTTCACCGAGAACATCGTCGACATCGACGTCTCGGACGAGATGCAGGGGTCGTTCCTCGAGTACGCCTACTCCGTCATCTACTCCCGGGCCCTGCCGGACGCCCGCGACGGCCTCAAGCCGGTGCACCGGCGGATCCTCTACCGGATGGCCGAGATGGGCCTGCGCCCGGACCGCGGGCACGTCAAGTGCGCCCGCGTCGTGGGTGACGTCATGGCCACGCTGCACCCCCACGGCGACAGCGCGATCTACGACACGCTCGTGCGGATGGCCCAGCCCTGGTCGCTGCGGCTGCCCCTGGTCGACGGGCACGGCAACTTCGGCACCCTCGGCAACGACGACCCGCCGGCCGCCTACCGCTACACCGAGTGCCGGCTCACCCCGGCGGCACTGGCCGTCACCGAGGGCATCGACGAGGGCGTCGTCGACCTCCGGCCCAACTACGACGACCGGGAGATGGAGCCCGAGGTCCTCCCCTCGGCGTTCCCCAACCTGCTGGTCAACGGAGCCGCCGGGATCGCCGTCGGCATGGCGACCAACATGCCGCCGCACAACCTCGTCGAGGTCGTGTCGGCCGCCCGCCACCTGATCACGCACCCGGACGCCGGCCTGGACGACCTGATGCGCTTCGTTCCCGGGCCCGACCTCCCCACCGGCGGCAAGATCATCGGCCTCGACGGCATCCGCGACGCGTACGAGTCCGGCCGGGGCACCTTCCGCACCCGGGCCACCGCGCGGGTCGAGAACGTCACCCCCCGCCGCAAGGGCATCGTCGTCACCGAGCTGCCCTGGGGCGTCGGCCCGGAGCGGGTCAAGGAGAAGATCGCCGACCTGGTCCGGGGCAAGAAGATCCAGGGCGTCACCGCGGTCGACGACTACACCGACCGGCACAAGGGTCTGCGGCTGGTCATCGAGGTCAAGAACGGCTTCAACCCCGAGGCGCTGCTCGAGCAGCTCTACCGGCTGACGCCGCTGGAGGAGACGTTCGGCATCAACAACGTCGCCCTGGTCGACGGCCAGCCACGCACGATGGGCCTCAAGGAGCTGCTCGAGGTCTACGTCGCCCACCGGCTCGACGTCGTGCGCCGCCGCAGCCTGTTCCGTCGGACGAAGTTCCAGGACCGCCTGCACCTGGTCGACGGCCTGCTCGTGGCGATCCTGGACATCGACGAGGTCATCCAGGTGGTCCGCACGAGCGACGACGCAGCCGCGGCCCGCGAGCGCCTCATGTCGGTCTTCGACCTGGACGAGACCCAGGCCAACTACATCCTCGACATGCCGCTCCGCCGGCTGACGAGGTTCTCCAGGATCGAGCTCGAGGCCGAGCAGGAGAAGCTGCGGGGCCTGATCGCCGAGCTCACCGAGATCATCGAGTCCGAGCCCCTGCTCCGGAAGACCGTGTCCGACGAGCTGGCCGAGATCGCCAAGCAGTTCGGGACGCCGCGACGGACCGTCCTGCTCGAGTCGGCGGGCGTCCCCGGCACCACCGCGGTTCCGCTCGAGGTCACCGACGACCCGTGCTGGGTGCTGCTGTCCTCCACCGGGCTGCTGGCCCGCACCCTGACCGGGGAGCCGCTGCCCACCGAGGGCGCCCGGGCCAAGCACGACGTCGTGGTCTCGGCCGTCCGCGCCACCGCCCGCGGCGAGGTCGCGGCGGTGACCAGCGCCGGCCGCCTCGTCCGGCTCGGTGTCCTGGACATGCCCGCGCTCCCGGACACCGCCTCCGCACCCCACCTGTCCGGCGGCGCGCCGGTGACCGAGTTCCTGTCGCTGGACAAGGACGAGCAGGTCCTGGCCCTCAGCAGCCTCGGTACCGACGGCGCCGGGCTCGCCCTCGGCACCCAGCAGGGCGTGGTCAAGCGCGTGGTCCCCGAGCACTTGTCCAACAAGGACTCGTGGGAGGTGATCTCGCTCAAGCCCGGCGACCGGGTGGTCGGCGCGGTCGAGCTCACCACCGAGGAGCGTGACCTGGTCTTCGTCACCTCCGACGCCCAGCTGCTCCGGTTCGAGGCCGCTGCGGTCCGACCGCAGGGCCGATCGGCCGGCGGGATGGCCGGGGTACGGCTCGCCGCCGGGGCGAAGGTCGTGTTCTTCGGCGCGGTCGACCCCGGCGCCGACGGCGCGGTGGTCACCGTGTCGGCGTCCTCGGCGGCCCTGCCGGGCACCGATGCCGGGTCGGTCAAGGTGACGCCCTACACCGAGTACCCGGCCAAGGGCCGCGGCACCGGTGGGGTCCGCTGCCACCGGTTCCTACGCGGCGAGGACGTCCTCACGGTGGCCTGGGCGGGGCCCGCACCTGCCCGGGCGGCGGCGGCGACCGGTGTCGCGGTCGAGCTGCCGGATGCCACGGGGCGGCGCGACGGCTCCGGCGCGGCCGCCAGCCAGCCGATCGCGGCGGTGGCCGGGCCGGTACCGCCCGGGTGACGGACGGAGCGGGGCCTCAGGCCGCGAAACCCTGACCGAGGTAGGCGTCCAGCGCGGCGAAGCCCTCGTCGACGTACGCCGCGAACTGGCGCCCCGCCGGTGGCCAGCCCTTGGCCGTGGCCGGCGGCCGGTCGTCGACCGGCAGCACGGACGGCTCGGCACCCTCGGGTGCCGGGCGGCCGGCAGGTCGACCGGCCAGGCCCTCGAGCCGGGTCCGGCGCTTCCCGCGCAGCACCCACACCAGGGCGACGAAGTACCCCACGGTGAGCAGCGTCAGCAGGACCAGCACCCTGTTCTCATCGACCGGTTGCGCTGCGACCTTCAGCCGGTTCTCGTGATCCGGACGGGCGACCCGCCGACTTACTCCGATCGGGCCAGCCGCTCTGCGTCCACCTCGCCGGTCTTGCCCACGATCGCCCGGTTCACGAACCACAGCAGCAGTCCGAGGGCGAGCAGGGCGCCGGCCGTGAGGTAGACGCTGCCCTCCCGCCCGACGAAGGGCGTGGCCAGGACGACGCACGTCGCCGCCCCCAGGACGGGCAGGGCGGTCGGCGCGCGGAAGTGCTCGTGCTCGGCCTGCTCGCGACGCAGGACGAGCACGGCGATGTTGACCACGGCGAAGACGCACAGCAGCAGCAGCGCGGTGGTGTCACCGAGGTCCTCGACCTTGCTGGTCGAGACGAGCCCGAAGCCCAGGACCGTCGTGAACAGGATCGCCACCCACGGGCTGCGGCGGCTGTGGTGGACCCTGCCGAGCACCGCCGGCACGATCCGCTCCCGCGACATGCCGTAGACGAGCCGGGAGGCCATCAGCATGTTGATCAGCGCGGTGTTCGTGACGGCGACCAGCGCGATCAGCGCGAAGAGCTTCGGTGGGAACGACAGGCCCCCTGCTTTTACGACCTCCAGCAACGGGCCGCTGGACTTCTCCAGGTCGGCCGGCGCGACCAGCAGCGACGAGGTCAGCGCGACCAGCACGTAGATGACACCGGTGACCGCCAGACCGAGGAACAACGCACGCGGGAAGGTGCGGGTCGGCTCGTGCACCTCCTCGGCCATGTTCACCGAGTCCTCGAACCCGAGCAGGGCGAAGAAGGCGAGAGCGGCACCGCCGAGCAGCCCGAGCACCACACCGTCGTTGCCGGTGTCGATGTCGGTGAGGCGGGAGGGGTCGCCGTCGCCCGAGGCCACCGCCACGACGCCGATCGCGATGATGACGAGCAGGCCGGTCACCTCGACGAGGGTCAGCACCACGTTGGCCTTCACCGACTCCCCGACCCCGCGGAAGTTGACGGCGGCCAGCACGACGAGGAAGAGCAGCGCGACCAGCACCACCGGGAGCGACACGAACTCCGCCAGGTAGTCGCCGCCGAAGGCGCGGGCCGCGGTGCTCGCGGAGGTGATGCCCGAGCACATGACGGCGAAGGCGACCATGAAGGTGACGAACGGACGGCCGAACGCCTTGTTGGTGTACAGGGCCGCGCCGGCAGCCCGCGGGTACTTGCCGACGAGCTCGGCGTACGAGGCCGCCGTGAGCGCCGCGACAACGAAGGCGATGACGAACGGCACCCACAGGGCGCCGCCGACCTCACCCGCCACCTTGCCGGTGAGGGCGTAGACGCCCGCGCCCAGGATGTCGCCGATGATGAACAGGAGCAGCAGGTTGCGCCCCATGGTGCGCCGCAGCGGGCTGTCCTGCTCCCCCGCCGGTGACTCCCGCACGCTCGTCATCGTTTCCTCCCGTGGTCCCGTGGCACCGGTCGCACCGGAACTGCCCCGCACGCCCCGGCACCACACCTCACTGCCGGCCCGACGGCTCCGGTCAGGAGCCTCCGGTCAGGAGGCGGCGGGCGTGGACCAGGCAGCCGCAGCGATCCGCTCGTCGAGCACCCCGCCGGGTGCACAGTCCGGGCTGCGGTAGGTGTCGGGCATCGACGGGTAGACCTCGCGCCAGTACGCAGCCGCGAGCCGACCGGCCTGCACCGGGTCGGCACCGAGGAGCTGCGCCGTCCGGGCGTCGCGCTGCACGGCCTGGCACTCGGCCACGACCTCGTTGGTCTCCCCTGCCATGTGCATGGCCTCGTGCGTCAGCACGTGCACTGCCACGACCTGGTCGCGTCCTGGCGCGGTCTTGTCCGAGCCCAGGTAGTCGGCCAGCGCCGCGCACTGCTGTCGCTTCACCAGGGTGGTGCGCTCGGGCACCCCGGCGGCGCTGTACCGGACGTAGCCGAGCTCGGCGCCGGCGTCGACGAACTCCTCCCCGGCGGTCTGGCAGCGCACCGTCATGGCGATGCCGGTCAGCTCGGAGACGGCGCTGGAGAGCCGCTGCTCGAGGCGGTGGTGGCGGACCACCGGCACGAGCAGACCCGCGGCCACGACGACGAGGACGACGACCGACACGACCGGGAACGGCACCGGCCGGCCCAGGGTGTCGTGGCGGCGCAGCACCCAGCGCCCGGCCAGCCCCAGGGCGAGCACGAGCGACCCCATCGACAACCACGTCAGCACGTCCAGGTGCATCGGCAGGTCCGCCCGCCCACTTGCGTGCCGGACCTGCCTCAGGCGTCGATGGCGTCGCGGTCGACCCGGGAGGCGCCTGCCACGATGAACTCCCGGCGCGGGGTGACGTCGTTGCCCATGAGCAGCTCGAAGGACTCCTCGGCGCCCTCGACGTCACCCAGCGTCACACGACGGAGCATCCGGTGCCGCGGGTCCATCGTGGTCTCTGCGAGCTGGTTGGCGTCCATCTCGCCCAGGCCCTTGTAGCGCTGGATCGGCTCCTTGTAGCGCTTGCCCTTGCGCTGGAGGTCGGCGATCGTCTTGCGCATCTGCGCCTCGGTGTAGGTGTAGACGACCTCGTTCTTCTTCGACCCCGCGTTGACCACCTCGAGGCGGTGCAGCGGCGGCACCGCGGCGAACACCCGGCCGGCCTCGACCATCGGCCGCATGTACCGGTAGAAGAGCGTGAGCAGCAGGCAGCGGATGTGGGCACCGTCGACGTCGGCGTCGGCCATCAGGATGACCCGGCCGTAGCGCGCGTTGTCCAGCTCGAAGGTGCGCCCCGAGCCGGCGCCGATGACCTGGATGATCGCGGCGCACTCGGCGTTCTTGAGCATGTCGGAGGCCGAGGCCTTCTGGACGTTGAGGATCTTGCCCCGGATGGGCAGCAGTGCCTGCACCTCCGAGTCGCGCGCCAGCTTCGCGGTGCCGAGGGCCGAGTCGCCCTCGACGATGAACAGCTCGCTGCGCCCCACGTCGTCGCTGCGGCAGTCGGCGAGCTTGGCGGGCAACGACGAGGTCTCGAGTGCGTTCTTGCGGCGCTGGAGCTCCTTGTGCTGCCGGGCGGCGATCCGGGTGCGGGCCGCTGCCGCCACCTTGTCCAGCACGGCCTTCGCCGCCTGCTTGCCGCCGCGCTTGGGGTTGGTCAGGGCCGCCTTGAGCTCCTTGCCGACGACCGAGGCGACGATGCGGGACGCGGCCGAGGTCCCGAGCACCTCCTTCGTCTGCCCCTCGAACTGGGGCTCGGCCAGGCGCACCGTGATGATCGCCGTGAGGCCCTCGAGCGCGTCGTCCTTGATCACGTCGTCCTCGGCCGCGCGAAGCACGCGCTGCGCGCGGAGCACCTCGTTGAGGGTCTTGGTCAGCGAGCGCTCGAAACCCTGGACGTGGGTGCCGCCCTTCGGGGTGGCGATGATGTTGACGTACGAGCGGACGACCGAGTCGTAGCCGGTCCCCCACCTCAGGGCGACGTCGACCTCCAGCTCCCGCTGCACGTCCGTCGACGTCATGTGGCCCTTGTCGTCCAGGACGGGCACCGTCTCGGTGAAGCCCCCCGAACCCTGCAGCCGCAGGGTGTCGCTCACGGCCTGGTCGGGAGCGAGGAACTCGCAGAACTCGCTGATGCCGCCGTCGTAGCGGAACGTCTCGGTCACGGTCTCGCCGTGGCGGGAGTCGCGCACGACGAGGGTCAGGCCGGGGACGAGGAAGGCGGTCTGCCGGGCCCGGTTGTGCAGCTCGTCGAGGGCGATCGCGGCGTCCTTGAGGAAGATCTGCCGGTCCGGCCAGTAGCGCACCCGGGTGCCGGTCTTCTTCTTGGTCACCTTGCCGGTGACCCGGAGGCCGGACGCCTCGACGAACGGCGAGTCGGGCGTTCCGTTGCCGAAACGGCCCGGCGCCCCGCGACGGAAGCTCATCGAGTGCGTCTTGCCGCCGCGGTCGACGTCGACGTCGAGCCGCACGGACAGCGCGTTGACGACCGAGGCGCCGACGCCGTGCAGCCCACCGGTGGCGGCGTACGACCCGCCGCCGAACTTGCCGCCGGCGTGCAACCGGGTCATCACGACCTCGACACCGGACAGGCCGGTGCGCGGCTCGACGTCGACCGGGATGCCGCGCCCGTCGTCGCGCACCTCGACTGAGCCATCAGGGTGAAGCTCTACGTCGATGTGCGAGCAGTGCCCACCGAGCGCCTCGTCCACCGCGTTGTCGATGATCTCCCAGAGACAGTGCATCAGCCCGCGCGAGTCGGTCGACCCGATGTACATGCCGGGGCGCTTGCGGACGGCCTCCAGACCCTCCAGGACCAGCAGGTTCCGGGCGTTGTAGGCGTCCGGCTCGAACTCGCCGTCACTGCGGGCGTGGAGCGTCTGGGTCACCAGCCGAGGCTACCGGCGACCCCGGACCTGCCTTCCCGGTCGCCGTCCGCGACACGCCGTGACCCACCCGTGACCGCCCAGGGGTTCGTCCGTGCTGTGAGATGGGCAACAGCGAGACCACTCGTAATGTCGGCTCCGTGCACGACGAACCCATACTCTGGGGGTGTCGGGAACGAACTGGTGTCGACCCGGTGTTGAGTAGGCACCAAGACAACGCTCCACCCGCACCACGAGAAGAGAGGGCGACGTGACTTCTGCACTTGCCTCGCACCCTCCCCTGACGGCCCTCGACCGCTGTGACCGCTGCCAAGCGCAGGCCTACATCCGCGTGACCATGCCCTCCGGCGGCGAGCTGCTGTTCTGCGCGCACCACGGTCACGCCCACGAGACGAAGCTGCGCGAGATCGCCGCGGACATCCACGACGACAGCTCGCGACTTACCGCACCCGTCACCGCCCCCGACGCGGAGCACTGAGCGGACCCCAGCAGCACCCGAGAGGCCCCGGACCACGTCCGGGGCCTTTCGTCGTCCTGGGGGGATGGTGCGGATGCACCAGGCCCGGGCACGGCAGCTGTCCGGGCCTTCAGACGCGGTGCCCGGCCGCCGATGCTGTGGCCGACATCCCTCGGGGAACAGGAGCACGCCACCATGTCCGGACACCGCAGAAGCCGGTCGCTCGCCCACAGGCGTGCCGTCACCGTCGCGTCGTGGACGGTCGCGCTGACCCTCCCGGCTGGTGTGGGCTGGGCATTGTGGTCGACGTCCGGTACCGGACCGGGTGCGGGAAAGGCACGCACCGCGGTCGCGCTCACCGTGACCGCGGGGTCGGCGAGCGCTGACCTCTACCCCGGCGGCACCGGCGACCTGCACTTCTCGGTGACCAACCCGAACCCCTACGCCGTGACCCTGACCGCAGGCACGGTGTCGTCGATCTCGTCGGTCTCGGGCGGGCTCGGCGTGTGCGCCGCCTCCGACTTCACCCTGGGCACGGGCACGATGGCCTCGACGGCCGTCCCCGCCGGCGGGAGCACGACCGTGACCCTCACCGGCGCGCTGAGCATGAAGTCCACCGCCGGCGACGGCTGCCAGGGCGCCGACGTGGTCGTGGCCGGCACCCTGACCGGCGCCCAGTCCTGACGACGCCCCGTGCCGGGTCGGGTCCGCGCCGTCGCGGTGGTCGCTGCCGCGCTGGCGATGCTGGCCCCCGGCGTCGCTGAGGCGGCCTGGAACAGCACCTCGCCCGGTGCCGGGCGCGGCGCGGCTCGCACGCTGCCCGCGGTGGGACCCGTCAGCAGCACGTGCGTCGGTGGCGCGATCCGGGTCTCGTGGGCTGCCAGCGAGCTGGCCACGGGCTACGAGGTGTACCGGTCCAGCTCCTTCGGGCTGAGCTGGACCTTGGTGGCGAGCACGGCGTCCACCACCTACGTCGACAGCCCCGGGCTGGTCGACGTCACCCTGGTGTGGCGGGTGGTGGCCACCCGGTCTGCCTGGCGGGCCGTTCCCTCGGGCGCCTCGCCCCCCCGCACCATGAGCCCGATCGGGCTCTGCCTCTGAGACCTACGTCCGGCCCGGAAACCGTTTGACGGCTCCGGGTCCGGGGACGACGGGAGGATGATCCTGCGCTGGCTCTGGCGGACCGTCGCGCTGTTCCTCGGGCGCCGTGCCTGGCAGGCGTGGCAGCGGCACCGCGCTCGCACCGCCACGCCCCCTCCCCCTCGCTGACCTGCGGCTGACAGGGTGGGGGCCATGAACCCCGCCCAGCGCCTCGCCGCGGCGGAGCGCGCCGTGGAACGGAGGCTGGCCCGCGTCCTGTGGCGGCGCGGCTGGCGGGTACGGCTGCTGACCTTCACGTCGTACGGCGTGGCCGCGGCCGACGGGGCACCCGGCTGGGTGCGCCTGATCGGGCGGGCGCTGCTCACCGGGACGCCGGGCCCGGAGGCCGAGCTGGTGCGCGGCTGGCGCCGCTTCACGACGATCCCGCTCGAGGGGGTCCCGGTCGAGGTCGAGGTCGGCGGCGTGCGCGCCTCGGTGCGCACCGGGCCCGGTGGCTACGTCGACCACGTGCTCGCAGCCGACGTCACCGGCGGCTGGCACGACGTGACCATGACCAGCGGCCACAGCGAGGTCGCGACCGGGCGGGTCCGGATCGTGGCACCCGACGAAGGCCAGGGTGTCGTGAGCGACATCGACGACACAGTCCTGGTCACGGCCCTGCCCCGGCCGCTGCGGGCCTTCTGGAACACGTTCGTCCGGCACGAGTCCTCGCGGCATGCCGTGGCGGGCATGCCCGAGCTGTTCCGCCAGATGCACGACGACGGACGGGAGGCGTTCACGGCGTACGTGTCCACCGGGCCGTGGAACGTCGCACCCAGTCTGGAGCGCTTCCTGGGCCGGCACGGCTACCCGGCCGGGCCGCTGCTGATGACCGACTGGGGGCCCAGCGACGAGCGGTGGTTCCGCTCCGGGCGTCAGCACAAGCACGACGCGCTGCGTCAGCTCCTCGCCGACCTCCCTCAGCTCACCTGGACGCTGGTGGGCGACGACGGTCAGCACGACCCAGCGCTCTACGACGACCTGGTGGCGGAGCACCCGGACCGGATCGACCTGGTCCTGATCCGCCAGCTGACCGAAGCCGAGCAGCTGCTCACCCACGGCACACCGACGACGCTGCCCGGTGAGGGCGCCGACGAGCGACCGTCCCGGCCGGACGTCCCGGTGCTCCGTGCACCGGACGGCCACGCGCTGGGCCGCGCCATCGCCGCGATGCGCGCCGGTTCTTGACCTGATCCTGGAACACGACGGGTGCGCGCCGCCCCGCGCTGGGTAGCGGGCGGGCGTGGACGGGGAGCGCCGGCGCCGGCGCGAGGAGCTGCTGCGACGGCGCGAGGAGCGGCGGTCGCAACGCGGCGACCTGCTCCGCCGGCTCGACGAGCTGGCCCACCGGCGCGCCCGCCGCCGCCGCAGGGAGGGGTCCGGAGAACCCGGCTGAGGGCGGCGGCGGGGCCGGGGTGTCCCGCGGCCGGTGGACCGCCTACTCGGCGTACTCGGGGCAGTACGGCGCCGAGGCGTCCCGGACCGTCGAGGTGTCGTGCGTGACGGCCCGCAGCGCGTCGATCCGGCCGTTGCCGAAGCACTCGTCGTAACCGGGGAGCCCGATGTCGACGGCGGTCGACTGCAGGAGGCTCTCCACCTTCTGCGGCGGCATCTTCACGTCGCCGTCCGAGCCGAGCCGGCCGAACTGGCTGACGATCAGGGCCGCCACGCCGGCCGCGTGCGGCGAGGCCATCGAGGTGCCCTGGATGCACAGGTACCCGCCGCCGGGGATCGTCGAGAGGATGGTCGTGGCGCAGTCGCCGGTGCTGCCGTTGCCCCCCGGGGCGGCCACGTCGGTCATCCCGGTGCCGTAGTTGGAGTAGCGCGCCTTCTCGCTGCGCGCACCCAGCGACATCGTGCCGATCACGCCCTGGGACTCGGCGGGCACGACCTCGCACTCGTTGCTGATCGGCTGGCCGTCCTCGCCCACGGGGTGCGCGAGGTCCTGGTCGGAGTTGCCCAGGGCGGCGACCGGCGTGACTCCCTGGCTGCGCGCGTAGCTGAGCGCCCGCTCCACGGCGTGCCGGAAGGTGCGCTGCACCGGGTCCGACGCGCACTTGAACTCGGTGGACTCCTGGAAGGAGTTGTCGTCGACGAAGAAGCTCATGTTGATGACGTCGAGCTGCTGGTCGCCGGAGTAGGTGATGCCGTCGACGACCGGGCTGGCGTAGCAGTACCCGGTGGCGTCGCAGACCTTCACCGGGACGAGCGTGGCGTTGGGCGCCACCCCGACGATGCCGATGCCGTTGGCCCGCGCACCGACCGTGCCCGCGACATGGGTGCCGTGGAACTGGTTGTCCGTGCAGGGGTCGGGGGTGCCGACGGCGACACCCGGCGGGAGGGCGGCCAGCGAGTCCCGGCCACGGGCGCAGTCGACGTTGGACACCCCGCCCTTGCTGAAGTCCGGGTGCCGGCCGTCGATGCCGCTGTCGAGGATGCCGACATCCACAGCGGGGATCCCCGCCTGGATCGCGTGGGCCTGCTCGGTGCGGATCTGCCGCATGTCCCACTGGAGGGGCTCCAGCACGTCCGCGGACGGTTCCGGCGCGTCGGCGAACATCTTGACGCCGAAGTCGTTGCCCACCGAGGTGACCAGCGGGGAGGCCTCGAGCGTCGCGGCGGTCGCCGGGCTGCCGGCCTCGACGACGACGACCCCGATCTGGCGGGACATGTCCCCCACCACCCGACCGCCGGCGGCGGCGACCAGGGTCTGCACCGCGCCCGGCGCGGCGTCGGTGGCAAAGGTGCCGTCCGGGGCCTGGTTGCCCGCGAGCGCGACCAGGTAGCGGTCCTCGACCAGACGCAGGCTGCCCACGTCGGCACTGCCGGTGTCCGTGCCGGCGGGGGCGTCCGCCCGCGCCTCGGCGGCGGACGGCGCGGCCACCGCGGGCAGGAATGCCACCGCTGCGGCCGTGGCGACGGCGGCGAGCGCTGCGGCCCGTCGGCGGGTGGATGACGTGGGCATGGGCGACCTCCGGGACGACTGCCGGTGGCGTTCCCTCGGTCCGCGACGCGGGTGCGTCGAGCTCAGGACGAACGCCTCGTACCTCCCATAACGGACTCGGAGGGCTTGGGGTTACGGGCCGGCCCCGAAAGGCGTGATTCCTGTCACATCTTCCGCTGCGAGCCCCCACACCCGTGACCCCGGCCGCACCCGCCCGTTGGGCCACCTGTGACGACGGTCACGCACCCTGACCCAGGAGGACCCCCGTGCCATCACTGACCTCCCGCACCTCCCGCGCAGCCGGGGCCGCGCTAGCGGCCGCCGCGCTGTCGCTAGGAGCCCTCTCCGCGGTCCCCACCGCAGCCGAAGGCTCGACGGCGTTCCCGCCCCAGCTCGTGCGCGTGGACACCCCCACGCGGGCCGACAAGGACCGGCTCGGGGCGCTCGGCCTCGACCTGACCGAGCACGCCGGCCCCGGCTTCGTCGAGGCGGTGCTGCACCGGGCCTCCGACGCCGAGGCGCTCGCCGCCGCCGGCCTGACCTACGACGTGAGGGTCCCCGACCTCGCGCTGCGCACCGCCCGGAACAACCGGGTCAGCCGGGCGTACGCCGCCGAGGTCGCCTCCTCCCCGCTGCCGAGCGGGCGGGACAGCTACCGGACCCTGGCCGACTACAACGACGACCTGCGCGAGCTGGCAGCGATCAAGCCCGGCGTCGTCGACCGCTTCGCGCTGCCGAACAAGACCCTCGAGGGGCGCACGGTCTACGGCGTCGAGATCTCCGATGGCGTCCACAGCGCTGCGAGCAGCAGCAAGCCAGTGCTGCTCATGATGGGTCTGCACCACGCCCGTGAGTGGCCCTCGGGCGAGATGGCGATGGAGTTCGCCTACGACCTGGTGAAGCACCACGGTCAGGACGCGCGCATCACCGACCTGCTCAAGAGGGCCCGCGTCATCGTGGTGCCTGTGGTCAACGCCGACGGCTTCAACCAGTCGGTCACCCAGGGCGCGCTGCTCGACCTGCGCGAGGTCGACGACGGCGGGACCGTCGCCGTGCTCGGTACGCCGGGCAACGCCTACAAGCGGAAGAACTGCCGGATCGAGGGCAGCGACAGCACTCCTCCCGGTGCCTGCGACGCGGCCGCCAGCCCCGGCGGCTTCGGCATCGGCGTCGACCCGAACCGCAACTACGGCGGCTTCTGGGGCGGCCCCGGCGCCAGCGACCTGTTCGCCGACCCCACCTACCGCGGCTCCGGCCCGTTCTCCGAGCCCGAGACCCGCAACGTGCGGGCCCTGGTCTCCGGCGAGCACGTCACGACGCTGATCACCAACCACACCTACAGCAACCTCGTGCTGCGTCCCCCGGGCCTGCGCGCGCAGGGTGACACGGCGGACGAGACCGTGTACGCCGCGCTCGGCGCGAGGATGGCCGCGAACAACGGCTACACCAACCAGCACTCCTACCAGCTCTACGACACGACCGGCACGACGGAGGACTGGTCGTACTACGCCACCGGCGGCCTCGGTTTCACCTTCGAGATCGGCGACGAGTTCCACCCGCCGTTCCCCGAGGTGGTCGACCAGTACTTCGGGACGGGTGACTACGCCGGCAAGGGCAACCGTGAGGCGTACCTCACGGCCCTGGCCAGCACCGCCGACGCCGCCATGCACTCGGTGATCTCCGGCAAGGCTCCCGCCGGCGCCGTGCTGCGGCTGCGCAAGCAGTTCGCCACGCCGACGTACGACGGCTCGTCGTTCACCGACAAGCTGGACACCACGATGACGGTCCCGACCGGCGGCACCTTCGCCTGGCACGTCAACCCGAGCACCCGACCGCTGGTGATGAAGCACCGGCTCCAGGTGCTCTCGGAGACGCCCACCCGCGAGGAGACGTTCAAGCCGGGCACCGCGCTGCTGCCGACGCAGCACGAGGACAAGGAGTTCGTGGTCACCGAGACCGGTCAGGACCTGCTGCAGGTGGAGCTCGACTGGCCGACGCCGGACGACTACGACCTGGAGGTCTACTACAGGGAGGCCGACGGATCGCTGACCCAGGTCGCCAGCTCGGGCAACTTCGTCGGCGAGAAGGAGCTGGCCACGCTGAGCTCCCCGAAGCCGGGGACCTACGTGCTGCGCGTCATCAACTTCGCCTCGGTCTCGCCGGACTGGACGATGACGGCCGGTCTCTACGACACGACCGACACCATCGTCGGTGACGGGCTCGTCGAGAACTGGACGCTCACCTGTGAGCGCCCGGACGGCACCGTCCTCGACACCCAGTCCGTGGTCGTCGACCGCGGGCAGCAGGTCAAGCCGAACCTGGCCGCCTGCCGCGCCAAGTTCTGACGGCCGGGCTACCCGCTGGCCTTCGGACAGACCCACCCACCTCGGGGCCGACCGCATCGCGGCCGGCCCCGAGGTCCGTCCGGGACCTTGACGGCTCCGCTTACCGGGAGCACGGTGTCGGCAGGTCTCGGGAGTCACGTCGACAGGGGTGGAATCGTGTTCCGATCACTGGCAGTCACCGCCGGCCTGGCCGGCCTGCTCCTCGGGATGGGCGCGCCGGTCGCGCAGGCGAAGGCGCCGATCGAGGTCGAGCACTTCGACGTCACCTTCGAAGACACCGACTCCGACTGCGGTCTGGACCTGTTCGCCTCCACGACCGTCCAGGGGACCAGCACGATCCGCCCTGCACCCGGGTCGGACCAGGCGTTCCTCGGCGCGGACCAGGTCCGAGGGGTCGAAACGATCTACCTGGACGCCGGCGAGGGCAACAACCCGTCAGGTGACTTCGCCACCGTGGCCTTCCACGCCAGGTTCCTGGAGCAGAAGGCGACCCTGGTCGAGGGCAACGTCTACCGGTTCCGCCAGGTGGAGAACGGGCAGTTCACGATGCGCTCGTCGGACGGCTCCCGGCTGCTCCGCGGCAACTACCACGTCAGGATCTCGGTGCTCTTCGACACCGGCGGCGACGGCCAGCCGGGTGGCACCGTGATCGACGTCGTCGAGGTCTTCCACGAGAACGCCAGCGCCGACTACTGCGACACGTTGGTGGCCGCCCTCACCTGACCGCCGAAGCCCGGCCGTCCGAAACGGGGTGCCGGCGTCCTGGGCGGGGTACCGGCAGGGATGTCCCTCTCGCTCCTGCTGCCCGCACCCACCGCCTCCGTCCTCGCCGCGGCGGGAGACGGCCCGATCGGCCGAGACCAGGTGCTGATCGGCCTGGCGATCATCGGCGGCGGGGTGGCGGTCGGCCGGCTGCTCCCTTACGGGATGAGGCCGTTGCTCGCGCGTCGACGCAGCCCGAGCTTCGCCAGGGTCTTCTCGGCCCTCGCCGGGGGCCTCGTCGTGCTGCTCAGCGCGCTCATCGGCGTCACGGTCATCTTCCCGAGCATCGACCCCGTGGCGGTGCTCTCCAGTCTCGGCATCCTCGGCATCGCGGCCGGGTTCGCGTTCCAGGACATCCTGAGCAACCTGCTCGCCGGGGTGTTGCTCCTCATGCGCGACCCCTTCCGCGGTGGCGACCAGATCTCGGTGGACGGCCACACCGGCACGGTGGTGGAGATCAACCTGCGGGAGACGGTCCTCAAGACCTATGACGGCCGCCGGCTCACGATCCCGAACGCCACCGTGTACACCAATCCGATCAGCGTCCAGACGGCCTTCGACCAGGTACGCACATCGGTAGTGGTGGGGGTCGACTACTCCACCGACCTCGCACGCGCGCGGTCGGTGGCGCAGGACGTGGTGACCGGCGTTGACGGCGTCCTGCCGGAGCCGGCCGTGCAGGTGTATGCCACAGCCTTCGGCTCTTCCACGGTCGACCTCGAGATCAGCTACTGGACCCAGCCCCGTCAGGCGGAGATCCGACGGGTCCAGGACGCGGTGATCGGCGAGGTCCTCAAGGCCTACAACGACGCTGGGATCGACATGCCGGACGGGATGACCGTGCTGCAGGGCTCCCCGAGCCTGACGGCGTCCATCCACGACCGCGGCGAGATCTCCGACGGTGGCAGCCTGCGCGGCTGATCCACCGCCGCCACAGGAGCCGGCGCGGTGGATCCGGCCTCAGCCGGCGAACTTGAGTCCGACGATCCCGGCCAGGACGAGGCCGAGGAAGAGCAGACGCGCCGGCGTTGCGGGCTCACCGTAGAGGGCGATCCCCAGCAGAACGGTTCCGACCGCCCCGATCCCCACCCACACGGCGTACGCAGTGCCGAGAGCCAGCGTCTGTGTGGCAACACTCAGCCCGTACATGCTCCCCGCCAGAAGCAGCACGAAGGCGAGCGTCGGTATCGGCCGCGTGAACCCGCGCGTCTCAGGCAACGTCACCGCCCAGGCAACTTCGAGCAGCCCGGCAACGACCAGCACGAACCACGCCATGACAGCCTCCCAGCACCCGTCTTGGCTCTGGCCGGTACGGGTGTCCTCGTCGGCGCTCTTCGTGGTGTCGGAGGAGCTCGAACGACAGTAGCGGGCTCCTCGACGGTCGTGGTGGCTCATGCCGCCCACCCTTGACAACCGGTGTGAGCAACCTCACTATGACGACTTGCCAAAACGATTTGGACGCTGGCCACCCCGCAGCTTCGAGACGAGAGGGCGCTGATGCCCGAGCAGACCGAGCTCGCGCCTCCACCCACGACGAGTCAGGCGAACGAGCGCGCTCTGCAGCTCCTGTTCACCAGTGACCCGGTCCTCGTCGACGTCCGCCCGGCGATCGACGTCCTGCCCGGGCTCACGCGGGACACCGTCCTCACGTCGGGTCCCCCGCTGCCGTGGGAGGCGTACACCGGGGGCCAGCGACAGGCCGTGCTCGGGGGCGTGGTCTACGAGGGCCTCGCTCCGGACCTGGCCGCCGCCGAGAAGGCCCTCGACAGCGGCCAGGTCACGGTGGCGGGCTGCCACGACTACTCCTGCGTGGGCTCGTTGGCAGGGGTCACCACTGCGTCGATGCCCGTCCTGGTCGTCGAGGACGCCGGGTCCGGCCACCGGGGCTACTGCACCCTGTACGAGGGCGATACCCCCTCCCGACTCAACTACGGCGTCTACGACGACGCCGTACAGCGGAACCTCGAGCACCTGGCGCAGGTGATCGGCCCGGGACTCGGTGAGCTGGTGCGGTCGATCGACGGCGGCATCCCCGTACGCCCGCTGATGGAACGCGCGCTGCACCAGGGCGACGAGCTCCACAGCCGCAACACCGCCGCCTCGCTGCTGTTCCTGCGCGCGGTCGTACCGGCCCTCATCGAGCTGGACAGCGTGACCGCTCGTCCGATCGCCGACTACCTGACATCGGGTGACTACTTCTTCCTGCGCCTGTCGATGGCGGCCTGCAAGTCGATGTCCGACCGTCTCTACGACGTCGAGAGCTCCTCGATCGTCACGGCCATGGCCTTCTCCTGCAAGGAGTTCGGGATCCGTGTCGCAGGGCAGGGAGATCGCTGGTTCCGAGGACCGCTGCCCGTCGCCGAGGAGTTCCACCTGTCCCCAGGACACACGGCGCAGGACATCGAGGTCATGGGAGGCGAGAGTCCCATCACCGAGGTGTGCGGCCTGGGCGGCATGGCGCAGGCGTGCGCGTTCCCGCTCCAGACCTACCAGGGCGGCAGCCCCGAGACCATGGTCGAGCGCAACCTCGAGATGTACGCCATCACGGCGGCCGAACACCCTCGGTTCAAGATTCCCTTCCTGCGGTACCGCGGCACCCCCGTAGGCATCGACGCGCACCGGGTGGTCGAGACCGGCACGACGCCGGTCATGGACGTCGGCATCGCCGGCCGCGCCGGTGGCCAGATCGGCGCCGGCAGCTTCCGCGCCCCCCTCGAGCCCTTTCGGGCGGCCGCCCTCGCGCTCTCTCAAGGCGCCGCCTCGGCTTGACCACAGTCCCCACCTCGCCCCAGCCCCACGCGCTCTCAGCGACCTCGACAGGAGACCCGATGGACACCGTCAACGCCATCTCGCAGGACCACCACCAGATGGCCAAGGACCTGGCCGGAAAGGGCGTTCGGTACGCGCTCGCCAGCTGGATGGACGTGCTGGGCCGCCCCAAGTCGAAGATGGTGCCCATCGACCATCTTCCTCATCTGATTGCCGGGTCCGAGCGCTACACCCCCCGAGGCATGGGTGGCATCGGTGTCATGGACCCCGTCGAGGACGAAGTGGCGGGCATCCCGGACGTCACGACACTCAAGGTCCTGCCGTGGGATCGACGCATCGCATGGATGGTCGCCGACATGTCGTGGGGTGGGCGCGAACCCTACGCACTGTGTGGCCGCTCGATCCTCAAGAAGCAGGTCGAGGCGGCGGCCGAGCTCGGGTTCGTCGCGCAGCTGGGCGTCGAGCCCGAGTTCTACGTCTTCAAGCCTGAGTCGCTGCAGGCCGGCAGCACGCAGCTGGTGCCGATGGCGATCAGCGGTGAGATCAAGCCCTCCCCCGCATACGACGTCGAGACGACCCTGGACTCGATGGCCTTCCTCGACAAGATGGCGACCTACATGGACGAGCTGGGGTTCGGGCTGTTCAGCTTCGACTCCGAGGGCGGTGAGGGCCAGTACGAGTTCGACTTCAGCCACGCCCCGGTGCTCGAGGCGGCAGACCGGATGACGTTGTTCCGCCTGATGGTCCGCCAGACGGCCAAGGAGTGCGGTCTGCTCGCCACGTTCATGCCGAAGCCCTTTGCCGACCTGTGGGGATCGGGCGCGCACTTCAACATGAGCCTGGAGGACACCGGTACGGGCGAGAACGTCTTCCGCGACGCCACGGACAAGAGCCAGTGGACGAAGGAGACCTACCACTTCATCGGTGGCGTGCTGAGCCATGCGCGGGCGCTCACCGCCCTGGCGAACCCGACGACCAACTCCTACCGCCGGCTGGTTCCCCGGCTGGCAGACGGACAGATCTCCTGGGCGCCGACAAAGATCAGCTACGGGTACAACAACCGCTCGTGCATGCTTCGGCTGCCGGCCAACCGGCCCGCGATCGAGAACCGCGCAGTCGACAGCGCGGCCAACACCTACCTCACGAGCGCCTACATGCTGGCCGCCGGCCTGGACGGGATCCGGCGCGGGACCGAACCGGGCGATGCCCGTGACGACCTCTCCTACATGGCTGACGTCGCCACGCTGCCCCGGAGCCTGCGTGAGGCGGTCGACGCCTTCCAGGAGGACCCACTGACGCACGAGGTGTTCCACCCGACCTTCATCCGCGAGTACAGCGAGATGAAGCTCGCCGAGTGGGAGACGGCCAACCTCGAGGTCACCGACCGCGAGCGGTCCGCCTACCTGCTGAACCTGTGACCGTCGTCGCCGTCGTGGTGGGGCGTACCGAGGGGTACCTCTCGCTGCACCAGAGCTACGTCGCCTCGGTCGCCGCGGCAGGCGGGGTGCCGTTGCTCGTTCCCGCCTGCTCCCCCGATGACGACGGCCGCCTCGAGCGCGCGCTCGACGTCGCCGACGTGCTCCTGCTGGCGGGCGGCGGTGACATCAGCCCCTCGGCGTACGGAGCCGAAGCGGCCACCACTCTCGACCACGTCGACCCGGTCCGCGACGCGGTGGAGCTGCGCGCCATCGCCTGGGCACGATCGCACGAGACCCGGATCCTGGGCATCTGCCGTGGGTCTCAGCTGCTCGCCGTCGCCTCGGGCGGCACCCTGATCCAGGACCTCCCGGCGGCGGGCTTCGAGTCCCATGTCGACGTGCGCCACGACCGCGAGTACGCGGGCCTCCAGCACGTCGTCAAGGCCGAGCCGGGCAGCCTCGCCGAGCGCTTGCTGGGCGGGCTGGAGGAGGTCAACTCCCACCACCATCAGGCGGTGGACACCCCCGGTGACGGTCTCGCGGCGACCGCCTGGAGCGCTGACGGGGTCATCGAGGCGGTCGAGGGCACGAACGTGCTCGGTGTGCAGTGGCATCCCGAGTCGGTCATCGCCAAGGATCCGCGGCACTTGCGTCCATTCCAGTGGCTCGTCGACGGAGAGGCAGAGTGGCAGTAATGAGGAGATCGCTGAGCCCCACGACATCCGGCCCCGTCTCGTCCAAGGACCAGGTGGGACGGATCGAGCAGTACGGCATCGAGTACATCCCGGAGGACGAACGCCGCTCCCACCCCAAGAACCTCTTCACGATCCTCTTCGGGGGCAGCCTCACCTTCAGCCTGATCATCATCGGCTGGTTCCCCATCGCCTTCGGGCTCAGCTTCTGGCAGGCAGCGTCGGCCGTCGTCGTCGGCTCCGCGGTCGGGGCCTGCCTGCTCGCTCCCATGGGGCTGATGGGCCCGCGCAGCGGTACCAACAACCCGGTCTCGAGCGGCGCGTACTTCGGCGTCGCCGGTCGACTCATCGGCTCGTTCCTCGAGGCGACAGCGTCGCTCGCCTTCGCTGCGTTGAGCATCTGGACAGGCGGCGACGCGCTCGCAGGCGCGCTGCAGGCGTTCTTCGACATCGAGGACTCGAGCGTCCCGCGGCTCTTCGCCTATGCCGTACTGAGCGTCATCGTCACGTTCGTGTCGATCCTCGGCCATGCCAACATGGTGGCGGCGCAACGCTTCATGATCCCGACCGCCGGCCTGGCGATGCTCGTCGGGCTCGTGGTCTACGGCCGCGACTTCGACCCCTCGTACTCAGGGTCGGGAGAGTACGTCTTCGGGACGGTGGGAGCGACGTGGTTGGTGTCCGCCGTCATCTGCGGATCGACCGTCGCTTCCTATGGTGCGTACGCCGGGGACTGGACGCGCCACATCTCCCACAAGATGCACGGCGACCGAGCGGTGCTGAAGGCGATGTTCCTCGGTGGGCTCTTCGGCATGGGCGGCCCGTTCATGTGGGGCACGTTCACCTCCGCGGCGATCTTCTCGTCCGGCACCGCCGACGGCGACACACCGTACGTGCTGGGGCTCGTCGACGCGGCTCCACTGTGGTACGTGCCAGCCCTGATCTACCTGGGGCTCGCCTCCGGCACCGCGCAGGCAGTGATCAACACCTACGGCACCGGCCTGGACATGTCCGCGATCATCCCGAGGCTGAGTCGCGTCCAGGCGACGGTGCTGGCCTGCGTCATGGCAACCTTCCTCGTGTACCTGGGCCACTTCAACAGCGCGATCATCGACGGGGTGGTCGTCTTCCTCACGCTGCTGGCCTCGTTCTCCATCCCGTGGATCATCATGGTGGCCATCGGTCACTTCCGGCGACGGGGCTTCTACGACCCCGACGCACTGCAGGTGTTCAACCGCGGGCAGCGAGGCGGGATCTACTGGTTCACCCACGGTTTCAACGTCCCGGCCATGGCGGTGTGGACCTTGTCGACATCGATCGGCTTGTTGTTCGCCAGCAACGCGTGGTTCGTCGGGCCGGGCGCAAGAGCGCTGGACGACCTTGACCTCAGCTTCCTCGTCGCCGGCCTCACAGCCGTGGTGCTGTACACGCTGTCCCTCCGCTTGTTCCCGGACCCGCCGGAGGTGCTCGGAAAGGCCGTCGACGGTGGCACCAGCATGCCCATCCAGCGCACTGACGTCGCGGCGGAGGAGGTTGTGTGACTCTGACGCACCAGGAGTTCCGCGCTCAGCAGCGGCATGTGACGTTGCCTGGCCTCGGACCGCTCGAGCTCGACCTGGCCTACACGGAGGCGGGTGAGGGCGATCCCGTCGTGCTGCTGCACGGTATCCCGACCTGGTCCTACCTGTACGCGGACGTCGTGCCGCTGCTGTCCGAGCACTGCAGGGTGCTGGCCGTCGACATGATCGGCCACGGTTGGTCCGACCGGCGGGACCGCTTCGACCGGTCCCTGCGGGCTCAGGCAGCCGCGATGGTGCGGTTCCTGGACGTTTCCGGAATCGAGCGGGCGACGTTCGTCGGGCACGACACAGGGGGTGGCGTCGCTCTCATTCTCGGCATCGAGCACCCTGAACGCGTCGCGCGCCTTGTCCTGACCAACGCCGTCGCCTATGACTCCTGGCCGATCGAGGACATGATCGCGCTGGGCGACCCGCAATGGCGACACAAGCCTCCCGGCGAGGTCAGCAGGTTCGTCGCGGGTGGTCTGTCCGAGGGCATCGCACGGCCGGATCGCCTGACGACTGCCTTCATGGAAGGGATCGTCGCCCCCTACGAGGACGCCGAAGGAGCTCTGAGCCTGATCCGGGACGCGAGTGCGCTCAACACGAACCACACGATGGAGCTGGTCGACCGTCACGCGTCGATTCGTGCGCCCACGCTGATGCTGTGGGGCATGCACGACCCCTGGCAGCCACTGTCCGACGGCGAGCGCCTGGCCCGGGAGATACCCGACGCCCGGCTGGTCAAGGTCGACGCCTCCCACTGGATTCCGCAGGATGCACCGCAGGAGTTCGCAGCGGCGATCGCCCACTTCCTCGCTGAGACGTCAGCCGCTGCCCACACCCCCACATGAGAGTTCTTGCTCTCAATGCCAGCCCCCGCACCGACGGCAACACGTCGGTGCTGGCCGAGGCCGCTGCGACCGGAGCCCGCGACGGCGGCCATGACGTCACCGTGATCCAGCTCGACAGATTCGTCGACGGCGCGCTGCGCGACTGTCGCCGCTGCCGCCGCCCTGACGGCGGCTGCGCCATCCCTGACGACTACGAGCTTCTGCTCACCGAGCACTTGCTGCAGGCAGACGGGCTGCTACTCGCAACACCGCTGTACTGGTACGGCATGAGCGGCCAGCTCAAGTCCATGTTCGACCGCCTCTTCTGCTACATGTCGCCCGGCTACCCACGGTCCGCTGAAGTCCTCGCCGGCTTGCCCGGCAAGCGAGTCGGTGTGCTCGTCGCCTGCGAGGAGAGCTACCCCGGTGCGACCCTGGGGCTACGGGCGCAGCTCCACGAGCTCACGCGCTACCTCCACCAGGAACTGGTCGACGTCGTCATCGGAGTCGGGAACAGCCGCGGCGAGGTCGCGCGCGACCCCAACGACCCGGTGGGCGCCGCCAGGGACCTCGGACGGCGATTGTTCGACGTACGTGTCGCGGATTACCACTTCGACACCGCTCGCGACCATTCCGTCTGGCCCCGTGACTGACGTTCGCCCTCAACCTTGCGCAGGGGACCCACGCCGCGCAGTAGACCCCCGCTCACACAGGGCGGCGGGCACCCGGCGGTGATGAGGGCCCCCCTCGGGGTCAGCCGTCAGCTCGAGCAGCGCCTCGACGGCCTGTCTCCCGATCGTCGCAGGATTGAGCATCGTTCCGGTCACCTGCGGGGTGGTGAGCTCGAGCGTGGAGCTGTCGACCGCACTGCATACGCCGAGTTCGCCAGGGACGTCGATCCCTCGGCGCTGAGCCTCATGCAGAACCCCCAGGGCCAGCTCCTCCGAGCTGGCGAAGATCGCGTCAGGGGCTGGTTCCCGCGCGAGAAGAGTGGTCAGCGCCTTCGCGGCAGCCGTCTCGCTCGGCGTCTCCCCCACTTGCACGGCCTGTGGCTCGACACCTCGCGCCCTGGCCCAGTCCCGGTACGCATCGAGCATGTCCACGACGTAGGAACGGGAGGTGTTCGTGATGATGAGCGCCGGGCGCTGGTAGCCCTCCCGCTCGAGATGGTCGAGGACGGTTCGTGCCGCCCCGACGTGGTCGTTGTCCACGACAGACCTGACGCCTGAGCCGACGGTCACGCGGCCCGTCGTCACCATCGGTCTGTTCAGCTGCCACTCGGCCTTGAACAGGGGCTCGTCACCCCGAGGATCCACCACGATGACCCCGTCGACCGCGAACTCGGCCAGGTCCAGTGCGTCCACGTTGGGCGGTGTGAGGATGAGGGCATAGCCGCTGTCTGCAGCCGCCGCCGACGCGCCGTTCAGCAGATCCAGGAAGTAGTCGGATCGTGGAATCAGCGCCCGGGTGGTCGTCGGCTCGCTGAAGCTCGCGACCTGGATAGCCATGGTGCGGCTGCGTCGCGTCACCAGTTGCTGGGCATGGACGTTCGGGCGGTACCCCAGCTCCGCGGCGGCCTGGAGCACGCGCCGCCTGGTCGCCTCGGCTACCCGCCCGTGACCACTGAAGACGTGCGAGACCGTGGTGATCGATACGCCGGCGGCTATCGCGACATCCCGGATGTTGCTCGCCAATGCACCTCCATCCCCCGCATTCGGCCTCCAGCGTAACGCCGTCCTTCACCATCGGCCTTGCCGACCGATGCCTGCCGATCCCCGCGACGGCGCGCTGGTCGCCTCCTGGTACGACGTGATGGTCGTCGAGAGAGCGGCACCAAAGGGCAGGTCAGGACGCGGTGCGACGGTTGTCATGACCGACAGATTGCATTCGCGCCATGTCTCCGTTGCGGTCTCGTGACATCGGGCCAGGTCTGTGTGGGTGACGTTGCCAGGGGGGTAGGGCCTGATGATCGAACGCCCAGACACGTGGAGGAAGAGCTATGACTCAGACCACCCAGGACAAGCCGAGCGTGACGTCGAAGACCTCGGAGAGCTCATCGTCGGTGGTCTCGCAGGGGACCGGCGCGCTGGACAGCTCGCACGGCCGCACCAGCGTCGCCGACACCGTCGTGACGAAGATCGCCGCGATCGCGACCCGCGAGGTCTCCGGTGTCCATGAGCTGGGCAAGGGGACGGCTCGTGCGATGGGACAGCTGCGAGAGCGGATCCCGGGATCGTCCGGGCCCTCGGTGTCCCAGGGTGTCTCCGTCGAGGTGGGCGAGACCCAGGCCGCCGTCGACGTCGACGTCGTCGTGGACTACGGCGTGAGCATCGCCGACCTCGCGAAAGGTATCCGGCGCAATGTCATCAGCTCGGTCGAGCGCATGACCGGGCTGGAGGTCGTCGAGGTGAACGTGGCGGTCGACGACGTCTACATCGCGGGCGACGACGACGAGCAGCAGAGCCCCTCGCGCGTCCAGTGACGACCGTCGAGCCGGACGCGGACCTCGTCGCCGAGGCGGCGCTGTCCGTGCCGGGAGTCACCGGTCTCGGCGGCGGCGCAGCCGGAGCCGTGGCGACGTACCTTCCGGGACGGCAGGTCCCAGGCATCCGGATCGACGACGACGTCGTGTCCGTGCACGTGACGGTGTCCTTGGACCGGCCGATCCTTCCGGTGGCTGCGTCCGTCCGCGGCGCAGTTGCCCCACTGGTGCACGGTCGCGCCGTCGACGTCGTGATCGAGGACGTCGAGCCGGCGACAGCCACCGGGACCGACCCACCGGGATGACGGACGACCAGCGCCGGGCGTACCTGAAGTTCGTCCGGACCCACCATCCCGACCGCGGCGGGGACCACGCGACGTTCGTCGAAGGGCTCGCAGCCCATCGACGCCGCAGCCACTCGATCGCTGACGACGATCCGCGCCTGGACGGCCCCCTGCACATCGTGCACCGCCGCCGGGGCCTCCGGCGGCTGCTCGAGATCCTGCGTGCATTCCGTCAGTCGCCCCCGCCACCCCGGGTCCGATGACCCGCCAGCCAACCCGCAAGCCGCAACCCGCAACCCGCAACCCCAGGAGCTCTCGTGACACCCTCCATCACCGGAATGTTCATCGGTCTCGGTCTCGGCTTCGCCGGAGCGTTCGGCGGGTTCGACGCGTTCGCCATCTGTCTGCTCCTCGCCGCCCTCGGCCTCGTGGTCGGTCGCGCTCTCGAGGGTCAGCTCGACCTGAGCTCACTCGTCGGCAGCGCCGACCGGCGGAACAGGTGACCGCGCTCGCCGAGGCGGTTGCCGTCCCTGGTCCGGACGACGCGGCCGACCGCGGTCACACGCGGATCCACGACCGAGTCGTGCAACGGATCGTCGGCGCGTCGGCCGCCGAGGTGTCGGGGACCGGAGGCACGCACCGGAGGGTCCTCGGCGTCGCGGTCAGCGGAGCCGACCGGCCGGTCGCGCAGGCGGACGTGAACGGCAGCGTCGTGACCGCCCGGGTCTCGTTGTCGATGGGCTACCCGAGCCCGGTGCGGGAGATCGCCGCCCAGGTGCGCGGGCACGTCGCGCAGCGGGTGGAGGAGCTGACGGGCCTGCGGGTCGCCGAGGTCGACGTCGTGGTCGAGGCACTGGTCCCTGACGTCGAGCCGAGGGTGCGATGAACGCCGTCCTGGTCCAGCGACGGCTCCTCGGCGCCCTGCTGGCGCTGGCGATCGCCGCGCTCGGCCTGCTCCTGGTGCTCGAGGCCGGCGGCCGGCTGCTGGACCGCGGCTCGTACGCGCTCGTGGACTACCCGACCCTCGTGGACGACCTCTCCGGGCGACCCTGGTCGGACGCGCTGGTCCGCGTCGCCGCCGTCACCGCGGTCGTGGTCGGGCTCCTCGTCCTCGTCGCCGCGTTGCGCCGTCCACCGCGACCGTTGCTCATGCAGGCGCCGGACGGTCTCCGGTGCGAGATCCCGCGGCGGGAGGTGGCACGCGTGCTGGAGATCACCGCTGGACGGGTGAGCGGGGTACGGACGAGCAAGGCTCGGGTGCGCTCCCGGACGGCGCGGGTGACCGCGTCGACCAGGCTGCGGGACACGAGCGAGCTCGAGCAGCAGGTGACCGACGCCTGCGCCGGACGCCTCGACACGCTGATGCTGGCACGCCCGCCGCGCACCCGGGTCTCGATCCGCCGGAGCCGGAAGTGAGCGCCGTGAGCCGGCCCGGCAGGCGGCCCCGCACCGACCGGCGCAACCCCGTCGGCATCGGGCTCGTGGGCCTCGCGCTGGCCTCGGCCGGGACCCTGGCGCTCGTCGTCTCGGTGGGGGCCTTCGGCTTCTCGGCCGACCGCCCGGTCCTCGGCATCGACGTGCTGCAGTGGCTTCGCGACGAGAGCACGTGGGTGCAGCTGGGGCTTGTCGTCCTCGGCCTCCTCACCGCTCTCGTGGGGCTGCGATGGCTGCTCGTGCAGCTGCGCGTCGAGCGGCTCAGTGACGTCCTGCTGGAGGCTGACGACGCCCGGGGTCAGACCTCCATGCCGCCCAAGGCGCTGACGGACGCGGTGGAGACGGAGGCCCGATCCGTCCACGGCGTCAGCGACGCGACGGCCCGGCTGGAGAACGACCCGGTCGAGCCTGATCTGCGGCTGGTGGTGGACCTGACTCCCAGGGCGGACCTGCGCGAGGTCCGGAGCGCCATCGAGACGGTCGTCCTGGCCCACGCCCGGGAGGCGCTCTCGCGCGACGACGTGCCCACGCTCGTGCAGTACCGGCTGGCCAGGGGCTCGAGCACCAGGGCGCGTTGATCCAGCGCCGTCCTCACGACGATCCCTGGCGGATCACGGCGCCGCACCACCTGTCTCGGACGACCTGACCTCGCCCGCAGCGCCTGGTTCCAGGGGCCACCTCACGAAGCAGAACTCGTTGCCGAACGGGTCCGCCATGACCGCCCACTCCAGGTAGGGCCGCTCGTCCGACGGATAGAAGGCCGGTGGCCTGACGATGACCCCGCCGACTTCCTCGGTCCTGCGCACGGCGTCGGCGACGTCGTCCACCCGGAGGTCGAGATGCGTCCCGCCGGTCCAGGAGGTCTGGTCGCGGGGCACCCGCTGCAGGAGCAACCAGAGCGGCTCGTCGGGATCGTGCAGCACCGAGTACCGGTCGCCGGTCTCGTCGCCGTGTCTCGACTGCGGCACCAGGCCTGTGAGCGCCGACCAGAACCGCTCGCCGTCATCGAGGTCGGTGACGTTGACGACCGGCTTCCACAGCCTGGCGATCCCGCTGGTCGTCGGCATGGCGGCTCCTGCTCGCGCGCATCGAGGGAGGGCGTCCTCCGCGACACACCGTAGGGCCGTCCGTAGCCGTCCGGGGCAGCTCTCAGTCCAGGTAGTCGCGCAGGACCTGGGAACGGCTCGGGTGGCGCAGCTTGGACATGGTCTTCGACTCGATCTGGCGGATCCGCTCGCGGGTGACGCCGTAGACCTTGCCGATCTCGTCCAGGGTCTTGGGCTGCCCGTCGGTGAGGCCGAAGCGCATCGAGACCACGCCTGCCTCCCGCTCGGAGAGCGTGTCGAGCACCGAGTGCAGCTGCTCCTGGAGCAGCGTGAACGACACGGCGTCGGCCGGCACGACGGCCTCGGAGTCCTCGATCAGGTCGCCGAACTCGCTGTCGCCGTCCTCGCCCAGCGGGGTGTGCAGGGAGATCGGCTCGCGACCGTACTTCTGGACCTCGACAACCTTCTCCGGGGTCATGTCGAGCTCCTTGGCGAGCTCCTCCGGGGTGGGCTCGCGGCCCAGGTCCTGCAGCATCTGGCGCTGGACGCGGGCCAGCTTGTTGATGACCTCGACCATGTGCACCGGGATCCGGATGGTGCGGGCCTGGTCGGCCATGGCGCGGGTGATGGCCTGCCGGATCCACCAGGTGGCATAGGTGGAGAACTTGTAGCCCTTGGTGTAGTCGAACTTCTCGACCGCCCGGATCAGACCGAGGTTGCCCTCCTGGATCAGGTCGAGGAAGAGCATGCCGCGGCCGGTGTAGCGCTTGGCCAGAGAGACCACCAGGCGCAGGTTGGCCTCGAGGAGGTGGTTCTTGGCCCGCCGACCGTCCTCGGCGATCCAGTCCAGCTCCTTCTTGGTCTTGGGCGCGAACTTCTCCCCGGAGTTGAGCTTCTCCTCCGAGAACAGCCCGGCCTCGATGCGCTTGGCGAGCTCGACCTCCTGCTCGGCGTTGAGCAGGGCGACCTTGCCGATCTGCTTGAGGTAGTCCTTGACCGGGTCGGCGGTCGCACCGGCCGTGGCGACCTGCTGGGCGGGTGCGTCCTCCTCGTCCTCGTCGGACAGGGTGAACGACTCGCCCTCCTCGCCCTCGGTGGGCTCCTTCGGCTCGGTGGGCTCGGTCGGCTCCTCGGTGCCCTCGGCCTTGTCCCCGGCAGCCGCACCCTTGGCTGCGTCAGCGGCGGCCTTCTTGGTGGCCGCAGGGCCGGCCGCCTTCTTGGCCGCCGGCTTGGCTGCGGGCGCGGCCGCCTTCTTCGCGGCGGCAGCCGGAGTGGCGGTCTTCTTCGACGCAGCGGGCTTGGCGGGTGCCTTCTTCGCGGCCGCCTTCTTCGCGGGCGCGGTCACCGACTTGGTGGTCGCGGCCCGCTTCGCGGCGGTAGCCGCCGCGACAGCCTTCTTGCGCGTCGCAGCCGAACCCTCGGCCTCGACCATCACGCTCACTCCTTCGTCGCTGAGGCTGCGCAGCACGGCCTTGGTCCTGCCGGGCGCGATGCCCGCGTCGGCGAAGACGGTCCGGACCGCGTCCGCGGTGACGTACCCGCGGTCCTTCCCCTGGGCGAGCAGGCCCTGAACACCGGGATGGCTGAACTCCGGGGGAAGCTGGCGAACCGTGTCCGACACGTACTACCTCTCGTCGCGCCCGGGCGCGCAGCAGCACGGGCGGGCTCTCAGGTGGTCTGGGGTGGCGTCGTCCCGGGTCGCGGTGACCGAGACGACGCAACACAGCATTGTGACACGCGGTCCCTCCCCGGCGCAGATCCGGGCCGGTCGCGCGGGGTCCCCCGGGTCAGGGGGCGAAGCGCACGGCGAGCACGGTCGCGTCGTCGCGCCCGGGCGTGTCGGGCAGCAGGGCGGTGCCGACCCGGTCGACCAGCTCCGCGAGCGGTTCCTCGTCGGTGCCGACGACCGCGAGGAGGTCGGCCAGCCCCTCGTCCAGGTCGCTGCCCCGCCGCTCGACGAGGCCGTCCGTCAGGCCGAGGAGGAGGTCGCCCGGCCCCAGCTCGAGGGTCCGCTGGCCCCTCGGCTCCGGCCAGCCCAGCGGCGTGGACCCGGAGCCGGCGTCGACCAGCTCGGGTGCCCGACCGGCCCGGCGGAGCAGCAGCGGGAGGTGCCCCGCGGCGCCGACCGCGGCCCGCCGCGCCACCGGGTTGACCAGCAGGTAGACCAGCGTCGCGATCTGGTCCTCCTCCTCGGTCGCGGTGAAGACCCGGTCCAGACCGGTCAGCACGGCCTCGGGGAGCGGGTTGGCGTGGGCCAGCGCCCGTAGCGCCGAGCGCAGCCGGCCCATCCCGGCCGCGGCCCGCACCCCCTTGCCCATGACGTCGCCCACCACCAGCACCAGACGGCCGTCGGGCAGCGAGAAGACGTCGTACCAGTCGCCGCCCACGTCGGCCTCGGCCGAGCCGGCCCGGAAGCTCGCCGCCAGCTCTACCCCGGGGACGTCCGGGAGGCGGTCGGGGAGCAGGCTGCGCTGCAGGGTGGCCGCGGTGGCCCGCTCCCGCTCGTAGAGCCGGGACCGCTCCAGGGCGATCGCGCACTGGCCCGCGAGGGCCCCGAGAAAGGGCTCCAGGCTCTCGTCGGGCGACTCGTGGAAGTCCAGGACCAGGACGCCGGTCAGCCCGCCGGAGAGCATCAGCTCGACCCCCACCCGGACCGCCGCCTCCCGGGCTGGTTCGGGCTCCCCCGGCAGCTTCAGCGTGGCACGCACGGCGCCGGTGGCGGTCGGGCCGATCCTGGCCACCACCTCGCGCACGTCGGCGATCGTGAGCGCCTCGCCGAGGCCGGCGGTGGCCTTCTGCAGCTGCTCGGTGCGCTCGACGCTGCGGCGCAGCGCGTCGTCGGTCCGGCGCCGGTCGGTCACGTCGGAGATCAGGACCGCCACGCCGATCACCTCGCCCCGGACCCGGGCCGGGAACCACTGCGACTGGTAGTGCCGCAGCTCACCGGTCGAGGGCGACGCGGCGGTGAAGTCGTCGTCGGCGACCACGTCGCCCGAGGCGAGGACCTCGCGAAGCCGGTCCTCGACCTTGGTGCCGAGCGCTCCCAGCAGCTCGCTGGGCAGGTGCCCGATGTGGTCCTCCATCGGCAGGCCGTTGATCCCCGCGAGCATCTTGTTGATCCGCCGGTAGCGCAGGTCCGGGCCGTAGAAGGCGAAGGCCACCGGCGCCTGCAGGACGAGCGTCTCCAGCAGCGCCGTGTCGTCGAGGGCCAGCGTGGCGGGGCTCGCCTCGGCCGGGGGCGAAGCCCCCTGAGACGCCGGCCGCGGCTCGTGCACCTGCTCATCCCTCCGAGTCGCAGCGATGACGCTGAGGCTAACGGGCCACGCTGTGTCCCGAGGAAGTTTACGAATAGTGACCACGGTGCCGAGCAGGCGGCGCCGGAGAGGCGTCAGCGGGCCTTGGCGGCCGCCTTCTGCTGCTGCTTGAACGCGCGCACCTTGAGCAGGCTGTCGCCGTCGACCACGTCGGCCACCGACCGGAACGAGCCCTTCTCCGCGTAGGCGCCGGCGGCCTTCTCCCAGCCGGCCGGGCGCACGCCCCGCTGCTTGCCGAGCAGGGCCAGGAAGATCCGCGCCTTGGCGTCGCCGAAGCCGGGCAGCGCCTTGAGCCGGGCCAGCAGCTCGGGGCCGCTGTCCGCGGTCTCCCAGAGGTCGGCCGCCCGGCCGCCGTACTCCTCGACCACGACGGCCGCCAGCGCCTGGGTCCGCGCCGCCATGCTCCCCGGGTAGCGGTGCACCGCCGGCGGGGTGGCGCACAGCGTGGCGAACGCCTCGGGGTCGAGGGCTGCGACGGTGGCCGGGTCGAGGCGGTCCACGCCCAGCCGCTCGGCCATCCTCGCCGGCCCGGCGAAGGCTCGCTCCATCGGGAACTGCTGGTCCAGGAGCATCCCCACCAGCAGGCTGAACGGGTCACGGTCCAGCAGCGCGTCGGCCTCGGCCTCGCCGGTGATGCGGATGGGCACGGTCACGCGTCCTTGTCGGCCTCGTCGGCCTCGTCGGCCTCGTCGGCCTTCACGGCCAGGACGGGGCACGGCGCCTCGAGCAGGATCCGCTGGGCGTTGGAGCCGAGGATCAGCTTGCCGACCGGCGTCCGCCGGCGGAGTCCGATGACGATGAAGTCGGCACCGGTCTCGCCGGCCACCGAGATGAGGTCCTCGGCGGCGTCGTGGCCTCGCACCAGCTGCCGGACCTCGTTCTCGATGCCCTCGGCGTCGAGACCGGCACGCACGTCGTCGAGCTCCTTCTCGTGCTCGGCGCTGGCGCTCTCGTCGAAGGTGCCGCCGCCGCGGACGGAGTTCACGACCACCAGGCGGGTCCGCCGCAGCCGCGCCTCCTCGGCAGCCCGGCGCAACGCGGCCCGGCCCTCGGCACGGGGCACGTAGCCCACGACGATCGACATCAGACCTCCTCGTCCGCCCCCGGTGGGACGGACGTTACCCGACGTCGCACCGGTCAGCGGGCGAGGCGATGAGCCAGCCAGGCCAGCGACAGGGGGTAGCGGTAGTCGATGGCGGCGTGGGTCGCAGGGAACAGCTCGAAGTGCACCCGCTCGTCGTCGACACCGACCCGGGACAGCTCGTCGCGGAAGGCCTGCGCGCCCAGGTCGAGGCGGTAGTCGTCGGCGTCACCGGAGTCGATCCAGATCGCCACCTGGGAGCGCAGCGCGTCGGCGTGGCGCTCGACCATCCGCACCGGGTCCCGGTCGAGCCAGCGCGCCCACAGCTCGGGGACCAGCACGGCACTGCGCGGGTCGAAGGGCAGCCGCGGCGTCCCGTCCTCGTCGGCGGAGAACGCGGCGGAGCACCCGAGCGCGGTGATGAGTGCCTCGTCCCCCGGCTTCGTGAACGCCGGCCGGGACCGGAAGTCGTCCCACCAGCGCCAGATGTCGCCGTCGTACGCGCGCAGGTGGCGCGCCGAGGCCGCGAAGTCCGGCAGGTAGCAGTGCTCGTAGAGCGTGTCGCCGGCGTGGCTGGCCAGGGCACCGAACAGGTCGGGCCGGAGCATCGGGGTGATCATGGCGCCGAACCCGCCGCTGGACTTGCCGGTGATCGCACGGGACTCGCGGTCGGGGAGGGTCCGGTAGCGCGCGTCGACCCACGGCACGACCTCGTCGCACAGGTAGGAGTGGTAGCGCCCGGTGCCCGGCGAGTCGACGAACTGCGAGCCGCCGTACGACGTCCAGGCATCGACGTAGACCAGCACGCAGGGCGGCGCGGTGCCGTCGGCGAAGACCTGGTCGGCCGTCTCGACGAAGGGCTGACGGAACGGCGAGCGGTTGTTCCACATGCTCAGGTGGCCCGTGTAGCCCTGGATGACGTAGACGACGGGATACCGCTCGTCGGTGTCGTCGTAGCCCGGTGGGAGGTAGACCCAGACCGGCCGCTCGTGCGGGTCGCCCAGGACGTTGCCGCGGAGCAGCGCCGAGTCGACGACGCCCTCCTCGATCCGGCCGGCCAGGTCCGCGCGCCAGGGAAGCATCGGGTCAGTCAACCAGCCGTCCTCCACGGCACGGGCAGCGCCGGCACGGTGGGGCGTTGACGCCTCCCGTCCTCGCCCCGACGATGGTGTGGACTTCACCAGGAGGAGGACCCATGGCCTACTCGCTGCGCTGTGCCGACACCGGCGCCGACTGCCCCGGGCAGTTCACGACCTCGACGCAGGACGAGCTCCTGCAGCACGTCACGATGCACGCCCAGGTCGCCCACCCGGAGATGACGCTGGACGACGCGACCGTGGCCCAGATCTCCGGGCTGGTCACCCAGACGTAGACGGCTCGAGCAGCAGGGCCATCTCGAGCTCCACGGTCGTCGGGTCGAGGTCGTACGGCATGGCCGAGCCCGTCTCGGTGAACCCGTAGCGACGGTAGAACGCGCGGGCCCGGTGGTTGTGCTCGTGCACGTACAGGCGCAGCCGGTCCAGCCCGGCCTCCTCCGTCGCCCAGCCGCGAACGGCGTCCAGCAGCACGGTCGCGAGACCCGTGCCCCGGTGTGCCGGCGCGACGTACACGCTCACCACGTGGCCCTGCCCCGGGGCGTCGACGTAGCAGCCCAGGTAGCCGACCCAGCTGCCCCGGTCCCCTGCCGGCTCCGCCGCGAGCGCGAGGTCGGTCGGGCCCGTCGAGCCGCGGCGCGCGCGGAAGCGCCACTCGTGCTCGCTGCGCGCCGCGGCGTCGTCGACGGTCTCGAGGTAGGCCAGCGGGGTGTCGGCCAGCATCTCCAACCGGACCGCGCGCAGCGCCGGCCAGTCGGTCTCGACCACCCGGCGGACGAGCACCGGGGAGTCGCTGCCACGACCGCCCCCACTGCCACCACGCACCCGCGCACCCTGCCATACGGTCAGGTCGTGCCCCGCCCCGTCACGACCCACCGGTTGCCGGGTCTCGTGGTCACCGACCACGAGGTGGCGGTCCCGCTCGACCACTCCGACCCGGCGGGCGAGCAGATCACCGTGTACGCCCGGGAGGTCGTCGCGCCGCGGAAGCGGGACGCGGACCTGCCGTGGCTGCTGTTCCTCCAGGGCGGGCCCGGCTCCCGGGCCCCACGGCCGTCAGGACGGGCCGGCTGGCTGGGCCGGGCGCTGGCCGAGCACCGGGTGCTCCTGCTGGACCAGCGCGGCACCGGCCGGTCGTCGGCCGCTACCCGGCAGACCCTCGCGGCCCGGGGCGACGCGGCCGAGCAGGCCGCCTACCTCACCCACTTCCGCGCCGACGCGATCGTGGCTGACTGCGAGGTGCTGCGGACGGCGGTCGCGGGAGGGCGGCCGTGGACCGTCCTGGGCCAGAGCTACGGCGGCTTCGTCGCCCACACCTACCTGTCGTTCGCGCCGGACGGGCTGGCCAGGGTCCTGGTCGCCGGCGGGCTGCCGCCGCTCGACCGGGGGCCGGAGGACGTCTACCTGGCCACCTTCGCGCGGGTGCAGCAGCGCTACGCGGCTTTCCTGGACCGCTACCCGGAGGACGGCCACCGGTTCGACGCGGTGGCCGACCACGTCGCCTCGACCGATGCCCGGCTGCCCTCGGGAGACCGGCTCACCGTGCCGCGGCTGCAGTCGCTCGGTCTCTTCCTCGGCTGGTCCGACGGGCTCGAGCGGCTGCACCACCTGCTCGAGGGCGCCTGGACGCACACCCGGCGGGGCGAGCTCGCCGACGACTTCCTCGCGTCGGTGGAGGCGGCGACCACGTTCGTCCAGCAGCCGCTGTACGCGGTGATGCACGAGTCGATCTACTGCCAGGGCGTGGCGTCCCGCTGGGCCGCTCAGCGGGTGGCCGACACCCTGCCGGAGTTCGCCCCGACGGCCCGGCCCCTGCTGCCGACCGGCGAGATGCTGCTGCCCGCGCTCGTGCGCGGCGACCGCGCCGTCGCGCCGCTGGCGGAGGTGGCCGACCTGCTCGCGGCGTACGACGCCTGGCCGGCGCTGTACGACCTCGAACGGCTCGCGGCGAACACCGTCCCGGTGGCGGCGGCGGTCTACCACGAGGACATGTACGTCGACTACGCGCTGTCGATGGAGACCGCGGCCCGGGTCGGCGCGCTGCGCACCTGGTCGACCGGCCGGCTCGGCCACGACGGACTGCGCAGCGACGACCGGGTTCTGGACCGGCTGCTGGCGATGACCCGTGACTGACCCGCCACCCCATCGAGATCCTCGGTGCGGCGAGACACCCGACACGCCGCCGACGCGGTGTGTCGGCGCACGGTCGGCGGGTGAGGATCGTGCGCGTGGGTGAGGATCTAGGGCGTGGGTGAGACCAAGGTCGCGTTCGTGCTCGGCGGGGGCGGGCTGCTCGGCGCCGGCGAGGTGGGGATGCTCGGCGCCCTGCTCGACGCCGGCATCCGGCCGGACCTCGTCGTCGGCACGTCCGTCGGTGCCGTCAACGGTGCCGCCGTCGCGGCCGACCCGACGGCCGACGCCGTCGGGGAGCTGCGCGACCTGTGGCTGGGGCTGTCCACCAGCGGGGTCTACGCCGGCGGGGCGCTGCGCAGGGTCGGGCACTTCGCCCGCACCCGCACCCACGCCCACCCGAACGAGCCGCTGCGCGACCTGCTGACCGCACAGCTCGGTGACCGCCGGATCGAGGACCTCGCCGTCGAGTTCCAGTGCGTGGCGGCCAGCATCGAGCGCGCGGCGGAGCACTGGTTCTCGTCCGGACCGGTGGTCGACGCCGTCCTCGCGAGCAGCGCCGTGCCGGGCGTGCTGCCCCCGGTGCGGGTCGGTGACGAGACCTACCTCGACGGCGGTCTGGTCAACTCGATCCCGGTCGAGCGGGCCCTCGTCCTCGGCGCCACCGAGATCTTCGTCCTGCAGGTGGGCCGGGTCGACCGCCCGCTGCAGGCGCCGACGAAGCCCTGGGAGGTGGCGGCGGTGGCGTTCGAGATCGCCCGGCGGCACCGGTTCGCCCGGGACATGGCGGCGATGCCGCAGGACGTGCGCGTGCACGTCCTGCCCACCGGCGCCGAGGAGCCGCCGCGCTACGGCGACCTGTCGTCCCTGCGCTACCGCGACTTCCGGGCCGTGCAGCGCAGGATCGACGAGGCGCACCGGGCCACCACGGAGTTCCTCGACAGCGCACCCGAACGGGCGGGGTGATGCTGCCACCGCTCTGGCTGCGCCGAGCGGTCCTCGCCCCTGCGGTCCTCGTTCTGGCGGTGCTCGCGGTCACCGGGCTGCCGGTGATCCTCGTCGTCGGCGTCCTGCTGTCGACGTTCCTCCCGGGACGGTGGCGGGCCCTCCGGCTGCTGTGGATGGTGCTGCTCTACCTGCTGCTCGAGGCCGGGGCGCTCCTCGCGCTGCTGGTCATGTGGGTGGCCAGCGGGTTCGGCTGGCAGATCCGCTCCCCCGCCTTCCAGCGGGCGCACTACCTGCTGGTCAAGTGGTTCCTCCAGGTGCTCTTCTGGGAGGCCCAGCGGGTCCTGCACGTGCGGGTATCGGTCGAGGGGCCGCCACCCACGTCGTACGCCGGCCGCCCGCTGCTCATCCTCAGCCGGCACGCCGGCCCGGGCGACTCCTTCCTCGTCGTGCACGCCCTGCTCAACTGGTACGCCCGTGAGCCGCGGATCGTCCTCAAGGACACCCTGCAGTGGGACCCCGCCATCGACGTCGTCCTGAACCGGCTGCCCAACAGGTTCATCCGGCCGGACACGACGGGCGGCTCGCAGCGCGTCCTCGAGCAGGTGGCCGAGCTGAGCCGCAACCTCGACGACAACGACGCCTTCGTCATCTTCCCCGAGGGCGGCAACGTCACCGAGCACCGCCGCAAGCGCGCGATCCAGCGCCTGCGACGGCGCGGGCACATCGACGAGGCGGAGAAGGCCGAGCGGCTCAAGCACGTCATGGCGCCCAAGCCGGGCGGTGTCCTCGCCGCGCTGACCCGCGCGCGCGACGCGGACGTCGTCTTCGTCGCGCACACCGGCGTCGAGCACATGGTGACCGTCCTCGACGTCTGGCGCGAGCTGCCGATGGACCGCGAGATCCAGATGCGGTGGTGGATCGTTCCCGCGGCCGACGTGCCCGCCGACGAGGACGACCGGGTCGACTGGCTGTTCGCCTGGTGGGCCCGCATCGACGGGTGGATCGACGAGCGGCAGGCCGAGGCCGGGCTGCCCACCCCCCGGTGACCGGCTCAGGCGCGGCGGGGACCGGACCGCGCCCTGGCGACCAGCGCGTCGACCAGCGGGGCCAGCTCGCTCGGCAGCGCGGCCTCGCCGAACTCCAGCTCGTGCCGGGCGCCGTCCTCGGCCTGCACGGACAGCGCGTAGCGGTACCGGTCCGGGCCGGGCTCCCCCGCGGGGGCCGCAGCCAGCGCGGGCAGGTCCAGGGCCGCCACCTGCTCGGCGAACCAGGCGGCCTCCGGGTCCTCGGCCGCCTCGGTCGTGTCGACCGACGCCTGGAGGGACAGGCCCGCGAAGCCGCCGCTGCGGACCAGCTCGATACGTGCCACCAGACCTCCTCAGACCACGCCCACGGCGTCCCAGGCCGCGCGCACCGCCAGCGCCTCGCTCGCCCCGAATCGGGCCTGCGCGGTCCGCACCGTCACCGCCGCGAACTCGGCGAAGCCGGCCGTCGGTGCCAGCCCGCCGCGGACCAGGCTGTCGTACCAGATCCGCCCCGCGAGCTCCCACGCCGGACCGCCGAGCCCGGTGGCCGCGAGGTAGAACGCGTGGTTGGGGATTCCCGAGTTGATGTGCACCCCGCCGTTGTCGGCCGACGTGGCCACCAGGTCGCGCAGGTGGGCCGGCTGCGGGTCACGCCCCAGGACGTCGTCGTCGTACGCCGTGCCCGGGGCCTTCATCGACCGCAGCGCCTCGCCCTCGACCTGGTCGGTGAACAGCCCGGCACCGATCAGCCAGTCGGCCTCCTCGGCGTGCTGCCCGAGACCCCGCTGCTTGACCAGCGACCCGAACACGTCGGAGAGGGACTCGTTCAGCGCTCCGGACTGGCCTTGGTAGACCAGCCCCGCCGCCGTCTCGGTGACCGCGTGGGTCAGCTCGTGCCCGATGACGTCGACCGCGATCGTGAACCGCCGGAACAGCTCCCCGTCCCCGTCACCGAAGACCATCCGCTCGCCGTTCCAGAACGCGTTGTCGTAGCCGCGGCCGTAGTGGACCGTGGCCCGCAACGGACGGCCCGCGTCGTCGACCGAGCGGCGGCCGTACGCCTCGAGGTAGAGGTCGTAGGTCGCGCCGAGACCGTCGTACGCCTCGTCGACCGCAGGGTCGCCACGCGGCCCGTCGCCCTCGGAGCGGACCACCAGGCCGGGGAGCGTCTCGGTGCCGTCGGCAGAGGAGACCTCGCGTTGCGGCCCCGCGCCGGCGGGAGCGGCGTCGGCACGGGCCGTCGGGGCGACGCGGCCGGCCCGGTGCACCGTGTCCAGGGTGAGTGCCCGGACCGCCGTGGCGCGCTGGGAGTCGCTGCCCCGGCGCGCGATGTTCTCGAGCAGGTACGGCGGCACGATCCTGCAGGGCCGCCGCACTGCCGTCTCGCGCACGCCGCCACCCTGCCAGCGGCGGCGTCGCCCGTCACGTGCCGGGGCCGCCCTGGCAGGCTCGACCCGTGACCGGACGCCCTGACGCCCACGGCGACGGTGACGGCTGGGTGGAGTGCGCCCAGGGTCACCGGCACTGGGGCCTGTTCGGCGCGGCCGGGCTGCTGCTGCACCGGCCAGGCACGGACGGGCCGGAGGTCCTGCTGCAGCACCGGGCGACCTGGAGCCACCACGGCGGCACGTGGGGCCTGCTCGGCGGGGCCCGGCACAGCACCGAGACCGCGGTGTCCGCGGCGCTGCGCGAGGCCGCCGAGGAGGGCGGCCTCGCGCCCGACGGCGTCGAGGTCCTCGCGCGCTTCGACGACGACCACGGCGGCTGGGCGTACGCGACCGTGCTCGCGGCCGCCTCGGCCACGACCGACGCGCGGCCCACCGGCGGCGAGAGCATCGCGGTCGCCTGGGTTCCCGCCGCCTCGCTCGACACGGTCGACCTGCACCCCGGCCTGGCGGGGTCCTGGCCGGTGCTGCGCACCGTGCTGCGTCGGGTGACGCTCGTGGTCGACGCCGCCAACGTCGTCGGCTCGCGCCCGGACGGCTGGTGGCGGGACCGGGCCGGCGCCGCCCGCCGGCTGGCCGAGGGCTGCGCCGCACTGGCCCGCGACGGCGTCCCCACCGAGGGGCTGCCGGCCTCCGACGGCGTGACGGGCCTGTCGCGTCTCTGGCCCCGGGTGGTGGTGGTCGTCGAGGGAGCGGCGCGGGTGGCCGCGCAGGAGGCCCTGCCCGGGGTCGAGGTCGTCGCTGCCCCCGGTTCCGGTGACGACGAGGTGGTGGCCGTGGCCGCCGGTGCCCGGGCAGCCGGCCCGGCCGTCGTCGTCACGGCCGACCGGGAGCTGCGCGACCGGGTGGGCGCGCACGGGGCAGCGGTGGTGGGGCCGCGCTGGCTGACCGCCCTCCTGCCGGGCTGAGCGGGCTGGCTCTAGGCGCGCCGGCCGTACAGCGCGAGCATCCGGGCCTGCAGGTCGGCGTGCGCCGGCGCGTGCACCGGCTCGGCGAACAGGCCGGGCACCGAGCCCAGCGTCCCGGGCTCCTTCTCGGCCTCGGCGTGTATCCGGCGCACCAGCTCGTGGTCGAGCACCTCGTCGGCGCCGATGCCGCGGGCCAGGTCCCAGGCGTGCACCGCCAGGTCGCAGGTGAGCTGCCACAGGTAGTCGCGCGCACTGGTCTCGCCGTACGACAGGTGCACGTGCCGGTCCAGCGCACCCTCGGCGTGCGCTGCGCTGCTCGCCGTCCCCGCGTGCTCGCGCCACGCGGCCCGCGGGTCGTCACCCAGCGGGTCACCGGCGAACCGGTCGCCCGCCTGGTCGATGGTGCCGCCATCGAGCAGGTAGGGCAGCCAGCGCAGCTCGTCGACCAGGTGGGCGACCAGCGCGCGGACGTCCCAGTCGGGGCACGGGGTGTCCGCACCCCACTGGTCGTCCCGGATCTGCGCGACCCGCCTGTCGAACTCGGTGCGGGCCTGGTCGAACTGCTCGAGCACGGTGGACATCGGTTCACCCTGCCAGGCCGGGGGCCGCCCGGCCAGCGGGCAACCAGCCCGCGGGCACGCCCTAGGCTGCGGAGCGTGTCGGCCGGCGGTGAGGTCCTCGTCGGTCTGGTGATGCTCGTGGGCGTCGTCGGCGTCCTCGTGCCCGTCCTGCCCGGCCTGCTGCTCGTCTGGGCCGCCGGTCTCGCCTGGGTCTGGCTGGACGGCGGCGGCGTGGCCCGGGTCGCGGTCGCCGTCGTGCTCACCGTCCTGCTCGTCGGCGGGGGGATCGCGAAGTACGTCCTGCCGGCCCGGTCCGCCACCGGTGCGGGGGCGCCGCGGTCGACGCTGGTCCTCGGCGCAGCGGGCGCGACCGTCGGCTTCGTCGTGGTCCCGGTCGTGGGCCTGGTGCTCGGCGGGGTCCTCGCGGTCTACCTCGCCGAGCTGCGCCGGCTGCGCGACGGCAGCGCCGCCGGGCGCTCGACGTGGGCCGTGCTGCGCGCGATCGGGATCGGCGTTCTGGTCGAGCTGGCCGCCGCCGTGCTCATGGTCGGCGCCTGGCTGGCCGGCGTGCTGCTGACCTGAGCGTCAGGTCGCGGTCGGCTCCGCGGGGTCCTCGTACGCCTCGGCTGCGTCGGCCGTCGCGTCGCCGATGCGGTGCACGCGCATGGCGTTGGTCGAGCCGGCGATCCCGGGAGGGCTGCCCGCGACGATGACGACAAGGTCGCCCCGGACGACCCGGCCCGCCCCGAGCAGCGCCTGGTCGACCTGGCGGACCATGTCGTCGGTGTGCTTGACGTAGGGGGTGAGGAACGTCTCGAAGCCCCAGAGCAGCGCCAGCTGGCTGCGCACGGCCTGCTCCGGCGTGAAGGCGAGCAAGGGGATCGCCGAGCGCAGCCGGGACAGCCGGCGGGCCGAGTCGCCGCTCTGGGTGAACGCGACGAGGTAGCGCGCACCGAGCAGCTCGCCCACCTCGGCGGCGGCCCGGGTGATGGCCCCGCCCTTGGTCCGCGGCAGGCCGCCGAGCGGAGGGATGGAACCGAGCGCGTTCTCCTCCATCTTCACGATGATCCGGGCCATCGTCTGCACGGCCACGATCGGGAACTTCCCGACGCTCGTCTCGCCCGAGAGCATCAGGGCGTCGGCGCCGTCCAGGACCGCGTTGGCGACGTCGGAGGCCTCTGCCCGGGTGGGCCGGGAGGTGTCGATCATCGACTCGAGCATCTGGGTCGCGACGATGACCGGCTTGGCCGCCTGCCTCGCCAGCGTGATGGCCCGGGTCTGCACGAGGGGCACGTCCTCGAGCGGCAGCTCCACGCCGAGGTCGCCGCGGGCGACCATGATGCCGTCGAACGCCTCGACGATCTCCGCGAGGTTGTCGACCGCCTGCGGCTTCTCGATCTTGGCGAGCACCGGCACGCGCACGCCTTCGGCGTCCATGATCGCCCGGACGTCCTTCACGTCCTCGGCGCTGCGGACGAAGGACAGCGCGATGAGGTCCGCCTGCAGGTGCAAGGCCCAGCGGAGGTCTTCCCTGTCCTTCTCGGACAGCGCCGGGACGCTCACGGCGACGCCCGGCAGGTTGATGCCCTTGTTGTTCGACACCCGGCCGCCCTCGACGACCCTGGTCACCACGCGGGGGCCGTCGACCTTGGTGCACTCGAGCGCGACCTTGCCGTCGTCGACCAGCAGCCGGTCGCCGGGGCGCACGTCGCCCGGCAGCCCGTCGTAGGTCGTGCCGACCATGTGGACGTCGCCGGGCACGTCCTCGGTGGTGATGGTGAACTCGTCGCCGTTGCGGAGCTCGACCGGGCCGTCCGCGAAGGTCCCGAGCCGGATCTTGGGTCCCTGGAGGTCCACGAGGATCGCGACGCCGCGGCCGCTGGCGTCGGAGGCCTTGCGCACGCGCCGGTAGACCTGCTCGTGGTCTGAGTACTCACCGTGGGAGAGGTTCAGCCGGGCGACGTCCATCCCGGCGTCGACGAGCGCACGGATCTGCTCCTCGCTCGACGTCGCGGGGCCGAGGGTGCAGACGATCTTGGCGCGGCGCACCCGGTGAGCCTAGTGCCGCCGACGGCGTGCAGGGTGGCTGCGGTCCGCGTGCTGGACCGCACCACCCCGGACGGCGTCGCCGGCCGGTGCCACCGTGGTCAGACGCTGACCGGCCGTGCAGTGGGCGCGATCGGTCGCGGCAGCGTCGAGCGCCCGTCGCGCAGCCACGCGTCGACACCGGCGGCCGCCGCGCGACCCTCGGCGATGGCCCAGACGATGAGCGACTGGCCGCGGCCGGCGTCCCCCGCGACGAACACCCCGGGGACCGAGGACATGAACTGCTCGTCGCGCGCGACGTTGCCGCGCGGGTCGAGGTCGACGCCGAGCTGCTCGACGAGTCCGGTCTGCTGAGGGCCGGTGAAGCCCATCGCGAGCAGGACCAGCTGGGCCGGGATGGTCCGCTCGGTGCCCGCCACCGGCTCGAACCGCCCCCCGGACATCGCGACCTCGACGAGCTCCAGCTCGGCGACCCGGCCGGCGTCGTCGCCGACCAGCCGGCTGGTGCTGACGGCGTAGACCCGCTCCCCGCCCTCCTCGTGGGCGCTGGAGGTGCGGTAGACCAGCGGCCAGGTCGGCCAGGGGTTGTGCTCGGGCCGGGCGTCGGAGGGCCGCGCCATGATCTCCAGCTGGGTCACCGAGGCGGCTCCCTGCCGGTGCGCGGTGCCGAGGCAGTCGGCGCCGGTGTCGCCGCCGCCGATGATGACGACGTGCTTCCCCCGCGCACTCACCGGCACGGTGTACGACGGGTCGAGAGCAGCCCGGTTTGCGTGCGGCAGGTACTCCATCGCCTGCAGGACGCCGTCCAGCTCGCGACCGGGAACCGGCAGGTCACGCGCAGCCGTCGCGCCGACGGCCAGCACGACGGCGTCGTACCGCGACCGCAGCGCGGTGGTGTCCAGGTCGGCACCGACGTCGACGCCCGTCTTGAAGCGCGTCCCCTCGGCACTCATCTGGGCCAGCCGGCGGTCGAGCTGCTGCTTCTCCATCTTGAACTCGGGGATGCCGTAGCGCAGCAGTCCCCCGATCGCGTCGGCCCGCTCGAGCACGACCACGGTGTGGCCGGCCCTGGTGAGCTGCTGGGCTGCGGCGAGCCCCGCCGGCCCGGAGCCGACGACGGCCACGGTCCGGCCGGTGAGCCGCTCGGGGGCCTGCGGCTGCACCCAGCCCTCGTCCCACGCGCGGTCGATGATCGAGACCTCGACCTGCTTGATCGTGACCGGGTCCGCGTTGATGCCCAGGACGCAGGAGCCCTCGCACGGCGCGGGGCACAGGCGACCGGTGAACTCCGGGAAGTTGTTCGTCGCGTGCAGGCGCTCGATCGCGGGCCGCCAGTCGTCCCGCCAGGTCAGGTCGTTCCACTCCGGGATGAGGTTGCCCAGGGGGCAGCCGTCGTGGCAGAACGGGATGCCGCAGTCCATGCAGCGACCGGCCTGCCGCCGCAGCTGCTCGGGCTCCTGCTGCTCGTAGACCTCCTTGTAGTCCATGATCCGCACGTCCACCGGCCGGCGGGCCGGCAGCTCACGGCCGGGCGTGGTGAGAAAGCCCTTCGGGTCAGCCACGGGAGGCCTCCATGATCGCGTCCAGGGTCTCCTGGCTGTCCTCGGCGAAGCCGGCCTCCAGTGCGGCGGCCCGCACCTCGAGCACGGCCCGGTAGTCGCGTGGCATCACCTTGGTGAAGCGCGCGGCCGACCGCTCCCAGTCCTCGAGCAGGGCGACGCCGACGGCCGACCCGGTGTGCTCGACGTGGCGCTGGACGAGCACGCGCACCAGGTCGACGTCCTCGCCGTCGAGGGTCTCGAGGTCGACCATCTCGTGGTTGACCCTCGCCTCGTGCAGGTCGATGACGTAGGCCGTGCCGCCGCTCATGCCGGCCGCGAAGTTGCGTCCCAAGCCGCCGAGCACGACGACCTGTCCCCCTGTCATGTACTCGCACCCGTGGTCGCCGACACCCTCGACGACGGCCGTGGCCCCGCTGTTGCGGACCGCGAACCGCTCGCCCACGAGGCCGCGGACGAAGACCTCGCCGTCCGTCGCGCCGTAGAGCAGCACGTTGCCGGCGATGACGTTGCGCTCGGCCACGAGGGAGGCCGACGGCGCCGGCCGCAGGGTCAGCCGGCCGCCGGAGAGGCCCTTGCCGAGGTAGTCGTTGGCGTCGCCGACGAGCCGCAGCGTCACTCCCCGGGGGAGGAACGCACCGAACGACTGGCCGGCCGAGCCGGTCAGGGTGATGTCGATGGTGCCGTCCGGCAGCCCGGCGCCGCCGTGACGGCGGGTCACCTCGGCGCCGAGCATGGTTCCCACCGTGCGGTTGACGTTGCGCACCGGCACCTCGAAGCGCACCGGCCGGGCGTGGTCAAGCGCTTCGGCCGCCCGGCTGATGAGCTCGTTGTCCAGGGCCTTCTCGAGCCCGTGGTCCTGCACCGTGGTGCGACGCCGCGGCGTGCCCTCGGGCAGGTCGGGGACGTGCAGCACCGGCGCCAGGTCGAGGCCGTGCGCCTTCCAGTGCGCCACCGCGCGACCGGTGTCGAGGGACTCGGCCTGGCCGATCGCCTCCTCCAGGCTGCGGAACCCCAGGGCCGCGAGGTGCTCGCGCACCTCCTCGGCGATGTAGGTGAAGAACGTCTCCACGAACTCCGGCTTGCCGCTGAACTTCTTGCGCAGCTCCGGGTTCTGCGTCGCGACGCCCACCGGGCAGGTGTCGAGGTGGCAGACACGCATCATGATGCAGCCGCTCACGACCAGCGGGGCGGTGGCGAAGCCGAACTCCTCGGCGCCGAGCAGCGCAGCGATCATGACGTCGCGACCGGTCTTGAGCTGGCCGTCGGTCTGCACGACGATCCGGTCGCGCAGCCCGTTGAGCAGCAGGGTCTGCTGGGTCTCCGCCAGGCCGAGCTCCCACGGGGCGCCGGCGTGCTTGAGCGAGGTCAGCGGCGCGGCGCCGGTGCCGCCGTCGTGGCCGGAGATCAGCACGACGTCGGCGTGTGCCTTGCTGACACCCGCAGCGACCGTGCCGACGCCCACCTCCGAGACGAGCTTCACGTGCACGCGGGCCCGGTCGTTGGAGTTCTTGAGGTCGTGGATCAGCTGGGCGAGGTCCTCGATCGAGTAGATGTCGTGGTGCGGCGGCGGCGAGATCAGCCCGACGCCCGGTGTGGAGTGCCGGGTCCGCGCGATCCAGGGGTAGACCTTGTTGCCGGGCAGCTGGCCGCCCTCGCCGGGCTTGGCGCCCTGCGCCATCTTGATCTGCAGGTCGTCGGCGTTGACGAGGTACTCGCTGGTGACGCCGAAGCGGCCGCTGGCCACCTGCTTGATCGCCGACCGGCGCTCGTCGTAGAGCCGCTCGCTGTCCTCGCCGCCCTCGCCGGTGTTGCTCTTGCCGCCGAGCCTGTTCATGGCCACGGCCAGCGTCTCGTGCGCCTCCTGCGAGATGGAGCCGTAGGACATCGCCCCCGTGGAGAACCGCTTGACGACGTCCTCGACCGGCTCGACCTCCTCGATCGGCACGGGGGTGCGCCCGGTCGACGCGGTGTCCTTGAACTGGAAGAGGCCGCGCAGCGTCATCAGGCGCTCGGACTGCGCGTCGACGGCGGTCGTGTACTGCTTGAAGACGTCGTAGCGCCGGGCGCGGGTCGCGTGCTGGAGCCGGAACACGGTCTCCGGGTTGAACAGGTGCAGCTCCCCCTCGCGGCGCCACTGGTACTCGCCCCCGACGTCGAGGCTGCGGTGCGCGGGCGCGGGAGCACCGCCGCGGGGGTAGGCGACGGCGTGCCGTCGCGCGACCTCCTCGGCGACGACGTCGAGCCCGATCCCGCCGAGCTTGGACGAGGTGCCGGTGAAGTACCGCTCGACGAAGCCGTGGTCGAGCCCGACCGCCTCGAAGACCTGGGCACCGTGGTAGCTGGCCACCGTGGAGATGCCCATCTTCGACATGACCTTCAGGACGCCCTTGCCCAGCGCCTTGATGAGGTTGGCCACCGCCTTCTCGGGCTCCAGCGGGACGAGCCCGTGGGCCGCGAGGTCCTCGACGGACTCCATCGCGAGGTAGGGGTTGACCGCCGAGGCGCCGTAGCCGACGAGCAGCGCGACGTGGTGCACCTCGCGGACGTCGCCCGCCTCGACGACCAGGCCGACCTGGGTGCGGGTCTTCTCGCGGATCAGGTGGTGGTGGACGGCGCTCGTCAGGAGCAGGGACGGGATCGGCGCCCACTGGTGGTCGGAGTCGCGGTCGGACAGGACGATGAACCGGGCGCCTGCCGCGACGGCCTCGCTGACCTCGGCGAAGATGTCCTCGAGCACCGACTGCATGGCCGGTCCCCCGCCGGCCACCGGGTACAGGCCGCGGATCTTGGTGGCGGCGAAGCCGGGCAGGTCACCGTCGCGGTTGATCTGCAGGATCTTCGCGAGCTGGTCGTTGTCGACGACCGGGAAGTCGAGCACGACCTGGCGACAGTGGGCCGGCGACGCCGTCAGCAGGTTCTGGTCCGGGCCGATGGCGGTCCCGAGGCTGGTGACCAGCTCCTCGCGGATCGCGTCCAGCGGCGGGTTGGTGACCTGGGCGAACAGCTGGCTGAAGTAGTCGAACAGCAGCCGGGGACGCCCGGACAGCACGGCGATCGGCGTGTCGGTGCCCATGGAGCCGAGCGGCTCGAGCCCGGCCCGAGCCATCGGCGTGAGCAGGACCCGCAGCTCCTCCTCGGTGTAGCCGAAGGTCTGCTGCCGCCGGGTGACGCTGGCGTGGGTGTGCACGACGTGCTCGCGGTCCGGCAGGTCGGCGAGGTGCACCTTTCCGGCGTGCAGCCACTCGTCGTACGGCGCCTCGGCGGCCAGCTCGGCCTTGATCTCGGCGTCGTCCACGATCCGGCCGCGGTCGGTGTCGACGAGGAACATGCGGCCCGGCTGGAGCCGGCCCTTGCGGACCACGGTGGCGGGGTCGAGGTCGAGCACCCCGACCTCGCTGGCCAGCACGACCAGGCCGTCCTCGGTGATCCAGTAGCGGCTGGGCCGCAGTCCGTTGCGGTCGAGGACGGCGCCGATCAGGCTGCCGTCGGTGAACGTGATGCAGGCAGGCCCGTCCCACGGCTCCATGAGCGAGGCGTGGAACTCGTAGAAGGCGCGCCGCGCCGGCTCCATCTCGGCATGGTTCTCCCACGCCTCCGGGATCATCATGAGCAGCGCGTGCGGCAGCGATCGCCCGCCCAGGTGCAGCAGCTCGAGGACCTCGTCGAAGGACGCCGAGTCGCTCGCTCCCGGCGTGCAGATGGGCGACAGGCGTCCCAGGTCGCCGGGGATCACGTCGCTGGCCAGCTGGCTCTCGCGGGCCGCCATCCAGTTCCGGTTGCCCTTGACGGTGTTGATCTCACCGTTGTGCGCGATCAGCCGGTACGGGTGCGCCAGCGGCCACGACGGGAACGTGTTCGTCGAGAACCGGGAGTGGACGAGAGCCAGCTCGCTGACGAAGCGGCGGTCGGACAGGTCGGGGAAGAACGGCTCCAGCTGGGCCGTGGTGAGCATGCCCTTGTAGACGAGGGTCCGGCAGGACAGCGAGGGCAGGTAGACGCCCAGCTCGCGCTCGACCCGCTTGCGCAGGCAGAAGGCCAGCCGCTCCAGCCCCATCCCGAACACCCGGCCGGAGGTCGCGGCCACGAACAGCTGCCGGAAGCGCGGCATCACGCTGCGCGCGGTGTGCCCCACCAGCGCCGGGGTGGTGGGCACGTCTCGCCACCCGAGGACGTCCAGGCCCTCCTCGGCGGCCAGCCGCTCGACGGCGGCGCGGGCCGCGGCCTCCTCGGCGTCGTCGTCGGGCAGGAACGCGGTGCCCACGGCGTAGGCACCCTTGTCGGGCAGGGGGAACGGCGCGACCGCGCGCAGGAAGGCGTCCGGGACCTGGGTGAGGATGCCGGCGCCGTCGCCCGAGTCGGGCTCGGCGCCGGAGGCACCGCGGTGGTCGAGGTTGCGCAGCGCGGTGAGCGCCTGGTCGACGATCTCGTGGGTGGCGAGGCCGGAGAGGGTGGCCACGAACGCCACGCCGCACGCGTCGTGCTCGTTGGCGGGGTCGTACAGGCCCTGGGCCGGCGCCAAGCCGGACGGGTGTGGGGGCACGGAGCACCGTCCCTTTCCTCGTCGATGTGCGGCTGGGCCCGCGGACGGGCTCAGGGTCATCGATCGAGGGACGTCGTCGGCCCTGCGGATCGTGGCCTCAGCATAGCCGGGGAGGTGTCCCGGGCACGGGCCATGTTTCCGCCATGTGAAACGCCGGGCGGCGGCCCGGCGCCCGGTCAGGTGAGGCCGGACGCTCCGACGAGGGTGCCGACGCCGTAGGTGACGGCCGCCGCCACGGCGCCGACCGCGGTCTGCCGCAGGGCGCCGTACCACCAGGGGCGTGGCGTCAGCCGGGTGACGAACGCGCCGCAGAGGAACAGCCCGGCCAGCGTGAGCAGCAGCGCCGGCAGCACGGAGGTGGCACCGAACAGGTACGGGAGCACCGGGAGCAGCGCGCCCACGGCGAACGCCGCGAACGACGAGCCGGCGGCGAGCGTGGCCGAGGGCAGGTCGTCGGGGCTGAGGCCCAGCTCCTCGCGCACGTGCACGTCGAGCACCTGGGCGGGGTCACGGGACAGCTGCCGGGCGACCTCGCGGGCGAGGTCCGGCTCCAGCCCCTTCGCGACGTACATCTGGGCCAGCTCGCGCTCCTCGCCGGCCGGGTTGCGCTCCAGCTCGCGCCGCTCCAGCTCGATCTCGGCCAGCGCCTGCTCGGACTGCGAGCGCACCGAGATGTACTCACCGGCCGCCATCGAGAACGCGCCCGCCGCGAGCCCCGCGAGGCCGGCGAGCAGGACGGTCGTGCTCTCGCCCGAGCCGCCGGTGACCCCGGCGATCAGCGCGAAGTTGGACACCAGCCCGTCGGAGGCGCCGAAGACGGCCGGTCGCAGCCATCCGCCGGTGACGTCGGAGTGCTCGTGCTGGATGCGCAGGGCCTCCTTCTGCGCGCGCTCCGCCGCGTGGCGTCCGACGTGCTCGTCGTCGGTGGTGGGGGCGTCCGGTGCGCTCATCGGGTGACCTCCCTGGCCGGGTCGGCGGGGTCAGCGGGGTCAGCGGGATCCTCCGCGTCGGTCGGCGGCACGTCGGTGCGGCGCGCCGCCAGCTCCTCGGGGGTCTCCCGGCCGGGCCGCAGCCGGGCGCTGAGGACGAGGTAGGTCACCGCCCCGGTCAGGACGACCACGCTGGTCCAGGTGTTGAGGCGCAGCCCCGCGACCTGCTCGGCCGGGTCGATGCGCAGCAGCTCGATCCACCCACGACCCACCGTGTAGGCCGCGACGTAGAGCGCGAACGCCCGCCCGTGACCGAGCCGGAAGCGACGGTCGGCCCAGATGACGAGCGCGGCGACGCCGAGGTTCCACAGCAGCTCGTAGAGGAAGGTGGGGTGGTAGGTCGCCTGCTCGGCGTACCCGGCCGGACGGTGCGCGGCGTCGATGGCCAGCGCCCAGGGCAGGTCGGTCGGCCTCCCGAACAGCTCCTGGTTGGCGTAGTTGCCCAGTCGCCCGATCGCCTGCGCGAGGACGATGCCCGGCGCGAGGGCGTCCGCGAACGGCGGCAGCGGGATCCCGCGGCGGCGGGTACCGATCCAGGCGCCGACGCCGCCCAGCGCGACGGCGCCCCAGATGCCCAGGCCGCCCTCCCAGATGTAGAGGGCGTGCAGCGGTCGGCCGCCCGCCCCGAAGTAGGCGTCCGGCGAGGTGATCACGTGGTAGACCCGCCCGCCGATGATGCCGAACGGCACCATCCAGGTAGCGATCTCGGTCACGTCGCCGGCCCGGCCGCCGCGGGCCTGCCACCGGCGCTCGCCGAGCCAGACGGCGACCACGATGCCCGCGATGATCGCCAGGGCGTAGGCGCGGAGGGGAAGCGGCCCGAGGTGCCAGACGCCCTCGGCCGGGCTGGGGATGGAGAAGGGGGTCACGACGCTCTCAGGCTAGTCGGGCGAGTCGGGCGAGGTCGGCGCGCAGGTCGGCGACGCTGGTGGTGTCGGACCACACGACCTCGGCCCGCCCGTCCGCGAAGCCGGTGGTGTAGGTGCCGTGGTCGACCTCGTAGGCGCCACCGGTCGAGCCGTCCGGCCGCTCGTAGCTGATGTAGAGCGCCTTGGCGGCCGACGCGACATCGGTCTCGGGGCCGACCAGGCCGGCGAACCCCGGGTCGAACTGGTCGAGGTAGCGGCGCACCACCTCGGGCGTGTCGCGCCGGGGGTCGGTGCTGACGAAGACCAGCCGGACGTCGTCGCGCACCCGCTGCTTCGACCCGCGCAGGGCGGAGGCGACGTTGGCGAGCACGATGTTGCAGATGTCGGGGCAGCTCGTGTAGCCGAAGAACACCAGCGTCACCGGCGTCCGGTCCTGCTCGGCGAGGCTCGTGCGCGCGCCCGTCGTGTCGGTGAAGGGCACCTCCGGCAGCGGGTAGCCGTCGGGCACGTGGGTGCCGCGCCAGGAGGACGAGCCGTTGACCTGCACCCCGACCTCGGTCGCGCCCCCGCTCGCGCACCCGGCGAGCAGGCCGGCGGCGACGACCGCCGCGGCGAGCCGCGGCGACCGGCTCACCGGCCGCGCCGCACGCCGTCGGCCAGCTCGGCCGCGAGCTTCTCCACCGCGCTCACGCCGGCGGCCGGCGAGCCGGCGTCGAGCATCGCGCGCACGAAGGCGGAGCCCACGATGACGCCGTCGGCGAACGAGGCCACCTGGGCGGCCTGGTCGCCGTCGGAGACCCCGAGACCCACGCAGACCGGCTTGTCGGTCTGCGCGCGGACCCGCGCGACCAGGGTGCCCGCGGCGTCGCCGACGCTGGTCCGGACGCCCGTCACCCCCATCGTCGACGCGGCGTAGACGAACCCGCGGCAGTGCTCGGCGGTCCATCGGATCCGCTCGTCCGTGGACGACGGGGCCACCAGGAAGACCCGGTCCAGCCCGGTCGCGTCGGTGGCTCCGAGCCAGTCCGACGGCGCGCTCGCCGCCTCGTCCGGGGTGAGGTCGGGCGTGATCGTGCCCACGCCGCCGGCGGCCGCCAGCCCCTCGGCGAAACGGGTGGCGCCGTACCTCTCGATCGGGTTCCAGTAGGTCATGACGAGGGTCGGGGCGCCCGTCGCGGCGACCCCGCGCACCGTGGTGAGGACGTCGTCGGTGGTCGTGTGCTGCTCGAGGGCGACCTCGACGGCCCGCTGGATCGTCGGCCCGTCCATGAGCGGGTCGGAGTACGGCAGCCCGATCTCGACGATGTCGACGCCGCCGCGGACCATGGCGACCATCGCCTCGACCGCGCCGTCGACGGAGGGGTAGCCGGCCGGGAGGTAGCCCACCAGTGCGGCACGTCCCTCGGCCCTCGCGGCCGACAGGACGTCGGAGAGCAGGGTCATCGCGACGCCCTACCAGCCCTGCCCGGAGGCGTCCTGGGCGTCGGAGCCGACCACCGCGGTCGCCGACTCGACGATCTCCTCGTCGCTGACCACGCCGAACCACGCGGCGGCGGTGTCGACGTCCTTGTCGCCGCGGCCGGAGAGGTTGACCAGCACGGTCGCGTCCGGGCCCAGCTCACGACCGACGCGCAGCGCACCGGCCAGCGCGTGCGCACTCTCGATGGCCGGGATGATCCCCTCGGTGCGGCACAGCAGCGCGAAGGCGTCCATCGCCTCGGCGTCGACGACCGGGGCGTAGGTGGCCCGGCCGGTGTCGTGCAGCCAGGCGTGCTGCGGTCCGACCCCCGGGTAGTCGAGCCCGGCGGACACCGAGTGGGACGGCACGGTCTGGCCGTACTCGTCCTGCAGGACGTAGGTGCGGGTGCCGTGCAGGACGCCCGGCGAGCCGCCGGCCATCCGGGCCGCGTGCCGTCCGCTGTCGACGCCCTCTCCCCCGGCCTCGAAGCCGTAGAGGCGGACCTGCTCGTCGTCGAGGAACGCGGTGAAGATGCCCATCGCGTTGGACCCGCCCCCGACGCAGGCGACCACGGCGTCGGGCAGCCGACCGGTCAGGTCGAGCACCTGCGCGCGCGCCTCGTCGCCGATGATGCGCTGGAGGTCGCGGACCATGGCGGGGAACGGGTGCGGGCCGGTCACCGTGCCCAGGACGTAGTGGGTGTGCTCGACGTGGGTGACCCAGTCGCGCATCGCCTCGTTGATCGCGTCCTTGAGGGTCTGGCTGCCGGCCTCGACGGCGACCACCTCGGCGCCCAGCAGCCGCATCCGGGCCACGTTGAGGGCCTGCCGGCGGGTGTCCTCGGCGCCCATGTAGACGACGCACTCGAGCCCGAGCAGGGCGGCCGCCGTCGCGGTCGCGACTCCGTGCTGGCCGGCGCCGGTCTCGGCGATGACCCGGCTCTTGCCCATGTCGCGCGCGAGCAGGGCCTGCCCCAGCACGTTGTTGATCTTGTGGGAGCCGGTGTGGTTGAGGTCCTCGCGCTTGAGCAGGACCCGTGCGCCGCCGGCGTGCTCGCCCAGGCGCCGCGCCTCGGTGACCGGGCTGGGCCGTCCGACGTAGGAGGAGAGCAGGCCCGCGAGCTCGGCCTGGAACGCCTCGTCGTGGCGGGCCTTCTCCCAGGCCGCCGTCAGCTCGTCGAGCGCGGCGACCAGGGCCTCGGGCACGAAGCGGCCGCCGTACGGGCCGAAGTGGCCGCTCGCGTCCGGGACGTCGGTGCTGGGGCTCACGTCCGGGTCACCGGTCGTGCTTGAGCGCCGGGTGCGCGCCGGCCGCCACGAGGTCGGCGACGGCCGATCGGGGGTCACCGCCGGTCACCAGCGACTCGCCGACGAGCACGGCGTCGGCACCGGCCCGGGCGTACTCGATCACGTCGTGCGGCCCGCGGACACCGGACTCCGCGATCCGCACCACGTGGTCGGGGATGTGCGGCGCCACCTTGGCGAAGACGGCGCGGTCGACCTCGAGGGTGCGCAGGTCGCGGGCGTTGACGCCGATCACGTCGGCGCCGGCGTCGACCGCGCGGGACACCTCGTCGACGGTGTGGCACTCGACGAGGGGTGTCAGGCCGAGCGACCTGGCCCGCTCGACGAGGGAGACGAGGGCGTTCTGGTCGAGTGCGGCCACGATGAGCAGCGCCATGTCGGCGCCGTGGACGCGCGCCTCCCAGAGCTGGTAGCTGGAGACGATGAAGTCCTTGCGCAGCACGGGCACGTCGACCGCGCGGCGGACGGCGACGAGGTCGTCGAGACTGCCACCGAAGCGGGACCGCTCGGTCAGCACGCTGATCACCGCGGCACCGCCGGCCTCGTAGTCGGCGGCCAGCGAGGCGGGGTCGGCGATCGCGGCGAGCGCACCCTTGGACGGGCTGGAGCGCTTCACCTCGGCGATGACGGCGACGTTGTCGCCCCGGAGCGCCGGGAGGGGGTTGCGGCAGTCCGGTCGCCCCTCGGCCATCGCCTTGAGCTCGTCGAGACCGACGCGTTCCTGCCGCTCCGCCAGGTCGGCGCGCACGTCGACCAGGATGTCGTCGAGCACGCTCACGCGGTAGGTCCCCTCGCCTGACTCCGCGACCGCGGTGCGATCGCCCAGCGCTGAAAGCCTAACCGGGCGCGGGCGTGGTCCCGACCACCAGCCCGGCGACCGGGCGGCCCGGCCTACGGAGCCAGTCCCGACCCGAACGGCAGGTTGCGCGCCACACCGAAGACCACCAGCACCACGAGCAGCACCGGTGTCGCGTTCGCAGGCAGCACGAGGCGGGTCGGCAGGCCGCGACCGGCGCGCACCGCCCACCGGGCCCACAGCGCGACGACGACCGCGAGACCGACCACGGTGAGGGGGTTGCGCCCGAGGGCCGCGAGGAGGTCGCCGTGCGCCAGCTCGTGGACCGCCCTCAGCGACCCGCACAGGGGGCAGTACAGCCCGGTGACGGCGAGCAGCGGGCAGGTCGGGTAGTGCCCGGGCAGCGACGGGTCGACGGTCGCGACGTAGGCGGTGGCGGCCGCGACGACCGCTGCGGCGCCGAGCGGGGCGCGCAACGCGCCGGCCGGCCGGCCGAGGTGGTGCGCTGCGACGCTCATCACTGCTCCCTGCGAACGCGTGTCGCCCCGGCTCTCAGCGGGCGGTGTCCTCGTCGTACTCGGGGTCGCGCCCGTCCTTGTAGGTGACCGTGTTGCCCATCCCCATCATCGACATGACCTTGCCGGTGACGGCACCGAGCCCGACGACCACGAGGCCTACGAAGAACAGCCAGGGCAGCTCGAACGGCAGCGCGATGCCGCTGATCAGGAAGCCGACGAACATGATGCCGACCGCAGCCCAGGCGGCCGGCGTGTTCCCGTGGCTTGCTGACATCGTTCCTCCGCGTCGGCTGGGTGGTTCCCGGTGAGTGGGCCGATTCTGCCAGGCCGGGGACTGCTGCGGGCTCAGGCGGTGGGGTCCTCGCCGCGGTCGAGCGCGTCCCAGGCGTCCCGGGGGGTCGCCTCGCGCGGCCGGCGTGAGTCGTCGTAGCGGCTGCGTGGCTGCGGCCACCGCCGGGCCCGGACGACGACCAGCGCGCCACCGAGCCCGACCAGCGCTCCCCCGGCCAGCGCCGCCCAGCGGGGCGGTGCGACTCCGACGGCGACCAGCCCGGCGGCCACGACGACCAGGGCGACACCCAGCAGGGCCCGGGACCGGTTCCGGACGAGCAGCAGCGCCCCGGCGCCGGCCAGGGCGACCAGGGCGAGCGCGGCCGGTGCCCCCGCGCCGGTGTCGGTGCCTGGCGCCGCAGGGACGCCCGGCGTCGCGCCCGTGGAGCGCCCGCTGCCCAGCAGGCCGACCGCCGCGCCGAGGACCACCAGCCCGACGGCCACCGCGAGCTCGCGGCGGGAGCCGGCCGGCCGCTCGGGTTCCGTCACGGGGTCGCGGACGGCAGGGACTGGGCCGCGGCCACCGCCCGCAGCACGGCCATCGCCTTGTTGCGGCACTCGTCGTCCTCGGCGACCGGGTCGGAGTCCGCGACGATGCCCGCCCCCGCCTGCACGTAGGCGACGCCGTCGCGCAGGTAGGCCGTGCGGATCGCGATCGCCGTGTCGGCGTCGCCGGCGAAGTCGAGGTAGCCCACGCACCCGCCGTAGACCCCGCGCCGGGTCGGCTCGAGCTCCTCGATGAGCTCCATCGCCCGGACCTTGGGCGCGCCGGACAGCGTCCCCGCCGGGAAGCACGAGGTGAGCACGTCGAACGCGGTCCGGCCGGCGGCGACCTCCCCGACGACGGTGCTCACGATGTGCATGACGTGGCTGAAGCGCTCGACAGACATGAAGTCGACGACCTCGACGCTGCCGGAGGTGCACACACGGCCGAGGTCGTTGCGGCCGAGGTCGACCAGCATGAGGTGCTCGGCGCGCTCCTTGGGATCGGCCAGCAGGTCGGCTGCCAGCGCCGCGTCCTCCTCCGGGGTGCCGCCGCGGGGACGGGTGCCGGCGATCGGGTGCATCATCGCCCGGCCGCCGCTCACCTTGACCAGCGCCTCCGGGCTGGACCCGACGACGTCGAAGCCCTCGAAGCGGAGCAGGTACATGTAGGGGCTGGGGTTGGTGGCCCGCAGCATCCGGTAGACGTCGAGCGGGTCGGCCCGGTCGGGCATCGAGAACCGCTGGCTCACGACGACCTGGAACGCCTCGCCGGCGCGGATCTCCTCCTTGGCGCGCTCGACGGCGGCCCGGTAGTCCTCGCTGGTGCGCGCGCGGTCGTAGGCGGGCTCCACCGGCGAGAACCCGGCGACCGTCGCGGGCGCCGGCACCGAGAGCTCCGCCGTCATCCGGTCCAGCCGCTCGACGGCGTCACGGTGGGCCCAGTCGACCCTGGCGTCGGTGTCGTCGAAGTTGATGGCGTTGGCGATGAGCAGCACCGAGCCGTCGGCGTGGTCGAGCACGGCGAGGTCGGTGGCCAGCATCATCGCCAGCTCGGGCACCTGGAGGTCGTCCGTCGTGAGCTCGGGCAGCCGCTCCAGGCGCCGTACGGCGTCGTAGCCGACCATGCCGACCAGGCCCCCGGTGAGCGGTGGCAGGCCGGGCAGCCGCTCGGTGTGCAGGGCCTCGACGGTGGCGCGCAGCGCGACCAGCGGGTCGCCGTCGGTGGGCACGCCGACCGGCGGCTCCCCCAGCCAGTGGGCCTGGCCGTCGCGTGCCGTCAGGGTCGCGTGCGAACGAGCACCGACGAAGGAGTACCTCGACCAGACGCCGCCGAGCTCGGCCGACTCGAGCAGGAAGGTGCCCGGACGGCCCCCGGCCAGCTTGCGGTAGACGCTCAGGGGTGTCTCGGCGTCGGCCAGCAGACGCCGGGTGACCGGGACGACCCGCCGGGTCCGCGCGAGGTCCCGGAACGACGCGAGGTCCGGCGCGTGGTCGGAGAGCATGCGCGCCATTGTGGTGGGTCGCGACCGGCGGGGGTCGGCGACGCTCAGGTGCCGAGCAGCCGGTCGGCGTCGAAGCAGGACCGGTCGCCGGTGTGACAGGCAGCGCCCTCCTGGTCGACGACCACCAGCAGCGCGTCGCCGTCGCAGTCCAGCCTGACCTCCCGGACGTGCTGGACGTGCCCGGACGTGTCGCCCTTGCGCCAGTACTCGCTGCGGCTGCGGCTCCAGTACGTGGCCCTGCCGGTGGTGAGGGTGCGGTGCAGCGCCTCGTCGTCCATCCAGCCGACCATGAGCACCTCGCCGGTGCCGTGCTGCTGGACGACGGCGGCGACCAGGCCCTGCGCGTCGCGCTTGAGCCTGGTCGCGACCGCGGGGTCGAGTGCGGAGCCGGTCACGGGGGCCATCGTCGCAGGCTGTCAGCCGCGCTGCTGGGCGGACCAGGACCGGTGGAGGCGGGAGTAGACGCCCCCGGCGGCGACGAGGTCGGCGTGCCGACCCCGCTCGACGACGCGGCCGGCGTCGAAGACCAGGACGTCGTCGGCGGCCTCGGCGGTGGAGAGCCGGTGCGCGATGGTCAGCGCGGTGCGGCCGCGGGTCAGGCCCTCCAGCGCACGGGCCAGCCTGACCTCGGTCGCCGGGTCGACGGCTGAGGTCGCCTCGTCGAGCACGAGCAGGTCGGGATCGGCGAGGTAGGCCCGCGCCAGGGCGACCAGCTGTCGCTCGCCTGCCGACAGCTGCTCGCCGCGCTGCCCGACGTCGGTGGCCAGGCCGTGCGGGAGGCCGGTGAGCCAGTCCATGAGCCCGAGCTCGGTCATCGCCAGCTCGATCTGCCGGTCGTCGGCGCTCGGCAGCCCGAACCGCACGTTGTCGACGATGCTGCCCTCGAACAGGAAGCCGTCCTGGGGCACCATGACGATCCGCGAGCGCAGCGAGGCGAACGACAGCTCGCGCAGGTCGACGTCGTCGACCAGCACCCGGCCCTCGACGGGGTCCATCAGCCGGGTCAGCAGCTTGGCGAAGGTGGTCTTGCCGGAGCCGGTCTCGCCGACGACGGCGATGCGCGACCGCGGCGCGAGGGCGAGGTCGACGTCGGCGAGCACCGTCGGGCCGCCGGGGTAGGCGAACGACACCCGCTCGAAGCGGACGTCGATCGGTCCGCGTGGCAGGGTGCGGCCGGCCTCGCCCGGGTCCGCGACGTCGGCCGGGGTGTCGAGGACGCCGAGGACGCGGCGCCACCCGGCGATCGCGTTCTGGGCCTCGTTGAGGACCTCGGTCCCGATCTGGACCGGACCCACGAACAGCTGCACGAGGAAGAGGAAGGCGAGCAGCTCGCCGAGCGTGAGCCCGCCGTCGATGCCGAGCAGGACACCCACGACGACGACCGCGGCGTTGGCGAAGCCGGCCACCACCTCCCCGGTCGAGAAGGTGAACGCGACGAGTGCCTGGGCGCGGGTCGCGGCCGACCGGTGGGACTCGATGGCCCGGTCGATGCGGCGCCCCGTGCGGTCCTCGATGGCGTAGGCCCGCACGGTCGAGGCACCGACGACCGACTCGGACACGGCGCCGAGGAGGTCGCCGACCCGCTCCCGGACCGCGGAGTAGGCGGCGGACACCCGGCGCTGGAAGAAGCGCATGAGGAGGAACAGCGGCAGGAAGCACAGCCAGACGAGGACCGTGAGCTGCCACGAGTAGACCGCCATCAGCACGGTCGCGACGAGCAGCTGGCCGAGGCTCACGATCATGAGCAGGCCGCCCCACTGCATGAACGTCGAGATGGTGTCGACGTCGCTGGTCACCCGGGAGACGAGCGACCCGCGTCGCTCGGCGTTCTGGGTGAGGACGGACAGGTCGTGCACGTGCCGGAACGCCCGGACCCGCAGCGACGCCAGGCCGCCTTCGGTGGTCCGGAAGAGCCGGACGTTGAGCCGGTAGGCGCACAGCGCGGTGATCACCACGGCGACGCCCGCGAGGAGCACCGCCTCCCGGACCTGGCCCACGTCGGGCCCCTGCGGCCCCATCAGCCCGTCGTCGATGGTCTGCTGGACGGCGATGGGGACCAGGACCCGCCCCACCGTCGCCCCGAGCGCCAGCAGCAGCGTCACCGGCAGACCCGCGGTGAACTCGGGCGACAGCGCGAGACCGCGCCGCAGCGTGGCCCACGCGGTGGGCTGGCTGCGCGCGGCGTCTGTGATCGTCGTCACGGTGCGTCCCGCATGGTGCCGACCACTCTGCCGCACGGCCGAGACAGGGCACCCCACGGCCTCGAGGGGACGAACCGGACGTACCTACGTCTACCCTGGTTCCCATGAGTGGACAGGAACCCACGCACGGTCACCGGCGCGCACTGTTCGGCACCGGCCTCGAGGACGAGCTCGACGGCTGGCACGACGCGCCCGAGCCCTCCTGGCTCGCCGACGAGGACGACCCGTCGACCACGGGCAACATCCCTGCCTACGACCTCGGCCCGGGCACCGAGTCGGTGGTCGTGGACCTCACCGGCCCCTGGCCGACCGTCTCGGACCCGGACGAGACCGAGCTCGACCCCATCGACCACGGCGTCGGTCACCCCGACCCCGGCTCCGGCCACGATGCCGACCACGGCTCGGGTCACGGCGCCGGTCACACAGCCAGGCACAGTGCCCGCACCGACGACCCCTCGTCGGCCGCCGAGGGCTCGGCGCCGGACCTCACCGTGTCGCCCATGCCGGCGCCCGAGCCGGCGGCCCCGGCCCCGGAGCGGCCGGCGCCGCTGGTGCGCAAGGCCCACGTGTCCCCCACGTTCGACATCCCGCCGGTCCCGCAGGGCACCGGCCGCAACCAGGCCGAGACACTGACGGCTGCGACGGTCCTGCGGACCCGCAAGGCCCGGCCGCAGAGCGGCTGGCGCAAGTCGGTGCTGCACCTGTCCGGCGGACGCGTGAACCTCGGGCCGTCGGCCACCGACCGCCGCCGCGACGACCTCGTGTCGCGCGCCCGCACACCCGTCGTCGGCTGCCACCGGGTCGCCGTCATCAGCCTCAAGGGCGGGGTCGGCAAGACCACGACCACGGCCGCGCTCGGCGCGATGTTCGCGAACCTGCGCGGTGACCGCGTCATCGCGGTCGACGCCAACCCGGACCGCGGCACGCTGATCGAGCGGGTGCCGCGCGAGTCGGGCGCGACGGTGCGCCACCTGCTCGAGGCGCGCGACCGGGTCACGCGCTACGGCGACGTCCGGGCCTTCACGTCCCAGTCGTCCACCCGGCTCGAGGTGCTCGCCTCGGACGCCGACCCGGGTGCGTCGTCCGCGCTGAGCGAGGAGGACTACCGCGACGCGGTCGACACCCTCGAGCGGTTCTACAACCTCATCCTCACCGACTGCGGCACCGGCCTCCTGCACGACGCGATGCGCGGCGTGCTGGGCCTGGCCTCGTCGCTCGTCGTCGTCTCGTCGGCCAGCCTCGACGGTGCCCGCAGCGCGAGCGCGACGCTCGACTGGCTCGAGGCGCACGGCATGCAGGACATCGCGCAGCAGGCGGTCGTGGTCATCTCGTCGGTGCGACCGGGCGGGGGCATCGTCGACGTCATGCAGCTCGAGGACCACTTCGCGGCGCGCTGCCGGGCCGTGGTCACCATCCCGTACGACCCGCACCTCGAGGCCGGCGGCGTGCTCGACCTGGACGAGCTGCACGAGGACACCGTCGACGCCTACCGTGAGCTCGCCGCCGCGGTCGGCGAGGGCTTCGTCCGCAGCTGAAGAGCCTCGGTCAGCCGCCGACGAGCTCGCTGTCCGCGGCGCGCACCGGCACGGCGATCGGGCCGACGGTCTTGGTGATGGCCGGCCCGGGGACGGCGTACGGGCCGAGGCCGTCGATCGTGAACGTGGCGTCCCACGTCGTGGTGACGCTGACCGCGCGATCACCGGAGCTGGCGTAGGTCCAGCTGACGTCGTCGTTGGGGTAGGCACCACCGGGCACGGCGAACTCCTTCTGCACTCCCTGGTCGAACGTCCAGTCCCAGTGCGCGGTCGCGCTGACCACCACGGTGAACCCGAGCACCCCGAAGGGCTCGGTCGTGAGGGACTCGGGCTCGTTGGCGGCGAAGATCGTCGGGAGGTTCACGACCCCGCCCTGGGGTGGCTGGAACGAGGGTGAGGCGTCGGGGAGGTAGGTGAGCACGACGTCACGCACCTTGTCCCCCACGGCACCCGCGGGGACGGGGCCCTCGCCAGGACCGAGGCAGATCTGGCCGACGGTCTCCCAGGGTCCGTTCCCGTGCCGCAGGTAGACGCGGTAGAGGATCGCCGGCGGCGGGCAGGTCGAGACCGCGTTGAGGCACAGGGCGTCGTCGCCCGGGCCGTTGTGCATGCACATCGGCGCCAGGCTCCACTCGCAGTCCGTGCAGTCGGCGTTGTCCGCCGACGCCTGACCGAGCGGGCTGTCCTTGTCCGTATGCGGCCACAACACCGCCTCGGTCTGCACCCGCCCTTGCTCCTGATCCGCACTCGACGTTGGTGCATCGTGGCGCGGGGCATATGGTTGTCGCCGCCCGTCGCCGAGCGCACAGCCGTGCTCCGCCACCGCAACGCAACGAGCGACGGCGAGCAGTCCGACCAATCGCAAGCAGTCGACGATGCTCAGGTCCTCCAAGATCGAACTCGTTGCCGATGATCCATGATCCGTCCGTCCTGTCGCACAAGCGAAAGATCGGATATGTCCTCGCCGCCGGCAGGAGTGTCGTCGATGACATCGCCGTCCGCGCCTAGACACGTCGTAGGCGAGCATCTCGCGGTGACTTCGGCGGGCGCAGTGTCGTCCCGTGACTTCGCGCAACGCGTAATCGATGTCACTCGACAAAGCGGCGTCAGCGAGACTCACCTCCCTGCGCTGGCTTCTCGTTCGACATACCTCGGTGACCGTTAACAGGGGCAGCCCCGAGGTCACTAGTCGTCGAAGTCCTGCTGATGTCCTCGGTCTGGGCGGCGCGGGTGAGTTCGGCGTAGTAGGTCCGGACCGCGGCTTCGACTTGCTGCTCGGGGGTGGTGGGGGTCGGCGAGGGGTCGATGCTGGTGGGGCTGGAGCTGGTCGGCGTGGGCGTCAGTCGACCGGCCTCGGGCTCGTCACCGGAGCACCCGACGATCAGCACCGCCCCGAGCAGCCCAGCCAGAGCCGCGGGCAGCGACCTCCCCGTGCGGCCTCGCATGGCCCGGAAGCATAACCACGCTGCCCGAGGCGCCGTCAGTGCTCGTCCACAGCCCGGATCAGGGCACGGCGGCGTCGGCGGCGAGGGAGGCCCGCTCGGCGTCCTCCCGCTCGTAGGCCGTGATGAGCTGCCGGTACCCGACGCACCGGTCCAGCAGCTCGAGGTGTGTCCCCCGGTCGATCACCCGGCCGTGCTCGACGTAGACCACCTCGTCGGCCAGCGCGATCGTCGCCTTGCGGTACGCCACGACGACCACTGTCGGCGGCTCCCCGGACGACGACCTGGACGACCGCAGGCCGGCGAGGATGGCCGCCTCGACACGGGCGTCCACCGAGGACGTGGCGTCGTCCAGGACGAGCAGGCGCGGTGAGCGCACCAGGGCCCGGGCGAGCGCCAGCCGCTGCCGCTGCCCGCCCGACAGGGACATCCCGCGCTCGCCGATGCGGGTGTCCAGCCCTCCCGGCAGCGCGTCGACGAAGCGGTCGGCCTGGGCGACCTCGAGGGCCGCGCGCACGGCGGAGTCCGGCAGGTCGCGTCCCAGCGTGACGTTGCCCCGGACGGTGTCGTCGAACAGGAAGGTCTGCTGCGGGACCACTGCCGCCGCCCCTGCGACGCCGCCCCGCACCACCGCGCGCAGGTCGACCCCGTCGAGGACGACCTCGCCGCTCGCGGGGTCGACGAGCCGGACGAGCAACGCGGTCAGGGTCGACTTGCCGGACCCGGTCGGCCCGACGACAGCGACGGTGCGCCCGGCCGCCACGGTGAACGACACGTCGTGCAGGACGGGGGCGTCGTCGTAGCCGAACTGCACTCCCTGCACGTCCAGGCTGGCCGGCGCGCCGACGTCGGCGACCTCGATGGCCCCGTAGGCGAGCCCGCCGCGGGCCTCGAGCACCTGGCGGACCCGGTCCCAACCGACCACGGAGCGCGGCAGCTCGCCGAGCACCCAGCCGATCGCGCGCACCGGGAACGCCAGCAGGGTGAACAGGTAGGCGACCTGCACCAGGTCGCCCGCGTCTATCGCGCCGCTCTGGATCCGCATCGTGCCGACCAGGAGCACGGCGAGGACGCCGAGGTTCGGCAGCGCCTCCAGCACCGGGTCGAACAGGCCGCGCACCCGGCCGACCTGCACCTGCGCCTCCCGGAGCTCGTCGGCGGCAGCGGCGAACCGCGCGGTCTCCTCCGGCTCGCGGCCGAGCGTCTTGACGACGAGTGCGCCGTCGAACGACTCGTGCGCGACCCCGCTCACCTCGGCGCGCAGCTGCTGGGCCCGGGTGGCGAGGGGCGAGAGCCGGCGCTGGTAGAGGACGTTGAGCACGAAGATGGCCGGGAAGATCGTGAAGCCCACCAGGGACAGCACCGGGTCGGTGAGCACCAGGGCCACCGCCGCCACCGCGAGCATCACCAGCACCCCGACGGCCATCGGCATCGGCGCGATCGAGAACCACATGGCCTCGACGTCGGCGTTCGCGTTGGACAGCAGCTGCCCGGTGGGGTGGCGCTGGTGCCAGGACAGCGGCAGGTGCAGGTACTGCCGGGTGACGTCCCGCCGGTACCGCGCCTGCAGCCGGTACTGCATGATCCCGGCACCCAGCCGTCTTGCGACGATGCCCGCCGACTTCACCAGCGCGACCGCGACGATGGCCAGGCCCGCAGCGGCCAGCGCCCCCGCCGTCGACTCCCCGCGCCGGAAGGCCGGCGCCACCACCTCGTCGGTCACCCGCCCCAGGACCCACGCCGCCCCGACGGTCATGACGCCGTAGACGGCGCTGCCCCCGACCGCCACCGCGAAGATGTACGGCTCGTGCCGCACGGCGCGGCCGAGCAGGCCGAATCCGCGGCGCAAGGTGTCGTCCCGGCCCGTCACCGGGCCAGCCTACGATCAGGCGGTGACGTCCCTCGCCCGCACCGAACGCCTCGCCCTGTCCGAGCTGCTCGGCGACCTCGGTCCCGACGCGCCGACCCTGTGCGGCGACTGGACCACCCGTGACCTCGCCGCCCACCTCGTGGTCCGCGAGCGCCGGCCGGACGCGACCCCCGGGGTGGCGGTGAAGGCCCTCTCGGGATGGACCGACCAGGTGCAGGCCTCCTACGCGGAACGTCCCTACGCCGACCTGGTCGAGCTGGTGCGCACCGGCCCCGGCCGGCTGTCGCCCTTCTCCCTCCCCGGCGTCGACAAGCTGCTCAACACGACCGAGTACGCCGTCCACCACGAGGACGTCCGCCGGGCCCAGCCGACGTGGCAGCCGCGTGACCTCCCGGTCCGGGTGCAGGACGCGCTGTGGAAGGCGGTGACGACCCGGGCGCCGCTCGCGCTGCGCGGCCTGGACGCACGGGTCGTCCTACGGCGCGCCGACAAGCCGCGCGCACACCCGATCGAGAACGGCTCCGGGGAGGGGACGGTCACGCTCACCGGCGACCCGATGGAGGTCCTGCTGTACCTCTTCGGCCGCCGCGAGCACGCGCGGGTCGACGTCGGGGGCGATCCGGAGTCCGTCGCGGCGCTCGCAGCCCAGTCGCTCGGGGTCTGACCGGCCGTACGGCCATCAGCGGGGCAGGTCAGCGCGGAGCGCGCCCGACACCCAGCCGTACGTCGGTCCCGCCGTCGTCCCGCTCGTGGTGGCAGCGCCGGCACCACAGGTAGGTCCCGTCCGGGCTGCCCGGGTAGCGCCGCACGTCGTAGCGGTGCCCGATCACCAGGCACAGCAGCCGCGAGGTAGTCATGCTCCGACGGTAGTCCCGCTCGGGAAGCCCGTCACTCCCCAAGAACCGGGAACCCGCCCGTCAACGGACCGTGACCCCGGCGGCGCGGAGGCCGTCCTTCACGTCGTGCACCGTGAGCTGGCCGAAGTGCAGCACGCTGGCCGCCAGCACCGCGTCCGCACCCGCCGCGACCGCCGGGGGGAAGTCGTCGACCGCACCGGCACCGCCGGAGGCGATCAGCGGCACGTCGACCACCGCGCGGACCGCGGCGATGAGCTCCAGGTCGAACCCTGCCCGGGTCCCGTCGGCATCCATCGAGTTGAGCAGGATCTCGCCCGCACCGAGGCGGGCGCCGCGCGCCGCCCACTCGACAGCGTCGAGGCCGGCCGAGCGGCGCCCGCCGTGGGTGGTCACCTCGAAGCCGCTCGGCTGGTCGGGGGCGCGGCGGGCGTCTACCGAGAGCACCAGAACCTGCGACCCGAACCGGCGGGCGATCTCGCCCACCAGGTCGGGCCGGTGGATCGCGCCGGTGTTCACCGCCACCTTGTCCGCGCCTGCGCGCAGCAGGAGGTCGACGTCCTCGACGACGCGGACTCCCCCGCCCACCGTCAGCGGGATGAAGACCTGCTCCGCCGTCCGCCGGACCACGTCGTACGTCGTCTCACGGGCGTCACTGGATGCGGTGATGTCGAGGAAGGTGAGCTCGTCGGCGCCCTCGGCGTCGTACACCGTCGCCATCTCCACCGGGTCACCCGCGTCGCGCAGGTCGGTGAAGTTGACGCCCTTCACGACCCGGCCGGCGTCGACGTCCAGGCAGGGGATCACCCGGACCGCGACCGTCACCAGCTCGACCCTCGTTTGAACGCCACGGCCTCGACCTCGACGAGCATCCGCGGGTCGATCAACGCGACGACCTGGACCATCGTCGTCGCCGGCAGGACGGCGCCGAACGCCTCGCCGTGGGCCCGCCCGTACTCCTCCCAGCGGGAGATGTCGGTGACGTAGATGCGGGTGCGCACGACGTCGGCCAGGGAGGCGTCGAGCTGCTCCAGCGCCCAGGCGATGTTGCGGATCGCCTGCTGGGTCTGGGCGAACGGGTCACCCTCGTGCACGACCTCGCCGTCGACGATCGAGGTGCACCCGGTGACGAAGACGTGGTCGCCCGCGGCGACGGCGCGTGAGTAGCCGACCACCGACTCCCACGGTGCGCCGCTGGACAGCCTGCGGGTCATGTCCGGGTCACCGGTGACACCTCGGCGAGCGCCTCCTCGAGCGTGAACGCGCCGGCGTAGAGCGCCTTGCCGACGATCGCGCCCTCGACCCCGTCGGGCACCAGGGTGGCGATGGCCCGCAGGTCGGCGAGGGAGGAGACTCCGCCGCTGGCGACCACCGGCCGGTCCGTGGCGGCGCAGACCGACCTGAGGAGGTCCAGGTTCGGTCCGGTCATGGTGCCGTCGCGGCCCACGTCGGTGACCACGTACCGGGCGCAGCCGTCGCGGTCCAGACGGGCCAGGACCTCGAACAGCTCACCGCCCTCCTGGGTCCAGCCACGGGCGGCCAGCGTCGTGCCGCGGACGTCGAGACCGACGGCCACCCGGTCGCCGTACCGGGCGATCGCCGACGCGCACCACTCGGGGTCCTCGAGCGCGGCGGTGCCGACGTTGACCCGCGCGCAGCCGGTGGCGAGGGCCGCCGCCAGCGACTCGTCGTCGCGGATCCCCCCGCTCATCTCGACCGCGACGTCCAGCCGTCCGACGACCTCCGCGAGCAGCTCGCGGTTCGACCCCCGGCCGAACGCGGCGTCGAGGTCGACCAGGTGGACCCACTCGGCGCCGGCCTCCTGCCAGGCGAGCGCGGCCGCCAGCGGTTCGCCGTACGACGTCTCCGTGCCGGCGGCACCCTGCACGAGCCGGACGGCCTGGCCGTCGGCCACGTCGACGGCGGGCAGCAGCTCGAGGCGGCTGGGGGGCGAGGCGGTCATCCGCGGGACCTCCGGTCCAGGGTGAGGGTCACGAGCACGGGCAACGACAGCAGGCCGAGGAGCACGGCCGCACCGCGCAGCCAGGGATCGGGGGTGAGCAGCCACACCACCCCCTCGACCGCGAGCCACAGGATCGCGATGACGGCGTTCTCGGTGCGGCGGCGCCGGGCCAGCAGGCCCTGCTGGCCCCGCCACCGGGTGCGCCGTGGCAGGCGCGCGCGCAGGGCGGCGGCGGTTTCGCGGCGGCGGGCCGCCTTCGCGTCCCGGCGCTCCCGCTCCGCCCGGGCCGCGGCCGCCGCCCGCTCACGCTCCTCGCGCCGCCGGGCGCGCTCCTGGCTCACAGGCTCGCCACCCAGCGCTCCAGCAGGGCGGCGCCCGCGTCCCCGGACTTCTCCGGGTGGAACTGCGTCGCGGACAGGACCCCGTTCTCCACCGCTGCGACGAACGGCTCGCCGTGCTCGCTCCAGGTGACCAGGGGTGCGGCCAGGTGCGGGGACGGCTCCAGCTCCCAGCGACGGACCCCGTAGGAGTGCACGAAGTAGAAGCGCTCGTCCTCGAGCCCGGCGAACAGGGTCGACCCCGGCGGCACCGTGACGGTGTTCCAGCCCATGTGCGGGAGCACCGGCGCGTGCAGCCGCTCGACCCTGCCGGGCCACTCGCCGAAGCCCTGCGTCACGGTGCCGTGCTCGTCGCCGGAGTCGAACAGGACCTGCATGCCGACGCAGATCCCCAGGACCGGCCGCCCACCGGCGAGCCGTCGACCGACGGTCTCCGGCGCTCGGCAGTCGCGCAGGCCTGACATGCAGGCCGCGAAGGCCCCGACCCCGGGCACCACCAGCCCGTCGCACTCGGCGGCCGCCTGCGCGTCCCCCGTGACGAGCACGTCGGCGCCGACCCGGGCCAGTGCACGCTCCGCCGAGCGCAGGTTGCCCGAGCCGTGGTCGAGCACGACGACACGCGGAGCAGACACGACGTCGAGGCTACGGGAGCGGCCGGTGGCCGACCGACGGCGACCGGGGTGTGAGAGCCGGCAGGGATCAGAGCGGCTCGAAGATCTCGCGGGGCAGGGGCGGCGACTCGGTGGCGTCGTCGTCGGTGACAGGCGCCACCCCCGTGGCGAAGCGACGTGCCTCCTCCGGGCCGAGGACGCGGGCCGGCAGCGGGTCGCCCGCGCAGCGGCGGACCAGCCGGGCGACGGGCAGCCGACGTCCGGACGCCAGGAGCACGAGGTTGCCGAACCGGCGGCCCCGCCACACCCCGGGCTCGGCGACCACGGCGAGCTCGTCGAACACGCTGCCGTACGTCGCCACCTGGCGGCGGGCATGGGCCAGGCCGCGGCCGCCACCGGTCCCGCGCTGGGCGGGACCGTCCGCGACGTTGACGGCGACCACACCTTCCTCCGACAGCAGGCGCCGGACGAGGCGGACCATCTCCACCGAGGTCAGGTGCGCCGGGGTGCGCGCACCGGCGAACACGTCGACGACCACCAGGTCCGCCGAGCCGGGTCGCATCCGGTCGACGGCCTCCCGCGCGTCGGCGACCTGGACGGGCACCCGGACGCCTCGCGGCAACGGCAGGTGCTCACGTACGGCGGCTGCCAGCGACTCGTCGGCGTCGACGGCCCGCTGCCGGGACCCGGGGCGCGTCGTGGCGACGTACCGCGCCAGGGTCAGCGCGCCCGCGCCGAGGTGGACGGCGCGCAGCGGCTCCCCTGCCGGTGCCAGCTCGTCGACGAGGTGGCCGAGCCAGCGCATGTACTCGAACTCGAGGTGGGTGGGGTCGTCGAGGTCGACGTGGGACTGCGCGACGCCGTCGACGCTGAGGAAGTAGCCGCGCGGGCGGTGTCCGTCGGCGGAGACGACAGGTGTCACGTCGGCGGAGACGACAGGTGTCACGTCGGCGGAGACGACAGGTGTGGGCGTGGGCGTCAGAGGCTGCCCTTGGTGGACGGGACACCCGCGACCCGCGGGTCCAGCGCGACCGCGTCGCGCAGCGCCCGGGCCACCGCCTTGAACTGCGCCTCGACCACGTGGTGCGCGTTGCGTCCGGCGAGCACCCGGACGTGGAGGCACACCTGCGCGGAGGCGGTGAACGACTCCCAGATGTGGCGGGTGAGCGTGGTGTCGTAGCTGCCGATGAGCTCGACGATCTCGGGCTCGGTGTGCACGACGTAGGGACGGCCGGAGAGGTCGACGGCCGCCTGGACCAGGGTCTCGTCGAGGGGCACCAGCGCGTCCCCGAAGCGACGGATGCCCGCCTTGTCGCCGAGCGCCTCGCGCAGCGCCTGGCCGAGCGCGATCGAGGTGTCCTCGACCGTGTGGTGGGCGTCGACCTCGAGGTCACCGACGGTGCGGACCACGAGGTCGAAGCCGCCGTGCTTGCCGAGCTGGTTGACCATGTGGTCGAAGAAGGGCACGCCCGTCTCGACCTCCGCGCGCCCCGTCCCGTCGAGCTCGAGCTCGACGAGCACCTGCGACTCCTTGGTCGCCCGCTCGACCTTCGCGTACCTGCTCACCGTCGGCTCCACCCTCACGTCCATCGTCCTCGCGTTGATCACGTCCACGTGGTCAACACATGCCACCTGTGGCTAGTACGCCACTGTCGGGGTCAGTTGACCACGTCCACGTGATCAACGCCGTCTGGGGCGGCGCGGTCTGGGGCGGCAGTGGCCAGGCCGTCGCGCAGGGCGTCGAGGAAGGCCGTCGTCTCGGCCTCGGTCCCCGCGGTGACCCGCAGCCACCCGGGCAGCCCGACGTCGCGCACGAGCACACCCCGGTCCAGCAGGCCCTGCCAGGTCGCGGCCTGGTCGCCGAACTCGCCGAAGAGGACGAAGTTCGCGTCCGACTCGACGACCTCCAGCCCGAGCGCGGGGATCTCGAGCAGCAGCCGGTCACGCTGCTCGACCACGGCGGCCACCGAGGCCAGCAGCTCGTCGGCCCGGGCCAGCGCCGCGCGGGCGGCCGCCTGGGTGAGCACCGACAGGTGGTACGGCAGCCGCACCAGCTGCAGCGCCTGCACGACGAGGGGGTCGCCGGCCAGGTAGCCGAGCCGGGCGGCGGCGAAGGCGAACGCCTTCGACATCGTCCGGGTCACCACGAGCCGCGGTCGGCCGGGCAGCAGCCGCACGGCCGAGGGGCGGGTGGAGAACTCGGCGTACGCCTCGTCGACGACGACCAGCCCGGGCGCGGCGTCGTACACCGCCTCGACGACGTCGAGGTCGACCGCGGTGCCGGTCGGGTTGTTCGGCGAGCAGAGGAAGACGACGTCGGGGGCGTGCTCGCGCACGACCAGCGCCGCCTGCTGCGGCTCGAGACGGAAGCCGGGCAGCCGCGGGACCGGGAGCCACCCGGTGCCGGTGCCCTGGGCGATCAGCTGGTGCATCGAGTACGTCGGGTCGAAGCCCAGCGCCGTGCGCCCCGGCCCGCCGAACGCCTGCAGCAGCTGCTGGAGGACCTCGTTGGAGCCGTTGGCCGCCCACACCATCTCCGTTGGGACGGACTCGCCGGTCGACCGGGTGAGGTACTCGCCGAGGTCCGCACGCAGCGCGTCGGCGTCCCGGTCGGGGTAGCGGTTCATCTGCTTGGCGGACTCGGCCACCGCGGCGGCCAGGTCGGCCACCAGACCGGCCGAGGGCGGGTGCGGGTTCTCGTTGGTGTTCAGGCGCACCGGCACGTCGAGCTGCGGGGCGCCGTACGGGGTGCGCCCCCGCAGGTCGGCCCGCAGCAGGCGGTCGATCTCGTCCGTGGCCATCGGCACCTACCGCGGCACGCGGGCGCGCACCGCATCGACGTGCGCGACGAGGTCCTCTGCTCCACCGAGCGCGTCGACGTGCGGCGCCACCTCGGCGAGCGCGGCCCGGTCGTACTCCACGACGTGCACGCAGCGCAGGAACGACTGCACCGACAGCCCGCCGGTGTGCCGTGCCGTACCACCGGTCGGCAGGACGTGGTTGGAGCCCGCGAGGTAGTCGCCGAGCGACACCGGCGAGAAGGGGCCGACGAAGACCGCACCGGCGTTGGTGACCCGGTCGGCCCACTGCCGCGCGTCGCGGGTGACGACCTCGAGGTGCTCGGCCGCCCACTCGTCGACGACGGCGAGGCCCTGCTCGAGGTCGTCCACGAGGACGTACGCCGACTGCGACCCGAGCGCGGCCTCGACCCGCTCACGGTGCCGGGTCGCAGGCACCTGCACGGCCAGCTCGGCGTCGACCTTGTCCAGCAGCGCCTCGTCCGTCGTGACGAGCAGGCAGGACGCGTTGGCGTCGTGCTCGGCCTGGGCCACCAGGTCGGCCGCGACGAAGCGCGGGTCGGCGGTGTCGTCGGCGAGGACGGCGATCTCGGTCGGCCCGGCCTCGGAGTCGATGCCGACGACGCCGCGCAGCAGCCGCTTGGCCGAGGCCACGTAGACGTTGCCCGGACCCATGACGAGGTCGGTGGGCCGGCAGTCGTCGGTGCCGTGGGCGAACATCGCGACCGCCTGCGCACCGCCGACGGCGTGCACCTCGTCGATGCCGAGCAGGGCGCAGGCCGCGAGCACCACCGGGTGCGGCAGTCCGTCGTTGTCCTTCTGCGGCGGGCTCGCGACGGCCATCGACCGGACCCCCGCCACCTGCGCGGGCACGACGTCCATGACGACCGACGAGGGGTAGGCCACCAGCCCGCCGGGGACGTACAGCCCGACCCGGCGGACCGGGACCCAGCGCTCGGTGACGCTGCCCCCCGGGGCCACCTCGACGACGGCGTCCTCACGGCGCTGGGCCTCGTGCACCCGCCGGGCCCGCCGGGCGGCCTCCTCGAGGGCGGCGCGCACCGCGGGGTCCAGGGCGTCCAGCGCCGCCGCGAGGGCGTCGGCGGGCACCCGGGTCGACTCGAGGTCGACCCCGTCGAGCCGCCGGGTCCACTCGCGCACGGCGGCCGCCCCGCGCCGCCGGACGTCCTCACAGATCGGTCGGACCACGTCGAGCGCCACCTCGACGTCGAGCGAGGCACGGGGGAGCACGTCGCGGTAGCCAGCCCCTGCCGCCGCACCGCGCAGGTCGACCCGGGTGATCACTGTCGTCACGGCCCCGAGTCTACGAACCGGTGCCCGCACACCCTCCCGGCGTTCCAGCCTGCGGTCCCGACCCGGCTACCTCCGGCACCTCGACGGCCAGGCACACCCCACCCGCTCCGCATAGGCTCCGAGCCGTGAGCCGGCTGCCGCTGTTCCCCCTCGGCACCGTGCTGTTCCCCGGCGTGCTGCTCCCCCTGCACGTCTTCGAGGAGCGCTACCGGCAGCTGGTCGCCGACCTGCTCGCGACGGCCCACGAGGAGCGCGCCTTCGGCGTCGTCGCGATCCGCGAGGGGCACGAGGTGGGCGTCGACGGTGTCCGCGCCCTGCACGCCGTCGGCTGCGTCGCCCGGTTGAGGCGGGTGGAGCCGTACGCCGACGGCCGGTTCGACGTGGTCACGACCGGGACGCAACGCTTCCGGCTGGACTCCCTCGACGACGGGAAGCAGTACCTCCAGGGCGAGGTCACGCTGCTCGACGACCGCGACGGCACCGGGGCGGACGAGCTGGCGGTGGCGGTCGCGCGCGCCTGGCAGGGCTACCGGGACGCCCTGGGCAGCACGGACGAGGAGGTGCCCGACGACGCCCGCGCGCTGTCCTACCTCGTCGCCGCCGGCACGGTGCTCGACCTGGCCGAGAAGCAGCGGCTGCTCGAGGCCGAGGACACCGCGACCCGGCTGGCCCGGGAGCTGGCGCTGCTGCGCCGGGAAACGGCGCTGCTGGGGATGCTGCCGTCGCTGCCCGCCGTCGAGCTCACCCGCGCCCCGGCGAGCCCGAACTGAGCCGGCGGTCATCGGCCGGTGGCACGCCGGCCACCCTCGCGCTGGGCAGGGCCGGCGTGGAGTTCACCCTGCACCCGTACGAGCACGTCGCGGGCGCCGCGTCCTACGGCGGCGAGGCCGCGGACGCCCTGGGCCTGTCCCCCCACGAGGTGTTCAAGACGTTGATCGCACGGGTGGACGCGGCACTGGTCACGGCAGTGGTGCCGGTGGGCGGGAGCCTGGACCTCAAGGCGCTCGCAGCCGCGGTCGGAGGCAAGCGCGCCGCGATGGCGGAGCCGGCGGACGCCGAGCGCGCCACCGGCTACGTGCTCGGTGGGATCAGCCCGCTGGGTCAGCGCAGCCGGCTGGTCACGGTGGTCGACGCGTCGGTGCTCGACCTCGCCGCCGTCTACGTCTCGGCCGGTCGCCGCGGCCTGCAGGTGCGCCTGGCACCCGCGGACCTGCTGCGGGTCAGTGCGGCGCGGACGGCTCCCCTGCGCCGGGCCTGACCTCGCCGGTCGCGCCGCCGTCGGGGTCCTCGATGTCGTGGTCCTCGGCGTCGTGGTCCTCGATGTCGTGGTCCTCGGCGTCGTGGTCCTCGGCGTGCTCCCCCGCGTCCGCCCCGGCCGACACCGCGAAGTAGGTGATGACCGCGCCGATCGGCCAGCCGAGCAGGACGGCGTACGCCGAGAGGTCGAGCGGTGCCGAGAAGCGCGCGCCGACCTCGAGCCCGCGCGCGGTCGCCTCGAGAGCCTCGGGCCCGAGCAGGTGCCCCACCTGCCAGGCCACGAGCGAGCCGAGCAGCCCGCCCGTCACGAGGGACAGCAGCGGCCCGACCCGGCCCGGCCGGGTGCGCAGGTAGACGACCAGTGCCACCGCGATGCCGACGCCCAGCGCCAGCACGGCGAACCAGCCGTCGGCCGCGACCGCCGCCTCGTCGGCCTCGCCCCCGGCGCGGTAGACGCCGTCGGCGCGCTTCTCGACGGGGCTCAGCGGGGCCAGCCACCACCACACGATGCCGAAGGGCACGCCGGCGACGGCCGAGGCCGCCACGACCGCTGCGGCGACCCGCAGCTCTCCGACGGCCTCGCGCGGACTCAGTGCGCCACCAGCCGTACCCGGAAGGCTGCCGCGTCCGCAGCGTCGCCGCTGACGGTCACCCCGATGCCGTCGATCGGCTCGAGGTCGGGGTCGACCTCGCCGAGGCCGAAGATCCCCCAGACCGCCGCCGGGGCCACCCAGAGCGCGGCGTCGGCGTCGTCGAGGTCCGGAAGCGCCCTGCGGAAGCCGTCGACCTCGCCCAGCGACCCGCCGGCTGCCATCCGGTCGGCCTGCGCGTCGGAGGTGGCGAGCACCAGGTCGCCGCCGACCTGGCGGCGGACGAGGCCGAGGGCGCCGAGCTGCCGGCCGGCCGGGCCGGACGCCGCAGCCAGCCGGTCCAGGAGCCGCTGGGCCTCGTCCACGTCGGTGGTGATGCGGGCCCCGACGTCGACCTGGCCCCCTGAGGCGGAGTCGACGGCCAGCAGGAGGTTGTCGCCGAGCAGGGTGGCGAGGTCGTCGGGCAGCGACAGGCCGAGCTCGGACCGGAGGCTCTCGCCGCCGCCGAGGAACGGCCCGAGGCCCTCCCACATCGTCGGGGCGAGCAGCTCACCGTCGGCCAGTCCCGCCGCGGCGGCCGTGGTCTCGGGCAGCTCGGCCATCCCCCGCACACCGTGCTCGGCCCAGCCCGCGTCCTCGACGTCGCTCGCCCGCCCGACCAGCTCGAAGACGTCCGGTCCGTCGAAGCGCGCGACGAGGGTGGTCCGACCGGTGCCGAGGCCGGCTCCGGCGACGCCGGGCACGAGGCCGAGGCCACCCATCGCCTCACCCGCGCGGGCCAGGTCGAACCAGGCCAGGGCGACCCCCGAGTCCAGTGCGGCGACGTCGGCGGCGTAGTGCTCGTCCTCGGCGAGGGGGCGTTCGGCAGCTCGTGCGGCGACCGCATCGGCCGCTTCGGCGTCCTCGGCGAGCAGGGCGTAGTCGCCGGCGAAGGACCACCCGACCGGCGCGTCGGCGGCGCCAACACGGGCCACGGTCGCGAGCCGGCGCAGTCCGGTGTCGGCGGCGGCCTGGTCGGTGACCTGGAGCGCGACGACCACCGTCGGCTCGGCATCCGGCCCGGCGGCGTCGTCCCCCGGGTACGCGGCGAAGGCGACCCGCTTGCCGAGCCACGGCGAGACCTCGGCGTCGAAGTCGACGTCGCTCCAGCCGACCTCGTCGGCGACGGCGTCGAACAGCACCTCGCGCAGGTCGCCGTCCAGGGGCACCCGCTTGCGGAGGGTCGGGAACTTGCGCAGGAAGCGGAAGGCGTCGAGCTTCTGCGTCGCCGCCGGGTCGAGGTCCACCGACACCACGGCGAGCGCCCCTGCGGGAAGGACGTCGGCCGGCTGCTGCCCCCCGCCGGAGAGCGCGCCGACGGCGTACGTGACGCCACCGAGCAGGGCGAGGACCAGCACCGCGACGCCACCCACGAGCGGCCAGGGCGTCCGGCGTCCGGACTCGTCGGGCCGGGCTGCGAGGACGTCGGGGGCCGCGCTGCCCCACGCCGGCTGGGCCGGGTCGTTCGGCGTCTCGATGCTCACGGTGGGGCTCCCAGGGGGCTGGTGCGACGGCGGAGCCGGCGCCTCCCGAGGGTATCGGCGCGACCACCGGCGGTGCTTGAGGTCAGACCGGCGCGGGGACCGGTTCGGCAGGGGCGGCGGGCGGCTCCCAGGCGGGGACCAGCCGCGAGCGGCAGACGCGGTGGGCGCCCCACCCGACGCCGAGGACGATGAGCACGTCCCCGACGGAGAACACGTTGGCCAGCGGGACGCCGGCCGGGATGGCGAAGACGTCGCCCAGGAACCCCAGGCGCGGGTCGGCGAGCACGCCGGAGTTGACGAACTCACCGGGCGGCAGGTGGATCCCGGCGGTCTCCAGGGCCGTCCGCGACGCCGGCAGGGTGCCGCCGTTCAGGGCGATGGTGACGCCGTTGCAGGCGGCACCGGCGGCGACGAGGAGCAGCCCCGGGACGTGCCGGTTGAGCGCGACGAACAGGCCGGCCACGACGTAGGTGGCCAGGTGCACGCCGGAGAGCAGCGCGCGGTCCGCACCCGGGACCACCTCGATGGCCACGACCTGGGCAGCGAGCGCCGCGAGGACGATCCAGGTGTGCCGGAACCGCACGTCGCCCAGCCGCCGCAACGACCCTCCGGCGAGCACCGGGGAGAGCAGGGCGAGCAGGCCCATCACCGGGATGATCACGAGAGCAGCCTCAGCTCGGACTCCAGGGTCGTCGCCGCGCGGCGGCGCTCGTTGAGCCAGGCCTCCATCGCCGCCGCGGAGAGCGGCCGGGAGTGGAAGAAGCCCTGCACCCGGTCGCAGCCCAACCTCTGCAGCGTCTCGTCGGTCGCGCGGTCCTCGACACCTTCCGCGGTCACCGTCAGACCGAGGCTGTGCCCGAGCTCGATCGTCGAGCGCACGATGATCGCGCTGTTGTCGTCCAGGCCCATCTGCAGGACGAAGGACTTGTCGATCTTCAGCTCGTCGGCCTCGATGCGCCGCAGGTACGACAGCGACGAGTAGCCGGTGCCGTAGTCGTCGATCGCCAGGCTCACGCCGGTCGCGCGGATGGCGCCGAGCACCTCCAGCGCCCGCTTGGGGTCGGCCATGATCGTGCTCTCGGTGACCTCGACGGTGAGCCGGGTCGGGCTGACGCCGTGCCGCGCCAGCACGTCGGCCACGAAGTCCGGCAGGTCGAGGTCGGTGAGCAGCCGGGCCGACACGTTCACGGCCATCGACAGGTCGTGGCCGAGGTCCTGCCAGGTGCGCAGCGTCCGGACGGCCTCCTCGATGCCCCACCGGCTGAGCCGGCTGATGAGGCCGCTGTTCTCGGCCAGCGGGATGAAGACGTCCGGGTTGACCAGACCGTGCCTCGGGTGCAGCCAGCGGCTGAGCGCCTCGACCGAGAGCACGTCGCCGGTCCGCGCACAGATCTGCGGCTGGAACGCCAGGACGAACTCGTCGCTGTCCACCGCGCTGTGCAGGTCGCCGAGCAGCGAGAGCCGCTCGATGGTGTAGCCGTCGATCTCGGGCCGGTAGCTCTGGATGTCCCCGCGGTTGGACTTCGCCCGGTACAACGCGATGTCGGCACGCTTGAGCAGCGTCTCGAAGGAGTCGGCGTCCTGGGGCGCCAGCGCGATACCGACGCTGGCCTGGACCCCCAGCCGCACGCTGTCCACGACCACCGGCTCCCGCAGGCGGGTGGCCATCTCGTTCGCCACGAGGGCGGCGCTCACGGGACCCTCCACGTCGGTGAGCAGGACGGCGAACTCGTCTCCTCCGAGCCGGGCCACCGTCAGGCCCTCGCGGGCGAAGCTCTCCAGCCGGGTGGCGACCTCGCAGATCACCAGGTCACCGACGTGGTGACCCATCGTGTCGTTGATCTCCTTGAAGTGGTCCAGGTCGATGAGCATGACCGCCACCGGGTGGGCGTCGTCGACCAGCGTCATCGCCTTGTGCGCCCGGCGCCGCAGCAGCTCGCGGTTGGGCAGGTCGGTGAGGGCGTCGTGCATCGCCTCGTGCTGTCGGCGCAGCGACATCTGGGCGTTGCGGTGGACGCCGAGGATCGGCAGCACGAGCAGCGGAAGCATCGCTACCGAGAAGGTGCCCACGTGCGCGGCGACGGGCGCCAGCCCGAGCAGGATGCTCGAGGTCGCCAGCTGGAACCGGACGTCCTCCCCGAGGACCTTGAGCACCGGGATGCCTGCCTCCAGCGAGACCACCGTGGCGACCAGGCCGTTGTTCACGCAGAAGTACACCGCGCTCGCCAGCAGGGCGGCCGGGATGTCGCCGGGGCCGAACGAGGTGCTGAGACTGAAGATCTCACGGTCGGACGCGAGGCAGTACACGATGCGGGTCGCGGAGAGCGTCAGCAGGTACTGACCGATGTTGAACAGCATGACCTGGCGCGGCATGCCGCTGATCCGGTCGCTCAGCGCGACGGCGACGGCCTGCACGAGCAGCGCGAGGCTCAACGGCCCGATGAGGACCAGCGCGGTCGCGAACGTGGAGGAGACGGTGAGCTGGTCGGTGGTGTCGTCACCGCGCGGGACCGGGATGGCGCGCAGCTCTCCGACGAAGAGCATCAGGGCCAGCAGGTAGCACTGCGGGCCGACGTCGGCCCAGCTGGTCACCGCCTGCACGGAGACGGTCATGGCGAAGCAGGCCAGGCCGGAGACCAGGATGAAGCCGACCATCGGGTAGAGGTACGGCGAACGCCTCGAGCCCGTGGCCGCGGGTGCGGCCACGGGCTCGAGGCCCTGCGGGTCTGTCAGCATCCCCACTTGCGACCGGGGACGACCGCCTGGGCGGCTTCCCGGCCCGGCTGCGAGATCGAGTCCATCAGTGGCCCCACTTCGTGCCGGCGCCGACCACGGCGACCAGCGAGCCGAAGCTGCCCAGCGCCGTCATCAGACGAAAGATCTGAACGCGCGTCATGTCCCCTCCTAATTGCCTACTGGGAGTGTCGGAGCCACTACTTTTCGTAATGGCTGTTCTTGACCATCCCATGACTCTTCGAACTCGACCAGATGCAAACGGTGATGTCAGCCGAACGGAGGACGATCTTGTCCGGACGGGCCGGTCGACCGTCCGCCGCCCCGCGGGCGGGGCAGCGGATGCCGTCCCATCCGTCCCGCAGCGTGGGACCGAACGGGTGACCCGGCACCGGCACCCCCGCGGGCCCGTCGGTTCAGGTGAGGCAGGCGGGGCCGAGCAGGGCCTTGAGGTCGCCCATCAGGGCCGGGCTCGGGTTGACCCGCAGCCCGTCGTCGATCCGGAGCACCGTCGTGCGGGAGGCGGCCTGCAGCCGCAGGTGCACCTCGGTGGCACCGGGGTGGGTCGCCAGGACCTCCTTGAGCCGCTCCACCACGGGGGGCGTGCAGCGCACGGTCGGGAGCGAGATGACCACCGGGCCGCGGGGGCCTTCGGAGAGGTCGGGCAGGCTCAGCTCCATGGCGACCAGCTTGGGGACGTCCTCGCGGCGGTCCAGCCGGCCGCGCACGACCACCACGGCGTCCTCGGCCAGCGACGTCGCGTAGAGCTGGTAGGTCTGCGGGAAGAACATCGTCTCGATCGCGCCCTCGAGGTCCTCGATGGACGCGATCGCCCAGACGTCGCCCTTCTTCGTGACCTTGCGCTGCAGCCCCGAGACCAGGCCGCCGATCGTCACCTGCGACCCGTCGGCCCGCTCGTCCGAGCCGGTCAGGGAGGCGATGCTGCAGTCGGTGGCCGAGCTGAGCAGGTGCTCGACGCCGAACAGCGGGTGGTCGGAGACGTAGAGCCCGAGCATCTCCCGCTCGTACTGCAGCAGGACCGACTTCTCCCACTCCCCCACCGGGATCGGCGGGGTGACGCCCAGCCCCTCGTCTCCGCCGGGCGTCTCGTCGCCACCCCCGAAGAGGTCGAACTGGCCGTGCGCCTCGTTGCGCTTGGTCGACATGAACGAGTCGATCGCGTCGGCGTGCACGTTGAGCAGGCCGCGCCGCGGGTCGCCGAGGGAGTCGAACGCGCCGGCCTTGATGAGCGACTCGACGGTCTTCTTGTTGCAGGCGACCGGCTCGACCTTGCGCAGGAAGTCGTAGAAGTCGCTGAACCGTCCCTTGGCGGAGCGGGTCGCGGCGACCGAGGCGACGACGTTCTCGCCCACGTTGCGGATCGCGGAGAGGCCGAAGCGGATGTCGGTGCCCCGGGGGGTGTAGTACGAGTCGGACTCGTTGACGTCGGGCGGCAGGACCTTGATGCCCATCCGGCGGCACTCGTTGAGGTAGAGGGCGGACTTGTCCTTGTCGTCCTTGACCGAGGTGAGCAGGGCGGCCATGTACTCGGCCGGGAAGTTGGCCTTGAGGTAAGCCGTCCAGTACGACACGAGGCCGTACCCGGCCGTGTGGGCCTTGTTGAAGGCGTAGTCGGAGAACGGGACCAGGGTGTCCCACAGCTTCTTGATCGCCGCCTCGGAATAGCCCCGCTCCTGCATCCCGGTCGAGAACGGGACGTACTCCTTGTCGAGGATCTCCTTCTTCTTCTTGCCCATCGCGCGGCGCAGCAGGTCGGCCTGGCCCAGGGTGTAGCCCGCGAGCTGCTGCGCGATGGCCATGACCTGCTCCTGGTAGACGATCAGGCCGTACGTGTCGCCGAGGATCTCGGCCAGCGCCTCTTCCAGCTCGGGGTGCATCGGGACGACCGGCTTGCGGCCGTTCTTGCGGTCGGCGTACTCGATGTGCGCCTGGACGCCCATCGGCCCGGGCCGGTACAGCGCCAGGACCGCGGAGATGTCCTCGAAGTTGTCCGGCTTCATCGAGCGCAGCAGCGAGCGCATCGGGCCGCCGTCGAGCTGGAAGACACCGAGGGTGTCGCCGCGGGCGAGCAGCTCGTAGGCCTTGACGTCGTCGAGGCCGAGGGTCTCCAGCTCGACCGTCTCGCCGCGGTTGGTGACGATGTTGTGCAGGCAGTCGTCGAGGACGGTGAGGTTGCGCAGGCCGAGGAAGTCCATCTTGAGCAGGCCGAGCGTCTCGCAGGCGCCCATGTCGAACTGGGTGATGATCGCGCCGTCCTGCTCGCGGCGCATGATCGGGATCACGTCGATCAGCGGCTCGCTGGACATGATCACGCCGGCGGCGTGCACACCCCACTGCCGCTTGAGGCCCTCGAGCCCGCGAGCGTTGTCGACGACCCGCTTCACCTCGGGGTCGTTCTCGTACAGGGTCCGGAACTCGCCGGCCTCGCCGTAGCGCGGGTGGGCCTTGTCGAAGATCCCGGACAGTGGGACGTCCTTGCCCATCACCGGGGCGGGCATCGCCTTGGTGATCCGGTCGCCCATCGCGAAGGGGAACCCGAGCACGCGGGCGGAGTCCTTGACGGCCTGCTTGGCCTTGATGGTGCCGTAGGTGATGATCTGGCTGACCCGGTCCTCGCCGTACTTCTCGGTGGCGTAGCGGATCATGTCGCCGCGACGGCGCTCGTCGAAGTCGAGGTCGATGTCGGGCATCGAGATGCGCTCGGGGTTGAGGAAGCGCTCGAAGAGCAGCCCGTGCGGGATGGGGTCGAGGTCGGTGATGCCCAGGGCGTACGCGACCAGGCTGCCGGCGGCGCTGCCTCGGCCCGGGCCGACCCGGATGCCGTTGGCCTTGGCGTGCTGGACCAGGTCGGCAGTGACGAGGAAGTAGCCGGGGAAGCCCATCTGGACCATGACCCCGACCTCGTACTCGGCCTGGGTGCGGTGCCCGGCGGGGACGCCGCCCTCGACGTGCGCGAAGCGCCGCTGGAGGCCGACCTCGACCTCCTTGACCAGCCAGGACTCCTCCGACTCGCCCGCGGGCACCTCGAAGCGCGGCATGAGGTTGGCGCCCTCGGTGAAGGCGACGTCGCAGCGCTCGGCGATGGCGAGGGTGTTGTCGCACGCCTCGGGGAGCTCGGCCCAGGTGCGGCGCATCTCCTCGGCGGACTTGAGGTAGAAGTCCTCGGCCTCGAAGCGGAACCGCTTGGGGTCGGCCAGCGTGGAGCCGGACTGCACGCAGAGCAGGACCGCGTGCGCCTCGTGGTCCTGCGGGAAGGTGTAGTGCAGGTCGTTGGTCGCCACCAGCGGCAGCCCGAGGTCCTTGGCCAGCCGCAGCAGGTCGGCCCGCACCCGCTGCTCGATCGGCAGCCCGTGGTCCATGACCTCGCAGAAGAAGTTGCCCGCGCCGAAGATGTCGCGGAACTCGGCGGCGGAGCGGACCGCGTCGTCGTACCGGCCGATGCGCAGCAGGGTCTGCACCTCGCCGCCGGGACAGCCGGTGGTGGCGATCAGCCCCGTCGAGTAGGTCTGCAGCAGCTCGCGGTCCATCCGGGGCTTGTAGTACTGCCCCTCGAGGCTGGCCAGGCTGGAGAGCCGGAACAGGTTGTGCATGCCCGCGGTGTTCTCGGCCCACATCGTCATGTGGGTGTAGGCGCCGCCGCCGGAGACGTCGTCGTCGCCGCCGTCGCTCCAGCGGACCCGGGTCTTGTCGCTGCGGTGGGTGCCGGGCGTGAGGTAGGCCTCGGTGCCGATGATCGGCTTGACGCCGGCGGCGGTGGCCTTCTTCCAGAAGTCGTAGGCGCCGAAGACGTTGCCGTGGTCGGTCATCGCCAGCGCCGGCATGCCCATCCGGGCCGACTCGGCGAACAGGTCGTCCAGCCGCGCGGCGCCGTCGAGCATGGAGTACTCGGTGTGCGTGTGCAGGTGCACGAACGAGTCGGTGGATCCCATGCGGTGCTGGCGCCTCGACTTCGGGTCGGTGCTGGGGAGCGGGGCTGGCGGCGGTCTGAGTCGGTCGGTCGGAGTCGGTCGGAGTCGGTGGAGTCGGTCGGAGTCGGTCGGTCGGGTCGTCGGGAGGTCGTCCCGAGGGCCCGAGTCTAGGTCCGCCCACGGACGCCCCCGCGCGTGTCGCGCGACGCCCCAGCCCCCTCGGCGTGTCGCCCCGCCCCCGCCCCCCGCCGCCCCGACATGCTCGTTTGCGACCTGAGTCCCCGACACGCCGGGGGTGCGTACGGCGTGTCGGGGAACGAGGTCGCAAACGATCTTCAGGACGGACGGGGGCGAGGGGTCGTCCACAGCGGGGGTCGGTCCCCAGATCGCCCGCCGCGGCGTCCCGGAGGTCTGCTGGGGCCGAGCCTCACGGCATGGACAGAGCGCTGCCCGAGCTTCCCGCCGAGCTGGTGAGCCGGCCGCGGACCAGACGAGAGCTGCAGGACGCCGGCGTGGGCTGGCGCGAGATCGCCGGGCCGCTGTGGACGCCGGTCCGGCCCGGGGTGCACCTGTGGCTGCCGGACGGTCGCCTCGAGGCGAGGGCACGCATCGAGGCTGCGGTCGCCTGGATGCCCGAGGGAGCCGCCCTGGGCGGGTGGGCAGCACTGCACTGGGCCGGGCTCGACGTCCTCGACGGCCGTACCGGACCGGCCGGCTCCCGCGACCTGGCGGTGCCCGTCTGCCTCGGGCCGGTGGGGCGCGTCCGCCCGTCCCCGGGTCTGGAGCTGGACCGCAGCACGGTGCTCGACGCCGACCTGGCCCAGTGCAGGGGCGTTGCCGTGACGACACCGGCCCGCAGCTGCGTGGACGTCGCCCGCCGGTGCGGTCCCGAGGAGGGCCTGGTCGCCACCGACGCCGCCCTGCGCGCGGGGCTGGTGACCCGGGACGAGCTCGACGACGCCCTGAGCCGGCTGGTGCGGATCAAGGCCGTCCCGGCCGCCCGACTGGTGGTGGCGCTCGCCGATCCCGGCGCCGAGTCGGCGCCCGAGAGCCGCCTGCGCTACGTCTGGGTCGTGCTGGCGGGGCTGCCGCGACCACTCGTCAACGCGGTGGTCCTCGACCGCGACGGCACCTTCCTCGGCCGCGCCGATCTGCTCGACGAGGTGGCCGCGCTGGCTGGCGAGTACGACGGCGAGGTGCACCGCGAGCTCGACCGGCACACGGCGGACAACGTGCGGGAGGAGGGCCTGGAGGCGACCAACCTGCTGGTCACCCGTGCCACCGCCCTCGACCTGTGGCCGCACCGTCGCCGTCTCGTCCAGCGCCTGGCCCAGCGGCACGCCCAGGGACTGGCGCGGGACCGCTCCCGGGACCGCTGGCTGGTCGCGCGGCCCTGACCGCCACCACCGCGAGTGATCGTTTGCGACCTGGGTCACCGACACGCCGGTGGTCCACCGGCGTGTCGGGGGGCTCAGGTCGCAAACGATCTTTCCGGACGGAGGCCAGGACGGACGCCAGGACGGGGGCGGGGACGGTCAGGTGGCGCGGTAGGGGGTGAAGACGCGGGCCATCCGGTTGCGTCGGGCGGGGGTCACCGTGCCGGCGCCGAGGGCGATGAGCTCCTGGTCGGTGGCGACACCTGTGAGCGGGAAGCCCCGGGACTGCTGGAAGGCGAGCAGCACCCGGGAGGTCCGCTCGTCGAAGCTCCCGGTCACGTACGCCGCACGCATGTTCAGGCCGCGCTGCAGCGTCGCGACGGCCGGGCCGGAGGCGCCCGGGCCGTACGACGACCCGAGCAGCGCCGTCAGGGGGTGCGGGACGGCCGCCCGGCCGTGCAGCGGTCGGCAGGTGACGTTGCGGTCGCGCGCGTCCTGGACCCACTGCGCCAGGTAGACCGGTCCCCCGGAGAACGAGGGGACGCGGCACCGCGCCGACGCACGGGAGTAGCCGTCGGCCACCGGGCCCACCGGCACCCACGCCGGGTACGCCGGCTTGCGCCAGTCGCCGACGACCGCCCGCCACCCGCCGTCGTAGGAGTAGAAGCCCACCCGGTAGCCGCTGTCCTCGTAGGCGCGCACGACACCGCGGACGACCTGGCGGTTCGCCCGGACGTTGCCGGGCCACGGGTGCGACGGGTAGGGCTCCACGTCGACCCAGACGAACGGCACCTCCAGCCCGGCCGTCCCCATCGAGGCCACGTTGAACAACGCCTGCTGGTAGCCCGCGTTGCGCAGCCGGGCGCCGCGCGTGGCCGGCACCCAGGGCCCCGTCGAGCCGTGGGCCGCCCGTTGCGCCGCGGTCGGGAAGGTCGTCATCGAGTACGCCGAGGTCCACACCCCGCGGGCCTTCGCCCACGCGACGTGCTCGCCCAGGCACGGGTTCGGGTACCAGCCGGGCCCGTTCGTCAGCCCGATCACGACGAACGACGCCGACGCCAGCGGCAGCGGGTTGCCCGGCGAGCGCCGGCTCGGGATGCCCAGGCCCTTCGCGCAGTTCGGCCAGGAGATGTCGCCGCCGGAGAGCCGCACGCCGGGCGTCGGCTCGACCGCCGCGGAAGCGGCCGGGGCACCGAGCAGCGGCAGCGTGACGACCGCGGCCAGCGTCGCCGGCAGCAGGGCGGCGAGCAGGTGGCGGCCCCGGGCGGGAACAGCGGCGGGCACAGGCACGAGCGGGTCCCCCAGGTGGTGCAGTGGTGCAACGGTGCGGACGGACCCCTATGGTCGGCGCCGACCTGCCCCCGGATGAGCCCGACGGGCCGGGCTTGAGGGAACCGTTACGCGGCGGCGCGCACCTCGTGCGGGAGCGGCCAGGCGTTCGGCCGGCAACCCTGCATCCCCTTGGACTGCTGCTGCATCACCGGCGCCGGCGCTCCGCGACGCGGGCAGGAGGCGTGTCCGAGCCCGAGCCAGTGCCCGGTCTCGTGGCCGACGAGGTAGCGCCGGTAGGTGCGCAGCGTCCCGGGGAAGTACGGCGAGCCCTGCGCCCAGCGCACCGCGTTGAGGATCACGTAACGACCGACCCGGCAGCTGTAGGTCGGCGAGCACACCCGGGAGAACCCGGGCAGGTGCTCCGGGCGGGCCAGCACGACCGTGAAGGCGCCGCCGCGGGGTACCTCCACGAACCGGTGGTGGGCCCTGCGCCAGCCACGTGGGTCGTCGTAGATCGCGGCCACGGCCGACCGGAACTCCGCCAGGTCGGCCCGGACCCGGCCGCGGGTCGTCACCGAGTAGGTGTGCACCCGGAACGCGTCCAGGCGGGCCGGCGCCGCCACCGACCGGGCGGCGCCACCACGGGGCTCTCGGACCACCCGCCACCGCCACCATCCCGGCGACGTCGGCGTCACCGTGAAGGCGTAGGACTGGTCGGCGGCCGTGCGGGTCCGCCCGGCAGGGGCCCAGTGCCCGCCCACCCACTGCTCCAGCCGCAGCAGCGAGCCCGGCGCGGCGACGAGCACGCCACGCAGCGCCACCGACCGGCCGGCGCGCGTCGCGCGGGTGTCCAGCGCAGCGGTCAGGGTCGTGAGGTGCACCCGGACCTCCGGGCTGGTCGCCTCCTCGGCGCTGCCGGGCGCGCCGCGGGCCAGCCGGTAGCGCGTGCTCTGCTCCGGCACCACGCTGGTCGCGACCTCCCCCGCCGCGCCGGTGACGAGGTCCTGCACCGGCTCCCAGGCGCCCGACGCCGGGGCCTGCGCCTCGAGCCGCACCACGTCGCCCTCGATCGGTGACCCGGTCAGCGCGGCGGTCAGCCGGCCCGTCAGGGTGACGGCCCGGCCGACCGGCAGCTCGGGCTGGTCCGCTGCCAGCGTCAGGGTCGCCACCGCCCCCGCCGACCAGGCGGCCGGCGCCGGCGACCCGTGCTCGATGTCCGCCGGGGCCCCGACGGCGGGCGCCGGTCCGCCGAGGACGAGCAGCAGGCCGGTCACGACGGCCACCCCCGCCAGCCGGCCGCGCAGTGGACCGCGCTCCTCGGCCCGCCCGCGGCGGTGCCGTCCCCCGGTCGTGGTCCTCAGCTGCACGTCACCACCGTAGGTGCGCGCGTGCGCCGACGGGCGCGGTCGTCGCGGGATCCGTCCGGCGGCACGTCCCCGGTCACACCGGCAGTCGCCCACCGTAGGTCGTGTCCAGCGGCCGCACCCGGTGGCCGCGCGCCGCCGCACCGGTGTGCGCCAGCCAGTCGCGGTCCTGCCAGCGGGCCCACACGGCAGGGTCACAGCTCGGCCGGGCCAGCAGGAATCCCTGCACCGTGTCGACGCCCAGCGTCGCCAGGACGTCGAGCTCCGCGGCCGACTCCACACCCTCGGCGGTGACGCGCGCCCCCAGCTCCAGGGCCATCAGCACGATCGCCGTGACGAACGCGCGGCGCGCCCCGTCGCGCTCGATGTCGACGAGCAGCGACCGGTCCAGCTTGATGACGTCGGGACGGAGCCGGAGCACGTGGGCGAAGGAGGAGTAGCCGGCCCCCGTGTCGTCGACCGCCAGGCGGACCCCGCGCTGCCGGTGCCGCAGGAGGGCAGCGCGGATGTCCTCGTAGCGAGCGACCGACTCGTGCTCGGTGATCTCCACGACCAGCCGCGTCCCGGCGTCGCCGCACCGGTCGAGCAGGGGGCCGAACGCGGGGTCCAGCACGAGCGCGGGCGAGGCGTTGACCGAGAGCTCGACGCCGGCGGGCAGCCGGGGCAGCAGGTCGATCGCCCGCTCCAGCGCGCGTCTCTCGAGGGTGGTCCCGACGCCGGCCTCGTGCGCGTCGGCGAACCACCGATCCGGGGGCTCACCACCCGGGAACCGGGCCAGCGCCTCGACCGCCACCCACCGGCCGGTGGCCAGGTCCACGATCGGCTGCAGGGCCACCTCGGGGGCGGCGGGGTCTCCGAGGAGCCGTTCGGTGCGGTGGACGATCGACGTCAGCCGCCGCCGGGCCTCGGCCGTCTCGGCGAGATGCCCGCGGTGCACGTCCAGCTGGCGGGCCAGCTCGCGGACCCGCCGCACCGCGAGGACCGCCGCCCCGGCGAGCACCACGGCTGCGGCCAGCCCACCTGCCGCAAGGAACTGCTCGTACGGCTCGTCCGGCTGGTCCGGCGCGCCCCCACGCCCGACCAGCGCCGCGAGCAGCACCACCTCGAGGACGGCCGCGACGAGCAGCAGCCGCACCAGTCGCAGCAGGACCACAGGAGCACCTGCCATTCCCCCCACCTCCAGGCCACCCTCACGCAGTGTCCGCAGTTGTGTACGGACTGTGGAACGAGTAACCGGCGTGTCGGTCACGCCGTCGGCACGATCCGTGACCGATTCGTGGCCGAAGGCCGCCCGGGCGGGTCACAAGGTGCGGGTCATCCAGCGGTGCGGCAGCCCGGCGTCGTCGAACTCCGGGCCGTGGGCCGCGAAGCCGAGCCGCTCGTAGAAGCCCAGGGCGTAGGTCTGGGCGGACAGGGCGGCGACTCGCAGCCCGCGCTCCCCCGCCCGGGCCTCGAGGGCCCGGACGAGGTCGACACCCAGCCCGGTGCCGCGGCACTCCGGCCGCACCGCGATCCGTCCCAGGTGAGCCACCTGGCCCAGCGTGGGGTCGGCGCCCTCGAAGCCGGCCGGCTCGACGACCAGGCGCCCGGCCCCGACCGGCCGGGTCCCGTCGTACGCGACGACGTGGTCCGCGGACTCGTCCAGCTCGTCCAGCTCGAGATCGGGCGGCACGCCCTGCTCGGTGACGAAGACGTCCCTGCGGACCTCGTAGGCCGCGTCACGCTCGGCAGGGGTCTGGACCAGCCGGATGGTCCTCACGCCTCGGCCCGCAGGATCTCCAGTGCTCGGGAGAGGTCGTCGGGGTAGCCGCTGTCCAGCTCGAGCCGTTCGCCCGTCCCGGGGTGCTCGAACCCGAGCCGAGCCGCGTGCAGCCACTGCCGGGTGAGGCCCAGGCGGGCCGACAGGGTCGGGTCGGCGCCGTAGGTGAGGTCCCCGACGCACGGGTGGCGCAGGGCGGCCATGTGCACGCGGATCTGATGGGTCCGGCCGGTCTCCAGCGAGATCTGCAGGAGGCTCGCCGCGCGGTGCGCCTCGAGGGTCTCGTAGTGGGTGATGCTCGGCTTGCCGCTCGCCACCACGGCCCACCGGTAGTCGTGGCTCGGGTGCCGGTCGATCGGCGCGTCCACCGTGCCGCGCAACGGGTCGGGGTGCCCCTGCACCAGCGCGTGGTAGGTCTTGTCGACGGTGCGTTCCTTGAAGGCCCGCTTGAGCAGCGTGTACGCCCGCTCGGACTTGGCGACCACCATCAGCCCGCTCGTCCCGACGTCCAGCCGGTGCACGACGCCCTGCCGCTCGGCCGCGCCGCTGGTCGAGATCCGGTAGCCCGCGCCGGCCAGGCCGCCGACGACGGTGGGGCCCGACCAACCGGGGCTGGGGTGTGCGGCCACGCCCACCGGCTTGTCCACCACCACGAGGTCGTCGTCGTCGTGGACGACGACCATGCCCTCGACGTGCTCTGCCACGACCCGGGGCGCCCCCGGCGGGGGCGGGATGGTCACGTCCAACCAGGCACCGGCCCGCACCCGGTCGGACTTCACCCCGGGCAGGCCGTCGACGAGCACGTCGCCGGCCAGGACCATCTCGGCGGCCCGGGTGCGGGAGAACCCGAACAGCCGGGACAGCGCGGCGTCGAGGCGCTCGCCTGCCAGCCCCTCGGGCACTGGCAGGCTCCTGGTGTCGGTCACCGACCGAGTATCGCCGACCTGGTGGGCGGCGCCCCCCGGCGGGTCAGTAGGCCCCGCGACCCTGGACGACGGCCGACACGGTCTTCCAGAGGATCTGGATGTCACCGGCGAACGACCAGTTCTCCACGTAGTAGAGGTCGAGCCGGACGCTGTCCTCCCACGTGAGGTCGGAGCGCCCGCTGACCTGCCACAGCCCGGTGATGCCTGGCTTCACCAGCAACCGCCGGGCCGTCGAGCGGCCGTAGCGCTCGGCCTCGGTCGGCAGCGCGGGCCGCGGGCCGACCAGGCTCATGTTGCCGGTGACGACGTTCCAGAGCTGCGGGAGCTCGTCCAGGCTGACCCGGCGCAGCAGCCGGCCGAACGGGGTGACCCGTGGGTCGTCCTTGAGCTTGAACAGCACCCGGTTGCCCTCGGAGAGCTCCCAGAGCGCCTCGAGGTGCCGCTCGGCGTCGAGGACCATCGTGCGGAACTTGTACACCGTGAAGACCGCGCCGTCCCGGCCCACGCGGACCTGCCGGAAGATCACCGGGCCGGGGCTGCTGAGACGCACCCCCACGGCGATCAGGGCCATCACCGGTCCGAGCAGGGTGAGCGCGAGGACCGCGAGCACGCGGTCGAACGCCTCCTTCATCGCCCAGGTCGGTCCGGTGAACTCCGGCTGCTCGACGTAGAGGAGCTGCAGGCCGGACACGGGGCGCACGTGCACCCGCGGGCCGGCGATGTCGGTGAGGGCGGGGGCGACCACGAGGTCGACCCCGGCGCCTTCGAGGTCCCAGCCGAGCCGCTTGAGGACGCCGCTGGTCAGCCCGCGGGAGGCGGTGACCGCGACGGTGTCGACCCCGAGCCGCGCGACCGCGTCGGGAACGCTGGTGAGCGAGCCGACCACGGGCACGGACGAGCTGTCGGTGTCGTCGCCCGGCGGCACACAGGCACCGACGACCTTCAGCCCGGCGTAGGGCTCGCGCTCCAGCTCGGCGACGAGCGCGTCGACCTCCTCGCGACCACCGACCGCCAGCACCCGGTGCGACCAGTTGCTGGACCGGCGCCGGGCGCGGTGCAGCACCTTGCGCGCCGTCCACCGCCCGAGCAGCAGGAGGAACGTGCCGCTCGCGAAGGCCACCGCGAGCAGGAAGCGGGACAGCTCGAACTGGGTCATGTAGCTGGCGATGGCGACGAGGCCCCAGAAGTACACGCTGGCCCGCACGACCCGCCGGTACTCCTCGCCCCCGACGCCGAGGACGCGGGCGTCGTAGGTGCGGGTCGCGAGCAGCATCGCGACCCAGGCGATGGCGAGCACGGGGCCCACGACCAGGTAGGACGAGAGGTCCAGGTCGGCGAGCCGGTCGGGGAGCGAGATCCGCGACCGCTCACGGCCGAACCGGTCGGCCAGCGCCGTGAAGCGGACCACCAGGGCGCCGGTCAGCGTCAGCGCCACGACGGCGCTGTCGAGCAGGAGGAGGCGTCGGCTGAGCCGGCGCAGCCAGCGGGTGTCGGCGCCGACGGTGGGGCGGCCGGCGACGCGGGCGGACGCGGCGACCTCGAGCGAGCGCGCCAATGCGCGCTCAGGCACTACCGAGGTCATGCTCTCCCTCCCTGGTGCCGACCGACGAGCCGCACGGCAGGGTGCCTCACCGGTCGCGAGCCTGTCGCAGGGTAGCGGGCGCGTCCCGTCCGGTGACAAACCCTTGCGGCCATCGTGGTCGAAATATACCGGTTCGTGGCGCTTGGGCGTGATCTTGAGCCCTCCCGTGACCTCACACCACACACGACGCGCGAGAGGGCCGTTCGGTTACCTGCAATCTTCCAGCGATTCGTCCAGCGGTCGGATGTGCCGCCCGGCGGCAGACCTCAGCCCGCGGGCCGTGAGCCGTCGTAGGTCGACCCCCGCGCCGAGAGCACGACCAGCAGGACCCCTGCGCAGACGATCGCGGAGTCGGCCAGGTTGAACACCGGCCAGTGCGGCAGCTCGAGGAAGTCGACCACGTGTCCACGACCGGGAGCCGGCGCCCGGAACAACCGGTCGACCAGGTTCCCCAGCGCGCCGCCGAGCACCAGCCCGAGGGCCACGGCCCACGGCAGGCTGCGCAGCCGGCGGGCCAGCCGCAGGATCACGACCACGACGACCAGGGCCACCGCCGTGAAGGCGACCGTCAGCCCCTGGGCCAGACCGAACGCCGCCCCCGGGTTCCGGACGAGCCGCAGGGTGAGCAGGCCGCCGAGGAGCTCGACCGGCGCACGGTCACCGAGCTCTCGCACCGCCAGCCACTTGGTGGCGAGATCGGCGAGCAGCACCGCCGCGGCGACCCCGAGCAGCAGCGGCAGCCGGGTGAACCCCCCGGTGGCCGGCTCGACCGGCGGCCCGCCCTCGCTCAGCGGCGCTCCTCCCGCTGCTTGCACGTCATGCACAGCGTCGCCCGGGGAAAGACCTGCAGGCGTGCCTTGCCGATGGGGTTGCCACAGTTCTCGCAGATTCCGTAGGAGCGGTTGGCGATGCGAGCGAGGGCCCGCTCGGCCTGCACCAGCATGTCACGGGTGTTGTTGGCCAGGGACATCTCGTGCTCGCGCTCGAAGGTCTTGCTGCCCGCGTCGGCGGCATCGTCGCCCGCGCCGTCGCCGGAGTCGCGCAACATGTCGTCGATCTCGTGCTCCGCGAGGTCGAGCTCGTCGCGCAGCCGCTTGACCTCGTCCCGCAGCTCACCGCGCACCTCGGCCAGCTCGGCCTTCGTCCAGGGCTCCTCGTCGGCCCGGACGACCAGCGCCCGCGGCTCGGTGGTCGACGTCGTGGGCCCCGGTGCCTTCCGCGCGGCGGGCACCTCGGACTGCGGTGTCCGGACGACGGGCTCGGGCGCGATCTTCGTGCTCCGCCGCCCGGGGGGGCTCGCCGAGGTCGCCTTGGCGGCAGGGGCCGGGGCGGCCGGAGCCGCCTTCGTGGCCGGCGTCTTCGTGGCGGGCGCTGCCTTCGTCGGCGGCGCCTTCTTCACCGGGGCTGCCTTCTTCGCCGTCGCCTTCTTCACCGGGGCGGCCTTCTTCGCCGGCGTCTTCTTCGCCGGCGCCTTCTTCGCGGGCGCAGCCTTCTTGACCGGCGCAGCCTTCTTCGCCGTCGCAGCCTTCTTCGCCGGCGCCTTCTTCACCGGCGCAGCCTTCTTCGCGGGCGCAGCCTTCTTCGCGGACGCAGCCTTCTTCGCGGGCGCAGCCTTGTTCGACGTCGTCTTCTTCGCGGGCGCAGCCTTCTTCGCGGACGCAGCCTTCTTCGCCGGCGCAGCCTTCTTCGCCGTCGTCTTCTTCGCGGGCGCAGCCTTCGTCGCCGTCGTCTTCTTCGCCGGCGCAGCCTTCTTCGCCGTCGTCTTCTTCGCCGGCGCAGCCTTCTTCGCGGTGGACTTCTTGGCCACCGCCGCCTTCTTGGCCGGCGCCGCCTTCTTGGCTGCCGCCTTCGTCGCGGAGACCGTGGTCCCGGTACGACGGGAGGCCGCAGCGCTCACGGTCGCGCGGCGGACTGCGGCGGCCCGCGCCGCGACAGCACTGCGCACGCGGCCCACGACCGTGGCGGAGCCCCGGTCCGTGCTGGGCTGGTCAACCATCTCGGTCCCCTCGCCTGCCGACATGAACCACAGAGCGTGATGTCTTCTCACGCCAGCGTGACCGATGCCACGAATGGTGGGGCAGAGGATAGGTCCCGCCGGAGCGCCGGACAAACCGGCGCGCCGGTCCGGTGGGCCGCTGACCTGCGGCAACCCGATCCCGGTTGCGTCCCTCGGTAGAGTCCTGGCGTACCTGCAGAGGCGACGACGGGCCATCACCCCCGAGCCGCCGGAAGAACACCCACCGCACACCGGCGGCGAGGTCACTAGACCCGGCAGCAGGACGAACCGAGCGGGCTGTGCCCGCGCCCCGGGCCACGCCCGCGGCGCGACCGGTCAAGGAGGGTGGTACCGCGGGGCCGCAGGACCGGGCCTCGTCCCTTCGGCAGCGACCGACCGTCGAGCACCGCCGAAGGAGCACCCCGCCGTGAGCAGCGCCCGCCGCTACCGCCCCGTCCCGCCGCAGGTCGACCTGCCGGCGATGGAGCGCGAGGTCCTGGCCCTCTGGGAGGAGTCCAGGACCTTCGACGCCAGCCTCCGGCAGACCGAGGGCGGGCCACGATGGACGTTCTACGAGGGGCCGCCGACGGCCAACGGCCAGCCGGGGGTGCACCACGTCGAGGCCCGGGTCTTCAAGGACGTCTTCCCCCGGTTCAAGACGATGCAGGGCTACCACGTGGTCCGCAAGGCCGGCTGGGACTGCCACGGCCTGCCGGTCGAGATCGCGGTGGAGAAGGAGCTCGGCTTCAGCGGCAAGGGCGACATCGAGGCGTACGGCGTGGCGGAGTTCAACGCGCGCTGCCGCGAGTCGGTCCTGCGCCATGTCGACGAGTTCGAGGCGATGACGCGTCGGCTGGGCTTCTGGGTCGACGCCGACGACCCGTACCGCACGATGGACCCCGAGTACGTGCAGAGCGTCTGGTGGTCGCTGAAGCAGGTCTTCGACAAGGGACTGCTCGCCGAGGCGTACCGGGTCGCGCCGTACTGCCCGCGCTGCGGCACCGGCCTGAGCGACCACGAGCTCGCCCAGGGCTACGAGACGGTGGTCGACCCGTCGGTCTACGTGCGGTTCCCGCTCACCAGCGGCCCGTACGCCGGGACCGCCGCGCTGCTGGTCTGGACCACCACCCCCTGGACGCTCGTCTCCAACACCGCGGTCGCGGTGCGGCCGGACGTCACCTATGTCACCGCCACCGACGGCGAGGAGACCCTCGTGGTCGCCGAGGCGCTGGTGCAGCAGGCCCTGGGCGAGGGGTGGACCGTCCAGGACCGGTTCGCCGGGGCCGAGATGGAGCGCTGGGACTACCGGCGGCCGCTCGACCTGCTCGACTGGCCCGAGGGCGAGGGCGGCCACTTCGTGCTGCTGGCCGACTACGTCACGACCGACGACGGCACCGGCCTGGTGCACCAGTCCCCCGCGTTCGGCGCCGAGGACCTCGTCGCCTGCCGGGCGTACGGCCTGCCGGTGGTGCGCCCCGTTCGACCCGACGGGCACTTCGAGGAGTCGGTACGACTGGTCGGAGGCGAGTTCTTCAAGTCCGCCGACAAGGCGCTGGTCCGGCACCTCGACGAGACCGGCGTGCTCTTCCGGCACCAGGCCTACGAGCACGCCTACCCGCACTGCTGGCGCTGCCACACGGCGCTGCTGTACTACGCCCAGCCGTCGTGGTACGTCCGGACCACCGAGGTCAAGGACGCACTGCTCGCCGAGAACGAGAAGACCAACTGGTACCCCGACAACATCAAGTGGGGTCGCTACGGCGACTGGCTGCACAACAACATCGACTGGGCCCTGTCGAGGAGCCGGTACTGGGGCACCCCGCTGCCGGTCTGGCGCTGCCAGGAGGACGACGCCCACCTGGTCTGCGTCGGCTCGCTGGCCGAGCTCGGCGAGCTCGCCGGGCAGGACCTGTCGGCGCTGGACCCGCACCGGCCGTACGTCGACGACGTCACGCTGCCCTGCCCCGAGTGCGCGGTCGCCGGCACGGCCTCACTCATGCGCCGCGTGCCCGAGGTGATCGACGCCTGGTACGACTCGGGGTCGATGCCGTTCGCCCAGTGGGGCTACCCGCACGCGCCGGGCTCGGTCGAGAAGTTCGAGAACGCGTTCCCGGCGCAGTTCATCTGCGAGGCGATCGACCAGACGCGCGGCTGGTTCTACACGCTGATGGCGGTCAGCACGATCGTGCACGGCCGGTCGTCGTACGAGAACGTCCTCTGCCTCGGCCACATCGTGGCCGAGGACGGCCGGAAGATGAGCAAGCACCTCGGCAACATCCTGCTGCCGATGCCGCTCATGGAGGAGCACGGCGCCGACGCGCTGCGCTGGTTCATGGCCGCCTCCGGCTCCCCCTGGCTCCAGCGCCGGGTCGGCCACACCGTGCTCCAGGAGGTCGTGCGCAAGACGCTGCTGACCTACTGGAACACCGCGTCCTTCCTGACCCTCTATGCCGGCGCGAACGACTGGACCCCCGGAGACGCCGACCCGCCGCCCGGGGAGCGCGCCGACCTGGACCGGTGGGCACACTCCGAGCTGCAGCGGCTGGTCGCCGAGGTGACCGAGGCCTACGAGTCCTTCGACACCCCGCGGGTCGGCCGTCTGCTCGCCGGATTCGTCGACGACCTGTCGAACTGGTACGTGCGGCGCTCACGGCGGCGGTTCTGGGACGGCGACCCGGGAGCCCTGGCGACCCTGCACGAGTGCCTCCGGGTGCTGACGCTGCTGCTCGCGCCGCTGGTGCCGTTCGTCACCGAGCGGGTCTGGCAGGACGTCGTGCGTCCGGTCGACGACGCCGCCGCGGCGTCGGTGCACCTCGCCTCGTGGCCGACGTCCGACGAGGCGGCCCGCGACGAGGTGCTGGCGGGCCAGGTCGCGCTCGTGCGGCGCGTGGTCGAGCTCGGCCGCTCCGCACGCGCCAGCTCGAAGGTACGCAACCGTCAGCCGCTCGGCCGGGCGCTCGTCGCGGCGCCGGGCTGGTCCGACCTGCCCGACGCGCTGCGCCGGGAGGTGGCCGACGAGCTGAACGTCCACGGCTTCGGCGAGCTGGCCGGAGAGCTGGTCGACCGCAGCGCGAAGGGCAACTTCCGGGCGCTCGGACGGCGCTTCGGCAAGGCCACCCCGACGGTGGCGGCGGCGGTGGCCGCCGCCGACGCGGACGCGCTCAGCGCGTCGCTGCGCAGCAGCGGACGGGCCACGGTGGTCGTTGACGGCGCGGACGTCGAGGTCGTCGCCGAGGAGGTGCTGCTGACCGAGACCCCGCGGGAGGGCTGGGCGGTCGCGAGCGACGGCGGCGAGACCGTGGCGCTGGACCTCGAGGTCACCCCGGCGCTGCGCCGGGCCGGTCTCGCCCGCGAGGTGGTCCGGCTCGTGCAGGAGGCCCGCAAGACCTCAGGGCTCCAGGTGACCGACCGGGTCGCGCTGCGCTGGGCGGCGGCGGGCGAGCTCGCCGAGGCGCTGCGGGAGCACGCCGCCCTGGTCAGCAGCGAGGTGCTCGCCACGGCGTACGACGAGGGGCTGGCCGGTGACGCGGTCACGGTCGGCCCGGTCCACGAGGACGCCGCGCTCGGCCTGCGCTTCACCGTCACCCGGACGGCTCAGTGACTCGGTAAAGATTCGGCCTCGACGGGGTCATCGCGGGGTCGCCGCCGAGCCTGCCGGTGTGGCGTTACGGTGAACCACCCGTTCGGCCCAGTGAAGAACAGGGGGGGTGCGAACCGATACTTCCAGCAGTCGCCGGGACTTCCGCAGGGACACCGCCCCCACGGACCCGGCCCTGAGCAGTCGGAGGTCGAGGTGCCGCTCCACGTCGTCCCGGTCGGGGGCCCGGTCGTCCCCGGGCTCAAGCTGAAGGCCGGGGCCGTCGCCGTCCCCGCCCTGGCCAGTCATGTGCGCCCCTCCCTCGTCCTCGCCGAGCGCGAGAGCCGGGAGCTGCTCGCCGCCGCGGGGAGGCAGGACGTCGGGCTCGACGGCCGCTTCGCCGCTGGTCCGGCCGGCATCCAGGTCTGGAGCGGCCCGTTCGACGGCCCGAGCGGCAGCCACGGGAGCGCCGTGCACCTCGGTTCGGTCGACTGGAGCTACGACACCCCCGCCAAGCACTACGTGACGATCTATCGCGCCATGGTCACCCAGGCCGGTGTCGACGCGGGCGAGACCACCTTCACGATCCTGTCCAGCGTGCTGGCCCTCGGCGGCCTGCCCGTCGACGGCAACCGCGTCTCGCTGCCGGCCCCGCCGCCGCGCGACCCCTTCCGCCGGCTGGCCACCGCAGGCGTCTGACCCGCCCCGGACACCCCGGACACACGAACGCCGGCGGCCCCTCGGGGGGCCGCCGGCGTTCCGTGTCGCGAGCTGCGTGTGTCGTGGGCTGATCAGCCGTTGTCGCCGCCGTAGCCGGGCTGCTGCGGCGGGCCGCTCGGCTGGTCCCCGCCACCGACGGGGGCTCCGGGAGCGAACGGGCTGCGCGCCGGCTGCCCGCCCTGCGGCTGGGCGGCAGGAGCCCCGCCACCCTGCGCTGCGCCCTGCTGGGCGCCGGCGGGGGCCTCGGTGGAGCGACCGTCGAGCTCACGGAGCTGGCCCTCGAGGTAGGACTTGAGCCGGCTGCGGTACTCGCGCTCGAAGGACCGCAGCTTCTCGACCTCGCGCTCGAGAGTCGACCGCTCGGTCTCCAGCGAGCCGATCATCTGCCGGTGCTTGTCCTCGGCCTCCCGCTTGAGCTGGTCGGCGCGGGTCCGGGCCTCACCGATGATCCGGTCGGCCTGGGTGCGCGCTTCCGCGATGTGCTCGTCGGCCGTGCGCTGGGCCAGGGCCAGGATGCCGGTCGCGGTCTCCGAGGGAGCCGCAGCCTGCGCAGCGGCCGCCGGCTGGGCGGCAGGCTGGGCAGGAGCCGGAGCCGGGCGGTTGGCAGCCTCGGCGAGCTGGCGCTGGGCGGCCGCGAGCTTCTGGCGCAGCTCGTCGTTCTCCCGCGCGATCGCCGGGTCGGGCGCCGCCTGCGGAACGGCCTGCGGTGCCGCCGGTGCCGCCGGTGCCTGCTGGGCGGTGTCGCCACCGCGCCCGGCGGCTGCCAGCTTGGAGCGCAGCTCGTCGTTCTCGCGGTAGAGGCGGGTGAGCTCGGCCTCCACCTCGTCGAGGAACTCGTCGACCTCGGTCTCGTCGTAGCCAGGCTTGAGCCGGGTGCTCGTGAACTGCTTGTTGGCCACGTCCTCGGGGGTCAGCGGCATGGCGTCGAGTCTCCTCGCTAGTCGTTCGGCGTCCCCGACGTGGTCGCGAGCCTACGCGCGAGCACGTGCGGTGGTGCGTCGTCTGCTGTTCGGGTGGTGCCGGTGGTGCGGTGGTTCTCGGGGAATCATTCCCCATCGGACAGCGCGTGGCGAACTCCACCACGCGTGGCACGGGGGTCAGGCGGCGGCGGGAAGCCTCTCAGACCGCGATGAAGGTCGTCAGGTAGATCCCGATCTGCACGAGCACCACGAGCACCAGGAAGGACAGGTCCAGGTTGATCTGGCCCAGCTTCAACGGCGGGATCACCCGTCGCAGCGCCTTCAACGGGGGGTCGGTCACCGTGTAGATCGCCTCGGCCGCCACGAGCAGCGGTCCCCGCGGGCGCCACGAGCGCGCGAACATCTGGATGTAGTCGAGCACCAACCGGGCGATGAGGACCAGGAAGAACAACCAGAGCAGGATGTAGACGACGTCGCCCACGGGGCCGCGTGTCATCGCGTCACGCCCGCGGGCGCTGGGGGTCTCTCGGGCACGCCGACGACCCTAAGGCACCGGCGGCGGTGCACCGGTGCGCGCCCCCGCTAGCTCTGGTTGAAGAAGCCGCTCTCGGCCATCCGGGCCTTGTCCTCGGCGGTGACGGTGACGTCGGCCGGGGACAGCAGGAAGACCTTGTTGGTCACGCGCTCGATCGTGCCGCGCAGGCCGAAGACCAGGCCTGCGGCGAAGTCGACCAGCCGCTTCGCGTCGGAGTCGTCCATGTCGGAGAGGTTCATGATGACCGGCGTCGACTCCCGGAAGCTCTCGCCGATCTGCTTCGCCTCGTTGTACGTCCGCGGGTGGATCGTCGTGATGCGGTCGAACGCGCGGGAGGAGGACAGCGACGGGCGGCGCTCCGGCATCGTGGCGACGGCTCCGTGCCGCTCCTCGCGCAGCGCGGAGGTGCCGGCGGTGCGATGGGCCCCGCGGCCGTCGTGGTCGGCGCCGTCGGCCTGGTAGCCGTCGTCGTACTCGTCGTACTCGTCGTACTGGTAGCGGTCGTCCTCCTCGACGAGGCCGAGGTAGACCATTGCTTTGCGCATCGCGCCGGCCATGCCTGACTGCCCTCCGCTCGGGGTGGACGGACCCCGTACCGACTCCTGGTCCGACCGGGCCGGACCCCCTCACGGGGATGCTGCGGCCTGGCTGCGACGCTACCGGAGCGGAGGCCGCGAACCGAGCAACGCGGTGCCGACGCGCAGGTGTGTCGCGCCGTGCCTGAGGGCGGCCTCGAGGTCCCCGCTCATGCCCGCGGAGACGACCCCGGCCCCGGGATGGTCCCGTCGCAGGCTCGCGGCGACCGCTGCGAGCCGGCCGAACGCCTCGTCCGGGTCCCCACCGAGTGGCGCGACGGCCATGACGCCGGCCAGCTCGAGGTGGTCCGCGGCCTGCACCGCGTCGGCGACGGACGGGACGTCGGCGGGTGCGGCCCCGCCCCGGCCGGGGTCGTCGAGGGCGAGGTCGACCTGGACCAGGCAGGACAGGCTCCGGCCGGCCCTGTCGGCGGCCCGGTCGAGGGCGGCGACCAATCGCGGCCGGTCGACCGAGTGCACGACGTCCATGCGCGCGGCCACCACCCCGGTCTTGTTGGTCTGCAGCTGCCCGACGAAGTGCCATCGCAGGTCGGTCGCGCCGCCGGACCGGCACTCCGTGGCCTTGGCGTCCGCCTCGTCGGCCCGGTTCTCCCCGACGTCGCGGACCCCGAGGGCCGCCAGGTGCAGCACGTCGGTGGCCGGGAACGTCTTGGTGACCGCCACGATCGTGACCTCGCCGCGGTCCCGCCCGGCTGCGGCGCAGGCAGCCGCGACCCGTGCCTCGACGGCCTCGAGGTTGGCCGCGATCTGGCCGCGCCGTCCTGACGGCGCGGCCGCCGGAGGGCCGGTCACGCCACCACCACGCCGGCGCACCGGCCGGTGACGCCGTCGCGCCGGTAGGAGTAGAGGTCGGCCGTCTCCACCGTGCACGGCGGGTCGACCTCGACCTGCCCGACCCCCGCCGCCGTGAGCTGGGCCACGACCCCGGCCCGCAGGTCGAGGGCTGCACCGCCCGCGCGGCTGGTCGCCCGGGCGGCGGGGACGGCGGCGGCGACCTCGTCGGCCATCGCCTCCGGGACCTCGTAGCAGGCTCCGCACACCGCCGGCCCGACCAGGGCGGCGATCCGGTCCGGTCGGGCGCCGAGGGCGCCCAGCGCCCCGAGGGTCGCCGGCACGATGCCGGCCAGCAGGCCCCGGCGACCCGCGTGCGCGACGCCCACGGCGCCGCCGTCGCGGTCCGCGAGCAGGACGGGGACGCAGTCGGCGGCCAGCACGACCAGGGCCAGGCCCGCCTCGGCGGTGACCAGCGCGTCGGCGACCGGTGGCGGCTCCCCCGGCTCGGGCGCGTGCTCGACGACGGCGACCTCCGCACCGTGGACCTGGGACATGAACACCAGCCGTGCGGGGTCCACCCCGAGCGCGAGGGCGAGCAGCCGACGGTTCTCGCCCACCGCCGCCGGGTCGTCCCCCACGTGGTCGCCGAGGTCCAGCGCGTCGTACGGCGGGCCGCTCACGCCGCCGTGCCGGTCGGTCAGCGCGTAGCGCGCGGACGCGAGCGGACCGGTACGACGCAGCATGCCGCCGAGCCTAGGGCGGCGACCCGGACATGGGACGGACCGGTCGGCAGGGCCCTGCGGGTGTCCTGCCGACCGGTCCGGGTCGGGGGTGTGTGCGGCTAGCGGAGGAACTCGGGGATGTCGAGGTCGTCGCCGTCGTCGAAGACGATGGTGCGGGCCGGGCGCGCGCTGTGGGCGGGGTCCGGGGTGAGGTCGATCGACTCGCCCTTGGCGCGGGCGCCGGCGTAGGCGGGCTCGCGGTCGGGAGCGGGCACCTCGTCGGTCCTCGCCGGGTCGGGGCTGCGCTCGAACGAGGTGCCGGTGGAGTCGGTCCGTACGGCCGCCGCGGGCGCCGGCTCGGTCCGGCGCACCGGCTGCGGGACGGCCTTGCGCGGCGTGCCGCCGTCGAACCCGGCCGCGATGACCGTGACCCGCACCTCGTCGCCCAGGGCGTCGTCGATGACCGCTCCGAAGATGATGTTGGCCTCCGTGTGGGCGGCCTCCGCCACCAGCTGGGCGGCCTCGTTGATCTCGAACAGGCCCAGGTCCGAGCCGCCGGAGATCGAGAGCAGCACGCCGTGCGCGCCGTCGATCGAGGCCTCCAGCAGTGGCGACGAGATCGCCATCTCGGCGGCCTCGACGGCGCGGTTGTCGCCGCGTGACGAGCCGATGCCCATCAGCGCCGACCCGGCCCCGCTCATGACCGACTTCACGTCGGCGAAGTCCAGGTTGATCAGGCCGGGCGTCGTGATCAGGTCGGTGATGCCGGAGACGCCCTGGAGCAGCACCTGGTCGGCGGACCGGAAGGCGTCGAGCATCGAGATGCCGCGGTCGGAGATCGACAGCAGCCGGTCGTTGGGGATGACGATGAGCGTGTCGACCTCGTCGCGCAGCTCGTCGATGCCGGTCTCGGCGGAGTTCGCCCGGCGCCGGCCCTCGAAGCCGAACGGCCGGGTGACGACCCCGATGGTCAGTGCTCCCAGCGACCGCGCGATGCGCGCCACGACGGGCGCGCCCCCGGTGCCGGTGCCGCCGCCCTCGCCGGCGGTGACGAAGACCATGTCGGCCCCCTTGAGGACCTCCTCGATCTCCTCGGCGTGGTCCTCGGCGGCCTTGCGGCCGACCTCCGGGTTGGCCCCGGCGCCGAGGCCGCGCGTGAGCTCGCGGCCGACGTCGAGCTTCACGTCGGCGTCGGACATCAGCAGGGCCTGCGCGTCGGTGTTGATGGCGATGAACTCGACGCCCTTGAGGCCGACCTCGATCATCCGGTTGACGGCGTTGACACCGCCGCCGCCGATGCCGACGACCTTGATGACCGCGAGGTAGTTCTGCGGTGCTGCCACGTCGGACCCACTCCTTAGACCTGTCGGACACCTGACCTGTCGAACGCCCCGGAGGCCCCGGAACCCTCACCCTCAAGTTGAACCTTATAGTTATGTCAACTACTGAGGTTGAGGAGGACGGTAGGTACCGGGGCCACCCAACTCAACGACCGACGCCGCGACACGCCGCAGCGACCTGAGGGCGGCGGTCAGCGGCGGGTGGTCGGCGCGTCGGGGGCGCTGACGTCGTACACGGTGGCCCTGCGGGTGAGCAGCACCTCGAGGACGGCTGCCTTGCGGGCCCCGCGCTCGCTGCTCCCCCACATCACCGTGCGGCCCCGGCCGAGCTGGAGCCGGACCTCCTCCGGGCCGGTCGCCCGCACCTGGCGGACCTGCCGGGCGACGGAGGGCGGCAGCACCTCGAGGACCTCGAGCGCGGCCCTCAGTGCGGCCGGTCCGGCCGCGACCGGCGCACTGACCAGTGGCAGCCCGCGGGGGCGCCGGTCCTGCTGGGCGAACTCGACACCGGTTCTGTCGACCAGGGCCCAGCCCGTGCTCCGCTGCTGCACCGCGGCGGGCACCCGCTCGTGCACGACGATCGCCACCGTGCGCGGCCACTCCCGCCGTACCTCGACGCGTCGCACGACCGGTAGCGCGGTCAGGCGGCGCACGACCGCCTCGGTGTCGAGGGTCGCCAGCGGCTCGCCCGCCGGGACGGCCGCGACGGAGCGCACCTCGGCCGGGTCCAGCCGGCCGGTGCCGGCGACCGTCACCTCGCGGACGCCCAGCAGCGACGTCGCGAGGACCACCCAGCCGCCCACCCCGAGCAGCAGCACGAGACCCAGCACCGACAGCGTCGTCACCAGACGGGTACGCCGGCGGGCCCGACCCCGCTCGGCGAGCCGCGGCTCCAGCGGGCTGGTCGCCGCCGACCCGCCCGCGACCCGGGTGCTCACGACCCGTCCCCCTCGATCCGCTCGAGCACCTCCGGGCCGATCATGGTCACGTCGCCCGCACCGCAGGTGAGCACGACGTCCCCCGGCCGGGCCCGCCCGGCCAGGTGCCCGGCGACCGCCGACCACGACGGCTCGAACACGACCTGGGACGCGGGCAGCGGCACGGCCGCGGCCACCAGGGCGCCGGTCACCCCGGGTTCGGGGTCCTCGCGCGCGGCGTAGACGTCCATGACGACGACCTCGTCGGCGAGCCCGAGGGCGACACCGAACTCGGTGGCGAAGTGGCGGGTGCGGCTGAACAGGTGCGGCTGGAACACCACCACGACCCGGCCGGACCCGGCGACGTCGCGCGCCGCGGTCAGGTCGGCCGCCAGCTCGGTGGGGTGGTGGGCGTAGCTGTCGAAGACCCGGATGCCGCCGGCCGTCCCCTTGAGCTCGAACCGCCGGCGGGTGCCGCTGAAGCTCGCCAGCCCCTCGCGCAGCCGCTCCACGGGGAAGCCGAGGCCGACGCCGACCGCCAGCGCGGCCGCCGCGTTCAGCGCGTTGTGCCGCCCGGGCATGCGCAGCTCGACCCGGCCGAGGCGCCGGCCCAGCAGGACCGCCTCGAACCCGCTGCCGAGGCCGCGGGTCTCCAGGTCGAGCAGCCGCAGGTCCGCGCCGGGCGCGACGCCGTAGCTCCGGACGTCGACGCCGCCCGCTCTCGCGTGCTCGGCGAGGGCGGACGACCCGGGGTCGTCGGCGCAGGTGACGAGGAAGCCACCGGGCTCGACCCGGCCCGCGAACGCCTCGAAGGCCGCGGAGACCGCCTCCGGTGTGCCGTAGTGGTCCAGGTGGTCGGCCTCGACGTTGGTGACCACCGCGGCCGTCGGTGAGTACTGGAGGAAGGAGCCGTCGCTCTCGTCGGCCTCGGCCACGAACACGTCACCGCTGCCGTTGTGCGCGTTGGCCCCGGACTCGTTGAGGTTGCCGCCGATCGCGAACGAGGGGTCCGCCCCGCAGTGCTGCAGCGCGACCGTCAGCAGCGAGGTGGTCGTGGTCTTGCCGTGCGTCCCGGCGACCGCGACCGCACGCCGGCCGACCATGACCGAGGCCAGCGCTCCCGCGCGGTGGACCACCGGCAGCCCGCGACGGCCCGCCTCGAGCAGCTCGGGGTTGTCGGCCCGGATGGCGGTCGAGACCACGACGGTGTCAGCAGCGCCGACGTTGTCGGCTGCGTGGCCGACGTGCACCGAGGCGCCGAGGGCGCGCAGGGCGGCGAGGGCCACCGAGTCCTTGGCGTCGCTGCCGCTGACCGGTATCCCGCGAGCCAGCATGATGCGCGCGATGCCCGACATGCCGGCTCCGCCGATGCCGACGAAGTGCACCCGCCCGAGCTGCTCGGCCGGCACGGGGACACCCGGTGTCGCGGGCTCCGCCGTGGTCACCACCGGTCGCCTCCTCTCGAGCTGCCCCGCGTGGCCGCCTCGAGCACGAGGTCGACCAGGCGCTCGGCGGCGTCCGGGCGCCCGCTGCTCGCGGCGGCGAGACCCATCGTCGCCAACCGGGTGCTGTCCCCGAGCAGCGGGGTGAGCACGGTCCGCACCCAGTCCGCTGTGCAGTCGGCGTCGTCGACGAGCAGGCCGCCTCCCGCGTCGACCACCGGACGGGCGTTGAGCGCCTGCTCCCCGTTGCCGATGGGCAGCGGGACGTAGGCCGCCGGCAGCCCCACCGCCGTGAGCTCGACGACGGTGTTGGCCCCGGCCCGGCACAGGACGAGGTCGGCGGCGGCGTAGCCGAGCTCCATCCGGTCCAGGTAGGGGACGGTGACGTACGGCGGGTCGCCCGGTGCCCCCGGCGGCACCTGCACCTCGTGGGCGGTGCCGGTCGCGTGCAGCACCTGGATGCCGGCCGACCGCAGGTGGCCCGCGGCGCCGACGGCGGCGTCGTTGAGCCGCTTCGCCCCTTGGGAGCCGCCGGTCACCAGCAGCGTCGTGCGGTCGACGTCCAGGCCGAAGCCGGCCCGCGCCTCGTCCCGGCGCGCGGCGCGGTCGAGCGTCGTGATGCTCCGGCGCACCGGCAGCCCGAGCTGCCGTCCGTGGGCGATCGGCGTGCCCGCAAAGGTGTAGGCCACGTACGGGGTGAGCCGGGCACCCAGCCGGTTCGCCCAGCCGGGACGGGGGTTCGCCTCGTGCACGACGATCGGCACCCCGAGCCGGCGGGCGGCCAGGTAGGCCGGGCCCGAGACGAAGCCGCCGAAGCCGACGAGCACGTCGGCCCGGCGCTCCTTGAGGACCTCGCCCGCCGCTGCGACCGCGGCCCTCAGCCGGCCGGGCACCCGCAGCAGGTCCGGTCCGGGACGTCGGGGTATCGGGACCGGCGGGATGAGTGCCAGGTCGTAGCCACGGGCCGGGATGATCCGGGTGTCCAGGCCGCGCGCGGTGCCGAGCGCGGTGACCTCGGCGTCCGGGTGCCTGCGGCGCAGGGCGTCGGCGAAGGCAAGGGCAGGCTCGATGTGGCCGGCGGACCCTCCCCCGGCGACGACGACGCGCATCCGACCGCCTACCTCGTCCTGGCGGGGCGGGACGCCCCGCCGGTGGGCGGGCGGGACGCGGGGACGCGGCGGGCGCCGGCCGCCGGGACGGTCGAGCGGCGCCGGGCCAGCAGGTGGCGCAGCCGCTGGGGCCGGGCCGTACGCGGCCGGGCGAACGAGAGCAGCATCCCCAGGCCGAGCATCGTGGGCACCAGCGCCGAGCCGCCGTAGGACACCAGCGGGAGCGGCACGCCGGTGATCGGCAGCAGGCCGAGCACCGCGCCGATGTTGACCAGCGCCTGCACGAGGATCCAGGAGGTGACACCGGCGGCCGCGTACCGGACGAACGGCTCGGTCGCCTCCAGCGCGATGCGCAGGCCGGCGTAGCCGATCAGGCCGAACAGCCCCAGCACGGCCAGCGTGCCGACGAGACCGAGCTCCTCGCCGATGATCGCGAAGATGAAGTCGGTGTGCGCCTCGGGGAGGCTGCCCCACTTCTCCTTGGAGCCGCCGAGACCGACACCCCACCAGCCGCCGGACGCGAGGGCGAACTTCCCGTGCAGCGCCTGCAGGCCGTTGCCCAGGGGGTCGGCCTGGTCGGGGTGCAGCCAGACCGTGATGCGCGACATCCGGGTCGACCTGGTGTTGACCATGTAGACGAAGACGAGCATCGCCGGCACGGTCGCGGCGGCGAAGAGCCGGGCCGGCGCACCCGCTACCCACAGCAGCGCCGCGAGGATCGCGGCGATGATGATGGCGGTCCCGAGGTCTCCGCCGAGCAGGACCAGCGCGAGGACCAGCCCGCCCACCGGCACGATGGGCACCAGCAGGTGCTTCCACTGCCCGAGCAGTCGCTCCTTGCGGGCCAGCAGGTCGGCTGCCCACAGCACCAGCGCGAGCTTCGCCAGCTCGGAGGGCTGGATGCGGAACGGGCCGCCGAAGTCGAGCCAGTTGCGGTTGCCGTTGACCTCGGTGCCGGCGACGGCGACGAGGACGAGCAGCGCCAGCGACGCGACCAGCGCGAGGTGCGCGAAGAACCGCCAGGCCCGCTGCGGCAGCCGAGACGCGAACCACATGAGCGGCAGGCCGAGGACGACCCAGATCGCCTGCTTGCCGACGATGGCCGTCGACGAGCCGAGGAACGCGAAGGCGACCACGCTCGAGGCGGAGAACACCATGACGACGCCCAGGACCAGCAGCAGCGTGCCGGCGCCGAGCAGGAGGTAGTACGGCGTCGCCGGCCGGTGGAGCAGTCCCACCGGCGCGGCCGGGGCGTCGCGCTCCTCACCGGGCGCGAACAGGCCCGGGGTCTCGGTGACCGCGCTCACGAGGTCGGTGTCGGGTCGGCGAGGCGCAGCGCCGCAGCGGCGAAGGCGTCACCACGCTCTGCGTAGTCGCGGAACATGTCCATCGAGGCACAGGCCGGAGCCAGCAGGACGGTGTCGCCCGCACGGGCGAGGGCGGCGGCGGCCCGCACGACCTCGTCCATCACGGCAGCGGTGTCCATCACACCAGTGTCAGGGGCGCTGACCTCGACCACGGGGACCTCGGGCGCGTGTCGCGCCAGCGCCTCGGCCACCAGTGCCCGGTCGGCGCCGATGAGCACCGCGCCGCGGAGCCGGTCGGCCGTGGCCGCGACGAGCTCCTCGAAGCGGGCCCCCTTGGCCAGTCCTCCGGCGACCCAGACCACGTGCGGGAACGACTGGAGCGACGCGGCCGCCGCGTGCGCGTTGGTCGCCTTGGAGTCGTCGACGTATGCCACGCCGTCGACCGTGGTGACGTGCGCGATGCGGTGCGCCCCGGCGTCGAAGGCGCGCAACCCGGCCCGGACGTCACGCGGATGCACCGCGAGCCGGCCGCCGGTCGCGCTGTTCAGAGCGCGGGCGAGGCCGGCGGCGGCGAGGGCGTTGGCCACGTTGTGCGGCCCGGGCACCGGGATGTCGCCGAGCTCGGCCAGCACCACCCCCTCGCCGGGCAGCCGGGTCACCTCCACGTCGTCCGGGTCGGTGCCGATGCACCGGTCGACCAGCACGTCGCCCACGACGCCGAAGCAGGCGTCCGAGCCCGGCCTGGCGCTGAACGACTGGCGGTCCTGGTGGCGCTCGGCCAGCCGGGAGACCAGCGGGTCCTCGGCGTTGTAGACGACGTACCAGTCGCTGCGCCACACCGCAGCCTTGTCCTCGGCGTACGCCTCGAGCGAGCCGTGCCAGTCGAGGTGGTCGGCCGCGATGTTCAGCAGGGCACCGGAGACGAACTCGACGGTCGAGGTCCAGTGCAGCTGGAAGCTCGACATCTCCACCGCGAGGACGTCGTACGGCGGGTCCGCCAGCACCGCGTCCAGGACGGGGTAGCCCACGTTGCCGGTCGCGACCGCCCGGTGGCCGGCGGCCTGCAGGATCGAGGCCAGCATCCCGACCGTCGTGGTCTTGCCGTTCGTGCCGGTGACGCCGAGCCATTCCTGGCCCTCGGGCCGCAGCCGGTACGCCAGCTCGACGTCGCCCCACACCGGGATGCCGGCTGTCCCGGCGGCCACCAGGAGCGGGGCGTCCGGGCGCCAGCCGGGCGAGGTGACGACCAGCGTCACGCCGTCGGGAAGCGTGTCGCCGTCGCCCAGGCGCACCTCGGCCCCCGCCGCGCGCAGCTCGTCGGCCAGCGCGCGCTCCCGGTCACGGTCGCGGCCGTCGACGGCCACGACTCGGGCCCCCTGCCCGAGCAGGGCGTGCACCACGGACGGCCCGGTGACGCCGAGACCGGCGACGCAGACCCGGGCGCCGTTCAGTCCGAGCTGGTCCTCGCTCACGTCGCGCCGGTGACCCACTCGGCGTAGAAGACGCCCAGGCCGAGGGCGACCAGCAGGCCGGCGATGATCCAGAAGCGGATGACGATGGTCACCTCGCCCCAGCCCACCAGCTCGAAGTGGTGCTGCAGCGGGGCCATCCGGAACACCCGTCTCTTCGTCAGCTTGAAGAAGCCGACCTGGAGGATGACGGAGAGGGAGATGAGCACGAACAGCCCGCCGACCAGCACGAGCAGCAGCTCGGTGCGGCTGGTGATCGCCAGGCCCGCGAGAAGGCCGCCGAGGGCGAGCGAACCGGTGTCACCCATGAAGATCTTCGCCGGCGAGGCGTTCCACCACAGGAACCCGAAGCAGGCGCCCATGACGGCAGCTGCCACGACGGCGAGGTCGAGGGGGTCACGCGCCTCGTAGCACTTGGCGGTGAGGTCGGTGATGTCACAGCTGTGGCCGAACTGCCAGATCCCGATGAGCACGTAGGACGCGAAGACCATCACCGACGTGCCGGTGGCCAGCCCGTCGAGACCGTCGGTGAGGTTCACGCCGTTGGAGGTGCCGGCGATCATGACGTAGGCCCAGACGACGAACAGGATCGCGCCCAGGCTGAGCCCGGTGTCGCGCAGGAAGGAGATCTCGGTCGAGGCCGGGGTGAAGCCCTTGGCGTCGGGGAACCTGGTCGCGAGCACGGCGAAGGTGATGGCGACCACCGACTGCCCGGCCAGCTTCGCGGAGGCCCGCAGCCCGAGGCTGCGCTGCTTGGACACCTTGATGTAGTCGTCGAGGAAGCCGACCAGGCCGAGCCCGGTCATGAGGAACAGGACGAGCAGCCCGGAGACCGTGGGGTCGCTGAGGGTCAGCAGGTGCGCGGCGAAGTAGCCGACCAGGGTGCCGAGGATGATGACCGCGCCGCCCATGGTCGGCGTGCCGCGCTTGGTGTGGTGCGAGGTCGGGCCGTCGTCGCGGATCAGCTGCCCGTAGTCGCGTCGCACCAGCAGCTTGATCGCGACCGGTGTGCCGAACAGCGTGATGAGCAGCCCGAACGAGGCGGCGATCAGCACCTGCCTCACGGGTTGCCGACCCCCCGCCGGTGGTCCGTGCTCCCCGGGTCGGCGAGCAGCGCGGCCGCCACGGCCTCGAGGCCGCAGCTGCGGGACGCCTTGACGAGGACGAGGTCGCCCGGGCGGACGTCGGTCGCCAGCAGGTCGACGGCGGCGTCGACGTCGGCCACGGCGACGCTCCCCTCTCCCTCGACGGCGCCCTCGGCGAGGGCACCGGCGTGCACGGGGCGGGCGCCCTCGCCGACGGCGACGACGCGGTGCACGCCCGACCTCCGGGCCAGTCTGCCCACTCGCTCGTGCTCGGCGGCGGACGCCGCGCCGAGTTCGAGCATCTCCCCGAGCACGGCCCAGGTCCGGCGGCCGGCCGCCATGGACTGCACGGCGGCGAGCGCGGCGGCCGCCGAGTCCGGGTTCGCGTTGTAGGCGTCGTTGACCACGACCACGCCGTCCGGGCGCTCGGTCACCTCCATCCGCCACCGGCTGCGCGGGACCGCCGACCCCAGGGCGGCGGCGACCTCGGACGCGCCGGCGCCCAGCTCGAGGGCGACGGCGGCGGCGGCCAGCGCGTTCGGCACGTGGTGCGCGCCGTGCAGCGGCAGGGACACGTCGACCGGCTGGTGCCCGGGCGCACGCAGCACGAAGGACGCCCGGCCGAGGGGGTCGAGGACCACGTCCTCGGCGCGCACGTCGGCCTCGGCGCCGAGACCGGTCCGGACGACCCGGGCCGAGGTGAGCCCGGCCATCGCGGCCACCAGCGGGTCGTCGGCGTTGAGGACGGCCACCCCGTCGGCGGGCAGGGCAGCGACCAGCTCGCTCTTCGCCCGGGCCGTCGCCTCCTTCGAGCCGAACTCACCGGCGTGGGCCGACCCCACGTTGAGGACGACGCCGAGGTGGGGCGGCGTGATGCCGCACAGGTACGCGATGTGGCCGACGCCGCGCGCGCCCATCTCGACGACGAGGTGCCTGGTCGCGGGCCCCGCGTCCAGCGCCGTCACCGGCACGCCCACCTCGGTGTTGAAGGAGCCGCGTGGTGCCACGGTCGGGCCGAGCGGCTCGAGCACCGCGGCGAGCAGGTCCTTGGTCGAGGTCTTGCCCGACGACCCGGTCACCCCCACCACGACGAGCCCGTCGGCGACCAGCTCGTCCACCACGTGCCGGGCCAGTCGGCCGAGCGCGACGACCGGGTCCTCGACCAGCACGTGCGGCACCGGGACCGGGCGCTGCGCAAGACACCCGGAGGCACCCGCGACGGCAGCCTGCTCGGCGAAGTCGTGCCCGTCGGCCCGTTCGCCGGGCACCGCGACGAACAGTCCCCCGACGGGCACGGTGCGCGAGTCGGCGGAGGCTCCCCCGGTGACGACGACCTCCGCGTGCTCCGGCTCGACGGACCCGTCCACGGCGGCCGCGACCTGGGCGAGGGTCAGCGGGATCACGTCGGACCTGCCTGCAGCGCGGCGGCCAGCTCGACCCGGTCGTCGAACGCGTGCACGACCCCGTCGACCTCCTGGCCCTGCTCGTGGCCCTTGCCCGCCACCACGAGCACGTCGCCGGCCCGGGCCAGCCCGGCTGCCAGCCGGATCGCGGCCCGGCGGTCCACCTCGACCTCCAGCCGGCCGGCCGCTCCTTGCGCCAGTGCCTCCTCGGCACCGCGGCGCATCTCCGCCACGACGTCGGCGGGCGGCTCGGACCGCGGGTTGTCGCTGGTGAGGACGGCGACGTCCGCGTCGCGCACCGCGATCGCGCCCATCGGCCGGCGCTTGTGCGGGTCGCGGTCGCCGCCGCAGCCGACCACGACGAGCACCCGTCCCTCGTCGGTGACCAGGCCCCGGACGGCGGCGAGCAGCCGTTCCAGGGCGTCCGGCGTGTGGGCGAAGTCGACAAGGGCGAGCGGTCCCGGTCCGTCGGCGGCAACCCGTTCCATCCGGCCCGGCACCCCGGGACAGGCAGCGACGCCCGCGGCGACGACGTCCGGGTCCAGACCGGCCTCGACCAGGGCGACGACGGCCAGGGCGGCGTTGGCCAGGTTGAAGTCGCCGGCGAGGCGGGTGCTCCCGGCAACCTCCCGACCGGACGGCCCGGCCAGCTCGAACGTGCTGCCCGCCGGCCCCAGGTCCGCGGCGACCACCCGCCAGTCGGCGTCCGCGCCGGACGGCGACACCGTGACGACCGGCACGGTGGCCGTCGCGGCGAGGCGTCGGCCGTGGTCGTCGTCGACGTCGACCACCGCGCGCCGCGACCGCTCCGGGGTGAACAGGGTCGCCTTGACGGCGAAGTACTCCTCCAGGTCGGCGTGGAAGTCGAGGTGGTCCTCGCTGAGGTTGGTGAACAGGGCGACGTCGTAGACGGTGCCGTCGACCCGGCCCATCGCCAGGGCGTGGCTGGACACCTCCATCGCCACCGCGTCGACGCCACGCCGGCGCATCACCGCGAGCAGCGCCTGGAGGTCGGGCGCCTCGGGCGTGGTCCGCTCGCTGGGCAGCACCTCGTCGCCGATCCGGGTCTCGATCGTGCCCACCAGGCCGGTCGAGCGGCCGGCCGCGCGCAGCCCGGCCTGGAGCAGGTACGCCGTCGTGGTCTTCCCGTTGGTGCCGGTGACCCCGAACATGGCCAGCTGCCCGGACGGGTCGCCGTAGACCCAGGAGGCGAGCCCGCCCAGCACGGCCCTGGGGTCGGGCACGACCAGCGTCGGGAACCCGGCCGCGCGGGCGCGGTCCGCGCCGGCGGGATCGGTGAGGCAGGCGACGGCACCGGACCCGCGGGCCGCGGCGGCGAAGTCCGCGCCGTGCGCGCGGGCTCCCTGCGGCGCGGCGTACAGGTCCCCCGGCCGGACGGAACGGGAGTCGAGGGTGACCCCGGTGACCACCGGCGCGTCGAGGTCGGCCGGGCCGGACACCTCCGTGCCGAGCAGGGCGGCCACCTCGGCCAGCGTCCGGGGGGTCAGCCCGGTCGGCCGGGGCCAGCCCCCGTGCCGCGGCGCTGCGATCGGGGTCGGCACAGGGACGGAGACTATCGGGGCCCCGCGGACCCACCCACCCCACCGCGGCTCCGCGGCTTCGCGGCTCCGCGGCTCCGCGGCTCCGCGGCTAGCGGGTCTTGATCGGCAGCAGGTTGCGCTTGGTCCCGGTCGGCGGGATGCGCAGCGTGTCCAGGGCGAACGACGCGACCTCCTTGAACACCGGCCCGGCCTGCAGACCACCGCCGATCGCCACCTTCGGGGCCTGCAGGGTGACGGCCACCACGAGACCAGGGTCGTCGGCCGGCGCCAGCCCGATGAACGACAGCGTGTTGCCGCGGTAGCAGCGGCACGCCGGGTCGAACCGCTGCGCGGTGCCGGTCTTGCCGCCGACGCGATAGCCCGGGATCCGCGACAGGGGCGCGGTGCCTCCGTCGGCCGGCACCGTCTCGAGCATCCTGAGCACCGTCCGCGCGGTGGCCGCACTGACGACACGCGTCGAGCGGGACGGTCGGGTCGCGCGCAGCGTGCCGTCGGAGTCCGTGGTGGCGGCCACCAGCCGGGGTGCGACGCGCACCCCGTCGTTGGCGACCGTGGCGAACACCGAGGCCATCTGCACCGTGTTGACCGAGTACCCCTGGCCGAAGGTCATGGTGTAGCCGCTGGTCGCCGACCAGTTCTCGGGCCTCGGGATCTCCCCCGACTGCTCCCCCGGCAGGCCCAGGCCGGTCGGCTCACCGACGCCGAACTTCTTGAGGTACGGGTAGAGCCGCTCGAGGTCACCGAGCCGCTCGGCGGCCTTGATCGTCCCGATGTTGCTCGACTTGGCGATCGTGCCGGCGTAGGTCAGGTACTGGGTCGGGTGGTCCTCGAAGTCCTTGAACGACTTGCTCGCACGGGTCAGGCGGTTCGGCACGACGATCGGGGTCCGGGCCGAGACCACGCCCTCCTCGAGCAGTGCCGCTGCGGTGATGACCTTGCCGGTGCTGCCGGGCTCGAAGGCCTCGTTCAGCGGCCGGTCGCCGCGGTCCTCGGCCCTGGCCGCGCCGGGACGGTTGGGGTCGAAGGTGGGTGCGGTGGCCACCGCGAGCAGGTCGCCGGTGGAGGGCTGGTAGACGATCACCGTCCCGCTCTGCGCGCTGTAGGCCGAGACCGCCTTCGCGATCGCCTTCTGGGCGACGAACTGGATGTCGCGGTCGATGGTCAGCCGCACGTCGGTGCCCGTGACGGCGTCGCGCTCGGTGTCGACACCACTGGGGATCCGGCGCCCTCCCGCGGACAGCTCGTAGGTGGCGGTCCCGTCACGACCGGCGAGGGTCTTGTCCAGCGCGTACTCGAGCCCGCCGAGCCCCTTGCCGTCGGCCCCCACGAAGCCGACGAGGTTGGCCGCGACGTTCCCGTTCGGGTAGATCCGCTTGCTGGTCTGCTCGGAGTAGATGCCGGGGAGGCCGACACTCTCGACGTCGGGGTGCTGGAGCTGGCGCACCTCGCGCCAGACCGTCGGCGTCACCGACTTCGCGAGGTAGACGAACCGGGCCCCACCGGTGAGCTTCTCGCGCAGCGTCGCCTCGTCCATCGTCAGGACGGGTGCGAGGACCGCCGCGGTCGCTGCCGGGTCGAGGACCTTGGTCTGGTCGGCGGTGACGTTGACGGCCGCCACGGTGGTCGCCAGCGCCACACCGTTGCGGTCGGTGATGCTGCCCCTCGCCGCCGGCAGGGTCACGGTGCGCAGCCGCGCGGCCTCGGCCTCGGCCGCGTAGGTCGGGGCGTCCAGGCCCTGGAGCTGGACCAGCCGGGCGCCGAACAGCGACAGGACGAAGGCCAGCACGACCACGGCCGCCCGGAGTCGACGGCCGGGGTCGCCCAGGCGCACCCGGCGCGGTGGCCGCGGCGGGGACGGCCGCTGGGGAGCGCGAGGCCCGGGTGCCCGCGAGGTGGGGCGGCGACGCCCGGCCACCGGTGCGGGCTGCGGCGCCCGGTGCCCGGCGTGCGGCGCGCGTGCACCACCGCCCGGGCCCGGGCGCGGTGGGCGACGCCGGACCGGTGCGGCAGGCCGCGGGGAGCGCTCCCTCGTGGTCACCGGCGCGGGCGGCTGCTCGTCGAGGCGGCGGGCGACGCGGCCGCCGTCGGTGTGGCGGAGGCGCCCGTGACGGGCGCCGCCGGGGCGGCCGCGACGGGTGCGGGCGGTGCGACGCCGGCCTTGGGCCGGCCCAGCACCTTGCCGTCGGAGAGCCGGATGAACGCCGGGTTCACGCTCCGCACCATTCCCAGGGCCTCCGCCTTCGCTGCCAGCCTCCTGGGGGACGCCTCGCGCGCGACCAGCTGCTCGAGCGCCTGCTCACGGTCGGTGAGCACGGCCGAGCGGACCTTCAGGTCGTACAGCCGGAAGGAGTCCTGCGCGAGAGCGGTGTGCAGGAGCAACAGTCCTGCCAGCCCCCCCGTGAGCAGTGTGCCGAGCAGGACGACGAACGGTGCGCGCGGCGCGCCGGTGCGCAGCGGCGGAACCAGGCGCAGCGGCTTGCGCGGCGACGGGCGGCTGCCGGGCTGCGGGCGCGGGTGGCCGGTGGGAGCCGCCCCGCCCGGGACCTGGTGCGCGGGCGCGGCCGCCGTCGAGACCGAGGCGGTCATGCCGCGTCCCGCAGCCGCTCGCAGGCCCGCAGCCGCACCGACGCGGCCCGCGGGTTCTCGGCGACCTCCGCGTCGCCGGCCTTCTCGGAGCCGCGGACGAGCAGCCGCAGCTGTGGCTCCAGCTCCGGCGGGACCACCGGCAGGTCGGGCGGCGCGGTGCTCGTGGCCCCCGCCGTCAGGACGCGCTTGACCATGCGGTCCTCCAGCGAGTGGTAGGCGAGCACGACCATGCGGCCGCCGACGGCGAGCGCGTCGACGGCGGCGGGCAGCGCGCGGGCCAGCGCATCGAGCTCGCCGTTGACCTCGATCCGCAGAGCCTGGAAGGTGCGCTTGGCGGGGTGTCCCCCGGTGCGCCTGGTCGCGGCCGGGATGGACGAGCGCACCAGCTCGGCGAGGCGCGCCGTCCCGGTGAACGGCTCCCGCGCGCGCTCCCGGACCACGGCGGCGGCGATCCGGCGGGCGAAGCGCTCCTCCCCGTACTCGGTGAGCACGCGGGCCAGCCGGTCGGCCGGGTAGGTGTTCACGACCTCGGCGGCGGTGGTGCCACCGGTCTGGTCCATCCTCATGTCGAGGGGCGCGTCCTGCGCGTACGCGAAGCCGCGGGCCGCCTCGTCGAGCTGCAGCGAGGACACGCCGAGGTCGAACAGCACCCCCTGCACGCGCGCCACGCCCAGCCGCGACAGGACCTGCGCGAGCTCGTCGTAGACGGCGTGCACCAAGGTCGCCCGCTCGCCGTACGGCGCCAGCCGCTCGCCGGCCACCGCCAGCGCCTGCGGGTCGCGGTCGAGGCCGACCAGCCGCAGGGAGCCGAACCGGTCGAGCAGGGCGGCGCTGTGGCCGCCCATCCCGAGGGTGGCGTCGACCAGGACGGCGCCGGGGGCGCCGACCGCCGGGGCGAGCAGGTCGAGGGTGCGCGCGAGGAGGACGGGGACGTGGGCGGGGGCGCCGGACCCACCACCACTGGTCATGGCCGGTCAGCCACCCAGCCGGGTGCTGAGGAGCAGCAGGAGCAGGGCCACCGTGCCCATCAGCCCGAGCGCACCGCCCAGCAGCAGCGCGCTCTGACGGATCTCGCTCGCGAGCAGCCACTCGGGCGAGGGCTCGGCGGGCGGCGCGGTGGTGTCCATCTCGACCCTTCGGCAACGGCGGTGACAACGGTGTGGTGGTGGTGGTCGTGGGCGGGTGGTGCGCAGTGGTGCGGCTCGTACGACCAGGTCTCCAACCGCTCGCGCTGCGGGCTGCCGTGCCCCGGTGGTGCCCTGGCGCCGGGGAAGGGACGTCAGGACGGGGCGGGTGACGCGCGGTGCGGAGGCGGGTGGAGACCTCGCCGTACGAACGACAGCGGGGGGATCCGGCGAGGTGTCAGACGATCCCGGGCAGCACCTCCTCGGAGAGCTCCGCGAACGGGCCCTCCTGCTCGGTGCTGTAGCGCTCCCAGGCCCGCTCGTCCCAGATCTCGACCCGGGCGCCCGCGCCGATGACCACGCAGTCGCGGGTGAGGCCGGCGTAGGTGCGCAGGTCGGCGTTCAGCGTGACCCGGCCCTGCTTGTCCGGCGTCTCGTCGGACGCCTTGGACATGAACATGCGCTGGTAGTTGCGGGCGTCCCGGTTGGTCACCGGGGCCTGTCGGATCCGCTCGAAGACCCGCTCGAACTCCGAGTCGGGAAAGACGTAGAGGCAGCGCTCCTGCCCGGGGGTGATCACGAGCCCGGCCGCCAGCCGGTCCCGGAACCTGGCCGGGAGGAACAGCCGGCCCTTGTCGTCGAGGCGCGGGTGGTGGGTCCCCAGGAAACGGACGGGGCGGACGGGGCGGACCGGGTGGCCGGCCGGCTCGCGACTCGCGTCGTCCTGCCCCACATCGACCCACCTCCCCAGCGCTCGACCCCACCCTGTGCCCCACTGCGCTCCACACTACTCCATAACACTCCACCGTCAACCAATCCACGCACATCTCCTCCGTTCGGCCGAGCCCGGGCCCCACCAGGCGGGCGACCGCGGCCCCGCGGAGTCGTCGCCGATCTGTGACCCGCCACCCCGGCGACCCGGCGGACCCCGCTGGTTGGATGGCGCCCGTGACGCGACGGGGCCCCGACCCGCTGCCACGCGCCCTCGTGGTGGTGGCACTGGTCGCGGTGGCGGCGTTGTCCCTCCAGGCCCGGCAGGGCCTGGACTGGGCCGGGCTGACCGAGCCCCTGGAGGTGCGCTGGTCGCGCCTGGTCGTCGCCCTGGTCCTGCTCGTCGCGCTCGCCGCGCTCGTCCGCCGCGCGCTGCGGCGGCTGCGCCGACCCCGCCGCCCGCGGGCCGCCGATGCCGCCACCGAGCCCGAGGGCGAGCCGTTCCCGTGGTACCTGCGCGTCGCGGCCGCGGCCCTGGTCCTCGCCACCGTCGCGGCAGCCTTCGCCGTGATCCGCGCGCTGGGACCGGTCGACATGTCGCGGCTGCGGCCCGGCGCCGATGACGTCGGCGCCGGGACGGCTCCCCCGCCCGGCTCCCCGGACGCCGGCAGCCCCACCGCCGTGCTGCTGGTCGTCGTGGGCTCGCTGCTGCTCGCAGCGGTCGCCGCCCGCTGGTACGCCCGACGCCGGCCGGACCCTACGGACCCCGAGGTCGACGAGCAGCGTGCGCACCGGCGCCGGCTGGTCGCCGCGGTCGACGCCGCCGAGCAACAGCTCGCGCGCCACGACGACCCGCGGCAGGCCGTCCTCGCTGCCTACGCCGCCATGGCGCGGCACCTGTCCAGCGGCATCGCCCGCCGCGGCGGGTCGGTCGCCGGGTCGGACACCGCCGTCGAGCTCCTGGACCGCTCCGTGGCGGCGGGTCTGGTGACCCGCGGTCCCGCGCGCACGCTGACCGAGCTGTTCCGCGAGGCGCGGTTCAGCCGGCACCCGATGGGCGAGGACTCGCGACGGGTGGCCGAGGCCTGCCTGGCCGAGGTCCGCGACGAGCTGCTGGCCACCCGTGGCTGAGGGGCCGGTGGCCGAGGAGCCCGCCGAGGCACCCGCCGACGACGCCGCCGCAGGCCGCCGGCGGGCCCGGCAGGTGGCTCTGGTCACGGTCGGCTGCACGGTGGCGGCCGCCACGGCGACCTTCGGCTGGGCCGGGCTGCTGGCCGCGCTGTCCGCCACGGCGGTGGTCACGGGGGCCGTCGCGCTGGCCACCGTCCCGGCGGCACCCGAGCCGCGGCCCCGGCGGCGTCCGGCGCCGCCGGTCGACAACGCGCCGTTCCGGTCCTACCGCCAGGTGGCCGAGGCCCTGTCCTGGGCCGAGGTGTCGCCGCGGCACTACGACCTGGGCACCCGGCCGGTCCTCGTACGGCTGCTCGCCGCCCGCCTCGCCGACCGCCACGGTGTGGACCTCGCCGCGGACCGCGACGCGGCGCGGGCGCTCGTCGGCGACGACGTGTGGCACTGGCTGGACCCCGACCGCGAGGTCGACCGTCGTGGCCAGCCGCCCGGCGTCGACCTGGTGACCCTCGAACGCATCGTCGACCGACTGGAGAGTCTGTGACCCCCGCCCCACCAGCCCTCACGCCCGCCGAGACGTCCCGGCTCGCCCACGCCGTCGTCGCCGAGATCGAGACGGTGGTCGTCGGTCGGCGCCGGGCGCTCGAGCTGGTCATGCTCGGCGTGCTCGGGCGGGGGCACGTCCTGCTCGAGGACGTGCCCGGCCTCGGCAAGACGCTGATGGCCCGGTGCTTCTCGCAGGCGCTCGGCCTGACCTTCCGCCGGGTGCAGTTCACCCCCGACCTGCTGCCGGCGGACATCACCGGCCTGTCGGTCTACGACCCCGGCACCCGCTCGTTCGAGTTCCGCCCCGGGCCGGTCTTCACCCAGCTCCTCCTCGCGGACGAGATCAACCGCACGCCACCCAAGACGCAGGCCGCGCTGCTGGAGGCGATGGCCGAGGAACAGGTCTCCAGCGACGGTGAGACCCGACCCCTCCCCCAGCCCTTCGTCGTGCTCGCCACCGACAACCCGATCGAGTACGAGGGCACCTACGAGCTGCCGGAGGCGCAGCTGGACCGGTTCCTGCTGCGGGTGTCGCTGGGCTACCTGTCCCTCGACGACGAGCAGGAGCTGCTGGCCCGCAGGCTGCGCCACGGCTGGTCGCCGCCCGAGCTCTCACCCGTGGTCGACGCCGCGACCGTGGTGGCGATGCGCGCCTCGCTGGAGCTCGTCCAGGTCGACCCGTCGGTCCTGCGCTACGCCGCGGCGCTGGTGGGCGCCTCCCGCGAGCACCCCCAGGTCACCGTCGGGGCCAGCCCCCGCGGGGGCCTCGCGCTGGTGGCGATGGCCCGCGGCCAGGCCGTGCTCGACCGCCGCGACTTCGTCACCCCGGAGGACGTCAAGGCCGTCGCGGTCCCCGCGCTCGCGCACCGGATCAGCCTCCGGCCCGAGCTGTGGGTGCGCCGGGTCACCGCCGCCGACGTCGTGGCCGACCTGCTGCGCACCGTCGAGGTGCCCCGCTGACCGCGACCCGTGTCCCGCTCGAGTTCACCGCGACGCCCCTGCCGCGGCGGCTGGCCCTGATGGCCGGGCTGGCCCTGGCCGGCGCGGTCGCGACCGCCCACGGCGAGCTGCTCGTCTTCGCGGTGGTCCCCCTCGTCCTGCTCGCCATGACGCCGCGCAGCGCGGTCCCGGAGTCCCTCCGGGTGAGCGTCCGGCTCGGCAGCGACCGGTGCGTGGAGGGCGACGAGGTCGAGCTGACGGTCGTCGTGCGGGTCGATCGGCATCGACGGCATCGACGGCATCGAGGCCGACCCGGTGCTCCCGGCGTGGACCGGGGCGAGGTTCCTGGGTCGCCACGAGCAGGACGGCGCCCACGTCGCCCGGTGGTCCCTGGTCCCGTCCCGGTGGGGTCGGCACCGGGTGGGCCCGGTCCGGCTCCTGGTCCGGGCCGGCGCCGGGTCGTTCACGGCCCGTGCCGCCGTCGAGGTCGGCGAGCTGGTCGTCTACCCGTCCTCCGCGGCGCTCGCCCGGGCGGTCTCCCCCGCCGAGCTGGCCGCCCCCCTCGGCGAGCACACCAGCCGGGCCACCGGGTCCGGGGTCGAGTTCGCCGGCATCCGCCCGTACGCGCAGGGCGACCGTCAGCGGGACGTGGACTGGCGCACCTCGGCCCGGCACGGTGACCTGTTCGTCCGGCAGCACGCGGCCGAGCGCGCGTTCGACCTGGTGCTGGTCCTCGACACCGCGGCCGACGCGGGCGAGCCGGGCCGCTCGACGCTGGACCTCACCGTCCGCGCCGCGACCGGGCTGGCGCAGACCTACCTGCGCGCCCACGACCGGGTCGGCCTGGTGACCTTCGGCGGCCCGCTGCGCTGGTTGGCGCCGGCCGCGGGGCCGCGCCAGCTCTTCCAGGTCTGCGAGGCGGTGATGGCCGTGCGGCCGGACGAGGCCGAGGCCGAGGCCGGCCAGCTGCGGCACGGCCTCGGGCACCTGCCGCGCGGGATGCTCCCGCACCGCGCCTTCGTCGCAGTGCTGACGCCGCTGCTGGACGAGGGGCCGCTGGAGGCGGTCCGGCTGATGCGCGAGCGGGGCTTCGCGCCCCTGGTCGTCGACGTCCTCGACGCCGAGCCGACGGTCCCGCGCGGCACCCGCGGCGGTGACCTCGTCCTGCGCACCTGGCGGCTGCACCGCGACGCGATGCGGGTCGAGCTGGCGGCGATGGGGGTCGCGGTCCTCGACTGGGACGGCGAGGCCGAGCTCACCGGGGGCCTGCTGCACGCCATGCGAGCCGCCCGGCCCCGGAGCCGGGCGTGACAGGCACGACAGGCACGACAGGCACGACCGGCACGACCGGCACGACGGGCACGACCGGCACGACGGGCACGGCCCGACGCGAGTGGGCCGCCCGGGCCACCGTCCTCGCCTCCGGCACCGCGGTCGCGGCGGTGGCCGCGGTGCCCGATCTCGACCGGTACGTCCTGCTGCTCGGTGGGGCGACGGTCGTGGCCTGCACCCTGGCCGCCGTGACGCCCTGGCGGCTGACCGGGACCCTGGCCGTGCTGTCGGCGACGCTCACCGTGCTGCTCGCTGGCGCGCTGGACGCCTCGGACCTGCGGCCGCTGCAGGCGGTCGTCGACGCGGCCCTGCTCCTGCTCCTCGTGTCCGCCGTCGGCGCACGCGAGGAGATCGGCGCCCGCTCGCCGTACGCCGCGACCGTCACCAGCCGGTCGGCCCTCCGCCGCGCCGGGCCGCCCGCGACGGCGATGCTCGCAGCAGTGCTGATCGCCGTCACGGCCGCGCCCGACGTCGTACCCTCGGTGCTGTTGGTGCTCGCCGGCCTGGTGGCCGTGGTGGCTGCCCTGGTCGTTGCCGCAGCCACCCACCGCTCCTAGTCCGACGGTCGCGAGATCGTTACCTGTGGGCCCAGCGATGGCTTGGGGTGTGATGACAGACTCCCCCGCAGACCAGGGGACGCGCGTCACAGCCGTCCGGCAGGCGAGCGCGAGGAGGACCCTTGACCGTGGGTGAGACGACGGAGAGCACCCCCGAGAGAACCGGCCTGCGCCCGGACGGCTCGGGGGCTGCGCAGACCGCCCGGGCCGACAAGGCCGACCTCGCGGCCCTGGCCGACACGACGACCCGGATCCGGCGCGCCGTCGAGAGCGTCATCGAGGGCAAGCGGGAGACGGTCCGGCTCGCGATCACCGTGATGCTGGCCGAGGGACACCTGCTCATCGAGGACGTCCCAGGTGTCGGCAAGACGATGCTGGCCAAGGCCCTGGCCCGGTCGGTCGACTGCTCGGTCCGACGCGTGCAGTTCACCCCGGACCTGCTGCCGTCCGACATCACCGGCGTCTCCATCTTCAACCAGGAGCGCCGCGAGTTCGAGTTCAAGCCGGGCGCCATCTTCGCCAACATCGTGGTGGGCGACGAGATCAACCGCGCCTCGCCCAAGACCCAGTCGGCGCTGCTCGAGTGCATGGAGGAGCGACAGGTCACCGTCGACGGTGAGACCTACGAGCTGGCCGTGCCGTTCATGGTCGTCGCCACCCAGAACCCCATCGAGATGGAAGGCACCTACCCGCTTCCCGAGGCGCAGCGGGACCGTTTCATGATGCGCCTGTCGATGGGGTACCCGAACGAGCAGGCCGAGCTCACGATGCTCGACACCCACGGCCAGAGCTCGCCGCTCGACGTGCTGGAGCCGGTCACCGACGCAACAGAGATCGCCGACCTGATCCGCGTGGTCCGCGGCATCCACGTCTCCGACCAGGTCCGGCAGTACGCCGTCGACCTGGTGCTCGCGACCCGCGCGTCCAGCGAGCTGCGCCTGGGAGCGTCGCCGCGGGCGACCCTGCACCTCGTCCGCGCCGCGCGCGCGGCGGCCGCGCTCGACGACCGCGACTACGTGCTGCCCGACGACGTGCAGGACCTCGCCGTCGCCGTGCTCGCGCACCGCCTGCTGCCGACCGCCGAGGCCCAGATCGGACGTCGGGCCACCGAGGACATCGTCGTCGACATCGTCGCGTCGGTGCCGCTGCCCGACGAGGCACGCACCCGCCGGATGGCACCGTGACGAGGGCCCGCGAGGTCGGGGCGAGGCCGATCGGTGCGTGACGCGCTGCAGGGGCTGACGACCCGCGGCCGCTCGTTCGTCGCCGCCGGGCTGGCGGTCTTCGCCGCCGCTGTCGCGACCTCCCAGAAGGACCTCCTGCGGATCGCCATCCTGCTCCTGGCCCTGCCCATCGTCAGTGCGCTCGTCGTCGCGCGCACGCGCTACCGGCTGTCCTCACGCCGCCGGCTGTCGTCGGCGCGCACCGCTGCCGGCCAGGACACCGCCGTGACGCTCCGGCTGGACAACATCTCGCGGCTCCCGACCGGCCTGCTCCTGGTCGAGGACAAGGTGCCGTACGTGCTGGGCTCCCGTCCGCGCTTCGTGCTCGACCGCGTCGAGCCGCGCGGCCGGCGCGAGGTCACCTACACCGTGCGCTCCGACGTACGCGGCCGCTACGACCTCGGGCCGCTGGCGATCCGCCTCACCGACCCGTTCGGCATGTGCGAGCTGCAGCGGTCCTTCACCGCGCGCGACACCCTCGTCGTGACCCCTCCGGTCGCCCAGCTGCCGTCGGTCGCGCTGACCGGCGAGTGGGCCGGCAGCGGCGAGAGCAACGCCCGCTCGCTCGCGAGCTCGGGCGAGGACGACGCCGGGGTCCGTGAGTACCGGCAGGGCGACGACCTGCGCCGCGTGCACTGGCGCTCGACCGCCCGCCTCGACAAGGTCATGGTCCGGCGCGAGGAGCAGCCCTGGCAGGCGCGCGCCACCGTTCTGCTGGACTCCCGGGGCTCCGCCCACGGCGGCGAGGGTCCGGCGTCGTCCTTCGAGTGGGCCGTCGCTGCCGCCGCGTCGATCGGGGTGCACCTGGTGCGCTCCGGCTACCACGTCCGGCTGCTCACCGACACCGGCGCTGCGATCGAAGGGTCGAACCTCGGCGTCGACGGCGGCAGCAGCGATGTGGAGGGGGCGCTGCTCGACGGGCTCGCCGTCCTGCGGATGTCCGGGAGCGCGAGCCTGCGGGACTCCGCCGCGGCGCTGCGGCGCGGTGGCGGTGACGGGCTGCTGGTCGCCGTCCTGGGCACCCTCGACCTCGAGGAGACCAGGCTGCTCGCACGGCTACGTCACGGGTCGACGGCAGCCATCGCCCTGGTGCTCGACACCCCCACCTGGAGCGCCACCCACAGCACCCGGACCGGTGGCGCCGACGTCGCCGGCTCGGCCGAGCTGCTGCGCGCCTCGGGCTGGCGGGTGCTGCGGGTCGCGGCGGGCGACTCGCTGCCGGACATGTGGGCCAACGCCGGCCGGCACCGGTCCGCGGTCGGGCGCCACCTCGTGGGCGGCCGGCCATGACCCGCGGCCGGCACCGGTCCGCGGTCGGGGGCCACCTCGTGGGCGGCCGGCCATGAACGCCGGCTCGCTCCGGATGCCGCTGGCAGCCGCCTTCGCGACGCTCACCGCGGCGGTCTGCCTCGGACCCACCTACCTCACCGGCCGGTGGTTCCTGCCCACCGCGTTCGGCGTGCTCGTGGTCGGGACCGGCTGCGAGGTCGCCCGGCGCGCCGGGGCGTCGCGGCCGACGGTGCCGTTCGGCGGGCTCGCGGCGCTCGCCGCGTACCTCCTGCTTCGCTACGCCGGCGACCAGGCGCTGTTCGGCGTGGTGCCGTGGACCGACTCCGTCGCCCGCCTCGGCGACCTCGGAGCGGCAGGGCTCCGGGACATCGACCGCTATGCCGCGCCGATCGGTGTGTCGCCCGGCATCGAGCTGATCACCGTGGCCGGCGTCGGGCTGGTCGCGCTGCTCGTCGACACCCTCGCGGTGACCTGGCGCCGGGCCGCACTCGCCGGGCTGCCCCTCCTGGTGCTCTACACGGTGCCGAGCGCGGTGGCCCCCGAAGGCGTGAGCTGGGTGGCGTTCAGCCTGTGCGGCATCGCGTTCCTCACCCTGCTGCTGACCGAGTCGAGGGAGCGCGTGAGCCGGTGGGGCCGGCCGATGCGCTACAGCGTCGACCGCGCCAACTACCGGCCCGAGGTCGAGACCGCACCTCTCGGGCAGGTGGGCCGCCGGGTCGGAGCGACCGCGCTGGGCCTCGCGCTGATCGTCCCCGCCGCGCTCCCCGACCTGACGGCGAGCTCCTTCGGGTTCGGCGGCGGCGGCTTCGGCCGCGGCAGCGGTGGCGGCACCAAGGTCACGGTGATCAACCCGATCCTCGAGCTCGGCGAGAGCCTGCGGCAGGGCGAGAACACCCCGCTGCTGCGCTACCGCGGCCGGCCCACCTACCTGCGGCTGGTCGGCCTCGACGAGTTCACCGGCGACACCTGGGCGCCGAGCGACCTCAAGGTGTCCCGCGACGACAACGACGTCGAGAACGGCATCGTCGCGCCACCCGGGCTGAGCGAGGCCGTGCCACGGACCCGGCGCGGCTACCAGGTGGAGGTGTTCGACCTCGACCAGCAGTGGCTGCCCCTGCCCTACCCGGCGGCGCGGGTCCGCGACATCGACGGCACCTGGCTCTACGACGCCTCCACGTTCAACGTCTTCGGCGAGAACAGCTCCACCCGCCAGATCGACTACCGGGTGTCGGCCCTCGACGTGGCACCCAGCGCGGGACAGCTGGCAGAAGCGGCCGACTCCACGCCGCCGGCGTTGAGCCGGTACCTCGAGCTGCCCGAGGACATGGACCCGGTCATCCTGGCCACCGCCGAGGACGTCACCCGGGAGGCCGCGAACGACTACGCCAAGGCGATGGCCCTGCAGCAGTGGCTGGTGAACCCGGTCAACTTCACCTACTCCCAGACCGTCGACTCGGCCGGTCCCGGGAACGGCAACGGCGCCTCGGCGATCGTGGCCTTCCTCCAGACCGGGCGGGGCTACTGCGTGCAGTTCGCCTCGACGATGGCCGTCATGGCCCGGCTCCTCGAGATCCCGGCCCGGGTCGCCGTCGGCTTCACCTCCGGCGAGCTGCAGCCCGACGGCACGCGCCTGGTGCGGGCGCACGACGCACACGCCTGGCCCGAGCTGTACTTCCAGGGCGTCGGCTGGCTGCGCTTCGAGCCCACTCCCGGCGGGCCGGCGTCGCCGCGCACACCGGCCTACGCCCAGCCGCGGCAGGACGGCGCGACGCCGACCGACGGGCCCAGCGCCAGTGCCAGCCCGACCCCGACCAGCACGGCGACCGGCGAGGCCGGGGCCAACCCCCGACTGCGCGAGGACATCTTCGAGCCGTCGGCGACCGGCGGTGGCGGCATCGGCGCCGGCCCGGTGCGGATCCCGGTCGTCCCGTTCTTCCTCGGCGTCGGCGCCCTGCTGCTGCTGGCCGTCCCTGCCGTGACCCGCGTCCTGCGCCGCCGACGGCGGTGGCAGGGCGCCGCGACGCCCACGGCGCAGGCGCTGGCCGCCTGGGCCGACCTGCTGGACGACCTGCTCGACCACGGGCAGGTCTGGGACCCCAGCGACCCGCCGCGCCGCGGCGCCGCTCGCCTCGTCGACCGGCTGCACCTGGTCGGCGCCCCGGCCGAGGCCCTGCACCGACTGGCGTCGGCCACCGAGCGGGCGCGCTACGCCCCGGAGATGACTCCGGTCGGCGACCTGCACGCCGACGCCGACACCGTCCGGGCCGCGCTGTCCGAGCACGCGTCGCGGTACACCCGGTGGCGGGCCCGGCTGGTGCCGCGGTCGACCCGCAGCGTCGCGACGGCGCTGGCCGACCGGTTCGCCGACGGACTGGACGCGCTCGACACCGGCTGGGCCGCGCTCGGGACGCGGCTGCGGCTGCGGCGCGGGTGACCGGTCCCCTCACGGGTCCCGGAGGCGGTCAGAAGCCGCCGCGGCCGTTCTCGTCGCGGCGGCGGTTCCAGCGCTCTTCCATCCGGGCCATGAAGCCACCGGAGGACTTCTGCCGCCGGGTGGCCGTGCCGGCCGTGTGCGGCGTCCGGCGGACCCCGCTGGGGTCGACGACGCCGAGCTGCGCCGCGGTCGTCACCGCGCGGTAGCTCGTCACCGCGAAGAACGCGCACCCGAGCATCAGGACGAACCCCGCGATGCTCACGGGGATGGCCTGCGCGACCAGCCCGGTCATGAGCAGGACCACACCGAGGGCGAACCCGATTCCGGCGAGCAGGACGCGGCGACGGAAGTTGCTGCGGGGGTCCTTGCCACGCAGGGAGGACGCGAACTTCGGGTCCTCGGCGTAGAGGGCGCGCTCCATCTGCTCGAGCAGTCGCTGCTCGTGCTCGGAGAGCGGCACGGTCTCCTCCTCGGGGACAAACCGTCCAAGTGCAGGGTGCGCGACCTACCGGTGCGTAGACCCAGGATATGCGCCAGGACCGGCGGATGAAACCCGGTCCCCCAAGTCGGGGGACGGCCGGCCTGCGAACGGTGCATCGGGACGATCGGCCCTCGTCCGGACGGACCCCTCCCGGCCCCCCGGCGGCGGGTCAGGAGCCCGGCCCGCCGGGTGCCGGGCGCCCGGCCCGGGGGTCGACGAGGCTGGCCGGGCGGACCGCACCGTGACCGAACCGGCGCCCGGCCAGGTCGGCGGCCTGCTCGGCCTCCCGGCGGCCCCTGGCCCGCTCGCCGAGCAGCAGCTGGTGCGGCGCGGACTCCGACTCGACCAGCCCCTCGACCCGGATGCCCACCAGGCGCAGCCGGGCCCGGTCCAGCCCCAGCGCCTCGTAGAGCTGACGGGCGGTGGCGAACAGGACCGCGGCCACGTCGGTCGCCTCGGGAAGGGTCCGTGAGCGGGTGATGGTCGTGAAGTCGGCGAAGCGGATCTTCACGCTCACGGTGCGCCCGGCCATCCCGGCGCTCCGCAGCCGGCCCGCGGTGCGCTCGGCGAGCCGCAGCAGCTCCCGGCGCACGATGTCGGGGTCGTCGACGTCGCGGGAGAAGGTCTCCTCGGCACCGATGCTCCGGTCCGGCTCGTGCGGCACGACGCGGCGCTCGTCCCGGCCCCAGGACAGCGCGTGCAGGTGCGAGCCGGTCGCCTGCCCCAGGGCGCGCACCAGGGTCGTGGCCGGCGTGTGGGCGATGTCGCCGACCGTGTGCAGGCCCAGCCGGGTGAGCTCCTTCTCGGTCTTCTCCCCCACCCCCCAGAGCGCCCCGACCGGCAGCGGGTGCAGGAACGCGATGACCTGCGCGGCCGGCACCACCAGCAGACCGTCGGGCTTGCACCGGGTCGAGGCGAGCTTCGCCACGAACTTCGTCGTCGCCACGCCCACCGAGCAGGTGATGCCCTGCTCGTCGGCCACCCGGTCGCGGATCAGCTGGCCGATCACCGCCGGCCGGCCCAGCCGCCGCAGGGCGCCGGACACGTCGAGGAACGCCTCGTCCAGGGACAACGGCTCGACCAGCGGGGTGACCGAGCGGAAGATCTCCATCACCCCCGCCGAGACGCTGGCGTAGCGCTCGTGGCTGGGCTCGACGACCGTGGCGTGCGGGCACAGCCGCCGGGCCCGGGTCATCGGCATCGCCGAGTGCACCCCGTAGCGCCGGGCCTCGTAGGTGGCCGACAGGACCACCCCGCGGGAGCCACCGCCGATGATGACCGGGGTCCCCCGCAGCTCCGGACGGCTGATGAGCTCGACGGAGGCGTAGAAGGCGTCCATGTCGACGTGCAGCATCGTGGCGCCGGTGTCGTCGCCGGGTGGGCCGGACGGCGGCCCGGGACGGTCCAGCTGCTGGCTGCGGCTCATCGACGACGTCCGGGCACCGGCGGCAGCTCAGGCGCGGGTCGCGCGGACGTGCAGCTGGGTGGCCAGCGCCCGGAACTCCGCCAGCGACGCGGTCGCGGTCTCCAGCTCGACGAGTGCCTCGGCCGCGCCGGGCTCGCCGTCGACCAGCGCACCGGGCACCAGGTCGGCGACGGTGCGCACGCCGTGGACGGCCTCGACCCGCAGCGCCGCGCCCTCGAGCAGCGCGGCGAGCCCGGGTTCGGTGAACCGGCGCGGCAGCGGGTCGCCCGCACCCCAGCGGCCGTCCGGGTCGTGCAGGGCGTGCCGGGCCTCGGCGAAGCGGCCGGCGACGGCCCGGGCCAGGACGGCGGCGTTGCGGGAGGCGACGAGCAGGCTGAGGGTGCCGCCGTCGCGCAGGACCACGGCCAGGGCCGCGAGAGCGGGCACCGGGTCGTCGACGTACTCGAGGACGCCGTGGCACAGGACCAGGTCGGCGCTCCCGGCGGCCACCACGTCGAGCAGGCCCGCGGCGTCGCCCTGAAGGGCACGCACCTCGACACCGGCCTCGCCGGCCCGCCGCTGCAGCGCGGCGAGCGCGTCCGGGCTGGGGTCGACGACGGTGACCCGGTGGCCGAGCCCGGCCAGCGGGACGGCGAACCCACCGGTTCCGCCGCCGACGTCGACGACGTCGAGCACGCCGTCACCGGCCGCGAGGCCGCGCAGCTCGGCCCAGACGACCGCGGTGCGTGGGGTGCGGGTGCTGCGGTCGAGCTCGTCGACGTGGTGGGACGACGCGGCGGAGGGGGGCACGACAGCAGGCTACTGAGCCGCGCCGGCGCAGACCCGCTGATCGGTCCGGTCATCCGCCGGAGCTGCCCGGGCTGGAGTGCCACAGCTTGCGCGGCGCGGACCTGGCCGTCCTGGTGCGCTCCGCCTCCGCGCGGGCCGCCGTCTTGGCGTCGTCCCCCGGCGGCTTGATGTCGGCGTACGGCGACTGCCGGAAGCCACTGGGGTGCACCAGCACCCGCCGGGTGATGCCGCCGTCGGCTGCCGGGGCGTTGCGGTCTGCCCGGTCGGACCTGTTGGCCATGCCCCCGGCCGGCCGCCCACCCTGCTCGCGCGGCTCGTAGACCGTGGGCCCACCGCCGGTGGGCGGTCGGGTCATCACCGGGCGGGACGACCGGCTCTCCGCAGCACCGGTCACCGACCGGTCGGTCACCGGACCGGTGTCCGCCATCGCCGCGGCGACGGCGGGGAGGCCGCCGGCGAGCCAGGCCTCGTGCAGCGCCGGCAGCTCCCAGCAGCCGGTTGCCCGCAGCGACACCCCGCGCGGACCGGTGCGCCGGACGTGGCCGCGGACGACGAGCAGCCACGAGTGGAACAGCGTCGCGGCGTAGGGGCCCTGCGCGTCCTCGAAGAAGGTCGCGTCGACCGGGCCGCGGGCGTCGTCGAGGGTGACGAACACGACCCGTTTGCCGGACCGGATCGGCGGGGTCTGGGTGGCGACCTTGACCCCGGCGACGAGCACCTCGGCCTGGCTGCGGCAGCGCACCAGGTCGGGTGCCCGGGTCGCGCGCAGGGCCGCGAGGAAGGGCTCGTAGAAGTCGACGACGTGGCGGGTCGCGTCGAGACCGAGCACCTCGAGCTCGGCGCGCACCCGCTCCGCCCCGGTGAGCTCGGGCAGCCCGCTCGGCTCGATCGAGCCCGGTGCGTCGTCCAGCTCGAGGGCCAGCTGCACCGGTGCGGCCACCACCGGCCGGGCAGCCTGCGACTGGCGGGCCGCCAGCGTGCGCACGTCCGGGCGCTCGACGACGGTCAACGACTCCCCCTGGGCCGAGGCGAGGGAGAGGTCGGTCTGCCCACGCCCGCCGGCCAGCAGCCCGGCACGACCGGTGCGACCACCGGCCGACCGGCCGCGCGCCCGGCCACCGCCGCGCGCCACCCCCCGGGTCCACCGGTCCAGCTCGCCGACCTGCAGCAGCAGGTCGCGCCGGGTCAGCCGGCGGCTCCCGCCGTGGGCCTGCCGGCCGGGCGCCACGGGCACCACCGACCCGAGGGAGTACAGCGCGTCGAAGGCGCCGGTGAGCACCAGCCGCTCGACGACCGGCCGGGACACCGACGCCCGGTGCCAGAAGTCGGCCAGCGAGCCGTAGGGCCGGCCGGCCACCACCCGGGCGACCTCGGCCTCGGCGATGCCCTTGACCTCGGCCAGCGCCAGCCGGATGCCGTACCCGCCGGGCCGGTCCTGCCACGGCCACCCCTCCTGCGACTTGTCAGCCGCAGGCGCCGGTATACCGGCGCCTGCGGCTGACAAGTTGCCCTCGTCGAGGCGCTCGACGCGGTAGGTGGCGTCGGAGCGGTTGACGTCCAGCGGCAGCACCGCGATCCCGAACTGGCGGGCGTCGTCGAGGATGAGCCGCTTGGGGTACATGCCGGGGTCGTGGGTGAGGACACCGGCGAGGAAGGCCGCGGTGTGGTGCGCCTTGAGCCACGCCGACTGGTAGGTCGGCAGCGCGAACGCGGCGGCGTGGGCCTTGCAGAAGCCGAACGACGCGAAGGCCTTGAGCACCTCCCACACCCGGTCGACGGTGGCCGGGTCGTAGCCGCGGGCGTAGGCGCGCGGCCGCAGCCACACCTCGATCTCCTCCTGGCCGCCGGGCGAGCCGAGGGTGCGGCGCACCTCGTCGGCCTCGGCCAGCGTGCAGCCGGTGAAGGTCGCGACGATCTCGAGCACCTGCTCGTGGAAGACGACGACGCCGCAGGTCTCCTCCAGCGCGTAGCGCAGGTCCTCGTGCAGGTACTCGGGCTCGGACCAGCCCTGCCGGGCGCGCAGGAAGGGGGTGACCATGTCGCTCTTCACCGGACCGGGGCGGAACAGCGAGATGTCGGTGATGAGGTCACCGAACGTCTCCGGCGCGAACTTCCCGACCAGCTCGCGCTGGCCGGGTGACTCGATCTGGAACATGCCGAGGGTGCGGGTGGACTGCACCAGTGCGAAGGTCGCCGGGTCGTCGAAGGGCACCTGGGACTGGTCGTCCACATCGATGTGCTGGCCCTCGACCCGCCGCACCTCGTCGACGGCGTAGGCCATCGCCGACTGCATCCGGATGCCGAGCACGTCGAGCTTGAGCAGGCCGAGCTCCTCGACGTCGTCCTTGTCGAACTGGCTCATCGGGAAGCCCAGCCAGCTCGCCTCGACGGGTGTGCGGTCGAGCAGTGTGGTGTCGGACAGCAGCACCCCGCACGGGTGCAGGGCGACGTGCCGCGGCAGCCCGTCGAGCCGGGCGACCAGCCGGAACAGCAGGTCGAGCTGGCCGCTGCCCAGCCGGGAGGCGCGCAGCTCGGGCAGCTCGGCGAGCGCGTCGTGGACGTCGCGGGCCCGGATGTGCGGGAACGCCTTGGCGATCTGGTCGATCTCCCCGGGCGGCATGCCGAGCGCGGCGCCGACGTCGCGGATCGCGTGCCGCACCCGGTAGGTGTCCATCATCGAGACGCAGGCGACCCGCTCGCCGCCGAAGCGCTCGAGGATCTTCTCGTAGACCTCGGTACGCCGGGCCGACTCGACGTCGATGTCGACGTCGGGCAGCGCCTCGCGCAGCGGTGAGAGGAACCGCTCCATGAGCAGGCCGTGCCGGATCGGGTCGACCCCGGAGATGCCGAGCAGGTAGTTGACCAGGCTGCCGGCACCGGACCCGCGCGCGGCCGCCCGCACCCCCATGTCACGGATCAGGTCGACGACGTCGGCGACGGTGAGGAAGTACGACGGGTAGCCCAGCGTCTCGATGACCCGCAGCTCGTCGTCGAGCCGCCGCCGCACCTCGGCGGTGGCCGGCATCACCCGCCGCCCGAGCCCGGCCTCGCAGCGCTCCCGCAACAGCGCCTGGGCGGCACCGGCCTTGTCGGCGACGGGGGACCCGCCCAGGACCTCGAGGTCCGGGAAGTGCACCTCGCCCATCCCGAGGTCGGCACGCGGGTCGACGGCGCACCGGTCGGCCACCCGCCGGGTCGCGGCGAGCAGCCGGCGGGCCACGTCCTGGCCGAGGCCGGCAGCGGCGGCCACCTCGCCGGCGACCTCCGCCATCTCCTTGCCGGACTTGAGGTAGCCCTCGGCGGTGACCCGGTCGACGTGCCGGGCGTCGAGCGGCACCAGCCGCCGCGCCGCGTCGAGCACGTCGACGGTCGGGGCGTCGGAGCGGTCGGCGTAGCGGACCGCGTTCGTCAGCACCGGGGTGAGCCGCTCCTCGACGGCCAGGCCGAGCATCCGGGCCGCGCGCGGCCGGTCGTCGGGGCCGCGGTGGGAGACCACCTCGAGCACGAGGTCGGCGCGCTCGACCACGTCGTACCACCGGGACAGCACCGCCCGGGCCAGGTCGGGGCGGCGGGCGGTGAGTGCCCGACCGACCTCGGAGCCGGGACCGAGCAGGACGAGCAGACCACCCCCGGCGTCGGCCGCGGCCCGGACGTGCTCGGCCACCAGGTCGAGGGTGCTCACCGGCCGGCCGCGCTCGCCGCGCAGGTGGGTGGCCGACACCAGCCGGCACAGCGCCGCCCAGCCCGCCTTGTCACGGGCCAGCAGGGTGACGCGCGGGTGCCGCGGGTCGACGGTGGCGCCGCCTTTGCGCGGCGAGGACGGAGCGAGGGACGAGCGGCGGACGAGCGCGCCAGAGGAATCGCGGGACCGGCCCGACAGCGCGGGATGGACCAGTGGACTTGCCAGCACCCCGGTCGGCTCCAGCGCCAGGTCGACCCCGAGCACCGGGCGGACCCCCGCCGACCGGGCGGCCCGGGCGAACTTCACCGCGCCGTAGACGCCGTCGCGGTCGGTGAGCGCGAGGGTGTCCATGCCGTGCTCGACGGCCCGCTCCACCAGCACGTGCGGGTGCGAGGCGCCGTAGCGCAGCGAGTAGCCCGAGGCCACGTGCAGGTGGACGAACGGGTCGCCGGAGACGGGTGCCATGAGGGTCGAGTCGGGTCGTCGCGTGGCGGGTCAGGGTCGGCCGGGTCAGCCGGCGCGCTGGGCGAGCTCGACCCGGTGCGGGAGCACCGGCTGGTGGACCAGCCCGAGGGTGGTCTCGACCAGGCCGAGGAAGGTCTGCGCGTCGCGCAGCAGGTCGTCGGCCTCCCGCGGGCTGACCGCACGGGACAGCCCGGCCTCGGCGGCAGCCCGCTTGGCCGCCCCCGCGGCGAAGAACCCGGCCCACTCGGTGAGCTCGGGTGCCACCTGCGGCAGCACCGACCACACGGTGCGCGGCCGGCCGCGGGTGGTGCTGTCGGGCCGGGTCCGGACCGCGAGCACCGCAGCGGCCGAGCGCAGGGCGGCGAGGTGGGCCGCGGCGTAGCGCTCGGTGGCCACCGAGGTGGTCATCGCGGTGGCCAGGTCGTGGCGGGCAGCGCCGAGCAGGTCGCGGGCGGCGGCGGCCACCGGCGGGCGCACGCGACCTGCCTGGTGCGCGGCGGGCCCGGCGGTGCGAGCGGAGGTCACGGTCGCCACCCCCTCAGTCCTGCGCCCGCAGCAGGGTCCAGCCGCCTGCCGACCAGTCGAAGCACAGGTCGTAGACACCGGCACCGTGGGCCTGTCCCCGGCTGGCCTCGACCCGCCACACCTCGCGCTCCCCCGTCGTCTCGACGGCCGGCCCGGTGCCGCCATCGGGACGGGCCGCCACCTGCCACCAGGCGCCGGACTCGACCCAGCGGGCGAGCACCTCACGGACGGCGTAGAACCGGCCCCGCCAGAGGAACTCGGCCGGGTCGTCGTCACGGCGGCGCACCTCGACCGGATCGTCGTAGCGACGGCTCATGGCGCCCTCCCGACACTGAGGTGGACCGGGCCACCCGGCGCCGCGGGGGTCGAGTCCGCGGCACCGGGTGGTCCCCCGGTAGTCGAACACCTGTTCGAACACGACCTACAGTAGCCCTCTCCCCGGGCGGTCCGTCAACCCCGCCGCGCCGGCAGTTCTCCCGGCTCCCGGGTGAGGCCGCACTCGACACCTTCGGGCCCTTTGTCTAGGTTTTGGTGACCGGCGTCACATGCCGGCCACAGTCGGGTCCCCAGACTCCCCCGACTCCCCTGACTCCCCACCTCGGAGGCATGCACGTGAGAACACCCCGACGTACGACCTGGGCGATCGTGACCGGCGCCGCCCTGGCGGTCACCACAGCGCTGGCCGGGACGCTGCTGAGCAGCCACGCCCTCGCCGCCGCCGGGCCGCAGCAGACCTACCTGGTCCTCGCGCCCTCCGGACAGTCCGCAGACCGGGCCGCCGACCGGGTGGCCGCTGCCGGCGGCACCGTCGCCGCGGCCTACCAGGAGATCGGCGTGCTGGTCGCCCGCTCGAGCGACCCGCAGTTCTCCTCGCGCGTCGCGGGCAAGGGCGTCGACTCGGTCGCGTCGACGGCCGGGCTGGGCAGCCTGCTCGACGACGAGAGCACCACGGGGACGCAGGCACCGGCGGACACCGACGCCACCGGCACCCCCGAGGGCGAGCCGCTGTTCGGCGCGCAGTGGGACATGCGCCAGATCGACCTCCCCGAGGCGCACCGGGTCACGACCGGTGACCCGTCGGTCGTCGTCGGCGTCCTGGACAGCGGGATCTCCAGCAGCCATCCCGACCTCGCCGGCCAGATCGCCCGGGACAAGAGCGCCTCGTGCCTCGGCGGTGTCGTCGACACCAGCGAGACGGCCTGGAACCCGACGACCTCCGACCACGGGACCCACGTCGCCGGCACCATCGCCGCCGCCCTCAACGGCGTCGGCATCGCCGGCGTCGCGCCCGGCGCCAAGGTCGCCTCGGTCAAGGTCGTCAACGACGACGGCTACATCTACCCCGAGGCGGCCGTGTGCGGCTTCATGTGGGCCGCGACGCACGGCATGCAGGTCACGAACAACAGCTACTTCATCGACCCGTGGGAGTTCAACTGCCGCAACGACGCGCGCCAGCGTCCGGTGTGGCAGGCCGTGCAGCGCGCCATCCGCTACTCCTCGGCCCAGGGCGTGCTCAACATCGCCTCCGCCGGAAACTCCAACGTCGACCTCCAGCACAAGTTCGTCGACAGCGGCAGCCCCAACGACGGCAGCTACCCCGTCGAGGACCGCACCATCACCGGTGCCTGCGTCGACCTGCCGGCCGAGGCGCCGGGTGTCGTGACCGTCTCCGCCACCGGGTACAAGCGGCTCAAGAGCTACTACTCCTCCTACGGCCAGGGCGTCGTCGAGGTCGCGGCTCCCGGCGGCGACACCCGCCAGCGCAACCCGAACGTGTCCACGATCAGCGACGCGATCCTGTCCACCACCTGGAGCCCGGTCACCCGCACCGACGGCTATGGATACAAGCAGGGCACGTCGATGGCCTCGCCGCACGCAGCCGGGGTGGCGGCCCTCGCCCTGTCGGCGCACCCCGGCATGCAGCCGGGGCAGCTGGCGTCGTTCCTGCAGCGGACCGCCGAGGCGCTGCCGTGCCCCGAGGGTGTCTACGACCCGCGTCCCGGCCTCGACCAGTACCGGGCCGAGTGCACCGGCGGTGCCCGCAACGGGTTCTACGGCGCCGGCGAGGTGAACGCCCTCGACGCCGTGAAGTAAGGCGGCGGCACCGGACCGGTGCCCGTCCCCGACGCCCGGGGACGGGGACCGGTCCGGCGTGCCGGGCGCTACCCTCGGCGCGTGCACCCCGCCGTCGAACGCGTGACCGGCCGGCTCGCCGAGCTCGGTGCGGCCGGACAGGTCCGGATCCTCGACGGGTCAGCGCGCACGGCGGCGCAGGCCGCCGAGCAGCTCGGCATCGACGTCGCCCAGATCGCCAACTCGCTCGTGTTCTCGGCCGACGGCGACCCGCTGCTCGTGCTCGCCTCCGGCGGCCACCGGGTGGACACCGGCAAGGTCGCCGCCCTGCTCGGGGCCGGGTCGGTCGACCGCGCGGACGCCGACTTCGTCCGCAGCCACACCGGGTTCGCCATCGGCGGCGTCGCGCCGGTCGGGCACTCCGAGCCGCTGCGCACCCTGGTCGACACCGCGCTCGGGGACTTCGAGGTCGTCTGGGCCGCCGCCGGCCACCCGCACTCCGTCTTCCCCACGACGTACTCCGAGCTGCTCCGCCTCACCGGCGGCACCCCCGCCGACGTCGGCGCCGACCCGGTCTGACCCGGGACCTCGGGGCCCCTGATCGGTCGGCGGGCGCCGCCCCGCGTCACCGGCCCGCCAGCACCGCCCGCAGCAGGTCGAGGTCCTTGCTGATGACCGCGTCGACCCCGACCTCACGGGCCCGGGTCAGCGCCGGCTCGTCGTCGACCGGCCAGGTCATCACCAGGTCGGTGCCCTGGTGCAGCCGGTCCACCACCTCCGGGGTGAGCAGCGACAGGCGTACCGACACCCCGTGCGCCGGGCTCGCTGCGAGCCGCGTCAGCAGCCGGGCCAGCCCGCGACTGCTGGCAGCCGAGAGCACCCGCCGAACCGGGACGTCGAACGAGTCCAGCATCCGCCAGCTCTTGGTGCACACGGTGAGCGAGCGGTCCGGTGACGCCGCGCGCAGCAGCGCGGCGACCTGGGGCGCCAGCCGTGGGTGCAGGCCCTTGAGGTCGATCATCAGCCGGTGGTCGTCGCCGAGGGCCGCCACCAGCTCGGCCAGCTCCAGCCGGCGGTGCCGGCGCCGGTGCACCAGCTCGCCCCGGTCCCACAGCCACGGCAGCACGCCCATCGTCTTGAGGTGCCGCACCTCGAGACGACCCCGGTAGGCGTGGACGTCGGCCTCGACGAGGTCGACGCCCGCGTCCAGCGCCTCGCGCAGCCCGGCCACCGTGTTGCCGCGACGGTGGGCGACCGTCAGCAGCGGACGTCCGCTCACCGGTGGGAGGCATCACGACGCGGCGACCGGGGCACTGCGCCAGGATCTCGTTGACCGGGCACCGGGACAACCGCTTCCGCCGGGTCGCTGCGAGCGGTGGCCCACCGGGTGAGGGCCAGCGCCGCCAGCACCAGGAGCACCCCGGCCACCCCGTCGAGCAGGTAGTGGTTCGCGGTGGCGACGACGGCGACGGCCATCATCAGCGGCAGCACCACGCCGATCACGCGGAGCACCACCCAGCGGGCGTAGACGACCAGGGCGATGCCGACGAGCAGGTCCCAGCCCACGTGCAGGCTCGGCATGGCGGCGTAGGGGTTGGTGAACGCCGGCGGCTGCAGCACGCGGTACGCCTGGGACTTCTCGGTCACCGTGTCGACCAGTTCCGGGTCGACCAGCCGCGGGGGCGCGACCGGGAAGAACGCGAAGACGAGCAGCCCGACCGCGCCGGAGAGGATCATGGCGCCGCGGGTGAGGCGGTAGCCCGCGGGGTGGCGGAAGAACAGCCAGGTCAGCACGCCGGCGATCACCGGCCAGTGCCCCCAGATGTAGACCCAGTTCATGACGTCGACGGTGACGTCGGAGGTCAGGAACGACTCCTGCACCGCCTGCTCGACGTCGAGACCGAGGTCCGCCTCGAGGTCGGCCACCCGCTGCGCGTTGTCGAACGCGGGCTGCGGGTTGGCGACGGTCTGGCCCCGGACGCCGAAGTAGACGGCGACGGCCGCGGTGATGAGGGCCGCCTCGCGCGGGAGCTCCCGCAGTCGCGCGGACATCGGCTCACCCCCAGGGCGTTGCCCTCCACCGTCCTCGGCCGGACGCGCGCCCGCAAGGCCTTTCGGTCCTTGTGGCCGGGCCGGCGGGTGCCTGTGGTCAGGCGGTGCGCAGCCGCAGCTGACGGACGACCAGCCCGGTCCCGCCGAGCAGCAGCGCCGGCGCCCAGGCGAGCACGGCGGTCAGGGCGACCGCGCCGAGCGCGGCCGACCAGGTGACCCCGAGTGAGGCCAGCCCGACGACCAGCGCGCCCTCGCGCGGGCTGGCGCCGTTGACCCCGGGCAGGACGCCCGCGACCTGGCTGGCGCCGAACACGCCGAGCAGTGCGAGGGGGTGCACCTCCTGGCCGAGCGCGGCGAGGTTGCCGGTGAGCAGGCCCATGATCGAGAGCTGGTAGCCCATCGACAGCAGGACGCCGACCAGGAGGACGCGGGGCGGCGGCAGGGGCCGGGCGGCGAACAGTCCGGGACGGTACCTGCGGAACGCCAGCGCGGCGACCAGCACGACGAGCGCGATCCCCACCGCGGCCAGCAGCACCCGCAGCGGCAGCGCCGACCCGGACACGACGACGAACACGGCCAGCCCCAGCGCGCCGACCAGCCGGTCCAGGGCGACCTCGGCGACCGCGGACGGACGGTTCATCCCGCTGCTTCGCTGCAGCCGGTGCATCCGCCACACGTCGGCGCCCAGGTGCGCGGGCGAGGCGAGGCCGAGCAGCTCGCTCTCGGCGTAGACCCGCAGGTGCCAGCGCCGGTGCTGCCCGCCGGTGGACAGCGCGTGCCACCTCAGCGGGCACAGGACGTACTTCCCGAACACCCACGGCAGCAGGCCCAGCAGGGCCGGCTCCCACGAGGCGTCCGGGATGCGCCCGAGACTCCACAGGGAGACCCCGATCGCGGCGAGCAGGCCCACCCCGGTGACCCAGCGAGCAGCACGGACCCGGCCTGGGCGCGCCGGGGCGGGGGGAGGTCGGTCACAGCAGTGCTCTCGGTCGGACGGCCGCCGGGAGGGGACCTCGGCGGGGAGTCTGCGACGCCACTACCCAACGTCGACCCGTTCCCAACGCACCTTGACCCCGCCGGGGGCTCCGTAGGCTCTCCGGTGTGCAGGCTGTGGACGGTGGGGCGGGTGTGGACGACGGGGTGCCCCCGCTCGTCACGCTGCACCTGTGGGGCGTCCCGCGGCGGGCCGTGCCGGCTGCCGTCGCCCGGATGGCCCTGGACCGGGCTCCGCTGCGGCGGACCCACGGGCTGCGGTTCGCCAAGCTGCTGGGAACCGGCGACGGGCGGACCTTCACCGTCCGCGACGCCGACCCGCGCCACTGGGGCGTCCTCGCCGTGTGGGCGGCGGCCGAGCACGCGGCCGCGTTCGAGGACGGCCCGGTGACCCGGGCGTGGGGCCGGCTGTCCGACCGGGACGGCGAGCGGCTGCGGGTCCGGATGCGGCCGCTCGCCAGCCGCGGGACCTGGGCGGGGCGCCGGCCGTTCGGCGACCCGGAGCCGGCGCCGTACGACGGCCCGGTGGCGGCCGTGACGCGGGCCCGGATCGCACCGCGTCGGCTGGTCACCTTCTGGCGGGCCGTCCCGCCGGTGTCCGCCGACCTGCACCGCACCGCGGGCCTGCGTCTCGCGGTCGGCATCGGCGAGGCGCCGGTCGGGCTGCAGGGGACCTTCAGCCTCTGGGACTCCCCCGCGGCACTGCGGTCGTTCGCCTACGACCGGGCGCCGCACCTGGCGGCCGTCCGGCGCACCGCCGAGCTGGGCTGGTACACCGAGGAGCTGTTCGCCCGGCTCGCGGTCCTCGACGTCGAGGGCACCCTCGCCGGCCGCGCGTACCCCCTCCCCGCCTGACCCTCGGCCCCCGCCCGACCTCGTCGTTTGCGACATGGCTCCCCGACACGCCGAGGCGGTAGCCGGCGTGTCGGGGGCTCATGTCGCAAACGATCATCCGGGGGACGGCGGGACGGCGGGGGCGGGGCGGCGGGCGGTCAGGCGAGCGGCCAGCACACCTCGGTGAGCAGCTGCTCCGGGTCGTCGACCTCGTCCGGGGAGTTGAGGTACGACTCCCACGGCGGGCCGGCGCTGGTCTCCCGCTGATCCGCGAACCAGCTCTCCAGCACCGCGTACGCATGCCCCAGCCCCGGGTAGGGGCCGCGGTGCAGGTACACCGCACGCCGGCCGCCCGGCAGGGCGGACCCGCCGACCTCGCCCGAAGGTACGGAGGACACGACCTCGAGCCCGGCCGCAGCGCCCTCGAGGGGGAAGCCGATCTCGACGTCGGCCCGGCTGGGGCCGAACTCGTGGTAGCGCGCGTACGGCGGACCGGCCACGGACTCGAGCCGCCCGCCGAGGTGGGTGCCGAGCGTCGCCATCGCCTCCCCGAACACCTGCCCCATGTCCAGCCCCTGCATGGGCCGCACCAGTCGCACCGCGACGGCCGGCAGCTCCGGGTCGTCGCGCACCTCCACCTCGGCCGTCGGCTGCACCATGCGTGCACCCTAGGAGCCCCGGCACCCGCCGGCCCGGGCCTTACGTCCTGGCGCGACCGATCCCGAGGGCGGCGAGGAGGCGGCGAGGGGCGCCGGGCAGGCGTACGGCGCGGCTCCTAGGATCGGCCGGGTGGCCGCGCACCGGGACGTCGTCGTGGTGGGGAGCGGGCACAACGCGCTGGTGGCTGCCTGCTACCTGGCCCGGGAGGGCCTCGACGTCGAGGTGGTCGAGCAGGACACCGTCCTCGGCGGCGCGGTCTCGACGGTGGAGCGGTGGCCGGGGTACCAGGTCGACCGGGGGTCCAGCGCGCACATCATGGTGCGCCACACCGGCATCGTCGAGGAGCTGCGCCTCGACGAGTGCGGGCTCACCTACCTCGACATGGACCCCTGGGGGTTCGCGCCGTTCGGCGACGCCGCGGCGGGCGAGCAGCAGGCGCTCACGTTCCACGTCGACCTCGACCGGACCTGCGCGTCGATAGCCGACCTCTGCGGCCAGCGGGACGCGGAGGCGTACCGCGCCTTCGCCACGGACTGGGCCGACCGCAACGAGCGGGTCTTCGCCGCGTTCCAGGACGTCCCGACCGCCGGGCGGCTGGGCCGCCACCTCTGGGGGGTCGGCCGGGCCGCGGGCAGCCAGGGCAAGGACGGCCTCGAGCTGTCCCGGCAGTTCCTGCAGCCCGGCGACCAGCTGCTCGACGAGCACTTCTCCGACGAGCGGCTCAAGACCGCGCTGTCCTGGCTCGGCGCGCAGTCGGGGCCGCCGACCTCCGAGGTCGCGACCGCCGACCTGGTCGGCTGGAACGCGCTCATGCACCGGATGCCTCCCGGCCGGGCCGTCGGCGGCTCGGGTGCGCTCACGGCGGCTCTCGCCGAGCGACTGCGCCGGCTCGGCGGCTCGGTGCGGCTGGGCGACGGCGCCACGGCGATCACCCGCGCCGGCGACCGGGTGACCGGCGTGACGACCGCGTCGGGCGAGCAGGTCGCGGCGCGCGCCGTCGTGGCCGGCTGCCACGTGCTCACCACCCTCGAGCTCCTCGGCGACGAGGCGCTGCTGGCGCGCGCGACACGGGCGGTGCGGGTCGGCAACGGCATCGGCATGGTCGTACGGCTGGCGACCCGCGACCTGCCGTCCTACCCGAGCGCCGACGCGGCGTCGTACGCCTCGATGCAGCTGCTCGCGCCGAGCCGGACCCACCTGCGCGCGGCGCACGGCGAGTTCGTCGCCGGCCGGCCGCCGACCGAGCCGGCCGTGCTCGTCATGACACCGACCGCGCTGGACCCGTCGATCGCCCCCGCAGGGCGCCACGTGGTCACCGCCTGGGCCCAGTGGCACCCCTACGAGCTGAGCACCGGCGAGCACTGGGACGACATCCGGGACCGGGAGGGCGACCGCATCGTCGCGCAGGTCGAGAAGGCAGCACCCGGCTTCACCGGCAGCATCGAGCAGGTGCACGTGCAGACCCCGCTGGACCTCGAGCGTGAGCTCGGCCTGCGCCGCGGCAACGTCATGCACGTCGAGATGGGGCTGGACGCGATGTTCGCCTACCGGCCGCTGCCGGAGCTGGCCGGATACCGCACGCCGGTGCGCGGGCTCTTCCTCACCGGCGCGTCGACGCACCCCGGGGGCGGTGTGTTCGGAGCCTCGGGACGCACGGCCGCGCGGGTGGCCGTGTCCGTCCGCCGGCAGTGGCGCTGACGTGAGCGCGACCCGGTCCCCCGCTCTCGCCGGCGCCGGCCGGCCCCGGCCGTCGGGCGCGGCGCGCGGCCTGCCCTGGCTGCTCACCGCGGCGACACTGGCGGCCCAGGTCACCTACCCGCTCGTCGAGGGCGAGCGACTGCGCCAGGTCACCGTCGCCGTCGTCCTGCTGGCGGCCGCCGCCTGCCTCGCGCACGCCTGGGTGCACCGCGGACCGGCCTGGGCCCTGGCCCTGCTGGCGATCACCGGCGGCGGGGGCCTCGCCGCCGAGGCCGTCGGCGTGCACACCGCGCTGCCGTTCGGGGAGTACGCCTACGCCGGCACCCTGGGCCCGCAGCTGCTCGAGGTGCCGCTCGTCGTCCCGCTTGCGTGGACGATGATGGCCTACCCGGTGCTGCTCGCGGCCCGTCGGCTGACCCGGCGCTGGGTCGTCCCGCTCGGGGCGTACGCCCTCACCGCCTGGGACGTGTTCCTCGACCCGCAGATGGTCGGTGACGGCCACTGGACCTGGGCCGACCCGGAGCCGTCGCTGCCCGGTGTGCCCGACATCCCGCTCACGAACTTCGCGGGCTGGTTCGTCGTCGGCACGCTGATGATGCTCGCCCTCACCGCGGCGCTGCCGCGGGACGCCCGGTCGCCCGCGGACGAAGCGGTGCCCGCGACCCTGCTCACGTGGACCTGGCTCGGCTACGTGCTGGGCAACGTGTTCTGGTTCGGGACCGCCTCGGTCGCGCTCGTCGGCGGGGTGGCCCTCGGCCTGTTCGTGCTGCCGTACCTGTGGTCGCTGTGGCAGTCCCGGCCCTGAGCGCGCTGACCAGGCTCGGTGCCGGCCTGGCCGTCGCCGGCACCGCGCACGCCGCCTGGAACGCCCGTCGGCTGCGCGTCCCGCCGGTGTCCCCGCCGCCGACCGCCGAGCCGGTCGCCGTCCTGCTCCCGGTCCGCGACGAGGCGCACCGGGTCGAGCCGTGCCTGCGCGCCCTGCTGCGCCAGACCGGCGTCCGCGACCTCCGGGTGCTCGTCCTCGACGACGGGTCCACCGACGGCACGGCCGAGCTCGTCCGCAGGGTGGCCGGCGCCGACCCGAGGGTCCGCGTCCTCGAGGGCGCCGCCCTGCCGGACGGCTGGTGGGGCAAGCCGTGGGCCTGCCAGCAGCTCGCCGACCGGGCATGCGCGATGCGCCCCCGCCCCGACGGGGGCACGTCGCGCATGCCCGACGTGCTGGTGTTCGTCGACGCCGACGTGGTGCTGGCGCCGCACGCCGTCGCCGCGTCGGTGGCGCTGCTCCGGTGGAGCGGCCTGGACCTCGTGTCGCCGTACCCGCGTCAGCTCGCGCACACCGTGGCCGAGCGACTCGTGCAGCCGCTGCTCCAATGGTCCTGGCTGACCACGCTGCCGCTGCGGGTCGCCGAGCGGTCGGCACGCGAGTCGCTGGCCGCCGCCAACGGCCAGCTGCTGGTGGTCGACACCGGTGCCTACCTCCGGGCCGGCGGCCACGCGGCCGTGCGCGAGGCGATGCTCGACGACGTGGCGCTGCTGCGCGCGGTGAAGCGCAGCGGTGGCCGCGGCACGGTGGTCGACGGCACCGACCTCGCCACCTGCCGGATGTACGACGGCTGGCCGGCGCTGCGCGAGGGCTACGCCAAGTCGCTCTGGTCGGCGTTCGGCTCCCCCGCCGGCGCCACCGCCGTCCTTGCCGGGCTGGGCGTGGCCTACGTGCTCCCGCCGCTGGCGGCGCTGCGCGGCTCGCGAGCCGGCGCCGTCGGCTACGCCGCCGCCGTGGCCGGCCGGGTCGTCACCGCCCGCCGGACCGGTGGGCGGGCCTGGCCGGACGCCTGCGCCCACCCGGTGTCGGTCGCGGCCTTCGCCGGGCTCGTCGTCGACTCGCTGCGGCGCCACCGCCGCGGCACGCTGACCGCGCGGGGCCGTCGGCTGCGGCCAGTAGCGTCGCGCAGGTGACGACCCCTCCCGCGGAGCCCTCGACCCCGCGCCGCGCGGCGACCGGCATGTGCGTCGACCGCTCCTTCCCACCGACGCTGGTCACCGAGCTCGCGCGCCGCCTCGACGAGGGCGGCGCCGACCAGCTGTGGCTCATCGAGGACTGCTTCTACACCGCCGGGCCCTCGCTGGCCGCCGCCGCGCTGGCCGTCACCGAGCGGCTGCAGGTCGGGCTGGGCATCCTGCCGGCGGTGGCGCGCAACGCGGCCGTGACCGCCATGGAGATCGCCACGCTGTGCGGGCTCGGCCCCGGCCGGGTGCTGCCCGGCATCGGCCACGGCGTGCAGTCGTGGATGGGCCAGATGGGAGCCCGGACTCCCTCGCCGCTGACCACCCTGGAGGAGGTGGTGGTCGCGGTGACCCGGCTGCTCGCCGGCGAGACGGTGACGACCGACGGCCGCGAGGTGCGGTTGGACGGCGTGCGCCTCGACCAGCCTCCGGCCGACCCGCCGCCGGTCCTCGCCGGCGTCCGCGGGCCGAGGTCGCTGGCGATGGCCGGGCGGGTGGCCGGCGGGATCGTGCTCGCCGAGCCGGCCTCCCCGTCGTACGTCCGCCGGGCGGTGGAGCAGGCCGGTCGCCCGGACCCGTTCCACGTCGCGGTCTACGCGCCGCTGTGCGTCACCCCTGACCGGTCGACGGCGCACGAGGTGATGTCGTCGTGGGTCGCCGAGCGGGTCGCGGACCCGACCGCGGGCATGACCGCGCTGCCGTTCTGGGACGACCTCGCCGCGCTGCACCGGGACCGCGGCGTGGACGGCATCCGCAGCATGCCGGACGACTGGTGGGCCGAGCTCGGTCCGATCGGCACCCTGGACGACGCCGCCGCCCACCTCGGCGCGCTGGAGGCCGCGGGGGTGCACAGCATCGGCCTCTTCCCCGCGCCGGACGTGGAGATCGCGCGGTCGCAGGTCGATGACGTGCTGGCCCTCGCGCACCGCTGAGCCGGTTCGCGACGCAGCGAGGCCCCGCCGACCAGGGTGCGGTCGGCGGGGCCTCGTGGCTCAACGGGTCACGCGCCGGGCGCGAGGACCCCGTCGATGATGTAGACGGTCGCGTTGGCGGTCTGCACGTTGCCGCAGATGACGCTGGCGGCACCGTTGACGGTGAAGTCCTCGCCGCTGCCCTCGACGGTCAGGGTGTCGCCCTGCAGCGTCTTGTGCTCACCGGCGAGCATGTCGGGCGAGAGCGCGCCCGGCACCACGTGGTACGTGAGGACGGTGCTGAGCAGGCCGCTGGGGTCGCCCATGGCCTTCTCCAGCGTCGCCTGGTCCATCGCCTCGAACGCGTCGTTGGTCGGCGCGAACACGGTGATGTCCTCGGCGGAGTTCAGCGTGTCGCCGAGCTTCGCCTCGCCGACCGCGGTCACGAGGGTCGACAGCAGCGGGTTCGCCGACGCGGCGGTGGCCACGGGGGCCTCAGCCATGCCGTCGAAGCTGCCGGCGCCGTCTGCCGGGACCGCCGCGCAGCCGGGGCCGAACGGGCCGTCGGAGGCGGGGGCCGTCGAGGTCTCGGGAGCCGAGCTCTCCGGCGCGCTGCTCGAGCTCGACGAGCCGGTGGTCGTGGCGGCGTCGTCGTCGCTGCTGCAGGCTGCGAGGGCCGGGACGGCCAGCATCAGGCCGGCAGCAGCCAGGGCGATCCTGCGGTTGCGGTGGTGCATCATCGGGGATCTCTCTTTCGGTGGGGGAACTCAACGGGGTCGGTCAGGTCGTGCAGGTCGGTCAGGTCGTGCAGGTCGGTCAGGTCGCGCAGGTCGCGGTCGTGCGGGTGGTACGGCATGAGGGGTGGCTCGGGGTCACCCGACCGCGACCGCGGTCGAGTGCCACCCGGTCGCGCCCGACGGGAAGGGGTCGGCCCGACGCTCGGGCTGGGTGGCCCCGGTGCTGTCGGTGGCGCGGACCTCGAGGGTGTGGCTCCCGGGGGTCGCGTCCCACTCCCACACCCACTGCCGCCAGGTGTCGGTCGACGGGACCTCGGCCAGCCGCGCGGCCGACCAGCGGCCGCCGTCGACGCGGACCTCGACCTTGTCGATGCCGCGCTGCTGGGCCCAGGCGACACCGGCGACGGCGACCTTGCCGGTGGTCAGCTTGGCGAACGGTCGCGGGGTGTCGATGCGCGCCATCGTCTTGATCGGCGCTCTCTTGGCCCAGCCGCGCTCGACCCAGTAGGGCGTCTCCTTGTCGAAGCGGGTGAGCTCGAGGTCGGTCAGCCACTTGATGGCGGACACGTAGCCGTAGAGACCCGGGACGACCATGCGGACCGGGAAGCCGTGCTCGGCGGGCAGCGGCTCACCGTTCATGCCGACGGCGAGCAGCGCGTCGCGGCCGTCCATGACGACGGCCGTGGGCGTCCCGATGGTCATGCCGTCGGTCGAGGTGCTGAGGATCATGTCGGCGTCGGGCGAGACGCCGACCTCGCGCAGCAGGTCGGCCAGCGGCACCCCGAGCCAGCGCGCGTTGCCGGCGTACTTGCCGCCGACCTCGTTGGAGACGCAGGTGAGGGTGATGTCGCGCTCGACCAGGTCCCGCGCGAGCAGGTCGTCGAACGAGAGCTCGCGCTCCTCCTCGACCATGCCGTGCACCTTCAGCGACCAGCCCTCGACCGGCACCTGCGGGACGACGAGCGCGGTGTCGACCCGGTAGAAGTCCTTGTTCGGCGTGGTGAACGGGCTCAGCTCGCGGATCTTCAGGTCCACCCCGCGCGGCACCGGCAGAGCCGGGCTCTGGGGGGCAGGCAGCTCGACGGCGGCCCGGGCTGCCGACACGTCGGACCCGCGGCTGTTGACCAGCCTGCCGACCGTGCCGGCCACCAGCGACCCGGCACCGACCCACAGACCCGCGACGAGCAGCTGCCGTCGTCGCTGGTCGGTCCCCGCCTCGTGACCGCCCGACACCGGCTTGAGCAGCGCCAGCAGCGCCACCGCGCCGGCAACGGCACCCACCAGCGACGGGACGGGGTCGAGCGCCTGCGCGTCGGGGCGGGTGAACGCGGCGAGGGCGCCCACGGCACCGAGCACCGCCACACCTGCCAGGCCGACCGCCCGGTGGCGCACCGCGAGCGCACCGGTGACGAGAGCGAGCAGCACGAGGACGGCGAGGATCGAGCCGATCAGCACCGGCTTGTCGTTGGTGCCGAACTCGCGGACCGCGAACTCCTTGAGCGGGGTCGGGGTCGCGTCGATGACGCTGCCGCCCACGGCGATGACCGGCGAGGCCTGCGGACGGACCAGCGCCGCCACCAGCTCGGCGACCGCAAGGGCGGCGAGCGCAGCGAGCAGTCCCGCCAGGGCACCCAGCAGGGGGCGCCTCGGCAGGGCGGTCGCGCGGTCGTCGGTCATGGTCAGTGCTTCGCCACTGCACCACCCTTTGGATTGCCGATGTGACGTCCTTCATAGAGTCGTGATGTGGCACGCGTCGTGGTCGTGGGTGCCGGGATGGGCGGGCTCGCGGTCGCCGCCCGGCTCGCGACCCTCGGCCACGACGTCCTCGTGTGCGAGCAGGCGAGCACCTGGGGCGGCAAGCTCGGCAGCTACTCCAGGGCCGGTTTCACCTTCGACACCGGGCCGTCGCTGCTCACCCTGCCCGGCGGTCTACCGCGACCTGTTCGTCAAGACCGGCAAGCCGCTGGAGGACAGCGTCGAGCTGCTGCCCGTCGACCCGGTGGCGCGCTACCGGTTCCCCGCCCTGGGTGGCCACGACGTCAGCTGGCTGGACGTGCCCAACGCCTCGCGGGCCCGGCTGCGGACCGCTCTCGACGAGGCACTCGGGCCGGGTGCGGGCGACGACTGGGACCGGTTCCTGGACCGCGCGCACGCGATCTGGCAGGTGACCCGGGTCCCCTTTCTCGAGTCACCGCTGGCCGGCGGGAGGGACCTGCTGCGGCTGGCGCGCCGACCGGCGGACGTGCGCACCGTCGCGCCCTGGCAGACCCTGCGCGGCCTGGGCGAGCAGTACCTGCGCGACCCGCGGCTGCGGATGTTGCTCGACCGCTACGCCACCTACTCCGGGTCCGACCCGCGGCGGGCGCCGGCCGCGCTGGCCGTGGTGCCGTACGTCGAGCAGACGTTCGGCGCCTGGTACGTCGCCGGCGGGCTGCGCCGGCTGGGCGAGGCCGTGCGTCGAGCGCGCGCTGCAGCGCGGCGTCACCCTGCGCACCGACACGACGGTCGCCTCCGTGGTCGTCGAAGCCGGCCGGGCGACCGGCGTCGAGCTCGCGGACGGCGAGCGGGTGCCCGCCGACGTCGTCGTCGCCGACGCCGACGCGCGCCACCTCTACGACGACCTGCTGCCCCGCGCCGAGCGGCCGGTCGCGCCCGCCGGCGGCTGCACCGCGCGACGCCGTCGCTGTCCGGCTTCGTCCTGCTGCTCGCGCTGCGCGGGCGGACGCCCGGCCTGGCGCACCACACGGTGCTGTTCCCGGACGACTACGACGCCGAGTTCGACGCGGTCTTCGGCCGCGCCGGCGCCGCACCGGTCGACGACCCCACCGTCTACGTCAGCGCACCCGACGACCCGGCGCTGCGCCCCGACGACGACTCACGAGGCGTGGTTCGTGCTGGTCAACGCCCCGCGGCACGGCACCGGTCGCGGGCGCGGTCGACTGGAACGCCCCCGGGCTCGCGACCGTCGTACGCCGACCGGGTGCTGGACGTGATGGCCGCGCCGCGGGCTCGACGTCCGCGACCGGGTGCGGTGGCGCGAGGTGCGCACGCCCGCCGACCTCGAGCCGCGACCCGCTCGCCGGGCGGCGCGATCTACGGCACGTCGTCGCAACGGGGCGCGCGCCGCGTTCCTCCGGCCCGGCCAACGTCTCGCCGGTGCCCGGGCTGTTCCTGGTCGGCGGCTCGGCGCACCCCGGCGGCGGGCTGCCGCTGGTCGGGTTGTCGGCCGCGATCGTCGCCGACCTGGTCGGCCCGGCCTGACGCTCTCAGCGCAGCCGGCGGCGTACGACGACGGCGAGCTGCACGAGGCCGATCACACCGAGACCCGACCCAGGCGCCAGCGCCCCGAGGCCGGCCAGGAGGCGCCCAGCACGGCCCCGGCGCAGCGAGGAACAGGGCGGTGACGATCACCCGGGTCGGCCGCTCCCACACGGTGACCACGCCGACCTCGGTCATGCCGGCCGCACCGGCCCGGGCCCGCAGGTACTCCTGCAGGAGCATCAGCGCCCCGCCGAGCGGCGCAGACCTGCCGGACGGGCCCCGGCCAGCAGCAGCGCGCCGAGGAGGAGCAGGTCGCCGACCCGGTCCGCCACCGCGTCGAGCACCTGCACCGCCTGCGGTCGCCCGGCCGGTGAGCACCGCGACGGCACCGTCGACGTTGTCGAGCAGCGCCGGCCAGGACCACGACGGCCGCGGCGAGCAGCGAGCCACCGGCCGCCGGCCGCGGCCGGCCAGCAGCGCCAGCGCCGCGACCAGCACGCCGACGTAGCGTCACCACGTCCGGCGGCACGCCGGCCGCCGCGACCGGCCGCGCCACGACGTACGCGAGCCGGTGAGCCAGCCGCGCACCAGCACGTTGCGCCCGCGGGTCGTACCCGCCGTGCAGCCGCTGCCAGCCGTCGAGGTAGTCGTCGCGACCTGCCGGTCGCTCACACCGGGTCGGGTCCACCGGCCGGCCCGTCTCAGGCGCGGTCGCCGAGGCCGAGGTTGCGGTAGATCTCGCGGGTCGCGGTCGAGGTGTTCAGGGTGATGAAGTGCAGCCCCGGCACCCCCTCGTCGAGCAGCCGCTGAGCACAGCTCGGTGGCCGCGTCGACGCCGACGCGCGCGCATCGCGTCGGTGTCGTCCTCGACGGCGAGCAGGCGCGTCGGCGAGCTCCGGCGGGAACGCCGCGTTGGACAGCTGGGCGAAGCGCTGGATCTGCTGGACGTTGGTCGCCGGCATGATGCCCGGGATGATCGGCACGTCGCAGCCGGCCGCGACCACCCGGTCGCGCAGCCGCAGGTAGTCGTCGGCGTAGAAGAACATCTGCGTGATCGCGTAGTCGGCACCGGCACGCACCTTCTGCGCGAAGTACTCGGATGTCGGTGTCCCAGTCCGGCGATCGTGGGTGCTTCTCGGGGAACGCGGCCACGCCGACGCTGAAGTCACCGGACGCCTTGAGCAGCCGGACCAGGTCCTCGGCGTACGCCACGCCGTCGGGGTGCCGCCGCCACTCGGCCGTGCGGGTCCCCGGCGGGTCACCGCGCAGGGCGAGGACGTTGCGCACGCCGGCCGCGGCGTACTGGCCGATGATGTGCCGCAGCTCGGCGACCGAGTGGTCGACGGCGGTGAAGTGGCCCACGGGCATCAGCGTGGTGTCGCGCGGCGATCCGGCCGGTCATGTCGACCGTGCGGTCGCGGGTGGAGCCGCCGGCGCCGTAGGTCACCGAGACGAAGGTCGGACGCAACGCCTCGAGCTGGCGCAGCGTCACCCAGAGCTTGCGCTCGCCCTCGTCCGTCTTCGGCGGGAAGAACTCGAAGGAGTACGAGGGCCGCCCGGCCGCCAGCAGCTCACCGATCGCGGGGCGTGACGGCTCGCGGGCAGCACGCTGGCGCGCGACCACGGCTCTCGCGACGGCGCGGCAGTCATGCTCCGAGGTTAGACGGGCGCCCGCATCCGGGCCGCGGCCCGACCGGAAGACGAGACGTGGACGTAGGCTCAGGAGCTGTGACGCCCGCGCTGCAGCAGCCGCCCGCTCGACGCGGAGGACCTGCGCAGCCGGGTGGACAAGACGCTGACCGACGTGCTGGCCCGACAGGTCGAGCCGTGCTCGACGAGGTCGGTGACGACCTCGCCCCGTTGATGGACGCCCTCACCGAGCTGCTGGCGGGCGGCAAGCGGCTGCGGCCCGCGTTCTGCTACTGGGGCTGGCGCGGCGCCGGCGGCGGCCGACTCGTCCGAGATCGTGCGCGGTGGCCGCCGCGCTGGAGCTGTTCCAGGCGGCGGCGCTGGTGCACGACGACGTCATGGACGGCAGCGACACCCGCCGCGGCCGCCCGTCGGTGCACCGCCGGATCGCCGCCCTGCACCGTCGGCACCGCTGGCTCGGGTCGTCGGAGACGTTCGGACTGGCCGGTGCCGATCCTCGCCGGCGACCTGGCGCTGTCCTGGTGCGACGAGCTGTACGCCGGGTCCGGCCTGCCGGCGGCCGACCTGGCGCGGGGCCGTGCGGTGTTCGACCGGATGCGCACCGAGCTCATGTGCGGGCAGTACCTCGACATGCTCGAGTCGGTGCAGGAGTCGACGACCGTCGAGCGGGCCCGGCAGGTGATCCTGTTCAAGTCGGCGAAGTACTCGGTGGCGCAGCCGCTGCTGCTGGGCGGCACGCTGGCCGGGGCGTCGCCGGAGCTGCTGGGCACCTACGACGACCTATGGCCTCGCGCTGGGCGAGGCGTTCCAGCTGCGCGACGACGTGCTCGGCGTCTTCGGCGACCCGGAGGCCACCGGGAAGCCGGCGGGCGACGACCTGCGCGAGGGCAAGCGCACGGTGCTCGTGGCCCTGACGCTCGAGCGCTGCTCCCGCGCGCAGGCGGCGCAGCTGCAGGGCGGGCTGGGCGACCCGCACCTCGGCGTCGAGGGTGTCGACGCGCTGCGCGAGATCATGGTCGGGTCCGGCGCGCTGGCGGCGGTCGAGGAGATGATCACCGCCCGGTCGGCAGAGGCCGAGACCGCACTCGACGGGGTCGCTCCCCCGGCCCGTGAGGTGCTCGGCCGGCTCGTGGTCGCGGCCACCGCTCGGACCTTCTGATGCGCCGGGTGCAGGGCCCCACGGACCACGTGGTCGTCGTCGGGGCCGGCCTCGGGGGCCTCTCGGCGGCGCTGCGTCTCGCCGGTGCCGGCCGCCGGGTGACCGTCCTGGAGCGGGAGCCGGTGCCGGGGGGACGGGCCGGCCTCCTCGTCGACGGCGGCTACGCGTTCGACACCGGGCCGACCGTGCTGACGATGCCCGGGCTCATCGCCGACGCGCTCGACTGCGTCGGTGAGTCGATGGAGGACTGGCTCACCCTCGACCCCGTCTCACCGCTGTACCGGGCGCAGTACGCCGACGGCTCGACGCTGGACGTGCACGCGTCGGTCGACGAGATGGCCGACTCGGTCGCCGCGCTGTGCGGTCCCGCCGAGGCGGCCGGCTACCGCCGTTTCGTCGCGTTCGCCACCGAGCTCTACCGGCTGGAGATGCGCGAGTTCATCGACCGGAACATCGACTCGCCGTTGTCGATGCTGCGGCCGTCGCTGGCGCGCCTGGCCGCCCTCGGCGGGTTCCGGAGGATGGCACCCAAGGTCGGGTCGTACCTCAAGGACGAGCGGACCCGCCGGGTCTTCTCGTTCCAGGCGATGTACGCCGGTCTCTCGCCCTACGACGCCCTCGCCATCTACGCGGTCATCGGCTACATGGACTCCGTCGCCGGTGTGTTCTTCCCGCGCGGCGGGATGCACGCCGTGCCGCGGGCGCTCGCCGGTGCGGCCGAGAAGCACGGCGTCGAGCTGCACTACGGCGAGACGGTGACCTCCGTCGAGATGCGCGGCGGCCGGGCCGTCGCGGTCGTCACCGAGTCGGGTCTGCGCGTGCCCTGCGACGCGGTGGTGATGAACCCGGACCTGCCGGTGGCACGCCGGTTGCTGGGCGACCCGGTCCGCCGCCGGCTGCAGTACTCGCCCTCGTGCTTCCTGCTCCTCGCGGGGTCGACGGCGTCCTACCCGGAGAAGGCCCACCACACGATCTCGTTCGGGCACGAGTGGCGGCAGGTCTTCGACGAGATCCTCGGCGGCCGGCTGATGAGCGACCCGTCCTTCCTCGTCACCTCGCCGTCGGTGTCCGACCCGACGCTGGCGCCAGCCGGCAAGGCGTCGTACTACGCGCTGTTCCCGACGCCCAACCTCGACGCACCGCTCGACTGGCGCAGCCTCGGGCCGCGCTACCTCGAGGAGGTCGTGTCGACCGTGGAGGCCCGCGGCTGGCCGGGGTTCGGCGACGGCATCGAGGTCGCGCACACCACGACGCCGCTCGACTGGGAGGAGCGCGGCATGGAGCGCGGGACGCCGTTCGCGGCCTCGCACACGTTCGCCCAGACCGGACCGTTCCGGCCGCGCAACACCTGGGGCGAGAACGTGGTGTTCACCGGGTCCGGCACCCAGCCGGGGGTCGGCGTCCCGATGGTGCTGGTGTCCGGGCGGCTCGCCGCCGAGCGCATCCTCGGACCGGACCCCGCCTACCGCTCACGTACCTGGCTCTGACGGTGCGGGCTCCGCGTCACATCAGGTCGTTCAGTGGCGCGTCCTGGCGCTTCTGTATCGGTAGAGAAGCGCCAGAACGCGCCACTCGACCATGAGCCGCCGCGAGCTGGACGCCGCGGGGATCAGCGACCCGCGGCTGCGTGCGGGGTACGAGCAGTGCCGGCGGCTCAATGCGGCCCACGGGCGCACCTACTACCTGTCCACCCTGCTGCTCCCGCCGGCCAAGCGGCCCTACGTGCACGCGCTGTACGGCTTCGCCCGCTACGCCGACGAGCTCGTCGACGACCTGCGTGGCCCCGACCCGGCCGCGCTGGAGGCGTTCGGGACGGCGTTCCTCGCCGACCTGGACGGCTCGGCGCCCGAGGAGGTCGTCGACCCGGTCAGCCGGGCCGCGGTCCACACCGCCCGGACGTGGGGCATCGGCCGGGAGACCTTCGAGGCGTTCCTCGAGAGCATGACGATGGACGGCACCGTGACCGGCTTCCCGACCTACGCCGACCTCGAGAGCTACATGTACGGCTCGGCCGCCGTGATCGGCCTGCAGATGGTGCCGATCCTGGAGCCGGTCGACGCGCGCGCCCCGGCCCACGCCCGCACGCTGGGCGAGGCGTTCCAGATGTCGAACTTCCTGCGCGACGTCGCCGAGGACCTGCGCCGCGGCCGGGTCTACCTGCCGCAGGAGGACCTCGACCGGTTCGACGTGACCCGCGCGGACCTGCGACCCGGTCGCACGCCGTCGAACGTGCGCGACCTGCTGGTGTTCGAGGTCGCCCGCACCCGCGAGCTCTATGCCGCCGCCGAGCCGGGCATCGCGATGCTGCACCCCAGCAGCCGCGACTGCATCCGCACCGCGTTCCTGCTCTACGGCGGGATCCTGGACGCCGTCGAGGCGGCCGACTACCAGGTGCTCGACCGCCGCGTCGCCGTGCCCCTGCGGCGACGGCTCGCGGTCGCCGTCCCCGGTCTGGTCAGGGCGCGGCGGGCCCGGCGCCGGACCGGCTGACCCCACGCCGGCCACCCGCCCCGGACCTCGCCTCCCGGCGCCCCCAGAACACCCACCAGGCCAGCGTCTGCACGACCAGCGAGAACCCGAACAGCAGGTCCTCGACCGGCGCGAACACCAGCCGAGCGCCGAGGATGGCCCCCTCGTCGTAGCGCACGATGTCGCGCCCGGTGAGCCAGCCGTTGGTCAGCAGCTGGAAGCCCACGATGATCGCGTACGCCGTCCAGAACACCCGGCGGGTGACCACCCGCGTGCGCAGCACGACGAGGTCCAGCAGCAGTGCTCCGACGACACCGACGACGGCCAGGGCGGTGTAGCTCACTCGTCACCGCCGGGCCAGCCCCTGACCGTGCGGACCGCCTCGTAGGCCAGCACGGAGCAGAGCGGGATGACGACGAAGAACAGCAGCTCCTCGAGGGGCAGGCCACCGGGCAGCTCGACGTCGAGGGTCTGCGCCGGGTCGAAGGTCCAGTGCCCGGCGGCGATCGCGTAGAGGTCCCACGTCACGAGGACCGCGACGACAGGAAGCAGCGTGAGCAGCAGCCGGCGCCACCGGCGGTAGACGCGCACCCCGAGGACGACCTCGAGCGGCAGCGTCCCCAGCAGGCAGAAGACGAGGACGCCGAGGTAGGCCAGCTGACGCACGGGCGCGGCTAGAAGCCGAGCGCCTGGGCGCGACGCTTGACCTCGGTGCCGCGGTTCTCGCGCAGCGCCCGCACCGGCGGGCCCGGGAGGTCGTCGTCGGTGTAGAGCCAGCGCAGCGCCTCGTCGTCGCTGAACCGCGCGTCGCCGAGCAGGGTGAGCACTCCCGGCAGGTGCTTGAGCACCTTGCCGTCCTGCACGAAGTCGGCGGGCACGGCCAGCGCGTTGCTCTCACCGCGCCGGACGGCGAGCAGCTGCCGCTCGGCCACCAGCTGTCGCGCCCGGCTGATGCCGACGCCGAGCGCGTCGGCCACCTCCGGCAGGGTCAGCCAGGCGGGGACCAGCGTCTCGTACGCGTCGGCGTGGGTCTGGTCGGCGTCGGATCGCTGCTCGGTCACGCGACAAGCCTGCCACGACGCGGCCGGCGCCCGGACCGGGGTCCGGGGCCGGTGCGCGACCCGGGACAGCGCTAGACCGCCGTCGCCTTCACCGCGACCGACGGGTCGGCGAGCAGGGCGCCGTCGACCGGCGTCCCGCGCTGCATCAGCCGGCGGGCCTGCACGAGGTCGCGTGGCCGGTCGACGGTCAGCGCGGCCACCAGCCGGTCGCCGGCCAGCCAGAACGCGGCCCAGGTGTCGCCGTCGTCGCGCCACACCGTGCGCGCCGCGGCCGGGTGGTGCCCGGCGTACTGCACCATCCGACCCCACTGCTCGGACCAGAAGTAGGGCACCGGGTCCCACACCTCGTCGCCACCGAGGACGTTCGCGGCCGCCACCGACGGTGCGTGCAGCGCCGCGTCCCAGTGCTCGACGAGCATCCGGGTCGCATAGCGGGCCGACTGCCAGGCCGCGCAGTCCCCGACCGCCCAGACACCCGGCAGCGACGTACGCAGCCGCGAGTCGACCGCGACCGCGCCGCGACGGTCGAGCGCGACGCCGGGTACGACCGCCGGCCGCGCACCGACCGCGAGCAGCACCAGGTCGGAGTCGAGCCGGGTCCCGTCACCCAGCAGCACCCCGTCCGGCCGGACCGCTGCCACCGTGGCGCCCAGGCGGAGCTCGACCGGCGACCACCAGGGCCGCATCCGCTCGCCGACCTCGGCCGGGAGGGCGCTCGCCAGCGGCGCGCCCAGCCCCTCGACGACCGTCACCTGCGCCCCCGCGGCCACGGCGGCGGTGGCGACCTCGGCGCCGATCCAGCCGGCGCCCACGACGAGCAGGCGGGCTCCCGGCACCAGCGCGGCGCGCAGCGCGAGCGAGTCCGCGTGGGTCCGCAGCGTCACGCCGGCCCCTGCTTCCCCGGGCAGCCGCAGCGGCTCGGCGCCGGTCGCCAGCACGCACCGGTCGAACGGCAGCTCACCCGCCTCGGTCGTCACCAGCCCGGGGGCGACCGACGTGGCCCGCACCCCCAGCCGGAGGTCGACGTCGAGGGCGGCCCAGTCGGCCTCGAGCACCGAGTGGTCGGCCTGCCCGGTGAGCACCTGCTTGGACAGCGGGGGCCGGTCGTAGGGCGGCTGGTCCTCCGCCCCGAGCAGCGTGAGCGGTCCGGCGTACCCCTGCTCGCGCAGGGCCCGCACCGTGTGCAGCCCCGCGAGCCCCGCCCCGACCACGACGATCACGCCGTCAGCCTCCCCTGCGCGGCCTCCTGACGGCGACCGCACCGCGACGGCACCGGCCGCGCGCGACCCACGGCGGCCGTCATCCTGCGTAGTCGGACGGTCACAGCCCTGCCTGAATCACACGGGTGTAGTACCACGAACTGGTAACAACCGCCCCCTGAGTCACATCTGTCACTTCCGTCACGGCAGTATCACGTTCTCGCCCGGCGACACCGACTCCGACCGTGAGGAACCCCTCCCGCATGTCTGCCTCCGCGCGCGCCCCGCGTCCCGCCCGCCCTGCCGCCCGCCCCGCCGACCACCCTGCCGACCCCACCGCCGTGCCCGCTCGCCGGAGCCGCCTGACCCCGCGCGGCCGCCGGCTGCTCCGGGCCGCCCAGGCGGTCGGCGTGCCGCTGCTGGTCGCCGGGCTGGTCACCGCGGGCTCCCCCGGCTGGGGGCTCTACACGATCAGGCAGGGCGACACCCTCGGCGACATCGCCGCCCGGTACGGCACGTCGGTCTCCCGCCTGGTGCAGGTCAACGGGCTGCCCGGCAACGGCAACCTGATCATCGCCGGCACCGCGCTCAAGGTCCCCGGCGCGAAGGGCGGCGCCGCCCGCACCACCAGCGGCCGGCGTGTGCACCTGGTGGTCCGCGGCGACACCCTGTCCGGCATCGCCGCGCGCTACGGCGTGTCGCAGGACGCCGTGGCCCGCGCGAACCGGCTGCCGCGCTCGAACGTCGTCATGCTCGGCGCGACCCTGGTGGTGCCTCGGGGGTCCGGCAGCGGGAGCGGCGGCACGACGCAGCGGTCGTCGAGCGCCAACACCTTCGCCGGACGGACCTACTCCGCCGCCGTCGTCGGCTCGGCAGCGCACAACCGGGCCCGGCTGGCGCGGCGCAACCTGCCCTCGACCTCCCAGATGCGCGACATCATCGCCGCGAAGGCGCGGGCGAACGGCGTCGACCCCGCCCTGGCCCTGGCGGTCAGCTACCAGGAGTCCGGCTGGAACATGCACGTGGTGTCGGTGGCCAACGCCGTGGGTGCGATGCAGGTGATCCCCACCACCTCGGAGTGGATCTCCGGGGTCGTGGGTCGTCGGCTCGACCCGCTGGACCCGCAGGACAACGCCACGACCGGGGTGGTGCTGCTCAAGATCCTCACCCGGACCGCCGGGGACGACCGGACGGCGATCGCCGGCTACTACCAGGGGCTGCGCAGCGTCCGGGAGAACGGGATGTTCGCCGACACCAAGCGATACGTCGCCAACGTCCAGGCCCTGCGAGCCCGGTTCCGGTGAGGCGGCAGGGCGCGTCCGAACCGGGTCGCCGCCCTGCTCCCCCGTAGACTCCCCGCGTGGACACGACCGTCAGCGACGCCCTGGTCGGGCAGCAGCTCGACGGGCGCTACGTGGTCGAACGCCGCCTCGCACGGGGCGGGATGGCCACGGTCTACGAGGCCCACGACAACCGTCTCGAGCGCACCATCGCGCTCAAGGTCATGCATCCCTCGCTGGCCGAGGACGAGGAGTTCGTCTCCCGGTTCATCCGCGAGGCGCGCTCCGCGGCCCGGCTCTCGCACCCCAACGTCGTCGCGGTCTTCGACCAGGGCGCCGACCAGGGCCACGTGTACCTCGCCATGGAGCTGGTCCGCGGCCACACGCTGCGCGACCTGATCCGCAGCAGCGGGAACCTCTCACCCCGGCAGGCGCTCGAGCTGCTCGAGCCGGTGCTGGCCGCCCTCGGCGCCGCGCACGCGGCCGGCATCATCCACCGCGACGTGAAGCCCGAGAACGTCCTGCTCTCCGACGACGGCCGGGTCAAGGTCGCCGACTTCGGGCTGGCCCGCGCCGTCACCGGGGCCACCAGCCACACGACCACCTCCGGCGTCCTCATGGGCACGGTCGCCTACCTGTCCCCCGAGCAGGTCACCAAGGGCGTCGCCGACACGCGCTCGGACGTCTACTCCGCCGGCATCCTGCTCTACGAGATGCTCACCGGCAGCAAGCCGTACGACGGGGAGACCGCGATCCAGGTGGCGTACCGCCACGTCCACGACGACGTCCCGCCGCCCTCCGCGCTGGTCCCCGGCCTCCCGGCCGAGCTCGACCACCTGGTGGCCCGCGCGACGAACCGCGACCCCGGCCTCCGGCCGGTCGACGCCCGGCAGTTCCGTACCGAGGTCGCCGCCGCGACCCGCGCGCTGTCCGACGGCGAGCTCGACTCGGTCGGTCCGGCGCTCGGCGCGGTCACCAGCACGCCGGACCACACCCTGGTGGTCGACCTCACCCAGCGCACCGCCCCCGGCCCGGCCCGCCGCGGCGACACCGGACCGCTGAGCGCCCCGCCCGGTGCCCGGCGCAGCGGCCCGCGCAGCCGCGGCCCGTTGGCGCTGGCCCTGGTCGTCGCCCTGGCGGTGGTGCTCTCCGGTGCCGCGTGGTTCGTCGCCTACGGGCCGCTCAGCAGGACCACGACGCCGAGCCTGCTGGGGATGACCCGCGCGCAGGCCGCGGCCGCGGCGGCCAAGGACGGGCTCTCGGTCACCGTGGTCGGCCGGGGCTTCAGCGAGGTCGTGGGCAAGGACCTCGTCCTGCGGACCGAGCCGGGCCGGGGGCAGCGCGTCGACAAGGGCGGCACCGTCGGGCTGGTCCTGTCCAAGGGCCCCGAGCGCTACGCCGTGCCCGACGTCGTGGGCAAGACCGAGGAGGTCGCCCGCAAGGCTCTCGAGGCGAGCAACCTCGAGGTGGCGGTCGAGCGCCGGTACAGCCTCAAGGTGGACAACGGGCTGGTCATCTCGACCGACCCCGCGAGCGGTGTCGAGCTCAAGCGCGACTCCGCGGTCACGATGCTGGTCAGCGACGGTCCCAAGCCGGTGGCGGTGCCCACGGTCACCGGCCAGCCGGTCGACGCCGCGAAGGCCGCGATCGTCGACGCCAAGCTCCAGGTCTCGGTCACCGAGCAGTTCGACGACGCCGCCCCCGCCGGCACCGTGATCAGCCAGTCGCCCGCGGGGGGCAAGACCGCCGACAAGCAGTCGGTCGTCGAGCTGGTCGTGTCCAAGGGCCCGCCCCTCATCGACGTCCCCGGCGTCACGGGCAAGAACGTCACCGAGGCGCAGCAGCTGCTGGTCGCGGGAGGCTTCCAGCCGTCGGTGCAGCAGCTGCCGGGCGGGCCGGGCACGGTGCTCCGGCAGTCGCCCGGCGGCGGCGACAAGGCACCCAAGGGCTCGACCGTCACGCTCTACGTCTTCTGAGCGGCTACTCCTGGTAGGCGTAGCGCTCGTCGCGCCACGGGTTGGCGCTGTTGTGGTAGCCGCGCTCCTCCCAGAAGCCGCGACGGTCCTCCACGAGGTACTCGATGGCGCGCACCCACTTGGCCGACTTCCAGGCGTACAACGACGGACACACCAGCCGGAGCGGGAAGCCGTGCTCGGCGGTCAGCGGACGGCCGTCGACGTGGGTGGCGAGCAGGGTGGACGGTGCCGCGAACGCCGCCATCGGCAGGTTGGCGGAGTAGCCGTACTCGGCCCACACCATGACGTGACGCACGTCGGCCGCGGGCGGAGCCATCGCCAGCAGGTCCGAGGCGGCCACTCCGGACCACTCCAGGTCGCTCACGGTCCACTTGGTGACGCAGTGCAGGTCGCCGCGCCGGCTGGCCCGGGGCAGGGCGGCGAAAGCCTCGGCATCCAGCAGCAGCTCGGCGCCGTCGGCCGTGGCGCCGAACACCCGGAGGTCCCAGGTCTCCGGACGGTGCTTCGGGACCGGGCCGTAGTGGACCACCGGCCAGCCGTGCGCCGGCCGCTGCGCCGGCGGCAGCCCACGGGGCTGGGCGTCGCCCAGGCTCGGCAAGGCGTTGTCCCCGTCCGCCACCGTCGCATCCTGACAGACGGACATCTGCGGGCCGCGCCCGGCAGCCCGACTAGTCTCGCGGGCGTGGTCGTGGTCATGCAGCCCGGTGCCTCCCCCGCCGACGTCGCCGCGGTCACCGCGCGGGTCGAGGCGGCAGGCGGCGAGGCGTTCGTCAGCCGGGGCGTGACGCGGACGATCATCGGGCTGGTCGGGGACGTCGAGACGTTCTCCGGGCTCAACCTCCGCGCGATGCCCGGAGTCGCCGACGTCATGCGGGTGTCGGCGCCGTACAAGCTGGTGTCGCGCGTGCACCACCCGCAGATGTCCACGGTCTTCGTCGGTGGGGTGCCGATCGGCCCGGACACCTTCACCCTGATCGCCGGGCCGTGCGCGGTCGAGACCCCGCAGCAGACCCTCGAGGCCGCCGAGATGGCCAAGGCCGCCGGGGCGACGCTGCTGCGCGGCGGGGCGTACAAGCCACGCACCTCGCCCTACGCCTTCCAGGGCCTCGGCGAGGCCGGGCTCGAGATCCTCGCCGACGTGCGGGAGGCGACCGGGCTGCCCGTGGTCACCGAGGTCGTCGACGCCCACGACGTCGACCTGGTGGCGTCCTACGCCGACATGCTGCAGATCGGCACCCGCAACATGGCGAACTTCGCACTGCTGCAAGCGGTCGGGCAGTGCGGCAAGCCGGTCATGCTCAAGCGCGGCATGCAGGCCACCGTCGAGGAGTGGCTGATGGCGGCGGAGTACATCGCCCAGCGCGGCAACCTGGACATCGTCCTGTGCGAGCGCGGCATCCGCACCTTCGAGCGGTCCACCCGCAACACGCTCGACGTCAGCGCGGTCCCGGTCGCGCACGACCTGTCGCACCTGCCGGTGATCGTCGACCCGTCCCACTCCGGCGGCCGGCGCGACCTCGTCGTGCCACTGTCCCGGGCGGCGATCGCGGTCGGCGCCGACGGCATCATCGTCGACGTGCACCCGCACCCCGAGCAGGCGTTGTGCGACGGCCCGCAGGCGCTCGTCGACGACGACCTCCGGGCCCTCGCCGCCGCGGTGCGCCAGCTGCCCCCGCTGCTCGGCCGGCGACCGGCTACCGCGGCCGCAGCAGCGACGCCAGCACGCTAGCCGCGCGCTCGACGTCGCCGTCCCCGACGTCGAGGTGGGTGACCGCGCGGGCGTGCCGACGGTCGAGCAGGCTGAGGTGCACGCCTGCCTCCCGCGCCCCGGCCACGACCGCGGCGGCGTCGTCGACCTCGAGCACGACGATGTTGGTCTCGACCGACGCCGGGTCGAGCATGCCGGGCGCCGCGCTCCCGACGGCCTCGGCGAGGACGCGGGCCCGCCGGTGGTCGTCGACCAGCCGCTCGACATGGTGGTCGAGGGCGTGCAGCCCGGCGGCCGCGAGGACGCCGACCTGGCGCATGCCGCCGCCCAGCCGCTTGCGCAGCACCCTGGCCCGCGCGACCCGCTCCGCGGTGGACGCGAGCACGGACCCGACCGGGGCCCCGAGTCCCTTGGACAGGCAGACGCTGACGGTGTCGAACAGGCGCCCGTACGTCGCCAGGGGGACACCGCTCGCCACGTGGGCGTTCCACAGCCGCGCGCCGTCCAGGTGCAGCCCGAGCCCGGCCGCGGCCGTGAGCTCGCGCAGCCGCTCCAGCGCGGCGAGCGGCTGCACGGTGCCACCGCCGAAGTTGTGGGTGTTCTCGACCACGACGGCCGCCGTGGAGACCAGGTACGGTCCGGCGTCCGGTCGCATCAGCGCGGCGACCGCCTCGGGGTCGACGACCCCGCGCACGGCCGACCAGGTGCGGGTGGTGAGTCCGCCGACGGCGGCGGCCGCGCCGAGCTCGGCGCGCACGACGTGCGCGTCGGTGTCGCAGAGCAGCTCCTGGCCGGGCTCGACCAGCAGCCGCACCCCCAGCTGGTTGGCCATCGAGCCCGTGGGGGTGAACAGCGCCGCCTCGTGCCCCAGCAGCCCGGCCACCACCTGCTCGAGCCGGGTGACGGTCGGGTCCTCGCCGTAGACGTCGTCGCCGACCTCCGCCCCGGCCATCGCCGCACGCATCGCCGGGGTCGGCCGGGTGACGGTGTCACTGCGCAGGTCGATCGTCGCGGGCACCCGCCGACCCTATGCGGCAGGTGCCGCGGGGCCCGTCACCCGGTGCGGCGGTCCGCCAGCATCTCGGCCACGAGGAACGCCAGCTCGAGGGACTGCCCGTGGTTGAGCCGCGGGTCGCACGCCGTCTGGTAGCGCATCGGCAGGTCGGTCTCGCCGATGCCGCCGGCCCCGCCGAGGCACTCGGTGACGTCGTCGCCGGTGAGCTCCATGTGCAGGCCGCCGGGGTGGGTGCCGAGGGCGCGGTGCACCTCGAAGAAGCCGCGGACCTCCTCGATGACGTCGTCGAAGCGGCGGGTCTTGAGGCCGTCGGGCGCCTCGAAGGTGTTGCCGTGCATGGGGTCGCAGACCCACGCCACCGTCGCACCGCTCGCCGTCACCTTGTCGACGACCGCGGGCAGCGCCTCCCGGACCCGGGTGCAGCCCATCCTGGTCACGAAGGTGAGCCGGCCGGGCTCGTCGTCGGGGTTCAGCCGCTGGACGAGCTCCAGCGCGTCGTCGGGCGTCGTCGTCGGGCCGATCTTGACCGCCACCGGGTTGCGGATCGAGGCCGCGAACTCGATGTGGGCCCCGTCGAGGGACCGCGTGCGCTCCCCCACCCACACCAGGTGGCCCGACACGTCGTAGGGCAGGCCGGTCCGCGAGTCGATGCGCGTCATGGCCCGCTCGTAGTCGAGCAGGAGCGCCTCGTGGCTGGAGTAGAGGTCGACGGTGCGGAACGCCTCGGGGTCGACCCCGGCAGCCGCCATGAACGCCAGCGCGCGGTCGATGTCGCGGGCCATCACCTCGTACTTCTGGTGCGCGGCGGCCGACGCGACGAAGCCCTGGTTCCAGGCGTGCACCTGGCGCAGGTCGGCCAGGCCGCCCTGGGTGAACGCGCGCACGAGGTTCAACGTCGCGGCGGAGGTGTTGTAGACGCGCAGCAGCCGCTGCGGGTCGGGGGTCCGCGACGCGGCCGAGAACTCCAGCCCGTTGACCGCGTCACCGCGGTAGGACGGCAGCGTGACGCCGTCACGCGTCTCGGTGTCGGCGCTGCGCGGCTTGGCGAACTGCCCGGCGATGCGCCCGACCTTGACCACCGGCACCTGCGCGCCGTAGGTCAGCACGACGGCCATCTGCAGCAGGGTCTTGATCTTGTCCCGGATGGCGTCGGCGGTGGAGTCGACGAAGGTCTCGGCGCAGTCGCCGCCCTGCAGCAGGAAGGCCTCCCCCCGGGCGACCTCACCCAGCCGTTCCTTGAGCGCGTCGCACTCCCCGGCGAAGACCAGCGGCGGCAGCGCACGCAGCTGGCCGACGACGTCGTCGAGCACGGCCCGGTCGGGCCAGGCCGGCTGGTGCGCGGCGGGGCGGTCGGTCACCTCCCCAGCGTACGGGCGTCCCCGGGTCGCGCCGCGGCACCCGCCAGCGGGTGGACGACCGGAGGAAAGGGTGTGATCTGGGCCATAACCCCTAGCGCTGCCGCTCGTTGGCCCAGGGTGATCGACCCCCACGACCCGACCCCTGGAGAGTCATGCGCCTCGCCCGACCCGCTGCCGTGACCGCGGCCGCCCTGTCGATGTCCCTGTCCGCCCTGGCGCTCACGGGCAGCCCGGCTGCCGCCGCCACGAACGACCCGCTCTACGCCAAGCAGTACGGCCCGCAGCAGGTGCGCGCCGAGCAGGCCTGGGCGACCAGCACCGGTGCGGGGGCGGTCATCGCGGTGGTCGACACCGGCGTCGACCTCGCGCACGCCGACCTCCAGGGCAAGCTCGTGCCGGGCGCCACCTTCTCCGGCTGCGCCACCACCGGCCCGTGCGGGAACGGCGACTACCGGGGCCCCGACGGCGTGAACAACGGCGACGAGCACGGCACGCACGTGGCCGGGATCGCGGCCGCGGCCACCGGCAACGGCATCGGCATCGCCGGTGTCGCCCGGGACGCCAAGATCATGCCCGTGAAGGTCCTCGAGGACGGCAGCGGCTCCTTCGAGGAGATCGCCGCCGGCATCCGCTGGGCCGCCGACCACGGCGCCGACGTGGTCAACCTGAGCCTCGGCGCGGTCCAGGGTGTGCAGGCCCTGGTGATCGCCGGTGTCATCACCGACGTCCAGGACGCCGTGAACTACGCGACGAGCAAGGGAGTGGCGGTCGTGGCCGCCGCCGGCAACGACTCGGTCCCGCTGTGCAACGAGCCCGGCTTCGACGCCAACGTGCTGTGCGTCGCGGCCACCGACAAGCGTGAGGCCCCGGCCGCCTACAGCTCGGGTGCCATCAAGCCCGACCTGATGTCGGTCTCCGCGCCCGGCGGCTCGCTGCTGCCGGTCTGCGGCGAGGACATCGTGTCCACGGTCCCGGCCGGCACCAGCTCCTCCGGTGCCGCCTGCGGCTACGGCGACAACTACGACGAGTACGCCGGGACCTCCATGGCGACCCCGCACGTCGCCGGCGTGGCAGCGCTGCTCGCCGCCCAGGGACGCAGCGTGGCGAACATCTTCGAGGCACTCACCAGCACGGCCCGCACCCCGGTCACCGGCACCCGCGGCGTCTGGGACCCGAAGTACGGCTACGGCATCGTCGACGCCGCGGCGGCGGTCGCCCACCCGGGCGCCGCCCAGGTCGCGCCCGCCAAGGGCAAGCGCGCCAAGAAGCACTGAGGTCGGGTCCGGACCTCCCGGCAGGTGGTCCGGACCCGTCGCACGGGGGTCAGGAGGGCGAAGGGCCGGACGGGTGCAGACCCGTCCGGCCACTCGTCGTCACGCGGTCAGCCGGCCAGCTCGTCACGCAGTGTCAGCCGGTCAGCCGAAGAGCCGGTCAGCCGAAGAAGACCTCGGCCTCGGCGTAGAGGTGGGCGTCGACCAGCTTGAGCACGGTCGTCGCGTCCCCGAGCGGCACCCGCTCGATCTCGGTGCCCCGCAGCGCGACCATGGTGCCCCAGTCGCCGTCGTTGACCGCGTCGATGGCGTGCAGCCCGAACCGGGTGGCCAGCCAGCGGTCCCGGGCGGTCGGCGTGCCGCCGCGCTGGATGTGCCCGAGCACCGTCGTGCGCGCCTCCTTGCCGGTGCGCTTCTCGATCTCCTTCTCGAGCACCTGGCCGATCCCGCCGAGACGGACGTGGCCGAACGCGTCGATCTCGCCGTCGGCCAGCGTCATGGTGCCCTGAGCGGGGGTAGCCCCTTCCGACACGACGAGGATCGGCGAGTAGTCGCTCTCGAAGCGGGACTCGACGTACTCGCACACCTTCTCGATGTCGAACGGCACCTCGGGTATGAGGATGACGTTCGCGCCGCCCGCCATGCCGGCGTGCAGGGCGATCCAGCCTGCGTGGCGGCCCATCACCTCGACGATCAGCGCCCGGTGGTGGGACTCGGCCGTCGTGTGCAGCCGGTCGATGGCCTCCATCGCGATGTTCACCGCGGTGTCGAAGCCGAAGGTGTAGTCGGTGGCGTTGAGGTCGTTGTCGATGGTCTTCGGCACGCCGACGACGTGGATGCCGTGCTCGTGCAGCTTGGTCGCGACGCCCAGGGTGTCCTCTCCCCCGATCGCGATGAGCGCGTCGACGCCGAGCTCCTTGAGGTTGTGCTCGATCTTCTCGACGCCACCCTCCATCTTGAACGGGTTGGTGCGCGACGAGCCGAGGATCGTGCCTCCGCGCGGCAGGATGCCCCGCACCTCGTTGACCCCGAGAGGCGTGGTGTGCCCCTCGATCGGGCCGCGCCAGCCGTCGCGGAAGCCGACGAACTCGTGGTCGTACGCCGTCACGCCCTTCCGCACGACAGCGCGGATCACGGCATTCAGACCTGGGCAGTCACCGCCACCGGTGAGGACTCCGATTCGCATGGGGAGCACCCTAGGCACCCCGTTAGGGTCCCGACATGACGTTCTCAGTCGTCGGACGCTCCGATGACGGCGCCGCGCTCGGCGTCGCCGTCGCCTCGAAGTTCCTCGCCGTGGGGGCGGCGGTGCCGGCCGCCGAGGCCGGCGTCGGCGCCGTCGCCACCCAGTCGTACGCGAACCTCGCCTACCGGCCCGACGGGTTGTCGATGATGCGCACCGGCCGCAGCGCCCGGGACACGCTGGACGCGCTCGTCGGGGCGGACGGGGGCCGGGCCCAGCGCCAGGCAGGCGTGGTCGACGCGCAGGGTGGCGCGGCCACCTACACCGGCGACGACTGCCATGCCTGGGCCGGTGGCCGCACCGGCGACGGGTACGCGGTGCAGGGCAACATCCTGGTCGGGCCCGAGGTCGTCGAGGCGATGGAGTCGGCCTGGGTCGCCTCGACCGGTTCGCCGCTGGCTGAGCGGCTGCTCGCCACGCTCGCCGCCGGCGACGACGCCGGCGGGGACCGGCGCGGGCGGCAGAGCGCGGCGCTGCTCGTCGTGCGAGCCGGCGGCGGGTACGGCGGTGAGTCCGACGTGGAGGTCGACCTGCGCTGCGACGACCACAGCGCGCCGGTCGGCGAGCTGCGACGGCTCTACGACCTGCACCAGCTGTACTTCGGGCGGCCGGACCCGGCGACCCTGCTGCCGCTCGAGGGGCCGTTGGCCGAGGAGGTCACGGCGCTGCTGGCCGCGCTCGGGCATCCGACGCTGGACGACTGGGCCGGGGTCGAGAACTTCGAGGAGCGGATGGTCGAGGGCAGCATCGACCCACTGGTGCTCGAGCAGCTGCGCGCGAAGGGGGCCTGAGCCGGTGGCCGTGCTCGCGATCGACGCCGGTACCACGGGGGTGACCGCCCTGGTCGTCGACGAGTCGGGCCGGGTCGTGTCCCGCGGGTACGAGGAGTTCCCGCAGCACTTCCCGCGTCCGGGCTGGGTCGAGCACGAGCCCGAGCAGATCTGGCAGGCCACGCTGGCCGCGAGCCGGCAGGCGCTTGCCGACCGGACGGTGACCGCGGTCGGGATCACCAACCAGCGGGAGACCGCGGTGCTCTGGGACCGGTCCTCGCTGGCCGCACCGCGGCGGGCTGTGGTGTGGCAGGACCGGCGGTCGGCCGCCGTGTGCGACCAGTTGCGCGAGGGCGGGCACGAGGACCGGGTCCGCGAGCTCACCGGCCTGCGCTTCGACCCGTACTTCACCGGCACCAAGCTCGCCTGGCTGGCGGAGAACGACCCGTCGTGGGCCGGGGTCACCGACGGGTCGGTGCTGGTCGGCACGGTGGACTCCTACCTCGTGGCCCGCCTCACCGGCGGCGCCCGGCACGTCACCGACGCCTCCAACGCCTCCCGCACGCTGCTGTTCGACCTCGCCACCGGCGACTGGTCCGACGAGCTGTGCGAGCTGCTCACGGTGCCGCGTGCGGCGCTGCCCGAGGTCGTCCCGTCCTACGGCGAGGTGGGCCGTACCTCGCCGGCTGCCTTCCTCGGTCTCGACCTGCCGGTGGCCGGCATCGCCGGGGACCAGCAGGCGGCGCTGTTCGGGCAGGCCTGTTTCGCCGAGGGCGAGTCGAAGTGCACCTACGGCACCGGCTCGTTCGTCCTGGTGAACACCGGCGACACGCCGGAGCGTTCCGACGACGGGCTGCTCACGACGGTCGCGTGGATGGCGCCGGACCGCACGCTCACCTACGCCCTCGAGGGTGCGATCTTCGTGACGGGCTCGGCCGTGCAGTGGCTGCGGGACGGGCTGCGCATCGTCGACTCCGCGGCCGAGACCGAGGCTGTCGCGGCCTCCGTCCCGGACAGCGGCGGGGTGGTCTTCGTGCCCGCGCTCACCGGGCTCGGCGCGCCCGACTGGGATCCCGCGGCGCGCGGGACGATCCTCGGCATCACCCGCGGGACGACCCGGGCCCACCTCGTGCGCGCGACGCTGGAGGCGATCGCCTTCGAGGTCCGCGACGTCGTCGAGCTGCTCCCGCGGATCACGACGCTGCGGGTCGACGGCGGCGCCGCGGCCAACGACCTGCTCCTCCAGCTGCAGGCCGACACCCTCGACATGCCCGTCCAGCGGCCGGCACTGCTGGAGACCACCGGTCTGGGGGCTGCCTTCCTGGCCGGTCTCGGCACCGGCGTCTGGTCCTCCACCGACGAGCTCGCCTCCACCTGGGCGATGGACCGGGAGTTCACGCCGGCCGGCGTCGACGGGCAGCAGCGCGACGCCGCCTACCGCCGGTGGCGGGCGGCCGTCGAGCGCGCCAAGGGCTGGGCCGACCTCTAGCCGGTGCCGGACACGGACGACGGCGCAACACGCCGATCAGCGCGTCGGGTCGGCCTAGCCCCTAGTACCGCCGTCGTTGGTGTCCGTGCACAGCCGACGCGCCTCACCAGCGCCGTCCACAGGTCACCGCTCGCCCGAGGCACGGCACCTGGTGCAGGGCACCGTCGACGGATGGATGTGGAGGACGCGGTCCGGGCGCTCGGCGGCGCGGCTCGCTGGCGCGAGCTTCGGCGCCTCGTCGGTCGGGCGGCGATGCGACGGGCCGTCGGCGAGGGCCGAGTCGTCGTGGAGCGGGGCGTCTGGCAGCTCCCGTCTCGAGACCGCGCGCTGACGGCGGCCGTAGAGCTCAGAGGGACGCGCAGCCATCGATCGGCAGCCGCCTTCTGGGGCTTCGCCCTGCCGCCCACAGACGACCCGCGGCACGACGTCACGGTGCCGTGGAAGGCCAAGCGGGCCCACGTCCCGGAGGACGTGCAGCTGCGGTACCGCGACATCGCCGACCACGAGCGGGCGGTCGGCGTCACGTCCGCCCTGACCACCGTGGTCGACTGCCTGCGAGATCTGTCGCTGCGCGAGGCGTTCTCGATCGGCGACTCGGCCCTGCGGTCGGGGCTGGTCGAGTTCGACGAGCTGGCAGTGTCCGTGGGGCGGTTGCGTGGGCCGGGTTGCCGGCGAGCCCGCGAGCGGCTGCTGCTGCTGGATGCCCGCGCAGCCAACGCCTTCGAGTCCTCGGCACGGGCGTTGCTGGTCGAGGCCGGACATCCAGGCTTCCGGCCACAGGTGACGATCCGTCACGACGGCCGATGGATCGGACGGGTCGATCTGGCGGATCCACACCTGCGCATCGTCGTCGAGTGCGAGGGCTACGCGTTCCACAGCGACCGCGCTGCGTTCCGCAAGGACGCTGTCCGGTTCACGTCGCTGGTCGCGGCCGGCTGGCGTCCGCTGCGCTTCACCTGGGAGCAGGTGATGTTCGACCCCGACTGGGTGCGGGCCCGAGTCGCGGAGACGGTCGCGCTGGCCACGGCCGAGTCACCAAAGACGGCGAAGCGGCCCTCCGGAAGCCGTTCGAGGGCCGCTTAGCCTGTTACGCCGTCGTCAGTGCTCGGCGAGTGTCAGCCGAGCTCGTCGTCGAGGCCCTGCTGGATCGCATACCGGACCAGCTCGACGCGGTTGTGCAGCTGCAGCTTGTTCAGCGTGTTCTGGACGTGGTTCTGCACGGTGCGGTGGGAGAGCACGAGCTGCTCGGCGATCTGCTTGTAGCCCATCCCCTTGGCCACCATCCGCAGCACCTCGGTCTCCCGGTCGGTGAGCCGGGGCACGGGCGGTCCGCTCGCCGTCGCGGTCGAGAGCCGGCGGTACTCCCCCAGCACCAGTCCGGCCAGCCCGGGGGTGAAGACGGCTTCGCCGAGCGCGGTGCGGCCGACGGCGTCCAGCAGCTCCTCGCGGGACGCCGACTTGACCAGGTAGCCGGTGGCGCCCGCCTTGACTGCCTCCAGCACGTCCTCGTGCTCCCCGCTGGCGGACAGCACCAGCACGTGCACCGTCGGGTCGGCCGCAAGCAGCCGGCGGGTGACCTCCACGCCGGAGAGCACCGGCAGGTGGAGGTCGAGGACGACCACCTCCGGCCGCGCGGCCGGTGCGCGACGGACCGCCTCGCCGCCGTCGGCCGCGGTGCCGACGACCTCGTGACCGGCCTCCGCCAGGTCGCGCGCCACCGCCTCGCGCCACATCGGGTGGTCGTCGACCACCATCACCCGCGTCATCGCCCCACCCTCCCCTGTCGGCGGGTCACCCCGCCAGCGGCACCCGAAGCTCGATCTCCGTCCCGCGTCCGGGCGTCGAGTCGACCGCCATCGTGCCGCCCAGGTCGTGCACGCGGCCCTCGATCGAGGACGCCACCCCGAGCCGGCCCTCGGCCCGCGCCTCGGCGAGCCGGTCCGGCTCGAAGCCCCGCCCGTCGTCTCGCACGCTGACCACCAGCTCACGGCCCTCGTCCTCCAGCAGCACCCAGGCCCGGGCCGCCTCCCCCGCGTGCGCCGCCACGTTCGCCAGCGCCGCCCCCACCGCGGCGGCCACCTCACGTGCCCGGGCCGCCGCGAGCACGACGGGTGTCGCCGGCGTGGACACCGTCACCGACGACGAGGCGTAGGCCGCCAGCAGGGCGCGCAGGTCGATGTCGCCCGCGGTCTCCTGGGGCGGGGCGCCGATGAGCGCCCGCAGCGACTGCTCCTGCTCGGCGGCCAGCCGGCCGAGCTCCGCGGCCTCGCCCCCGGCCTCCCGCCCCCGCCTGCCGACCAGCGCGAGGACCTGCAGCACCCCGTCGTGGATGTCGCGGGACAGGCGTTCCCGCTCGCGTGCCGCGGCCTCGATGGCCAGCCCCCGCGCCAGCGCCAGCTCACCGCGCCGGGCCAGCCCCACGGTCCAGCCGACCAGGGCACCGGCGAGGAACAGCAGCACGATGTTGTTGGCCGTCGTCACGGTCACGGCCTGGCGGTGCACCAGGTCGGCGGCGCCGGTGACCGCGGCGGCCGCCAGCCCGGCCAGCCAGCCGCCACGCAGCGCGACGGCCAGCACCGGCGCGGCCGCCCAGGTCACCGGCAGGGTCTGGGCGCCTGCGGCGATCCGCTCCGGGTCGTCGAGGAAGGCCGACGACACGATCGCGGCCGCCCCGAACGCGAGGTCGAGGCCCACCACCGGCCAGCGCCGGCCCCCCGGCCGGCTGTAGAGCCCGGCCACCACGACCGTCCAGACGGCCATCAGGGCGAGCACGACCCAGCCGCCGAGCGGGTGCAGGTACTCGTCGTACCGCCGGGCGTAGGCGACCACGGCGTAGCCGAGCCCCAGAGCGCGGAAGACGGCCAGCGCGCGCCACAGGACGGTCTCGAACCCCACCCGCCGATCCTCCCGCACGACCCGGCCGCGGCCGGGGACCTCGGCTCAGGCGGCGGGGGCGTGCCCGCCCTCGCCGTCGGTCGACCCGGAGGTCGCCTCGCCCTCGTCGGCGGGGCGCTGCTCGGTCCGGCCCGCCTTCAGCTTGTCCTTGGCGACCTGGGCGTAGACGTCGACGTACTCCTGGCCGGAGAGGTCCATCAGCTCGTACATGATCTCGTCGGTGATGGAGCGCAGCACGAACCGGTCGCCCTCCATGCCCTCGTAGCGCGAGAAGTCCAGCGGCTTGCCGATGTTGATCCCGACCCGGATCCCCAGGGTGGGCCGCTTGCGCCCCGGCGGCTGGATCTTCTCGGTGTCGATCATCGCCACCGGGAGCACGGGCACCCCGGCCTCGAGCGACATCCGGGCCACCCCGGTCTTGCCGCGGTAGAGCCGGCCGTCGGGCGAGCGGGTGCCCTCGGGGTAGATGCCGAGGACCTCTCCGCGGCGGAGCACCCTGAGCCCGGCGTTCAGGGCCGCCTCGGACGCCTGCCCGCCGGTCCGGTCGACCGGGAGCTGCCCGACCCCACGGAAGAACCCGGCCGTGAGCCGGCCCTTGAGACCGCTGCCGGTGAAGTAGTCGGCCTTGGCCAGGAAGGTCACCCGCCGGTCCACCACGAGGGGAAGGAAGATCGAGTCGGAGAACGACAGGTGGTTGCTGGCGAGGATCGCGCCGCCCTCGTCGGGCACGTTCTCCAGGCCGATGACGTAGGGCCGGAACACCAGGCGCAGCAGGGGGCCGAGGACGATGCGCTTGAGGAACCAGTAGAACACCGTGCAGCCTCCTCCCTCGCGTACGACCCTGCGTGCCGGGGTCGGCACCCCGCGAACACTAGGGCACCCCCCGGGGCTCGTGCGACGATGCCGACATGCCGCTGTCGCCGCCCGTCCCGTCGCCTCCACCGGGGCCGTCATGCCGCTGATGCCCGGCGCCGAACCGTTCTCCCACGAGGGTGGCCGCACCGGCGCCCTGCTCGTCCACGGCTTCACCGGGACGCCGCAGGGGATGCGCGACTGGGCACGCCACCTCGCCGACGCCGGGCTCAGCGTGGAGCTGCCCCGGCTGCCGGGCCACGGCACGTCCGTGGAGGAGGCCAACCTCACCCACTGGGAGGACTGGTACGCCGAGATCGAGCGCCACTTCGCCCTGCTGCGGGAGCGGTGCGACCACGTGTTCGTCATGGGCCTCTCGATGGGCGGCACCCTCGCCATCCGGCTGGCCGAGGAGCACGGCGACGAGGTCGCCGGCCTGGTGCTGGTGAACCCGAGCCTGCTGACCAAGCGTCCCGACCGCTTCCTGCTGCCGGTGCTGCGCTGGGTGAGGCCGACCTGGCCGGGAATCGCCAGCGACATCAAGAAGGCCGGCGTCGTGGAGCTGGCGTACGCCCACATCCCGGTCAAGGCCGCCTACCAGCTGAGCCGGCTGTGGCTGACGACCCGGGGTGACCTCGACCGGGTCACCCAGCCGCTGCTCGTGCTGCGCTCCACCGAGGACCATGTGGTCGAGCCGGACAGCGCTCGCATGCTGCTGGCCAAGGTGTCCTCGACCGACGTCCGCGAGGTGCTGCTCGAGGACAGCTACCACGTGGCGACCCTCGACAACGACGCCCCCGTCATCTTCGACGCCAGTCTGGAGTTCGTCCGCCGACTGACCGCCCACGACCAGACGACGACGTGAACGCCGTCCCACCGCGCCGCGACAACGGCCTGCGCGCGCCGTCGTACGCCCGGCTCGACGACGTCGAGACCCACCTCGTCGACGAGTTGCTCTCCAGGCTGCGCGACTCCGGCGTCGCCGCGTACAGCGCCCCGACGCCCGGCCGGCGAGGGCCGTACGGCGAGACGGTGCCGCCGCTGGGACCCAGCGACTCCGTCTACGTCGACGCCGCGCAGCGCGACGTGGCCAAGGACGTGCGCGACGGCTACCTGCGCGAGGTGAACGACGACCTCGCGTGGTCGGACATCGTCGCCGGCTACGACCGCGACGACACCGACGCGGTGCCGCGCTGGCCGGTCAGCGAGGACGTGGAGCCCGACGCCGGAGGTCGCGCCGGGGAGGCCGGCGAGGTGGAGCCCGCGGGCGGGCCGACCGTCGGCTTCGGTGCCCTGCGCGACCACGTCGAACCGGCGAAGCCCGCCAGGGTCGGCGACCCCGACGACCACTACCGGCCGCCGCCGCCACCCCCGCTGCCACAGATGGACCGGGTGACCCGCTTCGCCTGGGCCGGCGCGCTGGGGGGTCCGCTGGCGCTCGTCCTGGCCGCGCTGACCGGCCTCCGGCTGGAGGGGTGGGTCGGGCTGCTGGCGGTGACGGCCTTCGTGGCAGGCTTCGTCACGCTCGTCGCCCGGATGAAGGACCGATCCCAGGACTCCGGCCCGGACGACGGCGCCGTCGTCTGACCCGGACCAGCCCTGGAGGTACCCCCGTGACCAGCGAGACCGTCGAGGTTCGTGGCCACCTGATCGACTCCGGGGTGCTCTCCCGGGTTCTCGACGACATCCTCGAGTACAGCGGCGACTACTCCATCGACAAGTTCGAGGTCGGCAAGACACCCACCGACGAGTCCTACGCGCGGCTGACCGTCCGGTCGGAGAACCACGACGAGCTGGCGCGGCTCATCATGCGGCTGCAGACCCACGGCGTGAACCCCACCGACCCCGGCGAGGCGATGCTGCGCGAGGTCGAGAAGGACGGTGTCTTCCCCGACGACTTCTACTCGACCACGAACCTCGAGACGGTCGTGCGGCTCAGCGGGCACTGGGTGCCGCTGGAGAACCCGGAGATGGACTGCGGGATCCTCGTGGTCGGCGATCGCGCCCGGACGATCGCCGTGAGCGAGATCAGGGCGGGCGACCAGGTGGTCTGCGGCGCCAGCGGCGTCAAGGTCGTGCCGCTGCCCGCCATCGACCGCAGCACCGGCGGCTTCGAGTTCATGAACTCCGAGGTCTCCTCCGAGAAGCCGCAGGCCCTGCTGGTCCGCCAGATCGCCCAGCAGATGCGTGACGTCAAGGCCGAGGGCCGCAAGATCCTGTGGGTGGGCGGCCCGGCCGTCGTGCACACGGGCGCGGCGCCGGCGATGGTCGCTCTGGTGGAGGCCGGCTACGTCGACGTCCTGTTCGCCGGCAACGCCCTCGCGACCCACGACATCGAGGCGTCGCTGTTCGGCACGTCGCTGGGCGTCGACCTCAAGCAGGGCCGCGGCGTCGAGCACGGCCACGAGCACCACATCCGGGCCATCAACCAGATCCGCAAGGCCGGCTCGATCGCGGCGGCGGTGGAGAGCGGCGTGCTGACCAGCGGCGTCATGCACTCGCTGGTGCAGCACGGCAAGCACTTCGTGCTGGTCGGCTCGGTGCGCGACGACGGCCCCCTGCCCGACGTCTACACCGATGTCCTCGTCGGCCAGCAGGCGATGCGGGCCGGACTCAAGGACGTCGGCTTCGCGATCATGGTCGCCACCATGCTGCACTCGGTCGCGACGGGGAACATCCTCCCGGCCTCCATCCCGCTGGTCTGCGTCGACATCAACCCGGCCACCGTGACCAAGCTGGCCGACCGGGGCTCCGCCCAGGCACGCGGCATCGTCACCGACATCGGACTGTTCCTCGAGCAGCTCGCACTCGAGCTCGCCCCGGCCTACCGCGAGGGCGAGCGACCCGGCGAGGACGTCTGACCCTCCCCGGTCCCCGCCGTCAGGGGACGCGCACGGTGACGAGGACCGGGCGGTGGTCGCTGCCGACCACCGCGCGGCGGTCGTCGACGACCGTGTAGTCGAGGACCTCGACCTGCGCGGTGGCGAACGCGCCGTCGATGCGACGGTCCGGCCGGCCGGCGGGGAACGTGTGCCCGCTGTCCGGCCCGAGGTCGCACAGGCCGTGCTCCTCGAAGAACGACCACGCCGCACGGCCAGGTCGCTCGTTGAGGTCACCGGCCGCGAAGACGTGCTCCGCGCCGGAGGCCCGGAGCACCTCGACGGCCCGGCGGGCGTGGGTGAGCCGCTCGGTCTCCGGCAGCGGCAGGTGCACGCTCGCGACCGCCAGCCGGGCGCCGGACCTGCGGACGACCGCCGCGGCCACGCCCCGGTCCGGCCACCCGGCCCGGTAGAACGACAGCGGCAGCTCGGCGCTGCGCTCCACGTCGACCCGCAGGTGGGCGAGCAGCGCGGTGCCGCCGGTCGTCCCCCCGCCGGTGACGTAGAGCAGGCCGCACTCGCGCGCCAGGTGGGCGGCTCTGGCCCGCCAGCGGAGGAACTTGGGCGCCTCCTGGACGCACATGACGTCCGGGTCGAGGTCCCGGACCAGCGACGTCAGTGCTGCGCGGTCGTCCTGCAGCCCGTGCAGGTTCCACGAAAGGATCTTGAGCTCAGCGGTCACCCCAGGACGCTACTGAACCGCCGGCGCACGTCATCGACCGCAGCCCGGTCTGCTCGGTCCGGTCCCGTGGCCCGGTCAGTCCGTGACGCGGGACAGCCGCACGTCCAAGGGGCCCGCAGTGGTCGGCGCCCCCGAGGTGGCCACCACCGCGGTGCTCTCCTTGTCGAGCTTCAGCGCTCCGACCACCACCCGCCCGGCCACCGACAGGGTCGCCTTCTTCAGGTCGACCTCGGCGCGCTTCGCGTAGACGTGGCCGGTGAGCCGCACCGGCCCGTCGACCTCCACGGTGCTGGTGTTGTTGGGGCTGACGTAGAGCACGAACTGCGACGCTGCGCTGGCGCTGATGTCGACACTGCCCTCCTTGGCGACCTTGAGCTTCGCGCCGCTCTCGCCGCTGGACGCGCAGGCACGTGGCGCGGCGCGGTCGCCGCAGATGAGGTAGATCGTGCTACCGGAGGTGAACCCCGTGACCAGCCGCCCGTCCTTCTTGACGTCCAGCTCGTCCGTGACGAACACCCCCCCGCCTGCTGTGCAGAGGCCCTTCACCTCGATCTTGTCGTACACACCCTCGGGAAGCGCGCCGCCGTCGCAGGTGACCTTGTTGTCCGCGACCGCGGCGGGGTAGGGAAGTGGCGGGACCTGGCCGGCGAACGGGTCCGTCGGCAGCGGGCTGGTCACGGGGTCGACGGAGTAGGGCCCGGTGGGTGGATCGGGCTGGCTCGCGAAGCTGATCACTGCGGGGGAGTCCACCCGCAGGAAGCCGGAGTCCTTGATCTTGCCGCTGGACGCGGCGAGGGAGTCCCCGCCGGTGACGGTGACCGGTCCCTTCGCGTCGACGCTGCCGAACACGCACAGACCGCAGCCGGGGACGTCCTGGCGCCGGACCTGTGCCTGGGTGGTGGCGGTGACCTCGATCCCGCCGAAGCCGAAGATCGCGCCGAAGCCCGCCACCGACCGCCGGGTCGGCAGGGTCACCCGCACCCGGTCCGGCCCGCTGGCCCCGTCGTGCACGGCGATGCAGCGGGTGCCGCCACCGGTCGCCTCCCGCCACCCGGCGGGCAGGCTTGTCACGGGGCAGGACGAGACCCAGTCCGACAGCCCGGTGTTCTTCAGCACCGAGGACTTCACCGTCGTGGCCAGGGTCGCGTCGGAGGTCCCGCCGGCATCGGCGACCGCGCCCGCCCCGGCCAGGGCCGCGGCGTCGGCCCCGCTGCGGCTGTCCGCCCGCAGCATCCGGGCCTGGCCGAGGTCCACGACGATGGCCGCCAGCCCGAACATGACGGTCGCGAAGACGGCGACCAGGATCGCGACCGCGCCGTCGTCGGTGCCGAGCGTCCTCAGCCGCACCAGCCCCACCCCCCCGGAGGGGTCGTGCTGCCGGCGCTCGTGCGCGCCTCCGCGCTTCCCGACGGCGCCTTGGTGTCCTGCTCGATCCGCATGCTCAGCCTGGTCCGGAAGCGGCCGGAGTCCGGGAGGGGGACGAAGTTCGTGACCGACTGCCCGTCGACCACAAGGCAGACGCGCACGTCCTGCCCCTTGGCCCAGCTCGCCGGCGGCGGCGGCGCAACCACCCGCGCGAAGGCGGTGCCCGAGACGGGGGACGCTGCCGTCACGGCGAGGCACGCCGTCTTCTGGAGGTCGGGATCGCCGCTCTTTGCGGACACGCCGCTGCAGGCACCGGCCGGGAACTCCTCGACGGCGGCCCGACGCGACGCCTCACGCACCCCGGACTCGGCACCCAGGGTGTTGGCGAAGTAGATGCCGTAGTCGAGGATCCCGAACACCAGGAGCAGCAGGACCGGCACCACCAGGGCGAACTCGAGCGCGGACGCTCCGCTGTCGCGGCCGGGTCCCGGCTTCCTCGTCATGTCGTCCCGACCCCAAAGCTGAGCTCGCGCTGCCCCGCACGCTGCGGACCATACTCCGGACACGCCGTGTCGGCGGCGTCCACTCTGCTCCATCGACGCGGGCAGCGCGCGGGTTTAGCGGGATTACCGGTGGCGGGCGAGGTCGGCGGCGCCGACCAGCCCGGCGTCGTTGCCCAGCTCGGCCGACAGCACGCGAGCCGTCGGGCGGCGGCCACGGCCGGTCAGCAGCTCCTCGAAGGCCGCCCGGGTCGGCTCCAGCACCAGGTCGCCGGCCTCGGACACGCCGCCGCCGAGCACGAAGCACTCAGGGTCGAGGACCGCGGCGAGGTCGGCCAGGCCCTGGCCCAGCCAGTGACCGAGCTGGTCGAAGGCGGCCCTCGCCACCGGGTCCCCCTGCTGGGCGGCCGTGGTCACGTGCTCCCCCGCGATCCCCTCGGGCGTGCCGTCGCCGAGCCCGAGCAGGATCTCGGCGTCGGCCCGACGGTCAGCGGCCCGGGTCCGGGCGTCGCGGACGAGGGCACCCCCGCTCGCGTACTGCTCCCAGCATCCACGCTGACCGCAGCCGCACTGACGCCCGGCCTCGACCATCTGGATGTGGCCGATCTCAGCGCCCACCCCGAAGCCCCCGCGGTAGAGCTCCCCGTCGACGACGATGCCGCCCCCCACCCCGGTGCCGACCGTGACGCACACGATGAACCGCGCCTCCCGCCCCGCGCCGAACCGCGCCTCGCCCCAGGCGGCGGCGTTCGCGTCGTTCTCGACCACGACCGGGAGCCCCACGCGCTGCTCGACCTCGGCCCGCAGGGGCCCGTCGCGCCAGCCGAGCAGGTTGGGGGCGAAGTACACGGTCGACCGGCCGGCGTCGACGAACCCCGCGATGCCGATGCCGACCGCCTCGACCTCGTGCCCGGTGTGCAGCGCGTCGATCACCGACGTGATCGCCGACGTCGTGGCCTCCGCGTCGCGCGCCGGCGTCTCGACCCGGTGCTGCGCGAGGATGGTGCCGTCCTCGGCGACGACACCGCCTGCGACCTTCGTGCCCCCGACGTCGACCCCGATCGTGAGGCTCATCGACGCCGATCTGCGTCGAGCGCCCGCAGGGCGGCCCCCAGCGAGGAGACCGCGTCCGCGAGGTGCTCGTAGACCTCCGGGCTCACGCCGATTACGGCACGACGGACCCGGCACACGGGGCAGCCGCGGCACTCGGGCGGGCTCGCGTCGGCCGTGGCCTCCGCCCACACGTCACCCGCGTCCGGGCCACCTGACCTTGCGGACTGCGAGGCCAGCCACAGGTGTGCCACCTCGGCCAGCTTGGCCGCCTCCTCGGCGATCGACCCGTGCTGGCCGTTCCGGTCGTCGCGGTCGTGGGACCGGGCGTTCTCGGACATCCCGCTACCCCTCGACCCGCTTCTTGAGCTCCTTCAGGGCGGTGTCGATGATGACCTTCTCGGCCTTGCGCTTGATCATCCCGAGCATGGGGATCTTGACGTCGACCACGAGCTGGTAGGTCACCGTGGTGGTGCCGTCGCCGTTGTCTGCGAGCAGGTACGCGCCGTCCATGGTCTTCACGATCTGCTCGGCCTCGACCAGGCTCCAGCGCACCTCCTTGGCGGCCTTCCAGGTGTACGCGAGCGTGTAGGAGTCCTTGATCGCTCCGGCATCGAGCTGGAACCAGACCTCCTTGGCGCGCCCGCCGGCGCCGCGCGAGCGGACGTCCACCTGCTTCACGGCACCGGTCCAGTCCGGGTACGCCTCGAAGTCGGCGATGACGTCCATGACGTCGGCAGGGGCGGCATCGACGGTGATGCTGGACTCGGTGCGCTCAGCCATGCGGCAGAGGCTACTGGAGCGGCTGCCGGTCGCTAGACGAGCGCCCCGAGGGCGGCCAGCACGAGGAACAGGACCGTCATCGCGGCGACGGCGCCGCCGATCATGACCGCGACCCGCTTGCCGGTGCTGTCGACCAGGCCCGCGGCCCGACCGAAGGGGTTGCCCGCCTCCCCGGCAGCGAGCTCGGCCAGCAGCTGGTCGGCCAGCTGCTCGACGTCGGTCGGCGCCGGCGCGGCCTCGGCGGGCGGCGTGGCCCGGGCGTGCTTGCCCCGCCCGCGTGCAGCGGCGGGGGGCGGCTCGGCCCCGGCCTCCGCCTGGGCGGTCGGTGCGACCCCGGCGGGCCCGACAGGCTCGGCGGCGCGGGCCCGCAGGTCGGCGTAGCACAGGGTGCACCAGTCGCTTCCCGGGCGGGCGGCGGCCGCGCAGCGCGGACAGCGCACCGAAGGCTCGGTCGAGGTGCTCACGTCACCCCTTCGGCCCCCTCCAGCCGGTCCTTGAGCGCGAACGCGTCCGCCTTCCACGACCGGACCAGCCGCTCGCGCAGGTTCCGGAGCCGCCGCGGGCGCAGCGGCGCCGGCGGGTCGGCCCGCAGGTACCAGTGGACGACCGTGCCGGACCCGACCGGCTCGAGCCACAGCTCCATGCTGCCGCGGAGGTCCCCGCGCACCGCCCACTGCACGCCCTTGATCCCCCGGTCGCGGGTCACCTCGAGCGCGAGGTCGGGCCACCACCTGCGCCAGCGGGCCGGGTCGGCCACGGCGGCCGCGACCTCGGCGGGCGGCCGGGCGACATAGGTGTCGTCGGCGATGTCGACGGCGGGCACGCCCACCAGCATGACGGGACGCCGGGAGGGGCTGACTCGGAGGGCTACTGACAAGTAAGGTTCCGGCAAAGTTACCTGGAAGCAACCGGGACGACCCGAGGAGCGCACCAACCGTGGACGAGTACACCTCCCCTGTGCTGGTACCGGCGGCGACGTCGGGCAACCTCGCCGACATCGTGGTCGACAACGCGGTGCAGGCCCCGCACAAGGTGGTGTTCAAGCGGCGCTCCGGGGACCGCTGGCTGGATGTCACCTGCAGCGAGTTCCTGACCCAGGTCAACGGCGTCGCCAAGGGGCTGGTCGCGGCGGGCGTGGGTGTCGGGGACCGGGTCGGGCTGATGTCCAAGACCCGCTACGAGTGGACCCTCGTCGACTTCGCCATCTGGACCGCCGGCGCGGTCACGGTGCCGCTCTACGAGACCTCGTCGGCCGAGCAGGTGCAGTGGATCCTGAGCGACTCCGGCGCGGTGGCGTGCGTCGTCGAGGGGTCCGAGCACCTGGAGGTCGTCAACGAGGTGCGGGGCACGCTCAGCGCCCTCGACAACGTCTGGACGATCGAGGCCGGCGGCATCGACGACCTCACCGCTGCCGGTCGCGACGTCGCCGACACCGACCTCGAGGCGCGGCGCACCGCCGCGACACCGGACGACCTCGCCACCATCATCTACACCTCGGGCACGACCGGCCGGCCGAAGGGCTGCGAGCTCACCCACGGCAACTTCCTCTACGAGGCCGCCAACGTCATCAGCGACAAGGACGCCGACGCCACGCTGGCCAGGGTCTTCCAGGACGACGGGGCCTCGACGCTGCTGTTCCTCCCGCTGGCGCACGTGTTCGCGCGCATGATCGAGGTCGGGGTCGTCATGGCCCGCGCGGAGGTCGGGCACACGGCGGACGTCAAGAACCTGCTCGCCGACCTCGGGTCGTTCAAGCCGACGTTCATCCTCTCGGTGCCCCGCGTCTTCGAGAAGGTCTACAACTCCTCGGCGCAGAAGGCCGAGGCGGCCGGCAAGGGCAAGATCTTCCACGCTGCCGCGGACACCGCGATCGCCTACAGCGAGTCGCTCGACCACGGCGGTCCGGGTATCGCGCTGCGCGCCAAGCACGCTCTGTTCGACAAGCTCGTCTACACCAAGCTGCGGACGGCTCTCGGCGGCCGGGTCAAGTGGGCGGTCTCCGGCGGGGCCCCCCTCGGCGCACGGCTCGGTCACTTCTACCGGGGCATCGGCCTCACCGTGCTCGAGGGCTACGGCCTGACCGAGACCACGGCGGCGTCCACGGTGTGCACGCCCGGCATGGTCAAGATCGGGACCGTCGGCCGCCCGCTGCCCGGCGTCTCGATCCGGATCGCCGACGACGGCGAGATCCTCATCAAGGGTGGCCAGGTGTTCCGGGGCTACTACAACAACGAGGCGGCTTCGACCGAGGCGCTGCGTGACGGCTGGTTCTCCACCGGCGACATCGGCGAGCTCGACGAGGACGGCTGCCTGCGCATCACCGGCCGCAAGAAGGAGCTCATCGTCACGGCGGGCGGCAAGAACGTCGCACCTGCCGTGCTCGAGGACCGGCTGCGCGCCCACCGGCTGGTCAGCCAGTGCATGGTGGTGGGCGACGCCCAGCCTTACATCGCCTGCCTCATCACCCTCGACGAGGAGGCACTGCCGCCCTGGCTCGAGCAGCACGGCAAGGGCGGGCAGTCGCTGGCCGACGCTGCCGACGACCCAGAGCTGGTCGCCGAGATCCAGTCCGCCGTCGACGACGCGAACAAGGCGGTGTCCAAGGCCGAGGCGATCAAGAAGTTCAAGATCCTCCCCGTCGAGTGGACCGAGGAGAGCGGCGCACTCACCCCGTCGATGAAGCTCAAGCGTGGCGTCGTCATGAAGGAGCACGCGGCCGAGGTCGACGCGCTCTACTCGTAACCGCGGACACCCGGTCCGCGGGCGGGTGACAATCGGTCCCATGTCCCCCGTGGTCGAGGTGCGCGACCTCACCGTGCGCTTCGACGACGTGGTGGCGGTCGACCGGCTCGACCTCACGCTCGCCGCGGGCGCCTCCGTGGCGCTGGTGGGGCGCAACGGCGCGGGCAAGTCCACCTCGCTCCGGGTCCTGGCCGGTGTCCTGCCTCCGAGCAGCGGCACCGTCCGGGTCGCCGGCGTCGACGCCGTCAAGGACCCCTCCGGAGTCAAGGCGCGGGTGGGCTACTGCCCCGACGTCGGGGGGCTGGTGCCACGGGCCACGGCCTGGGAGCACCTCCAGCTCGCGGCGACCCTGCGTGGCATGGGCCCCGGGTGGCAGGCGCGCGCGACCGACCTGCTCGAGCGCTTCGAGCTGGCTGGTGCAGCCGACCGCGTCACCGCCGGGTTCAGCCACGGGATGGGACGGCGGATGTCGGTGGTCCTCGCCGCCTTCCACCGGCCGGACGTGCTGCTGCTCGACGAGCCGTTCGACGGTGTCGACCCGGCAGGCGTCGACGCCACGATGGAGGTGATCCGCGAGCTGCGGCTGGCCGGCTCCGCCGTCCTCGTGTCGACCCACCTCCTGGGCCTGGCCGTCGCGGCCTGCGAGGAGGCCGTGGTCCTGCGGCGCGGTGGCGTCGCCGCCGCCGCGCCCACGGCCGAGCTGACCGGCGCCGAGGGCGCGGCCCGCTACCGGAGCCTGCTCGGATGAGCGGGCAGCTCGGGCCGCTGGTCCGGTTGCGCTGGCGGATGGTGCGCGGCGTCCGGGCCCGGCTCGGCTTCGCGCTCCTGTCGGCGGCGGTACCCGCCCTCTGCCTCGCGACGGTCGTCGCCGGACGCCTGCTCCCCCAGGACCGCAGCATCGACGTCCTGCTCCTGGCCCCGACCGCCTACCTGTCCGTGGCCGTCCTCGCGGCGCTGGCGCCGCTGGTGGCCGGCGGCGGGAACGAGCTCTTCCCGTCCGAGCAGCTGGCCGCGTACCCGGTGACCGCCCGCACGCAGTACCTCGCGTCCTTGGCGCTGACCCCGCTGAACCTTGCCTGGACCACGCAGGTGGCGGCCCTGCTCGGCCTCACGGCCTACGTGACGCCCGCGCCGGCCCGGCTCTCGCTGGCCCTGGCGACCTGCCTGGCGTACGTCGCCGTCGTCACCGTGGTGGGGCAGGCGGTCGGGTGGGCAGTCGTCGGAACCCGCACCCGCCGCCGCGGCCGACAGGCGACCTGGGGCCTGGCCGGCGCCCTGCTGGGCCTGGCTCTCGCGACGGTCGCGACCGGGCAGGTGGGCGAGCTCCTCGACCGCTCCCCCACGACCTGGGTCGTGATCGGTGCCGCCTCGGGGCGTCCCGGCCTGTACCACCAGTGGGCGCTCATCACGGTCGCCCTGGTGCTCCTCGCCTTCGTCGGCGACCGGCTGGGCCGGCTGGCCTGCGCCTGGGCGCTGCGTCAGCCGGGAGAGGCCACCGGTCGGCTCGACGCCCGGCCGCTGCGCCGCCGCTCGCCGGCCGCAAGCACCCACCGGGCCCTGCTCGCGCTCGACCGCGCCAGTGTCTGGCGCTCCGGGTCGCTGCGGCGCGGGCTGCTGGTGCTCAGCGTGCTGCCGGGCGGGGTCGCGGCCGTCGCCGGGCTGGACTGGGCCTCGATGGTCCTGCTCCCGGGACTCGTCGCCTCGGGTGCCGGCCTCCTGTTCGGAGTGAACGCCTTCTGCCTCGACGGCGCCGGCGCGGTCTGGCTCGGCTCGCTGCCCGGCCGCCCGGCGGACGCGTTCTGGTCCAAGGCGCGGGTCACCGCCGAGACCTGCCTGGCCGCGGTCGTCCTCACCCTGCTGGCCGGCTCGGCCCGGGCCGGCGCGGCTCCGACCGCGGCAGAGGTGACAGCGCTGGTGGCATGCACGGCGGTCGTCCTGCTGCGCGTGGTCGCCCTGTCGATGGAGCTGTCCGTGCGGCGGCCGCACCGCGCCGACCTGCGCGGGCCCCGCGACACGCCCGCCCCGCCGGGCGTGATGGCCGCCTACTCCGCCCGGCTGGCCCTCACGACGACCCTGGTGGCCGTGCTCTTCTCCGCGCTGGCCGAGGTGGCGCCGTGGCAGTGGCCGCTCTACGTGGCCGTGCCGTTCCTCCTGCTCAGCGCGCGCCGCCTGCTCGTGGCCGGCCGCGCCTGGGCGAGCCCCGCGGTGCGCGCACGGGTCATCTCGGTGGTGGCCGCAGGCTGAGCGCGGGCCGCCGATCCGGGCATTCAGCCCCCAATCGGCCACCGGCTCGCCTACGGTCGGTGTGTCGATCGCCCCGTTGGACGCTCGACCGACAAGACTGTCACGGCTCCGGCTCAACTCGGCCGCGAACGTACCGATTGAAGGACCTATGGGACGTCGCACGCTCCTCCTGATCGCCGCGCTCGTCGTCGCCGCCCTCGGGACCACCGGCGTCTTCCTGTACGTCAACGGCGTCGACGAGCGTGCAGGTGCCGACTTCGAGCTCGTCGAGATCCTCGTCGCCACCGCGCCCATCGACGCGGGGACCACGGCCCAGTCGGCCAGCGAGCTCGGCGCGATGGACCTGCGGGAGTACCTCGCGAAGAGCATCGAGGGCCTGCCCGCCCTCAGCGACATCTCGTCCATCGCCACCCAGGTGGCGCTCGCACCGATCGTCCCCGGAGAGCCCATCCTGGCGTCCCAGTTCGGCGAGTCGGCCGACACCAGCTCGCTGCCCATCCCGGACGGCAAGCTGGCCGTCAGCGTCGAGCTCGGGAACCCGGCCCGGGTCGCCGGCTTCGTCGGGCCCGGCGACGAGGTCGCCATCATGCTCACGACCGGTGACGAGAGCGGCGACAACGGGGGCGCGACCCTGGTGACCCGGGTGCTGCTGCCGAACGTGCAGGTCATCGCGGCGGGCGCCACGACCGTGGTGCCGGCCGCCGGCGCGCAGGCCGAGCAGGTGCCCAGGACCATCCTCACGCTGGCGGTCGACCAGGACCAGGCCCAGAAGGTCGTGTACGGCTCCCAGAACGGCACCATGTACTTCGCCCTCCGGGGCAAGGACGCCCGGGTCGACCCGAACGACACCGGTACCACGGCCAGGAACCTGTTCGACTGATGACCGCGATCGTCGACCTCGACCCGAACGTCTCCGGCGCCCTGCAGGCGGCCCTGGGGCCCGAGAGCCTGCTGCTGCCCTCCCTCGACGCGCTGCGCCGGCACCTCGAGACCCACTTCGCCGAGGACGTCGTCGTGCTCGGCCCGACGGTCGACCAGGCGGCGGCGCTCGCTCTCGCCGCAGCGATGCGGGTGACCCGTCCGAGCCTTGCCGTCATCCTCGTCCGGCGCCGGGTCGACACCTCCGTGCTCACCGACGCGCTGCGTTCAGGCGTCTTCGAGGTCATCGAGGAACGCGACCTCGCCGGTCTCAACAGCGCGGTGCGACGTGCGCGCGACCTGGCCCGGCAGCTGCGCGAGACGGTCGAGGGCGCGACGGCCCCGAGCGAGTCGGTCAGCCGCGGCCAGCTGATCACGGTGTTCTCGGCGAAGGGCGGGTGCGGCAAGACCACGCTCGCCACCAACCTCGCCGCGGCGCTGGCCGACCGTGGGCGCCGCGAGGTCTGCCTCGTGGACCTCGACCTGGCCTTCGGCGACGTGGCCATCGCCCTGCAGCTGTTCCCGGCGCACACGATCGCCGACGCCGTGCCGCTCGCGGACAGCCTCGACGCCTCCGCACTGATGTCCTTGCTGACCCCGCACTCACCCGGGCTGACGACGCTCGTCGCCCCGATCGAGCCGGGAACGGCCGAGTCGATCCCCGCCTCGCTGGTGTCGACCGTCCTCACGCTGCTCAAGCAGCAGTTCGACTTCGTGGTCGTCGACACCCCGCCGGCGTTCGACGACCACGTGCTCGCGGCCTTCGACCAGAGCGACATGGTCGCCCTGCTCGCCACGCTCGACATCCCGGCGCTGAAGAACCTCAAGCTCACGCTGGAGACCCTCGACCTGCTCAACTACCCCCGCGAACGGTGGCGGCTGGTGCTCAACCGGGCCGACTCGAAGGTCGGCCTGGCCGTCGGCGAGGTGGAGAAGACGCTCAAGGCACCGATCGCGGCCCAGATCCCCAGCTCGCGCGACGTCCCCGCGTCCATCAACCGCGGGGTGCCCATCGTGCTCGACGACCCGAAGCACCCGGTCAGCCTCGCGATCAAGGCCTTCGGCGAGAGCAACGTCGCGGCCAGCAGCGCCACGAGCAGCGGGGACATCCCGGCCGAGCTGCGCACCGACCGGCGCGGCCTGCTCCGCCGCAGGGCGAGGACGACATGAGCCTGGCCGACCGCCTCGCCGCCGCCAAGCGCGAGCGCGGCGACACACCGTCGGAGGGCAGGCCCGGCGCCAACGAGGGCAGCTTCGTCTCCGCCGCGCCGCGGGCCCGCCGCAGCGTCGACCCGTTCGGCGACCTCAAGCGCACCGTCCACCAGACCCTGCTGGACAGCCTCGGACCCAAGCTCTACGACTCGCGGCTCACCCAGTCCGACCTGGAGCAGAAGGTCCGCCAGACGCTGCAGGAGGTGCTGGCGCAGGAGGAGACCCCGCTGACGGTCGTCGACCGCGCACGGATCGCCCAGGAGATCGCCGACGACATCCTGGGCTACGGGCCGCTGGAGCCCTACCTGCGCGACCCGGACATCACCGAGGTCATGGTCAACGGCTTCGACGCGATCTTCATCGAGCGCAGCGGCCGGGTGCACCCGGTCGAGGGCACCTTCACCGACGAGGCGCACCTCCGGCGCACCATCGACAAGATCGTGGCCCGGGTCGGTCGACGCGTCGACGAGTCCAGCCCCATGGTCGACGCCCGCCTGCCCGACGGCAGCCGCGTGAACGCCGTCATCCCCCCACTGGCGATCGACGGCTCGCTGCTCACGATCCGCAAGTTCTCCGCCGACCCGTACATGGTCGAGGACCTCATCGGCTTCGGCACGATGAGCCGCGGTGTGGCGGACTTCCTCGAGAAGTGCGTGCGCGGCAAGCTCAACATCCTCGTCGCAGGCGGTACCGGCGCCGGCAAGACCACCACGCTGAACGTCCTGTCGTCCTTCATCCCCGGCGACGAGCGCGTCATCACCATCGAGGACGCCGCCGAGCTGCAGCTGCACCAGGAGCACGTCCTTCGCCTGGAGGCCCGCCCGCCCAACATCGAGGGACGCGGTGAGGTCAAGATCCGCGACCTCGTCCGCAACTCGCTTCGCATGCGGCCCGACCGCATCGTCGTCGGCGAGATCCGCGACGCCGCGGCACTGGACATGCTCCAGGCCATGAACACCGGCCACGACGGCTCCATCTGCACCGTCCACGCCAACGCCCCGCGCGACGTGCTGTCCCGCGTCGAGACCATGGTGCTCATGGCGGGTGTCGACCTGCCCGTGCGCGCCATCCGCGAGCAGGTGTCCAGCGCCATCGACCTGATCGTGCAGCAGGCGCGCTTCAAGGACGGCACCCGGCACCTCACCCACGTCACCGAGGTGGTCGGCATGGAGGGTGAGGTCATCACCATGCAGGACCTGTTCCTCTTCGACCACACCGCCGGCTTCGACGAGGCCGGCCGAGCGCTGGGAACGCTGAAGTCGACCGGGCTCCGGCCGAAGTTCCTCGACAAGCTGGCTGCCTCCGGCGTCACGGTCGACCCGACGATCTTCGCGTTCGAGAAGTTCGGGCGATGACCGGGGGCCGTCCCCTCGCCGCGCTCGCCCTTCTCGGCCTCGCGGGACTGCTGGCCCCGGCCGCGGCCGCGACCCCCAGCGCATCCCCCACCGCGACCCCGGCCGCCTCGTCCACCGGGGCCCCGGCCGCGGTGCCGTCAGGCAGCATCGCCCTGGCGACCCGCGACGACGGGCAGCTGCGGGTCGTGTTCCAGGCCGAGGGCCTTCCTCGGGGCACCACGATCGACCCCGCCAGCGTCACGGTCACGATCGGCGGCACGAGCATCGGCACTCTCGACGTGCAGCCGGTCGACGACGGCGAGCCGCTCGACCAGACCACGGTGCTGGCCATCGACACCAGCAAGAGCATGGGCCGGCTGGACAAGCTGGCCTCCGCCCAGAACGCGGCCAAGGAGTTCGTGGACCTGCTCCCGGCCGACGTCATGGTCGGCCTGGTCACCTTCGCCGACGTCGTCGAGGCCCCGCTGGCACCCACCGGCGACCACGCGGCCGTCAAGGCCGCGATCGACGCCCTGCAGGTGAGCACGGTGACCGGGACCGCGTTGTTCGACGGTGCCGCGCGCGCGGTCGACCAGACCGGGGCCGGGGGTGTCCGCAGCGTGCTGCTGCTGTCCGACGGCAACGACTTCGGCACCAGCGCCACGACGCCCGACGCCGTCGTCGGCACGGCCACCGAGGCCGGCGTGCTGATCGACGCGGTCTACATCGGCTCGTCCGCCGTCGCCCCGGACCCGCTCGCCGTCATGGTCGACGGCACCCGGGGCACGGTGGCGAAGGCCGGGACCGCCGACCTGTCAGCAGTGTTCCGGCAGGTCGCGCAGGACATCGCGACCCGCATCAGCATCTCTGCGACGCTGCCCGACGGGTTGCCCGACTCGGCCCAGGTGGTGGTCACGGCCCTCGCGGGTGACGTGCGGCTCGACGACAGCGTGACGTCCTTCGCGTCCGGGGAGCCCGCGCAGCCCCGGATCGTCGGGCCGAGGAGGGTGCCGGTCCCCTCGTCACTGTTCCCGGCCGCCGCCCTGCCCTTCCTGCTCGGAGCGATGTTCCTCGGCCTGCTCGTCATCGTCTACGTCGCGCTGGGCACCGTGCGCCGCGACGAGAAGCAGGGCCGGCTGCGGCGTCGGCTCTCGCTCTACACCCTCAGCGGGCGGACACCGGCGAAGCAGCAGCAGGACACCACGGTGCTGGGCAGCAGCCAGGTCGCCAGGTCGGCTGTCGAGCTCGCCGGCAAGGTCGTGGAGAAGCGCGACTTCGAGGGCGCGCTCTCCCTGCGCCTGGACGCGGCCGGCGTCCCGCTGCGGGCGGCGGAGTGGATGATCATCCATATCGGCGTCGCGATCTCGACCGCCTTCCTGCTCCTCCTCGTGTCCGGCGGAGCGCTGCTGCCGACCCTGCTCGGGCTGGCCCTCGGGCTGGGCCTGCCGTGGGCCTACCTGCGGACCAAGGAGACCCGTCGGACCTCGTCCTTCCTCGCGCAGCTGCCCGACACCCTCCAGATGGTGGCCGGCAGCCTGTCCGCCGGCTACTCGGTGCCGCAGGCGATGGACACCGTCGTGCGCGAGGGTCAGCAGCCGATCACGGGCGAGTTCAACCGGGCGTTGATCGAGGCCAGGCTCGGCGTGCCGATGGACGACGCTCTCGACGGCATCGCCGAGCGGATGCACAGCAAGGACTTCGCCTGGGTCGTCATGGCCATCCGGATCCAGCGTGACGTGGGTGGCAACCTCGCCGAGCTGCTCACCACCGTGGCCGCGACGCTTCGCGAACGGGAGACGCTGCGCCGCCAGGTCCGGGTGCTGTCCGCCGAGGGCCGGCTCTCGGCGTGGATCCTCGGTCTGCTCCCCCCGGTGTTCGCGCTGTACCTCGTGCTGGCCCAGCCGGACTACCTGCGGCCGCTGGTGACCCAGGCGATGGGCTGGCTGCTGCTCGGCGTCGGCGGGGTGCTGCTCGCGGTCGGTGCCCTGTGGATGCGCAAGGCCGTACGGGTGGAGGTCTAGATGCAGGCGGAGCTGCTCCTGGTGCTGGGCCTCGGTGGCATCTTCCTCGCCATCGCGATCGCCCTGGCCACCATGGGCGCCATCACGACCGAACGCCAGCAGGTCTCGCGGTCGCTCGCCGCCGTCGAGGCGGTCAGGGCCGCACCGCGGGAGATGCAGAACGAGCTCAGCAGGCCGTTCGGCGAGCGCGTCGTCGTCCCGATGATGGCCCGGTTCACCCAGGTCGGCCGACGGCTCACCGCGGGCGACCAGGTGGCCCGGATCAGGCACCGGCTGCAGCTGGCGGGCAACCCGCCGCAGTGGGACGTGGACCGCGTCATCGCGTTCAAGATGCTCGGGCTGCTCGGCGGCCTGGCGCTGGGCATCGCCCTGCCCGTCCTGCTGGGCACCGGCGTCCTGCCCGTGCTGGGCTTCGCGTTGATCTTCTCCGTGGTCGGCTTCTTCGGGCCGAACATGGCCATCTACCAGCTTGGCTACAACCGCCGCGAGCAGATCCGGCGGGAGCTGCCCGACGCCATGGACCTGCTGACGATCTCCGTCGAGGCCGGACTGGCGTTCGACTCCGCGCTCTCCCAGGTGGCGCGCAACACGACCGGTCCGCTGGCCGAGGAGTTCTTCCGGGTGCTCCAGGAGATGCAGATCGGCCTCGGCCGGATCGAGGCGCTGCGGGCCCTCGGCGAGCGGTCGGACCTGCCCGAGCTCCGTGGGTTCATCACCTCGATGGTGCAGGCCGACGCGTTCGGCATCCCCATCGCGGCCGTCCTGCGGGTCCAGGCGAAGGAGATGCGCACCAAGCGGCGCCAGCGCGCCGAGGAGCTGGCGCAGAAGGTGCCGGTCAAGATCCTGTTCCCGCTGATCTTCTGCATCCTGCCGTCGCTGTTCGTCGTGATCCTCGGCCCGGCAGCCATCACGATCTTCCAGTCGTTCAGCGGGCGCCTCGGCTGACCGGGCGCGGGCGGCACCGGGACGACACGCCCGGCGAGGGCGATCCCCCCGAGAACCGGGCCTGCGCCCGCCCGCTGTGACAGCGTCGCGCCCATGGCTGTGTCGACCCTGAAGGCGCTGCGGCTGGACCAGCGCGTGGTCCTCGCCGTCCGGGGCAGCCTGCTCCTCGTCGGGTGCGTCCTCGCTCTCGTCCAGCGTCGCGAGCCGGCCGACGTCGCCTCGGTGGTGCTGCTCGTCGCGGTGGCGGTGGCCGCCACCGCCCCCCTGCCCCGGGCCTGGCAGCAGGCGGCGCCGTTCCAGCCGGTCGCCGAAGCGGTGCTGGCCTGCTGCGTGATGCTCCTCGTCGAGCCGCTTCCGGAGACCCTGCTGCCCTACCTCCTCGCCCCGGCCCTGGCGGCGGGGCTGTGGGGCGGGGTGCGCACCGCGGTGACCGCCGCCGGCCTCGGTGCACTCGTGCTCATGCTCGGCAAGCTGCTGGGTGACGAGCCGCTGTCCTGGACCAGCTACCTCGGGCTGGTGAGCAGGTGGGCGCTGATCACGCTCGCGGTGGGGCTGCTCGGCGCCTGGGTCGGACGGCTGCAGACCGCCGGAGCCGCGCAGACGGAGAACGTCGCCTATGCCGCCGCGTACCGGCTGATCTCGCAGCTGAGGCTGGTCGCCCGCCAGCTCTCCGGCGGGCTCGACCCGGTCAGCCTCGGCCAGCAGATGCTCGAGCAGGTGAACCGCGCGGCCCCCTTCGACCGCGGCGCGGTCTACGTGCGCTCCAGCGGCAGCCGGCTCTCCCCGGTCACCTTCCTCGGTGCCGACCGGCTCGAGTGGGACGTCGAGAACCCGTTGTTCGACGAGGCGTGGGCCTCCAGCACCGTGATGCGCTCGGCGCACCCGCTGACGAGTGGGGGCACCGGCTGCTCGGCCGTGCTGCCGCTTCGGATCGGTCTGCGGACCTTCGGCCTGATCGCTGTCGAGCGCTCCGGCGCCGCCGCACAGTTCGAGCAGGCTCAGCTCGAGGCAGCCGAGAGCGTGCTCGAGGAGCTCGGCCTACGGCTCGAGACCGCGCTGCTGTTCAGCGAGGTCCGCAGCCTCGCCACCGCCGAGGAGCGCCGCCGCCTGGCGCGCGAGATCCACGACGGCATCGCCCAGGAGCTGGCGTCGATGGGCTACATCGTCGACGACCTCGCCGCGCGCGCCCGCTACCTGCCCGACCTCGAGGCCGACCTCAAGACTCTGCGCGGCGAGCTGACCCGGGTGATCAGCGAGCTGCGCCTGTCGATCTTCGACCTGCGCAGCGAGGTGCAGACCACGACAGGCCTCGGCACCGCCCTGTCGGACTACGTGCGCCAGGTGGGCGCCAGCTCGAACCTCACCGTGCACCTGGTGCTCGACGAGACACCGGTACGGCTCCCGGTCGACTCCGAGACCGAGCTGCTGCGCATCGCGCAGGAGGCCGTGACCAACGCCCGCAAGCACGCCAACGCCCACAACCTGTGGGTCACCTGCCGGATCGACCCGCCGAGCGCCTACCTCGCGGTGTCCGACGACGGAGCGGGGCTCGGCACCCCCCGCAACGACAGCTTCGGCCTCGAGGTCATGCGCGAGCGGGCCGAGCGGATCGGGGCCCGGCTCGCCGTGGGGAACCGCCCGGAGGGCGGCACGACGGTCGAGGTGACGCTAGGTAGCCCCCGGTTCGCCGACTAGGGTGACGCACGTGTCCACCACCGTCGTGCTGGTCGATGACCACGAGCTGATCCGACAGGGCCTGCGTCGCGCCTTCGAGCGCACCGGCGACTTCAGCGTCGTCGGCGAGGCCGGAAGTGTCGCCGAGGCGCTGGAGGTCATCGCGTCGACCGAGCCGGACGTCGTGATCTTCGACGTGCGGCTGCCCGACGGCAGCGGGCTCGACGCGGCCAAGAAGATCCGCGAGGGCTTCCCCACCATGGGCATCGTGGTCCTGACGATGTACGCCGGCGACGAGCAGCTGTTCGGCGCGCTCGAGGCCGGCGCCTCCGCCTTCGTCCCGAAGGACGCCCCGGCGGACGACGTGATCTCCGCAGCCCGGCACGCCGCGGTCTCGCCGCGCGCCTTCACCGCGAACGACCTGGCCGGCGCCATGCAGCGTCGGCTCACCCCCTCCGGCCCGCAGCTCAGCCCGCGCGAGCGTGAGGTGCTCACCCTGCTGGCCGACGGCCTCGGCGTGGCGGCGATCTCCAAGCAGCTCTACATCAGCGAGTCGACCACCAAGACCCACATCTCCAAGGTCTACGAGAAGCTCGGGGCGGCCAACCGTGCGCAGGCCCTGATGACCGCGATGCGGCTCGGCCTGATCAAGAATCCGGCGGAACCCGGCTACTGACCCCACCCCCGCGGCAGTTCTTTGCCAAGATTTGGGGTCAGCCGTTCGTACCATCTACGTCGATCCGGACGAGCCATGCGCGAAGAATGTGCCACGGTCGATCATTGGTAGTGCACCGCTCGGGCTCGCGTGGGTCCCGGCACCGTCGTCACGGGCCATAACCGGAGGAAAAGCACATGCTCGCCTACATCCGCAAGGTGACCGCCGAGAAGGACAGCGGCGCGTCTGCCGTGGAGTACGGCCTCCTCGTCGCTGCCATCGCCGCGCTCATCGTCATCATCGTCTTCGCGCTCGGCGGCCTCGTCCGGGACGTGTTCAAGGACACCTGCTCGAAGATCGACGCGCAGTCCTCGGCCAGCGCCAGCTGCTGACCGACGCCGGGTGGTGGTCGCGCGGCGGCCACCACCGGGTGAGCAGACGAAGGACGTGACGGATTGCCCTCGCGCGACGACCGCGGTGCCTCGAGCGTCGAGTACGCCTTGCTGCTCACGGCCATCGCCGCGGTGATCGTCATCGCCGTCTTCGCGCTCGGCGGCACGGTGCGGGCGATGTTCACGGACACGTGCTCCCAGATCCAGTCCCAGGTCCCCTCCGCCACCAGCTGCTAGTCGTGGCAACCGGCCCGCAGCTCGTCACCCCGACAGCTCCCGCGGCGGCCAGCGGGCCGGCCGGACAGAGCAGCACCCGGCTGGGCTGGTCCTCCCTGCTGGTCGTGCTCGGCGTCTCGGCGGCGCTGTCGCTGCTCCTCGGGCAGGACGCCAACGGCGACCAACGCCTGGCGCACGTGCCCGCCGTCTGGCTCGCCCTGCACCCCGGACTCGACCCCCTGCTCAGCCCCGGGTCGTACTCCGGCCTGTTCCCCAGCACCTGGAACATCCCGTGGTTCCTGCTGACCCAGCATGCGCCCGCCTGGGTCGCCGTCGTCTACCTGGGGGTCCTGCACGGCGTGGCCGTGTGGCTGTCCGCGGCGATCACCTGGACCCTGCTCCGAGCCACGTCCCGTGGGCTGCGCCTCGGGCTCACCTGCCTTGCGACCTTGTTCGCCTTCATCGCCCCCGCGACCCTTGCCGAGTTCGGCACCACGTTCGGCGACATCGCTACCGCCGTTCCGATCCAGGCCGCGTTGCTGGTGTACCTGCGCAGGCCGGAGCACGAACCGGTGGCCCGTGGTCGAGCGCTCCTCGTCGGGCTCCTCGTCGGGACCGCCTTCGGCCTCAAGTTCACCAACGTGACCGCGGTGGTCGCCCTTGTCGTCGCCGTCGCCGCGGTCGAGGTCCGGTACCGCAACCTGGTCCGATCAGGTGCGGCTCTCGCGCTCGGGACCGCTCTGGGCACGCTCGCCGGAGCGGGGTGGTGGGGCTGGCTGATGTGGGACCGCTTCGGCAACCCCCTCTTCCCTCTGTACAACGGCATCTTCCGCTCGCCCTTCCTCCCGGCCGTCAACCCCCATGACCCGCACTTCATGGACCTGTCGTGGCTCGAGCGCCTGTCGATGCCGCTGCGGATGCTGTCGCTCGAGACGTACCCGAGCGAGTGGTGGGGCAGGGATGCCCGCTGGTTCCTGCTCGCGCTGCTTGCCGCCGCGGTGGTGGCCCACCGCCTCGTCCTGCGGCGTCGCGACCGAGGAGCAGCACGACCCGGGATCGTCAGCAGTGACCATCGGCGCCTCGTGCTCGTCTACGTGGCCACCGGGTGGGTGGTCTGGCTGGCGCTGTTCGACATCGCCCGCTACCTGGTGGCCTTCGAGCTCCTGAGCGGCGCCCTGCTCGTGCTGCTCGTCGACTTCTTCCCGCTCCCGAAGGTCCGCGTCCTCCTCGCCGTCGCCATGGCCTGCATCATCACGGCTGCAGCGGTCGCCGTCCCCGGCTGGACCCGACGCGACAACCAGGGCGACTGGTTCGCGTTCTCGCCGAACAGCCTGGTCGAGCAGCCGGACCTGCTCGTGGTCTATCCCGGCACCGGCATGCTCAACTTCACGGTGATCGCGCTACCGCCCGACGCAGTCTCGGTCCGGGTGCCGGCCGCCTTCGGCGACCCGCGCAGCGACTGGCCGTCCCCCTGGCAGGGTGACCGTGAGATCACCGACCTGGTGGCCGAGCACGACGGGCCGGTCGTCTCCGTCAGCTGGCGGTCGCAGTTCCGCCTGGTGACGCGAAACGCGACGCGGTACGGCTTCGCCGTGGACCGCAAGGAGTGCCGGCCCTGGCGCAACAAGTTCGACACCGCCCTGGTCTGCCCGTGGGTGCGCCGGCGTTGAGCATGGCTCCGGCGCGGGAGAGCGTCACCGGCTCCCCGGCAGGGGGCGCTGCCGTCGGCTCGCGGACCCAGGTCCTGGTCGCCGCGGTCGCCCTGCTCGCGCTCTGGACTCTGGGGGCGCTCCTGTCACTGCTGCGCGGCCAGGACGCCAGCGGTGACCATCGCGGCTCGCACGTGTCAGCCGTCTGGACGCTGCTGCACCCCGACCAGGACGTCGCCCTCAGCCCGGACGCGTGGATCCCGGGCACCGTCAACATCCCGTGGTTCCTCCTGGCACTGCACGCTCCAGCCTGGGCGGCGACCGCCTACCTCGGTGCCCTGCACGCCACCGCGATCTGGCTGGTGATGCTTCTCGCCTGGCGACTGCTGGACCGGCCCGACCTCGCGGCGAGGTGCGCGCTGACAGTCATGTGCGGTGCCTTCGCCGTCGTCGGCGCCACGTTCCGCACCGAGTTCGCGACGACCTTCTCCGACGTCTCGACCGCTCTGCCCCTCCTGGGTGCGCTGCTCTGCCTGCTGTGGGGAGGAACGGTGGGACCCAGGCGCCTGACGGCTGCGGGGCTGTTGCTCGGCGTGGCCTTCGGGCTCAAGATGACGAACCTGCTCTACGTCCTCGCCTGCCTGACCGCCGTGGTGACCCTGCCCCTGGCCGACTCGCGGCCGCGCGCCCTCCTGCGCACGTCCGCTGCCGCAGCCGTCGGCGCGGCGGTGTCCGTCGGGTACGTCTGGTGGGAGTTCCTGGGGCGGTTCGGCAGCCCGATGTTCCCGTTCTTCAACCAGCTCTGGCGCTCGCCCTACGCGCCGCCGGTGAACTACCACGACGGGCGCTTCCTGCCCGAGACGCCGGCCGAGCTCCTGCTGCTTCCCTGGCGGATGGCCTCGGTGAGCGGGTTCCCGAGCGAGCTTCCCGGCCGGGACCCTCGCTGGGCGGTCCTCGCCTCGCTGCTCGTTCTTGCCCTGGTCGTCCGAGGCGCCCGGCGTCGACACGACCTCGCCGTGGCGCCGCCGGACCCGCGCGTGCGGTTCCTGCTGGTCTTCCTCGGGTCTGCCTGGGCCGTCTGGGTGGTGATGTTCGGCATCGCCCGCTACCTGCTGGCGATCGAGCTCGTGGTCGGCGTCGTCGTCGTCGCTGTGGCAGCACCCCTGGTCCAGCGGCAGCGGTGGGTGGTGACGGCCATGGCCGTCCTGCTCGTCGCGGCGACCGCCTCGACCACGGTGCCCTCGTTCGCCAGGCAGCCGGTGCCCGACGGGAGCTGGTTCGCCTTCTCCACCTCGCCGGTCACCGACCAGCCTCGGACGCTCGTCGTCTTCCTCGGGGGGTCGACGACCTACCTCATCGCGGCCTTCCCCGACGACGCACGTCTGGTCGAGCTGCCGACCCTCCCCGGACGGCTCACCAGGGAGAGCTACCGCGTGATCGCCGCCCACCGCGGCCCGGTGGTGACCGTCCAGCGGTCCGGCGCCGGCGCGGGACGGGCGCTGCTGGCCCCAACCGGTCTCACCGGGACGCCCGAGTGCACCGTCGTGTCCAGCAACCTCGGCAGCGTCCGTGCGTGCGCGTGGCCTAGCCGAGCAGACTGACCAGGCGCGCGGCAGCGGCCGTCCAGGTCCAGCGCTCCGCCACCCAGGTGCACCCGGCGGTGCCGAGCCTGCGGCGCTGCGCCTCCGAGGACAGCAGCGGGACCAGCGCCGCCGCCACCGCGGCCGGGTCGCCGCCGTCGACGACCGCACCCGTCTCGCCGTCCCGGACGGCGTCGACCGCGCCGCCGGAGTTGCCGGCGACGACGGGGAGGCCGGTCGCGGAAGCCTCGAGGAAGACGATGCCGAGGCCCTCGACCTCGAAGCCCAGCCTGCGGGTCCGGCAGGGCATGGCGAAGACGTCACCGGCCGCGAAGTACGGCGGCAGCTCGGCCCACGGCTTGGCGCCGGCGAGCACCACATCAGCGGCGATCCCGAGCTCGGCAGCGAGCCGCTCGAGCTTCGGGCGCATCGGGCCGTCGCCGACGAGCAGCAGGGCGGCGTCGGGCACCGAACGCTGCACCAGCGGTAGGGCCTTGACCAGGGTGTCCTGGCCCTTGCGTTCGACCATCCGCGAGACGCAGACGACCACCGGACGGTCGCCGAGCCCGTATCGCTCGCGCACCGGTCCCCCGTCGACCGACGGGTTGAAGGCGTCGGTGTCGACACCCGGCGTGAGCTGGACCATCCGGCCGGCCGCAGCCGGCGACAGCGCTCTGGCGATCTGCGAGCGCGTGTACTCCCCCAGGTAGGTCAGCACGTCGTTGGTCTCACCGATCCGACGCAGCAGCGCCCGGGTGCCGGGTGCCTTCGCCCACCAGACCTCGTGACCGTGCGTCGTGGCCACGGTGCGGCGCACCCCGGCACGTGCGCGCAGCGCCGGGGCCATCAGCCCCAACGGCGCTGCGGCGCCGAACCAGACCGTGTCGCAGCCGTGGGAGCGGGCCAGCGAGACCGCCCGCCGGGTGATCGCCGGGGTGGGCAGCATCAGCCGGGCCGGGTCCCGGACCACCGGGAAGGGCAGCGTGGCGTCGAACTCGGCGTCGCCGGGCTGCCGGGCCGTGTGCACCACCACGCGGTCAGGGTCCATCCGCTGCACCATCGCGAGCACGAACGACTCGATGCCGCCGACCCGCGGGGGGAAGTCGTTGGTGACGACAAGGGTGCGACCGGCCACGGTCGCGGAGCCTACGCGGCGACCGCTCAGCCGCCGACGAGGTGCGAGCGGGCCTCGCGCACCGGCACCGCGAGCGGGCCGGCGGTCTTGGTCAGCGGCGGCCCGGGGACGGCGTAGGGGCCGTTGCCGGCGACGGTGAACGAGCCCTGCCAGGACGTCGTCACCGTCACGGCGCGCGCTCCGGAGCTGGCGTAGGTGTGGGAGACCGAGTCGTCCGGGTAGCGGCCGCCCGGCACGGTGAACGCCCGGGTGACGCCCTCGTCGAAGGTCCAGTCCCAGGTGGCCGTGGCGGTCACCACGACGGGGAGCCCCAGCACGTCGAACGACGGCGTCTCGAACGACCCGGGCTCGCCGGCGTCGAAGATGGTCGGGAGGTTGACGATGCCCCCCGCGGCCGGCTGGAACGACGGCGACGCGTCCGGGAGCCGGCTGACCACCTGTTCGCGCACGGCCTGCGCGATGTCCGCGATCGGCACCGGCTGGTCGCCCGGCCCGATGCAGACGGTCTGCAGCATCCGCCAGCCCGGGTCGGCGTTGTCCCGGTAGTAGACCCGGTAGAGGATCCCGTCCTGACCGCGCAGCGCACAGGACTGGACCGCGACCCCGCACAGCGCGTCGTCCGGGTTCTCCGGACCGTTCGCCAGGCAGGCGATGACCAGCTTCCACTCGCAGCCGTCGCACGGCCGGCCGGAGACCTGGCCGAGCGGGGTGTCCGGCCCCTGGCCGGGCCACACGACGCCGCTCGTGACGATCGCGCCGCCCGCCTGGTCACCGTCGGAGTGCACGCAGTCGATCTCCTGGCGCTGACAGTGGTCCGCCTGCGCCGCGGACGGGACCGACACCAGGGCCGCCACCAGGGCGAGGGCGAGCAGCAGCGCTCGGGCGGGTCTCATCCGGCCTCCAGGTCGGTCACGTTCGTGATCACCCAGGCGCCGTCGTCCGACCGCACCAGGGACAGGTCCAGGTGACGACGCCGGGAGCGGATCGTGGTGACCACGTCGCCGGACTCGTCGAGCACGTCGTAGGCGGAGGCCCGGTAGGCCACCTCGGCCACCGCGACGCCGCCCTCGACGTCGTGCGCCCGGACCGACGCGACGGTGAAGGTGGCCTCCGGCGTGGTCTCCCCGTTGCGCGCGTTGCGCCGGATGACCTTCATCGCCTCGGCGCACGGGCAGCCGGGTGCGACCAGGTCGGCGAGAAGTGCCGGGTCGTTCGTCCGGGACGCCCGGGTCAGGGTGTCGTAGTAGCCGCGCACCGCGGCCTCGACCTCGGCGGACGCACCGGTCGCCGCGGGACCGCTCGCGCTGCCCGGGCTGCTCGGGGTGCCCGGCGTGCTCGCGTCCGCCGACCGGGTCGGCAGCGTCGTCGGCTGCTCGCCCTCGCCCCCGCAGGCGGCCAGCGGCAGGACCAGCACCGCGGCGAGCGCCAGCCGCGGCGCCGACGTCGCCGGGGCCCGCATGGTCGGCGATCCTACGGGACGAATCGCCCACGACGGCACCCTCGCGTCCCCGCCGAGGCGGCCGTCCGGCCGCATCACGGCAGGTCGGCGCCGAGGTCGGGCGGTACCGGACGGCCGTGCCGGCGCGCCCAGTCCCGGGCCAGCGCGGTCCGCTGCGGGCCGGTCGGGTGGCTCGCGAACAGACCGAACACCAGCGGGGACGGGTCGAGGTCGGACAGGTTCGTCACCGACAGCCGGCGCTGCATCGCCACCATCGCCGCCGGCTCCCGGGTCAGGTCGAGCGCGTGGACGTCGGCCCGCGTCTCGACCCGCCGGGACAGCAGGTTCTGCGCCGGACCGGCCACGGCCGAGAGCAGCGCCACCAGCGCCAGCACCAGGGCGACCGCGCGGGCGTCCCCCAGGGACGGGACACCGGCCCGGCCCAGCAGCCACGACGAGCGGCCGAGCAGCCCGAGCACGCACACGAGCAGCGCGACCGACACCGCACCCAGGAGCGTGCCCCACACCACGTCGCGCGACTTCGCGTGCCCGAGCTCGTGCGCGACGATGAGCCGCACCTCGCCCGGCGGCGCGCTGTCGACGAGCGTGTCGTAGACGACGATCCGGCGGGTGGCCCCGATCCCGGAGACGTAGGCGTTCAGCGACGAGGTCCGCCGGCTGGCGTCGGCGACCAGCACGTCCTCGACCGGTACGCCGTCCTCGCGCGCGAGCTGCAGCAACGAGCTGCGCAGCGGCCCGTCGGCCATCGAGGTGAACCTGTTGAAGACGGGCTCCACCACGACCGGGTAGGCGAACGAGGTCAGGACGACCAGCCCGGCGCCCAGCGCCGCGCCGACCGTCCACCACCACTGCGGCTGCCAGCGCGCCAGGCCGACGACCAGCAGCAGCACCAGCAGGGTGAGCACCAGGCCCACGCCGTAGGACTTCGCGAGGTCCAGCGCCCAGGCGCCCCAGGTGCGCGTCGAGAGGCCGTAGCGCCGGCGGACGGACTCGCTCCACGCGTCCCACGGCAGCGTCAGGACCCGACCCACGACCGTCAGCGCGACGGTGCCGAGAATCACCCGCCACAGCCAGCCGCCGCCCAGCGGTGCCGCGACCCGCTCGACCAGCCGGGCGCCCGCCGGCGTGAGGCCCAGCACGCCCGCCACCACGAGGCCGAGCAGGTACGACGTGTACGCCGGGAGCCGCACCGCGACGTGGTAGGCCTCCTCACGCGCGACCTGCGCAGCGGTGAAGTCTCGCGAGGGGTCCACCGGGGTCGGGGTCAGCCCGTGCAGCGGCAGCGGCCGCCAGGGGATCAGGACGGCCACCGCCACCGCGAGGAGGACGACGAGCGTGGCGGTCGTGACCAGCAGCGTCGTGCGCGGGCTCACGCCGCGGCCTTGGCCCGCAGGTAGGCCCGCCAGTCCCGCTCCAGCCGGCGCTCGTCGACTCCGAGCACCTCCGCGGTCTCCTCCGGCCAGCCCGGGCCGCTGCTGTCGGACAGCGCCATGTAGAGCCGCAGCAGCCGCTTCTGCCCGTACTCCTCCGCGATCATGCGGCAGGCCAGCCAGGCGCCCTCGTAGGCCGCGGCGATGTCCCCGCGCGACGCGTCGAAGTCGTCGTCCTGCGGCAGGTGCCGCGGTGGGCCGTCGTCGCGGACCTCGTCCAGGATGTCCGCCGCGACGATCGACAACGGGACGGGCGTCGCCCGGTAGGCGACGTAGTCGGCGAACCCCTCCGACAGCCAGATGGGAGGTGCCAGCACGCTGGACGAGCGGGTGGCGACGTGGGTCATCTCGTGGGTGAGCACCACCCGCCGGCCGACCGCACCGAGCGTGCCCCAGGCCCCGGGGTTGAGCACGATGCGGTCCCCCCTGCTGAGCCCGGACTCGAAGGTGCCGGTCGTCACGGCGGCGATCTGGGCGAGCCCGTCGCCGTCGCTTCCGATGAGGGTCGCCATGTCCTGCTGGCTGCGCGGCATGACGAGAACGGGGTGCCGTGACCAGTCCCCGGTCCACACCTCGTCGACGTCACCGACCGCCAGGTCCGCCTCGTCCGCGACCCGCCGGGCCTGGCGCGCGCTGGTGCCGCGGCGGTCGGCGACGACCAGGCTGTGGTCGCCGCGCACGGCACGGACCGGCCCGAGGTCCCACAGGTCGCGCTGGGTGTCGAACCCGCTCGCCGAGGCATCGGTGTCCGAGGCCAGCAGCCAGCCGCCGCCGGACGGCACCACGGTGAGGTACTGCTCCCGGTCGGTGGTGGTGTCCGTGCCGGCCAGGCGGTAGGTGAGCCGCACCCGGACGATGGCCGAGCCCGGGGGCAGCGCGGCGGCCCGCTCGGGCGCCAGGCCCGGGCCCTCGCCGGTCACCAGGTAGGACCACTGGGCGAGCCCCAGCGAGGTGACCCGGTCGAACAGCTCGGCCTGCGTCGCGAGGAACTCGGTGGCGCCCGGAGCCACGGTGCCGAGGAACGCCGTCCGGTCAGCGGCGGTCACGGCGGCGGCGCGGGTGACCAGCAGGTCGGTCACCGCCCGGTCCCGTGCCGCGACGGCGGCCCCGGGGGGCGTGGAGCCGCTCGCCGAGGGCCCCGGCTCACCGCCGGCGGCCGTGGTCCCCGCCCGGGGCCCCCCAGCAGGCCCGGGCCCGGGCCCGGTGCCCTGCCCGGGCAGGAGCACCCGGCCGACCACCAGCGCGACGCCGAGGCCTAGCGCGACGGCGACGGTGACGACCAGCCAGACGGCAGCAGGACGTCGCCGGGAGCGGTCCCCCGGAGGCCGTGCGGCCGACGACGGGGGCGGCTCGACGGCCGCGCCCGGGTCGTCGTACTGCTGCACCCGGCCAGACTAGGCGGCGGTGCTGCCGGCGACCGACCGCCGCGGCGCCGGCCGGGAGGCGGAGCCTACGGTCGGCCGGCTCCGACGAGGGGCATCGAGTGCAGTCCGGTGATGTGCACGCTGCGGCCGGGGTAGGGCGCGTCGATGACCCGCCCGCCACCGATGTAGAGGGCCACGTGGCTGATCGGGCTGTAGTAGAAGACGAGGTCGCCCGGCTGCAGGTCGGACACCGGTACCCGCCGCACGGCGTTGTACTGCGCCGAGGAGGAGTGCGGCAGCGACACACCCGCCGCCGCCCACGCGTACATGGTGAGCCCCGAGCAGTCGAAGGCGTTGGGCCCGGCCGCACCCCACGAGTACGGGTCGCCGAGCTGGGCGAACGCGACCCGCACCGCCTCGGCGGCCCGACCGGAGGCCGGGACGTCGGCAGGTCCGTCGGAGCGGGCTGCGCCGCCACCTCCCCCGCCACCCTCGTCAGAGCCGCTGGAGCCGCTGGAGCCGGGGGCCGTGGGCTGCGGGTCGCGCTCGGAGCGGGAGGCGCGCGGTGCGTCGGCCCGGGCAGCCAGGGCCCTGCGGGTCGCCGCCTGCTGCTGGGCCAGCAGCCGGGCCCGCTGCGCCGCCTCGAGGCCCGCCAGCACGTCCCGCGCGTCGCGCAGGCGCTTCTCGATGGTGCCCCGCTCGGCCGCCAGGCGCTCCCGCAGGGCCGCGGCGCGGGCCTTCTTGTCGGCGACGGCCTTGCGGTCGACCGCAGCCCGCAGCCGGGCCGCCGCCATGCCGTCGAGCATCGCGGCCTGGCGCCGGTTGAGCTGGGAGAGGTCGGCCGCCTGCCGCAGGAAGGACGTCGGGTCCTCCGAGAGCACCAGGGCCACGGTGGGGTCGACACCCCCGGACTTGTAGGAGGCCACGGCGATCCGACCGACGACCGCGGTGAGGGCGTCCAGGTGACGCCTGGCCACGGTGTACCGGTTCTGTGCCGAGCGCATCTGCCGGGTCGTCTCGGTGAGCTCGACCTTGGCGGCGTTGTACCGCTCGGCGGCGTCGGCCGCCTCGTGGTTGAGCGCGTCGACCCGACGCTGGACCTCGGCGAGGGACGCCCCGGGCTCGGCAGCGGCCACCCCGGGCAGCACGGCGAGGCTCAGGGTCGTCAGGAGCAGACCCACGAGCAGGCGGAGGGGGGAGGTCGGGAAGGCCATCTGCGCGCGAACCCTACGTGACCGTTTCGTGATGTCAAACGGTACGCGGCGCGCCTGCGGGATACCTGACGTCACGTCTGGTAATCGACGCTGGTCGCCGACCCTTGAGCCCCGCCTGTCGGACCGGAGCGTGAACCGGCCACCGGGCGTCCGCATGCTGGACTCCCGGGGCGGCGCCCGCGCGGCGACCCGCAGCCCGTCAGCCGGTCAGCCGGTCAGCCGGCGGCAGCGCGCCCCGCATGACCGGCTCGCCCGTCGCCGGAGCGCCGGACGACCTCCACGGGCAGCACCAGCCGCAGCGGCGGCACGAGTCCGGAGCCGGCGAGGGCGTCGAACGCCGCCGCCTCGTCGTCGCCGATCTCACCCGGCGGGCCGCCGAGCAGCGCGGTGACGACGCAGTCGCCGCAGGCGGGCCCGCGCACCTCGCACGAGTCGCAGTCGATGATCACGAAGTCCTCCCAGATGTCCGTCGCCGCCGACGCTAGGAGCGACCCCGGACACAACCTCCCCTCACTCGCGCCGGCCGGCCTCCGGTCCGCCGAGGGGTGACGCGTCCGGTCGGGTCAGCCGCGGTCGAGGCGGCGCACCAGCGCGAGGGCCGACACGGGACGGGCACCGGAGCGCCGCACGCCGTCGGCGACCTCCCGGTCGCTGGAGACGACGCACAGCGGCCGGCCCTGCGGCTCGGCGCGCACCAGGCGACGGATGAGCTCGTCGGCGGTCTCGCCCGCCTTGCTGAACAGCACCCGGACCCCCCGTGCGCTCGCCGCCGGCACCCGCCCCTCGAGCGCCGCACCGTCGAAGCAGCAGGTGACCTCGGCCCCCGAGCGCGCGGCGAGGTTCGACAGGCCCCGGAGCAGCCGGTCCCGCTGCTTGTCCAGCGGCAGCTCGGGGAACCCGGTCTTGGTGACGTTGTAGCCGTCGACGAGCAGGTGCGCCTGCGGCAGTGACAGCAGCTGGTCGAGCAGTGCCGGGTCGTCCGGACCCAGTGCCCGCTCGGACGTCGCGGCCGCGGCGTCGCCGGGCGCGGCGGCGTCGACGAGGTCGGCAGGACGGGTCTGCACCGGTGGCAGGGCGAGCTCCCGCCGCAGCGCGGACGCCGCGTCGACCACCGTGTCGAGCAGCAGCCGCACGCGGGTGTCCTCGAGCGAGCGTCCCTCGCGGACCGCGCGACGCGAGGCCTCGAGCCCGGACTCGACCTCCGACACCCGGGTCCGTGCCACGGCCACCTCCGCGGCCGCCTCGGCGGCCGCCTCGGCGGCCGCGACCCGCGCCGCCTCGACCTGTGCCGCGGCGTCCGCCGACAGCCGCTCGGCCCGCCGGCGGGCTCCCTTCTCCTCCCGCAGCGCACGGGCCACGGTGGCCGCCTCGGCGGCGGCGGCCTCGACCTGTGCGGCCATCGCCGCGAGCTGATCGCGGTGCCGGGCCCGCTCCTCGGCCAGCAGCCGCTCGAGCCGCGCGGCGTGCGCGCCCGCCCGGGCGGTGTCCTCGTCCGCACGGTCCCGGTCGGCCGCCTGACCCGCGGCGGCGACCAGCCCGGCCCAGCCGGGGGCCCGGGCGAGGTAGGCCAGCGCGGCCACGTCGGACGGGTCGGCTGCCGGCGGGGGCGTCCCCGCGTCCAGCGCCTCGGCGAGGTCCGGCATCGCCGTCCGTGCGGCGGCGGCGACCCGCTGCCGGAAGGCCACGTCGCGCTCCACGGCCACCGCCAGCGGGGTGGCCGCGCGGGTCCGCCGGTGCTGCGGCGCCCACCCGCGGAACCGTCGCAGCGCCGGCGCCACCTCGTCCTCGGCGAGCGCGCCGAGGGTGTCGGCGGCGAGGGCGACGACCCGGCTGCGCACGGCCTCGGGCAGCGGCCCGTCCCAGCCGGGCTCCGCCGGCTGGGCCGCGCTCTCGGCGGGGGCGCTCATCGCCTCAGGTCCTCCCCGGCGGGTCCCCGAGGGGCGCGCCGTCGGAGGGGCGCGCCACCAGCTCGACCGTGCCCACCCCGTCACACCACCGGCACCGGACGCTCTCGACGACCTCCTCGACGACCTCGCGCTCCTCGACGGCGGGCTCCCCCGCGAGGTCGACGTGCACGAACTCGCGGGTCAGGGCACGCCGGGTGACGTCGAAGCGGGTGAGGTTGCCGCAGCCCGTGCAGCGCCAGCGTGTGGTGCTGGTGGGCAGTGGCGTCGCGGTCACCTCCCGAGCGTACGGCGCGCCCGGCGGCCTGACCCGCGCGTTCCGGTGACGCGCGGGACGAAGCGGGGCAGACGCCGCGGCCCGCGCGGCGCGGGCAATCCGGCGGGCCGACCGCGTCGAACGGGGACTCGGGCCCGGTCACCCAGTCCTCGCCCGCGGCCCAGACCGGCGAGACGCTGGTCACCGGGGGCGACGGGCGCGGCCCGTCCGGGGGCCTGCCGGCGCCGCCCTGGCCCGCCGCAGCACCCTGCGCCCGGCAGCCGCCTGACCGCCCCGGAGGGCCGGCACCGGCTGCCCGCCGGTGCCGGCCTTCCTCGGCGACGGTGCAGAAGTTTGCCCGTCGACCAATCCAGAACGGGGTCACCTGCCGAAGGACCCTCAGTGCCCGTCCCTGTGACACCCGTCACGACTGAGGGTGGGCCGTACCCCTCGAGGGAGGAATCCATGTCTCAGTCGAGACGAACGCGCACGACTCGGGCGACTGCCCTGCTCGGCGTGGGAGCGATGGTCGTCGGTGGCGGTCTGGCGGCCCTTGCGCCGACCAGCTCCACCGCGTCCAGCCACCGTGAGGCCCCGGCCATCGCCGGCCAGCCCGCGTACGACAACACCGATGTCTATGCCTTCGCCCAGGCGAACGGGATGGTCAACATCATCGCCAACTGGTCCCCGTTCTCGGAGCCGGCCGGCGGTCCCAACTTCTACCCGTGGGCGACCGACGCGCGGTACAAGGTCAACATCGACAACGACTACGACGCGAAGCCTGACCTGGTCTACACCTGGAAGTTCCGCACGACCCGGACTCCCAAGGCGTCGGACAGCTTCACGGGCAACGGCACCTTCCTGTACAACAACGGCCCGGTCACGTCCCTCAAGGACAAGAACCTGCTGTTCCGTCAGCGGTACACCCTGACCCGCACCGTGGTCCGCAAGGGCCCGGACAAGGTCCGCACGCTCATCAAGAGCGGCAAGGTGGCGCCGTCGCACACCGGCAGCGCCGGCATGCCGAACTACGCGGCGCTGCGCGACGCGGCAGTCACCGGGTTCCAGGGGGCCGGTCGCAAGTCGTTCGCCGGTCAGGCCGACGACCCCTTCTTCCTGGACCTCCGGGTGTTCGACGTGCTCTACGGCGGCGACTGCATGACCGAGGCCGGCAAGGACAGCCTCAACGGCTTCAACGTCAACAGCCTCGCGCTGCAGGTGCCTCGTCGGGACCTGATCAAGAACGGCCGCGCCGTCGTGGGCATCTGGAGCACGACCGACCGGAAGAACGCCAAGGGGAACTACAAGCAGATCTCCCGCCTGGGCCAGCCCCTGGTGAACGAGGTCGTCATCCCCTACCAGGTCAAGGACACGTTCAACTCGCTCAAGCCCCGCCAGGACGCCGCGGCCCTGCCGTTCGTCCAGAACTCGGAGCTCGCTGCGACGATCAACGCGGTCTGCGGCACCGACATCAAGGTGAAGAACCGCGCCGACCTGGTGCAGGTCTTCCTCAAGGGTGTCACCGGCATCAACAACCCGCGGGGCAAGGAGCGGGCGGCTGAGTACATCCGCCTGAACACCGCCTGGCAGGCCGGCCAGCCGAACAGCCGTCTCGGTGTCATCGGCGGCGACAACAACGGCTTCCCGAACGGCCGCCGCCTGGCGGACGACGTCCTCGACGCCGCCCTCCAGGTCGTCGGCGGGGAGCTGATCGGCAGCCCGAACGACCTCGGTGACGGGGTCGACAAGAACGACGTGGCGTTCAGCGACACGTTCCCGTTCCTGGGACTGCCGCACACCGGGTCGACCACGAAGTCGGTCAACAAGTAGCCGGAGCGTTCGACGGGCGGTCACCGCCCATCCCGAACGGCACCATCCCCGTCCCGACCGCGTCCTTGTGACGCGGTCGGGGCGGGGCCTCCGCTCCTAGCAGGAAGGCACCTCGCATGCGACCGCTGCTCCGGCCCGTGCTCCTGGTTGCCGGCTCCACGGCGCTGGCAGTCCTGTTCACCCTCGCGGCCACCGGCCTCCTCGGAGGGACCGGCCCCGCCGGCCCGGCGCCCGCGACGACCGAGGGTCGCACCTCGAGGGGTCTCGACCCCGCCGCCCTGCGGGACGGGCGGGACCCGATCCGCACCCTGCAGGACCGGCTGCGCACCACGCCCAAGGACCACCGATCCTGGTCCAACCTGGCACTCGCCTACGTCGAGCAGGCGCGCGTCACGGCCGATCCCAGCTTCTACGCCAAGGCCGACGAGGCCCTGGCCCGGGCCGGCGCCCTCGCGCCCGGCGACTCGGTGCTGCTCACCGCCCAGGCCGCCCTGGACACCGCCCGGCACGACTTCCCGGCCGCGCTCGCCGCCGCCCGAGAGGCGCTGGCCCGCAACCCGTACAGCGCCGCCGCGCAGGCCCTGCGCTCCGACGCCCTCACCGAGCTGGGCCGCTACGGCCCCGCCCTCGCGGCCGCGCAGCGGGCCGACGACCTCGACCCCGGACCGTCGACGTTCGCCCGGCTCAGCTACCAGGCCGAGCTCCGCGGCGACCTCGCCGAGGCCACCAGGCTGATGCGCCTGTCCCAGGAGGCCGCGAGCACGAACGCCGCGGCGTACGCCTTCGCGACCTACCACCTCGGCGAGCTGGCGCGGACCTCCGGCCGGTCCGGCCGGGCGGCCCACCACTACCGCAACGCCCTGGACGCCGACCCCACCTACCTCCAGGCGCGCGCCGGGCTGGCGCGCCTCGCCGTGGCGCGGGGGGACCTCGAGGCCGCGGAGCGTGACTACCTGCGCGTCGTGCAGCGGCTGCCGCTCACGGAGTACGTCGTCGAGCTCGGCGAGCTCTACCAGGCGACCGGCCGCGAGACGCTGGCCGACCAGCAGTACGCGGTCGCCGCGGCCAGCGGCCGCCTGCTCGCCGCCAACGGGGTGGCCACCGACCTCGAGACCGCGCTCTTCGAGGCCGACCACGGGTCCCCGGTGGCGGCACTCGCCGCGGCGCGGGCGGAGTGGGACCGCCGGCAGTCGGTGCACACCGCCGACGCGCTCGGCTGGGCGCTGCACGCCAGGGGCGACGACCGGGCGGCCCTGCGCTACGTCCGCGAGGCGAACCGGCTCGGCACCCGGGACCCTCGGCTGGTGTTCCACCTCGGCGCGGTCGAGGCCGGTCTGGGCCTGCCGTCGGCGGCGACCACGCTGCGCACCGCCCGCGCCCTGGACGCCGGCGCCAGCCTCTACCGCGAGGCACAGATCGACGCACTGCTCGGCGGCCTGCGATGAGCCGACGGCTGGTGCTGCGTCTCGGCGCGGTCGCCGCGGCGGCGATGGCGCTCGTCGTCGTCAACCCGGTGGCGGCCAGCGCCCACCCGCTCGGCAACTTCACCGTCAACCGCTACAGCGGGGTCGTCGTCGGTACCGACGCCGTGACCGTCGACCACGTGCTCGACATCGCCGAGATCCCCACGGCGCAGCGGGTCCCGGCCATCGACACCTCCGGCGACGGCCGGCTCTCGCGGACCGAGCTGGCCACGTGGGGGGCCGCCGGCTGCGCCGTCGCGGCGGGCGACCTGCGACTCACCGTCGACGGGTCACCGGCCGTGCTGGCCGTGACCGCCGCGGACGCCCGCGTCCGCCCGGGCCAGGCCGGCCTGCCCACCCTGCGCGTCGAGTGCGACCTGCGCGCGCCCCTCTCGCTGACCGGCACCACCGCCCTGAGCCTGGTGGACGACGCGGCCGACGAGGAGATCGGCTGGCGCGAGGTGACCGCGCGCGGCGACGGCACCACCCTGGCCGGCTCCGACGTGCCGGTCGGCTCCCGCAGCGCGCGCCTCACGTCCTACCCGCAGGACCTGCTCGCGAGCCCGCTCGACGTCCGCTCGGTGAGCCTCACCGCGACGCCCGGCGGGCCGCGGCTCACCGCCGCCGCGGACGACTCCGCGACGGCCTTCTCGCGCGGGGGCGACCGGCTGACCCGCGCCTTCGAGGGGCTGCTCGAGCGGACGCGGGGGAACCCGTGGCTCGGCCTGGTGGCCGTGCTGGGCGCGGTGCTGCTCGGAGCCGCGCACGCGGTCGCGCCGGGACACGGCAAGACGATCATGGCGTTCTACCTGTCCGGCCGGCGCGACGGCGCCCTGCGCGCTGCCGCCACGGTGGGGGCGACGGTCACCGCCACGCACACCGCCGGCGTCCTGGCCCTCGGCCTGCTCGTCAGCGCCGGCACGGCGTTCGTGCCCGCCCGGGTCTACCCGTGGCTCAGCGTGACCAGCGGCGCGCTCGTGGTCCTGGTCGGCCTCGCGCTGCTGCGGCAGGCGGCCCGACGGTCCCGCACCCACGACGACGGCTCGCACTCCCACGGGCTGCTCGGCCGGGCCCACACGCACGGTCCGGCAGCCGCCGACGTCAGCGCCGTCAGCGCCGTCAGCGCCGTCAGCGCCGTCAGCGACGTGGGCGACCTCGTGTCTGCCGGGCCCCGGAGGACCGTCGGGGCCACCGCGCTGGCGCCCGCCCCGGCCACGGCACCGGTCCGTCGCCACCACGACGGCGACCACCAGCACGACCACGACCACGACCACCAGCACCAGCACCAGCACGATGCCGGGACGGAGACCACCCACCCGCACCCCCACCCGCACCCGCACCGGACGCCCGAGGCGGGCAGCGGGCCGAGCCGCGGCGGTCTGGTCGCTATCGGGCTGGCCGGTGGCATCCTGCCCAGCCCGTCCGCGCTGCTGCTGTTCCTCGGCGCCGTCGGGCTGCACCAGGCGTGGTTCGGGGTGGCCCTGGTCGTCGCGTTCGGCGTGGGCATGGCGGTGACGCTGGCCGGTGCGGGTCTGGCGGTGATGTACCTGCGGGACCGGGTGGAACGGCGCGTCGGCGCGTCGGGCCGTCGCCACGCCCAGACCCTGCTCGGGGTCTCCTCCACGCTCATCGCGGCCGCGGTGGTCGTGCTCGGGCTCGTCGTGGCGCTGGGCGGGCTGCGGGCGACCGGGCTGCTGGGCTGACCGGGATCACGGGCGGCACCCCGGTCGGTGCGCCTGCGGGGTTGTGTCCACGGTCCTGCCTACCGTCAGGTCCATGCCCTCGCCTCCGGTCGCCGTCCAGGCGACCTTCGACGAGCTGGGCACCCCGCTGCACGCGGTGACCTTCGTCGTGGTCGACCTCGAGACCACCGGCGGGTCGCCGCACAGCTGCGAGATCACCGAGATCGGCGCGGTCAAGGTCCGCGGTGGCGAGCTCCTGGGCGAGTTCCAGACCCTCGTCAACCCCGGCGTCCCCATCCCGCCGTTCATCTCGGTGCTCACCGGCATCAGCGACTCCATGGTCTCCACGGCTCCGCGGCTGGGCACCGTGCTGCCGGCCTTCCTCGAGTTCACCGGAGCCGACTCGGTGCTCGTGGCCCACAACGCGCCGTTCGACGTCGGCTTCCTCAAGGCGGCCTGCGCCGTCACCGGCCACGAGTGGCCCGGCCCGCGGGTGCTCGACACCGCTCGGCTGGCCCGCCAGGTCGTGACCCGCGACGAGGCACCCAACTGCAAGCTGTCCAGCCTGGCCCGGCTGTTCCGGGCCGGCACCACCCCCGACCACCGGGCACTGTCCGACGCCCGCGCCACCGTCGACGTCCTGCACGGGATGCTCGAGCGGCTGGGCAACCTGGGCGTGCGGTCCCTCGACGAGCTCGCGACCTTCTCCTCCCGGGTGTCGCCGCAGCAGCGCGCCAAGCGGCACCTCGCCGAGCCACTCCCGCACCTGCCCGGCGTCTACCAGTTCGTCGACGACCGCGGCGAGGTCCTCTACGTCGGCAAGAGCAAGGACCTGCGCAGCCGGGTCCGCAGCTACTTCACCGCCGGCGAGACGCGGGGCCGGATGGCCGAGATGGTCGGGCTCGCGACCAGGGTCGTGCCGATCGTCTGCGCCACCCCGCTCGAGGCGGAGGTGCGCGAGCTGCGGCTGATCGCCGCGCACAAGCCCCGCTACAACCGCAGGTCCCGGTTCCCCGAGCGCGCGCTCTGGCTCAAGCTCACCGTCGAGCCCTTCCCCCGGCTGTCCCGGGTGCGCGAGGTCCGCGACGACGGGGCCACCTACCTCGGGCCGTTCTCCGGCACGCGGCAGGTCGAGCTGGCCACCGCCGCGCTGCACGAGGCGTTCCGGCTGCGGCAGTGCAGCGCCCGCCTCTCGCCGCGCCGCCCGACCGCGGCCTGCGCCCTGGCCGAGATGGGCCGCTGCGGGGCGCCGTGCGACGGCAGCGAGAGCGTCGAGGCCTACGCCGGCCACGTCGACGACGTCCGTGCGGCCATGCTCGGCGACGTCCGTCCCCTGGTCGACGCGCTCGGCCGCAAGGTCGCGCGGCTCGCCGAGGTCGAGCGCTACGAGGAGGCCGCCGTCCACCGGGACCGGGTCGCCGCGTTCGTGCGGGCCGCCGCGCGGCTGCAGCGCGTCTCGGCCCTGACAGGGTGCGCGGAGGTCGTGGCCGCCCAGCAACGGCCCGACCTCGGCTGGGAGATCGTCGTGGCGCGGCACGGCCGGCTGGCCGCGACCGCCGTGGCCGGTCGGGGCGAGGACCCGCGGCTGGTCGCCGCGGCGCTGGTCTCGACCGCGGAGGTGGTGCCGCCCGGTGCCGGCCCGACGCCGGCCGCCAGCGCCGAGGAGACCGAGTGCGTGCTGCGCTGGCTCGAGCAGCCCGGCGTCCGGCTGGTCTCGCTCACCGGCACCTGGGCCTGCCCCACCTTCGGTGCGGGCGGCGTCCGGCTCTGGGCCGACGCGGCCGAGGCGGGCCGCGACCGGCTCGACCCGTTCGGCGGGCGGCGCGACATCTCGCCGGTCCACCGCCCGGGGGCGGTCAGCCGGATCGCGGGCTGAGCGCGGGCGTCCGCCGCGGTCGCCGGTCCCGCTAGGCTCGCCGCAGTCCGACCGAGCCCCCGGAGGCCACCGTGATCACCGCGATCGTGCTCGTGCACGTCGAGTCCGACCGCATCCCCGAGGTCGCCGAGACCATCGCGGCGCTCGAGGGCGTCAGCGAGGTCTACTCGGTCACCGGTGGTGCCGACCTGATCGCGATGGTGCGGGTCCGCGAGCACGAGGCCCTGGCCGACGTCATCGCCGACAGCCTCAGCAAGGTCGACGGGGTGCGCGCGACGGAGACCCACATCGCGTTCCGCACCTACTCCCAGCACGACCTCGACGCCGCCTTCTCCCTCGGCGCCGAGGGCGCCGACTGAGCCGACCGAGCTCAGCCGGGCTCCGGCCCCTGCGCGGGCTCGACCTCGGCGAAGGTCAGCACCGGCACCAGCGCCAGCACCGCCGCCATGGTCGCCGCGGCCGTGCCCGCGATCACGGCCAGCCCGGCCAGGTAGGCCAGGACGTCGGACGTCGTGCCGCCCGGTCGCAGCCCGACCAGGGCGGCCAGCCCGGCCAGCAGCGTCCCGGCGACCAGCAGCGCGGCTCCGGAGATCGCCAGCCGCCGTCCGGCCCGAGCCTCACGGCCGGACCACCGTTGCAGCGCACTGGTCCGGTCCTCGACGAGCAGCACCGCGGCTGCGACCAGCGCCACCCAACCGCCCACCACGAGCACGGACACCACCGAGTCGCTCGGCCGGTGCCACCCCGCCGACATGGTGGCCGCCGCCGTGAGCCAGGCGTAGCCGACGCCGGCCACCGCCACGGCGGGGCGGACCCGCGCCGGCAGCACGACGACCAGCGCGGCGACGACCGAGAACGCCACGGTGGTGTGACCGCTCGGCATGCTGTTCAGGGTGGCCGGGGTGCGCTCGGCCAGGCCCAGGTCCGGGCGGTCCAGGACGACCCGCTTGAGCAGCTGGCCGGTGAGGTTGGCGCCGCCGAGCAGGGCGAGCGCCGCCAGCCCGACCCCCCGGCGCAGCCGCAGCAGCGCGATGACGGCCACCACCGCCGCGGCCGCCAGCAGGGCGGCCACCGACACCACGTCCAGCGACTGCTCGACGGCGTCGTCCAGTCGCGACCTGCTCGCGAGGGCACCCCGCAGCGCGTGCCCGTCGAGGACCCGGCCGGGAACCGTCCAGACGGCCAGCCGGTAGACGGCGAAGGCCACCAGGGCGCAGGCCAGCCCGAGGCCGGTCACCGCGAGGAGGGCAGCGGTACGGTCGCGCCGCACCCCCACGAGTCGACCGAGCACCCGACGACCGTACGACGTCTCGGGGCCGTCAGCGCGCCAGCGCGCGGCTGGTCGCCACCCAGCTCGCGAGAGCCCGCTGCGCGGCCCCGCTGTCGACCGACTCCGCCGCCCGGGCCAGCCCGTCCCGCAGCCGGCCGGTCAGCTCGCCGGTGGCCGGTTCGAGCGCGACGAGCGCCGCGGCGGCGTTGAGCAGGACGGCGTCGCGCACCGGTCCGGTCTCACCCGCGAGGAACCGGCGGGCCGCCTCCGCGTTGTACGCCGGGTCGCCGCCGCCCAGGGAACCGACCTCGGCACGCGGCAGACCGACGTCCTCGGGGGCCACCTGCGCGGCGCTGACAGCTCCGTCGCGCACGACCCAGACCTGCGAGGTCGTCGTCGGTGTGAGCTCGTCGAGCCCGTCGTCGCCACGGAAGACGAGCGCCGACACACCGCGGTCGGCGAGCACCTGGGCGACGACTCCGGCCAGGCGGGCGTCGGCACAGCCGACGGCCTGGGCCGGCGGCTGGGCGGGGTTGGCGAGCGGGCCGAGGACGTTGAAGATCGTGGGGACCCCGAGCTCGCGCCGCGGCAGCGCGGCGTGCCGCAGGGCCGGGTGGAAGCGGGGGGCGAAGCAGAAGGTCACGCCGGCCTCGTCGAGGCAGGCGACGGCCTGCTCCGGGTCGAGGTCGACGACCACACCGAGCTCCTCGAGCAGGTCGGCCGACCCGCACGCCGAGCTGGCCGACCGGTTCCCGTGCTTGACGACCCGCGCGCCGGTGCCCGCGACGACCATCGCCGACATCGTGGAGATGTTCACGGTGTTGGCCCGGTCGCCCCCGGTGCCGCAGGTGTCGACCGCCGCCCCCTCGAGGGGGAACGGGGAGGCGAGGCCGAGCATCGCGCGAACCAGCCCGGTGACCTCGTCGGGCGACTCGCCCTTGGCGCGCAGTGCGACGACGAAGCCGGCGACCTGGACAGGGGTCGCCTCGCCGCGCATCACCTGCTCCATGGCCCACGCTGTGTCCGTGGTGGTGAGGTCGGTGCCCGCCAGCAGGGCGCCGAGCAGACCAGGCCAGGTCGGGGCCGGCTGCCCGTCGGTCATCCCGGCGGCTACGACGTCAGCCCGGCGTCGCGGCCGCGCATCAGCTCGGCCACGGCGCGCGCGAGGACGATCGGGTCGAGCGGGTGGGGCACGGCGGCCTCCGCCCGTGACCAGTTCGCCAGCCAGCTGTCCTGGACCCGGCCGGTGAGCACCACGATCGGCGGGCACTGGAAGATCTCGTCCTTCGCCTGCCGGGCGATGCCCATCCCCCCGGTGGGGGTGGCCTCGCCGTCGAGGATCGCGACCCCGATCCCGCCCTTGTCCAGAGCGGCGATCACCGCAGGTCCGGTGGCGCACTCGAGCCACTCGACGTTCGGCACGTCCGCGGCAGGCCGCCGGCCCACGGCCAGCTTGACCTTCTCCCGGGTGTCGACGTCGTCGCTGTAGAGCAGCACGGTCATCGTCGCGTCCGCGGCCGGTCGGTCCACCACGACGTCGGCAGGCGGAAGAGCCCTGGTCTCGGTCGGGATCGACTGGATGTGCGGCGCGTCGGTCACGCGGGCGATGCTACCGACCCGCGGCCGGTGGACGGCCGGACGGTACCGGGCCCGGTCGGGCAGCCGCCTCCGCCTCGAGCCGGTCCAGCCGACGGTCCTCGCGGACAGCCTCACGCTCGGAGGCCCGCGACCACTGGACGAACAGCGCGCCGAGCACCACGAGGGCGACCAGGTCGCCGCTGGCCCAGAGCAGCCCCCCGCCGATCTGCTGGTCCTCGAGCGGAGTGGGACCCCAGTGCCGGTCCAGCGCCAGGTACCAGTCCCCCGCGATCAGGGTCGTCTGGCTCATGATCGCCAGCCCGAGGAAGGCATGGAACGGCATCGTCGCGAAGACCGCGAGCAGCCGCAGCGGGTAGGCGATCCGGCCCGGCATCGGGTCCAGCCCCAGCACCGAGAAGAACCAGAGCGACCCGATCAGCACGAAGTGCACGTGGTTGAGGTCGTGCAGCCACGGGTGGCGCAGCGTCTGCTCGTAGAGCCCGGTCATGTACAGCGCGAAGGGGTTGGCGACGAACAGGGCGCCGGCCACCACGGGAAAGGTCACGACGCGGGCGAGCCGGGTGTGCAGGACCGCGAGCACCGCGCGCCGACCGCCGCCCGGCAGCGTGCGCAGGGCCAGCGTGACGGGCGCGCCCAGGGCCAGGAAGACCGGAGTGAGCATCGCCAGCACCATGTGCTGGACCATGTGGACCCAGAACAGGGTGGTGTCGTAGACCGCCAGGAACGACGAGGTCACGAACACGACGGAGCCGAGGCCGAGGCCGACGAAGAACAGCGTCCGGGTCACCGGCCAGTGGTCGCCGCGCCGCCGCAGCCGCGACACGCCGTAGAGGTACAGCCCGCCCGCGAGCAGCACCCCCAGCAGGGGGAGCCAGGCCACCTCCCAGGCGGTCAGGAGGCGTCCCGGCGACAGCGGCGGGAGCACCTCACCGGCCCCGCCATGGAGGGGGAGGACGAGCGCGACCACGCCGTGAGCGTACGGCGGCGCGACCAGTTGCGAGTCTGTCGGGGGGTCGGGGGTGCCGAGCGGGCCGCCGACCGCAATAATGCGGTCCGTGGCGACAGCAGCGGCTCCTGGAGCGTCGACAAGACCGAGTCACGTCCCCGCCTCGCGGGCGGACACGACCTCGGTGGGCACGATCGTGTGGCTCTCCTCCGAGCTCATGTTCTTCGCGGCGCTGTTCGCGATGTACTTCACGATCCGCTCGGTGAGCCCCGAGCTGTGGGCCAGCGAGCCGGAACTGCTCAACATCCCGTTCTCGACGCTCAACACCACGGTCCTGGTGCTCTCGTCGGTCACCTGTCAGCTCGGGGTCTTCGCGGCCGAGAAGGGCGACGTGGTCCGGCTCCGGTCGTGGTTCGTCCTGACCTTCCTCATGGGCGCGTTCTTCATCGGCGGCCAGGTCTACGAGTACGCCACGCTGGTCGGCACCGACGGCCTGACCCTGTCGTCGAACGCCTACGGCTCGGTCTTCTACCTCACCACCGGGTTCCACGGCCTGCACGTCACCGGCGGCCTGCTCGCCTTCCTGCTCGTCCTCGGGCGCACGTACTCGGCCAAGCGGTTCACCCACGGCCACGCCACCAGCGCGATCGTGGTGTCGTACTACTGGCACTTCGTCGACGTGGTCTGGATCGGCCTGTTCGCGACCATCTACCTGATCAAGTGAGCGAGAACGTGACCCGACCCACCACGGCGCCGGTGCTGCGCCGCACCCTCTCCGGTCTCTCGCGCCGTCGCCGCCACCGGCTGGCGCCGGCCCTGCTGCTGCTGGCTGCCCTGGCCGCAACCGGCGGGGCCTACTCGGTGCTCGCGCCGACCGGCGACGCGCAGGCCGCCCCGGGGATCTCGGCCCAGACGCTGGAGGAGGGCCGAAGCCTGTTCCTCAAGAACTGCGCCACCTGCCACGGCCTCAACGCCGAGGGCAGCTCCGACGGGCCCAGCCTGGTCGGCGTCGGCGCGGCGTCGGTCGACTTCCAGGTGGGCACCGGCCGGATGCCGGCGGCCCAGCTGGGAGCCCAGATCGCGGCCAAGCGGGTGAAGTTCACCGAGGACGAGATCTCGGCGATGGCCGCCTACGTCGCGTCGCTCGGCCCCGGCCCCGCCATCCCGGCCGAGTCCGAGCTCGACACCTCCGACGCCGACGTGGCCCGGGGCGGGCAGATCTACCTGCGCAACTGCGCCATGTGCCACAACTACGCCGGCTCCGGCGGCGCACTGACCCAGGGCAAGTACGCCCCGTCGCTCAAGGGGACCACCGCCAAGCACATCTACGAGGCGATGCTCACCGGCCCCCAGTCCATGCCGGTCTTCGGGGAAGCCACGATCACCCCCCAGGACAAGCGCGACATCATCGCGTTCCTGCAGACGACCCGCTCGGAGGCGTCGCCCGGCGGAGCCCGGCTGGGCAAGGTCGGCCCGGTCAGCGAGGGCGCCGTGTCCTGGATCGTCGGCATCGGCGCCCTGATCGCCTGTGCCGTCTGGCTCGGCGCGAAGGCCCGGTGAGGCGGCCATGAGTGACCAGCGGCACACCGGACCGGGCGCGGCGCCGGGTCCGGCGAGCATCCAGGGCGGGGCAACGGGAGGAAGTAGCGACGTGCAGGACTCGCAGGTGGCCACCGGCGCGTCCCACGACGAGCTCATGGGGCCGGAGGGCACCAGCCGGCCGGGGGCGGGCTCCGAGATCGAGCGCGGCGACCGCTACGACAACCCCGGCCTGCCCGCGCACATCTACCGCCGGTCCGACATCGACCCCAAGGCCGCCATCCGCCGGGAGCGCGAGGTCGCCGCCTTCTTCGGCCTGTCGACGCTCGGGACGCTGCTGTTCATCGTCGCCTACTTCGCCGTGAAGCCCTCCGAGGCGACCGGCGAGGAGATGCTCGAGCAGGTCGGTCTGTCGACCCGGCTGCTCGGCATCGGCCTGGGTGTCGCGCTGTTCGCCATCGGTGCCGGCGCGATCCACTGGGCCAAGACGCTGATGCCCGACGACGAGATCGTCTCCGAGCGCAAGCCGATGCGCTCCAGCGACACCGACCGGGCCGCCGCCGTCGCCGCGATGAAGGAGGGCGCCGCCGGCGCCGGCCTGGGTCGCCGCAAGCTGATCCGCAACAGCCTGCTCGGCGCCCTGGCGCCCCTCGGCCTGCTGGCGATCATCCCGCTGCGCGACCTCGGCCCGCTCCCGGGCGCTGCCCTCACGGCGACCCTCTGGAAGCCCGGCAAGCGCCTGGTCAGCGACCCGCAGTACCGGCCCATCAAGGCCGCCGACATCCCCATCGGGTCGGTCGTGCACGTGCTGCCCGAGGGCATCGAGAACCACGAGCACAAGCTCGAGGAGGCCGCGAAGGCCACGGCGATCGTGATCCGGCTGGAGCCGGACGAGATCAAGGACGCCAAGGAACGACGGTGGGCGGTCGACGGGATCGTCGCCTACTCCAAGATCTGCACGCACGTCGGCTGTCCGGTCGGCCTCTACGAGCAGCAGACGCACCACCTGCTCTGCCCGTGCCACCAGTCGACGTTCGACGTGACACGGGACTGCGCAGTGATCTTCGGCCCGGCGGCCCGTCCCCTGCCCCAGCTGCCGCTGGCCGTCGACAGCGAGGGCTACCTCGTGGCCCGTGAGGACTTCCGCGAGCCGGTAGGCCCCAGCTTCTGGGAACGAGGGGAGCGCTAGATGGCACTCGAGCGGATCGCGGGCACGACTGCGAACGAGATCGACGAGCGGTTCGGCACGGCGAACTTCGTCAAGCGCAGCGCGCGCAAGGTCTTCCCGGACCACTGGTCGTTCATGCTGGGCGAGATCGCGCTCTACAGCTTCATCATCCTGCTGCTCACCGGGACCTTCCTCACCCTGTGGTTCAAGCCCAGCCACGCACCGGTCATCTACGAGGGCGCCTACGTCCCGCTGCACGGCCTGGAGATGTCCGAGGCCTACGAGTCGACCCTGCGCATCTCCTTCGACGTGCGTGGTGGCCTGATCATCCGGCAGATCCACCACTGGGCCGCGCTCATCTTCGTCGCCGCGATGGTGGTGCACATGTGCCGGGTGTTCTTCACCGGTGCCTTCCGCAAGCCCCGCGAGACCAACTGGCTCATCGGCGTCGTGCTGATCACGTTGAGCTTCATCGAGGGACTGGCCGGCTACTCGCTGCCCGACGACCTGCTGTCCGGCGTCGGGCTGCGCATCACCGAGGGCGTGCTGCAGTCCCTGCCGGTCGTGGGCACCTACGCCGCGTTCTTCCTCTTCGGCGGCCAGTTCCCCGGCGAGGACATCATCCCCCGGCTCTACACGGCCCACGTGCTGCTGATCCCCGGAGTCTTCCTGGCCCTCATCACCGTGCACGTGATGCTGGTCTGGTACCAGAAGCACACGCAGTACCCGCTGCCGGGCCGCACCGAGACCAACTCGGTCGGGTACCCGTTCTTCCCGGTCTACACGGCCAAGGCCGGCGGGTTCTTCTTCATCACCTTCGGCGTCACGACGCTGCTCTCGGCCTTCGCGACCATCAACCCGGTGTGGCTGTTCGGTCCCTACGAACCCACCGAGATCTCGGCCGGCTCCCAACCGGACTGGTACATGGGCTTCCTCGAAGGGTCGCTGCGGATGTTCCCGAACTGGGAGATCGCGGCGTTCGGCTTCACGTTGCCGATCAACGTCATCGGACCGGCCCTGATCATCCCCGGTCTGATGTTCACGCCGATGGCGCTCTACCCGATGATCGAACGCTGGGTCACCGGCGACAACGAGGAGCACCACGTCCTCGACCGGCCGCGCAACGTGCCGACCCGCACCGGCCTCGGCGTCATGGCGCTCACGGCCTGGCTGATCCTGCTCGCCGGCGGCGCCAACGACCTGCTCGCGGTGGCGTTCCGCCTGTCCATCAACGACATCACCCGGGTCTTCCAGGTCGCCATCTTCGTGGTCCCACCGCTCGCCTACGTCGTCACGAAGCGGATCTGCCTCGGTCTGCAGCGCCGGGACCGCGATCTCGTCCTGCACGGCCGCGAGACCGGACGGATCGTGCGCCTCCCCCACGGCGAGATGATCGAGGTCCACGAGCCGATCTCGGAGGCCGAGAAGTGGCAGCTCACCCAGCACGAGGTGCCCAGGCCGTACGAGATCGGGCCCTCGACCGACGCCAACGGCGTACCGCGCCGGAGGCTGCTGGCCGCCAAGGTCCGCTCCCGGGTCTCGCGCTTCTACTTCGAGGACCGGGTCGAGAAGCCGACGCCCGCCGAGGTCCGCGAGCTGGAGTCGAGCGACCACCACTGAGGACACTGCCCGCGCAGGCGGTCAAGCCCGCCAGGAGCGGGTAGCAGGTCACCATGGACACCGACGACACGGCCGGCACCCCCGCCTCGGACGACGACGCGGGCGGCCGGCTGTGCCTTGTCACGGGCGCGACCGGCTACATCGGGGGACGCCTCGTGCCCGAGCTGCTGGACGCGGGCTTCCGGGTCCGCGTCATGGCCCGCCGGCCGGAGAGCCTTCGGGACCACCCGTGGGCCGGGGACGTGGAGGTGGTGCAGGCCGACGCCGCCGACACCGAGTCGTCGGGCGCCGCGATGGCAGGGGTCGACGTCGCCTACTACCTGATCCACGCCCTGGGCACGAAGGACTTCGAACGGATCGACCGTGAGACGGCCACGACCTTCGGGGCCGCGGCGCGGGACGCGGGCGTGGGTCGGCTGGTGTATCTCGGTGGTCTGACCCCGGACGTTCCGCCGGCCGAGCTGTCGGCCCACCTGCGGTCGCGGCTCGAGGTGGGAGAGATCCTGCTCGCCTCCGGCGTGCCGACAGCGGTGCTGCGCGCCGCGGTCATCATCGGCTCGGGCTCGGCGTCGTTCGAGATGCTGCGCTACCTCACCGAGCGGCTCCCGGCGATGATCACCCCGCGGTGGGTGGACACCCGGATCCAGCCGATCGCGATCCGCGACGTGCTGCGCTACCTCGTGGGCTGCGCCACGCTGCCCGACGAGGTCTCCCGCAGCTTCGACATCGGCGGCCCGGACGTGCTCACCTACCGCCAGATGATGCAGGGCTACGCCGCGGTGGCCGGGCTGCGCCGTCGGATCATCGTCCCGGTCCCCGTGCTCACCCCCACCCTGTCGGGGCACTGGGTCGGCCTGGTGACACCGGTGCCCAACTCCATCGCGCGGCCGCTGGTCGACTCCCTGCGGGTGGAGGTCGTCGCCGCGGAGACCGACATCGCGACCTACGTGCCCGACCCGCCCGGGGGGCTGCTCGGCTTCGCGCGCTCGGTCGAGATGGCACTGCAGCGGATCCGCGAGGCCGACGTCACGACGCGATGGTCGTCGGCCTCGCTCGCCGGTGCACCGAGCGACCCGCTGCCGACCGACCCGGACTGGGCCGGTGGCAGCCTCTACGAGGACGTCCGCAGCAAGGAGGTGGCCGCCTCGCCCGGAGCGCTCTGGCGGGTGATCGAGGGCATCGGCGGCGACCGTGGCTGGTACTCCTTCCCGCTCGCCTGGCGGCTGCGCGGCCTGCTCGACCGGTTCGCGGGCGGGGTGGGGCTGCGGCGCGGCCGACGCGACCCGGACCGGGTCTACATCGGGGAGACCATCGACTTCTGGCGGGTCGAGGAGCGCGACGAGGGAGAGCTGCTGCGCCTGCGGGCCGAGATGCGCCTGCCCGGCCTCGCCTGGCTCGAGCTCGGTGTCGGTCGCTCGACGGACGGCTCCGGCACGACCTACGTGCAGCGGGCGCTGTTCCACCCCCGGGGACTGTTCGGGCACGCCTACTGGTGGGCGGTGGCGCCGTTCCACGGGATCGTCTTCGGTGGCATGGCGCGCAACATCGCGCGGGCGGCCGAGCAGCTCGAGAGCGGTGAGAAGGTCACGACGACGCCCTCCTGACGGCTCCCGGTCAGTCCAGGCCGCGTGCCGACCGCAGGCGGTCGCGCGCCTGGACCTGGTCCACCACCGGCGCCGGGTAGCCGAGTGCGGCGAACTGGTCCTCCGGCAGCAGCCACGGCTCGTGCACGTACGCGTCGTCCACCTCCGCGAGCTCCTCGACGTAGCGCCGCACGTAGGTCCCGCTGGGATCGTGCCGGCGCGCCTGCAGCGTGACGTTGTAGGCGCGGTTGAACCGGCTGTCGGTCCCGGTGCCGGCCACCCACTGCCAGTTCATCGTGTTGCTCGCGACGTCGCCGTCCACCAGCAGGTCGACGAAGTGCTGGGCACCCACGCGCCAGTCGACGTAGAGCGTCTTGCACAGGAAGTGGGCGGTGATCAGCCGGGCCCGGTTGTGCATCCAGCCCTCGCGCGCCAGCTGACGCATGCCGGCGTCGACGACCGGGTAGCCGGTGCGGCCCTGCTTCCATGCCTCGATCTCGTCGTCGTCCCGGTGCCAGGTGTCACCCCGGGACCGGTAGTCCGCGGTGGTGGCGTCCGGCCGGGCGGCGAGCACCTGGGCGTGGAAGTCCCGCCAGGCGACCTGCCGCACGAAGGCCTGGGCTGCCGCCGCCCGGCTCCTCCCCGCGCTGCGCGCCAGCTCCAGCGGGGAGACGCACCCGAGGTGCAGGTAGGGCGAGAGCCGGCTGGTGTTGTCGTTCCCCAGCGCGTCGTGGTCGTCGTCGTAGGACGACAGGGAGTCCTTCAGCCAGGTCGCCATGACCCGCCGCCCCTCGGTCTCCCCACCGGCCGCCAGGTCGGGCGACACGTCGCCCCCGACGAACGTCCGCGCGGCCGGCAGCCGGCCCTTGGCCACTCCCGCCGGGAGGGCGAGCCGGGGTGGGGCCGGCAGCAGGTCGCGGGTCCGGTGGCCCGACCAGCGCCTGAAGTACGGCGTGAACACCGCCATGTGGTCCTTCCCGCCGCCGCTGGGCCGCAGGTCGCCGGGCGGCACCACGAACAGCGCGTCGTCGTGCACGTCCAGCCCGACCCCGGCCGGGAGCCGCCCCTCGAGTCTCGCGAGCCGGCCGCGGGAGTACCCCGTGACGTCCCCCGCGACGTGGACGCTGGCGGCCCCGGACGCTGCCGCGACCTCGGCGACGGCTGCCGCCCAGTCCCCCTCGCGCACGACCAGGCCGGCCCCCGCGGCCGTCAGCGACTCGTCGAGGTCGTGCAAGCAGTCCAGCAGGAACCGCGCCCGGTTGGGCCGGTGGTAGTCCGAGCCCAGGATCGCGGCGTCCAGCACGAACAGCGGCACCACGCTCTCGGCGGCCGCTGCCGCGGCGTGCAGGACAGGGTTGTCGTGCACCCGCAGGTCCCGGGTGAGGACGGCGACGGCAGCAGATCGGCTCACGCCGGTCATCCTGCCCACAGCCGGCCGCCGTAGACCGGTGGCCGCCCGGTTGGTGCGTCCGCGGCGGTCAGCCCTGGAGGGCGCTGCCCGCCAGCCAGTCGTCCCAGGAGACGTTCCAGTCGGTGTAGCCGTTGCCGGCTTCGAGGGTCCGGGGCGACCCGACGACCTTGACGACGTCACCGACAGTGGACTGGTTGAACAGCCAGATGGCATTCGACATGCTCATGCCGACGCAGCCGTGGCTCACGTTGGCGCGGCCCTGGCTGCCGGTCGACCACGGTGCTGCGTGCACGAACTCACCGCTCCACGTGACGCGCATGGCGTAGGGCACGTCGAGCCGGTAGTACTCCGGGTCGCCCTGAGAGATGCCGATCGTGTTGGCGTCCATGACCTTGAGGGTGTGCTTCTCGAGGATGACCTTCGTGCCGCTGCGGGTCAGGAAGCCCGCCTTGCCCGTGCTCACCGGGATGGTGCGGGCCTTCTTCCCGTTGCGGTAGACCGTCAGGGTGTGGGCGTCGACGTCGACCAGGCTGACCATCGAGGAGCCGGTCCGGAACTTCACGGTGCGGTTGCTCATGCCCCAGACACCCTTGCCGGCGTCGACACCCTTGAGGTTGACCTCGAGCTCGACCGAGTTGTACGCCGGCCAGAACTCCTTGGGGCGGTAGTGGACCTCGGTGTCACTGACCCAGCTCCAGGCAGCCTCCACCGGCTTCTCGCTGGTGACGACGAGTGCCTGCTCGACGGCGGCCCGGTCGCGGACCGTGGCGTTGAAGCGGACGACGATGGGCATCCCGACGCCGACCGACTGACCCGACAGCGGGGAGATGGAGGTCTCGATGACCTTGCGGGGCGCGACGGTGGCGAAGAAGCCGGTGCGCTCGGTGCCCACGCCCTCGCTGTCGACCGCAGCCGCCAGCAGGCGGTAGTGCTGGGCGACCTTGAGACCGTCAGCCGTCCACGTCTGCTTGTCGGGCGACATCTCGCCCGGGACGGCCCGGCCCTTGGCGTCGGTGAGCGCGACCGACGTGAGGGTGCCGTCGGCAACGGTGACCGTCACCGGCGTGTCCACGTGGACGTCGCTGGACGCGCTGGCCGGCGTGAGCTCGATGGCCGCCCGGGAGGCGGCAGCCACAGCCGCCTGCGGGGCAGCAGCCTGGGCCTCCGGCGCGGCATTCGGGCCGCCCGGCGACGAGCAGCCGGACACCAGGGCGACCAGGGTCGCGGTGAGCGTCAGCGACAGCAGGTGGCTCCGCCGCTCCCGGCCCCACCCGCGGGCCTGCCCGGCACCACCCCGAACCCCCACCTACGTCCACCTCCGGTCGCGTCGTTCGCCCCCGCAGGAGACGCCCGACCAGTCTGACCCGCGGCCCGCGCATGCGTCCAATCGCGACGAGGCGTGCCTGGTAACGAATCGGCAAGATCCCCAGGCCGACTTGAGGCCTCGGGGCGACGAGAGCCGGTCAGGCAGCGGGCGCAGGCGGTGACCCGGGGCGGACGTGCCTCAGTGGGCGGGCTCGCCCCGGTGGTACTCGAAGACCATCCCGATGACCGAGAGGGTGGCGGCGCCGGCACCGATGAGGAACAGCCACCAGCCGAAGATGATCCCCAGGAACGCGATCGCCGCGCTGGCCGCCACCGCGAGGGGCCACCAGCTGTGGGGGCTGTAGAAGCCGAGCTCGCCGGCCCCGTCCTCGATCTCGGCGGTCGGGCTGTCCTCGGGCCGCTCGTCGATCCGCCGCGCCGTGAAGAGCAGGTAGTAGCCGACGAGGAAGGCCAGGCCGGCGGTGAAGGCCAGCGCCACGGTGCCGACCGGCTCGCCGGACAGGACGCCGTAGATCACCGCGGCCAGCCCGAAGAAGAAGAAGCCCGCGGCGAACAGCCACCCCTCGACCTTCATCGCCGACCTCCCGTGCCGCCCTCGAGGTCCGGCTCGCCGTAGACCTGGTCGAGCAGGTTCTTGTTCTCGGTGGGCGTGTCCATCGCCGCGACGTGCGGGTAGTGCAGGTCGAAGGCGGGCGACTCCGACCTGATCCGCGGCAGCTCGAGAAAGTTGTGCCTCGGCGGCGGGCAGGAGGTGGCCCACTCCAGCGACCGGCCGTAGCCCCACGGGTCGTCGGTGGTGACCTTCGGGCCCTTCATGGACTTGATCACGTTGTAGACGAAGGGCAGTGTCGACGCCCCGAGCAGGAACGAGCCGATCGTCGAGACGGTGTTCATCGTCGTGAACCCGTCACTCGCCAGGTAGTCGACGTAGCGCCGCGGCATCCCGACCACGCCGAGCCAGTGCTGGATCAGGAAGGTCGTGTGGAACCCGATGAACAGGGTCCAGAAGTGGATCTTGCCCAGGCGCTCGTCGAGCATCCGGCCGGTCATCTTGGGCCACCAGAAGTAGAAGCCCGCGTTCATGGCGAACACGACGGTGCCGAACACGACGTAGTGGAAGTGGGCCACGACGAAGTAGGTGTCCGACACCGGCCAGTCCAGCGGCGGGGACGCGAGGATCATGCCGGTCAGGCCGCCGAACAGGAAGGTGACCAGGAAGCCGATCGACCACAGCATCGGCGTCTCGAAGGTCAGCGAGCCGCGCCACATCGTGCCGATCCAGTTGAAGAACTTCACGCCCGTGGGCACCGCGATGAGGAACGTCATGAAGGAGAAGAACGGGAGCAGCACCGCGCCGGTCGGGAACATGTGGTGCGCCCAGACGGTGACCGAGAGGCCGGCGATCGCGATCGTGGCGAACACGAGGCCCTTGTAGCCGAAGATCGGCTTCCGGCTGAAGACCGGCAGCACCTCCGACACGATGCCGAAGAACGGCAGCGCGATGATGTAGACCTCGGGATGGCCGAAGAACCAGAACAGGTGCTGCCAGAGCAGCGCACCGTCGTTGGCGGGGTCGAAGATGTGCGACCCGAACTGCCGGTCGGCCTCGAGCGCGAGCAGGGCCGCCGCGAGCACCGGGAAGGCCATCAGCACGAGCACGCTGGTGAGCAGGATGTTCCAGGTGAAGATCGGCATCCGGAACATGGTCATGCCTGGCGCGCGCATGGTGAAGATGGTGGTGATGAAGTTGACGCCGCCGAGGATGGTGCCGAAGCCGGACAGCGCCAGGCCCATGATCCACAGGTCGGCACCGACACCCGGCGAGTAGATCTCGCTGGACAGCGGGGCGTAGGCGAACCAGCCGAAGGCCGCCGCGCCGTCGGGGGTGAGGAAGCCGCCCACCGCGATCAGGCCGCCGAAGAGGAACAGCCAGTAGCTGAACATGTTCAGCCGGGGGAACGCGACGTCCGGGGACCCGATCTGCAGCGGCATGATGACGTTGGCGAACCCGACGAACAGCGGCGTCGCGAACAGCAGCAGCATGATCGTGCCGTGCATGGTGAACAGCTGGTTGTACTGCTCCCCGGTCACCAGCTGGTTGCCCGGCCGAGCCAGCTCGGCTCGCATCACCATGGCCATCAGGCCGCCGATGAGGAAGAAGACGAACGACGTGATGAGGTAGAGCTGACCGATCACCTTGTGGTCGGTGCTGGTGACCCACCTGACGACGGTGTTGCCCTTCTGCCGGGTGCGCAGCGCGCCGGTGGCGCCGGGCCGCGGCGCGGTGATGGTCACTGGGCACTCCCCTGGGCGAGTCGGGTCTTCAGGTCACTCACGTAGGTCTGGTAGTCCGCCGGCGAGACGACCTTCACGTTGAACAGCATCCGGGAGTGGTCCTGGCCGCAGAGCTCGGCGCACTTGCCCCGGAACCGGCCCAGCTTCTCCGGGGTGATCTCGAAGGTGTTCGTCCGACCCGGGATCACGTCCATCTTGAACAGGAACGCCGGCACCCAGAACGAGTGGATGACGTCGTTGGCGACCAGCCGGAACTGCACGCTCTCGCCCTCGGGCAGGTACAGGGTCGGCGGCTTGCCCGGGGTGCCGGTCACCGTGGTGTCCGGGCCCCCGTCGCTGTCGTAGGTGAACTGCCATGACCACTGGATGCCGGTGACGGTGATCGAGTGGTCGGGGTTCGCGGAGGTACGCAGGATGCGGTCCTCGTCGCGGGCCGTGAAGTAGAAGAAGACCGCCACCATGATGAGCGGGACCGCGGTGTAGAAGACCTCGATCGGCAGGTTGTAGCGGGTCTGCGGCGGCAGCCCGGTGTCGCCCCGCTTGCGCCGGTGGGCGATCACCGGCCACAGGATCAGGCCCCAGGTGATGGCGCCGACGGCCAGCGCCGCGATCCAGGACCCCTGCCAGAGCGAGAGGATCCGCTCGGACTGGTCGGTGGCGTCACGGACCGGCATCGCGAAGGTCGGCATCTCGTCCGACGAGCACGCGGTCAGGGTGGCGAGCGGGAGGGCGCCGAGCGCGAGCGCTCGGCCTGCGCGCCGCGCGAAGCGCGACTGCTGCGTGCCGGACGGAACCAACGTTGCCCCTTACCGATGGTCGTGCCGGAGGCCTCTCCCGGCGCTCTTCTCAGCGGTCAGCACCCTACTCCAGGGGCCATGCCGGAGGGGGCAGCGGGAGGGCTTCGGCGAGCATCGAGACGTAGGCCGGGCGGGCGACCTCCACGGCACCCAGCGACACGAGGTGCTCGGTCGCCCACTGGACGTCGAGCAGCCGGCCCCGCCCGTCGGCCGAGAGCAGCTCGACGAGGGCGACCAGGGCGGCCTTCGACGCGTCGCGCTGCCGGTGGAACATGGACTCCCCGGCGAACAGCCCGCCCACCGACACGCCGTAGAGCCCGCCCGCGAGCCGCGTGGTGCCGTCCGGCCCGGCCGACCAGGCCTCGACCGAGTGCGCCCAGCCCAGGTCGCGCAGCCGCCGGTACGCCGCGGCGACGTCCTTGCGGATCCAGCCCCCCGGCCGGCGCGGGTCGGCGCAGCCGGCCAGGACCTCGTCGAACGCGGTGTCGAACCGGATCTCGTACCGCCGGGTCGCCTGACGCGTCGATCGGGTGACCCGCAGGGCGTGCAGCGGCAGGATGCCGCGGGGGTCCGGCGACCACCAGCCGATCGGTCCCCTCCGTGAGACGGGCATCGGGAACAGCGCCGCCCGGTAGGCGGCGAGCAGCGTGCCCGGCTCCAGGTCGGCGCCGAGGGCCAGCAGCTCCTCGCCGGGCTCGGAGCCGGTGACGTCACCGAAGGCGTAGCGCGACGGTGGCGGTTCGACCGGCACGGCGCCCGGCAGCCTCAGGGACGGGGGCAGCGCACGCGGGGGGCGACGTCGGCGAGAGCCTCGGGGCCGTACGCGGCCTCGAACCGGTCGAGGAAGTGCGACTGGCGCAGCTCGTACTCCTGGGTGCCCTTGGTCTCGATGACGTAGGTGGCGAGCAGGCTGCCGACCTGTGCGCACCGCTCGAGGGGCAGGCCCCACGTGAGGCCGGCCAGGAAGCCCGCCCGGAAACCGTCACCGACACCGGTCGGGTCGGTCTTGCGGTCCTCCGGGGCGCACTCGACGTGGATGCTCGGCTCGCCCTTGCGGTCGATCCGAGCACCCTTGGCGCCGAGCGTCACGACCCGGGTCTCCACCCGGTCGAGGATCTCCTCCGCGGACCAGCCGGTCTTCTGCTCGGCCAGCGCCGCCTCGTACTCGTTGGTGAACAGGTAGGTCGCGCCGTCGATCAGCGCCCGGATGCCGGCCCCGTCCATCCAGGCGATCTGCTGGCCGGGGTCGGCGAGGAACGGGTAGCCGCGGGTACGGCACTCCTCGGTGTGCCGCAGCATCGCCTCGGGGTCGTTGGCCGAGATGACGACCAGGTCGAGGCCGCCCATGCGCAGGGCGACCGGCTCGAGCTCGATGTCGCGCGCCTCGCGCATGGCGCCGGCGTAGAAGCTCGCGATCTGGGCGTGGTCGTCGTCGGTGGTGCAGACGAACCGTGCGGTGTGGCGCAGCTCGGAGACGTGGACCGCCTCGGTGTCGACCCGGTGCCGCTGCAGCCAGGACCGGTAGTCGGAGAAGTCCTGCCCGACCGCTCCGACCAGCACCGGGTCCAGCCCGAGGCAGCCCATGCCGAAGGCGATGTTCGCGGCGATGCCCCCGCGGCGGACGTCGAGGTCCTCGACCAGGAACGACAGCGAGATCTTGTCCAGCTGGTCGACCACGAGCGAGTCGGTGAACCGTCCCTCGAAGGTCATCAGGTGGTCGGTGGCGATCGAGCCGGTGACGGCGATGCGCACGGGTGCTCTCCGGTGCTCGGACGGGGCGTTGGGCGACGCGCCAAGACTACCGATGGGTAGGCGTTCCCCCTGCCCCGGCGCCGTGCGACGCTCGGCGCGTGACCGCGACCACCCCGCACGTGGAGGTTCCCTCCGACCACGAGCCCGGCTCGCTGGGCGACCTGGTCGCCGACGCGGCCGAGGTGACCCGGCACCTCGCCGAGGTGCCGCTCCCCCGGCGGGTACTCACGATCCCCGAGCGGGCGCGCAGCGTCGTCGCCGGCCTCGACACCTACGGGGACTGACCCCGCCCGGGGTGGAACCGCAGCCGCGGCACACGCGTCGGACCGGCATGAACGACCAGACCGTCCGCCGGTACGCGCCGCCGGCCGTCGCGGCACTCGTCCTCGTCGTGATCGCCGGTGTCTGGCTGGGCGCGCGGGGCGGCAGCGACGGGGCAGGCGGGCCGGGCCGCGGTGGCGGCGTCCCGGTGCTGCACCTCGCGGGCTGGTCGCCGCCCGGCGGCGGCGAGGCCGACCCGCGCTACGTCCTCGCCGAGGACGCCGACCTCCCGGACGGCGCCGACAGCCCCGGCGGCTCGCCGGTGCTGGACCTGGCCGCATCCGCGGACGGTGACCTGCGGGCCGCCCTGGACGGACTGGCGGCCACCCTGGCCGTGGCCCCGTCGGGGCAGTGGAGCGCCGGACGGCCGGGCTGCGGCGTGGTGGCGCCCGACACCGCGGTCTCCTCCGACGCCACGACCGTGCCGTGCACCCTGTCCGCCTCCGTGCGGAGGGCCGACCGAGGTCGCCACCGACTCCGCCGACCCGGACGCCGTCTGGCGGGCCCTCGGACTCGACGGTCAGCAGGCCGTCGTGGAGCCCGACCCCCTCGCCGGCGGCGTCCAGACCCGGCACGTGGACCCGGAGGTGGCCGGGCTCCCGACCAGCGGGCTGCGGACGACCCTCGTGGTGCGCGACGGCAAGGTCCTCTCCGGCCAGGGCTGGCTGGTCCGGGCGGCCGAGCGGGCGACCTACCCGCTCGTCAGCGCGACCGACGCCTTCCAGCTGCTGCGCACCACCCCGCTGCCGATGCCGCTGATGGCCTGCCCCGAACCGCTGCCCGAGGGCTACGACCCGGTCCCCTGCGGCGGTCCGGTGACCGTCACCGGCGCCCGCCTCGGCCTGTCGCTGCAGCAGGACCCGCAGGGGCAGCTGCTGGTGCCGGCCTGGTTGTTCGACGTCGAGGGGTCGTCCTACCCGCTGGTCCAGGTCGCGGTACCGCAGCGGCTGCTCGCCCCGGCCGACCTGGGAGGCGGCAGCACCGGCTCGTCCGGCTCGGAGGTGCCGCCCGCTCCCCCGACGGCGCCGACCCCGACCGCCACCGCCGGTCCGCTGCCGCCCGCGCCGGTCCCCGACCCCGCGTCCCGCTTCGCCGACCTCACCGTCGGCACCGACGACCGGTCCCTGGACGTGACGTTCTGGGGCGGGGTCGACGAGTGCTACTCCTACCACGTCCGGGCCGTCGAGGACGACCGGACGGTACGGCTCAGGGTCGTCGAGGACCGCGCGGCCGGCGCCACGGTGTGCATCGAGATCGCGGAGGAGAAGCGCCGGACCGTCGCCCTCGACGCAGCCGTTGGGGCCACGACAGGTCGTGGACGGCGAGACCGGGGCCGTGCTGCACCCGAGGGGCTAGAGACGCCGAGAGGGCTACCCGTCGGGTAGCCCTCTCGGTGGTGCTCCGGCGCCGGGCCGGACGGTCAGGTGCGTGGCGGCGTCAGTGGAACGAGTCGCCACAGGCGCACGAGCCGCCGGCGTTCGGGTTGTCGATCGTGAAGCCCTGCTTCTCGATGGTGTCGACGAAGTCGATCGTCGCGCCGGCGAGGTACGGGCGCGCTCATCCGGTCGACGACCACGCCGACCCCACCGAAGTCGGTGATGACGTCGCCGTCGAGGGTGCGCTCGTCGAAGAAGAGCTGGTAGCGCAGGCCGCTGCAGCCACCGGGCTGCACGGCCACCCGCAGGGCGAGGTCGTCGCGGCCCTCCTGCTCGAGCAGGCTCTTGACCTTCGACGCGGCCGTGTCGGTGAGCAGGATGCCGGCGGCCTGCTCGGTGGTCTGGTCCTGAACGGTCATCTGGGTGCTCCTGGAAGTCAGCGGTCAGGCGGGACGTCTGCTCCTCCGGCGAACTCGTCGCCGGCACGGTTCATTCCGCGTCGTTCCCGTCCATGGTGACACAGACCCGGCGCCGTGCGGCGCTGAAGCACGCCTGTGGTGTGCGTCACGCCCACGTCATCGGCACCACGTCACCGCGACCAGGTGCGCGCCACCCGGGCGGCGAGGACCGAGAGCCGGTCGCCCGCCGTCAGCGGCTCGTCGCCGAACGGCACGTCCTCGGCGGCGTACGCCGCGTCGACACCCGCCGAGGACGAGCTCGCGCCGGCCGACCTCGACCCGGTCGGCCAGCACGACGGTCGGTCGCCCGGCCTGCTGAGCCGCGCGCGTGACGCCCGATCACCACCCGTCCGCGCAACGACTCCCAGTCGAAGACGCCCAGCGCGGTCACCGCCAGGTCGGCTGCCCGGACCCGCTCCTCGAGCCCGGTGACGCCGGTCACGAGGGCCGTGCCGTTGACCCGCTCGGCGCCCAGCAGCAGCAGCCCGAAGCCGATGCCGCCGCCCGCGCCGGCACCGGGCCGGACGGCCAGCCCCCCGTCGGTCTCGGTGGCCCAGGTGCGCAGCTGCTGCTCGAGCAGGTCGCGGGTCGCCCGGTCGGCGCCCTTGGCCCCGGCGAACCCGTGCGCCGCGCCGGAGTGCCCCATCAGCGGCGCGTCGGTGGCCGTGGCCGCGACGAGCTCGACACCCGTGAGCGTGTCCCGGCAGACCTCGAGGGCCTCGAGCAGGCCGCGTCCGCCGTCGGTGGTCGCCGTACCGCCGACGCCCACGACGACCCGGCGGGCCACCGGTGGCCGTCGCGGCAAGGACGCAGCTCGCCCACGCCGTACGACGACGCCCGCAGCGGGTCGCGGTCGAGCCGGGTCGACCAGGTGCAGCCCCACGGCCTCGGCCGCCTCGACGTAGGCCGTGCCGCCGGCGGACAGGACCCGCGCCGGCACCGGGGCGCCGAGCGGCCCGCGCACCGTGACCACACCGGTCTCGGCCGCCGACCCCAGGGCGGAGGCGAGGACGTCGACGAACCCCGGCCCTCCGTCGGAGAGCGGCAGCAGGTCGAGCACGTCGTAGCGGGCGCTGCGGGCCCAGCCGAGCGCGACCGCGTCGGCCGCCTCCGCGGCGCCCAGCTCGACACCGAACCGGTCCGGGGCCACCAGCACCTTCACCCCGCCATCCTCCCGGTGCCCTCCGCCGGCGCCCGCACGGGGGCCCGACCCGCCCCCGGTCGTTACGGCGAGGGGGTGAGGCCGGGAGCACCCCAGACGGGGAACCACCGCGAGACGTCGGGCTCGACCGGCAGGTCGGAGCCGACCGCGGCCCGCACCTGCAGCTCGAGGGCCGTGTCCCGGGTCCTCGGCCCGGAGGGCACGAACGGGTAGAAGGTGCCGCGCTTGTAGAGGTAGACCAGGCCGACCTGGCGGCCGTCGCCGTCCACCAGGGACATCAGTGAGCAGAGCAGGGTCGGGCCGAAGCCGGCCGCGACGAGGTCGGAGTTGACCGCGTGCAGGTCGGTGACCAGCCCCGGGGTGTCCCCGGCCTCGTGCCGGACCAGCAGCCAGGTGTAGCCGAAGTCGTCGATGCTGCGCTCGACGGCCGGCCCGCCACCCGTCTGCACCAGCGCCTCGGCGGCCGCGGTGACCTCTCCCGACGCACGGCCCTCGGCGGCCCGGTAGGCCACCGACCCGAGACCCGTCGGGCGCAGCCCCATCGCCGCCTCGAGGGTCAGCGCGGCGTCGGTGAGCGCGAAGAGCTGGTCGAGCGTCGGCTCCGGAGGCGTGCTGCGGCCCAGCAGTCGCCCGAGCAGGCTCACGGGCGGGACAGCGTCGCTGAGATCTTCGCGAGCTGGTCGAGCCGCTTGTCCAGCGGCGGGTGGGTGGAGAACAGCGACGAGAGCGAGAAGCCCGGTGCGGCGGCCGGCGCGAAGAAGAAGGCGTTGTACGGCTCCGCCTCGCGCAGGTCGCGGCTCGGGATCCGGCCCATCTCACCGCTGATCTTCGTCAGGGCCGAGGCCAGCGCCGAGGGCTGCGCCGTGAGGAAGGCGCCCGCCCGGTCGGCCGCCAGCTCGCGGTAGCGCGACAGCGCGCGGGTGAGCAGGAACGCGAGCGCGTAGACCACGATCGAGACCAGCATGACGACGAGGACGACCGGCGGGCCGCCGTTGCTGTTCCGCCGCCCCATGCCCGAGTACATGACGATCCGCGTGAGGAAGCCGGCCAGCACGCCGACGACCGACGCGACGGTCATGACGGTCACGTCACGGTGGGCGACGTGGGAGAGCTCGTGCGCCAGGACTCCCTCGAGCTCGCGCTCGTCCAGGCGCCGCATCAGCCCGGTGGTCGCGCAGACCACGGCACGCTGGGGCGTGCGGCCGGTGGCGAAGGCGTTGGGGACGTCGCTGTCGGCGATCGCGACGTTCGGCTTGGGCATGTCGGCGAGCGCGCAGAGCCGGTCGACGATCCCGTGCAGCTCGGGCGCCTCCTCCGGCGTGACGACCCGGCCGTGCATGGCGTAGAGCGCGATCCGGTCGCTGAAGAACCACTGCGCGAACAGCGCCCCGCCGGCGATGACCAGGCCCAGCGCAAGGCTGGTGTAGCTCGTCACCAGGGTGATCAGCACGACGTAGAGCAGGCCGAGGAAGAAGACGGTCAGCCCCATCCGCGCGGTGAGGCCGCGGTCGGGGACGTATCGGGTGCGTGCCATGGGATGCCTGGCCTCAGCCGGGGATGAGCCCCTCGGTCGAGTCCGACAGCATCGCGCGCACCTCGTCGAGGCTGGTCGCCTCGTCCGGCAGCAGGGCGTCGGACTCCTCCAGCGACTCGTCGGGCAGCCGCTCACCGACGGCGCGGACCTGGGCGAGCAGGTCAGCGAGGGCGGACCGGAAGGATGCGTCGTCGCCGGCCTCGACGGCGCGCTCGAGACCGCTGTCGAGCCCGTTGAGCAGGTCGACGTGCGCGTCGTCGACGACGTACTGGCCCTCGCCGAGCACCCGCACGATCATGACTTCTCCTCCGTCGCCGGCTGTGCCGCGGACGAGTCCGCCGCGGAGGCGCCGCCCTCCAGTGCGTCGGGTGCCTTGCCGGCACCCAGCTCGCCCTTCAGGCGTGCCATCTCCAGCTCGACGTCGCTCGTGCTGGACATCCGCTCCAGCTCCGCGGTGATGTCGTCCTTGGCGGTACCGGACGCGTCGTCCAGCGCACCGCTCGCGAGCAGCTCGTCGATCGCCCCGGCCCGGGCCTGCATGGCCAGGGTCTTGTCCTCGGCCCGCTGGACCGCCAGACCGACGTCGCCCATCTCCTCCGAGATGCCGGAGAACGCCTCGCCGATCTTGGTCTGGGCCTCGGCCGCGGTGTAGGTGGCCTTGATCGTCTCCTTGCGGGTGCGGAAGGCGTCGACCTTGGCCTGCAGCCGCTGCGAGGCGAGCGTCAGCTTCTCCTCCTCGGCCTGGAGCTGCGCGTGCTGCACGCCCAGGTCGCTCTGCTGCTGCTGGACCGCGGACCGGCGGGTGAGCGCCTCCCGCGCCAGGTCCTCGCGACCGGCCCCGAGGGCCTGCCGGCCCTGGCCCTCCAGCTTGTCCGACTGTGCCTGCAGCTGCTGAAGCTGCAGCTCGAGCCGCTTGCGTGAGGTGGCCACGTCGGCCACCCCGCGGCGGACCTTCTGCAGCATCTCGAGCTGCCGCTCGTAGGAGTAGTCGAGGGTCTCGCGGGGGTCCTCGGCCCGGTCGAGCGCCTTGTTGGCCTTGGCACTGAAGATCAGCTTGAGCCGCTTCATCACGCTCATGAGCCTCGACAACCCCTTCGTCGCGAACAGCCCGGACGGGCCTCTGGTCCCACCCTAGGACGGACCGCCTCCCTCTGCCGACGAGCACCGCGGTGCCGGAGTTCCCGCCCCGGGGACCTCGACGTGGCCGCTCGGCGGACCGGAGGCCACCGGTAGGCTGACGCCGTGTTCGGACGCAGCAAGAGCCCCGCCGCCGAGGAGGCCGCCCCTCCGGCCGCGGTCGGGGCCCGGGACGGGAGCAAGGGGCGCCCGACCCCCAAGCGCCGCGAGCAGGAGAAGGGCCGTCGTCGCGCGGTGAACGCGCCGAAGACCCGCAAGGAAGCCGTCAAGGCGATGCGCGAGCGCCAGCGCGAGGAGCGCATGTCGCAGGTCGCCGCGCTCAAGGCCGGCGACGAGCGCAACCTGCCCCCGCGCGACCGTGGACCGGTGCGCCGGTACGCCCGCGACATCGTCGACTCCCGCCGGACCGTCGCCGAGTTCTTCCTGCCGTTCGCGGTGGTGATCCTCGTGCTGTCGTTCAGCAGCAACGACCGGCTCACCTACATCGGCAGCACGCTCTGGCTGGCGCTCGTGGTGCTGATCGTCATCGACTCGGTGTTCCTGGTCTTCCGGCTGCGCCGCGGCCTGGCCCGAAGCTTCCCCGACCAGCGGACGAAGGGCGCCGTCCCCTACGCCCTGATGCGCAGCATGCAGATCCGCCGGTTCCGCCTGCCGCCCCCGCGGCTGCGCGGCCGCCGCCGCAACCGCTGAGCCCCTGCCCGAGGGCTGCAGGTCAGGCGGGACGACCCTGTGGTGCGTTCTTGGCCGTCTCGGCCGCATCGCGGACCACGACGTCGCCGAGCGCGTCGTCGATGCGGGTCATCAGCTCGGCGGGGATCTGCACCCCGGCAGCCTTGACGTTCTCGTGGACCTGCTCCGGGCGCGACGCCCCGACCAGGGCTGCGGCGACGTTGTCGTTCTGCAGCACCCAGGCGACCGACAGCTGCGCCATCGTGAGCCCGAGCTCGTCGGCGACCGGCCGCAGCTCCTGGACGCGGGCGAGGACGTCGTCGCGCATCCAGCGCTTGATCATGTCGGCGCCGCCCTTGTCGTCGGTCGCACGCGACCCCTCAGGCAGCTCCTGGCCGGGCAGGTACTTGCCGGAGAGCACGCCCTGGGCGATGGGCGACCAGACGATCTGGCTGATGCCGAGCTCGTCGCTGGCCGGGACGACCTCGGGCTCGATGACCCGCCAGAGCATGGAGTACTGGGGCTGCGACGACACGAGGTGCACGCCGAGCTCCTCGGCGAGCGCGTGGCCGGCGCGGATCTGCTCGGCGGTCCACTCGCTCACCCCGAGGTAGAGCGCCTTGCCGGCCCGCACGACGTCGGCGAAGGCCTGCATCGTCTCCTCGAGCGGCGTCTCGGTGTCGTACCGGTGCGCCTGGTAGAGGTCGACGTAGTCGGTCTGCAGGCGGCGCAGGGAGCCGTCGATCGACTCCATGATGTGCTTGCGCGAGAGCCCGACGTCGTTGTGACCGCCGGGGCCGGTCGGCCAGTAGACCTTGGTGAAGATCTCCAGCGACTCGCGCCGCTCGCCCTTCAGGGCCTCGCCGAGCACGGTCTCGGCCTTGGTGTTGGCGTAGACGTCGGCGGTGTCGAACGACGAGATGCCGGCGTCGAGAGCCGCGCGGACGCATGCGGTCGCGACCTCGTTCTCGACCTGCGAACCGTGGGTCAGCCAGTTGCCGTAGGTGATCTCCGAGATCTTCAGCCCGCTGCGGCCCAGGTATCGATGCTCCATGCTGCTGACCCTACGTTGGGTGGGTGCACCGCCGCCGGGCAGCCACCGCCGTCTCCCCCGTGCTCGTCGCGCTGGTGGTCGTCGCGCTGGTGAGCGGCTGCACCACCGAGCCCGGCACGCCCTCGGCGAGCCGGACCGCGACCGGCATCGCGCCCGCGCCGTCGACTCCCGCCCCGTCGACGCCCGCCGCGGTTGTGGAGCCGGCGGACGGCGGGTCGGCGACGGCGGCGGCGAAGCGGCCGGAGCTCGACCGCGCGCTGATCCGGGCGTCGGGTCGCGGCGACACCGACCGGGTGGCCGTCCTGCTGGCGCGCGGCGCCTCGGTGCGGGCCCGGGACGACAAGGGGCGGACCGCGCTCGTCGCCGCCGCCTTCGGCAACCACCTGGCCGCGGCGGGGCTGCTCGTGGCGGCGGGCGCCGACGTCAACCGCCAGGACCACAGCCGGCAGAGCGCCTACCTCGTCGCCACCAGCGAGGTCGGGGACGACCCCCGGATGCTCGAGCTGATGCTCGCGCACGGTGCCGACGTCCGGTCGCTGGACTCCTTCGACGGGACCGGCCTGATCCGCGCTGCCGACCGGGGCAACGTGCGGATCGTGCGGCGGCTGCTGCGCACCGACGTGCGGGTCGACCACGTCAACAACCTGGGCTGGACCGCGCTGCTCGAGGCGGTGCTCCTCGGGGACGGCAGCCGGCGCTACGTGCGCACGGTCGAGGCCCTCGTCGAGGCCGGAGCCGACGTCGACAAGCCCTCGCGGCGCGACGGGATGCGACCCCTGCAGCACGCGCAGCGCCGGGGGTTCACGCGGGTGGCCGAGGTGCTGCGCGCCGCCGGGGCGCGGTAGCCGGGGTCGCGGCGGCTACTCCGCGGCGTGCAGGCTCATCGGCCCGTAGACCTCGCGGTCGTCCTCCAGCAGGACCACCTGGTCGACGCCCTGGCCCGCGAGGTCCTGCCACGACTCGCCGATCCAGGACTCGGCGTCCGCCTGGCTGGGGAACCTCTCGGTCGGTGCGCCGTCGACGGCCGTGCCGTCCGCGGCCTCGAACCGCCAGGTCCAGCTCATCGACGCACCCTCCCACCGACCCAGGCCGCGGACGTCCCGTGGCCCCCGACGCTTTGACGCGAACCTACCGCCCGTGATGTGCTCCGCCTGCCGGTGCCCGTGCACCGGCGCCACAACTGCAGACACGCCCTCGCAGGGGAAGCCGGTCGGACGCCGGCACTGACCCGCAACCGTAGGCCGCGCCCGAGACCCGGGTCCCGCGGCGAGTCGGAGCACCTGGGAAGGCGTGAGCGGCTCCACTCATTCCGTCGAGGTATGCGGGGCGGAGCCCGGACGCGCCGTCGTCCGCACCCACCGCCCCCGCACGCGACCTTCACCGGTCGTCGTGTCGGGGGCGTCGTCGTGCGAGCAAAGGGTCGCCCGGGGACCCGTCGCGGATCGCTCCCGTGAAAGGACCCATCGTGCTCGCACGTCCCACCCTGCGCGCCCGGCTGCTCGTCGCCGCCGCGCTCGTCTCCGTCCCGGCCGTGGTGCTGGCCACACCAGGCGCCGCCGAGGCGGCCACGACCAAGAACCGCGCCGACGCGGGCGCCGGCTGGCTCGGCCGCCAGCTCGGCGACGACCACCTCGTGTCCACCTCGTTCGGTGGCCAGCAGTACGCCGACTACGGCCTCACCGCCGACGTCGTCCTGGCCCTGGACGCCGCCAAGGTCGGCAGGGTCGCGGCCCGGCGCGCCACCCGCGCGCTGCAGCGCAACGTCCTGGCCTACACCGGCGGCGGTGACGCGGCCGAGCACTACGCCGGCTCGTACGCGAAGCTCGTGGTGGTCGCAGCAGCGCAGGGCGTCGACCCGACGTCGTTCGGCTCCGGCCCGCGCCGGGACCTGGTCGCGGGGCTGCTCGCCCGCGAGTGCGGCGCCCGCGGCGGCGCCACCTGCCCGGCCGCCCAGGAGGGCCGCTTCGCCGACGAGAGCGCGTTCGGCGACTTCAGCAACACCATCGGCCAGTCGCTGGCCCTGATCGGGCTGGAGCGGGCCACCCGCCGGGGCGCGTCGCGGGCCTCGGTGTCGTTCCTCGTCGGGCAGCAGTGCCCCGCGGGCGGCTTCCCGGAGACCTTCGACGTCGTGCCCTGCACGGGGTCCGTCGACGCCACCGGCTTCGCCGTCCAGGCGCTGAGCACGGTCGGCAGCCCGGCCGCCCGGGCCGCCGCTGCCGACGCGGGCCGGTGGCTCACGCGCCGCCAGCACGCGAACGGCTCGTTCAGCGGCAACGGGTCCCGCAACGCCAACAGCACCGCCCTGGCCGCACAGGCGCTGACCGCTGTGGGCCGGGGCAAGGCGTCCGCGGAGGCCCGGCAGTTCCTGCGCCGGCTCCAGGTGCGCTGCGGCGGCAAGGTCGCGGCCCGGGGCATGGTCCGCTACGACCGCGCCGGCGCCGGCGACCCGGTGCGCGCGACCAGCCAGGCGGTCCCGGCACTCGCCCGGATGACCCTCGCCGACATCGGCACCGACGGCTCCGCCCGCCGGCTGCCGCGGCTGGCCTGCTGACAGGCCGGTCCGAGGTCCCGCCGGTGCGTCCGGTCCGTCCCGTGCCCGCCCTGGTCCCCGCACTGCTCGGGGGCGCGGGGGCGCTGCTCGCGGCCCTGGCGACGGTGGTCACGGGCGCACCGGCGGCCGCGGCGACGACCCCCTGCGTGGGGGTCGTCGTCGACGGCCGGCTGGCCGGCGGCGAGGTCCGGACCGGCTGCGCGAAGGGGGACCCGGACGACGGGCTGGAAGCCCTGACCAAGGCCGGCTTCAGCTATGCCTTCGTCCCCCGTCAGCCGGGGCTGGTGTGCCAGGTCGACGGGTTCCCGGCCTGCTCGGCGACCAGCACCGAGACGTACTGGTCCTACTGGTACCGGGCCAAGGGCTCGAGCCGATGGGTGTACGCGACCCAGGGCGCCGGCAGCCACGACCCGGAGCCGGGCTCCACCGAGGCCTGGGTGTGGCAGGACGGCGGTCGCCGGGAGCCCCCGGGGCTCGCCTTCGCCACCGTGTGCCCGCAGGCCGCCGCGACCCGGACCCCGTCGCCGGACCGGCCCTCGCCCGACGCGACGACCCAGCGTCCGAGCCGGCGCGCGAGCGCCACCGGCGGCAGCCCACCGGCCGGGTCGCCGTCGTCCCCGGCATCCCCGTCGTCTCCGCCGGCCGCGACCGCGTCCGCACGATCCGGCACGCCCGAGCCCTCCCCCTCGGACGCGTCGGCGACCCCTCCGGCCACCACGACGCCGGCCGGCCCCCTGACGACCGACCCGACGCTGCGCGCCGAGCCCGCTGCGTCCCGCGGCGGCGACGGCGCGCCCCCCTGGACCGGCCTCGCGGTCGGGGCCGCGCTGGTCGCCGGACTCGCCGGCGCGGCGTGGCTGCGCGCCCGGCGGAGGGCGTCGTGAGAGCGGCCCTCGCCCGGCGCCGGCTGCAGCCCCTGCATCCCGGTGCCTGGTGGCTCTGGGCGACCGGGCTGGCCACCGCGGCCAGCCGCACGACCAACCCGCTGCTGCTCGCGCTGCTGCTCGGTGTCGCCGGCTACGTCGTGGCGGCCCGCCGGACCCGGGCACCGTGGGCCCGCGCCTACGGCTTCTACCTGCGCATGGGGCTCGTGGTCGTCGCGATCCGGGTGGTCTTCGCGGCGGTCGTCGGGGCACCCGTGCCCGGCTCGGTGCTGGTCCACCTGCCCGAGGCGACCCTGCCGGACTGGGCCGCGGGTGTGCGGCTCGGCGGTGACGTCACCCTCGAGGGCCTGCTCGGCGCCGTGTACGCCGGCCTGCAGCTGGCCACCATGCTGGCCTGCGTCGGCGCGGCCAACGCCCTGGCCAACCCGCGCCGGCTGCTGCGCGCGGTGCCGGGCGCGCTGTACGAGGTCGGGGTGGCCGTCGTCGTCGCCCTGAGCTTCACCCCGCAGCTGGTCGAGGGCGTCGCCCGGGTCCGCGCCGCCCGCCGCCTGCGCGGCCGGGCGCACACCGGGCTGCGCGGCCTCCGCGGGGTCGCGATGCCGGTGCTCGAGGGCGCGCTGGAGCGTTCGGTCGACCTGGCGGCCGCGATGGACTCCCGCGGCTTCGGCCGCGGCGCGTCCGGTCCGGGCCTGCACCGCCGGTCCGGTGCCCTCACGCTGGCCGGCCTGCTCGGCGTCTGCACCGGCCTGTACGGCCTGCTGGACGCCGGGAGCCCCGTCGCGCTGGGCCTGCCGCTGCTCGCGGGCGGCGCGTCGGTCGCCGTGGCCGGGCTCGCGCTCGGCGGACGGCGTTCCTGCCGGTCCCGCTACCGGCCGGACCCCTGGGGCGTGCTCGCCTGGGGTGTCTCGGCGAGCGGGATCACCGCCGCCGCCGCGATGCTCGTCGCTGCGGGGCTGGACCCGGCGGCGACCGCACCCTCGACCTCGCCCCTGGTGGTCCCCGGGCTCCCCCTCCTGCCCGTCCTCGGGCTTCTGGGCGCGCTGGTCCCGGCCTGGCTGGCGCCGTCCCCCGACGACGAGCCGGCGGCGCCGGTCGAGGCCGCCGAGCCGGTCGCGGTCGCGGTGCCGGCATGATCCGCTTCGAGCAGGTCGGCGTCCGCTACACCGGCAGCGAGACCTCGGTGCTCTCCGGCGTCGACCTGCACGTGCCCGCCGGTGAGCTGGCGCTGGTGGTCGGCCGGACGGGGTCCGGCAAGTCCACGCTGCTGCGCGCGGTGAACGGGCTCGTCCCGCACTTCACCGGCGGGCTGCTCACCGGGCGGGTCACCGTCGCGGGGCGCGACACCCGCGAGCACCGGCCCCGAGACCTCGCCGACGTGGTCGGCTACGTGGGCCAGGACCCCCTCGCCGGCTTCGTCACCGACACGGTCGAGGAGGAGCTGGCCTACGGCATGGAGTCGCTCGGCGTGCCGGCCGAGGTCATGCGACGGCGGGTCGAGGACACGCTCGACGTGCTCGGGATGGCCGCCGAGCGGTCCCGGCCCCTGGTCTCGCTCTCCGCCGGACAGCAGCAGCGGGTGGCGATCGGCTCGGTCCTGACGCCGCACCCGCGGGTGCTCGTCCTCGACGAGCCGACCTCGGCGCTGGACCCCGGGGCTGCCGAGGACGTCCTCGCCCTGCTGCAGCGGCTGGTGCACGACCTGGGCATCACCGTGCTGATGGCCGAGCACCGGCTGGAGCGGGTGGTGCAGTACGCCGACCGCATCGTGCTCGTGCCCGGCGGCGGGCTGCCGGTCGTGGTGGGCGACCCCGCCGAGGTGCTGCGCACCGCCCCCGTCGCCCCGCCGGTCGTGGAGCTCGGCCGGCTGGCCGGCTGGTCGCCCCTCCCCCTGTCGGTCCGCGACGCGCGACGCCGCGCCGGGGCGCTCACCGCGCGGCTGGGCGCCCTCCCGCCGCCGCCGGTGCCGACGCCGACGACCGGTGCGGTCGTCGCCGAGGCGCGCGACGTCGTCGTCCGCTACCCGGGAGCGGCCGGTCGGCCGGCCCTGCGGGGCGTCGACCTCACGCTCCGGACCGGCGAGGTGGTGGCGCTGATGGGCCGCAACGGCGCCGGCAAGTCGACCCTGCTCTCCGCGCTGGTGGGGCTGCACACCCCGGCCAGCGGCACCGTCCGCGTCGTCGGGGCGGACCCGGCCGGGCTGGCAGCGCGGGACCTGGTCCGCCGGGTCGGCCTGGTGCCGCAGGAGCCCGGTGACCTGCTGTACGCCGACACCGTCGAGGGCGAGTGCGCGCAGGCGGACCGTGACGCCGGCGCCGACGGGGGCAGCGCCTTCGGGATCCTCACCCGGCTGCTCGGACCGGTGGACCCGGGCATGCACCCCCGCGACCTGTCCGAGGGGCAGCGCCTGGCCCTCGCCCTGGCCGTGGTCCTCGCCGGCCGGCCACCCGTGGTCCTGCTCGACGAGCCGACCCGCGGCCTGGACTACCCCGGCAAGGCGGTCCTGGTCGAGGTCCTGCGCGAGCTGTCCGCAGCCGGCCACGCCGTGGTCCTCGCCACCCACGACGTCGAGCTGGCCGCGTCGGTCACCGACCGGACCGTCGTCCTCGCCGACGGCGAGGTGGTCGGCGACGGCCCCTCGCGCCAGGTCGTGGTCTCCTCCCCCGCCTTCGCGCCGCAGGTCGCCAAGGTGCTGGCACCGCTGCCCTGGCTCACCGTGGCCGAGGTCGCCGACTCGCTGCGGGCCGGCTGACGTGCGCGCCGCCCAGGCAGCTCGTGCGGTCCGGGTGCGCCCACGGGCGGCGGCCGCGCTGACCCTGGTCAGCCTGGTCGGGCTGCTCGCGTTCTGCTGGCCGCTGTTCGTGCAGCCCGGCTCGACATTGGCCGGGCGGGCCGACGCGCCGTGGCTGTTCGTCCTCCTGCTGCCGCTGCTGCTCGCGGTGGTGCTGGCCGCGATCGCGGACGGCGGCATGGACGCCAAGTCGGTGGCGGTGCTCGGTGTGCTCGCCGCGGTCGGCGCGGCCCTGCGGCCGCTCGGCGGTGGGGTCGCCGGCTTCGAGCCCGTGTTCTTCCTGCTCGTGCTCGCCGGCCGGGCGCTCGGGCGCGGCTTCGGACTGGTGCTCGGCGCGGTGACCCTGTTCGCCTCTGCGCTCCTCACCGCGGGGGTCGGGCCCTGGCTGCCGTTCCAGATGCTGGCCGCCGGGTGGGTCGGCTTCCTCGCCGGCTGCCTGCCCCGGGCCACCGGGAGGGTCGAGGTCGTCCTGGTCACCGTGTACGCCGCCGCGGCCGGGCTCGCCTACGGGGTGCTGATGAACCTCTGGCTGTGGCCCTTCACCGCCGGCCTCGACAGCGGGCTGTCCTTCGTCGCGGGCGCTCCGCTCGGCGAGAACCTGGGCCGGTTCGTGGCGTTCACGCTCGTCACGTCGCTGGGCTTCGACCTGCCGCGGGCACTGACGACGGCCGCGCTCGTCGCGGTCACGGCCCGGCCGGTGCTGCTCGCCCTGCGCCGGGCGGCACGCCGCGCGGAGTTCGACGCCGTGGCCGAGTTCGACCCGCCGGCCACCACTGCGGCAGCCATGGGCCGAACGGATGATCTTCAGGAGGGATCCCCCGTCGGGGTCGTGCCACCTCGTCGTTGATCCACTACGTTCCGGCGCACCGCAGTGGATCACGAGGGGGAAGCCATGCCGGTCGCGTCGCACACGCCTGCACGTCCGAGGAGCTCGGGGGGGAGGCGGCTCGCGCGAACGCTGGTCCCCCTGGCGGTGTCGGTGGCCATGGCGGCCACCGGGCTGCAGGGGTTCGTGCCGGCCGCCGCGGCCGACACCCCGCCCGACCTGACCTCGGGGCTCACCGCGACCCAGGGTGTGGACGCCCGGCTCGATGCGCTGACCTTCCTCTCCGGGCTGGCGGCGGCACCGCCGTCGAAGCAGAGCGCCCAGCCCCTGCGCGACGCCGACGGGCACGGCCGCGCCGCGGTCGAGCACGTCCGCGGTGACGTCGTGCTGGACCGGGCGACCTTCGACCACGACATCGCCCTCGTCCGGACGGTGAAGACGATGGGTGGCCAGGACAGCGCCCAGGCCTGGGTCACGATCGGCTCGGGCCTGCTCGAGGCCGACCGCATCGCCGCGGCACGCGAGCTGGACGCGTTCCTCGGGCTGCCGATCGAGGACCCCACACCCACCGTTCGCGACGGCCGGCGCCTGACGCGGGCCGAGGTCGTCGACGCGTTCATGGCGGAGTACCGGAAGGCGCGCGACGGGCAGTCGTCGCGCGACTACGTCAACGCCCTCGGCCACGCCCGGGACGCATGGCTGCTGGTGCACGGCGCGGTGACCGACTTCTGGCGCGTGAACGACACCGACCACGACCTCGTCCCGAACGACCGCGAGGTCTCCGCCGGCACCGACCCGGCGCGCGCGGACACCGACGGCGACGGCCTCACGGACGCCGTCGAGCTCCTGACGACGATGACCGACCCGCGGTCCACCACGACGTACGCAGGGACGAACGACAAGGACGTCGACACCGACCGCGACGGGCTCGGCACCGCCGAGGAGCTCCGCCGCGGCACCGACCCGATCGACCCCGACACCGACGGGGACGACCTCGAGGACGGCGCCGAGGTCGCCTTCGGCAGCGACCCGCTGCTCGCCGACACCGACGACGACCGGCTGGCCGACGACAGCGAGAAGCGCCTCGGCACCGACCCCCGGGACAAGGACAGCGACGACGACGGCGTCCTCGACGGCGACGAGACCTACACCAGCCGTGCCTCTGACAGCGCCACCGGTGTCTCGGTGGCGATGACGGGCACCGGGGACGTGGCCGAGACGGTGCGCTTCGCCGACGAGACGGACTCGCTGCTGTTCGAGGAGATGCCGGGACGCCTGTCCGAGGCCGTCGACCTCACCACGGACAAGGACTTCAGCAGCGCGGAGGTCACCTTCCGCTTCGACCCGGCCGACGTGCCGGGCGGCGACCTCGACGGTCTCGCCGTCGGCTGGTACGACGAGGAGGCCGGCTCGCTTGTCCCGATGCCCACGACCGTGCACGACGGCAGGGCCACCGCGACGAGCACCCACTTCACCACGTTCGTGCTCTTCTACCTGCCGGACTGGAACACGGTGTTCGACCTCTGGGACCCGGCAGCGGGTGGCGGCGGTGGCGGCGGGGACGACCGCCTCGTCGACGTGATGCTCACCCTCGACTCGTCCGGCTCGATGTCCTGGAACGACCCCCAGGGCCTGCGCCGGACCGCCGCCAAGCGCTTCGTCGACGGCCTCATCGACGGCGACCGGGCCGGAGTCGTCGACTTCGACTCGTGGGGCTACCTCGCCCAGCCCCTGACGACCGACTTCGCACTCGCCAAGGCGGCGATCGACGCCATCGACGACAGCGGTGGGACCAACATCGCCGCCGGGGTCGACCTCGCGAACCAGGAGCTCATCACCCGCGGCTCCGCCGACCGCTTCAAGGTGCAGATCCTGCTCACCGACGGGGAGGGCTACTACGACCCGTCGCTCACCCAGCAGGCGGTCGACAACGACATCACCATCTTCACGATCGGGCTCGGCAGCTACGTCGACGCGGGCCTGCTCGGGGGGATCGCCTCCGCCACCGGGGGCCGGTACTTCCCGGTCGCCACGGCCGAGGACCTGCCCGACGTCTTCGACCGGATCGGGGGGGACATCGGCGAGGGTCAGGACCTCGACGAGGACGGGCTGGACGACCGCCACGAGCTGACCGGGATCGTCCTCGGCACCGGCATCACGGTCTACACCGACCCGCGCGACCCGGACACCGACGGCGACGGCCTCCTCGACGGGGACGAGGTCGTCCTGGAACGTGGCTGGGACAAGCCCTACCCGACGATGTTCTACAAGCTCCTCAGCAGCCCGCACGCGGTCGACACCGACAGCGACGGCCTGTCCGACCCCGAAGAGCTCGACCTCACGATGGACGCCGTCGACCCGGACATGGACGACGACGGGGCCAGTGACGGCGTCGAGTACGTCTCGGCGATGGACGTCGCTAACCCGAACCCGGACGGTGACCAGTACGACGACGGCGAGGAGCTCGGAGGGCGTACGGACCCCTTCACCTACGACCCGTCCCTGGCCGACCGGACGCGGGCCTTCGCCGCCGGCGCCCTGCTCGGCGAGCTCGGCTACTGGCTGGCCGACCATGACGTCGAGGTGGCGGTCGCCATCGCCTACCCGCGGTTCGGTCCGCCCTTCCTGGCGACGACCGTGCACGGCATCGGCGCCTGCAGCCTGCCGCTGATCCGCTGCGACGAGCTGACGAAGTTCCAGCCGTTCCTCACCGACCTGCCGGAGTACGTCTTCGGCATGGTGCTGCTGGGGCTGATCCCGTTCGTCGACATCGCGGTCGCCGTGCGCGACGCGATCGGCGCGGCAATGAGCGGTGAGTACGGCTGGGCCATCTTCGAGATCGCTGCCGGGGCCCTGGGCTTCTTCGTCCCGGTCGCCGGTGACATCCCGGGCATCGTGAAGGACGTCGGGAAGTGGCTGGCCCGCGCCGTGGACTTCGGCAAGAAGTCCGACGAGATCGTCGCGTTCGTCGCCAAGGCCGCCGACGACACGCCAGCCGCCGAGAAGGTCTTCGTGCCGCTCGTCAAGGGCTTCAAGCAGGCGTCCTACGACGTGCTGTCCAACAAGAACGTCTCGGACACCGACATGATCCGGCTCGCGGCCAGCGGCCAGGACCTCGACGCCCTCGCGCTCGTCGTGCAGCGGGCCGACGAGGTCGCCAGCGTCGGGCGCTGGTTCGACGACGCCCTGACGCCCCGCGGCTACTGGGGACGGGAGGCCGAGGACTTCGTCCGCACCCTGAAGGGTGGGGTGTCGAAGCGTTTCGACACCCTCATCGAGGGCGTCGGGAAGTTCCGCATCGCCGACTCGGCCAGCGACGGCCTGAGGAGGCTGGACGAGGTCAAGACAGGCGACGGGCGGCTGGACGACCGCATGCTCGTGCAGATCACCAAGGACGAGGACCTGCTCGACCGCGGCGTCGTGGAGTCCATCACCTGGAACTTCTTCCCGAGCGGCCGCAGCAACCGGCTGGGGCCCGACCCCGCCCTGCTCGACGAGCTCCGGATGCGCGGCATCGCGGTGAAGATCTGGCTGCCATGATGCCCGGATGACGCTGTACGGGACCCTCACCGAGCCGCCCTCGGCCGAGGACGCCCGCGCGCTCTTCGCGGCGTTCACCGCGCGCCTGGACCGGCGGCTCGCCTGGTTCCGCGACGAGGTCGCTGCGGCGGGCGGGCCGGCGACCGACGGGTCCCCGGCGTCGCTGGACCCGCTGCTCGACCACGTCGTCGGCCGGGTGCACGAGGCCGGTCCGGAGCCGGAGCCCCCGGACTGGTTCGTGCCCCGGCGCGCGGAGCTGGGCTGGACCGACCGCGGCGCTGCGCTCGTGGAGGGCCTCGCGGCGTACGTCGCGGCCCTGATGACCGGGACGACAGGGGCGGGCTGGGAGCTCGACGAGGACCCGCGCAGCGCCTTCGCCCGGCAGCCGGTGCTGACGAACCGGATGGCGCCGCCGTGGCACCTGGTGATCCAGGCGGTGCGTCGCGTCGCCGCCGACCCCGCGGCCAAGAAGCTGGAGCGTGCCGTGCGGGCGAACCTGGCCGCGGCCCCGCGCGAGCAGCCGCCGGCCCGGGACGAGCCGCTCGACGTCGAGGTGACTGCCGTGTCGCACCCGGAGTGGGACCTGCAGGCCAGCATCCCCGAATGGGCCGAGGACGCGCTAGGCCGCGCCGTCTTCGACTCCCTGGTCGAGCGCTTCCGGGCCGTCGACGGGGTCCGCGACGCCCTGCACGAGGACCGCGAGGTCTTCCTCCTCCGCACCGCGGGCGTCACTCCCGAGACGCTGCGCGCCCGGCTCCAGTCCGTGCTGGACGCCGCGCGCACGTGACCACCCCGGACGAGCTCGCCGCGGTCGTCGAGCGACCCGACGACGGCGCCAGGGCGGCGGTCCGCGAGGCGTCCGGGCCGGGCGCGGGCCGCCTCGACGCGCTGGTGGAGTGGCTGGCCGGCGTCCAGGGCCGGCCCGACCCGGCCGCTCCGGTCCGGCCGCGGCTGCTCGTGCTCGCCGACGAGCTCCCCGCGCGGACCGCTGCCGTGGCCGCCGACACCGGGGTGGCGGTGCACCGGCGGGACCGCCTGGGCCCGGTCGCCGACGTCGGGACCGCCGACGCCTGCGCGCCCGAGGAGGCGCTCGCCGCCCTGCTGGCCGGCGCCGCGGCCGCCGACGCCGAGGCCGACTCCGGCACCGACCTGCTGCTGCTCGCCCTGCCGGCGGCTGACCTCGCGCTGCCCGGGGCGAGCCTCGTCGGCCTGCTCACCCGCTCCGACGCGTCGCTGGTGACGCCGACCGGTCAGCCCGACGCCGCCTGGATGCTGGCCTGCGCCACGGTCCGGGACGCGATGCGGCGCGGCCGGCCGGTGCGCGGCGACCACCCCGCGCTGCTCGCCGCCGTCGCCGGCGCCGACCTCGCGTTCGCCACCGGGCTGCTGCTGCAGGCGGCGGCCCGGCGGACCCCGGTCGTCCTGGACGGCCCGGTGTCGGCGGCGGCCGCGCTGGTCGCCGCCCGGATGTCGTTCCGCGCGTCCGGCTGGTGGCTTCCCGGTGGCCTGTCGCCGGACCCCGCGCACCGGCTCGCGCTGGCCCGCCTCGACCTCGAGCCGGTCCTCGACCTGGGCCTGCGCGGCGACGACGGCACGTCCGCGCTGCTCGCCGTGCCCGTCCTGCGCGCCGCCGTGTCGTCCTGACCCGGCGTCAGTCCGCGAGAGCGCGCACGACGAGGTCGGCATGCGCGTCGGCGTCGCCCTGCGTCGTGTCGACGACGAGGTCCGCCACAGCGCGGTAGTGCGGCTCGCGACCGGCGTACAGGCGGCGCAGCGCGGTCTCCGGGTCGGGCCGCAGGAACGGCCGGCCGCCACCGTCGCCGACCCGCCGCACCAGCTCGTCGACCGGGGTGTGCAGATAGACCACGAAGGCGGCCGCACCGCGCAGCGCGTCGCGGTCGGCGGCCGACTCGACGACGCCGCCCGCCACGCCCGCGACGAACGGCGGCGGCGCGGTCAGCGCGTCCTGCAGGACCTGCGACTCGGCGGCCCGCAGGGCCTCGGTGCCACGCTGCTCGTGCAGCACGCGGGTCGCCAGACCCGTCAGCATCGCCACCGCCTCGTCGTTGTCGCGGTACGGCCAGCCGGTCCGGGCCTGCAGCGCGCGACCGACCGAGGTCTTGCCGGCGCCCATCATCCCGAGCAGCAGGACCCGGCGCTCCCTCACGACGAGGTGGAGGGCGTGACGAACGGCGGCTTCACGACCCGGAACCGGGCGGGCCGGCCGCGCACGTCGACAAGCACCTCGTCGCCTTCCGCGACCGACCGGTCGAGCAGCGCGAGCGCGATGCCCAGCCGACGGGTGGGCGAGAACGTCCCGCTGGTCGTCTGACCGAGCGGCTCCCCGGAAGGCCTGGACACGGTCATGTGCGGGCGCGGGATCGCGCGCTCGAGTCCCTCGAGGCCCCAGCCGAGACGCGCGGCACCGGCCGCCTTCTCGGCACTGAGCACGGTGCGTCCCCAGAAGGCGGGCTTGGTCCAGCCCACGGCCCAGCCGCACCTGGCCTGGACCGGCGTGATCTCGGGCGACAGGTCCTGGCCGTGCAGGGGGTAGCCCATCTCCGTGCGCAGCGTGTCGCGCGCCCCGAGACCGGCCGGGCGGATGCCGTGCGCGGCACCGGCCTCGAGCAGGGCGTCCCACAGGGCGGCGGTGTCGTCCCAGCGGGGCAGCAGCTCGTAGCCGCGCTCCCCCGTGTAGCCGGTGCGGCACACCACGACCGGGCGGCCCTGCCACTCGGCGTCGACGAACGACATGTACCCGTGCCCGGACGGCAGCCCCACCGCCTCGAGCGTCTCGTCGCTGTGCGGCCCCTGGACGGCGAGCACGCCGTAGTCCTCGTGCTGGTCGAGGACCTCGAGGCCGTCGGACGCTCCCGCGGCCAGCCGGCGCACCACCTCGGCGGTGTTCGCCGCGTTGGGGACCAGGAAGACCTCCTCCGGCGAGCGGTAGTAGGCGATCAGGTCGTCGACCACGCCGCCGGTCGCGTCGTCGCAGCACAGCGTGTACTGCGCCTTGCCCGGGCCGACCCGGTCGAGGTCGTTGGTCAGGGTCGCGTTGACGTGGGCGGCGGCGCCCGGACCGCGGACGACGGCCTTGCCGAGGTGGCTCACGTCGAAGATGCCGACGGACTCCCGGACCGCCGTGTGCTCGCTGACCACGCCGCCGCCGGCCGACGTGTACTCGATGGGCATCAGCCAGCCGCCGAAGTCAGCCATCTTGGCGCCCAGACCGACATGGCGCTCGTGCAGCGGGGACCGTCGCAGCGTCGGGTCACTCATCCGGCGGACGCTAGCCCACCGACGTCGCCGCACCGAGGGCACCCCGGCTGCTACGGCCCACCGGGCGCGCAGGTCGGCGGACGGGCGCATTAGGCTCGCGAAGCGTTGCCGCCCAGCGGCCCGCCAGTGCCCCCCAGCAGGACGGAAGAGCCTTGACCACCGTCACCCTCAGCACCAGCAAGCCCGCCACGCTCAAGGCCGACGCACTCGTCGTCGGCGTCGCCAAGGGCGAGAGCGGCTTCGTCGTCCTGCCTGGCGGCGAGGAGGTGGACAAGGCCTTCAAGGGCCGGATCGGCGCGACCGTCGAGGCCATGGGCAACCTCGGCATGGTGAACGAGGTGACCAAGCTGTCCGCCCTGGGCGCCACCGGTGCCCCCGTCGTGGTCGCGGTGTGCGTGGGCAAGGCCGTGAAGGCCGGGCGGGGGGAGCGACCGGCATACGGCGCGGAGGTGCTGCGCCGGGCGGCGGGCGCCGCCGCGCGTGCGCTGGCCGGCTCCGGGACGGTCGGCCTCGCCCTGCCGGCGGCGACCCCCGAGGAGGTGGCGGCCGTGGCCGAGGGCGCGCTGCTCGGCGCCTACTCCTACCGGGCGTACCGCGTCACCAGCGTCGCCCGCAACAAGCCTGCCGTCGAGGCGTTCACGCTGTGCACGGACATCGCGCGGGACAAGGCCGCCAAGGCCGTGGTGGCCCGCGCCCACACCGTGGTCGAGGCGGTGCACTGGGCGCGCGACCAGGTCAACACCCCGCCCGCCGACCTGCCGCCTGCCGACTTCGCCGGCAACGCCGTGGAGACCGCGAAGGCTGCCGGCGTCACCGTCGAGGTGCTGGACGAGAAGGCCCTGAAGAAGGCCGGGTTCGGCGGGATCCTCGGCGTGGGCCAGGGCTCGTCGCGGCCCCCGCGGCTGGTCCGGCTCAGCTACAAGGGGCGGCGCGGAGCGCCGCACCTGGCTCTCGTCGGGAAGGGCATCACCTTCGACTCCGGCGGTCTCTCGCTCAAGCCGTCCGCGGCGATGGAGTGGATGAAGTCCGACATGGGCGGCGCCGCCGCAGTCATCGCCGCCATCACGGCGATCGCCCGGCTCGGCCTGCCCGTCAACGTCACGGCGTACGCCCCGATGGCCGAGAACATGCCCTCGGGCACGGCGCAGCGGCCCTCCGACGTGCTCACGATCTACGGCGGCACGACCGTCGAGGTCCTCAACACCGACGCCGAGGGCCGACTGGTCCTCGCGGACGGCATCGTGCGGGCCTGCGAGGACAAGCCCGACGTCCTGGTCGACGTGGCCACCCTCACCGGGGCGCAGCTGGTCGCTCTCGGTGCCCGCACGTCGGCGGCGATGGGCAACGACGACGCCGTGCGGGACGCCATCGTCGCCGCGGCGAAGGACGCGGGCGAGCAGATGTGGGCCATGCCGCTCCCGGTCGAGCTGCGGGCGTCCATGGAGTCCACGGTGGCCGACATCGCGAACATGGGCGACAAGTACGGCGGCATGCTGGTCGCCGGGCTGTTCCTCAAGGAGTTCGTGGGTGAGGGGATCCCCTGGGTCCACCTCGACATCGCCGGCCCGGCCTACAACGACGGCGCACCGCACGGTTACACGGTCAAGGGCGGGACCGGCCACGCCGTCCGCACGCTGGTGCGCTTCGCCGAGGGCCTGGCCACGGACGGGGTCCCGACCGCCTGATCGGGCTCCTCACGCTCGGGTGCGGTGCACGGCTCACCCGGGCGGGCGAACGGGGTGGTGACCATTCGTAACGGGATGGTCACCGCCAGCGATGGAACGGGTGCGAGCCGGGAGGACCGGCGCGTCCACCGCTCCTGACGACCGCCCCACCGCCTGGAGGCACCCCGTGCTCAGCCGTCTCGCCCTCGCCCTCACCCGCAACCTGCGGGTCGCCACGGTCGGGCTGGCCGCCGTCATGCTGGGGGCGGGCGGCGCCGCTGCCACCGTCGTCACCGTCGCCGACACCACCCCGACGGTCGACCCGGCGCCCGCCGTCCAGGTCCAGGCAGACGACGCGGACGACGCAGACGACGCCGACGACGCGGACGAGGCAGACGACGCCGACGACTCAGACGACTCAGGCGACTCAGACGACTCAGACGACGCCGAGGACGCCGAGGACGCCGACCACGAGGCAGAGACCGTCGCGCCCGTCGCCGACGCGCCGGCCAGCACGCTGGCACCCGATGTCGCCGCCGCGATCGCAGCCGCCTGCGCGGCGGCCACGTCGCACGGCCAGTACGTGTCCTTCGTGGCGCACGCGACCAAGGGCCTGGCGGGGCACGGCGCGCTGGTGAGCGAGGCAGCCCACTCGGCGTGCGGCAAGGGCGTCACCGCCTCGGACGACGCCGAGACGGCTGACAAGGCGGCCGCGAAGGCGGCCAAGCGCGAGGCGAAGGCGGCCGCCAAGGCCGCGAAGCGCGAGGCGAAGGCGGCCGCCAAGGCGGCCAAGCGCGAGGCGAAGGCGGCCGCCAAGGCCGCGAAGCGCGAGTCGAAGGGCTCGGGCGCCACGGCCAAGCGCGAGGAGAAGGGCTCGGCCGGCACGGCCAAGCGCGAGGAGCGCACCGCCGGTCGCGGCGGGGGCCACGCCAAGAAGTCGCGCTGACATCGCGGGGCGCCTGCCGGGGTCAGCCCGAGGCGCTCCCGCTGCCGCCGGCACTGCGTCGCGCGTTCCACTCCCGCATCCGCTGCGGGTACCCCACGACCGCTGCGTCGTAGGACGGGATGGCGAGCTTGTTCGCCAGCTCGTGCGCCGCGCGGGCGTCGCGGACCCGCCGGCGGGTCCACTCCCCGGTGCTCGCGACGAACACCACGGTGGTGGTCGACACGGTGGTCGGCGGCTCGATGAACGCCTCGACCCCCGTGTGGGTGCGGGCGAAGGCCGTCAGGTGGTCGGTGTCGGCGCTCGCCGCCTGCCGGACGACCCCGGGGCGCGTGCGCCTGCGGAACAGCCCCACGCGCCCTCCTGCCGGCCGCCGGGACGGCAGCGCCCCTCGGGGGTGCGGTCCGCCGTCGTTTCGTCCCCGCAACGGTAGGGCACGGGCCGGAGGTCCGGCCGCATCCCGCGTCGACCCGCTTGCCCCGGAGCACGCTCCCGGTGACAGGATGACGTCGAGTCGGGTCAGCCGGACCCGACTCGACCGCTCGACGCGAGGAGTGCTCCGTGGCGGACCCGACCGGCAACGGCGCCGGCAGCCCCACCACCCCTGACGTCCACGACGTCGTGATCCTGGGTGGGGGCAGCGGCGGCTACGCCTGCGCGCTGCGCGCCGCGCAGCTGGGACTGTCGGTGGCGCTGGTCGAGCAGGGCGAGCTGGGCGGCACCTGCCTGCACCGCGGCTGCATCCCGACCAAGGCACTGCTGCACGCTGCCGAGGTGGCCGATGCGTCGCGTGACAGCGAGCAGTTCGGTGTCCGGTCCACCTTCGAGGGCATCGACATGCCGGCCGTCAACGCCTACAAGGACGGGGTGGTCGCCCGCCTGCACAAAGGCCTCCAGGGTCTGGTGAAGAGCCGGAAGATCACCTACGTGCAGGGCATCGGCCGACTCGCCGGGCCGACGACGGTCGAGGTCGACGGCACGCGCTACGAGGGCCGGCACGTCGTCCTGGCCACCGGGTCCCGGCCGCGCAGCCTGCCCGGGCTCGAGATGGACGGCAGCCTGGTGCTGAGCAGCGACCACGCCCTGAGCCTGGACTCGGTCCCCGCCTCGGTGGTCGTGCTCGGGGGCGGGGTGATCGGTTGCGAGTTCGCGAGCGTGTGGCGCTCGTTCGGTGCGGACGTGACCATCGTCGAGGCGCTCCCGCACCTGGTGCCGCTCGAGGACGAGCAGTCCTCCAAGGCCCTGGAGCGCGCCTTCCGCAAGCGGGGGATCTCCTACCAGCTGGGCGCCCGCTTCGCCGGCGTCGAGCGCACCGAGAAGGGCGTCAAGGTCTCCCTCGAGGACGGCAGCACGATCGACGCCGACCTCCTGCTGGTCGCCGTGGGCCGCGGACCGGTGTCCCAGGAGCTCGGCTACGAGCAGGTCGGGCTCGAGATGGAGCGCGGCTTCGTCACTGTCGACGACCGCTGCCGCACCAACATCCCGACGATCTCCGCGGTCGGCGACCTGGTCCCGACGCTGCAGCTGGCCCACGTCGGCTTCGCCGAGGGCATCATGGTCGCCGAGCGGTTGGCCGGGCTCGACCCCGCCCCGATCGACTACGACGGCGTGCCGCGGGTGACCTATTCCGACCCCGAGGTGGCCTCCGTCGGTCTCACCGAGGCGAAGGCCCGTGAGACCTACGGCGACGATCGTGTCGAGACCCTGACCTACGACCTCGCCGGCAACGGCAAGAGCCAGATCCTGCGGACCGCCGGCTTCGTGAAGCTCGTCCGGGAGAAGGACGGCCCGGTCGTCGGCGTCCACATGGTCGGTGCCCGCGTCGGTGAGCTCATCGGGGAGGCCCAGCTCATCTACGGCTGGGAGGCACACCCCGACGACGTCGCCCAGCTCGTGCACGCCCACCCGACCCAGACCGAGGCCGTCGGCGAGGCCCACCTCGCCCTGGCCGGCAAGCCGTTGCACGCGCACGGCTGAGGGCACGACCGCAGCACCGCAGCACCGCCAGCAACGCCCGACACGAAGGAGCACGAGAGCCGATGCCGACCTCCGTCACCATGCCGGCCCTGGGCGAGAGCGTGAGCGAGGGCACCGTCACCCGCTGGCTCAAGCAGGAGGGCGACCAGGTCCAGGCCGACGAGCCGCTGCTCGAGGTCTCCACCGACAAGGTCGACACCGAGATCCCGTCCCCCGCCTCCGGCGTGCTCACCAAGATCGTCGTCGCCGAGGACGAGACCGTCGCGGTCGGCGCCGAGCTCGCCGTCATCGGCGGCGACAGCGACGGCGCAGGTGACAGCGGCAGCAGCGACGGCGCCGACGACGCGGCCCAGCAGGAGCAGCCGGCTGAGACCGAGCAGCCCGCCGAGCAGCAGCAGGACGAGCAGGAGGATCAGCAGCCCGCCGAGCAGCAGCAGGACGAGCAGGAGGGGCAGCAGCAGGCCGGGCAGGAGGATCAGACACCCCAGTCCGGCGGTGGCAGCGGCGGCGGCACCTCGGTGACCATGCCGGCCCTGGGCGAGAGCGTGACCGAGGGCACCGTCACCCGCTGGCTCAAGCAGGAGGGCGACCAGGTCCAGACCGACGAGCCGCTGCTCGAGGTCTCCACCGACAAGGTCGACACCGAGATCCCGTCCCCCGCCTCCGGCGTGCTCACCAAGATCGTCGTCGCCGAGGACGAGACCGTCGCGGTCGGCGCCGAGCTCGCCGTCATCGGCGGCGGCAGCGACGGCGCAGGTGACAGCGGCAGCAGCGACGGCGCCGACGACGCGGCCCAGCAGGAGCAGCCGGCTGAGACCGAGCAGCCCGCCGAGCAGCAGCAGGACGAGCCGGAGGGGCAGCGGCAGGACGCGCAGCAGGGCCAGGACACGAAGGAGCCCACCGCCTCGCTCATCTCGGCCCCCTCCCCCAGCAGTCGGCCCCCCAGCAGGCGCCCGCCCAGCAGCAGGCGCCCGCCCAGGCGTCCGAGCAGCAGGCTCCGCAGGGGCAGTCCGGCGGTTCCGAGACCGGCGGCGACCCGGCCTACGTGACTCCCCTGGTCCGCAAGCTGGCCGCGGAGCACAGCGTCGACCTCGCGTCCCTGCGCGGGACGGGTGTCGGCGGACGCATCCGCAAGCAGGACGTGCTGGCCGCCGCCGAGGCCGCGAAGGCACCGGCGCAGCAGCCGGCGGCGTCAGCATCGTCAGGGTCGGCGGCATCGTCAGGGTCGGCGGCCCAGCCGGCCGCGGCCGCCTCGCCGCTGCGCGGCACCACCGAGAAGATGTCGCGGCTGCGCAAGGTGATCGCCGCGCGGATGGTCGAGTCGCTGCAGGTCTCGGCCCAGCTCACGACGGTCGTCGAGGTCGACCTCACCAGGGTGGCGCGGCTGCGGACCCGCGCCAAGGCGGACTTCGAGGCGCGCGAGGGCGTGAAGCTCTCGTTCCTGCCGTTCCTCGCGAAGGCCACCGTCGAGGCCCTCAAGGCCCACCCGGTCGTGAACGCGAGCATCGACACGGAGAAGGGCGAGATCACCTACCACGGCGCCGAGCACCTGGGCGTCGCCGTCGACACCGAGCGTGGCCTGCTCGTCCCGGTGGTCCGGGACGCGGGTGACCTCAACATCGCCGGGATGTCGCGCAAGATCGCCGACCTGGCCGAGCGGACCCGCAACAACAAGATCACCCCGGACGAGCTGGGCGGCGGCACCTTCACGCTGACCAACACCGGCAGCCGCGGAGCCCTGTTCGACACCCCGATCATCAACCAGCCCCAGGTCGGCATCCTCGGCACCGGGGCCGTGGTGAAGCGCGCCGTGGTCGTGGACGACCCCGACCTCGGCGAGACCATCGCGATCCGCTCGATGTGCTACCTCGCGCTGTCCTACGACCACCGGATCGTCGACGGGGCCGACGCGGCCCGGTTCCTCACCACGGTCAAGGCCCGCCTCGAGGAGGGGTCCTTCGAGTCCGACCTCGGCCTCTAGTCCGATGGCCCCGACCGTGAGCGCATCGGCCGGGGCCCCCCGGGGAGAAGAGGGGTCGTGAAGGTCGTCCTCACCGGCGCGTCCGGACTGCTCGGTCCTGCCCTCGCGTCCTCGTTCCGCAGCGACGGGCACGAGGTCCTCCGCCTGGTCCGCCGACCGCCCTCCGCGCCCGACCAGGCCCGGTGGGACCCGGTCGGTGGCACGGTCGACGCGGGCGCCCTGCGCGGGGCCGACCTGGTGGTCCACCTGGCCGGTGCCGGCATCGGCGACCAGCCCTGGACGCCCAGCCACCGGCGCGCCGTCCTCGACAGCCGGGTCGACGGGACCACCACCATCGCCCGGGCCGTCGCCGACCACGGCGTCGCGACCCTGCTCTCGATGTCCGGCATCGCCTACTACGGCAACCCGGGCGACCAGGTCCTGGACGAGTCGTCACCTGCCGGGGACACCTATCTCGCCGAGGTCGCGCGCCGCTGGGAGGAGACGACCGCGCCCGCTGCCGAGAGCGGCGCCCGGGTCGTCACGATGCGCACCGGGGTCGTCGTCTCGGCGAAGGGCGGCGCGTTCGGGAGGCGTCTGCTGCCGCTGTTCCGGTTCGGCCTGGGCGGCCGACTGGGGTCGGGCGACCAGTGGTTCTCGTGGGTGGCACTGACGGACTACGTGCGCGCCGTGCGGTTCCTCGGCGAGCACGCCGGGATCGACGGTGCGGTCAACGTCACGTCGCCAGAGCCGCTCACCAATGCCGACCTGACCTCCGCGATGAGCCGGGTGCTGCACCGGCCCGCCCTCCTCCGGGCCCCCGGGTTCGGGCTGCGGCTGGTGTTCCGCGAGTTCGGCGACGACCTGCTCCACGGCCAGCGGGTGGTCCCCCGCCGACTGCTCGACGCCGGGTTCACCTTCACCCACACCGCCTTCGAGCCGGCGCTGCGCGCGGCGCTCGCGCAGGCTCACCCCCGCGCCACGTCGTAGACCCGCCACTGCCGGCCCACGCGGGTCAGGACGACGGTCCACGAACGCAGCCCGCGTCCGGAGCGCCGCTCGACCACGGTGCCGGCCGCGTCCACGAGGCGGTACGGCGGCATCACGTCGGACACGGCGAGCCGGATCCGCGCCCCTGACCTGGCCGTGACCTCGACGCGGGTGGCGGTCAGCCGGAGCCCCCGCGCCCGCAGGCCGGCGTCGGCCAGCCGGCCGAGGACCCCGGCGTCGCGGGAGAAGGCGGGCGACGCGGGCGCGTAGACCTCCCGGAGCCGGGCCGGCTCCCCGGCGGCGAACGCCCGGGACCGCTGCTGGTCGAGCCGCGACAGGGTCGCCACCCACCGGGTGCGGCCGGCCGGGTGCACCGTCGGGGCGGCCGGGTCCGGTGCCGCGGTGGGCGCCGCCGACGCCGAGGCCACCGGGGCAGGTGAGCCGCCGGACGCGCGACCGGGAGCGGGCGAGGCCGGGTCGTCGCCGGCGCCGGCCCACGCGACCCCGGTGACGGCGGCGAGGACGACCGCGGTCCCGGCGGCCCCTGCCGCCAGCGCGACCCGGCCGGGTGGCCGCGACAGCCCCGGCCTCGGCCGCCCTGGCATCCTCGGCAGCCGGCGGCGCGGGAGGGGTTCAGGCAGGGGCACCGGGCGGGGCCGGGCGTCCACCTGGTGGGTCACGGCCGCGACGGCTGCCGGCGCGACGGCTGCCGGCGCGACGCCGACCTGTCCCGCGGCCGCCCGGTGGTCCAGGCGCACGGGAGCCGCGGCGGTGGTCTCGAACACCGCGGCAGCGAGCTCGGCAGGGTGGGGCCGGTCCGCGGGGTCCGGCGCCATGGCGGACTCCAACGCACCGACCAGCGCGGGGTCGCAGCCGGGCGGCAGCGGGACGCGCCGCCCCGCGTCGTCGTAGGGGGCAGCACCGGTGAGCGCGGCGAGGCAGGTCGCGGCCAGACCGTGCACGTCGGCCGCCGGCCCGGGCCGGTCCCCGGCGACGACGGCAGGGTCGAGGTAGCCGCGGGTGCCCCGCGTTCCGGCACCGGCCGCCCCCAGCAGCCGGGACACCCCCAGATCGCTGAGCAGGGGGCGGCCGTCGGCCGCGAAGAGCACGTTGGCCGGCGTGACGTCACCGTGCACCAGCCCCTGCCCGTGCACCACGGCCAGCGCCTGGGCGAGGGGGACGGCCACGGTGACCACCTCGCCCGGGGCGAGCCGGGTGCGGGTGGCCAGCAGCCGGGCCAGGCTGCCGCCGGGGGCCAGGTCGAGCACCAGCACGAGGCCGTCACCGTCGCCCACCACCGACCGGAGACGCACCACGTGAGGGTGATCCACCCCGGCCAGCACGGCAGCCTCGCGCCGGAGCCGGTCGCGGGCGGCGAGCTCGGCACCGGCCCGCAGCCGCTTCAGGGCCACCGGCGAGCCGGTGGCGCGGTCACGCGCCAGCCACACCTCGCCGTCGGAGCCGTAGCCGAGCAGCTCGACGACGTCGAAGCCGGTGACGTGCAGCTCGCTCATGCACTCCACCCTGACGCAGCAGCGACCTGTGACGGCCCGTGTCGTCCACAGGCGCCGTCCGCCGCGGCGGGTCCGTAGGGTGCTCCGGATGAAGATCCTCGCGACCTCCGGTGGCTTCCTGCCCAGCGACTTCGGCCTGTTCCAGTGGCGACGCGGCCCGCTGATCGAGCACGCGATCGCGCTGGCCGGCCACCCCGACCGGCCTCGGTTCTGCTACCTCGGTACCGCGTCCGGCGACTCGCTCAACGGCACCGCCGGCTTCTACCGGGCCTTCGCCGGGTCCGACGTGCGCGCCTCGCACCTCGAGCTGTTCAGCATGCCGAACGTGCCCGACGTCCGGGCCCACCTGCTGGCCCAGGACGTCATCTGGGTCGGCGGTGGCTCTGTCGCCAACCTGCTCGCGGTGTGGCGCACCCACGGGCTGCACGAGGTGCTGCGGGAGTGCTGGGAGGAGGGCGTCGTTCTCGGCGGGGTCTCGGCCGGCTCGATCTGCTGGTACGTCGGCGGGCCCACCGACTCCTTCGGGCTCGACCTGCGGCCGGCCCTGGGCGGCCTCGGGCTGCTGCCGTACGGCAACGGGGTGCACTACGACACCGAGGAGCGGCGCCGGCCGCTGCTGCACCGGCTGGTCGCCGAGGGCACCCTGCCCACCTCGCACGCCACCGACGACGGGGTCGGGATCGTCTACGACGGCACCGAGATCGTCGAGGCCGTCGCCGACCGGCCCGGCGCCGCTGCCTACGTCGTCGAGCGCGGCCCGGACGGGGGCGCTGTCGAGACCCGCATCGAGCCCCGCCTGCTGCCCGGCGCGGGGCCGGCCTAGGCCAGGTTCACGACGACGCCGTCGCGGGCCGAGACCCGGGCGGCGTCCAGGACCTCGAGCACGGCCACCGCCTCCCGCGGGTCGACCGGCGGGTTCGCTCCCCCCGTCAGCGACTCCCGCACGCCGACGTAGAAGTCGGCCCACTCCCCCCGGGCGCGGGGCACCGGCTCCGCGTCCTCGCCGCGGACCAGGAAGCCGCGGTGCTCGGCGTCGGCGTCCAGCCAGTCGCCGTACGCCGTGTGGTCGCCGTCGACGTCGGCCACGAGGTAGGTCGCGTCCCGGCCGATGAGGCGCGTCCGCGGGCCGGGCGCGCCGGCCAGCGAGGTGGCGCCGAGGTGGCTCGTGACGCCCGACAGGTGCCGGACCGCCAGGAAGGTCACGTCGTCGCCGACGGTGGTCAGGGCGGCCAGCTCGGCGTAGACGGAGGCGGCGGGCCCGAACAGGTCCAGCGCACCGTCGACCACGTGCGGCTGCAGGTCCATCAGCAGCCCCCCGCCCTGGTCGCTGGTCGACTGCTCGCGCCAGCGCCGCTTGGGCACCGGGCGCCATCGCTCGTAGCGGGCCTCGTAGCGCACGACCTCACCGAGCGCCCCGGAGGAGAGCACCGCGCGGGCGGTGAGGTGCTCCGGGTCCCACCGGCGGTTCTGGAAGACGGTGAGGAACACCCCGCGCGAGGCCGCGAGGGCGACCAGCTCCCGCCCCGCCTGGGCCGAGACGGCCAGCGGCTTGTCGACGACCACGGGCAGGTCGCGGCGGACGGCCTCGCGGGCCTGGTCCACGTGCGCCGAGGTGGGCGAGGCGATCACGACGAGGTCGACCTGGCCGCCGAGCCCCCACAGGTCCTCGGGTGTGGCGAGCACCCGGGCACCGGCGTTCTCCTCCTGCGCGGCAGCGGCTCGCCCGGGGTCGCCCGTCACGACGTGGGTCAGCCGCAGCCCGTCCACCGCCCGGACCAGCGGCGCGTGGAACTGCTGACCGGCCATCCCGTAGCCCACCAGGGCGACCCGAAGCTCCCGCACGGGCCCGAGTGTGGCCTGCCCGCCCGCGGGGGCGCCAGAGGCAGCGGGGCGCCGTAGTCTCGTGGGGTGAGCGACCTGCGGATGGTGCACGCCGGCGTCGTGCCCTACCTCGAGGCGTGGGACGAGCAGCGGCGCCTGCACGCGGGCGTCGTCGACGGCTCCGAGCCGGACACCGTCCTGCTGCTGGAGCACGAGCCGGTCTACACCGCGGGCAAGCGGACCCAGCCGGCCGAACGCCCCTTCGACGGCACTCCGGTCGTCGACGTCGACCGCGGCGGCAAGATCACCTGGCACGGGCCCGGGCAGCTCACCGGCTACCCCATCCTCCGGCTGCCCGAGCCGATGGACGTGGTGGCCTACGTGCGGCGCCTCGAGGAGTCCCTGATCCTGGTGGCCGCGGACCTCGGCGTGACGGCGGGCAGGGTCGAGGGCCGGTCCGGCGTCTGGGTCGTCGACGGCGCCGGTCCGGACCGCAAGCTCGCCGCCATCGGGATCCGCGTCTCGCAGGGCGTCACCATGCACGGCTTCGCCCTCAACTGCGACTGCGACCTGGCACCGTTCGCGAACATGGTGCCCTGCGGCATCCCGGACGCCGCAGTCACCTCGCTGACCCGGGAGACCGGGCGCACCGTCACGGTGGCCGAGGCCACGCCGTACGTCGAGAAGCGCCTCACCGAGGTCCTCGGCCCGCGCTGAGCGGCGCTCGGCGGCGCCACGTACCCTGGACGGCGTGACGATCGCACCGGAGGGCCGCAAGCTGCTGCGGCTCGAGGTCCGCAACAGCGAGACGCCCATCGAGAAGAAGCCGCCGTGGATCAAGACCCGGGCGACGATGGGGCCGGAGTACTCCGAGCTGAAGGCGCTGGTGAAGCGCGAGGGCCTGCACACGGTGTGCGAGGAGGCCGGCTGCCCCAACATCTTCGAGTGCTGGGAGGACCGCGAGGCCACCTTCCTCATCGGCGGCGACCAGTGCACCCGGCGCTGCGACTTCTGCCAGATCGACACCGGCAGGCCCGAGCCGCTGGACCGGGACGAGCCACGCCGGGTCGCCGAGTCGGTGCAGGCGATGGGGCTGCGCTACGCGACCATCACCGGCGTCGCCCGGGACGACCTGCCCGACGGGGGCGCCTGGCTCTACGCCGAGACGGTGAGGCAGATCCACGCGCTGAACCCCGGCACCGGCGTCGAGAACCTCATCCCCGACTTCAACGGCAAGCCGGACCTGCTTGCCGAGGTGTTCGAGTCCCGACCCGAGGTGCTCGCGCACAACGTCGAGACGGTGCCGCGGATCTTCAAGCGGATCCGGCCGGCGTTCACCTACGAGCGCTCGCTGGCCGTCATCCGGGCGGCCCGGGACTTCGGGCTGGTCACGAAGTCCAACCTCATCCTGGGCATGGGCGAGGAGCGGGCCGAGGTCAGCCAGGCGCTGCGCGACCTGCACGCGGCCGGCTGCGAGCTCATCACGATCACCCAGTACCTCCGTCCCTCGCCGAGGCACCACCCCGTCGAGCGCTGGGTCAAGCCGGAGGAGTTCGTCGAGATGCGCGACGAGGCCGACGAGATCGGCTTCGCCGGGGTCATGTCCGGGCCGCTGGTCCGCTCGTCCTACCGCGCCGGTCGGCTCTACCGGGCGGCCGTCGAGGCCCGTGGCGCCGAGGCGCAGCAGCCCGTCTGACCAGCACTCGACTGCCTCCCCGGCCGGCGGCATCAGGTGGCCCGGGAGATGTTCGCCGGACTTTGCGACACCGACATCTGGGCGTAACGGTGGTCGGGTGCTCTGGGTGCATGACACGAGCAGCGGCGCCGATGGTCCTCCCGCCCATGGCTTCCTTCTCCGAGCTGGTCGCCACCGCGCTGCGGGCCGCGACGCATCACGTCAGTGAGGGGTCGCGCCGCAACGCCCGGCGAGCCCTCGAGGTCCGCCACCAGCTCGACGTGGACGGGGTGGCCGTCCTGGCCGTTCTTGCCGCGGTGCCGGAGCGGGCGGCCCGGGCGGAGGTTCCCGCGGGTCCGCTCCCCCGTCAGCACGGTCAGCAGCGCCAGCAACGTCACGCCGGCTGACCCCGGAGCGACCCCCGGGCGCCCCCGGCAGGGGGTGCGGACGCCTGCCGGTGGCCACGTATCCTTCGGGCCATGGCACGCAAGGACGACACCCCGGCCGGCACCCCGGCGAAGCAGGGCCGGATCGCGCAGATCAGGTCTGCCTACACGATGACCCGCCGGGTCGACCGGATGGTCGGCTGGGTCACCCTCGCCGCCGGCCTGCTCACCTTCGCCGTCCTGCTCGCGATCGGGTTCCTCGTGGGGCACCCCGTCTACCTGGCGTTCCTCGGCTTCATGGCCGCAGTCCTGGTCGCCACGGTGGTGTTCGGCAAGCGCGCCGAGCGGGCCGCCTTCTCCCAGGTCGACGGCCAGCCAGGAGCCGCTGCGGCCGCGCTGAACATGCTCCGCCGCGGCTGGGTCGTGACCCCCGCCGTCGCGGTGACCCGCAACCAGGACATCGTCCACCGCGCTGTCGGACGCCCCGGCGTGGTGCTCATCGGCGAGGGGGTGCCCAGCCGGGTGCAGGCGCTGCTGGCGACCGAGAAGAAGAAGGTCGCGCGCTTCGTGCCCGACGTGCCGGTGTACGACCTCCAGGCGGGCAACGAGGACGGTCAGGTCCCGCTGCGCAAGCTCAACAACCGGCTGATGAAGATGCCGCGCAACCTCACGACCACCCAGGTCACCGAGGTCAACCGGCGGCTCAAGGCGCTGGGCACGATGAGCCTGCCGATCCCCAAGGGCCCGATGCCGAAGAGCGCGCGGATGCCGCGAGGCCCTCGCGCCTGACTAGCGGGCCCGGACCACGACGGTGCCGGCTGCCTTGTCGTGCAGCCCGCGGCCGTCCCGGTCCCAGATGACGGCCGGGACCAGCAGGGCGAGCAGCAGGGTGCGCAGCAGCGCGCGCGGCAGGCCGATCGGGGACCCGTCGAGGCGGACGACCCGCAGGCCGTAGACCAGCTGCCCCGCCGAGCCGGACGCCAGCCAGGTGAGCGCGGCCACCTCGACCACGAAGACCGGCAGCGTGAACACCTGGTCGCGGAACAGCCCGGCGGCGATCACCGCGCAGGCCAGGGAGTCGATCAGGTAGGCCACGATCCGGGCCCCGAAGCCGGCCACCGAGCCGCGGCCGTGCTCGGGCAGCCCCAGGCGGTCCCCGGCGTAGGACCCGGGCTCGCGCCGGCCGCCCCCCGGCCCCTCGAGCCAGGTGGCGACGTCCTTCCGCTCGACCACCCGCCTACGGTACGACGGGGGGTGCCCGACCCGGCCCACCGGTCGGCCACCGGCCCGGTTCCGGAGCCGGCGTACTCGTAACACGACGGAAACATGAGGGTCACTGCCGGGAAATCCGGTCCCCCTAGCGTCACCGTCCAGACGGCAGATCGCCGCCAGCTCGAGGAGGAATGGATGTTCCAGAACGCGGACGAGGTCCTGCGCTTCATCAAGAAGGAGGACGTGAAGTTCGTCGACGTCCGGTTCTGCGACCTGCCCGGGGTGATGCAGCACTTCAACGTGCCGGCGGAGACCGTCGACGAGGACTTCTTCGTCAACGGCCAGATGTTCGACGGCTCCTCGATCCGCGGGTTCCAGGCGATCCACGAGTCGGACATGAAGCTGATCCCGGACCCGGCGACGGCCTACCTCGACACGTTCCGCACCGAGAAGACCCTGGCGCTGAACTTCTCCATCGTCGATCCCTTCACCGACGAGCCCTACAGCCGCGACCCGCGCAACATCGCGACCAAGGCCGAGGCCTACTTGAAGACCTCCGGCATCGCCGACACGGTCTACTTCGGCCCCGAGGCCGAGTTCTACGTCTTCGACGACGTCCGCTTCGAGACCAAGCAGAACGCGGGCTACTACTACATCGACTCGATCGAGGGCGCCTGGAACTCCGGCCGGGTGGAGGAGGGCGGCAACCGCGGCTACAAGACCCGCTACAAGGGCGGCTACTTCCCGGTGCCGCCGGTCGACCACTACGCCGACCTGCGCGACAAGATGAGCCTCGAGCTCAACCGCGCCGGCCTCGACGTCGAGCGGGCCCACCACGAGGTCGGCACCGCCGGCCAGGCAGAGATCAACTACAAGTTCGACACCCTGCTGCACGCCGGCGACAAGCTGATGCTGTTCAAGTACATCATCAAGAACGTCGCCTGGGCCGCCGGAAAGACGGCGACCTTCATGCCCAAGCCGCTCTTCGGGGACAACGGCTCCGGCATGCACTGCCACCAGTCGCTGTGGAAGGACGGCGCCCCGCTGTTCTACGACGAGCTGGGCTACGCCGGGCTGTCCGACATGGCGCGGCACTACATCGGCGGCCTGCTCAAGCACGCCCCGTCGCTGCTCGCGTTCACCAACCCGACGGTCAACAGCTACCACCGCCTGGTGCCCGGCTACGAGGCACCGGTCAACCTGGTCTACTCGCAGCGCAACCGCTCGGCCTGCATCCGGATCCCGATCACCGGGGCGAACCCGAAGGCCAAGCGCATCGAGTTCCGCGTGCCGGACCCGTCGTCGAACCCGTACCTGGCGTTCTCCGCGATGCTGATGGCCGGCCTCGACGGCATCAAGAACAAGATCGAGCCCGACCAGCCGGTCGACAAGGACCTCTACGAGCTGCCCCCGGACGAGCACGCCGAGATCTCGCAGGTCCCGGCCTCGCTCCCCGAGGTGCTCGACGCCCTCGAGGCGGACAACGCCTACCTGCAGGAGGGCGGCGTCTTCACCGAGGACCTCATCGAGACCTGGGTCGACTGGAAGCGGGCCAACGAGGTCGACCCGATCCGGCTGCGTCCCCACCCCCACGAGTTCGAGCTCTACTACGACATCTAGGTCGTAGATCGATCGGACAACTCGTAGTCAGTCGCCGACGGCCCCGGGAGTTCCTGGGGCCGTCGGCAACCGACCCGCCGATCCTGGGGAGCTGGCTCCCGGCGGGCTGGGCCCCCGTGGTCAGCGATCTGCTGGCTGAGGTTCTCTGCTGAGCCGGTAGAACACCTCGCCGAACTTGAAGACCCTCGCGATGAGGTCAGGGGCCGTGTCGGCGTCGATGATGTCCGTGATCCTCCAGTCGGGGAAAGCTGCCTCTACGTCGCTCCGGGTGCACCCGCGGGGCAGCGGGCCGCGGTGGCGGGGTGCGAAGCAGTCGAGTATCACCGTGGCGTCGTGCGCCGCGACTGCCGTGATCTCGCGGCCCATCGACAGCCGCTGCTCCGGGGAGAGCCCGTGGAACGTTCCAGTGTCGACCACCAGGTCGTAGTCCGAGCCGACGGCCGACTCGAGGTGGTGGGTGACGTCGCCGAGAACGACGCGCATGTCGACCCCGGCCCGGCGGATGTGCACCTGTGCCCGTGTCACGGCCGCAGGAACATTGTCGACACCGGTTACCTGCCATCCCCGCCTGGCGAGGGGAACCCCCCAGGTCGCGCCGCCGCAGCCCAGGTCCAACGCCTTGCCATACGGCGGCACCTTGTCCCGCTCTTCACGCTCGAACAGCCCCGTGAGCGCCTCGGCGAAGGGTTGGTGATGAGCCAAGTCCTCCCACGGGTGGAACCCGACTCGGTACGACATCCTGTAGAAAATGCCCATCGCTGATCACTTCCTCGGGCCGGGACACCGGCCCCGCTGGATGCAGAGGGCCGAGGTCCCCATCCGACGTGCGCCTCTCGCAGGTGGTGCGGCCGCACTCCGGGACGGGAACTCGTCGCCTCCTGACCGGACATCGATTCCTCCCTTCTCGCGTCGTCCCCGACGTTAGAAGAACGAGCGGGACTGCGACATCGAAAACTGCCAGGCCCCTGTGCTGTCTCCGGATCGCGCCATTGCCCGATGCACCGGTGCCCGGTCCCGAGCGATGTCCCGCGCGCACCGGGGCTACACGGTGCTCAGGCCGACCATGCGCGATTCGGCCGTGGCGCACGCCGAGATCGCACCGGTGGACGACCTCCCGCGGGCCGGCGACCAGCAGGACGGCGCGTGCTACCGGCTACGGCAGCGCGGCGACGGGGCGCCGTTCGGCTACGCCGTCGGGCCAGTCCTGGAAGCCAGGGTCTTCTCCCCCGCCCGCCAGCGCCACCTCAGCCGGACACCGAGCTTCATGACGCGTCCGGTCAGTCTCGTTGCCTCGGTCCGCCGGAACGCTCCGGGCACCCCTGACGCAGCGTCTCCGCCGAGGGCGTGTCGAGCACCCGTCCGCTTCGCCGTGCACCGCCGACGGCGGAGGCCCTCGCCCGGCATGCGGGCGAGGGCCTCCGACGAGCCGTGCGTGCGGTGCTACCGGGCAGAGCGCACCATGACCGGCGACTTGCCGACGCCGAGGGCCTCGCCGCCGGAGAGGCGGCGCTCGACGCCGTAGAGGCCGGCCGACGCCTTCGCGGACTTGACCGCGCGGACGGTGACCTTGCGCGAGGGGTTCCAGTAGATCCGCTTCACGCCGCCGGAGTAGGCGAAGGTGCACGTGTAGGTGCCCCGGCCGTCCCGGACGCAGCCCTTGGTGCGCGAGTAGAGCAGCCAGCCGCGCACGACGCCGTACGCCTTGCCGGCCCGCGTGAGCGAGGTGCCGTTGGTGTAGGTCAGCTGCGTGTTGGCCAGGGCCTGCAGGTCCCACGCGTACCAGAACACCCGCTTGACGTTGCTCGACGCGTTGAGCACCAGGGTGCGACCGACGTAGGACGCCTCCTTGCCGCGCGAGATGTTCTTCGCGGTACCGCCGCCAAGCAGCCCGTAGTTGATCTCGGTGTTCCAGATCTGCTTGCGCACGCCCGCCTGGGCGAGCATCGTCCGCGACGCCGCGAGCAGCTTCATCGACGCCTCGGGCGCCTGCTTCGGCAGCGGGTAGAGGTTCAGCGACACGGCGTCGACGTAGGACGCCACCTTCCGGCCGCCGGTCCGCTGGGCGTAGAACGCGCGCAGCCACGCCCGCTGGCTGGTGAGCCTCGTCGCCAGCGCCGGCGCGACGACCTTGGCGCCGGCGTCGTTGCGGTTCACGATCCGCGAGGTCCACTGGGTCAGCTTGGCCATCTGGGCCGGCGTGCCGTTCCAGTAGCCCGAGACGTTGGCCTCGTTCCAGACCTGGTAGTCGACGCCCTGACCGCGGTAGCGGCGCACGACGGTGTAGACGTAGTCGGTCCACGCGGCCTTGGTCGGCATCGACGCCGCACCACGCCCGTAGGAACCGAGCTTGCGGGGCTTGCTCGAGTGGAAGCGCGGGGTCTGGCCGAGGACCAGCAGCACGCGCGCCTTGTTGGCCCGCGCGGTGGCGATCTGTCCGTCGAGCCGGCTGAAGTCGTACTGGCCGCGGGACGTCTCGATCTCCCGCCAGGTCACGCCGGAGTCCCAGAGCCGGATGTTGCCGACGCGCGTCTCCGGCCACGAGACCGGGTCGCCGTCGTGCATGCCGAAGAAGGTCTGGCGGACCCGCTGGCCGCCCGCGGCCTGGGCTGCGGTGGCGGGAAGCAGCGCCAGTCCGAGTCCGACGACGAGGCCGAGGGCGAGCAGCCGCGTGAGCAGCGTGCCGGAAAGGTGGAAAGCAGATGTCATAGGTGAGGGATCCCCGGGTCGCTCGATGATGGTCGGTGGCGCCAGCAGGTCGCGGCGCAACCGTCCCGCCGCACGAACCTGCTGACTTCGAGGACGCGGTGAGCGGGTGTCCGGTTACACCCTAGCCGCCCGTTTCTCAGGCCTTGGATCGCACCATGACCGGCCGGTAGTCCACCTTCACCCGGGAGCCGCCGGCGATCTTGGTCCGCGTGCCGTAGATCCCGACCTTGAACTTCGCCGTCCGCACGGTCGTGACCTTCACCCGCTTGGTCGGGTTCCAGTAGACGCGGCGCACGCCCCCGGCGTAGGTGATCACGCAGGTGTAGGTCCCGGCCCGGTCCTTGCTGCACGGCAGGGCCGAGCGGCTGGCGCCCTTCAGCGCGCCGCCGACCATCCAGGCCTGGGCCAGCGCGAACGACTTCCCCGCGAGCGTCGGCGTCCCGGCCGGGTCGGCCATCAGCTTGGTGTTGCCGATGTGCGGGCGGTCCCACATGTACCAGTGCACCCGCTTGACGCCGTTGGCGGCGTTGAGCAGGAAGGTGCGCAGCACGTACGCGGCCTGCTTCTGGGTGGAGATGGCCGTCGAGGCGCCCGACCCGCCGGTGGCCAGCCCGTAGTTGATCTCGGTGTTCCAGATCGGCTTGCTCGAGGGCACCTGGTTGATCGCGAGCTGCTTCCGGGCGGCCTTGAGCAGCTTCATCGACGACTCGGGTGTGCCGGTGTCGGTCGGGTAGAGGTTGAGCGAGATCGCGTCCATCCGCTTCCAGACCTGCAGCCCGTTCACCCGCGCGCGGTAGAAGGTGCCGAGGTAGGTGCGCTGCCAGGAGAGCCGGGTCGCGAAGGCGGGGCCGAGCACCAGCGCGCCCGGGTCCAGGGACTTGACCACGCCGTACGCGGCACTCGTGAGCATCGCCATCTTCTGCGGGTTGTTCTGGGAGTTCTGGGCCCAGTAGTTGACGATGTTCGCCTCGTTCCACACCTGGTAGGCCGCGATCCCGCGGGCACCGTTCCAGCTGCGGTAGCGGTTCACCACGGCGGCCACGTAGTCGTTCCAGGCCTGGATGCGCGGCATGTACTCGGGGCCGACGCCCAGCGAGGCCGGGTCGTCGGCCCAGCCCGGTGTCTGGCCGAGGACCAGGGTCAGCTCGACCCCACGCTGCTGCGCGGCCGTGACGATCGCGTCCAGCCGGTCCCACCGCCAGTCACCCTGGTTGGGCTCCAGGTCGGCCCAGGTGACCCCGGCGTCCCAGAGCCGCATCGACCCGCTCGCGACCGCCGGCCAGGTGACCGGGTCGCTGTCGTGGACCCCGAAGAACCGCTTGTCGACCCGGACGGTGACCGCGGCCGCCGGGGTCGCGGGAGCGAGGGTGGCGACCAGCAGGCCCGCGACCGAAGCCGCGAGAAGGGTCCGGACGGTACGGCGTGCAGTGCGCATGAGGGGCGTGGTGACCTTCGCGACGAGGGGTGTCTGACGGGCCGGTCCGGGGTCGCGCGAGCAGGCACAGCCGCCCGGGGGCTTGACCAGCAGTGTGCCGGACCGGTCGACCACCTGCAGGTGCTTGGCCGCAAATGTCGGGAAACGGCGTGTCGCCGGCGGCTCAGCCGCCGTGCTCGCCGGCGTAGACCCGCGCCGCGGTCCGGCGCAGGGCCGCGTGCGGCCACGACCGATGGGCCACCCCGACCAGCGCCAGCCCGACGACCGCCGCGAAGGTCACCGCGACAGCAGGCGTCGCGAGGTCGGCCGTCGCGCCCGCGAGCAGGAACGTCGAGGCGGTCACCAGCGCGAAGCCCCCACCGGCCAGGCCGTTGACCCGGCCGCGCATGCCGGCCGGCGTCACGAGGGTGACGGTCGTCAGCAACGGCACCATGAAGCCCTGCGCCGTGCCGGACAGGAACCACAGGGCGAGCGCGACCTCCCACGGCGGCGCGAGGCTGGTCGCCAGCAGGGGCAGGCAGGCGACCACGGCCAGCGGCAGGATCGCGCGCACCTGCCGCAGCGGGTGCAGCCGGCTCACGAGGGCAGCCCCGACCGCCGCCCCCGCCGGCAGGCTGGCCATCAGCGCCGCCCCCACCGCCGGGTCGGCACCGTCGTCGCGCGCGTACGCGAGGGCGACCGCCTCCGGCGCGATGAGGAAGACCGCCGAGCCCCAGCCCAGGACCACCAGCGCCCGCAGCGACGGGTCGTCGAACACCAGGCGCCACCCGGCCCTGACCTCGGCCAGCAGCGTCGTGTGCTCACCGCTGCCCCGGCCGGCGGGTCGCCACCGCAACGTCACGGCCAGGACGAACGCCGACACGAGATAGGTCCCGACGTCGATCATCAGCCCGGCGCGCTCCCCCACCAGCACGATCACCACGCCGGCGGCGACGATGCCGATGACCTGGTCGACCTGGTAGAGCACCCGCATCAGCCCGGTGCCCGCCAGGCACACCCGCGGGTCGGGCAGCACGTCCGGCACGACGGCGCGGTGGGCGGCCTCGAACGGTGCCGTGAACGTCTCGGCGACCAGCAGCAGGAGCAGGAGCAGCCACACCGGGGTCCCGTCGACAGCCATCAGGGCCAGCACGCCGACGACCACCGCACGCGCCAGGTCGCACCCGATCAACACGACCTTGCGCGGCAGCCGGTCCGCGGCGGCCCCGAGCACCGCCGAGCCGAACACGGCAGGGACGAAGCTCACGACGAACGCGAGCACCGCGAGGAAGGCGCTGTCGGTGCGGGCGAGGACGAGCGACGCGAGCGCCACGCGGGCGATGTTGTCGCCCCACTCGCTGGCCACCTGGGCCACCACGAGTCCGCGGAACTCCGCGTGCCGCAGCGCCTCGCGGTACGTGGCAGCACCGTGCCGGGATCCCCGCGCGTGCGCGTGGCTCACCGGTAGAACACCTGCTCGACCACCGTTCTGGCCCGCCGGGTCGCGCGACGGTAGTCGTCGACCAGCGTGCCCGCCGCGCCCGGAGGGTAGCCGAGCACCCGGGCCACACCGGTGAGCTCGCGCAGGTCGGTGGGCAGCGTGTCGCCCGACCGGCCCCGGACGAGCAGCGACGCGTTGCGCACCCGGCTCGCGGACCGCCACGCGTGCGCGAGCACCCGTACCTGCTCGTCGCTGACCAGTTCGTGCTCACCGGCCGCCGCGAGGGCGGCGAGCGTCCGCGTCGTCCGCAGCCCCGGTACCCGGGCCGCGTGCCGCAGCTGCAGGATCTGCACGGTCCACTCGACGTCCGCCAGCCCTCCCGGGCCGAGCTTGGTGTGCCGCTGGGGATCGGTGCCCCGCGGCAGCCGCTCGCTCTCGACCCTCGCCTTGATCCGGCGGATCTCGCGGGCGTCGGCGTCGGCCAGGCCGTCGGGGTGGTAGCGAAGCGGGTCGACCAGGGCGACGAAGCGTCGGCCGAGGTCGGGGTCGCCGGCCACCGGCTCGGCCCGCAGCAGCGCCTGCCTCTCCCACACCAGCGACCAGCGCTCGTAGTAGCTGGCGTAGGACGCCAGGCTGCGGACGAGGGGTCCGTTGCGCCCCTCGGGGCGCAGGTCGGCGTCCACCACGAGCGGCGGGTCGGGCGAGGGGACCGACAGGAGACGGCGCAGCTCCTGGACCACCGCGTGCGCGGCCTCGGAGGCGGCCTGCTCGTCGGCGCCGTCGTCGGGCTCGTGGACGAACAGCACGTCGGCGTCGCTGGCGTAGCCGAGCTCGTTCCCGCCGAAGCGCCCCATGGCGATCACCGCGAGCCGCGTCGGCAGCGGCCCGCCGCGCGAGGTCTCCACCGCCCGGCTCGCGACCTCCAGGGCCGCCTGCACGGTGGCCGCAGCGACGTCGGTGAGCGCTTCCTCCACCTGCTCGACGCTGACCTCGCCGAGCAGGTCGGCGGCAGCCACGCGGAACAGCTCGCGCCGCCTCATGCCCCGGGCGACGGCGACGGCTGCCGCGGGGTCCTCGTGGCGCGCGATGCCGGCCCGGGCCTCCGTGAGCAGCTCGGGTCGGCCGCGGGGGACGAGGTCGGCGTCGTCGGCGAGCAGTCGGACGGCCTCGGGTGCGCGGGCGAGGAGGTCGACCGCGTACCTGCTGGACGCCAGCAGGCGCGCCAGCCGGTGCGCGACGGTGCCCTCGTCGCGCAGCAGCCGCAGGTACCACGGGGTGGTGCCGAGCGAGTCGCTGAGCCGCCGGAACGCGAGCAGTCCCCCGTCGGGGTCGGGCGCGTCGGCGAACCAGCCGAGCAGCACCGGCAGGAGGGTCCGCTGGATGGCGGCCCTGCGACTGACCCCCGCGGTGAGCGCCTCCAGGTGTCGCAGCGCACCGACCGGGTCCTCGTAGCCCAGTGCCTCGAGCCGCGACCGGGCTGCCTCGGGAGTCAGGCGCGCCTCGTCGGAGGCGAGCCGGGCCACCGAGGACAGCAGCGGGCGGTAGAACAGCTTCTCGTGCAGCCGGCGCACCTCGCGGGCGTGCCGGCGCCACTGCTCGTCCAGCTCCTTCACCGGGTCGGTGCGCAGGCCGATCGACCGGCCGAGCCGCCGCAGGTCGTCCTCGTCATCGGGCATGACATGGGTGCGGCGCAGCCGGTACAGCTGCAGCCGGTGCTCGACCGTCCGCAGGAACCGGTAGGCGCGGTCCAGCTCGGCGGCGTCGTCACGGCCGACGTAGCCGTAGGTCGACAGGGACTCCAGGGCCTCCAGCGTGTTGGGGCTGCGCAGCCCCTCGTCGGTACGGCCGTGCACGAGCTGCAGCAGCTGCACCGCGAACTCGACGTCGCGCAGCCCACCCGGGCCGAGCTTCAGCTCGCGGTGGCCGGCCCCGGCCGGCAGCGTGTCCTCGACCCGGCGACGCATCTGCTGCACGTCGACGACGAAGTCCGGCCGCTCGGCCGCCTGCCAGACCAGCGGGGCCAGTGCCGAGACGTACGCCGAGCCCAGGGCGAGGTCGCCGGCGACCGGGCGCGCCTTGAGCTGCGCCTGGAACTCCCAGGTCTTGGCCCAGCGCTGGTAGTAGGCCACGTGGCTGGCCAGGGTGCGGACCAGCGGGCCCGCCTTGCCCTCCGGTCGCAGCGCCGCGTCGACCGGCCAGATGCTGCCCTCGCCGGTCGACGCCGAGCACACCCGCATCAGGGTCGAGGCCAGTGTCGTGGCCGCACGCAGTGCCGTCGTCTCGTCGGCACCGTCGACCGCCTCGGCCACGAACACCACGTCGACGTCGCTGACGTAGTTCAGCTCGCGGCCACCGCACTTGCCCATCGCGATGACCGCCAGCCGGCAGCTCGTCGCCGCGGTCCCGACCTCGGCGCGTGCGACGGCCAGCGCCGCCTCGAGGGTGGCCCCCGCCAGGTCGGCGAGCTCGGCGGCGACGTCGGACACCTCGGCGCCGTCGGCGAGGTCGCGCGCGGCGAGGGCGAGCAGCCGGGTTCGGTACGCCACGCGCAGCGCGTCGGCCACGCCGTCGCCGGAGGCGACCGGCACGACGTCGTCGGGGTCGGCACCGACCGCGAGCACCAGGTCGCGGCGCAGCCCGGCGGCCGTGGGCCGGATCTCGTGCTCCGAGACGAGGGCCTGCCACCCGTCGGGGAAGCGCAGCAGGTGGTCGGTCAGTGCCTTGCTCGCGCCCAGCACCGACAGCAGCCTCTGGCGCAGCCGGTCGTCGTCGCGCAGCGCCTTCTCGAGCGGCCCCGGCCGGGACTGTGCCGCCAGCAGCAGCGCGAGGCCGACCAGGGCGGCGTCCGGGTCGGCCGTGACGGCCAGGTCGCCCAGCAGCACGTCCTCGTCGAGCAGCGCGCCCAGGGCACCGGCCTCGAGGGCGGCCGCAGCCTGCGCCGGCTCGGTGAAGCCCAGGCGGGCGAGTCGCGCGACCGCGCTCCCGCGGCTCTGGTGCTGGCCGGGCGACACGGGCCCCACGCTATCGAGCGGCGCGCGCCGGCCCGTCCCGGAAGCCGCGCACCACCGCCGCGAACGCCGCGGCGAGCGGACGCCAGGTCGCGGCCAGCTCGTCCTCGGCGGCGCGGACCTCGGCGACCACGTCGTCAGGGCTGCGCCCCTCGGCCACGAGGAGCGAGCTGTCCTCGCGGCCCCACGCGGCGGCGATGTCGGCGGTGACCTCCGGGTGCCCCTGCACTCCCCACGCGGCCGCGCCGAGCCGGAAGGCCTGGTGGCGGCAGGCGGCCGACGAGGCGAGCGGCACCGCGCCGGGCGGCAGGGCCGCGATCTCCTCCTGGTGCCACTGGACGACGCGCACCCGCGCGGGCAACGCGCCGAACACCGGGTCGGAACCGGCCGCGGCGTCGAGGTCGACGCCCAGCACACCGAGCTCCGGCCGGGCACCGCGGCGCACCTCGCCGCCGCAGGCCAGGGCCAGCATCTCGGCCCCCAGGCAGATGCCGAAGGTCGGTAGGCCGGCACCGACGGCGTCGGCCATCAGCGCGCGGGTGGCCGGCAGCCACGGGCAGTCCGCGTCGTCGGCCGGCCCCATCGCCCCGCCCAGGACGAGCAGCCCGTCCGGGGCCCCGCCGCCCGCCGGCCGGCGGCCGTCGAGGCCGGGGAGGACGTCGCCGGCGTAGGGGTGCCGGAGGTCGAGGTCCAGCCCCTCCTGCTCGAGCCAGGCACCGAACAGGCCGGGTCCGGTGCTCGTCTCGTGCTGGACGACGAGGACCCGTGGGCGGCTCACAGCGCCCAGAGGTAGCGGTCGAGCTCGTAGGGGGTGACCTCGCGGCGGTACTCCAGCCACTCGGCCCGCTTGTTGCGCAGGAAGAAGTCGAAGACGTGCTCGCCGAGCGTCTCGGCGACCAGCTCGCTGGCCTCCATCCGGCGGATCGCCTCGGACAGGTTGGTCGGCAGCGCCTCGATGCCGAGGGCGTGCCGCTCCGCATCGGTGAGGGCCCACACGTCGTCCTCGGCCCCGTCGGGCAGGTCGTAGCCCTCCTCGATGCCCTTGAGCCCGGCCCCGAGGAGCACGGCGAAGGCGAGGTAGGGGTTGCAGGCGGAGTCGGGGCTGCGGACCTCGACACGGGTCGACTGACCCTTCGCCGGCTTGTACATAGGCACCCGCACCATCGCCGAGCGGTTGTTGTGACCCCAGCAGACGTACGCCGGTGCCTCCCCGCCGCCGAGCAGGCGCTTGTAGGAGTTGACCCACTGGTTGGTGACGGCCGTGATCTCCGGGGCGTGCCGCAGCAGGCCGGCGATGAACGACCGGGCCACCTTCGACAGCTGGAACTTCGCGCCGGCCTCGTAGAAGGCGTTGCGCTCTCCCTCGAAGAGCGAGACGTGCGTGTGCATGCCCGAGCCCGGGAAGTCCGTGAACGGCTTCGGCATGAAGGATGCCTGCACGCCCTGGCTGAGGGCGACCTGCTTCATCACGTGCCGGAAGGTGATGACGTTGTCGGCGGTCGAGAGCGCGTCGGCGTAGCGCAGGTCGATCTCCTGCTGGCCAGGCGCGCCCTCGTGGTGGCTGAACTCCACCGAGATGCCCATGCTCTCCAGGATGGTGATCGCGTCGCGGCGGAAGTCGTGGCCGATGCCGTGGGCGATGTGGTCGAAGTAGCCGCCCTGGTCCACCGGCACCGGCAGCTGGCCGGGGGCGCTGTCCCGCAGCAGGAAGAACTCGATCTCGGGGTGGGTGTAGAACGCGAAGCCCAGGTCGGCGGCCTTGGCCAGCGTGCGCTTGAGCACCTGCCGCGGGTCGGCGAAGGACGGTGTGCCGTCGGGGAGCACGATGTCGCAGAACATCCGCGCCGTCCCGGGCGACTCCGAGCGCCAGGGCAGGATCTGGAAGGTGCCGGGATCCGGCTTCGCCAGCATGTCCGACTCGGCCACCCGCGCGAAGCCCTCGATGGCCGACCCGTCGAACCCGATGCCCTCGTCGAAGGCGCCCTCGAGCTCGGCGGGCGCCACCGCGACCGACTTCAGGGTGCCGAGGACGTCGGTGAACCAGAGCCGCACGAAGCGGATGTCACGCTCCTCCAGGGTGCGGAGCACGAACTCCTGCTGCTTGTCCATGACGGTGATCGTGCCGAACCGGTGTTTCCGCCGTGTTACGACGACACGTGGCGGCTGCCCGGACCGACAGCCGGCCACCGGCTGGTGCGGCGGCACCAGGAATCACACGACGTAGTGACCCGGCTACGGATGCGAAGGAACCAGTCCGACGGCCTCCGGCGGCCCTGCGCAGACCTGGACGAGATCCTTTGCCGTCTCAACGATTTTTCGTGAAGCGCCGATGACGAACGCTCCCTCATGATCAGGGCATCTTCGACCGCCCCCGCCCCGGGGGCCGAGCACCCAGGAGCCCTGCCATGCGCACTGCCACCGCCCGCACCCTCGCCCCCCTCGTCGCCCTGCTCGCCGCGCTCGCCCTGGCAGCCGTCGCCCTGCTCGCCGCCACCGTCACGCCCGCCGTCCACGACGGGGCCAGCGGGGTGTGGGGCAAGACGGGCGTGACCAAGGCCAGCGGTGTCTGGGGCAAGGCCGGCGTCGTCGACAGCAGCGGGGTGTGGGGCCGCGGCAGCAACAGCGGCGTCTGGGGCTGAGCGCTGCCGGCGAGGGGTCGGGGGGTGTGACCGCGCCCCTCCCCTGATCCCGCCCGGTCGGGTCACGCGACGCGCAGGAACCGCGACATACCGTCACGACAACGGGTCGCATGCCTCACAATCGGACGGTGACCGCCCGAGCCCTCACGCGCGCCGACACCTTGGTGTGGCTCCTCAGCGCGCTCCTGGGCCTCGTCGGTGGTGCTCTGCTGTGGGCGCCGCCCTCGCTCCCGACGATCACGCCGCACCTCTGGTGGCCCGTCGTCACCGTGCTGTGGGCCGTCGCACTGACCCTGCCGGTGCACCTGCCGTTCGGGCGCGACGTGCACCTGCTCACGTTGACCCCGGTGGCGCTGACGCTGGGCCTGCTGTTCCTCTCCGCGGGCCAGCTCGCCGCCGCCGGGCTGGCCGCCGTGGCCTGCATCCAGCTCCTCGTACGCCGCCAGCCGCCCATCAAGCTCGCCTTCAACGCGGCTTCCGCGTTCGCCCAGCTGATGGTGGCGAGCCACGTCTTCGCGCTGGCGCTGTCCGCCACCGGCGCCGACGCCCGCGACCTCGGGCCCGGGACCTGGGCCGCCGCGCTGCTCGCCACCCTGTCGGCGGACGTCGTCGGGCACACCGCACTGTTCGTCATCATCAGCCTGCGGATGAGCACGTGGTCCTTCCGCGAGCTCGCGCGCACGTTGCTCATCGCGGCCGTCGGCACCGTCGTGGTCACCGACCTCGCCCTCGTCACCGCGGTCGTGCTGCGCACCTCGCCGCCCGCACTCGCCCTGCTGGCCGTGATCGCCGTCATCAGCACGGCGCTCTACCTCGGCTACAACGTCCAGCGGCTCCGCTACGGGCGCCTGGAGCTCCTGTACCAGTTCACCGGGTCGGTCGACCGGGCCCTGCAGGACGAGTCCGTCCTCGAGACCGTCCGCGCCGAGGCCTGCCAGCTGCTCCGGGCCCGCTCGGCCTCGGTCGTGCTGTGCCAGCCGAACTCGTCGAACTGGTGGGCACCGGCCTGCGGCGGCACCCCTGTGCTGCTGTCCCGAGGGAGCAACGGCCCCGAGTACGACCGGCTGCGCGCCGACGGGCATCTCGACGGCATGGCCGCGCCGCTGCGCGACGGCGGCGAGATCACCGGGGTCTTCCTCGTGACCGACCGGCTCGACGACGTGAGCACCTTCGACCGCGACGACCTCAAGCTGTTCGAGGCCCTGGCCGGGCATGCCAGCGTCGCCCTGACCAACTCCGGCCTCGTCGCCCGCGTCAAGGCTGCGGCGCAGGAGACCGAGCACCTCTCGCTGCACGACCCTCTCACCGGGCTGCCCAACCGCCTGCACTTCCAGCAGCGGCTGGAGAAGCGGCTGCTCACCGACGGGTCCGCGGCCGTGCTGCTGATGGACGTCGACCGCTTCAAGGAGGTCAACGACACCCTGGGCCACGACGTCGGCGACCGCCTGCTGCGGGAGGTGGGCCGGCGGCTGCGTCAGGTCGAGCGCAGCGAGACCGTCGTCGCCCGCCTCGGCGGTGACGAGTTCGCGGTCCTGCTCGGCGGTGACGACGTCCACATCGAGGGGATGGTCGCCCGCATCACCCGCGACATGGCCCGGCCCTTCGACCTCGGCGAGGTCACCCTCGACGTGATGGCCTCCATCGGCATCGCCTCGACGCCCCAGGACGGCTCGTCCGCGGCGCTGCTGCTCCGCCGCGCCGAGGTCGCGATGTACGACGCCAAGCACGGCTCCACGGGGGTGGCCCGCTACGACGTCAGCCGCGACCCGTACAGCGCGCGACGCCTGTCCCTGATCGGCGACCTGGCCCGCGCCGTCGAGGACCGCACCCTGGAGCTGCACTACCAGCCGCAGGCCGACCCGGCGACCGGCCAGGTCACCGGTGTCGAGGCGCTGCTGCGCTGGCACCACCCGCTGTGGGGCAACGTGCCCCCGGACGAGTTCATCCCGCTCGCCGAGCACACCGGACTCATCAAGCCGCTCACCCGGTTCGTCGTCGACACCGCGGTCCGCCAGTGCGTCGCCTGGCGCGAGGCCGGGACCCCGGTGCTCATGGCGGTGAACGTCTCGATGCGCAACCTGCTCGAGCCCGAGCTGGCGGACACCATCGCGCGGATGCTGGTGCAGGCGGCCCTGCCCGCCGCCCTGCTCAAGCTGGAGGTCACCGAGTCGGCCATCGTCTCCGAGCCGGAACGGGCCGTGCGTGCCCTCGAGAAGCTCGTCGAGCTCGGGCTGCACGTCTCGGTCGACGACTTCGGCACCGGCTACTCGTCGCTGACCCGGCTGCGCAGCCTGCCCGTGCAGGAGGTCAAGATCGACCGGTCGTTCGTGCGGCACCTCGCCGAGCGCGCGGCCGACCAGGCGATCGTCCGTGCGGTCATCGGCCTCGGCCACGACCTGGGGCTGCGCGTCGTCGCCGAGGGCGTCGAGGACGAGGCCAGCTGGCGGCTCCTGCAGGAGCTGGAGTGCGACCTGGTGCAGGGCTACTTCCTCGCCCGGCCGATGCCGGCGGAGGCGATGACGGGCTGGCTGTCGGACCACTTCGCGGCCTACGCAACCCGCCTGCGCGCCGACCACCCCGCCGACACCACGGCCGTCCCTGCCGCCACCGACGGCCCCGCTCCGGGGGCGGCCGGGGCAGGCCCCGGCAAGGACGTCCGCCGGCTGCGCAGGATCTGAGCTCCGCGCAAACGATCTCCGAGGGGTTCGCACCCGCAGGGGCCGGGGACCGGGACGACGGCCGGCCGGCCAGCCGTAGGCTCGGCGGCGTGCCTCAGCTGCGCATCGCCCTCGCCCAGCACGACCCGGTGGTCGGTGATCTCACCGGCAACGCCGAGCAGGTGGTGTCGTGGACCCGGCAGGCGGCCGACCGGGGCGCGCACCTGGTCGCCTTCCCGGAGATGGCGCTCACCGGCTACCCGGTCGAGGACCTCGCGCTCCGGCGGTCCTTCGTGGACGCCTCGCGACAGGCGCTCGGCGACCTCGCCGTCCGGCTCCAGAGCGACGGTCTCGGTGAGCTCGTCGTCGTCGTCGGGTTCCTCGACGGCGCCCCGGACGCCGTCCCGGTGCTGGGGACCCCGAAGGGCGCACCGCAGAACGCCGCAGCGGTGCTGCACCGCGGCCGGGTCGCCGCCCGCTACGCCAAGCACCACCTGCCGAACTACGGGGTCTTCGACGAGTACCGCTACTTCGTGCCCGGCAGCTCCCTCACGGTCGCCCGGGTGCACGGCGTCGACGTCGCCGTCGCCATCTGCGAGGACATCTGGCAGGACGGCGGCCCGGTGGCCGTCACCCGCGAGGCCGGCGCCGGCCTCCTGCTCGTGCTCAACGGCTCACCGTACGAGCGCAACAAGGACGACGTGCGGCTCGACCTGGTGCGTCGCCGGGCGGCCGGGGCGGGCTGTGCGCTGGCCTACGTGAACATGGTCGGCGGGCAGGACGAGCTCGTCTTCGACGGCGACTCCCTCGTCGTGGACGCCGGCGGCGAGCTGGTGGGGCGGGCCCGGCAGTTCGTCGAGGAGCTGCTGGTCGTCGACCTCGACCTGCCGGCCGCGACGGCGCCCGCGGCCGATGCCGCCAGCCACGTCGAGGCGCCCGACCGCACCGCGACGACCATCGAGCGGGTCGTGCTGTCCGCCGATCCGCTGCCGGCGTGGCAGGCCGTGCCCGCTCCGGTGGCCGAGCGGGTCACCGACGACGCCGAGGTGTACGGCGCGCTGACCCTTGCCCTGCGCGACTACGTGGTCAAGAACGGCTTCAGCACGGTCGTGCTCGGTCTGTCCGGCGGCATCGACTCGGCCCTGACCGCCGCGCTCGCCTGCGACGCGATCGGCGCGGCCAACGTCCACGGCGTCTCGATGCCCAGCAGCTACTCCTCGGAGCACTCGAAGTCCGATGCCCACGACCTGGCGCAGCGCACCGGTCTCGTCTTCTCGACGGTGCCCATCGCACCGATGGTGGAGTCGTTCCTCGGCTCCATCGAGCTCACCGGTCTCTCGGAGGAGAACCTCCAGGCACGGGTGCGCGGCGTGACCCTCATGGGGCTGTCCAACGAGCACGGTCACCTCGTCCTCGCGACGGGCAACAAGAGCGAGCTCGCGGTGGGCTACTCGACGCTGTACGGCGACGCCGTCGGTGGCTTCGCCCCGCTCAAGGACGTCCCCAAGACCTCGGTCTGGCAGCTCTCCCGCTGGCGCAACGCCGAGGCCGAGCGGGCCGGCGAGACCCCACCGATCCCGGAGTCGTCGATCACCAAGCCGCCGTCGGCCGAGCTGCGGCCCGGCCAGGTCGACACCGACTCGCTGCCCTCGTACGAGGTGCTCGACGACATCCTCGACGACTACGTGGAGCAGGACCGGGGCTCCGGCGAGCTGCTCGCGGCCGGCTTCGACCAGGAGGTGGTCGAGCACGTGCTCCGGCTCACCGACCGGGCGGAGTACAAGCGCCGTCAGTACCCGCCGGGGCCGAAGATCTCCCACAAGGCGTTCGGCCGCGACCGGCGGCTGCCGATCACGAACCGCTGGCGCGAGCACGCACCGCGGCCCTGAGGCGACAGCGCAGGGTCCGTGCCACCATGGAAGACGTCCGGGGACTCCGACCGGAGCCTCGAGGCGACACCCGGAGGTCTGTGATGACCAGCTCGACCGACAGCACCGCCCCGCGTGACGAGACGCCCGCGCCCTACGGCACGGGCACCACGTCCTCCCCCGCGCCGGTGGACGCCGCGCCGCCGAAGCGGGTGCGCGTGCCGCACCTGCGACAGATGAAGGAGCGCGGGGAGCGCTTCGCGATGCTCACGTCGTACGACCAGATGACCGCCGAGGTCTTCGACGCGGCCGGTATCCCGGTCCTGCTCGTCGGCGACTCCGCCGCGAACAACGTGCTCGGCTACGACACGACGCTGCCCATCACGGTCGACGAGATGATCCCGCTCGTCCGCGCGGTGAGCCGCGGAGCCACCCGCGCCCTCGTCGTCGCCGACCTGCCGTTCGGGTCGTACCAGGCCTCGGCCGAGCAGGCGCTGGCCACCTCTGTGCGGTTCATGAAGGAGGCCGGGGCGCATGCGGTCAAGCTCGAGGGCGGGTCGCCGGTCGTGCCCCAGGTCCGGGCGCTGGTGACCGCCGGGATCCCCGTCATGGCCCACATCGGCTTCACCCCGCAGAGCGAGCACGGGCTGGGCGGGTACCGCGTCCAGGGACGGGGAGCGGATGCCGACCGGCTGGTGGCCGACGCCGTGGCGCTGGCCGACGCCGGTGCCTTCGCCGTGGTGCTGGAGATGGTGCCCGCCGAGGTCGCGAAGCGGGTGACCGGCGAGCTGGCGATCCCCACGATCGGCATCGGCGCCGGCATCGACTGCGACGGCCAGGTGCTCGTGTGGCAGGACATGGCCGGCCTCCGCTCCGGCCCGATGCCCCGGTTCGTCAAGCAGTACGCCGACCTGCGCGGCGCGCTGACCGACGCGGCCCGCGGCTACGCCGCCGACGTGGCTGCCGGGACCTTTCCTTCGGAGGAGCAGTCGTTCAGCTGAACGGCCAGGTCTGACCGGCGACCGGCTCGCCGCGCGCGTCGCGCTGCGCCGGGGGCCTGCGAGCGGCAGCATGTCCGCGTGGACTCGGAGCGCGTGCATGTCATCCGCGAGCTGCTCGCGTCGACCGGCTGGGTCGACCGCACACGCGACTTCGCGGCGACCCTGCGTCGCTGCACCCCGACCGCCGGCGGACTGCTGCTGGTCGGGACGCCGACCGAGGAGCCGTGGCACCTGGCCGCGCACCTCGACGACGAGTCGCGGTTCGCCGGCGTTCCGGAGCTCGCACCGACACTCGTGCGGTGGACGGTCCCGGACCTGGCCCCTCCGCACCTGTCCGTCGGCATGGCCCGGTTGGAGGCTGCGCGACGGGACGAGACGGTGTTCGTCGTAGCGCCTGACCGGGCTCCCGAGGGACTGCTGGAGCGAGTTGCCGACGCCCGTCGCACCGGCGCGACCATCCTGTCGATCGACGACGGTGACGACGAGCTCGCGACTCTCGTCCACGACCGGCTCGTGGTGCCGGGTCGGCAGCAGACACGACTGGTTGCGCAGTCGTCGTCGACGTACGTCGACATGGACACGGTGCAGCATCTGGTCAGCGTTGCTGCCGGTGAGAGTGCGACACGCGTCGCGATGCGCGATCGACTTGCGCGCTTTCTCGAACGCGTCAGCGGACCTGCACCGCGCCGCTGACGACGTTGCTCGTTCACGGTGCGAGCAAGAAACGCGTTGCGCCACAAGGCTTTCCACGCCGAGCGCCGCACGCATCACGGCGACGCGACGTGAGCTGTGTCGACACGCGCACGACACCGGGGGAAAACTCATGCGCGTCAAATGCTGGTATCGCGCGCGTGGTGGTGCGATCTTCTTGTGTGAAGACGTCGACCAACAGGACGACGTACGACATGCAGGAGGCGCGTGTGCCGGCCACAGACGAAGACGAGACCACCGCGAAGGTGACCCATGCGGCGGCGAGCACCACCCGGAAGACCGTGAAGAAGGCAGTCAAGAAGGCGGCCAAGAAGGCCGCGAAGAAGTCACCCGCCAAGAAGACCACGGCGAAGCGGACCACCAAGAAGGCGACTGCCAAGAAGACCGCCAAGAAGGCCGCGAAGAAGTCACCCGCGAAGCGGACCGCCAAGAAGGCGACCACCCGCAAGACCGCGGCGAAGAAGACCGCGGCGAAGCGGACCACCAAGAAGGCGACTGCCAAGAAGACCGCCAAGAAGGCCGCGAAGAAGTCACCCGCCAAGAAGACCACGGCGAAGCGGACCACCAAGAAGGCGACTGCCAAGAAGACCGCCAAGAAGGCCGCGAAGAAGTCACCCGCGAAGCGGACCGCCAAGAAGGCGACCACCCGCAAGAGCGCGGCGAAGAAGACGGCGCGAAAGCGCTAGCACCGCATGCACGTCGAAGGGGCCGCCCGGTCGTCCGGGCGGCCCCTTCGACGTCACCGGTGGACGGTCAGTCGTCGTTCCACGTCGGGTCGTTGTCCCACGACTCGGTGCGGTCGGCCGCGGTGGCGAGGGCGTTCTGCGCCTCTTCGCGGCTGGCGTAGGGGCCCATCCGCTCGGTCCCGGCGCAGCCCTGGCCCTGCTCGACGGTCTGGTGGTTGAGGCAGTAGTACCACTGCGTGTCGTCGTCGCTCATGGCGACATGGTGCCCCCGATCTAGACTTCTGCACCATGCCCACGCTGACTCCCGGCCGGATCTCCCCCGTGCGCCAGGTCCCCCCGACGATCCAGCGCCCGGAGTACGTCGGGAAGCCGCGACCCGCACGCTTCACCGGGGCCGAGGTCAAGGACCCGGACACGATCGAGCGGATGCGGGTCGCCGGGCGGCTGGCGGCGACCGCACTGGTCGAGGTCGGGCGCAGGGTGGCCCCGGGCGTGACCACGGACGAGCTGGACCGGGTCGGGCACGAGTTCCTCGTCGACCACGGCGCCTACCCGTCGACCCTGGGCTACAAGGGGTTCCCCAAGTCGCTGTGCACGTCGGTGAACGAGGTCGTCTGCCACGGGATCCCGGACAGCACCGAGCTGCGCGAGGGCGACATCGTCAACGTGGACATCACGGCCTACATCGGCGGCGTCCACGGGGACACCGACGCCACGTTCCTCGTCGGAGAGGTCGCCGAGGAGGACCGACTGCTGGTCGAGCGCACCGAGGAGGCGCTGCGCAGGGCGATCCGCGCCGTCCGCCCGGGCCGGCCGATGAGCGTCGTCGGCCGGGTCATCGAGTCCTACGCCAAGCGCTTCGGCTACGGCGTGGTCCGGGAGTTCACCGGGCACGGGATCGGCACGGCGTTCCACTCGGGCCTCGTCGTGCCGCACTACGACGACGAGTCGCACGACGTGATGATCGAGGAGGGGATGACCTTCACGATCGAGCCGATGCTCAACCTGGGGACCCCCGAGTGGGAGATGTGGGACGACGGCTGGACCGTCGTCACCCGTGACCGACGCCGGTCGGCCCAGTTCGAGCACACGATCCTCGTCACCTCCGGGGAGCCGGAGATCCTCACCCTGCCCGCCTGAGCATCGGCCACGGGGCCGGACGCGTGACCAATCCGGGCGGCCGTCGTTGTCCGAACAACGCGCCACAGGCGGGGGCAGGAGGACGGACGGGCGGTGGTCATGAGGGACGAGCCGGACCGGCTGGTGCTCAGCCGTGACATCGAGGTCATCGCCGACCGGATCGCGCTCAGCGGTCAGCCGCGCCGGGCCGACGAGCTGAAGGTCGTCGCGGCGCACCTGCGCGCCAAGGAGGCGGCCCGCTCGGGACCGACGCCGCCCGAGGAGCGCCCCGCACCGTACGTGCTGGCCGTGGCCCTGGTGATGTCCTGGCTCGCCGTCGTGCTGCTGGTCGTCCTGCTCGCGTGAGGTCGGCCGGTCGCGAGGGGACTACTCGCGCCCGGACCGGGAAACGGCCTGTCCATGACCGATCGTTACGACCACCGCACCGCCGATGCGCGCGCCGCCGACGCCGAGGAGGACCAGGTCCTCGACTCGCCGCTCCAGACCGGGGCCTCCGAGCTCAGGGCCGAGGTCGCCGAGACCGCCGAACGGGGTGACCTCGAGAACGACCCGCTCGCGCCACCGGCCCCCCGCGGCGACGCCTGACCCGAGGGCGCCCCGACTCGCGGACGAGCAGGCCCTCGGCCGTTCGGCGTAGCGGCCTGCCCGTCTCACCGATGGTCGCGCCGGCCCCGCGCACCCAGACTCGTGGCAGGTCGGTGCCCTGGAGGGGAGAGCGCCGGCCACCATTTCCGGGGGGTAGGACGACGCCTCCGGGCCCTGGAGACATCCGGGCCCGGGGGCGGCGTCATGTTCGGAGGCCGACGGACAGGCGGCGGACGAGTCGGCCTGTAAGCCGGGTTCTGTCGCGCACCCGAGGGTGCGCGGACGGCCATCCATCTCCGGCTGCCGTTGCCGACAGCCTCCTGCGGTCTACCCGGGAGCTCGGGCGGGCCGCCCTCGAACGCTCCCTGTCTGACCTTGCTCCGGGTGGGGTTTGCCGAGCCGCCCGGGTCACCCCGGGCGCTGGTGGTCTCTTACACCACCGTTTCACCCTTGCCGGCGGCGAGCCGCCGGCGGTCTTCTCTCTGTGGCACTGTCCCGCGGGTCACCCCGGGTGGGCGTTACCCACCACCCTGCCCTGTGGAGCCCGGACTTTCCTCGGCGAGGTCCGAGGACCCCGACGCGACCGTCCGGCCGGCTCGTCCGCCGTGCGCCCAGGGTAGCGGCCCGCCGAGACCCGGGCGATCGGTCAGGCGAGGGCGAAGCGGACCGAGCGGGACCCGAGGTCCGCCTCGACCAGCCTGACCCGGACCCGCTCCCCCACGGGCAGGTCGCCGTCGCATGCGGCGCGGACCGCGGGCTCGGCCAGCTGCACGGTCCCGCCGCCCTTCTCGTCGGCCTCGACCGCGACGGCGTCGAACTCGTCCCCCTCGCGGCCGTGCAGCACGGCTGCCTCCATCAGCGCGACGCACTCCCGTTCCAGTTCGTGCGCCCGGCGGTCCCCGCCGGCCATCTCCTCGGGCAGCCTCGGCAGCGCGGCGCGCACCCAGTCGGGGACGTCGTCCCCCGAGCACAGCGCGAGACAGACGGTCCCGACGTAGCGGTCGACCAGTCGGCGCAGCGGCGCCGTCGCGTGCGCGTACTCGGCCGCGACCGCGGCGTGGGTCGCCTGCTCGGGGACACCCCCGTCGAACGCGGTGTAGCCGGCGCCGCGAAGCAGCGTGGTGGACTCCTCCAGCAGGGTCGCGTGCCGCGGGTTGGCCGGGTCCAGGCCGTGCACCACCTCGGCGTACGACCGGCCGGCGGGCCAGTCGACCCCGAGCCCCCGGGCGACCCGGCGCAGCCGTTGCAGCGCACCGTCGGGGGCCTTGGGCAGGGTGCGCAGGATGCCGACCTCGCCGTGCAGCATCAGGTCCGCCGCGGCCATGCCGGTCATGAGGGAGATCTGCTCGTTCCACGACTCGACCGGCCGCGTGACGCGGTACTCGAGCCGGAACGTCGAGCCGTCCTCGACGACCTCCTGCTCGGGGATCGGCAGGCTGACACCGCCGCGCTCCACCTCGAGCTGGATCCGGAGCTTGCCGACCTCGGCGAGCAGCAGCAGCCGCTCGTCGGCGCTGCCGCCGTCGACGAGCTCCTGCACCTGGCCGTAGTCGTAGCGGTCCCGGGAACGCACCAGCGCCCGGCGCACGTCGACCGCCGTCTCCTCACCGTCGCCGTCGAGGTCGATCGTCCACAGCAGCGACGGCCGGACCTGGTCCGGGCAGCAGGGAGGCGGCTCCCTCGGAGAGCACCGGAGGATGCAGCGGGGTGCGGGTGTCGGGGCTGTAGAGCGTCTCGACCCGGCGGTGCGCCTCGGCGTCCAACGCTCCCCCGGGCCGCACGAAGGCCCCCACGTCGGCGATGGCGTACCGCACCCGGAAGCCGTCGCCGCGGCGCTCGAGGTGCATGGCCTGGTCGAGGTCGGTGGAGCCCGGCGGGTCGATCGTGAGGAACGGCAGGTCGGTGAGGTCGGACGAGGGCAGGTCGGGCTCCCGCACCGCCGCCTCGGCCTCCGCCAGCACGTCCGCCGGGAAGTCGGCGGGCACTCCCAGCTCCTCGCGGATCCGGGTGAAGCCCGCTCTCAGCTCTCGCCCGGCGGGCTCGTCCTGGAGCCGGGCGGCAAGATGACGTCGCGGCATCCCGGCAGACTACGCACCCCGGCGAGCGCCGTCGGGCCCTCCCACGGCGGTCCCGCACCTGCCCAGGCGCTTGCGGTCGCCACCGGAACCGGGAGGATGCACTCGTGGAGCCGGTCGAGCAGCGCGACGAGCGACGCGTGGTGACCGTGCTGTTCGCCGACCTGGTCGGCTCCACCACCCTGGGCGAAGAGCTCGACCCCGAGGACCTCAAGGTCGTCGTCGGCGACGCCGTGGCCCGGATCGTCGGGGCCGTGGAGGCGTTCGGCGGGACAGTCAAGGACCTCGCCGGCGACGGGGTCCTGGCGCTTTTCGGGGCGCCGACCTCCCATGAGGACGACCCGGAGCGCGCGCTTCGTACCGCTCTTCGCATCACCGAGGACATCGGCGAGTACTCACGCGACGTCGAGCGCGCCTGGGGCATCGCGACGTTCGGCGTCCGCGTCGGCGTGCACACCGGACCCGTGGTCACCGGGCGTGTGGGCGCTGGCGGCCGCACGGAGTACGGCGCCACCGGTGACGCGGTGAACATCGCAGCGCGACTGCAGTCCGTCGCCGAACCGGGCCAGATCCTCGCTGGACCGGAGTCGCGTCGGCTCAGTGGCGCGGCCTTCACCTGGGGCCCCTCGCGCGAGCTGTCGCTCAAGGGCCGGACCGATCCGGTGACGGGGTCCCCCGTCACCGGTCTGACCGGGCTCAGTGGGCGCAGCCGCACCGAGGAGACGCCCACCCGGATCGTCGGGCGCGAGCACGAGCTCTCGGTCGCAACCGGGAGCGTCGACGCGGCACTCGCAGGGTCCGGCCACGTCCTCGTCCTCACCGGTGAGCCCGGGATAGGCAAGACCCGGCTGCTCTCCGAGCTGCGAACTCGGTTCGAGGCGGGCAGCTCCGGGGGCCGGACCCCTCTCTGGCTCGAAGGCCGGTGCGTGTCCTATGGCGAGTCCATGCCGTACTGGCCGTTCCGTGACCTCCTCCGCACTTGGCTGGGGATCCGCGTCGACGAGCCTGCGCTGCGCGTCCGGCTCTCCCTGCAGCGCGAGGTGACCAGACTTTTCCAGGACCGAGTGCCCGAGCACCGGCCGTACCTCGCGGCCCTGCTCGGCCTGCCACTGGAGCCGGAGGACCAGGGCCGCGTCTCCGAGCTGTCACCCGAGGCGATGCAGTACCGCACGTTCGAGGTCGTGCGCAGCCTGGTGGCCCGGCTCGCCGACGACGGTCCTGTCGCGGTGGCGCTCGAGGACCTGCACTGGGCCGACCCGACCTCCCTGCAGCTGCTCGAACGGCTGCTGTCCGACACCGAGGACCTGCCCCTCCTGCTCGTGGTCACCTCGCGCCGGGAGCCGACACACCCGTCCTGGCGGGTCATGGAGTCCGCCCAGCGTGAGCTCCCGCACCGGACGGACGAGCTCGTCCTTGCCGCCCTCGGCTCGGACGCGGGACGCGCGCTGCTCACCGATCTCGTGGGGCGTGACGTGCTCCCGGCGGAGCTGGCGGCCCGGATCCTGGATCGAGCCGACGGCAACCCCTTCTTCCTGGAGGAGCTCGTTCGCACCCTGGTCGACACCGGCGCTCTGCGGCCCGACGCCGCCGGCTGGCGGTTCGACCACGACGTGCCCATCGAGGTGCCGCCGACCGTGGAGAAGGTGATCCTGGCGCGTATCGACCGCCTGGAGCCGCCCGCCCGCGACGCCCTGACGGCCGCGTCGGTTCTCGGACGCAGGTTCGGCCTGCAGCTGCTGCAGGCCGTGGTCGCGGATGACGCGGAGGTGCGCGAGCTCCTGGTGGAGCTGCAGCGCGCCGACCTGGTCCGAGAGGAACGCCGCTGGCCCGAGCCGGAGTACCGCTTCAAGCACGCTCTGATCCAGGAGACGGCCTACCGCACCCTGGTCCGCGCCGAGCGCGAGCGCCTGCACCGGAGTGCCGCCCAGTGGATCGAGGCACGGTACGCCGGGAGCGAGGACGACGTCGCCGGCCTGCTGGCACATCACTACCTCGGCGCGACGGACAGGGAGAAGGCAGCCCACTACCTCGCCCGCGCCGGGGACCGGGCCCGGCAGGACTACGCACTGGACGAGGCGGTCGCGCACTACCGGACGCTGCTGCCGATCCTCGAGGCCCGCGGCGAGCGGCGCGCGATGGCGCTCGTCCTGTTCAAGCTGGCGCTTGCCTTGCACATGTCGCTGCGCTTCGCCGAGTCCAACGCCGCCTACCAGCAGGCCTTCGGCTGGTGGGAGCCCGAGCCGGTCACGACCCCGACAACGACGGCGACCTTGCGAGTGGCCACCAGCTTCCTCCCGGACGACCCCGACCCGCGGTCGGCGATCGCCTGGCCGAACATCCAGCTGTGCATGCAGCTGTTCGACCGCCTTGTCGAGGCCTGGCCCGAGCGGACGCTGGTGCCCTCCCTGGCGTCGAGCTGGGAGATTGCAGACGACGGCCTGCGGTACGTCTTCCACCTCCGCGAGGGGTTGACCTGGTCCGACGGCACACCCCTCACAGCCCACGACGTGGAGTTCGGGGTCAAGCGGGTCCTGGACCCGGACTCGCCGGGCTCCTCGGTCGCGATCTACTTCGTGCTCGAGAATGGGCAGGACTACTACCTGCGGCGCAACGACCACGCTCACCGGATCGGCGTCCGTGCGCTGGACGAGCGCACGGTCGAGTTCCGGCTGGTGGCGCCCGCGCCGTACTTCCTCAGCGTCATGAACAGACCGGACGCCGGCCCACAGCCGCAGCACGCCATCACGGCCGGCGGCCCCGCGTGGACCGCCGTCGGGGCTCAGGTCGTCAGCGGTCCCTACCGGACCGTCCGACGCACGGACGACGCGCTCGTGCTGGAACGCCGACCCGACTATCTCGGGGCACGCGGCGGCGACGTCGGACGGGTGGAGATGGTCCGGTCGGGAGTGCCGGACGCGCTGGCTGCCTACGCACGCGACGAGATCGACGTGGTGGCCGTCCGGTACACCCCGCGCACGGCGGACCTGGTCCCGAACGTGACCCACGACGCGGTTCTCGGTCAGGCCGCGTGGTCCGCCTACCTCGCGTTCGACCACGCCCACCCCGCGGTCGCCAACCTCGAGCTCCGTCGGGCGCTCGCGCACGCGATCGATCGCAGCGAGCTGACCGACGTCGGCGACAGCATCGTCGTCGCCACCGGCGGGATCGTCCCGCCGGCGTTACAGGGCCACACCCCCGACATCGTTCCCGCCTTCGACCCGGACCTCGCCCGGCGCTACCTCGCGGCCTCGGGACTCGACGGCGTCAGGCTCACCGTCGTCGGTACCGCCCCCTGGGTAGCGCCGTTCCTCGACAGGATCACAGCGCGTTGGCGCGACGTCCTCGGTGTCGACGCCCGGGTGCGGGAGGTGTCGGTGCGGGAGGCGGTCGCCGCGAAACGCCTGGGCGACCTGGCTCCGGTCTACGTGACCGGATGGCTTCCCGGGTACCCAGATCCCGAGTACTTCCTGCGCCTGCTCTTCCACTCGGACAGCCGCACCAACGAGGGCGGGTTCTCCTACCCTCCCTTCGACGAGCTGGTCGAGCGAGCCCGCCAGGAACGCAGCGACAGCGCGCGGCTCGGCCTGTACCACGACGCCGACCGCATGGCGGTCGCCGACCGGATCGCCGTGATCCCCCTCGTCTACGGTCGCAGCACGGCCTTCGTCAAACCGTGGGTACGTGGCTGGTGGGAGTTCGGGAAGTCGTCGGCGAACTTCGCCGACCTGCAGGTGGGCCCGGCCTCGCCGCGCCGCGGCGCGGTCGGGTGACCCCCCGGACGACCGCTGGACCGCTGGCCGGGCTCCGCGTGCTCGAGCTGGCCGGCATCGGCGCAGCACCCTTCGCGGGCATGCTGCTCGCCGACCTCGGTGCCGACGTGGTGCGGGTCGACCGCCCCGGCGGGCCGGCGCTGGCCGCAGTGCCGCCCGAGCAGGACCTGCTCGGCCGTGGCAAGCGCTCGGTGGGGCTCGACCTCAAGAACCCGACGGACGTGGCCACCCTCCTTCACCTCGTCGGGCACGCCGACCTGCTGGTCGAGGGGATGCGCCCGGGAGTGGCCGAGCGGCTGGGCGTCGGCCCGGACGACTGCGCGGCCCGCAACCCGCGGCTGGTCTACGGCCGGCTGACCGGCTGGGGGCAGGACGGCCCCGCGGCGCACACGGCCGGCCACGACCTCACCTACGTCGCCGTCACCGGGGCACTCGGTGCCAGCGGTCCGGCCGACGCCGAGCCGAAACCGCCGCTCAATCTGCTCGGCGACTTCGCCGGGGCGGCGTACTGCGTCGTCGGGCTGCTCGCGGCCCTGCACGAGTCACGGGCCAGCGGCCGCGGCCAGGTCGTCGACGCGGCGATGGTCGACAGCACCGCCCACCTGACGACGATGTTCCACGGCCTGCTCGCGGCCGGGGCCTGGCGGGACCGGCCGGAGTCCAACCTGCTCGACGGCGGCGCCCCGTTCTACGGCAGCTACCGCACGCGGGACGGCGGCTGGATGGCGGTCGGAGCGCTGGAGGACGAGTTCTTCACCGAGCTCCTGCGTCTCCTGGGCATCGACCCGGCAACCGTGGACCGGGCCGACCCGGCACGCTGGCCGGAGCTGCGAGCACGCCTCGCCGAACGGTTCGCCAGCCGGACCCGCGACGAGTGGGCCGAGGTGTTCGAGGGCAGCGACGCGTGCACGGCGCCGGTGCTGTCGCTGGGAGAGGCGCCGTCCCACCCGCACCTCGCGGCCCGCGGGACCTTCGTCGACCACGACGGCATCGTGCAGCCGGCCCCGGCTCCGCGGTTCAGCCGCACCACGACCGGGCTCGGCGCGCCGCCCCCGGCGGTCGGCCAGGACACCGAGGACGTGCTGGCCGACTGGCTGTCCTGAACGGCTGCGACCGCGCCGGAGGAGACGCGGACGGGCAGAGGGAACCCACCTGCACTGCTAGCGAACGAACGAGAAGAGGCGGCGCGGAACCGCGACGCCCCGGACCACCGCCGGCCGCCGGACGACACCCACCCCGTATCCGGTCGGCTCGGCGTCGAACGACAGCTCGCTGAACCCGGCTTCGCCGAACCACCGCCTGACCTGCGGGCGAGGGTCGGGGTCGCCGGAAGAGCCCCGCGTCCAGATCACCACCCCGCCGGGCGACAGCAGAGCGGGCGCGGCCCGGATCGTCGTCCGTACGTCGTCGTCGGTGACGTTGCCGAAGACACCGCAGAGCATGAGGACGTCGACCGGGGGTAGCGGTTGCCACGTCTGCGGATCCCCGGCATCTCCGACGACGACGGTGGCGTGAACTCCGGCACCGGCTGCGCTCTCGGCTGCCGCAGCCGCCAGGTCCGCGTCGAGCTCCACCAGGGTCACCTCCGGTTGGCGCGCGCGGGGCAGTCGGGCGAGCACCGGGATGACGTCTCGGCCGTCACCGGCACACAGACTGACGACCCGCCGTACGACGCCGCCGGCGAGCACCTCGTCGAGCCGTTGCTGCACCACCTGGAGCCGGCGTGACAGCGACGACAGCGGGTCCGCGTACTGGTCGTGCCATGTCCGCCAGCTCGTCACGGGCTCATCATGCCGACGCGGACCGACATCACCGGTCACCCACCACCGCAGACGGCAACCGCTTGAGCGCGAGTCAGAGCAGGTGGGCCGCGTCGTTGAAGCGGCGCAGCGACGCCTGACCGTTCTCGTACCACTGGACCTCGGTGAGCGTGGCGGGCGAGAGCTCCATCCGGTACAGCGCCGACATGGGCGCACCCACCGCGTCGGCGACGAGCACCTTGGTCGGCGTCACGTGCGTCACGACCAGCACGGTCTGCCTCGGGTGGCGCGCCAGCAGCTGGTCGCGGGCCCGGGTGACCCGGCGGCGCACGGCGGCGAACGACTCACCGCCGGGAGGGGTCGCCTGCGGATCCCCCATCCAGGCGGCGAGCACGTCCGGCCAGCCCTCGCGCACCTCGTCGAACGTGCGGCCCTCCCACTCGCCGAAGGCGCACTCGCGGAAGCCGTCGACCTCCCGCACCTCCGCGCCGAGCGCGGCCGCGACCGCGTCGGCGGTCTGCCTGGTCCGGCGCAGAGGCGACGCGAGGACGACGTCGACGCCTCCGCCGGCTGCCAGCCGATCGGCGACCGCGGCCGCCTGCCGCAGGCCCTCGGCCGAGAGCTCGGGGTCGTGCCCGCCCGAGCCGCTGAACCGCTTCTCCGCCGTGTGCACGGTCTCGCCGTGGCGCAGCAGCACGGTCGTCGTGGGCGTCCCGAGGTCGGCGTCCCAGCCGACCAGCCGGGCGCGCGGCGTCGGCTGCACCGCGTCGTCCCCCCGGGCGGCCGCGTCGTCCTGCGCGCGCAGCTCGGCGGTGCTGTCGGCCGGCGACCACGCCGCACCGACGGCTGCCGCGTCGAGCGCCTCGTTCGCCAGCCGGTCGGCGTGCTTGTTGCGTTCCCGGGGCACCCAGACGTAGCTCACCTGGGACGGCGGGAAGGTGTTGCGGGCGCGCAGCGCCAGGTCGCGCATGTCGGGGTGCTTGATCTTCCAGCGTCCCGACATCTGCTCGACCACCAGCTTGGAGTCCAGCCTGGCCTCCACCGTCGCCGCGGGGTCCAGCTCGCGCACCGCCTCCAGCCCCGCGATCAGGCCGCGGTACTCGGCCACGTTGTTGCTCGCCGTCCCGATGTGCTCGGCGATCTCGCGCAGGACGGTGCCGGTGTCGTAGTCCTTCACCACCGTCCCGTACGCCGCCGGGCCCGGGTTGCCCCTGGATCCGCCGTCGGCCTCGACGACGAAGCGGGTCACAGCCCCGACTCGGCCGTGCGCACCAGGATCCGCCGGCACTCCTCGCACCGCATCACCTCGTCGGGGTCGGTGTCGCGCAGCCGGTTGATCTCGACGTTGTTCAGCTCGAGCCGGCAGCCGCCGCACCGCCGCTGGCGCAGCTCCGCGGCGCCGACGCCCCCCTGCTGGTCGCGGATCTTCTCGTACAGGGCGATCAGGCCGTCGTCGAGCGCACCGGCCTGGGTGGCGCGCTGGGCCTGCAGCTGGGTGGCCTGCGCGTCGATCTCCGCGAGGGTGGTGTCGCGGGCCGCCGTCGTCTCGACGACGCGCGCCTGACACGTCTCCCGCGCCATGGTCAGCTCCGACGAGCGGCTCTGCGACGACTCGAGCCGCTCCATCACGTCGAGGACGATCTCCTCGAGGGCGGACTGGCGGCGGGCCAGGGTCGCGATCTCGTGCTGGAGGCTCTCCAGCTCCTTGGGCGAGGACACCTGCCCGGCGTCGAGCCGCTTCTGGTCGCGCTCGGCGCGGGACCTGACCTGGTCGACGTCGCCCTCGGCCTTGGACAGCTCCCGGCCGAGGTCGCTCTGCTCCGTCTCGGCGACCACGATCTGGTCGCGCAGCGTGCTCAGCTCGGACTCGAGCTCCGCCAGTGCCGCGTGCTCGGGCAGCGTGCGCCGGCGGTGGGCCAGCTGGGCGAGCCGGGTGTCGAGGGCCTGGAGGTCGAGCAGGCGGACCTGGTCGGCTGCGGCGGCTTTCAGTGCTGGCTCCTCGGGGTCGCGGCGGTGGCGTCGGCGCCGGCCGTCGGGTCGACCCAGGGGTCGGTCACGAGGCGCGAGACACGCGTCTCCACCGTATCGGCAGACCCGCGCGAGCCGATCGCGCAGCAGTCGCTCGCAGTCGGCGAGCCACGGCCACTCGCTGGCCCAGTGGCTGACGTCGACGAGCCCCGGGGCGCCGTGCTCCAGGGCCTCGGACGCCGGGTGGTGCCGCAGGTCGGCCGTGACGTACGCGTCGGCACCGCTGGCCCGCACGGCGCCGAACAGGTCGTCGCCCGCTCCCCCGCACACGGCGACGGTGCGCACGGTCCGGTCGAGGTCACCGCCGACCCGGACCCCGTGCGGCGTCGCAGGCAGCACGTCGCCGACGTGGGCGGCGAGGTCCCGGAGGGTGCCGGCGGCCGGCCACGACCCGACCCGGCCCAGGCCGCGGGACCCCGCGGACCGGGCCTGCTCGTGCAGCGCGAAGGCGGGCTCCTCGTAGGGGTGTGCGGCGCGCAGTGCCGCGACCACGGCCGCGCGCCGGTGCCGGGCGAGCACCATCTCGACCCTCGCCTCGGCCACCGACGCGCGCTCGCCCACCCGGCCCAGCGCGGGGTGGGCACCGGGCAGCGGGCTGAACGTGCCGGTGCCGGCCGAGACGAAGGCGCAGCGTTCGTAGTCGCCGAGCCGGCCGGCGCCGGCCGCGGCGAGCGCGTCCACGACCCTCGCGGCGTCGGCCTCCGGCACGTACGTCACCGAGGGTGTCGAGGGCATCGAGGGCGTCGAGGGCCTCGTCCGCCTCGGGCAGCAGGGGGCGCAGGTCGGTGAGGCCCAGCGCGGCGGCCAGGGCGTCGGAGACGCCGGGGTCGGCGACGTCGGCGTTGGTGTGGGCGACGTGCAGGGCGACCCCCGCACGAACCAGTGCGCTGACCGCGCGACCCTTCGGCCCGGTGGTGGCCACCGAGTGCACCCCGCGCAGCAGGAGCGGGTGGTGGGTCACCAGCAGGTCGGCTCCCCAGGCGACCGCCTCGTCGATGACGGCCTGGACGGGGTCGACCGCCAGCAGCACCCGGCGGACCTGCTGGTCGGGGTCGCCGGTCACGAGCCCGACCGCGTCCCAGTCCTGCGCCCCGCGCGGGTCGTACAAGGCGTCGAGAGCAGCGACCACGTCACCCAGGCGGAGCGTCCCGGTCACGCCCGGGCCCGCACCTGGAACGGGCGCACCCAGTCCTCGTGGGTGCCGTCGTCGATCGAGAGCCGCCACGAGTAGCGGCCCGGCGCGATCGGGAACGCGGGCACGTTGACCACGAAGGCGAAGTCGACGTCGCTGCCCTCGGGCACCCCGACCGGCCGCCCCACCTCGAAGGACCCCTCGACCCGCACCCCGCCCGCGTCGCCGGCGGGCACCGCGCGACCGTCCTCGTCGACCAGCTCGAGGCCGAACCGGTGCGGCTGTGAGGACTGCGCCCACGGGACGTCGAGCTTGATCGCGATCGACATCGGCGGCAGCTCCGGCCCGGTGACCGACCACCCCCCGCCCAGGACGTAGAGCTTGCCGTTGACCTCCTGGGCCGCGTCCGCCAGCAGCATCGTCACCCGCATGACGCTCAACCTATGCCGTGACGGGGCTCGGTCAGCGTGACGACGGGACGGCGGGGCAGGATGGTCCGGGTGACCGCCACCCGACCGTCCACTGCGCTGACCGCCGTCCGTGACAGCTTCCGCACCCAGCTGTGGCCGCTCCCGACGCTCGGGGTCGCGGTCGCGGTCGCTCTCGGGGCGGTGCTGCCGCGGCTGGACCGGCGGTACGACGACGACCTCCCGAACGCCCTCACCGACTGGCTGTTCGGCGGCGACGCCGCCGCCGCCCGCACCGTGCTGTCCGCGGTGTCGAGCTCGCTGATCACCGTCACCTCGCTCACGTTCTCCCTGACGGTGGTGACGCTGCAGCTGGCCAGCAGCCAGTTCTCCCCGCGGCTGCTGCGCACGTTCGTGCGGGACCGCTTCGTCCAGGCGACGCTCGCGCTGTTCCTCGGCACCTTCACGTTCACGCTCACGGTCCTGCGCACGGTGCGGACCGAGGACGCCGACGGGGGGTTCGTCCCGCAGATGTCGGTCACGTTCGCCTTCGTGCTCGCCGTCGCCAGCGTGCTCGGTCTGGTCCTGTTCCTCGCTCACCTGGCCAAGCAGATCCGGGTCGAGACGATGCTCCGGACGGTTCACGCCGAGGCGCTCGCCACGGTCCACCGGCTGCTGCCCGAGGAGCCGGAGGAGCCCGGCCCGGTGAGCCTGCCCGACGGGCCGGCCACGCCGCTGCCGGCCGGCTCGTCAGGGTTCCTCGTCCGCATCGACGAGGACGCGCTGCTCGCGGCGGCCGAGGACGCGGGGGCCATCGTCGTCGTCGACCGGAGCCCGGGCGGCTCCGTGGTGGCCGGCACCCCGGTCGGCGCCGCCTGGTCCGACCACGGCAGTCCGCTGCCGCAGGACGCCGTCACCCGCCTGGCCGAGGCCGTCGGGCCCGCGCTGGTCACCGGACCGGAGCGCACGGGCACCGATGACGTCGGGTACGGCCTGCGCCAGCTCACCGACGTCGCGGCCAAGGCGCTCTCGCCGGGCATCAACGACCCCACCACCGCGGTGCACGCCCTCGGGCACACCGCGGACCTGCTGTGCGTGATCAGCCGGCGCGCCGTCGAGCCGCGCGTGCTCCGGGACGAGGCCGGCCGGGTGCGGGTGGTCCTGCGCCGGCCCACCTTCGCCGAGCTGCTCGGCGTCGCTCTCGACCAGCCCCTTGCCTACGGGCGCGGCGACCGCGGCGTCCTGACCCGGTTGCTGGTCCTGCTGCGCGAGGTCGCCTGGGCGGCTCCGCCGGCGCACCGGCCGGCGGTGCGCGACCATCTCGAACGCGTGAAGGCGGCTGTCGACGACGCGGACCCCGCCGACCGCGACCGGCTGCAGGGGCTGGTGGCCGACGTGGACCAGGCGCTGGCCGGCAGCTGGCAGGCGGGCGCGTGGTTGACGACCTCATGACGGATCGGCGCGCACTGTTGACGCGCTCCCTCGTACCGGCGTACGACGGTGGCATGAAGCATCTCCCCGAGGCGCACCAGTCGATCGTGCCCGACCGTACGGTCGCGCTCGTCCTGGCCGGCATCGTCGTGGTGATGGCGGTCATCTGGGTGGTCGTCGCACTGGCCGACTGACCGGTCGGCACCGCGGAGGCCCGGGCAGCGCGCCTCCGCGGTGAGGCGCGCCACGCCCGCCACCTGCAGCCGGCAGCGGCACGAGTTCGGCCAACTGGCCGCCGCCGGGTGCGCCGACCTGCTGCACTCCCAGTCGTGACCTGGCAGCTGCTCGCTCCGTTGGCCCAGCCCGAACGCGAACGCGTCCTCGCCGCCACCCGGACCCGTACCTACGCCAAGGGCGAGGTCGTCTTCCACGAGGGCGACCCCGGCGAGACCGTTCACCTGGTCCGGTCGGGCCGGCTCGCCGTGCGGGTCTCCACCCCGGCGGGCGACACGACCACGCTGACCGTGGTCGGACCGGGGGACGCCTTCGGCGAGCTGGCGCTGCTCGGGCCGACCAACGAGCGCACGGCGACCGTGGTCGCGCTGGAGCGGGCGGAGACGCTGACCTTGAGCCGCCAGGACTTCACCGCGCTGCGCGAGGACAACCCCGGGGTCGAGAACCTGCTCCTCGAGGCGCTGGCCCGCCGGGTCGGCGAGCTGAGCCGCTCGCTGCTCGAGGCGCTGTACGTCGGGGTCGACCGCCGGGTCGTGCGCCGGCTGGTCGAGCTGGCCGAGACCTATCCGCACGGGACGGGCGTCCCCGCCACGATCCCCATCACGCAGGACGACCTGGCGGGCATGGCCGGCGCGAGCAGGCCGACCGTGAACCAGGTGCTGCAGCGGCTGGCGGCACTGGGCGCAGTGGCGCTGGGCCGCAGCAGGATCACGATCCTCGACCTCGAGAAGCTGCGGGCCCGCAGCGGCCGCTGACCCCCGCGCTGCCCCACCACGCAGGTCAGCCGGGGGGCCTCTCGGCCCACCCGGCTGACCTTCGTCCGCGTCCGAGACCCCCCCACGACGCGGGAGCCCCTAGAGCTTCTTGATGTGGCCCTCGACCTCGTCGTCGTCGATGGCGCGGATCTTCTTGTGGCCCTCGACGTCGTCGTCGGTCGCCGACAGCCGCTTCGCGTGGCCCTCGACCTCGTCGTCGTCGATCGCGCGGACCTTCTTGTGACCCTCGACCTCGTCGTCGGTCGCGCGGACCTTCTTGTGACCCTCGACCTCGTCGTCGATCGCGCGGACCTTCTTGTGACCCTCGACCTCGTCGTCGGTGGCGTACATCCGCTTGGCGTGGCCCTCGACCTCGTCCGACGGCGCGTCCCTGCGCGGGTCGTGGTCCCGGTTGCCCTGGATACCAGACATGTCCTGCTCCTCTCGCCCAGCCCCTGTGGCGGCGTCGAGACGATGATGCACCTCGCACCACGCCGCCGTCTGTCGCCTTGCTGACAGTGGCAACGTCGGCTGCACCGCACACCGGGCCCCGGCGGGCCTTGCGCGGTGCGGTGCGGTCCTGCCCTAGGTTGCGGGACGGCAGCGACGAGGGAGGGCGTATGGGCGACGTGCCCGACGATCTGGGACGGCTCGGCAGGCTGGCGGCAGCGGTGGGGCCGGCACTGGCCCCGGTCGACCACCACCAGCAGCTCACCGACATGGCCCGGGCCGCGCTGGCGGTGTTCGGCGCCCAGGCCTGCTCGATAGCCGTGCTCGACGCCGACGAGGACAACCTCGTCTTCACCGCGGCCGCCGGCGCCGGCGCGGACGAGGTCGTCGGGCTCACCGTCCCGGTCGGGCAGGGCATCGCCGGCTGGGTCGTCAGCTCGGGGCAGACCATCGAGATCACCGAGGTCGAGCGCGACCCCCGGTTCGCCCGCGACGTCGCCGAGCGCACCGGCTACGTCCCCCGCGCGATCATGGCCGCGCCGCTGGAGACCGAGCAGCGGGTCCTGGGCGTCCTGGAGATCCTCGACCGCGACGCGCACCGTGCCGGTAGCGAGCGCGACCTCGTCCTGCTCGACTTCTTCGCCCGACACGCGGCCGTCGCCATCGCGTCGGCGCGGATGTTCAGCGACATGGGCCGGGTGCTGCTGACCGCGCTCGCAGCACAGAGCCCGTCCGGAGACCTTGCCGACGACCTCGCGGCCGCGGCCGCCGCCCTGCACGTCGACCGCGGCCTCGCCGACCTCGCCGAGGTGCTCGGCCAGCTGGGACGGGCCGGGCCCGCCGAGCGCGAGCTCGCGACCGACCTGCTCCACGACGTCCTGTCGTACTCCGAGCGACGCGGACCGGCATGAGCTCGCTGCCCGCCTGGTCCTGGCAGTTCGCCTCGGGTCACCTCGAGGAGGTCACCGCGCTGCCGCTGGACACCCCCATCACCCGGGAGTGGGCGTGGGGCGGCGCCACCGGAGCCGGCGTCCGCGTCGCGGTCATCGACAGCGGCGTCGACGCGTCGCACCCCGCGGTCGGGTCGGTGGCCGGCGGCGTCGCCGTCGAGTACGACGCCGACTCGGGGCGCACCCGCTTCGTCGAGGGTCCGCACGAGGACCTGTTCGGTCACGGCACCGCCTGCGCCGGCCTGATCCGCCGGGCGGCGCCGGACTGCGAGATCTACAGCGTCCGCGTCCTCGGCGCGCGCCTCACCGGGCGCGGCTCGGTCTTCGCCGCCGGACTGGAGTGGGCGATCCAGAACGGCATGCACGTCGCCAACCTCAGCCTGAGCACGCGCCGGGCCGCGCAGTTCGGCATGTTCCACCAGATCGCCGACGCGGCCTACTTCGCGGGCATGTCGCTCGTCTGCGCCGTCAACAACGTCCCGGCGCCGTCCTATCCCTCCCAGTTCGCCTCGGTCATCTCGGTGGCCGCCCACACCCGTGACGACCCGTTCGACCTCGACTACAACCCGAACCCACCGGTCGAGTTCGGGGCGCCAGGGGTCGACCTCGAGATCCCGTGGACCGGCGGTGGCTCGATCCGCGCGACCGGCAACAGCTTCGCCTGCCCGCACGTCGCGGGCCTGGTCGCGCGGATCCTGTCCAAGCACCCGGGGCTGACGCCGTTCCAGGTCAAGACCGTGCTGCACGCCGTCGCGTCCAACGCCCGGCCGGCGGGGTCACTCGCGACCGGTTGACCGGGAACCGCTGGTGGGCGCAGACGGACTCGAACCGCCGACCCCCTGCTTGTAAGGCAGGTGCTCTGACCAGCTGAGCTATGCGCCCCGGCGTCGCAGAGAGCCTAGAGGTCGGCGATCGCCTTCCTGTAGTCGTCGACGTCGCGGGCATCGGGGATGCCGTTGACCACCGACCATCGCAGGATGCCCTCACGGTCCACGAGGAACGTGCCCCGCAACGCGACGCCGGCCTCCTGGCTGAAGACCCCGTACGCCGAGGCGACCGCCCCGTGCGGCCAGGAGTCGGACAGCATCGGGAACGTGAAGCCCTGCTGGTCCGCGTAGGCCCGCAGCGCGAACATCGAGTCGGTGGAGACGGTGAGCAGCGCGACCCCGTCGGACACGACCTCGTCCAGGCGCGACTGGAGCTCCTGGAGCTCACTGCCGCAGACGCCGGTGAAGGCCCAGGGGTAGAAGACCACCAGCGCTGCCTCCCGGCCCCGGAGCGAGGACAGCCGCACCGACTGCCCGTGCTGGTCCCTGAGCTCGAAGTCCGGGGCGAGAGCCCCGACCGGGAGCGACATCACGTTCCTCCGTGGGTGCGCTGGCAGGATGGGCAGTGTGTCAGGACCCGCGTCGCCCCTCGTTCCCGCGGCCGACGAGCGCGGGATCGCGTCCTGGGAGCCCGCAGACGTCGCGAGCCTGGTCGTCCCGGCCTGGGACGAGTTCCTCGCGCTCGCCGCCGAGGTCGACCTCGACGCACCGACCCGCGTCGACGGCTGGACCGCCCGCTCGATGTGCGTGCACCTCGGGTCGTGGCCCGGCAGCCGGTCGTTCCGGCGGATGCGCGACGAGGCACGGGCCGCCGCCGAGGAAGGTTCGCACGCGGTGGACCAGGCCGCCACCTTCGACCAGGACGCGCACAACGAGGCCGTGATCGCCGCCCGGGGGCTCGCCCCGCGCGCGGCGGTGCTCGCTGCCCTCCGTGATGCCCGCGACGACGTGGCGGGCTACCTGGACTCCGAGGACGCCCTGCGGCTCGGCCGGCACGAGGTCCGGTCCGTCCTCGGCCCCCTCCCGCTCACCACCCTCGTCGCGGCCGCGGCGTACGAGCTCGCGGTGCACGCGCTCGACCTGGCCCCGGCCGGCGCCCCGCCGCCGTCGTCGGCACTGCTGTCCGCCGGTGTCGCCGCGCTGGTCGACACGACCGGCGCGCTCGCGGCGCGCTGCGACCTCGAGGCCGGCGCAGGCTGCCTGGCACCCGAGGGCGGCTGGGCGTTCTCGGCGACCTCGGGTGCGTGGAGCACGATGGAGCTGCCCACGGTCCCGGGCGCCTGGCCGACCGTGCAGGGCAGCGCGACCGACATCCTGGACGCCTCCGCCGGGCGGCGGGCCGTCCCACCCATGCTGGCCCGCCGCGACCTGCGGCTGCACCAGGTGACCGGGCTCCTCGCGCTGGCACCGATCGTCGAGTCGGTGCCGGGGCTGCCCGGCAGCGCGGCTCTGGGCCTGGCAGTACGCAACGTGCGCGGGATCAGCCGGCTGGTGCGCCGGCTCCCCGGTCTCGGCGGGTAGCTAGCGGCCCGAGCGCCGGGTGACCAGCCGGGTGCCGGACCACTCCGGTGCGGCGGAGATGCTGCTCGTCTGGTGCAGGCCGGCCGTAGGGGCCGCGTCGCCGATCTCGCCGGGCTCGACGTGCCCGGGGCGGCCGGCCTTGGGGGTCAGCAGCCACACGACCCCGCCGTCGTCGAGGTTGACCAGCGCATCGACCAGCGCGTCCACCAGGTCGCCGTCGTCGTCGCGCCACCACAGGAGGACGGCGTCGACGACGTCCTGGTAGTCCTCGTCGACGATCTCGGTCCCGGTGAGCCCGGCCACGGCCGAGCGGAGGACCTCGTCGCAGTCGTCGTCGTACCCGAGCTCCTGCACCACCTGTCCGGCGCGCAGCCCGAGCCGTCCGGCCAGGCGATCACCTCCCGCGTTGTCCGCGGTCGCAGTCACCCGTGCCTCCTACCGTCGACGTGCCCGGCCGGTCGGCCGGATTCCCTCGCGGGTAGTCAAGACGGCTCGGCGTCCGGACGCAAGCCGCCGATCGGTCGGCGCAGCTCCTGCCGCCCGCCCGGCAGCGCTCAGCCCGGCACGAAGGACAGCCGCACCTGGCGCACCGGGTTGTCCACGTTGAGGTCGACGAGGCACACCGACTGCCAGGTGCCCAGCGCCATCCGGCCCGCGATGACCGGGACCGTGGCGTACGGCGGGCACAGCGCGGGCAGCACGTGGTCCCGGCCGTGGCCGGGGGAACCGTGCCGGTGGCGCCACGAGCCGTCCGGCGGCAGCAGCGCGCGCAGCGCGGCGAGCAGGTCGTCGTCGCTGCCCGCCCCGGTCTCGAGCACCGCGAGCCCGGCCGTCGCGTGCGGCACCCACACGTGCAGCAGCCCGTCACCGTCGAGCCCGGCGAGGAAGCCCGAGATCTCCTCCGCCAGGTCGCGGACCGTCTCGCGGTCGCCGGTCCGGACCTCCATCACCTCGCTGCGCATCGGACCATGATCCCCGGACTTACCGCGGTCCGGTACTAGAACAGGTGTTCGAATCCGCGTACGCTGCCGGCATGGGGCTGGCACTGCAGGGGTCGCTGCTCGACCTCGCCGACGACGGCATCGACGGCATCGGCGGCATCGAGCGACGGCGTCACCGGCCTGGCCGACCTCGCGGGAGGCCTGCGGCGCACGCCGCTGGCCCACGGCGCCTGGGTCGACCACCTGCCCGGCTGGCTCTCGGGCGCCGACCGGCTCTTCGAGCGGCTGCACGACGAGGTGCCCTGGCACGCCGAGCGGCGCGAGATGTACGAGCGGGTGGTCGACGTCCCGCGGCTGCTCGCCTTCTACGACGCCGGCGACCCGCTGCCCCATCCCGCTCTCACCGACGCCCGCGACGCCCTGGGCCGGCACTACGCCGGCGAGCTGGGCGAGCCGTTCGTCACCGCGGGCCTGTGCCTCTACCGCGACGGGCGCGACTCGGTGGCCTGGCACGGCGACCGGGTCGGCCGGGCCCGCAGCCGCGACACCATGGTGGCGATCCTGTCCCTCGGCACCCCGCGGCCCCTGCTCCTCCGGCCGCGCGGTGGCGGAGCCTCGCTCGGCTTCCACCTCGGCCACGGCGACCTCGTCGTCATGGGCGGCTCGTGCCAGCGCACCTGGGACCATTGCGTGCCCAAGACGGCGCGGGCCGTCGGCCCGCGGATCTCGGTCCAGTTCCGGCCCCGCGGCGTGCTGTGAGCCGCGACCGCGGTCGCCACCGCCGGCCCGGCTGACGTCTCACCTACCGGGGGGTAGGGATGCGATCGTCGGCCGCAGGTAGCACGATGGGTCACGCAGGACGACGTACGCGGGGCCGACCACGAGTCGCGCCCCGCACCGCGCACCATCCCGACGCGAAGGACTCTCGTGACCTCATCGCAGGAGCGACCCGCGCTCATCAGCGACGGGCTGCCGAGCCAGCTGCCCGACATCGACCCCGACGAGACCGCGGAGTGGCTGGAGTCCCTCGACGCCGTCGTCGACAACGCCGGCCGCAACCGCGCGCGCTACCTGATGCTCAGCCTGCTGGAGCGCGGCCCGCGAGCACCAGGTCGGCGTCCCCAGCCTGCGCAGCACCGACTACATCAACACGATCCCGCCCGAGCGCGAGCCGTGGTTCCCCGGCGACGAGCACGTCGAGCGCCGGATCCGCGCCTACATCCGCTGGAACGCCGCGATCATGGTGCACCGCGCGCAGCGCCCGGGCGTCGGCGTCGGCGGCCACATCTCCTCCTACGCCTCGTCGCGCGTCGCTGTACGAGGTCGGCTTCAACCACTTCTTCCGCGGCAAGGACCACCCCGGCGGCGGCGACCAGATCTGCTTCCAGGGCCACGCCTCCCCCGGCATCTACGCCCGCGCCTTCCTCGAGGGCCGGCTGAGCGAGCACCAGCTCGACGGCTTCCGCCAGGAGCTCTCGCACCCGGGCGGCGGCCTGTCGTCCTACCCGCACCCGCGGCTGATGCCGGAGTTCTGGGAGTTCCCGACCGTCTCGATGGGCCTCGGCCCGATCAACGCGATCTACCAGGCCCGGTTCAACCGCTACCTGCACGCACCGCGGCATCAAGGACACCGCCGAGCAGCACGTGTGGGCCTTCCTCGGCGACGGCGAGATGGACGAGCCCGAGTCGCTCGGCGCGATCGGCATCGCCGCCCGCGAGGAGCTGGACAACCTCACCTTCGTCGTCAACTGCAACCTGCAGCGCCTCGACGGCCCGGTGCGCGGCAACGGCAAGGTCATCCAGGAGCTGGAGTCGTTCTTCCGCGGCGCCGGCTGGAACGTCATCAAGGTGATCTGGGGCCGCGAGCTGGGACGCGCTGCTCGCCGCCGACCGCGACGGCGCGCTGGTCAACCTGATGAACACCACGCCCGACGGCGACTACCAGACCTACAAGGCCGAGGACGGCGCCTACGTCCGCGAGCACTTCTTCGGCCGCGACCCGCGCACCCGCAAGCTGGTCGAGCACATGACCGACGAGGAGGTCTGGGGCCTGTCGCGCGGTGGCCACGACTACCGCAAGGTCTACGCCGCCTACAAGGCCGCGACCGAGCACACGGGCCAGCCGACGGTCATCCTGGCGAAGACCATCAAGGGCTGGACGCTCGGCACGCACTTCGAGGGCCGCAACTCCACGCACCAGATGAAGAAGCTGACGGCGGAGGACCTCATCGGCTTCCGCGACCGGCTCTACCTCGACATCCCCGACGACGCGCTCGACAAGACCCTGCCGCCGTACTACAAGCCGGCGGCGGACTCCGACGAGCTGCGAGTACATGCACGAGCGCCGGCGCGCCCTCGGCGGCTACCTGCCCGTCGCCGTCGGTCGGCCTCGAAGCCGCTCATGCTCCCCGGCGACAAGGTCTACGACGTCCTGAAGCGCGGCTCGGGCAAGCAGGAGGTCGCCACCACGATGGCGTTCGTCCGGCTGCTCAAGGAGCTGATCAAGGACAAGGAGATCGGCCCGCGCTTCGTGCCGATCATCCCCGACGAGGCCCGCACCTTCGGCATGGACTCGCTGTTCCCGACCGCGAAGATCTACTCCCCGCACGGCCAGCACTACACCGTCGGTCGACCGCGAGCTGATGCTGTCCTACAAGGAGTCCAAGCAGGGCGTCATCCTGCACGAGGGCATCAACGAGGCCGGCTCGACCGCGTCGTTCACCGCGGTCGGCGACGTCGTACGCCACGCACGGCGAGCCGATGATCCCGATCTACATCTTCTACTCGATGTTCGGCTTCCAGCGGACCGGCGACGGCTTCTGGGCCGCCGCCGACCAGATGGCCCGCGGCTTCGTGCTCGGCGCCACCGCCGGCCGCACGACGCTCAACGGCGAGGGCCTGCAGCACGAGGACGGGCACTCGCTGCTGCTCGCCTCGACCAACCCCGCCGTGCGTGGCCTACGACCCGGCGTTCTGCTTCGAGCTCGGCCACATCGTCAAGGACGCCCTGCGCCGCATGTACGGCGAGCCGACGCCGGAGGACGATCTTCTACTACCTGACGGTCTACAACGAGCCATACGTCCAGCCGGCCGAGCCGGAGGACGTCGACGTCGAGGGCATCCTGCGCGGCATGTACCGCTACTCCCCCGCGGCCGGGGGCGACGGGCCCAAGGCGCAGATCCTGGCGTCCGGCGTCGCCGTGCCGTGGGCGCTCGGGCGCAGCAGCTGCTGCAGGAGGACTGGGACGTGTAGGCCGACGTCTGGTCGGTGACCTCGTGGACCGAGCTGCGCCGCGACGGCCTCGCCACCGACGAGCACAACTTCATGAACCCCGAGGGCGAGCAGCGGGTGCCGTACGTGACGAAGGCGCTGGACGGGGCTCCCGGCCCGTTCGTCGCGGTGTCGGACTGGATGCGCGCCGTGCAGGACCAGATCGCGCCGTGGGTGCCGGGGCCGTTCGCCTCGCTGGGCACCGACGGGTTCGGCCTGTCCGACACCCGCGGGGCGCTGCGCCGGCACTTCCAGGTGGACGCCGAGTCGATCATCGTGCGGGTGCTCGGCGAGCTGGCCAGGCGCGGCGAGATCAAGCCCGAGGCGATGCGCGAGGCGATCGACCGCTACCGGCTGGCCGACGTCAACGCCGCCCCGACCGCCGAGACCGAGGGCGGCGCCGAGTAGCCCCACCCACCTTGTCAGCCGCTGGCGCCGGTATACCGGCGCCAGCGGCTGACAGGTTCGGGAAGCGGGTGGGGGGCTCAGCCCGCGAGGCGGGCGTGCATCTCCCAGACGAGCACCTCGGCGCCGGCCGGACCGGCGGTCACCCGCTGGCCGGCGCCGCCGGTGATGCGCGCGGCGTCGCCGGTCCCCAGCGGGCCGGTGCCCTCGAGGTCGACCGAGCCGTCGGCCACGAACACGTGCACGAACGGCGCGTCGGGCACCGACACGGCACCACCCGGGGCCACCCGGGCGACGAACAGCGCCGCGTGCTCCTGGCCGATCGAGATCGCGGCCGCGTCCGGTGCTCGGGACGACCGCTGGCGACGGGTACGAGGCCGCCGCGCAGCAGCGCGTCGTCGATCTCGAGCTGCTCGTAGCCCGGCCTGCTGCCGGCCGCGTCGGGGACCACCCACATCTGCACGAAGTGCACCGGGTCCGTGTGCGCGTCGTCGCCGGTCAGGCGCCAGCTGTCGTTCTTCTCCGAGTGCAGGATGCCGGTCCCGGCGCTCATCCGCTGCGCCAGGCCGGGGTAGATCAGCCCGTTGTGGCCCTCGGAGTCCTGGTGCACGAGCTGTCCGCGCAGCACCCAGGTGACGATCTCCATGTCCCGGTGCGGGTGGGTCTCGAACCCGCTGCCCGGCGCCACGACGTCGTCGTTGTTGACCAGCAGCAGGCCGAAGTGGGTGTTGTCCCGGTCGTAGTGCTGACCGAAGGAGAACGAGTGCTTCGAGTCCAGCCAGCCGAGGTCGGTCGCGAACCGGTCCGCCGACCGACGGACGTCCACAGACGGGTTCGAGAGCGTCATACCGACCATCCTCCCCTGTGGTGACCTGATAGTTGCTCACGCAACCAACTGTCCCCGTCCCGCATTCCCGGCCTCAGCGGTGCCGGGCGGTCCAGGCGAGCAGGTCGTCGACCGGACGGGTGTTGACGACCCTCTCAGGCTGCACCTCGCACTCCTCGGCCCGCTCGCAGCCGTAGGGCTGCCAGTCCAGCTGTCCGGGCGCATGAGCGTCGGTGTCGATGGAGAACAGGCACCCGGTCTCGACGGCCGTCCGGAGCAGCCGCCGCGGCGGGTCCAGCCGCTCCGGGCGGGAGTTGATCTCGACGGCCACCCCGAACTGCCGGCACGCCTCGAAGACGATCTCCGGGTCGAACGCCGACTCCCCGCGAGTGCCCCGGCCCCCGGTCACCAGCCGCCCGGTGCAGTGCCCGAGGACGTCGGTGTGCGGGTTCGCGACCGCGTTGACCATCCGGCGGGTCATGTCCTCGGCCGGCATCTTGAGCTTCGAGTGCACCGAGGCGACGACCACGTCCAGCCGGCCCAGCAGCTCGTCCTCCTGGTCCAGCGAGCCGTCGTCGAGGATGTCGACCTCGATGCCGGTGAGCAGCCGGAACGGCGCCAGCGACTCGTTGACCTCGGCGACCAGGTCGAGCTGGGCGCGCAGCCGCTGCGGCGACAGGCCGTTGGCCACGGTCAGCCGCGGCGAGTGGTCGGTGAGCACGACGTACTCGTGCCCCAGGTCCCGCGCGGTGCGAGCCATCTCCTCGACCGGGCTTCCGCCGTCGGACCAGTCCGAGTGGGTGTGCAGGTCGCCGCGCAGCAGGGCACGCAGCGCGGCACCGCCCGCGGTCACCGGACCCTGCGCGCCGGCCTCCAGCTCGGCGAGGTACGCGGGGACGCCGCCCGCCAGCGCCTCCTGGGCGACCGCGGCGGTCTTCGGCCCGACCCCCTTGAGCTCGGTCAGGGTCCCGTCCCGACCCCGCTCGGCCACCTCGCCCTCGGGCAGGGCGGCCAGGGTGTCGGCGGCCGACCGGTAGGCCTTGACCCGGTAGGTCTCCTCGCGCCGGCGCTCCAGCAGGAACGCCACGCGTCGCAGCGCCTCGACCGGGTCCACCCGCCCACGGTAGCCAGGGCCGGCAACCCGCCGTGCCCGGCCTTCCGGCCGCCCGACCGGGGTTGTGGCCCTGCCACAACTAGGCTGACGGCGTGCCCCAGCGCTCCGTGGCGACGATCCGCCGACTCGAGAGCAGCATGGGCACCCTCGCGACCGCAGCCATCGCCCGGATGGACGAGGTGCTGCCGTGGTACCGCGCGATGCCCGCCGAGAACCGGTCCTGGGTCAACCTGGTGGCGCAGGCGGGCGTCGCGGCGTTCGTCGAGTGGTTCCGCCAGCCCGAGACCCCCCACGCGATCAGCGCCGACGTCTTCGGCACCGCGCCGCGCGAGCTGACCCGGTCGGTGAGCCTGCAGCAGACGGTCGAGCTGGTCCGGGTCGTCATCGCCGTCGTCGAGGAGCAGATCGAGCAGATCGCCCCCGGCGACGAGGCGGTGGTCCGGGAGGCGGTGCTGCGCTACTCCCGCGAGATCGCCTTCGCCGCGGCCCAGGTGTACGCCGAGGCCGCCGAGGCCCGGGGCGCCTGGGACGCCCGGCTGGAGTCGCTGGTGGTCGACGCCCTGCTGCGTGGCGAGGCGGACGACTCGCTGCGCTCCCGGGCCGCCGCCCTGGGGTGGGGCAGCCACGGCTCGGTCGTCGTCGTCGTGGGCAACGCCCCTGATGCCGAACCGGAATCCGTGGTGGACGAGATCCGTCGGCTGGCGCGCGCGGCGCACCTCGACGTCCTCACCGGGGTGCAGGGCGACCGGCTGGTCGCGATCCTGGGCGGACCGGTGGACCCGGTGCGCACCACCCGGCTGCTGGTGGCCCAGTTCGGGCCCGGCCCGGTCGTCGTCGGCCCGGCGGTCGCCGACCTCCTCGCGGCCGGCGAGAGCGCCGCGGCGGCACTCGCGGGGCTGCACGCGGCGCCGGCCTGGCCCGACGCGCCGCGCCCGGTTCCCGCCGACGACCTGCTGCCCGAGCGCGCGCTGGACGGCGACCCGCTGGCGCGGGAGCGGCTGGTCCGGGACATCTACCGCCCGCTGCTCGCCACCGGCACCGCACTGGTCGAGACCGTCGCGGCCTTCCTCGAGCAGACGTCGTCCCTCGAGGGCACGGCACGGGTGCTGTTCGTCCACCCCAACACGGTGCGCTACCGGCTGCGTCGGGTCACCGAGGTCTGCGGCTACGCACCCACGGACCCCCGGCAGGCCCTCTCACTGCGGGTCGCGCTGGCCCTCGGCCGGTTGGCCGACGCCCACCAGCCCCCCGCCAACTTGTAGAGAACCTCCAAAGCACAGGGACCAGTTTCGTCCGAGTCCGCACCCCGTGCGCGCCGCCGCGTCCGCAAGGCTGGGCGGGTGCTCGCCATCGTCGCTCCCGGTCAAGGTGCCCAGACACCCGGCTTCCTCGCGCCCTGGCTGGAGCTGGCCCACTTCGAGGACCGGCTGCGCTGGCTGTCCGCCTGCGCCGGCCTGGACCTGGTGCACTACGGCACCGCGGCCGACGCCGACACGATCCGGGACACGGCGGTCGCGCAGCCCCTGCTCGTCGCCTCCGGCCTGGTCGCGGCGCTGGAGATCTTCCCGCACCCCTCGGACGCGTTCCACGCCGTCGCGGCCGCCGCCGGGCACAGCGTCGGCGAGATCACCGCGGCCGCGGGCACCGGCGTCATCAGCGCCGAGCAGGCGATGGTCCTGGTCCGCGAGCGGGGTCGCGCGATGGCCGAGGCCGCCGCGCTCAAGCCCACCGGCATGACCGCGGTCGTGGGCGGCGACCCCGACGAGGTCACCGCCGCCATCGAGCGGCACGGGCTCACCGTGGCCAACAACAACGGTGCCGGCCAGGTCGTGGCGGCCGGCACGGCGGACCAGCTGGAGTCCTTCCAGGCCGACCCGCCGGCCAAGGCCCGGCTGGTGCCCCTGTCGGTCGCCGGCGCCTTCCACACCGAGCACATGGCCTCGGCGGTCGACACCCTCGGGTCCTACGCCCGGGCGATCAGCGTCCACGACCCGCGCACGGGGCTGATCTCCAACCGCGACGGCATGGTCGTGCAGCAGGGTCGCGACGCGCTGGCGCGGATCGTCACCCAGGTGCGCAACCCGGTGCGCTGGGACCTGTGCATGCGCACCCTGGGCGAGCTGGGCATCACCGGCATCGTCGAGGTCCCTCCGGCCGGCACGCTGACCAACCTCATCAAGCGCGCCCTGCCCGACGTCGAGACCGTCGCGCTCAAGACGCCTGCCGACCTGGAGGCCGCCCGCGACCTGGTCGCCCGGCACGGCACCGCGGCCCCGCAGGACGACTCGCCCTCGTGGCGGATGCTGGTCGCGCCGAGCAAGGGCACGGTCCGGGTCGTCGACCTCCCGGAGGGCACCATCCTGGAGCCCGGCACCCCGGTCGCCACCCTCGTGACCAGCCGCGACGAGCAGCCACTGGTGGCCCCGCACGGCGGGACCGTGGTGGAGTGGCTCGTGGAGGACGGCGACCCGGTCTCGCCCGGCCAGCCGATCGTCCGCCTCCACCCCGAGACGAGCGAGGCGGTGCACTGATGGGACGACGTGCGGAGCGAGGGACGAGCGGAGGCGGAGCGGATCCATGGGCTCGATGGCACTGATCACAGCCCCCCGGGGTGCGGAGCACGCGCGCATCCTCGGCGTCGGCGGCTACCGGCCCTCCCGCGTCGTCACCAACGCCGAGATCTGCGAGCGCATCGACTCCTCGGACGAGTGGATCCAGGAGCGCTCCGGCATCCAGTCCCGGCGCTGGGCGGCGCCGGACGAGAGCGTCATCGACATGAGCGTCGCAGCGGCCGGCAAGGCGATCGCGCAGGCCGGCATCGACCCGGAGCAGGTCGGGGCCATCCTCGTGGCCACGGTCACCCACCCGCTGCAGACGCCGTCGGCTGCCGCCGCGGTCGCGCACCGCCTCGGAGCCACCGACGCCGCCGCCACCGACCTGTCGGCCGCCTGTGCCGGCTTCTGCTACGGCGTCTCCCTCGCCAACGACATGGTGCGCGGCGGCAGCGCCGAGTACGTGCTGGTGATCGGCTGCGAGAAGCTCTCCGACTTCACCGACTCCTACGACCGGTCGACCGCGTTCATCTTCGGCGACGGCGCCGGTGCAGTCGTCATCGGCCCGAGCGACGAGCCCGGCATCGGCCCCACCGTGTGGGGGTCGGACGGGTCGAAGTACGACGCCATCACCCAGAAGTCGAGCTGGCTCGACGTCCGCGACCACGCCGTCGACTTCCCCAACCTCACGATGCAGGGGCAGACCGTCTTCCGGTGGGCCGTGTGGCAGATGGCGCCGGTCGCCCAGCGTGCCCTCGACGCGGCCGGCGTCAGGGCCGAGGACCTCGACGCCTTCATCCCGCACCAGGCGAACATGCGCATCACCGACGCGATGATCAAGAAGCTCGGGCTGCCGGAGCACGTCCCCGTCGCGCGCGACATCCGCGAGACCGGCAACACCTCCGCCGCCTCGATCCCGCTCGCCATGGAGCGCATGCTCGAGACCGGCGAGGCCAAGAGCGGCGGAACCGCGCTGCTCGTCGGCTTCGGCGCCGGGCTGGTCTACGCGTCCCAGGTCGTCGTCCTGCCCTGACGACCGCAAGCCCCCGGAGCCCCCGGAGCCGCCGGAGCCGCCCGGAACCGTCCACCGCACTCACCCACCACCACCGCCCCACCGATTCAGAGGAGCTGGAACCAGATGGCCGCTAGCGAGCAGGAGATCCTCGCGGGTCTCGCCGAGATCGTGAACGAGGAGACGGGCATCGCCACGGACGACGTGCAGCCCGACAAGTCCTTCACCGACGACCTCGACATCGACTCGCTGTCGATGATGACCATCGTCGTGAACGCCGAGGAGAAGTTCGGCGTCCGGATCCCCGACGACGACGTCAAGAACCTCAGCACCGTGGGCGACGCCGTCTCCTACATCGCGAAGGCGAGTGCATAAGACCGATGACGTCCTCCCGACTGCCCGACAGCCAGCGCGTGGTCGTCACCGGCCTCGGTGCGACGACGCCCCTCGGTGGCGACGTCCCGTCGACCTGGTCGGCCATGCTGGCCGGCCGGTCCGGGGTCAAGGTCCTCACCCAGGACTGGGTCGACACGCTGCCGGTGCACATCGCTGCACCGGTGGCGGTCGACCCGTCCGAGGTTCTTCCGGTTCCGCTGCAGAAGCGCACCGACCGCGGTAGCCAGTTCGCCCTGATCGCCTCCCGCGAGGCGTGGGCCGACGCCGGCTCGCCGGACATCGACCCCGAGCGGCTCGGCGTGGTGATCGCCTCCGGCATCGGCGGCGTCACGACGCTGCTCTCGGCGTACGACACCCTGAAGGAGAAGGGTGCGCGCCGCGTGCTGCCGATGACGGTGCCGATGCTGATGCCCAACGGACCGGCCGCCCAGGTCGGCCTCGAGCTCGGGGCCCGGGCCGGCGTCCACACGCCGGTCAGCGCGTGCTCGAGCGGCGCCGAGGCGATCGCGTACGGCGTCGACATGATCCGCAACGGCCGCGCCGACATCGTCGCCGCCGGCGGCACCGAGGCGGCGATCCACCCGCTGCCGCTGGCCGGCTTCGCCGCCATGCACGCGCTGTCGACCCGCAACGACGAGCCGGAGCGGGCGTCGCGCCCGTACGACAAGGGTCGCGACGGGTTCGTGCTCGGCGAGGGCTGCGGGGTGCTCGTGCTCGAGACCCTCGAGCACGCGAAGGCCCGCGGCGCCACGATCTACGGTGAGATCGCCGGCACCGGGATCAGTGCCGACGCCCACCACATCGCCCAGCCCGACCCGGTCGGGGCCGGCGCCGCCCGGGCGATGCGCAAGGCCGTCGAGGCGGCCGGCGCCACACCCGCCGACGTGGTCCACATCAACGCGCACGCCACCTCCACGCCCGTGGGCGACGTCGCGGAGGTGGGGGCGATCCGTCTCGCACTCGGCGACGCCACCGAGGGCGCCTGCGTCTCGGCCACCAAGTCGATGACCGGGCACCTGCTCGGCGCCGCGGGAGCGGTCGAGACCATCGCGACGCTGCTCGCCCTGCGCGACCGCAAGGCGCCCGCGACGACCAACCTCGAGGACCTCGACGACGACGTGCACCTGGACGTCGTGCGCGGCGAGCCGCGAGCCCTCCCCGAGGGCGAGCTGCTCGCCCTCAACAACTCGTTCGGCTTCGGCGGCCACAACGTCGCCCTCGCCGTCAGGAGCGTGCAGGCGTGACGGTCACCGCAGGGCAGAACGTCGGCGTGGACAAGGCGGACGACCCGCGCAACCCGCTGACCCGGCTCCACCAGCTGTTCGACGAGGGCAGCGTGGAGCTGATCACCCCCGAGGACGACTCCGGCATGCTCGCCGCGATCGGCCGCATCGAGGGCGCGGCCTCGGTCGCCTTCTGCTCCGACGCCACCATCCAGGGCGGGGCGATGGGCGAGGCCGGCTGCCAGGTCATCCTGCTCGCGTACGAGCGAGCCCTGGCCGAGGGCTGCCCGGTCATCGGCCTGTGGCACTCGGGCGGCGCCCGGCTGCGCGAGGGCGTCGTGTCGCTGCACGCCGTCGGCGAGGTCTTCGCGATCATGACCCGGGCCTCGGGCAAGGTCCCGCAGATCTCGGTCGTCCTGGGCCCGGCCGCGGGCGGCGCGGCGTACGGCCCGGCGCTCACGGACGTCGTCATCCTCGGCCCCGAGGGCCGGGTCTTCGTCACCGGACCGGACGTCGTGCGGTCGGTGACCGGTGAGGACGTCGACGCGCTGCGGCTCGGCGGCCCGGAGCCGCACGGGCGCCGGTCCGGCGTGGTGCACGTGGTCGCGGCGACCCAGGAGGCGGCCTACGGCGAGGCACGGCGGCTCTCGGCCCTGCTGGGCGACCAGCGGGAGATCGGTGAGGTCGAGGACCGCGACCTGGCCGCGTACCTGCCCGACTCCCCCAAGCGGGCCTACGACGTGCACCCGATCGTCGAGCACCTGCTCGACGAGGACAGTGCGCTCGAGCTGCACCCCAAGTGGGCGCCGAACGTCACCACGACGCTCGGCCGGCTCGGCGGGCGCACCGTCGGCGTCATCGCGAACAACCCGCTGCGGCTGGGCGGCTGCCTGGACTCGGCCTCGGCCGAGAAGGCGGCGCGGTTCGTGCGCATGTGCGACGCGTTCGGCGTGCCGATGGTCGTGGTCGTGGACGTGCCGGGCTACCTGCCCGGTGTCGGCCAGGAGTGGGACGGCGTGGTGCGCCGCGGCGCAAAGCTGCTGCACGCGTTCGCCGAGGCCACCGTGCCCCGGGTGACCCTGGTGACCCGCAAGGCCTACGGCGGCGCGTACATCGCGATGAACTCCCGCTCGCTCGGCGCGACCCGGGTCTTCGCCTGGCCGGGGGCCGAGGTCGCGGTCATGGGCGCGGTCGCGGCGGTCCGGATCCTGCACCGGCGGCGGCTGGCCGAGGTGCCCGCCGACGTCCGCGGCGAGGTCGAGCAGGAGCTCGCGGTCGAGCACGAGAAGCTCACCGGCGGGCTGACCCGGGCCCAGGAGATCGGCGTCGTCGACGAGGTGGTGGAGCCGGCCCGCACCCGGTCGGCCCTGGCCGCCGCGATCCTGGCGGCCCCTGCCACCCGCGGCGACCACGGGAACATCCCCCTCTGAGCGCAGCCTGAGGTTGATCACGTGGGCGTGGTCAACACACCCCGCACGTGGCGCACTCACCGCGTCCGGCGGATGTCGACCACGTGAGCGTGATCAACGCCTGATCGGCGGAAGGGGGCTCGGGGGGGCGAGCGGCCGGGGGTCAGACGACCTGGTGCAGCCAGCGGACGGGGGCGCCGTCCCCGGCGTAGCGGAACGCCTCCAGCTCCGCGTCCCAGGCCTGTCCGAGCAGGCCCTGCATCTCGGCCTCGACGGTGGTGGCGGCATCGCTCGCGGCCCGCGCCAGGGCGGCACGCAGCCGGTCCTCGCGCACCAGGATGTCGCCGTGCACGCCCGTCGTGGCGTGGAACAGGCCCAGGGTGGGGGTCGAGCTCCAGCGCTCGCCCTCGGCCCCGGCGCTGGGCTCCTCGGTGACCTCGAAGCGCAGGTGCATCCAGTCGCGCAGCGCGCTGGTCAGCCGGCTGCCCGTGCCGGCGTCGGCCTGCCACGAGAGCTCCCCGCGGACCGTGCCCGGCGAGGCCGGCTGCGGGGTCCAGTCGAGGGTCACGCGCACACCGAGGACCCCGCCCACGGCCCACTCGATGTGCGGGCAGAGCGCGGGCGGTGCGGAATGGACGTAGACAACGCCACGGGTCGCCACCGGAGCCTCCTAGCTCGACGCGAGGTGCGCCTTCCCCAGCGGCCTCACGCGGGCGGGACGGGTCCCGGACAGCGGTACTGCCGACGATGATGCCACAGAGGTCCCCTCAGCACCAGACGTCCCGTGTCCCCCTCCGGTCACGGCGACATACCGACCCCCCTTCGCGGTGAAGTCGGGCCGGGTGCGCGCCGATAGAGCCTGTGCAGACACCCCGCCTGCAACGAGAGGGCACCCGTGCACAACCCCGAGCGGCTGATGGCCGAGGCGTACGACGAGGGTGTCGTCTCCGAGGTGATCCGGCCGGCCGCCATCGTGCCCGAGAGCTCCACCCGGGCGATCCTCGTCGAGCTGGCCCTGCGCGACGTCCAGAACGGCGGGGTCTGGCAGTCCGAGCCGACGCTGTGGAGCCGGTACGACCGGCCGTGGGAGAGCTACGGCAACCCGGACGGGGCCGAGCTGATCGGCACCATCCAGGTCGCGTACGGCACCCCGACCCGCTACGAGATCACGATCTACCGCGTCACCGTCACGCGCTACGGCACCGAGCGGGGCTGGACCGTCGACGTGCTGTGCAACGAGGCGCTGGCCTTCGGCGCCCTGGACCTGGGGTCGTGCCCGCGCGCCTCGCTCGGCGCGCCACCCAAGCCGTTCAGGTTCTGACCCGCCCTCAGGGGGCGGTGACCACCACGTCGACCGTGGTGCTGGCCTGCTCCTCGCTCGAGGTGCCGCCGGAGCAGGTGTAGCTGGAGACACCGACCGTCAGGGTGTAGGTGCCGGGCTCGGCCCACGTGTGGCGGGCCCGGTAGGTCCCCTGCGCGGGGGCGGTGGTGTCCGTCGCGCCGCACCGGGACTCCTGCAGCGAGCTGGTCCCGATGCCGTCGCCCCACTCCTCGGTGGAGCCGCTGAAGATGCCGACGCCGTCGTCGTAGCGGACGACGATCGTTGCGGTACTGCCCGCGACGACCTGGTCGGGCACCTCGACGCTCAGGCTGAGCTCAGCCGGCGGCGCCGGCTCGGCGGCGGCCGGGGCCGGCCGCGTGAGGACCTCGTCCTCGCCGCCCTGGGACAGCAGCCAGCTGCCGAGGACGACCGCGATCGCCACACCGGCGGCGACGCCCCCGAGCACCGCGCGGCGCAGGACCCCCCGGTCGGTGGACGACCCGGAACTGCCGGGCGGGACCGCGGGTCGGGCGTGCGCACGGGGCGGCCGACCAGCGTCGGCCGGTCGTCGTCGTGCACCACGACCGGCCGGTCGTCCCCGACCCGCGTGTCGCGCCGTACAGAGCCCATCTCGGTCATTCGCGTCCCTCTCGTGCCACCCCCTGGACGCTCGCCAGGGTAGGGGCAGGAGGTCACGCTCTGTGTGCGATCGGCGAAATCCGGAGGTTCTCACCCCCCACCTGTCACGCTCCGCAGTCGGGGCAGATCAGTGCGTGGCGACCTGGCTGCGCCGGCCGGTCGACGGACCGGCCGGGCAGCAGCCGGCCACGTCCGCGACGCTGGCCGTGACGTGCAGCCGGCCGGTGAGCTGCATGAGGTCGAGCACCCGCAGCACCGCCGGCTGGTCGGCGACGAAGTGCACCGAGCCGCCGAGCAGACCCTGACGGTGGTGGATGCGCAGCAGGCTGCCCACCCCGGTGGAGTCCACGAAGGTGACGCCGCGCAGGTCGACCACCAGACTGGTGACGCCGCGGTTGAGCAGGCCGAGCAGGCTGTCCCGCAAGGTCGACGCCGTCGAGGCGTCCAGCTCGCCGGTGACCCCGACGACGGTGTGCTGGGCGATCTGCTGTGGATCGAGCAGGCTGATCATTCGAGCCCCCGTGGGACGCGCCGCATGGCTGCCGGGCTGCTTCGGCTCCGCCGGGAGCCTAACCCCGCGGACCCGGGCGGGGGAAGACCTCCGGGCTCAGCCGGCCGGACGGCTCTCGGCCTCGCGCACGTGGGCGCACAGGCCGAGCAGCAGCTCGTGCGCCAGGGTCGGCTGCTTCTCGAGCAGCGGCTGAAAGTTCCACGCGGCGAGCGAGAGCGTGCGCACCGTGCCCTCCGGGCGGATGGTGGCCGAGCGCGGCTTGCCGTCGATCAGCGAGATCTCGCCGAAGTAGTCCCCCGGGCCCAGGGTGCGCCGCACCTCGCCGTGCTGGAGCACCGTGCACGTCCCCTCCAGCAGGAGGTGGAAGCCCACGCCCTTGGTACCTTCCTCGACGATCTCGCCACCGGTGTGCTCGACCTCGCGGGTCCGCCCCAGGATGTCCTTGAGCTGCTTGTCCTTGAGCCCCGCGAACAGGGGCACGGAGCGCAGCTGGGCCAGCATCGCGTCGTCCGACATCCTGGTCTTCCTCCTCGGTGGATCCACTCGCGCCTCGAACGAGTCCAGACGCTGTCACCCCGTCCTGCGCTGCGCAAGGGCCGGGTCCTCCGGCGTGCCGGAGACGAAGCTCAGGGCCGCAGCCGCAGCACGACACCCGCATGGTCGGACGGCCAGAGCCCGCCCACCTTCTCCGCAGGGTCGGTGCCCACGACGACGCCCCGGTCGACCCGTACCGCGGAGCCGTCGGCCGCCCTGGTGAGCACCAGGTCGATCCGATGGTCGATCACGGTCTCGACGGCGTCGTCGGGGTCGTCGACCAGCTCGCCGAACCCCGAGGTGAACCCGGGGTCCGTGCTCGACCAGTCCAGCCAGCCGTCGTGCAGCCCGCCGGGGCCGGTGAGCAGCCGGTAGGCCGTCCAGTGCGGGAGGTCGGGCGGCGGACCCGGCTTCGCCCGCCCGTCGAGCGGGTCGGAGTTGCAGTCGCACACGAGGACCAGCGGCCGACCGCGCACCGCTGCCGGTCCGGCCAGCAGCTCGGCGGCCTGCGCGGCGGCGACGTCCGAGCGCTGCGACTCCAGGTGCGTGTTCACGACCCGGACCCGCTTGGTGCCCTTGCGCACGTCCGCCCAGGTGTAGCCGCGGATGAACGAGAACGGGACTCCCGCGATCGCGAAGGTGATCCGGGTGGCGTACTGCCCGCTGCCGTGGCCCTCGACCTTGAGCCCGCCGCGGACAAGCAGCGCATCGCGCATGGTCAGCCGGACGTCGCGCTCGGTGCCGTCGCCGGGGAACGCCGCGAACGCCGGCCCCTCGACGTCGGACTCCTCCTGGACCGCGGCCACCCGGTAGTCCGCTCCGAGCGCGGCCAGGTCGCCGAGCAGGACGGCCAGGAAGTCGACGTCGACCGCGGTGGCGTTGGCCACCCCGATCGCCGTCTGCTCGTAGGGCCCGGTCCGCCACAGCGCGACCTCCTGCAGCCCGACCACGTCGGGCGCCTGGGTCGCGATCTCCCGGGCGAGGGCGGTGCTGCGGGCCGGGAAGTCGGTCCGGTCGACGATGCCCGCGAGCGTGTGGTTGGACTGGCCGAACGCCAGCAGCGCGGCCAGCCCGGACTTGCCGGCGGTCGCCGCGAGCGGGCGGGTGATGTCGCCGCCGAGGTAGAGGTTGCGGGTCATCACCGTGAGCGGGGTCCCCGTCCCCGGGGGCGGCGCGGCTGCCGACGGCGCGGCACCCGTCAGCCCCGCGGCCGCGACGGCCAGCGCCGCCGCCGCCGACACCAGCACCCTGCGTACCGACCGTGTGCGCACCGCGTCCTCCCCTGCCTCGCCCCCCGGCTCCTCCCGCCACCCTGCCCCAGGACCGTCGCCAGCGGAAGGCTCGGCTGCGTGAGCGACGGGTGACTCAGCGGTGCGCGAGCTGCTCTACGGGCGACCAGTCGGGCTCGCCCTCGCTCCCGGCGACCACCGGGTCGGCCGGCGCAGCGCCCCCGGACCAGCGGCGAGCCAGTAGCAGCGTGACCGCCGCGGCGGCCAGCGCACCCCCGGCGGCCGCGAGGGCGAGCAGCAGCCACGGCGTGCCGGTCGCCGCCGCCGCGACCGGCGGGGCGACGCTGGCCTGCGGGTTCGTCACCGGCCGTGCCGACGGCTGGATCTCCTGGTCCGGGATCGGGGTGCCGCCGGTGCGGGAGCCCGGCTCGACCCCGAGCCGGTCGAGCAGGCCGAGCAGCGCCGCGGGCTCGGCGGGCCGGTACCAGGCGAGGGGGCCGTCCCAGAGGTTCTCGTCGAGCCCGGTGTGGCTGGCCACCCAGGGACCGTCCGGCCCGCCGAGGAAGATGCGGTCGACCCGCCAGACCTGCACGTCATGGGCCAGCCAGGTCACCGTGATGGAGCGGCCGGTCTCGTGGCTGCCACGCGCCTGCGTGCCACTGTCGCCGCCGATGCCGACCAGGCGGGACAGCTCGGCGTAGTCGGGGTCGTCGTAGTAGAGCGACGCGGTGCCGCCGCTACCCGGGGCGACGAGCAGGACGCTGGTCGGCCCGCCGGCACCGGCGGGCACGGCGAGGCAGGACTGCCGCGAACGCGGCCAGCACGAGGATCAGGACGGTGCGGACGATGCGGACGGTGCGCATGGCGACCTCCTGGGGCGACGGGGTGGCACCGTCCCTACACCGCCGACCGGGACGTGGTTCCGGGTCAGAGCCCGGCCGAGCCCGCGACCTCCCGGGCACGCGCCAGTGACACGTCGCCCTCGAGCCGCAGGGTGATGCCGCGGCGCTCCCAGATCAGCGTGTGCCCGGCCAGTCGGGCGGTCTCGGTACGCCGGCTGCCGTCCGCCTCGAGGACCACGACCTCGTGCGGGGACGGGAACCACACCGCGAACTCCCCGGCGACCGACGTGAAGCGCACACCGGGCGCGCTCTTGGCGAAGGCGTAGTCCAGCCTGCCGTCGAACTGGTCCAGCCGCAGCGGGCCGTCCGCTCCGTCCCAGCTCATCGAGAGCACCCGGCGGTCGTCGGAGACCTCGACGGCGTCCGGGGCGCCCAGCTCGGGCGGCACCACCGGGTCGAACGCCACCAGCCGCCGCGCCTGGGCCAGGCCGTTCGAGCCGGCCGGCGCCTCGGCCGGGCCGCTCGCGCCGGCCGGCGGCGGGGGCGGGGCGCTCGTCCGGCCCGGCCGCTCACCGAGCTCGACCCGGACCCCCGCGAAGCCGAACCAGTCGGCGACGGCCGCCCGCACCGGCGGGGCGGCGAGCAGACCGACGAGCAGCGCGACGACCGTTGCGGCGACCGCTCGCCGTCGCGACGCGACCACTCCCGCGATGCCGGACGCCGCGCGGTCCACGGGGCCGGGCCGGGTCGGCGCGGGACGCCGCGCCACCCGGGCCAGCACCGCTCCGGGCAGCCCTGCGGACGGTTCCGGGGCGGGCACGGCACGGCCCAGGGCGACCAGCTCGCTCGCGAGGTCGCCGTACGTCGTCTCAGACACGGTCCGCCTCCGGTGCCGCCGCGCGGTGCTCGAGCTCGACGGCCAGCCGGGCGAGCGCTCGGTGCAGCCGGGACTTCACCGTGCCCCGGGGCCAGCCGAGGACGGTGGCCGTCTCCGCCTCGTCGAGGTCGAGCAGGTAGCGGCAGGTCACGACCCGGCGGTGCTCGTCGGACAGCGCCGCCAGCCCCCGGGCCAGGTCCGCGGCGCGCTCCCGCGAGACGACGGCGGCGGCGGGGTCGTCGGCGCCGGCCGCGAGCACCAGCGGCTCGGCCTGCGCCCAGGCCGAGCGCTCGCGGGCGCCACGACGTCCCGCGGAGCGGTGCAGGTTCTTGGTCTCGTTCGCGACGATGCGCAGCAGCCACGGCCGGAAGGCGGCACCGTCGCGGAACCGGCCGAGCGCGGCGTACGCCTTGACGAAGGCTTCCTGCACGACGTCCTCCGCGTCCGGTCCCGCTCCCAGCAGGGCGGCGGCGCGGACGGCCACCGGGGCATGGCGGCGCACCAGCTCCGCGTACGCGTCGGTGTCACCGTCGCGCACCCGGGCCAGGACCTCGCCGTCCTCGTGGTCGACGTCGATGCGGCGCCTCCCTGCGTTGCCGTCCGAGCTACACCGCCGGTCCCGCCCCGGTTCCGGCGTCGTTCCGGCGTCGGGTCCCGCTACCGGCGCGTGCGGCGCGAGCGGCGCGTGCGGCGACGCTCCCGCAGGGACGCCCACATCAGGGACGCCATGCTCGCGAGCATCAGGCCGATCGCGCACAGCCAGAGCACCGAGGGGAAGATCGGGTGCACGTCGGTGAACGCGGCGGAGAGGAACGCCAGGAGACCCAGCCCGGTCGCGAGGAGCACGCCGGACGCTCCCCGGCTGAGGGCACGGTGCTGGGTGGCCACGCCGTCACGCTAGCGCGCAGGCCGGCTCGGCCGACACGAGACGGACGGGGACGAGTGGGGCGGGCGGGACTCGAACCCGCGACCCAGGGATTATGAGTCCCCTGCTCTAACCGGCTGAGCTACCACCCCGGGAGCCGGGAGCGCCGGGCTCTCACCCGCTGGGCTGTCGGGCTCCCGCACCTGGACTCGAACCAGGAACCTACCGGTTAACAGCCGGTTGCTCTGCCAATTGAGCTATGCGGGAAGGCGTGCGGCGGCCTCGAGGACCTGACGATCCGACCCGCCGACGAGCCTGGACAGGCTATCGCAAGGTTCCGGTCGGATGCGCCAGGGTAGGGAGCCCGCGACCGCCCCCGAACCTCGGAGCAGCCATGCGAACCAAGGCCACCTTCCTCACCGGCGTCGCCGTGGGCTACGTGCTGGGCGCCCGCGCCGGCCGGGCCCGCTACGAACAGATCCGCCAGGCGGCCCGGTCGTTCATGGCCAACCCGGCGGTGCAGTCGACCGCCTCCTCCCTGCAGCACCAGGCGGGCGGCGCACTGACCACGGCCAAGGACAAGGCGGCCGACAAGGTCGCCGACCGGCTCGGTGACAAGGCGCCGTCCTGGCTCGGCTCGGGCCACGAGCACAGCACCGACGGTGCGACCGGCCCCAACGGCCACTACTCCTGACGACAGGCGCGGACGGGGGGACACGAGTGGCACGACTGCGCCGCGTCGACTGCGCCGGGCCGGGCATCGCCCGGGTCAAGCGCGGCCGCGGGTTCTCCTACCGGGCGCCTGACGGCAGCACGGTGACCGACCCCGTCGTCCTGGAGCGCATCGCCGGACTGGTCATCCCGCCCGCCTGGACCGACGTCTGGATCTGTTCGCACCCGCGCGGGCACATCCAGGCGGTCGGCACCGATGCGGCCGGTCGCCGGCAGTACCGCTACCACGACGCCTGGCGGGTGCAGCGCGACGCCGAGAAGCACGAGCGGGTCCTCGAGTTCGCGCGGCGGCTGCCTGCGGCCCGCCGGACGGTGGACGCTCACCTCGCGCAGCGCGGCCCGACCCGGCAGCGGGTGCTGGCGGCCACCTTCCGGCTGCTCGACCTCGGGTTCTTCCGGATCGGCGGCGAGTCCTACGCCGAGGCGAACGGCTCCTACGGCCTGGCCACCATGCGCCGGGAGCACGTGACGATCTCCGGCGAGATGGTGGTCTTCGACTACACGGCCAAGAGCGGCAAGCACCGGGTCCAGGCCATCGTCGACGCGAGCGTCCGCAAGGTCGTCAAGGCCCTGCTGGACCGTGACGACCCCAGCAAGGAGCTGCTCGCCTACCGCGACCGCGACGGCTGGCACGACGTGACGACGGCCGACATCAACGCCTACCTGCGCGAGGTGCTCGGCGCCGACGTGAGCGCCAAGGACTTCCGCACCTGGCACGCCACTGTGCTCACCGCGGTGGGGCTGGCCGTGTCGACCGGCGCGCCGACCTCCGAGAGCGCACGCAAGCGCGCGGTCAGCAGGGTCGTGACCGAGGTGGCGCAGTACCTCGGCAACACCCCGGCGGTCTGCCGTTCCTCCTACATCGACCCTCGGGTCATCGACCTCTACGACGACGGCACGACGATCGCACCGGTGCTGGAGCGGCTCGGGGCGGATGCCGACTTCGGCCAGCCGGCCACCCACGGCCAGATCGAGGCCGCCGTGCTGCGGCTGCTGCGCAAGCCCGCCAAGGCCTCGGCCCGCCGCCGCCCCACCAGCCCGGCCAAGGCGAAGGCGGCCTGACGCCGGTCAGGCCAGCTCGGAGCGCAGCCTCGCGAGCGCCTCGTCGACGTGTGCCTGCACGCCGGGGGCGCTGAGATCGGTGCCCGGGTCGGGCACCACCTGCCAGAGCAGCTCGGCCGCGTGGCCCCGGCGGGCGACCAGCCGGACGGCGCCACCGGCCGGCACCGCGACCCTGCGGCTGAGCACGATGCTCGCCATCACCCGCTCGTGCACGGTCTCGGGCAGGCGCCCGGGCTCGGGTAGCCGTAACCGGGCCGGGTGGCCGGTCCCGGGCACGGGGTCCAACGCCAGCACCTGCTCCTCGTCGAACCACTGGGCGTGCGCCACGTCGGTCCACGCGGTACGTCCGGTCCCAGACAGGAGGGCGCGGTCGGTGGCGACCACCCAGCCCTCCTCGGCGTCGCGGCCGTGGGCGATCACCCGCTCGCCCCGCTCCAGGGGCAGCGACGAGCGGACCTCCTCGGGCAGCGCGGGGCGCCGGCGCAGCCGCACCCGTCAGGTGCCGAGGTAGTCGCGCAGCTGCGCGGACAGGTGCGGGTGCCGCAGCTTGGCGAGGCTCTTCGCCTCGATCTGGCGCACCCGCTCGCGAGTGACCCCGAAGGCCCGACCCACCTCTTCGAGCGTGCGGGGCTCGCCGTCGGTGAGGCCGTACCGCATCCGGACGACCTCTCGCTCCCGGTCGCCGAGATGGGTGAGGACGGCCTCGACGTGGCTGGCGAGCATGCCCGCCGACACGAGGTCCGGGGGCGGCACCGACTCGGAGTCCTCGATGAGGTCGCCCAGCTCGGAGCCCTCCTCCTCACCGACGGGCGAGTGCAGGGACACCGGCTCCATCGCCAGCCGCTTGATCTCCTCGACCCGCGAGGCGGGCATGTCCACCTGCGCGGCGATCTCGGCGGCGGTCGGGTCGCGGCCCAGGCTCTGCACCAGCAGTCGCTGCGCCCGCAGGATCCGGTTCACCGTCTCGACCATGTGCACCGGGATGCGGATGGTGCGCGCCTGGTCGGCCACCGCACGCGACACCGCCTGGCGGATCCACCACGAGGCGTACGTCGAGAACTTGAAGCCGCGGGTGTAGTCGAACTTCTCGACCGCCCGGATCAGGCCGAGGTTGCCCTCCTGGATCAGGTCGAGGAACGGCAGACCGCGCCCGGCGTAGCGCTTGGCGATGGACACCACCAGGCGCAGGTTGGCCTCGATCAGCCGCTGCTTGGCGCGCTCGCCGTCACCGACCACGGCGAGCAGGTCGCGACGCAGCGCGGCGGTGACCCCAGCCGAGGCCTCGAGCTCCGCCAGCCGCTCGGCGGCGAAGACGCCGGCCTCGACCCGCTTGGCGAGCTCGACCTCGTCGGCCGCGGTCAGCAGCGCCACCCGGCCGATCTCGCGCAGGTAGACCCGGACCAGGTCGGCGGAGGTCGCGGGACCGGCGTCGAGCGAGGGGGCGGGCTCGTCGGCGTCGTCGGCCTCCGCGGCCTCGAGCTCCTCGGCCGAGGGCTCGTCGGCGACGACCTCGACGCCGGACTCGGCCAGGCCGCGCACGATCTCGTCGATGTTCTCCGGTGCCAGCCCGGAGTCGGTGGCCGCGGCGGCGACGGCCTGCGCGGGTACGAGACCCGCTCCACCGCCTTCGGCGCGGAGCCGGGCCAGGACCTCCGTCACGGAGTCCGGTACGGCGACGACCTTCCCCACGCCTTGGAGTCTGCCCCTCACACCGCGCGAGCGCAGCCGATTACGGAGTCGATCTCCGTTCTGTCTCAGAGTGTGCCGATCGCCCGCTCACGTAGGGATCTTCGGTGCGCCTCGAAGGCCACCAGCTCGCCGAAGAGCCGGTTGTACTCCCCGCTGTGCTCGACGGGGTTGAGCCGCTGCAGGCGCGACTTCACCTCGGCGATCCGCCGCGTGGCGGCCAGCTCCTCGAGGCGCGCCAGCACCTCGGTCGCGTAGCGCGTGAGTGCGGCCTGCTCGGACGGCAGCGGCTCGACGGCCAGCTCCCGGGCCAGCCGCCGGACGCCGTCGTCGGCAGCCGCCCCGTCGACCTTGGCGACCCACTCAGGGCCCCCTTCCCCGGCCGACTCCAGGCCGCCGGCCGCGACCACGGCCGCGTGCAGCGCGGCGTATGCCGGGGCGGTGAACACCGAGGGGTCCAGCTCCTCGAACCCGGCCGCCATCCGCGGCGCCTGCAGCACGACCTTGAGCGTGTCGCGCTCGAAGCGCAGGGCAGGGTCGCGCGGGTCGAGGTCGGCGGCGATGCCGGCCGCGGCCCCGCGGCGGCCGACGTCGGCGAGGCCACCCCGTGAGGCGCGGACGAGCTCGTCGGGGTCCGGCAGGCCGATCCACCCGGCCAGCTGGCGGGCGTAGTTGGCCCGCAGCGACACGTCGCGGATCTCGCGGACGACCTCCATGCCCGACCTGGTCGCCGCGGTCTGCCCCTCGGCGGTGTCCAGGTCGTAGGACGCCAGGCGCGACCTGATCGCGAACTCGAACAACGGCACCCGCCGCGCGATGAGGTCGCGCACCGCGGTGTCACCGGAGGCCTGGCGCAGCTCGCAGGGGTCCTTGCCCGAGGGCTCCACGGCGACGAAGGTCTGCGTCACGAACTTCTGGTCGTCCTGGAAGGCCTTGAGCGCCGCCTTCTGGCCGGCGGAGTCGCCGTCGAAGGTGAAGATCACCTCGCCGCGGAACTCGGCCTGGTCCATGAGCAGGCGACGCAGGATCTTGATGTGGTCCCCGCCGAACGCCGTGCCGCAGGTGGCCACCGCGGTGTCGATGCCGGCCAGGTGGCAGGCCATCACGTCGGTGTAGCCCTCGACGACGACTGCCTGGAGCTTGCGGGCGATCTCGCGCTTGGCGAGGTCGAGGCCGTAGAGCACCGTCGACTTCTTGTAGATCGGCGTCTCGGGCGTGTTGACGTACTTCGCCTCGATCCGGTCGTCGTCGAAGAGCCGGCGGGCCCCGAAGCCCACGACGTCGCCGCTGACGTCGCGGATCGGCCAGAGCAGCCGGGACATGAAGCGGTCGATCGGCCCGCGCTGGCCCTGCCGCGCCAGGCCGGCGGTGACCAGCTCCTCGACGCTGTAGCCGCGGCCGCGCAGGTGCTGGGTGAGCAGGTCCCAGTCGCGCGGCGCGAAGCCGACGCCGAAGTGCGCGGCAGCGGCCTGGTCGAAGCCGCGTTCGTCGAGGAACTTCCGGCCGGCGACGGCGCCCGGGGCAGCCAGCTGCTCGGCGTAGAACTCGGCCGCGGCCCGGTGCGCCTCGACCAACCGGGTGCGCTGGCCCTGCTGCCGACCCGGGGTGTGCCCACCCTCCTCGTACCGGAGCTGGATGCCGTAGCGGTCGGCGAGGCGCTCGACCGTCTCGGCGAAGCTGAGGTGGTCGGTCTTCATCACGAAGGAGATGACGTCGCCCCCCTCCTGGCACCCGAAGCAGTGGTAGGACCCCACGGACGGGCGCACGGAGAACGACGGCGACTTCTCGTCGTGGAAGGGGCACAGGCCCTTGAGGTTCCCGCCGCCGGCCGGGCGGAGGGTCACCACCTCGCCGACCACGTCGGCGATGTCGGCCCGCTCCTTGACGAGGACGACGTCCTCGTCGCGGATCCGGCCTGCCACGTGCCGAGTCTACGGCCCAGCGCCCAGCCGCCCAGCGGGCTAGAGCTCCGCGAGGGGCACGGCGGGGTCGGCGAGCCGGGCGGGGTCGACCTCACGGCGCGCCTTCGCCAGGGCCTTGATCCCGTCTGCGGCGTCCCAGTCGTTGACGTTCATCCCGGCCAGCACCCGGTTGCCACCGAGCCAGAAGGCCAGCCACGACTCCCCCGCCGGGTCGCCGCGCAGGACGACCCGGTCGGCGACGTCGGGCGCCTGTCGCCCGACGTAGCCGTGGTACTCCATCGAGAGGTCGTACTGGTCGGTGAAGAAGTAGGGCAGCTTGGCGTAGGGCTCGCCGTGCCCGGCCATCGAGGCGCCGGCGGCGGCCCCCTGGTTCTGCGCATTGGCCCAGTGCTCGACGCGGACCCTCGTGCCGAGCAGCGGGTTCATGGCGTTCGCGACGTCGCCGGCCGCGTACACCGCGGGGTCGGAGGTCCGCAGGAGCTCGTCGACGACCACGCCGTCGGCGACCTCGAGCCCGGCCGCCTCGGCCAGCGCGGTGTTCGGGACGATCCCCACCCCGATCACGACGAGGTCACCTTCGACCGTCCCGTCGCTCGTACGCACGCCGACCCGCCCCGCGCCGAGGCCGTCGAACCCCTCCACCCCGGTGCCGAGCCGCAGATCGACCCCCTGGGCGCGGTGCAGCGCGGCGAAGACCTCCCCGACCTGGTCGCCGAGAACACCGAGAAGCGGCTGGGCCTGCGGCTCGACCACGGTGACCTCGACGCCGTGGTGGCGCGCGGCTGCAGCGACCTCGAGCCCGATCCAGCCGGCGCCGACCACGACGAGCCGGCCGCCGGAGCCGAGCCCGGCGAGCGTGTCCCGCAGCGCCTCGGCCTCCCCCACCCTGCGCAGGTAGCGGATTCCGTCGAGCCCAGCCCCCGGGAGGTCCAGCCGGCGCGGCGAGGACCCGGTGGCCAGCAACAGCTTGTCGTAGTGCACCTGGTCGCCCGTCGACAGCGAGACCACCCGGCCGCCGGGGTCGATCGCGGTGGCCGAGGTGGCGAGCAGCAGCTCGACGTCGTGCTCGGCGTACCAGCCCTCGTCGTGCACCCAGACCTTCTCGCGGCCCTTCACCCCCCGGAGCAGCTCCTTGGACAGCGGCGGGCGTTCGTACGGCCGGTCGGCCTCGTCGCCGATCAGCACCACCCGGCCACCGAAGCCTGCCTCGCGCATCGCCTCGACCGCCTTGGCCCCGGCCAGCCCGGCCCCCACGACGACGAACGTGTCCTCTGCCATGTCAGCCGCTCCTCGCGGTCAGCCGCGCGTGCAGCGCGGTCGCTGAGGTGTCGGTCAGCTGTGCCACCTGGTCGAGCAACGTCCGGAACCGGCCCGCGTCGTCCCCTGCGCGGCGGAAGTCGTCGGCGAGCAGGGGGTCCAGCCCCACCGGCGCGGAGCGGACCAGGGCGTCGACGAGCTCGAGCACCAGGCCCCGCTGGTCGGCGTAGCGTCGGGTGGCGTCGTCGCGGGACATGACGTAGCGGTCGGCGACCGCCTTGAGCACCTCGACCTCGAGCCTGACCTCCCGGGGCACGACCAGATCGGCCCCGTAGCGGCGGACCGTGCCGCCCGGGAACGCCGCCCGCGTCGCGTGCTCGGCGGCCTGGCAGAACCGGCCGATCAGCTGGCTGGTGGTGTTCTTCAGCGCCGCCAGCGAGCGGTGGCTGCCGTCGTAGGACTCCGGCCACCAGGCGGTGCCCAGCAGCCGGTCCAGCGCAGCGAGCACCTCGTGGTCCCCGACCTCGTCCTCGACGGCCGAGCGGGAGCAGGCGAGCGCGGCGAGCTGGCCGCGCTCGTCGTCGTCGTGCAGCGCCTCGAGCCGGAGGTGCCCGGCCACCACCGCGTCCTCGAGGTCGTGCACCGAGTAGGCGATGTCGTCCGACCAGTCCATGACCTGGGCCTCGAGGCAGCGACGGCCCTCCGGCGCCCCGGACCGCAGCCACCGGAAGACCTCCAGGTCGTCGTCGTAGACGCCGTACTTCCTGCTGTTCTCGGCGTGCGACCACGGGTACTTGGTCGCGGCGTCGAGGGACGCGCGGGTGAGGTTGAGCCCGACGCTGCGGCCGGCCGGGGAGAAGGTCTTGGCCTCCAGGCGGGTGAGGATGCGCAGGCTCTGGGCGTTGCCCTCGAAGCCGCCGGCCCCGGACGCGACCTCGTCGAGCGCGGCCTCACCGGTGTGGCCGAACGGCGGGTGCCCGAGGTCGTGCGCCAGGCAGGCCGCCTCGACGAGGTCGGGGTCGGCGCCGAGCGCGCGACCGAGCTCGCGGCCGATCTGGGCGCACTCCAGCGAGTGGGTGAGCCGGGTCCGCGGGAAGTCGCTCTCCCCGGGCGCCACGACCTGGGTCTTGCCCGCCAGCCGGCGCAGGGCCGACGAGTGCAGCACCCGCGCCCGGTCGCGCTCGTACGCCGAGCGGCCGGGTCGCTTGGCCGGCTCCTCGACCCACCGCTCCATGGCGGCGTCGGTGGACATCCGCGTCACACGGCGTTCGGCCCGGAGTCGGCGCTGCGCCGGAACGCCTTGTAGTAGAGGTAGGCGACGGTCTCCCGGGCGATGTAGCGGATCTCGGTGGACCGCTGGCGCACCGCGGGACCCTGCCGGGTCGGCGACAGCACGGCGTCGATTCCCTGGTCGCTCGCCATCGACCTGGTGCGCAAGGAGTGCCACGGGTCGGTGACGACGACCGCGGTCGACCAGCCACGACGCTGCATCTGCGCCTGGACGGCGTCCAGGCTCTGCAGGGTGTCGCCGCCGGTGGGGACCGCGACGACCCGCCGTGCGGGGATGCCGTGGTCGGCGAGCCAGCGCTTCCCCGCCGCGGCCTCGGTGAACCGGTCGCCGGCCCGGTTGCCGCCCACCGTGATGATCCGCGGGGCGACGTCGTCCTTCCACAGGTCTCGCGCGTGCACGAGCCGCGCCGTGAACACCGACGACGGCCGGCCGTCGAACTGCGCCGCGCCGAGCACGACGATCGCGTCGGAGCGGCGGGTGTCGTCCTGGCGGGCGAACCACCAGACCCGGCCGGCGGTGCCGACCAGCACGAGCACGGCCAGGAGCACGACCGCCGCCACGAGCTTGGCGACGACCCGGAGGAGCAGGATCAACGGCGGGTCACCTGCTGTCACTGCCCTCGGTGCTCAGGGCCGCGCGACCGGCCTCCAGCCGGGCCACCGGGACCCGGAACGGCGAGCACGAGACGTAGTCGAGGCCGACGTCGTGGAAGAAGTGCACCGAGGCCGGGTCGCCGCCGTGCTCGCCGCAGACACCGAGCTTGAGGTCCGGCCGGGTCTTGCGGCCCTCCTCGGCGCCGATGCGCACCAGTGCGCCGACGCCGTCGATGTCGAGCGACTCGAACGGCGACACCCCGAAGATGCCCTTCTCCAGGTAGGCCGAGAAGAACGCGGCCTCCACGTCGTCGCGGGAGAAGCCCCAGGTGGTCTGGGTCAGGTCGTTGGTGCCGAAGGAGAAGAAGTCGGCCGCCTCGGCGATCTGGGCAGCGGTGATGGCGGCGCGCGGCAGCTCGATCATCGTGCCGATCAGGTGTGCGATCTCGACACCCTCGCGCTCGCAGACCTCGGCACCGATCCGCTCGGCCTCCTCGCGGACCAGCTCGAGCTCCTGCACGGCGTCGACCAGCGGGATCATGATCTCGACGTGCGGGTCACCGCCGGCCTTCTTCCGCTCGGCAGCCGCCTCGAGGATCGCGCGCACCTGCATGGCGAACAGACCCGGGACGACGATGCCCAGGCGGACGCCGCGCAGGCCGAGCATGGGGTTCTGCTCGTGCAGCCGGTGCACGGCCTGCAGCAGGCGCAGCTCGTTCTCGTTGTCCTCGCCGCGCGACTCGGCGACCGCGACCCGCACCGACAGCTCGGTGAAGTCGGGCAGGAACTCGTGCAGCGGCGGGTCGAGCAGGCGGACCGTGACGGGCAGCCCGTCCATCGCCTCGAAGATGCCCACGAAGTCCTCGCGCTGCAGCGGCAGCAGGGCCGCCAGCGCCTGCTCCCGCTCCTCGTCGCCGTCGGCGAGGATCAGCCGCTCGACGTGCTTGCGCCGGTCGCCGAGGAACATGTGCTCGGTGCGGCAGAGGCCGATCCCCTCCGCACCGAAGCGCCGGGCGCGCTCGGAGTCCTCGGGGGTGTCGGAGTTGGCCCTGACCCGGAGCCGGCGGGTGGCGTCGGCGTGCGACATCAGGCGGTGGACGGCCTTGACGAGCTCGTCGGCGTCGTCGGCCTCCGGGTCCAGCTGCCCCTCGAAGTACTCCACGACCGGCGAGGGCACGACCGGCATCTCGCCGAGGTACACCTTGCCGGACGTACCGTCGATGGAGATGAGGTCGCCCTCCTCGACGACGGTTCTGCCGACCGTCATCCGGCGCTTCTTGGTGTCGACGTCGAGCGCGTCGGCGCCGCAGACGCAGGTCTTGCCCATGCCGCGGGCGACGACCGCCGCGTGACTGGTCTTGCCGCCCCGGCTGGTGAGGATGCCCTGCGCGGCGATCATGCCCTCGAGGTCGTCGGGGTTGGTCTCCCGGCGGACCAGGATGACCTTCTCCCCCGACCTCGACCACTTCACCGCGGTGTAGCTGTCGAAGACGGCCTTGCCGACCGCCGCGCCGGGCGAGGCGTTCATGCCCTTGGCGATCTGGTCCTTGGTGCCCGATTCGTCGAAGCGCGGGAACATCAGCTGGGCGAGCTGGTCGCCGGTGACCCGGTCGAGCGCCTCGTCCATGTCGATCAGGCCCTGGTCGACGAGCTGGGTGGCGATCCGGAAGGCCGCGCCCGCGGTCCGCTTGCCCACCCGGGTCTGCAGCATCCACAGCTTGTTGCGCTCGATCGTGAACTCGATGTCGCACAGGTCCCGGTAGTGGTTCTCCAACGTCTCCATGGTCTCGAGGAGCTGGTCGTACGCCGGCTTGTCGATCCCCTCGAGGTCCTGCAGGGGCAGGGTGTTGCGGATGCCGGCGACGACGTCCTCGCCCTGCGCGTTCTGCAGGTAGTCGCCGTAGATGCCCTGCTGCCCCGAGCCGGGGTCCCGGGTGAAGGCGACCCCGGTGCCGGAGTCCATGCCGAGGTTGCCGAAGACCATCGACATGACGTTCACGGCCGTACCCAGGTCGGTCGGGATCCGCTCCTGGCGGCGGTAGAGGATCGCCCGCGGGGCGTTCCAGGAGTCGAAGACGGCACGGACGGCGAGGTCCATCTGCTCGCGCGGGTCGGTCGGGAACTCGCGCCCGGCCTGCTCGCGCACGATCTTCTTGAAGGCGTCGACCACGCCGCGCAGGTCGTGCTCGTCGAGGTCGAGGTCGTTCTCGCTGCCCCGCGCCTTCTTGGCCTGCTCCAGCGCGTCCTCGAAGTGCTCGCCCTCGATGTCGAGGACGGTCTTGCCGAACATCTGGATCAGGCGGCGGTACGAGTCCCACGCGAAGCGCTCGCTGCCGGTCTGCTTGGCCAGGCCCTGCACCGACTCGTCGTTGAGCCCGATGTTGAGGACGGTCTCCATCATCCCCGGCATCGAGAACTTCGCGCCGGAACGCACGGACACGAGCAGGGGGTCGTCGGCCTGGCCGAGACGACGGCCCATCTGCTGCTCGAGGGTCTCGAGGTGCGAGCTCACCTCGTCGCGCAGCTCGCTCGGCTCGTCGCCGCTGTCGAGGTAGACCTTGCAGGCCTCGGTCGTGATCGTGAAGCCGGGCGGGACCGGGAGGCCGAGGTTGGTCATCTCGGCGAGGTTCGCGCCCTTGCCACCGAGCAGGTCCTTCATGTCCCTGCTGCCCTCGGTGAAGCCGTAGACGTACTTCGTCATCCTGGACCCCTCGCGTGTCGTCGTCGACCCGGCAAGACCTCTCGGGCGGAGCCTACCCAGGCCCGCTCGACCGCCTCCGGGGTGCGTCTCGGCCGCGGGCCGGAGCGGGCGGACCGGCCGTCCGTGGGCTCAGGGGTGCGAGGATGCCCGCCGTGCCCGCCGTGCCGTCCACCCGCCGTACGCCCTGGTGGGGCCTCGTGTCCTCCCTGGCCGCCCCCGTGCTCCTGATCGGCGGGTGGACGTGGGCCGCCGGCCGGCAGCAGGGCGGCTTCGACCCGGTCGTCGAGACCATCAGCGCGCTCGCGGCGCGCGACGCGGACGACCGGTGGCTGATGACCTCGGCCCTGGTCGGGCTCGGTGCGTGCCACCTGACGACGGCGCTGGCCCTGCGGGGAGCGGCGCTTCCCGGACGCGTCGTGCTGGCCGGCGGCGGGGTCGCGACCGTGCTCGTGGCGGCCTACCCCCTGCCGGGCGGCGACGAGGGCTCCCCGGCCCACACGGCGGTGGCAGCGCTGTCCTTCGGCGCGCTGGCCGTCTGGCCGCTGCTCGCGCGGCGCCCCGTCGGCGTCGCTGCCCTGGCCACCCGACCGTCGGTCGCGGCCGGGGTCGTCCTCACCGGGCTGGTCGGCTGGTTCGTCGTCGAGCTGGTGACCGACTCGGCGCGGGTGGGGCTCTCGGAGCGGGTCGCGGCCGGCGCCCAGGCGGTCTGGCCGCTGGTGGCGGCCTGGAGCACGGGCAGGAGGTGGCGCCGATGAGCACGTCGACCACGGTGCGCTGGGGCATCGTCGGGACAGGGGGGATCGCCGCGGCGTTCGCCGGGGACCTGCGGCTGCTCCCGGACGCGGAGGTCGTGGCCGTCGGGTCCCGGCACGCCGACAGCGCCGCCGCGTTCGCCGCGGCCCACGGCATCGGCCGCCACCACCCGTCGTACGGGCAGCTGTGCGAGGACCCCGAGGTGGACGTCGTCTACGTCTCGACCATCCACCCCGGCCACCACGACGCGGCGATGACGGCGATCGAGGCGGGCAAGGCCGTGCTGGTCGAGAAGCCCTTCATGATGGACGCCACCCAGGCGCGCGAGGTCGTGGCAGCGGCCCGGTCCCGGGGGGTCTTCGCCATGGAGGCGATGTGGGCGCGCTTCGTGCCGCACATGGTCCGTGTGCGGCAGCTGCTCGCCGACGGGGCGCTGGGCGACGTGCGGCTGGTCATCGCCGACCACTGCCAGTGGTTCGAGACCGATGCCTCGCACCGGCTCTTCGCCCCGGAGCTCGGCGGCGGCGCCCTGCTCGACCTCGGCATCTACCCGCTGTCCTTCGCCTCGATGGTGCTCGGAGCGCCGGCGAGTGTCACGGCGGTCGGGACGACGGCGTTCACCGGCGTGGACGAGACGACCTCCGTGCTCCTGAGCTACGGCGGCGGCGCGCACGCCGTGCTGACGACGACGCTGGCAGCGCTCGGGCCCAATCGGGCCGCGGTGGTCGGGACCGAGGCGCGTCTGGAGATCGACGGGAGGTTCTACGCGCCGACCACCTTCACCCTCACGCGTCGGGACGGGACCGTCGAGCGGTTCGACCAGCCGCACGAGGGCCAGGGTCTGCGTCACGAGGCGGCCCACGTCATGGCCTGCCTCCGCGCCGGCCGCACCGAGAGCGACGTCCTCCCCCTGGACGAGACGGTCGCCGTCATGGAGACGATGGACGAGGTCCGCCGGCAGACCGGCCTGGGGTACTCCGGGGGCTGACACCCGACCTCCGCGTGACGATGATGCGTGGATGGCGGGCTCGCGAGTCCTGGTCGGTGCGACGGTCACCCTGGCACCCGTCGCGCCGGAGCACGTCGACGAGCTGCGGCGGATCCTCGCGACGCGTGAGGTGCGCGACCGCTGGGGCGACGAGGCCGCCTCCGACGGCTGGCCGGACGACGACCCGACCGCGACCCGGTTCGCGATCGTCGTCGAGGGTGCCGTGCGGGGCATGGTGCAGTACGCCGAGGAGGACGAGCCGATGTACCGGCACGCGTCGATCGACGTCTTCGTCGACCCGGCCGTGCACGGGCGGGGCATCGGACGGGACGCCGTGGCGACGCTCGCCCGGCACCTGGTCGACGACCTCGGCCACCACCGGCTCGTCATCGACCCGGCCGCCGACAACCTCGCGGCGATCCGCTGCTATGTCGCCGTAGGGTTCCGCCCGGTCGGACGGATGCGGCGGTACGAGCGTGACCCCGCGACCGGCGAGTGGCACGACGGGCTCCTGATGGACCTTCTGGCCGACGAGCTGCGGAAGCCTTGATCTCCATTCATGGCAAGGGCTTTCGGCGCAAGAGGACCGAAGGTTCGTGTCCGACCCCCTGGCTAGGTTCGTCGCATGAGGTCGGCGATGGTCAGCGCGACGGAGTTCGGGTTCGGGCCTGCGCTCGTCGAGCGCGTCCAGGCCGCCGACGTGTCACCGGGCGCGATGGTCGAAGTGCTGGCGACGGTCGACCCAGGGCTGCTGGAGCCGGAGGACCAGGTCGAGCTGCTTCGCGCCTGGGAGCGCGCCGAGGCCCGCGTCGCGGCCCGCAAGGTCGCGGTTGTCGCCGCGGTCGCTGACTCCTACCAGGCGCTGGGGCTGGCCCGAGGCACGGCCGAGCTGGGCGGCGCTGCGGCTCTCGCCGGTGACCGCCTCGGCCAGGGTGCGGGTGGCGCTGGACCTGCGGGACCGGTTCCCGGCCACCCTGTCGCTGCTGACGGCCGGGCGGATCAGCAACCTGCACGCCACTCACCTGGTGCACGAGACCGAGGGCCTCGACGACGAGCGGCCCGGGCGGTCGAGGCGCAGGTGCTGCCGGTGATGCCGGTCCAGACCGCCGCGGAGACGCGCCGCGCGGTCCGGGACGCGGTCGTGCGGGTCGATCCGGCCGCTGCTGCTGAGCGGGCAAGGACCGTCCACGACCAGCGCCGGGTCGAGCGGGTCCCGGACCGGGACGGCCGCACCGGCTGGTACCTGCCGCTGGCCGCCGACGTCGAGGCCGAGATGTGGGCCCGGACCACCGCCGCGGGCGCAGGCCGTCCAGGCCGCCCGCGTCGCCGCCGGCCTCGACGACCCCGGCCTGGACGCGCTGCGGGTCGACGTCGTGGTCGACGCGGTCCTCGGCCTCGGCCCGCACGGCCAGCCGGACGACACCACCCCCGAGGGCGCGCGAGCGGTCCGATCGCTGCCGCGGCTGCCGCGCTGCTCCTGCGGCGGCGCGCAGACCGCCGCGGTCGTGCTGGACCTGCCCACCGCGCTGGGCCTGGCCGAGAACCCCGGCCACCTGCCCGGCTACGGCACGGTCCCCGCCGACCTCGCCCGGGCGATGGCCGCCGACCGCGACTGGGTCCGCTGGATCGTCGAACCCCACACCGGGCACCTGCTCGACCGCGGCGCCCGCACCTACCGCCCCTCCGACCGGCTCCGCGGATACATCGCCGCCCGCGACCAGACCTGCGGGTTCCCCGGCTGCTCCCGCGCCGCCACCACCTGCGACCTCGACCACATCCAGCCGTTCGGACCACCCAACACGGTGGCCGCCAACCTCGGCCCGCTGTGCCGCCAGCACCACAACGCCAAGACCCACGGCCGATGGCGCCTCACCCACGACCCCGCCACCCGCCCCGACCGACCTGACGCTGCACGCAGCCGACGTCGGTGGACCCGCTGGCCTGGGCCCGCCCTGCGACGCGGTCCTAGGCTCGGAAACGTGGCGAAGATCTTGATCACCGGGATGTCCGGCACCGGCAAGTCCAGCGCACTGCAGGTCTTGGGCGAACGCGGACACCGGGTCGTTGACACGGACTACGACGGCTGGAGCGAGTACGCCGCGCTGCCCGACGGTTCGGTCGAGTGGATGTGGCGCGAGGACGCCATGCAGCGGCTTCTGACAGATCACCGGGACGGCGCGCTGTTCGTCGCCGGAACCTCGCAGAACCAGGGCCTGTTCTACCCGTTGCTCGACCACGTCGTGCTGCTCAGCGCTTCGGCAGATGTCCTGCTCGCCCGGATCGCCGCACGAGGCAACAACCCGTACGGGAAGAACGACCAGGAGCGGGCTCTCGTCCTCGACCACATCGACCGCGTCGAGCCACTGCTCCGCGCCTCGGCCACTCTCGAGATCGACGCCACCCGGCCGCTGAGGGACGTCGTCGACCTGCTCGAGGCGCTTGCCTGGACGCCGGGACCGCAGCCTTCTGAGCCGCCGCGCCGATCATGACGGCCGAACGGCCGGGCCTGACCCGGGGGAACCGGTCCGCGGACCGGGCCGTTGGGTCGGCAGCACCGGCTACCTCAGGGGGTCCCGTGACCGTTGGGCTCGACGTTCTTCCCGCCCCGGCAGAACAGGCGGAGCGGCTCATCGCCTCAGGGCTGGGCGCCCGCAGCGGCCTCACCGCCGCCCAGGTCCGTCAGGCAGCAGCACGAGCGGCGCCCGGCTCACTGCTGGTGGTCCATCCCGACCGGGTCCCGGCGTCTGAGCTGGTGCGATTCCTGGACCTCGACGGCAAGGCCGGTTTCGTGGTCGCGGACATGACCGACGTCGACCAGTTCCGACCCATCGACGTCGCCCAGCCGCCCGATGCGGGGCTCTACCTGATCCACGACCTCCAGCGAGGCGACGAATGGTCGAACTGGTCCCCCGACGAGGCGCTCCCGGCCATCCTCGCGGCCGGACGAACCCCGCTCACGCTCACCGAGGGCATCTGCTGGCTCGTCCAGCAGCCCACCGCCCTCGCCCGCAACCACTGCTTCATGACCGTGGGCGCCCGCAGGACCAAGCCGGACGGCACCCCCGACGCGCGGGTCCCGGCGCTGTGGATCAGCAACGGCACCGGACGGGACGGGCGCGACCACCGCGACGCACCCAAGGTCGGCTGGTGCTGGGCCGGCAACCGGCACACCTGGCTCGGGTTCGCCTCCGCAGGCGCACGGACTCCGGCCGGGGCGCCGGGCTGATGGCCGGTGAGGACGACCTCGCGACCCTGCTCGCGAGCATGACCCCCGAGCTGCTGCCCGACGAGTACGTCTTCGTGACCGTCGACGAGCAGCCGACCGGCCTGGACCCGTTCGCCGTCGTCCGCGAGGACGAGGGGACCACCTTGGTGATCACCCGGACGGATGCCGACCGGCTCGGGCTGGGCTACCACTACGTGGCCGCACGCATCACGCTCCGGGTGCACTCGTCGCTCGCCGCGGTCGGCCTCACCGCCGCGGTCGCGACCGCCCTTGCCGGAGCCGGGCTGAGCTGCAACGTGGTCGCCGGCTGGTTCCACGACCACCTGTTCGTGCCGTACGACGACGGGCCGCGAGCCGTCGCCGTGCTGCAGCAGCTGGCCGACGGCTAGACCCCGAGGCCGCCCTGCAGGTAGCCACGCGCGACCGTCGTGACGAACCGGTGCACCGCGTCCTCGCTCGGCGCCAGCGGCCCGGGCGCGAAGTGCGGTGAGGCCAGGCCGCGCTGCACCGACTCGCAGGCGCTCCAGTCCTGCCGGTTCGTGGTATCCCAGAACTCCACCGCGTACGCCGGGTCGACGTCGGCGTCCGGGAAGTACCAGGCGCACTCGACACGCGTCTCGCCCGGCGACAGAGGCGTCATCCGGTGCGTCATCACGTAGTCGGGGTGCAGGGAGACGAGCAGGTTCGGCAGCAGCCCCAGGTAGAGAACCCGCCTCGGGTCGACGCCGTCGATCGGCCGGCCGGCCGAGAGGCCGTCCAGCGACATCGTCTCCGCGTCGTCGCGCAGGTCCATCGAGCCGCCGACCCAGGCACCGGGGAGGTCGTAGTTGGCCCCGCTCGTCGGCGGGCTCACCCGGCACAGCTCGGGGTGGATCTGCGGGCAGTGGTAGCACTCGTGGTAGTTCTCCGTGACGACCTTCCAGTTCGCCCGCACCACGTACTCGTGGGACGCGCCCAGCACGAGCGACTCCGGCCGGTACGGCCCCACCAGGTCGGCCAGCCCGCCCACGTGCCGGTCGAACGGGACGCGCGCCTCCCCCAGCGCGCTGACGAAGACCCACCCGTGCCACCGGACCGCCGGCAGCGGGACCAGACCGTGCCCGGCCGGGTCGAACGTGCTCACGTCACGGAAGCCGGGAGCCGCGATCAGCGCGCCGGCGAGGTCGTAGCTCCAGGCGTGGTACGGGCAGACCACCGCGCGCCGTTCTGACCCGCCGCCGTCGGGAAGCAGCTCGTGGCCCCGGTGGCGGCAGGTGTTCGCGAACGCGCGCACCTCGTCGTCGGCATCCCGGGTCAGCAGGACCGGCACGTCGCCGACCGTGGTCGCGGTCTGTCGACGACCCTCGGGCAGCACCGCCTCGACCCGGCCGAGGCAGACCCACGAGGCCGCGAAGAAGTGCCGGAGCTCCCACGCCAGCACCTCCGCCGACGTGTAGGCCTCCGCCGGCAGCATCGTGCTCTCGCCGAAGGGCAGCAGCGCCTTCTCGAGCCCCGCGAGGCGCACGGCGTCGCCCGGCCCGCCGGGGTGTGTGGTCACGACGACCGCCGCCGGTGGAGGAGGCGGTCACGGCGGAGGTCCCGCAGCACCTGCCGGACGGCGTTGCGCCCCGGGACACCGGTGACCCCGCCGCCGCCGTGCGTGCCGGAGCCGGCCTGGTACAGGCCGCGCACGGGGGTGCGCAGGTCGGCGTACCCCGCGGCCGGCCGGGCGTGGAACATCTGATTCGCAGTCAGCTCGCCGTGGAAGATGTTGCCGCCGACCAGCCCGTACTCGGTCTCCATCCGGTGCGGCCCGATCACCTGCCGGTGCAGCACCGAGTCGGTGAAGCCCGGCGCGACCGCCTCGACCCTGGCGACGACCCGGTCGGCGTGCGCCTCGAGCTCCGCGTCGTGCGGCTGCGCGGACCACTCGTGCGGCACCCACTGGGTGAACAACGAGACGACATGATGCCCGGCCGGAGCCAGCGAGTCGTCGAACACCGACGGGATGCAGATGTCGGCGAACGGCTGCGCGGACGCGCGCCCGGCCACGGCGTCCTGGAAGCCCGACTCCAGCTCGTCGAGCGACTCGGCAAGGACGATCGTGCCGCCGTGCACGTCGGGGTCGAAGTCCGGGTGCGAGGTGAAGCTCGGCAACCGGTCGACCGCGAGGTTGACCTTGACCACGCCGCTGCGCGAGCGCCACCGCTCGATGTCGGCCAGGAAGTCCGGCGGCAGTGCCGCCCGGTCGACCAGCCGGAGAAACGACACGACCGGGTGGGCGGTCGTGACGACCGTCCCGGCCCGGAGCTCCTCCCCCGACTCCAGCCGGACCCCCGTCACCCGGCCCGCGGTCGTGGTGATCTCCTCGACCGGCGCCGAGGTCCGGACCTCCGCCCCGAACGAGCGCGCGGCCGCCGCCATCGCGTCGGTCACCGCCCCCATCCCGCCCCGGGCGAAGCCCCAGGCGCCGCTGCGCCCGTCGCCGACCTCGCCCAGGTGGTGGTGCGCCATCACGTACGCCGTGCCGGCCGACCTGGGGCCGGCCCAGGTCCCGATGACCCCGCTGACCGACAGGACGCCCTTGACCGCGTCCGAGACGAAGAAGTCGTCGAGCAGGTCGGCGATGCTCATCGTCATCAGCCGGGTCGCCTCGACGGCCCGGCGGGTGTCGACGCCGCGCAGCAGGCCGACCAGCCGCGCCTGCCGCACCAGGTCTCCCGGCCGTCGCGACCCGATCTTCGGCGGGATCTCGGCCAGCAGCGGCCCCAGCACCCCCGCGAGGTCGCCGATCCACGCGTCCCACCGGTCGATCGCCGCGGCGTCCTTGTCGGAGAACCTCGCCACCTGCTCCCGGCGCGCCGCGAGGTCGTCCGGCAGGGCGAGGTAGCGGCCGTCGGCCCGCGGCGCGAAGTAGGGCCCCTGCGGGTAGACGTGGTAGCCGAACCGCTCCAGCCCCAGGTCGGCGACCAGGGCGGCCGGCAGCAGCGAGACCACGTAGGACAGCGAGCTCACCCGGTAGCCCGGCCCGAACGGCTGCTCCGTCACGGCAGCGCCGCCCACCACCTCGCGGGCCTCGCAGACCACCGTGCGCAGGCCGGCCCGCGCGAGGTACCCGGCCGCGACGAGCCCGTTGTGGCCGCCGCCGACCACCACGACGTCGTAGGACCGCGGCACGCCCACCTCCGCTGGGATCGACGCGTCAGTGTGCCAGCAGGCGGCTCAACCGGTAGCCCACACCCGGCGCGCGTTGACCGCGCCTTCCATCTCGCCGTACGCCAGCCCGCTGTCGGGGCTCACGGTGTAGGGCACGAGCACCACGAGCGCCGTGCCGTCGCGGTGCTCGATCTCGACCCGGACCCCCGTCTGGTCGCCGTCGGCGACATCGGCCGCCAGCGCGATCGACCGGTACTCGTCCGCCCGCTCCTCCGTGCCGACGTGCAGCGACCGGAGCACGTCCTCGGTGCTCGGCTGGTCGCCCAGCTCGGGGTCGCCGTCCAGCAGGACGAGCGCGCCCTCCACCGTGAACGCCGCGCCGAAGGGGTAGAACCCGCCCTGCGTGAGCAGGCGCTGGCCGGCGACCTCCAGCGTCGTGCTCAGCAGCGTGTCGGCGTCGTCCTGCGCCTCCTGCGAGGCGTCGTCCCGCCACGAGACCATCTGCGCGACCTTCCGTCGGGGACGTCCACCCTAGGTCGGGCCAGGACGGGAAGGTCAGCCGCCCGAGACGGCGAGCTCGGCGTCGGCGCCGACGACCCCGCCGGCCCGGTCGTCCAGCCAGCCGTCCGGCAGCACCACCCGGCGCGGCGACCCGGCTCGGCCGCGGGGGGCACCGACCGCCACGGTGGGGAACGGCTCGTCCGCGTCCAGCCCGGCCAGCAGGGCGTCGAGCTCGGCGAGTGTCGAGACGAGGGCCAGCCGGTGGCGCGTCTCGCCGCCGACGCCGAACCCCTTGAGGTACCAGGACACGTGCTTGCGGAACTCGCGGCAGCCCTTGTCCTCGCCGAGCCAGCCGGCCATCAGCCCGGCGTGCCGCCGCATGACGACGGCCACCTCGCCGAGGCTCGGGTGCGGGTCGTCGGGAAGCCCGGCGAACGCGCGGTCGAAGGAGCGGAACAGCCACGGCCGGCCGAGGCAGCCCCGCCCGACGACCACGCCGTCGCAGCCGGTCTCGCGCATCATCCGCAGCGCGTCAGCCGCCTCCCAGACGTCGCCGTTGCCGAGGACCGGGACGCTCGTCACCGCCTCCTTGAGCCGGGCGACGGCGTCCCAGTCGGCCTGCCCGGAGTACGCCTGTGCGGCGGTGCGGCCGTGCAGCGCGACCGCGGCCACGCCCTCGCCCTCGGCGATCCGGCCGGCCTCCAGGTAGGTGAGGTGGTCGTCGTCGATGCCCTTGCGCATCTTCATCGTGACCGGCAGCGGCCCCGCGGCGCGGACGGCGGCGCGCAGCACCGCGCGCAGCAGGTCGCGCTTCCACGGCAGGGCGGCGCCCCCGCCCTTCCGGGTGACCTTGGGCACCGGGCAGCCGAAGTTGAGGTCCACGTGGTCGGCGCGGTCCTCGGCCACGATCATCGTCACCGCCTCGCCCACGACGTGCGGGTCGACGCCGTAGAGCTGCAGGCTGCGGGGCTGCTCGTGCGGCCCGAACTCGATCAGCCGCATCGTCTCGGGGTCCCGCTCGACCAGCGCGCGGGTCGTGATCATCTCGCTGACGTAGAGCCCGCCGCCGTACTCGCGGCAGAGCGTGCGGAACGGCTGGTTGGTGATGCCGGCCATCGGGGCGAGCACCACCGGCGGCCACACCGGGTACGGCCCGATGCGCAGGCCGCCGTCACCAGGCAGGTCGGTGGGGCTGGGCGCGGACACCCCCCGATCCTCCCAGAGGGCGACCGGACCGGCCGCGCTCAGGGCAGCGCGATCCGGATGACCCTGTCGTCGCCGCGGGCGGGGTCGCCGCGGCCGTCCCGGTTGGAGGTCGTGATCCACAGCGAGCCGTCGGGCGCCTTCGCGACCTGACGGATCCGGCCGAACCGCCCGGCGAGGTGGCGGCGCTTGCGGCCCGCCTCGGGGCCGCGCAGCCGGACCGAGAAGACGCACTCGCCGCGCAGCGCCCCCAGCCATGCGCGGCCGTTGGCGACCGCGATCCCCGCGGGCGAGCAGGTCGACGTCGGTGACCACTCGGCCAGCGGGTCGTGGTAGCCACCGCCACCGTCGCTGCCCTCGACGTTGGGCCAGCCGTAGTTGGCGCCCGGGACGATCCGGTTGAGCTCGTCGGTCTCCTTCTCCCCGAACTCGCTGGCCCAGAGGCCGCCGCGCGGGTCGAAGGTGATGCCCTCGACGTTCCGGTGCCCCATCGACCACGTGTAGTTGTCGAAGGGGTTCCCGGCCGGCACGTCGCCGTCCGGGGTGAGCCGGAGCACCTTCCCGCCGAGCGAGGACCGGCTCTGCGCGCGGGCGCCGACCTCACCGTCGCCCGTGCTGGCGTAGAGCAGGCCGTCCGGCCCGAAGGCGAGACCGCCACCGTTGTGGTGCAGGTTCATCGGGATGCCGGCCAGCACGAGCTCGCGCTTGCCGAGCTTGCCGCCGGCGTAGCGCATCCGGACGATCCGGTTGTCGCTGCGGGTGGACAGGTAGGCGTAGACCAGCCGGTTGCTGCGGAAGTCGGGGTGCAGGGCGAGTCCGAGCAGCCCGCTCTCGCCCGACCGGGTCACCTGGCTGAACGCCTTGAGGTGGCCGACCCGCCGACGCCCGCCGCGTCGCCTGACGACGTGGACGTCACCGCTGTCCCGCTCGCCGACGAGGGCGTTGCCGTTCGGCAGGAAGGCGATGCCCCACGGCACGCCGAGTCCCTTGGCCAGCGTCCGGTCGACCCGCGGCGCGGCCGCGGCCGGTCCGGCTAGCTACCGCCCCGGTCCCGAGCGCGACGCCGCCGGTGGCGGCCAGGCCGGCCTTGAGCAGCGTCCGTCGGTCGATGCCGGTCATGTCGGCTCCTGTCATCGGCAGCGCTTCGTCGGGCGGAGCTGGACGCGGTCGCCGTTGATCCGCAGCGCCCGCACCGAGCTGTTGTTCTCGTCGTCGGACTCGACGAGCTGGTCGATCGGGTCGACGACGGTCTCGAGGCAGTACAGCCCGGGTTCCAGGTTCTCGGGAAGGCGCAGCGCCTGCCCGGCCAGGAAGCTCTGGTAGATGTCCATCCAGCCGACCGAGATGCCCTGCGGGCTGCGTCGCGTGCAGGAGCCGTAGGTCTCGGGGGTGTCCCAGGACCCGTACCGGGCCGGGACGCGGTCGCTGTCACGCAGGCAGAAGCTGACCTTGCGGCGGGCCGACACGACCACCCGGCCCTCCTCGCGCGGGTCGAGCAGCGTGTAGCGCGCGGATGCCTTGAAGTGCCAGTGCTCGTGACGTGCGTGGTAGACCATGCAGCCGGCCGAGTGCCGCGCGAGGGAGGTGTCGCGGCGGAAGTTGTAGCGACCGTTGCCGTTCGCGTCGCGGTAGATGACCTGGGTCGAGTGGTGCTGCCCGGCCGGGCACTGCCGGTTGCGGTTCGGGCGCACCTCGATCGGCCCGGTGCCGACGTTGCCGAGGGCCGAGGTGAACCGCAGCCGACGCCCCTCACCCACCCGCTGCACGCGGGGCTGGGAGGCCGGCACGGCGACGAGGTCGGGCAGCAGGCGGTCGTCACGGGTCGGCGTAGCGGTGGGCGTCACGGTGGGGGTGGGTGTCGCGGGGGGCGGTGGGGTGGCCGGGGGCGGCGTGGTCCCGGTCGTCGTGGGCCCGGGCGTCTCGCCCGACGGTGTGGCCGGCGCGCCCTGCGCCGGCATCGCCCCCACGAGCAGGGCGACGAGCAGGGCGACCACCAGCGCCGCCCCGGCCGCGGTGCCGCCGGCCGCCACCTTCACCCTGAGCACCTGACGACCTCACCCCGGTTTGTCCTACTTCTACGGCTTTAGGTTGCGGGAAGGGTAACGGACCTCCCGGCTCCTGGAGCCCGGGCGCGCCGGGCCTTTCCCGACCCGGGACGAACTCGTGACCCGCGCCAGGGTGGTGGCTGAGGGCGGCTGACCTCAGGCCAGCGCGGCCGCGGCGCGCAGCCGCTCCGCCGGGTCGGCCGCGTGGTAGACCCGCTCGGAGGCCTCGATGCCGTCGAGGAACGCCCGGTAGACGACCGCCTGCCGCAGCGCCGCGACCGGGGCGAGCAGCTCCGCGGCGCGGGACGGGTCGCAGCCCGGCAGGTGGCCACGCCACGCCGCGGCCCACTCGTCGAGCACCACCGACGCCTCGGCCCGGTCGAGCCGTGCCGTGAGCGCGGCGCGGTCGAGCATCGCGTTGCCGGCACCGGCGTCGCCCCAGTCGAGGATCACCGGGCGCGGCCCGACGGTGTTGCCGGGGTGGTAGTCGCCGTGGACCAGCGTCTCGGGCACACCGCACGCACCGGCGGCGGCCAGCCGGTCGGGCAGCCCGTCCACCAGCGGGCGAAGAACCGCCAGCGTCGACGGGTCGAGCTGGTCCGCGGTGCGGTCCAGGACGTCCTGCACGGCCGGCTCGAGCGCCCCCGCCCGCCAGTCCGGGGCGCCGAGCCCGAGCAGCTCGTCGACCCGGTCGACCCACTCGGCCTGGACGGTGACCAGCGCGCGCACCATCGCGAGACGGACCGGCAGCCCGCCGTCGTAGTTGTCGCCGCCCTCGACGTGCCCGAGCAGCACGCGGGGTCCGGCTGTCCCCAGCAGCGGCGGTACCAGGTCGGGGTGACCGGTCACGAGGCGTTCGACCACCGCTCCCTCGTGCGCGAAGAAGGGCGGCACCACCTTGAGCCAGGCCTGCCCCTCGGTGGTCGGCAGCAGCCAGACACTGGAGAGGTTCCACGTGCGCTGCTGCCGCGCCGGCCCGGTGCGGCTGCTCCCCCGTCGCGCCAGCGCCTGGTCCGCCCAGGCGAGGTCGGCGCCCGGCCCGCCTGGCCGGGCGTACGGCAGCCGCAGCGGGTCGTCCGCCAGCGGGTCCGGCCCGGCCCACGGCAGCGGCACGAGGCCGTCGGGCAAGGGCGAGGCGACCTCGGCGAGGTAGGTGACCGGACCCCCGTTGCCGAACGGGTCGCGGGCTCCGAGCAGCCGCAGCACGGTCACCTCGACGCCGTGGACGCGGCGTGCCCCCTCGACGATGCCGGCGACCTCCTGCCACCACGGCAGCGCCACGTCGTAGGGCGGCAGCCCGCCGAGCAGCTCTCCGTCGGCGGTGCAGAGGACGAGCGTCACCGAGCGGTGGGCCGGCTCGGGTGTCGTCACGGGCACGACCCTCTCACGACGTGCCTGTGATTCGCAGAATCCCTTTCCCCACAACGGTTTTCGGGGTTCCGGAGCGACGCTGGAGTTGATAGCATTCGAACATGTGTTCGACCGTGCGGGAGGCCAGGACGGTGCCGCTGTGGCAGCTGTCCGACACCCAGGTCGAGGACGCCCTGGCCGACAGCCTCGCCGCCGAGGCACGGCTGACCGCTCGCCGCGCCGAGCTGCTGCGCGAGGCCGACCTGCGCGCCCTGCGGGACCGCACCCGCGCCTCCTCGACCGAGCGGTGGCTGCGCGACAGGTTTCGGCTCTCCCCCCGCGACGCGGCCGCCCGGGTCCGCGAGGCCGACCTGGTCGTCGACCAACCTGCCGTGCTCGCCGCGCTGTCTGCCGGCCGGCTCACCGCCGAGCAGGCCGGGGTCGTGGCCACCGCCATGGACCAGGTCGACCACCTCGACGCTGTGACCGACGACGAACGGCAGCAGGCAGCCGGGTTCCTGCTCGACCAGGCCACCGCGCTGGACCCCCGCGGGCTTGCCACCGCCGGCCGCGCCGTCGTCGAGCACCTCACCCGCACGCCCACGACCGACGACCCCGCAGAGGCCGCCGCCCTCGCCCGCGAGCTCGCCGCCGCCGACGCCGGTCACACCAACACCCTCACCCTGCGCCGGCTGCCCGACGGGTCCGTCCGCGGACGGTTCACCCTGCGCCCCGTCGACGCACCCGCACTCACCACCTGGCTCCGGCAGGCCGATCAGCCGCACCCCGGCACCGACGGCTTCACCGACCACCGGCCCCGTGACCAGCGTCGAGGCGACCACCTCGCCGCTGCCCTGCGCGCCGCCCCGTCCACGGCCACCGGCCAGCGCCCCGCCGAGGCCCGCGTCCTGGTCACCACGACCCTGCAGGACCTGCGCGACGGCCGCGACGGCACCGGAACCCTCGACACCGGCGGCACCCTCACTCCCGCCGAGCTCCGCCGGCTCGCCTGTGACGCCGGCATCGTCCCCGCCGTCCTCGGCGGTGCCTCCGAGCTCCTCGACCTCGGCCGCACCCGCCGCGACTTCTCCCCCGCCCAACGCCGCGCCCTGGTCATCCGCGACCGCGGCTGCAGCGCCCCCGGCTGCGACCGGGCACCCGCCGACTGCCACGCCCACCACCAGACCGAATGGACCCACCACGGCCCCACCGACCTCGCGAACGCAGCCCTGCTGTGCGGGTTCCACCACCAGCAGGTCCACCGACAGGGATGGCGCGTCGCACTCGCCCCCAACGGGTGCCCACACCTGATACCGCCACCGACGATCGACCCCCAGCAGCGACCCCGTCAGCACCACCGCTACCGCCTCACCCTGCTCACCGGACGGCAGCGGACCTGAGGCGCTGTGGACCTCGGCGCTCGCGCCAGGCTCGCCGGCCAGCTCAGCCGGGCACAGAGGCTTCGGCTGGGTTGCCATGCCCGGTGTGCCGAGCAGTCACGGGAGGCTCGTCGCAGCCCGCGTCGCTCACGCGGGACAGGTGTCGAGACGGCTACCCGGCCGCGACTCGTCGACGTCAGGCTCGAACCGCTGCCGGAAGGTGAACGCATAGGGCGTCGGGCCGTGTGCCCGGAGGTACTCGAGCCGGTCGATCGCCTCGTCCACGCTCGGTCGATGACCCAAAGGCACCCACCACAGGACCACGGACAGCTCATCAAGCGGTGCGAACCACTCGCGCCGCCGCCGCATGTAGTCGACGTGCACGCTTCGGTAGACGTAGTCGGCGAGAGAGTCGACCGATGACCACGTCGAGAAGTTCACGAGGATCGTGTCGTCGTCGAACGGCCGCTCGGCCGTCGCGTTGCCGTCGTCCGTCTGGAAACGCCACTCGAACCCCGGGCTTGCATCGGCGACCGCGTTGATGGCGTCGAGGGCCGCCATGAACTCGGCGACGATCGGCGAGTCGGTCGGCGCCACGAGACGACCCACGTTGAGCTGGGCGAGATCGTGCTCACGCATGTCCAGGACAGTAGCGGCGGCGCGGATGTCGCTGAAGGTGCCCGGCGTGGTCTCTCGTGACGACGACGCGCGGGGCTGCGCGACCGGATGGCTAGGTGGCGGGTACCAGCCAGGCGGTGGCAGTGGGAACGATGCCGGCGTCGTACCCGCCGGCGACGAGGGCCGTGCCGTCCGGGAGGGGAGTCAGCGTCTGGAACGCCCGCTCCCTCCCCAGCGAGGGAGTGTCGATCTCCTGGACGCTCGCCGACGCCGTGTCGATCACTACGACCATCGTGCCGCCGGCGACCGCGACGCGACCGTCAAGGAGAACCGCCGCGGCGTCGGTCAGCTTGTAGCGACCTTCAGGCAGCACCGGACCGGGCCGGAAGGTGTCGCTACCTGTGCGCAGGAGCTCCGTGCTCGCCAAGGCGTCCCTGCTCTCGGCGGAACCGGAGCCGCCGATCACCAGCACGTCGCCGTCCGGGAGGCTCACTGCCGCGTGCTTGACCCTGGCTGTCGCCAGTGTCGGACCAGCAGCCCAGAGCCGAGCCCGACGGTCCAGCACCAGCGTGGAAGCGACCGCCCGGTCGTCCGTGGTCGTGCCTCCGATCAGGAAGACGTCGCCCGCGAGGACCGTGGCCACGTGAGCGGCTCTCGGCTCCGGGAGCTCCGGGCCCGCTGCGACGGCACCGGTCTTCGGGTCGATGATCTCGACGCTACGGACAGCGGAACCACCGACACCGCGGCCACCCGCGACGACCACCCGTCCGTCGGGGAGCAGACTCGCGGTGTGATCGGCACGGGCCGTCCGCAGTGACCCCGAAGCCGTGAACGCCTCCGTTGTCGGATCGAAGACCTCGATCGAGGCGGTCGGTGGTGCCCCTTCGCCGCCGTACCCACCCACCACCATCACCCGGCCGTCGTCCAGCAGCGTGGCCGTGTGGCTCAAGCGGGGCACCGCCATCGCCGGGCCGACCTCCATCCGCCCGGTGGCGGGGTCGTACACGTCGCTCACGCCCGCCTGCTCGACGCCACCACACCCCGACGACGAGCACCCGCCGGTCAACAGCACGCGGCCGTCCGTCAACGGTGTCGCCTGATGAACCGCGCGAGGGGTTCCCAAGGTCAGGACATCGGTGGGCACGGAGGTCGGACGGGCTGAGGGCTGCCCTGTGCTCGACGGGGCCGGCGGGCCGACCGTGCATCCCGACGCGATCACCGCGACCAGGCACGGACCCACTGCTCTGCGGACACCACCGCGGAGCGACCGGCGAAGATCGACCATGCCCCGAGTCTCCGACACCGCGGATCAGGACGGAAGACGCCGAACTCGATGGCGGCACCTCCGGGGCGGTGACACCCTCGCGGGATGCCGACGGAGACGGACCGACTGGAAGCACTCGCACACACGCTCGACGCGTGGGGTGAGACGCGCGACCTGTCCGGCACGATGCTGCTGTCCCGGGGCGGGGAGCGGCTCTTCGAGACCTGCGTCGGGTACGCCGACCGCGCGACCAGGACCCCGGTCACGCCGGCCACCAGGTTCGGAACGGCGTCCGTCACCAAGATGTTCACCGCCTGCGCGGTGGTAGGCCTCGTCCGTGACGGGCTGGTGGCGTTCGACACCCCGGTCGTGGACGTGTTGCCGGCGGATCGCCGGCCCAGCACCCTGCTGCCCACGGTCACGGTGCACCACCTGCTCTGCCACACCTCCGGCATCGCCGACTACTGCGAGGAGGACGAGGACTCCCCGGCCCACCTCGCCGACTACGCCGACCTGTGGCCCGACCTGCCCTCGTACGCCATGACCCGGCCGGCCGACTTCCTGCCGCTGTTCGGGCACCTGCCGCCTTACCGCCCGCCGGGCGAGCGCTTCCAGTACTCCAACGCCGGCTACATCGTCCTCGGGCTGGTCGTCGAGACGCTGACCGGCCGCGCTTTCACCGACGTCGTGGAGGAACGCGTCTTCGCACCGGCCGGCATGTCGGACAGCGGCTTCTTCCGGCTGGACGAACCGGTCCCCGACGTGGCGGTCGGCTACCGCCGCTCGTCACCCGACGGACCGTGGCGGAGCAACGTCTACTCGATCCCGGTCATCGGCGGCGGGGACGGCGGTGCGCTGGTCACTGCCCGGGACCTCGACCGGTTCATGCGTGCGTATGCCGACGGCACCCTGCTCGGCCCGCTGCGGGAGGCCGTCCTGACCAGGCACGTCGACGCCGGAGACGGCTTCGGGCAGGGGTACGGCGTGTACCTGTACCCCGACGGACGCTACGGGCACGGCGGCGGCGACCCCGGCGTCGAGGCGCTGGTCCATCGCTGGCCCGAGGAGGACGTGCACCTCGTGGTGCTGGTCAACACCGAGGTCGGGCTGGCCGGCGAGGTCCGTGACGCGATGATCGCCGCCTGGCGCGGCTAGCTGTTCCACCCCGACAGCGAAACCACGCCGCAGCGCCGTCAGCAGCCGACGAGGCGCTGGGCCAGCCAGCCCTGGACCGCGTCCAGGCCGACCCGCTCCTGCTGCATGGTGTCCCGCTCGCGGATCGTCACGGCCTGGTCCTCGAGGGTGTCGAAGTCGACCGTGATGCAGAACGGGGTGCCGATCTCGTCCTGCCTGCGGTAGCGGCGCCCGATGGCGCCGGCGTCGTCGAACTCCACGTTCCAGGCCTGGCGCAGCCGGGTCGCGAGGTCCTTCGCCATCGGGGTGAGGTCGGCGTTGCGCGACAGCGGCAGGACAGCCGCCTTCACCGGCGAGAGCCGGGGGTCCAGCCGCATGACGGTGCGCTTCTCCATGACGCCCTTGGCGTTGGGCGCCTCGTCCTCGGTGTACGCGTCGAGCATGAACGCCAGGGTCGCGCGGGTCAGGCCGAGGGCCGGCTCGACGACGTACGGCGTCCAGCGCTCGCCCTTCTCCTGGTCGAAGAAGGTGAGGTCGGCCCCGGAGTGCTTGGAGTGCGCCTGCAGGTCGAAGTCGGTGCGGTTGGCGATGCCCTCGAGCTCGTCGAACTCCTTGCCTCCGAAGTTGAAGCGGTACTCGATGTCGACGGTGCGCTTGGAGTAGTGCGAGAGCTTCTCCTGCGGGTGCTCGTAGAACCGCAGGTTGTCCTCGCGGATGCCGAGGTCGAGGAACCAGTCCCACCGCGCCTTGAGCCAGTACTCGTGCCACTCCTCGTCGGTGCCGGGCTCGACGAAGAACTCCATCTCCATCTGCTCGAACTCGCGGGTCCGGAAGATGAAGTTGCCCGGGGTGATCTCGTTGCGGAACGACTTCCCGGTCTGCGCGATGCCGAACGGCGGCTTCTTGCGCGCCGAGGTCATGACGTTGAGGAAGTTCACGAAGATGCCCTGCGCGGTCTCGGGCCGCAGGTAGTGCAGGCCCTCCTCGCTCTCGACCGGGCCGAGGTAGGTCTTCAGCAGGCCGGAGAACTGCCGCGGCTCGGTGAAGGCGCCCTTGGTTCCGCAGTTGGGGCAGTTGACGTCCTTGAGCCCGTTGGGCGGCGGCGAGCCCTTCTTGGCCTCGTACGCCTCCTCGAGGTGGTCGGCGCGGAACCGCTTGTGGCAGGACTGGCACTCCGAGAGCGGGTCGCTGAACGTGTCGACGTGGCCCGAGGCCACCCACACGTCACGGGCCAGGATCACCGCGGAGTCGAGCCCGACGACGTCGTCGCGGGTCTGCACCATGGTCTTCCACCACTGGCGCCGGACGTTCTCCTTGAGCTCCACGCCGAGGGGGCCGTAGTCCCAGGCCGAGCGGGTGCCGCCGTAGATCTCGCTGCTGGGGTAGACGAACCCCCGGCGCTTGCTGAGGCTGACGATCGCGTCGTTGCGGGCGGACTCGCTGCTCTTGGCCACGGTGGCCTCCATCCGGCTGGTTGTCGGCGGGTCGAGTGAGCGACTCTAACGGTCGGGCGATACCGACTTCGCGGCGAGGACCTCGAAGGCGCTCGGCTCGGTGACGGCGTAGGCCATCACCGCCGGCGCCGTCATCTTCACGTCGTACGACGACAGCGCCCGCCGGTAGGCGCCCACGCCCTCCCACTCGCTGGCCACGACCCACAGCTCCTGGTCGTCCGCGGCCCGCCCGAGGTGCCCGCGGACGAAGCCCGGGAGCCGCGCCAGCAGGGCGAGCAGGTCGTCGGCGGCGGTTCGGAACGAGTCGGCGGCGTCGGCGGGGACGCGGGCCCGGGTGAGCACCAGCACAGGGTGAGCCTAGCCGCGAGCAAATGAAAACCGTTGTCGTTTCCATGCTAGCCTCGTGGCCATGCCGGTTCTCTTCGCGCTGACCGCGGTGCTGGCCACCGCCCTCGGCGGCCTGGTCGCGCTGCGCAGCCACGACCGCCTGCACCTCGTGCTCGGCTTCGCCGCCGGGGTGATGCTCGGACTGGTCGCCTTCGACCTGCTGCCGGAGCTGTTCGAGCTCTCCGACGCCACCTTCGCGGGCGTGCCCGCGGTCATGGTCGCCTTTGCCGTGGGCTTCCTGCTCCTGCACTTCGTCGAGCGGTCGGTGGCGATGCACGGTGCGCACGAGGCCGAGTACGGCGCCCACCACCACAACCCCGACGTGGGGCTCGCCTCGGCACTGGCGCTGGCGGCGCACTCGTTCCTCGACGGCGTCGGCATCGGCCTGGCCTTCCAGATCGACGACAAGGTCGGTTACTCCGTGGCGCTGGCCGTCATCGCGCACGACTTCGCCGACGGCCTCAACACCGTGACGATCATGCGGACGCACGGGAACGACCGGCGCCGCACGCTGACGATGCTCGGGCTCGACGCCGTGGCGCCCATCCTGGGCGCGCTGTCGACGCTGTTCTTCAGCGTCGGCGACGACGTGCTCGCTCTGTACCTCGGCGGCTTCGCGGGCTTCCTGCTCTACCTCGCCACGGCCGACATCCTCCCCGAGGCGCACGCCCGGCACCCCTCCCGGCTCACGCTGGTGAGCACCCTCGCCGGCGTCGGTCTGATGTGGTTCGTCGTGGCCGCGGCATGAGCCGGCAGCGCGAGGCCGTCCGCGACGAGCTGTCCCGCGACGCCGCCTTCCGCAGCGCCCAGGAGATCCACGCCAGCCTGCGCGAGTCCGGTCACCGGATCGGGCTCACGACGGTCTACCGGGCCCTGCAGACCCTGTCCGACGCGGAGGAGATCGACGTGCTGCGCACCGGCGAGGGCGAGGCGACCTACCGCGCCTGCTCCGCGGGCCACCACCACCACCTGGTCTGCCGACGGTGCGGCACCACCGTCGAGGTGGAGGGCAGGGCGGTCGAGAGCTGGGCCGACCGGGTCGCGCGTGAGCACGGTTTCGTGGACGTCGCCCACACCGTCGAGGTCTTCGGAACCTGCGCGCGCTGCGCCGGGTAACGTCGAGGCGCACCTGCACCGCTCTCCACCGGGGGTCCTCGATCGTGCCCGCTCGTCACGGCCTCGGCCTGCTCCTCGCCGCGGGCGGCCTCGCGGTCACCGCCGTGGTCCAGGCGCCGCCCGCGTCAGCCCGCACCGGCTGCGTGCCACCACCGGTCGCCCACCGCGGCGACTCCGCCCGCGCACCGGAGAACACGCTGCCGGCCTTCCGCAAGGCGCTGGCCGCCGGAGTCCGGCGGGTGGAGATGGACGTGCGCTTCACCGGGGGGGACGTGCCCGTGCTGATGCACGACGCCACGGTCGACCGCACCACGAACGGTTCCGGCGAGGTCGGCTCGCTCAGCCTCGAGCAGGTCCGCTCCCTCGACGCCGGCCGGTGGTTCGGACGCGCGTACCGCGGCACCCGGGTCCCCTCCCTGTACCAGGCGCTCTCGCTGGTCCGGCGCAAGGGCGGCTACGCGATGCTCGAGCTCAAGACGCTGCCCAGCCCGGCACAGATGACCCAGCTCCTCGACCGCGTGCGCTGGCTGTCGATGACCCGCCGCGTCACCGTCACCAGCTTCGACGGGCCGACGATCACCGCGGTCCGGCAGGCGGCCCCCGGCCTGCGGACGGCGATCATCGACAACCCCCGCTACCGCCCTCCGGAGTCCGTCCTGCAGTTCGGCCGGACCTACCTGGTCAGCTCCGACTCGGTCACCGAGTCCCGGGCGGCCCGCTGGCGCCGGGCCGGCATCGCCGTCCGGCCGTGGACCGTCGACACCGTCCGGGGCTGGCGGCGGATGGCCCACGACAAGGCCGAGGCCGTGGTCACGAACCGCCCGGCGGCCTACCTCGCCTGGGCCCGCAGCCGCTGCCGCTGAGGGCAGGCGCCTCGACGCCGCAGCCGCGCGGAGCGCCCGGACCTGCCCTCACGACCGGGCGGGCAGCACGCAGAACTCGTTCCCGGACGGGTCCGCGTAGTGCCGCCACGGCAGCTCGCCCCACTCCGGGTGGTGCTCACGGCGGCCGCCGCGCTGGGCGATACCGGCCTCGACGGAGTCGGGGTCGTCCCTTGTCTCGAGCCGGATGTCGAGGTGCAGCCGGTTCTTGGCCGTCCCCTTGCGGGCCGGCTCGCGGCACAGCTCGAGAAGCGGACCGAGCCGCGACGGGTGGCGCAGCGAGCGGGGCGCGACCCCGGCCACGTCGGTCCAGCCGGTCAGCCAGGTCCAGAGCTCCGCGTCCCGGTCCGGGTCGGCGGAGTCGAGCGGCAGCGCCGCGACGGGGCCGGTGCCGGTGTAGGCCGCTCGGTCCTCCATGACGCAGCAGGGATTGCCCTCGGGGTCGGCGAGCACCACCCACGGCACGTCGCCCTGACCGATGTCGAGGTGCCGCGCGCCCAGCCCGAGCAGCCGCTCGACCTCCTCGGCCTGCCGGGTCCCTCCCCGCAGGTCCAGGTGGAGTCTCGGCGGCCCGGGCGGCGACTCGGGGACCCGCTGGAAGCACAGGTCGAGCACCGGTCCGCCCTCGACGGTGAGCCGCGTCTCGAAGCCGTCCGGCTCGTCGGTCAGCCGCTCGCCGCCGACCACCGCCTCCCAGAACCGGCCCAGCCGCTGCGGGTCGACGGCGTCGACGACGAGGTTCTCCAGGTACACGGAGCCACCGTAGGTCCCACCGCCGACGACGTGGGCTGCTCAGTCGGGCGGCGTGGTGAGGGCCTCGGGAAGGGCGTTGGGCACCGCGCCGCCGTAGCGGCGGTCGCGGCCCGCGTAGACCTCGATCGCGTGCCACAGGTGCCGGCGGTCGAAGTCGGGCCACAGGGTGTCGAGGAAGACCATCTCGGCGTAGGCCGACTGCCACAGCAGGAAGTTGGAGAACCGCTGCTCCCCCGACGACCGCACGAACAGGTCGACGTCAGGGACGTCCGGCTCGTCGAGGTGACGGGCGATGGCCCGCTCGTCGACCTTCGCCGGGTCCAGTCGGCCGGCCGCCACCTCACGGGCGAGTGCCTGCGCCGCGTCGGCGATCTCGGCGCGGCCGCCGTAGTTGACGCAGAACTGCACGGTGAGCACGTCGTTGTAGCGGGTCAGCTCCTCCGCCTCCTCGAGCTCGTCGACCACCGAGCGCCAGAGCCGCTTGTGGCGGCCGGCCCAGCGCACCCGGACCCCGATGGCGTCCAGCTCCTCGCGCCGGCGCCGGATCACCTCGCGGTTGAAGCCCATGAGGAAGCGCACCTCGTCCGGCGAGCGCTTCCAGTTCTCGGTGGAGAACGCGTACACCGACAGGTGCCTGACGCCGATCTCGACCGCACCGTGGACCACGTCGACCAGCGCCGCCTCACCGGCCTCGTGCCCCTTGGTGCGCGGCAGGTCCCGCGCCTTCGCCCAGCGGCCGTTGCCGTCCATGACGATCGCCACGTGCCCGGGCACCAGCTCGGGCGGCAGCGCCGGGGGGCGTACGCCGGTCCGGTGCGGGGTCGGTGCCACCGGGTCGTGACGCCGGGCCTTCGGGCCCCGGGTCGCTCTCCTCACGTGCGCTCCACCAGGGGCAGCGAGCGCAGGCCGCGCTCGAGGTGCCACTGGAGGTAGGCAGCCACCAGCCCGTTGGCCTCCCGCTGGTGGCGCAGGTCGGTCGCGTCCGCGACCGCCCAGTCACCGCTGAGCAGCGCCGCGAGCAGCACGAGGGTGTCCCGGGCCGGGCTCACCGAGCCGGGGGGCCGGCAGCCCCCGCACACCGAGCCACCCGCGGCGACGTTGACGAACGGGTGCGGCCCGGGCCGGGTACAGCGTGCACAGTCCTCGAACGACGGGGCGTAGCCGGCCACGGACAGAGACCGGAGCAGGAACGCGTCGAGCACCAGGCCCGGGGCGTGCGACGCGTCGGACAGCGTGCGCAGGGCGCCGACGAGCAGCAGGTACTGCTGGGTCTGCGGTTCCCTCTCCTCGGCCGTGAGGCGCTCGGCCGTCTCCAGCATCGCCGTGCCTGCGGTGTACCGGGGGTAGTCGTCGACGATCCGGTCGCCGTACGACGCGAGCGTCTCGGCCTGCTGCACCACGTCGAGCGAGCGGCCCTCGTAGAGCTGGAGGTCGACGTGGCTGAACGGCTCGAGCCGGGAACCGAACTTCGACCGGGTCCGGCGGACGCCCTTGCCGACCGCGCGGACCCGGCCGTGGGAGCGGGTCAGCAGGGTGATGATGCGGTCGGCCTCGCCGAGCTTCTGGGTGCGCAGCACGACACCCTCGTCCCGGTAGAGGCTCACCTGCCCATTGTGGTGGACGCGGCCCGCTCCAGCAGCGGCACCACCCCGGCGACCGGCGGCAGGTCGGCGATCTCGTCGGCGACTGCCCGGGCACCGGAGGTGAGCGCCGGGTCCGCCAGCACCCGGCCGAGGAGGCCGGGCACCTCCCCCGCAGCGCCGGGACCACCGTCGGCGACCAGCCCCGCCCCGACCGCGGCCACCCGGCCGGCGTTGTGCGGCTGGTCGGCGAACAGCGGCAGCACCACCATGGGGACGCCGTAGGAGAGCGCGAGCATGGTGGTGCCGAGCCCACCGTGCGCGACCATCGCCGCGGCGTGCGGCATCACGTCGCGCTGGGGCCAGAAGCGCTCCGCGTGGACGTTGCCCGGCAGCTCCCCCAGCTCGGCGGGGTCCCCCGCCCCGCCGGTGGTGAGCAGCACCCGCACCGGCAGGTCGGCGAGCCCGGCCACCACCCGGCGGTAGAGATCCGGGAACAGCCCGACGGCAGCGGCGACCGTGCCGAAGGTGACGTAGACGAGCGGGCCCTGCGCACCGGGCCACCAGTCGGGCAGCTCGGCGGGAGGTCCGTCGCCGAGCGGCTCCCGGAACCTCGCCGGCGCCGTCGCGCCGTCGGCGGCCGGCCCGTCGAGGGACGCCGGCACGAGGGTGACCCGCGGGGCAGCCCGCAGGCCGGCGAGCCCCGGCGCCGCGCCGAGGGCGACGAGCGGCTGCTCCACGACGGACGGGACGTCCATGAACGAGCTGGTGCCGGTGTTGACCTGCACGTGCGGGATGCCGAGGGCCTCGGCCGCCAGGTAGGAGCCGAGCTCCGCCGTCTCGCGCAGCACGACGTCGGGACGCCAGCCGGCCATCGCGTCGGTCAGGCCCGGCAGCGCCGCACCGGCGTCGAGCCGGGCGAAGACCTCGCGCACGACGACGAGGTTGCCGGCCTCGATCTCGGCCGCGGAGGCACCGTCGAGGGTCGGCAGGCTCGCGAAGACGGCACCGCTCTGCTCGGCCGGCACGTCGGCGAACGGCAGGTGGGCGAAGCCGGCGGCCTGCACCGAACCGGCGAAGCCGGCCGCCGCGGCGACCCGCACGTCGTGCCCGGCGTCCCGGCAGGCTCGGGCGAAGGGCAGCAGCGGCTCGAAGTGGCCGGTGTTCGACGTCGTCGCGACCAGGACCCTCATGTCGACCCCCACCCCGGCCCGGGCGGGCCGGTCCCGACGATAGGGACCCGGCCGGGAGCCGGCCAGGCGTTTCCCGGGTCGGGCTCTGGCATCGTCGGGGCATGACGGTGCACGCGATCGTGGGAGCGACCCTTGCCGACGGCAGCGTCGTCGACGTGGTGGTCGACGGTGACCGGGTCGTCGAGGTGGTCCAGGCCGGCCACGGCACGACCGGGCAGGGGGCCGGGCAGGTGACCGAACGGCTGGACGCCGGCGGCGGGCTGCTGCTGCCGGCGTACGTCGACACCCACGTGCACCTGGACAAGGCGCTCATCCGCGACCAGCTGGCCGAGCACGACGGCACCCTGCAGGGAGCCATCGGCGCGATCCACGCAGCCAAGCGCGGCTACGACGTCGAGGACGTCCGGCGCCGGGCGAGAGAGGTGATCGAGTCCTCGGTGCTCACCGGCACCACCCGGCTGCGCAGCCACGTCGACGTCGACACGATCGGGGGCCTGGTGCCGCTGGCGGGTGTCCTCGCCGCCGCCCGGGACTGCGCCGACCTCGCCGAGGTCGTGCTGATCGCGTTCCCTCAGGAGGGCATCCTCCGTGACCCGGGCACCGCCGGGCTGATGGCCGAGGCGATGACCGCCGGGGCGACCGTCGTCGGCGGCATGCCGCACTGGGAGCGGGGCGAGCACGACCAGCGCGAGCACGTCCGGTTCTGCTTCGACCTGGCCCAGCGCCACGACGCGGACGTCGACATGCACGTCGACGAGACCGACGACGGCTCGGTGCGCACGCTCGCGATGGTCGTCGAGGAGACCGAGCGCCGTGGCTGGGAGGGGCGGGTGACCGTCGGCCACGTCTGCGCGCTCGCCGCGGCGGACGACGCCTACGCGGACGACGTGATCGCCGGGTGCGCGCGAGCCGGTGTCACGGTGGTGTCCAACCCGGTGACCAACCTGGTCCTTCAGGGTCGAGGCGACCGCGGCCTGGTCCGCCGGGGTACGACCCGGGTCCGCGAGCTGATGGCCGCCGGCGTCCCGGTCGCGTTCGGCCAGGACTGCGTGCGGGACGGCTTCTACCCGTTCGGCCGCGGCGACCTGCTCGAGGTCGCCCTCGTCTCGGCGCACGCCGCACACCTCGCGACCGTCGACGAGCAGCACGCGGCCCTCGCCGCCGTGACGACGGTCCCCGCGGCGGCCTGGCGCCTGGGCTCGGCCTACGGCGTCGCCCCGGGGGCCCGCGCCGACCTCCAGCTCTACTCCGCGTCGACCTGGCCGGAGGTGCTGCGGCTGCAGGACCCGCCGCGGCACGTCTGGTTCCGGGGGCGCGAGATCGCCCGCACCACGGTCACCCGCGCACTGCTGCGCTGACCGTGGTGCGGGCGCCGGCCGGGCGTCAGCCCCGCTCCACCCAGGGGGTGAAGCTGTTCGGGGTGCCGAGCCAGTCGACCTCGGTGCTCGGCGCGGCGCTGCCCTCGGGGACGAGCTCGGCGCCGGTCTTGACCTCGACGCGGACCGCGTCGGGGGTGCCGATGACCACCTGGTCGATGTCGATCCGGGCCACGTCCTTGACGTAGTCCAGGCGCATGACGTACGTGCCGCCGTGCAGCGGGACCTGCCTGGTCCCCGCGGCCTGGAATCCCTTCGCCTTGAGCAGCGCGTAGTCCGCCCCCTCGAAGGTGCCGCCGGTGAAGACGTACTCCGGGCCCTTGCGAGCGCGGTCGGTGTCCAGGAAGACCGAGATGCTGCTGCCGCTGCGGAACGAGCGCACCAGGTCCCGGTGGACGACCTTGATCCGCAGCCGTTCCTCGCCGTTGACGACGCGGACCTTGCGGATGTCTGCGCCCTGGGACATGTCGCCACGGGCGTCGGTGAAGACCGACGTCGCCGCCATGGCCGGGGTCGCGAGAACGGTGATGCCGAGAGCGGACACCGCAGCGGCCCCAGCCACTCGCCGTGCCGCGGTCATGAAGGTGGTCAACGTGACTCCTCTGTCGGGTGCGCCCCACGGTGAGGCGTCAGAGAGGAGGACCCGCGATGACAGCCCCCGGTTGCAGCCCCTCACGTGACCTGCCTCACACGACGTCTCGGGAGTGCCAGGATGCCGACATGACGGGGATCCTGCTCGCCCGGCTGGAGTCGTACTACGACAGCGTGCCGCGGCGCTTCGCGCGCACCGAGGAGTGCGGCCCGTTCACGCTGTTCCTCGGTGAGCCGGGTGGGTGGACCTACTACGCCCGGCCACGGCTCGGCGGTGCCGGTCCCTTCACGGCCGACGACGTGACGACGGCGGCGGCCCGGCTGGCCGACAGCGATCTTCCGCAGAGCCTCGAGTGGGTGCACGAGACGACGCCGACCCTGGTCGACGCGGTCCGGGCCACCGGGCTGTTCGAGCTCGAAGAGCTTCCGCTGCTCGCCGTCGACGGCAACCTGACGGTGACCGCTCCCCCGCTCCCCGGCGGTGTCACCGTCCGGCTGCTCGGCCCCGACGACGCTGACGCCGTCGCGGCCGCCCGAGCCGTGAGCGAGGTGGGCTTCGCCTCGGAGGGCACCGCCCGCGGCGACGCCGGACCGGACGCCCGTGACGCACGGACCGCCCCCGCCCAGCAGCGCGTCCTCGACCTGCTGGCCGAGGGCGCGGTCCGCATCGCGGCGGCCGAGCACGAGGCACTCGGCCCGCTGGCCACCGGCCGGACGATCCCGATCCGTGGTGTCGCCGAGGTGATGGGCGTCGCGACCCTGCCGTCGGCGCGGCGGCAGGGCCTGGGCGCGGCGGTCACCGCTGCCCTGGTCGACGACGCCCGCGGGCTCGGGCTCAGCACCGTGTTCCTCACCGCGTCGTCACCCGAGGTCGCGCGGATCTACGCCGGCATCGGCTTCCGGCGGGTGGCCACCGCCTGGGTGGCGGAGCCCCCCGCCCGCTAGCCGACCGCCCGGTTCACGGCGGACACGACGGCCTTGAGCGAGGCGGTGACGATGTTCGGGTCGATTCCCACTCCCCAGACGATGCGCTCCCCGATCGCGCACTCGACGTAGGCCGCCGCCCGGGCGTCCCCGCCGGACGACAGGGCGTGCTCGGCGTAGTCGAGGACCCGGACGTCGTGCCCGACCGTCGACAGGGCGTCCACGAAGGCGGCGATCGGGCCGTTGCCGATGCCGCGCAGCGTCGTCTTCTCGCCGTCCAGGTAGACGTCGACGTCGAGCTCGTCGTCGGACTCCGCGGCCGACGAGGTGTGGTGGCTGTCCAGCGCCACGGGCGTGCCCCGCGCGAGGTACTCCTCCTCGAACGCCGCCCACATCTGCGCCGGCAGGACCTCGCCGCCGTCGGCGTCGGTCCGCGCCTGTACGACCTGGCTGAACTCGATCTGGAGCCGCCTCGGCAGGTCGAGGTGGTGCTCGGTCCGCATGATGTACGCGACGCCGCCCTTGCCCGACTGCGAGTTGACCCGGATGACTGCCTCGTAGGTGCGGCCGACGTCCTTCGGGTCGATCGGGAGGTACGGGACCGCCCACCGGAAGTCGGAGACCTCGACACCGGCCTCGGCCGCGTCGCGCTCCATCCAGTCGAAGCCCTTCTTGATGGCGTCCTGGTGCGAGCCCGAGAAGGCGGTGTAGACGAGGTCGCCGCCGTAGGGGTGCCGCTCGTGGACCGGCAGCTGGTTGCAGTACTCCACGGTCCGGCGGATCTCGTCGATGTCGCCGAAGTCGATCTGCGGGTCGACGCCCTGGGAGAAGAGGTTCAGGCCCAGGGTCACCAGGCAGACGTTGCCGGTGCGCTCGCCGTTGCCGAACAGGCAGCCCTCGATCCGGTCGGCGCCGGCCAGGTAGCCGAGCTCGGCCGCCGCGACCGCGGTCCCCCGGTCGTTGTGCGGGTGCAGCGAGAGCACGACCGAGTCCCGTCGGGCCAGGTTCCGGTGCATCCACTCGATCGAGTCGGCGTAGATGTTCGGCGTGGCCATCTCGACGGTCGCCGGCAGGTTGATGATGGTCTTGCGGTCCGGCGTCGGCTGCCACACGTCGTTCACCGCGTTGCAGACCTCGACGGCGAACTCCAGCTCGGTGCCGGTGTAGGACTCCGGGGAGTACTCGAAGTAGACCTCGGTGTCCGGCACGGTCTCCGTGAGCTTCTGGCACAGCCGGGCACCCTGGACCGCGATGTCGACGATGCCCTCCTTCGGCAGCCCGAAGACCACCCGCCGCTGCAGGGTCGACGTGGAGTTGTAGAGGTGGACGATCGCCTGCTTCGCGCCGCGGATCGACTCGAAGGTGCGCTCGATCAGGGCGTCCCGGGCCTGGGTCAGGACCTGGATGACGACGTCGTCCGGGATCAGGTCCTCCTCGATGAGCTGCCGGACGAAGTCGAAGTCCGTCTGGCTGGCGGAGGGGAATCCGACCTCGATCTCCTTGTAGCCCATCCGGACGAGCAGCTCGAACATCCGGCGCTTGCGCCCGGGGCTCATCGGGTCGATCAGCGCCTGGTTCCCGTCACGCAGGTCGACCGCGCACCAGCGCGGTGCCTGGGAGGCCACGGCACCCGGCCAGGTGCGCTCGGCCAGGTCGACCGGGGTGAAGGCGGTGTAGCGGTGGATCGGCATCCCGGAGGTCTGCTGCGGGTTGCGGGCGTCGTGCGCAGGAACGGTCATCAGGCCACTCTCGGTCTCGCGGGGCTTCAGCCGGGACAGGCGAGCACTCCGCGGCGAGGGGACCGGCCTCTAGGAGAGTGCCTCGCCGCGGCAGCCGAGAAGGAGCAGGCCGAGCCGCATGACGAGAACAGTACGCCGCGACGTGGGGAGAGGGGGCGGATCCAGGTCCTCCACGTCCGCATCGTGGACGGCCCGCGGCGGATATCGGGTGGCGCCCCGTGCCTCGGCGCGGCCAGTCTGGAGCCATGGCCACGACAGTCGACCTCACCTTCACCGAGGTCCGGGCGGACGACGAGGCCGGCCTCCGGAGCTGGTTCGAGCTGGTCCGCGCCGTGCACGCCGCCGACCGCCCAGACGACCCCCCGCCGAGCTGGCCGATGGTGGCCGGGCAGCTGCGGCACCAGATGCCGGACACCCGGACCACGGTGGTGCTCGCCCACGACGGTGACGACCTGGTCGGCTGGTGCGGCCAATGGCTGCCGCTCGCCGAGAACCGCGACACGTCTCCCGGCGAGATCGAGGTCCATCCCGACCACCGCCGACGCGGGCACGGCACCGCCCTGCTGGACGAGTGGCGCCGCCGGGCTCAGCAGTCGGGCCGCAGCCGGTTGGTGACCGGGGCCGCAGAAGGCATCGGGGACGCCTTCGTGACGGCGGCCGGGTTCCGCGCCGTGCTGCCCGACACGCAGCGCCGGCTGCACCTCGCGGCACTGTCCGAGCCGGGCCTCGCCGCGCTGCTCGCCGACGCCCGAGCGCATTCCGCGGGCTACTCGCTGGTCCGCTGGACCGGCGGCGCCCCGGACAGGTACGCCGCCGGGGTCGCGGCGCTGGAGAGCCGGATGACCACCGACCCACCGCTCGACGACCTCAGGTGGGAGCAGGAGGTCTTCGACGTGGAGCGGCTGCGCGCCCACGACGCGGTCCAGGCGGCGCGCGGGAACCGGCGGTACACGACAGCCGCCGTCCACGACCTGACCGGTGACGTCGTGGGCTACACGGCGATCGTGATGAGCGACGGCGTCGACGGCGCCGCCGAGCAGTGGCAGACCATCGTGCTCCCCGCGCACCGCGGGCACCGGCTGGGGATGCTGCTCAAGCTCGAGAACCTGGACCACCTGAGAGCCCACGAGCCGGCGGTGCGGACCATCGACACGTGGAACGCCGCCTCGAACGCCCCGATGCTGCGGGTCAACCTGGCGATGGGCTTCGAGGTCGTGCGGGAGTGGGCGGAGTACGAGCGGGACGTCTGAGCGTCCGGCCCCAGGTGACCGGCCTCAGGAGGCCTTGACGACCGACGAGCAGTCCGAGCGGTGCTCCCAGGACGCGTCGACGTCGAGCCGGAACCAGACCTGCTTGCCGTCCTCGACGTCGGAGACCCCCCACTCCCGGGCGATCAGGTCGACCATGGCCAGCCCGCGACCGCCCTCGGCGGTCGGCGGGACGCGCCGGGGGCGGGGCACCACGGCCGAACGGTCGGTCACCCCGACCTCGGCGGTCCCGTCCGCCACGGCCACCGTCACGACCACCGAGCCTCCGGCGTGCACGAGGGCGTTGGTGACCAGCTCGCTGGTCAGCAGCTCGGCATCGGGGACCAAGGCATCCAGGGCCCACTGACGCAGGGTGCCGACGACGAACTGGCGGGCCCTCGCGACATCGGCCGTCGAGCGCCCGACATCGGTGCTCGTCACCCGGCACATGCCATCTCCCTCGAGCCGGGCCCGCTGGTGGGCCCCGACAGGTAGGCCCTTGCCCGGACCTGGGCCGGGGAACCCCGGGCCGGTCAGAAACCCAGCTTGCGCAGCTGCCGGGGGTCACGCTGCCAGTCCTTGGCGACGGTCACGTGCAGGTCGAGGTAGACCGGCGTGCCGAGCAGGGCCTCGATCTGGGCCCGTGCCTGCGTGCCGATGTCCCGCAGCCGGGCACCCTTGGGGCCGATCACGATCGCCTTCTGGCTCTGCCGCTCGACGTAGAGGTAGGCATGGACGTCGAGCAGCGGCCGGTCAGGGGGCCGGCCCTCACGCGGGCGCATCTCCTCGATCACCACGGCGATCGAGTGCGGCAGCTCGTCCCGGACCCCCTCGAGGGCCGCTTCCCGCACCAGCTCCGCCACCAGGACGTGCTCGGGGGCGTCGGTGAGGTCGCCCTCCGGGTAGAGCGGGGGCGACTCCGGCACCAGCGCGGTCAGCAGGTCCGCGAGCAGCTCGACCTGGTCGCCGGAGGTCGCCGAGACCGGGACCACCTCGGCCCAGTCGACACCGACCTCGCGCCCCAGCTCGGCGACCGCCGCCAGCGCCTCGACCACCCGGTCCCGGGACACGCGGTCGATCTTGGTGACCACAGCCACCTTCCGGACCCCGCCGATACCCGCCAGCTCGGTGGCGATGAACCGGTCGCCCGGGCCGACCTTCTCGTCGGCGGGCAGGCAGAAGCCGACGACGTCGACCTGGGTCCACGCCGTGCGCACCTCCTCGTTCAGCCGCTCGCCGAGCAGCGTCCTGGGCCGGTGCAGGCCGGGCGTGTCGAGCACGACGAGCTGGGCGTCGGGCCGGTGCACGATTCCCCGGACCACCCGGCGGGTGGTCTGCGGCTTGCTGGAGGTGATGACGACCTTCGCGCCGACCAGCGCGTTGGTCAACGTGGACTTCCCGGCGTTGGGGCGTCCGACGAAGGCGACGAAGCCGGCCCGGTGGAGCCCGCTCACGGCAGTGCCGACAGGTCGGTGGCGGGACCTGCCTCGACGGCGAGGCGGGACCGCCGCTCCCCCGCCAGGTAGGTGGCGACGGTGTTGACGATGGCGGTGAGCGGCACGGCGACCAGCGCCCCGAAGATGCCCGCGACGAACCCGCCGATCGCGATCACGACCACCACCGCCAGCGGGTGGACCCGGACCAGGCGACCCATGAGGAACGGCTGGAGCACGTGCCCCTCGAGCTGCTGCACCCCCACGACACCGGCGAGCATGATCAGCGCCTCGACCGGACCCTCCGAGACCAGCGCCACGGCGACGGCGACGATGCCGCTGATGGTGGCACCGACCACCGGGATGAACGCGCCGATGAACACCAGGACCGCCAGCGGCACCACCAGCGGGAGGCCGAGGAGCAGCGCCACGGCGGCGATGCCGAGGGCGTCCACGGCGGCGATGACCACGGTGGCGCGCACGTAGGACGTCAGCACCGCCCAGGCGCGCAGGCCGCTGCCCTCGACCCGGCCACGTGCCGAGAAGGGGAACAGCCGGACCACCCACGCCCAGATGCCGCGACCGTCGTAGACGAAGAAGATCGTGGAGAACAGGACGATGAACAGCCCCGCGAGCAGGTGACCGGCCGTCGTGGCGGTCTTGATCACGGTCCCGCCGAGGTTGCCCTGGCCGGAGCCGACGCCGTCGCGGACCCGGTCGAAGAAGTCCTGCAGCTGCTGCCGGCTCAGCCCCAGGTCGGACAGGTACCGCTCCAGCTGCCCGAGGCTGTCGTCGAACTGCTGGCGCAGGTCGCTGAACCCGGAGCTGAACTGCTGGGCGACCAGCGTGACGAGCGCCGCCAGCAGGGCGATCCCGCTGAGGACGACCACCGCCGTGGCCGCGCCTCGCGGCAGTCCCCACCCCTCCAGCCGGTCCGCGGCCGGTGAGGCCGCGGCGGTGAGCAGGAGCCCGATGATGACCGGGACCAGCACCACCGAGAGCAGGGAGAAGAGCTGGAGGAACACCCCCAGCGCGGCGACGACGAGCAGGAGCCGCCAGGCCCACGCGGCCGAGAAGCGCAGGACGTACGGCACGTCCACGCCGTCGACCGGCGCCGGGGCGCGGGGCGGCTCGACCGGCGCGGCGGTCGGGACGGGACGGGTGCGGCGGAACATGGCTCGACCGTAGCCGGGGCGCCGCGGATCAGCCGTCGCGGCGCGACGACGAGCGCACGGTGCCGTCGGGTGTCGCCTGCAGGACGAGCCCGACCCCGGCGTCGGCGAGCACTGCCGCGTCGCCGGCGACCAGCTCGTCGGCCACGGAGACGACGCACGCCGCCTCGAGCCGGTCGGCACCGCTGGACACGGCCGCCGCGACCGCCGCCTGGAGCGCGGTCAGCCGCAGCGACGGCAGGTCGACGGTGGCTGCGGCATACGTGCGGCCGATGTCGTCCCGGACGGCTGCGCCCTCGGCGGCGCGGGCGCGCGACCTGGCCGAGCGGGCCAGCGTGACGAGCTTGCCGTCCTCGACGGAGGGGTCAGGTGTCGCGGGCATCCGCGGCCTCCAGCGCAGGGGTCTCCGGCGGCTCGCTGGCGTGGCGCACCAGCACGGTGCCGATGCGGTTGCGCCGGCCCTGCGCGGTCTCGGCCGTGAACTCGATGCCTGACACCCACACCTGCGCGCCGGGGATCGGCACCCGACCGAGGTGCTTGGCGAGCAGGCCACCCACCGTGTCGACGTCGTCGTCCTCGAGCTCGACGCCGATCCGCTCGGACAGCTCGTCGAGGTGCAGCCGGGTGCTCACGCGCAGCGAGCCGTCGGACAGCTCGTCGACCATCGGAGTCTCGACGTCGTACTCGTCGGCGATCTCTCCCACGATCTCCTCGAGCACGTCCTCGATGGTCACGAGGCCGGCGGTGCCGCCGTACTCGTCGACCACGATCGCGACGTGGGTCTGCTGGGCCTGCATCTCGCGCAGGAGCTCGTCGATGGGCTTGCTCTCGGGGACGAAGACCGCCGGCCGCATGACCGAGTCGACCTTCTCGACGGACTCCCCGTCGCGGTGCACGTAGGTACGGCGCACGAGGTCCTTGAGGTAGACCACTCCGAGGACGTCGTCGAACCCCTCACCCGTCACGGGGATCCGGCTGAAACCGCTGCGCAGGGCCAGGGACAGCGCCTGCCGCAGCGTCTTGCTGCGCTCGACGAACACCACGTCGGTACGCGGCACCATGACCTCCCGCACGATGGTGTCGCCGAGCTCGAAGACCGAGTGGATCATCGCTCGCTCGCCGTCCTCGATGAGCTGGTTCTCGCCGGCGAGGTCGACCAGGTCGCGCAGCTCGGCCTCGGTGGCGAACGGCCCCTCGCGGTAGCCCTTCCCGGGGGTGAGGGCGTTGCCCACCAGGATCAGCAGGCGCGGCAGCGGACCGAGCACCCGGGCGAGCGGGTGCACCAGTCGGGCAGCGACCAGCGCGACCGGTCCGGGGTGCTGGCGGCCGAGGGTGCGCGGCGAGACGCCGATGGCGATGTAGGAGATGACGATCATCGAGCCGGCGGCGACCAGCATGGCCTGCCAGGTCTCGGCGAAGAGGTTCAGGGCGGCGACGGTCACCAGCACGGTCGCGACCAGCTCGGCCGTCACCCGCAGCAGGGTGAGCAGGTTGAGGTACCGCGCCAGGTCGTCGAGGACCTGGCGCAGCCGGCGCGCGCCGCGGCGCCCCTCGCGCTCGTAGTCGTCGGCCGCCACCCGCGAGACCTTCGACAGCGCCGCCTCGGCGCCGGCGGAGAGACCGCCGAGGGCGACGAGAACGGCCGCGACGACGAGCTGCACGGCGGTCACGCGCCGCCCCCGCGGCTCTCGGCCCAGCCCTCGAGCAGCCGGGTCTGCAGGCCGAACATCTCCCGCTCCTCGTCCGGCTCGGCATGGTCGTAGCCGAGCAGGTGCAGGATCCCGTGGGTCGTCAAGAGGTCGAGCTCCTGCTCGGTCGAGTGGCCCGCGGCCGCTGCCTGCTCGGCGGCGACGGCGGGGCAGAGAACGACGTCGCCGAGCAGCCCGGGCTCGGGCTCCTCGTCGTCGTTGCCGGGGCGCAGCTCGTCCATCGGGAACGAGAGGACATCGGTCGGGCCCTCCTCGTCCATCCACTGCTGGTGCAGCGAGGACATCGTCGCGACGTCGACCGCGAGCACGGACAGCTCGGCCTGCGGATGCACGCGCAGGCGTTCCAGCACGAACCGGGCGAGCGCGGAGACGCGTTCGCCGTCGACCCCGTCGCCGGACTCGTCGTTGACCTCGATGCTCACGTGTGTCTCCGTGCCTCCGTCCGGGTCAGCGCCGACGGCGGCCGGGCCCGGCGGAGCCGCCCTGCCTACCGGTCTGCCGACCGCCCTGGCCGGCCTCGACCGCGTCCCAGCGGCCGTAGGCGTCGACGATGTCGCTCACGAGCCGGTGCCGGACCACGTCCTGGCTCTGCAGCCGGCAGAACTCGACGTCGTCGAGGCCGACCAGGATGTCCTGGACCACCCGGAGACCGCTCGACGTGCCGCCGGGGAGGTCGACCTGGGTGACGTCACCGGTGACGACCATCTTGGAGCCGAAGCCCAGCCGGGTGAGGAACATCTTCATCTGCTCGGCGGAGGTGTTCTGCGCCTCGTCCAGGATGATGAACGCGTCGTTCAGGGTCCGGCCGCGCATGTAGGCCAGCGGCGCGACCTCGATGGTGCCGGCGGTCATCAGCCGCGGGATCGAGTCGGGGTCGATCATGTCGTGCAGCGCGTCGTAGAGGGGCCGCAGGTAGGGGTCGATCTTCTCGTACAGCGTGCCCGGCAGGAAGCCGAGCCGCTCGCCGGCCTCGACCGCCGGGCGGGTGAGGATGATCCGCGTGACCTGCTTGGCCTGCAGCGCCTGAACGGCCTTGGCCATGGCCAGGTACGTCTTCCCGGTGCCGGCCGGGCCGATGCCGAAGACGACGGTGTTGCGGTCGATCGCGTCGACGTAGCGCTTCTGGTTCAGCGTCTTCGGCCGGATGGTGCGCCCGCGGTTGGACAGGATGTTGAGGGTCAGGACCTCCGCCGGACGCTCGCCGGTCTCGGTGCGCAGCATCGCGACCATCCGCTCGACCGACTCCGCCGTCGCGGCCTGCCCGGTGCGCAGGACGGTGACCAGCTCGTCGTACAGGCGCTCGACGAGCGCCACCTCGCCCGGGGCGCCGGAGATGGTGATCTCGTTGCCGCGCACCGCGATGTCGGTGGTGGGGAACGCCTGCTCGACGACCTTGAGCAGCTCGTCGCGCGTGCCGAGAACGGCCACCATCGGCTGGCTGGCGGGGACGACGATCGTCGTCCGGGTCTGAGGTGACTCGGTCATGTGGTCGTCAATGCTAGGCGATCCGGCCCCGGGCGCCCAGCGCGCCGGCCTCAGGCGCCGAACGGGCGGGGGTCGCGGGTGACCGGGTAGGTCGCCCAGTAGAGCTTCTCGACGGTGCCGTCGGGACGCCGGACCACACGGAGCAGCTCGCCCTGCTCGCGCCCCGAGACCACCCGGAAGGTGTCCGCGCCCTCCTCGGCCAGCACCGCGGCGGGCCGGGTCCGGGAGGCGGCGAGCGCGCGGATCTCCAGCCGGCCCTCCCGGAAGGAGAAGACGTAGGCGGTCCCCTCCGACCACCACTGGCCGAGCAGCTCGTCGACCTGAGGGGGCACGGGCGGCCCGGGACGCCAGGGCGTCGCCAGGTCGGGGTCGTCGTCGAGGACGCGCAGCACGAGGTCGACGGCCAGCCCGCCCGGGTCGGCGCCGGCCGAGCTGTTGACCAGCACCGCGGCCCCGACCTTCTCCGGCCGGCGCACCGCCAGCCCCGCGAGGAACCCCGGCATCGCGCCGTCGTGCCCGACCAGCACGCGGTCGCCCCGCCGGTGCAGCATGAGGCCGAGCCCCCAGCCCAGCGTCCAGCCGTCGAGGTCGTGCATCACCTGCGGATGGCACATCTCCTCGACGGTGGAGGCGGCGAGCACGGCCGGGTCGGGGTCGGCCAGGAAGCCCGCCCAGCGGCCGAGGTCGTCGACCGTGGTCCACAGCTCGGCGGCGGGCGCGAACGCGTGGCCGGGGAACTCCGCCTCCTCGTGCAACCGGTCGGCGTACGGGTCGGCGAAGTAGCCCAGGGCGTACGGCGGCGTCCGCCGCACGGTGGTGCGGTGCAGGGCCAGCGGCGTCAGCACCCGCTCCTGCAGCACGTCCTCCCAGGTGCCGCCGCGCAGGCGGGCGACCACCTCGCCGAGAAGCGCGTACGCGAGGTTCGAGTAGTGCCAGCGCTGCCCGGGCGGGAGGACCGCCTCGGCGTCGTCGAGGCCTGCGAGCAGCTCGTCGCGATCCGGGCCCCGCAGCGTCTCCCACACCTCGCCGACGGGTTCGCGCTGGAGCCCGGACAGGTGGGCCAGCATCCGTCGCAGGGTGAGCCCGCCGTGCTTCGTGCCGGGCAGGTGCGTCCCGAGGGTGTCGTCGAGACCCAGCAGGCCGTCGTCGCGGCACTGGAGCACCAGCACCGCGGTGAACGTCTTGGTGACCGAGCCCATCCGGAACTGCGTGTCCGCGGTGGGCAGCGCGGCCGGGTCGTCCGCGCGGGTCGTGCCGACGAGGCCGTGCCAGACCGGCTGCCCCCGCCGCACGACCGTCGCCGCCAGGCCGGCGGCCCGCCAGTCGGCCTGACTGGTCGCGGCGGCCCGGTCCAGCCCGGCCACGGTCCCGGGCGGCAGCGGCCTGGCCCCGGACCGTCCTGCGGTGCTCACCCGGGCGGCCAGGCCAGGTCCCGGCCGGCGAGGACGTGGCCGTGCACGTGGAAGACGCTCTGCCCGGCACCGGCCCCGGTGTTGAACACCAGCCGGTGGTCGTCGTACCCCTCGGCGGCGGCGACCTCGGCGGCGACCCGGGCCAGCTCGGCCAGCGCGGCAGGGTCGGCCCCGGCCAGCTCCGCCACGCTGCGGTGGTGCCGCCGCGGGACCACCAGGACGTGGGTGGGCGCGACCGGGGAGATGTCCCGGAAGGCCAGGACCGCGTCTCCCTCGTGCACGACGTCCGCCGGCACCTCGCCCGCGACGACCTTGCAGAACAGGCACCCGCCGCCCTCGTCAGCCATCCGCCGACCCTATCGAGACGGGTCCGGGCGGCGTGGCGGGCTGCGCGGCGGCGGCCCGGCCGGTAGACCGGAGGACCCGCCGGGTAAACCGGCCCGCCCCGCCGGACGTCCTACGAGTGTGACCGGACTGATGGCAGCTGCGACGAGGAGCGGCATGAGTGGCCCGGCAGCACCAGCCTGGGCGGCCGACGAGGCCGTGACCCAGCTCTACGCCGCCCACTACCGCTCGCTCGTGCGCCTCGCCGCCCTGCTGCTGCGGGACAGGGCGGTGGCGGAGGAGGTGGCGCAGGACGCCTTCGTCGCCATGCACGGCGCCTGGCGCCGGCTGCAGGACCCCGACCGGGCGCTGGCGTACCTGCGCCAGTCCGTCGTCAACGGCGCGCGGTCCCAGCTGCGGCGCCGGGAGGTCGCCGGCCGGCTGGCGCCCAAGCCGTCGCCCCACGCGGCCAGCGCCGAGCACGGCGCCCTGCTCGCCCTCGAGCACGCCGAGGTGATGGCCGCCGTGCGCGCCCTGCCCGACCGGCAGCGCGAGGTGCTCGTCCTGCGCTACTACCTCGACCTCTCGGAGGCCGACATCGCCGACGCCCTCGGCATCAGCCGGGGTGCCGTCAAGAGTCACGCGTCCCGCGGCATGGCCGCTCTCCGGACCGCCCTGGAGGCGACCTCATGACCACGCCCCGTGACTTTTCCGGCCGGTTCGACCCGCACGACGACGACCCGCTGGCGGCGCGACTGCGTGCCGCCCTCACCTCGGAGGCCGACATGGTCCAGCCCTCGGACGACGGTCTGCAGCACATCCGCGCCGGCATCGACGCGGAGGCCCGCCCCTGGTACCGCCACCCCGGCGTGCTGGCCGTCGCCGCCGCGGTCGTGCTCGGCCTCGCGGTCGGCGCCGGGTTCGCCTTCCTCGGGGGGGACGACGAGAGGAACCCGGTGACCGCAGCGACCGATGGCGCGACGGCCGAGCCGTCGGACAGCCAGTCCCCCTCCCCGACCCCGTCCGAGACGGACTCGGCGACGCCGATCCCCGTCGAGGGCGACGTCTACGTCTACTACCTGATGGACGGCGGCCGGGGCCCGAGGCTGTACCGCGAGCAGCGTCCCAACCCCGGCATGGACCCGGTGACGGCGGCGCTGTCCACGATGCTCGCCGAGCCGGCGATCGACCCCGACTACACCTCGGCGTGGCCGACGGGCACCCAGCTGCTCGGCTACTCCGTGCAGGGCGACACCGCCACCGTCGACCTCAGCGACTTCGTCTCCGCGGGGGCGGCCGGGGAGACGGCCGCCGTCCAGGAGGTCGTCTACACCGTGACGGCCAATGACAAGGCCGTGCGGACGGTCCGACTGCTGGTGCAGGGCAAGGCGCCGTCGTCCGGGCACCACGACTGGTCCGAGCCCGTCGCTCGTGCTCCGATGCTCGACGTCCAGGGGCTGATCTGGCTGCTCAGCCCGACCGAGGGCGCGACCGCTTCGTCGCCGGTCACCTTCACCGGGTACGGCACCGCGTTCGAGGCCACCATCTCCTGGGACCTGCGCCAGGGGTCACGGGCCGACGGGAAGGTGCTCGCCGAGGGGACCGTCATGGGTGGCTCCAACGGCGAGTTCGGCGACTTCACCGGCGACCTCGGCGACCTCGCACCCGGCACCTACACGCTGCGGGTGCTCGAGCACTCGGCCGAGGACGGCAGCGAGCAGAACGTCGACACCAAGACCTTCACGGTGCTCCCGTCCCCGACCCCGGTCCAGTGACCGGCAGGAGCTAGGTCCAGCGGGGGGTCCGGGCGAGCAGGACGGCCAGCGCGGCGGTGCCGGCGGTGGAGGTGCGCAGGACGGTCGGCCCGAGCCGGTAGGCCGTCGCGCCGGCCGCGGCGAAGCAGGCGAGCTCCTCGGCGGTCAGCCCTCCCTCCGGGCCGACGACCACGACGACCTCGCCGGCGACCGGCGGCGCGAAACCGGAGAGCGGCCGGTCCGCCTCCTCGTGCAGGACCACGCCGGCCGCGGCGCCCGCCAGCCGGGCGCCGACCTCGGCCGTCGTCGCGAGTCCGGTCACGACCGGGAAGCGCGCGCGGCGGGACTGCTTCCCGGCGGCGACCGCGGTGCTGCGCCAGCGCGCCAGGGCCTTGTCGCCGCGCCCCTCATGCCACCGGGTGACGCAGCGCGCGGCCGCCCAGGGCACGACCTCGTCGACACCGAGCTCGGTCATGGTCTCGACCGCGGTCTCGCCCCGGTCCGCCTTGGGCAGCGCCTGCACCACGACGAGGCGCGGCGCCGGCTCGGGCTCGTCCGTGACCGAGACCACCTCGACCTCGACCCGGTCCTTGCCCGGCACGGCCGCCACGGCGCCCTCACCCCGGCGCCCCGCACCGTCGACGAGCACCACCGGCTCGGTGGCCGAGAGCCGGACCACGGTGGCGGCGTGGCGGCCCTCCCCGCCGTCGACCGTGACCCGTCCGACCTGCAGCGCGCCGGACGGGACGACGAAGACCGGCGGGCTCAGCGGGCCCCTTCGTTGAAGGCGTCGCGCAGCCGGCCGAAGAACCCGGTGCGCTGCCCGGTGACGGTGCCGACGTCCGGACCGTCCTCGCCGCGCAGCGAGGCGAGCTTGCGCAGGAGGTCCTCCTGCTCGGGCTCGAGCCTGGTCGGCGTCGCCACCTCGACGTGCACGACGAGGTCGCCGCGTCCGGGGCTGCGCAGGTGCGTCACGCCGAGGTCCGGCAGGGTCGTGATCGCCCCGCTCTGGGTGCCGGGCCGCAGCTCGACCGGCCTGGGCCCGTCGAGGGTCTCGATCGAGACGGTGATCCCGAGAGCCGCCGCGGTCATGGGCACCGACACGGTGCAGTGCAGGTCGTCGCCCTGCCGGCGGAACATGGGGTGCGGCCGCTCGACCACCTCCACGAAGAGGTCACCCGCCGGCCCACCGCCCGGTCCGGCCTCGCCCTCGCCCGTCAGCTGGATGCGGGTGCCGGTGTCGACCCCTGGCGGGATCTTGACCGTGAGGGTGCGCCGGGTACGGACCCGGCCGTCGCCGCCGCACTCGTGGCACGGGTCGGGGATGACGCTGCCGAAGCCCTGGCAGGCGGTGCACGGCCGTGCGGTCATGACCTGGCCGAGGAAGCTGCGGGTCACCTGCTGCACCTCGCCACGGCCCCGGCAGACCTCGCACGGGCGGGTCGCGGTGCCGGGCCGGGCGCCCGCCCCGTGGCAGGTGGGGCAGGCGGCGGCGGTGTCGACCTGCAGGTCGCGGGTCGAGCCGAAGGTCGCCTCCGCCAGGTCGACCTCGACCCGGATCAGGGCGTCCTGGCCGCGGCGCTGGCGTGGTCGCGGCCCGCGGCCCGGACCACCTCCGGCGCCGGCACCGAAGAACGCATCCATGATGTCGGAGAACCCGAACCCCGAGCCGAAGCCGCCCCCGGTCGAGAACGGGTCGCCGCCGAGGTCGTGCAGCTCGCGCTTCTGCGGGTCGGAGAGCACCTCGTAGGCCTTGGTGACCTCCTTGAAGCGCTCCTCCTCGCCCGGGTTCACGTCCGGGTGCAGCTGGCGGGCCAGCTTGCGGTACGCCTTCTTGATCTCCTCGGGCGTGGCGTCCCGCGCCACCCCGAGGACCTCGTAGTAGTCGGCCTGGGTGCTCGCCATCAGCCCTCGCCCACGATCCGCCCGACGTACCTGGCCACGGCGCGTACCGCTCCCATCGTTCCGGGGTAGTCCATCCGGGTCGGCCCGAGGACGCCCAGCTTCGCGAGCATCTCGCTCTCGGTGCCGTAGCCGACGCTCACGACCGACGTGGCAGCCAGGCCCTCGTGCGGGTTCTCGTGCCCGATCCGCACCTGCAGCACGGACGGGTCGGCGGCCTCACCGAGCAGCCGCAGCAGCACCATGTGCTCCTCCAGCGCCTCGAGCACCGGGTGGATCGTCAGCGGGAAGTCCGGTCCGAACCGGGCCAGGTTGGCCGTCCCGCCGAGCACCACGCGGTCCTCGTGCTCCTCCACGAGGCTCTCGAGCAGCGACGACAGCACCGCCGAGACGACCGGTCGCTGGTCGGGGGTGAAGTGCTCGGGCAGCCCTTCCAGCCGGTTCGGAGCCTCCGGCAGCCGGACACCGACCGTCGTGGCGTTGAGCTGAGCGCGCAGCTCGGCCAGCAGGGTGTCGGGGATCTCGGCCCCGGTCTCGACGACGCGCTGCTCGACCCGGCCGGTGCTGGTGATCAGGATGACCAGCAGCCGGCTGGTGCTCAACGGCACCAGCTCGACGTGCCGCACGCTGGACCGGGACAGTGAGGGGTACTGCACGACGGCGACCTGCTGGGTGAGGGTCGCGAGCAGCCGCACCGTGCGCGCCACGATGTCGTCGAGGTCCAGGGCGCCGTCCAGGAAGGACTGGATGGCCCGGCGCTCGGCCGCCGACAGCGGCTTGACCGTCGACAGCCGGTCGACGAAGAGCCGGTAGCCCTTGTCGGTCGGGATCCGCCCCGCGCTGGTGTGCGGCTGGGCGATGTAGCCCTCGTCCTCGAGGGCCGCCATGTCGTTGCGGATGGTGGCGGGCGAGACGCCGAGGTTGTGCCGCTCGACGAGAGCCTTCGACCCGACCGGCTCCTGGGTGGACACGTAGTCCTCGACGATGGCGCGCAGCACCTCGAGCTTGCGGTCCTCCAGCACGCGCACCTCCCGGCGTCCGATCGGGCCTGGTCGCCGGCCGCGGGATCAGGTTGGCACTCGCGGCGGCAGAGTGCCAGTGTACGCCGCCCGACGGGGCCGGGGCGGGAGCGGCCGGCTGACGCGCGATTCCCGCCACAAGGTTCACTTCGACACCGCTGCTGCCGATGGAGGCTGTACGGCCGGCGGGCAGGACGGGGCGAGAGGGGCAGGGCGCAGCGATGCCACAGGACGACGGCACCTGGCGGGTGCCGACCTGGGCGCGCCTCCTGCGGGTCGCTCTCCTGACGATGACGGTGGGGTACGCCCTGACCTTCCTCCCGGGCGTGCGGGGGCACGGCCCGGCGTTCAGCGGCTGGCTGGAGATCGGGGTCGGCGACGGCATCCAGGTCTTCGCCGGCCTCATCTGCTGGGGTCGGGCCTGGTGGGACCGCCCACGCCGCGCGGCGTGGGTCCTGCTCGGCCTCGCCCCCCTCATGTTCTCCTGCGGCGACTTCGTCTACTACGGCGTCCTCCACTCCCTCGACGAGGTCCCGTACCCGTCGGCCGCCGACGCCTGCTGGCTGCTGACCTACCCGCTGTTCAACGCCGGGCTCGTCCTGCTCGCACGCGCCCAGCTGCGCAAGGTGCGGGCCAGTCTCTGGCTGGACGGACTGGTCGGGGGGCTGGGCGCGGCCGCGCTGCTCGGAGCCGTCGTCCTGCGCCCCGTCCTGGAGATGACCGGCGGGAAGCAGTCGGTGGTGCTCACGAACCTCGCCTACCCGATCGGCGACCTGGCGCTGCTCACGGTGCTCATCCTGGTGTTCAACCTGCACGGCTGGCGGCCGGGCCGGTCGTGGTGGCTGCTCGCGTGCGGGCCGATGATGCTCCTGGTGGCCGACAGCACCTACCTGCTGCAGGTCTCCTCCGGCACCTACGTCGACGGCGGGTTGCTGGACCTGGCCTGGCCGGTCGCCTTCGTCTCCCTGGCGCTGGGCGCCTGGACGGAGCCGCCGGCGGAGCGCAGCGTGCGGGAGGGCGCGGCCAGCCTGGCGGTACCGGCCACGCTGAGCGTCGCCAGCACCGGCGTGCTGTTCTGGGGAGCGGTGCAGACGCTGCCGGTCGTGGTCTGCCTGCTCGGGCTGGCGGCCGTCCTGCTGGCCAGCGTCCGGCTGCTGGTCGCACTGGTCGAGACCCGCCGGCTCGTGGAGGCACGGCTCGAGGCTCGCACCGACGAGCTCACCGGACTGTCCAACAGGCGCCGGTTCGTGGAGGACATCAACCACCGGCTGGCGGTTCCCGACCCGCGACTGACGGTGATGATCGTCGACCTCGACCGGTTCAAGCAGGTCAACGACTCCCTCGGCCACCCGGTGGGCGACCAGCTGCTGCGGATCATCGGTGGTCGGCTCCGGGAGCGGCTGGACCCGTCGGTGGCCACGGTGGCCCGGCTCGGGGGCGACGAGTTCGCCGTGCTCGTCGACGGCGACGACCCGCAGCTGGCGCGGACGGTCGGCACGGTGGTCCGCGACGCGGTCTCCGAGCCGGTGGTGCTCTCCGGCCTGAGCCTGTGCATCGACGCCAGCATCGGCATCTCGTTCGCCCCCGCACAGGGCCTGACCTGGGACGCGCTGATGAGCCGAGCGGACGCCGCCATGTACGTGGCCAAGGCTGCGCACTCCGGCGTCGAGCTCTACAGCGAGCGGCGCGACGAGGGCGGTATCGACCGGCTCGCCCTGCTCGCGGAGCTGCGCCGGGCCCTGACCGAACGACAGCTGGAGCTGCACTACCAGCTGGTGCACCGGGTCTCTGACCGACAGGTGACCAGCGCGGAGGCACTGATCCGCTGGCAGCACCCCGTCCGAGGTCAGCTGTCCCCCGCCGCGTTCCTGCCGGTCGCGATCGAGGCCGGCCTGAGCCGGGCCCTCACCGACGAGGTGCTCCGGATGGCCACGACGCAGGCCCGCGTCTGGTCCGAGGCGGGGATGAGCATCCCGATCGCGGTCAACCTCACCGAGGCCGACCTGGCCGACCCGCTGCTGGTGGACCGGGTGAGCGCCGCGTGCGCGGCCGCCGAGCTGCCGGCGGCGCTGCTCCGGTTGGAGCTGACCGAGACCATCGCCTCCAGCGTGGCCGCCGACGCGCTGCGGGAGCTGGCGGCCCTGCGCGAGCTGGGGCACGACCTGCTCCTGGACGACTTCGGCACCGGCTACTCCTCGCTGGCGTCGCTGCGGGACCTTCCGCTGGACGAGGTGAAGCTGGACCGCTCCTTCCTGCTGGACCTGGCCGAGGGCAGGGGCGAGGCGATGGTCGGGGCGACGATCCTGCTCGCCCACCGGGTGGGCCTGCGGATCGTCGCCGAAGGCGTCGAGACCGAGGAGGTGCTCGACATGCTGCGCCAGCTCGGCTGCGACTCGGTCCAGGGCTTCCTCCTGCACCGGCCGGCGCCCGCGGCCGAGGTCTCGGCCAGGCTCCGCGAGTCGGCCCTGCACGCGACGGCGGTCTGACTGGGTGTGTCCCTCGTGCCCGGACGTTTCGCGTGGTCGACGTGCAGGCCATGCCGTATCCAAGTGACCTGACCGATGACCAGTGGGGCCTGCTGCAGCCGGTGTCCAACGCGCCGGGCAAGCGGGGCCGCAAGCACGGCGATGCCCTGCGACCCGTGGTGGACGCGATGCTGTACGTCGCCCAGACGGCTGCCAGTGGCGCTACCTCCCGGCGTCGTTCGGGCCATGGACGCGGGTCTGGTCGCAGTTCCGCCGCATCCGCAGACGTACAGACCTACTCGCCGACCGGACCGCCGGCGAGCTCAGCGACTATGTCCAACTGCCCGAGATGACGGGCATACTCCTGCAGGAGATGGAACAACACCCGTTCCAATGTCGCGGGAGGCGCGCCTTCCCACCTTGGGCCAGGTGCCCCCAACGAGGTGAGTTCGGTACTTGCAGCAACGGTTGCCGTGCGTGTCCCTTGAGCACGTAGCGCCGTCACCAGAGCGTCGCTTGTTTCCTCGGGGGCGACGTACCACTGGCCCCCACGCTGGTCGCCCCATGGTGCCTCGACCTCGACCCCTTGGAATCCCCACTCGATCCAGCGCAACTCGACGTAACGCAGATGCTTGAGCAGCTCGAGCGGGGTCCATCCCGAGGGAAGTCTGCTACGGCGCTGCTCGTCGTCAGGTAGCGCGGACACCTTCGACAAGATGGTCTCGCGGAAGTAGTCGAGGTACCGCACGAAAACCTCGGTCTGTCCTGATGCTGAGAGCGTCGGCGAGGGGAAAGGCATCGTCATCTCGCCATTGTCCGTGACCCGGCGTCTCCGAAGGCGCACTCATCTCGGCAGATGAGTGCGCTTCGGTCTCGAATAGGGACACACCCAGTGAGGCCTCGGCGCGTCCGCTGGCGCGGTCCGGTCGCAGCCGACAGGCTGGTGGGTGATGGACCGCTACCGCACCGACGTGCTCGCCGAAGACCGGCGCCGGCCGCGGGTGGCGCGCCCGGTCGAGGCGGTCGCCGACCTGGTGGTCGAGGACGCCGAGACCGGGTTCTGCGGCGCGGTGCTGCGCTGTGAGAAGACCGCCGGCGGGCACACCGTCACCCTCGAGGACCGCAGGGGGCGGGAACGGGTCTTCCCGCTGGGGCACGGCTTCCTCGTGGACGGCCGGCCCGTCGAGCTCGTCCGGCCGGCGGCGGCCCCGGCACCTTCCACGCCGCGGCGCACGGCGTCCGGCTCGGTCGCGGTGACCGGCGCCCGCGCCCGGGTGGCCCGGCAGAGCCGCATCTACGTCGAGGGCCGTCACGACGCCGAGCTCGTCGAGAAGGTCTGGGGTGACGACCTGCGGGTCGAGGGCGTCGTGGTCGAGCACCTCGGCGGCATCGACGACCTGCCCGACGTGGTCCGCGGCTTCCGGCCCGGTCCGGCCCGCCGGCTCGGTGTCCTCGTCGACCACCTGGTCCCGGGGAGCAAGGAGTCGCGGCTCGCGGCACAGGTGGTCTCGCCGCACGTCCTGGTCCTCGGCCACCCGTACGTCGACGTGTGGCAGGCCGTCCGGCCCGCGGCACTCGGGATCGCGGCCTGGCCCGAGGTGCCTCGCGGCCGGCCCTGGAAGGACGGCGTCTGCGCCGGGCTCGGCTGGCCGGTCGACCCGCCCGCCGCCTGGCGACGGATCCTCGGCGCCGTCACCGGCTACGCCGACCTCGAACCCAGCCTGCTCGCCCGGGTCGAGGAGCTGATCGACTTCGTGACCCGCGTCGATGTGCTGCCCGGTCCCGACGAAACCCCCTAGCCTGTCGCCCACTGTCGAGAAAAGGGATCCGATGACCACTCCCCCGCCCCCGCCGCCCGGCCCTCCCGGCGACGACACCCCCCAGCCCGGCGGGACAGGTGGCTTCCCGCCTCCCCCGCCCCAGGGTGACCCGTACGCGACGTCCGGCTACGGCCAGCCGGCCCCCGGCGGCTACGGCCAGCCCCCCTTCGAGGGCGGCGGCCTGCCCGGTGGCATCGCCTACGCGGCCTGGCCCAAGCGCGCCCTGGGCGGCCTGATCGACTTCGTCGGCCCCGGCATCGTGGCGGGGCTCATCGGCCGCGGCAGCAGCGGCCTCGGCACGATCCTGTCCCTCGCCGCCCTCGCCTGGGCGATCTACAACGCCTACCAGGCGGGAGCCACCGGGCAGTCGTTCGGCAAGAAGATCGCGGGCACCCGGCTGGTCGCCGAGGCCACCGGCCAGCCCCCCGGCGGCGGTCTCGGCATCGGGCGCTACTTCGTGCACATCCTCGACGCCCTGCCGTGCTACCTGGGCTTCCTCTGGCCGCTGTGGGACAAGAAGCGCCAGACCTTCGCCGACAAGATCCTCAAGACCGTCGTCGTCGAGCACCCGTAGCATGACCGACCAGCCCGGCGGTCCGCCCGCCGACGACGACCCCTGGCGCCCACCGCCCTCGGGCCCGGGTGAGCAGCCGCCCCCCACCCCGCCACCGCCCGGCTACCAGCAGCAGCCGCCGCCGGGCTACCAGCAGCAGCCGCCGCCGGGCTACCAGCAGCCGCCGCCCGGGTACGGCCAGCCGCCACCTGGCTACGGCCAGCCGCCACCCGGCTACGCCTACGGAGCACCGCCGCCCGGCTACTACCCCGACCCCCAGGCCAAGTCGAAGATCGCCGCGGGGCTGCTCGGGGTGTTCCTCGGCGGGTTCGGGATCCACCGGTTCTACCTCGGCTTCACCAAGATCGGCATCATCCAGATCGTCGTCACCGTGCTCACCTGCGGCATCGGCGCCCTGTGGGGGTTCGTCGAGGGGATCCTCTACCTCGTCGGGGCGAACGGCTGGACCACCGACGCGAGCGGACGCCCGCTGCGCGAGTAGCCGGCTCAGCCCAGCAGGTCCCGGACCACGGCATCGGCCAGCAGGCGGCCGCGCAGCGTCAGCGCTGCGCGGCCGTTCTCGTGCGCGCCACGGTCGAGCAGCCCGTCGGTGACGGCGCGGGCGGCAGCCGACCGGCCCTCGTCGGCGAGCGCTGCGAGCGGCAGCCCCTCGCGCAGCCGCACCTCGAGCAGCACCCGCTCGTCGTGCCGCTGCCCGGGCGTGAGGACCTCCCGGGCCTGCGCCGGGCTGGTCCCGGCGGCCAGCCGTCCGGCGTACGCCACCGGGTGCCGGACGTTCCACCACCGGGTGCCGCCGACGTGGCTGTGCGCGCCGGGCCCGACCCCCCACCAGTCGTGCCCCCGCCAGTAGCCCTCGTTGTGCCGGGCGCGCTGCGCAGGCCCGCGCGCCCAGTTGCTCACCTCGTACCACTCGAACCCGGCCGCGGCCAGCACCTCGTCGGCCAGCAGGTACCGGTCGGCCAGGACGTCGTCGTCCGGTGCGGGGATGTCGCCGCGGCGCACCTGCGCTGCCATCCGGGTGCCCTCCTCGACCACCAGGGCGTACGCGCTGACGTGGTCCGGGGCCGCGTCGAGCGCGGCGTCGAGACTGGCCCGCCAGTCGGCCTGGCTCTCGCCCGGCGTGCCGTAGATCAGGTCGAGGCTGACGCCCTCGAAGCCGGCGGCCCTCGCCCATGCGACGGCCTTCGGGACGCGCGCCGGGTCGTGGGTGCGGTCCAGGGTGGCGAGCACGTGCGGTACCGCCGACTGCATCCCGAACGAGATGCGGGTGAAGCCCGCGTCGCGCAGCGCGGCCAGCGACGCCTCGTCGACGCTGTCCGGGTTGGCCTCCGTGGTGACCTCCGCGTCCGGTCGCACGCCGAGCTCGGCGCGCAGGCCGGCAAGCAGCAGGGCGAGGTCGTCGGACGGGAGCAGCGTCGGTGTCCCGCCGCCGAAGAAGACGGTCGCCGCCGGGACGACCACGTCGCCGAGCACCTGCCGGGCCAGCCGTACCTCCGCGGCGGCCGTCGCGGCGTAGGACGCCTGGGACGCACCGCCGCCGAGCTCCGTCGCGGTGTAGGTGTTGAAGTCGCAGTAGCCGCACCGGGTCGCGCAGAACGGCACGTGGACGTAGACCCCGAAGGGGCGCCGGCCGAGGGTGGCGAGCGAGGACGGCGGCAGCGCGCCGTCCTCCGGCACCGGCTCGCCCGGCGGGGGTGCCGACGGCATCAGCGCGGCATCAGCCGGCGGGGTACATCTCGGCGATGAGGTCACCGTGGCGCTCGGCGACCACCTTGCGGCGCACCTTGAGGCTGGGGGTCAGCTCGCCGGCCTCGACGGTGAGGTCGTGGTCGAGGATCCGGAAGGTCTTCACCGTCTCCCACCTGTTCAGGCGGGCGTTCATCGCCTCCACGGCGGCCGACACGTCGGCCTGCACCTCCTCGTGCCGGACCAGCTCGGCGTACCCGCCGTCGATCTGCCGGTGGCGCGCCCACTGGGTCAGCGCGTCCTCGTCGAGAGTCACCAGGGCCGCGCAGTAGCCGTACCCGTCGCCGAGCACCACGATCTGGCTGGCCAGCGCGCACGACCCCTTGAACAGCGCCTCGATGGCCTGCGGGGCGACGTACTTGCCCTGGGAGGTCTTGATCAGGTCCTTCTTGCGGTCGGTCAAGGTGAGGAAGCCGTCGCTGTCGAGCTCGCCGATGTCGCCCGTGCGCAGCCACCCGTCTCCGGTGAGCGCCTCGGCCGTCTGCTCCGGCAGGCCGTGGTAGCCCGACATGACGCACGGCCCGCGCAGCAGGATCTCGCCGTCGTCGGCGACCCGCACCTCGGTCCCCGGGAAGACGCGCCCCACGCTGCCAAGCCGGTAGTCGTCGGGCCGGTTGATGAAGATGCCACCGCTCGTCTCGGTGAGGCCGTACCCCTCGAGGACGAGGATGCCGGCCGCGTGGAAGAACTCGGCGACCTCGCGGGAGAGGGCCGCGCTCCCGCTCACCAGGAAGCGCAGGTTGCCGCCGAACCTCGTCCGGAGCTTGGTGAAGACAAGGCGGTCCGCGAGCGCGTGCTTGGCGCGCAGTGCTGCCCCTGGCGTCCCGCCCGACGATGTGGTCCGGCTGTGCTCGCGCCCGACCTCCATCGCCCAGTGGAAGATGCGCAGCCGGAGGCCACCCTCGTCGGTCGCCATCGTCACGACCCGGCCGTGCACCTTCTCGAAGATGCGCGGGACGGCGGCCATGAAGGTCGGTGAGACGACCGCGAGGTTGTCGATGATCCGTTCGACCCGCCCGTCCACCGCCGCCGCCGAGCCGGTGGCCAGCTGGGCGGCGAGCAGCACCTTGCCGAACGCGTGCGCGAGCGGCAGCCACAGGTACTGCACGTCGTCGGGCGTCAGCAGCCCGAGCGAGTCGACGGCGGTGCCCTCGTAGACCCAGCAGTCCTGGTCCAGGCGCACGCCCTTCGGGCGACCGGTGGTCCCGCTGGTGTAGATCAGGGTCGCGAGGTGCTCGCGGCGGATCGCGTCGACGGCCCGGCGCACCAGGTCGGGGTCCTCGGCGAGGCGGGCCGCACCGCGGCGCGCGACCTCCTCCAGCCCGACGACCCAGTCGCCGTCCGCGGTCCCGTCGAAGGTCACGACCGTGCGCAGGGCGGGCAGCTGGTGCCGGTGGTCGCGCAGCTTGGCCAGCTGCGCGTCGTCCTCGGCGAAGGCGACCACGGCACCGGAGTCGGCGACGATGTAGGCCACGTCGTCGGGGTTGCTGGTCGGGTAGACGGTGGTCGTCGCGGCTCCGGAGCACAGGATCGCGAAGTCGGCGAGGATCCAGTCGACCCGGGTGGAGGAGATCAGGGCGACCCGCTCCTCGGGACCGACCCCGAGGTCGAGCAGGCCGGCGGCCAAGCTGCTGCACCCGCTCGCCCGCCTCGCGCCACGACATCGACTCCCAGCCGTCGCCGACGGGGCGCCGGTACGCCTCCCGGTCCGGCGTGGCCGCGATGCGGTCGAGGAACATCCGCCCCACCGAGGCCGGGCGCGCGCCACCTGTCGTCGTCACCTCCCCGACGCTACCCGTCGAGTGGCGCGAGTCGGCGGGCGTAGCGCGCGGGGCGCCGCCATCTTGCGCCACTCGACGGTCCTCCACAGGTGCGACGGCGGGGGCGTCCCGTCCACAGGACGACACCGGCCCGGGCGGTCGTCCCTGGTGGGCCCGCAGAGTCGGTGGCGTGCAGATCCACCCGGCCTCCGTGCACGGCATCACCCCGCAGCGCGCGCTCCGGACCAGGGACGCCGAGCTGGCCGGCGTGTCGCGTGGTCGGCTGCGCGGCCCGGCCTGGCAGCCGATCAGCTACGGCCTGCACGCACCGACCCGGCCTGACCGCACCCTGCGGGAGCTGGCCGGGATGACCCAGCAGGTGCTGCCCCGGGACAGCGGCTTCGGGCACCTGACCTCTGCCCAGCTGCGCGGGTGGTGGCTGCCGAACGGCTTCCGGCCGCCCCCCGCCCCGCTGCTCTTCGCGAGCACGACCAGCTCGGTCCATGTGCAGCGTCATGGCCTGTACGTACGACGCTCTCGCCACACCGAGGTGGACGACGTCGACGGCCTTCCCGTGGTGACCGCCGCCGAGACCCTCGTCGAGCTGGCGCGGGACCTGTCGCTGGTGGATCTGGTCCCGCTGGTCGACTGCGCTCTGGCCCGCGGCGCCAGCCCGGTAGCCATCCTCGCGGCCGCCCGACCGCGCGCCCGCGGTGCGGGTCGCCTGCGGCGCGCGGTCATGCTCTCGGATCCGCGCAGCGAGTCGTGGTGGGAGTCGGTGCTACGGCTGGTGCACGTCGTGGCCGGGCTCGGCCCGGTCGCCAGCCAGGTGGAGATCACGCGTTGCGGCGTCTTCGTGGCGCGCGCCGACCTGCACCTCGTCGGGACCGACCGCTACCCCGAGTGCGACGGCGGGGAGCACCGCACCGTCGATCGACACGCGGACGACCTGCGCCGGGACCGCAGGATGCACGAGGCCGGTGCGGAGCGCTACGGCTACCCGACCGCCGACATCGCACTGCGGCCCGAGACCGTCATCAGGGACGCCGAGTCCGCGCGCGGTCTCGCGCACGACCCGGCCCGCGCGGCCGCGTGGTGGCAGGTGGCCCGGAGCTCGACCCTGACGGCGCACGGTCGCGCCCGGCTGGCCGGCCGACTTCGCCGCTACCACGCCGCCGCCACCCGATGAGTGGCGCGAGTCGGCGGCCGTCCGCGCGGATGGACGACCATCTCGCGCCACTCGACGTCGGAGGGGCGGGGACAGGGGCGTCAGCGGGTGCGGGTGCGGGCGGCGAGGTCGCGGCGGACGGCGTCCAGCAGGTCCGGAGCGAGGTCGGGCTGCTCGTCGAGCATCCGCTGCAGCCGTGCTGCGGCGACCGAACGGGGCGTGAACGTCTCGCCGACGGTCACGCCGTGACCCGGGCGGTGGGACACCGTGACCGCGTCGCCCGCGCCGACGGTGCCGGGCGACACCACCCGCAGGTAGGCGCCGCAGGCCCCGTGCTCGGCGAACCGCTTGACCCACCGTGGCTCGTCCATGAACCCCTGGAAGGTCGCGCACGGGATGCGTGGCGAGGTCACCTCGAGGACCAGGCCGTCGGCACCCACCTGCCACCGCTCGCCGATCACGGCGTCGGTGACCGCGACCCCCTCGGTGTCGAGGTTCTGCCCGAACGAACCGGGTGCGAGGTCGTAGCCGAGCTCCGCGGCCCACCACGCGCGGTCCTCGACGGCGTAGGCGTAGACGGCCTGGTCGGGGCCACCGTGGTGGCGGGTGTCGTAGACCTGGTCGCCGGCCAGACCGGCACCGGCAGCACCGGGGGCGCTGACCACGACACGGCCCTCGACGGGGCGCTTGTCGATCGCGGTCCGGTCCAGGTCGCCGCGGCGGTCGGGGACCAGCGCGTGGACGACGTTCACCGAGGTGATGCGTGCGGTCACGCCGGCGACGCTAGCCGCCGGCCGCGGACGCCGCTCACTTCTTGGCCTTCTCGCCGGCCCCGTCGGTGGACAGCGCGGCGATGAAGGCCTCCTGCGGGACCTCGACCCGGCCCACCATCTTCATCCGCTTCTTGCCCTCCTTCTGCTTCTCCAGCAGCTTGCGCTTGCGGGTGATGTCACCGCCGTAGCACTTCGCGAGGACGTCCTTGCGGATCGCCCGGATGCTCTCGCGCGCGATGACCCGGGAGCCGATCGCGGCCTGGATGGGCACCTCGAACTGCTGCCGCGGGATGAGCTCGCGCAGCCGCTGGGTCATCTGCACGCCGTACGCGTAGGCCTTGTCCTTGTGCACGATCGACGAGAACGCGTCGACGCCCTCGCCCTGGAGCAGGATGTCGACCTTCACCAGTGCCGAGGCCTGCTCGCCCTCGACCTCGTAGTCGAGGGAGGCGTAGCCGCGGGTCCGCGACTTGAGGTTGTCGAAGAAGTCGAAGATGATCTCGGCCAGCGGCAGCGTGTAGCGCAGCTCCACGCGCTCCTCGGAGAGGTAGTCCATCCCGAGCAGGGTGCCCCGCCGGGTCTGGCACAGGTCCATGATCGCCCCGATGTAGTCGCTGGGGGCGAGGACCGTGGCGCGCACCACCGGTTCGTGCACCTCCGCGACCTTGCCGTCGGGGAACTCGCTCGGGTTGGTGACGATGCGCTCGCTCGCGTCGTCCATGACGACGCGATAGACGACGTTGGGCGCGGTCGCGATGAGGTCGAGGCCGAACTCGCGCTCGAGGCGCTCGCGCACGATCTCCAGGTGCAGCAGCCCGAGGAACCCGCAGCGGAAGCCGAACCCCAGGGCGGCGGACGTCTCCGGCTCCCACACGAGGGCGGCGTCGTTGAGCTGCAGCCGCTCGAGGGCGTCGCGCAGGTCGGGGTAGTCGTCGCCGTTGACCGGGTAGAGCCCCGAGAACACCATCGGCTTCGGGTCCTTGTAGCCGCCGAGCGCCGACGTCGCCGGGTGCGACGCGTTGGTGACCGTGTCACCGACCTTCGACTGGCGGACGTCCTTCACGCCGGTGATGAGGTAGCCCACCTCGCCGACGCCGAGCCCGTCGGTGGGCACGGGCTCCGGCGAGATGACGCCGATCTCGAGCAGGTCGTGCTGGGCCCTGGTCGAGAGCATCAGGATGCGCTCGCGGGGCGAGAGGTGGCCGTCGATCACCCGCACGTAGGTGACGACGCCACGGTAGACGTCGTAGACGCTGTCGAAGATCATCGCTCGCGGCGGGGCGGCGGCATCGCCGACCGGCGGCGGTACCTGAGCCACGATCGCCTCCAGCAGGTCGCCGACACCCTCGCCGGTCTTGGCGCTCACCTTGAGCACGTCCGCGGTGTCGCAGCCGATGATGTGCGCGATCTCGGCCGCGTACTTCTCCGGCTGGGCCGAGGGCAGGTCGATCTTGTTGAGCACCGGGATGATCTGCAGGTCGTTCTCGAGCGCGAGGTAGAGGTTGGCCAGGGTCTGCGCCTCGATCCCCTGGGCGGCGTCGACCAGCAGGACGGTGCCCTCGCAGGCGGCCAGCGAGCGGGACACCTCGTAGGTGAAGTCGACGTGGCCCGGGGTGTCGATCATGTTGAGGGCGTACCTGCGCCCGTCGCCGGCCGTGTACGGCAGTCGCACGGCCTGGCTCTTGATCGTGATGCCGCGCTCGCGCTCGATGTCCATCCGGTCGAGGTACTGGGCTCGCATGGTCCGCTCGTCGACCACACCGGTCAGCTGCAGCATCCGGTCGGCCAGGGTCGACTTCCCGTGGTCGATGTGGGCGATGATGCAGAAGTTGCGGATCTGCGCCGGGGCGGTCCGGCCCGGCGCCGTGCTGCCGGAGGCGTTCGCGGGGCTGACAGGCACGCAGGATCCCATGCTTCTCGGACGACGGGGGGACGCCGCCATCCTCCCATGCTGGGCCTGTCGGTCCGGCCGGTGAGTGACCTGCGGCTGGTCGCCACGGCGAAGCGCTGACGCCCCCGGACACGGACGGGCCCCGCCGAGCGTGCTCGGCGGGGCCCGTCGTGAGGGTGCTGCGAGGTGCTACTTCGGCGCCACCAGGACGTTGAGAGCGTTGCCCTGCTTGGACTCGCTCACGACCTGGATGGTCGTCCCGGTCTTCGGGACGTCCACGCCGTTCCAGCCCGGCTGGTACCGCCCGACGTGCGCGCCCGTGCAGGCGTGCGCGTCGCAGTCGTACCACCAGGTCTTGGTGTCGTCGAACACCGGGACGGCCGGGGACGACGCGATGGTCGTCGGCCGGCTGTCCTTGTGCACCGTGACCTTGTCGGTCTTCTCGAGCCCGAAGGTCGAGTCGAAGCTGAGGATCCGCGGGCGCAGCAGGTGACCGTCGTAGGAGTGCGCGAAGGTCGGGTGTGCGTCGACGGGCAGGATCAGCCCGCCACCGGGGTGGTCGCCGACGTTGTTGTCGCCGAACGACTGGTCCCAGTACGACACGAGCATCCCGTTCTGGTACGGGAAGCTCTCCACCCAGTCCGGCCTCTGGTCGAGGAAGCCGAAGTTGTACGCCGACTTCAACGACGTGTCGTAGCCGTCGTACTGACGGTTCTCGGCCACGTAGGCGTTGAAGTGCTTGCTGGCCTCGCTGCCGGTCGTGCGCCGGAAGCCGTTGAAGGTCCAGCCCTCGTCGGTCTCCGCGGTGCCCACGAGCGTCCCGCCGATGGCGATGTCGTCCACCGAGAAACCGGGGCGGGCCAGCCCGCCGTCGGTCTGGTAGCGGAACCTGAGCGCGTTGGTGCCGGCGGGCAGCGTCGCCGTGAGGTCGACGTACGCACCGGAGTCGTAACCTGCCGACACGTTGGTGAGGCCGGTGCCGGAGCTGTTGTAGCCACTCTGGTCACCCGAGGTGTCGGACAGGTTGGTCGCCACCGGCAGCCAGCTGGTGCCCCCGTTCGTGGACGCCTCGAGGAAGGCGTAGTCGTAGTCCTCCTCGATGTCGTAGCGCACCTTGGCCGTGAGCGCCCCGGCGGTGATGCCGGAGGTCTTGGTCATGGTGTTGTTGAGGTCGTCCCCGGAGCCGCTGTAGAAGAACTGCGACCCGCTTGCCGGGGTACCGACCTCGTCGATGCGCTCCTTGTCCGGCAGGACCACGAACAGCGCCTGGGCCTTCTTGGTTGCCGGGTTGTTCGGGCCGAGGGTGTGCGACGAGCGCTTCCCCGCGAACGCGACGTCGTAGAACGGGCCGTTGCTGCCCTGCGCGTCGAGCCAGCCGAGCTGGAACAGCTCCCACACGCCCAGGTCGGTCGGGTCGTCGCCGATACCGTCGGGACCGCCGTCGCCGATGTTGGCGCCGGAGGACATCAACGTCCAGAAGCCGGTGCTGTTCTCGGCCCCACCGGTGTTGCCGGAGGTGTCGTAGAGGTCGGGCAGACCGAGGTCGTGCCCGTACTCGTGCGCGAAGACGCCCAGGCCGCCGTTCTCCGGCTGGATGGTGTAGTCGCCGACCCACACGCCGGTCGGGTTGTTGGGAACGGTGGTGCCGCCCGTCGGGCCGCCCGAGCCGATGTTGAAGCCGGGGAAGCCGTTGGGGCCACCGCCGCTGAGGGAGGCGTACCACCGGTGCGACCAGATGGCGTCGTTGCCGTAGGTCGGGTCTCCGGCCGCCTGGTCACCGCCCGCGTGGACGATCTGGAAGTGGTCGATGAAGCCGTCCGGCTCGTCGAAGTTGCCGTTGCCGTTCGCGTCGTACCGGTCCTGCTTGTCGAACGTGTTGAGGTACGCCTGGATCTCGGACATCGGCTTGCCGCTGTCGAGCTGGTCCTGGGTCCACAACGACATGGCGTCGCGCAGGAGGAACCAGGTGTTGTTGCAGACGATCCCGCCGCAGTAGTCGCGCCCGTAGCGCGCCTCGTTGAAGGGGACCTTGACCCACTCGGTGACGTCACCGTCCACGGAGTAGCGCCCCGAGGACTGGCGCTCGAAGTACTCCGCCATCCGGTCGAAGTACATGTTCTCGTAGTGGGCCTTGGAGTAGTTGGCCTGCCACAGCGTGGTGTTGTCCTGCGAGCGGTCCGGCTGCGGGATCTCGTTGTGGGCCGGACCGTCGTAGCGCTGCGCGCTGCCGTCGGACGGGAAGGCGCAGGAGCCCGGCGCCGTGGAGTCGCAGAAGGACGGGTGGCGCCGGTCACCGAACTCCGCGATGACGACGAAGACCCGGTCGGTGCCCTCGTTGGCCAGGTCGACGTACTGACCCTTGCCCAGCTTGGCCACCTTGGCGTCCTTGGCCAGCTTGCCCTTCAGCTTCTGCTCCAGCGCGGACTGCTTGAGCTCCTGCTGCTTGCGGGCCATCGGGTTGAGCAGGTTGTGGTTACCGTTCTTCGCCTTCTCGGCCTTGGGCTTGCTGGGCGGTGCCGCGCTGGCCGGCGTGGCCGCGAGCATGCCGCCCGCGATCAGGCTGCCTGCTGCGACGACGGCGAGAGCGCGTCGCGCCCGGCCAGCCTTCGTGAGGTCGGACAAGGGTTCCCCTTCATCGGATGGACTAGGCCGAACGGCTGTGACGATGATCACCCGTTCGCGCGGTGCACCGTAACCCGGGCAGCGCGAATGCACCACGGTTGCCGGCGACTTTTTGCCGAACCCGGCCCAGCCGGCACCCAGCCGGGGCCAAGCCCTCACTCACAGCCACCGGCGCTGACCCGGCGCTGTCGCCCGCCGGCCTCCGGTTTGGCGGTCGGCGCCGCGGTTGCTAGCCTGTCCTGTCGCACACTGGTGCGCCCTCGCCGCCTGCCCTGGCCGGACGGCACCCCGACCGACACACTCTTTGAGGCTCCTTCGTGGCGAACATCAAGTCCCAGCTCAAGCGGATCAAGACCAACGAGAAGGCGCGGCTGCGCAACAAGGGCGTCAAGTCCTCGCTCCGGACCTCGGTGCGCAAGTTCCGTGAGGCCGCCGACGCCGGCGACCGCGACACGGCGGGCGCGCTGCTGCAGGAGGCGAGTCGCCAGCTCGACAAGGCCGCCAGCAAGGGCGTCATCCACGCCAACCAGGCCGCCAACCGCAAGTCCGCGATGGCCAAGCGGGCCGCTTCGCTCTGACCTCCGCGCTCCCGCACCGACCAGGGCGTCACCCGCACGGGTGGCGCCCTTCGTCGTCCGTCAGCCGGACCGGGCGCTCACGATGGCTCCGACGGCTCTCTCGAGGGCGTAGACCGGGTCGGTCCCGCCACCCTTGATCTGCTCGTCCGCCCGGGCCACCGCGAGGATGCCGGTCGCGACCCCGTCGGGCGTCCAGCCCGCCAGCTGCCCGCGGGCCTTCCTCACCTGGAACGGCGCCAGCCCGAGGTCGCGGGCGATGTCGTCGGGACGACCGCCGCGCGAGGCGCCGGCGACCTTGGCCAGGGTCCGCAGGCCGGCGGCGAAGGCGGCGTTGATCGGCACCGGGTCGACCCCGGTGGCGAGGGCGTGCCGCAGCAGGCGCAGCGCGTCCTCGTAGCGGCCCTCGACGGCCGCGTCGGCCACCTTGAACCCGGTGACCTCGACCCGGCCGGAGTGGTACCGCTCGACCACCTCGACGTCGACGGTGCCGGTGGTGTCGGCGACGAGCTGCGCGCAGGCACCGGCCAGCTCGCGCAAGTCGCTGCCCAGTGCCTCCACGAGCGCGGTCGCCGCAGCGGGCGCCACCCGCCGGTGCGCTGCGGTGAACTCGCCCTGGACGAAGGCGACCTTGTCGCTCTCCCACTTGACCGGCTTGCACTCGACCACCACGGCGCCGGCCTTCCGCGCCGCGTCCAGCAGTGCCTTGCCCTTGACTCCCCCGGCATGGACGAGCACCAGCACGACCTCGTCGGCCGGCTCCGAGATGAGGGTGCGCAGCTCGTCGGCCACGACGTCCGCGGCGTCGGCCACGTCACGGACGACGATCACCGTCGTGCCCCCGAAGAGGGAGGGGCTGGCCAGCCCGGTCAGGCGGCCCTGCTCCAGCCCGAGGGCCGACAGGTCGTGGACCTGGGCCTCGGCATCGGCCGCGCGGACCGCGGCCACGACGGTGGCCACGGCGCGGTCGCGCAGCAGCGGCTCGGGACCGGTGACGAGGGTGAGCGGAGCGGGGCCGGGGGCGGGCATCGCGGCCAGGCTAGCCGTCGGCCCGGACGACGCGCAGGTGCCCGCGACCGCCGACGACGAGCACGGTCCCGTCCCGGTCGGTCCGGGCCACCAGGGCCCCGGCGAGCCGCAGGGCGCGCAGCGTGCCCGCCGCCGGGTGCCCGTAGTCGTTGTCGGCGCCGACGCTGACCAGGGCGACCCGCGGGCGGGCCGCCGCCAGCAGGGCCGGCTCCTGGTGGGCGGACCCGTGGTGGGCGACCTTCAGCACGTCCACGACGGGCAGCCGGTCCCGCGCCAGCAGGGCGCGCTGGGCCGGCGGCTCGACGTCGCCCGTCAGCAGCAGGCGCAGCCCGCGGCTGCGGACCAGCAGCACCAGGCTCCCGTTGTTGGGCACCGAGCCCTCCGCGATGACCCGGGCCGGCCACAGCACCTGCCACGAGAGCCGGCGCACCGACATCCGCTCCCCGACCGCCGTGGTGGTCACCGGAACCCCGGCCCGCCGGGCCCAGCGCCGGACGCGGGCCAGGTCCTCGGCCGGCTCCGGGAAGGGGCCGACGACCACCTCGCCCACCGAGCGGCCGCGCAGCACCCCGGGCAGGCCGTCGACGTGGTCTGCGTGCAGGTGGCTGAGCAGGACGGCGGGGACCCGTCGGACGCCGAGCCGCCGCAGGCAGCGGTCGACCGCCCGGGGGTCCGGTCCGGCGTCGACCACGACAGCCGTCCCCGGTGCCACGGCCAGCGCCAGCGCATCGCCCTGCCCCACGTCGCACACGGCGAGGACCCAGCCGGCCGGCGGCCAGCCCGGGGACGTCGCGGGCACGACGAGGACCACGCCGAGCACCGCCGCCACCGCCGCCGCGGCGGCGGGACGGTGCGCGAGCGCGCGGGCCGCCAGCACGACCGGCGGCGTGAGCACCGCGAGCAGCACGGCGCCCCGGGGGTCGTCCGGCCACGGCAGCGCAGCCGAGGGCATCGCGGCCGCGCCGTGGGCGACGACCGCGATCCACCTCACCGGCAGCTCGGCGACGTGCGCGAGGACGGCAGCCGCCCCGTCGTTGACCGGGGCCACCGCCGTGACGAGGACCCCGAGGAGCGTGGCGGGAGGCACCGCGGGAGCTGCGAGCAGGTTCGCCGGGACGGCGACGATGCTCACCGACGCGCTGAGCAGGACGACCACCGGGGCACACACCAGCTGGGCGGCGAGCGGCACGGCGAGCGCCTCGGCGAGGGGCCGCGGCAGCCCGCGGGCCCGCCAGCGCGCCGCCCACCCGGGTGCGAGCAGGACGAGCCCGGCGGTGGCCAGCACGGAGAGCACGAACCCGTAGGACCGCGAGAGCCACGGATCGGCCAGCAGCAGGACGAGGACCGTCGCCCCGAGGGCCGCCAGGCTGCGGCGCCGGCGTCCGGTGGCGAGCGCGACCAGGCCGACGCCTCCCATGACCGCGGCGCGCAGCACGGAGGGCTGCGGGCGGGCGAGGACCACGAACGCCCCGATGGCGAGTGCCGCCGCCAGGGGCAGCCACCGGCCGCGCAGGCCGGCCCAGCGCCCGGCGAGCAGGACGAAGGAGGCGACGATCGCCAGGTTCGCGCCGCTCACCGCCGTGAGGTGGGTCATGCCGGCGACCCGCATGTCCTGCTCCAGCCGGGTGGGCAGCCGGGAGGTGTCGCCGACCACGAGCCCCGGGAGCAGGCCACGCGGGTCCGGTGCGAGCCCGGTCGTGGCCCGCCGGAGACCGGCGCGCAGGCCCCCGGCCAGGCGCTGGACCAGGATCGGTCTTCCCACCAGCCGAGGCGGCCCGCGCACGACGACGACGGCAGCCACCGGCTGCCCTGCCCGGGCCGGTCCCAGGCGGCCGGAGGCGACCACGGCCTGACCGGGCAGCAGTCCGGCCCAGCGGGCGTCCCGGGCCAGGAGCACGAGGTCGGCCCGGGCTCGCACCCGCTGCCCTCGCAGCTCGAGCCGGCTCGCGCGCACCGGCACCACCAGCAGGTCGCCCGGGCGGCGCTGGCCCCGGGTGCCGGCGCGGTGCCGCACCGGGTCCGCCGTCACCTCCGCGGTGACCCGCACGGTGGCGCCCTCGCGCGCCGGAGCCGCGAGCCCGCTCGCCCGCACGGCTGCCACGTGCAGGCCGGCGACGAGGATGCCGCCGACCAGGCACACGAGCGCCCCGGCGAGAGCCGGGACCACCGAGCGGGCCGGGCGCGGGTGCGGGCCGGCCCGGCGGAACGCGGCGAGGAGCAGGAGCAGCGCAGCACCGGCGCCGGCCGCGAGCGCTGCCGACGTCCCGGGCGGCCACCCTCCCGTGACGCCGAAAGCACCCAGCCAACCGGCCACCGCGGGAAGCGCCAGCCGCGCGTCCAGCGGCTCGTCGGACTGCCCGGCCGGCGAGGCGCCGGGAGGAGTCACACCCGGACGACCGGGCGGAGGTCGGACAGGGTGGCCTCACCGATGCCGCTGACCTCGCCGAGCTCGTCGACCGAGCTGAAGCGGCCGTGCGCGGTGCGCCAGTCGAGGATGCGCTGCGCCAGGACCGGTCCGATGCCCGGCAGCGCGTCGAGCGTGCTGAGCGTCGCGGTGTTCAGGTCGACCGGCGTGGCCGGCCCGGCGACCCCGGGCCGGCCGGCCGCCTGGTCGGCCGGTGGGGCGGCGGCGAACGGCGCGCCGCGCCGCTGCACCACGACCTGCTCGCCGTCGACCAGGACCCGCGCCAGGTTCACGCTGGCCCGCCGGGCGGCGCCGGAGAAGCCACCCGCCGCACGCACCGCGTCGGCCACCCGGGACCCGGCGGTGAGCCGCAGCAGGCCGGGGTGGCGCACGCCGCCGACGACGTGGACCGCCACCTCGCCGACCGGAGCCGTCGCCGTCGCCACGCCGGTGGACCGCCCGGCGGCGGCCGTGGCAGCGGCATGGGCAGCCGACGTCGCAGCGGCCTGCCGGCGCACGGTGGGCGCGGCCTGCGCCGACGGCTGGGCGCGCCAGACGAGCAGCACCGCGACCAGCACGGCGACGAGGACGACGCCGGCCAGCCCCACGACCGCCCGGCGTCCCGGCACCCACCGCACCCGGGGACGCACCGGCCAGGCCGCGACCGGCGGATCGGGCACCCAGCCGCCGGCCGCCGGGCCGTCCCCGCCGTCCGCCGGGCCGTCCGGGACCCGGGCCAGCCGGGAGAGCAGCCGCTCCCCCGCGAGAGCGGACTGGTCGGGTCTCCGGTGCCGGGCAGGTCGCGAGCTCACGTCCCGACGCTAGGGTCGCCGGCACCGCGGACCGAGTGGGCGGGAAGGATCGGTGGACGACGCCCGGGCTGTGGACGACCGGCCCCCGGCTCAGTGCGGCGCGACCACCACGGCCAGCATCCCCGGCCCCACGTGCGCACCCACGACGGCCCCGACCTCGCTGACGACCAGCAGGTCCAGGCCGGGCAGCCGGCGGCGCAGCCGTTCGGCGAGCGCGTCGGCCCGCTCCGGGCTGGCCAGGTGGTGCACGGCGACGTCGACGGCGCGGCTGCCGGCCGCGTCGACGGCCACCTCCTCGATCCGCCCGATCGCCTTCGCCGCGGTCCGTACCTTCTCCAGCGGCTCGATGTGCCCGTCGACCATGCGCAGGAGCGGCTTCACCGCCAGGGCCGAGCCCACGAACGCCGCGGCCGCCCCGATCCGCCCGCCCCGGCGCAGGTGCTCGAGCGTGTCGACGTAGAAGACCGAGGTGCTGGCCGACGCGCGGCGACGGGCCGCGTCCGCGACCTCGTCGAGGGGGGCTCCCTCGTCGGCGGCTCGCGCGGCGGACAGCACGGCGAAGCCGAGGGCCATGCCGAGCGTCCCGGAGTCGACCACCTCGGTCGGCACCGGCGACTCCTTGGCCGCCAGCTGTGCGGACTCGAGGGTGCCGGACATCTGCGCCGACAGGTGCACCGAGACGACGCCGACGCAGCCACGCTGCGCCGCCCGCTCGTAGGCGGCCGCGAAGGCGGCCGGCCCGGGACGGGAGGTGCTGACCGGCTGCCAGCGGCGCAGCGCGTCGGCCACCGTGCTCGACGACGCCTGATCGACCTCGTCGTAGGACGTCCCACCGATGACGACCTGCAGCGGGACGACCTCGATCCCGGTGCCCTCGACCAGCTCGCGAGGGAGGTAGGACGTCGAGTCGGTGACGACGGCGACACGTCCCTGCTCGGCCATGCGGGGAAGGCTACCGACCGTGCCGCGGCTACGCGGGGACGACGTTGACCAGCTTGGGCGCCCGCACGATGACGGTGCGCACGCCACGGCCGTCCAGCGCCCGCTGGACGGCCTCCGACGCCAGCGCCTTCTCGCGCAGGGTGTCGTCGTCGACGTCCGGCGGCACCTCGATCCGGTCGCGGACCTTGCCCTGCACCTGGAGCACGCAGGTGACGGCGTCCTGCACGAGCAGCGCGGGGTCCGCGACCGGGAAGTCGACGTAGGTCAGGGAGCCGGTGTGGCCCAGGCGGGCCCAGAGCTCCTCGGCCAGGTGCGGCGCGAGCGGCGCGACCATGAGCACGAGCGCCTCGGCCACCTCACGGTGCGCCACCCCCGTGCGCACGACGTGGTTGTTCAGCTCGGTGAGCCGGGCGATCGCCGTGTTGGCCCGCAGGTTCTCCATGTCGGAGCGCACCGTGTCGACCGTCCTGTGCAGCAGCCGCCGGGTGGCGTCGTCCGCCGGCTCCTCGACGACCCGGAGCGCGCCGGTCTCCTCGTCGACCAGGTTGCGCCACAGCCGCTGCAGGAACCGGTGCGACCCCACGACCGCCCGGGTCTCCCACGGCCGCGCCGCGTCGAGCGGGCCCATCGACATCTCGTACAGCCGGAACGTGTCGGCACCGTAGGTGTCGCACATCTCGTCGGGCGTCACCATGTTCTTCAGGCTCTTGCCCATCTTCCCGTACGACCGGTCGACGGGGCGGCCGCGGTGCAGGTAGGTGACGGAGCCGTCCACCAGCTCCTCGGTCACCTCGTCCGCGGCGACGTACAGGCCGCGCTCGTCGGTGTAGGCGTAGGCCTGGATCATCCCCTGGTTGTAGAGCTTGTGGAACGGCTCGCTGCTCGAGAGGTGGCCCAGGTCGTGCAGCACCTTGTGCCAGAACCGGGCGTACAGCAGGTGCAGCACCGCGTGCTCGGCGCCGCCGACGTACAGGTCGACGCCCCCGGTGTGCCCGTCGCCCTGCGGACCCATCCAGTAGCGCTCCACGTCGGCGTCGACGAAGCGCTCGGAGTTGGTCGGGTCCAGGTAGCGCAGCTCGTACCAGCACGACCCGGCCCACTGCGGCATGGTGTTCGTCTCGCGGCGGTAGCGCCTCGGCCCGTCGCCCAGGTCGAGGGTCACCTCGACCCAGTCGGCCTTGCGGGCCAGCGGCGGCTCCGGCTCGGAGGTCGTGTCGTCCTCGGCGAAGGTGCGCGGCGAGTAGTCGTCGACCTCGGGCAGCTCGACCGGCAGCATCGAGTCCGGGACGGCCACGGGCAGGTCGTGCTCGTCGTAGACGATCGGGAACGGCTCGCCCCAGTAGCGCTGCCGGCTGAACAGCCAGTCGCGCAGCTTGTAGGTGACGGTGCGGCGGCCGGTACCCTTCGCCTCCAGCCAGTCGATGGTCCGTGCCTTGGCCTCGGCGACGCCCAGGCCGTCCAGGCTGATCTCGTCGTTCGCCGAGTTGACCGCCGGCCCCTCGCCGGTGAAGGCCTCGCCCTCCCACCCCTCCGGCGGCGCGACGGTGCGCACGATCGGCAGGCCGAAGCGGGTGGCGAACTCCCAGTCCCGCTCGTCCTGACCCGGGACGGCCATGATGGCGCCGGTGCCGTAGCCCATGAGGACGTAGTCGGCGACGAACACCGGCAGCGCGGCGCCGGTGACCGGGTTGGTGGCGTAGCCGCCGGTCCACACGCCCGTCTTGTCCCGGCCCTCGGTCTGCCGTTCCAGGTCGGTCCTGAGCTCGGCCGCGCGCCGGTACGCCTCGACCGCGTCGCGCGGCGTCGCGGCGCCGCCCGTCCAGGCCGGCGGCGCGTCGGCCGGCCACGCGCCGGTGGCCAGCAGGTCGACGGCCGGGTGCTCCGGGGCGAGCACCATGAAGGTGGCGCCGAACAGGGTGTCCGGCCTGGTGGTGAAGACCTCCAGCGCGCCGCCCTCGCTGGCGAACGACACCACCGCGCCCTCGGACCGGCCGATCCAGTTGCGCTGCTGCAGCTTGATGGACTCCGGCCAGTCCAGCGCGTCGAGATCCCGCAGCAGGCGGTCCGCGTAGGCGGTGATCCGCATCTTCCACTGGCGCAGGTCGCGCTTGAAGACCGGGAAGTTGCCCCGGTCGCTGCGCCCGTCGGCGGTGACCTCCTCGTTGGACAGCACCGTGCCCAGGGCAGGGCACCAGTTCACCGGCGCGTGCGAGACGTAGGCCAGCCGGTGCGCGTCGACGACCCGCCGGCGCCCGACGTCGTCGAGGTCCGCCCACGTCGCGCCGGCGGGGACCCCGGGGACGCCCGGCGGGACAGGCAGGTCCCCCGCGGCCAGCAGGGGCACCAGCTCGTCGATGGGGCGGGCCCGGTCGAGGCCCTCGTCGTACCAGGCGTCGAAGATCTGCGTGAAGATCCACTGCGTCCACCGGTAGAACTGGGTGTCGGTCGTGGCGACGCTGCGGCGCGGGTCGTGCGCCAGGCCCAGGCGGCGCAGCTGCGCGCGCATCGTGGCGATGTTCGCCTCGGTGGTGACCCGCGGGTGCTGGCCGGTCTGCACCGCGTACTGCTCGGCGGGCAGTCCGAAGGCGTCGTACCCCAGGGCGTGCAGCACGTTGTGGCCGGTCATCCGCTTGAAGCGGCCGTAGACGTCGGTGGCGATGTAGCCCAGCGGGTGACCGACGTGCAGGCCGATGCCCGACGGGTACGGGAACATGTCCAGCACGTACTTCTTCGGCCGGGCGGCCACCTTCTCCGGCTCGGCCATCGGGCCGGCCGGGTTCGGCGCCTCGAAGGTGCCCTCGGCGTCCCAGCGGTCCTGCCAGCGGGCCTCGAGCTCGCCCGCCATCGCCGCCGTGTAGCGGTGCGGCGCCTCGTCGCGGGGGGTGTCGGTCATCTCGTCGCGCCTCTTCGGGTCGGCCGTCGGGTCCGGACATGACAAAGCCCCTCGACAGGGAGGGGCCGCCGCGCTGACGTGGTGCTGGTCAGCGCGGCCCGGTAAGGAGCAGTACGTGCCTCACCCGGGCGACTGTACCGGACCCGCGGGCCGGGCCGGGCGCGCTACTCGGCGGCAGCGGGCGGCTGTCCGGCCGCCGGCGGGGTGTCGGCCACCGGGCGGCGGTGCGGCAGTCCTCCCGCCTCCTTGCGCAGCGACCGGCGCAGGTAGATCTCCTGGTCGGCCTTGCCGAGCAGCGTCTCGAGCGTGCCCGAGTCCCACGGCGCGAGCATCGCCCCGCCGGCGCTCACGCGCACCGGCCACACCTCGGCCGGCACGTCGTCGGTGAGCACGACGCCGTCGCGCACCCGGCGCTCCAGCTCGAGCGGGGCCATCCCCGGTCCGGGGCCGACCACGCAGAACTCGTCGCCGCCCCACCGGGCCACGACGTCGGTGCCGCGGGTGGCCGCACGCAGCGCCTCGGCCACCGCGACGATCACCTCGTCCCCGATGGCGTGGCCCAGGGCGTCGTTGACGCGCTTGAGCCCGTCGATGTCGATGAAGATGCAGTGCACCGCATCGCCCTGCCGGCGGGCCTGCTCGACCATCTGGCCACCGACCATCGCCAGGCCGCGGCGGTTGGCCAGCCCGGTGAGGTGGTCGCGGACCGCGGCGGCGTCGGCCGCGGAGCGGGCGGTGGCCAGCTCGCGGACGTTCGCGCGGCGCAGGTGGTTGACCCCGAACGAGAGCAGCGTGGCGACGCCCATGCCGACCGCGAAGTGCGGCCACTGCGGCGAGGCGCCGACGAGGAAGGCGCCGACGCCCCAGGCGCCCCAGGTGAGGTAGAGGACCGCAGCCAGCCAGCGCAGGGACAGCAGGACCGCACCGGCCCCGACCAGGACGAGCATCACCGTGGTGGTCTGGCGGGGCTGGCCGAGCAACGCCAGCTGTGCGACGGCGGCGCTGACCGGGAGGAGCACCAGCACCGCGGAGACCGGGTGCCCCAGCTGCGGCGGGACCGCGTGCCGGTGGGTGACGAACGCCAGCACGCCGAGCAGGACCGCAGCGCCCGCGGCACTGCCCGCCAGGGTCACGCGGGAGCCGCCGTCGGGCGCCAGGGCGTGCAGCCCGGCGTAGGCGGCGAAGAGCACCGCGAGGCCGGCCGCGAGGCCCGGGACCGCAGCCGTCACCGCCGCGTCGTACGTCTCTTCCGGCGTCGGCGACACCCCGCTGTTCTCGACAGGACCCGGCGCCACCTTGACACCGTAGGGGTGCGCACGGGTCGACGGCAGCGCCTTGCCCGGATGGAGCAGCCCGGGAGGTCACCTGGCCAGCCGCAGCACCGGCCGGTCGTCGGCGACCATCCGCAGCAGCGACCGGTAGGTCTCGACCACCTCGCCGGGCGGGCGGCCCAGCCGGTCGCCCGCCACCTCGGCCAGCGCGGCGCACAGCTCGGCGAGCTGGAGGACGCTGTCGAGCAGGACCGCGGGGTGTCGCTGGATCTCGGCCAGGACGGAGGTGCGGTCGCCGTCGGGACCGAGGTGGCTGCGGACGAGGGCGAGGACGGGGTCGCTGGTCATGCTCCCGAGCGTGCAGGCGACCCGGGACACAACCCGTGCGGGTCAGGGCGTCCGAGGGGCCCGTCGGGACACGAAACGAGCCCGGCGGGCCGAGGCCCGGGCCCGCACCGACTGCTGGAACGCCAGCGTCGCCCACCCCGCCAGGGCCGTCCCGGACAGGTTGAGCAGCAGCCGCAGCCCGCTCCCCCGCACCTCGTGCCAGGCGCCGAGGGCCAGCCCGAGGGCCACGTTGCCCGACGCCGGCACCGTCGCGACGGGATGACCACCACGGAGAGTCACCCGACCTCCGACGAGGTCAGCGGCAGGACACCGGCAGCGGCCGCCACGAGTGCGACGAGGAAGGACCACGTGTCGGGGGTGTCGATGAAGTCCGTCTGCGGACGCCGGCCCACGACGTCGGCGAGCTCCACCCAGCCGGCCCCCCGGCCCACCAGCGCACCGAGGCGCCGGTAACGACGCCGGCCGTCCTCCCCGGAGGGAGGACGGCCGGATCACGTCGGGGTGGAGCTGAGGGGACTCGAACCCCTGACCCCCACACTGCCAGTGTGGTGCGCTACCAGCTGCGCCACAGCCCCTTGCCACGTCGTGCCGTGCTGCCGCTCGCGCGGCCGAGCCAGTCTAACGGGTCGGCTGTCGCGGCACGAATCGCCCCGGCACCCCGGCCGGTGCGCTACTCGTCGTCGCCCATGACGGGCTCGGGCAGGCTGCCGGCGTTGTGCTCGACCAGCCGCCAGCCCGGCGCCGGCGCCTCCTCCAGCACCGACCACGAGCAGTTGGCCAGGCCCCCGACCACCGCCCAGCGGTCCATCGGCAGGTCCAGCATCGTGCCGATCGCGGCCCGCGCGGAGCCGCCGTGGGTCACGACGACGAGGGTGCCGGTGGGCGGCACGTCGGCGACCGCCTCCTGGATCGCGGGGACGACGCGGGCGGCGACCTCGGTGCGCCGTTCGGCGCCGCCGGCCGGGACGTCCGCTCCGGCCCGCCACTCGGCGAGCTGGGCCAGGTCCTCGGGACCGAGCTCCTCGACCGTCCGGCCCGACCAGCGCCCCACGTCGGTCTCGCGCAGGCGGGCGTCCAGGCGGGGCTGCCGGCCGCACAGGTCGGCGAGCGCCTGCGCCGTCGCGCTCGCGCGCACCAGGTCGGAGGAGACGATCGCCTCGGGCGCCAGGGTGGCGAGCAGGCGGGCGGCCCGGGCCGCCTGGGCGACGCCGACCTCGTCGAGCTCGACGTCCGTGCGGCCCTGGAAGCGGTCCGCGAGGTTCCACGCGGTCTGGCCGTGCCGCCAGAGGACGACCCGGCGCCCCGCCACCTGCCGGCTCAGGAGGCGGCTCCCGCCGCCCGCCGGCCGTCCCCGTCGTCGCGGTGGGTGTGCCGGCCCTGGGCCCGACGCACCTCCTCGGGCAGCTCGACGACCGGGCAGTCCTTCCAGATCCGCTCGAGGGAGTAGTAGACCCGCTCCTCGGCGTGCTGGACGTGCACGATGATCTCGACGTAGTCGAGCAGGATCCAGCGGCCCTCGCGCTCACCCTCGCGGCGCACCGGCTTCGCACCCAGCCCGCGCAGCCGCTCCTCGATGCCGTCGACCACCGCACGCACCTGGCGGTCGTTGGCCGCCGAGCACAGGACGAAGACGTCGGTGAGGACGAGGGTCTCGCTGACGTCGAAGGCGAGGATGTCGTCGGCGAGCTTGTCAGCGGCCGCCTCGGCGGCGGCCACCGCCAGCTCCTGGGCGCGGGTCGAGACGGTCACGGGCCCCAGTTTCTCACGAGGTGGGGCCGGACCCGGCCGGCACGAAGTCCGAGCCCAGGATGACGATCACGTCCGCGACGTTCTGGCCGCGGTCGGTGGGGGTCACCGCGTCCGCGGGCAGCCCGAGGGCGGCGGCCACCCGCTCGCCCCGCTCGATGGCTGCGGAGGTGCCGTCGGGGACCTGGATGCTGCTGAGGCTGTCGTCGAAGCTCGAGGCGTTGCCGCCGTTCTTGAACCGGAACCCGGCCTCCACCAGCGCGTCGCGCGCCAGCTCGACCAGGCCCGGGGTGCCGACGCCGTTCTCGACGAGGACCCGCACCACGCCACCCGCCGGCCCCTCCTGCAGGGCACCCGGGAACTTCGCCTTCAGCGCCGCCGCGGCGTCCCCGGAGTTGAGCCCGTACGACGGGAGCGTGCCGCCGGTGTCGATCTCGTTCACCGGCAGCACGTCGGACACCAGGTCGCCGCCCGCGGCGGCCGTGCGCAGGACCGCGAGCCGCTGCGCGAGGGCACCGTCGTCGAGGTTGGACGACGCGCCGTCGCCGGCGCTCGCCACGAAGGCACCGATGCCGGTGGCGTCGTCCGGCAGCTCGGCGGCCAGCGCACTGAGGACGTCGTCGAAGCGGGCCAGCCGCGCCTGCTCGGGCTCGGCCTCGGCGAGATAGGTCGCGTAGTCGGCCGCGGACGGGCCGTCGAGCACCTGGCTGCCGGCCCGCACGACCACGGTCTGGTCACCGTCGGGGGCGGTGTCGAGGACATCGACGTCGACGGCCGCCTGGACGCCGCCCACCGCGTCGACCAGGGCGGCCAGGGCGGGCTTGGTCAGCGTCCAGTGGTCCTCGATCCGCACGCCGAGCAGGTCGGTCAGCGCGGCCGCCGGTGCGTCGTCGTCACCCAGGGTCGTCGTCTCCCCGAACGGCAGGTCCCCCGAGCCGGCGACGTCGACCTGCAGCCGCGACGGCACCAGCACCGCCACCGCCGAGTCCTCGGCCGCGGTGGTGCCCACGATCGCCGAGGCGGCCGCGGTGCCGTCGGTGCCGATCAGCTGGACGAGCGTGACGAGCTGCTCGGCCCTCGGGGCCGCGGTCGGACCCGGCTCTGCGGCGTCCGGACCGGCCAGCAGCAGCCACCCGGTCACGGCCACGAGGCCGACCCCCACGAGCGCGCCGGCGCCGAGGATCACCCGTCGCTGCTGCCGCCGGCGCCGGGCGGCCCGCTCCGCGGCACGGCTGCGCCGGGCCACGACGGTGGGTCCGGGGGCGGCCGGCGCGGCACCGACCGGGGCCGACGCGACGTCGTGGACCACCGGTCCCGCGGGGCCCGTCTTGAGCCGCTCGGCGAGGTCCACCTCGGGGAGCGGGTCCGCCTCGGGGCGCCGGTGCCGGCCGCCGTTCACGCGGTCACCGGGTAGAGACGGTGCTTCGCGACGTACTGCACGACCCCGTCCGGGACGAGGTACCAGACCGGCTCGCCGCGGCTGGCCCGGGTACGGACATCGGTCGAGGAGATCGCCATGGCGGGCACCTCGAGCAGGCTGACCCGGTCCGCCGGCAGGCCGTCGCCGGACAGCGTGTGCCCCGGCCGGGTCACCCCGATGAAGTGCGCCAGGGCGAACAACGCGTCGGCGTCCTTCCAGGTGAGGATCTGGGCGAGCGCGTCAGCACCGGTGATGAAGAACAGCTCGACGTCGGTGCCACGCTGCCCACGCAGGTCGGTGAGCGTGTCGACCGTGTAGGTCGGGCCGGGCCGGTCGATGTCCACGCGGCTCACCGTGAACCGGGGGTTCGACGCGGTCGCGATGACCGCCATCAGGTAGCGGTGCTCGGCCGTGGTCACGGCGCGGTCGCCCTTCTGCCAGGGCTGCCCGGTGGGGACGAAGACGACCTCGTCGAGGGCGAACCGGGCGGCCACCTCGCTCGCCGCGACCAGGTGCCCGTGGTGGATCGGGTCGAACGTGCCGCCCATCACCCCGAGGCGGGCCGGCGGTACGGCGGCGGCTGGTGTCACGGTCCGGGTCGGGGAAACGCTGCTCAGCGGTCCTTGCCGAAGGCCAGCGTGATCAGCAGCAGGGTGCCCAGCAGGGCGAACGCGAGCACGCCCATCGCCCACGGCTCCAGCGGGAGGTCGCGTCCGGCGGACTCACCCTCGACGGCGAGTCGGACGACGGCTGCGGTCATGGTCACGTGCTCCTCCGGGGCGGGGTCAGGCCGAGCCGAAGTCTCGCACAGGGACGGTCCGCACGCTCAGAACGGGCGCACGCCACCTGCGGGCACCAGGGCCGGGGCCGGGGCGTCGGTGGCCCGCTTCTGGAAGGTGGCCCGGTCGACCACCTCGAGGCCGGCCACCCGCCACGGCGGCAGGTCGGCGGTGCGACGGTGCTCCCCCCACAGCCGCAGCGCCAGCGCGGCGGCGTCCTCGAGGTCGCGCGCCTGCTCCCAGTAGCGCAGCTCGGCGCGGTCCTCGGCGTAGCGCGCGGAGAGCAGGAAGGGTCGCTCGTGCGCCAGCCGCTCGAGCGCGGAACGGACCTCGGCGACCGCGACCGGCCCGCCGACCACGGTCAGCGTGACGTGCCACATCGGCGGCGCCTCGGGGGACACGGCCGGGCGGGCGGTGCCCGTCTGCGGGATGTCCGGTCGAGCCACGTCGCTCACCGTGCATCCCTCCGATCGCGCCGCCGCTCACCTGCCCAGCAGCACGATGCCGTCGCGGTGGACGACCTCGCGGCCGAAAGCCGGTCCGAGCTCCCGGGCCAGGTCCGGTGTCGACCGGCCCAGCAACCCGGGCAGCTCTGTCACGTCAAAGTTCACCAGCCCGCGCGCCACCGCGTGGCCGTTTTCGTCAAGGAGGTCCACCGGATCACCGGCGACGAACTCGCCGGTCACCGCCGTGATGCCGGCGGCCAGCAGCGACATCCGGCGCTCCACCACCGCCCGGACCGCTCCCGGCGTCCAGCTGGAGGCGTTCCCCGGGGCGTCGAGGCGTAGGCGAGCCAGAGCATCCTCGTGGGCAGCCGGACGGCGGCCGGGGTGAAGCTCGTCCCCACGTCGGCGCCCGCGAGCACGGCGCCGGCGTCACCGGCGGCGGCCACGACCGCCCGGACACCGGCGGCCGCGGCGATCCGGGCGGCCTCGACCTTGGTGGCCATGCCGCCGGTGCCCACCCCGGAGCCCCCGCGGCCCAGCCGGACGCCTGCGAGGTCGTCCGGGCCCCGCACCAGGGCGATCCGCCGGGCCGCCCCCGCCCGGGGGTCCCCGTCGTACAGGCCGTCGACGTCGGAGAGCAGGACCAGCGTCTCGGCCCGCACCAGGTGCGCGACCAGCGCGGCGAGGCGGTCGTTGTCGCCGAAGCGGATCTCGTCGGTCGCCACGGTGTCGTTCTCGTTGACGACCGGCAGGACGCCCAGCTCCAGCAGGCGGTACAGGGTGCGCTGGGCGTTGCGGTAGTGGCCGCGACGCACCACGTCGTCGGTGGTGAGCAGGACCTGGCCGACCGTGATGCCGTGCCGGGCGAAGGCCTCGGTGTAGCGGTGCACCAGCAGGCCCTGCCCCACGCTGGCCGCCGCCTGCTGGGTCGCCAGGTCGCGCGGCCGCCGCGGCAGGGCCAGCGGTCCGAGGCCGGAGGCGATCGCCCCGGAGGAGACCAGCACCACCTCGCGGCCGGCTGCGTGCGCCGCGGCCAGGGCCTCGACGAGCGCCTCGACCCGCGCCGGGTCGAGGTCGCCGCCCGGAGCGGTCAGCGACGACGAGCCGACCTTGACGACGACCCGGCCGCCGGCGCCCGCCACGGCGTCAGCGCCCGTCGAGCCGGAGGTCGGTGCCGCGCCGTCCGTGCAGCAGCTCGGCGCCGGCCTGCAGCGTCGGCTCCCAGTCGAAGACGACCGCCTCGTCGCCGGCCCCGATGACGACCTCGTCCCCCGCCTCGGCGCCCGCCGCGAGCAGTGCTTCCTCGACGCCGAGCCGGGCCAGCCGGTCGGCCAGGTAGCCGACGGCCTCGTCGTTGCTGAAGTCGGTCTGACGCACCCAGCGGACCGGCTTGGTCCCGGTGATCACGAACCGGTCGCCGTCGCGGACGACCGTCGAAGCCGGAGTCGTCGACGGCCGTGGGCCGCAGCACGATGCGGGTGGCCTCGAGCTCGGGCGCCTCGTCACGGGCCTGCTGCACCCGGGCCGCCATCGCGAACGACAGCTCGCGCAGCCCGGCGCGGGTCGCGGCGCTCACCGGCACGACCTGCAGCCCGCGCGCCTCGAGGTCCGCGGTGACCATCTCGGCCAGCTCGCTGGGCGTCCGGCACGTCGAGCTTGTTCAGCGCCACCAGCCGGGGGCGGTCCTCCAGGCCGCCGTACGCCGACAGCTCGGCCTCGATCGCGTCGAGGTCGCTGAGCGGGTCGCGACCGGGCTCGAGGGTCGCGCATGTCGATGACGTGCACGAGCACGCTGCACCGCTCGACGTGCCGCAGGAACTCCAGGCCCAGGCCCTTGCCCTGGCTGGCGCCGGGGATCAGGCCGGGCACGTCGGCGACGGTGTAGCGGACCTCGCCGGCCTGCACGACGCCGAGGTTGGGCACCAGCGTGGTGAACGGGTAGTCGGCGATCTTCGGCCGGGCTGCGCTCGAGAGGGCCGCGACGAGGCTGGACTTGCCGGCGCTGGGGAACCCGACCAGGGCCACGTCGGCGACCGTCTTGAGCTCGAGGACGACGTCGCCGCCCTCGCCCGGCTCGCCGAGCAGCGCGAATCCCGGTGCCTTGCGCCGGGCCGAGGCCAGCGCGGCGTTGCCGAGGCCGCCCCGGCCGCCCTGCGCCGCGAGGTAGCTGGCGCCGGCCCCGACCAGGTCGGCCAGCACCTCGCCGGAGGGCGACTTCACGACGGTGCCGTCCGGCACCAGCAGCACCAGGTCCTGGCCGTCGGCGCCGCTGCGGTGCCCGCCCTGACCGGGCTTGCCGCTGGTGGCCTTGCGGTGCGGGGCGTGGTGGTAGTCGAGCAGCGTCGTGACGTTCGGGTCGACCACGAGCAGCACGTCGCCGCCGCGGCCGCCGTTGCCGCCGTCGGGACCGCCGAGCGGCTTGAACTTCTCGCGGTGGACCGAGCTGCAGCCGTGGCCGCCGTCGCCGGCGGCGACGTGCAGCACGACGCGGTCGACGAAGGTGGTCACGGGTCCTGCTCTCTCACTGTGGGCCTTGACAGCAATGGGGACCATGGCCGAGACCATGATCCCCACTGAGGTCGTGCTGTGCCGCGGGTGCGGCGGAGGTCAGTTGGCGTCGGCCGGGACCTTGGCGGCCGCGACGACGTCGGCCGGGACGATGTTGACGACCCGGCGACCGCGGCGACTGCCGAACTCGACGGCACCGGCGACCAGCGCGAACAGCGTGTCGTCACCGCCGCGACCGACGTTCAGGCCGGGGTGGAAGTGGGTGCCGCGCTGGCGGACGATGATCTCGCCGGCGTTGACGACCTGGCCGCCGAAGCGCTTCACGCCGAGCCGCTGCGCGTTGGAGTCGCGCCCGTTGCGGGTGGACGACGCGCCCTTCTTGTGAGCCATCGATCTGCCTTTCGCGTGCTGCTGGGGTCTGGTCGGCCGGGAGCCGGACTGCTACTTGCTCGAGCTCTTCGCGCCGGTCTCGATGCCGGTGACCTTGACCTGCGTGTGCCGCTGGCGGTGTCCCTGGCGCTTGCGGTAGCCGGTCTTGTTCTTGTACTTGAGGATGTCGATCTTGCGGCCCTTGGTGGCCGCGACGACCTCGACGGTGACGGTCACCTTCGCGAGGGCCGACTTGTCGCTGGTCACGGACTCACCGTCGACGAGGAGCAGCACGGGCAGCTCGACGGTCGCGCCCGGCTCGGCGTGCACCCGGTCGATCTCGAGGACGTCGCCGACGGCGACCTTCTCCTGGCGGCCACCGGCACGGACGATCGCGTACACCATCGAGGACTCAGCCTTACTCTCTGCACTCGCGTCACGGGAACCTCGCGCCCCGGACCGGGCGCACGAGGAGGCCGGCGTCGTGGTGGACGCCGGGCGTGGGGACAGTCAAGGGTACGGAGGCGGGGACCGCCGGGTCAAACCGGTCGCCCCGCCCCCGTGAGCGCCCCTAGAGCGTGGTGACCGGGCTGGTCGCCTTCCGGCGGCGCCGGCTCCGGCCGGCCGGAGCGGCCTCCCCGTCGCCGGCAGCCGGCTCGCCGGCGGCCGGATCGCTGCCGGCCGGCCCGCTGGTCACCGGGTCGGCGTCCGCCGCCTCGACCGGGTCCTCGACGGCCACCGGGTCGGCGTCGGCCGCCGACTTGCGGCCCCGACCACCCGAGCGGCCCCCGCCGCCGTCGCCTGCGCCCTTGCCGCTGCCGCCGGAGTCCTTGCCGCCGTCGCCGCGGCCACGGCCGCCCCGGGCGGCCTTGCGCTCGTCGCCGCCACCGGACTTCTTCTCCACCGGCTCGGTGTGGATGTGGTAGCCACGGCCGCTGCAGGCCTCGCAGGTCTCGGCGAAGACCTCGTGCAGGCCCTGCCCGACCCGCTTGCGGGTCATCTGCACCAGCCCGAGGGAGGTGACCTCGGCGACCTGGTGCTTGGTCCGGTCCCGCCCGAGGCACTCGAGCAGCCGGCGCAGCACCAGGTCTCGGTTGCTCTCGAGCACCATGTCGATGAAGTCGACCACGATGATGCCGCCGAGGTCGCGCAGCCGCAGCTGGCGCACGAGCTCCTCGGCCGCCTCGATGTTGTTCTTGGTGACGGTCTCCTCGAGGTTGCCGCCGGCGCCGGTGAACTTCCCGGTGTTGACGTCGACGACGATCATCGCCTCGGTGCGGTCGATGATGAGGTAGCCGCCGCTGGGCAGCCAGACCTTGCGGTCCAGCGCCTTCGCGAGCTGCTCGTCGACGCGCTTCTCGGTGAACACGTCCTGCTCGCCCGTCCAGCGCGACATCCGGTCCCGCAGGTCGGGTGCCACGTGACCCACGTAGGGCTCGAGCATGTCCCAGGCGTCGTCGCCGGCGACCACGAGCGAGGAGAAGTCCTCGTTGAAGATGTCGCGGACCACCCGGATCGTCATGTCCGGCTCGCCGTAGAGCAGGGTCGGCGCCGCGGTCCCCTTCTGCGCCTTCTTCTCGATGTCGTCCCACTGCGCGGTGAGCCGGGCCACGTCGCGCGCGAGCTCTTCCTCGCTGGCGCCCTCCGCCGCGGTGCGGACGATCACCCCGGCACCCTCCGGGACGACCTTCTTCAGGATCGCCTTGAGCCGCGAGCGCTCGGTGTCCGGCAGCTTGCGGCTGATGCCGGTCATGGAGCCCCCGGGGACCAGCACCAGGTAGCGGCCGGCCAGCGAGACCTGGCTGGTCAGGCGGGCACCCTTGTGACCGATCGGGTCCTTGGTGACCTGGACCAGCACCGGGTCGCCGGACTTCAGGGCGAGCTCGATCCGGCGCGGCTGGCCCTCCAGCCCGGCGGCGTCCCAGTTGACCTCGCCGGCGTACAGCACCGCGTTGCGGCCCTTGCCGACGTCGACGAAGGCGGCCTCCATCGACGGGAGCACGTTCTGCACCCGGCCGAGGTAGACGTTGCCGACCAGGCCCGAGCTGCTCGCGCTGCTCACGTAGTGCTCGACGAGCACGTCGTCCTCGATCACGGCGATCTGGGTGCGCTCCCCGACCTGGCGCACGATCATCTGGCGCTCGACCGACTCGCGCCGGGCGAGGAACTCGGCCTCGCTGATGACCGACGGGCGGCGGCGGCCGGCCTCGCGGCCCTCGCGGCGGCGCTGCTTCTTGGCCTCCAGCCGGGTCGAGCCCTTGACCGAGCGGACACCGTCGTCGTCGACGTCGCCGTCGCGGTTGCGGTCACGCGACCGGGTGCTCTTGCGGGGCTCACGGACCCGGGTGACGGTGTTCGGCGGGTCGTCGGTGGTCGTCCCGTTGCCCTCGATGCCCTCGTTGCCGTCGATGCCGTCGTTGCCCCGACGGCGGCGACGGCGTCGCCGCCGGCTGCCGGCCCCGTCGCCCTGCTCGCCGTCGTCGCCCTCGGCTGCCTCGGCGTCGTCGGCAGCCTCGGCATTGTCGGCGTCCGCCGACTCGTCTCCCTCGCCGGTGTCCGACTCGCCGCGGGACCGGCCGCGCCGGCCCCGGCCGCCGCGACGGCGACGGCGGGCCCCGCTGCCGTCACCCGTCTCGGCGCCTGCTCCGGCCTCGTCCGCGCCGGCCGCCTCGTCGGCCTCGTCGGCCTCGTCGGCCTCGTCCGCCCCGTCGGCCACGTCGGCGGTGGCGGCAGCCTTGGCGGCGGCGCGCCTGCGAGGCCGGGCCACGACAGCGTCCGGAGCCTGGAACAGCAGGCCCGTGGCGACCGGGCCGGCCGCCTCCGCCGGGCCGTCGGCGGGCGCGTCGTCGGCAGCGGGGGCGGGGTCGACGACGGATGTTGCGGCGGCCGCCTTCTTGGCGGTCCGCTTGCGGGGGGTCCTCGGGGCGGACGGGGGCTCGGCGCTGGGCGCGTCGACCCCGGCCGGGCCGCTGTCGGCCTCGGCGACGGCCTTCTTGGCCGCGCGCTTGCGGGTGGCCTTCTTCGCCGGGACCGGCGCCGCGCTCGGGGCGTCGGACGCCGCGTGCTCGCCCGCCTGGGGCGCGGCGGGCGGGCCGGCCGGCCGGCTGGCGGCGCGGCGTCGGCGCGGCGTGCCGGTGGCGGCCGTGCTGGTGGTGGTCGTGTCGTTCGTGGTGCCGGCGTCGGACTGGCCGCCGCCGGTGGGCTCGGTGTCGAGCATCCGGGTGGTCTCCCGTCGTGCGCCCGGGCGCCGGGGCTCGACCGGCCCGGAGGGACCGGTCCCGCTCCCCGCGCCGCGCGGGCGCTGGTCTCAGGTTCACCCGCCGGGCTGGCGGGCGTCCGTGCGAAGTCTGGTGGGCGCGTCTGGCACGTACCGCGGCCGACGGACGGCGCTGGGACGGTTCAGTCGCCGGCGGCGTCGCGGTCCGGTGCCAGTGGGTCGGACACCGAGCCGGCCGGGCCGTCGAGGGGGCCTTGCGCCAGCCGGGTGACCGCGGGGGTCACCGGCGGCGCCAGGGCACCGATCGACGAGAGTCCGGCGAGGACGTCGTCGGGTCGCACGGCCGGTGTGACGTGGCGTACGACCAGTCGCAGTATCGCACACGGCTCGGGGTCGGCCGGCCCGACGCGCGGGTCAGCCTCGGCGGCCAGCGCGACCACCGGCTCGCGGGCGTCGAAGGTGCGCAGCCCGTTCTTGGTCATCCGCGACACCTCGGCCCGGTCCACCGCCAGGAACGCCGCCACGGCGGCCGCCGCGTCCGCGGGCGACACCCCGGCCAGCCGGATCTCCCAGACCGAGGCCTCCAGGCGGTCGGCCAGCGACGCCGCCTTGGTGTTGGGCGGCGGCGGGGCCACCTCGACGACCTCCAGGACGTCCAGGTCGTCGGGCAGCGAGGCGTCCAGGGCGGCCCGCAGCCGATGCGGGTCGCAGCGCTGCGCGAGGCCGATCTCGAGGTACTCCGCCTCGCTGGCGACCCCGGTGGGCGCCGCGCCGGCGTAGCTGACCTTCGGGTGCGGCGAGAAGCCCGCGGAGTAGGCCATCGGCACGGCGGCCCGGCGCAGTGCCCGCTCGAAGGCGCGCTGGAAGTCGCGGTGGCTGGTGAAGCGCAGCCGCCCGCGCTTGGTGTAGCGCAGCCGCAGGCGCTGCACCGTCGGGGGCGGCGGCGGACCCTCAGGCGTGCGCGCCATCGGACCCTCCCCCGGTCAGCGCGGCCCCGGCCAGGGTCACCGGCACCATCCCGGCGCCGCCGGGCCCGGTCCGGTACTCGTAGCGGACCAGCTCCAGCCGGCGCACCTCGAGCCGGCCCAGGTCCTCCCGGCGGCGGCTCTCGACGTGCCGGGCGAGCTCGGCTCCGCGCGCCACCGGGGCGGTCAGGTGCAGCAGCGAGATCCACCACTGGTCGCCCCGGTAGTCGGCCTCGAAGGCGGCCTCGCCCAGCGCCGCGGTCAGGGCCGGGCGCAGCGCGCGGGCCCCGTCGTCGAGCGGTCGGCAGGCCGCGACGACCCCGCCCGGGGTCAGGGCCAGGCCGGTGAGCGCGAAGCTGGCAGGGGGCGTGACCGCGCACGCCCGGCGGACCGCCTCGGCGTACCTCGCGGCGGCCGGGTCCTCGAGCCCGACGCCCGGCCGGTGCGCCTCGAGCGAGTACAGCGTGAGGTGCGCGGTCCCGGCCGACCCCGTGGCCCACTGGTCGGGTCCGGCGAGCGCGAGCAGCCCTGCGGTGACCTGGTCCAGACGGGCGGCGAGGCCGGGCTGGGGTCGGGCCAGCACCGACACGCCCCACCGGCGGGAGCCGGCCGCCGGTGGCCGGTCGAGCACGGCCGAGCCGCCGAGCAGCGCGGTTCGTCCCTGCTCGTGCAGGGAGTCCAGCGAGACGCTCACGCGGGCGGGCTCCCGGCGAGGACGTCCCCGCGGGCGGAGTTGAGCACGGTGACCGGCAGCAGCGTGCGGCCGGTCGGGCCCTGCTGGATCTCGGTGCCCATCTGCGGGCAGACGCCGCAGTCGAAGCAGGGTGTCCAGCGGCAGTCGTCGACCTCGGTGCCGGTCAGCGCGTCCTGCCAGTCCTCCCAGAGCCAGTCGCGGTCCAGCCCCGAGTCGAGGTGGTCCCAGGGCAGCACCTCGGCGTACTCGCGTTCGCGCACGGTGTACCAGTCGACGTCCACCGGCTCGTCGGCCAGCGCGGTCTCGGCGCACGACATCCACCGGTCGAACGAGAAGTGCTCGCTCCACCCGTCGAAGCGGCCGCCGTCCTCGTAGACCGCCTCGATCACCTTGCCCACGCGCCGGTCGCCCCGCGAGAGCAGTCCCTCGACGATGCCGGGCTTCCCGTCGTGGTAGCGGACGCCGATCGCCTTGGCGAAGGACTTGTCCGACCGCACCGCCTGGCGCAGCTTGGCCAGCCGCGAGTCGGTCTCGTCGTGCCCGAGCTGTGCCACCCACTGGAAGGGCGTGTGCGGCTTCGGCACGAAGCCGCCGATCGAGACCGTGCAGCGGATGTCGTTGCGGCCGGTCACCTGCCGGCCGGTCGCGATGACCCGCTTCGCGAGGTCGGCGATCTGCAGCACGTCCTCGTCGGTCTCGGTCGGGAGCCCGCACATGAAGTAGAGCTTCACCTGCCGCCACCCCGCCGAGTAGGCGGCGGTGACGGTGCGGATCAGGTCGTCCTCGGTGACCATCTTGTTGATCACCTTGCGGATCCGCTCGCTGCCGCCCTCGGGGGCGAAGGTCAGCCCGGTGCGGCGGCCGTTGCGGGTCAGCTCGTTGGCCAGGTCGATGTTGAACGCGTCGACCCGCGTCGACGGCAACGACAGCGACGTCTGAGTGCCCTCGTAGCGGTCGGCCAGGCCCTTGGTCATCGGGGCGATCTCGCTGTGGTCGGCCGAGGACAGGGACAGCAGCCCGACCTCCTCGAAGCCGGTGGCCGCCAGGGCCTTCTCGACCATCTCCCCCACGCCCTCGATCGAGCGCTCCCGCACCGGCCGGGTGATCATGCCGGCCTGGCAGAACCGGCAGCCCCGGGTGCAGCCGCGGAAGATCTCCACCGAGGCCCGCTCGTGCACCGACTCGGCCAGCGGCACCAGCGGCGCCTTGGGGTACGGCCACTCGTCGAGGTCCATGACGGTGTGCTTCGCCACCCGCCACGGCACCCCGGGACGGTTCGGGGCGACCCGCTTGATCCGGCCGTCGGGCAGGTACTCGACGTCGTAGAAGGCCGGCACGTACACGCCGCCGGTCCGCGCCAGCCGCAGCAGCAGCTCGTCGCGGCCGCCGGGCCGGTCCTCGGCCTTCCAGCGACGGACGACCTCGCTGATCTCGAGGACGGCCTGCTCGCCGTCGCCCAGCACCGCGGCGTCGACGAAGTCGGCGACCGGCTCGGGGTTGAACGCCGAGTGCCCTCCGGCCACCACCACCGGGTGGTCCTCGGTCCGGTCCCGCGCGTGGCGCGGCACGCCGGCCAGGTCGAGGGTCTGCAGCAGGTTGGTGTAGCCCAGCTCGGTCGCGAAGGAGACACCGAGCAGGTCGAAGGCGCCGACCGGGCGGTGGGCGTCGACGGTGAACGCGGGGACGCCGTGCTCCCGCATGACCTTCTCCATGTCCGGCCACACCGCGTAGGTGCGCTCGGCGAGGATGCCCTCCCGCTCGTTGAGCACCTCGTACAGGATCATCACGCCCTGGTTGGGGACGCCGACCTCGTAGGCGTCGGGGTACATCAGGGCCCACCGCACGTCGCACGCGTCCCAGTCCTTGACGGTGGAGTTGAGCTCGCCCCCGACGTACTGGATCGGCTTGCTCACGCCGGGGAGCAGCGGTTCCAGGCGGGGGAAGAGCGACGCGACGGGCATCCGTCCAGGGTAGGTCACCCCACGCCGGGCCCCTTACCCGTAGCGCCGCAGGTGCACGTTCTGCAGCAGGCCGACGGCGAGCATGTTGGCGAACATCGAGGAGCCGCCGTAGGACACGAACGGCAGCGGCACACCGGTGACCGGCATGATCCCGAGGGTCATCCCGATGTTCTCGAAGGCCTGGAAGGCGAACCAGCAGACCACCCCGGTGGCCACCAGCCGGCCGAACAGGTCCTCGGCCTGCAGGGCGATCCGGCCGGCCCGCCAGAGGACCAGGCCCAGCAGAGCGACGACGAGCGCAGCCCCGAGGAAGCCCAGCTCCTCGCCGGCGACCGTGAAGATGAAGTCGGTCTGCTGCGCGGGCACGAACTGGCCCTGGGTCTGGGCGCCCTGGAACAGGCCCTGCCCGTCGAATCCGCCGGAGCCGATCGCGATCTGGGCCTGCCGCACGTTGTAGCCCGCGCCCTTGGGGTCGGCCGTCGGGTCGTAGAAGGCGCGGAACCGGTCGAGCTGGTAGTCCTCCAGCAGGCCCGCCTGGACCGCGACGACGGCCATGAGGAGCGCCCCGGACACCAGGCCGACGACCCAGCGCAGCGGGGCCCCGGAGACCGCGATCACGCCGAGGACCGTCGCGCAGACCACGAGAGCGGTGCCGAGGTCGGGCTGGAGCATGACCAGCCCGAGCGGGACGGCGGCGAGGGCGAGGGCCAGCAGGACGTCCACGTCGCGCGGGGTGTCCTCGGCGTCGCGCTTCTCGGACAGGAGCATCGCCATGCCCACGACCAGGGCGACCTTCGCCAGCTCGGAGGGCTGGATCGAGAAGCCGGCCGGCAGCACGATCCACGAGTGCGAGCCGTTGATCGTCGAGCCCAGCGGCGACAGGACGGCCGTGAGACCGACCAGCGAGAGCAGGTAGACGACCGGGGCGTAGGCCCGCAGCATCCGGTAGTCGACCACGGAGGCGACCACGGCGAGGACCAGGCCGATCACGACGTTGAGCACGTGCTTCTTCACAAAGGCCGTCGGGTCGCCGCCGGAGTCGAGCGCCGCCTGCCTCGTGGCGGACCACACGAGCGCCCCGCCGATCGCGCACAGCGCGAGCACCGAGACGAGCAGCGTCCAGTCGATCCGTCGCAGGGCGGCGTCACGGCGCAGCAGGCGCGAGCCGCGGCCGGGAGGCGGGACCGTGTAGGGCGCGGGGCGGTATCCGACGCTCATCCGCCGCTCCCGGGGCCCGGCGCCCGGGTCTCCGGTGACACCACGGTGCCGTCGGCGCGCACCTCGGGCAGCGCCGTCGTCGGGTGCCCCCCGGGCGGCGAGGCGCGGTCCGGCCGCACGGAGCGCCCCTGCACCCCGAACAGCGTCTTGTACAGCTCGGCGACCGACGGCCCGGAGATCCCGGACCCGGTGCCGCCCTGGCTGACCATCATCACCACCGCGTACTGCGGCTTCTTGGTGGCCGGCGCGAACGACGCGAACCACGACGTCGTCTGCTTGCCGTAGACCTCACCCGTGCCCGTCTTCGTCGCCACCGGCAGCTTGTCCAGGGGGAACCCGGCGCGGAAGAACGGCCCGTAGCCGGTGCCGCTCTCGGTGACGGTCCGCAGCGCGTTCCGGAGCCAGGTCAGCGTGGCCCTGCTGACCGGGACCCGGCCCGCCGGCTCCGGCGCGATCCGGCGCACCAGATCGCCCTCGGGGGTCATGATCGCGCTGCCGACGTGCGGCGTGACGAGGGTTCCCCCGTTGGCGACGGCGGCGTACACCCTCGCCATCTGCAGTGGCGTGGTGGTGGTGTCGCCCTGCCCGATCGCGAAGTTGGCCGCGTCGCCGCCGCGATAGGCCCAGCCGTCGGCGCAGTTCTCCTTCGACAGCTGCAGCAGGTACGCGGCCCGTCTGGGGTCGCTCTTCGCGACCTCGGGGTAGCCCGACTTCGCCTTGGCACAGTAGAAGTCCTTGGTCGCCTTCCAGTAGGCCTGCTTCCAGGCCCGGTCGGCGATCCGCCCGTCGGCCTCGCTGGGCAGGTCGAGCCCGGTGGTGCGACCGAGCCCGAACGCCTTGGCCATCTCGGTGAACGGGTCCTTGGCCTTCTTCCGCGGGGTCAGCCCGCCCATCTTCAGCCAGGTCTCGTAGGCGAACTTGTAGAACACGGTGTCGCAGGACACCTGGATGGCGCGCAGCATCGAGATGGTGCCGTAGCCCTGCGACTCGTAGTTGCGCTTGGGCGCGCCGCCGATCGAGTACGACGACGGACAGTCGTACGACCCGCTCACCGGGTAGCCCGCCGCGACCGCGGCCGGCAGGGTGACCGCCTTGAAGGTCGACGCCGGCGCGAACTCGCCCTGGAAGGCGCGCGACTGGTTCGGGTAGTTCCGCTTCCGGCTGGTGATCGACTTGTAGTCCTTGCCGCTGATGCCGCCGACCCAGATGTTCGGGTCGTACGTCGGCCAGCTCGCCATCGCGACGATGCCACCCGTCCGCACGTCCATGACGACGACGGCGCCGGAGTCGGCCTTGAGCTTGGTGGCGTAGCCCTTGTTGATGTCGCCGGTGTTGCGCGCGCGGAGGATGGCCGCCTTCAGCTGCTTCTCGGCCTCGGCCTGGACCTCGGCGTCGATCGTGGTGACGAGGTGGTTGCCCGCCGCCGGCAGGGTCTCCGACAGCACCCCGCTGACACCACCGCGGTGGTCGACCGTCAGCGTCTTCACGCCGGGCCGCCCGCGCAGGTCGTCGTCGTACTCACGCTCCAGCCCGGCCCGCCCGATCAGGTCCGTGCGCTGCAGCACCGTGGCGGTCCTGCTCCCGGGCCGCGCCTGCTGCTCCGCGCGGGCTGCGAGCTCCTCGTCGGTGACCGGGCCGAGGTAGCCGAGCTCGTGCGCCGCGTTGGCACCCAGCGGCTGCGGGTACTCGCGCACCGACGTGAGCTCCGCCGAGACGCCGGGGAAGTCCTCGCGACGCTCCATGATCTGCAGGGCCATGGCGGTGCTGGCCTCGTCGGTCACCGGGATCGGCTGGTACGGCGAGCCGTTGAAGCAGCGGGGCGCCGGTGGCGCCCCCTCGCTTCCGCACAGCCGGGTGCGCTCCCAGACCTGGTCGAACGGCTCGCCGATCACCGCGGCCACCTTGCCGACCAGCTCGCGACCGCCGTCGCGCTGACGCAGCATCGCCGTCCTGCTGATCGAGACGACGAGCGCGGTGCGGTTGCGGGCCAGCGGCCGGCCGCGGGAGTCGAGGATCATCCCGCGGGCCGCCGGTGTGACGATCGCCCGGGTGCCGTTCTCGGCCGCAGCCGAGCGGTAGTTCTCCGACGCGACGACCTGGAGGTACCAGAGCCTGCCGAGCAGGGTCCCGAGCAGCGACAGGATCAGCACCTGCAGCACCACCAGCCGCAACCGGCTCCGCTCGCTCATGGTGCCCCCGTCATCGGACGATCTCCGCGAAGGCCGCCTGGTCGGCCTCGACCCGGCGGGCCAGCCCGAGCACGGCGGGCACCACGAAGGCGCTGAGGACGACGTCGTAGAGCACGGCGGTGGGCAGCAGGTCGACGACGGCGCCCGCGGTGATGTTCGGGTCGTCCATCAGCGCGCCGAGGCCGGCGTAGAGCAGCACCGAGCCCGCGCCCGCCGCCGCGACCACCGCCAGCGGGACGAACGCGGACCGCCGGGTCTCGCCGCGGGCGGCCCCGGCCAGGTAGCCGATCAGCGTGAGCACCAGGGCCCAGCGGCCCACCTCGTGGTCGGCCGGGGGGACGAGGTCCGCGGCCAGTCCGGCGGCGAACCCCACCCCCAGGCCGAACCCCGGCCCGTGGGCGAGGGCGAGCGAGACGACGACGAGCAGGACGAGGTCCGGCGTGGCACCGGGCAGCGGCAGCCGCGACAGCAGCGTGACCTGCACGGCGAGCGCGACCAGGACGAGCAGCGCGGCGAGCAGGACGCGGGCCGGGGGCATCAGCGTCCTCCGGCCTTCGGGGTCGCGGTGACGGTCACGGTGACCGTCGGGGTCGGCGTGGCCGACGGGCGCGGTGGGAGAACCGAGTCACGGGGGTCCTTGCGCGGCGGCTCGACCACGACGCCCACCAGGTCGAGCGCGGAGAAGTCCACGTAGGGGGACACGACCGCGGTCCGGGTCTGCGAGCCGGGTGACCCGCTGACCGTCACCACCCGCCCCACGGGGACACCGGGCACGTACGGCGCGTTGCCCTGCGAGCCGAAGGTCACCAGCCGGTCCCCCGGCGCGACGCCGGACTGGCCGTCGAGCAGGCGCAGGTCCAGGTCGCCGCCGTCGCCGATGCCCTGCCCGGTGGTGAAGCCGACCTCCAGTGACCCCTCGAGCCGGACGCCGACCGAGGACTCCGGGTCGACCGCGAGCAGGACGGTCGAGGTCGCGGGGCCGACCGTCTTGACCCGGCCCACGAGGCCGTCGCCGTCGAGCACGGTCATGTCCGGGGCGATGCCGTCGCGGCTGCCCGCGTCCAGCGTGACGGTCCAGGAGAAGCTCTGGGCCGCGCCGACCGCGATGACCCGCGCCGGCACGATCCGGTAGCGGCCGGCGCCGGCGACCGACAGCAGGTCGTCGAGCCGGTCCGCCCGGGCCCGGTCGAGGGCTCCGGAGCGCAGTCGGCGGCGCAGCTCCTGGTTGCGCTCGGCGAGCCGCGCGGCCTCCGCGGTGCCGTCACCCAGGCCGCCGAGCCCCTCGACGGCGTCGCCCACCGGGCTGACGATCGCCGCGGCGACGCGCTCGACCGGCCCGAACACCGTGGCCGCGGCCGAGCGCACGCCGTCGAGGGGTGAGTCGTCCCCGCCGCGGTAGTCGATGGTGATCAAACTCACCGAGGTGACCAGCAGCAGCGCCAGCAGCACGCGGGTGCGCCGGCTGTCGTTCATGCCTGGCCGTGGAGGCGGGTCGCCGAGATCACTCCGGTCGCGCTCCTTCTCCGCTCGTCCGTCGCCGGGGCCCGGGCCACCTGGGCGACGACTAGTGCCGCGGCTCGGAGATGAGGACCTGCTGCAGGGCCTCGAACTCCTCCACGCACTTGCCCGACCCCATGGCCACCGAGTCGAGCGGGCGATCGGTGAGGTGGATGGGCATGCCGGTCTCGTGGCGGAGCCGCTCGTCGAGGCCCTTGAGCAGCGCACCCCCGCCGGTGATGACGATGCCCCGGTCCATGATGTCGCCGGACAGCTCGGGCGGGCACTTGTCCAGCGTCGTCTTGACCGCGTCGACGATGGAGTTGACGGGCTCCTCGATCGCCTTGCGGATCTCCTCGGCGCTCACGACGATCGTCTTCGGGAGCCCGGACACCAGGTCGCGACCGCGGATCTCGGCGTGCGGCTCGTCGGGCGACGGGAAGGCGGACCCGATCGCCATCTTGATCTCCTCGGACGTGCGCTCGCCGAGCATCAGCGAGTACTCCTTCTTCACGTACGTGATGATCGCCTGGTCGAGCTCGTCGCCGCCGGTGCGGATCGACTGGCTGGTGACGATGCCCCCGAGGGAGATGACCGCGACCTCGGTGGTCCCGCCGCCGATGTCGACCACCATGTTGCCGGTGGGCTCGTGCACGGGCAGCCCGGCGCCGATGGCGGCGGCCATCGGCTCCTCGATGATGTAGACCTTGCGGGCGCCGGCGGCGTAGCCGGCGTCCTTGACCGCCCGCTGCTCGACCCCGGTGATGCCGCTGGGCACGCACACGACGATGCGCGGCTTGGCGAGGTGGCGCCGCCGGTGGACCTTCTGGATGAAGTAGCGCAGCATCCGCTCGGTGGTGTCGAAGTCGGCGATGACACCGTCCTTGAGCGGCCGGATCGCCACGATGTTGCCGGGGGTCCGGCCGATCATCTTCTTCGCCTCGGCGCCGACGGCGAGGATGCCGCCGGTGTTGGTGTTGATGGCGACCACGGAGGGCTCGTTGAGGACGATCCCCTTCCCGCGGACGTAGACCAGCGTGTTGGCCGTCCCCAGGTCGACGGCCATGTCGCGGCCGATGAAGGACAAGTTGTTACCCATGGAGAGGGGCCTTCCCGTGCGAAACAGTCGGTGGTGCGTCGCGCCTGCTCGACTCTATCGGCGGCCGCGCGGCCCGACCTGACGCCGCGCGGCCATTCGGCCCGCGATCCTGGTCACAGGTTGGAAAAGTCGCGCGCCCTCAGAGGGCGGGGAAGAAGATCGCGATCTCGCGGGCCGCGGACTCCGGTGAGTCCGAGGCGTGGACGAGGTTCTCGCGGTTGGACAGCGACAGGTCGCCGCGGATGGTCCCGGCCGCCGCCGCCCGCCCGTCGGTCGCCCCGTTGAGCCCCCGGACGACCGCGATCGCCTCGTCGCCCTCGAGGACCATGGCGACCAGCGGGCCGCTGGTGACGAACTCGCGCAGCGGCGGGTAGAAGTCGCGCTCGACGTGCTCGGCGTAGTGCCGGTCGGCCGTCTCGCCGTCGACCGTGCGCTGGTCCATCGCCACGACCCGCAGGCCCTTGCGCTCGAACCGGCCGAGCACCTCCCCGACCAGGCCGCGTCGTACGGCGTCGGGCTTGATCAGGACTAGGGTGCGCTCGGTCACGGGCACCGACCCTATCGGTGCTCCCGCCCGTTGATCACGTGGACGTGGTCACCACCCGCCGTACGTGGCGTACTCACCACCTGCGGCGGCGGCCGGCCACGTGAGCGTGATCAACGGCCGGGGTCGTCGTCGGGGGTGGTGGGGGCGGCCGGGGCGGCGCGGTCGGCCTCGAGGCGCTCGACCTTGCGGCCCAGGTACAGGGCGAGGAACCACAGGCCGCCGAAGAGCAGGCCGAGGAAGAACATCACCGGCACGACCAGCCCGGTGGCCACCAGCGCCACCTGCAGGCCGGAGGCCACGGCGTAGACCCACCGGTGGCGCAGCAGGCCGGCGAGCAGCAGGCACAGCACCGCGCCGCCGCCGCCCACCACCCACAGCGTCGCGTGGTCGACGTCGGTGAGGTCCAGCGCGACGAGCGTGGCGAAGAAGATCACCATGCCCTCGAACACGAGGACCGCGGCGGCGATGCCCCTCACCGGCGGCGCCTGCCGAGCAGGGTCCTGGCCTCACCGACCGTGACGATCGAGCCGGTGACCAGCACGCCCGCACCGGCGAGGTCGCCGTCCTCCTCGGCCAGCGTGACGGCCGAGTCCAGCGCGTCGTCGAGACGGGGTGTGACCTCGACGCGGTCCTGGCCGAAGACCTCCACCGCGACGGCCGCGAGCTCGTCGGCCGGCATGGCCCGGTCGCTCGCCGACTCGGTCACCACCACCTCGGAGAGGACCGGTTCGAAGGCCTCGAGCACGCCGCGGACGTCCTTGTCGGCCATCGCACCGAAGACGCCCACCAGCCGGGTGAAGCCGAAGGACTCCTCCAGTGCGGCGGCGGTGGCCCGGGCGCCCGAGGGGTTGTGCGCGGCGTCGAGGACGACCGTCGGCGAGCTGCGCACCACCTCCAGCCGCCCGGGCGAGGTGGCCGAGGCGAAGCCGGAGCGCACCACGTCGACGTCCAGCCGGCCCCGCTCCCCCGTCGCGCCGCCGAGGAAGGCCTCGACCGCGGCCAGGGCGACGACCGCGTTGTGGGCCTGGTGGGCGCCGTGCAGCGGCAGGAACACGTCGGCGTACTCCCCCGCCAGGCCGCGCAGCGTGAGCAGCTGGCCGCCGACCGCCACCGACGCGGGACATGACCCCGAACTCCAGGCCCTCGCGCGCCACGATCGCGTCGACCTCGACCGAGCGCCGCAGCAGCACCTCGGCCGCCTCGACCGGCTGCTGGGCGAGCACACCGTAGGAGCCCGGCTTGAGGATGCCCGCCTTCGCACTGGCGATCTCCTCGACCGTGTGCCCGAGCCAGCGGGTGTGGTCCACGCCGATCGGCGTGACGACCGCGACCTGCGCGTCCGCGACGTTGGTGCTGTCCCAGGTGCCGCCGAGGCCGACCTCGACGACGGCCACGTCGACCGGGGCGTCGGCGAAGGAGGCGAAGGCCATGGCGGTCAGGACCTCGAAGAACGACAGTCGATGGCGCTGCCGGGAGTCCACCAGGTCGAGATAGGGCGCCACGTCGTCGTACGCCGCGACGAAGCGCTCCGGGTCGATCGGGCACCCGTCGAAGGCGATGCGCTCGCGCATCGACTCGAGGTGCGGGCTGGTGAACCGGCCGGTGCGCAGCCCGAACTCGCCCAGCAGGGTGTCGATCATCCGGGCGGTCGAGGTCTTGCCGTTGGTGCCGGCGACCTGCACCACCGGCGCCGAGGTCTGCGGGCTCCCCAGCAGGTCGAGCAGCTCGCGTACCCGGTCGAGCGTGGGGTCGATGTCGTGCTCGGGGGCCCGGGCGAGGATCTCCTGCTCGACGACGGCGAGCCGGGCCGACAGGGCAGGGTCGTCGGCGCTGCTCACGTCGCGAGTCTAGGGACGCGGTGCCGCGAGCCCGAGGCCGGGCGCTGTGGCGCGGGACGTGGTCGGCCCGCCCGTAGGATTTCGGCCATGGACCAGCAGACCCAGGCTCCCGCCGCCCCGGCCTCGGTGCCCGACAAGCCGACCGTCGACGGGCTCGACGAGCGCTGGGCGCGGGTCTGGCAGGAGCAGGGCACCTACCTGTTCGACCGGACCAGGACCCGTGAGCAGGTCTTCTCGATCGACACGCCGCCGCCGACCGTGAGCGGCACCCTGCACGTCGGCCACGTCTTCTCCTACACCCACACCGACATCGTGGCCCGGTTCCAGCGGATGCGCGGGCGCGAGGTGTTCTACCCGATGGGCTGGGACGACAACGGCCTGCCCACCGAGCGGCGGGTGCAGATCGACTTCGGCGTCCGGGTGGACCCGACGCTGCCCTACGACCCCGACTTCAGCCCGCCCGACAAGCCGGACGCCAAGCGGCAGGTGCCGATCTCGCGGCGCAACTTCGTCGAGCTCTGCGAGCGGTGGTCGGAGGAGACCGAGGTCATCTACGAGTCGCTGTGGCGCCGGCTCGGTCTCTCGGTGGACTGGACGCAGAAGTACACGACGATCAGCCCCACCGCCATCACGGCTGCGCAGCGGGCGTTCCTGCGCAACCTGGCTCGCGGCGAGGCGTACCAGGCGGAGGCGCCCGGCCTCTGGGACGTGACCTACCAGACCGCCGTGGCGCAGGCCGAGCTGGAGGCGCGGGAGTATCCCGGCCACTTCCACCGGGTCGCCTTCCACTCCGACCGCGGCCCGGTCCACATCGAGACCACGCGGCCCGAGCTGATCCCCGCCGTGGTCGCCCTGGTCGCCCACCCCGACGACGAGCGCTACCAGCCGATGTTCGGCACCACCGTGCGCTCCCCGCTCTTCGACGTCGAGATCCCCGTGCTGGCCCACCATGCCGCCGAGCCGGACAAGGGCGCCGGCATCGCGATGGTCTGCACCTTCGGCGACCTGACCGACGTGGTGTGGTGGCGCGAGCTCGACCTGCCGGTGCGCTCGGTCGTCGGGCGCGACGGCCGACTGGCGCGCGAGACACCCCCGTGGCTGGCCCACCAGCCGGCGGCCTCGGTGTACGCCGGGCTGGCCGGCAAGACGACGTTCTCGGCCCGCGAGGCCGTCGTCGCCGCGCTGCGGGACAACGGCGACCTCGACGGCGAGCCCACCCCGACCCAGCGGATGGCCAACTTCTACGAGAACGGTGACAAGCCGCTCGAGATCGTCACCAGCCGCCAGTGGTACATCCGCAACGGCGGGCGCGACGACGACCTGCGCGAGACCTTCCTGGCCCGGGGCCGGGAGCTCGAGTGGGTCCCGGGCTTCATGAAGCAGCGCTACGACAACTGGGTGGGCGGGCTCAACGGCGACTGGCTGATCAGCCGCCAGCGGTTCTCGGGCGTGCCGTTCCCCGTCTGGTACCCGCTCACCGACGACGGTGAGGTCGACCACGACCACCCGCTGCTGCCGGCCGAGGACGACCTGCCCGTCGACCCGGCGTCGCAGGCGCCCGCCGGGTACACCGAGGACCAGCGCGACCAGCCGGGTGGCTTCACCCGCGACCCGGACGTCATGGACACCTGGGCCACCTCCTCGCTGTCCCCGCTGATCGTCTGCGGCTGGGAGCGGGACCCGGACCTGTTCGCCCGCACCTTCCCGATGGACATGCGGCCGCAGGCGCACGAGATCATCCGCACCTGGCTGTTCGCCACCGTCGTCCGCAGCCACTACGAGGTCGGCGGGCTGCCCTGGCGCACCGCCGCCGTCTCGGGCATCGTCGCCGACCCCAAGCGGCAGAAGATGTCGAAGTCCAAGGGCAACGTCGTCGACCCGCTGGCGATCCTGGACACCTACGGGCCGGACGCCGTGCGCTGGCGGGCCGCCGGTGCCCGGCCGGGCACCGACAGCCCCTTCGACGAGGCCCAGATGAAGATCGGCCGGCGGCTGGCCATCAAGATCCTCAACGCCAGCAAGTTCGCCCTCCAGCTCGGCGCGGTCGAGGACCCGGCCGCGGTCACCGACCCGCTGGACCGGTCGCTGCTCGCCGCCCTCGGCGGGGTGGTCCGGCAGGCCACCGACGAGCTCGAGGCGTTCAACTACACCGCGGCGCTCGAGGCGTCCGAGACGTTCTTCTGGACCTTCTGCGACGACTACCTCGAGCTGGTGAAGGACAGGGCGTACGGCGGGCGCGGCGCCGAGGCGGCCGGCTCGGCGAAGGCGACGCTGGCGGCGGCGCTCTCCGTGCAGCTGCGGCTGTTCGCGCCGTTCCTGCCGTTCGTCACCGAGGAGGTCTGGTCCTGGTGGCAGGAGGGGTCCGTGCACCGCGCGGGCTGGCCCGACGCCGAGCGGCTGGCCGAGCTCGCCGGCGGCGCGGACTCCCGGCTGCTCGAGGACGCCTCGGTGGTGCTCGGGGCGATCCGCAAGGCGAAGTCGGAGGCCAAGACCTCGATGCGCACCGAGGTGGCGGCGGCCGCCGTCACCGGCCCGGCCGAGGCGGTCGCCCGGGTCGAGCTGGCGCGCGCCGACCTGGCGGCCACCGGGCGGGTCGCCGAGCTGGTCTTCACGCCCTCCGACCGGCCGCTGGGCGCCACGGTCACCCTCTGAGAAGGTGTGTTCCCTCCTGCTCGGCCAGCGCTCGTCGGCACGGCATCAGTGGAGCACCCGATGTGCGGTCACTCGTGGTCACTGTGCGCCTGCCCGGTCACGGGGTGGCCAGGTGGTCGTCAAGGATCGAGTCGACGATGAGGCGCGCCTGGGCTCTCGCGGGCTCGTCATGGTCCCCCAGCGCGCTGACGAGCTGGCGCAACCACTTCCAGAGGGCCCATCCCCGTCCTCGTGCCCAGGTCGAGTCGTCGATGTCGAGTCGTTCTCGCAGATGCTGACGGCCGGGGCGGGTTAGGAGCGTCCAAGCGATGGCGAGATCGCAGGACGGATCGCCGACGCCGCAGGTGCCGAAGTCGATGACTGCGGCGAGTCTTCCGCCTTCGACGAGAAGGTTTCCGGGCGCAAGGTCGCCATGGAACCAGACGTCCACCCCGTCCCACTGGGCCGTCAGAGCATCGTCCCAAGCGGCGGTGGCCAGGTCGGCGTCGAGGTGACCGTCCAGTTCTGCGAGGGCGGTACGTGCCGTCGAGTCGAAGGTCCGCAACGTGGCACCGCGAAACCAGTTGTGGACGCCGGGCTGTGGGCCGCCGGTCACGCTGATGCGCTGCAAGGCCTCGAGGAAGCTGGCTACGTCCTCGGCCATTCCTGTCGGGTCGATGTTCGTGGCCACGTCGGCTGTTTCCCCGGGGAGCCAGCCGTAGACGGACCACGGGAAGGGGTACCCGGCGCCGGGCCGGCCCAGACCCCGCGGGACGGGGATGGGCACGGGAAGTTGGCCCCTCAGCTCTGGGAGCCAGCGGTGCTCCTTGTCCACCGCAAGCGCGTACTCCGCCGCGCTGGGAAGCCGGACGAGCATGTCGTCTCCGAGGTGGAAGCTGACGTTGTCCCACCCGGGTCTCTCGACCGGACTGATGGGCCGCTGCGACCACTGGGGGAACTGCTCGGCGACGAGGCGCCCCACCGTCTCGGCATCGACTGACAGCCGCTGCGGCGGCGGACCGAGATCCGGGACCTCCTCGATCGACTCGCTGCTGTTCAGGGTCACGACAGAACACGGTACTGAGCGGCGTCGCAGCTGCATCGAACCACTGCGGCGCTCGCAGCCGTCCGATCGCATCGGGCGAGTCCGGTGAACGCTGCCACGCACGCGGGCGGTGCCGATAGGGACACACCCAGTGAGAGAGGTCAGGCGGACTTCTCGCGGCGCTCGCGCTTGGTCTCGCGCGGCACCAGCGTGGGGTTGACGTGCTCGAGCACGACCTCACCGGTGATGACCACCTTGGCGACGTCCTTGCGCGAGGGCACCTCGTACATCACGGAGAGCAGGACCTCTTCCATGATCGCCCGCAGGCCGCGGGCGCCGGTGCCGCGCAGGATCGCCTGGTCGGCCACCGCCTCGAGCGCGTCGTCGGTGAACTCGAGCTCGACGCCGTCGAGCTCGAACAGCTTCTCGTACTGCTTGACCAGGGCGTTGCGCGGCTCGTTGAGGATGCGCACCAGCGCCTCCTGGTCGAGGTGCCGCACGCTGGTGATCACCGGCAGCCGGCCGACGAACTCCGGGATCATGCCGAACTTGAGCAGGTCCTCCGGGAGCACCTCGCCGAAGACGTCGGTGCTCTCGCGGTCGGCCTTGGAGTGCAGCGTGGCGCCGAAGCCGAGGCCCTTGCGGCCGATCCGGCTCTCGATGAGCTTCTCCAGCCCGGAGAAGGCCCCGCCCACGATGAACAGCACGTTCGTCGTGTCGATCTGGATGAACTCCTGGTGCGGGTGCTTGCGCCCGCCCTGCGGGGGCACCGACGCGGTGGTGCCCTCGAGGATCTTCAGCAGCGCCTGCTGGACCCCCTCGCCGGACACGTCGCGGGTGATCGACGGGTTCTCGCTCTTGCGGGCGATCTTGTCGACCTCGTCGATGTAGATGATGCCGGTCTCGGCCTTCTTGACGTCGTAGTCGGCGGCCTGGATCAGCTTCAGCAGGATGTTCTCGACGTCCTCGCCGACGTAGCCGGCCTCGGTGAGCGCCGTCGCGTCGGCGATGGCGAAGGGCACGTTGAGCATCCGGGCGAGGGTCTGGGCCAGGTGCGTCTTGCCGCAGCCGGTCGGACCGATGAGCAGGATGTTGGACTTGGCGAGCTCGACGTGGTCGTCACGGCCCGGCTTGCCGGACTCGCCGGCCTGCACCCGCTTGTAGTGGTTGTAGACGGCGACGGCGAGAGCCTTCTTCGCGACGTCCTGGCCGACGACGTACGAGTCGAGGAACTCGCAGATCTCCATCGGCTTGGGCAGCTCGTCCCACTTGAGGTCCGAGCTCTCCGAGAGCTCCTCCTCGATGATCTCGTTGCAGAGGTCGATGCACTCGTCGCAGATGTAGACGCCGGGGCCGGCGATCAGCTTCTTGACCTGCTTCTGGCTCTTCCCGCAGAAGGAGCACTTGAGCAGGTCACCACCGTCACCGATGCGCGCCACGCGGAAGTTCCCCTCTGCCAGCCCGGTCGCCCGACCGGGTCCTGTGTGCCACGACGGTACCCCGGCGGGGCCGCCAGCGCCTCCATTCCGCGCCGGGTCGGCACGGACCGGCGCGTCGCGCCCCGCGGCCGGCCGGGGCCGCCGCGGGACGCCCGGCGCTAGGTGCCGCGGGTGGTGAGGACCCGGTCGACGAGGCCGTACTCGACGGCCTCCTGGGCCGTGAGGATCTTGTCGCGCTCGATGTCCTTCTCCACCTGCTCCACGCTGCGGTTGCTGTGCTCGGCCAGCATCGACTCGAGCAGCTTGCGCATGCGCAGGATCTCGCGGGCCTGGATCTCGACGTCGGAGGCCTGGCCCCCGCCCTCGGTCGAGGGCTGGTGGATGAGGATCCGCGAGTTGGCGAGCGCGAAACGCTTCCCGGGCGTGCCGGCCGCCAGGATGATCGCCGCCGCTGAGGCCGCCTGCCCGAGGCAGGTGGTCTGGATCTCCGGCCGGACGAACTTCATCGTGTCGTAGATCGCCGTCAGGGCGGTGAACGAGCCGCCGGGCGAGTTGATGTAGATGGAGATGTCGCGGTCGGGGTCCATCGACTCCAGCGTGAGCAGCTGGGCCATCACGTCGTTGGCGGACACGTCGTCGATCTGGGTGCCGAGGAAGATGATGCGCTCCTCGAACAGCTTGTTGTACGGGTCCATCCGCTTGAAGCCGTACGACGTGCGCTCCTCCATCTGGGGCAGGACGTAGCGGGAGCTGGGCTGGTACGCGGTGCTCATCTGGGCTCGATCTCCTCGCGGGCCGCCGGACGGGGGGAAGGTGGCGCTCATGCCGTGCCACCTGCCCCGGCGACCTGACCGGCGCTGGAGACGACCTGGTCGACCATGCCGTACTCGCGGGCCTCGTCCGCGGTGAACCAGCGGTCGCGGTCCGAGTCGGCCTCGATCGTCTCGGTGGTCTGGCCGGTGTGCTGCGCGATGAGCTCGGCCATCTTGGCCTTGGTGTAGAGCATCTGCTCGGCCTGGATCCGGATGTCGGAGGCCGTGCCGCCGAGGCCACCGGACGGCTGGTGCATCATGATCCGCGAGTGCGGCAGCGCGTAGCGCTTTCCGGGGGCACCGGCGCACAGCAGGAACTGGCCCATCGAGGCCGCGAGCCCCATCGAGACGGTCGCGACGTCGTTGGTGACCCACTGCATCGTGTCGTAGATCGCCATGCCGGCCGAGACCGAGCCGCCGGGCGAGTTGATGTAGAGCCAGATGTCCTTGTCGGGGTCGTCGGCGGCCAGCAGCAGCAGCTGCGCGCAGATCGCGTTGGCGTTGGAGTCCTCGACGACCGAGCCGAGGAAGATGATGCGCTCGCGCAGCAGGCGGTTGTAGACCTGGTCGTCGAGGCCCATCCCCTGCGGCTGGGAGGAGCGCCCCTGCGGGCTCTCGAGGCCGGGGGTGATCAGCCCCTTGGTCTGGTCCGTCACGTCGGGCTCACCTGTCTCGTCTGGTCGGGCACGACCGGTGCTCCACCGGTTCACTGGTGCCGACACTAACGCGGGGTCGGGACACAGAAGTCCCCGCCCGGCGGGTGTTCGCTGACGGCGCACGGCGCCCACCCGGACGGCCCACCGACGACCGCCGACGCACCGAGGGCCCGGCCGCAGTCGTGCGCGGCCGGCCTTCGACGGTGGTCGGGTGCCAGGGGTCAGTCGTGATCGTGACCGGTGTGGTCCTCGGCGGCGGACGCGTCGTCCGCCGGCGGGTCCTCGCGCAGCGACTCGAGGTCGACCTCACGGCCGGACTCGTCGGTGACCTTCGCGCGCTCGAGCACGAGAGCCAGCGCCTTGCCCCGCACCACCTCGCTCACCAGCATCGGCACCTGGCCGGCCTGCACGACCTGCTGGGCGAACTGGTCGGGGCTCATGCCGTAGCGGGCTGCGGTGTTGACCAGGTGCCGGGTCAGCTCCGCCTCGTCGACCGAGAGCTGCTCCTTCTCGACGACCTTCTCGAGGACGAACTGGGCCGTCATCGCGTCGCGGGTGCTCGTGAGGATCTCGGCGTCGAACTCCTCCTCGGACTGGCCTTCGGCGGCGAGGAAGTCGGCCTTGGTCATGCCGGCGGACTCGAGCTGGTGGCTCAGCGAGTGGTTGCGCGAGTCGATCTCGGCCTTGAGGACGTTCTCGGGGAGCGGCAGGTCGACCGCGGCGAGCAGCGCCTCGAGGACGCGGTCGCGGGCCTGCACGCCCTGCTGCACCTTCTTCATCCGCTCGAGGCGGGTGCGGACGTCGGTCCTGAGCTCGGTGAGCGTGTCGAACTCGCTCGCGGTCTGGGCGAAGTCGTCGTCCAGCGGGGGCAGCTCGCGCTCCTTGACCGACACGACCACGACGGTGACCGTGGCGTCGGCGCCGGCGTGGTCACCGCCGACGAGCGTGGTGGTGAAGTCGCGCGACTCGCCGGCCGACAGCCCCACGACGGCCTCGTCGAGGCCCTCGAGCAGGGCGCCGGCCCCGACCTGGTAGCTCAGGCCCTTGGCCGTGAGGTCCTCGACCGCCTCGCCCGCGACGGTGGCGGACAGGTCGATGGACAGGAAGTCGCCGTCGGCCACGGGGCGGTCGACCCCGGTCAGGGTGGCGAACCGGGCCCGCAGCCCGTCGAGCTGCTCGTCGACCTCGGCGTCGCCGACCTCGGCGTCGTCGACCGTGACGGGGAGCCCGTCGTAGTCGGGCAGGTCGAACTCGGGGCGGACGTCGACCTCCGCGGTGAACCGCAGGTGCTGGCCGTCCGCCAGGTCGGTGACGTCGACCTCGGGCTGGCCGATGACCTTGACGTCGTTGGCCTCGACGGCGTCGCCGTAGAACTTCGGCAGGGCGTCGTTGACGGCCTCCTCGAGCACCATGCCCCGGCCGAACCGCTGGTCGATGACCCGCGGCGGCACCTTGCCCTTGCGGAAGCCGGGGATCGTGACCTGGGCCCCGATCTTGCGGTAGGCCTCGTCGAGGCTGGGCTTGAGCTCCTCGAACGGGACCTCCACGGTCAGCTTGACCCGGGTCGGGTTCAGGGTCTCGAGATCGCTCTTCACGGTCGGCGCGCTCCTCAGGGCATACGGACACGTACGGTCGGACGGCTTACGGTGCGGGCACCGCGCGGCAGAGAGTGACCTGCGCGGCGGCGGGTGGTCGGGGCGGGGAGACTCGAACTCCCGATCTCCTGCCCCCAAAGCAGGCGCGCTAGCCACTACGCTACGCCCCGCAGCGTTACTGGCATCCTAGATGCCAGGCGCCCGCACGCGAAAACGCGAGGGGGCGCACGCGGGTGTAGCTCAATGGCAGAGCCCCAGCCTTCCAAGCTGGCCATGCCGGTTCGATCCCGGTCACCCGCTCCAGCCCTTGACCAGCGACAACGTCCGGAACGCAGGCTGGGTCAGGCCTGGTGACCGCTGCGCCCAGCACCCTCCGGACGGCAGCCAACGAGACGGCTTGGGCGTCGTGGTGGATGTTGTGACCGGAGCCCCGCACGACCCGGACTTTGCCCTTCGGAGCGAGGGCGGCGAAGGCGACCTGCTCGGCACCCCAATGGTCCTCCACGGTCGCGCTCCACACCTTGCCGGTGGCGTAGACGGCGGGATCGTGGCGGAGGATCTCGAAGGGGATGTCAGGCCACGTGGTCACCTGCTCGACCTGCATGGCGCTCAACGCTCCGTCCCATGCCGGTCGGAACTCCTTGTCGTCGAACATGCGGGCGAACGAGGCGACAGTGGGATCGAAGAGCACGACGCCGGCTACGTCGGCTGGGTGCTCCCCGACAAAGAGGCGGGTGGTGAGACCGGCGACGCTGTGGCCGACGAGGATCACCGGGCGCGGCACGTTGGCGGCGCGCAGCGTGCCCTGGAGCGAGGATGCGGCTCTGGCGGCGGTCATCATCGGGGCGCCGGTGGAATGGCCCACGCCGGGATAGTCCCAGGCGCAGGTGCGGACCCCAGGTCCCAGGGCGGCGCGCATTCCGGCCCAGGTCACCGTCGTGAACCCCTGGCCGCCGAGGAACACCAGGGTCGTAGAGCCGGCGCCCTGGCACTGCAGGTGCGCGGTCTCGCCGTCGACCTGGTAGAGATCCCCAGCCCGGGCGGGCGGGTCGGCCGGAGCGGCACTGCACGCCGCCAGGAGGACGACCGAGACCGCCGCCGACAGCAGGCTCGCCCGCCGTGAACCGCGGCGCCCGACCAGGTTCGACGTCACGGTGCTCACTGCCCGAGGTCCCGGAGGAGGTCGCCGGTGCGAAGTCCGCGGGTGTCGCCCCACGGCCAGGCACCGCCCCGGGTGATCTGAGCGTTGCGGAACAGCATCGGGTAGGTGCGGTCGGCGTCCGCGCCTGCCGGGGAGTCCTGGACCTGCAGGTGCAGGTGTGGCTCGTTCGAGTGGCCGTTGTTCCCGACCGCGGCGAGCGGCTGACCGCGGCGCACGATGTCTCCCACCCGGACCGTGACGCTGTTCTGCTGGAGGTGGGCCATCGACACGTAGCGGCCGCCGCCGATGTCCATCACGAGGTGGTTGGCGTGGTCACCGTTGGTGCCAGGGGGATTGTCGGGGTAGCCGTCGGTGACCTCGACGATGCGTCCGTCGGCCGGCGCCAGCACCGGGGACCCGAAGCCCGGCGTAGTCGGCCAGCGGGGCGCCACTTCCGCCCGCGTGGGTTCGCCCGTTCGCCCCCAGTCGCAGGAAGTCGACAGCGTTGCCCTCGTTCGCGGAATGGCCGTTGAGCAGGACGCTGCGGCCCCCGTTGAGCACGAACCACTCCCCGGCCAGTGGTGAGTCGAGCACCACCGCATCGGTAGGCGGGGCCGATATCTGGACGAGCTGGATGGCGAGGAAGCCCGACAGCAGGGCCACGACCACGTTGGTGGCCAGGTAGACGCGCCGGCGAGGGACGACCACCAACGCCGCCAGCAGGACCAAGCCCGCGGCGAAGGCCGCGATCACGACGTCGAACTGGGCGCCGGTCAAGGAGAACCCGATTCGTGCGTAGTGCACGCCACCGGCGGCCACGACCCCACCGAGCAGCCCGCAGCACAGCCAGACGTTCAGGCCCTGCACCAGGTGGGCCCGGAGCTCCCGGCGAAGCGGGTGGCGCAGCAGCCCGAACTCGATCCGCCCCCGGCGAGCGCCCCACGCCCGCGACGCTGCCACCACGAGAGGCAGGACGACACACACCACGGCCAGCTGCGTACGGCCACACCCCCCGGTCGTAGTAGAGGTAGACGAAGGTCACCAGCCCCCAGATGGCCAGGATGAGGCTGCGCTTCGTGACCACGAAAGTGCGATCACGAGCCGCGTCGCCGGCGGAGTCCTGGAGCGCGAGCGGCATGGCGATCAGCGCCCCGGCGATCGCCACGAGCGTCGACGGCGTCAGCTCGAGATGCCACAGCCAGAACCAGGCGGAGAGCGCCATCATGGCGGCAGCCAGTCCGAGATTGCGCGGAGTGAACCTGACCGACCGCCTGGATAGCGCCTCGTCGGAATCGGTGCTGAAGGCGAGCAGCAGACCGAACGGAATCAGTCCGAACGGGCCGAGGACAAGCACAGCGGCAACGAAGGCGACCACCGCGAGGACGGTCAAGGCCAGTCGTCGCCGGAGTCCAGGCCGTCGGGATGGCTCAGCGAGCAGTTGTGTGGTTGGTCCGGCGAGCAGAACCTGAGGGGTCGACATGTGTGCGCTCCTGTGTCCGTAGTAGGCATGCACGAGCTCGCCGATCCGGGCGGGCGCCTTTGCTGGGGACCCAGCGTCGAACGGTGGTTCGGGGTCGTACTGGATGGACAGCTGCACCGCTTGGGCGACGTCAGGGCCGATGCCGGCGGAACTGCCCGCTGTCGTCGAGGACCGCCCCCGGTTCCAGGGCCACGAACACCGGGCGCACACCGGGCGCAGCCGCGAGCACCTGGAACGCGCCAACCACGTCGAGGGCGGTGAACCCGGGGTAGAGACCGTGCACGACCTTCATGACGTCAGCGTGCGGTCGGTGGCCCGACAGTCACAAGGACACGTTGTTGACGATGCCAGCCATCGACAACGCGCCTACGCTGCAGCGCATGGACACCTGGTGAACGCCCCTCGGGTCGTGATCGTGACGTTCGACTCGGCGCAGATCCTCGACGTCACCGGGCCCCTGGAGGTGTTCTCCAGCGCCTCCCGCTTCGTGCCGGGCGTGCGTTACCGGACCGAGGTCGTCAGCGTTCGGGGTGGGCCGGTGCGCGCCAGCTGCGGACTGGAGTTCGCCTCCTCCTCCATTGCCGAGGTGCGTGCCCCCATCGACACGTTGGTGGTCGCCGGCGGTACCGGCATGTACGCCGCGGCTGCCGACGACCTCCTGCTGCGCCACGTGCGCCGGTTGGCCGGTGGCGCCCGCCGCGTCACCTCCGTGTGCTCCGGCGCGTTCGTGCTCGCCGCGGCGGGTCTGCTGGACGGGCGGCGAGCCACGACCCACTGGGCCGCGTGCGACCTGCTCGACACCAGCTACTCCGAGATCACCGTGGACCACGACGCGATCTACGTCCACGACGGGAACGTGTGGACCTCAGCGGGCGTCACCGCCGGCATCGACCTCGCGCTCGCGCTGGTCGCCGACGACCACGGGCACCGCGCCGCTGCCACGGTGGCCCGGCACCTGGTCGTCTACCTGCAGCGATCCGGCGGCCAAGCCCAGTTCTCCGCCGTGATGGCGGGCCAGGCCGCGGACACCGAGCCCGTCCGCGACCTGCTGTCCTGGCTGCGCGACAACCTCGACGCCGACCTGTCACTAGCCGCCCTGGCCCGGCAGATCAACCTGTCAGAGCGCCAGTTCACCCGGGTGTTCAAGGCCGAAGTCGGATCCACCGCCGCCGACCACGTCGAGGCGGTCCGTCTCGAGTCCGCGTGCCGCCTGTTGGAGACCACGCACAGCTCGATCGAACAGGTGGCCAAGACCTGCGGATTCGGCACCCCAGAAACCATGAACCGCACCTTCCGCCGCCGGCTCAACACCACCCCGGGCGAGCACCGTCACCACTTCAGCGGGGGGACCAAGGGCGCTATCTGACACGGAGCTTGGCCGGTCCTCCGGGTGGTTGAGACGACGGTCGGCTTCCCCGGTGGTGACCGCGGTGGTCACGGGTCATCGCCGCCCGCAGCAGCGGTATGCCTGAGCCTGGCGAGACAGGCCATCGGGCACCGACACCTCGGAGGCGTCCGGCCCCTGGCGCGTAGCAGGGAGCGGCGTCGGTCGTCGGCCGCGGCCAGCCGCTCTCCCAGCTCGACGTACCAGCCCGGCGCGCCGCCGCGCTGCCGGTGGTTGCTCCTGCCGGCCCGCGCTCCATGCACCACTCCGGCCGGACCACCCGTGCGCTGCCTCTCCCACGGCGGGGAGCTCCTCCTCGGGGAGGGTGATCGCGCCGTCGTCGAACGAGACTGCACCGTCGTCGAACGAGACCAGGTACCTGGTCATCCCGTCACCCCCGTGCCACTCCCTGGTCGCACGCCTGCTCACTCGCGCCACACCATCAGCACGGCACGGTCGTCGTTGACTGCCGCCGCGACCCGGTCGATCAGCGTCCTGGCGCCGTGCCGGAAGCCCGCGGTCACCAGCCGCTCCGCCTCGCCCAGCAGCCGGTCGATCCCTACGGAGATGTCCTGACCGGGCCGCTCGATCAGGCCGTCGGTGAACAGCAGAAGGGCGTCCCCCCGGTCCAGCCGGCCGCGCTCGGAGACGAACGCCGCGTCGGCGAACACACCGAGCAGCGGCCCCTCGCAGTCCTCGCTCATCCGCCAGCGCCCGGAGCCGGCGGCGAACTGCACGGCGGGAGGGTGCCCGGCGACGGAGACGACGTACTCGCCCGAGCCGAGGTCGATCATGACGTGGGCCACGGTGGCGAAGCCCTCGGCCCACTGCTGCCGGATGAGGTAGCGGTTGGTGGCCGGCAGGAACTCCTCGTGCGGGACCGAGCCCAGCAGGCCGGCGAACGCCCCGGACAGCAGCAGGGCGCGCGAGCCGGCGTCGACCCCCTTGCCGGAGACGTCGACCAGGGCGACCTCCAGCTGCGATCCGTCGTCCGAGCGGGTGGCGACCAGGAAGTCCCCGGAGAACGAGGCCCCGCCGGCCGAGCGGAGCACGACCTCGGCACACCAGCCGTCCGGCAGCTCGGGCATCTCGCCCTGGGCCACCAGGCGGTCGCGCAGGTCGACCAGCATCGAGTCGCCGCGGGTTCCCTGCACCCCCAGCCGCCCCCGTGAGCGGGCCAGCAGGTGCACGATCGCGGCGGTGGCCGCCACCACCAGGATCGCGCCGGGCGACACCGGTGGGTCGGTTGCATGGACCACCTCCAGCACGACGACCGTCGCGACGACGAGGTCGAGGAGCAGCAGGCTGCGCACGGTGAGCAGGAACCCCCCGGCGAGCACCACGAGTGCCAGCGACGACAGCGGGAACCACATGCGGTTGACCAGGAAGAGCACCGCCAGCAGGACGGCGGCCAGGCACAGGCCGAGCAGGGCGAAGCCGTCGGAGTGCAGGACGTGGCGGCGCACCCAGGTGCGCCCGCGCCACCAGAGGGCGTGCCCACCGCGGCGGCCCACCCGCTTGCCGTCCATGGCGAGGACCCTAGCGAGGGCGACCGGCGACCGACGTCGGGTCGGGGACCCCGTCGGCGGCCCGGGCCGGTGGGGAGGGTCCCGGTGGCTGGCAACGATCGGTGTCTGGTAGGTGTGTCGCATGAGCCTCCCCGAGCCGTCCCGCCCCGGACCCTGGCCGGTCCGTGCCCTCGGCCCGGACGACTGGGCAGAGTTCGTCGACATCGACTCGCACGCCTTCGGGAGCACGACGCCGGGCGAGCTGCTGGAGACCGAGAAGCACCTGTTCGGCGCGGGCCGCGACCTCGGTGCCTACGACGAGGCCTCCGCGGGACGGCTGGTCGGGATCGCGACCGCGTACCAGCTGCAGCTCACCGTTCCCGGCGGCACGGTACCGACCGCGGGGGTGAGCTGGGTGGGGGTGCTGCCGACCCACCGGCGCCGTGGCGTGCTCAGGTCGCTCATGAAGGCGCAGCTCACCACCCTGCACGAGCAGGGCGGCGAGCCGCTGGCCGCGCTCTGGGCGTCCGAGCCGCCCATCTACGGCAGGTACGGCTACGGCCTGGCGAGCCGACACTGGTCCTGCACCGTGCCTCGCCACGCGTCGGCCCTGCTGCCGGACACGCCCACCGACGACGCCCTGCGGCTGCGGCTGGTCCGCGCGGACGACTGGGCGGTGACCGCTGGGGTCTACGACCAGGTGCGAGCCGCCCGGCCGGGCATGTTCGCCCGGGACGAGCGTTGGTGGGCACGGGCGGTCCGAGACCTCCCGGTGATGCGCGAGGGGAGGTCGCAGCTGCGCTGCGTCGTGGTCGAGGACGACGACGGCGTGCGGGGCTACGCGCGCTACGCCACGAAGCAGAGCTTCGACACCGACTTCGGCCAGGGCCAGGTCGGGGTGCGGGAGGTCCTCGCTGTCGACCCCGCGGCCCTGGCCGCGCTGTACCGCTACCTGTTCGACCTGGACCTGATGGGCAGCACCTCCCTGTGGAACATCCCGGTGGACGACCCGCTGCTGCACTGGCTGGGCAACCCCCGCCTGGCGAAGCCGTCGACGGGTGACGCGCTCTACGTCCGCCTCGTGGACGTCGGGGCCGCGCTCGCGGCGCGTACGTATGCCGCCGCAGTCGACGTCGTGCTCGAGGTCACCGACGCGTCGTGCCCCTGGAACGCCGGGCGCTGGCACCTGCGCGGCGACGGTGCCGGCGCGACCTGCTCACGCACCGACGAGCCGGCCGACCTCTCACTCGACGTCCGCGAACTCGGAGCTGCCTACCTGGGCAGCACGTCGCTCGTGGAGCTGGCCGCGGCCGGGCGCGTGCACGGCCCCGGGCCTGCGCTGCGCGGGGCGAGCGACGCCTTCGCCCATTCCCCCGCCGCCTGGTGCCCGGTGGTGTTCTGACGCGATGACAGCCAGCGACTACGACGGCTTCGCGCACGCCTACGCGGCGGAGAACGAGTCCAACCTCTTCAACGCGTACTACGAGCGACCCGAGATGCTCCGCCTCGCCGGCGACGTCTCGGGCCGCCGGATCCTCGACGCGGGGTGCGGCTCCGGTCCGCTGTCGGCAGCGCTGCAGGCCAGAGGTGCCCTCGTCACCGGCTTCGACGCCAGCGCAGCCATGGTCGACCTGGCCCGCCGGCGGCTCGGGCAGGACGCCGACCTGCACGTCGCGGACCTCGGCGCGCCCCTGCCGTTCGCCGACGCCGAGTTCGACGACGTCGTCGCGTCCCTGGTCCTGCACTACCTGGAGGACTGGGCCGGTCCGCTGGCCGAGCTGCGCCGCGTGCTCAAGCCGGGCGGTCGCCTGATCCTCTCGGTGATCCACCCCAGCGTCTACGCGATCGTCTACCCCGATGCCGACTACTTCGCGCTCACCAGGTACTCCGAGGACTACACGATGGACGGGCAGAGTGCGGTCCTGACCTACTGGCACCGACCGCTGCACGCCGTCACGGATGCGTTCGGCGCCGCCGGGTTCCGCCTCACGACTCTCAGCGAACCGCCTCCCGCGCCCGACACCCCCCCGGAGCTGCTCCCGCCCGACCTGGAGGAAGGCCGGTCGTTCCTGTGCTTCCTCTTCTTCGTCCTTGAGCCCGCCTGAGACCGGGCTGTCACCCCACCGGGTCGGGTGGGCACCGGGCCCGCTAGGCGAGCGCGGGTGGTCCTGGCAGCTCGGGGAGCTCCTCTGTCTGCTCGTACCGCGCGATCATGTCGATGCGGCGGACGTGCCGGCTGTCACCGCTGAAGGGCGTGGTCACGAACCGCTCGACCAGCCGGGCCGCCTCGTCGAGGGAGTGCATGCGGGCACCGACCGACACCACGTTGGCGTCGTTGTGCTCGCGGGCCAGGGCCGCGGTGTCGTCGTTCCAGGCGAGCGCGCAGCGCACGCCGGGAACCTTGTTCGCGGCGATCGCCTCACCGTTGCCGGAGCCGCCGATCACGACGGCGAGGCTCCCGGAGTCGTTCACGGCCGCGGCCGCCGCCCGCAGCACGAACGGGGGGTAGTCGTCGACCGGGTCGTACTCGACCGGCCCGTGGTCGACGACGTCGTAGTCGAGCCCGCGCAGGTGCTCGGTCAGGTGGGCCTTGAGCTCGAAGCCGGCGTGGTCGGAGCCGAGGTGGACGCGCATGGCGCGCAGTCTGACAGGGCCGCCGGGTGACGCGCGCACTCGGACTCGACGGCGCCCGCGGCGGCTGGGCCGGCGCCCTGGTCGAGGCCGGCGAGGTGCGCTGGCTGCGCTTCCCCGACCTGGCGGAGGCACTCGCGCTGGACGTCGACGTCGTCGGCGTCGACATGCCGCTCGGCCTGCCGGCCACCGGTCGCCGGGAGTGCGACCTGCTCGCCAAGCGGCTCCTGGGCCGGGCCCACCCGCGGGTGTTCCTCGCGCCGCCGCGCGGCGTGCTCGCGGCCACCACCTACCCCGAGGCGAACCGGCTGCACCGCGAGCTGACCGGGGGGCTCGGGCTGTCCGTGCAGACCTGGCACCTGACACCGGGGATGCGGGCCGTCGACGCCCACGCCGACGACCCCCGTCTGGTCGAGGTGCACCCCGAGCTGTCGTTCCAGGAGCTGTCCGGGACCCGCGTGCTGCCCACCAAGAAGTCCGCGGCCGGACGCCAGGCACGGGTCGCCGCACTCTCCGGGCCGTTCCCCGGGCTGGCGGGCGTGCCGGCCGGCGACGACGGGCTGGACGCCCTCGCCGTCGCCTGGTCGGCGCTGCGCTGGGCGACGGGCACGGCACGCTCGCTGCCCGCCGCGCCGGACCGCGACGAGCGCGGCCGGCCGATGCGGATCGTGACCTGAGCAGCCCTCAGGCGCTCGCCGGCGCCTCCGGCTCGAGGACGATCTCGTCCTCCCGCTGCTCGGGGACCTCGACCTCGCCGAAGGCACGGTCGTGGGGGTGCTCGGCGTGCCGCAGCGGGGGAACCACGTAGACCGGGTCCACGCCCTGCCACGAGCAGCTGTCCACGTCCCAGTAGCCCGGTCGCACGTTGATCACTGACACACCTCCGCGTCGCAGGCCCATCCTGCGCCCGGGGAGGGGCCGGCGCCAGCCCTTTGCCTCAGTCGAAGATCGGGTCCCGGGTACGGGAGCGCTTGAGCTCGAAGAAGCCGTCGGTGCCGGCGACCAGCCGGACCCCGTCCCAGAGCCGGCCGGCCGCCTCGCCCCGCGGGACAGGGGACACGACCGGCCCGAAGAACGCCACGCCCTCCACGGAGACGACCGGCGTGCCGACCTCGAAGCCGACCTGGTCCATGCCCGCGTGGTGCGACTTGATCATCGCCTCGTCGTGGGTGTCGGTCGACATCGCCTCGGCGAGGTCCGACGGGAGGCCGGCCTCGGTCAGTGCCTCCTCGACGGTGCCCCGGTCCTTGGGCCGCTGCTCGTGGTGGAACCGGGTCCCCAGCGCCGTGTACAGCGGGAGGGCGACCTGGTCGCCGTGGGCCGCCACCGCGGCGGTGACCACGCGGGCCGGGCCCCAGGCCTGGTCCATGAGCGACCGGTAGTCCGGCGGCAGGTCCCGGTCCTGGTTGAGGTACGCCAGGGACATCACGTGCCAGCGGACCTCGACGTCGCGCACCTGCTCGACCTCGAGCATCCACCGCGACGCGATCCAGGCCCACGGGCAGATCGGGTCGAACCAGAAGTCGGCGGTCGCCGGGGCGTTCCCGGACGATTCGGACGAGGAAAGCGGGCGAGAGGTCACGATCCGGGCAACCCGGTGGTCGACACCGGCATTCCCGGTCCGGTCGTGGCCGCGCCGCGTGCGAAAATCCTTGCTCCCCCCCGCGAACGGAAGAAGACCTGTCGTGCCCAGCGCTGCCGCCCGGATGAACGTCACGCGAGACGAGGCCCGGGCCAGGGGCCGGCTGGTCCGGGTGGCCTCGTACGACGTCGAGCTCGACCTCACCGAGGGTGAGGTCGCCTTCACCTCGGCGACGACGGTGCGCTTCGGGTGCACCGAGCCGGGGGCCGCGACCTTCGTCGACCTGGTGGCCGACGAGGTCCGCTCCGTCACGCTCAACGGGCGACCGCTCGACCCCAGGTCGGTCTTCGACGGGACCCGGATCCACCTCGACCAGCTCGAGGCGGACAACGAGCTCACCGTCCGCGCGCAGTGCCGCTACATGCACACCGGCGAGGGGCTGCACCGGTTCGTCGACCCGGTCGACAAGTCCGTCTACCTGTACACGCAGTTCCAGGTCGCCGACTCGCGCCGGGTCTTCACCGTGTTCGAGCAGCCCGACCTCAAGGCGACCTTCGCGTTCACGGTGACCGCCCCGGACGACTGGGAGGTCGTGTCCAACGAGCCGACCCCGGCGCCGGAGCCGGCCGGGCTCGGCAACGCGACCTGGCGGTTCGCGGCGACGCCGCGCATCTCGTCGTACGTCACGGCCCTCGTCGCCGGGCCGTACCACCGCGTCGACAGCGAGTACCGCGACGGCGACCGGGCGATCCCGATGTCGGTGTTCTGCCGCTCCTCGCTGGCACCGCACCTCGACGCCGAGGTCATCCTGGAGGAGACCCGCCAGGGCTTCGCCTACTTCGAGTCGATGTTCGGCGTGCCGTACCCGTTCAGCAAGTACGACCAGCTCTTCGTCCCGGAGTACAACTCCGGCGCGATGGAGAACGCCGGCTGCGTGACGCTGAACGAGGACTACGTCTTCCGCTCCCGGGTGCCCGAGGTGTCCTACGAGCGACGCGCGGTGACGATCCTGCACGAGCTCGGCCACATGTGGTTCGGCGACCTCGTGACGATGACGTGGTGGGACGACCTGTGGCTCAACGAGTCGTTCGCCGAGTGGGTCAGCACCCTGGCCGCGGCCGAGGCCACCCGGTGGACGTCGGCGTGGACGACCTTCGCCAACACCGACAAGACGTGGGCCTACCGGCAGGACCAGCTGCCGTCGACCCATCCCATCGCCGCCGAGATCCACGACCTCGAGGACGTCGAGGTCAACTTCGACGGCATCACGTACGCCAAGGGCGCCGCCGTCCTGAAGCTCCTGGCGGCCTGGGTGGGCCGGGACGAGTTCACGGCCGGCATCCAGGCCTACTTCCGGGCCTTCGCCTGGGGCAGCACCACCCTCTCCGACCTCCTGGGCAAGCTCGAGGAGACCTCGGGACGCGACCTCAAGACATGGTCCGCCGAGTGGCTGGAGACCGCCGGCGTCAACACGTTGCGGGCCGACTTCGAGACGAGTGAGGACGGCAGCTTCCGGTCGTTCGCCGTGCTGCAGTCGGCCCCGGCAGCGTGGCCCACCCTGCGCTCGCACCGGCTGGCGGTGGGCCTCTACGAACGCACAGGGGACAGGTTGGTACGCACCCACCGCGTCGAGCTGGACGCCGTCGGCGCCCGGACCGAGGTGCCCGACCTGGTCGGTCTCCGGCGGCCCGACCTGGTGCTGGTCAACGACGACGACCTCACCTACGCCAAGGTGCGTCTGGACGAGCGCTCGCTGGAGACGCTGCGCACCTCCATCGGCCGGATCACCGACACCCTCCCCCGGTCGCTGTGCTGGTCGGCCGCGTGGGACATGACCCGCGACGCGGAGATGTCGACCCAGGACTACGTCGAGCTCGTGCTCAGCGGGGTCGCGACCGAGTCCGACAGCTCCGTGGTCCGGACGCTGCTCGCCCAGGCGAACATCGCGGTGCTGCTGTACAGCGACCCGGACCGACGCGACCTCATCCGGCGGCGGTTCGCCGACGGCCTGCTCGCGCTCGTGCACGGTGCCGACCCCGGCTCCGACTCACAGCTGCAGCTGGTCCGCGCCCTGTCCTCTGCCGCCTGCGCGGACGAGCACTTCTCGCTGCTGGGCCGGCTCCTGAGCGGCACCGAGCAGCTGCCCGGGCTGGGCATCGACACCGACCTGCGCTGGTTCCTGCTGCACCACCTGGTCGCCGCCGGCCGGGCCGGGGACGACGCGATCGACCGCGAGCTCGACGCCGACGACACCGCCGCCGGCCGTCGGCACGCCGCCGCCGCCCGCGCGGCGAGGCCGCACGCCGCGGCGAAGGCCGAGGCCTGGGCTGCCGTCCTCGACTCGGACGAGCTGCCGAACGCGATCCAGATGGCGATCATCGGCGGCTTCGCCAAGGTGGACCAGCTCGACCTGCTGCGCCCCTACCTCGAGCCGTACTTCTCCTCCCTGACCCGGGTCTGGGAGGAGCGCACCAACGAGAGCGCGCAGATGCTGGTCATCGGGCTGTTCCCGACGCTGCTCGCCGAGCGCGCCACGGTCGACCGGGCCGACGCGTGGCTGCGGGAGCACCGCGACTCCTCCCCCGCGCTGCGCCGGCTCGTGGGCGAGGCACGCGACGGCGTGATGCGCGCCCTGCGCGCCCAGGAGGCGTCCGCGCGCTCCGGCGCCGCCTAGCCGGAGGCCGGGCTCTCGGTGTGCAGCGACCGCGGCGTCTGGGTGTGCTCGGCGAGCGCCAGCACCCCGGAGGAGATGCCGCCGGCGAGGTCGCCGGCCTGGAACGCCGAGGTCATCGTCATCGCCGCCAGCCCCGCCGCCCGGTCGTCGAGCCGGCGACGGACCTCCGAGCCCGTGACGATCTCGACGCGGCGCGCGCCCGGGTCGACCGCCACCAGGACGGTGCGCACGGCCTCCTCGCCCAGGGCCCCGTGCAGGGTCAGCGCGGTCGCCCGGCTGTCCCCCTCGAGGGTGCCGACGTAGACCGAGACGGGCAGCTGCGACTGCTGCCTGGCCAGCCTGATGGCCCGCACCACGTCGTCCTGCTGACGGGCCGAGAACGCGTCACCAGCGGGCACTCGCGCCACCCCCTCCGGCGGTCGCCGCCGCGGTTCGCACCGCGGTGTCGGCATCGTCCGGCCCGTTGAACCACACCGGCGCCGCCCACCAGCCCAGACCGGGCCGGTAGCGCGGGCCGCGGGCCATCGAGGGCGCGGACACGAGCACCACGACCGCCGCGAACAGCACGGCGGGGATGCCGACGAAGACCAGCAGGGTCTGGAGGACGGAGAGCCCGCCACCCGGCTGCTGGCCGTCGTCGAGGTTCGCGGCGTACGCGGGGGCGCCGGCCAGGACGGTAGAGAGCAGGACGACGCAGGCGGCGGCCGTGGCCGTGGCGCTGCGCAGGAGTCGTGCGGTCACGGGGGAACCGTACTAGGAGACCGGGCCGCCGCGGACCGCGGCGGCCAGCGTGGCGGCGAGGTCCCCGGCGTCCCCGCCGAGCAGGTCGTCCAGGAGCACCGGCTTGCCGTCGCCGTCGGCCAGCGGGAGCCGCCAGTTCGGGTACTCGACGTGCGTGCCGGGCTGGTTCATGGCCCGGACCTCACCGACCGCGTCGGTGAGCGCGACGCCGAGCAGCCGGCTGGGTGTCACGGCGAGTGCCCGGTGCAGCGCGGCGACGACGGCAGGAACGTCGTCGACCGCGCCGGGGGCCAGCCAGCCCCGCTGCACCAGCAGGTCCCGCCACGACGCTCGGTCGGCCTCGTCGACCTGCCGCTCCTCGTCGACCGACCGGGTCAGCAGCCCCAGCTGGTCGCGGATCCGGATGTGCTCGCCGGCGAGGTAGCCGGCGGTCGGCGGCAGGTCGTGGGTGGTGACCGACGCCAGGCACAGCCGCCGCCAGGTCTCGGGCGGGCGGGGGTCCCCGTGCTCGTCCCGCTCGAACCACAGGATCGAGGTGCCGAGGACGCCGCGGTCGGCCAGGTAGTCGCGCACCCACGGCTCGACGGTGCCGAGGTCCTCGCCCACGACCACGGCCCCCGCGCGCCAGGCCTCCAGGGCGAGGATGCCCACCAGCGCCTCGTGGTCGAAGCGCACGTAGGCCCCCTCTGCGGCCGACCGTCCCTCGGGGATCCACCAGAGCCGGAACAGCCCGATGATGTGGTCGACCCGCACCCCGCCGGAGTGGCGGAGCACGGTGCGCAGCATGTCGCGGTAGGGCGCGTAGCCCGCCTCGGCGAGCCGGTCCGGGCGCCACGGGGGCTGCGACCAGTCCTGCCCGACCTGGTTGAACGCGTCCGGCGGGGCACCGACCGTGACGCCGCGCGCCATGACGTCCTGCAGCGCCCAGGTGTCGGCCCCGTCTGGGTGAACGCCGACAGCGAGGTCGTGGACGATGCCGAGCGGCATCCCGGCCGACCGGGCCCGCGCCTGCGCGGCGGCGAGCTGCTCGTCGAGCACCCACTGCAGCCAGCAGTAGAAGTCGACCCGGTCGGCCAGCTCCGCGCGGGCCGCGTCCACCGCTGCGGACCGGGGGTCGCGCAGGGGCTCGTCCCACGCGCTCCACACCTCGCCGTGCACCTCGGCCAGCGCACACCAGGTCGCGAAGTCGACCAGGCCGACACCCTCGCGGTCGAGGAAGTCGCGGTAGTCGGCGTCGCGCCCGGGGCTCCGGGGCACCGCGTGGAGCAGCGTCAGCGCCGAGCGCTTCGCCTCCCAGACGGCGTCACGGTCGAGCAGGTCGGTGGTGCGGCTCACGGCGCGCTGCAGCAGCGCGGTCCGCTCGATCTCGGCGCGCACGGCCCCGCCGAGGTAGGCGTGCTCGGGCACGTCCTCGACGCGCACGTACAGCGGGCTGACGAACCGACGGGTCACCGGCAGGTAGGGCGAGGGCTCGACCGGCACCGCGGGCGACGGCGCGTGCAGCGGGTTGACCAGGACGAAGCCGGCCCCCAGCTCCTGCCCCGCCCAGCGCGACAGCTCGGCCAGGTCCGCGAGGTCACCCTGGCCCCAGGACCGCTTGGACCGCACGGAGTAGAGCTGGGTCGTCAGGCCCCACGTCGCCGGCCCGTCCGCGACCGACGGCGCGAGCTCCAGCCGGTCGGGAGTGACGACCAGTGCGACCCGGGCCTTCTCGACCCGCTGCTCGCCCACGACCGCGACGAGCTCGTGCCAGCCGATCGGGAGGTCGCCGGGAAGCAGGACGGTGGCCTCGCCGACCTGCGCGCCGTCGACCTCGCGGGGCTCGACCCAGCGGTCGACCTGCTCCAGGTCGACCCGGCCGCCGTCCTCGAGCCGGACGTGCACCGCCAGCGGCGCGCGGTGCGGGACGTGGACCGGCACCTCGGTCGGCCGTCCGGAGCGGGTGACGACGCAGGGCGGCAGGGTGCGCCGCCACGGCGCCGTCCGCACGGCCTCGAGGGAGGCCGCCACCGACTCCTCGGACGAGGCCGGGACGCCGAGCGCGGCCAGCACCGCCTCCACCGACTCGCGGGACGCCTCGGTGTGCCGGCCCTGCCAGTCCCAGAAGTCGGTGGCCACGCCGTGGGCCTGGGCGAGCGCGACGACGTCCGGGGGGAGCACCCGCCGAGCCTAGGTGCTCCGCGGTCAGGCCGAGACGACGCCGGTCGCGCTGTCGGCGCCGTACGCCGCGAGGTACGGCGCCCAGCTCGGGTCGGAGCGGCCGGTGCCGAGGACCCGCCACGCGCTGCCCTGCGGCTCCCGGGGCGGGTGCAGCCGCCAGCCGATCTCGGAGACCGTGCGGTCCGCCTTGACGTGGTTGCACCGGCGGCACGCGGACACGACGTTGCCCCACTCGTGCCGGCCGCCGCGGCTGCGCGGGACGACGTGGTCGATGCTCGTGGCCGGGACGCCGCAGTAGACGCACCGCCCGCCGTCGCGCACGAAGACGGCCCGTCGCGTGAGCGGGACCGGGCCGCGGTAGGGGAGGCGGACGTAGCGCGTGAGGCGGACGACGGCCGGGGCCCGCAGCTCGAGCGTCGAGCTGTGCAGCACGAGGTCGGACTGCTCGACCGCCACCGCCTTGCGCATCAGCACGAGCAGCAGCGCCCGGCGCGCGGGCACGACACAGAGCGGCTCGTACGTCGCGTTGAGCACGAGTGCGTGGCCCATCGGCGCCTCCGGCGGACGGACCCGGCACGTGGCCCGCGCCGGGTCGGCTCGGATCAGTGTGACCTGAGACACGGCTCGGGCGCCACCGACCCGGCCGGGAGCGGCGGATACGGTGACCGCCATGACGAGCCCCGCCTATCCCGAGGCCCGCCGCAGCGACGACGCGGACACCCTGCACGGCACGGTCGTCCCGGACCCCTACCGGTGGCTCGAGGACCCGACGACCGAGGAGTCGGTCGCCTGGCTCGCAGCCCAGGACGCGCTGCTCGCCCCGGGCGGCCCGCACGGCGACCTGCCCGGCCGCACCCGGGTCGCGGCACGGATCGCCGAGCTGCTCGGTGCCGGCACCGTCGGCGCGCCGGCCTGGCGCGGCCGGCGGCAGTTCTTCATGCGCCGGTCCGCCGAGCAGGAGCACGCGGTACTGCTCACCGTCGACCCCGACGGCACCGAGCGCGTCCTCGTGGACCCGGTCGCGGTGGACCCCACGGGCGGCACGACGCTCGACGCGTGGCAGCCGTCCAAGGAGGGCGACCGGCTCGCCTACCAGCTCTCCGCCGGGGGCACCGAGGAGTCGCTCCTGCACGTGGTCGACGTGGCCACCGGTGCACTCCTCGAGGACCCGATCGACCGGACGCGCTACTCCCCCGTCGCCTGGCTCCCCGGCGGGGACACCTACTACTACGTGCGCCGGGTCGCGCCGGAGCTCGTGCCGGACGGCGACGAGCAGTACCACCGGCGGGTCTGGCTGCACCGGGTCGGCGCCGACCCGGCCGACGACGTCGAGATCCTCGGTGCCGACCTCGACCGCACCAGCTACTTCGGCGTGACCGTGTCCATGGACGGCCGGTGGCTGGTCATCGGCGCCGCGTCGGGGACCGCGCCGCGCAACGACCTCTGGCTGGCCGACCTCTCGGCCGGCCGGCCGGAGGCGCCCGAGCTCTACGTCGTCCAGCAGGGGGTCGACGCGAGCACCTCGATGCACGTCGGCCGCGACGGCCGCGTGTACCTGTTCACCGACCGCGGGGCCTCACGCGGCCGGCTGATGGTGACGACGCCCGACGCCCCGGCGTTCGAGTCGTGGACCGACCTGGTGCCCGAGGACGACGAGGCGGTGCTCGAGGGCTACGCGATCCTCGACGGGGCGGGGCCGGACGGGTCGCCGCCGGCGAACGGCGGCACCCTGCTGTGCGTCTGGACCCGGCACGCGGTGAGCGAGCTCACGACCCATGCGCTCGACACCGGCGAGCGCCTGGGCAGCGTGCCGCTGCCGGGCGTGGGCTCGGTGACCGGGGTCGCCGAGCGGCCCGAGGGCGGCCACGAGGCGTGGTTCGGCTACACCGACCATGTCGTGCCGGCGTCGGTCTACCGCTACGACGCCAGCACGGGCGAGACCGTCCTGTGGGCCGAGGCGCCCGGCCGGGTCGAGGTGCCGGAGGTCCACTCGCGGCAGGTGGAGTTCACCTCTGCCGACGGCACGACCGTCCGGATGCTGGTGCTCGCGCCGGCCAAGGAGCCCGACCGGCCGCGACCCACCATCCTGTACGGCTACGGCGGCTTCAGCATCCCGATGACCCCCGGGTACTCCGCCGGGGCGCTGGCGTGGGTCGAGGCCGGCGGGGTCTACGCCGTCGCCAACCTGCGGGGCGGCTCCGAGGAGGGCGAGCAGTGGCATCGCGACGGAATGCGGGACCGCAAGCAGAACACCTTCGACGACTTCCACGCGGCGGCCGAGCGGCTGGTGGCCGACGGGTGGACGGCCTCTGACCGGCTCGCCGTCTCGGGCGGGTCCAACGGCGGGCTGCTCGTCGGAGCGGCCATCACCCAGCGCCCCGAGCTGTTCGCCGCGGCGGTCTGCTCGGCGCCGCTGCTCGACATGGTCCGCTACGAGAAGTTCGGCCTGGGTGCCACCTGGAGCGACGAGTACGGCAGCGCCGGCGACCCCGAGGAGCTCGGCTGGCTGCTCGGCTACTCGCCGTACCACCACGTCAGGGACGGCGTCGACTACCCCGCCGTGCTGTTCACGGTCTTCGACGGCGACACCCGGGTCGACCCCATGCACGCCCGCAAGATGTGCGCGGCCCTCCAGCACGCGACGTCGGGGACACGCCCGGTGCTGCTCCGTCGCGAGGGTGACGTCGGTCACGGCGCCCGCGCGCTGAGCCGGTCGGTGGCGCTCACCGCGGACACGCTCGCCTTCGCCGCGCGGTGGACCGGTCTGGACCTCGGCTGACCGGTCCCCGGCTCGCTCGCGTGCGGCCCGCCGGTCGGTAGTGTCGGGCCGGTCCCGCCTCCGACCGAAAGGCTCTCCGTGGCTCTGGCGCTCTCGCCGGTCGCCGGCCTGATCGACGCCGACACCACCGACTGCACCACGCAGGACGGCACGCTGTGCCGACTGGTCTACAAGACGACCGGCGAGCGCTGGCTCGCCGAGTCCTCGGACTGGCTGGTCGCCAAGCCGCTGAAGATCCTGCTCATCGTCGCCGTGGCCGTGGTGCTCCGCGCGCTGGTCGCGCGGGTCATCAAGCGGGTCGCGACGAGGGCGTCGGAGGGGAGCCTGCCCGGCCTGCTGGCCCGCGGGCGCGGCTCGGCGCTGCTGCAGAGCTCGGCACTGATGTCCGAGCGGCGGACCCAGCGCGCCGCGACCATGGGGTCGGTCCTGGGCTCGATCGCCACCGGGGTCATCGCGAGCATCGCGCTGATCATGGTGATCGCCGAGCTCGGAGTGAGCATCGCGCCCCTGATCGCCAGCGCCGGCATCGTCGGCGTCGCGCTCGGCTTCGGTGCGCAGAGCCTGGTCAAGGACTTCCTGTCCGGGATCTTCATGATCCTGGAGGACCAGTACGGCGTCGGCGACGTCATCGACGCCGGTGACGCGTCCGGGGTGGTCGAGGCGGTCGGCCTGCGGGTGACCCGCCTGCGCGACGTCAGCGGGGTCGTCTGGTACCTGCGCAACGGTGAGATCCCGCGCGTCGGCAACATGAGCCAGGGCTGGGCCCGCGCGGTACTCGACATCGGGATCGCCTACCACGAGGACGTGGCCCGGGTCCGCGCGCTGATCCTCGAGACGGCCCAGGAGCTCTACGCCGACGAGGACTACCGCGACCTCGTCCTCGACGAGCCGGAGGTGTGGGGCGTCGAGGCCCTGGAGCACGACGCCATCGTGATCCGGCTCGTCGCCAAGACCCAGCCGCTGCAGCAGTGGGCGGTCGCCCGTGCCCTGCGTGAGCGCATCAAGGCGATGTTCGACGAGCAGGGCATCGAGATCCCGTTCCCGCAGCGCACGGTGTGGATGCGGACCGAGGGCCCGGGCAGCGACGCGGGCGCCGAGCCCGGCGCACGGCCAGCGTCCGCCTCGCGCGGCGAGCAGGCGACGGCCTCGCGCCAGCAGGTGCGCTCCGAGTACACCGGCGAGACGGCTCCCGTGGTCGACGAGACGGCGGACCAGAAGAACGACATCCGCGGTACCTGACCGGCAGCCCCCGGGTGAGCCCGGGGGCCGCCCGCGCAGCCGGACGTCAGGCCAGGGAGACGTCCGCGGTGACCGTCGTGCCCGAGAGCGCGCGGCTGACCGGGCAGTTGGTCTTCGCCAGCTCGGCGAAGGGCGCCAGGTCCTCGGCCGAGATCCCCGTGACGGCCGCGCGGCTGGTCAGGTGGATGGCGGTGATGCCCTGACCGGGCTGGAACGTGACGGCCGCCTGGGTGTCCACCGTCTCGACGGTGTGACCACCCTTGGTGAGCTCGTTGGACAGCGACATGGAGAAGCACGTCGAGTGCGCCGCCGCGATCAGCTCCTCGGGGCTGGTGACCCCGTTCGGCTCCTCGGTGCGGGCCGGCCAGCTGACGTCGTACGTGCCGATGCCGGACGAGTCGAGCGAGACGCGGCCCTTGCCGTCGAGCAGCGAGCCCTCCCAGTGGGCGGTGGCGGTACGAGTGGCGGCCATGCGTGGTCCTTCCGTCGGACGAGCGGGACGTGCGGGCGCGTTCGGCCCTCGCCCAGACATGACAACATTGCGGGCGTGGATGTTCCGGAGTGGGAGCCGACGTTCTACGACGCCGTCGGCGGCGAGGAGACCTTCCGGCGCCTGGTGCACCGCTTCTACCAGGGCGTGGCCGACGACCCTGTGCTGCGCCCGCTCTACCCGGAGGCCGACCTCGGCGGCGCCGAGGACCGGCTGCGGATGTTCCTCGTGCAGTACTGGGGCGGGCCGCGGACCTACTCCGAGCAGCGCGGCCATCCCCGGCTGCGGATGCGGCACGTGTCGTTCCAGGTCGACCAGGCCGCCCACGACGCCTGGCTGCGGCACATGCGGGTGGCGCTGGACGACCTCGCCCTGCACCCCGACGCCGAGCGGCTGCTCTGGGACTACCTCGTCATGGCCGCCGCGAGCCTGGTCAACTCCCCCGGCTAGGTCCGAGGGCCGGGCTGCCCCCGCGCCCGCCGTCCCGGTTTGGCAGGATCCACGGGTGCCCGACGCGAGTGAGACGACCGCCGCCCTGACGCCCCGTACCGAGGTGCCCTGGTGGCGCACCGCGGCGATCTACCAGGTCTACATCCGCAGCTTCGCCGACGGCGACGGCGACGGCATCGGGGACCTCGCCGGCATCCGGTCGCGGCTGCCCTACCTGCGCGACCTCGGCGTGGACGCGATCTGGATCACGCCGTTCTACCCGTCGCCGATGGCCGACGGCGGCTACGACGTCGCCGACTACCGCGACATCGAGCCGCTGTTCGGCACCCTGGCCGACGCCGACTCGGTGATCGGCGAGGCGCACGACCTCGGCCTTCGGGTGATCATCGACATCGTCCCCAACCACTCGTCGGACCAGCACGCCTGGTTCCAGGCCGCGCTGGCGGCCGCCCCGGGCAGCCCGGAGCGGGCTCGCTACCTCTTTCGCGACGGCCGGGGCGCCGACGGCTCGCAGCCCCCCACCGACTGGCAGTCCACCTTCGGCGGGCCGGCGTGGACGCGGGTCCCCGACGGCCAGTGGTACCTGCACCTGTTCGCGCCCGAGCAGCCCGACTTCGACTGGGAGAACCCGGAGGTCGTCGCCGAGTTCGAGGACATCCTCCGCTTCTGGCTGGACCGAGGCGTCGACGGCTTCCGGATCGACGTCGCCAACTCCCTGAAGAAGGACCAGTCGTTCCCGGACGTCGGCCCGGAGGACGAGGCGGTGCTCGCCCCGCACCAGGGTCCGGACCACCCGTTCTGGGACCGCGACGAGGTGCACGAGGTCTACCGCGGCTGGCGCCGGGTCGCCGACGCGTACGCCGGGGACCGCGTCTTCGTGGCCGAGGCGTGGGTCGACGACCCCGAGCGGCTGGCGCGGTACACGCGCCCGGACGAGCTGCACACGGCCTTCAACTTCGCCTACGTCCGCGCGGCCTGGGACGCCGAGGCCCTGCGCACCACCATCGACGAGACCGTGACCTCCTCGGCCGCCGTCGGCGCCCCGACCACCTGGGTGCTGTCCAACCACGACGTCACCCGGCACGCCACCCGCTACGCGCGGCTGGACAAGACCGGCGGCGGCGTCCTCGTGGGCGACCGGGTCGGCCCCGACACGCCCCTCGACCCGGCGCTCGGGCTGCGCCGGGCCCGCGCGGCCGCCCTGCTCATGCTCGCCCTGCCCGGCTCCGCCTACGTGTACCAGGGCGAGGAGCTGGGCCTGCCGGACGTCGTCGACCTGCCCGAGGAGGTGCTCGCCGACCCGATCTGGGAGCGGTCCGGGCACACCGAGCGCGGCCGCGACGGCTGCCGGGTCCCCGTCCCGTGGGGCACCGACGGGCCGTCGCTCGGGTTCGGCAGCGGCGCGCCCTGGCTGCCGCAGCCGGCATCCTTCGCCGACCTGTCCGTGCAGGCGCAGAAGGGCCAGGCCGACTCCACCCTCGAGCTGTACCGCGCCGCGCTGGAGCGGCGCCGCGACCTCGCGGTGGCCGAGGGCGGCGTCGACTGGCTCCCCTCGCCCGAGGGTTCGCTGGCCCTGCGGCGGACGGCGACCGACGGGTCGACGGTGCTCTGTGTCGTCGCGCTCACCGACGAGGCGGTCCCGCTGCCCGCCCACGACGAGGTCCTCGTCACCAGTGCACCCCTGACCGGCGACGGCGCGACGCTGCCCGGCGAGTCCGCCGTGTGGCTGCGCACGACCTGACGGGCCGCGGCACTCCTCCCGGATCGTCCGCTTTCGCCGCTGACCGGCCCGCGGCGCCGTGACAGAGAGCTGTGCAGTCCGGCGATGACTCCGCGCCGTGTCGGCGGTCTGGCCTAGCGTTTGCAGCCTGCCGTCACGACCTGGGAGCCCGTCATGGTCCGTCTCGCCGAAGTCGTCCTGCGCCACCGGCGACTGGTGATGCTGTTCTGGCTGGGGATGTTCGTGCTCGGCGCCCTGGCGGCCGGCCGCACCAGCGAGCGCCTCACCGTCGACTTCTCGCTGCCCGGGCAGCCGGGCTACGAGACCGAGAAGGAGCTGCTGGCGACCTTCGGCAACGGCGGGTCCAACCCGCCCACCATCGGGGTCGTCACCGTGCCCGAGGGCACCACCGTCGACGAGCAGCTCGACGTCATCACGCCGGTCTTCGACGAGGTGCGTGCCGCACTGCCCGGGACCCGCACGGTCGACTACGCGTCGACACAGGACGACCTGTTCCTCACCGACGACCGCCGCACCACCTACCTGCTCGTCTACCCCGAGCCGTTCGAGAGCTTCACCGACGTCGGGCCCGACGTCGCGATGACCCCGATCCTCGAGCAAGCGGGTGAGCGGACCGGCTTCGACGTCGGCGTCACCGGCTACAGCCTGCTCGCGCAGGGCACGGAGGACCCGGAGGCCCCGAGCCTGCTCGTCGACACCCTGCTCGGCGGGCTGGGCGCACTGGCCGTGCTGCTCTTCCTGTTCGCGTCGTTCCTGGCGCTCGTCCCGCTGCTGATCGCCGCCGTCTCGATCCTCACGACCTTCGCGATCGTGCTGCTCGGCACCTACGTGCTGGACATCAGCTTCGTCGTCCAGTTCCTCATCGCACTCGTCGGTCTGGGTGTCGCGGTCGACTACTCCCTGCTCGTGGTGAACAGGTGGCGTGAGGAGCGCGCCCACGGCCGCGACAACCACGACGCCGTCGTCGTCGCCATGCAGTACGCCGGCCATGCGGTCGTCGCGAGCGCCGGCACCGTGGCGATCAGCCTCTGCGCGCTGCTCGTGATCCCCGTCCCGCTGCTGCGCAGCATGGGGGTCGGCGGCATGCTGATCCCGCTCGTCAGCACCGCGGTCGTCCTGACGCTGCTGCCGGCCCTGCTGGGCGGCATCGGTCCCCGCGTCGACTGGCCCCGGATCCGGCACGAGGAGAAGGCGTCCCGGGGCTGGAGCGCCTGGGCCCGGCTCGTGGTGCGGCACCGCTGGGTGGCCGCCGGTGTCGCCCTGCTCCTGCTGGGCGCGCTCGTCGTGCCCATCTTCGGCATCAAGATCGGTCAGGCCCAGACCAGCTCGCTCGCCAGCGGCGGACCGGTCTACGAGAAGCTCCAGCTGCTGCGCGACGGCGGCGTGCCCGGTGGCGTGGTGTCACCGATGGAGGTGCTCGTCACCGGCCCCGGGGCAGGCGGGTCCGCGGACCAGGTCGCCGAACGCGCCCGCGGGGTCGGGGGCGTGGCCGGGGCGTTCGCCCCCGACGACGAGCAGTGGCGTACCGGGGACGCGGCCGTGATCGGGGTGATCCCGACCGACGAGACGGTCGACTCGACGAAGGCCAGGGTGGTCGACGACCTGCAGGCGGCGGTCGGCGACGTACCCGGGTTCGTCGGCATCGCGGGCGTCGGCCCGACGGTCCTCGACTACATCAACGCCGTGTACAAGAAGTTCCCCTACAGCCTCGGGCTCATCGCGCTGGTGACGTTCGTGCTCCTCGTGCGGACGTTCCGGTCGATCCTGCTGCCGGTCAAGGCGGTGCTGCTGAACATCATCTCGGTCAGCGCGACCTTCGGCGCGGTCGTGCTCTTCTGGCAGGAGGGGTACGGCTCCGAGCAGATCTTCGGGATCGCGCCCACGGGGGCGGTCACGTTCTGGCTGCCGGTGCTGATCTTCGCGTTCCTGTTCGGGCTCTCGATGGACTACGAGGTGTTCATCCTGGCCCGGATGCGCGAGGAGTACGACCGCAGCGGCGACACCGAGCAGGCCGTCGTCGCGGGCCTCGCCCGGACCGGCCGGCTGGTCACCGGCGCCGCGATGATCCTGTTCCTCGCGTTCCTCGCGCTGGCGTCCTCACCGGGCACCGACATCAAGGTGTTCGCGACCGCCCTGGGCATCGGGCATCCTGCTCGACGCCACGGTCGTGCGTGCCCTGCTCGTGCCGGCGCTGGTCTCCCTGCTCGGTCGATGGAACTGGTGGCTGCCCTCCTGGGCGGCCAGGCCGCTGTTCGTCGAGGCGCACGGGGCCATCCCGGAGCCGCGCCACGAGCAGCGGCCGCTGGTCGGTGCCGACGACTGAGGCGTCAGGCCCCGGCAGCCTCGAGGTACCTCCCGAGGAACGCGCGCTCCTCGGGCGACACACGGCGCGGCCGGGCCGCCACCAGGTCGTAGGGCACCAGCACGGAGGCCGCGAGGGCGAAGACCGTCGACTCGTCGCGGATCTCGTAGCGGATCTCGAACGAGGCGCCCTTGATGGCGCCGACCCACATCTCGATGTCGACGCCCCGGGGGTGGTAGACCAGCGGCCGCTTGTAGTCGATCTCGTGGTGGGCCACCAGTACGCCCTCCGAGAGCGCCTTGGTCCCGTGGTCGGCCCCGAGGGCGAAGAGCATGTCCACCCGGGCCTCCTCGAGGTAGGTGAGGAAGACCACGTTGTTGACGTGCCCGTAGGCGTCCATGTCGGACCAGCGCATGGCGCAGCGGTACCGGTGCCTCACGACCGACCCCTCATGACGGCGGCAACGACCTACCGGGTCAGCTTGCGGTAGGTCGCCCGGTGCGGACGCGTCGCGTCGATCCCGAGCCGCTCGACCTTGTTCTTCTCGTAGGACTCGAAGTTGCCCTCGAACCAGAACCACTGCGAGTCGCCCTCGTAGGCGAGGATGTGGGTCGCCACCCGGTCGAGGAACCAGCGGTCGTGGGACACGACCACGGCGCAGCCCGGGAACTCCAGCAGCGCGTTCTCCAGCGACGACAGGGTCTCGACGTCGAGGTCGTTGGTCGGCTCGTCGAGCAGCAGCAGGTTGCCGCCGATCTTCAGCGTGAGCGCCAGGTTCAGCCGGTTGCGCTCGCCGCCGGACAGGACGCCGGCGGGCTTCTGCTGGTCCGGCCCCTTGAAGCCGAACGCCGACACGTAGGCCCTCGACGGCATCTCGACCTGGCCGACCTTGATGTGGTCCAGCCCGTCCGAGACGACCTCCCACAGCGACCTGGCCGGGTCGATCCCGCCGCGGCTCTGGTCGACGTAGGCGATCTTGACGGTCTCGCCGATCTTGATGGCTCCGCCGTCCGGCTGCTCGTCGCCGAGGATCATCTTGAACAGCGTGGTCTTGCCGGCCCCGTTCGGGCCGATGACGCCGACGATGCCGTTGCGCGGCAGCGAGAACGACAGGTCGTCGATGAGGACCCGGTCGTCGAAGCCCTTGGTCAGCCCGTCGACCTCGACCACGAGGTTGCCCAGCCGCGGCCCCGGCGGGATCTGGATCTCCTCGAAGTCCAGCTTGCGGGTCTTCTCGGCCTCAGCGGCCATCTCCTCGTACCGCTCGAGGCGCGCCTTGCTCTTGGCCTGACGGCCCTTGGCGTTCGAGCGCACCCACTCGAGCTCCTCCTTGAGCCGCTTCGCGCGCTTCTCGTCCTTGCGGCCCTCGACCTTGAGCCGGGTCTGCTTGGTCTCGAGGTAGGTCGAGTAGTTGCCCTCGTAGGGGTAGGCGCGACCGCGGTCGAGCTCGAGGATCCACTCGGCCACGTTGTCGAGGAAGTAGCGGTCGTGGGTGACGGCGACCACCGTGCCCGCGTACTTCTCCAGGTGGCTCTCCAGCCACTGCACGCTCTCGGCGTCGAGGTGGTTGGTCGGCTCGTCCAGCAGCAGCAGGTCGGGCTGGCTGAGCAGCAGCTTGCACAGCGCCACCCGGCGCTTCTCGCCGCCGGACAGGACGGTCACGTCGGCGTCCGGCGGGGGGCAGCGCAGGGCGTCCATCGCCTGCTCCAGCTGGGAGTCGATGTCCCATGCCCCGGCGTGCTCGATGTCCTCCTGCAGCGCCGACATCTCGTTCATCAGCTCGTCGCTGTACTCGACGGCCATCTTCTCGGCGATCTCGTTGTAGCGGTCGAGCTTGACCTTGATCTCGCCGAGCCCCTCCTCGACGTTGCCGAGGACGTCCTTGTCGTCGTTGAGCCGGGGCTCCTGCTCGAGGATGCCGACGGAGAACCCCGGGCGAGGAACGCGTCGCCGTTGGAGGCGTGCTCGAGGCCGGCCATGATCTTCAGGACCGTCGACTTGCCCGCGCCGTTGGGGCCGACCACGCCGATCTTCGCCCCGGGAAGGAACGACAGGGTGACGTCATCGAGGATGACCTTGTCGCCGTGGGCCTTGCGCGCCTTGCGCATCGTGTAGATGAACTCCGCCATGCCGCAGAGCCTATGCGGGCCCCGGCGCAGGCCACGAATCCGCGGGGCCCGCTCCGCACGGCTCAGCCGGTGCGGGCACGGTCGAGCGCGAGACGCGCCTGCGCGTGCCGGGCGAGCTCGGCCTCGACGGGGGCCAGCATCAGCTCGTCGGCCACCTGCTCGATGGCGGCGCGCAGCCTGCTCTCGGCCCGCCGTCGCCGCGCGAGGGCTCCCCCGCGCACCAGCAGCCGGCCGAAGGCCGCGAGCAGCAGCCCGAGCACGACGCCACCGACGAGCAGCAGGGTCGGCACGGCCACCCCGCGCAGGTCCGGCGTCGGCGGGTCGGGCAGCCGCAGGTACGACCCCACCGCGAGCAGGAGCAGCCAGCCGCCCCCGACCAGGGCGGCCAGCGTGAGCAGCCACTGCAGTGCGGCGCCCAGCCGCCACCACACCGGCACCCGGTCGACACCCAGGTCGGTGCCCACGACCGCCTGGTCCAGCCGGTCGCGCACGTCGCCGGACCGGCCGGACGCGGCCGCCCGCACGCTCTGCTGCCAGGGTGACGGGAGGTCGTGCGCGACCGCGTCGCACGCCTGGCGCAGCGCGGTGTCGACCTGCGCGTGCTGCACCGGGCTCGCCTCGGGGACCGAGGAGCGGACCAGGACCGAGCGCACCTGCTTGCGTGTCCTCGCCCTTGAGGTGCAGGCGCCGGAGCGGGTCGGGGCGCAGCCGGCGCACCCACCGGGTCGGCGGCCAGCCGAGCTGCCCCGCGGCGCGCAGCCGCCAGGACTGCTCCACCGCGGCCCCGATGACCGGCACACCCGCCGACGCGGCCAGCGCCCCGACCAGGCGCTCCGCGGTCGCCCCCGGACGACCCCGTCGGGCTCGTCGGCCGACACGGCGGGCACCAGCGCCTCGACGACGTCCTCGACGTCGGCGACCAGCCGGTCGTTGCGCGCCCGCCGCTTGGACACCGCGTCGACGAGCAGCGCCTCCAGGGCGTCGACGCCCGCGCCGGTGCGTGCCGAGCAGGTGAGCACCGGGGAGCGCCGCAGGCCGTCGTCGTCGAGCAGCCGGCGCAGGTCGGCGGCGCACTCGGCCGCCGCGAACGGGTTGACCGTGTCGACCTGGTTGAGCACGACGACCATGACCGCCTGGTGACCGGCCAGCGGGCCGCAGGTAGCGCTCGTGCAGCACCTGGTCGGCGTACTTCTGCGGGTCGACCACCCACACCAGCAGGTCGACCAGCTCGACCAGCCGGTCGACCTCGTGCTGGTGCGCGACGGCGGTCGAGTCGTGGTCGGGCAGGTCGAGCAGCACCAGCCCCGCCAGGTCGCCGAGGTCCTCCTCGCGCAGCCCCGGACCGTGCCGCCAGTGGGTCTGCCGGCGCGGCACGCCGAGCCACTGCACCAGCGGCGCGGCCCCGTCCGAGCCCCAGACGCTCGCGTACGCCTTCGAGGTCGTCGGCCGGCGCACGCCGACCGGGGACAGGTCGGCACCGGACAGGGCGTTGAACAGCGACGACTTGCCGCTGCCGGTGGACCCGGCCAGCGCCACCACGGTGTGCTCGCCGGAGAGCCGGAGCCGCTCGCCCGCACGGACCGAGACGGCCCGGGCCCGGTCGAGCAGCGCGCGGTCGGCGACCCGGCCGTCCAGCGCCTGCGACCGCCTCGTCGAGGGCCGTGAGCATGCCGGGCAGGTCGGCGCGCCGGTGCCTGCCGCGCAGGCGCGGGCTCACGAGGCGTCCTCGACGTCCTGGACGGCTGCCCGCAGGGCGGGGCCGGCACCGTCGGCCACCGTCGCAGCGGCCAGCAGCCGCGCGAACCGCTCCCGCTCCCCGTCGAGCAGCGCGGCCACCCGCCGCTCGAGGTCGCGTCGCGCCTGCTCGGCCAGCGACCGGACGGCCTGGTCGCCGAGGACCGCCTCGAGCATCTTCTGGCTCAGCGCGGACGCACCGGTCGCGACCGCGACCTCGCCGGCCACCAGCCCCCCGGTGTGCGCGAAGACGACGATCATGACCATCAGGCCCAGCCCGTTGACGCCGAAGGCCAGGTAGCGCGCGGTCGCTGCGCTTGCCCTGCGCCCTGGGTCCGCACCAGGTCGAGCACCCCGGCCTGCCACTCGCGCACCTCGCGCGCGGTGGCCTCGGCGAGCCCCGGCGACGAGCGGCGCAGGTCGTCGTCACCGAGCAGCGCGGCCCCGGCCGGGTCGGCGGCCCAGGCGGTGCCGGCCCGCTCCGCGGCGGTGTCGGCGGCCGAGCGCACCAGGGCCTCGACGCCGGTCTCGAGCGCCGCCGCCAGGTCGGCGCCCGGCGCCGGCTTGCCCTGCACCGCCGCGGTCACCCGGTCGCGGACCCGGGACACCCTGGTCTCGAGCGCGCGCATGATCTCGCCGGTGCCGACGAACTCCTGCCAGCGGGCGAGCACCTCCCCGCGCAGCAGCGAGCCGTCGGCGCTGGCCTCGGACACCTGGCGCAGCGCCTCGTCGTACGCCGTGTCGACGACGCTGCGCAGCCGCTGGACGGCCTCGGCCTGGGCGTCGGCCGCGGCCGCGAGGGTGAACACGCGTGCCGCGAGCGAGCGGATCGCGCCGTCGAGGGTGTGGCGGACCACGGCGGACCGGGTCCCGGCATCGGTCGCGAGGCCGTGCAGCCAGCTCCGCACGGGGTCGACGACGTCCGGGGCCAGGAGCGCGTCGTAGGTGTGCGACTCCGGGATCACGAACAGCGGGGCACCGCCGAGGCCCTGGTCGGTGAGCATCGCGGCGAGGTGGCCGCGTACCTCGTCGACAGCCTCGGGCGGCACCCGGTCGAGCACGACCGCGACCGCGGTGCCGCGGGTGACGGCGACCCGGAGGAACTCCCACGGCACCGCGTCGGCGTAGCGCGCGGCGGTGGTGACGAACAGCCACATGTCCGCGGCCGCCAGCAGCTGGGTGGCCAGCTCCCGGTTCCGGGTGACCACCGAGTCGATGTCCGGCGCGTCGAGCACGCCCAGGCCGGCCGGGATCCCGGTGCTCGGCACCAGCTGCAGCGAGGTCGGCTCCGAGGAGCTGGTGGTGGTGCGGGTCAGGCCGGGGAGGACCCGGCGCTGCTCGAACCAGGCGTTGTCGCTGGGGTGGTAGGCCAGCACGGCCGACCGGGTCGTCGGGCGCAGCACCCCGGCGGCGGTGATCCGGGAGCCCACCAGGCTGTTGACCAGCGTCGACTTGCCGGCGCCGGTCGGTCCGCCGACGACGGCCAGCAGCGGGGCGTCCAGCCGGCGCAGCCGGGGCAGCACGTAGTCGGTGAGCTGGTCGGCGGTCTCGCGGCGCAGGGTGCGGGCCCGGTCGGCGTCGGCCAGCTCGAGCGGCAGCCGCAGCTCGGCCAGCTGCTCGCCGAGCCCCTCCAGGGCGGCGAGCAGCGCCGCGGGAGAAGCGAAGGGTGCCACGGGCCCAATCCTCGCCCACGACGCGCGCCGGGGTGGGTTGCGACGATCAACGGCGCGCCGCGGGTCAACGCTCCCACGGCGCGGTGTCGTCCATCTTCGCGTAGTACTTCGCCAGGTGGGACCGCACCCGGTCGATGTCCCGGTGCGGGAGGTCGACACCCCCGCGTGAGCCCTCCATGACGTTGCCGGCTGCCATCACGCCGCGCGGTACCGCTGTCAGCCGACCGTCGATGACGTCGGCGACCAGCAGCTTGTAGCTGCCGAAGTTCTCCTTCGTGTCCGCGTCGTACCAGACGTGGGCGTCGCGGTACTTCTCGTTGGGCCCGTCCTCGGCGTCGGCCCACTCGCGGACCCGCTTCTCCGCGGCGGCACCGTCCCACTCGCGGTCCCGGTCGGCGAGCGGCAGGTCCTGGAAGGCGGTCACGGCCATGGCGTCCTCCTCGTGCGATGTCCTCGGATGCCGTGGCGTCGTACCCGGCGGTCGGGCGGCCACGCACCGGCAGCGGTGGCCTCGCCGCCGGACGGAGTCGGCACAGCGCACCGGGGAAGCGGCCGGCTCCCACTACCGTGGTGGGTGGACGGACCCGTCCGGCACCATGCGACCGCGACTCCCAACCGGGCCGGAGGTCGCGCGTGTGCCGGCCGGTCCCCCGCGCCCGTAGCTCAGTGGATAGAGCGACTGCCTTCTAAGCAGTTGGTCGCAGGTTCGAGTCCTGCCGGGCGCGCCGCGCCGCGGACCACGTCACGGTCGGGCTCAGCGGTCCTCGGAGTCGCGCTGGTCGCGCATCCGCGCGGTGAGCCGGGCGAGGCGCCGACGCGACGCCTCCTGGACGCGGGTCGCCACGAGGAACTCGGCCGCCTCGATGCGCACCGCCTCGGACTGCCACGAGGTCCGTACGCCGTAGAGCTCGGGCTCGACCCAGTCGCTGTCCGGGGCGGGTGCCGGCGACGGGGAGGCGGCCGGCTCGGGGACGACCTCCGGGTGGGCGTCCCGGTGCACCTCCAGCCGGTCGCGCCTGGCTCGTGTCGCCATCTCGGCCCCCTCGCGCAGCAGCGGTGCTGCCCTTCCATCGTGCCCCCCGCACCACCCCGGCCATGCGGTGCGCCCGGTCACGATCGGGTAATAATTCATCACGGTCGGTAACACTCGCACCACCGCTCCCGCAGGCGTCACCGGCGCCTGGGCTCACGCTCAGCAACAGGTGTCGGCCAGCGACTCGGCCCGCCAGCTGCGGACGGCCTCGGCCCCCGCGAGCCCGGCGACCACCAGGGCGGCCGCCGGGTCGGCCCACCACCAGCCGAGCGTGGCGTTGAGCAGCAGGCCCCCCAGCACGACCCCGGAGAGGACCGCGCAGAGCCTGGTCTGGCCGGCCTCGCGCTCCTGGGCCCGGGAGCCCAGCACCGGCGCCAGCCGGCGCTTGGCCCGGGCCAGGGCAGGCATCGTGGCCAGCGACAGCGCGGTGACGACGATGCCGACCCGGCTGACGGCCGGCTCGTCGCTCCCGAGCAGGTCGAGCACCGCGTTGACCGAGACCCACGTGGCCAGCACCGCGAAGCAGACCGCGATCGCGCGGGTGGCCCGGCGGTCGTCGGGCTGGGTGCACCCGGTGCGCTGCTCGCGGGCCAGCCGCCAGGACAGGACGACGGCGCCGGAGACCTCGACGACCGAGTCGAGCCCGAAGGCGATGAGCCCCAGCGAGCCGGCCGCGACGCCGGCCGAGAGCGCGACCGCGGCCTCGGCGACGTTCCAGCCGATCGTGACCCGGTTCAGCAGCCGGGCCCGGCGCAGGGCCACCGGCCGGTCGACCGGTGCACGGATGGCGGTCGTCATCCGGTCATCAGCCTCGGGTCGGACCCGTCGGCGCTGTGCCCGGGGGCGCTGCGCACCGTCAGGCCGGCCAGGTCGTGCAGCGCGTGCGCGAGCCGGTCGTCGGCGAGCCGGTAGCGGACCCGGCGACCTTCGGCCTCGGCGAGCACCAGGCCGCAGTCGCGCAGGCAGGCCAGGTGGTTGGACACCGCGGGCCGGCTCGCGCCGAGGTGGTCGGCGAGCTCGGCCGGGTAGGCCGGCGCGTCGGCCAGCCGGAGCAGGATCCGCCGCCGGGTGCCGTCGGACAGTGCCCGGCCCACCCGGTCCAGCACGGCGAGGGTGTCGGCGTAGGACGGGGCGCTGGCCATCCCGGCACCGTACATCCCTCGCTGAATTCACGCCAGGCTGAACAGCCCGCCGGGGCCGCCCCGGCCCGGCGACCTCTAGGGTGCGGGCCATGACCGAGCGCAACGACCGGATGGTCTGGATCGACTGCGAGATGACCGGGCTCGAGCTGGGCCGGGACGCGCTGGTCGAGGTCGCGGCGCTGGTCACCGACTCCGAGCTCACCGTGCTCGGCGACGGCGTCGACGTGGTGATCAAGCCGCCGCAGGAGGCCCTGGACGGCATGCCGGAGGTCGTCCGGGCGATGCACACGAGCTCGGGCCTGCTCGACGAGCTCGACGCAGGCACGACCCTGCTCGACGCCCAGGCGCAGGTCCTGGCCTACGTCACCGAGCACGTGCCCACCGCGCGCAAGGCCCCGCTGGCCGGCAACTCGGTCTATGTCGACCGCGCCTTCCTCAGCCGCGACATGCCGGCCCTGGACGAGCACCTGCACTACCGGCTCGTCGACGTGTCCTCGATCAAGGAGCTCGTGCGGCGCTGGTTCCCCCGCGTCTACTTCAACTCGCCCAGCAAGCACGGCGGGCACCGGGCCCTGGCCGACATCCGGGAGAGCATCGAGGAGCTGAAGTTCTACCGGGAGGCCGTGTTCGTGCCGCAGCCCGGCCCGGCCTCGGACGCGGTGAAGGAGATCGCCAAGCGCTTCGAGCTCGGGGCCCCCGTGAGCGCGCCCGTCACCGACGCCTGACCGACGCCGCAGGCCGCGCGACCGGCCGGCCCTGCGCCGCCTGTATGATCCTCACGCCGCGCGAGCGGTGCACCTGGTGGGTGTAGCTCAGCTGGTAGAGCACCTGGTTGTGGTCCAGGTGGCCGCGGGTTCAAGTCCCGTCACTCACCCCACGTTCAGCGATGTCGCCGCAGCAGCTCGAGGCGGCTGCGGTAGTCGGCCTCGTCGATCTCTCCCCGGGCCAGCCGCTCGCCTAGCAGTCGCTCGGCCTCTGCCGGGCCCTGCTCGTGGCGGCTCCTGTCCCGTCCGCCCTCGCGGGCGCCGAGGGCCCGGAGCAGCAAACCACGACCACGACCGTGGTCGCCGCGACGAGCAGCAGCATCATCAGGCTCACCCAGAACCAGCCGCCCGTGCCGCCGGGGCCGCAGGAAACCCGCCCCTCCTGCAAGTACCCCTGGCGGGTATCTTGACCGATCCGGTCCAGGGGCTGGTCATATACACCCGGGGGGTATATGGTCACGCCAGTGCCCGCTCGCGAGTAGCGGTCGGGAGCCCGGGTATGCCGGGTGGACGCGACCACGACGGAGGACAGCGATGTGCCGTACGTCGCAGACCTGGCGGGACCTCCGGTGACCGGCTACGCCGGAGCCGCGGCCATGCTGCTGACCGCACTCGCCGGCATCGCCGCCCTGTACGGCGTGCACCGGGTGACCGCCCTGCGCGCCGACCCCGTGACGAGCCTGCCGTTCCTCTCGGGCTGGGACCCCGACCAGCACGCCCTGTCCCGCTTCCACGCGCGCTGGTACCCCATGACGCTGCTGTTCCTCGCCTTCGACGTGGAGATGCTGTTCATGTACCCGTGGGCGGTGGTGGTCGCGCGGGTCGGCGCCTCGGCGGTCATCGAGATGTTCCTCTTCCTCGGCGCGCTCCTGGTACCGGTCCTGTGGGCCTGGCGGGAAGGCGCGCTGCGATGGGCGTGACCGGGCTGCTCGCCGGCCGCGCCGCGCGGCGGGCACACGTGCTCGTCGTCGAGGTGCCTGGCTGGTGGACCGCCCGGGCCCGGGTGGAGCACGCCGTCGAGGCGCGCGGCTGGCGGCCGGCGACCTCGCCCGCGGACGCCGACGTGCTGGTCGTCTGCGGACCTCCCGGTGAGCGGCTCGGCGCCGCCGTCGAGCAGGTCTGGCGGCAGATGCCCGGCCCGCGGGCCCGGGTCGAGGTCCACGGCACGGACCTGGCCTCGGCCGAGGCCGCACTCGACCGGGCAGCGGACCTGCTCCGGACGACCGGCGCGACCGACACCCCGGCGGACCACGACGCGGGCGACGCCCAGCCCGACATGCACGGCGACATGCACGGCGACATGCACGGCGACATGGCACTGGGCGGCATCCCGCTCGCGGGGGGCGGCGACGACCGCGACGGGCTGGAGATGGACGTGCTGGCCGTCCCCCTCGGCCCGGTGCTGCCGCACTGGCCGGGCGGGCTCGTGCTGCGCTGCCGGCTGCACGGCGACGTGGTGGCCGAGGCCGTCGTCGAGACGCTGCCGGCTGCCGGGCGCCCGGCCGGAGACCCCGGTCCGGACGCGAGGGCGACCCTCGCGCGCGGCTACGACGCAGCCGCCCAGCTGCTGACCCTGGCCGGCTGGGATGCCGCCGCCGCGGACGCCCGGCGGCTGCGCGACCGGCTGCTCGCCGGCGACCCCCCGGACCGCGTCGACGCTGACGCTGCCCGACTGGACCGACGGGTCCGCCGGTCGCGCACGCTGCGCTGGGCGCTCCCCCGCGACCTCCGGGACCGGCTGCTCGGGATGCTCGACGGGACCCTGCCGGCGGAGCCGGCGGGCGACCGGCTGCGGGCGCTGCCCGGCCTCGTCGAGGGCTTGGAGCTCGCCGCCGTGCGCCTCGTCGTGGCCGGCCAGGCTCTGGACCTGTCGACGGCGGTGGCCGATGCCTGACGCCGCCGTGGTCGAGGTCGCCGCCGGCTGGGCACCGGCGGCGGCGGCCCTGCTCGCGGCTCTGGCCCTGGCCGCGGCCGCCCTCGACGGAGCGCTGGCGGCGCGGGGCGCCGGCCGGCCGGCAGCCAGCGGCCTGTCGGCCCCGTTCGACGAGACGGCCCGCCTGCTCCGGCAGCGCCGGCGGGTCACCGTGGCCGCAGACCCGGTGCTCTGGCGGATCGGCGGCGGCAGCCTGCTGGTGGCCGCGCTGCTCATGGTGGTCGTCGTCCCCCTGGGCCGGTACACCCTGGCCGACCTGTCCGTCGGCATCGTCTGGTTCAACGCGATGGACGTCGTGGTGTGGGCGGCGGTGTGGCTCGCCGGCTGGGGTCCGAACTCGGCGCACTCGCTCGTCGGGGGCTACCGGTTCCTCGCGCTGGGGCTCGCGTACGAGCTGCCGCTGATGTTCGCGCTCACGGCGCCGGCCGTCGCGGCGGGGAGCCTGCGCGTCGGCGACGTCGCGGCGGCGCAGGCCGGGGGGTGGTACGTCCTGCAGATGCCGGTCGCCTTCCTCGTGTTCTGCGTCGGGGTGCTGGCGTTCTCGGTGTGGGGGCCGTTCGCGCCGCCGGCCGGGACGGACCTGGCCGGTGGCGTGCTCACCGAGCTCTCCGGGGTGGACCGGCTGCTCGTCCAGGCCGGCCGCTACGCCCTGCTGGTGGCGGGCTCGGCGTTCGCCGTCCCGATGTTCCTCGGCGGCGGCGACGGGCCGCTGCTCCCCGGCTGGGCCTGGGTGCTGGCCAAGACCGTCGTGCTGCTGGCGGCCCTCGTCGCCCTGCGTCGGCGGCTGCCCGCGATGCGGCCGGACCGCTTCGCCGAGGTCGGCTGGCTGGTCCTGCTCCCGCTCACGCTCCTGCAGGTGCTCGTCGTCGCCGTGCTCGCCGTCGGAAGGGGTTGAGAACCGTGCTGCCCGACCTGCTGTTCTGGGGGCTCGGCGTGGTCGCCGTCGTCTCCGGGGCGTACGTCTTCGTCGTGGACTCGATGGCCCGGGCCACGTACGCGCTGGCGGTCTCGTTCGTCGCCGTCGGTGCCGCGCTGCTCCTGATGGACCTGGACTACGTCGGCCTGGTGACGGTCCTGATGATGGTGATGGAGATGGCCGTGATGGCCGTCTACATGGTGATGTTCATGGGGATGAACCCCGCGCTCATGCCCATGAGCATGGTGCACGGCAACCGGACGGCCGTCGCGGCCGCCGTGTCGGTGTTCGTCGTCCTGGCCGGCGGGGTGCTGCTGGTGGACTGGCCGGCCCGCCGGGGAGCGCCCGCACCGGACACCGTCGCGGCACTCGGCGAGGCCCTGATGGGCTCGAAGATGCTGGTGATGATGACGATCAGCCCGGTCATGATCGCCACGATGGTCGCCGGCGTCGCGCTGGCCGTCCCCGGCGGGCGCTACGACCGGCTCGGTGACGACCTGCGGGGACCGGCGACCGACCCGCAGCCGGGCGGGGTCGGCCGATGACCCTCGAGGCAGTCCTCGTCGTCGCGGCCGCGTTGTTCGCGGTCGGGGTCTACGGCGCCCTCTCGCAGCAGGTCGTCGTCATGGTGATGATGGGCCTGGAGCTCATGATCAACGCGGTGGTGCTCGCCGCAGCCGCCATCTGGTGGTTCCTGGCACCCCACCCGACCGGGCAGGTGCTGCTGCTGGTCGTGATCGCGGCCATGACCGTCGAGATGGCGATGGGCTTCGCGGTCGCCACCCTGCTGCACCGGTCCCGCGGCTCGGACATGACCGACATGGCCGCGGACCTGTCCCGATGAGCGCGGTCGTCTGGCTGCTCGTCGCGCTGCCCGCCGTCGTCGGCGCGCTGCTGTGCGGCGCCGGCCGCCGCGGCGACCGGGTCGCCCCCTACCTGTCGGTGGCCACGGCGGCGGCCGTCCTGGTGCTGGCCTCCGTCGCCGGCCTGGCGTCCGGTGTGCCGTCGGTGGAGGTCCCCTTCGTCGCGGGGGCACCGTTCGGGCTGGCCGTCGACACCCTGGCGGCGGTCGTGGCGCCGACGGTCGGGGCCGTGACCCTGCTGGTGCTGGTCTTCGCGCCGTCGACGTCACCGTCGCCCGGGCCAGGTTCCACGGGCTGATGCTGCTGTTCGCCGCCGCCGTCATGGTGACGGTGACGGCCACCACGCTGCCGGTCCTGCTGCTCGGCTGGGAGGTGATGGGCGCGACGTCGTACGCGCTGATCGGGTTCTGGTGGCGCGACGACGACCGGGTGTCGGCCGGCGGCACCGCGTTCCTCACGACCCGGGCGGCCGACCTCGGGCTGTACCTGGCGGCCGGGGCGGCGCTGGCCGGTGGCGCCGGGCTCGGGCTGGACGCGCTGCCGGCCGCGAGCGACGGGTGGCGGGACGTGGTCGCCGCGGGTGTGCTGGTGGCGGCGCTCGGCAAGGCCGCCCAGCTGCCGTTCTCGTTCTGGCTGTCCCGGGCGATGGTCGGCCCCAGCCCGGTCAGCGCGCTGCTGCACTCGGCCGCGATGGTGGCCATGGGCGGCTACCTGCTGCTGCGCACCGCGCCGCTGCTCGAGGCCACCGGCTGGGCGGCGACCACCGCCGCCTGGGTCGGCGCGACCACCGCCCTGCTGCTCGGCGCGGTGGCCGTGGCGCAGCGGGACCTCAAGCAGCTGCTGGCCGCCTCGACCTCCGCCCAGCTCGGCTTCGTCGTCCTCGCCGCCGGCTCCTCGGCCGTGGCCGGCGGCACCGCCCATCTCGTGGCGCACGCCGCCACCAAGGCGCTGCTGTTCCTCGCCGCCGGTGCGTGGCTCTCGGCCCTGGGCACCAAGCAGCTGGCCGGCCTGCGCGGTGTCGCCCGACGGTGGCCGGTGGTCGGCGTCTCGTTCGGCGTCGGCGCACTCGCCCTCGCCGGGGTGGCGCCCCTGTCGCTGTGGGCCACGAAGGACGCCGTGCTCGCCGGTGCGCGCGAGCAGTCGGGCGCGCTCTACGTCGTGGCCCTGGCCGGTGCCGCGATGTCGGCGGCCTACGCCGGCAAGGCGCTGCTCGTCGTGTGGCGCGGGGTCGACGACGACCGGGCCCGCCGTGCGGTCGAGCAGGAGTGGGACGCCGAGGAGCGGGGCACCCGCCGGGTCGGCCGGCTCGAGCAGGCGCCGCTGGTCGTGCTGGCCGCGGGCGCCGCCGTGCTGGGCGTCCTTGCCCTGCCGCCCGTCGGCGACATGCTGCAGCGCGGGCTCGGCGTCGCCGCCGAGCCGTCGGCCGCCCTTCCCGAGCTGGCGCTCTCGGGCGTGCTGGCCGCCGGCGTCCTGCTCGCGGTCGCCCGGTGGCGCCCGCCCGAGCCGGTCTGGGCGCGGGACTGGCTGCACCTCGAGCCGCTGACCCGGGCACTCGCGGTCCGGCCGGTCCTGCGGCTCGCGGAGTCCCTCGCCCGCTTCGACGACCTGGTCCTCGACGCCGGGGTCACGCGCGTCTCGCAGGCGGGGCTCGCGCTGGGCCGGCTGGCCGCCCGGGCGGACGCCGCGGTCGACGCCGGCGTCGCCGCGTTCGCCGCGGGCACCCGTCGGCTCGGCGCGCTCGCGCGGCGGCCGCAGACCGGCCAGCTGCACCAGTACTACCTCCAGTCGCTGGCCGTCCTGGCCGCCGGCGCCCTCCTGCTCCTGGTGGTGACCTGACCGTGCTCACCCTGATCGTCTTCCTGCCGCTGGTCGCGGCCACGCTGCTCGCGGTCGTCCGGGTGCCGGACCCCGTCGCCCGCTGGTCGTGGCTGGCCGTCACGCTGGCCGAGCTCGCCCTGGTCGCCGGGGTCTGGCTGGCCTACGACACCCCGGCTGCCGGCGAGCTCGCCTTCGAGCAGCGGGTGGCCTGGATCCCCGGAGTCGACAGCAGCTACCACGTCGGCGTCGACGGGCTGTCGCTGCCGCTGGTCGCGCTGACCGCCGTGGTGTTCGTGGCGTGCGCGGTGTACGCGCTGCACGAGCAGGACCGGCCGCGGTCACAGGCCGCGCTGTTCCTGTTCCTGCAGTTCACCTGCGTCGGGCTGTTCGTCGCGGCCGACCTGCTCGTGTTCTTCGTGTTCTTCGACCTGTCCATCGTCGCCATGTACTTCGTCATCGCCGGCTGGGGCCACGGCGAGAGTGCCGCCCGGTCGGCACTGAAGTTCTTCCTCTACACCTTCCTGGGCTCGCTGGCGCTGCTGCTGGGCTTCATCGGCCTCTACGTCCTCGCCGAGCCGCACACGTTCGACATGGTCCGGCTGGCCGCCGAGGCCCCGGCCGCGGCGGCCGGGGTGCAGGGCGGGCTGGTCCTGGCCGCGGTCCTGCTCGGGCTCGCCGTCAAGACGCCGACCGTGCCCTTCCACACCTGGCTGCCACCAGCGCACACCGACGCCCCCGCGGTCGGCTCCGCGGTGCTGGCCGGTGTCCTGCTGAAGATGGGCACCTACGGCTTCGTCCGGATCGCGATGCCGATGCTGCCCTCCGCGTGGCGGGCGTGGGCCTGGGTGGTGATCGTGGTCGGGATCGTGTCGGTGCTCTACGGCGCCCTCGTCGCGCTGGCGCAGACCGACCTCAAGCGGATGGTCGCCTACACCTCGGTCAACCACATGGGCTACGTCGTCCTCGCCGTCGGCGCCGCGGGGCTGGTCAGCAGCAGCGACGTGCAGGCCCGCGAGGTCGCGGTGACCGGCGCCGTGACCCAGATGGTCAGCCACGGGCTCATCACCGCGGCCCTGTTCCTGCTGGCGGGCGTGCTGCAGCGGCGGGCCGGCACCTACGAGATGGGCAGCTACGGCGGGCTGGCCGGCCCGGCGCCCCGCTTCGCCGCCCTGTTCGCGGTCGGTGCCTTCGCCTCCCTCGGACTGCCCGGGTTCTCCGGCTTCATCGCCGAGTTCCAGGTGTTCACCGGCAGCGTCGCCGCCACGGCCTGGGCGGCTCCTGCACTGCTCGGCATCCTGGTCACGGCGGCGCTGTTCCTGCGCGCGATGCAGCAGCTGCTCACCGGCCCGACCCGCGGCGCCTCGGAGGGGTTCACCGACCTGGGCCGCACCGAGACGACCGCTATCGGGTCGCTGCTGCTTCTCTCGCTGATCGTCGGGGTGGTCCCGCGTCCGCTGCTCGGCGTCATCGAGCCGGCGGCCCGCACCGTGGTCGAGGCGGTGCAGCGCCGGTGACCGGGATGAACGAGGACCCGCTCGCGCTGCTGCCGGAGATCCTCCTGCTGGCCGGTGCCCTCGCTGCCCTCCTGGGCGGCTCGTACCTGCCTCGCGACCGGCAGTGGGTGGCGCGCGTGATCGCGGCCGGGGCGCTGCTCGCGGCCGCCGGCGCGGCGGCCGTGGCCCTGCCGGACGCGCCGCGCTCGGTGTGGGACGGCACGTTCACCGTCGACACTGCCACCGGCGTCGCCCGCCTGGTCGCCGTCCTCGCCTGCCTGCTCGTCGTCGGGCTCGGGGTCGACGAGCTCGCCGGTGACCGCCGCGAGAGCGAGACGTACTCGCTGCTGCTCCTCGCAACGGCGGGGACCCTCGTGCTGGCCGGGGCCAGCGACCTCCTGGTCCTGATCGCCGGGTTCCTGCTGGCGAGCATCCCGGTGTACGGGCTCGTCGGGATGTCCCGGACACCCGGCGCCGCCGAGGCCGCGATGAAGACCTACCTGCTGGGCGCGTTGCTGGGTATCACGCTGATGCTCGGCGTCACGCTGCTCTACGGCCTGGCCGGCGAGACGGCGTACGACGCGCTGTCGATGCGCCTCGGCGCGGCGCCGCCGGGGGTGACCCTGGTCGCCGTGGCCGCCGTGCTCGGCGGGCTGATGTTCAAGGCCGGCGCCGTCCCCGGCCACTTCTGGGTGCCGGACGCCGCCCAGGGAGCCGGCGGAGCCGCCGCGGCGTTCCTGACCTCGGTGCCGAAGGTCGGCGCCGTGGTCGCGGTGTTCCGGCTCGTGGAGACCCTGCCGGCGTCGGTCGACGCACGGCCGCTGGTGGCCGTGCTGGCGGTGGCCAGCATGACGCTGGGCAACCTCGCCGCCTTCGCGCAGGACGACCCGCGACGCCTGCTGGGGTGGTCGACCGTCAGCCAGGCCGGGTACCTGCTCGTCCCCGTCGCCGTCGCAGGCCGGACCGCCCTCGCGATGCCGTCGCTGCTGTTCTACCTGGCGGCCTACACGGTCACCAACCTGGCGGCGTTCGCCGTGACCTCTGCGCTACCCGGCCGACGGGACCTGGCGGGCTACCGCGGGCTGGCCGGCTCCCGGCCCTGGCTGGCCGGGGCCCTGGTGGTCTCGCTGCTCGGGCTCGTGGGCACACCCCCCACGGCGGTGTTCGCCGGCAAGGTCACGGTCGCCGCCGCCGCGTGGGACGGCGGCAGCGCCTGGCTGGCCGTCGCCGTCGTCGTCAACACGGTGGCAAGCCTCTTCTACTACCTGCGCTGGGTGGCTCCCGTCTTCGGCCGAGCAGGTCCCGGCCAGGACGCGGCGCGGCCTCTGCCGTGGGCAGCGACGAGCGCGGTCGTCGCTGCCGCGGCCAGTCTCCTGCTCGGCCTGGCCGCCGGACCCGCGTGGGACCTGGTCAGCCGCTAGGGAGCTTCCCGTCCGACGCCGGCAGCGCCTCGGTGTCCACCGACGCCACGCGCTGGGTGGTCAGGTGCGGGACGCCGGTCGCGGCGGCGGGACCGGCGGGGTCGGGTGCGGCCGGGCCGGAACCGGTGTCGGTCAGCTCCCGAACCATCGCGGCGAGCAGGGCCCGCTGCAGGTGCACCTGGGTGACCAGGCCGCGGTAGACACCGGCGTCGGTCACCCCCAGGTACTCGCTGTCGAGCCGGACCGCCGCCTGCAGCCACTCCGCGTCGGCCGCCTGCTCGTCGATGTGCCCGCGGTGCAGCACCGGGGTGAGCAGCTCGAGCAGCTTGATCGCCGTGACGTCGGTGGTCCGGTGCTCGCGCTCGAGAGGTTGCACGGTGCTGGCCAGCGCCCTGGTGAAGGCCGTGGCGGGCGACTCGGGCAGCAGCAGGTCCCCGACTTGACCGAACATCTGGTAGTCGTTCGCGAAGTGCGAGAACTCCGCCGGCGGCGGCATCGCGGGCTGCAGCTGCGGGCCTGCCCCGGAACGGCCCGGGAAGGTCAGCTGGACGCGGTTGGTGAGGGTCGCGGCGACCGCGTGCGCGTACGCCAGCTCCGAGCTCGTCCGCAGCAGCAGGGGCACCACGTCGGCCGGGGCGGCCCAGCCGAGGAAACGGCGGGTCTGGCCGGCCACGGTGGCGACGAACACCACGACCCGGGGGCGACCGGCCCGCTGGGCACCGGCGCACAGCAGCAGCAACCGGCTGTCCCACCAGGCGTGACCGTCCTCGAGGTCGACGACGACCACCTCGGCGCGCGAGGCGTCCCGCAGCACGGCGAGGACCTCGACGTGCCCGCTGTCGGCGATGTCCAGGCCCTGGTGGGCGACGTTGCGCGGGATGGCCAGGGCCGACCGGTTCACCGCCGCCGCGGCTGCCTGGGCGGCCGCACCGAAGTCGAGCGACACCCCGCGGAAGGACACCGACCCGTGCGAGGAGGCCACCGACTCCAGGACCACGAGGCCGAGCGGCACCAGGCTGAGCAGCAGTGCGGCGAGGACGAACGCGCCCTCCCAGCGGGCCTCCGGCCAGTCCGCGGTGATCCGCAGGAGGGCGACACCGCCGACCAGGACGAGCAGCAGGACGCCGGTGGCGGCCAGGGCGGCCCGCATCCCCCACGGCCAGAACGACGCCGCGGTCGTCTCGGTCCGCTCACCGGTCATGCCCGTCACCCCTCCCGCCGGCCGCCGGCTGCCGGCTGCCTGCTGCCGACGGTGCGTGGTTCGACCATGCGCCCGCCGGTGACCCACCGCAAGGCGCAGCCTCGCGGCGTGCGAATGCGCGCACGCTCCAGGTCGTAGACCGTCATCATGGCCGCCGTGCGCGAGCTGATGCGGGACCGGCGGTTCGCGCTGCTCTGGCTCGGGCAGGCGGTGAACACCGTCGGGCACGGTCTCACGATCGTGGCCCTGGCGACCCTCCTCGTGCGGACCCACGGAGCTGGGACGCTCGGGGCGGTGCTGGCTGCCGACTCGGCGGCGATGGCGGCCACCCTGCTCGCCGGTGGCGTAATCGCCGACCGCTACTCCCGCACCGCCGTGATGGCCGTCTCCGACGTGCTGCGGCTGGTCGCCGTCCTCGGCTACGCCCTCGCGCCCGCCTCGACGCACGTGTCCGTGCTGGTCGCCCTCGCCGTGCTCGAGGGGTGCGGCGTGGCGCTGTTCCAGCCGGCCTGGCGGGCGGTCATCCCGCAGATCGTGGGCCCCGAGCGGCTGCGCGAGGTCAATGCCGTGGTCCAGACGACCAACCGGGTCGGACTGCTGCTGGGCACCGGCCTCGGCGGGATCCTGGTCGCCACCGTGGGGCCCCGGCCGGCGCTGGTGGTCGACGCCGCGACGTACGCCGTCAGCCTGGTGACCCTGCTGCTCGTGGCCCTGCCGGCGGCCGCCGAGCACACCCCCGGCGGCCTGCGTTCCGGCCTGCACGAGGCCCTCGAGGGGCTCGCGGTCGTCTGGCGCAGGCCGTGGGTCACCGTGGTGATGCTGCAGGGCACCGTGCAGGTGCTGTTCGCGTTCGCACCTATGCGGGTCCTCACCCCGCTGGTGGCCGAGCAACGCTACGGACCGGGGGCGTACGGCGTCCTGGCGGCATGCCTGCCGGCCGGGATGATCGCGGGGTCGCTCGTCGCGCTGCGGATGCGGCCCCGCCGCGACGGGCTGGTCGCGATGAACGCCGTCGCCCCGATGGCCGCTGTCATGCTCTGCCTCGCGGTCGACGTGCCGCTCGTCGTCTACGCCGCGGTCACCGTCGTGGCGTGGGGCGGCATCGCGGTCTTCGCCGTCCTGTGGTTCTCGTCGTTGCAGCGCGCCTACCCCGCGACGATCCAGGGACGGGTGTTCTCGGTCGAGCAGCTGTCCACGTTCGCGCTCGACCCCGTCGGCCTGGTGCTCGCGCCGCTGGTCGCGACCTCCGTCGGCGTGCCCACCGTGGGTCTCGTCGCCGCAGCCGTGCTGCTCCTCACCACGTACGCGGTGCTGCTGGTGCCGGGCGTGGTGCACCTGCGCGACCCGCAGCCGGAGCCGGTCACACCCGCGGCGGCGACCTGAGTACGGTCGCGCCATGCCCTCACATCATCGGCTGCCGAGCGGCGCGCAGCACGAGATCAGGCACGGCGACCAGCGCGCGGTGGTCACCGAGGTGGGCGCGACACTGCGCCGGTACGACATCGGGGACCGCCCGGTCGTGCAGGCGTTCGACGAGACCGCCCTGCCCGACGGCGGACGCGGCCAGGTGCTGGCGCCCTGGCCGAACAGGGTCGCCGACGGTCGCTACTCGTGGGGCGGCGCCGACCGGCAGCTGCCGCTGACCGAGGTCGCCAAGCACAACGCCATCCACGGCCTGGTCCGATGGGTGGGGTGGCGGGAGGTCACGCGCACCGAGGAGTCGGTGACCCTCACCACGACCGTGTGGCCGACGCCGGGCTACCCCTTCCGGCTCGCCGTCACCGCCACCTACCGGCTCGACGACGACGGCCTGAGCGCCGTCGTGTCCGCCGTCAACGAGGGCACCGAGCCCGCGCCGTACGCGGTGGGTCACCACCCGTACCTGGCGGCGGGCGGCGGTGCGCTGGACGGCGCGACGCTGACGCTGCCGGCGCGGACCCGGCTGCTGGTCGACCAGCGCGGCAACCCCGCCGGCCGCGAGGACGTGACGGGTACGCCGTACGACTTCCGGGTCCCGCGGCGCATCGGCGACCTGGTGCTCGACACGGCCTACACGGACCTGGCGCCGGACGCGGACGGCTGGTCGCGGGTGCGCCTGGACGCCCCCGACGGCACAGGGGCCGAGCTGCGCGCCGACGGCGCGACCCGGTGGCTGCAGGTGTTCTCCGGCGACACGCTGTCCGAGGACCGGCGCCGCACCGCGCTGGCGGTCGAGCCGATGTCCGGCCCGCCCGGGGCCTTCGTCTCCGGCGAGGACCTGGTGACCCTCCCGCCGGGCGAGGGGCACGCCCTCACGTGGGGACTCCGCGCCTGGTGAAGGGCCCTGCACAGAGGGGCCGCCCGGCGTGGACATCCGGGCGAGGGATGTCCTAGCGTTGTCCGCGGTTGGAAGTTGCAGTGCCTCGAACGTCTCGACGCCCGCGCGGTTCCATGAGCCGGGCGTTTCTCGTACCCCGGACCGAGTGCCTCGGTGCGGCCCGAGGGAACCGTGATCGACAGCCCGGCGCCGCGGGGTGCGGCGACCGACAACCGTTTCCCTCGAAGGAGAGACAGTGGCACAGGGAACTGTGAAGTGGTTCAACGCCGAGAAGGGCTTCGGCTTCATCGCGCAGGACGGCGGCGGCCCCGACGTCTTCGTGCACTTCTCGGCCATCCAGGCCGACGGCTACCGCTCGCTCGACGAGAACCAGCGCGTCGAGTTCGAGGTCGTCCAGGGCCAGCGCGGCCCGCAGGCCGACGCGGTCCGCCCGGTCTGACGAGAGCCTCGGCACCCGTGACGCCCGGTCCCCCTCGCGGGGGGCCGGGCGTCGCGCTTTACCGGCCCTTTGGGTGACCTTTCTCAAGACCGGGTGTCCGGTACGTCGATACCACTCACGTAGTCAGAACGGGCCATGGGTCTCAGCCTCTCGGCGGGACCGTGGCGCGCGACAACACCGCACTGCCGGCGGTGCCGTACGGGGTGAAGGGCGAGATGGATGGACACGATGACCACGAGCACTCCTGAGCAGGGCACGCCGACCGAGGACGCCCGGGTGATGGGCCTGCTGCACGACCACGTGCCGCTCGCGCTGCTCTGCGACCTGAGCGCGCCGGAGGGTCCCTCGTCGCAGGAGATCCTCGACGCCGAGGGCGAGCCGGCCCAGCGCTGGTGGGAGTCCTGACGGGTACGACCCGTCCCTGACCGCGAGGTCTGACAGGCTGGCCGGGTGCCCGAGGGTCACACCGTCCACCGCCAGGCCCGCGAGCACCAGCGGCGCTTCGGTGGCCGGGCGCTGCACGTCACCAGCCCGCAGGGCCGCTTCGCCGACGGCGCCGCCCTGCTGGACGGCCGCACCCTCGAGGCCACCGAGGCCTACGGGAAGCACCTGTGGCTCGCGTTCGCGGGTGACCTGCTGCTGCACGTCCACCTGGGCCTCTACGGCGCATGGACGTACGGCGACGCACCGGCCCCGGCGCCTCGCGGCGCGCTGAGGGTGCGCCTCGAGGGGGACGGGTCCTATGCCGACCTGCGCGGGCCGACCGCGTGCGAGGTCCACACCCCGGGCGACCGCGCCGCCGTGGTCGCCCGGCTCGGACCCGACCCGCTGCGCCGGCGGCACGACCCGGCACAGGGCTGGGTGCGGGTCACCAGGTCCCGCTCCCCCGTGGGACTTCTCCTGATGGACCAGACGGTCGCGGCCGGGGTCGGCAACGTCTACCGCGCGGAGGTGCTCTTCCGCGCCGGCATCGACCCGCACCGGCCCGGGCGGCTCGTGACCCGCGACGAGTTCGACGCCCTGTGGTCCGACCTGGTCGCACTGATGCGGGCCGGTCTCCGGGCCGGCCGGATCGTCACCACCCGTCCCGGCGACCGCACCCGGGCGACCGGCCGGGTGCGCCCCGAGGACGCGCACTACGTCTACCGCCGCGCCGGGCAGCCCTGCCGCGTCTGCGGCACGTCGGTCGGCCACGAGGTGATGGGGGCGCGCAACCTGTTCTGGTGCCCGCGCTGCCAGTCCGGCTAGGGTCCGCGGCGCACCCTCCCGCTCCATCCGTACGACGCCGCGCGAGCCGACTGCCCGAGGAGCCCCGTGCCGATCTTCGACCTCCCCCTCGACGAGCTGCGTGGCTACCAGGGCCGCAACCCCCGGCCCGACGACCTCGACGAGTACTGGGCCGGCGCGCTGGCCGAGCTCGACGCCGTCGACGCCGACGTGCGGCTCGACCCGGTGCCGCACCCGTCGCCGGTGGCCGAGTGCTTCGACCTCACGTTCACCGGGGTGCGCGGGGCGCGGGTCTACGCGAAGTACCTGCGGCCGACCGGCGGGACCACTCCGGCACCGGCGGTGGTGGTCTTCCACGGCTACTCCGGGTCCAGCCCGGACTGGTTCGCCCTGCTGCCGTACGTCGCGCAGGGCTACGCCGTGGCCGCCCTCGACTGCCGCGGCCAGGGCGGGCGGTCGCAGGACTCCGGCGGGACCACCGGCAACACCCTGCACGGGCACATCGTGCGCGGTGTCGCCGACGGTCCGGAGCACCTGGCCTACCGGCACATCTTCCTGGACTGCGTGCAGCTGACCCGGCTCGTGATGGACCGGCCCGAGGTCGACGCCGGCCGGGTCGCCGCGACCGGGGCCAGCCAGGGAGGCGGACTGACGCTCGCCGCCGCCGCCCTCGAGCCGCGGATCCGCCTCGCGGCGCCGGTCTACCCGTTCCTGAGCGACTACCTGCGGACGTGGGAGATGGACCTGGCCGAGGAGGCGTACGCCGAGCTGCGCGACCACCTGCGCCGGTTCGACCCCACCCATGCCGCCGTCGGCGAGTTCTTCACGACGCTGGGCTACATCGACGTGCAGCACCTCGCGCCCAGGATCACCGCCACGGTGCTCATGGCGACCGGGCTGATGGACACCGTGTGCCCGCCCTCGACGCAGTTCGCCGCGTACAACAAGATCCGCGCGGACAAGGAGCTGGTCCTCTACCCCGACTTCGAGCACGAGACGATGCCGGGCCTCGACGACCGGATCCTGGCCTTCTTCGCCGACCGGCTGTGACCGGACAGCCCGCTGCTCAGGCCACCCAGAGGCCGCCGGGGACCGGCCGGGCCCGCTCGACGCGGGCGGCCAGGGTGGCGGCCACGACCGTGTTGTGCAGCAGGCAGACGTCCGTCACCGGCCCCACGCCGCCGGGCACCGGGGTCAGTGCGCCGGCGACCGCCGCGACCGCGGCGTGGGCGACGTCACCCACCATCCGGGTCTGCCCCGACACGGGGTCGCGGACCGGGTTGATGCCGACGTCGAGCACGACGGCCCCGGGCCGGACGTGCTCGTCCGTGAGCAGGCCCGGGACGCCGGCCGCCGCGATGACGACGTCGGCGTCGCGGGTGAGCTTCGCCAGGCGGCCGGCGCGGTCCGTGTGGACGTCGCAGCTCACCAGGGTGGCGTTGCGTGCCATCGCCAGCAGGGTCGCCGGCTGCCCCACGTTGTGCGAGCGTCCCACCACGGCGATGAGGCTCTTCTCGTAGAAGTCGGCCGGGTCCGCGACGGTGTGCGCGAGGTGGCGGTCGAGCAGGTGGAACACGGCGGCCGGCGTGGAGGGCACGAAACGCGGCCGGCCCTGGGCGAGGAGTCCGGCGTTGGCCGGGTGCACCGCCTCGATGTCCTTGGCCGGGTCGAGCACCCGGTAGACCTCGACCTCGTCCACCTGCTGCGGCAGCGGGCGGAGCACGAGGATCCCGGAGATGCGCGGGTCGGCACCCAGGGCCCCGACCGCGGCCAGCACGTCGGCTGCCTCGACGTCGGGCGGCAGGTGCACGCGGGCGTAGTGGATGCCCAGCGACTCCGCCAGCCGTCGCACCCGCCGCTCGTAGGCGTGTGCGGCGTAGTCGTCGCCACCCAGCACCGTCGCCAGGCCGGCTCGGACCCCCTGGTCGGAGAGGACCACCACCTCCTTGCGCAGGTGCTCGAGCAGCTCGCGGGCCGCGGCGTTGCCGTCGATGACAGCAGCTGTCACGACAGCCCTACGATCTCGCCGTTCTCGTCAAGGTCGATCCGCGTGGCGGCCGAGTTCGTGCCCAGCCCGGGCATGGTGCGCATGTCGCCGCAGATGGCGTAGACGAAGCCGGCACCCACGTTCGCCCGCACCTCGCGGACCGGCAGTCGCCAGCCCGTCGGGGCCCCCTTGAGCGCCGGGTTGCTCGAGATCGACAGGTGGGTCTTGGCGATGCACACCGGAAGGTCGCCGAAGCCGTTGCGCTCGTAACCGGCGATCTGCTTCGCGGCGACCGGCTGGTAGTCGACCCCGTCGGCGCCGTAGACCTGGGTGGCCAGCATCTCGATCTTCTCGCGGATGGATGCCTCGGCCGGGTAGAGCATCCGGAAGTCGCTGGGCTCGTCCGCCGCCTCCGCCACCGCCTCCGCCAGCTCGGCCGCACCCCGGCCGCCGTCGGCGAAGTGCGTGCTCACCGCCACGCGCGCGCCCACCTCCTCGGCGATCTCCCGGATCGCCTCGATCTCGCTGGGGTGGTCGCCGGGGAACGCGTTGATCCCGACGACAGGGGGCACACCGTGGATCCGGATGTTCTCGATCTGCTTGCGCAGGTTCGCGCCGCCGACCCACACCTCGTCCGGGTTCTCCACCAGCATCTCCGGCGGGAGCGCCCGGCCGGCCACGACCTTGTGCCGTCCCGAGTGCGCCTTGAGCGCCCGGACCGTGGCCACCACCACGGCGGCGTCCGGGCGCAGACCCGACGTCCGGCACTTGATGTTGAAGAAGCGCTCCGCGCCCATGTCGGCGCCGAAACCTGCCTCGGTGACGAGGAAGTCGCCCGTGCCGATGCCGACGAGGTCCGCGACGACGCTGGAGTTGCCGTGCGCGATGTTGCCGAAGGGACCCGCATGCACGAGCACCGGCGTGCTCTCCAGCGTCTGCATGAGGTTGGGCTTCAGCGCCTCCCGCAGGATCACGGCCATCGCCCCGGCACCCTGGAGCTGCTCCGCGGTCACCGGCTCGCCGTCCCGGGTGTACCCGACGACGATCCGCCCCAGCCGGGCGCGCAGGTCCTGCAGCGACGTCGCCAGGGCCAGCACGGCCATCACCTCGGATGCGGCGGTGATGTCGAAGCCGGTCTGCCTGGGCACGCCGTCGGCTGCCGAACCGAGGCCGGCCACGATGTTCCGCAGCGCCCGGTCGTTGATGTCCATGACCCGCCGCCAGGTGATGTTGTTCATGTCGAGTGCGAGCGGGTTGCCGTGGAAGATCGACGCGTCGACCATCGCGGAGAGCATGTTGTGCGCGGCCGTGACGGCGTGCATGTCACCGGTGAGATGCAGGTTGAGCAGCTCCATCGGGACGACCTGGGAGTAACCGCCGCCGGCCGCACCGCCCTTGATCCCGAACGTCGGGCCCATCGACGGCTGTCGGATCGCGATGGTGGCCGATTTTCCGATGTGCTTGAAGGCCTGCCCGAGCCCGACTGTCGTGGTGGTCTTGCCTTCCCCGAGCGGGGTCGGGGTGATCGCCGAGACCACGACGTACTTGGCGCGTGGGGCGCCGGCGAGGTCGTCGATGGCCTGCAGCTTCACCTTCGCGACGCCTTCGCCGTAGGGCTCCAGCAGGTGGGACCCGATCCCCATCGACGCCGCTATGTCGTCCAGCGGCTTGAGCGACGCCTTGCGGGCGATCTCGAGATCACTGGGGAACGTCATCGTCACGTCCTTCGGTCGGGAACCCGTCTTCGTCGGCGCCGAACTCCGCACCGGCGTCGAGCAGGGCTTCGTGGAGGTAGCGGCCGGACGACCGCTCGCAGTGCAGGAGGTAGGACGGCAGGCCCGACCGGTCGTCCCGCACCAGGTCGGTGGCGAGCGTCGCGACCGAGGTGCGCAGGGCCGACCCGTCGGGCGTCACCGCCTCGTGCAGGTCGATCGCGCACAGCTTCGACAGCAGGCGCGCGGCGTCGTTCCCCGTCAGCCGCAGCAGGGCGCGCCCGTGCGTGATGTCGGTTGCACTGACCAGGCGGTCGTCGGACAGGTCCGCGAACCGGGCCAGCAGGTCCGCCGCCCGGCCCGGCCGGTCGAGGACCGTCCACTCCCCCGGCCCGGAGCCGACGACCAGCGCCCCGGTCGCGTCGCGGGCAGCCCGGCCGAAGCCGACACCGAGGGCGGCCGGCACGGCCCCGTCCTGCCGGGCCCGGACCAGGACCTTGGTGAGCGGGGAGAGGTCGCACAGGCGCAGCGCGGCGTCGGAGCGGCGGGCCGACACCAGCCAGCCGTCCACCACGGCGGAAGGTCCGGCCACCGGGATCGGGCTCCTCGCCAGCGGCGGCGCGACGGTCTCAGGCACGCAGACGCACCCCCTCGGGGTCGACGAAGGCCATCTCGGCCTGGACGGACGCCCCCACGTGCCGCCCGTCGGGCAGCCGTACCGTCACCTGGGTGCCGGGGGCCGCCAGGTCCGGCTCGACCTGGGCCAGGCAGATCGACCGGCCCAGCTCGGGGGAGAACCGGCTCGACGTCACCCGGCCGGCGATGGTGCTCGGACCGCGCACGACCTGGCTGGCCTCCGCGGGCACCAGGGCCGGGTCGTCAGGTCGCAAGGCCACCAGCCGGGTCCCCTCCGCCGGGCGGTCCGCCGCCCACTGGAGCTCGGGCTTGCCGGCGAAGTCGGTCTTGTCGAGCTTGACCAGGTCGGCGAGCCCGGCGGACAGGGCCTTCGTCAGACCGTCCGTGTCCTGGCCGACGATGAAGTGGCCCTTCTCGAGCCTCAGCACGCGTTGCGCCTCCACCCCGAAGGGCGCCGCCCCGAGGTCCGCCCCCGCGTCGAGCAGGGACTCCCAGACGTGCAGCCCGTAGGAGGCCGGCACGTGCAGCTCGTAGGAGAGCTCGCCGGTGAACCCGATCCGCCAGAGCAGCACGTCGGCCACTCCGGCCAGCGTCCCGGTCCGCACCCGCATGTAGGGGAACGCCTCCGGCGACAGGTCGACGTCCTCGACGAGGCGGGAGAGCAGCTCGCGGGAGCGGGGGCCGGCCACGTTGATGCTCGCGTACGCCGTCGTGAGCGGGGTCACGTGCACCTGCCAGTCCGGGTGCTCGGTCTGCAGCCAGTTCTCCAGCCATTCCCACACGGCAGCGGCGCCTGACGACGTCGTCGACATCAGGTAGCGCTCCTCGTCGAGACGACCCGTGACGCCGTCGTCGAGCACCACCCCGTCCTCGGCGCACATGACGCCGTACCGCACGGAACCGACGGCGAGCTTCGACCACTTGTTGACGTAGACCAGGTTCAGCAGCTGCGCGACGTCGGGGCCGCGCAGCTCGAGCTTCCCCAGCGGGGTGACGTCGATGATGCCGACGTTGGTCCGGACGTTGCGGGCCTCACCGGCGGGGTCACCGTAGGAGTCGGGCCGGATCCACTGGCCGGCGACGAGCGGGACGGCGCCGTGGGCCTCGTGCCAGTCGTGCATGGGTGAGCGCCGGGTCGGCTCGAGGATGCGACCGGCCAGCGCGCCGAGGCTGATCGGGGCGTACGGCGGCCGCCACACCGTCGTACCGAGCTGACCGACGTCCGTGCCCAGAGCCTCCCCCAGCACGGCCACCGTGTTGATCGTCTCCAGCTTCCCCTGGGACGGCCCCATGGTGGCGGTCGTGTAGCGCTTCACCAGCTCGCTGGAGTCGTAGCCCTCCTTGGCGGCGGCGAGGATGTCCTTCGAGGTGACGTCCTCGGAGAAGTCGACGAAGCCGTGCGTCGGCCCGCGGAACAACGGCAGGTGCGGCTCGCGGCCCAGCGCCGGGACCTGACCCTCCGCCCCGCCGGTGGCACGCGACGCCGCCACGGTCCCGACCGCCTCGCCGTGGGCGACCAGCTCGTCCAGCGTGCCGTCCCCCGCGATCCCCCCGGCCGGCAGGACCGACGGCGGCAGGTCGTCTCCCGGCACGAACCGCGCGGCCCCGGCGTCCCAGACCGGACGGCCACCGGCCATGTTGAGCAGCGAGGTGGGAGCGGTCCACCCCGTCGCGGTCACCAGCAGGTCGGCCTCGACCTGCTCGCCGCCGACCAGCTCGACACGCTGGAGCCGGCCCCGGCCGGCCGCACGCACGATCCCCTCCCCACGGCGGGCATCCACGACCCGGACCTCGACCCCGACCCGGCGGAGGTCGGCCGCGGCGGCATCGCCCTCGGAGTTGGCGGTGAGGACCACGGCCCGTGACCCCGGTCGCACCGCGTAGAGGTTCACGAGCCGGCGCACTCCGGTGCTCAGCATGACACCGGGCAGGTCGTTGCCGGCGAAGACGAACGGCCGTTCGATGAGTCCCGCGGCGACGACCAGCGAGGCCGCCCGGGTCTTCACCAGCCGCTCGACGGCGTGCGGCAGCCCCCGCTGCAGGACGGACAGCCAGTTGTCGTCGTAGCGCCCGGCGACCACCGAGTCGAGCAGCACCTCGATCCCCGGCTCCGCGTCGACCGCCGCCCGCAGCTCGCCCAGGCGGGCCAGCTCCTCCGGTCCGCCCCAGCGCAGGTGTCCCCCGAGCTCGTGCTCCTCCTCGACGAGGATCACCCGCACCCCGGTGCGGGCCGCGGCCACGGCGGCGGCCATGCCGGCGGGCCCGCCGCCCGCGACCACGACCTCGGCGTGGGCGTAGCGCTTGTCGTAGTAGCCGTGCGCGCTGTCAGCGGTCGTGCGGCCGCCGGGGGCGAACTTCGCCAGCACGTGCTGGTAGACCGGCCACAGCCGCTGCGGCTTCATGAACGTCTTGTAGTAGAAGCCTGCCGTCAGGAACCGACCCACCGCCTGGTTGGCGACCCGGGCATCGAAGCGCAGGGAGGGCCAGGCGTTCTGCGGGCGGACGTCCATCCCCGCGGTGAGGCGCCGGTGGCCGGCGCGCACGTTGGGCTCGTCGTCCACCTGGACGGTGCAGCCCGGGTCGACGAAGCTCGCGGTGAGGGTGCCGCGGGGACGCGCGTACTTGAAGCTGCGCGAGAACACCTGTACGCCGTTCGCCATGAGCGCCGAGACGATCGTGTCGCCCGCGACACCGCGGTAGTCCCTTCCGTCCCACCGGAAGGCGACCGTGGTGGTCCGGTCGATCAGCTCACCCGGCTGGGGCGGCAGGCGGTGACTCGTCACGAGGACGCTCCGGTCGCCGGTCGGACCTCGTGGGTCACCGTGTGCCGCTCCAGCGCGAAGAAGCGACGGCAGCCCATCGCGTGGTACCAGCCCTCGCGGACCCAGCCGGCCGCGTTGGCCCGGGTGTAGAGGTACTCCCGCCACGTCTGCGGCCCGACCGTCGAGGGGTCGGGGCGGCTCTTGGCCTCGCCGGTGTGCCGGAACTCGGAGGAGTTCCGTGTCCCACAGTGGGGGCAGGCGATCAACAGCATCTGGTTGGCTCCGGAGGTCGGATTCTGGTGTGCGTCGAGTGAGGTCGCCGTTCAGTGACCGACTGCGGCCGCGCCCTTCTCGCCGACCAGCCGGCCCTCGGCGAACCTGGCCAGGTCGAACGGCGCGATGATCTCGGGGGTCTTTCCGGTGGCGACCAGCTCGGCCATCGCCTCGCCGGAGACCGGGCCGGCCTTGTAGCCGTAGGTGCCCCAGCCGACGTCGACCAGGAAGCCGTCGACCGGCGTGACCCCCATGATCGGCGAGTAGTCCGGCGTCATGTCGCACAGACCCGCCCACTGCCGGAGCAGCCTCAGCTTGGAGATGCCCGGCATGAGCTCGAGCACGTGGCCCGCGAGCTCCTCGGTGAACTCCAGCGAGCCGCGGGTCGAGTACGACGGGTAGGGGTCGACGCTCGCGCCGAACACCAGCTCGCCCCGGTCGGTCTGGCTGACGTAGACGTGCAGGGTGCCCGACACCACGACGGTCTTGAGAAAGCCCTTGACCGGTTCGGTGACGGCAGCCTGCAACGGATGTGTCGTGATCGGCAGCTGCACCCCGGCCATGGCCGAGACCAGCGACGACCAGCCGGCGGTGCAGTTGACCACGACCGGCGCCGAGACGGGCCCCCTCGAGGTCTGCACCCCGGTGACCCGGTCCCCGGTCACGTCGATCCCGAGCACCTCCGTGTTCTGGTGGATCTGCGCGCCGAGGAAGTCGGCAGCCCGGGCGTACCCCCAGTTGACGGCGTCGTGACGGATCGTCCCGCCGGGCGGGTGGTACAGCGCGCCGAGCACGGGATACCGGGCCTCGGGGGACGTGTCCATGTACGGCACGAGCCGCTTGATCTCGTCGGGGCCGATCACGTCGGAGTCGACGCCTTGCACCTTGTTGACCTCGGCGCGCCAGCGCATCGTGCGCAGCGAGCTGTCGTTGTGCGCCAGCGTGAGGTGCCCGCGCTGCTCGAACATCACGTTGAAGTTGAGCTCCACCGCGAGGTTCTCGTAGAGCTTGACCGACCGGTCGTAGAACGTGACGCCTTCCGGGGTCAGGTAGTTGGACCGGATGATCGCGGTGTTGCGCCCCGACCCGCCGCCGCCGACATAGGCCTTGTCAAGGACCGCGACGCGAGTGATGCCGTGGTGTGCCGCGAGGTAGTAGGCGGTCGCCAGGCCGTGCACGCCGGCACCGATGATCACCACGTCGTACGCCGGGGCGAGGTCGTGCTCGCGCCAGGCGCGGGGCCAGGGGGCGGACGACAGCCCGCGCCAGGCCAGATCGAAGGCCGAGTACCGGGCAGGGCCGGAGCGGCGGCGACTGCGGACGGGAGCGGCCTGCGCAGCGTTCGCCGCCTTGGCCGAGCGTTTCACGAGGTTCAACCTTCCCCCCCAGGTGACGCCGCAGGACTCATGAAGGCCCTCTCCTGATCGCTGGAACCATAGATGCTGCCGGAAACACTGTCCACTACTCGTAAACAACTGCTCAGGATGTCGGCATGCCCCCGTACGCCTTGATGGACAGGAACTGGACCGGCAGGGCCAGCAGGTTGCGCGGACCGTGGGTCACCTCGCCGTCGAGCTGTAACGCGTCACCGGGCTCGAGCACGTAGGTCGCGTTGCCGACGCCGTACTCCATCCGGCCGGCGAGCATGTACAGCAGCTCGGTCCCCGGGTGCTGGTACAGCGGGAACACCTCGCTGCGCTCCAAGAGGGTGACGAGAACCGGCTCCAGTCGCTGGTGGGCCCCGCGCATGCTGCCGAGCAGCTGGTACCGGTGCCCGCTGCGACTGCCCTTGTGCACGATGTCGAAGCCCCTGCCGGCCTTGACGAACAGCACGTCGCGTTCCTCGTCCAGCCCTCGGAAGAACGAGGTCAGCGGGACGTCCAGCGCCAGCGAGAGCCGGGTCAGCGTGCTCAGGCTCGGTGAGGTCTGGGAGTTCTCGAGCTTGGAGAGCATGCCCTTGGACAGGCCGCTCATCGCCGCGAGCTGGGCGACCGTGAGGCCGCCTTCCTGCCGGAACTCGCGCAGTCTGGCCGCGATCACGCTGCCGACGGCGAGCTCGAGCGACGCGCTGTCGTCGATCTCGGCCGGGACCCGCGCGCGGCTCGCCTTCGGGGCCGGTCGCCGCGGCTGGGCGCTCTTCTTCGCCGACGCCGCGGCCCGCTTGCGTACCGGCATGGTCAGACCCGCCCGGGGATCCAGCTGGTGCCGGCGAGGGGCACCTGCGCCATGGCTGCCGCCTCGACCGTGAGGGCCACCAGGTCCTCCGGCTCCAGGTTGTGCACGCTGGACTTGCCGCAGGCCCGGGCCAGCGTCGTCAGCTCCATCGTCATGGCCTTGAGGTAGTTGGTCATCCAGCGGGCGCCCACGTCGGGGTCGAGCCGCCGCTCGAGGTCCGGGTCCTGCGTCGTGACGCCGACCGGGCAGCGCCCGGTGTGGCAGTGGTGGCAGAAGCCGGGAGCGGTGCCGAGGGCGGCATAGTCGGCGGTGGCGTCGCGGGGCTCGCCGTCCTGCAGGTAGCTCCGGCTGTTGCAGCCGAGTGCGATCAGGGACCCGACCCCGATGGAGACGGCCGTCGCACCGAGCGCCAGCGCCTTGGCCGCGTCGGCCCCGGAACGGATGCCGCCGGAGACGATGAGCTGGACCTCGTCGGACTTCCCGACCTCGCGCAGGGCCTCGGCGGCGAGCCGGACCGCGGGCAGGGTCGGGATGCCGGCGTGCTCGATGAAGACGTCCTGCGTCGCCCCCGTGCCGCCCTGCATGCCGTCGACGACGACGACGTCGGCACCGGCGGCCACCGCGAGCTTGACGTCGTTCGCCACCCGGGTGGCGCCCACCTTGACGTAGATCGGCTTCTGCCAGTCGGTGGCCTCGCGCAGCTCGGCGATCTTGATGGTCAGGTCGTCCGGGCCGGTCCAGTCGGGATGGCGCGAGGCCGAGCGCTGGTCGATCCCCGGCGGGAGCGTCCGCATGGCGGCCACCCGCTCGCTGACCTTCTGGCCGAGGAGCATCCCGCCCCCGCCGGGCTTGGCCCCCTGGCCGATCACGACCTCGATCGCGTCCGCCTGGTGCAGGTCGGCCGGGTTGAAGCCGTAGCGCGACGGAAGGCATTGGTAGACCAGCGTCTTGGACGCCGACCGCTCCTCCTGGGTCATCCCCCCGTCACCCGTGGTCGTCGACGTGCCCAGCGCGGTCGCGGCGCGCCCCAGGGCCTCCTTGGCGTGCGCGGACAGCGAGCCGAAGCTCATGCCGGCGATGGTGATGGGGATGTCGAGGACGAGTGGCTTCTCGGCGTACCGGCTGCCCAGCACCGTCGTGGTGTCGCAGCGCTCCCGGTAGCCCTCCAGGGGGTAGCGCGAGGCCGAGGCCGTGAGGAAGGAGAGGTCGTCGAAGCTGGGCAGGCGGCGTTTCGCCCCCCACCCGCGGATCTCGTAGCGACCGTTCTCGGCCATGAACTGGATCTGCTCGATCACGGTGGGCGGGAAGGTCTCGCTGCGACGTAGGGACGGGATCGCCGGCCCTGGGTCGGCGGACCCGTTAGAGCCGGGATGCCCAGCGCCATCGGCCGTGCCGAGAGGGAGGTCCATGTCGTCTAGTACCTCTGCGTCTTGAGCGCGTCGAAGTTGTACAGCTGCTTGGCCGAGGCGACCCGGGTCACGTTCTGGGGGTCGATGTGCTCGAACCCGCTGAGCTCGACGAGCTTCTTCACCTGGAGCACGTCGGACTCCGTCAGGTCCTCGACGCGCGCGTCCGCGCCGAGGCCACGGACCCGGCCGTGGACGTAGACGACGGCCTCGTAGAGCGAGTCGCCCAGCGCCTCGCCCGCGTCCCCGCCGACGAGGATCGTGCCGGCCTGCGCCATGAACGCGCTCACGTTGCCTACGTCGCCGGCGACGACGAGCGTGCCCCCCTTGAGGGAGATCCCGGCGCGCAGCGAGGCGTCCCCCGCGACGATGACGCAGCCGCCGTGGGCGCTCGCGGCAGCCGCCTCGGAGGCGTTGCCGTTGACCCGCACGACGCCGCGCATGAGGTTCTCGGCGACCCCCCACCCGACGGACCCGTTCACCGTCACGTCGGGTCCGTCGCTCAGCCCGGCGACGTAGTAGCCCGCGTTGCCCTCGATGGTGATGTCGAGATGGTGCTGGAGGCCGACCGCGAGGTTGTGCGTGCCCCACGGGTCGGTGATGGTGACCTGCGTACCGGCGGGCAGGGCGCGCAGGGCGCGGTTGATCTCCTTGACCGAGGTGTCGGCGCAGCTCAGCGTGACCATGCATGCACCTCCTCGGGCATCGGCTCGAAGACCCTGGCCTTCTCGATCCCCGGCAGCGTCGCGAGGGCGTGGTACTCGCTCGCGACGGCCACGTAGCGCTCGGACTCGGCCACGACGAGGGGCTTGCAGGCGAAGGGGTCCCGGACGATCGCGAACTGGTCGCGGGTCGTCACCAGCAGGGTGAAGAACCCGTCGAACTCCTTGAGCACCATGCGCAGCGCGTCGCCCAGGTCGTCGCCGTCGTCGAGCCGCCGGCCGATGTAGCGGGCTGCCACCTCGGAGTCGTTGTCGGTCTCGCACCGGATCCCTTGGTCCTCCAGCCGGCGCCGCACGGACGCGTGGTTGGAGAACGACCCGTTGTGGACGAGGCACAGGTCCGACGACGGCGCGAACGGGTGCGAGTGGGCCGTGGTGACGGCCGACTCGGTGGCCAGCCGGGTGTGGCCGATGGCCTGGTAGCCGGCGATCTGCGCGACCCCGTAGCGGTCGCAGATGTCGCGTGCTGCGCCGACGTCCTTGTAGATCTCCAGCGCCGACCCGTAGCCGACCACGGAGACGTCCGGCGCCACCGACGACAGCGCACTGAGGGCGGAGTCGGCCGGACCGTCGGTCTCGAACAGCGCGATCGTGCCCTTGTCCACCAGCTCGACGGGTCGACCGGTGGCGAGCTCCAGCTCCTTGGCCGTCGCCGGCCAGTCGGTGCCGCCTCCTGCCGCGCGAAGGGACAGCCGGAGGCGTCCACCGGGAAGGGGGTCGGTGTAGAGCGCGATACCCGCGGCGTCAGGGCCGCGCATCGTCATGGCCGAGACCATCGGGACCAGCAGCTGCCCGAGCCGCGGCTCCAGCGAGAGGTCGGTCAGGTGCAGGCCGACGATTCCGCACATGGGGCTCCACCTTCCAATAACCTGCGCCAGGGTCTAGCGCTTCGCGTCAACTGAGAGTACACAGTGTTTCCCGTACAGCAACAGTGACGAGCCCGTACGTTCCCCGTCATCGACCACCCAGCCCACTGCCGGCAGACCACAGCAGACAGGAGCGGACCAGGCATGACTGATGCCCGCGAGCACTTCGTGGCGCGAGCCACCGAGGACGAGATCGAGTTCTTCTTCGCGATGTTCGTGGACATGCACGGCAAGCCGTGCGCGAAGCTGATCCCCTTCTCGAGCATCGAGGTCCTGCTCGACGGCGGTGCCGGCTTCGCCGGGTTCGCGGCCGGACCCCTGGGACAGACCCCCGCGGACCCGGACATCATGGGAGTCCCGGACCTCGACTCCTACGTCCGCGTCCCGTGGCAGCCGGGGCTGGCTGTCGTGCAGTGCGACCCGCACGTCAACGGCGAGCCCTGGCCGTATGCCCCGCGAGTGATCCTCAAGCGACAGCTGGCCCAGCTCGCCGAGCGGGACCTGACCTACATGACCGGCGTCGAGGCGGAGTACATGCTGGTCCGGCGGACCGATGACGGCGGCATCACGGTCGGTGACCCCCTCGACACGGCCACGTCCCCCTGCTACGACGTCAAGGCGCTCAGCCGCATGTACCCGCACCTGACCGCCGTCTCGCGCCACATGAACGAGCTCGGGTGGACGAACTACGCCAACGACCACGAGGACGCCAACGGGCAGTTCGAGCAGAACTTCAAGTACGCCGACGCCCTCACCACGGCGGACCGGCTGATCTTCTTCCGCTACATGGTGCACACCCTGGCCCAGCAGGCCGGGCTGACAGCGACGTTCATGCCCAAGCCGTTCGCGAACCTGACCGGTAACGGCCTGCACGTGCACTCCAGCCTCTGGGACAGCAAGACGGGTGCAGAGCTGTTCGCCACCGACGACGACCCGCGAGGTCTCGGCCTGTCTCCGATGGCCTACCACTTCGCCGCCGGCCTGATCCGCCACGCGCCGGCGACGGTCGCGGTCAGCTGCCCCATCGTCAACTCCTACAAGCGAATGGGGGTCGGCGCGCCGGACTCGGGCGCCACCTGGGCGCCCTCCTACGCCACGTACGGCGGCAACAACCGCACCCAGATGCTGCGTGTCCCCGAGGGCGGGCGGATCGAGCACCGGGGCTGCGACGGGGCGGCGAACCCGTACCTCACCTTCGCCGTCATGCTGGCCGCCGGCATGGCCGGCATCGACGAGGAGCTCGACCCCGGCGAGCCGAACGAGGACAACCTCTTCCAGATCTCCCCCGCCGAGGTCAGCGCCCGCGGAATCCGGGCCATGCCGCCGACGCTCCTGCACGCCGTCGACGAGCTGGTCCAGGACGACGTCGTCAGGGCAGCCCTGGGCAAGTGCCCGAACGGCGACTACGTCGACTACTTCGCCGACATCAAGCGGGCGGAGTTCGGGGCCTGGCACCAGGAGGTCACGCGGGGCGAGATCGACCGCTACCTCACCCAGATCTGAGGCCGGCAGAAATTGTTCCGAGACCCTGTCGGGTTGCGCTGGCGGCTGCTATGTTCCGCAGCCAGTTGGATCTCCACTGCTCACCTTCGTTTCCTTGCGTTAAACAGCACCGCCGGCCGGCGCGCCGTTGGGAGCGCCGCGAAGGAGGAGGACCCGCGTGGACGTGAACAGACCTCAGGACTCCGCCGATCCACCGCCGCCCACCTCCCCGGCGGAGCCGAGCGACCCGCTCGAGGCCGCCGAGGAGGTCCTCCACCCGTCGGACGCCTCGGCCGACCTCGCCGTCCAGGCGCAGATGGACACGCTCTACCAGCGTGACCGGGTGATGGCGGTGGGCTTCCTGGTCGCCCTGCTGATCGTCCTGCCGTTCATCCTGATCGCGCTCTGGTCGGTGATGCCGGGTGCGGGCGTCAAGGTCGTGCTGGTCGCGAGCGCGGTCGTCCTGGCGCTCTACAACGGCGGGTCGATCCTCAAGCTGCTCGACAACTACCGCCGGGACCGCGACTTCATCTACCGCCGGGACGTCGCCCACCTCCGCCAGCTCCGTGAGGTCCGCCGGGAGCTGCGAGAGGCCAAGCAGCAGTCGAGGGCAACCCGATGAGCGCGCCGCAGGCCGGCCCGGCGGGTGCCCCCTACGAGCCCCCCAAGCAGAGCGTCCGCGGACAGCTGGTCGACTCCGTGATCATCCTGCTGCTCCTGTTCGTCGTGCTGTTCGGCGTCACCTACTACACCGAGTCCAGCGGGAGCAGCGCCTCCGGGAAGACCGTCGCACTGTCCGAGCTGCCGCTCACGCCGGACGAGCGGACCCAGTACCAGAAGCTCATCGACGACGACCTGGTGGACCTCGAGACGGTCAACGAGCAGGTCATGAGCCAGCTCCCGAGCGACGACAAGTACCCGATCGGTCTCGGCGCCGCGCTGCTCACCTTCGGGGTGATCGGCGCCTACCTCCTGTTCATCTACGGCATGTCCTTCAAGCAGTACCGGGAGGTCATCGGCGAACGTTTCGGCCCCGCGGGCGCCGACGGCGCACCCCCCGGCGACGACCTGTCCACGCCACGACCGGAGGTGCAGCGATGATCGTCCCGGTGCTCGAGTACGCCGCCTGGGCCATCAGCGCCGCGCTCGGCGGGTGGATGGTCCTGGACGCGATCAAGGTGTCCCGCAACTACGACGAGGAGTTCCTCACGACCTCCGTCGAGGGCATCGACGAGCTGCTCGTCGCCGACGCCGAGGCCAGAGGGGCGGGACAGTGACCGACACGACGCGGTCCCGGGTCCCCACGTCGACGCAGACGTCGACCGCAGGCGGAGTGCGGGACCGGCTCAGCCTCTCCAAGGTCCTCGGCCCGGCGCACATCTGGGGCCTCGGCGTCGGGATCGTCCTCGTGGGCGAGTTCATGGGATGGAACTTCTCCGTCGCCAAGGGCGGGATGTTCGGCGCGCTCATCGCGGCCTGGGTCGTCGGCATCCTCTACACGTGCGTCGCCATGATCGACTCCGAGGTCACCTCGACGGTCGCCGCCGCCGGCGGGCAGTACACCCAGGCGAAGCACACGATCGGCCCCCTGGTCGCCTTCAACGTCGGCCTGTTCCTCGTCCTCGAGTACACGATGCTCGCGGCCGCCGACGCGAACGTCATGAGCTATCTCGCCTCGACGGTGGCCGGTCACCTCGGCTACGACGGGAACGTCAACCAGTACGCGTTCATCGTGCTGGCCATCATGGTGCTGGCATTCCTCAACTACCGCGGCGTGCTCGCCACCCTCTCCGTGAACTTCGTGATCACCGCCGTCGCCTTCGCATCGATCCTGGTGCTGTTCCTCGCGGTCCAGGGCTGGAACCCGACGGCCGAGCTGCACCTCGAGGGCCTCACCGGGAGTGCGTCGAACGGCCTGCCGTACGGGTGGATCGGCGTGCTCGCGGCCCTGCAGTTCGGCATGTGGTACTACCTCGGCATCGAGGGCACCTGCCAGGCGGCCGAGGAGTGCCGCTCGCCCGCGCGGTCGATCCCACTGGGAACCATGACCGGCATGATCACCCTGCTGATCGCCGCGGTGCTCACCTGGTTCCTCGCGGCCGGGACGCTGCCCTGGCAGTACCTGGGCGGTTCGATCACGCCGCTGTTCGACACCGCACTCATCGTGAGCAACGGGTGGCTCGTCGGGCTCCTGGCGCTGGCGACCGTGCTGGCGACGCTGGCCTCGGCCAACGGCTGCATCAACGACGCCTCTCGGGCGTGGTTCTCCATGGGCCGGGACAACTACCTTCCCCAGTGGTTCGGGGCGATCCACCCGCGCTACCGGACCCCGTTCCGCTCCATCCTGTTCCTGGTGCCCATCGCCATCGCGTTCGCCATCCTGCCGGTCCTCCTGGACAAGCCGGAGCTGCTCGCGACCGTGATCACGTTCTCGATCCTGTCGGCGCTGCTGATGTACGTCTTCATGGTGCCGAACGTCATCCGGTTCCGGCGGCTGTGGCCGCTCGGCACGCTGCACCGCGGCTACACGCACCCGTTCCACCCGGTGCCGGCGATCACCCTGGCGATCATCGCGGCACTCGTCCTCTTCGCCACGTTCCTCGGCTACGGCACCACCCTGATCACGATGGTGGTGTTCTACCTGCTGGCGTCGATCTGGTTCGTCCTGTTCCGGTACAAGTACGTGCGCCGGGGCAGGCAGTTCACGATGCCCTGGCCGCGTCCGCGCGGCTACTGAGCGGAGCCGGGCACCATGTGGGAGGTCCTCCTCACCTGCGGCGCGGTCGCCGTCCTCGTCGTCATGCAGGTGCGACACACCCGCGCGGTCAAGCGGAGCCGCCGGGAGATCGTGTCCGCGGCCGCCGGGCTGCTCAGCGAACCGGACGTGGTGCAGCAAGGCATAGCGTTCCCGACGCTCACCGGCCGCTACCAGGGGGTTCCCGTCAAGGTCGAGCTGGTTCCTGACGACCTCACCCCGCGCCAGCTCCCCCGCCTCTGGCTCGTCGCGACCGTCCGCACCCCGGTGGCCGTCGACGACGCCCTCGACGTGCTGCTGCGCCCGCAGTCGACCGACATCGTCTCGCCCGGCTACCGCTTCCCCCACGAGCACCAGGCACCGGCGGGCTGGCCCTCGTACGCACGGATAGCGACCCGGCAGCCGGCGCCTCCCCCGTGGCGGACGTTGCGCAGCGCGCTGCCCGTGCTGCACGCCCCGGGGACGAAGGACCTCATCGTCGGGCCGGGCGGTGTCCGGATCGTCGAGGAGCTCGCCCGAGGCGAGGTCGGCCCCCACCGGCTGGCGCGCCGGTCCCGGTTCGAGGTCCGCCTGGAGCCGGCCCGGCTGAAGCGGGTCCTCGACGCTGCCCTGGGCATCGCTCGCGAGGTCTCCGCCGCCGTCGCCGCCGACGGGTCGGAGCCGGTGGCGGCTGCCCTGCCGCATCAGGGCAGCCGGGCCGGGTGAGCGAGCCCGCCCTGTCGGCGCTGTCCGTCGACGAGTTCCGGCAGGCGCTGGCGGCGCGGACCTCCGCTCCCGGCGGAGGTGCTGCCAGCGCCGTGGTCGTCTCGTACGCTGCGGCGCTGGCCGCCATGGCGGCCAGGTTCGGCCCGGGTGGCGCCGCCGACGGCACGGCCGCCCGCGCAGACACCCTCGGCGCGCGCGCCGCCGGACTCGCCGATGCCGATGCCGCTGCCTACGGCGACTTCCTCAGCGCGCGACGCCGGCTGCGGGAGACCGGCGAGGGACGCGAGGAGGTGCAGGCGGCGCTGTCCCGCGCCGTCGACGTCCCGCTCGAGGTGGGGGAGATCGCTGCCCAGGTCGCAGAGCTCGCGCAGCCGCTGGCCGGCGAGGGGAACCCGCACCTGCACGGCGACGCCGTGACCGCCGCACTGCTGGCGGCGGCCGCCGCCACGGCCGCCGCAACGCTGGTCGGCGACAACCTCGGCGACGCACCGGACGACCCCCGCACGGGTCGGGCACTCGACGCAGCGGCCCGGGCCCGGGCCGCTGCCGACCTGGCCGCCGGCAGCTGACCCGGACGGGAGGAGTCGCCCAGATGCGCCCTGCCGTCGCCGACGAGCTGGTCCGGCTCCTCGGCCCCAAGGTCGTCGAGGACCCGGCCCGGATGTCGGCGTGGACTCGCGACCAGAGCCCGCTCGCCGGGACAGGGTCACCGGTAGCCGTCGTCCGGGCGACCTCGACCGAGGACGTCGTGGTCGTACTGGAGGACGGCGTCCGGCTACCGGACTCCGGTCGTCACCCGCGGTGCCGGGACCGGCCTCGCCGGCGGTGCCAACGCGACCGACGGGTGCATCGTGCTGGCTCTCGACCGGATGAACGAGATCCTGCACATCGACCCGGCCCGGCGGACAGCCACCGTCCAGCCCGGCGTCATCAACGCCGACCTCGGCCGGGCCGTCGCCGAGCACGGCCTGCGCTACACGCCGGATCCCGGCAGCCGCGACATCTCCTCGATCGGCGGCAACATCGCGACCAACGCGGGCGGCATGTCCTGCTGCAAGTACGGCGTCACGGCCGACCACGTCGCGGCGCTGACGGCGGTGCTGGCCGACGGCAGCGTCATCCGCACCGGAGGATCCACCCGCAAGAACGTCGCCGGGCTCGACCTGACCCGCCTGCTGGTGGGCTCGGAGGGGACCCTCGCCGTCATCGTCGAGGCCACGGTGTGGCTCCGGCCGGCGGTCGACCACGAGTCGACGCTGGTCGCGATGTTCGGCTCCCTCGAGTCCGCCATGCGCGCCGTCGTGGCAGTGACCAAGGACACCACCCCTTCGGCCGTCGAGCTGATGGACCGCACGACCGTCGCGGCCGTCAACGCCATGACCGGGATGGGCATCGACACCTCGGCCGAAGCGGTCCTGCTCATCACCTACGACGGGCCGTCCGCGGCCGACGAGGCCGTCTCGGGCGAGGCGGCATCGCTCGCTGAGGGGGCGACGGACGTCGTCCGGACCGATGACCGCGCCGAGGGCTCGCAGCTCATGAACGCGCGCCGGATGGCCATCCCCGCGCTGGAACGGCTGGGGTCCGTCCTGCTCGACGACGTCGGCGTGCCCGTCGACCGGCTGCCCGCCATGGTCGCGGACGTCCAGGCCATCGCCGCCAGGCACGACGTCACGATCGGGACGTTCGGCCATGCGGCCGACGGCAACCTGCACCCGACGATCATCTTCGACGCGCAGGACCCGGATCAGCGGCGCCGGGCCAAGCAGGCGTTCGACGACATCCTCCGGTCGGCCCTCACCTTCGACGGGACCGTCACCGGCGAGCACGGCATCGGCAGCCTCAAGATGCCCGTCTTCCAGGAGATGTACGGCGCGGCCGAGGTGGCCCTGATGCACAGGATCAAGAAGGCCTTCGACCCCGACGGACTGATGAACCCCGGCCGCGGCTACTGACCGGCGGTCGTGGGAACGACTGCGGCTCGCGGCAGACCCCTCGGAGACGACTCAGCGCTCCCGCCCGGAGGACGAGAGCGCTGGTCATGACCGTGCGCCGCGAGGGACTTGAACCCCCAACCCGCGGATTAAGAGTCCGCTGCTCTGCCAGTTGAGCTAGCGGCGCAAGAGCGGGTCGAGATTACCAGCAGGGCCGGGGTGCCACGAAACCGAGTGGCACCCCGGCTGGCTGCTGCGACCTCAGGCGGCGTAGCCGCTGGTGGCGGTGCCGGAGTCGGTGCCGGCCGCGGGGCCCTCGCCGTCGCGGTCGCGGTGGTGCCCACGACCGAACCCGCCCTCCTCAGTGCCTGTGACGGTGAAGGACTTGTCCACCGCGACGGTCACCGGGGTGCCGTCGGCCTTGATGACGTGCGCCTCGTAGACGCCGTCGGAGTCGGTCTCGATCCGCATGACGGTGGCCCCGGGGAACTCCGCGAGCGCCGCCGCCTCGACCTTGTCGGCGGTGGTGCCGGTGAGCAGCTGCTCGTCGCTGTGCTCGCGCTGCGACGGGTCGCAGCTGCCCGCCCCGCCCGGCTTGCTGCCCGACGAGTAGCCGGGGCCGGCCGTCGGGGTGGCGCTGCTCGAGTCCGCGGCACTCGCCGTCATCGCGCCGGCGAGCAGTCCGCCGGCCACCAGTCCGGCCGCGGCGAACGCACCCGGCCGCCCCCAGCGCGCGAGGGCGCTGCTGCGCTCGGGAGGTGCGGTCGTCTCCTGGTCGTCCATCTCGGCCTTCCCTTCGTCGTCCGGCCGCTGTCGGCCGGTATGCCACGAAGACTCCGTCCCGGACCTGGGCAGGCAGCACCAGCGACCTGGCAGCCGGCTGTCAACCCCGCGGCGACCGTCGCGCCGGTCACGCCTGCCGGGTCAGTCCCGCCAGCGGAAGTGCGGGGGCTTCGGCGAGCAGGCGTCGTAGGCCTTGACCCGCATCCGGTCGCGCACGTCGCGCCACCTCTTCCGGCCAGCCAGGTTGCGTTCCTCGTCGGGGTCGCTGCGGTAGTCGAACAGCTCTTCCTCCCCGGTCGCCCACTGGACGTACATCCGGGTCCGGGACCGCCAGCCGCAGTACGCCGGGCGGTCGTTGTAGCCGTCCATGGCCTCGAGGACGAAACCGCTGCGCCGCTTCGGGCCGAGGATGTCGAGACCGTCGGTGTCCATGGCCGCGCCGGCGGCCTTGGCCACGGTCCGGGCGAGGTCGACGTTGAGCACCAGCTTGCGGCTGATCGACCCCGGGCGGGTGTGCCCGTCCCACCGGATGACGAGCGGGATCTTCGTCGAGTCCTGGTAGGGCGAGTCCTTGCCGATGATGGTGTGCTCGCCCCAGAAGTAGCCGTTGTCCGAGAGGAAGACGAACAGGGTGTCGCGGTCGCGGCCGGCCTGCTCGAGCGCCTCGACGATCGACCCGACCGCGTCGTCGACCGACATCTGCGCCTCGAGCTGGCGTTGCCGGGTGAGGTCGACCTCGTCCTGGGTGAAGTGCCGGCGGGCCCGCATCCACCGCGGCATCGTGCGCAGCGGCTGATGGAGCGTGGCCGGGGTGAACGGCTCCAGGGCGCCGTCCAGTGCTCCGAGGTGCCGGGGCGCCGGCTTGTACGGGGCGTGCGGCCCGAACGGTGCGAAGAACAGGAACAGCGGCTGGTCGGCCGGCGTCGACGAGATGAACTCGGTGGCGCGCGAGGCGATCACGTCGGTCGAGTAGTCCTGCGGCTCGGTGCCGTAGGACGAGCCGTCGCTGAGCCGGTACGAGTAGTACGACCCGTGGCTCGACATCATCGCGGCGAAGGTGTCCCAGCCGGGAGGGGTGTAGCCGGGCGCGGCGTACTTGCCGAAGTAGTTGAGGTACTTGCCGAGCAGGGCCGTGCGGTACCCCGCGGCCTGCAGCGCCGGGCCGAGCGTGCGGTCCTCGAGCCCGAGCCGGTGGAACCGGCGCCACCCGCCGTAGCGCGCTCCCCCGACGTCGCCGTTGCCGAACAGCCGGCTCGAGTGCGCGTACAGCCCGGTGAGGATCGTGGCCCGCGAGGGGCAGCACAACGAGGTCGGCACCATCGCCCGCGTGTAGGTCGTGCCGCGGGCCCGCAGCAGCCGGTTGACGTGGGGCATCGAGGCGTAGGTGCCCGCGCGCTGGTCGTCGGTGAGGACGATCACGACGTTCGGCCGGCTGCCGGCCGGAGCAGCCGGCCCCGCCGGAGCGGCCGAGACGGCCACCGGCCCGGCGAGCGCGAGCAGGCCCGCGCCGACCACGGTGGACAGGGCGAGGGCCAGAGCCCTGGATCTGCTCGTGCGGCGGAGCATGTGCGCGGAGGTCCCCTCGTGTCCCTGCTGCGGTGTTCTCACCAGTCGAAGCCGGGCGGCTCCGGGCTGCAGTGCTCGGTCGCGAGGGCCCGCAGCCGCGTCTGCACGTCGGCGACCGACGGGTCGCCCGCGAGGTCACGCTGCTCGAACGGGTCGGTCACGTAGTCGTAGAGCTCGCTCCGGCCGGTGGCGTAGCGCACGTAGAGCCACCGCTTGGTCCGCCACCCGCAGTAGGGCGGCCGGTGCCGGTAGCCCGCCATCGCCTCGACAGGGAAGCCCTGCCTCGTCCGGTCGCCGAGCAGGTCGAGCCCGTCGGTCTGCATCGACGCGCCTGCCGCCCGGGCCAGCGTGCCGGCGACGTCGACGTTGAGGGCCAGCCGGTCGTCGACGACGCCCCGCTGCACGTGGCCGTCCCACCGGACGACGAGCGGGATCCGGGTTCCCGCGTCGTAGGGGTTGTCCTTGCCGACCAGGCCGTGCTCGCCCCACAGGTAGCCGTTGTCGGACATGAAGACGAACAGGGTGTCGTGCACGCGATCGGCCCGGCGCATCGTGGCGACGAGCGAGGCGACGGCGTCGTCGACCGAGCGCAGCGTCGCCGTCTGGCCGCTGCGGATGCTCTCCTGCACGTCGGACGGCGTCTGCCGTTTGCGCTTCCACCGGGGCAGGGTCGAGACGTCCTCGGCCGGCGCCGGCGCGCGCAGCGCCTGCGGCAGCAGGTCGGTGGCCAGGGGGCGCACCCGGCCGGCGTCACGCGGAGCCGGCACGTACGGGCTGTGCGGCCCGTAGGGGGTGAACATGAGGAACAGCGGCTCGTCGCCAGGGGTGTTGCGTACGAACCGCCGGGCGCGGCGCGCGAGCACGTCGGTGGAGTAGTCGCGCGGACTCGTCCCGTGGTAGCTGCCGTCGCTCAGGCGGTAGCCGAAGTAGGCGCCCCGGGAGTACTTGAACGCGGTGAAGGTGTCCCAGCCGGGTGGGGTGTAGCCGTCGGGCGAGAGCTTGGAGAAGTCGTTGAGGTACTTGCCGAAGAAGCCGGTGCGGTAGCCACGTGCCTGCAGTGCCGTCGCGATGGTGCGGTACTCCAGCCCCCTGCGGTGGAACTGGGCCCACCCCCCGAACCGCGACCCTCCGATGTCGCCGTTGCCGAAGACCCGGGTGTGGTGGGCGTAGAGGCCGGTGAGGATCGTCGAGCGCGACGGGCAGCACAGGTTCGTCGGCACCATGCCGTTGCTGAAGCGCACCCCCTTGTCGGCGAGCAGGTCGTTGACCTGGGTCATGCCGGCCAGGGTGTCGGCGCGCTGGTCGTCGGTGACGACGAGCACGATGTTCGGCCTCGGCCGGTCCGAGCTGGCGACCGGCCCGGCGGCCGGCAGGCTGAGCTCACCGGGCGCCATGGCCGAGGCCACGAGGGCCGCGGCGAGGCCGAGGACGGCCAGCAGCCGCCCCGGCCGGTGCAGCGGCGCGGGACGGAGGACGGGGACATGGTGCGCGCTCAGAGGTAGAGCCCGGTCTGGTCGCCCGCGGCCACGTCGCCCTGGAGCCGTTCGGCGGCGACGGCGTGCAGGTCACGCTCGCGCAGCAGCACGTAGTCGCGGCCGCGGACCTCGACCTCCGAGCGGTCCTCGGGGTCGAAGAGCACGCGGTCTCCCACCTCGACGGTGCGGACGTTCGCGCCGATCGCCACGACCTTCGCCCACGCCAGCCGCTTGCCCATCTGGGCGGTGGCGGGGATCACGATGCCACCGGAGGAACGGCGCTCCCCCGCCTCGCCGTCGAGGTCGACCAGGATCCGGTCGTGCAGCATCCGGATCGGCAGGTGGGCGCCCGAGGGGACCGCGGCAAGAGGGGACGGACGTGGACTCACCGGGTGATTATCGCCCACGACGGGGTCACCAGGTGCCAGTCCGGGGAGCTCCCTTGAAAGGCCCGACGACGCGGTCCGTGATCCACCCGCCGTAGAACCCGCCCTCCTGCGGGCGGACGAGCTCGTCCTCGATGGTCACGAGGTCCATCAACCCTGGGTAGAGCGCCACGTGCCCGACGAGCGCCTCGAAGCCGGGGGACGGCCGCAGGTAGGTCCACGCCGCGCGCGCCGCCGTGCGGTCACCGCCCGTGACGTCCAGGTAGGACGCCGTGCCCTTGAACTCGCACCACGAGGTGCCGCCGGACGCCGGCACGAGGGCGCCGGCCACGAAGTCGGCGACCGGCAGGTAGTACCCCGGCGGGTGGCTGGTCTCGAGGACCCGGAGCGCACGCCTGGTCTCAGCGACCCGGACACCGCCCAGCACGACGACGACGTGCTCCGGGGTCTGCTCGACACGGGGCGGGCGGGGGTAGTCCCAGACGGACTCCTGCCCGGACGCGGGCCGGTCGGGGCGGACCGGACGGGGTGCTCGCACTCAGTGCGTGCGGCGCCAGAGCATGACGCCGACGAGCCCGGCGACCGCCGCGGCCGCCATCGCGACCCGGTCGACCCGCAGGCCGCCGCCGTCGACGAACTGCGCCTTGGTCGACTCGGCTCCCCTGCGCGCGACGTTGGCGGGCTTCACCCGGTCGGCGATCGCGTCGACCGTGCCGGCGAGCCGCGCCCGGGTGGCCTCGATCTCGGCCTCGATCTCCGCGGGGGTGCTGGCAGGAGCACCGGCCGGCTCACGGGCCTCCAGCCCACCGGGGACGGTGGTGGCGTTCGTCATGTCGGACCTCCTCCTGGCCGTGCTGTCCGTGCTGTCCATGCTGTCCATGCTGATCGTGCTGACCGTACTTTCCAGGCCCATGCTGTCACTACCGACGGCGCGGTCGCCTCCGATGCCGTCCTGGGCCCTTGCCCGCGATCCCGCCGGGCAAGCCTCCCGCCCCGCGGTACGCCCGACCCGGTGACCTAGCGTTCCGGGGTGACCACCTCGCCCCGGCTCTCCCCCGGCGACCCCGCGCCCGACTTCACCCTCCCGGACGCGGAGGGCAGCGCGGTGAGCCTGTCGTCGCTGCACGGTCAGAAGGTCGTCCTGTACGTCTACTCCCGCGCCTCGACGCCGGGATGCACCAAGCAGGCCTGCGACTTCCGCGACAGCATCGCCTCGCTGCGGGGCGCCGGCTACCAGGTCCTCGGCATCTCGCCGGACAGCCAGGAAGCGCAGAAGGCGTTCGCCGACGCCGAGCGGGTGCCGTTCCCCCTGCTCTGCGACCCCTCCCGGCAGGTGCTCGAGGCATACGGCGCCTACGGCGAGAAGAAGCTCTACGGCAAGACCGTCGTCGGGGTGATCCGCTCGACGTTCGTCCTGGACGAGCACGGGGTGGTCGAGCGGGCGATGTACGGGGTCAAGGCCACCGGCCACGTCGCCAAGCTCCGCAGGGACCTCGGCCTCGACTGATCCGGTCCGGCCCCGCCGGGCGAGCCCCCGCCTAGACTCGCCCCGTCGCGGGAGTGGCGGAACTGGCAGACGCTCCGGCTTTAGGTGCCGGCGCCCTCTGGGCGTGGGGGTTCGAGTCCCCCCTCCCGCACCGGGAGGCTGCCCGCGTCGGCGTCAGCCCAGCAGGTCGCGCAGCACGGGGACCAGCGCGCGCAGTGCCCGGCCGCGGTGCGAGATCGCGTGCTTCTCGGCCGCCGGCAGCTCCGCGGTGGTCCGGTCGTGCCCCTCGGGCACGAACACCGGGTCGTAGCCGAACCCGCCGTCGCCCCGCGGCTCGCGCACCAGCGTGCCGTCCATCCGGCCCTCGACCACACGGTCCTCCCCGCCGGGCAGCGCGACCGCCATGGCGCAGGCGAAGTGCGCGCCGAGATGGCGCTCGGGCACGTCGGCGACCTGGTCGAGGACCAGCGCCAGGTTCGCGGCGTCGTCCTTGCCGGAGCCCGCCCAGCGCGCGGACAGGATCCCGGGCATGCCGTTGAGCGCGTCGACGCACAGCCCGGAGTCGTCGGCCACCGCCGGCAGGCCGGTCGCCTCGGCGGCCGAGCGGGCCTTCTTCAGGGCGTTCTCCGCGAAGGTGAGCCCGTCCTCGACCACGTCCGGGGCTGAGTCGGGCAGCGGCTCGAGCGCCACGTCGAGCCCGGCGGCGGCGAGGATGTCGTCGAGCTCGACGAGCTTCTTCGGGTTGCGCGTCGCCAGGACCAGCCGCGCGGTCACCCGTCCAGGGCCTTCTGCTGCAGCTGGGTCAGCGTGCTGCACCCGTCGGTGGCGAGGTCGAGCAGCTCGCCGAGCTGCGCCCGGTCGAACGGCGCCCCCTCGGCGGTGCCCTGCACCTCGATGAAGCCGCCGAGGCCGGTCATCACGACGTTCATGTCGGTCTCGGCGGTGACGTCCTCCTCGTAGCAGAGGTCGAGCATCGGCAGCCCGGCCACGATGCCGACCGACACGGCGGCCACCGACCCGGTCAGCGGCTCGGAGACCAGGGCACCCTTCTCGCGCAGCCACGACACGGCGTCGGCCAGCGCGACGTAGGCCCCGGTGATCGCGGCGGTACGGGTGCCGCCGTCGGCCTGCAGGACGTCGCAGTCGAGCACGATGGTGTTCTCGCCGAGCGCCTTGTAGTCGATGATCCCGCGCAGCGACCGGCCGACCAGGCGGGAGATCTCGTGGGTGCGGCCACCGATCCGCCCTTTCACCGACTCGCGGTCCGAGCGGGTGTTGGTCGAGCGCGGCAGCATCGCGTACTCGGCGGTGACCCAGCCCAGCCCGCTGCCCTTGCGCCACCGCGGCACGCCCTGCGTGACCGACGCGGCGCACAGCACGCGCGTCTTGCCGAACTCGACCAGCACCGACCCCTCGGCGTGGTCCAGCCAGCCGCGGGTGATGCGCACGTCGCGCAGCTGGTCGGGGGTGCGTCCGTCGATGCGAGCCATGACGACGACCCTAGAGGCGGGTGCTCACAGCTCGTACGCCGCGCCCGGGCTGGCGAGGTCCAGCGGCCCGCTGAACACCGACCGGGCGGCGGCGAGGGACGTCGCCGGGTGGTTCCACGGGGGCAGGTGGGTCAGCACCAGGTGGCGCACCCCGGCGCGCTCGGCGTGCGCGCCGGCCTCGCGAGCCGTCAGGTGCAGGTCACGCGGCGCCGCGTCGTCGCGGCCCTCCTCGAAGGACGACTCGAACAGGGCCAGGTCTGCGTCGCGGGCCAGCTCGACCAGCGCGTCGGTCGGACCGGTGTCGCCGGAGTACACGAGCGTCCGGCCGCCGTGCTCGACCCGCATCCCGAACGTCGGGACGGGGTGGGCCATCCGGGCGACCTCGACCGTCAGGGGCCCGACGGCGTGGACACCCGCGGTCCACGGCACGAAGTCGAAGCAGCCGGCCAGGCCCGGGGCGTCCGCACGCCCGTAGGCCCGCGCGAGGTGGGCTCCCGCCCCGTCCGGGGCGAACACCGGCAGGGTGGCGTGGTCGGTGCCGGGCTGGTAGGTCCGGGCGACGTAGAGCGGCAGCAGGTCCATGCAGTGGTCGGGATGGAGGTGGCTGATCAGCACGGCATCGAGGTCACCGAACCCGCAGTAGCGCTGCAGCGGGCCCAGCGCCCCGTTGCCGAGGTCGAGCAGCACCCGGAACCCCTCGACCTCGACGAGATAGCAGGAGGCGGCACCCCCGGGGCCCGGCACCGATCCGGAGCACCCCACGACCGTGACCCTCACGCGACCTTCTCCACGCCGCCGGCCTCGGGGCCGAGGAACCGGCGGCTGAGGTCGAGGAACAGCCCCGGGTCACCGGTGGTGAGGAACCGGTGCTCGGGCTCCGGCAGCCCCACCGGCCGCTCGAGGCCCTCGGCCACGAGGGTGCGGTAGACGTCCTTGGCGGTCTCGTCGGCGCTGGAGACCAGCGTCACGCCGTCGCCCATGACGTAGGCGATGACGCCGGTCAGGAGGGGGTAGTGAGTGCAGCCGAGGATCAGGGTGTCGACGCCGGCGCGCGCGACCGGGTCGAGGTACTCGTGCGCTGCGTCGAGCAGCTCGGTGCCGCCCGTGACGCCCTGCTCCACGAACTCGACGAACCGCGGGCAGGCCTGGGTCGTGACCTCGATGTGCGGAGCGGCGGCGAGCGCGTCCTCGTAGGCCCGGCTGGTCTTGGTGGCCACGGTCGAGATGACGCCGACGTGGTCGTTGCGGGTGGCTGCCACCGCCCGGCGCACGGCCGGCCGGATCACCTCGACGACGGGGACCTCGTAGCGCTCGCGGGCGTCGTGCAGGACAGCGGCGCTGGCGCTGTTGCAGGCGATGACCAGCATCTTGACGCCCTGGTCGAGGAGGTGGTCGAGGCACTCCAGGGCGAAGGCGCGGACGTCGGCGATCGGACGTGGCCCGTAGGGCTGGCGGGCGGTGTCGCCGTAGTAGAGGACCGGCTCGTGCGGCAGCTGGTCCAGCACCGCCCGGGCCACCGTGAGTCCTCCGAAGCCGGAGTCGAAGATGCCGATGGGAGCGTCCGCCACGGGAGGAGCGTATGGGGTGGCCGCGGGGCGCCCGGGGACGCCGGTGCCTAGGCGCCGACGACGAGGACGTCGGCGCGGTCGCGGGTGGTGCTGACCAGCAGGGCGTTCGCCTGGTCGCTGCCGAGCGAGCGGTCCTCCGCCTCGGCCCGGTCCCGTCCGAAGGCCATGTGCCGCCCGACCAGCCAGGACACCCGCCTGTCCTCGCCGGGGTCGACGTACCAGACCTCGTCGAGCAGGGTCCGGACCTGGGCCCAGTCCCCGGTGTCGACCAGCAGGTAGTTGCCCTCGACGATGACGAGCGGCACCTCCCGGGGGACGGCGATGGCTCCCGCGATCGGTTCCTCGAGGTCGCGGCGGAACTCCGGCGCGTGCACCACGGCCTCGTCGGCAGCCGCCAGCCGGCGCAGCAGGTGGACGAAGCCCCCCGCGTCGAAGGTGTCGATGGCACCCTTGGTCCCGAGCCTGCCGAGAGCCTCGAGACGGCGGTGCGCGAGGTGGAAGCCGTCCATCGGCACCAGCTGCGCCGACCCGTCGAGCGCGGCGGCCACCTCGGCGGCCAGGGTCGACTTCCCCGCCCCGGGCGGGCCGGTGATCCCGAGCATCCGGCGGCCGCCCCGGGCGGCCAGCCCCCGTGCCCGGGCGACGAGGTCGTCGATCGGCGTCCGGGGCAGCTGCTCGGGGGCGGACATGCTCAGGCCCAGAGGGTGCCGTCGAGGTTGGCCTCGGCCTCGTCCAGGGTGCCGGCGTAGGCGCCGGTGGAGAGGTACTTCCAGCCCGCGTCGCACACGATGAAGACGATGTCGGCCCGCCCTCCCTCACGGGCGACCCTCGCGCCGATGCCCAGCGCGGCGTGCAGGATCGCGCCGGTGGAGATGCCGACGAACATCCCCTCGTTGTCCAGCAGCTCGCGCACCCGGCGCACGGCGTCCCGCGGGCCCACGGAGAACCGCGAGGTGAGCACCGACTCGTCGTAGAGCTCCGGCACGAAGCCCTCGTCGAGGTTGCGCAGGCCGTAGACCAGCTCGCCGTACCGGGGCTCGGCGGCGACGACCTCCACCCCGGCCACGTGCTCCCGCAGGTACCGGCCGACCCCCATGAGGGTCCCGGTGGTCCCGAGGCCGGCCACGAAGTGGGTGATCGAGGGCAGGTCGGCGAGGATCTCCGGACCGGTCGTCGCGTAGTGCGACTCGGCGTTGGCCGGGTTGCCGTACTGGTAGAGCATCACCCAGTCGGGATGCTCCTCGGCCAGCCCCTTGGCGACCCGGACGGCCTCGTTGGACCCGCCCTCGGCGGCCGACGAGACGATCTCGGCACCCCACATCTCGAGCAGCTGCCGACGCTCCACCGACGTGTTCGCCGGCATCACGCAGACCAGCCGGTAGCCCTTGAGCCTGGCCACCATCGCCAACGAGATCCCGGTGTTGCCCGACGTCGGCTCCAGGATCGTGCAGCCCGGCCGGAGCAGCCCGGCCTTCTCGGCCTGCTCGACCATGAACACGGCCGGCCGGTCCTTCACCGAGCCGGTCGGGTTGCGGTCCTCGAGCTTGGCCCAGAGCCGGACGTCAGCCGACGGCGAGAGCCGCGGCAGCCCGACGAGCGGGGTGTTGCCGACCGAGTCGAGCAGGGAGTCGTAGCGCACCAGCGGCCTCCGGGGCTCTCAGCCGCCCGCGACGGCCGGCAGGACGGTGACGTTGTCGCCGTCCTTGACCTCGGTCTCGAGCCCACCGAGGAACCGGACGTCCTCGTCGTTGAGGTAGACGTTGACGAACCGGCGCAGCCCCTTCTCGTCGACCAGCCGGTCACGCAGGCCCGCGTGCCGCGACTCGAGGTCGTCGATGAGCTCGGCGAGGGTGCCGCCGGCGCCCTCCACCGCCTTCTCGCCGCCGGTGTACTGGCGCAGGATCGTCGGGATCCGGACCTCGATGCTCACTGCAGGGTGCTCCTCGTCGACAGAAATCGCTGGTGGGTGGCCGTCAGCCGTGGCCCGCCGTCACAACGCCGGGACCACCCGGACCTCTTCCTCGGTGACCTCGCCGTCCACGATCCGGTACGAGCGGAACTCTACGGAGTCCTCGTCGCGGGTGGAGACGAGCACGTAGTGCGCGTCCGGCTCCATCGCGAGGGCGATGTCCGTGCGCGACGGGTAGGCCTCGGTCGCGGTGTGCGAGTGGTAGACCACGACGGGTCGCTCGTCGCGGTCGTCCATGTCCCGGTACAGCGCGAGCAGGTCGGCGGAGTCGAACTCGTAGAACGTGGGCGACCGGGCGGCGTTGAGCATCGGCACGAACCGCTCCGGACGGTCCGAGCCGGCCGGTCCGGCGACGACCCCGCAGGCCTCGTCGGGGTGGTCGCGGCGGGCGTGGGCGACGATGTCGTCGTAGGTCGCGCGGGCGATCTCGAGCACGCTCGCCAGCCTACGGGGCCGACCAGAGCGCCTGGACGAGCGTCTCCTGGAGGTAGGTCAGCCGGTCGTAGACCCAGAGCAGCCCCAGCCGGGGGTCGTCGGGGGCCAGCGAGTCGATCAGCTCCTCGAGGTCCTCGGTGACCCCGAGCCGCTGCCCGAGCACGAGCCTGGTGTCGTTGAGGGCACCGAGCCACTCCTCGGCCTGCTCGGGCCTCAGCACGACCTTGCCCGGCTCCTCGCCCAGCGTCGCCAGGGCGGTGTCGAGCCCGGCCCGCTTGGCCGCCCGCAGCCCCTGCTCGGTGTAGCGGCGGAAGTCGGCGGACGCCTCGCTGTCGTCGGTGTAGCCGTCCGGGAACAGCCGTGCCAGCGCCGGGTCCGTGGGGGCCTCGGTGGACGTGCCGATGCCGAGCGCGCGGGCCAGCGGGTCGTCGTCGGCCGCGGCGTCCGGCTCGTCGTCGAGCAGCCGGCGCATCTCGACCAGCACGTGCCTGATCACCCGGTGCTCGTCGCCGGCGAAGGTCGCCGCGATGTCGCCCTTGCGGGCCCGGCGGAAGGAAGCGACCACGTCGTACCGACTCCTACTCGTCGTGCTGCAGGGTCGCCCACAGCCCGAAGCCGTGCATCGCCTCGACGTCGCGCTCCATCTCCTCACGCGTGCCGTTCGAGACCACCGCCCGGCCCTTCTCGTGGACGTCGAGCATGAGCTTGGCCGACTTCTCCTTGGTGTAGCCGAAGTGCTTCTGGAAGACGTAGGCGACGTAGGACATCAGGTTGACCGGGTCGTTCCAGACGATCGTCACCCACGGCTTGTCGGGCACGACGACCGAACCGGTCTCGACGTCCTCGTCGGGCCGGACGGTCTCCACCGGAGCCACGGACATGTGCCCAATCTACGGGCCGCGGCGGGGGACCTAGGCTTGCGGCTGTGACGGCCGACACCGGTCTGCTGACCGACCACTACGAGCTCACCATGCTGCGCGCCGCCCTGGGCGACGGCAGCGCGGAGAGCAGGTGCGTGTTCGAGGTCTTCGCGCGCCGGCTGCCGGAGGGCCGCCGGTACGGCGTGGTGGCCGGCACCGGGCGCCTGCTCGAGGCGATCCCGCACTTCCGGTTCGGCGACGAGCAGCTGGCCGCACTGCGGGACTCCGGCGTGGTCGACGCGGGGACCTGCGCCTACCTCGAGCGCTACCGCTTCTCGGGCGACATCTCCGGCTACGCCGAGGGCGAGCTGTACTTCCCCGGTTCGCCCGTGCTGACGGTCGAGGGCACGTTCGCCGAGGCGGTGCTGCTGGAGACGCTGGTCCTCAGCGTCCTCAACCACGACAGCGCCGTCGCGTCCGCGGCCGCCCGGATGGCGTACGCCGCGGGTGACCGCCCCTGCATCGAGATGGGCTCCCGGCGCACCCACGAGGAGGCCGCCGTCGCGGCCGCACGGGCGGCCTACCTGGCGGGCTTCGCCACGACCTCCAACCTCGCGGCCGGCAAGCGCTACGGCGTCCCCACCGCGGGCACGGCGGCCCACTCGTGGACCCTGCTGCACGAGAAGGAGGCCGACGCGTTCCGTGCCCAGGTCGAGGCGCTCGGGGTCGGCACCACCCTGCTGGTCGACACCTACGACATCGCCGCCGGCATCCGTACCGCCGTGGAGGTCGCGGGACCGGGCCTCGGCGCCGTGCGGATCGACTCCGGCGACCTGGCGGTCATGGCCCACCAGACCCGCGCCCAGCTCGACGAGCTCGGCGCCACCGGCACCCGCATCGTGCTCTCCGGCGACCTCGACGAGTACGGCCTGGCGTCGCTGGCGACCGCCCCGGTCGACGCCTACGGGGTCGGCACCGCCGTGGTCACCGGCTCGGGAGCACCGACCGCCGGCTTCGTCTACAAGCTGGTCGAGGTCGACGGGCGTGCGGTGGCCAAGCGCTCGGAGGACAAGGTCAGCCACGGCGGACGCAAGACGGCCGTGCGTCGGCACCGCCCCAGCGGGACGGCGACCGAGGAGGTCGTCCGGTCGCAGGGGACGCCCGGCGCGCAAGCCGGCGACCGCGCGCTGCAGGTCCCGATGGTCCGCGGCGGCGAGCTGCTCGAGGTGGCGAGCCTGGACGAGTCGCGAGCGCACCTGAGGACGGTCCTGACGACCCTGCCGTGGCAGGGTCTGGCGCTGTCGCGGGGCGAGCCCGCGATCCCGACGACCTACGAGGAGCCCGATGCCCGGCCAGCCCACGCGTGAGGTCCGCTTCGATGCCACCACCGCGCTGGTGGTCGTCGACGTGCAGAACGACTTCGCCGACCCCGACGGCGGTCTGCACGTGAGCGACGGCGAGTCCGTCGTCACGCTCGTGAACGACCAGGTGACGGCGGCGCAGAACGCGGGGGCGCCGGTGGTCTACACCCAGGACTGGCACCCGGCCTCGACCCCGCACTTCGAGAAGGACGGCGGGATCTGGCCGGTCCACTGCGTCGGCGACACCTGGGGAGCCGAGCTGCACCCGAACCTGCTCGTGCACGGCCCGGTGGTGCGCAAGGGCACCGGCGGCGAGGACGGCTACTCGGGGTTCTCGGTCCGGGACCCGGTCAGCGGGGTCGGCGCCCCGACCCAGCTCCAGTCGCTGCTCGACCCCGCCGTCGAGCGGCTCGTCGTGGTCGGTCTCGCCGGCGACCACTGCGTCAAGGAGACGGCACTCGACGGCGTCCGCCTCGGCTACGCCGTGGAGGTGCCCCTGGAGCTCACCCGGTTCGTCGAGCAGTCCCCCGGCGACACCCAGCGCGCGGTCGAGGAGATGCGCGCCGCCGGGGTGGAGGTCTGGTGAGCGGCGTACCGCAGGACACCGCCGCCCTGACCGGCGGCGGCCGGATGCCGCTGCTGGGCTTCGGCACCTGGCAGATCACCGGCGCCGCGGCCACCGAGGCCGTCGGCTGGGCACTGGCCGCGGGCTACCGGCACCTCGACACGGCGACGGTCTACGGCAACGAGCAGGAGGTCGGCGCCGGGCTGGCCGCGAGCGGCGTCCCCCGCGACGACGTCTTCGTCACGACCAAGTGCCCGCCGCGCGACGCCGGCCGCGAGCTCGAGACGCTGCGCCGCAGCCTGGACCTCCTGGGCACCGGCCACGTCGACCTCTGGCTGGTGCACTGGCCGGGCGGCGCGGGGGCCGACCTGGACCTCTGGCGCGGGTTCGCCTCGGCTCAGGAGCAGGGCCTGGCCCGGGCAGTCGGCGTCAGCAACTACTCGCTGGACCAGATCGACGAGCTGACCCGCGAGACGGGCATGACCCCGGCGGTCAACCAGGTCGAGTGGAGCCCGCTGCTCTACGACCGCGACGTCCTCGACGGCCACCGCGAGCGCGGCGTGGTCCTGGAGGGCTACAGCGCCCTGCGCGGCGGCACCCTGGACCACCCGGTCGTCACCGGCATCGCCGGACGCCTCGGCGCGACCCCGGCGCAGGTGCTCGTCCGCTGGCACCTGCAGCACGGCGTCGTCGTGATCCCGAAGTCGGCCCGTGAGGAGCGGATCCGCTCCAACGCCGCGGTCGCCGGCCTCGAGCTCGCCGACGACGACGTGGCAGCCCTGGACGCGCTGGGCCGCCCCGCCTGACGGACGTCTCCCTCGGCTTTTCGCCTCACCCGACCCGGCGCGCCATCGCCGGATCGAGGCGGAGGCCGGCCTCGGGGTGCAGGATCGCCGCCAGCGCCTCGACCCCGTCGACCAGGCGCGGTCCGGGCCGGGCGAAGGACGCGTTCGCGTCGACCGCCCACAGCGGCACCTCGGGCAGCACCCGGGACGACAGCAGCTCGCCGGCGAGCCGGGCGGACTCGTCGAGGCCGAAGCCGCACGGCGCCGCGATCACGACGGCCGGCAGCGCGGCGGCGACGGTCTCCCAGGTGGTGCGCTCGGACCGAGACCCACGGGTACCGAGAAGCGGCACGCCGCCGGCCGTCTCGACCATCTCGGGCACCCAGTGCCCGGGGGTGAACGGTGGGTCGGTCCACTCCAGCACCATCGCCGGCACCGGCTCCCGCCCGGCCACCGCACGGCGTACGGTGCCCAGCCGGTCCCGCAGCGAGGCGACCAGCCGCTCCGCCTCCGCCGACCGGTCGCAGGCGACACCGAGGGTGACCACCGAGTCCAGAACCTGGCCCAGGTCCTGCGGGTCCAGGGTGAGCACCTGCGCCCGGCAGCCGAGGTAGGCCAGCGCGTCGTCCACCACCGACACGTCGACCGCGCACACCGCGCAGAGGTCCTGGGTCACGACGAGGTCGGCGTCCAGCCCCGCCAGCGCCCCGGCGTCCAGGTGGTACAGGTCCTCGCCCGCCGCGACCCGCTGCGAGACGACATCGTCGATCTCGGCCGGCGCGAGGCCCTCGGACAGCGCGGAGGTCGACACGATCGTCCGGGTGCGCGCCTCGGGGGGCTCGTCGCACTCGAAGGTCACCCCGACGACGTCCGCACCCGCGCCGAGGGCGAAGAGGGTCTCGGTGGCCGACGGCAGCAAGGACACGATCCGCACGCCCCGACGCTATCCGGCGGCCTCGACCGGCCGGCTCAGAAGCCCGGCGCCGCCTGCCACCGCCACCCCCGCACCCGCGTGCGGCCGGGCAGGTCCGCGCGACCGGTCGCCCACAGCATCAGCCGCCACGGGTCGTCGTGCGGCTCCAGCTGCGGGGCCAGCCGGCCCAGCACCCGGGCGCACAGGTCGTCGTCCGGGCGGAACCGCAGGTGCAGACCTCCGGCGACGTCGTGGGTGTGCAGCAGGACCTCGGACACCCCGAGCGCGGCGAAGCCCTCGGCGTCCGTGGTGCCGTGCGGGTGAAAGCCGCGATCTCCCGGGCCGGCCGCCCGGAGGGTGGCGGCCTGGAGCGCGGCCATGCCCTCCAGCAGCTCGACCAGCTGCTCGGGCCTGGTTCCCCTGGGCATCCGGAGCCGGAAGGCCAGGTACTCGTCCTCGGCCCGGGCCGCGAGCTGCCCGGCGTAGGCGACCAGGTCGTCGGCCAGGTGGAAGACCACCCGCTCGCAGCTCCAGCGCAGCGAGCCGGCCGGCACCTTCCAGTCCTTGCCCAGCCCGCGGCGGAGCGTGGTCGCCGCCTGGGCGACGCTCGCCTCCAGGTCCTCCACGCCCACCCGCTGCCGCTGCGACATCTCCGCACCCCCGTCGTCGTGGTCCGGCCCACTATGCCGGGGGTGTGGCCGACGGGCCTGCAGCGCGATGTCCGATGCCCGCCAGTCGTTGTCGGTCCGCTGCGGCAGACTGGCTGACGTGCTCGACCACGAGACCTGCTACCGGGCCGTCAGCAGCCGCGACCCGCGCTTCGACGGCTGGTTCGTCACGGCGGTCCGGACCACCGGCATCTACTGCCGGCCGAGCTGCCCCGCGACCACCCCGAAGCGGCGCAACGTGGACTTCTTCCCGACCTCGGCCGCGGCGCAGCTGGCCGGCTTCCGGGCCTGCCGTCGCTGCCTCCCGGACGCCTCCCCCGGCTCCCCGGAGTGGAACGTGCGCTCCGACACGGTGGCCCGGGCCATGCGGCTGGTCGCCGACGGCGCGGTGGACCGCCAGGGCGTCGCCGGGCTGGCCGCGCGGCTGGGCTACGGCGAGCGCCAGCTGCACCGGCTCCTGGTGGCCGAGGTGGGCGCCGGTGCCCAGGCGCTGGCCCGGGCCCAGCGGGCCCACACCGCGCGCACACTGGTCGAGACCACCGACCTGCCGCTGTCGGAGGTCGCGTTCGCCGCGGGCTTCGCCAGCATCCGGCAGTTCAACGACACCGTCCGCGCCGTGTTCGCCGCCACCCCGCGCGACCTGCGCGCGAGGTCCGCCGCGCGGGGGGCCGCCCAGGTCCCCGGGACGATGGTGCTCCGGCTCGCCACCCGGCGCCCGTTCGACGGCCGATGGCTGCTCGACCTGCTCGGCGCCAAGGCGCTGCCCGGGGTCGAGAGCTACGACGGGACGACCTTCCGCCGGGCCCTGCTGCTCCCGCACGGCGAGGCCGTCATCGACCTCGACTGGCGGCCCGACGCAGGCCACCACGTCCTCGCGACGCTGCGCCTGGCGGACCCGCGCGACGTCGTGCCCGCGGTCGCCCGGGTGCGCAGGCTGCTCGACCTCGACGCCGACTCGGCCGCCGTCGACGCCCTGCTGGGAGCCGACCCGCTGCTCGGCCCGCTCGTGGCGGGTCGGCCCGGCATCCGGGTGCCGGGCGCCGTGGACGGTCCGGAGATGGCGGCTCGTACGGTGATCGGGCAGCAGGTGTCGGTCGCCGGCGCCCGCACCGTCGCCGGCCGGCTGGTGGCGGCGTACGGCAAGCCGCTGACCCGCCCCGACGGCGGGCTGACCCACCACTTCCCCACGGCAGAGGTGCTGGCCGGCGTCGACCCCGCGGCGCTGCCGATGCCCCGGGCCCGGGCCCGGGCCGTCGTCGGGCTCGCCCGGGCCGTCGCGGACGGCGCGGTCGACCTCGACCCTGCCGGCGAGCGCGACCGGACCGGGGCGGCGCTGGTCGCCCTGCCCGGGATCGGCCCCTGGACCGCCGGCTACCTGCGGATGCGGGTGCTCGGCGACCCTGACGCCTTCCTCCCCGGGGACCTCGGCGTGCGGCGCGGGCTCGAACGGCTCGGCGCCGCGGGCCGGGCGGCCGCCGCGGAGCGCGCGGCGCAGGCGTGGCGGCCCTGGCGGGCGTACGCCCTCATGCACCTCTGGGACGTCGCCATGCGTCCCACCCCCGACGGAAGGAAGGCGTCGTGACGACCACGACCACCACGACCACCGGGATCACCGGGACCACCTGGACCACCACCATCGACAGCCCGGTCGGTCCCCTCGTCCTCACCAGCGACGGCACCTCGCTGACCCGCCTGCTGTTCGACGTCGAGGCCGACCCCGGGTGGTCGACCGAGCCGTGCGCCCTGCTCGACGAGGCCGCGCGGCAGCTGGCCGGGTACTTCGCCGGCGAGCGCACCGAGTTCCACCTGCCGCTGGAGCCGGCCGGCACGGCGTTCCAGAAGGCCACCTGGATGCGGCTGCGCGAGATCCCGTACGCGCAGACCATCAACTACGGGCAGCTGGCCGGCCGGGTCGGCAACCCGAGTGCCTCCCGCGCCGTCGGGCTGGCCAACGGGCGCAACCCGATCTCGATCGTGGTGCCCTGCCACCGGGTCATCGGCGCGAACGGGTCCCTCACCGGCTACGGCGGCGGGCTGGAGCGCAAGCGGCTGCTGCTCGAGCTCGAGCGCCGGGTGGCCGGCAGCAGCGACCGTGACCCGCAGCTCAGCCTGCTGTGAGCGTCCGCAGCGCCGACGACCACCGGGCGCTCGCCGAGGCCGCGTGGTCGTGGGTGCAGGACCAGGTCCGAGGCGCCGATGGTCCCTGGCTGCCCGATCAGGTCGAGCCGGGCATCGGACCGGCGCCGCCGGACGACCGAGACTCCCTCTACTGCGGCATCGCCGGGCTGGCACCCGTCCTGGCCGAGCTGCGCCTGCACCGAGCGCTCGCCGACGCCGAGGAACAGCTGGCTTCCGCGGTGGCCGACCGGTTGGCGCGTCAGGCTGGGCATCGCGTCGAGCCGTCGCTGTACCACGGGCTGGCCGGTGACGCGACCGCGCTGCGACTGCTCTCCCCCGGCCGGGAGGCGGCGGCTCTCGACCGGCTGGCTGCCCTGGCGACGCCGGCCGGGTGGCCGTCGGAGGTGCATGACGGCCATGTGCTGACCGACGTCATCGGCGGCACCGCCGGCATCGTGATGACGGCTGTCTGGGCCGGAGGGCCGCACGAGGTGGTGACCGCCGGCGCCGACGCCCTGCTCGCGGTGGCGGACGACACCGAGGCCGGCCTCGACTGGCCGATGTACCCGGGTCACCCGGTGCGGATGCCCAACTACTCGCACGGCACCGCCGGCGCCGCCAGCGCCCTGGCCGTCGCCGGCGCTGCGCTCGGGCGGCCCGACCTCGTCGAGGCCGCGGTCCGCGGCGCGCAGCACCTGCTCGCGGTCGGTGCCCTCGACGCCGACGGCTTCGCCGTCGAGGCCGTGGTCCCCCGCCCCAGCCAGTCGGACATCGAGGCGGTCCACTGGACCTGGTGCCACGGCCCGACCGGCACGTCCTACCTGTTCGCCGCACTTGCGCTCGCGGGCGTCCAGGCAGTCGCGGGACACCCGGTGTCCCACCTGCGGGCCGCCTGCCTCCGACGGGTGCTGGCAGCCGGCGTGCCACAGCGGCGGCGTCCCGGTTTCTGGGACAACGACGGCCGCTGCTGCGGCACCGCGGGCGTGGGAGAGGCGATGCTCGACGCCGCTCAGTCGCAGCCCGACGACCCGCGCTGGCTGGAGGCAGCGTCGACGATGGCCGAGGCGCTGCACGAGCGCGCGGTCCGCGACGACGACGCGGTGTTCTGGCAGTTCGTGGAGCACCGGGCCGACCCGCCGCTCCTGCCGCCCGGAACGTCCTGGATGCAGGGCGCGGGCGGCATCGCCGCGTTCCTGCTCCGCCTCGCGCGCGTCATCGCCGATGGCCCCGCCGCGCCGGTCGTGGACCGTCCCGACCAGTGGTGGGCGGTGCCTGCCACGGTGCGAACGGCTCAGCGCTTCGGCGGCAGCGACCGGGCGTAGGCGACTCCGCGCGCGACCCAGGTGGCGAGGTCCTTCCGGGTGCCCACCGCCTCGGGGTCGACCCGCAGCCAGCCGTCCATCTCCCGGCCGCGCATCTCGAACCGGCCGACGTGCGGCGGGCGCACCAGGGTGTCGGTCGCTGCGGGGTCGCACCGCAGCAGCAGCCCGCCCCGGCCGCTCGCGCCCACCGCCATGTGCCCGTCGAGCAGGAAGGCGAGGCCCCCGAACATGGCCTTCTCGGTGAGACCGGGCTCGTCCGCGACCAGCTCACGGACCCGCCCGGCCAGCTTCTCGTCGTACGCCATGACGAGCAGTGTGCCGCGCCGCGCCGACAGTCCCCCGCCTCCACCGGACTTCCGGTGGGCCGCCCGATGCGGTAGAGACGTCCCGGGACCTTCCTTCCGCACCGAGCGGTGCGGCCGACGACAGGAGCGCGGCGATGGTCCGTGGCAGTGGCAGCAAGGTCGACCCCTGGGCGCTGACGACCGCACCCGGGAGCTCGGCGTACACGATGTACAAGGACCCGAGTGCCGACCCGCCGGCGCTGGTCTGCCAGGTCGGGTCGACCACGTTGCGCTACCACCTGTCCGCGATCGAGGACCTGCACGCCTGGCTCCGGGAGCGCGGCGACTGGGTCGACCTCGGCTCGGCCGACGAGAAGAAGCCGGCCGTCGACGGCACCGTCGAGGCGTGGGGCCGGTCGGCCGACAACCCGGTCGGCGGCTGGTACGGGCTGCGCAACGGCTACCGCGGCAGGTTCGGCATGTACCTCCCGCCCCTGCTCGAGGCCCTCGGCCTGGCCGAGCTGACCCACGACGCCCGGAACAACCGGGTTCGCGCGCTCTGACCTGCCGGGGGTGGGCCGGCCCACCCGACGGCCTACCGTGGGGCTGTGGCCGAACCGCTCGTGGAGACCCCGCTGCTCGCGCAGATCCGCGCGTCGGTGATCGGCGACGACCAGGTGATGCACGGCCCGTACGGCCCGCGCCGGGTCACCTACGCCGACTACACCGCCAGCGGGCGGGCCCTGAGCTTCGTCGAGGACTTCATCCGGGACGAGGTGCTGCCGCGCTACGCCAACACCCACACCGAGTCCAGCGGCACCGGGCTGCAGACCACCCGGCTGCGCGAGGACGCCCGCCGCATCGTGCGCGACGCGGTCGGCGGCGACGACGACACGGTGGTGATCTTCTGCGGCTCGGGGTCGACCGCCGCGATCGACAAGCTGATCGGCATCCTCAACCTGCGCATCCCGGCCGACCTCGACGAGAAGTACGGCCTGTCCGCGCACATCCCGCGCGACGAGCGCCCGGTGGTGTTCATCGGGCCGTTCGAGCACCACTCCAACGAGCTGCCCTGGCGGGAGTCCATCGGCGACGTCGTGACGATCCCCGAGGACCGCGACGGTCACATCGACGTCGCCGTGCTCGAGCAGCGACTGGTCGAGTACGCCGACCGGCCGCTGCGGATCGGGTCCTTCTCCGCGGCCTCCAACGTCACCGGCATCGTCAGCGACACCCACCGGATCGCCGACCTGCTGCACACCCACGGCGCGCTGTCGTTCTGGGACTTCGCCGCCGCGGCACCCTACGTCGACATCGAGATGAGCCGCGACTGCGCCGAGCACCCGGGCTGCCACAAGGACGCCGTCTTCCTCTCGCCGCACAAGTTCATCGGCGGACCGGGCACGCCCGGTGTCCTCGCCGTCCGCCGGGAGCTGCTCACCAACCGGGTCCCCGTCGTGCCGGGTGGCGGCACGGTCGCGTACGTCAACCCGCTCGAGCACCGGTACCTCGACGACCCCGCGCATCGCGAGGAGGGCGGCACCCCGGCGATCGTGGAGTCGATCCGGGCCGGCCTGGTCTTCCAGCTCAAGGAGGCGGTCGGCGTCGAGACCATCCGGGCCCGCGAGGACGCGCTGCTCCGCCGCGCCGTCGACACCTGGCGGCGCAACCCGGCGATCGAGATCCTGGGCAACCTCGAGGCCGAGCGCCTGTCGATCGTGTCGTTCGTCGTCCGGCGCCAGCCGGCCGACCCGGCCGACGACCGGCCCGGTCGCTACCTGCACCACAACTTCGTGGTCGCCCTGCTCAACGACCTGTTCGGCATCCAGTCGCGGGGCGGCTGCTCGTGCGCCGGTCCCTACGGCCACCGGCTGCTGGGCATCGACATCGAGCGCTCGCACGAGTTCGAGCGCGAGATCGCCCACGGCTGCGAGGGCATCAAGCCGGGCTGGGTGCGGATCAACTTCAACTACTTCATGTCCGAGGCGGTGTTCGACTACGTCGTGGCCGCCGTCGACCTCGTCGCCGAGCACGGCTGGCGGCTGCTGCCCGACTACCGCTTCGACCCGGCCACCGGCCTGTGGCGGCACCGGGAGGGACCGGTCGAGCCACCGTTGCGACTGCGGCAGGTCGGCTACGACGCGGAGGGCCGGATGAGCTACCCGCACCACGACGAGCCGGTGCCCGAGACCGCCCTGCCGGGCTACCTGGACGAGGCCCGCGAGATCTTCGCCCGGGCGGCCGGCGACCTCGCACCGGCCGCAGGAACCGCCCTGTCGGCCGACTTCGAGCACCTGCGCTGGTTCGAGCTGCCGGCGGCCTGCCTGCAGCCCATGCCCGACCGGTAGCACCTCGCCGGGCCCCGGGTTGGGACCCGACCACCCGGGAAGGCAGAGGACATGGCCGTCACCCCGACGGCCCACCAGGAGGTCGACGTGCTCAAGGTCCTGCTCATCATCGCGGTCATCGCGGTCATCGTGTTCGTCGTGCTGCCCAAGATGCGCAACCGCTGACCTCGGCTCGTCAGCCGGTGGTCGAGTCCGCCCCGGGGTCGCTCGGGTCGCTCACGGTCCCGGCCTCGCGGCCGGCCCACGTCCAGGCGTAGGACGTGTCCTCGCAGGCCAGCGCCGGGTCGAGCAGGTCCAGCGGCCGGAAGGTGTCGACCATCACCGCCAGCTCGTCGGTCGCGGCCTTCCCGAGGGAGGCCTCGACCGACCCCGGCTGCGGGCCGTGGGTGAACCCGGACGGGTGCAGGGAGATCGACCCCTGCTCGATGCCCGCGCCCTTGCGCGACATGAAGTCGCCGCCGGTGTAGAAGATGACCTCGTCCGAGTCGACGTTGGCGTGGTTGTACGGCGCCGGGATGCCCTCGGGGTGGTAGTCGAACAGCCGCGGGACGAACGAGCAGATGACGAAGTTCGGGCCCTCGAAGGTCTGGTGCACCGGCGGCGGCTGGTGCAGGCGGCCGGTGATCGGCTCGAAGTCGTGGATCGAGAACACGTACGGGTAGAGACACCCGTCCCAGCCGACGACGTCGAACGGGTGGTGGGCGTACACGTAGCGCGTCCAGATCGTGGCGCTCCCCGGCGCCCGGTGCTGCACGAGCACCTCGACGTCCTCGCCGGCGGCCTGGAACGGCTCCTCCGGACCACGCAGGTCGCGCTCGCAGTAGGGCGCGTGCTCGAGGAACTGCCCCTTGCGGGAGAGGTAGCGCTTCGGGGCGCCGATGTGGCCCGAGGCCTCGGTGACCAGGATGCGCAGCTCGCCGCGCGGCACCCACCGGTGCGTCGTGGACGTCGGGATGACGACGTAGTCGCCCGCCCCGACCTCGAGGGTGCCGAACACCGTCTCGACGACCGCCGAGCCGCTCTCGACGTAGACGCACTCGTCGCCGATCGCATTGCGGTACAGCGGCGAGGGCTGGTCCGCCACGGCGTAGGAGATGCGCACGTCGGCGTTGGCCATCAGGTGCTGGCGGCCGAGCACGGGGTCCTTCGCGGCGGCTGCGCCGTCGAGCTTGTGCGTCTTGAGGTGGCGCGGCTTCAGCGGGTGGTTCGGCCGCCGGGAGAACGAGGGACCCTCGAAGACCTCGCTGGCCACGATCGCGGTGGGGATGCCGCGGTGGTAGAGCAGCGACGCGTCCGAGGAGAAGCCCTCGACGCCCATCAGCTCCTCGGCGTAGAGCGTGCCGTCGGGCTGACGGAACTGGGTGTGCCGCTTGCGCGGGACCTCGCCCACCTGGCGGTAGTAGGGCATCGCAGCCTCCCCCTGGTTCGACCCGTTCGACCGGTTCGACCTCGTCGTCGCACCCCCAGCCTGCCACGCGCCCGCGCTCACTAGGGTCGGGGCATGCCCGCCGCCTCGCACCCGCTGCTCGCGGGACTGGTCGACGACGCGGCGCTGTTCCCGCCCGGCAACGCCCCGATGGCCGAGGGGCTGGCCGCGCACGCGCGGCACCGGGCGGCACCGTACGCCGCCGCCGTCGGGCCGTTCCTCTGCGCCGCGTCCCGGGTGCCGGAGCTGCTCGACGTCCTGCCCGGCGACCAGCGGATCGCGCTGTCGCTCGTCGTCGACGCCACCGGCGCGGTGGCGCACGGTGCGCTGCGCGCGGTGGCCGCGGACGACCGCGTCGACCTCGTGGGGGTCGAGGCACCGCTGCGTCTGCTCGGCGACGACGCCGTCGCGGTGGGCGCCAACCTCGGCTCGCTCCCCGGTGTCACCGGCTACCTCGAGGTCCCGGCCGACGAGGTTGCCGCCGGCCTGGACCTGGTCGGGCGCAGCGGGTGGGACGCGGTCAAGTACCGCACCGGCGGGGTCTCGAAGGACGCCTTCCCCGACGAGGCCCGGCTCGCGGGGCTCGTGGGCGAATGCGTCGCCCGCGGCCTGCCGGTCAAGCTGACGGCGGGGCTGCACCACGCGGTGCGCAACACCTCACCGGAGGGCTTCGAGCAGCACGGCGTCCTCAACGTGCTGGTCGCCGTGCGGGCGGCGCGGTCGGGAGCGGACACGGGCCGCACCGAGTCGCTCCTGGCCGAGCGCGACGCCGGCGCCCTCGCCGCCGAGGTCCGCCGCTGGACGGAGGCGGACGCCGCCGCCGTCCGGTCCACCTTCCGGTCCTTCGGCTGCTGCGGAGTGACCGACCCCCTCGACGACCTGGCCGACCTCGGCGTGCTGGAGGACCATCCGTGACCACCTGGCCGACCATCCCCGACGGGTCGCCGTTCCCGGCGTCCAACCTGCCCTACGGCGTGTTCGTCCACGGCGGTGAGGCGCCCCGGGTGGGCGTCGCGCTCGGCGACCACGTGATCGACCTCGCCCCGCTGGCCGCGGTCGAGGGGCTCGACGGCGGCCACGTCTTCCAGGCGCCGTCGCTCAACCCGTTCCTCGCCATGGGACGGCCGGCCTGGTCGGCCGTGCGGTCGTGGCTGGTCGAGCTGCTCCAGCACGAGGGGCACCGCGACCTGGTCGAGGGCCACCTGGTCCGGCGGTCCGAGGTCACCATGTCGATGCCCTTCGAGGTAGCCGACTACGTCGACTTCTACTCCTCGCAGCACCATGCCGAGAACGTCGGCCGGATCTTCCGGCCGGACGGCGACGCGCTCACCCCGAACTGGAAGCACCTGCCGATCGGCTACCACGGCCGCTCCGGCACCGTCGTGGTGTCAGGCACCGACGTGGTGCGGCCCAGCGGCCAGCGCCGGCCGCCGGACGCGGACGCGCCGACGTACGGGCCGTCCCAGCGGCTCGACATCGAGGCCGAGATCGGCTTCGTGGTGGGCACCCCGTCACCGCAGGGGACTCCCGTGCCGGTCGGAGACTTCGACCAGCACGTGTTCGGGCTGTGCCTGCTCAACGACTGGAGCGCCCGCGACCTGCAGGCCTGGGAGTACGTGCCGCTCGGCCCGTTCCTCGGCAAGTCGTTCGCCACCTCGGTGTCACCGTGGGTCGTGCCGCTGGAGGCCCTGTCGGCCGCGCGGGTGCCGGGGCCGGTGCAGGAGCCGGCCGTCCTCCCCTACCTCGAGCGGGCGGCCGACTGGGGACTCGACCTGCGGCTCGAGGTGACGTGGAACGGCACGGTGGTCGCACGGCCGCCGTTCGCGCAGATGTACTGGACCCCGGACCAGCAGCTGGCGCACCTCACCGTCAACGGCGCGTCGCTGCGTACCGGCGACCTGTTCGCCTCGGGCACCGTCTCCGGCCCGGCCAAGGACGAGCGGGGCTCGTTCCTCGAGCTGAGCTGGAACGGGAGCGAGCCGGTCACCCTCGACGACGGGACGACGCGGCGGTTCCTCGAGGACGGCGACGAGGTGACGGTCACCGCCTGGGCCCCCGGCGCCGACGGCAGCCGGATCGGCTTCGGCGAGGTCCGCGGTCGGGTGGTGCCGACCCGCGGCTGAACCGATCTCAGAGGTTGCCGCGGCGCTCCTGCTCGCGCTCGATCGCCTCGAAGAGCGCCTTGAAGTTGCCCTTGCCGAAGCCCAGTGAGCCGTGCCGCTCGATGACCTCGAAGAACACCGTGGGGCGGTCGCCGATCGGCCGGGTGAAGATCTGCAGCAGGTAGCCGTCCTCGTCGCGGTCGACGAGGATGCCGCGCTCCTGGAGCTCCTCGATCGGGACCCGCACCTCGCCGATCCGGGCTCGCAGCTCAGGGTCCTCGTAGTACGAGTCCGGCGTGACGAGGAACTCGACACCCTCGGCGCGCATCTGGTCGACCGTGCGCAGGATGTCGTTGGTGGCCAGGGCGAGGTGCTGGGCCCCGGGCCCGTCGTAGAACTCGAGGAACTCGTCGATCTGCGACTTCTTCTTCGCGATCGCCGGCTCGTTGAGGGGGAACTTCACCCGGTGGTTGCCGTTGGCGACGACCTTCGACATCAGCGCCGAGTAGTCGGTGGCGATGTCGTCCCCGATGAACTCGGCCATGTTCACGAAGCCCATGACCCGGTTGTAGAACCCGACCCACTCGTCCATCTGCCCGAGCTCGACGTTCCCGACGACGTGGTCCAGCGCCTGGAAGAGCCGCTTCGGCGAGCCGTCGCGCTTGACGTACCCGGAGCTGCGCGTGACGTAGCCCGGGAGGTACGGGCCGGTGTAGCGGGAGCGGTCGACCAGCGAGTGCACGGTGTCGCCGTACGCCGCGATCGAGGCAGTCCGGACCGTGCCGTGCTCGTCGGTGAGGTCGGTCGGCTCCTGCACGACCGTGGCCCCCTGCGTGCGCGCGTGCGCCACGCAGGCGTCGACGTCGGGGACCTCGAGGGCGATGTCGACGACGCCGTCGCCGTGGGCCCGGTGGTGGTCGAGCAGGGCGCTGCCCGGCGCGACCCCGCCCTTGACCACGAACCGGCACGAGCCGCTCTTGAGCACGAAGGCCTTGTGGTCCCGGTTGCCGGTCTCCGGGCCGGAGTAGGCGACCAGCTCCATCCCGAAGGCGGACTGGTACCAGTGCGCGGTCTGGGTCGCGTTGCCCACGACGAACACCACGGCGTCCCAGCCGGTGACCGGGAAGGGGTCGGCGCTGGCGTCGTACTCGACGAGGCCGACCAGCTGCCGCAGCTGCTCCGGCGAGAGCTCGGCGGCCTTCTCGGCGTCGGTGAGGGCAGGGATGGCCGAGGGGGCCGCATCGGTCGTCATGACCAGGGATCGAAGCGCAGACGTGACACCGTGCGCAACGTCTGCCATTCTCGCTGGACAACCTGCTCGGTCCCGACCGCCCACTCCGCCGCGAGGTGCACACGATGCCCACTCCCGGGCGCCGGTACGTCGACGCCCTCGACGCGCGGATCGTCGAGGTCTTCGCGACCGAGCCGCGGGTCGGGGTCCTGGAGTGCTCGCGCCGGCTGGGGGTCGCCCGGGGCACCGTGCAGGCCCGGCTGGACCGGATGGTCCGGGCCGGGGTGATCCGGGGCTGGGGCCCCGAGCTGGACCCCGCGGCGATGGGCTACGCGGTGACCGCGTTCGTCACCCTCGAGATCCGCCAGCAGCACCCCAGCCGCGCCGCGCACGACGCGGTCTCCGAGCAGCTCGCCACCGTTCCCGAGGTGCTGGAGGCGCACACCACCACCGGGACCGGGGACATGCTGGTGCGCATCGTGGCCCGCTCCAACGCCGACCTGCAGCGCGTGATCGACCGGCTCCTGGCCGCCGAGGGCGTGGTGCGGGCCTCGACCGTGATCGCGCTCGACACGCAGGTCAGCCCCCGCGTCCTCCCCCTGCTCCGCGAGGCGGCCACCGACTCCTGACCGTCGGTCGTTGCGGCGTGTCAGGGCGGCAGCGCGCACGCTCGGCGGGGACGTCAGGCAAAGTCGACGTCAACTGGCCCGGCCACCGAGGGCCCCACCGGGAGGATGGTCCGCATGCCCCACCCGCTCGGCCCACCTCGTCACGCCCTGCGCGGACTCGCTCTCGTCGCGGTCGCCGCGACCGCCGCCGTGCTCGCGCCGGCCACGGCCGCAGCGGCCGACCAGCTGCCGCTGTCGGTCAGCGACCAGGCGGTCGCCGACAAGCTGGCCGTGCGCTCGCAGCGGGCCGACCTCGGCCCCGACCTGGCCGGACTCGTCACGGACCCCGCGACGGGGCAGGTCCTCTGGTCGCGCACGCCGGACGAGCGCCAGATCCCGGCGTCCAACACCAAGATCGTCACCGGCGTGAACGCCCTCGAGGCGTTCGGGCCGGCGCACCGCTTCACCACGCGGGTCATGACCGGGAGCACCGCCCGGCGGGTCGTGCTCGTGGGCGGCGGCGACCCGTCGTTGCGCGCCCGCCAGCTCGGCGCGATGGCCCGCACCGTGGTGGCCGGCCTGCAGGCCCAGGGCATCCGGCGGGTGAAGGTGCAGGTCGACGACTCGCTGTTCCCCGCCCCGACCCTCGCCTACGGCTGGAAGTCGTCCTACCAGATCCGCGACGTGTCACCTGTGCGCGCCCTCGTCGTCGACCAGCACCGGCGCTGGGACACCTCGCTCGACGCCGGACGCGTGTTCGCCCGCAAGCTCGTCAAGCGTGGCGTCGCGGTGCGCAGCGTCACCCGCGCCACGCGGCCCGACGGGTCCACGGTGCTGGCCGAGAGCCAGGGCGCAGACGTCGGCAGCCAGGTCGCCGGCATGCTGCAGACCAGTGACAACGACGTGGCCGAGGGCCTGCACCGCCTGGTGGCGCTGCAGACGGGCTACCCCGCCACCTGGGCCGGGGCGCAGGAGGCCCAGCGGGCCGGCCTGGCGCGGCTCGGGCGTCACCCTGAGCACCCCCGTCCACGACGGCAGCGGGCTCTCCCGGCGCAACCGGCTCACGGCGAGAACCCTGGTCGCCACGCTCTCGACGGCCCTCGACCCGGCCCACCCGAACCTCGCGGCGCTGAGCGCCGGGGCCTTCGCGGTGGCCGGGGTCAGCGGCACGCTCGCCCCGAACTACCTGCGCTACGTCACCAACCCGACCCGCTGCGCGCGGGGCCTGATCGAGGCCAAGACCGGTTCGCTGTCCGGGGTGATCTCGCTCAGCGGGTACGCCCGCGGCGCCGACGGCAACCTCAAGGTCTTCTCGTTCCTGCTCAACCGGGTGCCCTCGACCCTCACCACGCGACGGGCCGTCGACCGCCTCGCGACCACGGTGACCGGCTGCTGGTAGGCGGCACCAGGCCTGCTGCGGCGGGCCATAGGATGGGTCGATCATGGATCTCGAGGTGTCGACCCGCCGAGTCGGTGAGCGGGTGGTCGTCGCGGTCGCCGGCGAGGTCGACCTGGAGACCGCCTCCCAGATGGGCGACGCCGCGCTCGCGGCGGCGCAGGACTCCCCGCACCTGGTGCTCGACCTGGCGGGGGTCACCTTCCTGGACTCGACCGGCCTGAAGGTCCTGCTGGCCGTCCAGCGTCGCGCCCAGCTGGCCAGCGGCTCGCTGGTGCTGGCGGGCGCCCCGCGGCCGGTGCTGCGGATCCTGACCCTCACCGGCCTCGAGGACGCCTTCACCTTCTACGACTCCGTCGGCGACCTGCCCGCCGTCATCGACGACGCAGGGCCCACGACCTGATCAGGTCGATCCGCGCCTGGAGCTGCTCGGCGCTGGCCTGCGCGGCCGGCGGTCCCCCGCAGTCCTGACGCAGCTGCGTGTGCACCGCCCCGTGCGGGATGCCGGTGCGGTGGAACCACGCCCCCACCAGCCCGTTGAGCTCCTTGCGCAGGGCGGGCACCGCGCGGTGCAGCGCGCTCTCCGCGGCCGTCGGCGCCCGGCGGGCCTGCCGCGAGCCCGACGTCTGCTGGCTGCGCTGGCGCTCGCGGAGCAGCGTGGCGACCTGGTCCGGCTCGAGCAGGCCGGGCAGCCCCAGGAAGTCCTCCTCCTCGGCCGACCCCACGCCGGCCTGGCTGCCGAACTCCCCCCCGTCGAACAGCACCCGGTCGAAGGTGGCCTCGGCCTCGAGCGCCTCGAAGCTCGCCTCGTCGGCACCCGGCTCGGTCTGCAGGCGGTCGGCCTCGGCGAGCAGCGCGTCCTCGGGACCGAAGAGGTCGCCCTCGTCCGCCCCGCGAGGTCGGTCGAGCGCGTGGTCGCGCTCGAGCTCCATCTCCGCGGCGTGCTGGAGCAGGGGCGGGACCGAGGGCAGGAAGACCGAGGCGGTCTCCCCCCGGCGACGGGCCCGCACGAACCTGCCGACGGCCTGGGCGAAGAACAGCGGGGTGGCCGTCGAGGTCGCGTAGACGCCGACGGACAGCCGAGGGACGTCGACCCCTTCCGACACCATGCGGACCGCCACCATCCACCGGTCCTCCGACGCCGCGAAGGCGTCGATGCGGGCGCTGGCCCCTGGCTCGTCGGAGAGCACGACGGTGGGCGCCTCGCCGCTGATCCGGCGCAGCTGGGCGGCGTACGCGCGCGCCGTGACCTGGTCGGTGGCGATCACCAGGCCGCCCGCGTCCGGGACGCCGCGGCGCACCTCGGTGAGGCGGCGGTCGGCAGCGGCGAGCACTTGCGGGATCCAGTTGCCCTGCGGGTCCAGCGCGGTCCGCCAGGCCGAGGCCGTCAGGTCCTTGGTCAGCGGCTCACCGAGGGTCGCCGACACCTCGTCGCCCGCGCGGGTCCGCCAGCGCATCTGCCCGGAGTACGACAGGAAGATCACCGGCCGGACGACGCCGTCGGCCAGCCCGCGGCCGTAGCCGTAGGAGTAGTCGGCGCTCGAGCGGCGCACCCCGTCACGGCCCTCGGCGTAGGTGACGAAGGGGATCGCGCTGGTGTCCGAACGGAACGGCGTGCCGGTCAGCGCGAGGCGGCGGGTCGCCGGGTCGAACGCCTCGCGCACCGCATCACCCCACGACCGGGCATCACCCCCGTGGTGCACCTCGTCGAGCACCACCAGCGTGCGCCGGGTCTCGCTGCGCCGCCGGTGCAGGAGCGGGTGGGCGGCGACCTGGGCGTAGGTGACGGCCACGCCGGTGAAGTCGGCCCCGACCGCGCCCTGGCCGTTCGTGAACCGCGGGTCGAGGTGGATGCCCACCCGGCCGGCGGCGTCGGCCCACTGGTGCTTGAGGTGCTCGGTCGGCGCCACCACGGTGACGGCGTCGACGACCCGCCGCTCCAGCAGCTCGCTCGCCACGCGCAGGGCGAAGGTCGTCTTGCCGGCGCCGGGGGTGGCCACGGCCAGGAAGTCGCGAGCGGCCGCCCCGTCGCGCGCCAGGTAGGCGTCGAGCGCCTCCTGCTGCCAGGCGCGCAGCGCCTCGGCGGTGCCCCAGGGGGCACGGAGGGGGAAGGCGGGTGAGAGGTGGGAGGCGGCGCTGGTACTCATCGGTCCGGCGAGGTTACCGAGCCCGGCCCGACGACATGCCGGGGTCCCACGTACCCCGGGATCCGGCCCCCGGGTGCTAGGGCGTGTCGCGCCCGGGGAGGCTGGTAGACCTGAGCCATGACCGATGTCTCCGAGGTCAGCCTGCCGTCCCGGGTGGCCGGCGCCGACGAGGGCGTGGGCCTGGACGAGGTGGGGCTGGCGGCCCGCAACCACGGGATGCCGCTGGAGCTGATGCGCCACGACCTCACCCCGCTGGGGGCCCACTACCTGCTGACCCACTACGACGTCCCCGCGGTCGACGGGGAGGCCTTCCGGCTCGACGTCGACGGGGCCGTGACGACCCCGCTGTCGCTCGACCTGGCCGACCTCCGGTCCCGCGAGAACGTGACGGTCCCGGTCACCCTCGAGTGCGCCGGGAACGGGCGCGCCCGGCTGCAGCCCCGCCCGGTCAGCCAGCCGTGGCTGCACGAGGCGGTCGGCACGATGGCCTGGACCGGGACGCCACTGGCCGGCGTGCTGGCCGAGGCCGGGCTCGGTGACGACGCCGTCGACGTCGTGTTCACCGGCGCCGACCACGGTGTCGAACGCGGCGTGGAGCAGGACTACGCCCGGTCCCTGACCGTGCAGCAGGCGCAGGACCCTGCGGTGCTCCTGGCCTGGGCCGGCAACGGGCACGACCTCCTGCCGCAGCACGGCGCCCCGCTGCGGCTGGTGGTCCCCGGCTGGTACGGCATGGCGTCGGTCAAGTGGCTGCGCCGCATCGAGGTGGTCACGACCACCTTCGACGGCCCGCAGATGCGGGCCTACCGGCTGCGCCAGGACGCCGACGACGAGGGTGAGCCGCTGACCCGGATCGCTCCCCGGGCCCTCATGGCGCCCCCGGGGTTCCCCGACTTCATGTCCCGCCGGCGGGTCGTCCCGGCCGGCGCGCACCTGCTCGAGGGGCGGGCGTGGTCCGGGCACGGGCCGGTCACCGACGTGCAGGTGACCGTCGACGGCGCCGCGAGCTGGCAGCCGGCTGCACTCGACGAGCCGGTCGGACGCCACGCCTGGCGACGCTGGAGCCTCGCCTGGGAGGCCAGCCCGGGCCGGCACCTGCTCAGCGTGCGGGCGGTCGACGCCACCGGACGGGCCCAGCCGACGACCCTCGACGAGTCGCCGTGGAACCGCGGCGGCTTCGCCAACTCCTCGCTGCAGCAGGTCGACGTGCTGGTGGTCGCGCCCTAACCGTCCGCGTCGCCGTCGCCGTCGCCGCCCGGGGGCATCCCCTCGAAGGCCTCCTTGCAGGCGGGGCAGACCGGGAAGCGCTGGGGGTCGCGCCCCGGGACCCAGACCTTCCCGCAGAGGGCGATCACCGGGTCGCCGGACAGCGCCGACTCGAGGATCTTCTCCTTCTTCACGTAGTGGGCGAACCGCTCGTGGTCGCCGTCCTCGTGCGCGGTCTGCGGGACGCGCTCGACCTCGAGCTCGAGCACCGAGCCGCCCCGCGGGTCGTCGCCGCCGGGCTCGTCGATGCCGGGCTGGTCGGGTCCGTAGGAGCTCATGGGGCGAGTCTAGGACGCCCCCGGCGGGCGGCTCAGTTCAGCGACGGGTCGTCGGGATAGGTCGAGACCATCGCCAGGTCGCCGCCCTGCCGCCGGAGCACGGCCCGCCACAGGTCCTCGGGACTGGCGCTGAACGCGTCGCCGCCTTCGTCGGGCAGGGCGCCGTCGAGCCGGGCGTCCACGACGAACCAGGCTCCCTCGCCCAGCTCGTCCTCGAGCTGGCCGGCCGACCACCCGCTGTAGCCGGCGAAGATGCGCAGCCGGCTGACCTCCGCGGCCAGCACCTCGGGCGGGACGTCGAGGTCCACGAGCCCGATCCGCCCCGTCACCCGCCGCCAGCCCAACGGCTCCTCGTCGCCCTCGCCCGGCACCAGCGCCAGCCCCAGGGCGGAGTCCAGCGCGACCGGGCCGCCCTGGAAGAGCACCCCCGGCTCCGAGGCCAGCTGCTGCCAGACGGGCAGCACGTCCGAGAGCTCCACCGGGGTCGGCCGGTTGATCACGACGCCGAGCGCGCCGTCCTCGTCGTGGTCGAGGACGAGGACGACGGCGCGCTCGAAGGGCGAGTCACCCAGCGCCGGCGTCGCCACGAGGAGGCGTCCGGTCAGCGTCGCCGCCAGGGCCGGGTCGGTCACTCCCCCATGATGCCCGGGCCAGCGCGGCGGCCGCCAGCGTCCCGAGCGCGACACCGCCGAGGTCGGCAGCCACGTCGGCGAGGTCCCCGCTGCGGTGCGGGAGCGCCCAGTGCTGCACGAGCTCGCTCACCCCGGCGTGCAGGGACACCAGCGGCAGCCACCAGCGCGCCGCCGGCCCCGAGCGCAGCCCGGCCAGCGTGACGGACGCGAACGTCGCGACGTGGACGACCTTGTCCACGCCGGGGAAGAGCGCAGCCCCGCCCGAGTCGGGGGCGTAGAGGACCGTCAGGTGGACCACGACGAGCAGGCCGAGCGCGATCCGCCAGGGGGTCGGCCCCGCCGGGCCGCTCACGCCTGCTGGGGCTCGCCGTCGACGGGGGCCACCGAGGTCCCGGCGTCCCGGACGGCCTTGCTCACCGCGGCGGCCACCGCCGAGGAGACGTCGGGGTGGAAGACGCTGGGGACGATGTAGGACGCGTTGAGCTCGTCCGGCGTGACCACAGCGGCGAGGGCACGGGCTGCCGCGATCAGCATCTCGATGGTGATCGAGTGGCTGGCCGCGTCGAGCAGCCCGCGGAAGACGCCCGGGAACGCGAGCACGTTGTTGATCTGGTTGGGGAGGTCGCTGCGGCCGCTGGCGACCACCGCGGCGTGCCGGGAGGCGGCCACCGGGTCGACCTCGGGCACCGGGTTGGCCAGGGCGAACACGATGGCGCCGTCGGCCATCGTCGCGATGTCGTCGCCGGTGAGGATGTCCGGCGCGGACACCCCGATGAAGACGTCGGCGCCGGGGAGCACGTCGCGCAGGGCGCCGCTGCGACCGTCGACGTTGGTCCGCTCGGCCACGGTCCTCAGCTCGACCGCAAGACCTTCGCGCGCGGCGTGCACGACGCCGTCCTTGTCCGCCACGACCACGTGGCGCAGCCCCGCCTCGAGCAGGACGTCGAGGATCGCCATGCCGGCGGCCCCCGCGCCCGAGAGCACGAGCCGGACCTCCGGCAGCGACTTCCCGACCACGGTGAGCGCGTTGAGCAGCGCAGCCAGGACGACGATCGCGGTGCCGTGCTGGTCGTCGTGGAAGACGGGGATGTCCAGGCTCGCCCGCAGCCGGCGCTCCACCTCGAAGCAGCGCGGCGCGGAGATGTCCTCGAGGTTGATCCCGGCGAAGACCGGAGCGATGAGCTCGACGGCGCGCACGATCTCGTCGACGTCCTGGGTGTCGAGACAGATCGGGAACGCGTCGATCCCCGCGAACCGCTTGAACAGTGCCGCCTTGCCCTCCATCACCGGCAGCGCGGGGATCGCCCCGAGGTTGCCCAGGCCCAGCACCGCGGAGCCGTCGGTGACCACTGCCACCGTGTTGCGCTTGATGGTGAGGCGCCGGGCGTCACTGGGGTTCTCGGCCAGCGCCAGACAGACCCGGGCCACGCCGGGGGTGTAGATCATCGACAGGTCGTCGCGGTTGCGGATCGGCACCTTGGGCGTGATCTCGATCTTGCCGCCGAGGTGCACGAGGAAGGTCCGGTCCGAGACCTTGCCGATCGTGACGCCCTCGACCTGGCCCAGCGCGTCGGCGACGCGCTGGGCGTGCTGGGTGTCGCTGGCGGCGCAGGTGACGTCGATCTGCAGGCGCTCGTGGCCGGAGGCCGTGACGTCCAGTGCGGTGACGACCCCGCCCGCCTCCTCGACGGCCTGGGTCAGCTGGCTGACCGCGTTTCCCCGCGCCGGCACCTCGAGACGAACGGTGATGGAGTAGGAGATGCTCGGCACGCTCGGCATGCAGCGATCGTCGCAGATCCGACGTGAGCCGCCTCACCCCGCCTGCGCGTCGTGGTCAAGTCGCCGGGGACCCGGGTCGATACTGGGCGGACAGGAGGTTTCGCCGCTCCGTCTACGGCAACAAACAGCGGCGGAAGGTGGCCCACATGATGTTCATCGCCCTGCTCGTCCCGTTCGGCCTGCTGGCCGTGCTCCTCGGCATGGACCGGCTCGAGCGGTGGACGCTCGAGTCGACCGCTCCCGAGCCCGAGGACGCCTGACCCTGGGACAGCGGCGTCAGCGACGGGGCAGCCGCACCACCGTCACGAAGAAGTCGTCGATCTGCCGCACGACGTCGATGAAGCGCTCGAAGTCGACCGGCTTGGTGACATAGGCGTTGGCATGCAGCGAGTAGCTGCGCAGCACGTCGTCCTCGGCCTCCGACGTCGTCAGCACCACCACCGGGATGCTGGACAGCTCCGGGTCGGACTTGATCGCGTCCAGCACCTGCCGGCCGTCCATCCGGGGCAGGTTCAGGTCCAGCAGCACGAGGTCGGGCCGCGGCTGCCCCGCGTACTCGCCCTCCTGGCGGAGGAAGGCCATCGCCTGCACGCCGTCGTTGACGACGTGGAGCTGGTTGTGGACCTTGTAGTCCTCGAAGGCCTCGCGGGTCATGAGCACGTCGCCGGGGTCGTCCTCGACCAGGAGCACCTGGATCTCGCGCTCCACCTCGAAGGGCTGGGTCATCGGACGTCCTCTCGTACGGCGCCACCGGCGGCGGGTGACAGCTCCTGTCGGTCCGGCACAGCCTGCCGTTCGGGCAGCGTCCAGCGGAACACCGCCCCCGGTGTGTCGCGCGGCCGGGTGTCCAGCCACAGCCGACCGCCGTGGTGCTCGACGATCTTCTTGCACATGGCCAGCCCGATGCCCGTGCCGGCGTAGGCGTCGCGGCCGTGCAGCCGCTGGAAGATGACGAAGATCTTGTCGGCGTACTGGTCCTCGACGCCGATGCCGTTGTCGGCACACGCGAACTCCCACGTGCCGTCCGCCGCCGCGTGGGCGGACAGGTGCACGCGCGGCAGCCGGTCGCCACGGAACTTCACGCCGTTGGCGACGAGGTTCTGGAACAGCTGCGCGAGCAGGCTCGGGTCGCCCTCGATGCTCGGCAGCCGGTCGTGCGTGACCACGGCGCCGGACTCCTCGAGGCTGGTCTGCACCTGCCGCAGGGCCTGCGCGAGCACCAGCTCGAGGTCGATCTCCTGGAAGCCGGCCGAGTGGCGCCCGACGCGCGAGAACATCAGCAGGTCCTGGATGAGCTGCTGCATGCGCTTGGCCCCGTCGACCGCGAACTCGATGTACTGGTCCCCGCGCTCGTCGAGCTGGCCCTTGTAGCGCCGTTCGAGCAGCTGGCAGAAGCTCGCGACCTTCCGCAACGGCTCCTGCAGGTCGTGCGAGGCGACGTAGGCGAACTGCTCGAGCTCGGTGTTCGACCGGCGGAGGTCCTCGGCCTGCTCCTCGACGGTCGCGCGCGCGGCGGTCGCCTCGGCCCTGGCCCGCTCGGCGAGCGAGGCGTTGGCCACCACCCGCACCCGCATCCGGTCGACCTGGCCGGCGAGCTCGGTGATCTCGCTCGGGGCGTCGTCGACCGCGACCTGGTGGCTGAGGTCGCCGGCCTCCACGGTGTCCACCTCGGCACCGAGCCGCAGCAGGGGCCGGGTGACCCACCGGCGCAGGGCGAAGAAGGTGAACACCGACAGCGCGACCAGACCCAGCAGGGCCGCGAGCAGGACCGCGTGGAGCACGAGCTGTCCGGTCGCGAGGCGGTCGCCGGCCAGGTTGCGATCGGCGCGCACCGGCTGCGCGAGCGCGGCGACCGCCGCCCGCACGGAGTCGAACCGGACCCGGCCGGCCTCGATCTGCTCCAGGGTCTGCTGGGACCGCGCATCAGCCCGCTCGCGGGCGATCGCCGGCTCGGCGACCTCACGCTGCCAGGTCCGGCCGGCGGTCCGCACGGCGGCGATCCGGTCGAGCAGCACCGGGTGCTCGCGCAGCGTGCCGCGCAGGGCGCGCAAGGTGCGTCGCTCGACGGTCCGCCCGTCGACGTAGGGCTGCAGGAAGCTTTCGTCGCCGGCCGCGACGAAGCCGCGCACGCCGGTCTCCTGGTCGCTGTACGCCCGCGCCAGGGTCTCGACGTGCAGCAGGGCCGGACCGTAGACCTCGATCCGGTCGTGATTGGCGCGGCTCACCTGGACCAGGGACAGCGCGGTCGCGCCCGACAGCAGCACGGTGACGATGCCGGTGAGCAGGAACAGCCGGGACAGCCGGAGCTGGAGGGAGGCGCCGGTCATCGGCCTTCCCAGGAGAGCAGCACCACGGCCACGTCGTCGGTGAGCTCTCCCCCGTTGCGCTGCCGGACCTCGCTGAGCAGGGCGTCGCACAGCGCCTCAGGCCCGAGGCCCTGACCCAGCAGCCCGTCGAAGAGGGTGTACAGGGCGCGCTCCCCGAGCCGGCGCCCCGGAGCCTGCCCGTCGAAGCCCTCGATGAGACCGTCGGTGAACAGGGCCAGCGCGCCGCGCCGCCCGACCTTCACGTCGACCGGCTGCCAGGTCACGCCGTCGAGGACCCCGAGGGCCACCCCGGCGTCGCCCTCGGGAACGGCCACCACCCCGCCGGTCTCGACGACGAGCGGCAGCGGGTGCCCGGCCCGCCAGATGCGCAGGACCCCGGCGTCGGCGTCCAGCCGGACCATCGCGACGGTCGCGAAGTCCTCGTCACCGGCCCGCTCGCTCACGAGGACGGCGTCCATCGCCGGCAGGATCGAGTCGGGCTCGGCGCCGGACAGCACGAGGGTGCGCCAGGCGATGCGCAGGCAGACGCCGAGCGCGGCCTCGTCGGGACCGTGGCCGGCCACGTCACCGATGAGGGCGAACACCGATCCGTCGTCGGTGCACTCCACCACGTCGAAGAAGTCGCCGCCGAGCAGCGACTGGTGCCGGCCAGGGCGGTAGCGCGACACGACCCTGACCTGACCGGTACGCAGCAGCGGCTCGGGCAGCAGGCCGCGCTCGAGCCGCGCGTTCTCGGCCGCCCGGGCCTCCGACGCGTAGAGGCGGCGGACCGACTCGTCGGCGCGCTTGCGCTCGACGGCGTAGCGGATGGCGCGGCTGAGCAGCTGCCCGTCGATGCTGCCCTTCACCAGGTAGTCCTGCGCACCGACCGCCACGGCCTCCGTGCCGCGGTGCTCGTCGGCGAGCCCGGTCAGGACCAGCACCGCCATGCTCGGGGCTGTCTCGAGCACGGTCTGCAGGCCGGTGAGACCACTGGCATCGGGCAGCCCCAGGTCGAGCAGGACGCAGTCGACCTGGTCGCCCAGCATGAGCATGGCCTCGGACAGCGTGCGGGCACGGAGCAGCTCGACGTGCGACCCGGCGTCGAGCAGCAGCTCACCGACGAGGAACGCGTCGCCCTCGTCGTCCTCGACGAGCAGCGCCCGGAGACGGCCCGGCGCGAGCTCTACTGCCGGGACCTCCTCGACGACGGCGCCGACGCCGTCCGCGCTCATGCGGCGCTCACGTCAGAGGTCACCGAGGGCCCCCTCGGACAGGAGCGTCTCGCTGAACGACGTCCAGACGCTCTCGTCCGGCGAGCCCACCTCGAACCACACGACCTTCCCGGAGCCGTCCTCCGGCGCCGTCGTGCCCCAGCGGAGGGCGAGCTGGTCCAGCAGCCGCAGTCCGCGCCCGGTGGCGGACTCCACCGAGAAGCGGTGCACGCGCACGGGCATCGGCGAGGTGTCGCGGACCTCCACCCGCACGACCTCGCCGACGTCGGACACGAACAGCGCGACGTCGCTGCGCGCGTGCAGCACGGCGTTGGTGACCACCTCGGAGACCAGGAGCACGACCGTGTCGACGTCAGCGATGCTGTCGCGCAGCTGCTCGCGGGCGAACCGCCTGGCCCGCGGGACGCTGTCCGTGGTGGGCGGCAGCCGCAGCTCGGTCATCGGCGCCTCACCTCACCAGATTACTGCCTGACCCGCCCGATCCGTCCTACCTCGAACGGCTGTCGTCCCTCGCCCGTTTGGCCGCCGCCAACCGGGCACGCAGCTCGTCCCGGTCCAGCTTGAGCGCCTCGTCGGGCGTGGGAGCCGTCCCACCCAGCCGGGCCGGCAGCCACCAGCCGTCGTCGGGACCGGCGGGCCGGTCGGCGTAGCGCTCCTGCGCGGCGTGCAGCATCTGCTCCATCCGGGCCCGCAGCTCGGCGGTCACGACGGTGTGGTCGCTGTCCGGCGGCACGGTCATCGGAGCGCCCACGTGCACCGAGACCGGGGTACGCGTCCGGCCCATCCGCTTGGGGTGGTCCTTGGTCCACACCCGCTGGGACCCCCAGATCACGGTGGGCAGCAGCGGCACGCCGGCCTCGCTCGCCATCCGTACCGCGCCGGCCTTGAAGTCCTTCAGCTCGAAGGACCGGCTGATCGTCGCCTCCGGGAAGACGCCGACGATCTCGCCGTCACGCAGGGCCTCGACCGCCGCGCGGTACGACCCGCCGCCGGCGTCGCGGTCGACCGGGATGTGGTGCATGCCGCGCATGAGGGGGCCGCTCACCTTGTGCGCGAACACCTGCTGCTTGGCCATGAAGCGCACCAGGCGCCCTGCCGGCAGCGCCGAGAGCCCGGCGTAGGTGAAGTCCATGTAGCCGATGTGGTTGATCGCCATCACCGCGCCGCCGGAGCGGGGGACGTTCTCCTGGCCCTGGATGTCGAAGCGCAGCCCCTGCGCGGCGAAGACGGCACGGGCCAGCCCGATGACCGGACGGTAGACGAGCTCGGCCATGGTGGCGCGCCCCGCCGCTCAGTGACCGAGCTCGAGGGCGTCGAGCAGGACGTCGACGGCGGTCTCGACCTCGCCGGCCCCGTCGACGGTCACGTCCGGGTTCTCCGGGGGCTCGTAGCCCTGACCGACGCCGGTCATGTTGGGAAGGGTGCCGGCCTTGGCCTTGGCGTAGAGCCCCTTGGGGTCGCGCTCCACGACGACCTCGGCGGGGGTGTCCACCCAGACCTCGAGGAAGTCGCCCTCGTCGAAGAGCCCCTTCGCCGCCCGCCGGTCGCCCCGGAACGGCGACACGAGCGAGACGATCACGACGAGACCCGCGTCGGCCATCAGCTTCGCTGTCTCGGCGACCCTGCGGACGTTCTCCGCCCGGTCCTCGGGGGTGAAGCCGAGGTCCTTGTTCAGGCCGGTGCGGACGCCGTCGCCGTCGAGCACGTACGTGTGCAGGCCGAGACCGTGCAGCTTGCGCTCCAGCGCGTCCGCGATCGTCGACTTCCCGGCGCCCGGCAGACCGGTGAGCCAGAGCACCCGCGGTCGCTGGTTCTTCAGCGTCGCCCGCGCCTCGCGGTCGACGGTGAAGTTGTGCGGCACCACGTTGTGCGCGCGCCGGAGGGAGTGCCGCACGAGCCCCGCGGCCACCGTGTCGCGGCTGACCCGCTCGACGAGCAGGAACCCGCCGGTGTCCCGGCTGAGCTTGTACGGGTCCAGCGGGACGGGGGTGTCGGTCGCGATCTCGACCAGGCCGATGTCGTTCATCTTCAGCGTGCGGGCAGCCATCTCCTCGCCCGACACGACGTCGCGCCGGTTGCGGATGGCGGTGACCACGGCCGGGACGGCCAGCGAGCCCGCGAGCAGCAGGTAGGAGCGCCCGTGCCGCAGCTCCTCCTCGCCCGTCCAGACCAGGTCGGCGGCGAACGCGGTCGCCGGGCGCGGGTACTGGTCGTCCGCCAGGCCCTCGGCCGGGGCGACGACGAGGTCGCCACGCGTGACGTCGGTCTCGGTCTCCACAGTGAGCACGACGGCCTCGTCGGCGCTGGCCGACTCGACGTCCTCGCCGCCGACGAGCACCCGCTCGACGGTCGTCGTCGCACCCTTCGCGTTGATCACGACCTTGTCCCCCGGGCGCACGGACCCGGCGATGACGGTACCCGCGTAGCCGCGGAAGTTGTCGGCCCGGACGATGTACTGCACCGGCAGCCGGAACGGGGCTGCGGTGTGGTCCTCCGTCTCGGACGGCCGCCAGGACGTCAGCGCCTCGAGGACGCTCGGCCCGTGGTACCAGCCCATCTGGGTCGAGCGCTCGATCACGTTGTCGCCGGTCAGCGCGCTGACCGGGATGACCTGCACGTCCTCGAGGTCGAACCGGGCCGCGGCGGAGCGGATCGCGCCGGCGAACTCCTCGAAGGCGACGTGCGCGAACCCGACGGCGTCCATCTTGTTGATGGCTACGAGCACGGTGCGCACACCCATGAGCGCGCAGACCGTGAGGTGCCGGTGGGTCTGCGGCCGGATGCCGCGGGCGGCGTCGACCAGCAGGATCGCGACGTCGGCGGTCGACGCGGCGACGGCCATGTTGCGGGTGTACTGCTCGTGGCCGGGCGCGTCCGCGATGATCGCGCGGCGGCCGGACGGCAGGTACAGGTGCCGGTAGGCGACGTCGATCGTGATGCCCTGGGCGTGCTCGGCCTCGAGCCCGTCGGTGAGCATCGAGTAGTCGACCTCGCCCTTGGGGATGGTCGAGCCGCTCCTGCGGGTGTTGCGGGCGTAGTCGAGGATGTCGTCCGGCACGCTCTCGGTCTCGGCGAGCATCCGGCCGATGAGCGTCGACTTGCCGTCGTCGACCGAGCCGCAGGCCACGACCCGGACGATCGGGTGCTCGGCCAGCGCGGCGTCGTCGAGCCGCTCGGTGGGGGCCATGCTGGTCGCCATCAGAAGTACCCCTCGGTCTTCTTGCTCTCCATCGAGCCGCCGCCCTCGCCGTCGATGAGCCGCCCGGAGCGCTCGGAGCGGCGGTCGACGAGCATCTCCTCGAGCAGGTCGTCGAGGTTGTCGGCGGTCGACTCGACCGCCGCGGTCAGCGGGTAGCAGCCCAGCGTGCGGAAGCGGACGCTGCGCATCTCGGGCTGCTCGCCGTCCTGCAGCGGGTACCGCTCGTCGTCGACCATGATCAGCTGACCGTCGCGGTCGACGACCGGGCGGTCCTTCGCGAAGTACAGCGGGACGACCTCGATGTTCTCGCGCTGGACGTAGCGCCACACGTCGAGCTCGGTCCAGTTCGACATCGGGAAGACCCGCATCGTCTGGCCCTCGGACAGCTGGGTGTTGGCGGTCCGCCAGAACTCCGGGCGCTGCTTGCGCGGCTCCCAGCGGTGGCCGGGCTCGCGGAGCGAGAAGACCCGCTCCTTGGCGCGGGACCGCTCCTCGTCACGCCGCGCCCCGCCGAAGGCGGCGTCGTAGCCACCCTGGTCGAGGGCCTCGCGCAGGGCCACGGTCTTCATGATCCGGGTGTACTCGTGGGTGCCGTGGGTGAAGGGCGTGACCCCTTCGGAGCGCCCCTCCTCGTTCGTGTGGACGAGCAGCTCGACGCCGAGCTCGCGCGTCACCCGGTCACGGAACTCGATCATCTCGCGGAACTTCCACGTGGTGTCGATGTGCAGCACCGGGAAGGGCACCTTGCCGGGCGCGAACGCCTTGACGGCGAGGTGGAGCAGGACCGAGGAGTCCTTGCCGATGCTGTAGAGCATGACCGGACGGCGGAAGGCGCCGGCCGCCTCGCGGAAGATGTGGATGGCTTCGGCCTCGAGCGCGTCCAGGACCGCATCGGGCGCGATGGCCGCCTCGGCAGCAGACGACATGCGTGGGTGACCTCTCAGTCCTCGGGTCCCGCCCACCAGCGGGGCAGGGGGCGAGCCGCCATTCTGCCTGCCCGGTGTGCCCCCGGCCCAATCGAGGCCCCCGGTGGCCCGGGAGGGGCGTCGAACCAGGGCGTACGGGTCCGAATGCCGCATGCCAGGCGTGCCCCGCCACCCCGGATATCCGCTCGACGGCGGCGCCGGCGGATTCCTAGGCTCCCGCCGGAAGCAAACCCGACGGTGTCGACGTTCTGTCCGTCGACGTTGCGTCCTTCACCGCGGACGACCCGCGGCGAGGGGCCGCTCTTGTCGGTGCTCCGGGGGACGCTTGGTGCGCCCACGAGGCGACGACGTGCCCCTGCCCACCCCGGACCGCCGCGGCGGTCCGGCCGTTCGACGGAGAAGCCAGTGACCGAGCCCATCGCCCCCACCGGCGAGGCCATCGCCGAGGCCAAGGCCTCCCCCGCGGCGCCACCCGACCCGAAGCGCTGGCTGGCCCTGGCGGTGCTCGCCGCCGCCCAGCTGATGATCGTCCTGGACGCGTCGATCGTGAACATCGCGCTGCCCTCCGCACAGGACGACCTGGGCATCACCAACGCCAACCGGCAGTGGATGGTGACCGCCTACACACTGGCCTTCGGTGGGCTGCTCCTCCTGGGCGGCCGCATCGCGGACTACACCGGCCGCAAGCGCACCTTCATCATCGGGCTGCTCGGCTTCGCCGGCGCCTCCGCCCTGGGCGGGATCGCCCCGAACCAGGAGCTGCTGTTCGCGGCGCGCGCCCTGCAGGGCGCATTCGCCGCGCTGATGGCCCCGGCAGCGCTGTCGATCGTCACGGTGACCTTCACCGACCCGCGGGAGCGCGCCAAGGCCTTCGGCGTCTTCGGTGCCCTCGCCGGCGGGGGCGCCGCCATCGGCCTCATCGTGGGCGGCGTGCTCACCGAGTACGCGTCGTGGCGCTGGTGCCTCGGCGTCAACGTCCCGGTCGCGCTGATCGTCGCAGCCGCCGCGGTCCCGATCGTGCACGAGAGCAAGGCGCACGGGGACACCCGCTACGACGTGCCCGGCGTGCTGCTCGCCACGCTGGGTCTGGTGTCGCTGGTCTACGGCTTCACCGAGGCCGCGCGGGCCAAGAACCCGGAGAACCCCAACGACACCTCGGTGCAGGGCTGGACGGCCGCGCCGACGCTGACGTTCCTCGCCGTCGCCGTCATCCTGCTGGTCGCGTTCGTCTGGTGGGAGACGCGGGCCAAGAACCCGATGCTGCCCATGCGTGTCGTGCTCGACCGCAACCGCGGCGGGTCCTACCTCGTGTTCCTGCTGGTGGGTGCCGGCCTGTTCGCGATGTTCCTGTTCCTCACCTACTACTTCCAGATCAACCTCGGCTACAGCCCGCTCAAGGCCGGCTTCGCCTTCCTCCCGTTCAGCGCCGGCATCATCCTCACCGCGGGTGTCGTGGCCCAGCTGCTGCCCCGGTTCGGACCCCGGCCCATCATGGTCCCGGGTCTGGTCATGGCCGTGACCGGCATGCTGCTGCTCACCCAGATCACGCAGGAGACCGCCTACGTGACCCACGTCCTGCCGGCCATGCTGCTGATGAGCATCGGCCTCGCCGGGGTGTTCATCCCCGCGTCCAGCACCGCGCTGATCGGGGTGGGGCACCACGACGCCGGGGTGGCGAGCGCGGTGCTCAACACCTCGCAGCAGATCGGCGGCTCGCTGGGCACCGCGTTGCTCAACACGCTGTTCGCCGGTGCCGTGACGAGCTACTTCGCCGAGAACCTGCGGGCTCCGGAGGACCAGGAGCGGCTCACCCCGCTGGCGCTGATCCACGGCTACCACGTCTCGTTCTTCTGGGGTGCGGTGCTGCTGGCCTTCGCGCTGCTGGCGACCCTGGTGTTCATCAACGCCCGCAAGGAGGACGTGCCCACCGACGTCGAGGTGGCCGCAGCGGCCTGAGCGACCACGCCCTGCCGACGGCGGGGTCGTCCCCTGCGGGGGCGGCCCCGCCGTCGCGGTGTCCGGCACAATGACGCCGGTGACGAGGGTGGCGGTGGCGGCCCCGAACCTGTCCGCCGCCCGGGCGGCCGCGCGGATGGCGGACGAGGGCGGCGGCGCCGTCGACGCCGCGGTGGCGGCGACGCTGGTCACGATGGTGTCCGAGCCGGGCATCGTCTCCCTGGCCGGTGGCGCCTTCGTGACCCTCTGGCCGGCGGGCTCCGACCGGGCGGTGACGGTCGACGGGTGCGTGGCCGCGCCCGGTCTGGGCGGGCCGGGCGAGCGGCCGGTGTCCGCGCACGACATCCGCACCGACTACGGCGGCGGCGTGACGATGACGGTCGGCCTCGGCTCGGTCGCCGTCCCCGGCGCCCTGGCCGCCCTGGGCGAGGCGCACGAGCGCCACGGCGTCCTGCCCTGGCGCGCCGTGGTCGAGCCAGCGGTCGAGGTCGCCCGCGACGGCTTCGTCCTCGGCAGCGCAGCGGGCTACTACCTGCCGTTCGTGCGCGACTCGACCTACGGCTGGGACCCCGAGACGGTGCGCGCCCTGCGCGGGCCCGACGGCGGCTGGCTCGGGACCGGCGACCTCATGCGTCTCGACGGCCTCGAGCAGACGGTCCGGCTGATCGCCGACGAGGGGGCCCGGACCCTGCACGACGGGACGCTGGCAGCGGCGGTCGCGACCGACATGGCGGCCCGCGGCGGCCGGGTGTCGGCCGAGGACCTCGCCGCGTACCGCCCGATCGTGCGGGCGGCCCTGCCGGTGCGGGCCGCCCGGTGGGACCTGCGGACCAACCCGCCGCCGTCGATCGGCGGCCCGGTCCTCGCCGCGATGCTGACGCTGCTCGGTGAGCGACCCGCCGGCGCCTGGACCGAGGACGACGTCGCCCACCTGGTGGCGGTGCAGCGACGCGTGCTGGACGCCCGGCGCGACCGGCTCGACCTCGCCGACGACCGGACGGCGGCGGCGCTGGCGCTGCTCGACGAGGTGGGCTGGACCCCCGCGGCTGCGGGATCTCCGAGCACAGCTCAGGTGTCGGTCGTCGACGCCGGCGGCACGGCCTGCTCGGTGACCACCTCGCACGGCTACGGGTCGGGGGCCACGGTGCCCGGCACCGGGCTCTGGCTGAACAACTGCCTCGGCGAGAAGGAGCTCACCCGGGCCGGTCCCCCGGCCGCGGGCGAGCGGCTGCCGAGCAACATGGCGCCCACGGTCGGCCGGCGCGACGACGGAGCGGTGCTCGCCCTCGGCAGTCCCGGCGCGGACCGCATCACGACCGCTCTGCTGCAGGTCCTGGCCTCGGTGGCCCACGGCGGCGCCGGCCTGCAGGAGGCGGTCGACCGGCCACGGCTGCACGTCCACCACCTCGCCGACGGCGAGGGTGAGGGCGCGGGTGACGACGACACCGGCGTCACGGTGGTGGTGGAGGCCGAGTCCGACCTCCCGCTGCCGCCGGTCGACCTCGCGGTGCGCCGGCACCCGCCGCGGTCGATGTACTTCGGCGGCGTCGGCGCGGCCGTACGGCACGCCGACGGCCGGTTGGAGGCCGCCGCGGACCCACGCCGGGCCGGAGTCGTCGTCGTCGCGCCGTGATCCGGGGCGGGCCGCCCGGCCCTCGGCGACAGGACGCCGGGCTGTGGACGAGGCGCTCGCGACGTCCCGGGGCACCGATAGGATCGAACACATGTTCGATACCGCGCTCTCGTCCGGGAGCGCCCCGCTCGACGCGGCGACGCTACGGCGCTGGCTGCGCGACCTGGGTGACCTCGATCGCGAGGTCGACGACGCCGGGCGGATCGAGCAGATCCGGCTCCTCGAGCGGCTCAAGGCCGCGGCGGCCGCCGCACAGGCGGTGGTGACCAGCGAGTTCGTCGCGTCCCAGCGGGCAGCCCAGGCGGCTGCCGGTGTCCCCCGCGAACGGCTCGGCCAGGGCGTCGCGGCCCAGGTGGCGCTGGCCCGCCGGGAGTCGCCCCACCGCGGCGGCCAGCACGTCGGCCTGGCCCAGGCGCTCGTGCACGAGCTGCCTGGAACCCTGGCGGAACTGCGCGCCGGCCGGACCAGCGAGTGGCGGGCGACCCTCGTGGCCCGCGAGACCGCCTGCCTCGACCGGGACGCCCGCCGCCTGGTCGACGCCGAGCTCGCCCCGCAGCTGGCCGGTCTGGGTGACCGGCAGACCGAGGCAGCTACCCGACGGGCCGCCTACCGGCTCGACCCGCACGCCGTGACGGCGCGGTCCCGGGGAGCCGCCGCGGACCGACGGGTCACCCTGCGCCCCGCTCCGGACACCATGTCGCGGCTGGGCGCCTTCCTGCCGGTGGCTCAGGGCGTGGCCGCCTTCGCCGCACTGACCCGCGAGGCCGACCGGCTCCGCGCCGAGGGCGACGCGCGCGGCCGCGGCCAGATCATGGCCGACACCCTGGTCGAGCGGCTGACCGGGCAGGCGACCGCGGACGCCGTCCCGGTCGAGGTGCACCTCGTCATGAGCGACCGCACCCTGCTCGGTGACGACAGCGCACCCGGTGAGCTGCCCGGCATCGGACCGGTCCCCGCCCCGGCAGCGCGCGCCCTGGTGCGCGACTCCGTCGCCCAGGTCTTCCTGCGCCGGCTCTACGCGAGCCCGGTCGACGGCGTCCTGGTGGCCACGGAGTCCCGGCGTCGCCACTTCCCGCACCCCCTGCGCCAGATGCTCGTGCTGCGCGACCAGCTCTGCCGGACCCCGTGGTGCGGCGCACCGGTCCGGCACGCGGACCACGTCGTGCCCCATGCCGTGGGCGGAGCGACCAGCGTCGCCAACGGGCAGGGGCTGTGCGAGGCCTGCAACCACACCAAGCAGTCGCCCGGCTGGCAGGCCGCGCCCGGACCGGGTGGCGCGGGCCGTGTCGTCGAGACGGTCACCCCGACCGGGCACCGCTACCGCAGCCGGCCGCCACCCCTGCCGGGGGCGCAGCCGCCTCCCGAGAGCCGGATGGAGGCGGGTCTCCGGCGGCTGCTCGCCTCCTGAGGAACCCGCACGGGGCAGCGCGGGTCTCGGGCTTCCACGCGACCTCGGACAGGAGCAGACTAACGCGGCGGCCCGACGCCAAGGAGTCCTCGATGTCCTACCCGGCCTACCCGGAGTATCCGGAGCCGCGCTATGACGGCGAGACGGCGAGCCGTCGGCGCTGTACCGGCCCGAGGGCACCGCACCGGACCTGGTGAGCCCGACCACGAGCGCGCACTATCTCGCGACCGGCGCCTCGACCGACGGGCAGGTCGGCGTGTACCGGTGGGAGATGGGCCCAGGGAGCGGCGGCCCGCCGGCCCATTTCCACCGGGCCATCACCGAGTCGTTCTACGTCCTGTCCGGGACGGTCCGGCTCTACGACGGCACGGCGTGGGTCGACGGCTCCCCCGGCGACTTCCTCTACGTCGCCCAGGGCGGCGTGCACGCGTTCTCGAACGACTCCGGCCAGCCGGCGTCGATGCTCATCCTCTTCACACCCGGCGCGCCGCGCGAGGGCTACTTCGCCGGGGTCCGCACGACCGGCGAGATGCCGCCGGCCGACCGGGAGGAGTTCTTCCGCCGGCACGACACGTTCTGGGTGTGACCGGCCCCCGTTCAGCCGGCACAGGTCAGCGCGGCGACCAGAACCAGGGGTCGGGGAGGTCGAGGAAGCGCGGCTCCCCGTCGGTGAGCGACATCAGCTCGGTCATCTGCTCCTGCAGCTCCGGCGGCGGCTCCTTGGTCTCGCCGGCCCGGGCCTCCTCCTCCGACGTGAAGTAGTTGAGCATCGACCACCGGCCGTCGGCGTGAGCGAGGTTGAGGCTGCCGAGGATGTCCGGGCGGAAGCCCGACCAGTCGGTGTCGTCCTCCTCGATCAGCTTCCAGGCCCGGTCGGGGTCGGTGCTCCCGCCCTGCATCAGCTGGACGAACCCCGCCTGGTCGGGGTCCCCGTGCACGTCGACCCGCACCCGGGTGCTGTCGGAGAAGGTCGCGTCACCGGCCAGGAGCGCGGCGGTCGCCTCCCACCACGCGCCCTGCTCGGGCCGGTCGCTGTTGCGCCGCGCGGCGTCCTCGGAGTCGAAGCGGGCGACGACGACCAGGGTCCCGTCGGGCGTCACACCTGCGGTGGTCCCCAGCCAGCCGGTTGCCCCGGGGGCGACCTCGTCGACCCACCGCTGCAGCTGTGCGCGCACCGCCCCGGCGTCGGTCACGGGTGCCTGGATGACCTGGACGAACATGGCGCTCCCCTCATGCGCCGGTCCGGACGACCGGCTCGTCCCCGACGCTAGGCCCACCTGGTCACCGCGTCGAGGGGCGAGCCCGGTGCCGCCGTTGCCGCCGGCACCGCCACTAGACTTCCGCAGCCGCACATCGTCCACAGTCCTGCAGGCGGGAACCGAAGAACATGTCCGACTGCACCGTGTCCGCCGGTCCACGCCGGGTCAGTGTCACCGACCAGCACGTCTTCGCGGTGGTCAACACGCTGGCGCAGGACCGCGGGCGCGCTCTGCGCCTCCTTGACGCGGGGTGTGGCGACGGCAAGATGATGACCCACCTCGACGCCCGGCTCCGGGGCGTCGGGCGGAACTCCGAGGTCCACGGCTTCGACGTCGTCGACGCCCTGACCGAGTCGTCGGACTTCCCCGGCCGGACCGTCGAGCGGCTCACCGACGCATCCCCCTCCGTCGACTGGGCCTCGCGGGTCAGGGCGAAAACCGTGCAGGAGCCCTGGCCCTACGACGACGGCTCGCTCGACGTGGTGGTCAGCAACAACGTGCTCGAGCACGTCTTCGACCGTCCGGCGTTCTTCGCCGAGCTGGCCAGGACCCTGCGGCCGGGGGGCTTCTCGGTGCACGTCTTCCCGCTGCGGCGCGTCCTGCAGGAGTTCCACCTGGCCATGCCGCTCGTGCACAAGGTCGCGGACACCCGGCAGCGACGGTGGCTCATCGACCGGCTCACCAGGCTCGGCCTCGGCACCTTCGCCACCCACCGGGAGCTCGACGGCATCGACCGGAGCACCTACGCCGAGACCCGGGCCGACTTCATCGACTTCGGCACCATCTACCCGACCTACCGCAACCTCGCCGACGAGACCAAGCAGGCCCGGCTGCGCATGCACCACCACTTCACCCGGCACCTGTACGCGCAGCGGGTGCGCACGGCGCGGGGCCAGGCGATGCTCGACACCTACGAGACCGACCTGACCCCCGTGCGCGACGCCGCCTCCTTCGCGGTCCTGCCCTACCTCGCGACGGTGACGATCGTCCTCGAGCGGCCGGAGACCGCCGACTCGTGGCGCTCGGCGGGCCACGCCGGCTGACGGCGCCGGACAGGAGTCTGCGCCGAGCGAGGACTCCGTGGTCGTTGGTTGGTGGAGGTGGCGGGAATCGAACCCGCGTCCTTCGGTGCGCAACCAGGGCTTCTCCGGGCGCAGCCTGCGTGCGCTTTTCTCGGCCCCAGCAGTCATGCAGGCGAGCTGCTGACGGGCCCAGCCACTGTGAGTTGTCCTGCGTGGCCCCGTGGCCGGGTCACGCAGTGGAGCCCTCTAGCTGATGCCAGGATCCGGGCCGAAGGCAGTCCCGGGCTGACAGCCTGCTCTCGCTACTTAGGCAGCGAGGGCGTAGGCGCGCTGATTGGAATCGGCGCTTATTGGTGTGCTGGGCCTGGTTTTCGAGGTCATCCCAGCCATCCTCGGCCCGCTTCCCCTGACAACACATCCGAAGTCGAGACCATTCACCCCCTGTGCAGTTGTGCCCCCAGTCTAGGCCGGAACGGGATCCCGCGGTGTTCGCGGCCCGATCCCGGGGTACAGAGCCGCGGATGAGCACGACCGACGCACACCGCACCATCGGTGGCCGCTACCGCCTCGTCCGATCCATCGGTCAGGGCGGCATGGGCACCGTGTGGGAGGGCCACGACGACGTCCTGAACCGGCGGGTCGCCGTCAAGGAGGTCCGCTTCCCGCCCGAGCTCGGCGAGACCGAGGTCGCCGACCTGCGCGAGCGCACCATGCGCGAGGCGCGGGCCACCGCCCGGCTCAGCCACCCCAACGTCGTGACCACCTACGACGTGGTGGAGGAGGACGACCGGCCCTGGATCGTCATGGAGCTGATCCCGACCCGCAGCCTGGCCGCGGTCATGCACGAGGACGGCCCGCTCCCGCCCCACCGGGTCGCCGAGATCGGTCTCGGCGTGCTCAGCGCCCTGGAGTCCGCGCACGCCCAGGGCGTGGTGCACCGCGACGTCAAGCCCAGCAACGTCCTGATCACCGCCGAGGGCAAGGCGGTGCTCACCGACTTCGGCATCGCCACCGTGGCCGGGGACCCCGCACTGACCTCCACCGGCGTGGTCCTCGGCTCGCCCGCCTACATGCCGCCGGAGCGCGCCCGGGGCCGCAGCTTCGGCCCCGAGAGCGACCTGTGGAGCCTGGGCGCCACCCTGTTCGCCGCGTCGGCAGGCCACCCTCCGTTCCAGGCGGACAACGCACTGGGCACCCTCACCTCGGTGATCTCCGACCCGGTGCCGCCGCTTCCTGCGGGCGGGCCGCTGGCCGAGGCCGTGGCCGGGCTGATGCAGAAGGACCCGGCCGCGCGCGACAGCATCCAGCACACCAGATCGCTGCTGCGCGCTGCGGCCAGCGACACCTCCGCGCTGCCCGCCACGGTGCCGGCCGCCGTGGCGGACGCCGCCGACCGCACCCGCGCGGTGCCGGCCGGCGGGGTCCACCCGGAGGGCCCCGCACCCACGCCGGTGACGCGCTACGCGGGCGACGAGCCGCCCCGCCGGGGCGGGATGCTCGCTGCCGGCCTCGCGCTGGCCCTGCTGCTCATCGGCGGCATCGTGGCGTTCGCCCTGCTGGGCGGGCAGGACGACCAGGGGACGACGGGTGCCGAGCCCAAGGCGTCGCCGTCGCCGTCGACGACGGCCCCGTCCTCCCCCAGCGACTCGGCCCCGCCGTCGGAGTCCTCGACCCCCGAGCCCACCGACCAGGGCGACGGCGCACCCGACGGGTACCGCACCTACACCGACGCCACCGGCTTCTCGCTCGCTGTGCCCGAGGACTGGCAGGAGTCGCAGTCGAGCGCGACCGCGGTGGACATCACGTCCCCCGACGGCAGCAGCTTCCTGCGGATCGACCAGACCGACGAGCCGAAGGACGACGCCGCGAAGGCCTGGAAGGAGCAGGAGAAGACGACCTCGAAGGAGCTGCCGAGCTACGAGCGCATCCGGATCGACGAGGTCGACTACAACGGCTGGGAGGCGGCCGACTGGGAGTTCACCTTCGGCGAGGCGACCCACGTGCTCAACCGGGGGTTCGTGCCGAACGAGTCCCACGGGTACGCGATCTACCTGTCCAGCCGCGAGGAGAACTGGGCGGCCAACCAGGAGGTCTTCCAGACCGCGGCCGACACGTTCCAGCCCGCGGGCGGGGAGGACGACTGAGGCGGACGGACGGGCCGGTCACCAGGACCCGCCGCCACCACCACCGCCGCCGCCGCCGGAGGACCCGCCGCTGAACCCCGACCCGCCCGACGAGGACTGCGTGGCCGCCGCCAGCGAGCTCGACGCGGTCGAGGTGAAGCCGCCCAGGGAGTCGCCGAGATGGGTGACGTCCCAGCCGTGCGGCCCGACGTACCAGCCGGTGGCGGCGCCGGCCGAGGCCTGCGCCAGCGGCCCGAACACCCGCACCCAGCGGTCGGTCTCGCCGAAGACGACGGCGTAGGGCAGGTAGCGGCTGAAGATCTCGGCGCCCTCCTCGAACCGCAGCTGCTCCGCCTCGGCGGTGCGGACGTACTCGCGGAACCCGCGCGCCTGCGCCAGGACGGCCGAGCCGGTGGCCGTCCGGGCCGGCATCCGGCGTGCGGCCACGAACATCGCCAGGCCCACGAGCGTCACCGCGATCCCCACCGGCGCCCAGTGCAGGCGGCTCACGAGCAGGAACGACGACCAGCCGCCGGCGGCCGCGAGGACCAGACCCGCCGCGAGCCAGCCCTGGCGGACCTTGTCCGGCCGCCCCTTGAACCAGCCGGCCCGGGTGACGTCCTCGTAGAGCGCGTTCTGCACGGCGGACATCCGGGCGGCGAACTTCTTCTTCAGCTCCGACAGCAGCACCACGTCGCCCGCCTCGAACAGCCCGTCGTACAGGAGGCGCTCGTACCCGAGCAGGTCGCCGCTGCCGCCGGGGAGCCGCTCCAGGCGCCAGTCCCGCGAGCTGAACCGGTTCCGGCGTTCGAGCTCGACGATGCGCAGGTGGCCGCGGACGGCGAGGTCGACGATGGTCGCCGTCACGTCGACGACGTTGGCCTGCTCGTCGAGCAGCGTCCCGACCTGGCCGGGCCGCAGGCCGGGCGGCGGCTGGAACTGCACCGCGACCGCGCCGCGACCCGTCCACGGCACCGGCTCGTCGCTCGCGGCAGCCGCGCCGGACGGCGGCAGGAGCCCCGGCGTCTGGCCGGCGAAGCGCCGGTCCCGGCCGCGGGTGCCGAGCAGCCACCCGACGCCCGCGAGGCCCGGCACCAGCACCAGCCCGGCGAGGGTGCCGGTGAGCACGGTCGGGGTGAGCGACCGCCGCAGGCTGAACCGCTCGACGAGGTCCGGGCCCGTCGCGGTCACCGCGTCGGGGGGCAGCCCGACGACGACCGTGAGCGCCTCGTACGGCACCAGCCCGGCCGGCTGGTCGAACCTCACGCGGTCGCCGTCGGCAGCCGCCGCGCCGCAGGGCAGTCCGCTGCCGAAGGGCCCGGCGAAGCAGGCCTGCTGGGTGGCCGGCTGCGGGGTGACGACGGTCACCGAGGCCGACCCGATCGGCACGTCCCACTCGGCCCCGATCGCGTTCCAGTAGAGCTCGGCGTGGTCGGGGAACGCGTTGAGGGCACCGGCGACGGTGTAGGTGATGCGGTAGTCCTGCAGGCCGCTGACGGTCCGGTCCGGGTCACCGATCCGCAGCGTCGTGGTGCCGCCGGAGGTGCTCCGCTCGACGTCGTCGGGGGCTCCCGTCGGGCTCAGCACCGCGACCTCGGACAGCTCGTAGACCCGGTCGCTGTCGTCGTCGTAGGGCACCCGGGTCGGAATGGTGCGGGTGATGCCGTGCCGCTCGTTCGGACCGAAGTCGTAGCCGATCGCCTCGAGCACCACCAGGCTGCCGTCGGCGTTCACGGTCAGCGTGACGTCGTACGACGCGATGCCCTCGCCCTCCGCCGCGCCCGCGGGCCCGGCGCCGGCGAGCAGGAGCCAGCCGGCCACGGCGAGCGCGGCTCCCAGCCGGCGCACGGCTCAGGAACCCTTGCCGCTGGTGCGCCGGGACAGCGCCCGCTGCATCTCCCGCTTGGACTGCTTCTCGGCCAGGGCCTGGCGCTTGTCGTAGCTGCGCTTGCCTCGGGCCAGCGCGATCTCGATCTTGGCCCGGCCGTCCTTGAAGTACAGCGCCAGCGGGATGAGGGTCGCCCCGCTCTCCTTGGTCTTGCCGATCAGCCGGACGATCTCGGCACGGTGCAGCAGCAGCTTGCGCTCGCGCCGGGGCTCGTGGTTGGTCCAGGTCCCCTCGGTGTACTCCGGGATGTGCACCCCCGCCAGCCACAGCTCGCCCTCGCGGATGTGGGCGTAGCCGTCGACCAGGTTGGCGTGCCCCGCCCGCAGCGACTTGACCTCGGTGCCGGTGAGCACCATGCCGGCCTCGTAGACGTCGTCGATGTGGTAGTCGTGGCGCGCCTTGCGGTTCTGCGCCACCAGCTTGCGACCCTCCTCGCGCGGCATCAGCTGCGGCCCTGCCGGTCGAGCGTCGGTGCCAGCGCGGCCACCAGGCCGGTGAGCACGTCGAGGGCCCGCCGCTCGGCGACCTCGGCAGCAGCCCCGGGCGGCACGAGGACGTCGGGCTCGATGCCGATGCCGTCCAGGCTGCGCCCGGACGGCGTGAGGTAGCGACCGACGGTCAGCTCGAGGGCCGAGCCGTCGGAGAGCGTGGACGGTTCCTGCACGGAGCCCTTCCCGTAGGTGCGGGTGCCGACGACGACGGCACGGTTGCGGTCCTGCAGCGCGCCGGCCACGACCTCGGCCGCGCTGGCGGTAGAGGAGTTGACGAGCACCACGAGGGGGGTGGCGGTGTTGCCACCCTCGAAGGCCTCGAGGGTACGGGGCCGGGCGCCGCGCCGCTCGTACGAGACCACCGGCCCGCCGTCCAGGAACACCGACGCCACCGCCACCGCCTCGTCGAGCAGCCCGCCGGGGTCGTCGCGCAGGTCGAGGACCACGCCGCGCGGGCCGCGCCGGGACTCCGCCGCCATGACCGCGGCGACGTCGCGGCCGACCCCGCGGGTGAACGCGCCGACGGCGATGCGCGAGATGCCGCCCGCGAGCCGCTCGACCGTCACGTCCTGGCTGGTGAAGGTCGCCCGGGTGAGAGTGGCGGTCCGCGTCGCCGCGCCGCGGCGCAGGGCCACGACGACCGCGCTGCCGGGGTCGCCCCGGAGCAGGCCCGCCACCGTGGCCACGTCGGCCCCCCGGACGTCGCGGTCCCCGACCCGCACCACCAGGTCGCCCGGCAGGACCCCGGCACGGTCCGCCGGCGCACCCGGCTGGACGCTGCCGACCTCGACGCCCCCGGCCCCGCTGCTCGCGCCGCGCAGCCACATGCCGACCCCGGAGTAGCGCCCCTCCAGCGCCGAGCGGAACGAGGTGAACTCGGTGCGGCCGTAGTACGTCGACCAACGGTCGCCCAGGGTCCGGAGCATGCCCTCGACCGCGGCCCGCTCGAGCGCGTCGCGGTCGACCGGCCGGGCGGCCTTCGCGACGATCCGGTCGGCCGCCTCGTCGATGACTCCCTGTGCCGGGGCGGGCGCCGGGTCGCCGGAGCCGACGATGCCGGTCACGATGCCCCCGACGAACGCCAGCGCGACCACGGCGGACAGCGCGGCCACGCGCAGCACCCGACGTCCGGCGGTCACCGGGCGAGTCTAGGACCGGGCGGGGCGGCAGACCCCGTGGTTCAGAGCCAGCCCAACGGGTTGGTCGTGCCCCCGTTGACGTAGACCATGAAGTGCAGGTGGCAGCCCGTGGAGTAGCCGGCGCCGTACATGCCCTCGCTGCCGCCGCTGTAGCCGATGACCTGGCCGCGGCTCACCCGGGTGCCGTAGCCGACCCCGAACCGCATCAGGTGGTTGTAGCTCGTGGCCACCCCGGCGCCGCGCATGGCGCCGTGGTCGATGACCAGCTGGTTGCCGTAGCCGGGCACCAGCGCCGCCTGGATCACCGTTCCCGAGGCCGCGGCGTGCACCGGCGTCCCGCAGTTGGCGGCGAAGTCGGTGCCGTCGTGCAGCTTGTAGACCCCCGTCACCGGGTGCACCCGCATCCCGTACGACGAGCTGACGCCGGCCTGCACCGGGTAGGACAGGACACCGCCCCCGCCGCCGCCGCTGCCGCCGTTGCTGTAGCTGGACCGCCTGGCCGCCCGGGCGGCCGCGCGACGGGCGGCCGCCGCCCGCCGGGCGAGGATCCGGCCGAGCCGTGCCGACTCGGCGCGCATCGCCGAGTAGCGCGCCTCCTCGGCGGCCTTCTCGCGTTCGATCGCGGCGACGGCGCCCTCACGCTCGGCGATGAGCGACTCGACCGCCTGCTTCGCCTGGATCGCGTCGGCCTCCAGTCCGGCGATCCGCGCGACGAGCTCCTCCTGCTCGCGCTTCATGCCCGCGAGCTGCTGCCGCTTGGCGACCAGGGTCGCGCGCTGCGCGGCCAGGTCGGCGCGCGCCTCGGCCAGGCCGCCGAGCACGTTCCCCTCGGAGCGCAGCGCGTTCTGCACGAGGACCAGCCGGGTGGCGAACTCGTCCGGGCTCTGCGACTGGAGCACGACGGCCAGCTCGCCCATGCCCCCCGACTGGTAGGACGAGCGTGCGATCCGGCCGATCAGCTCCCGGCTGCTCGCGATGCCCTCCAGGGTCGCCTTGATCTCGGCCTTGGCCGCGCGCACCTCGGCGCGGGCGGCACCCAGCTTGGCGCCCAGGATCCGGTCCCGCTCCTGGGCGGCCACGAGCTGGCCGTGCACCTTCGCGACCCGGGCGCGGGCCGCGGGCAGCTTCTTCTCGGCCCGGTCCAGCGCGGCACCGGCCCGGCGCAGCTCGGCGGAGGTCTCGTCGAGGTCGCCACGGAGGTCCTTGATGGCCCGGTCGACCCGGTTCTTGCGCTGCCGCTCCTCGTCCGCCCAGGCGGGCGTGAGCAGCCCGAGCACGAGGGCCGGCACGATCAGCCACAGGGCGACGGCGAAACGGGGACGGACGCGCATGCGGTGGGGCTCCGGGGCTGCTCGACGGATGGTCTCGGGTCTGTATCGGCTCGACCGGGCCCCCGGATGAGGGGTGGAACGGGCCGGACCATCCCGCGAGGGCCTGTTCCGGATGAGACCTGTGTGACTGGTGGGACCCGGCTGACGCCCCGACACTAGGTCATCGGGACGGACAAGCGGAGCAGATCGGGCGTCCGCCACGCCGGGGGCGGACCGCCCGGGCTAGACCCGGAGGTACTTGAACAGCGCGATGAACGACGCGAGCGCGGCCAGCGTGACCCCCACGGCGAGCACGATCCCCGAGCTCAACCAGATCGCCCCCCACCCCACGAAACGGGCGATGGGGAAGTTGGGCGCCAGCAGCTGGTCGACCAGGACCGCCTTCATCAGCACGAACGAGCCGCTGGCGAGCAGCCCGCCCAGGAGCCCGGAGATCGCTCCCTCGAGCAGGAACGGCAGCTGGATGGAGAAGTTCGAGGCGCCGACGAGCTTCATGATCCCGGTCTCCCGGCGCCGGCTGAACGCCGCGACCCGGATGGTGTTCACGATCAGGGTCACCGACACGAGGATCATCAGCAGGGCGAGGCCGGTGGCGAACCACTGCACCCAGTTGAGGACCTTGAAGAACTTCTCCAGCAGGGCCTTCTGGTCCTGCACCTCGTCGACGCCCGGCCGCCCGGCGAACGCGCTGGCGATGATCGGGAACTGCTCGGGGTCGACCAGCTTGACCCGGTAGGACTCGGGCATCTGGTCCGGCGTCACGTTGTCGACGATCGCGGAGTTCTTGAACTGCTCCTTGAAGTGCGCGAACGCCTGCTGCTTGGACTCGTAGTAGATCTTCTCGACCTGGGGCAGCGAGCGCAGGTCGCCGCTGATCGAGGCCCGCTGGTCCTGGGTGACCTCGCCGCCCGCGCACGAGCCGGCGATGCCCTCGGCCGGGTCCGGTCCGCAGAGGAAGATCGAGACCTCGACCTTGTCGTACCAGAAGTCCTTCATGACGCTGACCTGCTGGTTGAAGAGCACGGCCGTGCCGAGGAACCCGAGCGACACGGCCGTCGTGACGATCATGGCGACCGTCATCGTGAGGTTCCGGCGCAGGCCGATGCCGATCTCGTTGACGATGAATGTCGCGCGCACTGTGCTTCCTGCCGTCCGTCTGGCTGCTGGTCGTCCTGTCTACCTGCTCGTCAGTGCGAGTAGCCGTAGACACCCCGGGACTGGTCGCGGACGAGGCGTCCGGACTCGAGCTCGATGACCCGGCGGCGCATCTGGTCGACGATGTCGTCGTCGTGGGTGGCCATCACCACTGTCGTCCCGGTGCGGTTGATCCGGTCGAGCAGGCGCATGATGCCGACGCTGGTCAGCGGGTCGAGGTTGCCCGTCGGCTCGTCGGCGATGAGGATCATCGGCCGGTTGACGAAGGCCCGGGCGATCGCCACCCGCTGCTGCTCGCCGCCGGAGAGCTCGTCGGGCCGGCGGTTCTCCTTGCCCTTGAGCCCGACCAGGTCGAGGACCTCGGGCACGACCTTGGCGATCTGGTGCCGGGGCCGGCCGATGACCTCGAGGGCGAACGCGACGTTCTCGGTCACGGTCTTGTTGGGCAGCAGCCGGAAGTCCTGGAACACGGTGCCGACCTGGCGGCGCAGCGCCGGGATCTTCCAGCTGGAGAGCCGGGCCAGGTCCTTGCCGGCGACGTGCACCTCGCCGGTGGTCGCGCGCTCCTCCTTGAGGACCAGGCGGAGGAAGGTCGACTTGCCCGACCCCGACTGGCCGACGAGGAAGACGAACTCACCCTTGCCGATCTCGACGGTGACGTCGTGCAGCGCCGGGCGGGTCTGGTTGGGGTAGATCTTGGTGACGTTCTGCAGGCGGATCACGGAGGCATCACTTACCGGGGCGTCGGAGGGTTGCAGGCTCCTGCTTCCATCGGCCTGTCCTGGCTCCCACTGTACGCAGCCGACGACGACGGACCCCGGATGTCGGGGGGCGGTCGTCGTGTCGTCGGGCCGCCCACGCCCGGGTCAGCCGTCGTTCTCGGTCTGCTTGCGCCAGCGGACGCCGGCCTCGATGAAGGCGTCGATCTCGCCGTCGAGGACCGCCCCCGTGTTGCCGGTCTCGTGCTCGGTCCGGAGGTCCTTGACCATCTGGTACGGGTGCAGGACGTAGGAGCGCATCTGGTTGCCCCACGACCCGCCGCTGTCGCCCTTGAGGGCGTCCATCTCGGCCTTCTCCTGCTGCTTGCGGACGAGCAGGAGCCGCGACTGGAGCACCCGCAGCGCGGCGGCGCGGTTCTGGATCTGCGACTTCTCGTTCTGGCAGGAGACGACGATGCCGGTCGGGAGGTGGGTGAGGCGGACGGCCGAGTCGGTGGTGTTCACCGACTGCCCGCCCGGCCCGGACGAGCGGAACACGTCCACGCGCATGTCGTTCTCGGGGATGTCGATGTGGTCGACCTGGTCCACGACCGGGAGCACCTCGACGCCGGCGAAGGAGGTCTGCCGGCGACCCTGGTTGTCGAACGGCGAGATGCGGACCAGCCGGTGGGTGCCCTGCTCGACCGAGAGCGTGCCGTAGGCGTAGGGCACGTTGACCTGGAAGGTCACCGACTTCAGCCCGGCCTCCTCGGCGTAGGAGGTGTCGAGCACCTCGGCGGGGTAGCCGTGGCGTTCGGCCCACCGGAGGTACATGCGCATCAGCATCTCGGCGAAGTCGGCGGCGTCCACCCCGCCCGCCTCGGCCCGGATCGTCACGAGGGCCTCGCGGGCGTCGTACTCCCCGGACAGCAGGGTGCGCACCTCGAGCTCGCCGAGCGTCGTGCGGATCGCCGCCAGCTCGGTCTCGGCCTCGGCCCGGGTGTCCTCGTCGCTCTCGTCCTCGGCGAGCTCGAACAGCACCGCGAGGTCGTCGAGCCGCCGGCGCAGCGACTCCACCCGGTTGAGCTCGCCCTGCAGGTGGGACAGCCGGCTGGTCACCTGCTGCGCGCGCTCCTGGTCGTCCCAGAGGTCGGGCGCCGCGGCCTGCTCGTTCAGGTCGGCGAGCGAGCGGCGCATGGCGTCGAGGTCCAGGACCGACTCGATGCTCGTCAGGGTCTGGTCGAGCTCCTTGAGCTCCTCGGACGGATCGACGGCTGCCACGTGCAGGAAGCGTACGCGACCACGATCGCGCCCCGGCCGCTCACTGGTGCGGCGGGACCACCTCGTGGCCGCTGCCGTTCGTCCCGACGTAGACGATCCGGTCACCGGCCTGCAGCACCGCGCACTCCACGTGGTCGTAGGCAAGGGTCCGGTCGCCACGGACCACGGCGAGCACCGGCACCCCCGTGGCCAGGGGCGGCTTGCCCACCTCGTCGTCAGCGATGTCGCGCTCGAGCAGGTCCAGCCCGGTGCCCACGGCGATGAGGTCCTCGACCACCGCGACCGAGCGCGGGCTGTCGGTCGCCAGGCCGAGCAGGCGTCCGGCCGCCGCCGAGGACGTGATCACCGAGTTGGCGCCGCTCTGCACGAGCAGGTCGGCGTTCTCCTCCTCGCGCACCGCCGCCACGACGACCGCCGTCGGCGCCAGCTGGCGCACCGTGAGAGTGGTGAGCACCGCGGTGTCGTCGCGGTTGACCGCGACGATGACCGCCCTGGCCTTGGCCACCTCCGCCTCGATCAGGACCGTGTCGCTGGTCGACGAGCCGAGCACCGTGACCAGTCCGTCGACGCCGGCCTGCCGGACGTTCTCGGGATCGTTCTCGACGACGACGATGTGGTCGGCCGGCACCTGCTGCTTGCGCAGTGCGCGCACGGCGCTGCGACCCTTCGTTCCGTAGCCACAGACAACGACGTGGTCCTGCACGCGAGACCTCCAGCGGGCGACCTTGAACTGATCACGGGACCGTTCGGTGAGCACCTGGATCGTGGTGCCGACGAGCACGAGGACGAACAGGAAGCGCATCGGGGTCACCACGAGCGCGTTGGTGAGCCGCGCGCTCGGGCTGATGGGAGTGATGTCCCCGTAGCCGGTCGTGGAGAGCGTGACCGTCGTGTAGTACAGCGCGTCGACGGCGGACATGCTGCCGTCGGCGGCGTCCCTGTAGCCGTCGCGCTCCAGCAGCACCACCAACCAGTTGACGAGCACGACCGCCAGCGCGATGCCCACCCGGCGCGCGATCGCTACGAGTGGCTGCACCGTCGCTCCGCGTGGCAGCCGGAGGGGCCACCGCTGGTCGTCCACGGACACATTCAGCCACACGGGGCCTCACGTGGTGCACACGGACCACCACACATGGTGCGGGGAGCCGGGAAAAACCCATGACCTGCATCACTTTTCGCCGAAAGTCGAGGATTTCGTTCAAGGGCACCCGTCGGCGTGCCGCATGGTGGAGAGCAACAAGTCCCCGTCGAGTGCGGCGGGGCCGAGCCCGCGGACGCCTAACCCTGCCACCCGCGAGCCCGCCGATCGTTCGTCGCTGTGGCAGGGACGGAGAACCCGAGCACGTGGTCGCGCCCGACGCGACCTTGGGGTGAAGCCGCGAGAGCGGCGGGGCACCTTCGACGCCCTAACCCGACAGGTCACTCTTCGCAGGCGGTACCGAAGGAACGCATGTCCGCGACACGTCTTGCCCCTGTCCGCCTGCTCACGACCCTCTCGCTGGTGCTCGCACTGGCCGGGTCGCTGCTGGTCCTCTCGGCCGTCGGTCCGATGCCGCCCCAGGCCTCGGCCTTCGTGTCGGCCGCGAAGGCCGACGCCGCCGCCGACTGGGCGCGCAGCCGCAAGGGCTCGCCCTACCGCTACGGCGCCGTCGGCCCCCGCCGCTTCGACTGCTCCGGCCTCACCCGCTGGGCGTACGCCCGGGTCGGCAAGTCGCTGCCGCACTCGTCCTCCGCCCAGGTCGGCAAGGTCGACCGGATCAAGCGCAGCAACGCCCGGCGCGGCGACCTGGTGTTCTTCACCAGCCGCGGCAGCGTCTACCACGTCGGCATCTACGCCGGCCGCGGCCAGATCTGGCACGCCTCCGTTCCGGGCACCCCGGTGAAGCGTGACCGGATCTGGAGCAGCAGCGTCTTCTTCGGCCGCGTCAAGTAGCCGGTCGGGCCCGGGTCAGGCCGAGCCGTCCGCTGCCCAGGCCGGGGAACGCCGCCGACGCGGGGACACCGCAACGCCGCTCGAGGATCTCGGCCAGCACCGCGCGGTAGTCGTTGGCGGCCGGCAGGTCCCCGGCGTCCAGCACGGCCGGGGCCAGCCCGCGCCACCCACCGTGGACCCGGCCGCCGACCACTCCCCCGCCCAGGAGCAGCATCGCGTTGCCGTGCCCGTGGTCGAGCCCACCGGAGGCGTTCTCCGCGACCCGCCGGCCGAACTCGGACAGCGTCACGACGTTCACACCCGCCATGGCGGCGCCGAGGTCGGTCGCGAACGCGGCCAGGGCGGCCCCCAGCTCGGTGAGCTGGCGGGCCATCCACCCGCCGTCCACGCGGCCGAGGCCCTGGTGCATGTCCCAGTCACCGAAGTCGACGGTGGCCACGCGCAGGCCGACGCCGGCCTTGACCAGCCGGGCGACGTCGCGCAGGGCCGCTCCGAGGTCGCCGTCCGGGTAGTCCGCACCGGCAGCGGGGACGTACTCGCTCTCCTGGAGCGCAGCGGCGGTACCGAGGGCACCCAGGGTCAGCCGGGCGGGGGTCGCGAGGTCGGCGCGCGCGCCACGGTGCATCGCCAGCAGGGCCGCGGTCCAGCGGGCCCGCTCCTCGGCGTCGTCGGCGCCCGAGAGCGAGAAGTCGTCGACGGAGCCGACCAGCAGCTCCGGTGCCGGCCCGACCAGGGCGCGCTGGTTGGCGTCGGTCCCGACGCCGACGGTGGCGAACGCGCCACCGGCCCCCTGCGCGGAGGACACCCGGTCCAGCCACCCGGTGCGGACGCTCGAGCCCGGCGCGGCGCGCTCCATCGCCGCCATGGCCTGGAAGTGCGAGCGGGTCGGGTCCGGCTGCCCGACGGCATGCACGACGCCGAATGTTCCGGCGTCCCAGAACGGCTTGAGCGGAGCCAGGGCCGGGTGCAGCCCGAAGGTCGCGTCGAGCGGGAGCAGCTCGGCCGCCGGGACCCCGATCCCCGGACGGGCCGCGTAGTAGGCCGGGTCGGCAGCCGGCACCACCGCGGACAGGCCGTCGAAGCCACCGCGCAGCGACAGCACGACCAGCACGTCCCCGGCGTACGCCGGGCCGGCGAAGGCGAGTCGCGTCGACGCGGTGTCACGCACCAGGCCACCGACCACCCCGAGCGCCACCGCCGCGCCCGCGGCACCGAGCAGCCGGCGCCGGCTCATGCCGTCCGGCTCGCCCTGACCGCACGGGCAGGTCGAGGCGGTGCCGGTACCCACGTCGACGCTCATCGCAGCGCCGCCGCGGGACTGTCCAGCAGCAGGGCGTGGACGTAGGGCAGTCGCCAGCCGAGCGCCTGGTCGCCGGCCTCGAGGGGCGCCCCGACCTTCTCGCCGAGGAACGTGCAGATGGCGCTGCGCACGGCGTCGGTCGGCCGCGGCAGGCCGAGCCCGGCGGCGGCGGCGTCGACGAGGGCACCGTGGGTCCGGGGCCGGGCGGGGCGCAGCCGGTACGCCAGCGGCGGGTGCCGCAGGTCGTCGGGCCACCAGCCGGCCGCCAGGCCCAGGTGGGCGTTCCACCGGGCGAGGGTGCCGCCGGCGCTCTGCCACGCCGTGACGACGTCGGGATAGCCGTCAGGCGGGTGCCAGCCGAGCGGCGGCTGACCGAGCCCGCCGGAGAGCCAGTACAGCTGGCGCACGCCGTCCGTGCCGGACGCGGGGGGCCGGATGCCCAGCGCACGCACGGTGGACACCATGTCCTCGAACGGCCGCTTCACCTTCTCGCCCGACGACGCCCGGAACGCCTTCGACGCGAACAGCGCGCGCAGCACCGGCCGGATGTCCGTGTCGTTCCGCAAGTAGACCTTCGCCAGCGACGACACCAGCGCGGCCGGCGGCGCGTCGTTCACGAAACGCACCGCGAGCTTGTAGGCGATGCGCCGCGCGGTGGCGGGATGCGATGCGAGGTAGCGCAGGTAGCGCACCGCCACCTTCTCGCCGTACGACGACCGGTTGGGGTCGGAGAAGCCGAGCACCTTCACCGGGCCGGTGGCGTGCTTCGAGGTGTCGTAGAGGTAGCGGTAGCTGCCGTCGTCCTCGATCGAGAGCCCGGTGAGCAGCCGGGCCGCCGACCGCACCATCGCCTCGCTGTAGCCGGCGCCGACCCCGACCGTGTGCAGCTCGAGCAGCTCGCGCGCGTAGTTCTCGTTCGGCGCGTCCTTGTCCGAGCCGGCGTTGTCGAGGTAGGCCAGCATCGCGGGGTGGCGGGCGGAGGCGACGAGCATGTCGCTGAACCTGCCGAGCGCGTGCCGGCGGACCACCTGGGCGTCGAACAGGTGGCGGGTCGCCCACACGTCCGACGACGGGCAGGTGACGTTGAGGTGGTTCGACCAGAAGTCGACCATCACCTCGAACAGCTGCCGGTTCGACCAGCAGGCGCGGGCGACGTGGGCGTCGCACAGGTCGAACATCGCATCCCAGTGGAAGCGCCCGATCGACGACGTGAGCCGGCTCGGCGTCATCGTCAGGGTCGGCCAGCGCCGCAGCAGGGCCGTCATCGCAGCGTCCGGGACCTTCGCGGGCCGCAGCTGCTGCTCCAGCCACGCCGTCGCACCCTTCTTCCGCACGGCGGCCAGCAGCTCCGGCGTCGCGCCGTAGGTCGTACGGCGCACCAGGTGCAGGACCGGGTCCCCGGTCGCCGCCTCCGCGGCGGGGGCCGCGGCGACGCCCGCGCCGCCGAGTGCCGCCGCCCCGAGCAGCCCGGCCCCGGCGCCCAGGAGGCCGCGGCGCGACAGGGCCGCCGGTCCGGGCTCGGTGGAGCAGGTGGGGGTCACGGGAGTGCCTCGGGTCGCAGGGTCGTCCCTGCGTTCATCGGCCACCGCGACCGGGCGACTTGAACGGGAGGCCCGGCCCGGGCCGTCCACCCATCTGCCGTGCGCCGCTCGGCACGCCGATGCTCAGGCGGGTGGCGGCGCCGGGCGCATTCTGGTCGGGAGACCTCCACGCGACCTCCACGCGGTCTCCAAGACTTTCGCCCGCTCCGCGCGCACAGTCGACGGGCATGAGGACACCGCAGCCTGGTGGACACGACGTGGTCGTCGTCGGGTCGCGATGCGCCGGCGCCGCCACCGCGATGCTGCTCGCCCGGGCGGGTCACGACGTCGCTCTCGTGGACCGGTCGAGCTTCCCCAGCGACGTCCTGTCGACGCACGGCCTCGTGCGTGGCGGGGTCGTGCAGCTCGCCCGATGGGGCCTGCTCGAGGCCGTGCTCTCCAGCGGCGCGCCGGCGGTGCGCGAGGTCACGTTCGTCCGTGACGACACCGAGGTCACCCGCACCGTCAAGGAGCGAGCCGGGGTCGACCTGCTGGTTGCCCCGCGACGACGCGTCCTCGACGCACTGCTCCTCGAGGCGGCCCGGTCCGCAGGCGCCCAGGTGCACACGGGCGTCACCGTGACCGGTCTGCGCCGTGACCCTGCCGACCGGGTCGTCGGCGTCGGCGCCCGGGCAGCGGACGGGCAGCACGTGGAGCTCGGTGCGCGGTACGTCGTCGGCGCGGATGGCTTGCGGTCCCGGACCGCCGGATGGGCCGGCGCCCGGATGCTCGAGTGCTCCACGAGCGACTCGGCCCTCTTCTACCTGTACGTCGGGGCCACGGCCTGGCCGGCGTACGAGTTCCACGTCGCCCCGAACGCCTTCGCTGGCGTCTTCCCGACCCACAACGGGGAGGGCTGTGTCTGGCTGTCCCGTCCGGGGAGGTTCCTCGCCACGGTGCGCACGGCGGGCAGCGACCGCGCGGCAGCGCTTGTCGCCGAGCTCGAGGCGGTGTCTCCGGCGCTGGCCGCGCGGGTGCGTTCCGGCCGGGTCACCTCGGTGGTCCGCGGAACGGAAAGGCTCCCCAACTACCTACGGCAGCCGATCGGCCCGGGCTGGGCACTGGTCGGGGACGCGGGTTACCACCGCGACCCGATCACGGGTCACGGCATCACCGACGCCTTCCGCGACGCGGAGCTGCTCGCGACCGCCATCGACCGCAGCCTGCGAGACCCGGCCGCCGAATCCGAGGCGATGGCCGGCTATGCCGACCGTCGCGGCTCGGCACTGCGGGAGACATTCGACCTCACGAAGGCGTTGGCGTCGTTCCCGCACCCCGACCGCTTCGTGGAGCTGCAGATCCAGCTCAGCGACGCGCTGGAGCGCGAGGCCGACCTGCTCGCGTCCCTGCCTCCACCTGCCGGTTCCGCAGTCCGAGCCGCCTGACCACATCCACCACCCAGGAGAGGACCCACCATGACCGTCACCGAGACCGCCAACCGTCGCAACGGCGTCGACGTCGCGACGCTCTTCGCCACTCTCGACGCCGTCCGCGCACAGCCTGAGATCGCCCGCTTCCAGTTCCGCTCCGCACACCGCTGGGTGAGCGGCACCCACAACCGGGGAACCATCAGTGGCTTCTACGGGGCCGGCCAGGAGAACCAGCACGAGAGCACGACCGTCATCGATGCGGACCACCCGGCCGTTCTCGTCGGATCCGACCAGGGACCTACACCGGCGGAGCTGCTCCTCAACGCGCTGGGTTCCTGCCTGATGAGCGGCCTGGCCAACGTCGCGGCCGCCCGTGGCATCGACCTCGACGAGGTCACCGCCACCGTCGAGGGCGACATCAACCTGCTGGGCATCCTCGGCCTGGACGACGGCGTCCGCAACGGCTACGAAGCCATCCGTGTCGTCTTCCACGTCAAGGGCGCCGCCGAGGCCGGGGAGCTGGCCGCGCTCGTCGAGCAGTCGCGCCGCCGGTCGGCGGTGTTCGACGTCGTCACGAGAGGCGTCCCCGTATCGATCGACGTCGCCGCGGCCTGACCGGGGGGCGGTCCGCCGGCCCACGGCTGACGTGGTGGGCCGGCGGACCGGCATCCGGCCTCAGGCGGACACGACGCGTAGCACCGGTTCGCCCTGGTCGCGAACACCGGCCGGCTCCAGCACCACGCCCGACCCGCTGAGCAGCACGCCGACGGTTGCCGATACCAGCACCGAGCCCGGCGGCGCGGAGTCGGCGAGCCGACCCGCGGCCTGGACGCCGTGGCCCTCCACCTGGTCGATGTCGCGGATGATCTCGGCGACGGTCACCCCGAGGCTCGCCTCGCCGCCGAGGCGCGCCAGGCCCGCGCGCACCGCCGTCGCCGGACCGTCGAACAGCAGCACTTCGCGACCGGCCGGGTCGTGCCGCAGCCGACCCCCAGCCGCGGCGAGGCCTGCGGTCACCGCGCCGCCCCGCTCGCCGGCGACCGCGACGACCGCGGCCAGTGCGCGAGTCGGTTCGACCGGGGCCCGCAAGCCCGCGAGGAACGGCTCGATCGCGTCGAGGATCTGGTCGGGGTCGCCGGCGCAGAAGTGGTCGTCGCCCTCGAGCAGCTGCAGCTGCGCGCCGGCGACGTGGTCGGCGATGTAGCGCGCATCGTCCACGCGGAACATCCCGTCGCCGATGCGGTGCAGGACGAGGGTCGGGACGCGGACGGTGGCCAAGATGTCCCGGACGTCGACCAGGGAGTTCATGTCCATCAGAGCCCGGATCGTGGAGGGCGTTGCGGCGGCTCGCATCCGTTGCGCCCACCATCGCTGCATCGCGGCATCGGCGGAGGGACAGCGACGCAGGCAGTCGGCCTCCCAGTCCCAGGTGTTGACCAGCTCGTCGGTGTACGCGCGCCGGGCTTCCTGGGTCCGCGCCCAGGTGTAGTCCGAAGCCCAGGTGGCCTTCGCGTAGCAGCCGTACAGCACGAGCGAGCTGACCCGCTCCGGATGCGTCGCGGCCAGCAGCAGGGCCATCGCACCGCCCTCTGAGTAGCCACAGATCGTCGCCCTACCGGAGCCGACCGCGTCCATGACGGCCAGCACGTCGTGCATGCGCGTCTCCAGGTCGGGGAGACCGGCCGGACGGTCAGACATCCCGGTGCCCTGCTTGTCGAACCGGACGAGCCGTCCCATCGAGCCGAGGCGGTCCAGGAAGTGCGCGTGCCGCGGGTCGGCCCAGTCCAGCTCGAGGTGGGACACGAACCCGGAGATCAGGACGATGTCGAGATCGCCGCCGCCGGTCACCTGGTAGGCGATGTGCAGTCCGTCGCTGACCGTGTAGCGAATCGGCGCAGTGGCACCGGAGGCGCTGCGCTGTCCCGGGACAGTGGCGTCAGCGGGGTCGAGGGCCTGGACCGGCGCAGCGAACCGGTATCCCCGGCCGTGCACGGTGCGAATCATCCGCTGCGACTGCCCGTCGTCCCCGAGGGCCTTGCGAAGCTGCTTGATGCGGCTCGTCACCGCTGTCTCCGTGACGAAGCGGCCGCCCCAGACGGCGTCCATCAGTTCGTCCTTGGGCACCACCCGGTCACGATGTGAGACGAGATAGACGAGCACGTCGAACGCCTGCGGCTCCAACCGGACCCGCTGGCGGCCGCGCCGCAGCTCGAGCAGCTGGGTGTCGAGCTCGAGGTCGTCGCCCAGGGCAAGCACCACGCCTCCAACGTGCCACAAGCAGTGACCCGGAGGGTGTGCTCGAGGGAAGGATCACGTGAGGCGCCGAAGGCCTCGAGCCCAGAGGTGGTGCCAGCTCCGGGGCGGCCCGCGCTCCGCAGACCTGGTAGCGATCGGTGTGACGTGAGGATGGAGCCACCGCCCACCTGAAGCCTCGCGGACCTCGTCCTCGACCGCGATCGCGTCCACGCAGTCCCTCGCCGCGGTTCGCCGGGAGCTGCTCGACGCGGTGCGCCGGACCGACGCCTCGAGGTCAGGACATCCTCCTGAACTCGGGGGTCAGGGAACCAGCGGGGACCGGGCCCGGGCGGTGGCCCGGACCGGGTAGCCGCCGGAGAAGCGCTCCGAGACGAGGTTGCCGAACGGCATCCGCACCGTCGCCCGGAACGTCACGACGACGGTGATCCCGTCGGTGTCGACCTCGGTGATGCCGAACTGCTCGAACCGGCCCGCCAGGTCGGCGTCGTCGACGTACTGGTCCACCGCGGACCTGGCGCCGGCCCGGCTCAGCGGCAGCGTGGACTCGGCACCGGCGTAGACCGCGGCCAGGTCGGGCTGGTTCGCCGCGCTGAGCGCCGCGCCGTCGGCGGCGGCGACCAGCGAGCGCCGGTAGAGGTAGACCTTGGAGACGTTGACGACGACGGTGACCAGCAGCCCCGCGATCACGGCGTAGACGAGGATGAGCAGGATCAGCTGGCCGTCGTCGCCCGTCGGGCGCAGCCGGCGCCGCAGCCCGCTCACGTGCCCGGCGCCGATCGGAACCGGTCGACCACCTCGAGGTGGCGGCTGCTGACGCGCACCGACGCCGGCGCCCGCTCGCCGAGGAACCGGGGTACCAGCGGCAGGTCCACCCGGTGGGTCATGACGACGTTCACCTGCGATCCCGGCTGCAGGGCGCACGGGCTCGGCGAGCACGAGATCTCGACCTGGCCGGGATCGAGCTCGAGGTTGCTGTCCGCCAGCACGATCCGCGCGGCGGCCTCGGCCCGGGCCGCGGCGTCGCCGGGGCTGTCCGCGGTGGCGTAGACGCGGCCGGCCTCGCGCGCCGCGCTGGACACGGCGTACGCCGCGGCCTGGACCCGGAAGACGGTGAGCAGCACGTAGGCGAGCGGCACCATCAGCAGCACCGCGAGGTAGACGAACTCCACGATGGCGTTGCCCTGGTCGGGGCCGCGCCCCGCGACCCTGCGGTGCGCGGCGCGGACGAGGCGGCGCAACCCGCTCACTGCGCCTCCTCCAGGGCGTGCCCCTTCACCTGCAGCGCGCGGGTCGGCCCGAGCAGCCCGACCACCGGCAGGGTGGTGCGCACCTCGACGTAGACCGTCTGGAAGCCCTGGACGGTCTCGGTGCCGGCGGTGACTCCCTCGGCGAACCGGTCGGCCAGCGAGTCGCGGATCAGCTGCCGGGCCAGCGCCGCGCCCTGCGCGGGGTCGCGGTCGGCGTTGGCCGCGTAACGGGCGCCCTCGGCCGCCGACGCGAGCAGGGTGTTGCGCACGTGCAGGGCCAGGCCCAGCTGGAGCAGGGCCAGGAACAGGACGGTCAGCAGGACCCCGACGAGGGTGAACTCGACGACGGCCGAGCCCCGGTCGTCCCGCGCGACGTTCATGACGTGCGGCCTCGCACGGTGCCGGGCTACGGAGCGTTCCCGACGACCCCGTCGAGGGCGTCGCTGAAGATCTGCTTGAGCTTGTCGTCGGCGACCAGCCACAGGGCGGTGACCAGCCCGGCGGTCATGATGGTGACGAGGACCCAGCCCGGGACGTCGCCCCGGTCGCGGCCACCGTGCACCACCCGGGCGTACAGGCGTAGCGCCGCCTCGGACAGCGCCGTGGTCGGCCGTGCCACGGCCGCGCGCTTCTCCTGCATGTGGTGCATGTCGTGCCTCTCCCTCGTCGGTCCCGCCCTGTGCCGGGTCTGCGTTGCGGTCATGCCGGTCGAAGCCCCTCAGCTCGCGAAGCTGAAGCCGAAGAAGCCGGGGAACAGCGCGAACAGCACCGTCACCGGCAGGACCAGGAAGACCACCGGCACCATCATGGCGATCTCCTTCTTGCCGCCGGCCTCCAGCAGGGCCCGCTTGCCCGCCTCCCGGACGTCGACGGCCTGCGCGCGCAGCACGTCGGCCAGCGGCGTCCCGCGCTCGACGGCGATCGCGACGCCGTCGACGAACCGGGCGAGCGGCGGCAGGCTGGTGCGGGCGGCGATGCCCTGCAGCGCCTGCACCAGCGAGGCGCCCGCCCGCGCGTCGGCCAGCGCCCGCGACAGCTCCCGGGCCAGCTCGCCCTTGCTGATGCGGGTCACCCGCTCGAGTGCGCCGACCGCCCCCTCGCCCGCCGCGACCGCCAGTGCGAGCAGCTCGGCGATGGTCGGGAACTCGGCCATCATCCGCTCCTCGCGGGTGGCGACCTCGCGGGACAGCCACCGGTCCCGCGCGAGGACACCGCTCACGGCGCAGACGAGGCACAGGACGAGCAGCGGCACCGGCCGGAAGCCCGAGTCGGCCGCGAAGAACAGGCTCAGCGGCCAGGCCGGCGAGCAGCCCGCCGCCGCCCCACAGCACCTGCTCGGCGCGGAACTCCTCCAGGGTCATCCCGCGCCCGGCCTGCTCGAGCCGGTGCCGGGCCGAGGCGGCGCCTCCGAGCACGCGCTCGATCATGCGCGAGGCGTCGGCGACGAAGGGGCCGACGATCCGCTCCAGGGTGGGGAACGGCGTGAGCGCGCGCTGGCTGGCGAGCAGCCGGGACGGCCGGGACGCGTCGCGCAGGTAGGGCGCCAGCCGGTCGTCGAGGGACGGACGGCGGAAGGCGGGCAGCCGGCTCGCGGACAGGGCCAGCCCCGCGCCGGCCAGCAGTCCGAGACCCGCCCCCGCGACGGCGGGGTTCACGCGGTCGGCCCGGTCACCGCAGCACCCGCTCTTCCTCGGGCAGGCGCCCGATGCGCACCATGACCCGGTAGGCGACCAGGCAGAGCCCGCCGCCGGTCGCCAGCACGACCAGTCCCGCCGCGGTGTTGTACGCGTCGACCGCCTCCGGGCGCAGCGAGAGCAGGCCGAGGACGATCCACGGCGCGGCGACCGCGAGCCGGGCCGCGTTGATCGTCCAGCCCTGGCGGGTCTCGAGCTCGGCCCGCGTGCGGGCGTCCTCGCGCAGGAACGCCGACAGCGTGCGCAGCAGCTTGCCGAGGTCGCTGCCGCCGACCTCGCGGGCCATCCGCAGCGACTCGACGATCCGGTCGCCGACCGGGTCGGCGAGCCCGGCCTTCAGCCGGTCGAGGCAGTCGTAGAACCGGCCCGTCGCGCGGTAGTCCTCGCCGAACCGGACGAACGGCCGGCGCAGCTCGGTGGGGCCGCGCACCCCCACCTGGGCGAGCGCCTCGGGCAGCGACAGCCCCGCCCGGACACCCGAGGCGAGGTTGTCGACGACCTCCGGCCACAGGTCGCGCAGCTCGGAACGGCGCTGCCGGGCCCGGAACTTCACCAGCGCCACCGGGCCGTACGACGCCATCAGCGCGAACGCCAGGGCGATGGCCGGCGAGTGCGACACGACCACCACCAGGACGAGCACCAGGGCGCCCACTCCGAGGCAGGACGCGACCAGGCCGCCCGGCGTGACCGCCTCGATACCGGCCTGGGCGAGCAGGTCGGCCACCCGGTCGCGACGGGTCACCCGGCCCGGCGGCGCCGGCGCCGGCGGGGTCGAAGGACCTCCAGACGAGGAAGACACCGAGACCGAACAGCAGGCCGACCAGCGCGCCCATCAGTGCTGCGCGCCGTACGGGGAGAGCAGGCGGGTCAGGTCGTAGCCGGCCCGCGTCGAACCGCTCCTGGTGCGGCGGCCAGCCGTCGGCACGCACCAGCTGGTCACCGCGGGTGGTGAAGATGTCGGCGGTCTCGACGACGTCGCCCTCGACCCGGCCCGGGATGGCGACGACCTCGCGCACGGCCCGCCGCCCGTCGCGCTCGACGGCGACGTGCACGACCAGGTCGATGCAGCCCGCGACCGTGGGGACGACGAACGCGTGCCCGACGTTCTCGCCGGCGAGCAGCGGCAGGGTGCACATCTTGGTCACCGCCTCGCGGGCGGAGTTGGCGTGGATCGTGCACATCCCGGGCAGCCCGGAGTTCAGCGCGATCAGCAGGTCGAGGCTCTCCTCCTGCCGGACCTCGCCCACGACGATGCGGGACGGGCGCATCCGCAGCGCCTCCTTCACCAGGCGCCGCAGCTTGATCTCGCCGGTGCCCTCGAGGCTGGGCTGGCGGCACTGCATCGCCACGACGTCGGGCAGCGGCACCTTGAGCTCGAAGACCTCCTCGCAGGTCACGACGCGCTCGCCCGACGGGATCGCGGCGGTGAGGCAGTTGAGCAACGTGGTCTTGCCGGCCTGGGTGCCGCCGGCCACGAGGACGTTGAGCCCGGACGAGACCGCGGCCTCCAGGAACGTCGCCGCCTGCGCGGTGATCGTGCCCAGGCCGACGAGGTCCTCGAGGTGGGTGGCGCGCACGACGAACTTGCGGATGTTCACCGACCAGTGCTGGCGGGTGATGTCGGGGATCGCCACGTGCAGGCGGGAGCCGTCGGGGAGCATCGCGTCGACGAACGGCGTGGACAGGTCGACCCGCCGGCCGGAGGACTTGAGCATCTTCTCGACGAGGTCGCGCACCTCGTCACCGGTGAGGATCGTGGTCGTCAGCTCGTGCACGCCGCGGCGCGCGATGAAGACCTTGGTCGGCTCGTTGATCCAGATCTCCTCGACGGTGGGGTCGTCGAGGTACTTCTGCAACGGCCCGAAGCCGGCGACGGCGTCGAAGACCTGGCGGGCCGCCAGCCCCGCGTCGGCCAGCTGCGGCAGGCTGCCGGACAGGCTGCGCTCGTCGTAGTCCGAGATCACCTCGTCGACGAGTCGCCGCACCGCCGAGGGGTCGGCCACCGGGTCCAGGCCGCGGCGCCGCACGAGCTCACGGACCTCGTCCTCGACGGTCGCGATCGCGTTCACGCGGGAGTCCCCCTGGGCTCGGCGTCCGGTGCGGCTGCGCGCCGCTGCCCGGCGAGGGTAACCGTGGCCGGGTCGCTCCCCCAACCGCCGGACGCGTGGCCTGTGGACAACCGCGGCCTGTGGACAGCCGGCCCGGCCGGACCGGGCGACCCGGCCACGATGGGGCGATGCGCCTCGTGCTGACCGTCGTCGACCCGCTCGGGTCCGCCGCGCCGGTCGCGGTGGAGGTGGACGCGGCGCCGGGCAGTCCGGTCTCCGCGGTCCGCCGGGAGCTGCTCGGTGCCGTGGGCCGACGCGACGGCAGGCTGTTCACCGCAGCGGGCGAGCTGCCCGACGACGCCTCGCTGGGCGAGCCGCCGCTGCTCGACGGAGCCGTCGTCACGGTGGACCGCACCGAGCGGCGGGAGCCGCGCGGGCTGCTCGAGCTGCACGTCCTCGCCGGCCCCGACTGCGGCGCGGTGCACCGGCTCACCCCCGGCGAGCACGGCGTCGGCCGCGCCGTGGAGGCGACCGTCCGGGTGGACGACCCGGACGTCTCCCGGCTGCACGCCGTCCTGCGCGTGCCGTCCGACGGCTCGGGCGGCACCACCGTGCACGACCTCGGCTCGACCAACGGCACGACGGTCGACGGCGAGCAGGTGACCCGCGAGGGCCGGACGCTGCTGCCTGGCGAGGTGCTGCGCGTCGGTGACACCCGGCTGGCCCTGGTCGTGCCCGAGCTCGTCCCGGTGTCCTGCCGGCCCGACGGCGCCGGGCACCTCGAGGTCAACCGTCCCCCTCGGCACCTCCCGGTCCGGACGCCGCTGCACACCGCCCGGCCCACCGAGCCGGCAGCCCGCGAGCACCGCAGGTTCCCGCTGGTCGCGCTCCTCCTGCCGCTGGTCGGCGGGCTCGCCCTCGTCGCGATGACGCGCTCCCCGACCTACCTGCTGTTCGTGCTCCTGTCACCGCTGATGGTGCTCGGGACGTTCCTCAGCGACCGGACCGGCGGCAAGCGCTCCGCCAGGGCGATGCGCGAGGCCTACGCCACGGAGTGCGCCCGCGTCGACGAGTCCGTCGCGCGCGCGGTCGCCGACGAGGCAGCGGCCCGGCACGACGCGCATCCCGGCGCGGCCGCCCTGCTGCTGACCGCTACCGGGCCCCGCCCGCGCCTGTGGGAGCGACGCCGCACCGACCCCGACACCCTGGAACTGCGGCTCGGGCTGGGCACCGTCACGTCCCGGGTCGAGGTCCGTGGGCCCGTCGGCGACCACGACGGCGACCACGGCGGCGTCGAGCGGCCGCCGCTCGACGACGTGCCGGTCACCGTCTCGCTGGCCGAGGCCGGGGTGCTCGGGCTGGCCGGGCCGCGGCAGCGCGTCCTGCCGCTCGCCCGCTCCCTGGTCGGCCAGCTCGCCGGGTGGCACAGCCCGCGGCACCTGGGTCTGGTCGTGCTCGCCGCCGAGGAGCCGGGCGACTGGGAGTGGGTCCGCTGGCTCCCGCACCTGCGCGGCCGTGCCGACGGGCCCGGCGCACCGCTGCGGGTGGCCACCTGCCCGAGCCAGCTGCGGACCCGGGTCGACGAGCTGGTGGCGCTGCTCGACGCCCGGCAGGAGGCGGTCTCGACCGGCTTCGAGCGGGCGTGGACCGGCGCCGCGACCGTGGTCGTCCTCGACGGGGCCGGCACGCTGCGCCGCCAGCCGGGGCTGGCCCGCGTGCTGGACGAGGGGCCCGCCGTCGGGCTGCTGGTCCTGTGCCTCGAGCGGGACCTGGTGTCCCTGCCGGTCGAGTGCAGCGTGACCGCCGAGGTGACCGGCGCCGTCGGCACCCGGCTGAGGGTCGTGACCTCCGGCGGCCCGACGTACGACGACGTCGTGGCCGACGGGGTGGGCGACCGTTGGGCGCACCGCTTCGCCCGCGCGCTCGCGCCGCTGCGCGACGCCACCCCGGACGACCAGCAGGCCGCCGCGCCGGACACCGCGCGGCTGCTCGACCTGCTGCCCTTCGACGCGACCGACCCGGCCGCGCTGGAGACGGCGTGGCGGGTGACGCCGCGCGACACCCGGGTCGTCCTGGGCGTCGGCACCGACGGCGAGCCCTTCGTGGTCGACCTCGCCGCCGACGGCCCGCACGCCCTCGTGGCGGGGACGACCGGGTCCGGCAAGTCCGAGCTGCTGCAGACCCTGGTGGCCGGGCTAGCGGTCGCCAACCGCCCCGACGAGATGGCGTTCGTCCTGGTCGACTACAAGGGGGGCGCCGCCTTCAAGGACTGCGCCCGCCTGCCGCACACCGTCGGCACGGTCACCGACCTCGACGGTCACCTCACCGAGCGGGCTCTCCAGTCGCTGGGGGCCGAGCTGCGACGCCGCGAGACGCTGCTGCGCACCGCCGGCTGCAAGGACCTCGACGACTACCTGCGGCAGGCCCCGGCCGGTTCGCCGCCGATCCCGCGGCTCGTCCTGGTGGTCGACGAGTTCGCCACCCTGGCCGAGGAGCTGCCCGACTTCGTGGGCGGCCTGGTGGGCATCGCCCAGCGCGGGCGGTCGCTCGGCGTGCACCTGGTGCTCGCGACCCAGCGGCCGGGCGGCGTGGTCAGCGCCGACATCCGGGCGAACACCAGCCTGCGGATCGCCCTGCGCGTCACCGACCCGTCGGAGTCCAGCGACGTCGTCGACGTCCGCGACGCCGCGGACATCAGCCGCTCGTACCCCGGCCGGGCCGTCCTGCGGGTCGGCGCCGGCGCCGTGCGCCAGCTCCAGTCGGCGAGGGTCGGCGGGCACCCCGGCGGCGACGTCCCGGTGGCGGTCCGCCCGCTGCCCTGGGAGCGGGCCGGCGACCCGGGCGGCCCGGTGGCGGGTCCGGCGCCGGAGGGTCCGACCGACCTGGCCCGGCTGGTCGACGCCGCCCGCACGGCCGCGGCCGGCCTGGGCGCGGAGCCGGTCGCCAGCCCCTGGCTCGCACCGCTCGCTGCCGTCGTCACCGTCGACGACCTCGCGGGGCTGCCGGTCGGGGAGGGACAGGTGCCGATCGGCGTCGTCGACCTGCCCGCCGAGCAGCGCCGGGCCGCGGTGACCTTCGACCTCGACGGGGGCGACCACCTGCTCGTCGCGGGCAGCGCGCGCAGCGGCCGGTCGACCGTCCTGCGCACGCTCGCGGCCGAGCTCGCCCGCCGGTGCGAGGTCACGGACCTGCACCTCTACGCGCTCGACGGGGGAGGCGGCGCCCTCGCACCGCTGACCTCCCTGCCGCACTGCGGTGCCGTCGTCGGTCGGGACGAGACGGCCCGCGGCGACCGCCTGCTGACCCGGCTCACCGCCGAGCTCGACCGGCGCCAGCGGCTGCTCGCCGCCGGCGGCTTCGGCTCGCACGAGGAGCAGCGCCGCGGGACACCGCCCGCCGACCGGCTGCCGTGGATCGTCCTGCTCGCCGACGGCTGGGAGGGGCTGGTCACCGCGTACGAGGCGGTCGACCACGGCCGACCTGTCGAGGCCCTGCTCCGACTGGTCCGCGAGGGCGCGGGGGCCGGCATCCGGGTCGTGCTCACCGGTGACCGGACACTGCTCGGGGGCCGCGCCGGGTCGGCGTTCCGCGACCGGCTGGTGCTGCGGTTCGCCGACCCGGCCGACTACGGGCTGGCCGGCATCGCGCCCCGCCGGGTTCCCACGACCATGCCTCCGGGCCGCGCGCTGGTCGGGGGCGACGTGCACGAGGCACAGCTGGCCGTCCTGGACGCGGAGACCTCCGGGGCCGGCCAGGTGCGCGCCCTGCAGGCAGCAGGTGCGGCCGCCCGCGCCCGGCCGCAGGCGGTGCACGCCCACCCCGGGCTGCGGCCGCTGCGGGTCGAGCCGTTGCCGGCACGGGTCGAGGCCGGCGACCTCGAGCCGGCGGCGAAGGCCGCCGCCACCGGTCCCGGCTGGGCGCTGGTCGGGGTCGGTGGCGACGACCTCGCACCGGTGGGGGTCGACCTCGACCTCGACGGGCCGGCGTTCGTGGTGGCGGGACCCGCGGGCAGCGGTCGCTCCACCGCCCTCGCGACGGCCGGCCGCTGGCTGCTCGGCCAGGGCCGGCGGCTGGTGGTGGTCGCGCACCGTCGCTCCCCGCTGCGGACCGCCCTCGGCGGCGAGCCCGGCGTCCTCGCCGTGCTGGGTCCGGGCGACGCCCTCGAGCTCGACCGGCTGATCCTCGAGCACCCCGGGCTGTGCGCGCTCGCCGACGACGCCGAGACCCTGCACGACACACCGGTCGAGCGACCGCTGCTCGGGCTGCTCAAGGCCGACGCCGCAGCCGGCTCGGCGCTGCTGCTCGCCGGGTCCACGGCCGAGATGGCCGGCAGCTTCCGCGGCCTGACGGTGGAGGCCCGCCGGGGCCGCACCGGGCTGCTGCTCGGCGCGCTCGGCCCGGCCGACGGCGACCTCCTCGGCGTCCGGGCACCGCGCGGCGACGGCTCGGCCACCGGCCGCGGGCTGCTCGTCCTACGGGGCCGGGCCACCCCGGTGCAGGTCGCCCACAGCGTTCTCTAGCGTGGTGGGCGTGCCGCCGCCCGACCGGGTCATGAGTCGCAACGCCACCTTCCAGCAGTGGCAGGTGCTGCTCACCAACCGTGCCAAGCGGACCCGGGCCGGCGAGCTGCTGGTCCAGGGCGTCCGGCCGATCTCCGTGGCGGTCGACCAGGGCTGGACGGTGCGCGCGCTGCTGCACGACGGACGGGCCCGCCGGTCGTCCTGGGCAGCCGAGCTGATGGGCCGCGTCGACGCACCCACCGTGCAGGTGGCGCCGGACCTGCTCGCCGAGCTGGGCGAGAAGGACGATGCCGAGCCGCCCGAGCTGCTGGCCGTCGTCGCGCAGCCCCCGGACGACCTCGACCGCCTCGACCTCGGGCCGGCGTCCCTGACCACCGTCCTCGACCGGCTCGCGAGCCCCGGAAACCTCGGCACCCTGCTGCGCTCGGCCGACGCGTTCGGGGGCACCGGCGTCGCGGTGACCGGTCACGCCGCCGACCCCTACGACCCGCGGTGCGTCCGGGCCAGCACGGGCTCGGTGTTCGCGGTCCCGGTCGTGCGGGTCCCGTCCGCCCGGGACCTGCTGGACCGGGTCGACGCGAGCTCACCGCTCCCCCTCGTCGTCGGCACCGACGAGTCCGGCACCGTCGACGTCCGCGACGTCGACCTCGGCGGGCCGACGCTGGTGGTGGTGGGCAACGAGGCGTCCGGACTCTCCGCCGCGTGGCGGGAGCGCTGCGACGTCGTGGCGAGCATCCCGATGCGCGGCACCGCCAGCTCGCTCAACGCGGCCACCGCCGGGTCACTGGTCCTCTACGAGGCGATGCGGCAGCGCTCTGGTGGGATCGGCGCATGAGCACCGCGCGGGTCCGGCCCGCCACCCCCGACGACGTCCCCGAGCTGGTCGCCCTCATCCGCGAGCTGGCGGAGTACGAGCGGGCGCTGCACGAGGTCGAGGCGAGCGAGGAGCACCTGCACGCGACGCTGTTCGCCGACCGCCCGGCGGTGTTCGCCCACGTCGTCCAGGTCGGCGACGAGATCGCGGGCATGGCGGTCTGGTACCTCAGCTACTCGACCTGGCTCGGCGACCACAACCTCTACCTGGAGGACCTCTACGTCCGGCCGCAGCACCGCGGGTCGGGCACGGGACGCCTGCTGCTGTCGACCCTCGCCGCGCTGTGCGTGGAGCGCGGCTACCGGCGCCTGGAGTGGTGGGTCCTGGACTGGAACCCGGCCCGCGGGTTCTACGACGCGCTCGGTGCCACGGCGCTCACGGAGTGGATCCCCTACCGGGTGTCGGGCGAGGCCCTGACCCGGCTCGCGGCACCGCGGCAGGAAGGCAGCGAGGCGTCATGAGCCCCCGACAGGCGGGCGTGCTTTCATGGACCTGTGCGGGGCCCGGCCGGCCCCGCGACCCGGCACCGCGGCGCAACGGAGGACCAGCGTGAGCGAAGGACTCGTCGCCGGGCAGAAGCCCGGCCTCGGTGTGGACGGGGAGGTGGCCGACGCCGTCGAGATCCGGCTGCCCGCCGACTCGGCGTACCTGTCCGTCCTGCGTACCGCCACCGCCGGTCTGGCAGCGCGGCTCGACTTCACGCTGGACGAGATCGAGGACCTCCGGATCGCGGTCGACGAGGCCTGCGCGATGCTGCTGCCGCACGCCATCGAGATGGCCCAGCTGATCTGCCGGTTCGAGCTGGCCGCCGACACCCTCGAGGTGACGGTCACCATCCCGACCACCCGGGGTCAATTGCCCGAGCGGGACACCTTCTCCTGGACGGTGCTGTCCGCCCTGGCCGGCGAGGTCGACACGGGGCTCGACGACGAGCGCCAGGTCTGGATCCGGCTGCGCAAGCGTCGCGGCTCGGCCGGAGCATGAGCCGGTCGACGGAGACGAGCGCGCTGCCGGTCCGGGACGGCGACGTGCCGGAGGCCCGCCACGGCGAGGAGGACACCGCGACCGCCGGTGAGCTCGAGGCCACCGAGCCGGCCGGCACGCCCGGGACCGAACCCGGGACCCTGCCCGAGCCCCTGCCCGAGACGTCGGCGGACGCGACCGACGCCCCGCCGCCGCGCAGCTCGCGGCTCTCGGTCGACCGCGAGCGGACCCGTGAGCTCTTCCACCAGCTCCAGGGCGCTCCCGAGGGCGACCCGCGCCGGACCGCGGCCCGCGACGCGCTGGTCGAGCAGCACCTGCCGCTCGTGGAGCACCTGGCGCGGCGGTTCCGCAACCGGGGAGAGCCCTACGACGACCTCGTGCAGGTGGCGACCATCGGGCTGATCAAGTCGGTCGACAGGTTCGACCTGGAGCGCGGCGTCGAGTTCTCGACCTACGCGACCCCCACGATCGTCGGCGAGATCAAGAGGCACTTCCGCGACAAGGGCTGGGCCGTCCGGGTGCCGCGTCGCCTGCAGGAGCTGCGACTCTCGCTCGCGGCCGCCACCAGCGAGCTGTCCCAGCGCAACGGCCGCGCGCCGACCGTGCACGAGCTGGCCACCCACCTCAAGATCAGTGACGAGGAGGTGCTGGAGGGCATGGAGTCCGCGAACGCCTACAGCACCCTGTCGCTGGACGCCGGCGACTCGGGCAGCGGGGACGAGCCGATGCCCGTGTCGGAGACCCTGGGCGTCGAGGACGAGGGCCTCGAGGGCGTGGAGTACCGCGAGTCGCTCAAGCCGATGCTCGAGCAGCTGCCGCCCCGCGAGAAGAAGATCCTCATGCTGCGGTTCTTCAAGAACATGACGCAGTCCGAGATCGCGGCCGAGATCGGCATCTCGCAGATGCACGTGTCCCGTCTGCTCGCCCGCACCCTCGCCTCGCTGCGCGAGGGCCTGCTCGTCGACGAGTAGCCGGGTCAGTCGTCCTCGAGGTCGGCGCCGGTCGAGGGCACGAACAGCAGCACGATCACGGCCAGCGCGAGCAGCAGCAGCGGCAGGCCGACGTACCAGAGACCGCCCCGGAGCTGGCTGAGGGCCACCGGCAGCACGAGCAGGTTGGTGACCAGCGCGGGCGACCGGGCCCAGCGGCGGTGGCCGGCCAGGCCGCGCGCGACCAGCGCGAGGCCGAGCGCCGCGGCCAGCGCCAGGCCGGCGCTCACCAGGGCCCGCGCCAGGTCCTCCGTGGTCGCGACGAGCAGCTCGACCACGTAGAAGACGGCGACCGCCAGCAGGCCGAGCCCCTCGAGCGCGACCAGCCCGGCGGCAGCCGCCAGGGTCGTCAGGGGCGGGCGCGGCACGGTCGGGGACCTTACCTACCTGCCGGTACGCTCAGGACATGAGGGCGCTGCTGGTGGTCAACCCCGCCGCGACGACCACCTCGGCCCGCACCCGTGAGGTCCTCGCCAGCGCGCTGGAGGCCGAGCTCAAGCTCGAGGTGGCCCACACCCGCGCCCGGGGCCACGCGAGCACGCTGGCCGCCGAGGCGCGTGACGACGGCATCGACCTCGTCGTCGTGCTGGGCGGCGACGGCACGGTGAACGAGGTGGTCAACGGCCTGCTCGCCGGCGGGCCGTACCCGCACACGCCGGCCCTGGCCGTGGTGCCGGGCGGCGGGACCAACGTGTTCCACCGCGCCCTCGGGCTCCCCCGCGACCCCGTCGAGGCGACCGGCGCGCTCCTGGACGCGCTGCGCGACCACCGGCGGCGCTCGGTCGGCCTCGGGCTGGCGGGCGAGCGCTGGTTCACCTTCAACGCCGGGATGGGCTGGGACGCCGAGGTGGTGGCCCGGGTCGACCGGCACCGGCGGGCCCGCTCGACCGACCGGCACACCCGGCCGGGCGACTACGTGCGCGCGGCGCTGGCGCAGTTCTTCCTGCACACCGACCGACGCAACCCGGCGCTGACGCTGGAGGTGCCCGGCCGCGAGCCGGTCACCGGGCTGCACATGGCGATCGTCGCCAACACCGCGCCGTGGACGTTCCTGGGCGACCAGCCGCTGCTGACCTCCCCGGAGGCCTCCTTCGACACCGGGCTGGACCTCTACGCCCTGACCCGGCTGCGCACGCTCGGCACGGTCGGCGAGGTACGCCGCCTGCTGCGCGGGCGCGCCGCCCCGGCCCGGGCCGGCGCCCGCACCCTGGTGCACCGCGAGCACGACCTGCCGTCCCTGACGCTGCGGGCCAGCCGCCCGGTCGAGGCCCAGGTCGACGGCGAGGCGCTGGGCCCGGTGCGTGAGCTGGTGCTGCGCGCCGTCCCCGACGCCCTCGACGTCGTCGTCTGACCTGCTGCGCAGCGACATCGTCCCTGGTCAGCGGGATGGGACCCGCGTCACACGGCTGTGACCAAGCCGACACGCGGCGGACCAGAATGGTCGGCGCGGAACCTTGCGACGGCCCGCGCCGTAGGACAGGCTGGAGATCACGTGTTTGACCGTCGGGCCTTTCGGGGTACTGGCGCGCGAACAATCCCACGGGTGGAGACAGGACCGGAAAGGTCCTTGACCCGCACCGGGACGCTCGTGAACTGTTTCACAAGCATCGGTCCCCCTCCGACGCCGACCTGAATGAGGAGTGACGCCCATGGACTGGCGCCACCGCGCAGCCTGCCGGGACGAAGACCCTGAGCTCTTCTTCCCGATCGGCAACACCGGACCGGCCCTTCTGCAGATCGAGGAGGCCCGGGCGGTCTGCCGCCGCTGCGAGGTCGTGGACGAGTGCCTGCAGTGGGCCCTGGAGTCCGGGCAGGACGCCGGCGTCTGGGGTGCCATGAGCGAGGACGAGCGCCGCGCTCTCAAGCGCCGCACGGCCCGCAACCGGGCGCGCACCGCCTAGCCGGCGCACACACGCCGCACGGGGCCCGGCCGGGAATCGGCCGGGCCCCGTCGCGCGTCCGCGGGTCACGCCGGGAGCGGCAGCGCGATCCGGACCCGGGTGCCGGGTGCCCCCGCCTCGAGAGCCAGCGTCCCGCCGAGCTCCCCCTCGACCAGCGTGCGGACGATCTGCAGCCCGAGACCGCCGCCGCCCTCGGCAGTGCCGACCTCGGCCGGCAGGCCCGCCCCGTCGTCGACGACCTCCACCTCGAGGGTGTCGCCGCCCGCGACCCCGGCCACCCGCCGCACGGCGACCACCACGGAGCCGCCCTCGTCGCCGAAGCCGTGCTCGACGGCGTTCTGCACCAGCTCGACCAGCACCAGGGCCAGCGGCGTGGCCACCTCCGCGGGCAGCAGCCCGAAGGTGCCCTCGCGGCGCACCCGCACCTGGCCGGCCGCCGACATCTCGCCGGTGAGGGCCACGACCCGGTCGGCCACCTCGTCGAAGTCGACGACGTCCGAGCGCTCCTGGGACAGGGTCTCGTGCACCACCGCGATCGAGCCGATCCGACGCTCGGCCTCGCGCAGGGCCTCCCGCGCACCCGCCTCGCCCGGCGGCAGCCGCCTGGCCTGGAGCCGCAGCAGGGCGGCCACCGTCTGCAGGTTGTTCTTCACCCGGTGGTGGATCTCGCGGATCGTGGCGTCCTTGCCGACCAGCTCACGCTCGCGCCGGCGCACCTCGGTCACGTCGCGGCAGAGGACCAGGGCGGCCGTCCGGACCCCGTCGGGGGTCAGCGGCACCACCCGCAGCCGCACCGTCGTCCCCGCGGCCTCGACCTCCGCCTCGCGGTGCGCCCAGCCGCTCACGACCATCGACAGCGCCTCGTCGACCGGTGCGGCCCGCCGCGACAGGCCGGCGGTGACGTCGCCCAGGTGGACGCCGACCAGGTCGCCGGCCAGCCCGAGCCGCCGGTAGGCCGAGACCGCGTTCGGGCTGGCGAATCTCACGACCCCCCGGTCGTCGAGCCGCAGCAGCCCGTCGCCGACCCGGGGGGCCAGCGACACCTGGTGGTCGACGCCCGGCACCGGGAACCGGCCCTGCGAGATCATGACGGCCAGGTCGTCGGCCGTCCGGACGTAGGTCAGCTCGAGCCGGGAGGGCGTGCGCGCCGCGGCCAGGTTGGTGTGCCGGCTCAGGACCGCGACCACCCGGGAGCCGCGCAGCACCGGCACGGTCTCCTCGCGGACCGGGACGTCGCCGGGCCAGTCCGGGTCCCGCTCGCGGCAGATCCGCTGCTCGTCGTACGCCCGGTCCACCTGGGGGCGCCGGCCCCGTGGCGCCTCCGTGCCGACCAGGTCGTGGTGGTGCGCGGTCGGCCCGGTCGACGGCCGCACGTGCGCCGCGGCGACGAAACCGGCGCGCCCGCCCTCGCGGGCGCCGCGCAACGGGAGCCACAGCACGAGGTCGGCGAACGACAGGTCCGAGATCAGCTGCCAGTCGGCCAGCAGCAGGTGCAGCCACTCGAGGTCCCCGGCGTCGAGGTCGGTGCGGTCCCGCACGAGGTCCTGGAGCGACGGCACGCGCCGAGCCTACGAGCCCGTCCGTAGAGTCGTGGGCCGTGACCACTCCTGCCCCGCGCACCGCCGACCTGGTGGCACGCGACCTGCGCACCCTCTGGCACCCGTTCACCCAGCACAGCAGCTGGCCCGGCGACGAGCCGATCGTCGTCGACCGCGCCGCGGGGATGCACTTCTGGGACACCGACGGGACGCGCTACCTCGACGGCGTCTCGTCCCTCTGGGTCACCGTCCACGGCCACGGCGTCCCGGAGATCGACGCCGCGGTGCGCGCCCAGCTCGACCGGCTCGACCACGCGACCTTCCTGGGCCTCACCCACGAGCCGGGCATCGAGCTCGCCGAGCGGCTGCTCGCGACCGCACCCGAGGGCCTGACCCGGGTCTTCTTCGCGGGTGACGGCTCGTCAGCGGTCGAGGCAGCCCTCAAGATGGCCTTCCAGGCGCAGGCCCAGCGCGGGACGGCCCGGCCGTACTACCTGCACGTGGCCGAGGGGTACCACGGCGACACCCTCGGCGCGGTCAGCGTCGGCGGCATCGAGCTCTTCCACGCGACCTACCGGCCGATCCTGCTCGACACCCGGACGGTGTCCTCCCCGGGCGTCCTCGCCGCGGGCCAGACCCGCGCCCAGCGCGCCACCGAGGTGCTCGCCGAGATGCGCACCGCCCTCGAGGCAGCCGACGGGGCGGTGTGCGCCGTCGTGGTCGAGCCGCTCGTGCAGGCCGCCGGGGGGATGCTCACCCACGACGTGTCGTTCGTCTCCGGGGTGCGGGCGCTGTGCGACGAGTTCGGCGCACTGATGGTGGTCGACGAGGTCGCGACCGGCATCGGCCGGACCGGGCGGATGTGGGCCGTGGAGCACGCCGGCGTGACGCCCGACCTGATGACCTGCGGCAAGGGGCTCACCGGTGGCTACCTGCCGCTGTCGGCGGTGCTCGCCCGCGAAGAGGTCTACGACGCGTTCCTCGGCGCGCCGAGCGAGGCCAGGACGTTCTTCCACGGGCACTCGTACACCGCCAACCCGCTGTGCTGCGCGGCGGCCGTCGCGAACCTCGACCTGATGGAGCAGCGCGGCACCGTGTCGCGCGCCGCCCGCGTCGGGGAGCGGATCGGCGACCTCACCCAGGGGCTCGCCGGCTACCACGGCGTCCGGGAGGTCCGGCGGGTCGGCACCATGACCGGCATCGAGGTCGAGCCGGTCGGCGAGCGCACCGGCTTCGCCGTCTGCCAGGCGGCACGGCGGCGCGGGGTGTGGGTGCGCCCGCTCGGCGACGTCGTCGTCCTGATGCCGCCGCTGGCCATCGGCGACGACGACCTCGAGACGCTCGTCGGCGCGGTCGACGAGAGCATCCGGGAGGTCGTGCAGTGACCGACCCGGACCCGAGGTCGTCTGCGATGCGCGACCCCCTGGCCCCGCTGCGCAGGGCGGGCGAAGAGCGTGCCGGGGGCGGCATGCGTCGGGTGCTGCACCCGCGGGGCGCGGTCGAGCCGCTCCTCGACCTCGCCTCCAACGACTACCTCGGGCTGGCTCGTGACCCGCGGGTCACCCGTGCGGCTGCCGAGGCGGCGCTGCTCTGGGGGGCCGGCTCGACCGGCTCGCGGCTCGTCACCGGGTCGACGGCGCTGCACACCGAGCTCGAGGGCGCGCTCGCCGGCTTCGTGGGCACGGCAGCCGGGCTGGTCTTCTCCTCGGGCTACCTCGCCAACATCGGCGCCGTCACGGCCCTCGCCGGCGAGGACACCCTGCTCGTGTCCGACGCCCAGGTGCACGCCTCGCTCGTCGACGCCTGCCGGCTGGCCCGGGGCCGGGTGGCGGTGGCCCCGCACCGGGACGTGGGCGCGGTCGCCAGGCTGCTCGGGGAGCGCACCGAGCCGCGGGCGGTCGTCGTCACCGACGCCGTGTTCTCCGTCGACGGGGACCTCGCCCCGCTGGCCGGGCTGCACGCCACCGCGCGGGCCCACGGCGCACTGCTCGTCGTGGACGACGCACACGGCCTCGGCGTCGTGGGCGAGCAGGGCCGGGGCGCGGCGGCCGCGGCGGGGATCGCGGGCGAGCCCGACGTCGTGCTCACCCTGACGCTGAGCAAGTCGCTGGGCTCCCAGGGCGGGGCGGTGCTCGGCGACCCGGTCGTCGTCGAGCACCTGGTCAACACCGCGCGCGCGTTCATCTTCGACACCGGCCTGGCACCTGCCGCGGCCGGTGGCGCGCTGGCCGCCCTGGGAGTGCTCCGCGCCGATCCGGCGCTCGCCGGACGGGTCCGTCAACGAGCCCGTGACCTCGCCGCGGCGCTTTCGGCCGCCGGCCTGCGGGTCACGACGCCGCAGGGCGCCGTCGTGTCGGTCCTCGTCGGCGACCCCGGCCGGGCGGTCCAGGCTGCCGCCGACCTGAGGGACGACGGCATCCGGGTCGGCTGCTTCCGGCCGCCGTCGGTGCCCGACGGTGTCTCCCGGCTGCGCTTCACCGCGCGGGCCGACCTCACCGACGCCGACGTGGCCAGGGCCGTCGTCGCCACCCGCGCCGCCCTCGCACCGGCCGGCTGACCCCGGCGGAGCGGCCGCACCAGGCTCAGGTGCGCAGCAGGGTGCGGATGGTGCGCAGGGCGACCGACAGGGTGGCCAGGTCGAAGGTGTCCGACGCCACGATCTCCCCGAGCGTGGCCTCCGCACGGGCGACACCCTCGGCGTTCTGCTCCTGCCAGGACGTGATCCGGTCGCCCGGCTCGTCCCCGGACCCCGTCGAGGTCAGGACGTTCTGGGTCAGGCCGGCCATCGCCGCGTAGAGGTCGTAGCGCAGCGCGGACCGGGCCAGCGCGCTCCACCGGTCGTCACGCGGCAGGCCGGTGATCCGGGTGAGCATGCGGTCGGCCTCGATGCGCTCGGAGATGGCGAAGTAGACCCCGGCCACCTCTCGGGCCGGCAGCTTCTCGGCGTTCGCGATCTCGACCACGTCCAGCATCGAGAAGCCGTCCAGCAGTCCGGCGGCACGGCCGGCCACCTCCTCCGGCACACCCAGCCCGGTGAACTCGGCGGCCCGCATGAGCAGCCGCTCGCGCTCGGAACCGACCAGCAGACCGGGGAGCAACGGCACCAGCTCGTCGAACGCGGGCTGGAAGTGCTCCACCTCCGCCGCGACGTCGATCGTGGCGCGGCGCTGCTGCACCAGCCACCGGATGCTGCGGTCGAGCAGCCGGCGGGACTCGAGGTAGAGCATCGACTGGACCGAGGTCGGCAGCTCGTTGTCCAGCTCCTCGACGGCGTTCCAGTAGTCCTCGAGCCGGAACACCTCACGCACGACGCTGTAGGCCCGGACCACCTCGATGGCGCTGGCCCCGGTCTCCTCCTGGACCCGGAAGACGCAGCTCATGCCGCCGCGGTTGACCAGGTCGTTGCTGACCCAGGTGGTGACGATCTCGCGTCGCAGCGGGTGGCTGTCCAGCCGGTCCCCGAGCTCCTCGACAAGCCGCTGCGGGAAGTACCGGCGCAGCGCGCTGGTGAACCACGGGTCGTCCGGCACGTCCGAGGTGAGGACCGTGGAGGTCATGCTGATCTTGGAGTACGCAGCCAGCACCGCGAGCTCGGAGGAGGTGAGGCCGAGCCCCGCGGCCTCCCGCTGCTCGATCTCGGCCTGCGACGGGAGGAACTCCAGCTCGCGGTCGAGCTCGCCCCGCGACTCCAGGCTGCGGATCAGGCGGCCGTGGACCGACAGCATGGCGGGTGCCTGCACGCGGGCGTTGCCCAGCAGGACGTTCTGCTCGTAGTTGTCGCGGAGGACCTGCCGGCCGACCTCCTCGGTCATCTCGGCCAGCAGCGCGTTGCGGCGCTCGGCCGGGAGCGCACCGTCGTGGACGGCCTGGTCGAGCAGGATCTTGATGTTGACCTCGTGGTCGGAGGTGTCGACGCCGGCGCTGTTGTCGATCGCGTCGGTGTTGACGTGCCCGCCCTCCGACGCGAACTCGATGCGGCCGAGCTGGGTGAGCCCGAGGTTGCCGCCCTCCCCCACGACCTGGACCCGGAGGTCGGCCCCGTCGACGCGGATCGCGTCGTTCGCCTTGTCGCCCACCTCGGCGTGCGACTCGCGCCGGGCCTTGACGTACGTGCCGATCCCGCCGTTCCAGAGCAGGTCCACCGGGGCCGACAGGATCGCCTTCATGAGCTCGGCGGGCGTCATCGACGTGACCCCGTCGGCCAGGCCGAGGCGGGACCGGACCTGGGGCGAGACCGGGATGGACTTGGCGGTCCGCGGGTGCACCCCGCCGCCGGCCGAGAGGGTGGCAGTGTCGTAGTCGGCCCAGGACGACCTGGGCAGGTCGAACAGCCGGCGGCGCTCGGCGAAGGAGGCGGCCGGGTCGGGGTCGGGGTCGAGGAAGACGTGCCGGTGGTCGAAGGCCGCGACGAGGCGGATGTGCTCGGACAGCAGCATGCCGTTGCCGAAGACGTCGCCGGACATGTCGCCGACACCGACGACCGTGAAGTCCTCGGTCTGGGTGTCCAGCCCGAGCTCGCGGAAGTGCCGCTTCACCGACTCCCAGGCGCCTCGCGCCGTGATGCCCATCGCCTTGTGGTCGTAGCCGACCGAGCCGCCCGACGCGAAGGCGTCGCCCAGCCAGAAGCCGTACTCGTGCGAGACCTCGTTCGCGATGTCGGAGAACGTCGCGGTGCCCTTGTCCGCGGCGACCACCAGGTAGGGGTCGTCGCCGTCGTAGCGCACCACCTGCGACGGCGGCACCACGTGCTGCTGGCCGTCACGCGGGACGAGGTTGTCGGTGACGTCGAGGAGACTGCTGATGAACATCCGGTAGCACGCGACGCCCTCGGCCATCAGGGCCTCCCGGTCGCCCGGGTCCGCCGGGGGACGCTTGACCACGAAGCCGCCCTTGGCCCCGACCGGCACGATGACCGCGTTCTTGACGCTCTGGGCCTTGACCAGCCCGAGCACCTCCGTGCGGAAGTCCTCACGCCGGTCGGACCAGCGCAGCCCGCCCCGCGCCACCGGGCCGTAGCGCAGGTGCACGCCCTCGACCCGGGGGCTGCACACCCAGATCTCGAACTTGGGGCGCGGCGCGGGCAGGTCGGGGACCTTCTGCGGGTCCAGCTTGAAGGCCACGTAGGACTTCGGGCGGCCGTCGGTGCCGGTCTGGAAGTAGCTGGTCCGCAGGGTGGCCCGGATGGCACCGAGGAACGACCGCAGGATGCGGTCCTGGTCGAGGCTCGCGACGGCGTCGAGAGCGCCGGAGATCTCCTCGAGCAGGCCGTCGACCAGCTCCTCCGAGCCGGCCCCGCCCGGCGCGTTGCGGTGCGGGTCGAAGCGGGCCTCGAACAGCGCCACCAGCAGCCTGGCGAGATGGGTGTTCGTCGCGAGGCACTCCTCGATGTAGGCCTGGCTGAACGCCGTGCCGCCCTGCCGCAGGTACTTCGCGTAGCAGCGCAGCACCATGGCCTGTCGCCAGGTGAGTCCGGCGCGCAGCACGAGCGTGTTGAACCCGTCGCTCTCGCACTCGCCGGACCAGACCGCGACGAACGCGTCCTGGAAGCGCTGGCGCGCGTCGTCGCCCGTCTCGCCGACCGGTTCGTAGCGCAGCCCGAAGTCGTACACCCAGGCGGCCGGCCGACCCCGGCGCTCGACGTGGTACGGCCGCTCGTCGACGACCTCGACGCCCATCTGCTGCAGGGACGGCAGCACCTGCGACAGCGACACCGGCTCGCCGACATGGAAGAGCTTCAGCCGGCGGATGCCGTCGGTCGCGTCGGCGGGCGTGTAGAGCCGGAGGTCTATGTCACCCTCGTCGGCGAGTGCCTCGAGGCGGAGCAGGTCGTCGACCGCGTCGGCGGCGGGCAGGTCCTCCTTGTACGCCTCGGGGAAGGCATCGGCGTAGATGCCGCCCAGCCGGACCGCGCGCTCCATCCCGCAGGTGCTGCGCAGGACGTCGAGGAAGTCGTCGTCCCAGGTCCGGGTCGCGAGCACGAGCCGGCTCTCGACCTCGGCCGGGTCGACGTCCGCGATCGGCTGGCTCGGGTCGACGCGCACCACGAAGCTCAGCCGCGCGAGCACCGACTCCGAGACCAGCGCCGTGTAGTCGATGCTCGTGCCGTCGAACGCGTCGAGCAGGATCGCCTCCATGGCCTGACGCACCTGGGTGGTGTAGCGGTCACGCGGCAGGTAGACCATGCACGACATGAACCGGCCGTAGTCGTCTCGGCGCAGGAACAGGCGCAGCTGCCGCCGCTCCTGCAGGTGCAGGACGGCGAGCGCGGTGGCCTCGAGGTCGTCCGTCGAGATCTGGAAGAGCTCGTCGCGCGGGTAGGTCTCGATGATCTGCAGCAGGTCCTTGCCCGAGTGGCTGGTCGAGCTGAAGCCGCTGCGGACCAGCACCTCGGCCGCCTTGCGGCGGAGGACCGGGATGTGGTGGATGCTCTCGTTGTAGGCAGCGGACGTGAACAGCCCGAGGAAGCGCCGCTCCCCGGTGACCGCACCCTCGCTGTCGAAGGTCTTGACACCGACGTAGTCCAGGTACGCGGGCCGGTGGACGGTGGAGCGGCTGTTCGCCTTGGTCACCACGCACAGGGTCCGCTGCCGGGCGACGGCGGACACGTCCCTCGGGAGCCGGCCGTAGTCGGGGTCCTGCGGCTGGTCGGCCCGCAGGATGCCGAGTCCGCTGCCGGGGACCGCGACCAGCCGGTCGTCGTCGCCGTCCTCACCCGGGTGCAGCTCGTACTCGCGGTAGCCGAGGAAGGTGAAGTGCTGTGCGGCGAGCCAGCGCAGCAGCTCGGTCGTCTCCTCCACCTCCTGGCGGGGCACCCCCACCGGCGGGTCGGCCGCGATGTCGTCGGCGAGCCGCTCGGCCCGGGCAGCCATCTTCGGCCAGTCCTCGACGGCCTCCCGCACGTCGCGCAGGACCCGGTCGAGATCGGCGGCGAGCGCCGACCTCTCGTCCGCGTCGTTCTCGCGGTCGATCTCGATGTGCATCCAGGACTCGACGACCGCGTCGTCGCCGGCGTCCTCGGCCGCGGCCACGTCGCAGACCTCGAGCAGCCGCCCGGCCACGTCGCGGCGCACCACGAGCTGGGGGTGGACGACCAGGTGGATGGCCCGGCCGTGCCGGCTGAGCTCGGCGGTCACCGAGTCGACCAGGAACGGCATGTCGTCGCAGACCACCTCGACGACCGAGTGCGGCGGCAGGCCCTCGTCGTCGTCGCTCTCCGGGGTGGACACCCGGACGGTCACGGTGCCCTGCGGCCGGCTGCCGGCCAGCTCGCGGTGGGCCAGCGCCGGCGCCAGGACGTCCCGGGGCGCCCGGCCGACGAGGTCGTCGGCGGCCACGTGCCGGTAGTAGCGCTGGAGGAAGCCCCGCACCGTGCCGGACCGGTCACCGGTCGGGTCGTCGAGCGCAGCCGCCCGGTCCAGCAGGTCCGCCTTCGCCTGCTTCAGCGCCGCGTGCCTGTCCGTCATGATCGCCGACATCGTCGTCGTCGCCCACCCTGCTCGGTGCCGTCTGTGCCAGGGCGCCCACGTCGTCGGGGGCGCACTGCTCAACCTATCGCCGCGGCGTGCCGGTGCGGAGCCGACCCACGCGACTCAGCGGTCACAGGTGCGACCGGAGCTCCCACAGCAGGGGGTAGTAGTGCAGGCCGAGCCGCGACCGCAGGTACGGCGACCCGCTGGAGCCCCCGGTGCCGGACTTCGTGCCGATCTGCCGCTCGACCATGAGGACGTGCCGCGAGCGCCACATCGCGGCATTGGCGTCGTGGTCGAGCAGCCGCTCGGCGAGCTCCCACACCTCGCCGTAGCGCGGCCGGTCGGCCGCGACCGCGAGCAGCGAGGCGGTCAGGCTCGCGTCGTCGTCCGCGGACAGCCCGACCGCGCGGACCACGTGCAGGAACGCGTCCCAGAGGGTCGGCTCCTCCAGCCGCCGGCCGAGCCGCTCCCGCTCGGTGTCGGTGAGGCCGCGGAACCGGTCGAGGTAGCCGGGGTCCTTCGCCCCGGAGAGGAACTCCAGCTCACGGAACTGCACGCTCTGGAAGCCGCTCGCGGGCGCCAGCCGGTCCCGGAACACCAGGAAGTCCTGCGGGGTCATCGTCTCGAGCACCCCGACCTGGCGGATCAGCACGTCCTCGATCGCGACCACCCGGCCGAGCAGGTGCCGGGCCCGCCACAGGTTCCCGGCGAACATCTCCTCCCGGGTCTCGGTGAGCTCGTGCAGCAGCTGCTTGAACCACAGCTCGTACACCTGGTGGATCGTGATGAACAGCAGCTCGTCGTGCGCCGGCGGCTCGGACTCGAGACGCTGCTGGTCGAGCAGCTCTGCCACCCGCAGGTACGACCCGTAGGTGAGCCGGGCGCCCTGCTCGCCGAAGTGCCGGTCCTGGGTCACGTCGTCGGTGTCGGTCACGCAGGCAGGCTAGTGCGGACGCCTAGGCTGCGTGCCCGTGCTGCTGCGACCGGGGGACGCCGTCGACGTCCGCTTCACGAAGTGGGGCGGCGGCCGGCACTGGGAGTACCCGCTGACCTACCTCGGGGAGGACCAGCACGGCCACTGGGGCGGCGCCGCGGTGGGCACCCACCTGTGGCGGCCGGGAGCGCAGTTCGACTCGGAGCACGACTGGGTGGTCCTGCTGCCGCACGAGGCCGCCTGGTCGGCCTCGTTCTACGACTCCCCCGCGCAGCCGATCGCGGTGTACGTCGACATGGCGACGCCGGCGCGGTGGTCGGGCAGCACGGTGACGATGGTCGACCTCGACCTGGACGTGGTCCTCGGCCGCGACGGCTCCCTGTTCGTCGACGACGAGGACGAGTTCGAGGCCCACCAGGTGGAGCTCTGCTACCCGGAGCACGTCGTCGCGACGGCGCGGTGCGCTGCTGACGAGGTGTTCGACGCCATCGCCGACGGCGCAGAGCCGTTCTTGGGCGTGGGCTACGACTGGCTCGAGCGTTGGCGGGCCGGATGAGCCTGGCCAGGATGCTGCACGCTGCCGCCGACGGGCGCCCGCCGGAGCCGGACGGCACCGTGCAGGTGCTGCCCCAGCAGGGACCGGCCGCCGGGGTCGTCGCCTTCTCGGCGCATTTCGCGGTGTGTGCCGACGTCGGCGCCGGCTGGGTGCACGAGATGCTGCCTGCCGGCGACCTCAACGCCCCGCTCGGTGCCCGCTTTCTCGTGGCGCTGGCCGACCGGATCGGCGCCGGCATCGGTTCGGTCGACGCCGTCCTCGTCGCGCCTGCTGGTGGCGGTGACTCTGCCGCCGGGCTCGAGGAGATCGAGGCCCGCGAGCACCCGCGGGTGCTGCGTGCGCTCCGCTACCGCGACGACGTCCGGGTCTGGCGGACTGCGGACGGGGCCGGCCACGTCCTCGTCGGGCGCGGGCTGGCCGGTCGTTGGGAGACGGCGTTCGAGGTCGACGCCGAGGCGCGGGGCCGCGGCCTCGGTCGGCGACTGGCCGCCGCGGCGACCGCGCTGGTGCCGTCCGGCGAGCACGTGTGGGCGCAGGTGGCTCCCGGCAACGCCGCCTCGCTGCGCGCCGTGCTGGCCGCGGGCTACACGCCCGTGTGCGCCGAGGTGCTGCTCCCACCGCGGACCTGAGGTCGCGGTGACCTGGCCTCAGCCGCGGACCGTCTGCACCGTGACCACCGGCCCCGCGCCGCGCTGCGCCGCGTTCTCGCGTCGGTCGGCGACGTCGACCTTCACCCGGTAGTCACCCGCCGCGAGATAGCCGCAGCCGGGCACCACGACCTGCCCGCGCCACCACCCGTCCCGACGGGTGCCACGGACCAGCACGAGGTCCGCGCCGTGGCCGGTGTCGTTGCCGACCGTGCGGACCAGCCGAGCGCGCGCGGAGCGCACCCCCGAGCGGGCGTCGACCAGGCGGACCGCCACCCGCAGCACACCGTCCGCGGCGGCGACCTCCATCGCGGTGGGGCGGACCCGGCTCGCGACGAGCGTCGGCGGCAGGGCATCGGTCACGCTGCGGGCGCGGTACCGGTAGGGCAGGCCGCGCTGCCGCATCCTGACCGACCGGGACCACGTGTCGTTGTACGCCGCGTCGACCATCGCCACGGGGAAGCGGTGGTAGCCGTTCCGGGTCCAGCGCCGGACCCGGACCCGCCCCTGCCACCAGCCGTCCTGCTCGGTGCCGGAACGCAGGGTGAGGGGATGCCCGGCCACGGTCACGCTGGCGACACCCGCGCCGCCGGAGTCGCTGACGCGCGCCGCTACGCGGATCCACCGCGACCGCCGACGGACGTCGACGACGCGCTTGTCGACGACGAAGTGCTCCAGGTACGGCCGCTCGCTGTCGACCCGGTGCGGCGCGATCGTGAACGACGGGGCGGTCGTGCGGTCACCGTGGAAGTCCAGGAACGTCCGCTGCCCGAAGTTGCCGGCGTGGTCCCAGGCCCAGGCCTGGTGCACCGCCCACGGGCTCTGGTAGCCGTCCCACCGGCCCACCGTGACCGACCCCGACCACCAGTCACCCTCGTCCGGTCGCAGGGCGGCCACCGCGCCCTCCCGGCCGGGGCTCCACCGTCCGCCGCTCGCATCGTCGCGCGTGGCGACCGTCACGTAGACGGACACCAGGCCCGAGCCCCCGTCGTCGGTGACGCGGGCCCGCACCGGGACGGCCACCGGCCCCGACGAGACGTCGATCGCCGTCTCGCCGAGGACCACCTCGTGTATCTCGGGCAGCGTCTGGTCGACCGGCGCCGGCTGGCACCCCACCGGGAGCACGCTCGCCATCGCCGGCCCCTGGCTCGTCCCCGCTGCCACCGGCGCGGCCAGGCAGGCCGCCACCAGCGCGGTGAGCGCCCTGCCTGCCCGCCCGATCGTCATGAGGACCACCCTCTACGGGGACGGTGCCAGAGTCCCGCCGGTTCGCGCCAGGGGCCAGGGTCCTCGCGGCCGCTCAGCCCATGTGGGGGTAGCGGTAGTCCGTCGGCGGGACCAGCGTCTCCTTGATCGAGCGGGAGCTGGTCCAGCGCATGAGGTTCTGCGGTGCGCCGGCCTTGTCGTTGGTGCCGCTGGCCCGGGCGCCGCCGAAGGGCTGCTGGCCGACGACCGCGCCGGTCGGCTTGTCGTTGACGTAGAAGTTGCCCGCCGCGAAGCGCAGGTACTGCTGCGCGTGCGCGACGGCGGCCCGGTCCTGCGAGATGATCGACCCGGTCAGCGCGTAGGGCGCCACCGACTCCATCTGGGCCAGCATCGCGTCGTAGGCCGAGTCCTCGTAGACGTGCACGCCCAGGATCGGGCCGAAGTACTCGGTCGTGAAGATCTCGTTGTCCGGGTCGGTCGACTCGAGCACGGTCGGCCGGACGAAGTAGCCCTCGGTGTCGTCACACGTCCCGCCGGCGACGACGGTGATCGAGTCGTCGCCCTTGGCCCGCTCCAGCGCCGCCTTGTGCTTGGCGAACGCCCGGTCGTCGATCACGGCACCCATGAAGTTCGACAGGTCGGTGACGTCGCCCATCGTCAGTGCGTCGGCCGTGCCGGCGAGGTCGTCCTTGAGCCTCGTCCAGAGGCTGCGTGGGACGTACGCGCGCGAGGCGGCCGAGCACTTCTGGCCCTGGTACTCGAACGCACCACGCACCATGGCCGTGCGCAGCACGTCGAGGTCGGCCGACGGGTGAGCGACGATGAAGTCCTTGCCACCGGTCTCCCCGACGATCCGCGGGTACGAGCGGTAGGACGCGATGTTGTCACCGACCTGCTTCCACAGGCCCTGGAAGACCGGGGTCGATCCGGTGAAGTGGATCCCGGCGAGGTCGGGGTCGGTCATCGCCACGTCCGAGACCGTCTTGCCGTGGCCGGTCACCATGTTGATGACGCCCGGCGGCAGGCCGGCCTCCTCGAGCAGCAGCATCAAGAGGTGGGCGGCGTACTGCTGGGTGGGCGCGGGCTTCCAGACGACGGTGTTGCCCATCAGGGCCGGCGCGGTCGGCAGGTTGCCGGCGATCGCGGTGAAGTTGAACGGCGTGATCGCGTAGACGAAGCCCTCGAGCGGCCGGTGGTCGGTGCGGTTCCAGATCCCGGGGGACGAGATCGGCTGCTCCGCGTAGATCTGCCGGGCGAAGGCGACGTTGAACCGCCAGAAGTCGATGAGCTCGCACGCGGCGTCGATCTCGGCCTGGATCGCGGTCTTGGACTGCCCGAGCATGGTCGCCGCGTTGAGGGTCGCGCGCCAGGGTCCGGCGAGCAGGTCGGCAGCCTTGAGCAGCACGGCCGCCCGGTCGTCGAAGGACAGCGCCCGCCAGTCGGGGGCCGCGGCCTTGGCCGCGTCGACAGCCGCCCTGGCGTCCTCGTGGGTGGCGCCACGCATGGTGCCGAGCACGTGGTGCCGGTTGTGCGGCTGCACGACCTCGATCGGGTCGCCGCCGCCGAACCGGTGCTGACCACCGATCGCCATGGTCAGCTCGCGGGGCTCGCTGGCCATCCGCTTGAGCGTGCTCTCGAGCTCGGAGCGCTCCGTGCTGCCCGGCGCGTACTGCCGGACCGGCTCGTTGATCGGGGCGGGAACCTGGGTGACGGCGTCCATGCGCGTCATGGTGCCACGGTGCCCTGGCGCCGGTGGACAGTACCTTTCGGCAGCAGCCGTCCCGCCGGCCGAAGGGAGGTCTGGACAACCGGAATCCCTTGCACAGCAACGGTTTCCGGGGTTCCGTCCGGCCCGGCGGTGCGGTAGCATTCGAACATGTGTTCGACAGTGCGGGCCGGGGTCGAGGTGGACGTTGACCGCGAAGGCCGACGCGCTGACCCTGGCGCTGGTCGGGAAGGTCGACGCCGACGGCTGCTACGCCCTGGACGGGGCGATCACCACCGGGTCCTGGGTGCGGGCGGTGGCCCACGCCACCCCCGGCGAGGACCGCGGCGCTGGCCGCGGGGGCCGTATCCGGCCGGCACGCGGCGGTGACCGCCGACGCCGTGGCCGGCGCACCAGCCGGTCCCGCGCCAGGTTGGTCGTCACCGTGGACGCCGACGGGCTCGCCGGGAGAACCTCACGGCGAACACCAACGGCGGCACAACGCCGGGACCGGACGTTCGGTTCGGCCCGCGACAGGGTTGCGCCGTCGCTGATGCTCGTTGAGATCCGCATCGACGTCGAGGAGTGCTACGACTCTGCGGCACAGGTCACGCGCGGGTTCGGTTCTCGAGATCCGCATAGGCTGCGGGTGTGCCCGAGTTCACCTGGCGACCGGCCAACGAGGCGACGCCAGCGGACGTCGAGGCGGTGTTCGACACTGGTGGCGCACGCAAGTGCCGCTGCCAGGCGCTGAAGTGCCCAGGCTGGATCTGGCGCGACACCACGCAGGAGCAGCGAGACGCCGCTCTGCTGGAGCAGACCGGTTGCGGCACCGACGGACCCACGTCCGGCCTGATCGGGTACCTCGACGGCGAGCCCGCCGGCTGGGTCGCGGTCGAGCCGCGGGAGAACTACCCCCGGGTGTGGAGCCGGAAGAAGTCGTGGATGCGGCTGGACCCCGAGCTCGAGGGCGTGTGGTCGGTCACCTGCTTCGTCGTACGCAAGGGCTTCCGACGGCAAGGGCTGATGTACGAGTTGGCCGCGGCCACCGTTGAGTACGGAAGACAGGTCGGTATCCGCGTCCTGGAGGGCTACCCCACCGAGCCGTCACCCGGGAAGACCGTGATCTGGGACGAGGCGTCGGTCGGGCTGCTGCAAGTCTTCCTCGACTCCGGCTACGAGGTGGTGGCCTCTCCCACCCTGCGCCGGAGGGTGGTGCGTCACCGACTCGCCGAGCGGTCATGACCCGCGAGCGCCGCACTGTCGGTCACACCACGACGCTGGCGGCGAGGTAGACGCCTCCCCGCGGTCGACGGTGCCGGTCGAACTCCCCCGCTCAGAGCACGATACGGCGCGGCGCGCGCCGGCAGCACGACCGGATCAGGCGTCCAGCCTCAGGCGCATCACCCAGCGCCACTTGGCGATCCGTCGGTCGCGGGTGAAGCCGAACTCCTCGAACAAGGTCTCCGGCCCGGTGTGGAAGTACGCTCCCCGCTGCGGCTCGCGGCCCTCGGCTTGCTCGGGATAAGCCTCGACCACGCCACCGCCCGCCGCGCGCACGGCATCCAGCGCGGCGGAGACCGCGGCCCGGGCCACGCCCTCACCACGGTGACCCTTGCCGGTGAAGATGCAGCCGATCCGCCAGTCCGGCAGCTCCACGACCTCCTTGGCGTATGCGCCCGAGTTCTTGATGTTCGGCAGCTCTGCGGGGGAGCCGTACTGGCACCAGCCGACGCACTCGTCGCCGGCATAGACCAGGATCTGGTGCACCGTCCCGGCGCGCACGTGTGCCCGCTTGGCGTCTCTGTTGACCGTGCGGTCCCGGGTCAGCCCGTCGGGGTGAAACCCCATGCACCAACAACCGCCCCAGACGCCGTTGTTCGCCTCGACGAGACGAGCGAAGTCGTCCCAGGTTTCCGGGGACAGGGGGCGGGTGCAGTACCCGCCGCGATCGACTGCCATCGGGGTCATGATGCCCGTTCTCAGCCGGGACCGACAGCACCCAGGCTGCCGCTGGCCCCGGCTGCGCCGGGTCGGGTGTCAGCAGGCCGTCTTGAGCGACGGGCAAGGTGCCTAGCGCGTGGGCCGGTAGCGACAGACCTGGACCCCGGTCGCCGCAGTGACGGCGGAGGTGAGCGCGAACCGTCGCGCCTGCCCGTCGTTCGGGAACAGGGTCTTGCCACCACCGAGGGTGATCGGCTCGATCATGAGGACGAGCTCGTCGACGAGCGCCGCCGCCAGCAAGGCCCGCACGACCGACAGGCTGCCGTAGACGAAGAGGTCGCCGCCGGGCTTCTCGCGCAGTGCCGCGACCTGGTCCACGAGTCCGTCGCCGCGAATGATCGTCGTCGGGTTCCACGTCAGGTCCGCCTCGGACAGCGAGTCGGACACGACGTACTTCTGCGCACTGTTGATCCAGTCGGCGAACGGGTCGCCGGTGCGCTCCGGCCACGCCGCCGCCGAGGCCTGGTACGTGCGGCGGCCCTGCAGCAGCGCCTCGCTGCGGCCGGCGACCTCGTCGAGAACCGGACCCATGATCCCGGGATCGAAGAACGGGATCGACCAGCCGCCGTGGCGGAAACCACCGCTGGTGTCCTCGTCCGGGCCACCCGGTGCCTGCACCACCCCGTCCAGGCTCATGAACTCACTCACTACGACCTGCATGTCGTTCCTTCCGCTCCGGCATCTGACGGGTGTGACCGTGTGCGGTGGCCGGACTCATCGCTCGAGCAGCGGGGAGGCGTTGTGAGCTACGCCTCCAACGCGACGAGGGCGGGCAGCTCCTGGGCCGCGTACCAGCCGAGCTCGTGGTCGTCGACGGCGTCGACCGTGAAGGCCGCGTCGTCGTCGCCGGCGTCGGCCGCGGACAGCGCAGGCAGCGCGCGGCGCACGTCGTCGACGGCTGACGGGTCGTCCACGAGCGCCGAGTCGACCGCGGACCAGGGCACGGCGGCACTGAGCCGCACCGCGGCCCGGTCGAGGTCCGGGGCCGGCCGCACCCCCTCGTCGGCGATCTCGACTGCCAGCACCACGCGGCGGGCAGCCGATCCCTCGCCGGCCGCCAGCAGCCGGAGCGAGGCCCGGGCGGCGGCGGCCGACGCGGCGTACTCGAGCTCCTCGAGGTCGCCCTCGACGTACCACTCCCGCAACGCGGGGGTGACGGCATAACCCGTGGCGGCGTCGACCGAGCCGGTGTCGAGGGCCGCCCGGAGGGCGGCCAGCGTGGTCGGCAGGAAGACCCGGGTCACTGCGACGTCCGGGCTCGGAGCCGTCCGCGGACGCCGCGCGACCCGGTGCCCTCGAGGGTGTCCGGTCGCGGGTGGGCAAGGGCCTGGCGGCTGGTGCGCAACGCGGTCTCCAGCACAGGCAGCCGCCGCCGGGGATCCATCATGTTCGCGCCCATCGCGTGGAGGTCCTCCGGGCCGGGGGCCAGCACCGTGACGGCGGTGCCGGTGCGTGCGACGGCCTGCGACTCCTGCACCACGTACCGGGTGACCTGCCGGCGCACTCGCCGCTCCACCCGGGCCGCGACCTGCCGCGGGCTGTCGGGCACGAACGACGCCATCGGCGCCAGCACGTAGACCTCGTCGAGCCCCTCGGCGGCCAGCAGGTCGGCGCTGGTCGACGACAGCGTGCCGCCGTCGACGTAGCGCCGGCCGTCGACCTGCACCGGCGCGTACCAGCCCGGGATGGCGCAGGACGCCGTGACCGCCTCGTCCAGCCTGGCCGGCGGTGCGCCGGCGCGACCGAAGGCGACCCGGCGGCCGGAGTCGTAGTCCATCGCCACCACCCAGATGCCGTCGCGCGGCGCCCAGCCGTCTGCGCCCGCGACCGCACGGACCATCGCGCCGACCTCCGCGAGCGTCCCGGTGCCCTGCGGTGCGAGGGCGGCCAGCACGGCCAGCGGGGGCACCTGCCGCGGCCGGGTCAGCGACCGGCGGAGCAGCACCGGCGAGCCCACGCCCAGCCGGGGGCGGGCCGGGTGCGCCCCACCGGTCGACTCGTCGTAGCGCCAGTCCATCGCCACCTCGCGCGCCATCGGCGTGCCCCGCTGGTGGGACAGGAGGTCGGCGGTCGACAGCCCGGAGCCGAGCAGGGCCGCGAGCACGGAGCCGGCCGAGGTGCCGACGACGACGTCTGCCGTGTGCGGCTCGAAGCCCTCGACCTCGGCCAGTGCAGCCAGGGCACCGATCGTCCACGCGGCTCCGAGCACCCCGCCCGCTCCCAGGACAAGGCCCCGCCGGTGGGTGCCGCCCATCAGGGCACGGTCTCCAGCAGCTCGGTGAGCGCGTCCTCGAGGCACTGGGCGAGGACGTCCACGTCCGGCATCGCGTCCCGGTCGGCATTGAGGCCGTAGAACACCTGCCCGTCGTACGACGTCAGGCCGATGCTCAGCGCCTGACCCTTGGCCAGCGGCACCACCGGGTAGGCGGCGAGCATCCTCGCGTCGCCGGCGTAGAGCGGCTGCTGCGGCCCGGGCACGTTGGTGACCACGAGGTTGAACCAGCGCTTGGACAGCCCGCTCGCCACCCGCGCCCCCAGCGAGTGCAGGGTCGGCGGCGCGAAGCCGGCCAGCCCGGCGAGCGCCTCGGCGCCGACGGCCTGCCCGGTCTCCTTGTGCGCCTGCATCCGGTAGGAGACCTGGTGCAGTCGCATGACCGCACTGGGCTCGCCCACCGGGAGGTCCACCAGGAAGCTGGACACCCGGTTGCCACCGACGATGTCGTCGTCGGTCCGGACGCTCACAGGGACCAGGACGCGCACCGTCGTGGCCGGGCCGACCTTCTCGCCGCGGGTGAGCAGCCAGGCGCGCAGTGCGCCGGTGATCGTGGCCAGCACCACGTCGTTGACGGTGCAGTCGTGGGCCTTGCGGATCCGGCGGTGGTCGTCGAGGTCCAGCGACAGCACGGCGTAGCGGCGCTGCTCGCCGATCACCGCGTTGAGCGGGCTCTCGGGGGCAGGCCTGGCCGCGGACGTGGCCGCGGCCAGCAGCCCGCCTGCCGCGCCCAGCACCCGCCCGGCCGTCGACGACAGCTCGGTCATCCCGCCGCGCACGGTGTCGACCAGCGCGGTGGGCCGGCGCACCGTCTCGGCAACGGCACCGGCCACCAGCTCGACCCACGACGGCTCGACGGTCGGTCGCCAGGTGTCGGGCGGTGGCACCCTGGCGTCCGGGCTGGCGTCGAGGATGACCTGGCCGATGTCGACCGCGCCGACGCCGTCCACCATCGCGTGGTGGGTCTTGCTGATGATGGCGAACCGGTCGTCCGACAGCCCCTCGACGAGGTACATCTCCCACAGCGGGCGAGTCCGGTCCAGCGGACGGCTCTGCACGCGTGCCACCAGCTCGGCGAGCTGGGCGTCGGTCCCCGGGCGCGGGATCGCGGACCGGCGCACGTGATAGCTGACGTCGAAGTCCTCGTCGTCGACCCACACCGGGTTGGCCAGCCGGCCGGGCACCCAGCGGATCCGCTGCCGGTAGCGCGGCACGAAGGCGATCCGCGCCGAGATCAGCCGTATCAGCCGGTCCAGGTCGAACCCGGTCTCCGACGCCCGGAAGACCGCCACGGCGCCGACGTGCATCGGCGTGGTCGGTTCCTCGAAGTAGAGGAACGAGACGTCCAGGGGGCTCAGGCGGTCGACCACGAGGCCATCGTGACATGCTCGGATCATGGCTTCACGACGACTGCCGCTGCTCACGGCCGCTGCCCTGCTCCTCGCCGCCGGGTGCGCCTCGTCCTCCGGCGACACCGCGGGCACGAGTGCCACCGCCTCGACGCCCGCCTCCTCGGCACCCTCCTCGGCCGACAGCTCGAGCGCCCCGGCCCCGAGCGCGAGCCCGAGCGACGAGGAGGTGGTCACGATCACCGTGTCGGTCCGCGACGGCAAGGTCACCCCCAAGCCGAGCCGCGTCGAGGTGCCGCTCGGCAGCCAGGTGCGCCTCCAGGTCACCAGCGACGTCGACGACACGCTGCACGTCCACGGCTTCGAGGTCGAGGAGGATCTCGAGGCCGGTCGCACCACCACGATCGAGCTTCAGCCCGACCAGCCGGGGCTGTACGAGGTGGAGACGCACGAGACCGAGCTCGAGCTGCTGCAGCTCGCGGTCCGCTGACCGGGGCCGACCGGTCGACGTGACGGGCTCGGGCCGCCTGCTGGCCCACGGCGTCGGCAGCCGTGAGGACCTGCCCCTCTCCCTCTCCTATGCCCTGGGCGGCGCCACCGTCGCCCTGCTGGTGTCCTTCCTGGCGCTCGGGCTGCTGTGGCGCGAGCCCCGCCTGCGTCCGGGGACCGCCGGGCGGCCGCTGCCCGCCGCCGCGCAGCGCACTCTGGACGGGCGGTCGGTGCGCGCGGCCCTGGCCGTCCTCGGACTCGTGCTGACGGCCTACGTCGGCATCGCCGCCGTCGCCGGCCGCGACGACGCGTTGAACCCCACCGCCGGCGTGGTCTTCGTGCTCTTCTGGATCGGGGTGCCGCTCCTGTCGGCACTGGTCGGCCCGGTGTGGCGGCTGCTCAGCCCGGCCCGCGGCCTGCACTGGCTGCTCTCGCGCGCGCTCGGGACCGACCCGGCCGAGGGCATCTCGCCCTATCCGGCCCGGCTGGGCTACTGGCCGGCCGCCGCCCTCCTGCTGGCGTTCACCTGGCTCGAGCTGGTCCATCCCGACGCGACCGCGCTGGTGACGTTGCGGACCGCCATCGCCGCCTACCTCGCGCTGGACCTGCTGGCCGCGACCTACTGGGGCTCGGGGTGGTTCGCGCGCGGGGACGGCTTCGAGGTCTTCTCGTCGCTGCTCGCCCGCATGTCCCCGCTCGGCCGGCGCGACGACGGACGCCTCGTCCTGCGTGACCCCCTCACGGGCCTGGCGGGCACGCCGGTCCGGCCCGGGCTGACCGCCGTGGTGGGCACGCTGCTCGGCTCCACCGCGTACGACTCGTTCTCCAACTCGCCGTGGTGGGTGGTGCGGCTGCAGGAGAGCAGCCTCGACCCGCAGCTGCTCGGCACGCTCGGCCTGGTCGGCGCGGTCCTGCTGGTGACCGGGCTGTTCGCCACGGCCGCTGCACTCAGCGGACTCGGCTCCGGCCTGCCACCGGGCCGCGCGGTCGGTGAGTTCGCGCACACGCTGGTGCCGATCGTCGTGGGCTACCTGGTCGCGCACTACTGGTCGCTGCTGGTGCTCATCGGGCAGCAGACGCTCATCCAGCTCTCCGATCCGCTCGGCAACGGCTCGGACTGGCTGGGGCTGGGCGGGCGCGCGATCGACCCGCGACTGGCCGACCCCGGGCTGGTCGCGGTGCTGCAGGTCGGCGCCGTCGTCGCCGGGCACGTGCTCGGGGTCGTCCTGGCGCACGACCGCGCCGTTCGGCTGCTCCCCCGTCGGCACGCCGTGGTCGGGCAGCTGCCCATGTTGGCCCTCATGATCGTCTACACCGTGGGCGGGCTGAGCCTGCTCTTCGCGGCTTGAGCCGCGGTGCGCGACCGCTCCCGGACTACTCGCGCAGCGGCAGCCCGAACAGCACCTCGAGCGCACCCGCCGTCTCCTCGTACGACCGGTGGTGGACGGTGACCAGGCCCAGGGCCGCTGCCGCGTCGACGTTGGGCTGCAGGTCGTCGACGAAGACCGTCTCCTCGGCCCGCACACCGAGCAGCCCGAGCACGTGGGCGAAGATCTCCGGCTCCGGCTTGCGCATGCCGACCTCGCCGGAGATGACGATCGCGTCGAACATCTCGTCCCAGCCCGCACGCGGGTACTCGTTCCCCCACGAGTTGGACAGCAGCCCGGTGCGCAGCCCGGCCCGTTTCGCCCGCAGCACCAGCGAGGACATCGCCGGCGCATGGCTGAACCCGGCGAACATCCGCGCGAGCAGGCCGCGTGCCTGCACCGGGCGTCCGATGCGCTCGCCGAGCCGGGCGGCGAGCTGGTCCTCGAAGTGCGGCACCTCGATCTCGCCCCGCTCGAGGGCCGCGACCGGGTTGTCCCGGGCCAGCTCGCCCTGCGCCAGCCCGAGCCACGCCCGGACCACCGCGACGTAGTCGTCGACCGGGACCCCGTCGACCTCGGCCCACGCCGCGATCGCGTCGTGCAGCGGCTCGGTCAGCACCCCGCCCCAGTCCACGACGAGCGCACGCAGCGCACCGGGCTCGGGCACGACCGGACGCCCGCGCTCAGGCGCCGCGGCGGAGCAGCCCGCGCCGGCGGCGCGGTGCCGGCCGGCCGACCAGCCCGGCGGCGACGGCCGCCAGCGCCTGGCGGGCCCGCGAGTCCGGGCTCACCTCGCGCAGCGGACGGGCCTGCAGCAGTGCCGCGTCGAAGGCGTCCCGGTCCTCGGGGACGAACATCGCGTCGCGGACGCCGGCGTAGCGGTCCAGGGCCTCGGCCAGCTGAGCCTCCGGGTCGGCCCCGACCGCCGCGCGGCGCACCCGGTTGACGACCACCCGGGGCAGCGACCCCGGCGCGGCCTCGCGCAGCTGCACGAGGCCGCGCACCAGGCGCTGCATGCCCACCGGGTCGGCGGAGCCCACCGCCAGCACGATGTCGGCCGCCAGCAGGGTGGCGATGGTCGCGCCGTTGCGCCGCGGGGCGGCGGTGTCGAACGACAGCTCCTCGTCCTGCTCGAGGCAGAAGCCGACATCGACCACGGTCACGGCCGCCAGGCTGCGGGCGATCTCCCAGACCTGCTCGAGCGCGGCGGGGCGCAGCTCGGGCCAGCGGTCGGCCCGCGAGATGCCGGTGAGCACCCGCAGGTCGGGCGCCGCGAGCGGAGCCACACCCGCCAGGGCGGCGACGTCGAGCTGGCCGTTGTTGGCCAGCCGGGCGGCCGCGGCCAGCCCCGGTGCCTCGTCGAGGAAGCCGAGCACCTGGGCGACGACACCGCCGTACGTGTCGGCGTCGGCCAGCAGCGTCGGCGTGCCGGCGGCGGCGAGCTCGGCTGCCACGGAGACCGCGACGCTGGTCCGGCCGGGGGCTCCGGTCGGGCCCCACACCGCGACCAGCCGGCCGGTGCCCGGCTCGACCGCCGGCACCGCCTCGCCCGCAGGGCCCGCGACCCCCAGCGACCGCATCGGCTGGCTCCAGGACGACGAGCCCGAGGCGTCCTCGCCCGCCTGCTCGCCGAGCGCCGCGGCCACGGCCCCGGCGATGTCGCTCGGCGCGGCGTCGGCGCCGAGCACGTGCACGACCCCGAGCTGGCGCAGCCGCAGCTCGGCCTGCTCGTCGCCCGGCGCGTAGAGCCCGACGACCGCCACGTGCGCCGCGGCCAGCCTGGCCAGCGCGTCGCGGTCGAGGCGGCGCAGCTCGGCCGAGAGCAGGGCCGCGCGGGCCGTGCCGGTGGCCGCAGCGGCCAGCAGGTCGGCCAGGTCGACGCAGCGACGGACCACCGTGATGCCGGTCGGGGTGCGCTCGAGCCCCGCGACCAGCGCCGCCTCCCAGCTGGCGCCGGTGACGGCCGCCAGGACGGGGACGCTCACCGGCCTGCGGCGCCGGCGGGCGCCGCGCCGCCCGGCACCTGGGCGACGTAGACGTCGCCGTGCGCCACCGCGTCGATGAGCTCGGGCACGTCCGACTCGTCGACCAGCAGCGTGACGCCCGCCTTGGAGCCGCTCCCGCCGAACGCCGAGCCGCCGGAGCGCACGTCCTCACCCACCGTCACCCCGGCGAGCACCAGCTCGGGCGGGTCGGGGGTCTGGCCGCTCGGCGTCTCGGGCACCACGTAGACGTCGACCACGCGCCCCTTCTGGATGCCCGCGACGCCGAACCGGTCGACCTCGATGACGATCCGGCGCATGCCGCCGCCCCCGCCGGTGGCCACCGCGGACACCGGCAGCAGCTCGCCCCGGCCGACCGGCCGGGTCAGGACCATCCCGTCGAGCGACTGGGCCGCGGACAGGTAGCGCGTGGCGGAGCCGGCCAGGTTGACCGAGCGCGCCTCGAGGTCGTCGCCGTCGAGGGGGGTGTCGGCGCCGAGGTCTCGGGTCACCGACCACACCTGGACCCGCTGGTCGGCGTCGGCCAGGACCTTCGCCCCCACGACGACCGACAGCAGCACGAGCAGCAGCCCGAGCAGCAGGCGCGCGTCGAGCCAGCGGGCCCGGGACAGGCGCGACGCGCTGGGCGCGGGCAGGTCGGACACGGCCGGGCTCCCCCTGAGGTCGGACGGACGAGGCTCATCCTGCCGTACGTCGGGCAGCGCCCCGGACCCACCGTCCACAGCCGGCTCGGGCCGGCCCGGGTGGTTCGCCTGTGGACGAACTCGGGGCTACCGCACGCAACCGGCGGCATACTCGTCGGATGACCCCGCCCACCACCCGCAGCGCCGACTCCGGTCCCCGGTTCCTCCAGCTCGCCGACGTGGCCGAGACGCTCAACATCTCCTCGGCCCAGGTCTACGCGCTGGTCCGCAACGGGGAGCTGCCGGCCATCAAGATCGGCGGGCGCGGCCAGTGGCGGGTCGAGGCCAGCGAGCTGGAGACCTACATCCAGCGGATGTACACCCAGACCCGTGAGTTCGTGACCACGCACAAGTTCGGGAAGACCGAGGACGACGACGCCGACGCCGACGCCGACGCCGGCGGCACCGACGGACCGGCGGCACCGGCGGCACCGGCGCGACCGACGACCAGCCCGGCTGACGGTCACCCCGGTTGCCCCGGAGCCCGCTGGGTCGCGACGTCTCAGGGGCCGCTGCGGACCAGGGCGAGCGCGGCGAAGGGCACCGTGCGCACGCCGCCCACCTCGCCCCGGCGGCGGGCCTCGCCGGCCCCGTGCTCGGTGACCTCGAGGAAGTCCGCTCCCACCCGGTCGACCGTGCCCGCCACGACGCTGCCGTCGACCAGCCACACCTGCACCGGCGCCCGGTCCCGGGCGATGCCTCGCAGGGCGTGGCCGAGGCCGAGCCGGGCGAACACCTGACCTGCTGACCCGGGCGCCCCGGACCAGGCGCGCAGCCCGGCCAGCGACACCACCGCCGCCAGCGGCACCAGGACCTCGCGGCCGCCGGCCTCGGTCACGAGCAGCCACTGCGAGCCCACGTCGCGGAGCAGGCCGTCGACCGGTCCGGCCCCGAGCACCCGGACGACGACGGGATGTCCCACCGCGGCCCGGGCCCGGTCGACCACCCCGAGCAGGGCCGCCTCCCGGCGGGTCCGGTCGGCAACCTCCGCGTCCAGCTCGACGGCCTCGGCCGCCGCCAGCTGCGCCTCGAGGTCGCGGAACAGGTCGTCCCAGCGCATCCCGCCCGCCCTCCCCGTGCCGTCGCGGGTCCCGGGCCGGCACCCGCAGACCGATGCGCGATTCCTACCCCACCGCCGCGCCGCAGGGCCAGCCCGGTCCCGATCAGGCCCGTTCGAGCTCTTGACGAGCCTCAACCAGACGTGTCAGCATGCAAACACACGCAAATGAAGGTCAATGAGGGAGAACCCATGAACCAGGTCAAGGTCCGGCGCCGGGGCCTCGCGGCTGCCGGCGCCCTGGTGCTGGGCCATCTCCTGTTCACCACCGCCCTGACCTGGGGCACCGGCGGTGCCCTGGCCGCCGTCCGCGCACCCGGTCCCGCCGGGGTCGACTCCGCCCTGGCCCTGGTGGCGGCGGCCGGCGCCTGGGCGGTCCTCACCTGGCTGACCGCCGGCGCTCTGCTCGCCCTGCTGACCGCGGCGGTCACCGGGCTGGGCTCGCGGGCCCACGCCCGGGCGGTGTCGCTCACCCCCGCCTGCACGCGCCGCCTGGTCGCCGCCGTGCTCGGGCTGGCGGTGGCCGCCTCCCCGCTGGCCGGCGGCCGGCCCGCCAGCGCCGCCGACCGGTCGGTCGCCGCGGCCGCCCTGCCCTCGGTCGACCACCGGCCGGACCACCTGGACGCGCTGGACGAGCCGGACGAGCTGGACCGGCCGGTCGTCGCCTCACCCGCAGGCTGGACACCGGACCGGCCGGTCGTCCGTCCCCGTCAGGCCGGGAGCAGCGCCCGCGCCGTGCGGCTGGTCACGACCCCCGCCCGCGCCGGTCTCGCCCCACGCTCCGAGGTCGTGGTGCACCGCGGCGACTCCCTCTGGGACATCGCCGCGCGGCACCTGGGCGCCGACGCCGGCGCCGCCGAGATCGCGGCCGAGTGGCCGCGGTGGTACCTCGCCAACCGGTCGGTCATCGGCGAGGACCCCGACCTGCTCCGGCCCGGCCAGCTCCTGTCCCCACCCACCTGACCACCTCACCACCCGACCGCGTCCACCCGCACCGCGCGCACCACCCGACCGAGGAGCCCGACATGAGCGTGACCACCCTTCGCCGCCTGCCCGTGCCGGCCAGCGAGCCCCCCTACGACGACGAGCGCCCCGGCCACGACGGCTCCCCCGGGCGCCCGGCGGTGCAGGGCACCCTCGCGCTGGCCTTCCTGCTGCCCAGCGGCCTGCCGAGCTCGCCGACCGCACCCCCCGACCTGCGACTGGTCCCGGCCCGGCCGGAAGCCGAGGAGGAGGCCGACGCCGTCGACTTCGGGCCGCAGCCGACCTCGACCGGCGACCTGCCCGAGGCCCGCGGCTGGGCCGGCCGGTTCGCCCAGGCCCTGGTCGAGGTGCTCGCTGGCGACCGTCCGCTGGCCCAGCTGATCCGGTTCACGACCACCGGCGTGTACGACGAGGTGTCCGGGCTGATCGCCGGCCCCGGTGTCACCCGGTCCGACGCCTCCCGCGGCGTGGTGCGCTCCGTGCACGTGAGCGAGCCCGCCGACGGCGTCGCGGAGATCTGTGCGCTGGTGCGCCGCGGCGCCCGCTGCACCGCCGTCGCGCTCCGCCTGGAGGGCCTCGACGGCCGGTGGCAGTGCACGGCCCTGGAGCTCGGCTGAGCCGCCGGCCCGGCGACGCGGTGGCCGAGGGTCAGCCGGCGCGGTTGCGCGGGTCGCCGTGGCAGCGCTTGAACTTCTTGCCCGACCCGCAGGGGCAGGCGGCGTTGCGGGGCACGTCGGCGTAGACGTCGTCCGGGTCGTTGCGCACGGTCTGCGGAACGGCGTCACCGCTCTGGTCGCCGTCGACCGTCGGCGCGGTGTACTGCAGCTGCGCGGGACGCTTCGGCGCGGCGAGGCCCTTGGCGACGATCTCGTGCTGGTGGCCCTCGTGCGCGTCAGCCTCGTCGACCTGGACCTCGACGTTGAAGACGTAGCCGACCGACTCCTCCTTGATGCCGTCCATCATGGCGGCGAACATGTTGAAGCCCTCGCGCTGGTACTCGACCAGCGGGTCGCGCTGCGCCATCGCCCGCAGGCCGATGCCCTCCTGCAGGTAGTCCATCTCGTACAGGTGCTCGCGCCACTTGCGGTCGAGCACCGACAGCACGACGCGACGCTCCAGCTCGCGCATGGTGTCGGCGCCGAGACGCTCCTCGCGCTGGTCGTAGGCCGTCTGGGCGTCGGCCTGCAGCTCCTCGACGAGGAACTCGGCGGTCAGCGCGGACCGGTCGCCGCCGGAGGCCTCCTGGAGCTCGTCCAGGGTGACCGACACCGGGTAGAGCGTCTTGAGCGCGGCCCACAGCTGGTCGAGGTCCCACTCCTCGGCGTAGCCCTCGGAGGTCGCCGCCTGGACGTAGCCCGCGACGACGTCGTCGACCATGTGCCGGATCTGCTCGTGCAGGTCGGCGCCCTCGAGCACCCGGCGCCGCTCGTCGTAGATGACCGAGCGCTGCCGGTTCAGGACCTCGTCGTACTTGAGGACGTTCTTGCGGATCTCGAAGTTCTGCGCCTCGACCTGCGTCTGCGCGGACCGGATGGCGTTGGTGACCATCTTCGACTCGATCGGGACGTCCTCGGGGATGTTGAACCGGGTGAGGAAGTTCTCGACCATCGCGGAGTTGAACAGGCGCATCAGGTCGTCGCCGAGTGACAGGTAGAAGCGCGACTCCCCCGGGTCGCCCTGGCGGCCGGACCGGCCGCGCAGCTGGTTGTCGATCCGCCGCGACTCGTGACGCTCGGTCCCGAGGACGTAGAGACCGCCGAGGTCGCTGACCTCGTCGTGCTCGGCCGCCACCCGGGCCTTGACCGCCTCGACAGCCTCCGGCCAGGCCTTCTCGTACTCCTCTGCGGCGTCGACCGGGTCGAGCCCGCGCTCGCGCAGGTCGCCGTCCGCCAGGAACTCGACGTTGCCGCCGAGCATGATGTCGGTGCCGCGGCCGGCCATGTTGGTGGCCACCGTCACCGCGCCACGGCGACCGGCCTCGGCGACGATCGCGGCCTCCCGCTGGTGCTGCTTGGCGTTGAGCACCTCGTGGCGCACCCCTCGCTTCTTGAGCAGCGACGACAGGTGCTCGGACTTCTCGACGCTCACCGTGCCGACGAGGATCGGCTGCCCCTTCCCGTGCCTCTCGACGATGTCGTCGACCACGGCCTGGAACTTCGCGTCCTCGGTCTTGTAGACCAGGTCGGCCTGGTCGGCGCGGACCATCGGGCGGTTGGTGGGGATCGGGACGACGCCGAGCTTGTAGATCTGGGCGAACTCGGAGGCCTCGGTGGTGGCCGTGCCGGTCATCCCCGAGAGCTTGTCGTAGAGCCGGAAGAAGTTCTGCAGGGTGATGGTGGCCAGCGTCTGGTTCTCCTGCTTGATCTCCACCCCCTCCTTGGCCTCGATGGCCTGGTGCATGCCCTCGTTGTAGCGGCGCCCGGCCAGCATCCGGCCGGTGTGCTCGTCGACGATGAGGACCTCGCCGTTCATGACGACGTAGTCCTTGTCGGTCTTGAACAGCTCCTTGGCCTTGATGGCGTTGTTGAGGTAGCCGACGAGGGGGGTGTTGGCCGACTCGTAGAGGTTGTCGATGCCGAGGAAGTCCTCGACCCGCTCGACGCCGCGCTCCAGGATCCCGACCGTGCGCTTCTTCTCGTCGACCTCGTAGTCGACGTCGCGGCTCAGACGCTGCACGATGCCCGCGAAGTCGGCGTACCACTTGGTCGGCTGGTCCGCCGGGCCACTGATGATGAGCGGGGTCCGCGCCTCGTCGATGAGGATCGAGTCGACCTCGTCGACGACGGCGAAGTTGTGACCGCGCTGGACCAGCTCGTCCTGGGACCAGGCCATGTTGTCGCGCAGGTAGTCGAAGCCGAACTCGTTGTTGGTGCCGTAGGTGATGTCGGCGCCGTACTGCTCCCGGCGCTCGGCCGGCTTCATCGACGCCAGGATCACCCCGACCTCGAGCCCGAGGAAGCGGTGCACCCGGCCCATCAGCTCGGACTGGTACTCCGCGAGGTAGTCGTTGACCGTGACGACGTGGACGCCCTTGCCCTGGAGCGCGTTGAGGTACGAGGGCAGCGTCGCGACCAGGGTCTTGCCCTCGCCGGTCTTCATCTCGGCGATGTTGCCGAGGTGCAGCGCGGCCCCGCCCATGATCTGGACGTCGAAGTGCCGCTGTCCCAGGGTCCGCCGGCCGGCCTCCCGGACGGTCGCGAACGCCTCGGGGAGGATGTCGTCCAGCGACTGGCCGTCGTCGAGCCGGGCGCGGAACTCGTCGGTCATCGCCCGCAGCTCGGCGTCGGTCATCGCGACGAAGTCGTCCTCGATCACGTTGACCTGCTCCGAGATGGACTTGAGCCGGCGCAGGATCTTGCCCTCACCGGCGCGGAGCATCTTGTCGAAGAAGGCGGGCACGCGGGGACTCCTCGAGCGGTTGGGTCGGCCGATCGGCCGGCGCCGTGCTGGCGCTGCTGCCCGGCCATCGTAGGCGCTGGCGGGGCGGCGCCCGGCCCACGCCTCGACCGACGCGGCCAAGCCGGGTTGGATGGTCCGGTGAGCAACCCGGGACCCGTGACCCTGACCGACGGCCGTCTACTGCTGCGGCTGCCCGAGCCGGGTGACGTCCCGGACATCACCGCCGCCTGCCAGGACGAGCTCACTGCTCGCTTCGTGCCCGTGCCCGTCCCCTACACCGACGAGCACGCCCGCACCTTCGTCGCCGAGCGGCCGGCCCGCTGGCAGGCCGACGACGGCGAGATGACCTGGGCGATCACGGACGTCACCGACGGCCGGCTGCTCGGCATGGTCGGGCTGCACGCCCGGGACGCGTCGATGCGGGAGATCGGGTTCTGGGCCGCGCCCTGGGCCCGGGGGCGCGGGGTGATGACCGACGCCGCCCGCCTGGTGCTGCAGTTCGGCTTCGACGTCCTGCAGCTGGAACGCGTCGAGTGGTGCGCCCTCGTCGGCAACCACGGCTCCCGGCGGGTGGCCGAGAAGCTCGGCTTCCGGCACGAGGGGACCGCCCGGAAGGGGCTGCTGCACCGCGGCGAGCGACGTGACGCCTGGGTGGCCGGGCTGCTGCCCGGCGAGCTCACGTGAGCCCCGGCGCGCTCCCGAGCACCTCCCCCGAGCTGCACGGTGACGGCGTCCTGCTCACCCCCTGGGAGGAGCGCGACCTTCCCGGCATCGTCGCGCTCGCCGACGACGAGGGGCGTCGGTTCTCGCGGTCGCTGCGCGGCGTCGACTCGATCGACGACGCCCGCGCCTGGGTGGCGGGCCGGAGCGGTCCGGGCCGGGTGGACTGGGCGGTACGTGACCCGGCGAGCCGCGAGCTCGTGGGCCGGACCGGGCTGCACCGGATCGACCACGCGTCCGCGACCGGGGAGATCGGCTACGGGGTCCACCCGGGGCACCGCCGCCGTGGGGTCGCCACTGCCGCGGTCGCGACGGCGATGCGGTGGGCCTTCGCCGAGCTCGCCCTCCGGCGGGTCGAGCTGCTGCACGACGTGGCGAACCTCGCCTCGTGCGCGGTGGCGGCGCGAGCGGGCTTCGCCCTCGAGGGTCTGGAGCGCACGGCGCTGGTGTATCCCGACGGGACGGCCGCCGACCAGCACCGGCACGCCCGGCTGGCGTCCGACCCGCCGGGCCCGGTGGACGCCGCACCGGCACCGCTCGACGTCCCGGTGCTCGTCGGCGACGGAGTGACTCTGCGGCCCTGGTCCGACGAGGACGCGGCCGTGCTCGTGAGGGGCGTCGGGCACCCATCAGCCGCGCGCTGGAGCCCGCACCCGCCACCGCGGACGGTCGAGGACGGGAGGCGACTGCTCACGCGGACCCGTCGGCGGACGCTGGAGGGCGCGTCGCTGTCCTGGGCCGTGACGGAGTCCGGCGCGGTCGTCGGTTCGCTCACGCTGCGCAGCATCAACCGGATCGACCTGTGGGCGACCGCGTCGTACTGGGTGCTCCCCGAGGCCCGTGGCCGGGGGGTCGCGCCACGCGCCCTGCGGCTCGCCAGCACACATGCCGTCGAGGTGCTCGGGCTGCACCGGGTGCAGCTGCAGCACGCGGTCGGGAACGCCGCCTCCTGCCGGGTCGCCGAGAAGGCCGGGTTCACGCTCGAGGGGACCCAACGGGGGTCCTGCCTGCTGCCGGAGGGGTTCGTCGACGAGCACCTGCACGCCCGGGTGGCACGGTGACCGGGATCCCGCCCGTCGAGATCGCAGCCGGGACGTGGCAGCTGCGACCGCCGTCGCCGTCGGAGGCGGCGGACGCGCTGGCCATGCTGCACGACCCGCTGACCCTGCGCTTCAACGAGGCACCCGCGGTCGTCGACCTCGCGACCGCCCGCGCCTGGTGCGAGCGCGGCGCCGACTGGTCGCACGGGGCGCACGCGACGTTCTCGGTGCTGGACTCCGTGACCGGCCGGCTCTCGGGCAACATCTCGTTGCACCGGATCGACACCGATCGCCACGAGGCGGCCGTCGGCTACCGCACCGCCCCGTGGGCGCGGGGGCAGGGCCTGGCGACCACGGCACTCGGAGCCGTGACGCGATGGGCGTTCGGCGCGCTGGCGATCGAGCGGATCGAGCTGCTGCACTCCGACGGCAACGACGTGTCGTGCCGGGTCGCCGTCAGGGCCGGCTACGCCGTCGAGGGGACCCGGCGCGGCGGCTACCGCGCCGACGACGGCAGCCGGCACGACGAGCACGTGCACGGCAGGCTGGCCGGCGACCCCGAGCCGTGAGCGGCCGGCCGTGACCGTCCGGGTCCACGTCGACACCGACCTCGCCGGCGACCCCGACGACGTCTGCGCACTGGCCTACCTGCTGGCGCGTCCCGACGTCGAGGTCGTCGGCATCACCACCGTCGACGACCCGGGTGGCGTGCGGGCCGGCTACGTCGGCGAGGTGCTGCGGATCGCCGGGGCGCCGACCGTGCCGGTCGCGGCCGGCACGGCCGCGTCGCTGACCACCGGACGGCCGTGCGGCGCTCCTCCGCGGTCCGACCGGCGCTACTGGCCGAGGCCGGTCCGCCCGCGGCCCGGGCCGGTCGAGGACGCGGCCGGTCTGCTCCAGGAGTCCGTCGAGGGCGGGGCGGTCGTCCTCGGGATCGGTCCCGCGACGACGCTGGCCACGGCCGAGCGCGTCCGGCCCGGCCTGCTGGGCACCGCGCACGTGGTGCTCATGGGCGGCTGGGTCGCGCCGCCCGGCGACGGGCTGCCGGCCTGGTCCGCGGCCGACGACTGGAACGTGGTCTGCGACCCCGTCGCCGCGACGGAGGTGCGCCGGGCGGCCGGGCGGCTCACCGTCGTACCGCTCGCGGCGACCGCCCTGGCGCACCTCCGGTCGGCCGACCTGTCGCGGCTGCGTGCAGCCGGGCCGCTCGGCGCCCTGATGGCGCATCAGGCGAAGGCGTACCGGGAGGACGAGGGGAAGACCACGCTGGCGGTGACCCACGCCGCGCTTCCGGACGACCTCGCGAACTTCCACCACGACCCCCTGACCGCTGCCGTGGCGACCGGCTGGGACGGCGCCGAGGTGCGCACGGTGAGGCTGCGGACCGCGCGGGACGACTCGCACGCCCGCCTCGAGCCTGCGGAGCCGGGCGACAGCACCGGGCGCGACGTCGACCTCGTGGTGGACGTCGACGGCACCGCGTTCGCCAGGCACTGGCTGTCGACGGTCGAGGCGTCCCACGAGACCACCTGACCGGCCGGTCAGGGCGCGCGGAGGAGCTGGTGGCGGGAGGTGTCGACGAACCACGACTCGAACTCCGCGGGACTCCAGCCGCGGTCCTCGACGAGCAGCAGCCAGGTGTCCGGGTGGTTGAGCGTCCAGAGGATGTCGGTGGCGCGGTCGACGTCGAGCCCGCTCCGGAGGGCGCCCTTGCGCGACAGGCTCTCGACGACGACCCGCTGGTTGGCGTGGAAGTCGGACTGGATCAGCGCCCAGAGCTCGCCGCTGTCCGGATCGGTCGGGGCGGCCGTCCGGATCACGCGGAAGATGCCGCCGATCCGCGTCTTCACCGCGCACGACGCCACTGCCAGCAGAGCCAGCTGACGCGAGGCGTCCGGCTCCTCGAGGACGGCGCGGTACCACGGGCGCTCGGCGACACCCGCGTCGTCCTCGTCGCCCTTGAGCAGCAGGTCCCAGAGGGCGCGCAGCAGCCGGCTCTTGGTCTGGAACGCGAGGTACACCGTCTTGCCCGAGACCCCGGCGGCGGCGGCGATCTCGCTCATCGTCGTTGCCGGGTAGCCCTGCGCGCGGAACAAGAGGTGGGCCGCGTCGAGGATCCGGCGCCGGGTCGCCGCCGCCTGCTCCTGGCGGTGCGGCGAGTGGTATCCGCGGGAGGCCTTGACAGGTCTCGACATATGACTACCGTATCAGTGAATCCAATACATCTGCACTGTAGTGGAATAGGGGTGAGGACCATGACGACTCGCGTGGTGGGCTCGGAGGCCGGGCGACAGCAAGGGCTCCGCGCCATGTGGGGACAGGTCGCCGGGGCCTGGGAGGAGCACGCCGACTACCTCGACGCACGAGGATCGGACCTGACGGACTCGATGCTGGGGACCCTGGCCCTCTCGGCCGGCGACCGCGTGCTGGAGCTTGCCTGCGGCACCGGTGGCGCCGGCCTGGCGGCCGCGGAGCGGGTGGGCCCGGAGGGGGAGGTCGTCCTGTCCGACGTGGCGCCGGAGATGACGCAGGCTGCCGCGCGCCGCGCCGCGGCACGCGGGGCCACGAACGTGCGCACCCGGGTGCTGGCCCTCGAGACCGTCGAGGAGCCCGACGGCGCGTTCGACGCCGTGCTCTGCCGCGAGGGACTGATGTTCGCGACCGAGCCGGCCCGGGCGCTGCGCGAGGTCATGCGGGTGCTGCGCCCGGGCGGGCGGGCCGTCTTCGCCGTCTGGGGGCCGCCGGCCGAGAACCCATGGATGCGCCTCGTCTTCCACGCAGTGCGCGAGCAGGCCGGCGTCCCGGCTCCTGGCCCCGGCTCGGTCGGGCCGTTCGCGCTCTCCGACTCGCGCCGGCTGCACGAGCTGGTCACCGCGGCGGGCTTCACGGAGGTCCGTCTCGAGGAGGTGCCGGTGCCGATGCAGGTGGCCTCGACGTCCGAGTGGTGGTCGCGCACGTCGGCCCTGGCCGGTCCGCTCGTCCGACTGATCGCGGCGATGACCGACGAGGACCGCGCGGCGGTGCGCGCACGGCTCGACGCCGAGGCCGGGCCGTACCTGACCCCTGAGGGCGTGACCTTCCCGGGTCTGAGCCTGCTGGTGTCAGGTCGCCGCCCGTAGGGCAGCCGCGAGGTCGCCGCGGTCCTCGACCAGGAGGTCGGCCAGGTCCAGCCAGCGGGCCAGCTCCCGCAGCTCGGCGGCCAGCTCGTGGGCGGTCTCCGGGGGTGCATGAGCCTCCGCGTGCGCCGACCGCACGAGCAGGGCGCCGGACCGCCGGTCGGCCTTCAGGTCGACCCGGGCCACCAGCCGGTCGCCGAGCAGGAACGGCAGCACGTAGTAGCCGAAGACCCGCTTCTCGGCAGGCGTGTAGATCTCGATCCGGTAGTGGAAGCCGAACAGGTGCTCGGCCCGCCAGCGGAACCACACGAGCGGGTCGAACGGCACCAGCAGCGCCCGCGCATCGACCCGCCGCGGCAGCCGCGCGTCGCGGTGCAGGTAGGCCTGCCGGTGCCAGCCCTCGACCCGTACCGGCAGCAATTCGCCCGCGGCGACCAGTGCCGCGACCGCGGCCCGCGAGTCGTCCGGCCGGAGCCGGAAGTAGTCGCGCAGGCACGGCTCCGACGCGACCCCGTGCGCTCGGGCAGCGATCCGGGTCAGCTCGAGAAACGACTCCTCGTCGGTGAGGTCCGGTGCCTCGACCACCTCGCGCGGCAGGACGCGCGCGGGGACGGCGTACCTGCGCTCGAAGGAGGTGGTGCGTCCGGCCGAGGTGATCTCGCCGGCATAGAACAGGAACTCCAAGGCGCGTTTCACCTCCGACCAGTTCCAGCCCCAGTCGGCCCGCGCGAGCAGTGTCTCGTGCTCGAGTGCCGCCTCGACCCGGCCGGCGGTCAGCGGCGTCCGGCTCGCCGCGACCTCGTCGAGGACCGCCTGCACGAGGTCGGGGCGCTCCGCGGCGATCGACCGCATTCCTCCCCAGGCCTCCTCGCTGCGTCGCATCCGCCAGCGCAGCAGGCGGCGGGTCGACGGCGGGACCAGGCTGGCCTCGTGCGCCCAGTACTCGACCAGCCGCCGCGGCGCCCGGCCGGCGGCCCGGTCGAGCAGCGCGCGGTCGTAGGGGCCGAGCCGGGAGAACAGCGGCAGGTAGTGGGCCCGGCTCAGCACGTTGACGCTGTCGATCTGCAGCAGGCCGATCCGCTCGACCGTCGCGGTGAGGTGGCGCATCGTCGGCACCGCGGGACGCGGCGCGGCCAGCCCCTGCGCTGCGACGGCCACCCGCCGGGCTTGCGCCAGCGACAGCCGCTCCACCGCCCTGGTCACGGTCGCCGATGCTGCCACGCCGTGCCGACACCCCCCCACCGCGCACCTGTCAGCCGGTGACGCCGGTATACCGGCGTCACCGGCTGACAAGTCCGAGGAGGAGGCGCAGGAGGGCCTCGACCCGGTCGGGGTCCGCGCGGCAGGCCATCGCCGGCAGGCGGACCGGCCCCTCCTGCTCACCGGCGGCCCGGATCTCGGCGGCGCGCAGCAGGTCGTCGTACCACTGGGAGACCTCGAGGTGCGCGATGCCGTCGATCTCCACCCACAGGCACCGGCCGTCGCCGAGCCGCCACTCGGCATCGAGGTAGCGACGCCGGCCGCGGCTGTCGGTACGGACGGCCTGCTGGACCGGCTCGGGAAGACCCCGGCGCCGGCAGAAGCGGACGAAGTCGATCTCGCTGAGGGCCTGCGACCCACCCGCGACGTCCTGCAGCACCCGCTGCATCAGGCGCCGCCGCTTCACGTGGCCCACAGTCTCCAGGGCCGCCAGGACCCGGTCGGGCGTCGTCAGCCGTTGCTGGACCAGTGCCGCGAGGACACCGCAGGCGGCGCGGTCGGTGTCGGACCACGCCGCGGCGTCGACGCCCGCCCGCTCGACCGCGTGGGTCCGAAGCCCTGACCGGACGACGACGTCCTCCTCACGGTGCCGACGTGACTCGTGCACCGTGACCGGGCCGAGCGCGACCGGGATCCCGGGCGGCGCCAGCCCGCGTCCGACGATGACGTGGGTGCCCGGCCGCGGCCACCCGGCCAGACCGCCGACCTCGAGCGCGGTCCAGGCCGCGAGCGCGGCCCCTTCGCCGCAGTGCAGGACGGCGCCCACCCGACGTGCCCGCTCGGTCAGCGGGCCGCGGTGCAGCACGACGACGGTGGGGCCGGCGGTGGCCCAGCGACGCGCGCGGACCTGCGCCCCGACGTCGTGGTCGTCGACGCCGAGGGCGTTGAGCTGGCGGCGGCTGCAGACCGCCTCCTGGTCCGTGCACAGGGCGGCCAGGCCGGGCACGGAGTCGAGGGCGTGGCGACGGCCGGACATCGCTCCACCGTGGCCGCTGCGACTCGCACGGCACGGCGCTGCACCGCGACTGTGGACGCCGAGCAGTCGCTGCCGCCCTGTGCACGGACTCTCCCCGCGCACGTGTCAGCCGCAGGCGCCGGGATACCGGCGCCTGCGGCTGACACGTTGCGGGGGGGGACGCGGGGGGTCAGGTGATCTCGAGCAGCTTCTCGCGGACGGCGTAGACCACGGCCTCCATCCGGGAGTGCAGCTGCAGCTTCTCCAGGATGTTGCGGATGTGGTTCTTCACCGTGTTCTCGCTGATGAACAGCTCCTTGGCGATGTCGCGGTTGTTCAGGCCCTTCGCGACCAGCTTGAGCACCTCGAGCTCGCGGTCGGTGAGCCTCGGCGCCGGCAGCTGCTGGCGCTCGTCGCCCTTCTTGATCATCGTGGCGAACTCGGACAGCAGCTTCGAGGCCATCGACGGGCTGATCAGCGACTGGCCGCCCGCGACCGAGCGGATGGCCGCGGCCACCTCGTCGATGGAGATCTCCTTGAGCAGGTAGCCGCTGGCACCGGCCTTGATCGCGTCGTAGAGGTCGGCCTCGTCGTCGGAGATGGTGAGCATGACGATCTTCGCGCTCGGGACGACGTCCTTGATCGCGGTGCACGCCTCGATACCGCTGCGACGGGGCATCCGGACGTCCATCAGCACGATGTCCGGGAGCAGTGTGGAGGCCAGCTCGACGGCCTCGGTGCCGTCACCGGCCTCACCGACGACCTCGATGTCGCTCTCCTGGCCGAGGACCATCTCCAGACCGCGGCGGAACAGCGCGTGGTCGTCGACGACGAGGACCCGGATGGGATCGGCACCCGACCGCGCGGCCGTCACCGGGCTCGCAGCTCGCTCGCTCACCGGCTCCCCTTCTGCTCCGGGCACCGCGCGACGACGGGGTCGTCGTGCCGCGCCGGTGCGCATCCTCGCACGTCCGCGACGGGACCGGCCGCGGAACGGACCGGTTCGCGCCGGGGTGCCCGAGAGGTCAGACGGCCAGCCGGATCACGCCGTAGTCGTAGGCGCGACGCCGGTAGACCACACTGGGCTGCTCGGTGTCGGCGTCGACGAAGAGGTAGAAGTCGTGGCCGACGAGCTCCATCTCGTACAGGGCCTGGTCGAGGTTGATCGGCGTCGCCGCGTGCACCTTCTCGCGCACGTACATCGGACCGTCCTCGGCAGCGCTGCCGTAGGGGTCGTGCGCGTCGGTCTCGGGCTCGGCGAGCCCGGCCGAGCCGTCGAGACCGGCCGTGGCAGCGGCGACGGACACCGGGGTCTTCGCCCCGTGGTGCACCTTGCGCCGGTCGTGGGCGCGGCGCAGCCGGCCCTCGAGCTTGCTGACCGCGAGGTCCAGGGCCGCGTAGTGGTCCGGTGCGTTGGCCTCGGCCCGCATGACCGGGCCGCGCGACCGGATGGTGATCTCGATCCGCTCGCACTGGTCGGCGAGCCGGGGGTTCTTCTCGTGGGAGCACTCGACGTCGACGCTGATCACCTTGGGATCGAGCTTCTCGATCTTCGCCAGCTTCTCCTGGACGTGTCCACGGAAGCGCTCGGGGATCTCGGTGTTGCGGCCCTTGACGACGATGTCCACGAAGTGGTCCTCCAAGCTGTCGGGAGCAGTCGGAACAGCCAGCCCAGGCCTGCTGGTGACACCCACCCGGCCGACCTGGTCTTCGACCCCACATCCGCCTGCTGAGGGTCTCGCAGCGGTATCCGCCACTACTCCCCTTCTCCCGGCTCGGGAACCATCCGGGCTCCCGACGGGGCAGGACTTACTACTAAGCCGCACCGTGATCGGACGACGAGAAGTCGCCTTACGTGGACCGTTTCGCCTGCGGCTGGCATCGGCTTGCCGGACGGCCACCCCGCGAGGAACGACCACTCCGACGCAACCACGGACCCGGGCGGGTGCCATGACGGAACGCTAGTCCCTGTCACGCGCCGGGGACAGCCCGCCCCTCTCACCCGCCCGTCGTGGGGTGGCGGCCACCACGGCCGCCGCCCGGGCGGGCGCACCCGCCGCGGCGAGCGCCCGCGCCGACTCGGCCAGGGTGGCGCCGGTCGTCAGCACGTCGTCGACGAGCAGCACCCGGCGGCCGACGAGTGCGGCGCACCGGGCCGGCACCGCCCGCACCGCGCCGGCCAGGTTGGCCGCGCGCGCCGCCGCGCCCAGGCCCGCCTGGTCGCGCGCCCTGCCCGACATCCGCAGCGCAGCGACCACGCTCGCCTCGACACCCTCGGACCGGAGCACCGCCGCGGCCACCTCGGCGAGCGCTCGGGTGGGGTCACGGCCGCGGGCGCGCACCGCCGCGGGCCGCGACGGCGCCGGGACCAGCACGACCGCACGGCGCGAGCCCGCGGCCCCCGCCGCGCGCACCGACGCGGCCAGCGCTGCGCCCAGCGGACCGGCCAGCGCCCGCACCCCGTGCTCCTTGTGCGCGAGCAGCGCCGCGCGCACGGCGCCCTCGTACCCGGCCACCGCCCACGTCGGCGGCAGCCCCGCGGGGCGCGGGTCCAGCACGGCGGGTCGCGGCGCGCGGTGCAGCGAGTCGGCGCAGGCCCGGCACCACACCGTCGCCTCGGCGCCGCAGCCGGCGCAGGTGACCGGCAGCACGAGGTCGAGAAGGGCACGCAGGACGAGCAGCACCCGGCCAGCGTGGCCGCCACCGGATGCCGCACGCCGCCGGCGCGACGGATCCGTGGACGACGCGGCCCTGTGGACGACGCGGCCCTGTGGACGACGCGGCCGGGTGGACGACCGGTCAGGGGCGGTCAGCCCGGGTAGGCGGGGTCGGTCCCCGGACCGAGGAGCACCCACCCCCGGCTCGAGGTGAACTCGGCCAGCTGCCCGTCCGCGGTGCCCACGACCAGCGGCGGTCCCTGCGCTGTCTGCGGCGGGGCGGCCGTGACCGTGACGGCTCCGGGCAGGGGCGCGACGTCGCGGACCTCGTACCCGTCGACCCCCAGCACGTACGGACGCGGCTCGGCGCCCTCGACGCTGCCCAGGGCGACCAGGTGGGTCGCGTCGGCCCAGCCCGCGTCGAGGACGGCGCGCAGCCCGGGGACCGGCTCCGCGACGTCGACCACCGACACCTGGTCGTCGCCCTCGGCCGTGCTGATCCGCGAGACGCCGCCGATCAGGAGCCGCGCACCGCGTCCGGTGCCGAAGACCAGCGCCACCCGTGCCCCGTCGCGACCGACCGCCACCGACGTGGGGAGGCGGCCGCCCGGTCCGTCGGGCACGGCGACCGCGATGGCCTCGTCGGCGCCGTTGGCCAGGTAGAGCAGCTGCCCGTTCGACCGGTCGACCACCCACAGGTTGTTGTCGCGGTCCCACGAGGGGGCGGCCAGGTCGGTCCCCCGGATCCGCGCGTCCAGCGTCCCCCCGACGGTCATCCGGCCCACCGAGACCGTGCTCCCGTCGCTGCTGACCGCCGCGAGGCGCTGCCCGTCGAGCGACACGGCCGGTGACCGCAGCGCCGGCTGCTCCGCCCCGCCGTCGCCGTCGACCACGGTGAACCGTTCGTCGAGGTAGCGGCCGACCTGGCCGTCGACCACGGCGAAGGCGGTGGGCGTGGCGGGGAGCAGGTCAGGGTCGTACTGCGGCCACGCGACGCGTGGCTGCTCGGCCGCGACCCCGGCGACCGCGAGGTCCTCGCCGCCCGCCATGATCCGGATCCGCAGCACGCTGGGCAGCTGCTTGAGGGTCCAGACGAGCTGGGCCGACAGCTGCTCGCGGGCCTCGTCGTCGGCCTGCAGCGCGACCTCGTCCAGCCGCACGGTGGCCACCCCGTCGCGCACCGGCACCGAGGGCACCTCGAGGGCGGTCCCCTCGGGGATCGCGGTGACGGCAGCCCCCCGGAGCGGCGTCGTGGGCCCGCGCAGCAGCCGGGCGACGATCTTGGTGGTGAGCCCGGGCAGCTCGGGAAGCAGGACGACGTCCGGGACCAGCGTGCTCGCCCGTGGCGCGAGGAAGTACAGCGTCACCGGCCGGTAGGTCTCGCTCACCTCGGAGCTGGTCAGCAGCAGGCCGTCCTCGAGCTGCGAGATCCGCCACTCCGCGCCGACCCGCTCGAGCTGGAACGGCCGGGCGAGAGGGGTGTCCGGCGCCGACCGGGTGAACCGGCCGTCGGCGGCGATCCGGCCGCGTTCGGTGCCCTCGGCGGTGACGGTGACGACCTCGCCCTCGACCCCGCTGGGCAGCGCGCCCGGCGCCCCGTCCAGGGAGGCGGGCGACGGGGCCTGGTCGTAGACGACGGTGCCGGCCTGCGCCCGCCAGCGCTGGCGGGCCGTCGGCGTGAGGTACTCACGGGCCACCGCGTGGTCGTTCTGGAAGTCCGCGCTCGAGGAGAGGAAGCCCGCCACCACGTCCTGCGGGCTGGCGCCGGGACGCGGCGGGACACCGATGAACGGGACCACGTCGGCGCCACGCTCCAGCCGGAGGTCGTCGCGGGCGGCCCGCACCGGACCGGACGTGGGGATGGTCGCGCAGCCGGTCATCGCGACCACCACGGGCAGCAGCAGGAGCGCCCGGCGCGCCCGGCGCACCCCGCACCCCCGGCGCTCAGACATCGACACCGCCGGGGGTGCGGATCCGGCGGTACGGCTGCCCGACCGACAGCGGCCGGCTGCGGCGCAGCGAGTCGGCGGGCTCCAGCGGGATCGGCGAGCCCTGGAGCTCGCTCCCGACCTGACGGGGGACCGTGAGCCTGAACTGGCAGCCGTCGCCGGGCTCGCCCCAGGCCTGCAGCCAGCCACCGTGCAGGTGGGCGTCCTCCAGGGCGATGGACAGGCCGAGCCCGGTGCCGCCGGTGGTGCGCGCTCGCGCGGGGTCGGCCCGCCAGAACCGGTTGAACACCATGCCGACGTCCTCGGCCGCGAGGCCGATCCCCCGGTCGCGGACGGCGACGGCGGCGGCGTGGTCGTCGGCGGCGACGAACACCTTCACCGGGCGGCCCTCGCCGTGCTCGATGGCGTTGGCGACCAGGTTGCGCAGGATCCGCTCGATCCGCCGGGCGTCGACCTCGGCCGTGCAGGCGGAGCCCGGGGCGACCAGCTCCAGGGTGCTGCCCTTCCGCTCGGCCAGCGGCGCCATGGCCTCGATCACGGTAGCCGCGACACCCCGCAGGTCGACCGGGTCGGCCTCGAGCAGCGCCGCGCCGGCGTCGTACCTGCTGATCTCGAGCAGGTCCGCCAGCAGCGCCTCGAACCGGTCGAGCTGGGCCTGGAGGATCTCGGCGCTGCGCTCGACGGCAGGGTCGAAGTCGGCCCGGGCCTCGTGCAGGACGTCGGCCGCCATCCGCACCGTCGTCAGCGGCGTGCGCAGCTCGTGGGACACGTCCGAGACGAACCGGCGCTGCACCCGGGAGAGGTCCTCGAGCTGTCGGATCTGGCGCTGGAGGCTGCTCGCCATCCTGTTGAACGACGCGGCCAGCCGGGCCAGGTCGTCCTCCCCGCGGACCCGCATGCGCTCCTCGAGCCGGCCGGCCGAGAGCCGCTCCGCGATGCGGGCGGCCATCCGCACCGGCGTCACCACCTGGCGGGTGACCAGGAACGCGATGCCGCCGACGAGGATCACCAGCCCGAGAGCCGCCAGCAGCAGCGCGTTGCGCACCAGGTCGAGGGTGTCGGCCTCCTTGTCCAGCGGGAAGAGGAAGTACAGCTCGTAGGTCCCGAAGCTGGGCACCACCACCGGGGCCCCCACCACGACGGCCGGCACGTCACCGCCGAACGAGCGGGAGGTCGCGGTGTAGGTCCACTGCTGCGCCGGGTTGCGGGCGATCTGCTCGCGCAGCGCGTCGGGCACGGCGTCGGGGTCGACCGCGAACGAGCTGCGGCTCAACGGCGCCCGGGGGTCGGAGACGTCCGGGCCGCGGAGCAGGACGACCTGTCGCGACCCGGCGGCCCCGCCGCCGCGGGCGAGCTGGCGGACCAGGTCCGGTACGAGCGTGTCGTAGGCGCCGGGCTCGCTGACGTCGGCCGAGTTGAGCGCCTCCTGCGAGGACCGGGCACCGGTCGACCCCTCGTCCAGCGCGGCCTGGACCTTGGACTCGAGCAGGCCGTCGCGCACCCGCGTCATGAGCACCGTGCCGAGCACGGCGATGGCGATCAGCGAGAACACCGTGGTCGTGGTCACGACCCGCAGCTGCAGCGACCGCCGCCACAGGGCCACGGCGCGACGCCACCGGCGCCGGACAGCGCGGCGCGCCCAGGTCGCGACGCCCGGCGGGCGGTCGGAGCCGAGGGAGGCAGGGGGAACGGTCAGGCCGGTCCCGCCTTGTACCCGACGCCGCGCACGGTGACCACGACCTCCGGGTTCTCGGGGTCGCGCTCGATCTTGGAGCGCAGCCGCTGGACGTGGACGTTGACCAGGCGGGTGTCGGCTGCGTGGCGGTAGCCCCACACCTGCTCGAGCAGCACCTCGCGGGTGAAGACCTGCCACGGCTTGCGCGCCAGGGCCACCAGCAGGTCGAACTCCAGCGGGGTGAGGGCGATCGGGACGCCGTCGCGCTTGATCGAGTGTCCGGCCACGTCGATGACGAGGTCGCCGATCTCCAGCAGCTCCTGGGCCGGCTCCTCGGTACGCCGCAGCCGGGCCCGGATGCGGGCGACGAGCTCCTTGGGCTTGAAGGGCTTCATCACGTAGTCGTCGGCCCCGGACTCCAGCCCGACGACGACGTCGATGGTGTCGGTCTTCGCCGTCAGCATGACGATCGGGACGCCTGACTCGGCCCGGATCGCCCGGCACACGTCGATGCCGTCGGTCCCCGGGAGCATGAGGTCGAGCAGCACCAGGTCCGGCTTGTGCTCACGGAACGCGGCGAGCGCCTGGTCGCCGTCGGAGCACATCGACGGCTCGTAGCCCTCGCCGCGCAGCACGATGCCGAGCATCTCGGCCAGCGCGGTGTCGTCGTCGACGATGAGCACGCGTCCCTTCATGTGCTCATCGTGGCATCCCGCCGGAGAAGATGCGGGCAGGCGCGGGCAACGCCGCGGGACGTCCGGACCGGCGTGCGACGATGGCCCGGTGAGCGACGAGCAGCCGGGGGGCTGGCCCCGCCCCGAGGACCCCCGGGCGCCGAGCACCCCCGTCCCGCCGGGCTGGGCGCCCCAGCAGCCGCCCGCGCAGGGCCCGGCCTACGGCTGGCAGCAGCAGGGCTGGCAGGCCCCGGCCCCCGCAGCAGCACCGGGGTACGGGGTCTCCCCCGGGTTCCCGCCACCGCCCCCGCCGCCGCCGAAGCCGGGCATCGTGCCCCTCCGGCCGCTCGGTGTGGGCGAGATCCTCGACGGCGCCATCGCCGCGATGCGCACCCACTGGCGGATCATGCTCGGCCTGTCGGCGGTGGTCGCGGCCGTCACCCAGCTGCTCACGATCCCGCTGACCTGGGCGCTGCTGCACGACGCCGGGCAGACCGACTTCGGCTTCTCCGGGACCTCGTCCGCGGAGGCCGACCTCACGGTCGCGGCCAGCACGATCACCAGCGCGCTCGTCCAGGGCCTCGTCACCGTGATCGCGGTCATCGTGCTGACCGGCGTGCTCACCGCCGCGGTGAGCCAGGCCGTCCTCGGCCGGCCCATCTCCACCCGCGAGGCCTGGGCCCAGGCCCGGCCGCGGATCCCGGCGCTGCTCGGGGTCACGGGTCTCATCGTGCTGATCTCGCTCGGCCTGCTGGTCGCCTGCCTGGCTCCCGGCGTGGTGCTCGCCCTCACCGATGCGCCGGGCATCGCCACCGGGTCGGCGCTCGCCGTCGGAGGCCTGGTCCTGGTCGTCGCGGTCGTGTACGTCTACACCGCCTTCGCCCTGGCGCCTCCGGCGATCGTCCTCGAGCGGCAACGGGTGGTCGCGTCGCTGCGGCGGTCGCGGTCGCTGGTGGCCGGTGCCTGGTGGCGCACGTTCGGGATCCTGCTGCTCGTCAACGTCATCGCCCAGGTGCTCAGCGGGATCCTGGGCACACCGTTCTCGCTTGCGGCGGTGGGCCTCGCGACCGTCGGCGGCGGCGACGGCAACATCTTCACCCTCGGCCCGCTGCTGGTGACCTCGGTCGGGACCATCCTCGCGGCGATGGTGACCTGGCCGTTCACGGCCGTCGCGACCGCTCTGCTGTACGTCGACCGGCGGATGCGCCGTGAGGCGCTCGACCTCGAGCTGGTCCGCGCCGCCGGCCTCGCGGGGCCGGGGGGCTCCGGCGCCGACCCGGCGACGGACCGCCCGCTGCCCTACTCGTGATCGCCACGGCCCCGGTCGAGCTGGGCCGCGAGGAGGCGGCCCGCCTGGCCCGGGAGGAGCTGTCCCGGCAGGTCTACCGCGACCAGCAGCCAGGGCTGGGCCGAGCGGCTGGTCCGCTGGCTGCTCGGACGCGCCGGGGAGCTGCTCGACCAGGTGGTCGGCGCGACCCCCGGCGGGCCGGGCTGGCTCGTGGTCCTGGTGCTGCTCGTCGTGGCCGCCGGGGTCGCGGTCCGGCTCAGGGTCGGGCCGCTCGCGACGAGGGCCGCCGGCGACCTGGCCCTGTTCGGCGGCCGCCCGCGCAGCGCTGCCGAGCACCGGGCCGCGGCGGACGCGCACGCGGCCCGGGGGGACTGGGCCGGTGCGGTGCGCGAACGCCTGCGTGCGGTCATCCGGTCGCTGGAGGAGCGCGCGGTCCTCGACGAACGGCCCGGTCGCACCGCCGACGAGGCGGCCGCCGAGGCCGGCGCCGCGCTGCCCTCCTGCGCGGCGGACCTGCGCCGGGCGGCGCGGCTGTTCGACGACGTCTGGTACGGCGGCCGGGCGGCCGACGCCGGGTCGGACGCGGCGCTGCGCGACCTGGACCAGAAGGTGCGCGCCGCCCGTCCACAGTCGGTCGGGTCCCGCCCGTGACACCCGGCACCGCGCCCCGGACCTCCACCGACCCGAGCGCGCGTGACCTGTGGCGCGCCGCCCGCGGACCGGTCGTGGTGGCCGGGGTGGTGCTCGTCGCCGGCCTGCTGCTGGCGCTGGCGACCGGCGGCGGGGGGTCGCCCCGCCTCGACCCGGGGTCGGCGGCACCAGGGGGCGCGCGGGCCGTGGCCGAGCTGCTCGACGACCAGGGGGTGCAGGTGGACCTGGTCACCACCAGCGCCGGCGCCGCCCGCGCGGCGGCCGGTGGCGACACGCTGCTCGTCGTCGACCCGGACCTGCTCGCCGACCGGCAGGTCGAGGCCGCCCGCGGCACCGGGGCCGACCTCGTGCTCGTGTCGACGACGCTCCCCGAGCGCTGGGTGCCCGGCGCGCGGGCCGTCCCGGCCGACCCCGGCGTCCGCGGGCCGGGGTGCCGGCTCGCGGCCGCGCAGCGCGCCGGCCGGGCCGACTCCGGTGCGGTCGCGTACGACGTGGACGGGTCGGCGCTGGCCGGTGGCGACCGCTGCTACTCCCGGGACGGCCGCCCGTCCCTCGTGCAGGGCAGCACCGACGGGCAGCGCGTCACCCTCCTCGGGACCGGCTCGCCGCTCACGAACGAGCGCCTGGACGACGAGGGCAACGCTGCGCTGGCGGTCGGGCTGCTGGGCGGCACCGACCGCCTGGTCTGGTACCTCCCGTCCGCCTCCGACGTCCCGGAAGGCGCCCAGCAGTCGCTGTACTCCCTGGTGCCCGAGGGTGTCTGGTGGGGCCTGGGCCAGCTCGCCGTCGCCGTGCTGGTGCTCGCGCTGTGGCGGGCCCGCCGACTCGGACCGGTCGTCGCCGAGCCGCTGCCGGTGCTCGTGCGGGCGGCCGAGACCGTGGAGGGGCGGGGCCGGCTCTACCGGCGCGCCGGGGCCCGGGACCGGGCCGGCCAGGCGCTGCGCGTGGCCGCGCTCGCGCGGCTGGTGCCCGCCCTCGGCCTGCCGCGCCGCGCCGAGCCCGCCGCCGTGGTCGCCGCGGTCTCCGGCCGGTCGTCGCGGCCGTCCCCCGACGTCGCGACGCTCCTGTACGGTGCCGCACCGGCCGACGACGCGGCCCTGGTGCGCCTCGCCGACGACCTGGACGACCTGGAGAGAGAGGTAGGCCGACCATGACCGACGCGGGGACGAGCACCGGCCGGCCGGACGCCTCGGGCGAGCAGGCCCGCGAGGCGCTGCACGCGCTGCGCCGCGAGGTCGGCAAGGCCGTGGTCGGCCAGGACGCCGCCGTCACCGGCCTGGTCATCGCCCTGCTCTGCCGCGGCCACGTGCTGCTCGAGGGCGTGCCCGGCGTCGCCAAGACCCTGCTCGTCCGCAGCCTGGCCGCGGCACTGTCCCTGGACACGAAGCGGGTGCAGTTCACCCCCGACCTCATGCCCGGCGACATCACCGGCTCGCTGGTCTACGACGCCCGCTCGTCGGAGTTCTCGTTCCGTCCCGGGCCCGTCTTCACCCACCTGCTGCTGGCCGACGAGATCAACCGGACGCCGCCCAAGACCCAGGCCGCGCTGCTCGAGTCGATGGAGGAGCGGCAGGTGTCGGTCGAGGGCGAGCCCCGCCCGCTGCCCGACCCGTTCGTCGTGGTCGCCACGCAGAACCCGGTCGAGTACGAGGGCACCTACCCGCTGCCCGAGGCGCAGCTGGACCGCTTCCTGCTCAAGCTGACGATGCCGCTGCCGCCCCGCGAGGACGAGGTGCAGGTGCTGACCCGCCACGCCGAGGGCTTCGACCCGCGGGACCTGGCGGCCGCCGGGGTCCGGCCGGTCGCCGGCCTGGCCGACCTCGACGCGGGCCGCGCGGCGGTGCGCCGGGTGACCCTCGCACCCGAGGTGGTCGGCTACGTCGTCGACCTGGCCCGGGCCACCCGCGACTCGCCGTCGCTGCAGCTCGGCGTCTCGCCGCGCGGCGCGACCGCTCTCATGTCGGCGGCCCGGGCCTGGGCCTGGCTGTCCGGTCGCGACTACGTCACCCCCGACGACGTCAAGGCGCTGGCCCGGCCGGCGCTGCGGCACCGCGTCGAGCTGCGGCCCGAGGCCGAGCTCGAGGGCGTGACGCCGGAGGCGGTGCTCGAGGGCGTGCTGGCCACCGTCCCGGTGCCCCGCTGACCGATGGCGCTGACCGGTCGGCTCGGGCTGCTGGCGCTGGCCGCGGCCGTGGTCGTGGGCGCCCTCGTCCCGAGCGCCGCCGGGCTGCTGCTGGTCACACTCGCCCTCGTGGTCCTGGTCGCCGTCGACGTCGCGCTGGCCGCGCCGGTGCGCCGCCTGGTCGTCACCCGCGACGGCGACCTCACGGTGCGGCTGGGTGAGCCGGCGACGGTCCGGCTCACCGTCGCCAACCCCGGCGGGCGCCGGGTCCGCGGCCGGCTGCGCGACGCCTGGCCCCCCAGCGCCGGGGCGGTCCGGCAGCGCCACCCGCTCGACGTCCCGGCCGGCGAGGCGCGCCGGGTCGTGACCCACCTGCGCCCCACCCGCCGCGGCGACCGCCCGGCCGGACCCGTCACCGTGCGCTCGTACGGCCCGCTCGGGCTGGCCGCGCGGCAGGGCTCGCACCGGGTGCCGTGGCGGGTCCGGGTCCTGCCGCCCTTCACGTCCCGGCGCCACCTGCCCTCGCGGCTGGCCCGGCTGCGCGAGCTGGACGGCCGGGCCGCGGTCCGGGTCCGCGGCCAGGGCACCGAGTTCGACTCGCTGCGGGAGTACGTCCCCGGCGACGACGTCCGCTCGATCGACTGGCGGGCGTCGGCGCGCGCGGCCGACGTCATGGTCCGCACCTGGCGGCCGGAGCGCGACCGGCGGGTCCTGCTGCTGCTCGACTGCGGCCGGACCGCCGCCGCCCGGGTCGGCGACGCCCCCCGGCTGGACGAGGCGATGGACGCGGCCCTGCTGCTCGCGGCGCTGGCGTCCCGGGCCGGCGACCGGGTCGACCTGCTCGCCTACGACCGGGCCGTGCGCGCCCGGGTGCAGGGCGAGTCGTCGGCCGGCCTGCTGCCGGCGCTGGTCCAGGCGATGGCACCGCTGGAGGCGGCGCTGGTCGAGCCCGACTACACCGGGATGGTGCGGGCCGTGCTCGCCGGGCCGTCCCGGCGCAGCCTGGTCGTGCTGCTCACCGCCCTCGACGCGGCACCGGTGGAGGAGGGTCTGCTCCCCGCGCTCGGACCACTGGTCCACCGGCACCAGGTGGTGCTCGCCTCGGTCGCCGACCCGCGGGTGCGCGAGCTGGCCGCGGGCCGCGGCGAGGCGTCGGCGGTCTACGCGGCGGCGGCGGCCGAACGCGCGCGCGCCGACCGCCGCCGGGTCGGCGAGCTGCTGGCCCGGCGCGGCGTCGAGGTCGTCGACAGCGGTCCGGGTGGCCTGGCGCCGGCCCTGGCCGACCGCTACCTCGCGCTCAAGGCAGCCGGCCGGCTCTGACGGCGCCCGCGCGGTCGCCGGTCAGCCGGCGGTGGGCGCGACGTCCGTGGCGCCCGATCCCCGCAGGTCGCCGATCTCGCCGGCCCGCACGGCGCGGCCCCCGAGCACCACGACGTAGGCGAGGAAGGAGAGCCACAGCGACGCGCCGATGCCGATCCGGGCCCAGGTCGGCAGCCCGGACGGCGTCACGAACGCCTCCACCACCCCCGACACGGCCAGCGTCGCGGCCAGGCCGAGCGCCAGCGCCCCGGCCGCCTGGCCCTCCTCGCGCAGCGCCCGCGCCCGGGTGCGGGTCCCGGGGTCGACCCACGACCAGCCCAGGCGCAGTCCGGCGCCCGCGGCCACGAACACGCAGGTGAGCTCGAGCAGGCCGTGCGGCAGGATCAGTCCGAAGAACAGCCCGAGCCGGTCGTTGGCCGCCATCAGGCCGCCGGCGATCCCGACGTTGAGGGCGTTCTGCCAGAGCACCCAGACCACGGGGAGCAGGAAGACGCCGAGTGCGAGGGCCAGCGCCGACACCCAGGCGTTGTTGGTGCAGACCTGCGCGGCGAACGACCCGGCCGGGGCCGAGGAGTAGTACTCCTCGAAGTCGCGCTCCACGAGCTGCCGGATCTGGTCGGGCGCGGCGATGCTGGCCTGCACCGCGGGGTCACCGGCGACCCAGGCGCCCACGACGAGCCCGACGAGCCCGAACGCCACGCCGACCACGGCCCACCACCGCCAGCTGCGGTACAGCGCGGCCGGGAACGACACGACGAAGAACCGCGCGACGTCGGCCCAGGCGGGCGACTGCGCACCCGGTCACCGCGCTCCGGGCCCGCGCGACGAGGGTCGAGAGCCGCCCCACCAGCGCCGGGTCGGGCGAGGCGGACCGCACCACCGACAGGTGCGTGGCGGTGCGCTGGTACAGGCCGACCAGCTCGTCGACCTCGGCCCCGTCGAGGTGGTCGCGGCGGCGCGGGCCGCGACCGGAGCGTCGCAGGAGCTGCTCCAGGCGGGCCCACTCGTCGCGGTGCGCCGCGACGTAGGCATCGACGTCCACCTGCCACCTCCCCCGCCGACCGGTGCCGACGACAGTAGTGTGCTGCGTCCGGCTACCCCTGCCGGAGCACCCTGAGCGGGAGGGGGACGCGTGGCCGACCCCGGTACCGGTGACGTCGTCACGGGCGAGGCGGTCGTCCTCGACCTGAGGCTGGCCCGGCTGGCCAGCCGGGCGCTCGCCCTCGCGCTGGACCTCGTCGCGCAGGGCCTGCTGCTGGTGGGCGGCACCTTCGTCGTGACCGGTGCGACCGCGGTCGTCGACGACGCGCTCGCCGCGGCCATCGGGCTGGTGTTCTTCCTCGCCGTCGTCGTCGGCTACCCGGTCGCCTGGGAGACGCTGAGCCGCGGGCGCTCGCCGGGCAAGCTCGCCCTCGGGCTGCGGGTGGTGCGGGAGGACGGCGGGCCGGTCCGGTTCCGGCACGCGCTGGTGCGCGGGCTGCTCGGAGTGGTGGAGATCTGGGCGTCCTTCGGCTCGATCGCCCTCATCACCTCCCTCGCGTCGGCGCAGGGCCGGCGGCTGGGCGACTTCCTCGCCGGCACCGTCGTCGTGCACGAGCGGGTCCCGGTCCGGGCGGCGCAGGTCACCCCGATGCCCCCGCAGCTCGCCGGCTGGGCCCACGGGCTCGACCTCTCGCGGGTCCCGGACGACCTCGCGCTGGAGGCGCGCCAGTTCCTCGGCCGCGCGGCCGAGCTGTCACCGGAGGTGCGGGAGCGGATGGGTTCCCGCCTCGCCGGCGCACTGGCCCAGGTGGTCGCCCCCCCGCCCCCCGCGGGCGTCCCGGCGTGGGCCGTCGTGGCGGCGGTGCTCGCCGAGCGACGGCGGCGCGAGGCGGCCCGGCTGGCCGGCGCCGGCTGGGGGCCACCCCATCCCCCGGGGCCGCCCGGCCCCTCGGCGGCGCCCGGCCCGGCCGCTGCTCCCCCGCCGCCAGCCACCGAGGAGCGGCCGTTCTCCCCGCCCGCGTGATCAGGACTACAGTTCAGGTCGTCGGTCCAGCGGAGGGGCGGCACAGCCGGCCCACTGAGCGTGATCGACCCGTGAGGGGCACCCCACCATGACCAGCGGCCTGACCCCGCAGGAGCAGTTCGCCGTGCTGGCACAGCGGCTGCGCGAAGGACGAAGCGCCGACGAGGTGCACCAGATCGTCGTCGACGCCGCCGTCGAGCTCATCCCCGGCTGCGACCGCGCCGCGATCGGAGTCCTCGACGGCGACACGTTCCGCAGCGCAGCCGCGACCGATGACGTCATGCGGCTGATCGACAAGATGCAGAACGACGTCGGCGAGGGGCCGTGCCTGGAGGCCAGCACCGACGGCGTGATCCAGGTCGACAACGACATCACCCGGTCGAGCCGGTGGCCCAGGCTGGCCGAGCTGATCGTCGCGCAGACGCCGGTCCGCGCCACCATGGGCGTGCCGCTGGTCGACGACGGCCACCGCGACGGCGCGCTCAACGTGTTCTCCGACAGCCCCGACGCCTTCGACGACGAGGCGGTGCAGACCGCGGCCATCCTCGCGTCGTTCGCCTCCGTCGCCCTCTCGGGGACCCGGCACTCGCTGCGCGCCGACCAGCTCCAGGAGGGGCTGGCCACCAACCGTGAGATCGGGGCGGCCGTGGGGATCCTCATGGCCACGCACGGGATCACGCAGGACGACGCGTTCACGATGCTGAGCAAGGCCTCACAGCGGCTCAACCGCAAGCTGCGCGACATCGCCACCGCGATCGTCAGCGGTGACGAGGGCGCCCGGGCCGGGGGTCCAGCCGGGCCCTGACGCCGGACGGCGACGACCCCCCGGAGGGGGATCGTCGCCGTCAGCGGTCGTGCGGGTCGCTCAGTAGCGGTAGTGGTCCGGCTTGTACGGGCCCTCCACGTCGACGCCGATGTACTCGGCCTGCTCCTTGGTCAGCTCGGTGAGCCGGACGCCGAGCGCGTCGAGGTGCAGCCGGGCCACCTTCTCGTCCAGGTGCTTCGGCAGCACGTAGACCTGCTTCTCGTACTCGTCGTTCTTGGTGAACAGCTCGATCTGGGCGATCGTCTGGTTCGCGAACGAGTTCGACATCACGAAGCTCGGGTGACCGGTGGCGTTGCCGAGGTTCAGCAGCCGGCCCTCGGACAGCACGATGATCGAGTGGCCGTCGGCGAAGACCCACTCGTCGACCTGCGGCTTGATCGTGTTGCGACGCACGCCCTGGGTGCGGGCGAGGCCGGCCATGTCGATCTCGTTGTCGAAGTGGCCGATGTTGCCGACGATCGCCTGGTGCTTCATCCGGGCCATGTCCTCGGCGGTGATGATGTCCTTGTTGCCGGTCGCGGTGATGAAGATGTCGGCGGTCTCGACGACGTCCTCGAGCGTGGCGACCTGGTAGCCGTCCATCGCCGCCTGCAGCGCGCAGATCGGGTCGATCTCGGTGACGATGACGCGGGCGCCCTGGCCGCGCAGCGACTCGGCGCAGCCCTTGCCGACGTCGCCGTAGCCGAGCACGACGGCGACCTTGCCGCCGATCAGGACGTCGGTGGCGCGGTTGATGCCGTCGATCAGCGAGTGCCGGCTGCCGTACTTGTTGTCGAACTTGCTCTTGGTGACCGAGTCGTTGACGTTGATCGCCGGGAAGAGCAGCGCGCCGGCCTTGGCGATCTCGTAGAGCCGGTGGACGCCGGTGGTGGTCTCCTCGGTGACGCCCTTGATGCCGGCGCCGATCCGGGTGTACTTCGGTCGTCGGCGCGAGCGAGGCCCGCAGCAGGTCGAGGATGACCGCGTACTCCTCGGAGTCGTCGTCGGTGGTCGCGGCACGGCGCCGGCCGCCTCGAACTCGGTGCCCTTGTGGACCAGCAGGGTGGCGTCGCCACCGTCGTCGAGGATCATGTTCGGGCCCTCGCCGTCCGGCCAGGTGAGCATCTGCTCGGTGCACCACCAGTACTCCTCCAGCGTCTCGCCCTTCCAGGCGAAGACCGGGACGCCGGCGGGGGCGTCGACGGTGCCGTCCGGGCCGACGACGACCGCGGCGGCGGCGTGGTCCTGGGTGGAGAAGATGTTGCAGGAGACCCAGCGGACGTCGGCGCCGAGCGCGACCAGGGTCTCGATCAGGACGGCGGTCTGGATGGTCATGTGCAGCGAGCCCGGCGATCCGGGCGCCGGCCAGCGGCTGGCTCGCGCCGAACTCCTCGCGCAGCGCCATCAGGCCGGGCATCTCGTGCTCGGCGAGGCGGATCTCCTTGCGGCCGAACTCGGCGAGCGACAGGTCGGCGACCTTGTAGTCGCCGGGCTTGAGGGTGGTGCTCATACGGGTGACTCCCCACTAGGGACTGCGCCGGGCGGTCCCTGGACGTTGGCGGGCATCGGGCATCGGGCGTCGCCCGGCACCGGCACGCGGGGTGCTGGTGCTCGTGGCGCGCAGGCGGAAGGGTCCGGCCTGCTGGATCTGCCCGGCGCGGCCCCTCAGGGCCAACCATCAGTGACGCCGAAACTCCACCGCCACCTTACCGCGCCGGAGCCTGATCCTCGAATCCCCCGGGGTCGGACGCGGGGGACGCGGGACGCTCGATGTCCGGCTCGAGGTAGATCACCCGGGCGATCGGCACGGCCGCCCGGACCCGCTGCTCCGCGGCGTCGATGGCCTCGGCGACCTCGGCCGCGCTGTCGGTGGGCGGGACGGCGATCTTGGCCGCGACGAGCAGCTCCTCCGGGCCGAGGTGCAGCGTCCTCATGTGGATGATGCGCAGCTGCCCGTCGTCGCCGCGCAGGGCGGCCTCGATGCGGCGCTGCGCGTCGACCGCGGCACCCTCGCCGAGCAGCAGGCTCTTGGTCTCGACCGCGAGCACGACGGCGATCACGACCAGCAGGACGCCGATGCACACCGTGCCGAGGCCGTCCCACATGCCGTCGTCGGTCACCAGGGTCAGGCTGACGCCGCGCGAGCGCGAGCACGAGGCCGACGAGCGCCCCGAGGTCCTCGAGCAGGACCACGGGCAGCTCCGGCGCCTTCGCGCGGCGGACGAACTGCACCCAGGTCAGGTCGCCGCGCACGTGGTTGGACTCCACGATCGCGGTCCGGAACGAGTAGGACTCCAGCCCGATGGCGACGACCAGGACCAGGACCGGGACCCACTGCCAGGAGTCGATCGACTCCGGGTGCTGCAGCTTGTGGCAGCCCTCGTACAGCGCGAAGAGGCCGCCGACGCTGAACAGCACGATGGCCACGATGAAGGCGTAGATGTAGCGCTCGCGGCCGTAGCCGAACGGGTGCTCCGGCGTCGCGAGCCGGCGGGCCCGCCGGCCGCCGACGAGGAGCAGGCCCTGGTTGCCCGAGTCGGCCACCGAGTGGATGGACTCGGCCAGCATCGACGACGAGCCGGTCAGCAGGAAGGCGACGAACTTGGTGACCGCGATGCCGAGGTTCGCGATCAGCGCCGCGATGATCGCCTTGTTGCCGCCCGACGGCGCTCATGCGGCACCCCGGCCGCCGGCCGCCGTGCCCTTGAGCACGTCGATCGGCTCGATCGGCGTCGGGTCGACGCCCTGGAGGAGGGCGAGGTAGACGCTGGCGAAGTCCAGCGGGGCCACCAGGCTCGCCAGCCGCAGCAGCGGGTGGTCGCCGGACGCGCGCAGCCGGCCCGACGGCACGCCGTAGCGCTCGGCCAGCGACACCGAGGCGTCGGCGCGTCGCGGCCACCGGTGCCAGCTCGTCGGTGTCACGCAGCAGCAGGAGCCGCATCCGCGGCCACGGCGGGCCGTCGTCGACCCGGTCGCGGAACAGGTCGTCGCCGTCGTCTCCGGCCAGTGCGCCGAACGCGCCGGCGAGGGCGACCACCTGGTTGTGGTGCACCTCGGTCAGCGAACCGTGGACCGCCGGGTACTTGGCGTTCTCGGCGAGCTGGCAGGCGAACCGCAGCGCCGCGACCGACGCGACGTCGGACGCACCCCACACGTAGGGCAGCGAGCCGGCCAGCTCGAGGGCCAGGCCCTTGGCGGGGTTGTCGATGCTCGCGACGCCCGGGGCGCACTGCTCGGCGACGGCGTCCAGCTGGTCGGCCAGCGACGCCAGCATCGCGCGCGGGACCTCGGCCAGCCCGACGGCCGAGAGCGTGAGCAGCGCGGGCACGGCCAGGGCCCAGAGGTTCGCGCGCGGCATCCGCCCCTGCGCGTCGACCGGCAGGTGCACGGCGCGGGCCTCGGCCGACATGGCGGCCAGCGGCGACCCGGCCGCACCCACGGTGACCAGCCGCGCGCCCCGGCGCACGGCCGCCTCGGTGGCCGCGAGGGTCTCCTCGGTGCTCCCGGAGCAGGACACCGACACGACCAGGTCGAGCGGTCCGACCCATCCCGGCAGCTGGTGGGCACGGTTGGCCACCACCGGGACCGGGCAGCCCTGCCCCGCCACGGCGGCCACCACGTCGCCGACGACCCCGGAGCCACCCATGCCGGTGACCACCACGGCGCGCGGGCGGCCGTCGGCGGCGAGTGCCGCCAGGTGGTCGTCCTCGACCGCCAGCAGTCCTTCGCGGACCTGGGCCCCGGAGGTCGCGACCGCCCGCAGCATCTCGGCGGGGTCGAGCCGGAGCAGCGCCTGCGGGTCGTCCAGGACCGCGTCGTCCGCCGGCGTCACGGCCGGCGCGCCTCGTCGACGAGCAGCACCGGGATGTCGTCGCGGACCGGGTAGGCCAGCCCGCAGGACCCGGACGTGCAGACGAGCTCCTCGGCCGCCTCGTCGGCGCGCAGCGGCGCGTGGCACTGCGGGCAGGCCAGGATCTCCAGCAGGCGGGGGTCGAGCTGCACCTCGTCAGCGTCCTTCCGGGTCACCGGACGCGGCTGCTCCGCGCACCGTGGCGAGCACCTCGTCGCGCACCCGCTCCATCGTCGGGCGGTCGGCCGCCTCGACGTTGAGCCGCAGCAGCGGCTCGGTGTTCGAGGCCCGCAGGTTGAACCACCAGTCGGGCGCGTCGACGGTCAGCCCGTCGAGATCGTCGATCGTGACACCGGCGCGGCCCTCGTACGCCGCCCGGACCGCCGCGGTCGCCGACGCCTGGTCGTCGACGGTGCTGTTGATCTCGCCGGAGGCGACGTAGCGCTCGTAGGCCGAGCCCAGCGCCGACAGCGGGCGGTCCTGCTCCCCCAGCGCAGCCAGGACGTGCAGGGCGGCCAGCATGCCGGTGTCGGCGCGCCAGAAGTCGCGGAAGTAGTAGTGCGCCGAGTGCTCGCCGCCGAAGACCGCGCCGGTGCGGGCCATCTCGGCCTTGATGAACGAGTGGCCGACCCGGGTGCGCACCGGCCGCCCGCCGTGCTCGGTCACGATCTCGGGCACCGCGCGGGAGGTGATGAGGTTGTGGATCACCGTGGCCCCGGGGTCCTTCGCGAGCTCACGGACCGCGACCAGCGCGGTGACCGCCGACGGGGAGACGGGCTCGCCGCGCTCGTCGATGACGAAGCACCGGTCGGCGTCGCCGTCGAAGGCCAGCCCGATGTCGGCTCCCTCGGCCACGACGCGGGCCTGCAGGTCGACGAGGTTGGCCGGGTCCAGCGGGTTCGCCTCGTGGTTCGGGAAGGTGCCGTCGAGCTCGAAGTACATCGGGACGACGTCGAGGGGCAGCCCGGCGAGCACGGTGGGCACGGTGTGTCCCGCCATGCCGTTGCCGGCGTCGACCACCACCCTCAGCGGCCGGATGCCGGTGAGGTCGACCAGGCCGTTCAGGTGGGCGGCGTAGCCGGGCAGGACGTCGCGCCGGCTGGTCGTGCCCGGCGCCCCGTCGTGGTCGGGGACGCCGGCGGCAGCAAGGTCGCGGACCTCGGCCAGGCCGGTGTCCAGGCCCACCGGGCGCGCCCCGGACCGGCACAGCTTGATGCCGTTGTACTGCGCGGGGTTGTGGCTGGCGGTGAACATCGCGCCGGGCAGGTCGAGGCTGCCACTGGCGTAGTAGAGCTGGTCGGTCGAGGCCAGGCCGATCTCGACGACGTCGACGCCCTGCGAGGTGGCGCCTGACGCGAACGCCTCGGCCAGCCCGGGTGACGACGGGCGCATGTCGTGGCCCACCACGATCGCGTCCCGGGCCTCGACCACCCGGACGAACGCGGCACCGAGCGCCCGCGCGACCTCGGCGTCCAGCTGCTCGGGCACCAGCCCGCGGACGTCGTAGGCCTTGACGACGGCGGACAGGTCGCGGGTGAGGGCGGCGGGCACGGGCGCAGAGCCTACCGGCGCGCCGGCGCCGCTCAGACCTTGCGGGTCTTGTCCAGGACGCGGGCGACCGGCAGCGCCCGCGCGCTGTCCTGCTCGGCCCAGGTGCGGTGCTCGCAGCGGTGGCAGGAGGTGAACTCGACCGGCGACCCGTCGGTGAGGTTCATGGCGATCCGCGTGACGCGCTCGCTGCCGCAGGCGCGGCAGGAGGCGCCGGACCGGGCTCCGGGCTGGGTCAGGGAGCCGAGGGGGACGTGCACGGTGCGGGTGGCGGTGCTGGTGCGGGCCATGAGGACGCTGCTCTCTTCGGATGGGCGATGACAGGTGGTGCGCGGGCGCCGGCCGGCAGGGTGCGGCGGCTCCCGAGGACGAACAGGTGCATCGACCGGTCCCGCGGAATCCTTGACTTTCCGGCGTGTCGCGACAAAACGGACACGTGCCCCCGTGCTGCTCGGGCTACTCGGGGCTGCGGAGCATCCGCAGGTGGCCGCGGCGGCCGACCTCGATCGGCTCGGGCGCCCGCTCCGGCGCGGGGCGGGCGGCCTCCCGCACCGCGTCGGCCAGCGCCTCGAGGTCGTCACTGGTCGGCCCGAGGTCGGCGGGGTCCGGCGCGAGCCGGAGCACCTCCCAGCCGCGCGGGGCGGTGAGCCGCTCGGAGTGCGCGACGCACAGGTCGTAGCAGTGCGGCTCGGCGTAGGTCGCGAGCGGGCCCAGGACCGCGGTCGAGTCGGCGTAGACGTAGGTGAGGGTGGCGACAGCAGCCTTGCCGCACGCGGTGCGGGAGCAGCGTCGGACAGGACTCACGCCCGAACGGTAGCGACCGGGACCGTCATCGACGTGGAGCGACGCGCCCCGCGCGCCCGCCGTCGCCGCCGCGCCCGGCCGCCTCCCTACGCTGGCACCCGTGCCACGCCTGCCTCCGGCGACCCGCCGCCGCCGTGACCGCCGCAGCCGCGGGCTGCGCGGACCGCTGCTCCCGGTCGGGACACCGGCCGCCCGCAGCCGCGCCGAGCGGTTCCACGACCTGGCCCTGGAGGAGTTCGCCCGGGTGGGCCGCCGGTTCGGCGCCGAGCTCGCCGGGGTCACGGTGGACGTCGAGGACGTGCCGACGCCGGAGGTGGAGGACGTGCGGCTGTTCCACCTGCGCGCCGGCACCGGGGAGGGGGACGCGGGTGGCGCAGCCCAGGTCGTGCTGCACCGGCGCCCGCTGGAGTCGCGGGCCCGCGGGGTCCGCGCGCGGGAGGACCTGGTGCGCGCCGTGGTCGTCGAGGCGGTCGCCGAGCTGCTCGGTCTGGCACCCGAGGACGTCGACCCGGACCACGACGCCGACGGCCCGTCCTAGCCGGTCAGTCCGCCGTGCGCAGGCCGGTCGAGAGGTCGGCCAGGACGCGCGGGACCGCGACGGTGAAGCGCCCCGGCTCGACGGGCTCGGTGGTGAGCAGCGGCCCGCGGGCGTCGGCCTGGGCGAGGGCGCGCACCGCGTAGACCGGCCCGGACCCGGGCAGCGGGACGACCGTCACGGCGAAGGTCGCCGCGGTGCTCACCGTGCCGAGGTCGAGGACCACCTGGCTGGTCGCGGGGACCCGGACCTCCAGCGCGGTCCCCGTGGCAGGCGCCAGCGGGGCGACGCGCACCGTGGCCGCGTCCCCGCTCGTCGCGAGCATCAGGGTGCTGGTGACGCCCTCGCCGGTGCGCGCCTGGGCGACGGTGCCCGGGGTCGCGGGGCGCAGCGGGCGCCCGGCCGAGGTGTAGGCCACGTCGGTGAGCCCGCCGGCCCCCGGGTCGACCTCCGGGGAGCCGGCGACCGGCTCCGCGGTGGCGCGGGCCAGCAGGCCGGCCGTGACGGGGACGTCGGAGTCCAGCGACACGGCCACCGGGTCGGTGCCGGCGTACGCCGCCAGGTCGACGACGGCCACCGATCCCGCCTTGACCTCGAGCACGTCGAGCCCGGCGGGGGCGAAGGAGCCCGTCTCGGTGACCAGGCGCAGCTTGACGATCGCGTCGGACTCCCCCGGCGCGACGACCTGCAGCACCCGCTCCCCGGCGCCCCCGGTCACGCCGGCGACCAGCTGCTGCCGGGCCGGCGCCGCGGCCGGGGGCACCCAGTCGGCACCGCGCGGGGTGAGCCCGTCGATCTGCTGGTCGCGGACGGCGGCGGAGACCCGGCCGGTCCGCGCGTGCACGTGGACCGCGAGCACCGAGGTGCCCGGCGCCAGCGCGTCGAGCAGGACGACCTCCTGGGCCCCGGCCGCGACCGCGATGCCCCGGCCGGCAGGGGCATCCAGCGGCCCGTCCGGCCCGTACAGGCTCAGGTCGACGACGGCGGGCGCGGCCTCGGGGTTGCTCAGGTACACCCGGCCGCGTTCGCCGACCACGGCCCCGCTGCCCACGAACCAGAAGTCGCCGGCCGGGGTCGCGCAGGTCGTCCCGAGGAGGCCGCGGGCGGCCTCGACGGCGCTGGTGGTCACCAGCGAGGCCGCCATCCCGGGCGCGGCGGCCCCGGTGGCGCGGGCGACCAGCGGCCCCCCGTCGGCGGCCGCGGCGACGGTGCCGGACGCGCCTACCGCGACGTCGCACCGACGGCACCGACGGCACCGTCGGAACCGGCGGAACCAGCCGCCCGCCTGCGGGTGAGCGGGGCGAACCCGGCGCCGCCCGCCGCCACGGCCGGCCCGTCGGTGCCCTCGGGCAGCCCGGGGGCCGCCACGCTGAGCAGCGACGCGGTCTTGTCGTCGGCGGCCGGGTCGGGGCAGACCCCGGTGGCCTGGGCGACCGGCACCTCGGGCCGGGCCGCCGACCCGACCGGCGCCGCCGGTGCCGGCGCCGGCGCCGTGAGGTCGGCGGTGACACCGAGCCCGGCCAGCAGCACGAGCCCGGCCACCAGGGCCGCGCCGGGGCGCGCGGCGAGTCGCGCGACCAGCCGGGGCGGCGGCCTCACGACCGCACCCCGGGCGTCACGTCGGGCAGGTCGGGCAGGTCGGGCAGGTCGGGCAGGTCGGCACCGTCGGGCTCCTCGTCCACCTGGGCGCCGGCCTGCGGCAGCGCCAGCACCGCGACGAGCACCAGCAGCGCGAGCTGGGTCCACAGCAGGGCGCTGCGTGTCCCGTGCGCGAAGGTCAGCGACAGCCGGCCGCCCTCGGCGGGCAGCTCGAAGGCCTGAGCCCAGCCGGCGTAGCGGGCCGGCCGCAGCGGGACGCCGTCGACCGTCGCCCGCCACCCGTCGTCCGCAGGGTCGGCCAGGACGAGCAGGCGACCGGCCGCCCCGTCGGGCACCCGGGCCCGGGAGCCGACCTGGCCGGCCGGCAGCGCGAGCGCCCGGGGCGGCGCGCCGTCGGCCTCGACGACGGGGGCGTCGGGACCCAGGACCCGCAGCCGGGCCACCCGGTGGTCGATCCGCCACAGCCGCGCGTCGTCCTGCCCGCTGACCTGCACGATCCCCGGCACCGAGTCGATCGCGCGCACCAGCCGGCCGTCGTCCGGGCCGGTGAGCAGGACGAACCGGATGCCGTACGGCACGAGCCGGCCGGCCGAGTCGCCCCCGCGTCCCGAGGCCAGGTCGGCGACGGCCGCGTCGAACCCGGGGACGGGCTCCGGGGCGAGCTCCGCGTCCCCGGTGCGCGGCCCGTCGGAGCGCAGCACGGTGTAGGCCAGCCGGCCGTCGTCCCGGACCCGCAGGGCGAGCGTCCGGGGGCGGGCCGGCTCGGCGCCCTCCGCGGCGACGAACGCCGGCAGCAGCAGCGGGTCGCGCCGCTCGAGCGGGACGCCCGCCCCGGTGACCGCCCACCAGCCCGCCGCGAGCACCGGTGCGGCCACGGCGGCGGCGAGCACCAGCAGCGCGGCCGGCTGCCGCCATCCGAAGCTGGAGCCGGCGACCCGGGCCCGGGCCCCGGTGGCGCCGACCACCGCCACCACCACGAGCGCGGCACCGGCGACCAGCATCAGCGCCCCCGGCCACGGGGCGGCCGGGACCTCCAGGGTGGGTGCGGACACGGTGGTGCGCGCCAGGGCGAGGGCTCCGGCGAGACTGGCCAGGGCCACCAGCCAGCCCAGGAGCACCACCCGTCGATGGTCCCGGCGCAGCAGGGCGGCCAGGGCGCCCAGCAGGACCCCGGCACCGGCGACGAGCGGGGGCAGGCCGGGCCCGCCGGGGTGCAGCAGCAGCACCTCGAGGCCACCGAGGTCGCGCTCGGAGAGCCCGGGCCCCGGCAGGCCGGCCTCGAGCAGCAGCAGCTGCGGCCGAGCGACGAGGGTCGGCAGCCACGGGAGCAGCAGCGCGGGCGGGACGAGCACGACCGCGGCGGCCCGCGGCAGCACCGGGCGCCGGACGGCTCCTGTCACCAGCACCGCCGCCGCGCCGACGACCCACACGAGCGGCACGAACGCCGTCATCACCGCGAGCAGCAGCCCGCCGGTCCACGCGGCCCGCCACCCGCGTGCCCCGGCGTCGGGGGCGAGCGCGCGAAGCAGCACCAGGACCAGCAGCGGCAGCAGCAGCGCCACGACCACGGTGCCGAGCCGGCCGGCCGCCACCGCCGCCACCAGCGGCGGCAGCAGGGCATAGGTGACCGCCCCCCACAGTCGCAGCGGCCGGGACGCGGGCACCCGGCGCAGGGCCGCGTACGCCGACAGGCCGGCCAACGGCACCGCACCCAGCAGCAGGAGGTCGACCGCCCGCTCGGCGCCGCCGAGCAGCGCGGTGGCCAGCAGCGCGAGCACCGCGAGGTAGGGCGGGGAGGCGGTGTCGCCGCCCAGCCCCACCGGGTGCCACCCGGCGAGGTAGCCGTCCCACAGGGCCCCGGCCGTCGCAGGGGCGGGCAGCAGGGCGCCGCCCATCAGGCGTCCGTCGCCGACGAGGTCGCGGGTCGCGACCGCCGCGAGGACGGCCAGCCCGACCCCGAGCAGCAGCGACGGCTGGAGCAGGACCCGGCGCAGCAGGCCGACGCCGGAGGACGGCAGGTCCTCGGCGTCCTCGGAGGTCGGTCCCGTCTCCCCGGCGTGGGCTGCCCCGGCCGCGGCCGACGCGCGGTGCCGCCCGCCCAGCGCGTCACCCGCCCGGGTCCCGAGGAAGATGCTCAGGCTCTCCATCGCCTGCCGGACGCCGGAGCCGGGAGGTGCCAGCAGCGGTGAGACGCTGCGTGCGGTCACCCGGCGGGTGCGGCGGCGGGACAGCCGCGCCTGCACCAGGCGGTCCGGGCGGCCGACGACGGAGAGCAGCGCCAGCAGCTCGTCGGCGGCGTGCGCCGGGCGCTTCCCGGCGACCAGGCCGAGGACCCGCACCAGTGTGCTCACCGTGAGGCGCACCACGGCGACCGGCAGCCGCAGGAGCGGCAGGTTGGCCAGCAGGACGTACAGGGCGTGCCGGCGGTCCAGCCGGTGCAGCCGTCCGCCTGCCGCGTGGGCCGGCCGGCGGCGGCGGGCCCCCGCCTCGGCGTGGTGGACCACGGCGTCGGTCACGACCACGACGCGGTGCCCCGCGAGGTTCGCCCGCCAGCCCAGGTCGACGTCGTCGCGCAGCAGCGGCAGCTCGGGGTCGAACCCGCCCAGCTCCTCCCAGACCTCGCGGCGCACGAGCATCCCGGCCGAGCCGACCGCGAGGACCGCGCGGATGCCGTCGTGCTGCCCCTGGTCCTGCTCGCGACGCTCGAGACCGGTGTCCCGGCGGCCGCTGCGGGAGATGGTCACCCCGGTCTCGAGCAGCAGCCGGCGGTCGCCCAGCCCCCGCACCTTCGGACCGGCGATCGCGACCTGCGGGTCGCGGGCGAGCTCGGCGAGCAGGTGCTCGAGGGCGTCCGGCGCGGGAGCGCAGTCGTCGTGCAGGACCCACAGGACGGGCGAGACCGCCGGACCCGGCACGACGACCGGCGCCTGCGGGACCCGCCCCAGGGCCTCGCGCACCGCGTCCCCGAAGCCCGTGCGGTCCGGGAGGCTGACGACCCGGTCGGCACCGAGCCAGTGGACGAGCGCCCGCAGGGTGGCGGACTCGTCGTCGGCGCCGCTGGTGTCGGCGGCGACGACCACGTCCGGCGGCCTGGTCTGGGCGGCGAGCGCGGCCTCGAGCCCGGGCAGCCACCGGGTGCCGTGGTGGGCGACCACCACGGCCACGACCGCGGCGCGGCCCGGCGTGCTCGGGGTGGGTGGCGTCGTCATGCGGCGTCCACCCTAGGGGGAGCGGGAGCGGCTAGACCGCGGACTTCTTGAGGCGGCGACGCTCGCGCTCCGAGAGCCCGCCCCAGATGCCGAACCGCTCGTCGTTCATCAGGGCGTACTCGAGGCACTCGGCGCGCACGTCGCAGCCCAGGCACACCTTCTTGGCCTCGCGGGTCGAGCCACCCTTCTCCGGGAAGAAGGCCTCGGGGTCCGTCTGGGCGCAGAGCGCGCGCTCGGTCCAGTCGTCCTCGGCCTGCTCGTCCGCCACGTCGATGAGCGGGAACACCTCGCCCATGGCTGTGCCTCCTCGACCCTGTCCGGCGCCGGTCCGCTCTCCCGCGGGCGGCCACCGAATGACACTGGTGGAATTACACGCGCGTCGGTCCGGCCCCGTCAAGCCGGACGGTGATATTCGTCCGAACGGACGATGCGCTCCCGGCGTGTCGCGGCCGGCCGCGGCCGGTCAGACTGTGCCCCATGACTCCCGGCGCTCCCCCCGGTCCGCACGTCGTGGTGCCGGCCGGCGGCATCGGCGCCGCGCGCTTCCTGCGCGGCCTGCTCGCCGCCGCCCCGGAGCTGCTCGGGGGTCCGGCCCGGGTCACCGTCATCGGCAACACCGGCGACGACATCACCCTGTTCGGGCTGCGCGTCTGCCCCGACCTCGACACCGTCATGTACACCCTCGGCGGCGGCATCCACGAGGAGCAGGGCTGGGGGCGCGCCGGCGAGACCTTCGCGGTGAAGGAGGAGCTGGCCGCGTACGGCGTCACGCCGACCTGGTTCGGGCTGGGCGACAAGGACATCGCGACCCACGTCGTGCGGACCCAGATGCTCGACGCCGGATACCCGCTGAGCCAGGTCACCGAGGCACTGTGCCGACGGTGGGGGCTGCCGGACCTCGGGGTGCGGCTGCTGCCCATGAGCGACGACCGGGTGGAGACGCACGTGGTGATCGACGACGCCGCAGCGCCCGGCGGGCGCCGGGCGGCCCACTTCCAGGAGTACTGGGTACGCCTGCACGCCGAGCCGACCGCGCACGAGGTCGTCGCCGTCGGGGCGGACACGGCCACGCCCGGTCCGGGCGTCCTGGAGGCCCTCGCCACGGCCGACCTGGTGCTGCTGCCGCCGTCGAACCCCGTCGTCAGCATCGGCACCGTGCTCGCCGTGCCGGGACTCCGGGAGGCCCTGGCGGCGACGCCGGCCCCGGTGGTCGGCCTGTCGCCCATCGTCGGCGGGGCACCGGTGCGCGGCATGGCCGACCGGGTGCTGGCCGCCATCGGCGTGGCGAGCTCGGCCGGGGCCGTCGCGCGGCACTACGGCGCGCGGGCCGACGGGGGGCTGCTCGACGGCTGGCTCGTCGACGAGTCCGACGCCGCCGAGGTCGAGGGCGTCGAGGCGGCGGGGATCACCTGCCGCGCGGTCCCGCTGCTGATGCCCCACGTCGGGTCGGCGACCGCGATGGCCCGCTCCGCCCTCCGGCTGGCCGCCGAGCTCACCCGGGCATGAGCGGGTCGCTGCTGGTCCTCGCGCCCGACGGTGTCCCCGAGGTGGGCCCGGGCGACGACCTCGCCGTGCTGCTCGTCGACGCCCTGGCCGCCGAGGGAACGGCCCTGGCCGACGGCGACGTCGTCCTCGTGACCTCCAAGGTCGTGTCCAAGGCGGAGGGCCGCGCGCTGCGCGTCGACCGCGAGGAGGCCGTCACCGCGGAGACGGTCCGCGTGGTCGCGCGCCGCGGCAGCACGCGGATCGTCGAGACCCGGCACGGGCTGGTCATGGCCGCCGCCGGCGTGGACGCGAGCGGTACCGAGCCCGGCACGGTGCTGCTGCTCCCCGTCGACCCGGACGCGTCGGCGAGGGCGCTGCGGTCCCGGCTGCTCGAGGTGGCCGGCGCCGACGTGGCCGTGCTGGTGACCGACACCCTGGGCCGGGCGTGGCGCACCGGCCAGACCGACCAGGCGATCGGGCTCGCCGGGCTGGCTCCGCTCGACGACCTGCGCGGACGCGACGACGGGCACGGGAACGTGCTCACCGCCACCGTGGTGGCGGTCGCCGACGAGATCGCCTCGGCCGGCGACCTGGTCAAGGGCAAGCTCGGGCGCCGGCCGTTCGCCGTGGTGCGCGGGCTGGCGCACCGCACCACCCGGGAGGACGGGCCGGGCGCAGCCGCTCTCGTGCGCCCGGCGGCCGAGGACATGTTCCGCCTCGGCGCGCACGACGTCGTCACCTCCCGGCGCACCGTCCGCTCGTTCACCGCGGAGCCCGTGGACCCCGAGGCGGTGCGCCGTGCGGTGGCGGCCGCCGTCACCGCCCCCGCGCCGCACCACACGACGCCGTGGCGCTTCGTCGTCGTCGACGACCTCGAACGGCGCGAGCGCCTGCTCGACGCGATGCTCGCGGCCTGGGTCGCGGACCTGCGTCGGGACGGGTTCACCGACGAGCAGGTGGCGCGCCGTACCCGGCGCGGTGAGGTGCTGCGCGGCGTGCCGTGCCTCGTGGTGCCGTGCATGGTGCGCGACGGCATGCACGACTACCCCGACCCTGCCCGGTCGACGTCCGAGCGGGAGATGTTCCTCGTCGCCACCGGTGCCGGCGTCGAGAACTTCCTCGTCTCGCTGGCCGTCGACGGGCTGGGCTCCGCCTGGGTCAGCAGCACGATGTTCTGCCGTGACGTGGTGCGGCGCGAGCTGGACCTGCCCGAGGACTGGGACCCGATGGGCGCGGTGGCCGTCGGGCACCCGGCCGGCCCGGCCGGGGAGCGGCCGCCGCGCGACCCGGAGTCGTTCATCCTGCGGCGCTGACCGCGCCGACCCTCGGCGGCATCGGCGGCATCGGCGGCATCGGCGGCATCGGCGGCATCGCCTACATCGCGCGGAAGTCGCGGCCCGCGAAACGCGGGCCGCGGCGGGGCGGACCGAGCCCGGAGAGCTCGACGAGGCGCTGCACCCGGTACCGGTGCCCGCGGTAGGGCTCCAGCAGCTCGAGCATCGCGTCGTCGTCGACCGGCTCCCCCACGAGCGCGTGGCCGACCCGCCGGGCCAGGTGGTAGTCGCCCACCGACACGGCGTCGGCGTCGCCGAGGGCGCGCTGCCCCACCTCGGCGGCGGTCCAGACGCCGATCCCGGGCAGGGTGCGCAGCGCGGTCGCGGCCTCCCCCGCGGCGCGGTCGACGAGCGCCTCGAGCCGCCCGGCGCGCCCTGCGGCGACGACCAGGGTCCGGGACCGGGACAGGTCCACCCCGGCCCGGTGCCAGTCCCACGACGGGATGCGGGCCCAGGTGGGGCCGTCCGGGGCGACCCACAGGTCGGGCGGGACGACCCCGGCGGGACCGGGCGCCCGCTCGCCGTACCCGCGGACCAGCGCCCGCCAGGCGCGGAAGGCCTCCCCACCGGTGACCTTCTGCTCGAGGACGGCGGGCGCGAGAGCCTCGAGCACCTGCCGGGTGCGCGGCACCCGCCACCCGGCGTGGGCGCGGTGGGTGTCCCGCAGCACGGGGTGCCGGAGCTCGAAGCCGCTCGGGTCGTCCTCGGCGCCCAGCATGGTCGGCAGGCCGTCGAGCAGCCAGGACGCCCCCGAGCCCCACGCCGTCGCCTGCACCTCGCCGTCGGCCGGGCGCACCGTGAGCCGCAGCGTCGCCGGGCCGTCGGGCGTCCGGGTGCCGCGCCAGATGCCGCCGCCCCGGCCGGGCCCGTCGTAGCGGAACGTCGGGTCACCACCGCCGCGACGCAACGGCCCCAGGGTGGCAGCGAGCTGCACCGGCCGGCCGGGCGTCCAGGTGCGGGCCAGCCCGGTCGCCACGGTCATGCGGCCATCCTCACAGGTGCCGCCGGTAGAGTCGGCGGTCGTTGTCGCTTCCGAGGAGAGGGCCGGGCACACTCGTGGCCAGCAAGTCCAAGCAGGACGAGAGAGACCGCCGCGCGAAGGTCGAGGCGATGCGCAAGGCCGAGGCGGCCAAGCAGCGCCGGCGCAGCATCGGCTTCATCGTGATCGCCGTCGTCGTGGGCCTCGGCCTGGTCGCCGCGGTCGCGGTGCCGTCGTACCTCGACCGCCGCAACGACCCGGCGAGCAAGGCGCTGTCGTCCTTCGGCGTGAGCGCGGCTGCCGCGAGCTGCAGCGACGTGGACTCCAGCGAGACCGGGAGCACGGAGGACGTGGGCAACCACGTCGCCGACGGCACCGTCGAGGAGTACGAGACCGTGCCGCCGTCCTACGGGCCGCACTGGGCCGCACCGGTCTTCCCGGCGCGGGCGTTCTACTCCGAGCGGGACCGGCCGCAGATGGAGCAGCTGGTCCACAACCTCGAGCACGGCTACACGATCCTCTGGTACGACGCGACGGTGAAGGGCGCCCAGCTCGACACGCTGCGCGACATCGCCGAGAGCGCCCGGAACGACGACTCCACCGGGTCGACCGGGAAGTTCGTGGTGTCCGCGTGGGACGACGCCTACGGCGAGTTCCCGAGCGGCAAGCACCTCGGGATCTCGCACTGGGGCGCCGACGCCGGGCACGTGCAGCTGTGCGGCAAGGTGAGCGGGTCGGCGGTCAAGAGCTTCATCGACGACTACCCCGCCAGCGACGCGCCGGAGCCCAACGCCGCCTGACCGGGGGGCCCGCCGCGGGCTCAGACGCTGGGCTCGTCGGGGGTGAACCGGATCGCGTGGTCGGGGATGCGGGCGTCGCACCACACCCGCGCCCCGGCCACGAGCTCGTTGCCCGCGCCGACGTCCGCGCGGTCGCCGACGACCGCGCCGTCGAGCAGGGTGCCCGCCCCGACCCGCGCACCCGCGCCGACGACCGAGTCGCGCACCGTGGCGCCGTCCTCGACCACCGCGCCGTCCAGCAGCACGCTGCCCGTGACCACGGCGCCCGCGCCGACGATGGCGCCGGCCCCGACGGTGGTGCCGCCGGTCACCGTCGCGTCGTCGTGCACCGACCCCCCGTCGAGCACCAGGCTCTCGCCGGGCGGACCGGGCAGGGCCGCGGAGTGCAGCACGCCACGCACCAGGTCGCGCGAGCCGCGGACGTAGGCGGCCGGGGTCCCGACGTCGAGCCAGTAGGCCTGCTCGTGGTGGCCGAGCACGACGGCACCGGAGGACACCAGCCCCGGGAACGTCTCGCGCTCCACCGAGACCTTGCGGCCGGCCGGGATCGCGTCGACCACCCGCCGTCGGAACACGTAGCAGCCGGCGTTGATGCGTCGGGTGACGGGGTCCGGCGACTTCTCGTGGAAGGCGGTGACCCGGCCGTCGGCGTCGGTGGGCACGCAGCCGAACGCGCGCGCGTCGTCCACCTCGGTGAGGTGCAGCGTGACGTCGGCGCCCGCGTCCTCGTGGGCCTGCACCTGGCGGAGCAGGTCGTGCCCGCTGAGGACGTCGGCGTTGAGGATGACCACCGGGTCGTCAGGCGCGCCGTAGAGCACGTCGGACACGTTGCGGATGGCGCCACCGGTACCCCGCGGCTCGTCCTCGTGGACGTAGTCGACGCGCAGCCCCAGGTCGGCGCCGTCGCCGAGCCCGTCGCGGAAGTCCTCCGGCCGGTACGCCGTCGCCAGCACCACGTGCTCCACGCCGGCGCTGCGCAGCAGGGCGAGCTGGTGGTGGACGAAGGGCACCCCGGCGGTGGGCAGCAGCGGCTTCGGCGTGGTGACGGTGAGCGGGCGCAGCCGGGTGCCTCGTCCGCCGACGAGCAGCACCGCCTCGCGGCAGGTGGCCCCCACTAGACGGCGGCGTCGGCCGAGGGCGTGGTCGCTCCCGCGGCCCGGACGTAGGTCGCGAGGTGCGCCGCGGCGGACGCCTCCCAGGTGAACTCGCGGGCCCTCGCGACGCCCGAGCGCGAGAGCTGCTCGCGCCGGACCGGGTCGTCGAGCAGGGCACGCAGAGCTGCGGCGATGGAGTCGACGTCGGGCTCGGTGTAGGCGACGGCGTCGCCGCCCACCTCCGGCAGGGACAGCCGGGGCGCGGTGAGCACCGCGGCGCCGCAGGCCATCGCCTCGAGCACCGGCAGCCCGAAGCCCTCGGCCTTGCTCGGGTAGGCGACGCACACGGCCCCGCCCAGCAGGCCGGGCAGGTCGGCCGGCCGCAGGAACCCGGGCCGGACCACCTTGAGGTGCGGGGGGACCTCGGCGCAGGCCTGGTCGACGACGTCGTCCCACCCCGTGCTGCCGGCGAGCACCAGGGCCGGCGGCTCGGCCATGCCGTCGACGGCCTTCACCCAGCCACGGACGAGGTCGGGCACGTTCTTGCGCCGCTCGAGGACGCCGAGGAACGCGACGTAGGGGCGGCCGTGCAGCCCGAGGCGGTCGGTGACCCGGCGCACCTCGGCGTCGGAGGGCGGGCGGAAGACCGACGTGTCGACGCCGTGGTGGGCCACGTCGATGCGGTCCGCGTCGGCCCCGAGCAGCCGGACCAGCTCGTCGCTGGTCGCCTGCGAGGGCACCACGACGCGGCTCGCGCGGCGCACCGCGGTCCGGGTGGCGGAGCGGTAGAACCCGGTCTTCACGGCGCTGTGCAGCGCCGGCTCGGAGAAGAACGTGACGTCGTGCACGGTCACCACGACGGGCACCGTCGCGTGCAGCGGCATCGTGTAGTACGGCGAGTGCAGCAGGTCGGCGCCGAGCTGCTGGGCGATCAGCGGCAGGCCGGTCTGCTCCCATGCGAGCCGGGCCGGGCGGTGCGAGATCGCGGACGGGCCGGCCACGATCTCGGCCTCGTCGGCCAGCAGGGCGAACCGCTGCGCGTCAGCCCGCTGGCACACGACCGCGAGGTCGATCGTGTCCTTGCCGGCCGCGGCGAGCGCCGAGACCAGCCCGTCGACGTAGCGGCCCACGCCGCCGCGGTCGGACGGGACGGCCGTCGCATCGAGGAGCACGCGCAGTGCGCCTGACGACACACGTGGCACGGGGAAGATCACACCTCTCGGGAACGGGTACGGCGGCCTTGCTCGAAGCCTACGCCGCGTCCTGCCCGCTCACCCGCCGAACCTCAGCGAGCGCGTCGCCGCGTCGGCGCCGAGCCCGGCCCGGAGGTGGAACACCCTGGCCCGGACCGCTGCCGGCGAGCTCGCGCCGTCACCGTCCCAGTCGCCCACGACGGCGCGGTCGGCCGCCACCCCGTAGGTCACGACGAGCCCGGCGGGCCCGGCCGAGCGGCGGTTGCGCAGCAGCCAGGTGCCGTCGCGCTCGACGCCGACACCGGTGCGCCGGCCGCCGTTCCACGAGCCGACGACGGGGATGTCACCGACCTTGCCGTACCGGAACCGGGTCGTCGCCGGGCCCGAGGAGACCGACCGGCGCAGCAGCCAGGTACGGCCGCGGACGACGCCGATCCCGGTCCTCCGGCCGGACCACGACCCGACCACCGGCCGGTCACCCGCCCGGCCGAAGCGCACGGTGCTGGTCGGGGCACCGCCGGTCAGGCCGGTGCGCAGCAGCCACCGGCCGGCGCGGAAGACGCCGAGGTCGTCGTCGCCGTCGCCGTCCCAGTCGCCCACGACGGCCACGTCGCCGGCGGCGCCGTAGCGGAACCGCTGGACCCAGCTGCCCGACGGCGAGGTCCGGCGCAACGCGACCCTGCCGTCGCGGAACCAGCCGGGGTCGTCGTCGCCGTCGCCGTCCCAGTCACCGACCAGCGGCTGCGCGCCGACGCCGCCGGTGCGGCGCACCGCGACCGTGAACCCCGGCGACAGCAGACCCAGCGCCTGGCGGACGTCCCAGCCCTCGAGGTAGGACGTCGTGAGCCGCCCGCCGCGCACACCCACGACCTTGACCCCGGCCGTCCGCGCGTCGGAGCCGCGCGGGGGCACCGAGATCGTGCTGATGCTGGTGAACCCCAGCGTCCTGGCGAGCTTCTCCCAGGAGGTGCCGACCGCCCACGAGCGCTTCTCCGCCGGGTTGCTGGACGCGGCGTCCCACGCGGAGTCGTCGACAGCGCGCAGGAAGGACGCCTCCACTCCCCAGACGTAGCGCTCGTCCTCCGTGTGGCCACCCATCGAGGAGGAGTAGAACGCGTCGATGAGCCCCCCGGTCGCGGCGTCGGCGACCACCGCGCCGGACGTCGCGTCGACGGCGGCCATCCAGGCCCTCCCCCACACGCCGTCCGGACCCTCGGTCTCCTTCTTCCAGCCGGTCCAGTTCTGGTCGGCGGGGGTCGGCAGGAGGACCCGGTCGGCGCGCTTGGCCGCGAAGGTGCGGGCGGCGATCGCCTGGGCCTGCAGCGCGGCGGGAGGGAACGACGCGGGGACCTCGGCGATCCCCCACAGGTACTTGTCCATCGCCGGGCCGTTGTCGGTCGTGTCGATGCGCTGCACCGCGTCGATCGTGGTCCCCTCGATCGAGAACCGGGTCCAGTCCCAGCGCACCCAGCGCTCGAGGTAGATCGACGACCCGCGCCAGGTCGTGAGGTGCGCGACGTTGCCCGACTCCCGCAGCACCAGCGGGGCCGCCGCCGAGCCGCCCTGCCAGAGCTTCTTGCGCGGGGTGACGCCCAGGTCGTACAGCACGAACTGCGACTGGCCCGCGTCGTCGAGCCGCAGCTGCCAGCGGGCTCCCTGCGGCTGCAGGGGCGGGCACGGCGGTCCGGTCGGCGCGGGCTGGGGTGGGCGGGCGTGGCGGTCGGCGCCGGGGTCACCGCCGGCTCCGTCGGTGTCGGTGCCGGCGCGGCACGCAGCCGTCCACGGACCAGGCGAGCGCGCCCTGCACGGCCTCGACGTCGACCCGGTAGCCGCGCTCCAGCAGCCGGACCTTCAGCGAGGTCGGCATCGGCCGGCTCGCGACCTGGGTGCCGGCGTAGTAGCGGGTGAGGATCTGCTCGGCCGAGCAGCCGAGCCGGGCCGCCCCCTGCGCGCCGTACTGGCTCATGCCCAGGCCGTGGCCCCAGCCGCCGCCGCGGAACACCACGTCACCGGACGCGGAGGCGGCCGGGATCGCACCTCCGCCGGAGGCCGGGCACTCGCCCGCGTGGGCGCTGCCGGCGGGGCCGAGCGCCGCACCGGCCAGGGCGAGGGCAGCGGTGAGCGCCAGCCGCAGGCCGGTCCCCGCCGACCGCCGGGGTCGGCGGGTCGCACCCTCCCGGAGCGGGGACGTGGGCTGGGGCGGGTGAGGCAGGTGGGACGTCGGCACCGCACCACGATAGGCGCCCGTCGCCCGGTACACACCCGATCGCGGTGGTTTCTCGCACCCGCCCGGTGCCGACAGCCGGGAGCGGGTGGGTCCGGCCGGTGTGCGGCAACTACGCTGACCCCGCGATGCGCCTCCTCTTCTTCGGCACGTACGACGCGGCGGCGCACCCCCGGGTCGCGATCCTGCGCGACGGCCTGGCCGGGCACGGCGCGAGCGTGCGCGAGTGCAACGTCCCGCTCGGGCTCTCGACGGCGGCGCGGGTCTCCATGCTGCGCCGGCCGTGGACCCTCCCCCGGCTGCTGGCGCGTCTCGCGCGCTGCTGGGTCACCCTCGTCCTGCGTTCGGCACGGTTCCGGCGCGACGGCGGGTGGCCGGACGCGGTCGTCGTCGGCTACCTCGGCCACTTCGACGTGCTGCTCGCGCGCCGGCTGTTCCCGCACGTGCCTGTGGTGCTCGACCACCTGGTGGGTGCGAGCGACACCGCCGCCGACCGCGGGGTGCGACGCGGGCTGCGGCATCGGCTGCTGCGCGGGCTCGACGAAGCCGCCCTCGGCGCCGCCGACGTGGTCGTGGTCGACACCGACGAGCACCGGGACGCCCTGCCCGAACGGCACCGCGGCCGCGCCCTGGTCGTACCCGTCGGGGCGCCGGAGGACTGGTACGCCGCGGCGCCGCGGCCGGCCCGACCGGGCCGCGACGGCGGGCCGTTGCGCGCGGTGTTCTTCGGCCTGTTCACCCCCCTGCAGGGCGCACCCGTCATCGGCGCCGCGCTCGCGGCCCTGGCCGAGGACGAGGTCGAGGTCACGATGGTGGGCACCGGCCAGGACCACGCGCAGACCCGGTCGGTCGCGGCCGGGAACCACCGGGTCACCTGGACCGACTGGGTGCCGCCCGACCGGCTGCCCGGCCTGGTGGCCGGCCACGACGTGTGCCTCGGCATCTTCGGCACCGGCCCGAAAGCGCTGCGGGTCGTGCCGAACAAGGTCTTCCAGGGCGCGGCCGCCGGCTGCGCCCTGGTCACCTCGGACACCGACCCGCAGCGCCGCGTCCTCGGCGAGGCCGCGGTCCTCGTACCACCGGGCGACCCGGCGGCCCTGGCCGCCGCGCTGCGCGCGCTGGCCGCCGACCCGGTGCGGCTCGCGGCCGCGCGCCGCGCGGCCGCCGACCTGGCGCGCACGGCGTTCACCCCGGCCGCGGTGACGGCCCCCCTGCACTCCCGCCTGCTCGCCCTCGTCCCCCGGAGGATCCCCTGATGACCGCAACCGGCGCCCGCGCCCTCCCGCCACTGAGCCCGAACGGCTGGCTGCGCTGGGAGGTCGTGTCCCGGCTGCTGCCCCAGGCGTCCGACCGCCGGCTGGACGTCCTGGAGGTCGGCTGCGGCCAGGGCGGGTTCGCCGCGCGGCTCGCCCAGCGCTACGACTACGTCGGGGTCGAGCCGGACGCGATCTCCTGCGCGACGGCGCAGCAGCGGGTCGCCGCGGTGGGCGACGGCGAGGTCCGCCACGGCGACCTGTCTGCCGTGAGGCCCGACGAGACCTTCGACCTGGTGGTCGCGTTCGAGGTGATCGAGCACATCGAGGACGACGCCGCCGCACTGTCCGGCTGGGCGTCGCACCTGCGGCCCGGCGGCTGGCTGCTGCTCTCGACCCCGGCCTGGCAGAAGCGGTTCGGCGCCGCGGACGAGATGGTGGGCCACTTCCGGCGCTACGACCCGCCGGTGCTGCGGGACCGGCTGGCCGGCGCCGGCCTGGTCGACGTCGAGGTCGTCCACTTCGGCGCTCCGCTGGGCTACCTGCTCGAGGCCGGGCGCAACTACGCCGGGCGCAAGAAGCTCGCCGCCGGCACGACCTCCGCGTCGATGGCCGAGCGGTCCGACGCGAGCGGCCGCACCCTGCAGCCCTCGACCTCGTGGACGGCCACCGCGGCGCGGGTGGGCACCGTCCCGTTCCGCGCGGTGCAGCGGCTGTTCCCCGGGACGGGACCCGGCCTGGTGGCCCGCGGCCGGAAGCCGTCGGCATGACCGGCCGTCGCGAGGGCACCGACGCCTACGTCGCCGACCTCGCCGACTTCGTCGTCGCGTCGCCGTCGTCGTTCCACGCGGCCGCCGAGGTGGCCCGCCGGCTGGACCGCGCCGGGTTCGCACGGCTCGACGAGCTCGAGAGCTGGTCGAGGTCGCCGGCCCGCGGGTACGTCGTCCGGGACGGTGCCGTCATCGCCTGGGCGCTGCCGCCGACCGCGAGCCCGACCACGCCGTTCCGGATCGTCGGCGCGCACACCGACTCGCCCGGCTTCATGCTCAAGCCCCGGCCCGGCTCGGTGGCGCACGGCTGGCTGCAGGCCGGCGTCGAGGTCTACGGCGGTCCGCTGCTCAACTCGTGGCTGGACCGTGAGCTCGAGCTGGCCGGCCGGCTCGTCACCCGCGACGGCGCGCAGCACCTGGTGCGGACCGGCCCGCTGCTGCGCATCCCTCAGCTGGCGATCCACCTCGACCGGAGCGCGAACGAGGGGCTGAGCCTGGACCGGCAGCGGCACACCGTGCCGGTGTGGGGCGCCGCGTCGGCGCCCGGCGGTGGCGCAGATGCCGCCGACCTCGTCGCCCACGTCGCCGGTCTGGCCGGGCTGGCGGGCCGCGACGTCGCGGGCTTCGACCTGGTGACCGCAGACACGCAGGCGCCGGCCAGGTTCGGCCGCGACGACGAGCTGCTCGCGGCCGGACGGCTGGACAACCTCACCTCGGTGCACGCCGGCACCAGGGCGCTGGTCGCTGCCGCCGGCGACCAGGGCGGCTGGTGCCGGCGGGGGCGGACCCGCGCTCGTCCTGGCCGCCTTCGACCACGAGGAGCTGGGGTCGGCGTCGCGGTCAGGTGCCTCCGGGCCGTTCCTCGCCGACGTCCTGGCCCGCCTCGGGAGCGGCCTCGGCGCCGACCTCGACCAGCGAGCGCGAGCCCTCGCGGCGTCCTGGTGCGTGTCGGCCGACGCCGGCCACGCCGTGCACCCCAACTACCCCGAGCGCCACGACAGCGTGAACCCGGCCGGTCGCCCGGCGGCGGCCCGCTGCTCAAGGTGAACGCCACCCAGCGGTACGCCACCGACGCCCACGGTCGCGCGCTGTGGTCCCGCGTCTGCGCCGCGGCCGGCGTCCCGACGCAGGAGTTCGTGTCGAACAACACCGTGCCGTGCGGGTCGACGATCGGCCCGCTCACCGCGACCCGGCTCGGCATCCGTGTGGTCGACGTCGGGGCACCGCTGCTGTCCATGCACTCGGCCCGTGAGCTCGCGCACGTCGACGACCTGGCCGCTCTGGGTGCCGCCCTGGAGGCGTACTACCGCGGCGCCTGACGACGCCCCGCCGGCTGGAGCAGGACGCCCTTCGTCCGGAACCCGTGCGAGCCTGCCGGCATGACTGCTCCGACCGAGGCATCGGCCACCTGGGCACAGGCGCTGGCCGGACGTGCACGTCACCCCGTCGCCACTCCCCCGTCGTCGAGTGGCGCGCGATGGCGGTTGACGGCCGCTCCGGGCAGCCATCACGCGCCACTCATCGGTGGGGGGCGGCCTCACCGGGGGTCGCACGGGTCGGCAGCAGCGCGGCCCCCAGGGCCAGCAGCCCGTCGGTGGCCATCAGCACGCCGCGGGACGTGAGGGCGACGGCGGTGGCGTCGGGTGTCGGCAGCACCGCGTGCAGCAGGACGATGAGCACGGCCTCGCGGACCCCGGCCCCGGCCGGCAGGACGACCAGCAGCGGCCCGAGCGAGAACGCGATGGCGAACCCGCCGATCGCGACGGGCAGCGCCGGCCAGGGGTCGGCACCGAGGCCGACCGCGAGCAGCCAGACGTGCCCGCCGTAGACCAGCCAGAAGACCAGCGCCGAGCCGACGCCGCGCACGACGTCGCCCTCGTGCAGGGGCCGCTCCAGGCCCGGGCGCCGCAGGACCCGCAGCCCGGTGCCGAGCAGCGCGTTGAGCACCGCCGGCACGAGCAGGGCGAGGAGAAGCGGCACGGCCAGCAGCCCGAGCAGCACCGCCCGGCCCTCCGCGCGGAGCAGGGCGGGCAGCGCCGCCGTGCCGACGAGGACGCCGACCAGGGTCGAGAGCCCGAGGGTGAGCAGGAAGGCGAGCCCCATCCGCTGCCGGGGGACGCCGAGCTCCTTGCCGAGGCGCATCTGCGCCAGCACCGGCCACACCGCACCCGGCAGGTACTTGCCGAGCTGGGTGACGAAGAACAGCCGGGCGGCGGGCCGCGGCGGCAGCCGCGACCCGAGCACGGCGAGGGTCCCGCGCCAGAGCACGAAGCTGAGCACGACGCCCACCAGCGCGAGCACGAGCGCCGCGAGGACGGCGTACCAGTGCTGGCGGCCGAGCGAGTCGACGATGTCGTCCCACTGGCCGCGCAGCACCAGCGCGAAGGCGACGACCATCGCCACGACGAGCACGGCGGACACGGCGGTGCGGCGCCACGACGTACGGCGACGCGGCTCCCCCGGGGCGTCGACCGCCACGAACGTCAGGTCTCGGAGCGGGACCGGACGATGAGGTCCGCGAGCAGGGCCAGCGCCGCGATGAGCATGCCGGTGATGAAGATGAGCACGGTGTTGACCGCGAACCGGCCGAAGTGCGCGAACAGGTCGTAGACACCCTTGACCAGCCCGAGGCCGATCAGCCACAGGGCGAGCGGCATGAGCACCTTGAGCGGGTTGAAGTACATGACCATCCGCAGCACCTGGAGGATGTAGCGGTAGGCGTCCTTCACGAAGTGGAACTTCGAGGTGCCGCTGCGCTTGGCGTAGTCGATCGGCACGTACTTGATGTCGTGCTGGTTGGACAGGAACGCCAGGGTGATCGTGGTGACGCACGAGAAGCCGGGCGGCAGCAGCCGCAGGTACGGCAGCGAGACCGACCGGCGGAACGCCCGAAGCCCGGAGTTCAGGTCGGGGATCGAGGAGTTCGACAGCCGCTCGGCGATCTTGCGGATGATCCACTTCGCCGGCACCCGCAGGAGCTTGTGGCTGCCCTCCTCGGACCGGCGCGCCCCGACGACCTGGTCGTACGTCGGGTCGTCGAGCAGCGTCTGCACGAACTCCGGGATCCGGTCGTTGGGGTAGGTCATGTCGGCGTCGGTCCACACGACGATCTCGCCGCGCGCCTCGTAGCGTGCCGATCCGCCGGGCGGTGCCCGACCCACCGTTGCGGCGGAACGGCATGACCCGCATCGACGGGAAGCGGGCCCGGGCGTCCAGCAGCAGAGCGAGCGTGTCGTCGGTGGACGCGTCGTCGATGGCGAGCAGCTCGTAGGGGATGCCGCTGGCGTCCATGGCCGTGCAGATCCGCTCGACCTCGGCGATCACGTGCTCGTGCTCGTTGTAGCAGGGCAGCACGATCGTCGCCACCGGACGGCCGTCCGCGCCTTCGGCCTCCGGGGCCGAGGGCTCGACGTGGTGGGCCACCGACGGTGCCTCGACGACCGGGGCCAGCACCTGGGTCGGCGGGTCGGAGGTCCCGGCGGAGGCGGCGCCGGCGGTCGGGGATGCGGTCTGCTCGCTCATGTCGCGGGCCACCCTATGGCTCAGGGGTAGTACCCGACCACGTCGGCCACGAGGTTGGTCGCGCCGGACCCGTTGGTCACCTTGATCCGGCCCTTCTTCCCGACCCGCACCACCACGAGGTTGGCGGTGGTGCGCCAGGCCGGGACCGACAGGTCGGGGAAGGCGGGCCGCCGCTTGCCCTTGGCCCACGCGGTCACGAAGGTCCGTGCGGTCGCGTCCCGGGCCGTGAGGTTCATGACCACGGCGCGCGCACGGCGCGGGGCCGGCTTGCCCTTGCCGGCCACCTTGACCGTGACGACCTGCCCCTTGCCGACCTTGCCGGCCCGGCCCCGTCGTGCGCCCAGGCCGGTGCGGGTGTCGAGCACCCGGGTGGCCGCCCGCGGCTGGAACAGCCGGCCGCCCACCACCTCCGGCGGCGCCCACCACCCGACCACGTCGACCACGACGTGGGTCGACGCGGTGCGCGCGGTCAGCGAGAGCAGGCCGTCCTGCAGCCGGGCCACCGCCCTGGTCTTCACCAGCGAGCCGTGGGTGAAGGCCAGCGTCGCGTTGTCCCGCTCCGACGCGGGGGACTGCACGGTGAGCGTCCCGGTCCCGCTCGGCGACACCGCGGTGACGTTGAGCATCGCCCCGGTCATGGCCGAGGCGGGGATGCCGGACAGCGCCGGCATCGTGACCGTGCGGGGGCTGCCGGGCGTCAGCGCCCCCGCGGGGTCGCGGCGGGAGTCGTAGAGCCGCAGGGTCTTGGTCGGTCGGAACACCTGGCCACCGGTGACCGGGTAGTAGCCGACGACGTGCACGGACAGCTCGGTCGTCCCGGCACTGTTCGCGACGCTGACCACGCCGCCACCACCGAGGGGTGCCACGGCCAGCGCCGACGACGGCGAGCCGCCCACGACGTTCAGCGCCGGCGACGAGGGCTGGGCCGAGCCGCCGGCCCAGGCGGTCACCGTGGTGTCGGTCGTGGCGCAGCTCGAGGCGATGCTGAGCGCGACGGCGGCCACGCCCTCGGCCGGCACCTTCCCGACGCCCGGAGCGACCAGGTCGACCCGGCCGCCGGGCCCTAGCGGCAGGTTGGCGCCGTCGCGGGTGTCGTAGAGCTTGATCGGGTCCACGGGGACGAAGGAGGTCCGGCCGGGCAGTGCCGCGGCCGCCGGAGCGGGTGGCGCGGCACGCGCCGCGTTGACCGTCACCTGACCGGTCCAGGTGCGCGCCGCCGCCGTGGTGTCGCTGCTGGCGAGCGAGACGGCGTACGCGCCGGGTCTGACGGGGACGCCCGACTCGTCGCGCAGGTCCCACGCGGCCGACACAGGCACCGCCGGCGAGGCGGTGCCGGTCAGCGTGCGGACCACGGTCCCCCGGCAGACGTCACTCACCTGCAGGGTCCACGACTGGTCGCTGGTGACCCGCGCGGTCGTGGTGATGACCCCGCCGCGGCCGTAGGTCGCACCGGCCGGCGTGGGCGACGGGTCCATCAGCGCCGTGCCGAGGTACGTCGCGGTGAGCGCGCGGATGGTCCCGAGCTGGGCGTAGAGGTTCTTCCCCGGGCACGACGTGCTGCCCGCGTCGCGGTGCCCGCTGATGACGTTGAAGGTGACCGGCGTGCCGGCCCGGTACTTCGACGTGCCGCCTCCCTGGGACCGCAGCGTCGTGGTGCCGTTCGGGTCACGGAAGGCCAGCGAGAGCTTCCAGGCCATCACCCGCGCGATCGAGTCGACCATCACCGCCGGTGCGGCGGCCTTGTCGTAGTTGCCGATCGCGGAGACCGCGAAGCTGTCGGAGTTGAAGCCGCCGGTGTGCGCGCCCAGGACGTTGGCCGACATGCCCCCGTAGCGGCCCTCCCAGATCCGGCCGAAGCGGTCGACGAGGAAGTTGTACCCGATGTCCGACCAGCCGTTGCCCTTGACGTGGTAGGCGTAGATGCCGCGGAGGATCTTCGGGACGTCCGCCTCGGAGTAGCCGTTCGCGCCGGCCGTGTGGTGCACGAAGCCGGCCTTGGGGGTCCCGGTGTACAGCGGTCCGGTACGGCGCAGCGACTCGTCGGCACCCCACTGGGCCCGGGTGATCACCGGCGGCCGGCCGGTCTCGGCGGCGGCCGACTGCATCGGCCGGCGGGCCCCCGCCGCCCCGTCGGCCGGCGAGCTGCCCGGGTCGACCAGGTCGACCCGCAGCCCCTGGGGCAGCCGGCCGCGGCGGACGTCGACCCGCACCTGGTAGCCGTCGGCCTCCCCGACCCACAGCGGCTCCGTGCCCGGCCGGGCCCGGCGGGCCTCCTTGGTGCTCGGGGTGTCGTTGATGTCGAGCCCGGTCCACGCCGTCCAGCCCGTGCGGCCGTGGGTGCGGACCTGGACGGCGACGTCGGCGGTCCGGCGGGACTTCCACGTGACGCCGAGCAGGTCGAACGGAGCCAGGCCGGTCCGCTTGACCAGCACCTCGGGCCGGCCGGCGACCAGCACCTCGGAGCGGCCGGCGACGGCGAAGGTGGCCCGTGCGCTGCCACGCAGCACCCGGGCCGCGGCCGGCTGCACACCGTGCAGGGCCTGCGAGCGCACCTCCGGAGTCACGGCGCGCGGTGCCGCGTGCGGCGTGCCGGCGACCGGGACGACCATGCCCAGGGGCACGAGGACGCTGAGCAGGACGGCGGACGGTGCGCGGCGCATGGGACCCCGGTGTGGTGGCTTCGGTGACTGTCGGGCTGTGGCGGCTGTGATCGCTGTGATGGCGGTGGTGCTGGTGTGACAGGTGTGACGAGAGACGTCAGCCGCCAGTGTCCCTGGGATCGGCGTCCGCGCCGAGCGTCTTGACGATCTCGGCGTGGTGCGAGCGCGACTTTTTGCCAGCCCGTGACCCGGGGAGCCGGTCGTCGGCCGCCTAGCCTGGCCCGGTGCCCGCCCCCGCCCCCACGCCGCCCGGCCTGCTCGACGCCGCGCTCCGAGCCGACCCCGCCCGCCCGCTGCTCACCTTCTACGACGACGCGACCGACGAGCGCACCGAGCTCTCGGTGGCGACCTTCGCCAACTGGGTCGCCAAGACCGCGAACCTGCTCCGGGACGACCTCGGCGTCGAGCCGGGGGCGACCCTGGCCCTCGACCTGCCCTGCCACTGGCAGGCCGCCGTGTGGCTGCAGGCCGGCTGGACGCTGGGCCTGCACGTGCGCCCGCCCGGCGGGCCGGTCGACGTCCACGTGCAGTCGTACGACGGCCGCGTCCCGGCCGGGGCCGGCGAGGTCGTGGCACTCGGTCTGGGGCCGTGGGGGCTGCCGCGCCGGGAGGCCACCGCACCCGACGGGGCCACGCTCGACTTCGACCGCGAGGTCCACGGCCACGGCGACCGCTTCGTGCCGACCGGCGGGACCGCCCCGGACGCGCCGCTGCTCACCCCTCCCGGGGACCGGCCCCTGGCTGCGGCCGAGCTCGTCGCGCTCGCCCGAGCCCAGCGCGTCGACGAGGGAGCCCGGCTGCTCGTCACGGAGCCGCTGGCCGGCCTGCCCGCCGTCCTCGCCGGCCTGCTGGTGCCGCTCGCCGCCGGCAGCACCGCCGTGCTCTGCCGGAACCTCGACCCCGCCCGGCTCGGCGCCCGCGCGGCAGAGGAAGGCCTGGTGGGCCTGGTGGGGGACGTCGGCCTCGACACGCCCGGTCTGCCCCGGTGGGTCCCCGAACCGGTCGGGGCTCCCAGGAACCTCGCCTAGACTGGCCGGTGACAATCGTCGCACCCGGCTGCCGACCGGCAGGCCTGGCCTGCTGGTCCCGCGCAGGACGGTGCGCCCGACGTGGAGGATCCCGGTGCAGCAGTCCGCCAGCCGGCGCCACGCCCCGCGTGCCCGCCACGCCGCGAGGCGCTCCGGCTGGCGACGTGCGCTCACCGCGCTGGTCATGACGATGGTCGTCCTGCTGGTCGCCGGCTCGGTGAGCGCCTTCGTGGTCTACCGGACCCTGAACGGCAACATCAGCCACGAGAACGTCGACAGCCTGATCCGCGGTGAGCGGCCGGACAAGGTCACCGTCGCGGACGCGGCCAAGGAGCCGCTGAACATCCTGCTGCTGGGCTCCGACGAGCGCTCCGGCAAGGCCGCCGAGAACCCGGACACCGCAGGGCGCAGGTCGGACACGACGATCCTGCTGCACCTCGCGGCCGACCGGGAGAGCGCCGTCATGGTGAGCATCCCCCGCGACACCATGGTGGCGATCCCGAGCTGCATGCGCGAGGACGGCACGACGCTGCCGGCGCAGGACGTGGAGATGTTCAACTCCGCCTTCTCCGAGGCCGGCGCGGCGTGCACGATCGCCACCGTCGAGGCCATGACCGACATCCGCATCGACCACCACGTCGTCATCGACTTCGGCGGTTTCAAGGAGATGGTCGACGCCCTCGGCGGCGTCAAGGTCTGCGTGCCCCAGGACGTCAACGACCCCGACTCGCACCTGGTCCTGACCAAGGGCATCCACAACGTCAAGGGCAAGCAGGCACTGGCTTTCGTGCGCACGCGGCACGGGCTGGGCAACGGCGGTGACCTGGACCGGATCGACCGTCAGCAGGCGTTCCTGGGCTCGATGGTCGCCAAGGTGAAGAGCAAGGGCCTGCTCCTGCGGCCGGACCGGCTGCTCTCCTTCCTCGGCGCGGCCACCAACTCGATCACCACCGACCCCGAGCTGGGCAACCTCAACGCGCTGCGCAAGCTGGCTCAGGACGTCAAGGGCGTGGACACCAAGGACGTCACCTTCCTCACCGCGCCGAACGAGCCGTACCCCCCTGACGTCAACCGCGTCCAGCTCAAGCCGAAGGCGGCCGAGGTGTGGGACGCGCTGCGCCAGGACCAGCCGCTGCCCGGCAAGGAGCCCAAGCCCACCGCCACCGCCTCGCCGACCGGGCCACCGCTGGTGACCCCGCCGGCGAACGTGCGGGTGCAGGTCCTCAACGGCTCGGGCGTCAGCGGCGCGGCGAGCGCGCTGGCCGACCGGCTGCGTGCGGTCGGCTTCCAGGTCGTCGGCGTCGGCAACGCAGACCGCTCCGACTACGCCACCACGACGGTGCTGCACGACCCGGCGTACGACGAGTCCGGCCGCACCCTCGGGGCGTCGATCCCCGGCTCGACCGTGACCGAGGACGCGTCGCTGAGCAGCACGCTGACCGTCGTGGTCGGCACCGACTCGCCCAGCGTCGTCGGGGTCGAGGTCACCGGCGCGACCAGCTCCCCCTCCCCCACCGAGACCCTCGAGGTCCGCTCGGCCGACGAGGACATCTGCTCCTAGGCGCTGCCCGCGGGTTGGCTACAGTCGCCGGGTGCCCGCTGACAAGGTCCTGCTCACCGCCGCCGAGGCCGTCGCCGACATCGGCGACGGCTCCCTGCTCGCCGTCGGGGGCTTCGGCCTCTGCGGCATGCCCAACGTCCTGATCGCCGCCCTGCACGATGCCGGCGTCTCGGACCTCCAGGTCGTGTCCAACAACTGCGGAGTCGACGGGTGGGGTCTCGGGGTCCTGCTGGCCGACCACCGGATCTCCCGGGTCGTGGCGTCCTACGTCGGGGAGAACAAGGAGTTCGCCCGGCAGTTCCTCTCCGGCGAGCTCGAGGTCGAGCTGACCCCGCAGGGGACGCTGGCGGAGCGGCTGCGCTCCGGCGGCGCCGGGATCCCGGCGTTCTACACGGTCACCGGCGTGGGGACCCAGGTCGCCGAGGGCGGGCTGCCCTGGCGCTACCACCCCGACGGCACCGTGGCGGTCGCCTCGCCGCCCAAGGAGACCCGCGAGTTCGAGCTCGGCGGCCGGCGCCGCACCTACGTGCTGGAGGAGTCGATCGTCACCGACTTCGCCCTGGTGCACGCCTGGAAGGGCGACCGCTCCGGCAACCTCGTGTTCCGCGAGAGCGCGCGCAACTTCAACCCGCTGTGCGCCACGGCCGGGCGGGTGACCGTCGCGCAGGTCGAGCACCTCGTCGACGTCGGCGAGATCCGGCCCGAGGACGTGCACGTGCCGGGTGTCTTCGTACAGCGCGTGGTCGAGGTCGGCCCCGACGTCGAGAAGCGGATCGAGCGTCGCACGACGCGGCCGCGTACCGAGCAGGAGGGCTGATGGCGCTCACCCGTGAGCAGATGGCGGCACGAGCCGCGCAGGAGCTCCAGGACGGCCAGTACGTGAACCTCGGCATCGGGCTGCCCACCCTCGTGCCGAGCTACCTCCCGGCCGGTGTGCACGTCACGTTGCAGAGCGAGAACGGCATCCTCGGGGTCGGCCCGTACCCGTTCGAGGGCGAGGAGGACGCCGATCTCATCAACGCCGGCAAGGAGACCGTCACCCTGCTCCCGGGCGCGTCGTTCTTCGACTCGGCGATGTCCTTCGGCATGATCCGGGGCGGCCACATCGATGCGGCGATCCTCGGCGCCATGCAGGTCTCGGCGGCCGGCGACCTCGCCAACTGGATGATCCCCGGCAAGATGGTCAAGGGCATGGGCGGCGCGATGGACCTCGTCCACGGCGCCAAGCGCGTCGTCGTCGTCATGGAGCACGTCGCCAAGGACGGCACCCACAAGATCGTCGAGGAGTGCACGCTGCCCTTCACCGGTCTCGGCGTCGTCGACCGGATCATCACCGACCTCGCCGTGGTCGACGTCGCGCGCGGCTCGGCGGCGCACCTCGTGCTGCGCGAGCTCGCGCCCGGCGTCTCGGTGGACGAGGTCCGCGCGGCGACCGGGGCACCGCTGACGGTCCCGGCCGAGCCGGCCGTCATGGCGCCGTGACCGCCGACCGGTGACCACGGCCCGTCCGCCGGCCTGGGCGATGGCGTCGGGGCTGGTCCTGCTCCACCTCGCCGTCACCCTGCAGGTGCGCCCGCACCCGCGGTGGAACGACGGCATCTTCGTCCTCAACGACGCCGCGACCTTCCCCGACGCGAACCGGGCCCTGGACCACCACGCGCTGCGCATCGGCAACATCTTCCCGGTGCGGGGCTTCCTCGAGGCGTTCGGCTACGGCCAGGTGGCCTACTACGCGTGGCCGTTCCTGACCGGGATCCTGCTCGTGGTCGCCGTCTTCTGGCTCGGCACCGTGCTGTTCGACCGCTGGACCGCGGCGGCGGCGACGGTGCTGCTGATCTTCCACCCGGTCCTGGTCGACACCGTCATCCGGACGGGCAGCGAGCGGATGACGAGCTGGCAGCTGCTGCCGGACATCCCGTCGACGGCCTTCATCACCCTGGGCTTCGCCCTGCTCCTCGGGGCCGCCACCCGGACCCCGTCTGCGCCGGGGACGGACCCCGACGAACGGCCGGGCGGCGGGCCCGCCTGGTGGTTCCTGCTCGCCGGGCTCTGCTTCGGCTGGGCCTACCTCGTGCGCGAGCTGTCGGTGTTCTTCTACCCGCTCCTGCTGGGCGCCCTGCTCGCCTGGCGGCTGCCGCTGCGCCGCTGGGTGCAGGTGGCACTGCCGATGGCGGGCTGCCTCGCCCTCGAGCTGGTGGTCAACCAGCTGGCGCACGGCGACGCCTTCGTCCGGCTCAAGGTGGGCAGCGAGCACGGCAGCGCACCCCTCGCGGCGATCACCCGCACCGACGCCCTGCTGCGGTTCCCGCGGATCGTCGAGGTCTACCCGCAGACCGTCGTCGTGCTCAGCTCGTTGGTGCTCCTGGTGCTCGGCGCGCTCGTGGTCCGGCGTCGCCCCCACGTCTTCCTGCTCGCGTGGTTCGTCGTGATCTGGCTGCCGCTGACGCTCGTGTCCGGCCTGATCGACCCGGGCTTCATCCGGATCAACGCCTCGCTGATGCGCTACTGGGTCCCCGTGCTGCCGGCCCTGGTCCTCGGGTCGGCGGGCTTCGTGGCATGGCTGCTCGCCGTCCTGCGGGCCCGGCTGCCGGCGCGCGGCCGGGGTGCCGGGATCGCCGTCACGGCGCTGGTGACCCTGGTGGCACTTGCCGTCGCCGTGGTCCCGATGCTGCGCCCGATCCGGGCCAACCCGCGCGACGCTGCCTGGAACGCGGTGCGGGCCTACCTGCACGAGCACGACGCCGAGATCGACACCATCGTCACCGACGACCGGGACGCCCTCGTCCTGGGCATCTACAGCCGTGAGCCGCTCGGCGGCGGCCGCGCCGTGCACGCCGACGTCGAGAAGGTCGGCCACGCACTCCCTGCGCCCCCCGAGTCGACCGGCGATCCGGGCACCTACCTGCTCTGGACGCCCGGCCTGTCGCGCCAGCGCCCCCGGCAGTCCGACGGCTGGACGCCGGTCGTCACGGAGTTCCAGCTGCGCCTCTACGCGCCCACGACACCGTCCTGAACCGCGGGCCTGCACCGCGGGCTGGCGCTAGATTCGCCGGCATGTCGCGGGTCGGGTTCGTCGGGCTCGGCCGGATGGGTCGCGGGATGGCCGGTCGCCTGGTCGGCGCGGGACACGAGGTCGTGGTCCACAACCGCACGCGCGAGCGCGCCGAGGACCTCCTGGCGCGCGGCGCCCGGTGGGCCGACTCCCCCGCCGCGGCGGCTGCGGGAGCCGACGCGGTCGTCGTCATGGTCAGCGACGACGACGCCTCGCGCCGGGTGTGGACCGCGCCGGACGGCGTCCTGGCGCAGGCGCCCGCCGGCGCGCTGGCCGTCGAGTGCTCGACCCTGTCCCGCGGGTGGGTCCGCGAGCTGGCGGCTGCCGCGGCCGGCCGCGGGCTGCGCTACCTCGACTGCCCGGTCACCGGCCTGCCCGACGCGGCGGCCGCCGGCTCGCTGACGCTGCTCGTGGGCGCCGACGCCGACGACCTCGTGGCGGCGGAGCCGCTGCTCGAGCCGCTGTCGGCCGAGCGGGTGCACTTCGGGCCGGTCGGCGCGGGCACGGCGTACAAGCTCATCGTCAACCTCATGGGCGCCGTGCAGATCGCCGGTGCCGCCGAGGGGATGGCCCTCGCGGAACGCGCCGGGCTCGACCTCGACCAGGTCGCCCGGACCCTCGCGTCCGGCCAGGCGGCCAGCCCGCAGGTGGTGCGCCACAGCCGACGGATGGCCGACGACGACCACGGCGACGCCGTCTTCTCCGGTCGGCTGCGCCGCAAGGACGCGGCGTACGCCGTGGCGCTGGCCGACGAGCTCGGACTCGGCGCACCCTTCGGCCGGACCGCCCTGGAGGGACTGGACCGGCTGGTGGCCGCCGGGCTCGGGGACCTGAACGAGAGCAGCATCATCGAGGTCGCCCGGGCCCGTGCTGCTCCCGAACCGGCCGGGCGCCCGCCGGGGCCCGGCCGGTGACGCCGGCACGGTCGCAGCTGGCGGCCATGGCTGTCGTCCCACGGTTCGCCGTCGTGGGGGCGGTGACCGCTGCGGTCCTCGGCGGTCTCGTGGGGCTCGTGCTCGGCCTGCGGGCCCACCCGCCGACGGCGTGGTTCGCGGTGCTCGAGGTGGGCGTGCCGGCCGGGGTCGCCGGGGCGGTGCTCGGCGCCGTCGTCGGTGCACTCGCCCGCCTCCGGCACAGGCCGCACCGGCTCTAGGCGCGGCCCGGCGGCGGCGTCAACGCTCGACGACGGCGAAGACGGCTTCCCACGCGTCGAGCACCTGCTGCGGGGCGAACCGCGTGACGCTCCGCCGCGCGGCGGCTCCGTAGGCCCGGCGCAGGTCCTCGTCGGCCATCAGCCGGTCCAGCCCGTCGGCGAGGGCGGCGACGTTGCGCGGCGGGACGACGATCCCGTCGACCCCGTCGGTCAGCATCTCCCGCACGCCCGGCGCACAGTCGAACGCCACGCAGGCCAGGCCGCAGGCCATCCCCTCGGCCAGGGCCATCGGCAGGCCCTCGTGGATGGAGGAGAGGGCGAACACCGAGGCCTCGACGAGGGCCTTCTCCATGTCGTCCGCGAGACCCGGCAGCTCGACCCGGCCGTCGAGGCCGAGGGACTCCACCTGGGCGCCTAGCCGGCCGAGGAGCGGGCCGGTGCCGTAGATGCGCAGCACCCAGCCGGGGTGCTCGTCGGCCACCCGGGAGAAGGCGTCCAGCAGCCGGTCGTAGCCCTTCTCGGGCGCCAGCCGACCAGCCGCGACCACCACCTTCGCGGTCACGTCGCTGGCGGTGTCCGGGTAGAACGAGAGGGAGTTGTGCATCACGCCGACGTTGTTGAAGCCCTCGAGCTCGAACCGGGAGGCGTCGTGCTCGGTGAGCAGGAGCAGGAGGTCGACGTCGCGGTACCACTGCTGCACGCGCTCCCACCGCGAGGAGCCGAGCGTGGCGTCGAACGACTCGTGACTCATGCCGATGACGTGCAGGTGGCGGGTGTCGGCGGGTCCGACCCAGTTCATCGACCAGACCTGCATGCAGACCACCACGCCGTGCTCGACCTCGGCGAACAGCGCCGACAGCCGGTCGACAGCCGCCTTGCGGGCATCGTCGTGAGCGCGCTGCGCGACCCGGACGCGCGGGTCCAGCCGAGCCCGTAGCCCTGGTTCCTTCGGCGCCGGCGGCTCCTTGTCCTCGACCAGGGTCAGCCAGCGGTACGGCCGCACCCCGTAGTCGTGCGGGTCGGCCGCGTGCTGGATGCCGACGACGGTCACGCGGTGCCCGCGCTCGTGCAGCATCGTCGCCAGGTTGTGCGTCACCCGCTGGACGCCCCCCAGCTCCTCGAGGTTGTTCGCCACGAGGAAGACGTCGCGGGGGTGGTCGGTGCGCGCCGTCACGAGGGCTCCCTGCGGAAGAACTCCTCGACGACGCTCTCCGCGGCCCGGCCGGTCTCGTAGCTGCAGAACCGCTCACGGAACTCCGCGTACCTCTCGGCGTACTTCTCGACGTCGTCGTCGACCGCACGCAGCGCCTCCACCAGCGCCTCCGTGGTCTCCACCAGGGGCCCCGGCGCGATGTCCGGCAGGTCGAGGTAGGTGCCGCGCTCGTCGCGGACGTAGTCCTCGTAGTCGTAGGTGAAGAACACCATCGGCTTGCCGGTGTTCGCGAAGTCGAACATGACCGACGAGTAGTCGGTCACCAGGACGTCCGCGACCAGCATCAGCTCGGTCACGTCATGGTGCCGCGAGACGTCGGCTGCGAACGGCGCGAACCGGTTGGAGAGCTTGTAGCTGTCCAGGTAGTGGGTGCGCAGGAGCAGGTAGACGTCGTCGCCCAGCGCCCGGCGCGCCGGCTCGAGGTCCAGCGGCAGGTCGTACGGCCGCTCCAGCCGTCTGGCCCGGTCGCGGAAGGTCGGGCAGTAGAGCACCAGCCGGCGGTCCGTCGGCAGGCCGAGCTCGCGCTTCTTCGCCTCGACCCAGGCCGGGTCGACCCCGCGGACGAGAAGGTCGTTGCGCGGCAACCCGGTGCGAAGCAGCCGGCCCTCGTACCCGTAGGACTTCACGAAGGTCTCGACGAAGTACTCGCTGGGGACGAGCAGGGCGCTCCAGCGCTTCATCATCGCCTTGTGCACCCGGCGGGTGGCGGCGCTCGCCCGCTCCAGCGCCGGCGAGTCGAACCCCATCCGCTTGAGCGGCGTCCCGTGCCAGGTCTGCACGTAGGTCGTCTCCGGCCGGCGCGAGTACATCCGCGGGAACCCCTGGTTGTCCACCCAGAACTCGGCCCGCGCCATGTCGTGGACGTAGCGCCAGCTGTCCCGGCGCACGAGGCGGCAGTCGCTGGGGAACCCCTCGGGCTTCCTGACGTAGGACCAGACCGGCCGGAGCCCGAGCTCGTCCAGCCCGGCCGCGACGGCTGCCTCGTAGATGTAGCGCGGGCTGTCGGAGTACTGCCGGCCCATGTGCGACTCGAAGACCGCCAGGCCGGGCCGTACCGGCATCCGGCGCAGCACCTTGTAGGCCAGCGCCTTCAGCGCCGGGTTGTTGCCCACGGCCTTGCTCGACCGCCAGCGCACGGCGTGCCGCGCCCGGGCACTCCACGTGCTCGCCCGGTGGACGAGCACCGTGGGACCGGTGTCGTCGGCCTGCTGGAACGCCAGGTTCAGCCTGCTGGTGACGTAGGGCTCGACCCAGCCGTGCCCGGCGCCGCCCAGCCTGCCGCGCACCTTGATCGGCCGTCCCGAGACCAGCGCCGGGTCGACGGCGAAGGTGGTCACGTTCCGCTCCCCGTCCCGGACGATCTCCAGGCGCAGGTCCCACGCCGGCTCGCGCTGGTCGAGCGGGCTCAGCGCGCGGGCCAGGTCGATCGTGGTCCGGTAGTGCAGCCGGCTGCCGTCGAGGGACCAGTCGGTCACCTCGTGGACGCGGCGGGTCGCGCTGCCACGGTTGCGCACCGCCACCTCGAGCCGCAGCCCCTCCCCGGTGCCGAGCCGCCCGAGCTGGTTGACGACCTCGCCCTCGAGGTGCAGCCGGGAGCCCCCGTCGACCCGGGCCGCAGTGATCCGGTTGAAGAAGTTGAGCCTGCGGAACGGCAGCCGGTGGAAGGACATCTCGGTGACGTCCATCACCGCGCGGTCCCCGGGGGTGTCGAGGTACTTCGCCGACCAGTAGACCCGGCCGTCACGCTCGACGAGGTCGGTGGAGAGCTTGAAGCCGTAGCGGAGGTAGTCGACGCAGCGCAGCGTCTCCTCGACGTCGAGCCGCCGGATCATGTGCACGCAGATCCGCTCCAGCGGGTACGCCATCGCCAGCGTCTCGTCGCTCACGGTCTCCAGGTAGTCGGCCGCCAGGCGCATGAACCTCTGCTGGTAGTCGTCGTCGCGGTACGCGAGGTCGGTGAGGTAGAGCTTGAGGTCATGGCGGACGAACTTGAAGTCCTTCCACACCTTCAGGTCCCCGGCGTCGTGGTCGCGCAGGTACTCGTCCATCATGCGGTGGACCGCGATCCGGTCTCGGAAGTTGTCGAACTCGTGGCGGCGCTGCGTGATCGACGCCTCCTCGGCGTCCTCGACGACCCGCCAGTAGTAGATGTCGTTGGGGATCAACGCGATGCTCTCGGCCTGGCAGTAGACCTTGGTCGAGAACAGCGAGTCCTCGTAGTGCACCCCCTCCGGGAAGCGGATGCCGTGCCGGTCCAGGAACTCACGCCGGTAGATCTTGTTGGTCGACAGGGGGTCGAAGAACAGGAGCGGGTTCTCGCGGATGCCCCGGTAGAACGCCCGGCCCGAGGCGAAGAGGTCCTTGGCCCACGGCGTCTGCCGCCCCCGGGTGAGGTTCTCGCGGATCACCCGGCCGGCCACGACCTCGGCACCGGTCCGCTCGGCGGCGAGCAGCATGTTCTTGCAGGCGTGACGTTCGTAGTAGTCGTCGCTGTCGAGGAACATCACGTACCGGCCGCGGGCCCGGTCGATGCCCGCGTTGCGCGGCCGGCTGCAGCCGCCGCTGTTCTCCGGCAGCCGCACGACCGTGACGCGGTCGTCGTCGGCGGCGATGGTCTCGGCGACCTCGGCGGAGCCGTCGGTCGAGGCGTCGTCGATGACGAGCACCTCGAGGCTGCGCAGCGTCTGGTCGAGGACCGACCGCAGCGCCCGCGGGAGGTTGGCGCGGTCGTTGAAGCAGATCACGACGACCGACACGTCCGGGGTGTCCACGGGCGTGCTCCTTCCCTCGTCGGCTGTCGTCGGCAGCGTCACACTCTAGGTGTCACCGGGAGGCCCTCAGATGACCGGCGGCCGACCGGCGCGGGTGAGTCTCCAGACGGTTCCCCACGACATCGGGGTGCGGGTCCCGGCACCCGGCCCGAGACCTTCCCGGAAGCCGGAGAACCAGACCCGAAGCAGCCGTGGCGAGCGCACCCGCAGCACCGTCACCAGCGTCCATGCCGTCAGGTAGACCACGACCAGCGGCGCCGGCAGGTTCCGCCGTGCCACCCAGACCCGGTTGCGGGCGTTGTTGCGGTAGTACACGTCGTGCCGGGCCGGCGAGGTCGCCGGGTGGTTCACGACGACGTCGGGGGCGTACCAGGCGGTGTGCCCGGCGTCCCAGAGCTTCCAGACCAGGTCGATGCTCTCGTGGCCGTAGAAGAAGTGCCCGGGCCAGCCGCCGGCCTGCTCGAACGCGGCGCGGCGCACCACGAAGGTCCCCTCCCACACCCAGCCGACGACGCCCGGGACGAGGGCGCCGCGCCCGCCGGGCCGCGGCACCCAGCGGCTCGGCGCCGGCTTGCCGTCCGGGTCGACCGGCCTGGGCTGCACGGCGGCGACCCGGGGGTGCCGGTCCAGGACCTCGCACAGCCGGGCGAGCACGTCGTCGCTCGGCAGGTAGGCGTCGTCGTCGTAGAAGAACAGGACCTCCCCACGCGCCTCGGCGGCCCCCACGTTGCGCCCCTCGGGGATCCCGACGTTCTCGGGCAGGTGCACGGTCCGGACGCCCGGCGGCAGGCCCTCCGGCTTCCAGCCGTTGCCGACCACGACGACGTCGAGGTCGATGCCACGCTGGGCCAGCAGGGACTCCAGCGCGCGCGGGAAGTCGACCGGCCGGGTGCCCATGCTCAGCACGACGGCACCGACCGTCGGCCGGCTCACCGCAGCCTGCTCGAGGTGAGGATCGCGGCCAGGTGCCCGGCGACCGTCACGACCGCGGCCGGCACGAGGACGGCGAGCAGGACCCGGGTCGCGTCGAGGCCGCCGCCGACGACCGCGTCGACGACCGCCGCGACCAGCACGAGCAGCGTCATCTCGATCGAGTGGAAGACCCGGTGGAACGGCACGAAGCGGGCCAGCGAGCGCAGCCGGCGCACCGAGGCGACCCGGGGGGCCGCCTCGGACGCCCGGTCCTGAAGGCGCGGCAGCCCGTTGGCGGCCCGTGCCACGTGCACCGCGTCGTTGAGCGACTTGTTGACGAGGACCAGCACCGCCAGCACGGCACCGAGCGTCGTCCAGCCACCCAGCGAGCCGAAGCCGCCGTCGGCCCGGACACCGAGCCCGAGCGGCACGGCCGTCTCGGCCACCGTGTGGCCCAGCTTGTCGAGGAAGAAGCCGACCGGCGAGAACGTCTGCCGCCAGCGGGCGACCTCGCCGTCGCAGCAGTCCCAGAGCATCTGCAGCTGGCCGAGCAGCGCAGCCAGCAGCGCACCCAGCAGACCGGGGAGGAGCAGCGCGGCGCCCGCGGCCGCGCCGGTGAGGATCATGAGGACGGTCACGCCGTTGGCGGTGATGGCCGTGCCGAGCAGGACCCGCGTCAGGTACGGCGAGAGCCGCCGCTGGTACAGGTCGCCGGTCCAGTGCTCGGAGTTGCGGCGCCCGGTGACCGAGGCCGGCTGGGTCACGGCGCGCAGCTCGGCGATCGTGGGACGCTCAGGCACCCGCGGCTCCTCCGGTCGGGTCGGACAGGTCAGGGCGGGTCCGGACCTCGCGCAGCACGCGCGCCGGCTCGACCACCACGAAGAGGATGCCGAGCCCGGTCGCGAGGACCCACAGGCCCCCCTCCCCCGTGGTCCCGCCGAGCGCCGCGAGCACGGCCACGGTGAGGACGCGGCCGGGGGCGCCGAGACCGAGGACCCGGGAGGTCCGGCCGGCCGGCCGCAGCCCCTGGAGCACCCGGTACAGCAGGTCGTAGTGGTGCGAGGCCACCACGAGCAGCAGCAGGAACACCGCGCCCCCGGGGCCGCGGCCCGGCCACCGGGCGGCGAGCAGCAGCAGGGCGACGTACTCGAGGACACGCAGCGCCGCGGGCCGGGCCCAGAGCGCCCGCCCGTGACCGCCTCGGCCCCCGGCGACGCGGGCCGCGAGCCGATCGGGGACGAGGGGGGCGAGGTCAGCCTGCGCGGCGACGATCTCGCGCTCGCGGTCGCCGACCTCCGTCGCCGGCCAGGCGCGGGTCCGCAGCGCCCGGCCCGCGACGACGTAGAGCAGGGAGCCGGCCCCCAGGACCAGCAGGGCGCCGAGTCCCACGACCGGTCGACCGGCCAGGGCGAACAGGGACAGCACGGTCCAGCGCTCGGCGATCCCGAGGTGCAGGACCTTCTTCGCCCAGACCACTGCCGGGCGCCCGGACGCCGCCCGGCGGCTCAGCTCCACCGCACGCGCGGCGCGCGCTCCGCCGGCGGCCTCGAGCTCGGCATCGGCATCGGCATCGAGCGGGGCGACGACCACCTCGGACTCACGCAGCTCCTTGACGGCCGTGAACGTGTAGTCCAGCGCGTGCCGCGCCGTCTGCAGGACGAGCATCGCGCCGGCCACGGTCCAGGCCAGCCGGCTGCCACCGGCCCCCCAGGCCAGCCCGCCGTAGCAGGCGAACTCCTTGAGCCGGTCGGTCGAGGCGTCCAGCCAGGCGCCGAGAGGGGAGAACATCCGGCGGTAGCGCGCCACGTCACCGTCGACGCAGTCGACGACCAGCGACACCTGCAGCAGGAGGGCACCGGCCACGAGCCCGCCCCGGCCGCCCAGGGCGAACGCCGCAGCGGCCCCGAGCCCGACGACGACCGAGCCGAGCGTGACCTGGTTCGGCGTCAACCCCAGTCGCAGCGCCAACGGCGTCAGCCGGCGGGCGAGCGGCCGGTGCAGGAACGTCGCGGTGAAGCCGTCGTCGGCCTTCGCCGCCCGACGGAGCCGCGCGGCGTGCACGGCAGCCGCGTCCATGCCGTCCAGCTGCGACTGCACCGCTGCAGCGGCCGGGTCGTCGCCCCGGGCCCATGGCCAGGGGTCGACCAGCACCGTGCCGACGCGTACGCCGCTGCGCACCAGTCCGCGCACCAGGTGCAGCAGCGGGTCGCCGGTCCAGCCGAGCTCAGCGGCCAGCCCGGCCAGCCGGTCGGCCACCTCGGCGGCGGTGGCACGGTCGGCCGCGGCGACCTTCACCGCCCCGGTGAACGTCGTGTCGCAGGCGTCGGCCGGGTGCGCCGTCGGGACGCCCACGACCCGCCCGGCCCGGACCCGCAGGTCGCGTGCCGGGCCGGGCGCGCGGCTGGCCAGCACGGCCGTCCCCGGTCGCGGGTCCTCGGCGAGGTCGGCGAGCGCCTCCGGGTGGAGGTGCAGGTCCGAGGCGAGCAGCACGAGCGGCCCGGTACCCCGGCGGGCGGCGGCTGCGAGGCCGGCCAGACCGGTCGCGAGGTCCGGTACGGCCGGGCCCACGACGACCGGCGCGGTCACCGCTCCGGCCCCCGCCGGGCCGCGATGTCGGCGCGGTAGAGGGCGAGGGACTCCTCGAGCGGGGCGTCGGCGACCAGCGAGCCCGCCTGCAGGTACAGCCCACGGGTGCAGAAGCGGCGCAGGTCACCCTCGTTGTGCGACACGAGGAAGAGCGTGCGGCCGTTCGAGAGCAGGTCGCTCATCCGCTGGTAGCACTTCTCGCGGAACGCCCGGTCCCCCACGGCCAGCACCTCGTCGACGAGGACGATCGGCTCGTCCAGCGTCGTGATGACCGAGAAGCCGAGTCGCACCTTCATGCCCGAGGAGAAGTGCCGGAAGGGCGTGTCCAGGAAGTCGCCGACCTCGGCGAACTCGACGATCTCGTCGAACTTCCGGGAGATCTCCTTCTTCGACAGCCCGTGCAGCCCCGCCATCAGCCAGATGTTGTCGCGGGCCGTCAGGTCGCCGACGAACCCGCCGGTGACCTCGATCAGGGGTGCGACCCCGCCGCGGACCTTCAGCCGGCCGGCGTCGGGGAGCAGGACACCGGCGATCAGCTTGAGCAGGGTGCTCTTGCCCTGCCCGTTGCCGCCGACCAGGCCGACCGCCTCGCCCTGCTGGACCTGGAAGCTGATGTTGCGCAGCGCCCAGAACTCGTGGTGCTTGCGCTTCCCCGTGCCGCCCTTGCCGCCCTTGCCCCCCGCGCCGCCCTTACCGCCCGCGCCGCCCTTGCCGCCCTTCGCGGTCGGGCCGCCGATGGCCGGCCGGGACGCGCGCACCGGCGCCGCCGGCGGCTGGTCGCCGGAGAACATGTCGCGCAGCCTCTTGTGCCGGCGCCGGTTGCGCTTGAAGTGGATGCCGAGGTTCCTGGCATCGATGACGACGGCCATCCTCAGATCTCCTTGAGGACGGTGCCCTCGAGCCGCCGGAAGACGAACACCCCGGTGACGAACACGAGTACCGATCCGGAGGCCGCGAGGACGACCCCGGTCCAGCCCGACCACTCGTCGGGGAAGAAGGCGGTGCGGTACAGGTCGAAGATGCCGGCGAGCGGGTTGAGGAGGTACAGCTGGCCGACCGGCCCCAACCGGTCGGCCTCGGTGACGTCGTGCACCCCGTAGATGACCGGCGAGAAGTAGAACAGCAGACGCATCACGATGCGCATCAGCCGCTCGACGTCGCCGTAGAGCACAGCGAGAGGTGCCAGCAGCAGACCGGCGCCGATCAGCAGCAACGCCTGCATCAGCATGGCGACCGGGACGAACACGACCCACCAGGACAGGTCGGCACGGTTGACGACGGCGAAGAACGCGAGCACCGGCACGGCGTACATGAACTCGACGAACTTCGAGCCGACCGTGCGCAGGACCCAGATCTCCCGCGGCAGGCTGGTCGAGCGGACCAGCTTGGAGTCCTTGGACAGCGACTTCATCGACGACCGCAGGACGGCGTTGGTCCACTGCCACGGCAGCATCGCGCACAGCAGGAACACGATGTAGGGGTCCTCGCCGATCTGGCGGTCCATCAGCTTGGTGAAGACCAGCCAGTAGACCCCCGCCATCGCGAGTGGCTCGAGGATCGACCAGACGTAGCCGAGCACGGAGTCGGCGTACTTGACCTTGAGGTCGCGCGACACCAGCAGCGACAGGACGCGGCGGTTGTCCCACAGGGTGCCGATGCGTGCCGGCATCACCAGACCAGCCACGTCGCTCCCACTGCTCACCTGACGGACGAGGAACGCTACCACCGAGCGGGCGCCCGGCCGCGCTCGGCTCAGTCGCCGTACCGGTCCACGAACCCGCTCACCGAGCGGGCCACCGCGCCCCCGTCGAGGTCGAGGTGCTCGAGGATCGTGTAGCGGTCCGGGCGGGTCGAGGGCGCCAGCACGACGGCCTGGGCGAACTGCTCGGCCGTGAGCCCGAGGTCGGCCGGCACCCGGGGCAGGCCGTGCCGGCGCAGGCAGGTGTCGACCAGGTCCGCGGACCCGTCGTCCCCGCGGAGGAAGAACGAGTACAGCGCTCCCACACCGGCGAGCTCGCCGTGGTTCCCGGCGCCCGGGAACAGCTGGTCGACCGCGTGCAGGATCTCGTGGTCGCTGCCGCTGCAGGGCCGGCTGCTGCCGGCCGCGGCCATGGCCATGCCGGACAGGACGAGCGCCTCGGCCAGCGCCGTGAGGAAGCTGTCCGACTCGATGCCGTCCGTGCGGTGCAGGACCGCCTCGGCGGCGGTCCGGGCGAAGGTCACCGCCAGCCCGTCGACGGGCTCGTCGCGCTCGACCTCGGCCAGCCGCCAGTCGGCGATCGCGGACAGGTTGGAGACGGCGTCACCGACGCCCGAGCGGACCATGCGTGGCGGGGAGGCCCGGACGTAGTCGAGGTCGACGACCACGGCCATCGGCAGGCCGACGCCGAAGGACCCCTTGCCGCCCTCGTGCAGCAGCGAGCTCACCGGCGAGGCGATGCCGTCGTGGGCGAGGTTGGTGGCCACGGCCACCATCGGCAGCGCGAGCCGGGTGGCGGCGTACTTCGCGACGTCGAGGGTCCGGCCGCCACCGATGCCCACGAGCGCGTCGTAGTTCTTGCCGCGCAGCTCGGCCTGCAGCTCACCGGCGGCCTCGAGGCTCCCGCCGGAGACGGTGAACACGTCGGCGTTGCCCAGTGCCGGCTCCAGCGCGTCGACGACCGCCTCGCCCTGCCCCGGGCCGACGGCCACCGCGACGTGGCCGTCCGCCGAGATGCGGCGGTCGGCCAGCAGCGCGCCCAGCCCGGAGACGGCACCTGCCCGGATGTCGATGAACAGCGGGCTGAGCAGGACCCGGGCTAGTAGTGGCACGCGATCTCCCGCGCCCTCGCCAGGTCGTCGTGGTTGTCGACCTCTACCCACGGCAGCGCGCCGATGGGCGCGGCGCCCACCTCGCCGCCGGAGTCCACGAGCGCCTGGTAGCCGTCCTCGTAGTAGAGGTCGGGGTCGCGCTGCCAGGTCGACTCGAGCGCGACGGCCAGCGCCTCGGCCGCGTGCGCCTCGATCAGGGTCGCCCCGATGTACTCACCCGAGGCCTCGGACGGGTCCATCAGCTTGGTGATCCGGCGCATCCGACCGCGCTCGTCGAGCACGACCTTCATCTCCTCCTCGGCCAGCGACTTCTGGTCGTCCAGGGCGAGCAGGATGCCGTGGCTGCCCTCCTGCTCACGTGCCGCCAGCAGGATCCGCTCCACGTCGACGGGGTGGACCGTGTCACCGTTGACGAGCAGGGCGCCCTGGGCGAAGTGGTCGCGGGCGAGCCACAGCGAGTAGCAGTTGTTCCACTCCTCGGCCTTGTCGTTGTGCACCAGGCTCAGCCGGACGCCGTGTCGCTCCTCGAGGTCCGGCCGGCGCGACTCGACCGCCTCGGCCCGGTAGCCGACGACCACGGTCACGTCGGTGAGCCCCACCGCTGCGAGGTTGCCCAGGGCGATGTCCAGGATGGTCGTCTCGCCGTCCACGGGCACGAGCGCCTTGGGCAGCGTGTCGGTGTACGGGCGGAGTCGTCGGCCGGCTCCCGCCGCCAGCACCAAGCCGATCATCTGGTCGAACCTCTCCGTAGGGCAGCGCAACCCCCGGACGGTATCGTTCCCGGGAACGACGGCCCGACGACGTCCACCGTCGCCACCCCACCGAGAAGGAGCGCCGGTGCCCGAGACGTCCGACGTCAGCGTCAGCAGGGCAGGGGCGCGACGCGCGATGAAGGCGGTGCGCTGGCGGGCCCGCCGGGCCCGGGCCGCGCTCGCGATGCGCCTGGCCCCGGACGCGTTCGTGCCGCAGATGGCGGCCGCCCGGATCCCCGTCGACGCCGAGGTCGCCGTCTACTACGGCGACGGACCCGAGCGGATCTACCAGCTCGACCAGTGGCTGCCCGTGCTCGAACGCCTGGCCGGACGGCACAAGGTCGTCCTGATCCTGCGCGACCTGCGCACGCTGCGCGACGTGCAGGGGCGGACCACCCTGCCCGTGGTGTGCATGTCGGCCTTCCTCGACCTGATGAACCTCTACGACGCCGGCGAGTTCAAGGTCGGCATCTACGTCAACAACGGCCAGCGGAACTTCCAGTCGCTGAACAACCCGCGGATGCTGCACGTGCACGTCAACCACGGCGAGAGCGACAAGCTGTCCAGCTTCTCCAACCAGGTGAAGGCGTACGACCGGGTCTTCGTCGCGGGACCGGTGGCCGTCGAGCGGTACCGCGAGGCGCTGATCGGCTTCGACGACAGCAAGATCGTCCCGGTCGGTCGGCCGCAGCTCGACCTCGAGTTCGCCCCCCTGCTGCCCGACTCGACCCGGCGGACGGTGCTCTACGCGCCGACCTGGGAGGGCGAGAGCGAGTCGAACAACTGGACCTCCCTGGACTGCTACGGCGTGGCGATCGTCCAGGCCCTGCTGGCCCTGCCCGACGTCCGGGTCGTCTACAAGCCGCACCCGCGGGTGGCCGGGTCGGCCAACCCCGGTGTCAGCCGGGCGCACCGCAGGATCACGTCTCTGGTCCGGCAGGCCGCCGCGAGCGACCCGCAGGCGGGACACGTCGCGCGGACCGACGGCAACATCCTCGCGATGTTCCAGCAGTGCGACGCGCTCGTGGGCGACGTGTCCAGCGTGACCCTCGACTTCCTCTACCTGCGGCCGGACGCGCCGATCTTCCTCACCGACCGCCGCAACGACCGCGAGCTGCTGCGCAACGACAGCCCGCTGACCGAGGGGGTCGACGTGGTGGACGCGTCGACCGTGGCGACCTTCGGTGCCGACCTGGCCGAGGCGCTGGCCGGCGACAAGCGGCGGGAGGACCGGGCCCGGACCCGGGCGCGCTACTTCGGCGACCTCGGGCCGGGCGACAGCTCGCGCCGGTTCGAGCAGGCCGTGAGCGACCTCATCGCCGAGCGCGACCGGCTGCTGACCGGGCACCGCCGGGTGACCACCGGCGACGTGGATGCCCACGGCTGAGCCGTTCGCTGCCGGCCGGCCGACGCTGCTGGGCCACCGTGGCCTGGGCCGGGGCACGGTCGCCGGCCACGACGAGAACACCGTCGGGTCGATGCTCGCGGCCCTCGACGCCGGCGCCGACGGGGTCGAGGTCGACGTCGCGCGGACACGCGACGCCTCGCTGGTCGTCCGGCACGACCCGTCGCTGCCCGACGGGCGCTTCCTGGTCGACGTCGACCGCGCCGACGCCGAGGCCGCCGGTGTCGTCGGGCTCGACGAGCTGCTGGACGCCCTCCCGCCGGGTGTGCTGGTCGACCTGGACCTCAAGTCGGTTCTCGAGGACGCGCTGGACCCGCCCGGCGCGCGCAGCGACGCCTTGCTGGCGCGGCTGCTCGGGACCGAGCTGCGGCGCCGACCGGTCCTCGTCACGTCCTTCGACGCCGCGGCCCTGCTGCGGCTGCGCGAGGCGGCGCCGAGCGCGGCGTACGGCCTGCTGACCTGGGTCGACTTCCCGCTGCGCCACGCGGTGGCCACCGCCGCCGGGCTGCGCTTCGACGTGGTCGGCCTGCACCACGGGTCGTTCGGGCCGAACCGGGTCGAGACGGGTCCCGTCCACCGCCCGCCCGCGGTGAGCGTGCGGACGGCGCACGACGCCGGCCTGCAGGTCCTGGCCTGGTGCCCGGAGCCCGCCGCTGCCCGGGAGCTGGTCGCGGCCGGGGTCGACGCGCTCGTCGTCAACGACGTCGAGCAGGCGGTGCACGCGCTGCGCTGAACGCGAGGCGGGTGGCACCGGTCGACCTTCCGCCCCACCTCACCGGAGCAGCGGTCGGGACTGCGTGAGGTAGGTCTGGCCCAGGGGTGAGCTCCAGGTCTTGGTGCGGGTGGCGGGGTCGTGGGTGAGTCGCCATCGGCCGTGGGTCTTGGCGTTGTGGTGCTGGCGGCACAGCGGGCCGAGGTTGGCGGCCACCGTGTTGGGTGGTCCGAACGGCTGGACGTGGTCGAGGTCGCAGGTGGTGGCGGCGCGGGAGCAGCCGGGGAACCCGCAGGTCTGGTCGCGGGCGGCGATGTATCCGCGGAGCCGGTCGGAGGGGCGGTAGGTGCGGGCGCCGCGGTCCAGCAGGTGCCCGGTGTGGGGTTCGACGGTCCAGCGGACCCAGTCGAAAAGAGAGGTCGGCGGCCATCGCCCGGGCGAGGTCGGCGGGGACCGCGCCGTAGCCGGGCAGGTGGCCGGGGTTCTCGGCCAGGCCCAGCGCGGTGGGCAGGTCCAGCACGACCGCGGCGGTCTGCGCGCCGCCGCAGGAGCAGCGCGGCAGCCGCGGCGGCGCCGTGGGGTCGGTGTGCCCGGCTGCCTGCGGGCCGAGGCCGAGGACCGCGTCGACCACGACGTCGACCCGCAGCGCGTCCAGGCCGGGGTCGTCGAGCCCGGTGGCCAGGCGGGCGGCCCGGGCGGCCTTCGCAGCGGCGGTGGCCCGGGCCCACATCTCGGCCTCGACGTCGGCGGCCAGCGGCAGGTACCAGCCGGTGCGGCCGTCCCGGTCCGGGACCCGCTCGACCCGCGCGCTGGTCGTGGACGGTCCTTGCCCGCTCAGCAGCAGCGGCCGGGTCGACCCGCACGACCGCGTCCCGGACCGCGCGGCGCGTCTCCGCGGCGGTCTGGACCGGCATCACCGGCAGCACCTGCGCCTCGACCGCGGCGGCCGCCTCGTCGTCGAGTCCTTCGGTCTCCCGGCACAGGTGGCTGGCGTGCAGGTTGCTGATCCGCCCGGCGTCAGCAGCGCCGGAGGGTGGCCGGGAACCGGTCCCGCAGCTCCAGCGCCACCCGCACCCTGGCCGAGGCGGTCACCGGCGAGAGCCGCAGCGCCGCCGCGAGCTCGTGCCGGCGCCTCGGCCCGGTCCAGCCCCAGCGCCTGGTAGGAGTCAGCGACCGCGGCGACCGTCACCTGCTGCACCGCAGCGACCATCGACGCCACCCGCTCGGTCAGCCGCAGGTACCCGACCAGCAGGTCGGCGTCCAGGGTGCCCGGGTCGACCGCCTCGAGCAGACCCGCGACCTCGGCCAGCGTGCCGTCCAGCCCCAGCTCCAGCGCCACCAGCTCCGGGGAGTCGGCGCGCTCGACCAGGGCCTCCACCAGGTCCAGCGCGCTGTAGGACATGCGACGAACCTACGAGCGACCCCGGACACAACCCCGAGCCTCCGACCGGCAGCAACCCGTTGCCCCGCAACGGGTCTGGGCGTCTGCCCGTCCCGTCAGCCGCCGGTCCGCAACGAGCGCTGCGAGGTGAGGAAGCCGACCCCCCAGGCCCCGTGCATCGTCGCCAGGACCACCGGCAGCAAGGCGCGCGACCGTAACGGGAGCCCGCGGCCGACCAGGGCGGAGCCGGCGAGCACGCCCACGGCGTACCCGAGCGGCGCGACGAACGCCGGCCGCCACCCCGCGGCGCCGACCACGGTGCCCGTGACGACCCCCAGCACCGCGGCGGGCGGCGCGAGGTAGCGCAGGCTCGCGGTGCCCTCGTGCTCACGCATGACCACGCGCCGCCAGCGGCCGTAGTCGCGGTACTGCCTCGCCAGCGCCCGCAGCGACGACCGCGGGCGGTAGGACACCCGCATCGCGGGCGTGAACCACACCAGTCCCCCGTTCTCGCGGATCCGGTGGTTGAGCTCCCAGTCCTGGGCCCGCAGGAAGCTCTCGTCGTAACCCCCCAGGCGGTCCAGCACCTCACGCCGGAACGCCCCCAGGTAGACGGTCGGCGCCGGTCCTTCCTCGCCACCGGTGTGGAAGCTCGCCTGCCCGACCCCGATCGGGCTGGTCATCGCCGCTGCCACGGCTCGCTCGAAGTCGGTCACGCCCTCCGCGGCCATCAGGCCGCCGACGTTGTCGGCGCCGGTGCGCCCCAGCGTCTCGACGGCGACGCGCACGTAGTCGGGCGGGACCAGGGCGTGGCCGTCGAGCCGTACGACGACGTCGTGCCGGGCGGCGGCGATCGCGAGGTTCAGCCCGGCGCCGGTCGCCCCGGTGGGGTTGGCCACCGTCCGGACCCGGGGGTCGCCGTCGGCCAGGTCGCGGGCGATCTCGTCGGTCCGGTCCTGGGACGGCCCCAGCGCCAGCACGACCTCGAGCGGACCGGCGTAGTCCTGGCCCAGCACCGTGCCGACGGCCGTGCGCAGGTGACGCTCCTCGTCGAGCACGGGCACCACGACCGAGACGCCCGGCCAGGCGGCGTCACCGGCGGGGCGCTCGGTCGCGTGCACCTCTGGCAGGTCCTGGACCATGGCGCGGACACGGTATCCGAGCGGCACCCGGCCGCGCGCGGCGCGAGCGGCCGGCCGCGGCGCACGGCGTGGCACCGGGGCGGCGGCCCGGGGGCCACCTAGCCTGGCCAGCGCAGTGTTCCCGGCCGGAAGGTGCCCGAGCAGCATGTCGTCGCCGACCGGCGTCCACCCCGCCCTGCCGCCGCAGCTGGACCCGCGCGGCAGTGGCCGCGGGCGCCCGACGCGTACCGGGCGCCGCCCCCCGACCAGGCTGAGCCGGATCGTCCGGCGGCTGCTCGTCCTGGTCGCGGCGGTCACGGCCGTCGGGGTGATGGCTGCCAGCGCGTCCGGCTACGCGCTGCTCTCGTGGTCGACGCAGAAGATCGAGCGGGTCGATGCGTTCGCCGGCCTCACCGCGCGCCCCGCCGCCAGCGCGGCGGGCTCCACGACGTTCCTGCTGGTCGGCTCGGACGGGCGCACCGGCATGACGCGCGCCGACATGCGCCGCCTGCACGTCGGCAACGCCGCGACTGCCGCGGGACGCCGCGCCGACACGATGCTGCTCGTGCACGTGTCGGCCCGGCACGGCACGGTCGACGTCGTCAGCCTTCCCCGGGACTCCTACGTCACGATCCCGGCGCACCGCAGCGACGACGGCGACGACGTGCCCGAGCGCCGCAACAAGCTCAACGCGGCGTACGCCTTCGGCGGGCCGCCCCTCACGGTCGCGACCATCGAGCGCACCACCGGCGTGCGGGTCGACCACTACCTGGAGGTCGACTTCCTCGGCTTCGTGCGGCTCGTCGACGCGGTGGGCGGGGTCGAGGTCTGCAGCCCGGTCAGGCTGCGGGACCGCAAGGCGGGGCTGCGGCTGCCGGCCGGGGTGAGCCACGTGGACGGCGAGACCGGCCTGGCGTACGTGCGGGCCCGCAGTCTCGACGCGCGCGCCGATCTCGGGCGGGTCGAGCGGCAGCAACGCTTCCTCGCCGCCATGGTCGACCGGGCGACCAGCCGTGACGTCCTGCTCGACCCGCGCGCGCTGGTGCGCTTCCTGGACGCGGCCCTGGCCGCGGTCCGCGCCGACCCCGGGCTCACCGAGGAGGCCCTGGTGCGTCTGGGCACCCGGCTGCGCCACGTCTCCGGGTCGGACATCCGCTTCCGCACCGTCCCGGTGGCCGACCCGTCCCACCGGTCGCGCAGCGCCGGCTCGGTCGCACTCTGGGACGCCGAGGCCGCCGAGGCCGTCTTCACGGCGATGCGCGAGGACTCGGCCCGGTCGCGGCCGGCAGGTCGCGCCGAGCGGCCGAGCGTCCCACCCTCCGGGGTCCGGGTGCAGGTCTACAACGGGGGCGGCACCCCGGGCCTCGGCTCGCGGGCGAGCGCCGACCTGGCCGCCGAGGGCTTCACCGTGTCCGGTCCGGCGCAGAACTGGGACCGGACCGGCCTCGCGCGCACGACCGTGCGTTTCGACGCCCGCTACACCGAGTCGATCAAGACGGTGGCCGCCGCGCTGCCCGGCGCCCGGCTGGTCGCGGTCGCCGACCTCGGCCGCACGATGCAGGTCGTCGTCGGGACGTCCTACGACGGCACCCGGGCCGTCCGCGTGGCTGCCGCCTCACCCTCCGACAGCGGTGTGCGCACTGCGGGTGACCACGTCTGCAGCTGAGTTTCACCGACGGTCCGCGGGGCAAGCCGGACACCGAGACAACGACCGGGCGGACGCCGAACCAGCGTCCGCCGTCGCGTCCACGGGGGATCGATCCTGATCCGCCCGCGGGCGTGCGAGACGAGCGCGCACCCGCGTGCGGAAGGACGGCTCATGAGCGAGAAGGACCTCACCCCCCTGTCCGACGCCGAGCTGGCGGCCGAGGCCGGTACCGCGCTGCCGCCCAAGGAGGTCATCTCCCTGCTGGACCTCAACGCCGACCTGGACCTCGGGCTGGACGTGGCGGCCCCGATCGACCTCGCCGTCGCGGCCAACGCCAACGTCGCCGCGCCGATCGACGCCGCCGTCGCCGCCAACATCCTCTCGGCCGGGTCGACCGCGCAGGCCCTGGCCGCGCAGGACGTCGCCATCGACCAGGGCATCAGCGGCGACGCCGTCGCGAACGCCCCGCAGGACAGCTCCATCTCCCAGGGCGACGAGGTCGTCCCGGGCACCACCCCGACCGACGGCACCACGCCCGGGCCGACGGCACCACGCCGACCGACGGCACCACGCCGACCGACGGCAGCGGCGTCACCGCGGACCCGTCCGGCCTGCTGTCCGGCAACCTGCTCAACGTCGACATCAACGCGGCGCTCGACGCCGACCTGGCGGCTCCGGTCGCCGGCGCCGTGGCGGCCAACGCCAACGTCGCCGCCCCGATCGATGCCGCGGTGGCCGCGAACATCGGCTCGGTCGCCTCGTCGGCGACGGCCGTCGCCGACCAGGACGCCGTCATCAACCAGCACCTCGACGACGTCACCGCCGACGCCACCGCCGACCAGACCTCGACCATCTCCCAGGGTGACGAGGTCCCGGCGGAGGCACGGCGGCACCGGCGGCACCGGCCAGTAACGACAGCGCACGTGACCGCGACGCCGGACGCACCGACCCGTGCGGGCGCCTCCACCCCGGAGGTGCCCGCACGGGCGTCCGGCGTCGAGCTGATCGGCGAGCTGCCCGGCTCCGGCTACAAGGAGCCGCCGGCCCTGGTCCGCCGGGCCGACGGGCAGACCGTGCAGCTGACCCGCCTGCTCTACGTCGTGCTCGACCAGATCGACGGGCACCGCGGCTACGACGAGCTCGCCGAGGCCGTCAGCAACGAGTTCGGCCGCGGGGTCACGGCCGAGCAGGTGCAGGCTCTCGTCGACGGCCAGCTCCGGCCCCTCGGGGTGCTCACCCTCGCCGACGGCTCCGAGCCCGAGGTGCGCAGGGCCAACCCCCTGCTCGCCGTCCGCTTCAAGTACGTCGTGAGCGACCCGACGGTCACCCGCCGGGTCACCGCGCCCTTCGCGGTGCTGTTCCACCCGCTGGTGGTGCTGGCGTTCACCCTGGCCTTCGTCGGCGTCGCCGGCTGGGTCCTGTTCCGCGAAGGTCTCGCCGCGGCCACCCGTGACGCGTTCACCGAGCCCGGCCTGTTCCTGCTGGTCTTCGCGATCACCGCCGTGTCGGCGGGCTTCCACGAGTTCGGCCATGCCGCGGCGTGCCGCTACGGAGGTGCGACCCCGGGTGCGATGGGTGCCGGCCTCTACCTCGTGTGGCCGGCGTTCTACACCGAGGTGAGCGACAGCTACCGGCTGGGCCGCGGCGGCCGGGTCCGCGTCGACCTCGGCGGCCTCTACTTCAACGCGGTGTTCGCGCTCGCGATGTTCGGCGTCTGGGCCGGCACCCACTGGCAGGCCCTGCTGCTCGTGATCGCGGCCCAGGTGCTGCAGATGCTGCGGCAGCTCGCGCCGTTCGTCCGGTTCGACGGCTACCACATCCTCGCCGACGTGACCGGCGTCCCCGACCTCTACTCGCACATCAAGCCGACCATGCTCGGCCTGCTCCCCCAGAACTGGCGCCGGCCCTCGCCGTTGACCTGGTGGGCCCGCACCGTGGTCACCGTCTGGGTGCTGGTCGTGGTGCCGCTGCTCGTGCTGGCGCTGGTCTTCATGGTGGTGTCGCTGCCACGCGCCATCGGCACCGCTCTCGAGAGCATCTCGGCGCAGTCCCAGGACCTGTCCGCCGCCTGGTCCGACCAGGCGTGGGCCACCGTGGGGGTGCGGTTGATCTCCGTGCTCGCCATCGCGCTCCCGGTGCTGGCCATGGTCTACCTGCTGGTCCGGCTGGTGCGCCGCACGGTCGGGTCGGTCCGGCGTGCGACCGAGGGCCGCCCGGTGCGGCGCGGCATCGCGGTCGTCGTGGCGTTGGTACTGCTCGGCGGCGTGGCCGCCGCCCTGTGGCCGGGTGACGACAGGTACCGGCCGATCGGGCCCACCGAGCGGGGGACGGTGCTCGACGCCGTGCCCGCCGCGGTCTCCTCCCGCGTCCCGGTGCTCCAGCCTCCCGGCCCGGCCGCCCCGGCGCGTCCCGCGCTCAAGGACGGCGACCGCGGGACGGCACAGACGCTGTGGGCCAGCGACGAGCCGCCGCCGCCGCAGGACGAGCCGACCCTGGCTCTGGTCCTCGTGCCGTCGGAGACGACGCCACAAGGGGCCGTGGGGGCCACCGACGCCGCTCCGGCGCCGACCTGGGTCTTCCCGTTCGACCGGCCGGGGGCACCCGGCGAGGGAGACAACCAGGCGCTCGCGGTCAACACCACCGACGGCACCGCGACCTACGACGTCGCCTTCGCCCTGGTGTGGGCCGACGACTCCACGGTCCTGAACAAGAACGAGGCCTACGCCTTCGCGAGCTGCACCGGCTGCGCGGCGGTCGCCGTCGGGTTCCAGGTGGTGCTGGTGCTCGGGCAGGCCGACGTCGTGGTGCCGCAGAACCTGTCCGGCGCGGTCAACTACAACTGCATCCAGTGCGTCGCGTTCTCCCTCGCCCAGCAGCTGGTCATCACCCTCGACGGGCCGCTGTCGGAGGAAGGGGTGGCCGCCATCGAGGCGGTGTGGGCCCAGATCCAGCAGTTCGGCTCGGGGATCCAGGACGTGCCGCTGGACCAGATCCAGGCGACCCTGGCCGGCTTCGAGCAGCAGATCGTCGACATCGTGCGCACCGAGCAGGCCGGCGGCACGCCGACCCCCTCGCCGCCCCCGACCGCGGCCACCACGGCCACCCCGGCACCCACCGGGACCTCCGGCTCGGCCACCGGCGGCACGCCGTCACCGGCACCGAGCGGCACGGCGAGCCCGACCGGCACGGCGAGCCCGACCGGGTCGGCCAGCGCCGAGCCCGGCCCGGCCTCCGCCACCCCGACCCCGACCCCGACCCCGACAGGGTCCGGCTCGCCGACGGCCCCCTAGCCGCGGGGCCGGTCGGCGCTGCCGACCCCCGGCTCGCGCGAGGCGAGGATCTCGGCCCGCCGGGCCAGCCGGTGGCGTCGCCGGATCCCGGCCTCGGCGAACCTGCGCCGGTCCTCGGCCGTCTCCGGCTCCACCGGCGGGACCGAGCGCGGCCGGCCCTGGTCGTCCACGGCGACGAAGACGAGGTAGGCCGTGGCGACGCGGACCGGGTCGACACCGGCCTCGTTCCACGGCTCGGCCAGCACCCGCACGCCGACCTCCATCGACGTCCGCCCGGCCCAGTTGACCTGCGCCGCGGCGTGCACCAGGTCGCCCACCCGGACCGGCTCGAGGAAGGCCATCTCGTCCATCGACGCCGTCACGGCCGGGCCCCCGGAGTGGCGCTGCGCCACGACGCCCGCGACGTCGTCGACCAGCTTCATCACCACACCGCCGTGGACCGAGCCGAGCAGGTTCGTGTCGAGCACGGTCATGATCCGGCTCAGCGTGCTGCGGGCCGCACTGGTCGGCTTCCCCGGGCCAGGGTCCGCGGGCCCGGCCTCGCGCGATGCGTCCGTCACAGCGGGCAAGGGTACGGTCTGGGACCGGGTCCGCCGGCCGGTGGCGGGCAGTACGACGAGGTGGAGCGTGGCTGGATCGCACGAGTGGCCGCAGGGCTGGTCCCGAGGGGCCGGCCCGGGCCCGGACGGCACTCCGGCCGACCAGGAGCGGACCCAGGTCCTGCCAGGCGCCCGCCGTGACCCGGTCGGAGGCTCCGCACGCCCCGGCCGCCCGGAGCCGGAGCCGGCGAAGCCGCAGCGCGGCGCCCACCCGCCGCCGCCGTTCCAGCGCCCGCGCCGCCGCGGCCGCGGGGCCAGGGGCTGGACCCGGCGGGTCCTGCTCGTGCTGCTGGTCGTGCTCGCGCTGCTGGTGTCCCTGATGCTGTTCTTCTACAGCCGGATCGAGAAGGTCGACGCGCTGCGCGACTACGACGGCCGGCCCGAGGCCGCGTCGGGCACCAACTGGCTGATCGTGGGCTCGGACAGCCGTGAGGGTCTCTCCGACGAGCAGGTCGAGGAGCTGCACCTCGGCAAGATCGAGGGCCGCCGCACCGACACCATCATCCTGCTGCACCGCCCGGCGAGCGGGAAGCCGACGCTGGTCAGCCTCCCCCGCGACTGGTACGTGCCGATCCCCGGCCGGGACCGCAACAAGCTCAACGCCGCGTACGCCTTCGGCGGCCCGGCGCTGCTCGTCCAGACGGTCGAGACCGTCACCGGGCTGCACATCGACCACTACGCGGAGGTCGGCTTCGGCGGCTTCGTGGGGATGACCGACGCCGTCGGCGGCGTCGAGCTGTGCCCGGCACGCAGGATCCGCGACCGCAAGAGCGGCCTCGACGTGCAGAAGGGCTGCCAGGAGATGGACGGCCCCACCGCCCTGGCGTACGTCCGGGCCCGGTACTTCGACCCGCAGGGCGACCTCGGCCGGGTGAAGCGGCAGCAGGAGTTCCTCGGCGCGGTGTTCGACGAGGCGGTCTCACCCGCGACGCTGCTCAACCCGTTCCGTGTCGTCTCCCTCGGGGACGCGGCCACCACAGCCCTCACCGTCGACGAGGGCGACGGCCCCGTGTCCCTCGTGCGGTTCGCGCTCACGATGCGGGCGGTGGCCGGCGGCGGGGGCAAGCGGGTGACGCTGCCCGTGGCCGACATCGACTACCGGACGCCGGTGGGCTCGGCCGTCCGGTCGGACCGGGCGAAGGCGCGCGCGCTGTTCGCCTCGCTGCGCGAGAACTGACGTTCTCGCTGCTCAGCGGGCCGGTCTCACTCGCTGGACCACGACGTCTCGAACGACGGGTAGAGGGTCAGCCCGCCGTCCACGAACAGCGTCTGGCCGGTGATGTAGGACGCGTCGTCGGAGCACAGGAAGGCCGTGACGGCGGCCATCTCCGTGGCGTCGCCCGCCCTCCGCATCGGGATGTGGCTCTCCACCACCTCGCGCTTGCGGGGGTCGTCCACCCACGACCTGTTGATCGGGGTGACGGTCGCCCCGGGACCGATCCCGTTCACCCGGATGCCCCGCGAGGCGTACTCCAGGGCCAGCGTCCGGGTGAGGTTCTCCATGCCGCCCTTGGACACCGAGTAGCCGACGAAGCGCGGCTTCGGGATGACCTGGTGCACGCTCGAGACGTTGAGGATCGAGCCGCCCCGTCCGGACCCGAGGAAGTGCCGGACCGCTCGCTGGGCGCACAGGAACGCGCCGCGCAGGTTGACGGCCAGCACCCGGTCGAAGTCCTCGACCGCGAGGTCCTCGGTGTCCGCGGCGACCTGGATCCCCGCGTTGTTGACCAGGATGTCGAGGCGGCCGTGCTCGTCCAGCACCTGCTCGAACATCGCCGCCACCTGATCCACCTGGGACACGTCGGCCCGCACCAGGCTGGCCCGCGCGCCGGTCGAGGCCATCTGCTGGAGGCAGGTCTGCACCCCCTCCTCGATGGCCTCCTGGGTCTCCTCGGCCCCCTCAGGACGTCCGACGTAGTTGACCGCGACCCCGACGCCCTCCTCGCCGAGCCTGATGGCGATCGCCTGCCCGATCCCGGAGCTGCCGCCGGTGACCAGGGCGACCTTGCCCGCCAGACCCTTCATGACCTGCCCCTGTTCTCTGCGGACGCCTGCACGGGCAGACCCGCGAGGTCAGGTGTCACCGGTCCAGCCCGGCGTGGCCGGCCCGGAGGAACTCCAGGGCCCGGCGGGCGTCCGGGACCTGGTCCCAGGTGCGGTAGGCGCCGAACGACGCGTTCCAGAACCCGCCGTCCGGAGGGGGCAGGTCGTGCGGGCCGACGTAGGCGTAGGGCGCGGGGACCAGGTCGTCGCCCGGCGAGAAGCCGTAGTTCACCGCTCCGGCGGTCATGCCGAGGTCGAAGTGCTCGGGGAAGATCTGCGGCTCGTCCGGGTCCTCGCCGGAGAGCTCGGCAGCCAGCCCCGCCAGGGCCTGCCGGCCCAGGGCGAACCAGCCGGCCAGGGCGGTGGCGGCCGCGGCGTCGACCGCCAGCGGGGCGTCCGGCGTGAACGCGGTGTAGGGCGGGTGCTTGGTCCACGGGAAACCGGCTTCCACCCCGGCGAAGGCGGCCGCGGCCGCCAGGGTGGTCAGCCGCTGGCGGCGGGTGCTGCCCGCGCGGGTCACCGCTAGCTGGTCGCCGACGACGGCGAGCGAGCTGCCGTCGGGCAGCGCCGGGGTCCGGAAGCCCCCGGCGGCAGGGACCAGGGTGATCGCCCCGGTGGCCCGCTTGCGGGTCGCGGCGAGCAGGTGCTCGGCCACCCTGTGCAGACCCAGCCGCGTGGTGGTCAGGGTCCGGGGGTCGACGTCGCCGGGGCTGACGGTCTCGGTCATCACCCAGGTGTACCGCCTCCCGGGCCGCCGGGTCACCATGACCGGCGTGTGGACGCCCGCGCCACCGTCGGCTCGCGCCGGCGGACCGATGACTTCCCGCCCCGACAGCAGTCACCCCTGTCGGGCCGGACGAGTAGCGTCGCGGCCAGGCGGCATCCACGGAGGGATTCAGCATGGGCGGCACACGTGTCCTCGTCGGTACCCGTAAGGGCGCATTCGTCCTGACCTCGGACGAGGCCCGCACCGACTGGAAGGTCGACGGCCCCCACTTCCCGGGCTGGGAGATCTACCACCTGAAGGGGTCGGTGCTGAACCCCGACCGGATCTACGCGTCACAGACCAGCGGCTGGTTCGGGCAGGTGATCCAGCGCTCCGACGACGGCGGCTCGACGTGGGAGACCGTCGGCAACGACTTCACCTACGACGGCGTCCCCGGCGAGCACCAGTGGTACGACGGCTCGCTGCGGCCGTGGGCCTTCACCCGGGTCTGGCACCTCGAGCCCTCGCTGCACGACGCCGAGACCGTGTACGCCGGGGTCGAGGACGCGGCGCTGTTCAAGTCGACCGACGGCGGCGCCTCGTGGGCCGAGCTGTCCGGCCTGCGCCAGCACGACACCGGGCCGCAGTGGCAGCCCGGTGCCGGCGGCATGTGCCTGCACACGGTGCTCCAGCACCCGACCGACGCCGACCGGCTCTACGTCGCGATCTCCGCGGCCGGCGCCTTCCGCACCACCGACGGCGGCACGACGTGGCAGCCGATCAACAAGGGCCTGCGCTCCGGCGAGATCCCCGACCAGGACTCCGAGGTCGGGCACTGCGTGCACCGGATCGACATGCACCCGTCGAACCCCGACGTCCTCTACATGCAGAAGCACTGGGACGTCATGCGCAGCAAGGACGGCGGCGACTCCTGGCAGGAGGTCAGCGGCAACCTGCCCACCGACTTCGGCTTCCCCGTCGCCGTGCACGCCCACGAGCCCGAGACGGTCTACGTGGTGCCGATCACCAGCGACTCCCACCACTTCCCGCCGGAGGGGAAGCTGCGGGTCTACCGCAGCCGCACCGGTGGTGACGACTGGGAGGCGCTGACCGCCGGCCTGCCGCAGCAGGACTGCTACGTCAACGTGCTCCGTGACGCGATGGCGGTCGACCAGCACGAGTCGTGCGGCCTCTACATCGGCACCACCGGCGGGCAGGTCTACGCCTCCGCGGACTCCGGGGACACCTGGGCGCCGATCGTCCGGGACCTGCCGGCGGTGCTCTCCGTCGAGGTCCAGACGCTGACATGACCGGCGCGCAGGCACCTGTCCGCGTGGTCCTGCCCGCGCACCTGCGGGCGATGGCGAAGGTCCAGGGCGAGGTCCAGGTGCTCGTCGAGGGTGGGGTGACCCAGCGCTCGGTCCTGGACGCCCTCGAGGCGGAGTTCCCGATGCTCACGGGCACGATCCGGGACCGGGCGACGGCCAGACGGCGGGCGTTCGTGCGCTTCTTCGCCTGCGAGGAGGACCTCTCGCACGAGGAGCCCGACACCCCCCTCCCCGAGCCCGTCGTGCGCGGCGAGGAGCCGTTCCTGGTCATCGGCGCCATGGCCGGCGGCTGACCGACGCAGACCTGCAGGAGGCCCGCTACCGCAGCAGCTGGCGGGCCATCACGAGGCGCTGCACCTGGTTGGTGCCTTCGTAGATCTGGGTGATCTTCGCGTCGCGCATCATCCGCTCGACGGGGTAGTCCTTGACGTAGCCGTACCCGCCGAGCACCTGGACGGCGTCGGTGGTGATCTCCATCGCCATGTCGGAGGCGTAGCACTTCGCGGCCGCACCGAAGAACGTCAGGTCCTTGTCGCCACGCTCGGACTTGGCCGCGGCGACATAGGTCATCTGGCGGGCGGTCTCGAGCTTCATCGCCATGTCGGCGAGCATGAACTGGATGCCCTGGAACTCCGCGATCGACTTGCCGAACTGCTTGCGCTCCTTGGCGTACGACGTGGCGTAGGCCAGCGCTCCGGCGGCGATACCGACCGCCTGGGCGGCGATGGTGACCCGGGTGTGGTCGAGCGTGCGCAGCGCGGTCTTGAAGCCACTGCCCTCCGGACCGATCATCCGGTCGGCCGGGATGCGGCACGAGTCGAAGTAGAGCTCGCGGGTCGGCGACCCCTTGATGCCGAGCTTCTTCTCCGGGGCGCCGAAGGTGAAGCCCTCGTCCGACTTCTCCACGACGAAGGCGGAGATGCCGTTCGCACCCGCGGCGGGATCCGTGACGGCCATCACCGTGTAGTACTCGGACACCCCGGCGTTGGTGATCCAGCGCTTCGCGCCGTTGAGGACGTAGGAGTCGCCGTCGCGCACCGCGGTGGTCTTCATGGCGACCGCGTCGCTGCCCGCCTCGGGCTCGGACAGGGCGTAGGAGAACATCGCCTCGCCGCTGGCCACAGCGGGCAGGTAGCGCTTGAGCAGCTCCTCGGAGGCCGAGAGGAGCAGCGGCATCGTCCCGAGCTTGTTCACCGCCGGGATCAGGGAGGTCGAGGCGCAGGCCCGCGCGACCTCCTCGATGACGATGCAGGTGGCCAGCGCGTCCGCCCCCGCGCCGCCGTACTGCTCGGGGACGTGGACGGCGTGGAAGTCGGCCTTGCGCAGCGCGTCGTAGGACGCCTGGGGGAACTCGCCCAGCTCGTCGACCTCGGCGGCGCGCGGCGCGACCTTGTCGTCACAGACGGCCCGGACCGCCTCGCGCAGCATCTCGTGCTCGTCGGACAGCCGGAAGAGGTCGAAGTCGCTCACACCGGCAGGGTACGAGCCGGCGGCGCGGCCGGTGCAGCCGGGCAGGCCGGCCCCGGACCCCTCGGTAGCCTGTCCGCCATGACCGATCCCCACCAGATCGCTCCTTCGTCACGATCCGGCGAGGGCCCCCGGAGAAGCCTGCGCCTCAGCGTCCTCGGCACCGGCTACCTCGGCGCCACGCACGCCGCCGCGATGGCCGAGCTCGGCTTCGACGTCATCGGCATGGACGTCGACGAGGCCAAGGTCGCGGCCCTGACCGAGGGCCGGGCACCGATGTACGAGCCCGACCTCGAGCCGCTGCTGCGCAAGGGCGTCGAGAGCGGCCGGCTGAGGTTCACCACCTCCTACGCCGAGGCGGCGACCGCCGACGTGCACTTCCTCTGCGTCGGGACCCCGCAGCGCAAGGGCGAGTACGCGGCCGACCTGCGCTACGTCGACGGGGTCGTCGAGGGCCTCGCGCCCCACCTGGACCGGCCGACCCTGGTGGTGGGCAAGTCCACGGTGCCGGTCGGCACCGCGGCCCGCCTGCAGGACAAGCTCGCGGCGCTCGCCCCCGCCGGCGCGGGTGTCGAGCTGGCGTGGAACCCCGAGTTCCTGCGCGAGGGCTTCGCCGTCGACGACACGCTGCACCCCGACCGGATCGTGGTGGGCACCACGTCGGAGCGGGCGGAGGCGCTGCTCCGCGAGGTCTACGCGAGCATGATCGCCGAGGGCACCCCCTTCCTCGTCACCAACTTCGCCACCGCCGAGCTGGTGAAGGTGTCGGCGAACGCTTTCCTCGCCACCAAGATCTCCTTCATCAACGCGATGGCCGAGCTGTGCGAGGCGACCGGCGCCGACGTCGGTCAGCTGGCCGACGCCATCGGTCACGACGACCGGATCGGGCGCAAGTTCCTCAACGCCGGGCTCGGGTTCGGCGGCGGCTGCCTGCCCAAGGACATCCGCGCCTTCATGGCGCGCGCCGGCGAGCTCGGCGTCGACCAGGCCCTCTCCTTCCTCAAGGAGGTCGACGCGATCAACATGCGCCGCCGGTCCCACGTGGTCGACCGGGCCCGCGAGGCGTGCGGTGGCTCGCTCCTCGGCAAGCGGGTCGGGGTGCTGGGGGCGACGTTCAAGCCCAACAGCGACGACGTCCGCGACTCCCCCGCGCTCAACGTCGCAGGCCAGCTCCAGCTGCTCGGCGCACAGGTCACCATCTACGACCCGCGCGGCAACGACAACGCCAAGGCGCTGTTCCCGACCTTGTCGTTCGCCCCGTCCGCCGTCGAGGCCTGCCGCGACGCCGACCTGGTGCTGCACCTGACCGAGTGGCAGGAGTTCCGCGAGATGGACCCCGAGGTCCTCTCGGCCGTGGTCGCGGACCGCAAGATCATCGACGCCCGCAACGCCCTCGACCGCGAGCGGTGGCGGGCCGCCGGCTGGACCTACGGCTCGCTCGGCCGTCCGTGACCGGAGGCCGTACCGGGCGGGTGGCCGCACTCACGGTCGCCGCCGTGCTCGGCGCGCTGCTCGGCACCGCAGCGCCGCAGCCGGCCGTGGCGGCGGGCAGCCGGCCCTACGCCGGGTCCGGCACCTGGGTCTCGATCTTCGCCGGCGACGCCGTCTGGGACCGCCCCGCCGCGCAGGTGCGACGGATGCACCGGGCGGGCGTCCGCACGCTGTACCTGCAGACCGCGAGCTCGACGTCGCCGGTGGGCACCGACGTCTTCCGGCCGCGGAAGGTGGCGCGCTTCCTCGTCGCCGCGCACGCCCGCGGCATGCGGGTGGTCGCGTGGTATCTCCCGCCGCTGCGCGACGTCCGCCGCGAGCTCCGGCGCGCCATGGCGGCGGTCGACTTCCGCACCGCGTCCGGGCAGCGCTTCGACGGGTTCGCCCTGGACATCGAGCCGTCCGCGACGACCCCCGGCGGCGACCTGCGCGACGCGAACCTGCGCCGGCTCAGCCGCCGCCTGCGCGCGTCGGTCCCCGTCGGCTACCGGCTCGGGGCGATCGTGCCCTCCCCGGTCGGCATGTCGCTCGCGCCTCGGTTCTGGCCCGACTTCCCCTGGCGCACGGTCGCCCGGTTCTACGACGCGGTCCTGCCGATGAGCTACTCGACCTACCGGGTCCGCGGAGCCGCCGCGACCTACGGCTACACGATGCGCAACATCGCCTTCCTGCGCGACGTCCTCGGCTCCTCGGTGGCGGTGCACGTGATCGGCGGCAGCGCGGGGTCCCTCGGCCGGGCCGAGGCGCGGGGGTTCGTCGCGGCCTGCAACGACGCGCGGGTCACCGGAGCGAGCCTGTGGCACTGGCCGGCGTACGGCGCCGAGGACCGCCAGGAGATGGCCGCACTCGACCTCTGACCCACCCTTGACTTATCGACTGTCGATGTTATTGTTCCTCGATAACATCGACAGTCGATATGAGGGGGACCCCGTGTGGTGGAGCAAGTCCGACGCCCGTCTGCTCGAGGGGATGCTGGCTCTCGGCATCGTCCTGGTCGCGGTCTTCGGCGTCGCCGCGCCGCTGCTCGGCGACGCGGGGACCGGCCTGCGTCCCTTCGGCGAGGGCCGGGCGGTCATGCACGTCACGGCCGAGCTGAAGGACCCGGTGCGGGTACCGGGGGCGCCCGTCCTCCCGGAGCGGGAGGTCTTCCCCGGGGACCGGGAGCAGGTCGAGATGGGCGGCGCCCGGACCGTCGAGGTGACCTTCTTCGCCCCCACGACGGGCCAGCGCCTGCAGTACCTCCTCGGCCCGCTCCTCGTCGCCGTCACCGCCCTCGTGGTCCTGGCCCTGCTGTTCTTCGTCGCCCGCAGCCAGCGCCTGGGTGAGCCCTTCACCCTGGCCAACGCCCGGCGGGTCTCGGCCATCGGCGCGGTCCTCGCCGTCGGCGGCACCCTCGCGCCGTTCCTGACCATCGTGATGCACAACGCGCTGCTCGAGTCGACCGCAGCCGCGCCGTTGGTGCGCACGAACGAGTTCACCCTGTCGTTCGTCTGGGTGGCGGTCGGGCTGGTCGTCGCCTCGGTGGGCGAGGTGTTCCGCCGCGGCGCCGCGCTGCGCGAGGACGTCGACGGGCTGGTCTGATGCCCTCCGACGACGAGCACCTGATCTCGGTCCACCTCGACGAGGTCCTCACCGACCGGGGCCTCACGCTGACGGAGCTGGCCGAGCGGGTCGGGGTGACCATCGCGAACCTGTCCGTGCTCAAGAACGACCGGGCCAAGGCCGTGCGCTTCTCGACGCTCTCGGCGATCTGCCGGGAGCTGGGCTGCCAGCCCGGCGACCTCCTGCGCTACGACGGCTGAGCCGCCATCACCGCCAGCGCGCACACCGTGCGCCAGTTCCGCACGGTCACCGTCCGGCCCGCGAGCCGGCGCTCGACGACCGGCGCGAGCCGGCTCTTGTGCAGCCCCCCGGGCAGCCAGAGGTAGGCCTCGCTCCCGCGGAGCACCACGCGCTCCGGCTCGAACGCCGGGAGGTCCAGGTCGTCGAGTGCGGCCGCCGGGTGGGGGCCGTCCGCGAAATGCACGAAGTAGCGCGAAGGGTCGTCGGCGACGCCGGCGAACGGGTCGGCGCCGACCACCGTCTCGAGCTGACCTGCGGTCCGCACCACGACCGGGACCTCCAGGCCCAGACCGGAGGTGATCGCGTGCTCGATGTCCTTCGCGACGGTGCTGGCGGACCGGGTAGCGGTCCGGAGGACGGCGTTGCCGCTCTGCAGGTGGGTGCGGACATCGTCGTACCCGAGACCGTCGAGCAGCCCACGCAGGTCGGCCATCGCGACGCGGTTGCGCGCGCCGAGGTTGATGCCGCGCAGCAGCGCGACATACGTGGGCACCCGGGCGCCTAGGCGCCGAAGCCGACGCTCGTGCCCCCGCTGCGCCGGCGCAGCGCGGCACCCTTGGCCACGGCCTTCTCGCGCAGCTCGCCCTGGAAGGCGAGCATCTTCTCCTGCAAGGCCGGGTCGGCCGCGCCGAGGATGCGCACCGCGAGCAGGCCGGCGTTGCGTGCCCCGGCGATCGAGACCGTCGCCACGGGTACCCCGGCAGGCATCTGCACGATCGAGAGCAGCGAGTCCATGCCGTCGAGGTGGGCCAGCGGCACCGGCACCCCGATGACGGGCAGCGGGGTGACGCTGGCCAGCATCCCGGGCAGGTGGGCGGCTCCCCCGGCCCCGGCGATGACGACCTTCAGGCCCCTGGCGGCGGCCTGCTCGCCGTACTGCACCATCTCGCGCGGCATCCGGTGTGCGGAGACGACATCGGCCTCGTAGGGGACGTCGAACTCGTCGAGCGCCTTCGCCGCCTCCTCCATCACCGGCCAGTCCGAGTCGCTGCCCATGACGATGCCGACGAGCGGGGCCGAGCTAGCCATCGATGTCTCCTCGCAGGAAGGCCGCGGCGTGGCGGGCACGCTCACGCACGTCCCCAGCATCGCGACCGAGCGTCGTCACGTGACCCACCTTTCGCCCTGGGCGTACCTCCTTGCCGTACATGTGGATCCGCACGCCCGGGTCGTGCGCCAGGCAGTGCAGGTAGCCGGCGTACATGTCGGGCAGGTCGCCGCCGAGGACGTTGGCCATCACCACGTGCGGCGCCGTGGCGGCGGTGTCGCCGAGCGGCAGGTCCAGCACCGCCCGCAGGTGCTGCTCGAACTGGCTGGTACGGGAGCCCTCGATGGTCCAGTGCCCGCTGTTGTGCGGCCGCATCGCGAGCTCGTTGACCAGCACGCCACCGTCGGTGTCGAACATCTCCACGGCCATCACACCCGTGACGCCCAGGCCCTCCGCGATCCGCAGCGCCGCCTGCTGCGCAGCCAGCGCGTGGTCGCCGCCGATCTCGGCCGGGGCGTAGACCTCGCGACAGACGCCGTCGACCTGCACCGTCTCGACCACCGGCCACACCGCCGCCTGCCCGTGCGGGCTGCGGGCCACCAGCACCGCCAGCTCCCGGGAGAAGGGGACCCGCTCCTCGGCCAGCAGCGGGACCTCGTGGGCGCCGGCGAGCCAGTCGTCGGCCTCCTCCGCGCGGCCGACCAGGCGGACGCCCTTGCCGTCGTAGCCGCCGCGTGCGGTCTTGAGCACGACCGGCCAGCCCACCCCGTCGCCGAACTCGCGCAGGTCGGCGGCGCTGCCGACCTCGGCCCACCTCGGGCACGGGACGCCGAGCGCGGTCAGCCGCCGGCGCATGACCAGCTTGTCCTGCGCGTGCTCGAGGGCGTCCGGCCCGGGGCAGACGGTCACTCCCTCGGCCACCAGGGTGCGCAGGTGCGCGGTCGGGACGTGCTCGTGGTCGAAGGTCAGCACGTCGCAGCCGGCCGCGAACGCCCGCAACGCGTCCAGGTCGTCCTCGGCCCCGACGGTGCTGCCCGGCACGACCCGGGCCGCGCTGTCGCGCGGGTCCCGGGCCAGCACCCGCAGCTCGATGCCCAGCCCGATCGCCGGCGCCGCCATCATCCGCGCGAGCTGCCCGCCGCCCACGACGCCGACCACCGGAAAGCCGCGCTCGCCCACGAGGCGCGACCCTACCGACCGCGCCCCAGCCGGGCCGCGCCCCTCCCACCGTCCCTGCGTCCCCGAGCGAAGTGGCCCGGCTCGACCATCGCCTTCCAAGCGCCCAGCAGGGCCGCTTCTTCGACGGCACCCTCTGCGCCGACGGCTGTGGACAGTCGGCGGCTCCGCGGTAGCGACCTGACGCACCATCTGCGGGTGACACGACAGTTTCCCGGGCTCGAGTTGCTGGCCCGTAACCAGGACCGGGTGGTCACCCGGGCCCAGCTGGCCCTGCTGGGCGCCGACCACCAGGTTGTCGAGCGCCGTGACCTCGCGGGCGTCTGGCGCGCCCTCGGACCTCGTGTCGTCGTGCTGCATCGTGGTGAACTCGGCCGGGACCAGCGGTGGTGGACCGGCGTCCTGCACGCGAGCCTCGACAGCGACGACCCTCGCCGCAGCGCCGCGCTCACCGGCCTCACTGCCGCCGAAGCGGGTGGGCTCACGGGTTTCGAGGTCCCGACCGTCCACGTCGTCGTGGCGCACGGCCGCGAGGTGGGCGATCTCGTCGCCGGCCGACTGCGCGTGACCGTCCACGAGAGCCGCCGCTTCGAGGCGGAGGACGTCCACCCGACGCTCGACCCGCCCCGGATGCGCCTGCACCGTGCCGTCGTCGAGTCAGCGGCCGACGTCGCCATCGCCATGCCCAACCGGGCGCGAGCCATCATCGCGGCCGCCGTGCAGCAGAGGCTGGTCCGGCCGGACGAGCTGCGGCGCTTCGCGGCGGGCCGGCGCACCCTCCCCGGACGCCGACTGCTGCTCGAGACCATCGGCGACGCCGCAGCGGGAGCGCACTCGCTGCCGGAGCAACAGCTGTTGCGCGGGCTGCGCCGAGCGGGGCTGCCGGAGCCGCACCGGCAGCGCCGACTGCAGCGAGCCGACGGCACGTGGTACCTCGACGTCGACTTCGGTGAGTACCTCGTCACGATCGAGGTCAACGGACTGCAGCACTACGTCCAGACGCTCAAGGAGAAGGACGACCTCCGGCGGGCCATCCTCCAGCTCGGCGGCCGGATGGTCGTCGATCTCAGCTCGTACGCGGTGCGACACGAGCTCGCGACCTGCGTGCTCCTCACGGCCGCGGCGCTCGAGTCGCGCGGCTACGCGCCGTCCGCCGACACCCGGCGTCGGCTGGGTGCCCTGGCGGCGACGGTCGGCTGGTCGGACCTGGACCTGCGGGCGTCCTGACCGTCGCTCCCGCCCGCCACGAGCGAAGTGGCCCGGGCGGACCGTCGTCTTCCGAGCGCCGAGCGGGGCCACTTCGCTCCCCACCCACCGACAGGGAGCAGCTAGAGGCCGAGCTCGCGGGCGATGAGCATCCGCTGGACCTCGGAGGTGCCCTCGCCGATCTCGAGGATCTTCGAGTCGCGCCACATCCGGGCCACCGGGAACTCGTTCATGAAGCCGTAGCCGCCGTGCACCTGGGTCGCCTCGCGGGCGTTGGTCACGGCGATCTCGGAGGAGTAGAGCTTCGCGATGGCCGCCTGCTTCTTGAACGGCTCGCCCCGCAGCATCCGGCCGGCAGCGTCGTAGTAGGCCAGCCGTGCGGTGTGCGCCCGCATCTCCATGTCGGCGATCTTGAACTGGATCGCCTGGTTGGACCCGATCGGCCGGCCGAAGGCCGAACGCTCCTTCGCGTAGCGCACCGACTCGTCGACGCAGCCCTGTGCGAGCCCGACACCGAGGGCCGCGATCGCGATCCGCCCCTCGTCCAGCGTCGACAGGAACTGGGCATAGCCGCGCCCGCGCTCTCCCAGCAGGTTGGCCGCCGGGACCCGGCAGTCGGTGAACGACAGCTCGCGGGTGTCGGAGGCGTTCCAGCCGACCTTCGAGTACTTCTTCGACACCGTGAACCCGGGCGTCCCGCTCGGCACGATGATCGCCGAGATCTCCTTCTTGCCGTCGTCCTTCGTGCCCGTGACCGCGGTGACGGTGACCAGGCCGGTGATGTCGGTGCCGGAGTTCGTGATGAACGCCTTGGTGCCGTTGATGACCCACTCGGAGCCGTCGTCGGACAGCCGCGCGGTGGTGGTCGTGCCGCCCGCGTCGGACCCGGCGCCGGGCTCGGTGAGACCGAACGCCCCGAGCATCTGGCCGGAGCACAGCTGCGGCAGCCACTGCGCCTGCTGCTCCGGCGTCCCGAAGCGGTAGATCGGCATGGCGCCGAGCGAGACCCCCGCCTCGAGGGTGATGGCGACCGACGAGTCGACCCGGGCGAGCTCCTCCAGCGCCACGCAGAGCGCGAAGTAGTCGCCGCCCATGCCGCCGTGCTCCTCCGGGAACGGCAGGCCGAACAGGCCCATCTCGCCCATCTGCCGGACGATCTCGTAGGGGAACTCCTCGCGCTCGTAGAGCTCGCCGATGCTCGGCGCGACCACCTCGTGCGCGAACTCCTCGACGGTCTTGCGCAGGGACTCGAGCTCGTCGCTGAGGTGGGTGGCGCTCACAGGGTCTCCAGGAGATGTGTCACTCGCGGCGCGCGGCTGCGCACGGCTGTCACGTCGTACGCCGCCATGGTGCCACGTCCCGGCGGCGGCGGTGGCGCCGCGCAGCCCGGATAGGCTCGCCCGCGTGGCCGCTGCACCGCTGACCCGCCCGTGAGAGCGCTGCTCGCCGCGTACTACCGGCTGGGCCACCTGGTCCGCGAGCTGATGAAGTTCGGCGTGGTGGGCGGGGTCGCTTTCGTCGTCGACGTGGGCCTGTTCAACCTTCTGCTGCACACGACCGACAAGCCGCTGACGTCCAAGGCCCTCTCGACGGTAGCCGCCACGACCGTGGCCTACGCCGGCAACCGGAGCTGGACGTTCCGGCGCCGCAGCAGGTCCTCGGTGCGCCGCGAGTACGTCCTGTTCTTCCTGCTCAACGGCGTCGGGCTGGCCATCGCCCTGGCCTGCCTCGCGATCTCGCACTACCTGCTCGGCTTCACCAGCCGCCTGGCCGACAACATCGCGGCCAACGTCGTGGGCCTCGCGCTGGGGACGACGTTCCGGTTCTGGTCGTACCGGAAGTGGGTGTTCCCCTCGCTGCGAGAAGGGAGCGAGGTGGAGGGAGGCGTCAGCGAGGGCCGGCGCCGGCGGCGCTGAGGAACAGGGCGAACATCGCCGGCTTCTGCTGCACCAGCTCGAGGCGGCCGCCGTCGGCCTCCGCCAGCTCTCGGGCCACCGCGAGACCGAGTCCGGTCCCCCGCCGGCCGCTGACCGAGCGCTCGAAGATCCGCGAGCCGAGCTCCGCCGGGACACCCGGGCCCTCGTCGGAGACCTCGACGACGAGCGAGATCCCGGTCGACCGGGTCGAGACGGTCACCGTGCCCGCTCCGTGGATCAGGCTGTTCTCGAGCAGGGTGGCGAGCACCTGGGAGAGCCCGTTGGGCGTCGCGAGCGCGACCAGGCCGCGGGTGCCGGTGGCCTTGACGACCCGGTGGCGGGCTGCGAAGGCGGGCTCCCACTCGACGACCTGCTGCAGCACGATCTCGTCGAGCGGCACCGGGCCGGCCCGCAGGTTGTTGTCGCGCACGCCGTCGAGGAGGTGCTCGACGACGGTGGCCAGCCGCTCGACCTGGGCCAGGGCACTGCCGGCCTCCTCACGCACGGTCTGCTGGTCCTCGGCCTGCATGATCTCCTCGAGGCGCATGGACAGCGCCGTGAGCGGCGTCCGCAGCTGGTGCGAGGCGTCGCTGGCGAACTGCCGCTCGGCTGCGATCAGGCGGTCCACCCGGTCGGCGCTGCGCTCCAGCAGCTCGGCCATCCGGTCGACCTCGGCGATGCCGGACGAGCGCAGCGGCTCGCGCTTCTGACCGGACCCGAGGTTCTCCGCGCGACGCTGCAGCGCGGCCAGCGGGCCGCGCAGCACCCGCGCCTGCGCGGCGCCCACCGCCAGCGCGGCCATCAGCGACACCAGCGTGCCGGCGACGGCCAGGGAGACCACCAGCCCGGTCGACGCGTCCTCGTCGACGACGGCCACCACCGCCAGCGGGACGCCGACGGCGAGCACCGCGAGGACGGCCACCAGGACGCTGGCGGCGAGGACCCGGGTCCTCACGCTCGGTCCCCGCCTCGAGGTACCGGCGTCACTCTCGCTCGAAGCGGAATCCGACACCTCGGACCGTGGTGATGAACCTGGGGTTGGCGGCGTCGTCGCCCAGCTTCTTGCGCAGCCACGAGACGTGCATGTCGAGCGTCTTGGTGGATCCCCACCACGCCGTGTCCCAGACCTCGCGCATGAGCTGTTCGCGGGTCACCACCTTGCCGCTCTCGCGGAGCAGCACCCGCAGCAGGTCGAACTCCTTGGCGGTGAGGGACAGCTCGTGCTCGTCCATCCAGGCCCGGTGGGAGTCGACGTCGATCCGCACGCCGTGGACGCCCTGGGCGATCTCGATGCCACCGCGGCGCAGCAGGGCGCGGACCCGCGCGAGCAGCTCGGCCAGCCGGAACGGCTTGGTGACGTAGTCGTCGGCACCCGCGTCGAGACCCACGACGGTGTCGACCTCGTCGGTGCGCGCGGTGAGGACGAGCACGGGGACGCCGCTGCCCTCCGTGCGCAGCCGGCGGCAGACCTCAAGGCCGTCCATGCCCGGCAGCCCGATGTCGAGGACCACCAGGTCGACCGGCGTGCCGGTGGCCGACTCGAGCGCACCCGGCCCGTCCTCGCAGACCTCGACCTCGTAGCCCTCGCGCCGGAGGGCTCGTGCGAGCGGTTCGCTGATGGCCTGGTCGTCCTCAGCCAGCAGCACTCGCGTCATACAGGCATCGTAGGCACAACGAGGCTCCCGTCACTCGTGCAGACGGGCGTTTCGCGCGTCATCCCAGCCGCGCGACGTGCCTGCGCACCCGGCGGAGGTCGCGCACCCGCTGCTCGTAGGTAGCCCCTGCGCCCAGCAGGAGGAGTCCCAGCGTGCCCAGCGTCGCCCAGCGCGGCGCCACGTCGTAGGCCGCCGCCAGGTAGGGCGCGAGCTGCACCAGCGCGTCCACGGACAGCACCACGGCACCCAGGACCAGCGGCGCCTGCAGCCGGCGCACGGCACCGACGGCCAGCACGGCCGCGGCGACGGCGGCCAGCAGGAGGGGGCGCAGGTCGCCGGCGTCGGTGACGGCGCGCAGCAGGCTCGGCACGAGCGCGAGCGAGAGCCCGCTGCCGTACGCCTGCCACGAGCCGTACTCCGGGTCGCGCCGGCGGCGGAGCGCGCCCACGAGCAGCAGCGCGACGCCGCCGGGGACGGTGTACGCCTCGGGGGCGTCGACGTCGGACAGGGCCAGCCGCACCCAGCTGCTGGCGGCGAGGACCAGGCCGGCGACCCAGCCCAACCGGTGCCGGGCCGGGGTCGTCGCGACCACCGCGAGACCGAGCCCGACGACGAGCAGGGCCACCCAGAGCCGTTCCGCGTCGAGCCCGGCCAGCAGCACCGCCGGGACGGCAGCGGCTGCGGCGGCGACCTGGACCGCGCCGCGCGCCGGGCGCCGGGTCGGCCACGGTGCGGCAGCTCCCGCCAGCAGGGCACCGGCCGCGCCGGCCGCCGCCAGCCCGCACCCCGCCAGGGACACCTCGCGCCAGGCGGCGACGGCGCCGGCCAGTGAGACGGTGCTGACGGTCGCCACCACCGCGGCGGTCGTGTGCAGCGGCGCCCAGAAGGCGTCGGCGACGGCGCTGCGCGAGGCGACCCACAGGCCGCAGGCCACGGCGGTCGCGGCGGCCAGGGCCAGCGACAGCGACCAGACGGCTGCCCAGCCGGCGCCGCCGTGCCGGGCCGCCGCGGCCACCTCGGCCACCGTCAGCACCAGCGCAGCGGTCACCAGCACCACCCGCCACGGACGCAGCGCCTCCGACCCGCGGGCGGCGACCGCGCCGACCAGGGCGGCGGCGACCAGGCCGGGCAGCGCGGCCAGCGTCGCCTCGGGCAGCGCCAGCGACCACGACCCGGCGAGGAGCAGCGCCACGGCGCCGGACGCCAGCCCTGACCAGCCCAGGACGACGAACCCGCGGGCGTCCAGCAGGGCCCCGGCGGCCAGCAGCAGCGCGGCCAGCAGCACCAGCGCGGCGAGCTGCACCGCGTAGGGCGCTCCGAGAGCGGGAGCGACCAGGGCGGCGGCCACCGCCCCGACGGGGACCGCGGCGACCCGCAGCAGCCGCCTGCGGAGCACGAGGGCACCGCCCAGGAGGGCGGCGACGGTCGCCAGCAGGGACAGGACGAGCGCGACGTGGACCATGGCGGTCCCGTCGGCCCCGGCGGCGGTCCCGGCGACAGCGCCCTCCGCCGTGAGTGCCCAGGGCCGTTCCAGGGGGGCCAGCATCTGCTCCGCGGCGGCGGACACCCCGGCCGTCGTCGCGAGCGCGGGCACGACTCCGGCCGCGACGACCACCCAGGCCGGCACCGCACGGCGCCCGAACGGCACGAACCACGCTGCGACCAGCAGCGCCAGCACGACGGCCCCGAGGTACGGCGGCTGCCAGCGGCTGACCTCGAAGGCCCTGGCGGGAGCCCAGAGCGCCAGGACCACGAGCACCGCGGCGGCGCCGTCGGCGAGCCCGACCTCGCGTCCGCCCGGCCGCCGCCGGGCCGCGAGGCCGCCACCGGCAGCCAGGACCCCCGCGAGGAGCAGCAGCACCCCGGCACCCACGACCAGGGACCCGTCCTCGGCGTAGGCAGCCGCGGCGGCAACGCCCGTGGCGTAGAGGAGGGCCACGAGGCCGCCCACGGCCAGCGCCCCGCGGGCGTCGCGGGTCCGGTCGCCCGACGGCCAGGCGGCGACCAGCGCGAAGGCCACGGCCACCTGGGCGGCGAGCAGGACGGCGACGAGGGCGAACGGGTGGTCCACGTCGTCCACGAGGTGCGCGCACAGCAGCGGCACGGGCAGCTGGGCGAGCACGGCGGCGGCCGGCGGGAGGGTCCGGGTCGGGACGGCGAGGGCGAGCAGGCCGACGAGGACGGCGACCACGGCGAGCGCGCCGGCCCAGTACGCGGCGGTGTCGGCGGCGGCCAGCCCGGCGAGGTCGGAGGCCCGCGCGCCGTAGGCGTCGAGGACGGCCAGCCCGACGGTCAGCAGCGAGAGCCACTCCGCGGTCGACAGCAGCCCGCGCCGGTGGGCGCGGTGCGCGCCCAGCGCGGCCACGGCGGTGACGCCGGCCATGACGGCGGAGCGCCCGCCCACACCGAGACGGTCCCAGGAGACGGCGACGAAGATGACGGCGGCCACCCCCAGCAGGCCGACGCCGAGCGCGAGCAGCAGGTTCTGGACCCGGCGCAGCGACCACTCCGGCCGGGGCGCCCGCTCCGGCGCGGGCGACGCCGGCCGCGCGGTCGGGACGGCGGGTCCCGCCCCGGGCGCCGGCTGGGACGGGGCCGGAGCGGCGCGCAGGTCGGCGAGCAGCACCCGGCGGGTGCCGAGCAGCTCAGCGGCCTGCACCGAGACCTGCCAGAGACGCCCGGCGGTGGCGCCGGTCAGCGGCAGCGCGCAGGACGGGCAGACGTCCCGCGCCGCCGTCAGCGCTGCCCCGCACTCGGGGCAGCGGGTCGGGTCGGCCAGCAGGGTCTCGTCGATCATCGCCCCCACCCCCCGTCCGACGCCGCGGCCGGCGCCGGCGCACGGCGGTGGCCGCGCACCACGAGCCAGGCGAGGGCCCAGCAGGCGACCCAGGAGGCGACCACGGCCGGGACGGTGCCGAGGCCCTCGGTGAGCGCGGCGACGACGAACCAGCAGAGCAGCGCACCGACGAGGGCTCCGGCGACGCCGGCGGGCCAGGCAGGGCCACCGCCGCGAGCAGCCCGGCGGTAGCGCGCGGCGACGCCGACCACCGCCCAGCCGGGCGCCGTCACGGCCACCGCGTAGGCCGCGATCCACAGGAGGAACACGAGAAGGTCGGCTCCGGTCCAGTCAGGCATGCACTGAGCATCGGCGACGACGGGGTCCAGGCGTACCCGTACGGGTACTCAGATCCGGTCGACCCCGGGCTCAGCCTCCCCAGCCCTTCGGCTCGGCGGACGAGGGCGGGAGCTCGGCCGCCGAGCCCAGGCCGCGCGTGAGGAACGCGGCGAGGCCCCAGCACGCGGCCCAGCACACCAGCACGGTGAGCGCGACGGCGCTGAAGGCCAGCGGCTGCAGGACGGCCCCCGCGACGAAGGACACGCCGGCCGAGAGCGCGAGCCCGGTGAGGCAGCCCCCCACGGCGGCCGGCCACGCGCGTCCCGGCCCGCGGGCCAGCCGGCGCCGGCGGAAGGCCCAGCCGACCGCCGCCCAGCCGGGTGCCGTGACCGCGACCGACAGGGCGACGAGCACCGCGACGATCGCCGCGATCTCGGCAGCGCTGAACTCGACGGGACCGGCGAGGACGGTGGGCTCCATGTCCGCGATCATCGGCTCCGGGCCGCGCCGCCTGCACCCGTCGCGGTACTCAGTTCCTCAGACCGGGGTGACGCCGTGGCGGCGGCGGGAGAAGTGCCGGTCCTTGCTGCGGTAGGTCCGCAGCCGTCGCACCAGCTCGTCACGCAGCATCTCCGGCGTCGACGACGTCGTCGACCACCAGCTCGCTGGCCAGCCGGACGATGTCGATGTCCTCGTCGTACTCGCGCCTCTTGGCGGCGACGAACTCGGCGCGCTCCGCCTCGTCCTCGATGGCCGCGATCTTGTTGGCGTAGACCGCGTTGACCGCGGCCTCGGCGCCCATGACGGCGATCTTCGCGGTCGGCAGGGCGAGGGTCGCGTCCGGCTCGAAGCCGGGCCCGGCCATGGCGTAGAGCCCGGCACCGTAGGCCTTGCGGACGACCACGCAGATCTTGGGCACGGTGGCCTCGGAGATCGCGATGATCATCTTGGCGCCGTGCCGGATGATGCCCTGCTTCTCGACCGCCGAGCCGACCATGAAGCCGGGGACGTCGGAGAGGAAGAGCAGCGGCACGTTGAAGGCGTCGCAGAGCTGCACGAAGCGGGTCGCCTTGTCGGCGGAGTCGACGAAGAGCACGCCGCCCTTGAACATCGAGTTGTTGCCGACGACGCCGACGACCTCGCCGTCGAGCCGGCCGAAGCCGACGGTCAGCTCGCGGGCCCACAGCGCGTGGATCTCGAAGAAGGTGCCCTCGTCGAGCAGCCCCTTGGCGTAGCGGCGCATGTCGAAGGCCTGCCGCTCGCTGTCCGGCACGAGCGCGCCGAGGTCGACGTTCGCCGGTGCGGGCCGGGACTCCGCGGACGGCGGCGCACCCTGGTAGCTCGACGGCAGGTACGACAGGTAGGCGCGGACGGTCTCGAGGGCCTCCTGCTCGGTCTGCACCAGGAAGTGCCCGACGCCGGACTCGGCGCAGTGCACCCGCGCGCCGCCCATCTCCTCCAGCGTGGTCTTCTCGCCGGTGACCATCTCGACCATCCGGTCCGAGCCGAGGTACATCGAGGCGTTGCCCTCGACCATCACCACGACGTCGCAGAACGCCGGGATGTAGGCGCCCCCCGCCGCCGACGGGCCGAACAGCGCGCAGACCTGCGGGATCGACCCGCTCGCCCGCACCTGGTTCCAGAAGATCTTCCCCGCGCCGCGGCGGCCGGGGAACAGGTCGACCTGGTCGGTGATCCGGGCGCCGGCCGAGTCGACGAGGTAGACCATCGGGACGCCGGTCCGGTACGCCATCTCGATGATCCTGATGATCTTCTCGACCGTGCGGGCGCCCCAGGAGCCGGCCTTCACCGTGGAGTCGTTCGCCATCAGGGAGACCGGCCGGCCGTCGACGGTCGCGGTTCCGGTGACCACGCCGTCGGCGGGCAGGTCGCCCGCGGCCACGTTGGCGAACAGGCCGTCCTCGACGAAGGACCCCTCGTCGACGAGCAGCCGCACCCGCTCGCGCGCGAACAGCTTGCCCTTCGCGGCGTTGCTCTCGTGGTACCTGCCGGCGCCACCGCGCTCGACGCTCGCCCGCAGGTCGGGCACCGGGGGGTGCTCGGGGATCGGACTGTGCTCCTGGCTCTGCACGGGCGGCACGGTTCACCTCGGGTGAGGGGGCTCGGGGACCCGGCGAGCCTAGTGCGGGCTCATCCGGGGGGTTCCCCGGCGGTCTTCCTCGGCAGACGGTCCCGGCCGGGAACCGCCGCGCCGGCGACGGCCACCGCGACCAGCGCCCGCAGCACCGGCTCGAGGTCGTCGGAACCGAGGCTCAGCGAGTCGCTGAAGATCTCGACCAGCCACCCCGACCCACCGCTCGACGCGCCCGCCGCGAGCACCGCGCGGTAGCCCGCGACCACCAGGGCCGCCTCCTCGTCCTGGTCGTTCCCGGCGGCTCCGATCTCGACGTAGAACGAGCCGGCCTCACGCACGGCGCGGGCCGTCTCGGGGTAGTCCGCCAGGTCGAAGGTGGCGCCGATGACCGACTGGGCCACCGTGCGCGGGTCGCTCGTGTCGGCCTCGCGAGCCACCGAGCTGTTCCGGGACACCAGCACCGAGCCGCCCTCCAGGGCCTCGGAGACCCACCAGCCGGCGGCGTCGGCCACCTCGGCGACGAGCGCGGCCACCGCCTCCACCCGGGCCTGCGGCCCCTCGTCCTGGAGGTTGTCCAGGACCACCAGTCCCGCGTCGAGCACCTGCGGGACCCGCGCCGACGACGCCCCGCGACGGGTGCGCCGGTCCGGCGTCTGCGGGTCGGGGCCCTCGGCGGAGGCCTGGCCCGCCACCACGGGCGCGCGGGCCCGGGCCCGCTTCGCGCGGTACTGCGCCGCGTCGGCCAGCCGGAGCAGCCGGACCGGGCTGTCGACGGCCCCGGTCACCGCGTCCGAGGACGCGACACCGCAGGACACCCCCGTGCTCATCGGCAGCCGGTCGACCAGCCGGCACAGCTCCTCACCGACGGCGACCGCTCGCTGGGCGGGGACACCGCTGACGACCACGCAGAACTCGTCGCCCCCGATCCGGGCGGCCATGCTGCCCGGCACCAGCCCGCTCGCGCGGCTCACCGCGTCACCGATCGCGATGATGGCGCGGTCGCCCGCCTCGTGGCCGAAGGAGTCGTTGACCTGCTTGAGCCGGTTGATGTCGGCCAGCACGACCGAGACGGGGTGGGTCCGGTCGGCGTCCGGGCCGAAGTCTGCCTCCAGCCGGTCGTCCACCGCCCGCCGGTTGGCCAGCCCGGTGAGCGGGTCCTGGAACGCCAGGCGCTCGATCCGGGCCACGTGGTCGGCCTGGACGACCCCGGTCGCGACCTGGGTGGCCACCGCGGTGGCGAAGTCGAGGTCCTGGACGGTGAACCGCCCCTGCCCCTCGAGCCGGGTCGCGTAGAGCGCGCCCCACACCCGGGCGTCGACGATGACGGGGACGCCGAGGCAGGAGTCCTTGCCCAGGCGCCGCAGCAGGTGCCCCTCCTCGTCGTCTCCGTCGGCCGTGGCGACGTAGCCGCGCCGGCCCTCGACCAGCGTGTCCGCCTGCGGGTAGGAGGTGGCCGGGTAGACCTCCTCGCTGGGGAAGCGCACCTCCTGCGGGCCGAGCAGCCCCACGTTCACCAGCACGCGGAACAGCCCCTGCTCGCCCTGCCAGCGGGTGATCGACAGCGAGGCGGCGTCCAGGGCCCGGCGGGCCTCCTCCGCGGTGAGCTCGACGAGGTCGTCGAACTTGCGGGCCGCGCCCACGACCTTGGCGATGTCGAGCAGGCTGCGCAGCCGCACGGCGTCGTCGGACCTCGTCACACCCGGAACTCTCGCGCATCCGGGCGCCGACGCGTGGGAACTGCCACCGAAATGGGACAACCTGCTACGGCAGCGAGACGAAGCCCTTGCGGTTCTTCCAGAGGAAGTACTTCTCCAGGCCCACCTTGACGGCGTGGTTCTGCGGCCCGGGCACCAGGACCCCCGCCTTGCGCGGCGGAAGCATCTTGTCCGCGAGGATCATCACCCCGTTGTTGCCCGCGTCCATGACGCAGACCGCCGGCATGTCGGCGAACGCCTGGCTGCGCGACGGGACCTCGCCGCGGAGCTGCGCGGCGATGTTCGTCGCCGCCACGTGAGCCATCCGCTCGGTGGGGAACCCGGTCTTGGGAAGCCCGGTGGGAACCTGGGTCTGCCAGGGGACCGGCACGTCGGCGGCGATGCCGACGGCGTACACGTTGTCGTGGTCGCGGCTCTGGTACGTGTCGCGCACGTGCACGTAGCCCTTCGGGTTCGCCAGGTCGTCCGCCGACCGGGCCAGGAAGTCCTGACCGAGGAAGGGCGGCACGATCATGGCGTAGGAGTTGCGGATCTCGGTCCCGTCGGCCAGCCGCACCATCCCCGGCTCGACGGACTCCATCGCGACGTTCATGTGCGCCTCGATGCCCTCCTTGCGCAGGAACATCTTCAGCAGTGGCTCGCCCCCTGCCAGCCCGCCGATGCCGAAGTGCCCCAGGAACGGCTCGCTGGACACGTAGTGCAGCCGGACCCGCTTGCGCAGGCCGGCCTTCTTCAGGCGGTAGGAGGTGTTGAACAGGAACTCGTACGCCGCACCGAAGCACCCAGCGCCCTGGGTGGCACCCACCACGATGTCGCCGGGCTCGTCCAGGTAGCGCGTCCAGGCCTCCTTGGCCCGCAGGGCGTCCGGGAGGGTGGTGATGGTGACGCTGTTCTCGCTCATCCCCGGCACGGCCGTCATGTCGTTGCGGTAGCCGGTGGCCACCACCAGGTAGTCGTACCCCTCGACGCCCTTGCTGGTCTCGACCTTCTGGTTGGTGGGGTCGATGGCGGTCGCCTCGGCGTGCACGTACTCGATGCCGCGCCGCTCCAGGGTCGGCTCGACCGGGAAGGTGATGTCCCCGGGGCTCCTGCCGCCGAAGGGCAGCCAGATGAGCGAGGGGTTGTAGAGGAACTGCTCGGACGGCGAGACGACGGTCACGTCGACGTCGCCGTGCAGCTCCTTCTTCACCGCGAGGGCGGCCGTCAGGCCGCCGAAGTTCGAGCCGAGAACCAGGACCTTCTTGCGCGTCATGCCGTCCTCCGTGGGGCGGGGGTGAACCTCTCACTCATACGGTGAGGGGTATCCGCCCGGCCGGGGAGGGTCAGGTGGCGGGGATCGTCCGGGACCTTGGTCCCGCCCGCAGGACCTGCGAGGGCAGGGTGCGCCCGACCAGCGACTCGGCCTGCGCCGCCACCTCGATCATGGCCTCGAGGTCGACCCCGGTCGCCACGCCCATGTCCTCGACCATGTGGACGAGCTCCTCGGTGGCGATGTTGCCCGTGGCGCCCGGCGCGTACGGGCAGCCGCCGAGGCCGCCGACGGACGCGTCGAAGTCGCTCACGCCGAGCTCGAGCGCGGCCAGGACGTTGGCCAGCCCGGTGCCCCGGGTGTTGTGGAAGTGCAGGTTGAGCGCGGCCCCGGGGTGCGCGCTGCGGGTCTCGCCGACCAGCCGGGTGACCCGCGAGGGCGTGGCCATGCCGGTCGTGTCGCCGTAGGACAGGGCGTCGGCACCGTCCGCGAGGGCGCGCCCGGCGACCGCGAGCACCCGCTCGACGGGGACCTCGCCCTCGTACGGGCAGCCCCACGCCGTCGACACGATCACCTGGACCGTGGCGCCGCGGCCGTGCGCGAGGTCGAGGATGCCGGCGATGTCGTCCAGCGACTCCTCGGTCGAGCGGTTGACGTTCTTGCGGTTGTGGGTGTCCGACGCCGAGACGACGACCTCGATCTCGTCGAACCCGGCCTCCAGGGCGCGCTCCGCCCCCCTCAGGTTGGGCACCAGCGCGGAGTAGCGGACGTCGGGGTTGCGCCGGACCGCGGCCCACACCTCCGCCGCGTCGGCCATCGACGGGATCGCCCGGGGGTGCACGAAGGACACCGCCTCGATCCGGCCGACCCCGGTGCGCGAGAGCGCGTCGACCAGGGCCACCTTGCCCTCGGTGGGCACCGGCGCCTCGTTCTGCAGCCCGTCGCGCGGGCCGACCTCGCGCAGCGAGAGCCGTGCAGGCAGGTCGCTCACGGCCTGGTCCCTCCGTCGGCGCTCATCGTCCGGGCCAGTCGGGACGGCGCTTCTCGTTGAAGGCGGCCACACCCTCGGCGCGGTCCCCGGAGAACGCCGTGGCCCGCCAGGCGCCGTCCTCGACGTCGAGGCCGGTCGCCAGGTCGACGTCGGCTCCCCGGCGCAGCGCCCGCTTGGCGTTGCGCACGGCGACCGGGGAGTTGGCGGCGATGGTCGTGGCCAGCTCGAGGGCGGCTGCTCGGGCCCCTCCCGCCGGCACCCTGCGGTCGACCAGCCCCAGCCGCTCGGCCTCGCCGACCTCCAGCAGCCGTCCGGTGAAGACCAGGTCCGCGGCCCTCGCGGCCCCGATCCGGCGGACCAGCAGCTGGGTCCCGCCGCCGCCCGGGATGACGCCCACCGTCACCTCCGGCAGTCCGAGGACGGCTGTGTCGTCGCAGACCAGGAGGTCGCAGGACAGCGCGAACTCGAGGCCGCCACCGAGGGCGTAGCCGTGCACGGCGGCGACCGACGGGACCGGGAGGCCGAGGATGCCGCCGAACGCGGCGCGGAAGTGCGGCCGCTGCGCCAGCAGGTCGGCGTCGCTGAACGCGTTGCGCTCCTTGAGGTCGGCGCCCACGCAGAAGGCCTTCTCTGCCGCGGACGAGACCACCACGGCGCGGACGGTGTCGTCGGCGGCGAGGGCGGCGGTTGCGGCGGCGACCTCGCGGGCCATCGCGGTGGACAGCGCGTTCTTCGCCTCCGGACGGTCCAGAACCAGCTCGGCGACGGGTCCACGGCCCGCCGGCTGCCCGTGCCGGCGCACGGTCACGTGCTCGTAGGTCGGTCCGCTCGCGCGGGTCCCGGGGTCCTCAGCCACGCAGGGGAGGCTAACGCGTGCGCCGGACGACCCCCGGGCGCACCAGACCGAGACCGCGGACCGCGCGGGTCCGCCCGATGTCGAGCGCGAAGCCCTCCACGTCCTCGAGGGCATCAGCGGTGGCCCGGTCGACGAGGACGGTGCCGGGCGCCGCCAGGGCGGTGAGCCGGGAGGCCAGGTTGACCGTCACGCCGAAGATGTCCCCCATCCGCATGACCACCGGGCCGGTGGCGATGCCGACCCGCACCTCGGGCAGGACGGGGTCCTCGGCGGTGGCCTCGACGAGCTCGAGCCCGATCCGCGCGGCGGCGGCCACCGAGTCCCCGACGAACAGCACCTCGTCGCCGACGGTCTTGACCAGCCGTCCACCGGCGCCCGCGATCACGTCGGCGGAGGTCTGGTGGAACCGCTCGACGAGGGCCGCGAGCTCGCGCTCCTCCAGCTTCTGGGACAGCCGGGTGTAGGACACCAGGTCCGCGAAGCCCACCGACCGCCTGCTGCTCATGGCCTCGCTCTGCGCGGCGGTGAGCACCCGGCCGGCGACCGCCGCGAGCTGGCGGCGGTACACCGCGACGAGCAGGGACTCGAAGTCCTCGACGTGCTCGGTCGCCTGCTCGGCGGCCTCCCGGTGGGCCTGCTCGGGCGTCCGGCCGAGGTCCACCAGGTGCTCCACCAGCGCGTCGAACTGCCACTCGGCCAGCCGGGCGGCCGTGTGGCCGATGGCCCGGGTGACGCTGACCGCCAGCTCGTCGTCCAGCACCCCCGCGTCGATCAGGCCCTTGAGCCGCTGCAGCGCGGCGACGTCGCCGTCGGTGAAGGCGACCGGCTCGTCGCCGACGTGGGCGAAGCCCACCGCCCGCCACAGGCGGCGGGCGAAGTCGACCGACAGCCCGGCGCGCTCGGCCACCTCCGCCCGCCGGTAGCGCCGGGGACCGCCGAGCAGGCGCTCCTCGATGCCGGGCGGCGGCTCGTCCGGCCGCGGGCTCTCAGGTCCCGTCGTCGTCGGCACCGCGCCGGCGCTCCTCGTCGGCCTCGGCGAGCCGGTAGACGTCGCGCTGGACCTCCTCGACCTTGGGCACGTCGCGCAGCACGAGCTGGCCGCGCTCGCCCGCCGACTCGATGACGAGCGTGCCGCAGCCGAGCAGGCGCTCCAGCACACCGCTGTGCTCGAAGCTCACGTCGTTGATGCGCGAGATCGGCATGTCGCGCCCGGTGCGGGCCACCACGCCGACCCGGGTGATGATGCGTCGGTCGGTCACGACGTAGGACGTGGTGATCCACTTGAGGAAGGGCCAGACGGTCAGCCGCAGCACCAGGAGCGCGGCCACGACGACCACGGCGATGCGTAGCGGGGTCTGGGCACCGCCTTCGGGCACGACGGTCGCCGCGTAGGTCGCGACCGGGGAGACGACGAGCAGCACGACGACCGGCCAGAACATCTCCTTCCAGTGCGGACGGAGCGCCATCACGACCTCTTCGTCGTCGGCGAGCAGACGCTTCGGGATCCCGGTCACGCTGCAGATCGTGCCAGGCGTCGACCTAGCGATGCAGGTGGACGACGTCCCCGGCGGCGAGTGTCGTGAGCCCGTCGGCCGACCGCACGACGAGGCGACCGGCCGGATCGACGTCGATCGCCTCCCCGCGGAGGACCCGCTCGCCGGGCAGCTCGACCTGCACCTGCCGGCCGAGGGTGGTGCACGCGGCGCGGTAGGCGTCGTGCAGGCCCGCCGCGGCGGCGTCGCCGCCCGCGGCCTGGAAGGACCGGTAGCGCGACTCCAGCGCCCGCAGCACGCCGCGCAGCACGGGGTCGCGGTCGACGACGTCGGAGCCCTCGAGGCCGAGCGAGGTGGCGGTCGGCACCGGCAGCTCGTCGGCGCGCAGCGAGACGTTGAGCCCGAGCCCGACCACCACCGCGTCGTCCACCACCTCGGCGAGCAGCCCGGCCAGCTTGCGCTCGCCGTCGACCAGCACGTCGTTGGGCCACTTGAGCCCGAGGTCGAGCCCGGACGTGGGGCGCACCGCGTCGACCACGGCGAGCCCCGCGAGCAGCGGGAGCCAGCCCCAGGTCTCCCGGGGCACACGGGGGCGCAGGAGGACGGACACGGCCAGCCCGGACCGCAGCGGGGCCCGCCAGATCCGCCCGGCGCGGCCGCGGCCCGCGGTCTGCACCTCGGCGGTGACGACCAGCCCCTCGGCGGCACCGGCCCGGGCCGCCTCGGCGACGTCGACGTTGGTGGACCCGGTCTCCTCGAGCACCCGCAGCTCGCTCCAGAGCGACCCGCTCGTGACCAGCGCCGTCCGGATCGCGTCGGCCCGCAGCGGCGGGCGGTCAAGGTCGCGCCAAGGGCTAGTCATCTGTGACCTGATCTGTACCGGTTCGGCCCATGACGCCCGAGTCAAGCCGTCCCTCAGGCCGGACGATGACCAGGCTGAGGGCTGTCGCCCTGGACATCCCGGTCCGAGCCTGGAGCACCACGCGCATGAGTCTGCACTCCCCCCGCCTCCGTCGCTGCCTGCGGGCCGCGCTCACCGCCACCTGCGCACTCGTGCTCGTCGGCACGCTGCCCGGGGGCGCCACCGCCGCCAAGGCGCCGGTCATCGGCGGGTCGTTCTTCGGGGTGCACCACCTGGGGCTGCACGCCGAGGGGCCGATCGGCTGGCCGCAGACCCCCGTCGGCTCGCTGCGGATGTGGGACAACCGGGTCTCGTGGCGCGAGATCGAGGTCGCCCCCGGTGTCTTCGACTGGACGCTGATCGACGCCGAGATGGCCCGGGCCCGCGCGAACGGGGCGTCGGTGCTGCTGGTGCTCGGCCAGACCCCCGTCTTCCACTCGACCCGGCCCGACGCCCCGTCGTCCTACGGGCCGGGAGCGTCGGCGATGCCGACCCAGGCCGGCTGGACGCAGTACGTGCGCGAGGTGGCCGTGCGCAACCGCACCGTGTGGGGCGGCATCGCCACCTTCCAGGTCTGGAACGAGGCCAACGTCGTCGGCTACTGGTCGGGGACGCCGAAGCAGATGGCCACCCTCACCGCGTGGACCGACGCGGCGCTGCGCGCGGCCGACCCGGCGGCGAAGCTGGTGGCACCCGCACTGGTCACCCGGCTGTCCAGCCAGCAGACGTGGGTGAGCGCGTTCTACTCGCAGAAGGTGGCCCGGAAGAACGTCAGCAGCTACGTCGACGCCTTGTCCTTCCAGCTCTACCCCGTGTCGAACGGCACCCCCGAGGCGTCGATGGCACTGCTCGCCCGGGTGCGCAAGATCCTGGCCCGCAACCGCGTGAGCAAGCCGATCTGGAACACCGAGGTCAACTACGGGCTCGTCGGCGGGCCGATCGCGGGCGCCAGCGTCACCCCGCTCAGCAGCGACCGCCAGGTGGCCAACGTGCTGCGCACCTTCGTGCTCAACGCGGGCAACAGGGTCGACCGCGTCTACTGGTACTCCTGGGACCTGCTCGGCATGGCCAACACCCAGCTGGTCGAGGCCGACCGCACGACGCTGACGCCGGCCGGGCAGGCCTTCGGCACCGCGCGCCGGTGGCTGGTCGGGTCGCGCCCCGCCGGGTGCGCCCGGGCGAAGACCGGGACCTGGACCTGCACCTTCACCACCGCGAAGCAGACCCGCCGGGTGGTGTGGAACCCGGCCAGGACCACCTCGGTCACCCTGCCCACGCGACGCACCGCCGCCGCGACGTGGCAGGCGGCACCCCTCAGCCGGCTCTCCCGCGGCCGGGTGCGCGTCGGACCGGTGCCGGTGCTCCTCACGACTCCGCGCTGACCGACTCTCCCCCGGGAGCCGACGCCGGGCGGCGTGGCTACGCTGCCCGGGTGAGCAGCGCAGCAGAACCGGGCCCGACCGGGGGCCTCGGCACCGAGGTGCCCGAGGACATCGACGTGCACACCACGGCGGGGCGGCTCGCCGACCTGCACCGGCGCAACGACGAGGCGGTCCACGCCGGCTCGGCGCGCGCGGTCGAGAAGCAGCACGCCAAGGGCAAGATGACCGCCCGCGAGCGGATCGACGCGCTGCTCGACGACGGCTCGTTCGTCGAGATGGACGAGCTGGCCCGGCACCGCTCCACGGCGTTCGGCCTGGAGAAGACCCGGCCGTACGGCGACGGCGTCGTCACCGGCTACGGCACCGTCGACGGCCGCCAGGTCTGCGTCTTCGCCCAGGACTTCACCGTCTTCGGCGGCATCGCTCGGCGAGGTCTTCGGCGAGAAGATCGTCAAGGTCATGGACCTCGCGCTGAAGATCGGCTGCCCGGTCGTCGGCATCAACGACTCAGGTGGCGCGCGGATCCAGGAGGGCGTCGTCTCCCTCGGCCTCTACGGCGAGATCTTCTACCGCAACGTCATGGCCAGCGGCGTCGTCCCGCAGATCTCGCTGATCATGGGCCCGTGCGCCGGCGGCGCCGTCTACTCCCCCGCCATCACCGACTTCACCGTGATGGTCGACCAGACGTCGCACATGTTCATCACCGGGCCGGACGTCATCAAGACGGTGACCGGCGAGGACGTCACGCTGGAGGACCTCGGCGGCGCGCGCACGCACAACACCAAGTCGGGCAACGCGCACTACCTGGCCGCCGACGAGGCCGACGCGATCGACTACGTCAAGGCGCTGCTGTCCTACCTGCCGAGCAACAACCTCGAGGACCCGCCGGCCTACGACGAGCCCGCCGACCTCGAGGTCACCGACGAGGACCGCGAGCTCGACACCTTCATCCCCGACTCGGCCAACCAGCCGTACGACATGCACACCGTCATCGAGCACGTCCTCGACGACGGCGAGTTCCTCGAGGTGCAGGCGCTGTTCGCGCCCAACATCCTGTGCGGCTTCGGCCGGGTCGAGGGCCGGTCGGTCGGCGTCGTCGCCAACCAGCCGATGCAGTTCGCCGGCACCCTCGACATCGACGCCTCCGAGAAGGCCGCGCGGTTCGTCCGCACCTGCGACGCGTTCAACGTGCCGGTGCTGACCTTCGTCGACGTCCCCGGCTTCCTGCCCGGCACGTCGCAGGAGTGGGACGGCATCATCCGGCGCGGCGCGAAGCTCATCTACGCCTACGCCGAGGCGACCGTGCCCAAGGTCACCGTCATCACCCGCAAGGCCTACGGCGGCGCGTACGACGTCATGGGCTCCAAGCACCTCGGCGCCGACATCAACCTCGCCTGGCCGACCGCCCAGATCGCCGTCATGGGCGCGCAGGGCGCGGTCAACATCCTCTACCGGCGGGAGCTCGCCGACGCCGGCGACGAGGCCCCGGAGCGGCGCACGGAGCTGGTCGCAGGACTACGAGGACCACTCTCGCCAACCCCTACATCGCGGCCGAGCGCGGCTACGTCGACTCGGTCATCCCGCCGTCGGACACCCGCTCCTACGTCGTCAAGGCACTGCGCGCGCTGCGCACCAAGCGCGAGACGCTGCCGCCCAAGAAGCACGGCAACATCCCGCTGTGAGCGAGCGACGAGCGCCAGCGAGGCGCACGAGCGAACCGACAACGCTGTGAGCGAGCGACGAGCGCCAGCGAGGCGCACGAGCGAACCGACAACGCTGTGAGCGAGCGGGAGGACGCGGCGGAACCGCCCGTGCTGCGGGTCGTGCGCGGCGAGCCCTCGGCGGCCGAGCTCGCCGCCCTGGTGGCCGTGCTCGGAGCGCGCCCCACGACGCGCGCCGACGGCGCACCCGCGGGCCGCTCGCCCTGGAACGACCCGGCCCGGCTGGTACGCGGGCCGGTCGCCCCCGGTGCCGGAGGCTGGCGTCGCTCGGCCCTGCCGCGCTAGGAGCCGTCCGCGTCAGGAGCCGTCCGCCGGGGGCGTCCATGCCGGGTCCCGGCCGAACGAGGCCAGCAGCCGGTCCTGCGCCGAGGCGTCCGGACCGAGCTCGACGGGTGCGTCGACGACACCGGCGCCCTGGTACATCTCGCGCCAGTCGCCCCACCAGCCTGCGGTGGCCCCGACGAGCCCCGGGTCCAGGGTGCGGTCCCCGCCGGAGGCCGCCAGCAGGTCCCAGGTGTGCACCACGTGGTCGGCGAGCACCTGCCAGGCGTACGCCTCCGCGCTGAAGTCGCCGAAGGAGAGGTGCACCGTCCGCTCGAGTGCTCCAGGCTCGCTCAGCGAGGCGGCCGCGTCCCTCGCCGCGGCGGCTGCCGCCTGCGCCGGGTCGGCACCCAGGAGGTCGCCGTCGAGGGCGTCGCCCACCTCGGCGATGGTGCGGCCCGCGACCAGCGGCACGACCCACCGGTCCTCGCCCACCACGTGGTTGGTCAGGGCCCGCACGTCCCACTCGGCGCACGGTGTCGGGGCCGACCACCGGTCCCCCGGCACGGCGGCAACCGCCGACGCGAAGGTGTCCACCGCACGGGTGAAGAGGTCAACGACCTCGTTGCCTGTCGACATCACGGGCCTCCTGGGGGCGCCTGGGGTGTCAGCGCAGCCTGCACCCGCGCACCTGGCCCCGTCGAGAGGACGTCACGGGCGGAGTGCGCCGCGGGACCCGACCCCGCGCCGGGTGCCTACCGCCCCCTTCGGCACCATAGGGGGGTGAATGGGGGATCTGGCCCCCCGTCGGGGTGGACCCACTCCGGGTCACGTCCGCGAGCTACACCGGGAGAACCATGACCGTCAGCAGTACCGAACCGCCCGCCCGCCTCCTGCGCGCCTCCGTGGTGGCGGCCCTGCTCGTCGCCCTGTCGGCCTGCGGCGGGGGCACCGACGGCACCGACTCCACCGAGCGGGCGGCGAGCCCGGCCGCCAGCGACACGGCGACGACCTCGCCGGCACCCGAGGCGACCGGCCCCGAGGTCACGCCGAAGGAGGGCTTCTCCGACCGCGAGACCGACACCACGGGCCAGTCGGGCTGGTGGCTGGTGGCTCCTCGAGGCACCGTCCAGGTCGACGGTGGGCCGAACGACGAGGTCGCGGTGACGCTCGACCTGGTCCCCTCCCCCTGCGGGCCGGCGACCGCCACGGTGCAGGGCCAGAAGGTGAGGTTCACCGAGCACACCGAGGAGACCGTGAGCGTGGCCCTGGACTCGGAAGGGCGGGGCGAGTTCGGCATCCAGGTCAGCACCGAGCCGTGCTCACCGAAGAAGGAGTCACGCAAGCTGTACATGATGGTCTACAACCCCAGAGCCGAGGCGGCGACCACCTAGGAGACGCGGGACTGCCGGTACCACGCCACCGTCGACCCGACACCCTCGGCGAGACTTCTCGGCGCGAACGCCGGGTCGATGGAGAGCAGACGCGAGACATCGACCGACCGCTTCGGGATCCCGATCGGCATGTCGCTGGCCCACGCGATGCGCCCGTCGAAACCGGTCGCGGCCTGGAGCTCCTCGACGAGCTCGCGCATCGTGGCCTCGCGGCCGGACGCGAGGTTGCAGACGTCCGCACCGGCGCGGGTCATCGCCAGCATGGCGTGGACCGCGTCGTCGACGTACAGGAAGTCCCGGGTCGTGTCGGGACGGCCCCACACGACCACCTCGTCGAGCCCCTGCTCCTGGGCGTTGACGAACCGGCGCACGAGCGAGGGCACGACGTGCGCCCCGTCGTCGTCGAACCGGTCACCGGGTCCGTACATGTTGGTGAACAGACCGAGGCCGATGCGCGTGCCGTGGGCGCGCCGGAGCACCTGCAGGTACGGCAGCATCGCCCGCTTGCCCACGGCGTAGTAGTACTCGCCCTCGTGCGGCTCGCTCTTGAAGACATCCTCCTCGAGCAACGGGACACGGGCGTACGGGTACCCGTACATGGCCACCGTCCCCGCCGCGAAGACAGTCTGGGGTGGGAACCGCATGCAGGCCGTCAGGACGTTGGCGTTGATCACCGCGTTGAACTCGAACGCGTGCGCACCGGCGGCGAGGTTCCCGCCGAGACCCTTGACGAACGCCGCCAGGTGGAAGACGACCTCGGGCTGGTGCTTCTGGAAGTACTCGTCGACCGCCTCGCCGTCCCGCAGGTCGAGCTCGTCCCGCGACGGCGTGAGGAGCTCGGCGTCCTCGTCCTGCGCGAGCGCGCGCACCAGCGCGGACCCCAGCAGGCCACCTGCTCCGGTGACGAGGACGGGGCCGCGGGACTCCCGCGGCCCGGGCGCGAGACCAGTGAAATCGATCATGACTGTGTCCTCGATCCGTGCCGGCGTAGCCACTTGCTGGGGAACGGCCGACGGGTGACTGCCGACCTCACGTGAGCACCTTCCAGTCTCTGCGCCACCATCCGGGCGGCGCGATCCAGCGAATGCGTCTGGTGGACGGAGAATCGAGCCGTTGCGCCGAGCGAGTCGCGGAACGACCGGTCCTCGGCCAGCCGGCGGATGTGCCCGGCGGCGTGGTCCAGGCGAGGTTCGGCCCAGTGCGCGTCTGCCGGGTACGGCGCGTTGCCCGGGCCGACCGCGACCAGCGAGTAGTCCACGAGCAACGAGTTGTCCTCCGTCATGAAGTCAAGGTTTCCTGAGTACCCGGTGGCAACCACCGGTACCCCTAGCGACATGGCATCGGCGAGCACCAGCCCGAAGCCTTCCGCGCGGTGCAGGGACAGGACGGCCAGTGCCCCGGCGACCAGGCCCCTCATGTCGGGCTCGTCGAGGTACCGATCGAGAACGACGATCCGCTCGTGAGAGGCCGCGTACCAGCGCAGCCGCGCGGCCTCGGTCGGCGATGCCTGCTCGTTGATCGTCTTGATCACGAGAACCGGCCCGTCCCCGTCCGGGAAAGCCATCTCGAAGGCCTCCACGGCGCCCCACGGGTTCTTCCGGGCCAGCACGCTGTGGTAGTCGAACACGACGAGCAGGTACGGCTCCGGATGGAGCGGGGCCCTCCGCGGGTCTACGGCCCCGTCGCCCCCCACCGGGAGCGGGAGGACGGGCGGGATCTCACCGAGGTGCGGTGCCAGGCAGGAGGCCGCGAACGCCGAGATCGTCCAGACCTCGTCGAGCAGCGGCACGGCCGCTGCGAGACCCGGTGGCGCTGCGTCCACCTCCCAGGCCCACAGCCCGATCCGGCGCGTCCTGGCAAGGCGCTCGTGGCCGACCGACTCCCACCAGGCCGGGAAGCGGTCGGGGTTGACCGCCGCGATGGTCACGTCGCCGCGACCGGTTCCTCGAGGCACGAAGTCCTGACGGTTGGCGGTGTCGCGCACCGGATAGTCGATCACCTCGAAACCGGCGGCCCGGCAGGCTGCGGAGACACGCCGACCGCTCTCGCCGACGCCGAGCACCGCACCCGAGTAGGCGGCCAGGTTCACTGCGTCGGGGTGCACCCGGACCGCCTCGCGCCTGGCGCTGATCAGATCGGGGTCGAGACCCTCCTCGAGGACCCCTCGCCGCCGGCACCAGGCCAGATAGTCCCGGCTGCTCGTTCCCACCGGGTCGGGGAAGGCGGCCTGGAGGTCGGCCCGACGGTGCCACGGCCAGAGGGCGTAGCGCGTGCATCGGCTGTCGGTCTCCGCGGGCGGCTCCGCCAGCCACTGCGCCAGGGAGGACGAGTCGAAGTCCTCCCCCGTCGGCGGCTCCGGCGCCATCCCGCGGAGCCACAGTCCCGTCTCGTGCCGGTACTGCGCGCGCAGTCCGCGCTGACGCTCGTCGGCTCTCCGGTCCTGGGCCCCGACCGGCTCCTCGACGCCTTCGAGCACAGCCGCGTGACCCGTGATGAAGACACGCAGCCGGTTCAGGGCGGAGTCCTCCCTGGGCAGGGCACGCCCGAGCAGCCACGGCTCCGCCACGTGCGCCGGCAGCAGGTCGACCACGACGGCCCCGCCGAGGGCCGGTCCCTCGGCGGGCAGGTCGACCCGCGGGGAGACGAGGAGGTCGGCGGACAGGATCGCGACCGACGGGGCGTGCGCGACGCGCTCGAGCCACGAGAGACGCCGCGGTGCCTCCCCCTGCAGCGTCCTGCGCAGCTCCTCCTCCTCAGCGGCACACCACTGGTCCAGCAGGGCCAGCTGTCCGACACCCCAGCCCACCGCAAGCGCAGAGACCAACGACAGCCCGTCGTCGCCGTCATCGCCCTCGGGGACCCCGATCAGGCAGACGCCGTCGACGGGCGGCGCGAGGGCGCCGACTGGGCTGCGGACCGCGACGAGACGCTCGTCCAGGAGCACCGCCCGGTCGGCGCGCGCGAGCAGCTCGCGTAGGACATAGGGCCGCGAGAGGTTTCTGAGCTCGTCCTGGTCGAGCAGCAGACCGGCCCGCCCGCTCACCCAGGCAGGCAGAAGGGGATGCACGAGATCGTCGGCCGATCCAGCCCCGGCGAGGGCGAACACCGACGGTGTCACGTCGGGATCCGTGACCGCGAGCGACCGGAGCAGGCGCTGCGTGAGCCCACCTGCCGGGCCGCCGCTCAGCGCGCCGACCGCGACGTCAGAGCGGTTCACGGCCCGCATGCGCAGGCGGTGAGCGGATCGGCGGCGAACGCCTGGGCAGCCGTCCGGTTCCTGACGCACAGCTCTGCCATCTGGCCGTGCTGGGCGTCGGTCAGCGTCACGTCCGACAGGGCGAGTGCCTCCAGCTGGTCCGCCGGCCCGATCAGGTGGGCAGCCTCACGGACGGCCTGGCTCAGGGAGGCACGCTCGTGGGGTCCGAACTTCGAGACCGCCGGGTCCTGATGGATCCTCAGGAGCAGTGAGGTGAACCACGGCCTCGGGCGCACGTGCTTCCTGGCCAGCAGAGCAGTGTCCGAGAAAACGTTCTCGGGGAGGTCGAGGGCGCGGACCAGCCGGGTGATCAGGGGTTCTTCACCCTCGAAGTCGACCGTGACGACGGCGCTGTGACCCGACAGCGGCGTGAGGTGGTGCGCGTAGTCGAAGTCGCGACGTAGTCCTGACAGGACCGAGTCGGTCACGTAGGTCGCGTAGTCGGACCGGTACCCCTCGGCCACCGCGGTGTGCCAGCCGGACAGGGTCATCTGCGTCGCGCAACGGAAGACGACGACCGACCTGACCGGCACCGCGGCGAAGTCGATCATCCGGCACAGGTCCTCGGGCGCGACCGACCACAGTGCCTCCGAGGAGACGACCGTGGTGCCGGGCCCGCGTCCCTGGCGCGCGAACCACTCGTAGACCTCGTCTCGCGTCAGGAGACCCCGCGCGGAGTTCAGGAACGGAAACGCCAGCTGGTGGTGAGCCCAGCGGGAGTCGTCCTCGCTGGACAGGACGTCCAACTTGGGGGACACCATCGGGTCGTAGTAGAAGCCGAAGGCGTTCAACCTCTCCGCTGCATCCCTGAGGGCTGCCTGCAGCGTCGTGGTGCCGGTCTTGTACGGCCCGAGGTGGAGGAGGAGCATCGAGTTCCTCGCTGACCCTTCTGTAAGCGGCGAACGCTCAGCTGATGAGCTGACGACGGGCGCGGAACAGCTTGAGGTGAAGACGTCTCCAGATCGGCTGGGGCACCACGTCGAGCATCATCTTCAGCAGGTAGAGCCGCTGCTCGGGGCTGAGGGACTCGAACTGGACCACCATGTCCTGAGCGGTGGGGACGATGTCGTTCGGAGCTGCTGACTCCTTGACCCGGACCCTGCTCTTGAGCGTCACGAGCGCCTGCGCACCGGCGCGGGCGATTGCGGCGACGGTGGCGTCGTCGTCGGCCTGCTTCGCGCTGGACAGCACGCTCGGCCGCTGGCGTCTGCCGAAGATCAGCTCCAGCGGGTCCGCGGAGGTCGCCGTCCAGATGTCCCCCATCACCTCACCGCCCGAGTTCGCGATCCGTGGCACGACCACGGTCGGCACCGCGTTGACGTGAGCGTGTGCGGGCACGTCGGCGTCGCGCAACGCCGCATCGAGCGCCATGGTGAGCGCGAGCACGCCGAACGCGCCCGCCCGCACCTCGATCCAGTCCGCGATCACCTCTCGGCGGATCACGAAGCTGCTCAGGGCGCGGCTCCAGAACTCGTTCTCGCCCGGCATCGCCAGGATCGGCGCGGCGACCTGGTCGGTGATGGTGCGCCGCCAGGCCCGACGGACGCTGGCGTGATGGACGACCAGGCACGAGGGGTCCTGCACCTCGGCGGTCTTCATCACGAAGTCCCGGTGGATGAGCTCGTTCCCGGTCGCGAACACCACCCAGTCGGAGCCACACGCGCTCAACCACTCGTCCACCCGGGCGATGAGGGCACCGGAGTCGAGAGCGGTCTCGTCGGCCTCGAGCTGGACGGCCTCGATCAGCGGGGTGCGCCCGCTGGTGGACAGCCGCCGTGCATGGTCAGCAAGGTCCTGGTCCGCGGTGAAGAGCGCCACGCGGGAGAAGTCGGCGAGACCGGGTGAGCTGTCCATCCAGGCCGCCAGGTCCTCGGGTGAGGTGAGGACCCCCGGCAACACAGCGCACGCGACGTCGACCCCGGCCTGGCGTTGCCGGGCTTCGTCCTCTGCCTCACGGATCCGGGTGACCGCAACCTTGAGCTGTCGGTCGAGGAGGAACTCGTCGGCCACGATGCGCTGACACTCGGCGGCCCGCGCCCGGCTCTCCTCGGGGTTCGCCTCGAGCTTGTCCCGGAGCTCGAGGAGCTCTGCCACGGTCTCGTCGACCGGCTGACCGGCAGGGATGTAGTGGGCCAGCGACCCGAAGGTGTCCTTGACGAACGGGTGGTGGTCGGAGACGAGGACACAGCCCGCGGCAATGCCCTCGAACAGCCGGTTGCTCATGATGCCGTCCCGCACGTGCGCGCGGGACGACAGAACCAGGCAGACGCCGGCCGCCCTCGCGGCGTCGATGACGCTGACCCCGTCGAACGGGAGGCTGCCGCTGTACCCGGCGAAGCCCTCCCAGGGCACGACGCCGTTGGCCAGCTGCTCCGGGCCGTACACCGACAGTGCAGACGCCTCGTCGAGCCCCCGCAGGAGAGCGTCGTGACGGCCCGGCTGCCCGTTGACCCGCTCCCAGTTGATGCCGACGTAGAAGAACTTGAACGAGGTGCGCAGCGGGGCCGGCACCATGGGACCGGGCACCCCGTGGTTGAGGCGGAGGTCGGGCCCGGCGTAGTCGGGACGGATCTTCTCGAGCAGCCGCACCATCCCCGGACTGCCCGTGCTCGCGTAGTACTCGTGGGAGAACTGGTTCGCCAACGACGACACCAGCCCGAACGCGGAGTAGAACTGCACCGGGTTCCACAGCGGAGCGAGCGACGGCGCGTCGTAGCACTTCGGGGCCGCGAAGTGCAGGTTGATCACGAGCTCGCAGTCACCGGCCCGCAGGGCATTGCCGTTGTCGAGCCTGAAGCCGTCATGGGTCAGCTCGATGAGGTCGTAGCCGATGTTCGCGCACGCCTGACGGAAGCGGACCAGGTTCTCGTGCTCGGCGACGTTCTGTTCCGGCCAGTAACGGACGATCCCGATCGCACTCATGACTATCCGCTTCGCTAGTTCCGGTGGCCCCGGAAAGGGGTGGCGCCGGCGCTGCCGCGCGTGGGCCGTCGAGCTGTGACGTGGCGAGGATAACGGACAACTCGACCGCATCTGAACGCCGTGGCTCCCGTCCCAGCCTCGGCAGGTGCCGTGTCGGAGGCGATGGCGGCGGGTTTCCGGCGCTGGGGCAGACTCGGGTGGATCGGCCGCAGACGGTTGAGGTGAGCACCGGACCAGGAGACACGCACGTGAGCGACGACGGCCGCCCCGACGACGAGCTCGTCGAGGCCCTCCGGCGAGAGAACGACATGCTCCGGCTGCGGGTTCGTCAGCTCGAGGCAGCCACGGCCGAGTACCGCCGGCAGATGACCGAGATCCTGACGTCTGCCTCCTGGCGGTCCACCGCGAAGCTCCGTGGCGCCGCGGGCCGGGTCAGGCTCGCCCGTCGACGGCTCAAGGCGGTCCCCCGCAAGCTCCTCTCCGCACCGGCCGGGTCGGCGTCCCCGGTGACCGGGCTCTTCCCTCCCGCGGTCGACGTCGCCGGGGGCGGCCACCCGGTGCCCTCGCCGCTGCTGAACCCGCAGCCCGCGGGGGTGACCGACCGGCGGCCGCCTCAGCTGGCTCCGGCGGCGACCGCCAAGGTCCTGGTCGTGGCACACGTCTTCTACCCGGAGGTCTGGGCGGACATCGAGGACCGTCTCGCGCGGATCCCGGAGGAGTTCAGCCTCATCGTGACCCTGGTCCGGGGACGGGCCGAGAGCCTGGAGCGCGAGATCAACCGGAGGATCCCGTCGGCACGGATCCATCTCGTGGAGAACCACGGCCGGGACAGCGGCCCGCTCGTGGACCTTGCCGCGATGGGCGCGTTCGACGGGTACGACGCCGTGCTCAAGGTGCATACCAAGCGCAGCCCGCACCGCATCGACGGGGACGCGTGGCGGGTCCGGCTGCTCGACGGGGTGCTGGGGTCCCCGGAGAGCGTGGGCCGGATCCTCGAGCTCCTGCGCAGGGACCCCGAGGTCGGGCTCGTCGTCCCGAGCGGGCACCTGAAGGGGCCGGAGACGTGGGGGTCGGACCAGGTTCTCGTCGAGGCGCTGGCGGCGCGTATACCGGTCGCCTTCGACCCGGACGCCCTGCGCTACCCGGCGGGGTCCATGTACTGGGCCAACCCGTGGGTCCTCCGGCGCCTGGCCGACCTGCAGCTGGGTCCCGAGCACTTCGAGCCCGAGGCGGACCACCTCGACGGCTCGACGGCCCACGCCATCGAGCGTTTCGTCGGTGTGCTGACCACGGCTGCGGGTCTGGACCAGATCGAGACCGATCAGGTGCCCTCGCGGCTGCAACGGGCCCGCAGGCACCCACGACCGGCGCCGCGGGTGCTCGCCTTCTACCTCCCCCAGTTCCACGAGAGCGAGGCCAACAGCGAGTGGTGGGGCGAGGGGTTCACCGACTGGGTCAACGTCAAGCGTGCGCAGCCGCTCTACCGCGGCCACGGTCAGCCCCACGTCCCTGGCGAGCTCGGCTACTACGACCTGGACGACGTCGAGGTGATGAAGGCGCAGGCGGCGCTCGCCCTCGATCACGGCATGGCCGGCTTCGTCATGCACCACTACTGGTTCGACGGCCGCCCGCTGCTCGCCAAGCCGCTGCAGAACCTGCTCGCGCACCCCGAGGTGGAGTTCCCGTTCGCGCTGTGCTGGGCGAACGAGAACTGGACACGCCGGTGGGACGGGCTGGCTGACGACGTCCTGATCGCGCAGTCCTACCGACCCGGCTGGGAGCGTGACTTCTACGACGACGTGCTGCCGGCCCTGCGCGACAGGCGCTACCTCCGGGTCGACGGCAAGCCCCTGCTGGTGCTGTACCGGGTCGGCCAGATTCCTGACGCCCGCCTCGTCATCCAGGAGTGGAAGCGGCGGGCAGCCGAGGACGGCCTCGGCGGGCTGCACGTCGTGGCGGTGACTCCCTCCCGCGACTTCGAGCCCATCCCTGGGGACGTGTTCGAGTCGCTGGACGGCCTGCTGCGCTTCCCGCCTGGCTCCAGCATCGGCCTCCAGTCCGTCCGGGACGGGCTCCCGGTCTCGACCCCGACCACTCCGGTGACGTCTACTCCTTCGACGCCGCAGCCGACGGGGCGGACCTGCGGACCGTAGGACCCCGAGGGCTGCCGATGCACCCGGGGGTCATGCCGGGCTGGGACAACACGGCTCGCCGCGGTGACGCGGCGTACGCGTTCCACGGCGGCAACCCGGTCACCTTCCGTCGCTGGCTCTCCCGCGCGGCCGAAGCCGCAGCCGAGGCCGGACCAGGGGTCATGGTCTTCGTCAATGCCTGGAACGAGTGGGCCGAGGGCTCGCACCTCGAGCCCGACGCCAGGTTCGGACGAGGGAACCTCGAGTCGGTGAAGAGCGTGGTGCGCCGACAGGGCGACTCCGACCCGGTGCGGTGACCGGCTAGCGCTGGACGTCCGCGACGTGGCTGGCGTGGTAGCCCGACAGCACCTCGTCGACGCCACCGCGGGCGACGATGTCACCGGCCTGCAGCCAGATGGCCTCGGAGCACTGGTCCCGGAGGAGCGCGTCGCCATGGCTGGCGAGGACCAGGATGCCGGCTGACGACATGAACTGGTTGAGCCGGCCGTTGGCCCGCGCGGTGAACTCCGCGTCGGCCGTGCCCAGGCCCTCGTCCAGCAGCAGCACGTCCGGGCTGAGCGAGGTCAGCACCGAGAAGCGCAGCCGCGTCTGCATCCCGCTCGAGTAGGAATAGACGGGATGCCGGATGCGCTCACCGAGGCCGCTGAAGTCGGTGATGTCGTCGATGCGTCGACGCATCGCCTCCGGCCGCTCGCCGAGCTGGACGCCCATGCTGATGATGTTGTCCTGCCCGGTCGCCTCCTGGTCGAGCCCGGCACCGGCGCCACCCAGGAGCGCGAGGACTCGACCCTCGACCCGCACGGTGCCGCTCGTCGGCGGCAGCAGCCCGGCCATCACTGCCAGCAGGGTCGACTTGCCCGCACCGTTCGGTCCGACCAGTCCCAGCCGGGTGCCTTCCTCGATCTTGAGGTCGACCGCGCGCAGCGCCTGGATCAGCACCGGCTCGCGGAACCTGCGCCGTAGGGTCTGCACCACACGGTTCTTCAGGTTGTAGTCCCGGACGGACAGCAGCTGGTACTCGGCATGGACCTGCCGCAGGGACACGCTCGTCATCAGGCCACCCAGTACGGGAGGCGGGACCGGTTTCGGGAGAACACGAGCGCCGCCAGAAGGACGTTCGCCGCAGTCAGCGCCGCTGCGCCCGCGTAGGTGGCGGCGTCCAGGGGTCCACCCAGCAGGGGGTCACGGAAGATGCCCAGGAGGTAGGCGAAGGGGTTCCACCCGACGAGCAGGGAGCGGCTGTCCGGGTGCAGCGAGTCGACCCGCCAGAAGATGGGGGTGAAGAACACCATCACCTGCAGGATCGAGCTCACGAACGGACCCACGTCCCGGAACCGGGCGACAGTGGGCCCCAGCCACAGCCCGATGGCCACGCCGTTGACCGCTGCGACGACCACGGCCGGGAGCACCAGCAGGAGTGTCCAGGTCAACGGGATGATCCCCACCGCCAGGAGGACGGCGAGGATCAGCAGGTTGTGGAAGAACTGGAGCAGCTCCACGGTGACCGCCTGGAACACCAGCACCGACAAGGGCTGACGCGTGCTCTTGATGATGGCGGCGTTGTTCACGAAGATCTCGGCGCCCTGCCTCGTGAGCCCGGCGAGAAGGCTGAACCCGATGAAGCCGGCCGCGACGTAGGGGACGAAGTCCTCCAGCGGCTGCCGGAAGATGGAGCCGAAGAGAACCGCCAGCCCACCGACGTAGGCAGCCGTCTGCAGCGTCAGCCACCAGGGGCCGATCACGGTCCGGCGGTACTGGTTCTTGATGGACTCGACCGCAAGATAGGTCCAGGACCGGCGACGGCGGAGCCCCTCGGTGAAGTCACCCAGGGCAGCCGAGCCGCGGGCGAGGACGCCGGCGTCGAGGGCTGCGTACCCGTGCCAGGTACCCCGCGGGGGCTTGGGACGGCGCCGGCGCGCCCTGGGTCCCCGGCTGGTCACGACCGCCACGAACAGGCTGTCCCGCCAGCCGCGGATGCCCGGGACCAGGCGACCGACGACACACGGTCCACACGCCGCCTCACGTTCACGCGCTGACGTACTCCTGTTTCCTCGCCGGACCCGGCCGGACGGGTGCTCCGCCGTCGCCGGGGCGCCGGGCCACGGGAGCCCCGGTCGTAGCCACGACGATATGGCAGCCAGAACGCGGGCAGCGACCGGACCGTCGTAGCGTGTCCGCCCATGACCCGGCGCCTCGTGCTCGCCTCGGCCTCGCCCGCACGGCTCGCGCTGCTGCGCCAGGCCGGCGTCGAGCCCGAGGTCGTGGTCAGCGGCGTCGACGAGGACGACGTCACGGGGCCGCCGTACGACGTGGCGCTGACGCTGGCCGTCCGCAAGGCGATGGCCGTGGTCCCCGGGCAGGACGGCGCGCTGGTGCTCGGCTGCGACTCGGTGCTCGACCTCGACGGGGAGGCGCTGGGCAAGCCGGCCGACGCCGACGACGCCGTGCGCCGGTGGCGGCGCATGCGGGGACGCAGCGGTGTCCTGCGTACCGGGCACTGCCTCGTCGACACCCGGTCCGGGCGCGACGCCGCCGAGGTGGCCTCGACCACGGTGCACTTCGCCGACCTCACCGACCAGGAGATCGACGACTACGTCGCGACCGGCGAGCCGCTGAGGGTGGCCGGTGCCTTCACCATCGACGGCCTCGGCGGGCCGTACGTCGACGGGGTCGAGGGCGACCCGCACGCCGTGGTGGGGCTCTCGCTCCCCCTGCTGCGCCGGATGCTGCTCGACGTCGGTTCCTGCCTCGCCGACGTGCGCGCCTGACCCGGGAACCGACCCCGGGCCAGGCGCCGCCGGCCGGCCGCTACGGCGCGGGCATCTCGTGCAGCTCGAAGATCTCCACCGCGAACCGGCCCTTGCCCTCGGACAGGAACGGGTGCTTCTCGAAGAGCCCCTTCGCCGCGGGCAGGTCGGCGGCCTCCACGATGGAGTAGCCGTTCTGGTCGCTCGGCTCGGCGGTCGATCCGTCGTCCTTGAGCGCGGTGCGCGCGCCGGTCGGCTGACCCGGGTCGACCAGCGCGGAACCGGCGTTCTCCATCCAGGCGTGCCACTCGGCCATCACCTTCTGGACGTCGGCAGGGTCCATCTCGCCGGGCGGGGTGGCCGGACCGCGGTACAGGGCCAGGAACTTGCTCATGGGGTGCCTCTCTGGACGCGGAGGGCGGCGCTCCGACAGGGACGGGGCGTCCGCAGCCTCCTTGTCTCTACGACGTCCGGCCTAGCAGGGAATCGACAACCCGTCGAGCCCGACCTCTAGACTTCCTCGCCGGGCGAGGTGAGGGAGTAGCAGCGTGCGCAAGGTGCTGATCGCCAACCGTGGCGAGATCGCCGTCCGGATCGCCCGGGCCTGCCGGGACGCCGGGCTGGCCAGCGTGGCGGTCTACGCCGACCAGGACCGCGACGCGCTGCACGTGCGGGTCGCCGACGAGGCTTTCGCCCTCGACGGGAGCACCCCCGGCGACTCCTACCTGGTGATCGAGAAGCTGCTCGGCGTCGCGGAGCGCTCCGGCGCCGACGCGGTGCACCCCGGCTACGGCTTCCTGGCCGAGAACGCCGGCTTCGCCCAGGCCGTGATCGACGCCGGCCTGACCTGGATCGGCCCGCCTCCCTCCGCGATCGACGCCCTCGGGGACAAGGTCAAGGCCCGGCACATCGCCGAGAAGGCCGGCGCCCCGCTGGTCGCGGGCACCAAGGAGCCGGTGGCCGACGCGGCGGAGGTGGTCGCGTTCGCCGAGGAGCACGGCGTCCCGGTCGCCATCAAGGCGGCGTACGGCGGCGGCGGGCGCGGCCTCAAGGTCGCCCGCACCGTCGAGGAGATCCCCGACCTCTACGAGTCCGCGGTCCGCGAGGCCGTCGGCGCCTTCGGCCGCGGCGAGTGCTTCGTGGAGAAGTACCTCGACAAGCCACGGCACGTCGAGACCCAGTGCCTGGCCGACAGCCACGGCAACGTGGTGGTGGTGTCGACCCGCGACTGCTCGCTGCAGCGCAGGCACCAGAAGCTGGTCGAGGAGGCCCCGGCACCGTTCCTCACCGACGCGCAGAACGCCGAGCTCTACCGGGCGTCCAAGGCCATCCTCGGCGAGGCCGGCTACGTCGGGGCCGGCACCTGCGAGTTCCTCGTCGCGCAGGACGGCACGATCTCCTTCCTCGAGGTCAACACCCGGCTGCAGGTCGAGCACCCGGTCACCGAGGAGGTCACCGGCATCGACCTGGTCCGCGAGATGTTCCGCATCGCCGACGGCGAGGCGCTGGGCTACGACGACCCGCCCGTGCGCGGCCACTCCTTCGAGTTCCGCATCAACGCCGAGGACGCCGGCCGGAACTTCATGCCCGCGCCCGGGCACGTCGCGACCTTCCGCGCGCCCTCCGGGCCCGGGGTCCGGCTCGACTCCGGGGTCGAGGAGGGCGGCGAGGTGGTCGGCGCCTTCGACTCGATGCTCGCCAAGCTCGTCGTCACCGGGGCCACCCGCACCCAGGCGCTCGAACGCTCGCGCCGCGCGCTGGCCGAGCTTGTCGTCGGCGGCATGCCGACGGTGGTGCCGTTCCACCGGGTCGTGGTCGAGGACCCCGCCTTCGCCCCCGCCGACCCGGCCGCCGCGTTCACGGTCCACACCCGCTGGATCGAGACCGAGTTCGACAACACCGTCGAGCCCTACGCCGGTGACACGGCCGAGGTCCCGGAGCCCGCTGCCCGGGAGCGCGTGGTCGTCGAGGTCGGCGGCCGGCGGCTCGAGGTCGTCCTGCCGGCCGGGCTCGGCGCGGGCTCCGCCCCGTCCGGGCGCGCCAGGCCCGCCCGGCGCGCCGGAGGCGCCAAGGCCGGGGCCGCCGCCGGCGGCGACGCGCTCACCAGCCCGATGCAGGGCACCATCGTCAAGGTCGTGGCCGAGGACGGCCAGCAGGTCGAGGCGGGCGACCCGGTCGTGGTCCTCGAGGCGATGAAGATGGAGCAGCCGCTCAACGCCCACAAGGCCGGCACCGTCACCGGCCTGACCGCCGAGGTCGGCGCCACCGTGACCAACGGGGCCGTGATCTGCGAGATCAAGGACTGACCGGAACGCCGTGACGCACAGGGGAGTTGACCCGGCATGGACCTGGTGATCGTGCTCCTGGTGGTCGGCGTCGCGCTCGCCGTCGTCGTCACGCGCGCGCAGCGCCGGGAGAAGGCGCGTGAGCTCGAGGCCCTGACCTCGGTGCGCTCGGCCACCGAGGAGGACGTCGTCCGCTTCGGCGAGGACGTGACCCTGCTCGGCCACGAGACCGCCGGCCGGCAGCTCGACGAGGCCACCCGGCAGGACTACCGCCGCGCCCTGGACGCCTACGACGCGGCGAAGGGCGCCCTCGACCGCGTGCAGCGGCCCGACCAGGTCCGCGAGGTCACCGCGATCCTCGAGGACGGCCGCTACGCGATCGCCTGCGTGCAGGCCCGCCTCGCCCAGCGTCCGGTCCCCACGAGGCTGCCCCCGTGCTTCTTCAACCCGCAGCACGGCCCCTCGGCGGAGAACGTCGACTGGGCGCCGCCCGGCGGCGCGCCTCGCTCGGTGCCCGCGTGCCCGGCGGACGCCGAGCGGGTGCGCCTGGGCGCCGAGCCCGACGTGCGCCAGGTGCCGGTCGGCGCGGGCCGCCGGCCCTACTGGCAGGGCGGCCCGGGCTACGGCCCCTACGCCCAGGGCTACTTCTCGCCGTTCGCCATGACGGGGCTGCTCCCGGGGCTGTTCCTCGGGTCGATGCTCGCCGGCGGGTTCGCCGGTGACGGCGCCTACTCCGACGGCTACCAGGACGGCATGGCCGACGGCGGTGACGCCGGCGGCTCGGCCGACGCCGGCGGGGACTACGGCGGCGACGCGGGTGGCGACTTCGGTGGCGGTGGCGACTTCGGCGGCGGCGGCGACTTCGGTGGCGGCGAGACTTCGGCGGCGGCTTCTGAGCGGCACCCTGCGCCGGTCGTTCGCCCGGAGCGCGCTGCGCCTCGCCCGGTGGCAGGCCGTGGGCAGCGTGCCGCCCACCGGCATCCTCGTCGGCGCCCCGCACACGTCGAACTGGGACTGGGTGGCGATGCTGCTGCTCACCTGGCGCGACGGCGTGCAGGCCCGGGTGCTCATCAAGCGTGAGCTGTTCCGCGGGCCGCTCGCCGTGCTGCTGCGGGCCACCGGCGGCATCCCGCTCGACCGGACCGATCCGGGCAGCACCATCCGCGCCCTGCTGGCCGAGGCCGAGCACGACGAGCGGTTCCTGCTCGTCCTGGCGGCCGAGGGCACCCGAGACAAGGGCACCTACTGGAAGTCCGGGTTCTACCGGATGGCCGTCCAGACCGGCCTGCCCGTCACCCTCGGCTTCGTCGACGGGCCGAGCCGGACGGTGGGCTTCGGTCCCACGTTCCACCCCTCCGGCGACGTCGCGGCCGACATGGACCTGGTGCGCGCCTTCTACGCCGACAAGCGGGGCATCCGCCCGGCGAACCGGACCGAGCCGCGGCTGCGCGAGGAGAACGCGGCCTAGCCCCGCCAGACCTTGGTGTGCAGCTGGCGGGCCGCCTCGGCGACCGAGCCGCTGATCGAGGGGTAGACCGTGAACGAGTGCGCGAGCTGGTCGACCGTGAGGCGGCCGTCCACCGCGAGCGCGACCGGGTAGATCAGCTCGCTCGCACGCGGGGCCACGATGACCCCGCCGACGACGGTGCCCGACCCGGTGCGGGCGAACAGCTTGACGAAGCCTTCGTGGACGCCCTGCATCTTGGCCCGCGGGTTGGTCGCCAGCGGCAGCTTGAGCGTCACCGTGGAGGTCGAGCCCGCCTCCATGTCCTTCTCCAGCCAGCCGACGGTGGCGATCTCGGGGTCGGTGAAGACGTTCGACGAGACCGCCCGGATGTTCAGCGGGCTCACCGCGTCGCCGAGCAGGTGGGCCATCGCGATCCGGCCCTGCATCGCGGCCACCGACGCGAGCATCAGGACGCCGGTGCAGTCCCCCGCGGCGTAGACGCCGGTCGCCGAGGTGCGCGACACCCGGTCGACCTCGACGAAACCGGCGTCGGAGAGCCGGACGCCCGCCTCCTCCAGCCCGAGACCGTCGGTGTTCGGGATCGAGCCCACGGCCATCAGGCAGTGGCTGCCCTCGACCGCGCTGCCGTCGGTGAGGGTCACGACCACCCCGTCGGCGGAGCGCGTCACCGCCTGGGCCCGGGACCGGCCGAGCACGGTCATGCCACGGCGCCGGAACACGTCCTCGATCACGGTCGCCGCGTCGGCGTCCTCGCCGGGCAGCACCCGCTCGCGGCTGGACACCAGGGTCACCTGGCTGCCCAGCGCGGTGTACGCCGAGGCGAACTCGGCCCCGGTGACGCCCGAGCCCACGACGACCAGGTGCTCGGGGAGGCAGTCGATGTCGTAGACCTGCTCCCAGGTGAGGATCCGCTCGCCGTCCGGGGCGGCCTCCGGCAGCACCCGGGGGTGCGCGCCGGTCGCGACCAGCACCGCGTCGACGTCCAGCGACTCCGCGGAGCCGTCCGGCAGGGTCGCGAGCAGCCGGCGCGGCCCGTCGAGCCGGCCGCGGCCCTGGACGACCCGCACCCCCTCGCGCCCCATCCGGGCCGCGATGTCGTCGGACTGCGCGTGGGCCAGCGCCTTGACCCGCTCGTTGACCCGGGCCATGTCGACGCCGACCTGCTCGCGCGTCCCGGGGTCGCCCCGGTCCCCGAGCCGGACCCCGAGCTCCCCCGACTCGGCGGCGTCGGTCATGACCTCGGCGGTCGCGATCAATGTCTTGGACGGGACCACGTCGGTGAGGACCGCGGACCCGCCGAGCCCGTCGCTGTCGATGACGGTCACCTCGGCGCCGAGCTGGGCCGCGACCAGCGCCGCCTCGTAGCCGCCCGGTCCGCCGCCGATGATCCCCACGCGTGTCACGGGGCGCATTCTCCCGCACGCCCTCCTCGGTCCCGCACGCCGCGCCCCCTACGCTGGGCGGCCATGGCTCTCTACGCCGCCTACGGCAGCAACCTGGCCCCCGGCCAGATGCTCCTCCGGGCGCCGCACTCGCCCCTGCGCGGCACCGGCTGGCTCGAGGGCTGGCGGCTGACCTTCGGCGGCGAGGACCAGGGCTGGGAGGGCCCGCTGGCCACCGTCGTGGAGGCGCCGGGGCAGCACGTGTTCGTCGCGCTGTACGACGTCACCGACGCCGACGCCCTGAACATGGACCGGTGGGAGGCGGCGGACCTGGCCCTGTTCACCAAGGTGCGGGTCCGGGTGCACACGCTGGACGGCGAGGTCCTCGCCTGGATGTACGTCCTGGCCGACTACGAGGGCGGGGTGCCCTCCGCCCGCTACCTCGGGCTCATCGCGGACGCCGCGGAGGCCGCCGGCGCCCCCGACGACTACGTCGCCGAGCTGCGGGCCCGTCCCTGCCGCTCCGTCGGGCCCTGACACCCACCCCCGACCCCGCGCCGAGGTTGATCACGTCCACGTGATCAACCGCCGCCGGACGCGGCGTACTCACCACAGCCGGGTCAGGTACGCCGCGTTCGGCGACCGACACCCGGAGTTCTCCAGTCCGAAACCTGACCTGCCGATAGTCAGGGCATGTGGTTGCTGCGCGACACCCGCCACCCCGGGGAGGACACCGTCCTCGCCGCGCTGCGCGCGTGCCCCCCGTCCCAGCTCGTCAGCCTGGTCCTGTCCGCGTCGAGCAGCCGCGGCCGGCCGTCGATCCTGGACGTCCTGCGTGCTGAAGCGGGCGCCCAGCACTGCCGCATCGCCCTCGCCGAGACCCGCGGGGTCGTCGTGCGCTGGGTCGACGGCATCGTCAGCGGCTCGGTCGAGGACGTCCTCGCCTTCCTCGACGCCAGCCGCCCCGTGCTCGACCGCTGCCACGGCCGCGCCGAGCTCGCCGCCGCCTGAGGGAGACCTCCCTGCCGGCCAGCGGTCCTGTCGGAGGGCGTCGCTAGCGTCGTCGCCATGGCCGACTTCCACCAGCAGGACCTTGCCGGCTCCCGCTTCGAGCAGGTCCACCTGCAGCGTGCGACGTTCCACCAGGTCCACCTGAACGACTCCCGCTTCGACGACGTCGACCTCACCGGCGCGCAGCTGCGTGACGTCTTCTTCAAGGACGTGGTCATGCGCGGCGTCGCGTTCGCCGGCGTGCGGATCGACGGTGAGGTCGAGGACCTCACGATCAACGGCGTGGACGTCGGCCCGCTGGTCCAGGCCGAGCTGGAGCGTCGCGAGCCCGACCTGGCGAGGATGCGGCCCACCGACCCGGACGGGTTCCGCGAGGCGTGGCGCACCCTCGAGCGCCTGTGGGCCACCGCCGTCGAGCGCGCGCGGCAGCTCCCCGAGGCCGCGCTGCACGAGTCCGTCGACGGCGAGTGGTCGTTCGTCGAGACGCTGCGGCACCTCGCGTTCGCGACCGAGTGCTGGCTGCACCGGGCGATCCTCGGCGACCCGAGCCCGTGGGCGCCGCTGTCGCTGCCGTGGGACCAGATGCCCGACACCGAGGGCGTGCCGCGCGACCGCTCGGCGCGGCCGTCGCTCGACGAGGCCCTCGCGCTGCGGCTCGACCGGCAGGCGGCGGTCCGGACCTACCTCGACTCGCTCGACGAGCAGACCCTCGCCTCCGACACCGTCGCGGTCGAGGCCCCGGGCTGGCCGGAGCCCCGCAGCTACCCGGTCCGCCGGTGCCTGCTCACGCTGCTCAACGAGGAGTGGTGGCACCGCCAGTTCGCGCTGCGTGACCTGGCGGTGCTGGAGGCCCGGCACGCCTGAGGCGCGAGGCGTCGAGCGGGTACGGCTCGCGGCCCGACCCCGTCGGCCCCGCGCTAGGGTCGCGGCCGTGACAGACGCGACGACGGACCCGTACGCCCTCGCCCGCGAGGCGGCCGACCGGCTGCGCGAGGTCACCGGTGCCGACACCCACGAGGTGGCCCTGGTGATGGGCTCCGGCTGGGTCCCGGCGGCCGAGATGCTGGGCGAGACCGCCACCGAGGCGCCGGTGACCGAGCTGCCCGGCTTCCACGCCGCCGCGGTCGCCGGGCACGCGGGGACGTTCCGCTCGGTGGTCGTGGGCGAGAAGCGCGCCCTGGTCCTGCTCGGCCGCACCCATCTCTACGAGGGCCGCGGCGTGGCCTCGGTCGTCCATGGCGTGCGCACCGCCGTGGCCGCGGGCGCCCGCGTCGTCGTGCTGACCAACGGCTGCGGCGGGCTGCGGCCGACGTACTCCCCCGGCCAGCCGGTCCTGATCAGCGACCACCTCAACCTCACGGCGACCTCGCCGATCGTCGGGGCGCACTTCGTGGACCTCACCGACCTCTACTCCCCGCGGCTGCGTCAGCTCTGCCGGGCGGTGGACCCCTCGCTGGAGGAGGGCGTCTACGTCCAGCTGCCCGGGCCGCACTACGAGACGCCTGCCGAGATCGGCATGGTCCGCGCCCTCGGCGGCGACCTCGTCGGGATGTCGACCACGCTCGAGGCGATCGCCGTCCGCGAGGCCGGCGCCGAGGTGCTCGGCCTCTCGCTGGTCACCAACCTCGCGGCCGGCATGACCGGCGAGCCGCTGAACCACGAGGAGGTCCTCGAGGCCGGGCGCGCGGCTGCCACCCGGATGGGCGGGCTGCTCTCGCAGGTGGTCTCCCAGCTGTGAGCCGGACCGACGGCAAGGGCCAGGGCCACGAGCACCGCAGGAGCGCCGAGACCGTCGGCGCCGTCAGCGTGGCGCAGGCCTGGCTCGCCGAGGACCCCGACCCCGAGACCCGCGCCGAGCTGCAGCAGGTGCTCGAGGCCGGCGACATGGCGGGGCTCGCCGACCGCTTCGGCGCCCGCCTGGAGTTCGGTACGGCCGGGCTGCGCGGCGCCCTGGGCGCAGGCCCCAACCGGATGAACCGGGTCGTCGTCATCCGCGCCGCCGCCGGGCTCGCGGCCCACTCGCGGGGGCACGGCGGGACCTCGGTCGTCGTCGGCTACGACGCCCGGCACAAGTCCGACGTCTTCGCCCGCGACACCGCGCAGGTCATGGCCGGGGCCGGGCTGCGCGCCTCGGTGCTGCCTCGCCCGCTGCCCACGCCGGTGCTCGCCTACGCCATCCGGCACCTGGGCGCCGACGCCGGCGTGATGGTCACTGCGTCGCACAACCCGCCGCAGGACAACGGCTACAAGGTCTACCTGGGCGACGGGTCGCAGATCGTCCCGCCGGCGGACGCCGAGATCTCGGCCGCGATCGAGGCCGTCGGCCCGCTCGCCGGCATCCCACGCAGCGACGACTGGGACGTCCTCGGCGAGGAGGTGCTGGACGCCTACCTCGCGCGGGTGGTCTCGCTGGTCGCCCCCGACTCGTCGCGGGACCTGCGCATCGTCTACACGCCGCTGCACGGTGTCGGCCGCGACGTCGTGCTCGCCGCGTTCGAGCGCGCCGGCTTCCCGGCGCCGACGGTGGTGCGCGAGCAGGGCGACCCCGACCCCGAGTTCCGGACCGTGGCGTTCCCCAACCCCGAGGAGCCGGGAGCGATCGACCTGGCCGTGGCCGCGGCGGTCGCGCACGGCGCCGACCTGGTCCTGGCCAACGACCCCGACGCCGACCGGTGCGCGGTCGCGGTGCCCGACCCGTCCGCCGACGGCGGCTGGCGGATGCTGCGCGGCGACGAGGTGGGCGCCCTGCTCGGCGCGCACCTGGTGGCCCGGGACCCGTCGATCACCGGGACCTTCGCCGCGTCCATCGTGTCGTCGTCGCTGCTCGGCCGGATCGCGGCGGCCCACGGCCTGGACTACCGGGAGACGCTCACCGGCTTCAAGTGGATCTCCCGGGTCGACGGCCTGCGCTACGGCTACGAGGAGGCGCTGGGCTACTGCGTGGACCCGGACGGGGTGCGCGACAAGGACGGCGTCTCGGCAGCGCTGCTCGTCGCCGAGCTGGCGGCCACGCTCAAGGTCGAGGGCCGCAGCCTGCTCGACCTGCTCGACGACCTCGCCGTCGAGCACGGGCTGCACGCGACCGACCAGCTCGCGGTCCGGGTCGAGGACGTGTCGCTGATCGAGGACGCGATGGCCCGGCTGCGCACGACGCCCCCGACGACCCTCGGCGGTCGCGACGTCGAGCGCGCGGACGACCTCGCCGAGGGCTCCGAGGCGCTGCCGCCCACCGACGGGCTGCGCTACGTCCTCGCCGACGGCGGACGCGTGGTCGTGCGGCCCTCGGGCACCGAGCCCAAGCTCAAGGCCTACCTGGAGGTCGTGGTCCCCGTCGGCGGCGGCGACGTCGCTGCCGCCCGACGCACGGCCACGGACGCACTCGCGGGCATCAAGGCGGACGTGGGCACGGCGCTCGGCCTGGGCTGAGACCCGGCGCCGGGCTCAGCCGCCCGACACCAGCTCGGCGGCCGACTCGGGGCGGCGGCCGGCCGGCAGCGAGATGTGGCGGGCGGGGAGCGGCACCTCGGGGACCGACCGGACGCCGAGCCCCCCCAGGAGGGTGCCGGCCGAGAGCTCCAGGGCGGCCGCGGTGCCGCTGCCTGCTGTCCGCTCGACCCGGGCCCACTCGTGCAGGGTGACCGCGAGCTCGAAGTCGGCGCTGGCTGCGGTGGCCCGGCCACGGCTGGACAGCAGCATCGCCAGCCCGGCATCGCGGTCGCCGACCTGGACCAGGGCCAGCCCGTGCAGCCGGTCGAGCATCGCCAGGACGACCGGTATCCCGCCGAGGGCCTCGGCGCGGGCGGTCGCCTCCCGGACCACGGGCAGGGCCGCCTCACCGTCGCCGCGGAAGACCAGCTTCTCGGCCTCCCGGCCGTCCAGCTCGACGAGGAAGGCGTCGGCGCCGATCCGCGCGAAGTGGCGCCGCGCCTCGGCGTAGAGCTCGTTCGCGTCTGCGAAGCGACCGGCCCGGGAGGCGACCCGGCCGAGGTTGCTCAGGCACAGCGCGAGCCCCACCGGGAAGCGCACCGACCGCCACAGGGCCAGCGCCTCGCGGAAGACCGCCTCGGCCTCGTCCAGCCGGCCCTGGTCGGAGAGGATCTCGCCGATGTTGTTCAGCGCGGTGCCGTCCATGGTCACGTTGCCGGAGCGGCGGCAGACCTCGCGGCTGCGCTCGAGGTAGGACCGGGCCAGGTCCCAGCGCCCCTCGTAGTAGGCGTCGATCCCCAGGTTGTTCAGGACCGTCGCCTGCCCGACGAGGTCCTCCAGCCGCTCGTAGATCGGCAGCGCCTTCTCGCGGTACTCGGTGGCCTCGGGGCGGCCGAGGTCGGTGAGCGCCCAGTCGAGCAGGTAGTAGGCGTGGGCGAGGGTCGGCTCGTCCCGCAGCCGCTCGGCCTCGGCGGCCGCCCGGTGCAGGTAGGGCAGGCTCGCGGCGTACTTGCCCTGCCGGGCCCGGGCCGCGCCGTAGGACATGGTGAGCTGGGCGTGCAGGGCGGCCGCCGCGGTGGCCTCGTCCCCCCCGGCCGCGGCCTCGTCGAGCACCTTCAGGGCGCGGGTGTACCAGGACAGCGCGCTGCTGTAGCGGCCGGACCGCTCCCGCAGCCACCCCTCCTTCTTCAGCAGGCCCACCCGCCGCAGCCGGTCGTGCCCGACCGCGCGGCGGGCGGCGGCGAACGCCCGGCCGGCGTCGTCGTAGCGGCCGTCCAGCTCGAGCACGTCGCCGAGGGCCTCGCCCAGGTCGGCACGGTCCTCCGGGGGGACGTCGGGCAGGTGCCCGGCCGCGTCCAGGGCCCACCGGTAGAACCGGGCCGCCTCGACCGGAGCAGCGCTGCGCCGGGCCCGCTCACCGGCCACCCGGGCGTGCTGCCAGGCCTCGGCGTGCCGCTCGGCGAAGCGGTAGTGCAGGGCCAGCAGGTCGACCAGCGACTCGTGGTCGGCCAGCTGCGCGGCGAGCGCGTCGCCGGCCCGGCCGTGCAGGCTGCGGCGGCGCCGGAAGGGCAGGCCCTCGTACGCGACGTCGCGGACCAGCCCGTGGAGGAAGCGCATGCTGCCCGGGCCGTCCGGGGCGAGGAACCGGCCGATCCCGACGAGCCGCCGCGAGACCTCCGCCTCCGGCTGGTCGAGCATCGCGCTCAGCGTGTCCACCTCGAAGCGCGCGCCGAGGACCGCGGCGACCCGCAGCAGCTCACGGTCGGCGCGCTCGAGCTGGTCGACGGTGGCGCCGATGACCTCCTCGAGCGTGTCCGGGAGGACGCCGAGGTCGGTGCCGTCGCTGCCGGTCGCGACGGCGTCGAGCAGCTCGCGCAGGAACAGCGGGTTACCGGCCGCCCGCGCCGCGAGCACCGAGCGGGCGCTGGGCACCAGCGGCCGCTCGTCGGCCACCGCGCGCAGCAGCCGGGCGCTCTCCTCGTCGGAGAGCGGCTCGAGCGCGAGCTCGACCGGCTCGAGGCTCTCGTCCGGGCGCCACCCCCCGTCGCCGGGACGCCGGGAGACGCAGACCAGCCACGGCCGCCCGGCCGCCAGGGCCGAGACGTGGCCGAGCAGGTCGCCGGTGGCGTCGTCCAGCCAGTGGGCGTCGTCGACGAGCAGCACGGTCGGGCCGGTCAGCACCCGGCCCAGGAGACGCGCCGCCTGCTGGTGGCGCACCGTGGCCCGGAACTCGGCCCCGAGAGCGGCCACCTCCGGTGTGTCCGGCAGGTCCACGCCCAGGATCGTCCCGAGCAGCGGCAGCCACGGCAGGACGTCGGGCTCCACCCGCTCGACGGCCGCGCGCAGCCGGGCGGCCACGGTGGCGTCGTCGTCGCCCGGGGTGGCGCCCACCAGAGCGCGCAGCGGGGCGCGGACGGCGAAGTACGGCGTCGCCGCGGCGTAGCGCCCGCCCTCGACCTCGAGGACCTCGACCCCCTCGGCCGCCCGCAGCAGCTCGCCGACCAGCCGCGACTTGCCGATGCCCGCCTCGCCGGAGAGCACGACCACGCTGCCGCGGCCGTCCCGGGCGCCGGCCAGCGCTGAGTCGAGCACGGCCCGCTCGCGGTCGCGGCCGACGAACGGCAGGTCGTGGGCGTCGAGGTCCCGTCGACCGGTCGGCCGCCCGACGGCCCCGGCGACCACCGGGAGCGACTTGCCCTTGACGTGGAAGGGGTCCCGCAGCGCGACCTCGAACCGGCCGCCGACATGGTCGAGCAGGGCCTTGGTCGCGAGCACCTGGCCGACCTCGGCCTTGCCCATCACCCGGGCGGAGAGGTTGGTCGCGTCGCCCATGACGGCGTACGTGCGGCGCTCGTCGGTGCCCACGTCGACGGCGAAGGCCCGGCCGCGGCTGGCGCCGGCGCGGACCGCGAGCAGGTCGTGGCCCTCGACGGCGGCACGCAGGGTCAGGAGCATCCGCTCCTCGTCGCCCTCGCCCACCCGGGGAGCACCGGCGACGAACAGGATCTTGCCGCCGTCGACGTCGACGTCGGTGGCGAGGAAGGTGACGTCGTGCGCGACGCAGGCGCGCTGCGCGGCGACGACGACCTTCTCCATCTCGGTGGCGACGGCGTCCAGACCGGCGGCGGCCAGCAGCCGGTCGGTGCCGCGCACCTGGAGGAAGGCCAGGCTGGCCACCCGGTGCTCGCCGTCCTCGCGACCGGCACTGAGGTGCCGTCGCAGCATCGGCGGGACGCCGTCGGGCGCGCACTGCTGAGGCACCGCGGCCGGCGTGAGCGGGGGGACCTGCGGCGCCCGCACGAGCAGCCGGGCCCCGTCGTCGTCCGGGCCCAGCAGGCCGGCAGGAAGGGCCGCGGCGGCCGTGGGGCCGACCAGGACCTGGCCGCCCACCGCCCGGTTCTCCAGGCCGACGGTGGCCGAGACGACCGGCCCCACGGCGAACAGCTCGCGGTGCGTCTCCCCCAGCAGCAGCAGGTGCACGGGGCCGGACTCGACCCCGATCGACATCGTCAGGCTGACCCAGCCACCACCGGTGCGGAATCGCCGGAACGGGCGGAGGGCGTCGAGCAGCCCGGCCGCACCGGCCGCGGCCCGCTGCTCGTGACCCTGGCCGGTGAACAGCAGGAGCAGCGCGTCGCCGCCGAACTTCACCAGGTCGCCGCCGTGGGCGAAGGCGACCCGGAGCAGCCGGCCGAACACGTCGTTGAGGACGTCGGTGAGCTCCTCGGCCCCGACCTTGCCCTGGCGAGCCAGCTTCTCGGTGAGCGGCGTGAACCCGGAGACGTCGGCGAAGACGATCGTCGCGTCGAGGGTGCGGCTGCGGGCCTGCGGCTCCGAGGCCAGCCACTCCAGGGCGACACGCGCGACGTAGGGCGCCAGGGGGTCCACGGACTCCGGACCCGCCACCTGCACCTGTCTCACCGGCCACGTCCCCTCGTGCGGGAACCCAGTGTGGCCGCTCGGTCCGGCCCGCGTCGACCACTTCGGCCCAGGTGGGGCGGATATGCCCCGATGAGGGCAGTCAGATCACCGTCCGGGCGGAGACATATGGCCCGAACGGGTGGTGGCGGATAGACCGGGACGGGAGGACGCTCGACGCCGGACGGACCTTGGGGGTCGGGGTCTACAAAGGGGACGACGGATGTTGCGTGCACCACGGTGGGTAGGTCTCACGCTGTCTCCGATGCTCGTCGCCGGCCTCGCAGTGGGCCTGCAGGCAGGAGTCGCAGCCGCCGACCCGCCGGAGACCGGCCCGGGCTCGCTGGACACTTCGTTCGGCCAGTACGAGTCCGGCGTGTGGCAGGGCGGCCCCGGCGCCGTCGAGGCCCTGGACTCGACGGTCGTCCAGCCCGACGGCAAGATCGTCGCCGCCTTCGTCCATGAGACGTACTCCTACGACGAGTACGAGGAGTACGTCGTCAGCCGCGAGATCCGCGTGCACCGGTTCAACCCCGACGGCACCCCCGACGGGACCTGGAACGACGGATCGCCCTACGTCTGGGAGAACGCCGGCACGCCGGCCGACTCCCCGAAGGGCGCCCTCGCCCAGGACTCCCAGGGCCGGACGTACGTCACGTCCATGCAGCTGGCCGACGACGAGGAGGAGGTCGCCGTCCTGCGGCTGGACGCCGGCGGCGCGCCCGAGCCGACCTGGGGGGACGCCCCGAACAACGGCGGCTCCGAGGGCGTGGTGCTGCTCGACCTCGGGCACAAGACGAACGACCACGGCAGCGCTCTCGTCCTGGACGAGAGCCGCAACCGGGTCTACGTGGGGGTCTGGGTCCGGAACAACCAGGAGGTCCCCAGCCTCGACTTCGGCGTGGTCGGCCTGGCCATGGACGAGAACGACGACTACTGGGCCGGGGACGTCGACGAGGACTTCGGCACCCCCACCCTGGACTTCACCGGCGGCGACGACACGGTCCGCGACCTCGCCCTGATGCCCGACGGCGACGTCCTGGCGGTCGGCTACGCCGAGGGCGAGCCCGGGGAGGTCGCCGGCCTGTGGCGGCTGCACCCGGACGGCACCCCGGACGGCAGCTTCGGCAACGACGAGGGACAGCCCGGTGTCGTCGAGTACGACAGCAACGACGGCCGGGTCGTCGGCGCCCGGTCGGTGACGGTCGACCCCGCGACCGGGCAGATCTACCTGTCGGTCCGCACCGACGACGGCGAGTCGAGCACCGGCGGTGTCGTCGCGCTCGACAGCGACGGCACCGTGGACACCGGTTTCGGCCGCGCGGGTGCTCCGCTCGGCGACGGCCTGGTCCGCACGCCCTACGGCTTCGACGGCGACAACGCCGGCGTCACCCTGGACGAGGCCGGCCGGGTGCTGGTGACCGGCTCGGCCGACCAGCCCACTGTCGCCCGGCTGGTGAACGACCGCTACCCGCAGGACACGACGTTCAACGCCAGCGGCTCCGAGACCCTGTCGTGCCCCGACAACGAGGACGTCGGCACCAACGGCAGCGGCAGCGGCAACGCGATCACCACCACCGCCGACGGCACCGTCGTCGTCGCCGGCATCTGCGACACCTACGAGAGCGGCGGGGTCCCCACCGTCTGGGCGCTGCAGGGCGGCAACGACGTCCCGCTCCCCGAGACCCCGGTCGGCGTGGAAGGCGGCGGGATCGCCACGCTGACCGCCGGCAACATCGACGTGAACGACCAGGGCCGCACCGTCGCCGTGTCGCCCGGCGAGTCGCTCGACCTGTCCTTCGACTGGGACTTCCAGCCGCCTGACGGCGAGGTCTACTGCCCGGGCTGCATCGACCAGGTCGTCGCCGGGTTCGTCAACAGCGGGCCCGAGCTCTGTGTCGACGCCGGGAGCCCGGAGGTGGAGGGAGGCGAAGGGTCGCTGAGCGGGTCGCTCGACGCACCGTCCAGCGCCGGGCCGGTACTACCTCGCCGTCAACCGGATCTGGGCGTACGGCTGCACGGGAGGCACCCCCGAGGCCCCGAGCTGGGAGCTCCTCGGCAGTCCGTGGGACGGCAACGCCACCCCCAGGCCCCCCACCTACCTCGTCGCGGTCGACGTCGTGGCCGGCACGTCCGGGCTGACCCTCACGGCCGACAGCCCCACGGCGGACGCCGGGCAGCGGGTCATCCCCGTCGGCAACATCTCCAAGGACGACCTCACCGGCTCGCTGACCGGCCTGCAGGCCTCCCCGCTGCGCGGCTCGATGCTGCGCGGCTCCCCGCTGCGCGGCTCGATGCTGCGCGGCTCCCCGCTGCGCGGCTCGATGCTGCGCGGCTCCCCCCTGCGCGGCTCGATGCTGCGCGGCTCCCCCCTGCGCGGGTCCCCGATCCTGCTCTCCCAGGTGCCCCTGGAGCCGCCGAAGACCTGGGCCGACGTCCTGGCCGGCACGACCTTCGCCCTCCAGCCGCTGCAGAACGTCACGCTGCAGCAGGTCCTCGAGCTCGACCCGCCCGGGCTGGCCGGCCTCACCCTGGCCGACATCGACATCGCCCGCACCCCCCTGCGGGACGTGAGCCTGGCCGCGATCATGCTCGGCAGCACGCCGGTCTCCGCGCTCACGCTCACCGGCCTGCCGGCCGGGACCCCCGGCTCCGCGACCCTGGTCGGGCTCGAGCTGGGCGGGGCCGACCTGAGCACGGTCTACTCCCACGGGATCCACCTGCGCGGCGTCGCTCTCGTCGACGCCCCGATCGCCACCGCCCGGCTGGGCGACATGTGGCTGGACCAGACACCGCTGGGCGCGGTGCCGCTGACCCAGCTGCCGGGCAGCTGGTACGACGCCACCGGCTGCCCGAGCCCGTGCGACACCCTCGGCCAGCTCCAGGAGCACGACCCGGCAACCGGGATCAAGGACGTGGCCACCGTCGGGGCCCTGCTCGCTCTCCCGTCGACAATCGGGCTGGACCCGACGATCGGGCAGCTGCTGCCCGGGCTGATCGCCCTCGACCAGCTCGGCTACGAGAACGTCCGCACCGACCGGCTGACGGGGGCCGCGCCGCTGCCCGCCAGTGGGGTGACCTACACCGCGGCGTTCGACATCGACTGCGGCCTGTCCGGTCCGCTCACCGTCGACTTCCAGCTGCCGGGTGGCTTCCGGGCCCTGCCCTCCACCCGCGGCCTGACCGTCGGCGGCACGCCCGTCGACGTGACCGGCAGCACGCAGGAGGACGGCAGCTACCGGCTGCAGGCCGACGAGGTCTCCTGCTCCGAGGACCCGTCCGTCGAGGCGAGCATCCAGGCCGAGCCCGGCATCGCGCTCGGTGCGACCAGCGCCTCGGCGACCGCGACGTTCGGCGAGGCGACCGCCGCGGCGACCGACTCCGCGCCGGTCACCGTCCAGGACCCGAGCGGGCCCACCGACGTCCCGGCGGCCATCGACATCCCGACCGGCACCGTCTTCCTCGGCTACGTCTCCTCCGCGGGCGACCAGGACGTCTACCGACTGCCGCAGGTCGCCGCGGGCAGCCAGCTCACGGTGCGGCTGGCCCACGTCCCCGCCGGGCAGGACTACGACCTGTCGGTGTTCGGACCCGGCACCCCGGCACTGCACAGCTCGACCGAGGGCTCCCCGCTGCGCGGCTCGATGCTGCGGGGCTCCCCGCTGCGCGGGTCCCCCGTCGACGACACCACCCTCGACCCGGCCACCGACGGCGGCACCGCCGCGCCCGAGCCACAGGCCGACGTCCCGGTCGAGCCCCCCGAGGGCAGCTCGGTCCTGGGCATCTCCGCCAACCGCGGCGACGCCGGCGAGTCGCTGGCCTACACCGTCCCCGACGGCCGCGCCGCGGGCGAGACCACCATCGTGGTCAGCGGCTACAACGGCTCGACCGACCGGACCACGCCGTACTCGCTGCTGGTGTCTGTCACGCCGCCGGCCGGTGCCCCGTCCTGCGCGACGCCGGCGTTTCCCTTCGCCGGCCAGGGCGTCCGGGGCGCGCTCCGGGCCCCGTCGTCCCTGCCCGCCGGCACCGAGACCGTCATCCTGACCAACCAGAAGCGCCTCGGTGACCTCTATGGGTCGGCCGCGGCCACCAACGTCCTGACCAAGCTGGGCACGCTCGCGGGCCGGCCCGACGTCAAGGGCGTCGTCCTGCCGGTCGAGGGCGACGACGCCGTCCAGGCGGCGTACACGGCCTGGGACGACGACTCCTGCTCCCCGGCGAAGGCCAACGCCGTCGTCGCGGCGGTCAACGCCTACGTCGACCGGGTGCGCGACACCACCCCGACGCTGAAGTTCGTCGTCGTGGCCGGCAACGACCTCGTCGTCCCGATGGGCCGCGTGAGCGACCGGATGGACCTCGAGAACGAGGCCGGCTTCGCCGCCGACCAGGTCTACGCCGGCAAGGAGAACCCGCTGTCGGCCGCGCTGCGCGGCAGCTACCTGCTCACCGACGACGTCTACGGCGACCTGAACCCGATCCCGTGGCTGGACAGCTTCGTCTACGTCCCGGACCTGGCCGTGGGTCGCCTGGTCGAGACGCCCGCCGACATCGTCAAGGCGGTCGACCAGTACGTCTCGTCCAACGGCCGCCGCTCCCCGACCACGGCCTACACCGCCGGCTACGACTTCAACTCCGACGGCGCCCAGGCGGTGGCCGACACCCTGCGCTTCCGGGTGCCCAACGGCGCAGCGTTCACGACGATCAACGAGACGTGGAACCGCACCGACGCGATCGCCGGCTTCGCGGCGGCCGCCCACGGCTACGCCTCGGTCAACGCCCACTACGACGCTTACCGGGCACTGCCCGCCGACCAGAACAGCGGTGGCGTGGAGAGCCAGCTGCTGACCAGCGCCGACCTGCCGGCCGACCTGACCGGAGGCGTGCTGTTCACCATCGGCTGCCACGCCGGGCTCAACGTCGCCGACACCTTCGTCGCCGACCCGACCGAGGCGGTGCGCAAGGCCGACTTCGCCCAGACGATCGCCAGTCGCGGCGGTGCCTACGCGGCCAACACCGGCTACGGCTACGGCGACACCGAGGCCGTCGCCTACTCCGAGAAGCTGATGGCCGACTTCGCCACCAACCTGAACGGCTCGATGACCGTCGGGCAGGCGCTGATGTTCGCCAAGCAGTCCTACGTGCACCTGCCGATGTCGGTCGTGGACGCCAAGGTGCTGCAGCAGGCGACCTTCTACGGCCTGCCGATGTACCGGATCGGCGCGACGGGCACCGCCGCCCCCGCGACCCTTCCGTCGGTGCCCCCCACGGGGTCCGACAACGCCGAGGGCAGCGTCGTGACCGCGTCGTTCGACGGCTCGGGTGCCCGCAGCCTGGTCCGGGAGGACACGGGGCGTGGCTCGTTCTTCGCCGTCCGCACTGCCGGGTCCGACCAGTCGCCGCTGGCGATCCCGGGCCGGCCGCTGGTGCCCGAGACCACGGACGCCCACCCGCAGGTGGCGGGCAAGCAGGCGCACGGCGTGCTGCTCGAGGGTCTGAGCACCCGGCTCACCTCCGGTTCCGGCGGCTTCGACCCCGTCTACTCCAGCGCGGCACCGGACTCGAGCAGCACCTCCCCCGAGCCGGCGACGACCGGGGCGTTCTTCCCGTCCGCCCTCGTCAACGTCGTGGAGCGGGCCACCCCCGCGGGTCTGCGCGACGTCGTCGTGCTGCACCCGGGCCAGTTCCGCAGCGCCTCCACGACCACCGGCCTCGGCTTCCAGCAGCTCGCGGACGAGATGAAGTACAAGGTGCTCTACTCGAGCAAGGGCGACGTCGAGCCGCCCGCGATCGGCTCCGTCGTCGGCTCGGTCAGCGGCAGCGTGGCCACCTTCACGGTCACCACCCCGGCAGCCGACGCGACCAGTGCGACCGTGCTGTACCTGGCCCGCAGCAGCACCAGCCCCCAGGCGTGGAAGAAGGTCACGCTGACCAGCTCCGACGGCGGGACCACCTTCACCGGCTTCGACACGGTGGCGACCCCGACGGTGGAGCAGTTCTTCGTCCAGCTGGTCGACGACGCGAACAACGTGTCGACGTCGAGCAAGAAGGGCCAGGACTTCGAGGCCCCGGTCGAGCCGGTCGCCGACGCCCCGGTGCTGCAGCTGTCCGGCACGCCCGTCGGCGGCGAGTACGTCGGGCCGCAGCAGGTGACAATCCTCGGCCGGGCGCCGCTGACCTACCGGATCGACGGTGACGTTGCCGACACGAACTACACCGGCCCGTTCACGGTGACCGGTCCCGGTGAGGTCACCGTGACCGCCACCGACGGCGAGGGCACGGAGACCGCCCGCACCTTCACCATCGTCGCCCCCCCGGGGCCGGTCGTGACGATCTCCAGCCCGGCCCAGGGTGGCTCCTACCCGGCCGGCCAGGCGATCGCCCCGGTGTTCCGGTGCGCCGGCTACGACGTCCGCAGCTGCGTCGCCACCCCGGCGACGCCGGCTACCGGCGTCGGGACCCACACGTTCACCGTGACCGGGACCGACGCCCAGGGCCGCACGGGGAGTGCGACCGTCACCTACGCGGTGCAGTACGGCTTCGTCGGCCTCTTCTCGCCGGTGAACGACGGTGTCGGGCAGCCGATGAGCACCTTCAAGAAGAACTCGACGATCCCGCTCAAGTTCCGGCTGCTCACGCCGACCGGCCCCCTGTCCGCCGCCGCCTCCGCCGCCCTGGCCGCGTCCTGCGACCTGAAGCTCACCTACCAGGTCGTGGGGACGGCGACCACCCCGGTCGACGAGCCGGTCTTCACGGCGCCCACCGACGCCAACGGCTGCTTCCGCTGGGACGGGTCGCAGTTCCACTACAACCTGGGCACCAAGGCGATGTCCGCCGGGAAGGTCTACCTGCTGCGGATCCGCTCGGTCTCCGGCTCGGCGCAGGAGCACACGGTCCGGATCGGGCTGCGCTGACCGGGGAAGCCGACCGGTCGGCGTCCCAGGATCCGGGACGGGGCTAGACTCGGGCGGTGACAACGACCGCTCCCCCGCCGGTCGCCCGGGCCCTCGACGGCCTCGACGTCCCCGGTATCACCGCCTCCGAGGCCTCGCTGCGCCGGTTCCTGCACGGCCTCCCCGGTGTCGACCAGGTGGGGGCCGAGGCCCGGGCCGCCACGCTGGCCACCCGGTCGATCAAGACCTCCGCGAAGGCGTGGGCCATCGACCTCGCGATCCGGATGATCGACCTGACCACGCTCGAAGGGCAGGACACCCCCGGCAAGGTGCGGGCCCTGTGCGCGAAGGCGATGCGCCCGGACCCCTCGGAGCCCGGGACGCCGCCCGTCGCGGCCATCTGCGTCTACCCCGACATGGTCCCGGTCGCCGTCGAGGCGCTGCGCGGCTCGGGCGTGCACGTCGCGAGCGTCGCCACCGCGTTCCCCAGCGGCCGGGCCAGCCTCGCGGTCAAGCTCGCCGACACCCGCGACGCCGTCGCCGCCGGGGCCGACGAGATCGACATGGTCATCGACCGCGGCGCCTTCCTCTCCGGTCGCTACCTCGAGGTGTTCGACGAGATCGTGGCCACCAAGGAGGCGTGCGGCGACGCGCACCTCAAGGTCATCCTCGAGACCGGCGAGCTGGTCACCTACGACAGCGTGCGCCGGGCGTCGTGGCTCGGGATGCTCGCGGGTGGCGACTTCATCAAGACCTCGACCGGCAAGATCGCACCGGCGGCCACCCTGCCGGTGACCCTGGTGATGCTCGAGGCCGTGCGCGACTTCCGCGCCACGACGGGGCGCCAGGTCGGCGTCAAGCCGGCCGGCGGCATCCGCACGACGAAGGACGCGATCAAGTACCTCGTCCTCGTCAACGAGACGGTCGGCGACGACTGGCTCGACCCGGACTGGTTCCGGCTGGGCGCGAGCAGCCTGCTCAACGACCTGCTCATGCAGAAGACCAAGATGGCCACCGGCCGCTACAGCGGTCCCGACTACTTCACCCTCGACTAGCAGAGCACTGAGGCTCCGTTGAACACCACGAAGTTCGAGTACGCCCCGGCGCCGGAGTCGCGCGCCATCCTCGACCTGCAGTCGTCCTACGGGCTGTTCATCGACGGTCAGTTCGTCGACACGGCCGACGGGCGCACCTTCAAGACCGTCAGCCCGGCGTCGGAGGAGGTGCTCGCCGAGATCACCGAGGCCGGGCCGACCGACGTCGACCGGGCGGTCGCCGCCGCGCGGCGCGCCTACGACAAGGTCTGGTCGAAGCTGCCGGCCCGTGAGCGCGGCAAGTACCTGTTCCGGATCGCGCGCATCATCCAGGAGCGGGCCCGCGAGCTCGCGGTCCTCGAGTCGCTCGACAACGGCAAGCCGATCCGCGAGTCGCGCGACGTCGACATCCCCCTGGTCTCGGCCTGGTTCTTCCACTACGCCGGCTGGGCCGACAAGCTCGAGCACGCCGGCTTCGGACCCGATCCGAAGTCGCTCGGAGTGGCCGGTCAGGTCATCCCGTGGAACTTCCCGCTGCTGATGCTCGCGTGGAAGATCGCGCCCGCGCTGGCCTGCGGCAACACCGTGGTGCTCAAGCCGGCCGAGACCACCCCGCTCACGGCCCTGCTCTTCGCCGAGATCTGCCAGCAGGCCGACCTCCCGCCGGGCGTCGTCAACATCGTGACCGGCGCCGGTGACACCGGTCGAGCCCTGGTCGAGCACGCCGGGGTCGACAAGGTCGCGTTCACCGGGTCGACCGACGTCGGCAAGATGATCGCCCGGTCGACGGCCGGCACCTCGAAGAAGGTCACCCTCGAGCTGGGCGGCAAGGCCGCCAACATCGTCTTCGACGACGCACCGGTCGACCAGGCCGTCGAGGGCATCGTCAACGGGATCTTCTTCAACCAGGGCCACGTCTGCTGCGCCGGCTCCCGGCTGCTCGTCCAGGAGTCGGCGTACGACGTGGTGATGGACTCCCTCAAGCGGCGGCTGGGCACCCTCCGCCTGGGCGACCCGCTGGACAAGAACACCGACATCGGCGCCATCAACTCCGCCGAGCAGCTGGCCCGGATCCGCGAGCTGTCCGACGTCGGCGAGTCCGAGGGCGCCGAGCGCTGGTCACCGCCGTGCGACCTGCCCGCGAAGGGCTTCTGGTTCCCGCCCACCGTGTTCACCGGGGTCTCCCAGGCGCACCGGATCGCCCGCGAGGAGATCTTCGGGCCTGTCCTGTCGGTGCTCACCTTCCGCACCCCGCAGGAGGCCGTCGAGAAGGCCAACAACACCCCGTACGGCCTGTCCGCCGGCGTCTGGACCGACAAGGGCTCGCGCATCCTCTGGATGGCCAACCAGCTGCGCGCCGGCGTCGTCTGGGCCAACACGTTCAACCGCTTCGACCCGTCCTCGCCGTTCGGCGGCTACAAGGAGTCGGGCTTCGGCCGCGAGGGCGGCCGTCACGGGCTGGAGGGCTACCTCGATGTCTGAGCGACTGGACGTCCGCAAGACCTACAAGATCTTCATCGGCGGGAAGTTCCCGCGCTCGGAGAGCGGCCGCTCCTACGAGGTCGCCGACAGCAAGGGCAGGTTCCTCGCCAACGCGGCGATGGCCTCGCGCAAGGACGCGCGCGACGCCGTCGTGGCCGCCCGCAAGGCGTTCCCGGGATGGTCCGAGGCCACGGCCTACAACCGCGGCCAGGTCCTCTACCGGGTGGCCGAGCTGCTCGAGGGCCGTCGCTCGCAGTTCGTCGACGAGGTCGCGCAGGGCGAGGGGCTCTCCCGCAGCAAGGCGGAGACCGCCGTCGACGCGGCGATCGACCGCTGGGTCTGGTACGCCGGGTGGTCGGACAAGGTCGCCCAGGTCCTGGGCTCGGCCAACCCGGTGTCCGGGCCGTACTTCGACTTCTCGGTTCCCGAGCCCACCGGCGTCGTGGCCGTCGTGGCCCCGCAGGACTCCTCGCTGCTCGGCCTGGTGTCGGTGCTGGCCCCGGCGGTCGTCACCGGCAACGCGGTCGTGGTGCTCGCCAGCGAGCTCCGCCCCCTGCCCGCCGTGACCCTGTCCGAGGTCCTCGCGACCTCCGACGTGCCCGGCGGTGTCGTCAACGTGCTGACCGGCGTCACCGCGGAGGTGGCCCCCTGGCTGGCGTCGCACATGGACGTCAACAGCATCGACCTCGCCGGCGTGTCCGGCGAGGATGCCACCACCCTGCAGGTCGCGGCGGCCGACAACCTCAAGCGCGTGCTGCGCCCCGCGAGAACCGACTGGGCCAGGACGCCGGACCTCACCAGGCTGCGTGCCCACCTCGAGACCAAGACGGTCTGGCACCCGATCGGCGTCTAGGCCCGCCCCACAGGCATGCGCGACCCGCCCGCGCCCTGGCGGGCGCGGATCGCGCACGCCTGTCGGTAGCCTCCGCGGATGGTCCTGCCCACCGCACGTCTCGTGCTGCTCGCGGGACCGTCCGGGTCCGGCAAGACCCACCTCGCCGAGGAGTCCGGGCTGCCCCTCGTCGACCTGGACCACTTCTACAAGGACGGCGACGACCCGACCGCGCCGCGCCACCCGACCCTGGGCATCGTCGACTGGGACGACCCCGAGTCCTGGGACGCCGCCGGTGCCCTCGCCGCGCTGGAGGCGCTCTGCCGCACCGGGACGGCCGAGGTGCCCGTCTACGACATCGCCCACGACGGCCGGGTCGGCACCCGGCGGTTCGACATCGGCGACTCGCCGGCCTTCGTCGGCACCGGCATCTTCGCTGCGGAGCTGGTCGGCCCGGCCCGCGCTCGCGGCCTGCTGCTCGACGCCGTGGTCGTGCGCAGGTCCCGCGGCAAGAACTTCCTGCGGCGGCTGGGGCGTGACCTGCAGGAGCACCGCAAGCCGCCGGTCACCCTGCTGCGCCGCGGCATGACCCTGCTCCGCGACGAGCCCGCCGTGGTCGCCCGCCAGGTGGCACTGGGCTGCCGGGCGTGCGACCGGGCCGGGACGCTGCGCGCCCTGCGGGCCGCCGCCAGGGTGTGACCCCGGCGGCGGCCCGTCGGTCCGAGAGCTAGCCGCGTGCCGTGAGGAGTCCGTCGACCTGCACGGTCTTCCCGGCGGTGAGGACCTTCACCACGATGGTCCGGTCAGCGGCTCCCCGGCGGCGGCGGCCGGCGCGGCGACGACCACCCCACCGCCGAGCAGGGCCGCGACGACGGAGAGGACGAGACGTGGCGCGTGGACGCGACCGAGCATGGGTGGCTCCCGTGGAGGACCTCGCGCCAGGGGATCCCCGGTGGCGCGAGCGCAGTCAAGCGGGTCAAGCGGCCAGGAATGCGGACACAACCACCGATCACCCGAAAGATGATCACGAAGGACTACCGGTCCGGCCGAACGGCTGCACCCGTCCTGACGCAGCGTGCTGGCACGGGGACGCCGCGTGCGCTAGGACCAGCCCCGGCTGAGGTCGGCGCACACCTCGGCTGCCAGCTCGACCAGCCGGGTCGCCGCCGGCGAGAGCTGCCGGTCGGCGTGCCAGACCATGGCCAGGTTGCGGGGCGGCAGCCCGGTGACCGACGGGACGACGGACACCTCCGGGTCGTCCTCGTCGACGGTCAGCCGGGGCATCAGGGCGTAGCCCAGACCGGCCGCCACGAAGCCCTGGATCGTCGGGTTGTCGTTGGAGCGGAACACGAAGGACGGGTCGACGCCGGTCCGGCGCAGGTGGTGCAGCAGGTCCTCGAACTCCTGCGGGTCGGTGTAGCCGATCAGCGGCAGCCGGGCGGCCGCGCGGAGGGTGACCGAGTCGCTGCCCGCCTCCGGTGCGTCGGCGGGGGCGAGCAGGACGTACGGGTCGTCCAGCACCCGGCGCACCGCGAACGGCCCCTCGGGCAGCGGCAGCGGCGCGAAGGACAGGTCGAACCGGCCGTCCTCGACCGCGGCGGCCAGCTCGGGCAGGTCCCAGGTCTCCTGCGGGACCAGCTCGATGCCGGGGTGCTCCTCGCGGTAGCGGCGCAGCAGGCGCGGGAGGATCTTGGTCCCGACGCTCTGCATCGTGCCGACCCGCAGCCGCCCCTTGTCGCCGGCACGGACCGCGGCGAGGTCGGCAGCGGCCGCGTGCAGGCGCGCGACGATCGCCCGGGCGTGCCCGACCAGGACCTCGCCGAGGGGGGTCAGCCGGACGTGGTGCGGGCCGCCGGGCCGGTCGAACAGCCGCTCCCCCACGGCGCGCTCCAGGCCGGCCACCTGCTGGCTGACGGCCGACTGGGTGTAGCCCAGCTCGGAGGCGGCGGCGCTGAAGGTGCCGGTGTCGACCACCGCGAGCAGGGCGAGCAGCTGGCGGGTGTCGAGGGCGGAGGCATAAGGACTACTAATGGGTATCTCCAGGGACAGTGGTTGGACTTATGGTGCCAGAGTGCCGACCATGGAGTCATGTTCCTCACCGACTGCTTCGAGTGCGGCCTGCGCGAGCTGCGCGGCGCGCGCTCCATCGAGACCCTCGTCAGCACCGACCACGGCACCGACCGGCCCAGCGGGGGAATGGCCCTGGCCTACCGCTGCACGCGCTGCGCGACGCTCAACCTGCTGCACGCCGGCACCTCGCCGGCGACGGCACCGGCGCCCGCCGTCCACCCCGTCGCTGCCTGACCTCCGTGACCTCCCGCGGTCGCGCGGGCCTCAGCCGGCGGCCATGGCTGCGTAGCGGGGCTTGATGACGTCCTCGATGAGCGCGAGCCGCTCGTCGAAGGGGATGAAGGCCGACTTCATCGCGTTCACCGTGAACCAGCGGAAGTCGTCCAGCCCGTAGCCGAACGCGTCGGCGAGCTGCCTGAACTCGTGGGTCATCGACGTCCCGCTCATCAGCCGGTTGTCGGTGTTGATGGTCACCCGGAAGTGCAGCCGGCGCAGCAGCCCGATGGGATGCTCCTCGATCGAGGCGGCCGCCCCGGTCATCACGTTGGACGTGGGTGCCATCTCCAGCGGGATCCGCTTGTCGCGGACGTACGAGGCGAGCAGGCCCAGCGTGGCGTGGCCGGACTCGTCGACGGTGATGTCGTCGATGATCCGCACCCCGTGCCCCAGCCGGTCGGCACCGCACCACTGGATCGCCTGCCAGATGGACGGCAGCCCGAACGCCTCCCCCGCGTGGATGGTGAAGTGGGCGTTCTCGCGCTGCAGGTACTCGAAGGCGTCGAGGTGCCTCGTCGGCGGGTTGCCCGCCTCGGCCCCGGCGATGTCGAAGCCCACGACACCGGCGTCGCGGTAGCGCACGGACAGCTCGGCGATCTCCTGCGAACGCGCCGCGTGCCGCATCGCGGTCAGCAGCGCCCCCACCCGGATCGGGTTCCCCGCCTCCCGGGCCCGGCGCTCGCCCTCGCGGAAGCCGGCGTTGACGGCCTCGACCACGGCGGCGAGGTCCAGGTCACGCTCGACGTGCAGCTCGGGGGCGTAGCGGACCTCGGCGTAGACCACCCCGTCGGCCGCGAGGTCCTCGGCACACTCCGCAGCCACCCGGGTGAGGGCCTCGGCGGTCTGCATGACCCCCACGGTGTGGGCGAACGTCTCGAGGTAGCGCTCCAGGGACCCGGAGTTCGCGGCCGCCACGAACCACTCCGACAGGGCGTCCACGTCGCTGGTCGGGAGGTCGGCGTAGCCGGTCTCGGCGGCCAGCTCGACCACCGTCCGTGGCCGGACCCCTCCGTCGAGGTGGTCGTGCAGCAGGACCTTGGGCATCCGACGAAGGTCATCTGTGGTCAAAGAGTTGGTCACAGACCGACGCTACCGTCTGCGACACTCTCAACTCGGAGTCCGACCAGCACGAGGAAAGAGGCTATGACGGTGGGTGCACGTGAGGACGTCCGGATCATCCGTCCGGCCGCCATCCTGGACGAGCGTGCAGCCGCGCAGGTCCTGCAGCAGCTCCGGCGCCTGGATGTGGCCGCCGGTGGCGTCTGGAACGCCACCTCCTCCCTGTGGCAGCGCTACGACGCCCCCTGGGACGGCGTCGGCGGCACCCGGGGCGAGGCCCAGCTGGTCGGCTCGATCGCGGTCATGTACGACAGCCCGCACCGCCACGAGATCACCATCTACAAGGTGACCGTCAGCGAGAACGGGCTGGACCAGGGCTGGACCGTCGAGGCCCTGTGCGACGACGCGCTCATCTGGGCCGGCCTGACCATCGCCACCTGCCCGCGGGCCGAGCTCGCCTCCCCGCCCGGCTCGGACCCCTTCAAGCGCCCCGAGGACCAGCGCGACACCTGAGCCCGGCGCTCAGCCCTCCGGGTCGCGGTGCGCCAGGTCCGGGTCGAAGGCCGGCAGGCAGACCGCGACGTACTCCGCGCCCTCCTCGCCCACCAGGTAGCGCACCCGCTCGCCGGACCGGGTGAGCACCGCCTGCCCGGCCGGCACCTCCAGCCGGCCGCCGTCGTGCTCGACGACGACCGAGCCGCGAAGCACGAGCGTCACCTCGTCGAAGTCCGGCGTCTGCGCCGGCTCGGACCAGCCCGGCGGCGCCTTCATGTGGGCCACCGAGACGGCGCTCGTCCCCGAGGTCACCCGCCCCACGTACTCGTCGATGACCTTGCCTCCCGGTACGGGGATGCGGGTCGGCGCGGGGACCAGCTGCGGCGCCATCAGCCCACCCGGTCCAGGACGAGGGGCACCACGTCGGGCCGCGAGCCCTCGGGGGCGATCACGACGGCGTCGGCCAGCGCGGCCTCGGCGTCGGCGAAGCGGGCCGGCTCGTCCGTGTGCAGGGTGAACAGCGGCTCGCCGCCCCGGACCTCGGCCCCCGGCTTGGCATGCATCTCCACCCCGGCGCCGGCCTGGACGGGGTCCTCCTTGCGGGCCCGCCCCGCGCCCAGCCGCCAGGCGGCCACGCCGACCGCGTAGGCGTCCAGGCCGACCAGGACGCCGTCGGCCGGCGCGGTGACCACGTGGGTCTCGCGCGCCGTCGGCAGCGGGGCGTCGGGATCGCCGCCCTGGGCGCGGATCATGCGCGCCCAGACGTCCATGGCGCTGCCGTCGGCCAGCCGGTCGGCGGGGTCGACGCCGTCCAGGCCGGCGGCCTCGAGCATCTCCCGGGCCAGCGTGAGCGTGAGCTCGACGACGTCCGGCGGTCCCCCGCCGGCCAGCACCTCGACCGACTCCCGCACCTCCAGCCCGTTGCCGGCGGTCAGCCCGAGGGGGGTGCTCATGTCGGTGAGCAGGGCGACCGTGCGCACGTCGTGGTCGGTCCCCAGCGCCACCATGGTCTCGGCGAGCTCGCGGGCCGCGTCGACGTCCTTCATGAAGGCGCCGGAACCCACCTTGACGTCGAGGACGAGCGCTCCGGTCCCCTCGGCGATCTTCTTGCTCATGATCGAGCTGGCGATCAGCGGGATCGCCTCCACGGTGCCGGTGACGTCCCGCAGGGCGTAGAGCTTCTTGTCCGCCGGGGCGAGGTCCTCGCTCGCGGCGCAGACGACCGCGCCGACGTCGGCGAGCTGGGCGAGCATCTCCTCCCGCGACAGGTGCGCACGCCAGCCGGGGATCGCCTCGAGCTTGTCCAGCGTGCCGCCGGTGTGGCCGAGGCCGCGGCCGGACAGCTGGGGCACCGCCGCGCCGCACGCCGCGACCAGCGGGGCAAGGGGCAAGGTGATCTTGTCACCGACTCCGCCGGTGGAGTGCTTGTCGGTCGTGCGGCGCCCGCCGAGGTCCTCGGCCGGGAAGGACATCCGGATGCCCGAGGCGATCATCGCGTCGGTCCAGCGGGAGATCTCCCGGCGGTCCATGCCGTTGAGCAGGATCGCCATGGCGAGGGCGGACATCTGCTCGTCGGCGACCTCGCCGCGGGTGTACGCCGCGATCACCCAGTCGATCTGCTCGTCGGTGAGGCCGTGCCCGTCGCGCTTGGCGCGGATGACGTCGACCGCGGCGATGCCGCTCACGCCCTGGTCTCCAGGTCCTCGGGCCCGAACGCGTCGGGCAGCACCTCGCGCATCGGGCGGACCCCGCTCACGGTCTCGAGCAGCAGCTCGGGACCGCCGTTCTCCCACAGCAGCTGGCGGCAACGGCCGCACGGCATCAACGTGCTGCCGTGCCCGTCGACGCACACCACGGCGACCAGCCGGCCACCCCCACCCGCGTGCAGGGCCGAGACCAGGCCGCACTCGGCGCACAGGGCCACGCCGTAGGCGGCGTTCTCGACGTTGCAGCCCACCACCACCCGGCCGTCGTCGACCAGCCCGGCCACCCCGACCTTGAACCGCGAGTACGGGGCGTAGGCGCGCTCCATGACGGCGGTCGCCTCGTCGCGCAGCCGGGCCCAGTCGGCGTCGGTGACCTCAGCCACCTTGTCCCCGTCTGTACGGGAGGCCGTCCGCGGCGGGCATCCTGAGCCGTTGCGACGCCAACGCCAGCACGAGCAACGTGGTGACGTACGGCGTCATCGTGGTGAAGTCCCCGGGCACCTCGTCGGTCTGCACGTACCAGACCAGCACGGCAGCTCCGACGACGACGCTGAGGACGGCCGGCACCAGCCGGCGCCGCGTCACCAGCCAGATCGCGAGGCCGATCAGGACGACGCCGATGAGCAGCAGCAGGCCGTGCACGGACTCGCCCCCGCGGCGCAGCTGCAGCGCGTCGGTGAACCCGAACAGCCCGGCGCCCGCGACCAGGCCGCCCGGGCGCCAGTTCCCGAAGATCATCGCGGCCAGGCCGATGAACCCGCGGCCACCGGTCTGGCCCTCGCGGTAGCCGTTGCCGGCGACGATCGCCAGGAAGGCGCCGCCCAGCCCGGCGAACGCCCCGGAGGCGAACATCGCGGCGTACTTCATCAGGTAGACGTTGACGCCGAGCGACTCGGCAGCGGTCGGGTTCTCGCCGCAGGAGCGCAGCCGCAGGCCGAACGCGGTGCGCCACAGCACCACGTAGGAGGCCACGACCAGGGCCACCGCCAGCACCGTCAGCAGCGAGACCCCGGTCAACAGGCCGCGGGCGACCCCGGCGAAGTCGGACACCAGGAACCACTCCTGGCGCTGGAGGTCGAGCAGCGGTTCGGACAACCCGGGTATCGACACCTCCCGGATGTTGGCGATGGGCGGCGACTGCGACTCGCCGCCACCGGGCACACCCTCGAAGGCGGTCACGGAGAGGAACTGCGTCACGCCCAGGCCGAGGATGTTGATGGCCACACCGGACACGATGTGGTCGACGCCGAAGGTCACCGTCGCGAGCGCGTGGAGCAGCCCGCCGACGGCACCGAACAGGGTGCCGACCAGCACGCCCGTCCACGGCCCCCACTGGTAGCCGGCCCAGCCCGCGCCCCACGTGCCGAGGATGAGCATCCCCTCGAGCCCGATGTTGACCACACCGGCGCGCTCCGCCCAGAGACCGCCGAGCCCGGCCATCCCGATGGGAACGGCCAGGGCGAGCGCGGCGCCGATCGTGCCGCTCGAGGTGAGGTCGTTGGCGCCGGTGACGACCCGGACCACGCTGAGGAGCAGGACGAGCATGGCCAGGGCCAGCAGGGCCAGGGTCACGCCTCCGGTCGGGAGGCGGCGCCTGCCCCGCGCGGTGTCCCCCACCGGGGTCCCGAGGACGGTCATGCGGTCACCCCCGTCGGCTCGCCGGGTCGCTGCTCGTCCAGCTCACGGCTGACTCGGCGTTGCTCGGCGACGATCCCGTACCGACGGACCAGCTCGTAGACGACCACCACCGAGAGCACGATGGTGCCCTGCATGATGAGCACGATCTCCTTGGAGATGTCGTTGATGTCCAGAACGATCGACGACGAGTCGAGGAACGAGAACAGCAGGGCCGACAGGGCCATGCCCACGGCGTTGTTGCGACCCAGCAGCGCGATCGCGATACCCGTGAAGCCCAGTCCGGCCGGGAAGTTCAGGCTGTAGTTGCGGGTGTTGCCGCCGAGCAGCTCGGGCATGCCGACCAGCCCGGCCACGGCGCCGGAGATCAGCATCGCGATGACGACCATGCGCTTGACGTCGACCCCGCTCGCGATCGCGGCGGACTGCGAGCGCCCGGTGGCGCGCAGGTCGAACCCGAACCTGGTCCGGCCGAGGATCACCACGTAGGCGACCCCGGCGAGGATCGCCACCAGGACGAAGCCGTAGACGTCCTGGGTGCTGCCCGGGATGAGCGGGATCCCCGGGAACCTCCCCGACTCCCCGATCGGCTCGGTGCCGACGTTGTTGCTGCCGGCGACGTCGACCGCGGCCTTGCGCAGCAGGTAGGCGATCAGTGCCGTGGCGATCGCGTTGAGCATGATCGTCGAGATGACCTCGCTGACGCCGCGGGTCGCCTTGAGCACGGCCGCGATGCCGGCCCACATGGCACCCACGAGCATCGCGGTCAGGATGATGACCAGGATGTGCAACGGCTTCGGCAGGCTCACCCAGCTGCCGACGACCGCGGCGCAGAACGCGGCGAGGCGGTACTGGCCGTCGACACCGATGTTGAACAGGTTCATACGGAAGCCGACCGCGACTGCCAGCGCCGACAGGTAGTAGATCGTGCCCTGGTTGACGACCTGGGACATGACGCGGGTCTGCGTCCCGTAGTCCCAGACCTGCTTGGCCGTCTCGAGCACCGGGTCACCGGTCGCGACCAGGACGAGCGCGGTGACCAGCAGCGCGAACGCGAGCGCTCCCGTGGGGGCGGCGACGGCGAGCCCGATGCGGCGCCAGTCCAGACTCACCGTGAGCCCCCGTCCGCACGCTCGCCGGCACCGGTCATCGCCGAGCCGAGCTCCTCGGGCGTGACGTTCGACGGCTCGACGTCGGCGACGAAACGCCCGCGGAGGATCACCTTGATGGCGTCCGAGAGCCCGATCAGCTCGTCGAGGTCCGCGGAGATCAGGAGCACCGCCAGGCCCTCACGACGGGCAGTCCGGATGTGGTCCCAGATCGCCGCCTGCGCGCCCACGTCGACGCCCCGCGTCGGGTGCGAGGCGATGAGCACCCGGGGCGACCCGCTCATCTCGCGACCGACGATCAGCTTCTGCTGGTTGCCGCCGGACAGCGACGCCGCGAGGACGTCGATGCCCGGTGTGCGGACGTCGTACTGCTCGACGATCCGCTGGGTGTCCTTGCGCGCTCCGGCCTTGTCGATCCACGGGCCGCGGACGTTGGGCTCCTGCGTCTGGTGGCCCAGCATCCGGTTCTCCCACAGCGGGGAGTCGAGCAGCAGGCCGTGCCGGTGCCGGTCCTCGGGGATGTAGCCGATCCCGGCTTCACGGCGCTCACGCGTGCCCCACGCGGACAGGTTCTGCTCGCCCAGGTGGATCGTCCCGCCTGCCAGCGCCCGCATGCCCATGATGGCCTCGACCAGCTCGGCCTGGCCGTTGCCCTCGACCCCGGCGATGCCCAGGACCTCGCCCCGGTGGATGGTGAACGAGACGTCGTCGACGAGGGCACGCCCGGCCGCCGCACGGACCGTCAGCCCCTCCGCCTGCAGGACGACCTCGTCGGTGACCGTCGACTCACGGGTGTCCGGGGTGGGCAGCTCGCTCCCGACCATGAGCTCCGCCAGCTCGCGGGCCGTGACACCGGCGGGGTCGACGGTGCGCACCGTGGTGCCGCGCCGGATGACGGTGATCTCGTCCGCCACCTCGAGCACCTCGTCGAGCTTGTGCGAGATGAAGAGCACCGTGAGGCCCTCGGCCTTGAGCTCGCGCAGGTTGTCGAAGAGCTCGTCGACCTCCTGCGGCACGAGCACAGCGGTCGGCTCGTCGAGGATCAGGATCTTGGCGCCGCGGTAGAGGACCTTGAGGATCTCGACCCGCTGCCGGTCGCCGACTCCCAGGTCCTCGACGAGCACGTCCGCCTGGATGTCGAGGCCGTAGGCGTCCGAGATCTCGGCGATCCGGCGGCGAGCCAGCCCGAAGTCCAGCAGGCCCGCCTTGGTCGGCTCGCTGCCGAGGACGACGTTCTCGAGGACCGTGAGGTTGTCGGCCAGCATGAAGTGCTGGTGCACCATGCCGACCCCCACGTCGATGGCGTCACCGGGCGAGTGGAAGGCGACCTGCTGGCCGTCGATCGCGATAGTGCCCTCGTCCGGCCGCTGCATCCCGTAGAGGATCTTCATCAGCGTCGACTTGCCGGCACCGTTCTCGCCCACGATCGCGTGCACCTGGCCGCGCCGGACCGTGATGTCGATGTCGCGGTTGGCGACCACACCCGGGAAGCGCTTGGTGATGCCGTGCAGCTCGACGGCAGCGTCGGCCGGGGTCTGCACCGGCGGGATGGCACTCGTCGTGGTGATGAGGACACCTTCCTCGGACCGGGCGCCTGCGCGCCGCTCGGCGACCGGGTGGACCGCTCGCCGTAGGGGTGCACGCTAGCGCGACAGACGCCGACATGACGACCGGGTCCGGGATGACGTCGCCGTCTCCCCGGACCCGGCCCTTGGGTCACTGCACGGCCGGGTGGGCGCGCCGCAGCGCGCCCCACCCGGCACCGCTCACTCGGTCGGGACGGTGATCTCGCCCGAGATGATCTTCGCCTTGTAGTCGTCCAGCTCACCGGTGATGTCGTCGACCTGACCGCCGCTGGTGGAGTAGCCCACGCCGTCCTTCTCGAGGTCGTAGCGGACCGTGCCGGCGGTGAAGTTGTCGTCCACGGCGTTCTTGATGAAGTCGTAGACGGCGACGTCGACCTTCTTGAGCATCGACGTCATGATGACGTCCTGCACGCTCGGGTCGGCGGTCTGGTACTGGTCGGAGTCGACACCGATGGCGAGAGCGCCCGCGGCCTTGGCAGCCTCGAACACGCCGCCACCGGAGCCACCGGCAGCCTGGTAGACGATGTCGGCGCCGGCGTCGAACATGCCGGCCGCGGCCGTCTTGCCCTTGGCCGGGTCACCGAAGCCCGAGAAGTCCGGCGGCTGGGTGAGGTACTTGACCTGCACCTCGATGTCCTTGTTGACCGCCTGCGCACCGGCGGTGTAGCCCGCCTCGAACTTGGCGATCAGCGGGACCTCGACGCCACCGACGAAGCCGATGTTGCCCGTCTTCGACTTCAGGGCGGCAGCAGCACCGACCAGGAAGGAACCCTGCTCCTCGGCGAAGACCAGGTTGGCGATGTTGTCGCCCACCGCGGCCTCGTCGTCGATGATGGCGAAGGTCGTGTCGGGGAGCTCCTTGGCGACCGTCGCGAGCGGACCGGAGTAGGCGAACCCGACGGCGATCACCGGGTTGAAGCCGGCCTGCGCGAGGACGCGCAGTCGCTCCTCCTTGGCGGAGTCGGGCTCGCCGTTGCTGGCCTCGGCCTCCTTGATCTCGACGCCGAACTCCGCGGCGGCCTTGTCGAGGCCGGCAGCAGCTGCGTCGTTGAAGGACTGGTCGCCGCGACCGCCGATGTCGTAGGCAAGGCCGACCTTGAGGTCGCTGGCGGGAGCGCTGGAGCTACCCGTCTCCTCCGGGGTGGCAGTGGTGTCGTCATCGCTACCGCCGCAGGCGGTCAGGACGAGGGCTCCGGCGAGCAAAGCCGAGGCAAGTGTGGTCACCCGTCGCAAAGGGTGTCTCCTTCCATGAGGCCGAGCAGGGGCCTCTTGGTGCGGACCCGCGCCCGTACAGGCCGTCGTTCGGCCGGGCGTGCGCACTCTAGCGGGCTCCGACAGCCGATCCGGCGAGTCTGCGAGAAGTCGAGCAACCCGTTATCAGACCGAGAGGAAAGCGGCGAAGGTCGCGGCCACGAGCACCCGCGCACCGACCGAGATGGCCCTTTCGTCCGCATCGAAGCGACCCTGGTGCAGGTCCATCCGGTCCTCCACCGGCACCCCGGAGGGGCTGGTCCCGAGCCGGGCGAGCGCCCCCGGGACCCCGCGGAGGTACCAGGCGAAGTCCTCGCCCCCGAGACTCTGCTCGGTGCCGACCAGCGCCTCCGGGCCCTCGGTCTCGCGGACCGCGGCGGCGAGGAGGTCGACGCTGGTGGCCTCGTTCTCGACCGGCGGCACGTTGCGGGTGTAGCCGACCTCCACCTGCACGCCGTAGGGCGCGACGATCTCGCGCACGAGCTGCTCGACGAGCTCCGGCGCCCCCTGCCAGGCGCTGGCGTCCAGGCAGCGGACGGTCCCCTCGGCCTCGCCCGTCGTCGGGATGGCGTTCGCGGCCCGGCCGGCGGCGATCCGGCCCCAGACCACGCTCAGGGCCGCGCGCGGGTCGACCCGCCGCGACAGCGCTGCGGGAAGGTCGGTGACCACCTTGCCCAGCGCGTAGACGACGTCTGCCGTGAGGTGCGGTCGCGCCGTGTGCCCGCCGGGGCCGTGCAGGCGGACCACGAGCTGGTCGGCGGAGCCGGTGATGGCGCCCACCCGGAGCCCGACCGTGCCGATCTCGAGGCGCGGCGCGCAGTGCAGGGCGAAGACCCGCTCCATCCCCGCGGTCTCGCCGGCCTCGACGACGGACAGCCCGCCGCTGCGGGCGGACTCCTCGGCCGGCTGGAAGACAAGTCGGACCCGCCCCGGCAGGAGCCCCTCGTCGGCGTACTCGGCCAGGACCAGACCGGCGCCCAGCACCGCCGCGGTGTGCAGGTCGTGTCCGCAGGCGTGGCAGACGCCGGGGACGGTGGATGCGTACGGCACGTCCTTGAGGTCGGCGATCGGCAGCGCGTCGAGGTCGGCCCGCAGCCCGACGACCCGGTCGCCGGCGCCGACGTCGCAGACCAGACCGGTGCCCCCGGCCAGGACCCGGGGCTCGAGGCCGGCGGCGCGCAGCCGCTCGCGCAGCAGGCGGGTGGTGCGGACCTCGCCCCAGGACAGCTCGGGGTGGGCGTGCAGGTCGCGGCGCAGGGCGACCAGCTCGTCGTGGAGGGCCTTCACCCGGGGCGCGATGTCGGTCGGTGCCACCGTGCGGTGGTGCGAGTGGGCCGACGGTGTGGTCACACCGCGCGACCTTACCCGCGGGCGCGGGCGCGCCCGGCCGGCCTCCGGCTAGAAGGCGTCGGCAGGGACGTGGGTGCCCCAGGCGTCGCGCAGCACGTTGCACACCTCGCCGACGGTGGCGCGGGCCCGCAGGGCGTCGTGCATCGGATAGAGCACGTTGTCCGTGCCGTCGGCGGCCGCGCGCAGCGCGTCGAGGCAGCGCGCCAGCTCGGCGTCGTCACGATCGCGCCGCAGCGTCGCCAGCCGGCCGCTCTGCGCCTGCTCGATCGTCGGGTCCACGCGCAGCGGCTCGTAGACCTCGTCGGCCTCGCGCTGGAACCGGTTCACGCCCACCACGGTGCGCGATCCGTCCTCGACCGAGGTCGCGACCTCGTACGCCGACTGCTCGATCTCGCGCTTCTGGTAGCCCTGCTCGATGGCGGCGACCGCGCCGCCGAGCTCCTCGACGTTGGCCATCAGCTCGCGGATCCGGCCCTCGACCGCGTCGGTCAGCGCCTCGACGGCGTAGGAGCCGGCGAACGGGTCGACCGTCGCCGTGAGGTCGGACTCGTACGCGATCACCTGCTGGGTCCGCAGCGCCAGCCGGGCGGCCTTCTCGGTCGGCAGCGCGATGGCCTCGTCGTAGGAGTTGGTGTGCAGCGACTGCGTGCCGCCGAGGACCGCCGCCAGGGCTTGCACGGTGACGCGGACCAGGTTCACCTCAGGCTGCTGCGCGGTGAGCTGCACGCCTGCCGTCTGGGTGTGGAAGCGCAGCATCATCGACTTCGGGTCCCGGGCGCCGAACTCGTCGCGCATGATCCCGGCCCACACCCGCCGGGCCGCGCGGAACTTCGCGACCTCCTCGAGCAGCGTCGTGCGGGCGACGAAGAAGAAGGACAGCCGCGGGGCGACATCGTCGACCCCCAGCCCGGCGTCGACCGCCGCCTGCACGTACGCCCGGGCGTTGGCCAGCGTGAAGGCGACCTCCTGCGCGGGCGTCGCCCCCGCCTCGGCCATGTGGTAGCCCGAGATCGAGATCGTGTTCCAGCGCGGGATCTCCTTCGCGCAGTACGCGAAGACGTCCGAGACCAGCCGCAGCGACTGCTTCGGCGGGTAGATGTAGGTGCCCCGTGCGATGTACTCCTTGAGCACGTCGTTCTGGATGGTGCCGGTGAGCGCGCTCGGGTCGACACCCTGCTCCTCGGCGACGAGCTGGTAGAGCAGCAGCAGGACCGAGGCGGGCGCGTTGATGGTCATCGAGGTCGAGACCTCGCCGAGCGGGATGCCGTCGAACAGCGTGCGCATGTCGTCGAGCGAGTCGATCGCGACGCCGACCTTGCCCACCTCGCCGTGGGCGACCGGGTCGTCGGAGTCGTAGCCCATCTGCGTGGGCAGGTCGAACGCGACCGACAGCCCGCCGGTGCCGGCCTCGACCAGCCGGTGGTAGCGCTCGTTGGACTCCTTGGCGGTGCCGAAGCCGGCGTACTGCCGCATCGTCCACGGCCGGCCGGTGTACATCGAGGGGTAGACGCCCCGGGTGTACGGGTAGCCGCCGGGCTCGCCCAGCCGCCGGTCCGGGTCCCACCCCTCGAGTGCGTCGGGGCCGTAGACCGGCTCGATCGGGAGACCGGACTCCGACTCGCGCGACATGCCCGCGATGCTAACCAGCCCCGGCTCCCCAGCCGATAACCTGCCTCCGATGGACGAGAGCGCGCAGTGACGGCCGTCGGCCGCTTGCTCGCCGGCGGGGTCGCGTCCCTGCTCACCCTCGGCGTGCTGGCCCCTGCCGCCTCGCAGGCCGCGTCGGGGACACCCGTCGGTGGTCCGGCCCTCGGCACGACCGGGCTCGCGGTCGACGCGCCCGGTGCCGAGCCGCTGCCGGAGGTGGCCGCCTCGGCGTACCTGCTCGCCGACCTCGGCACCGGCGAGGTGCTCGCGGCCAAGGACCCCCACGGACGCTGGCGTCCCGCCAGCACGCTGAAGATGCTCACCGCCCTGACCCTGCTGCCCCGGCTCGACCCCACGACCGTCTACACCGCCCAGTGGGAGGACGCCAACGTCGAGGGCAGCCGGGCCGGGATCGTCCCGGACGCCACGTACACCGTCGACCAGCTCTTCCAGGCGCTGTTCCTGGTCTCCGGCAACGACGCGGCCAACGCCCTGGCGAACGCGGCCGGCGGGGTGCCGCAGACCGTGGCGGCGATGTCGCGCACGGCGCGCGACCTCGGCGCGCTCGACACCACGGTGCGCAACCCCAGCGGGCTCGACGCACCCGCCCAGGTGACCTCGGCCTACGACCTCGCCGTCATCGCCCGGGCGGCGCTGGCCCGCGAGGACTTCCGCGCCCTCGCGGCGACGGTCAAGGTGCAGTTCCCCGGCAAGATGCCGCGCGCCGGCAAGGTGCGCAAGACGTTCGAGATCTACACCCAGGACCGCCTGCTGCTGAACTACCGCGGCGCCATCGGCGTCAAGACGGGCTGGACCACCAAGGCGCGTGGCACCTTCGTCGGGGCGGCGACCCGCAAGGGCCGCACGCTGGTCGCGACGGTCCTGCACAGCAACCAGGACTCGTGGCGCGACTCCGCGGCGCTGCTCAGCTGGGGGTTCCGCAACGCCGCGCTGGCGAACCCCGTCGGGACGCTCGACGCGGTCGGGAAGCCGGCGGCGGGCACCGAGGTCACCGAGCCGCGGTCCGGCACGGACGCAGTGGCCGCGGCGTCGCCCGCGGCCACTGCCGGGAGCCCGGCCGGGCTCGGGCTGCCCTGGTGGCTCGACGTCGTGCTGCTGCTCGCGCTCGTGGTCGGGCTGCTGCGCAGCCGGGTGCTGCTGCGCCGACGGCTGCGGCAGCGCCGGCCGGCCGCTGGACCGGCAGGTTCAGGAGGATCGGCAGGTCCGGCGCGGTCGGGGGTCGGGCTGCCTCAGTCGCGCGACCGGCGCCGGGTGAGGACCCCGGCCAGTCCGGCACCGGCCGCGGCACCGAGCAGCACCCCCCGGACCGTCACGGTCCTGCGTGACGAGCCACCGCCGGCTGCCCGCAGCGGCACCGCGTCGTAGTCGGCGGGCGCGACGGCCGCCACCGGGTCGGTGGCGGCCGCGATCGGCGTGCTGCGCCCCGCCCCCGGCTCGCCGATCTCCCCCGGCTCGAGCGAGTACGGCTGGGTGGCCGTCCAGGCGGCCACGTAGACGAGCAGGCGTGACACGAAGTTGATCCACACCAGCAGCCCGACCACGACACCGACCGTGGCGTAGAGCGGGTTGTCGGTCGTACGCCCCACCAGGAAGGTGCCCAGCAGCTTCAGCGCCTCGAACCCGACGGCGCCGAGGACCGCGCCGGAGCGGATCTGCCGCCACGGCAGGCCGGCACCGGACAGGCGTGAGAGCAGGATCGCGAAGATGGCCGTGTTCACCAGCAGGGCCAGCACGACGGCGAGGACCTTGAGCAGCAGGATCGCGACCGTCGAGTCGTCGAGGTCGACCAGCCCGAGGACGTACTCGGTGGCCGCGGTCGCCAGGCTGCTCACCACGACCGAGCCCATCAGGGCCGTCCCCAGGAGCAGCAGGACGAACAGGTCGACCAGCTTCTTGGTGAGGAAGGACAGCGGGACGTCGAGGGTCCCGAACACCCGGCGGAGGGCGTTGCGCAGCGCGTCGACCCAGCCGAGGCCGGCGTAGAGCAGGCCGAGGAGGCCCACGAGGCCGGCCCCCGACCGGCTGTCCGCGATGTCGCTCACGTTGATCTGGCCCGGACCCGTCCCGACGAGGCTGGGGAACGTGCCCTCGATCGCCGCCGTGATGCCGTCGCGCGCACCCGGGTAGACGACGCTCACGTAGCCCACGACGGAGAACGCCAGCGCGAGCAGGGGGAAGAACGACAGGAAGCCGAAGTAGGTGATGGCGGCGGCCACCTGCCCGCCCAGCACCTCGCTGTGCCGGTCGTAGGCGCGGACCGCGTGGTCGACCCAGGGTCGGCGGTCCCGCGCCCGCCGGACGGTCGCGCGCACCCGGTCCATGACTCCCATCAGAGGCCGTTTCCCGGCCGCGCGGCCACCTACACGCTCTGCGGGCCGGGGAGGTGCTGACCGAGCTTGAAGTCGCGCTGCGGGCGCCACACCGCGTCGGAGCCGTGCTCGTAGAGGCTGAAGCCCCAGACCTGGAACCGCACGTCGTAGGTGGCCATCTCGTCGAAGGCCCGCTCCAGGGTTCGGTGCGGGAGGTCGTGGGCGATCGTGACGTGCGGGTGGTACGGGAAGGCCAGCTCGCGGGCCAGCGGGCCGGACCGGACCCTGGCCTCCACGCGCTCGCAGTCGCTGATGCCGAGGACGACGGAGACGAACACCACCGGCGACACCGGGTGGAAGGTGCCGGTGCCCCGCAGGTGGATGTCGAAGGGCCGCTCGGACTCGGCGATCGTGCGCAGGTGCTTGTCGATGGGCTCCAGGTCGTCGGCCTCGACCTCGCTCGGCGGCAGCAGGGTGATGTGGGTCGGGATGGCGCCGGCCATCGGGTCGCCGTACGCCTCGCGGATCCGCTGCAGCTCGCCGCCGTAGGGCTCGGGGATCGCGATGGCCACCCCGATCGTGCGGGTGCTCATCGCATGCCGGTCCCCGGCAGGAAGCCGACCTTGCCGTAGACGTCGGCGAGCGTGCCGGCAGCGACCTCTCGGGCTCGCGCCGCGCCGCGCGCCACGACCGCGTCCAGCTCGGCCGGGTCGGCGAGGTGCTCGTGCAACCGCTCACGGAAGGGTCCGACGGCGTCGAGCACCACCTCGACCACGGCCTTCTTCAGGTCGCCGTAGCCCGCCCCGGCGAACCGCGCCTCGAGGTCCTCGATGCTCTCGTCGCCGAACGCGGACAGGATCGCCAGCAGGTTGCTCACGCCCGGCTTGCCCTCGGGGTCGAAGGTGACCTCGCGGCCGGCGTCCGTGACGGCGGTCTTGATCTTCTTCTCGACCACCTTGGCGTCGTCGTCGAGCCACACCACGCCGCTGCCGCCGACGCTGCTGCTCATCTTGGCGCCGGGGTGCTGCAGGTCGTAGATCTTGGCGACCTTCTTGAGGATGTGCGGCTCGGGCACCACGAACGTGTCGCCGAACCGGCCGTTGAACCGCTGGGCCAGGTCGCGGCTGAGCTCGAGGTGCTGGCGCTGGTCCTCGCCGACCGGCACCCGCTCCGGGCGGTAGAGCAGGATGTCGGCTGCCTGCAGGACCGGGTAGGTGAACAGCCCGACCGACGGGTTGCCGCCCCGGGCCGCCTTGTCCTTGAACTGCGTCATCCGGCTGGCCTCGCCGTGGCCGGTGAGGCAGCCGAGCACCCAGGCCAGCTGGGCGTGCTCGGGCACGTGGCTCTGCACGAACAGGGTCGACCGGTCGGGGTCGACACCGGCAGCCAGGTACTGCGCCACGTTGATCCGGGTGCGGCGACGGACCGCCTCGGGGTCGATCTCCATCGTGATGGCGTGGAGGTCGGCGACGAAGAAGAAGGTGTCGAAGTCGTCCTGGAGGTCGACCCACTGCCGCAGCGCACCCAGGTAGTTGCCGAGGTGCAGCGAGTCCGAGGTCGGCTGCATGCCGGACAGGACACGGGGACGGGACGACTCGGGCATCCCTGCATTCTGCCAGGGGGCTCCCGGAGGCGACCCGCGCGGAGGGCTCAGGCAGGCGGCGACGGGGACGCGCTACGCGCCGGGTCCCCGCTCGAGCTTGCCGGTACCCCGGGCTCTTCGACGGCCTCGGCCGCCTCGACCTCGCCACTGCCGCCGCCGTCTGTGCTGTCGGTGCTGTCTGTGCCGTCGGTGCTGTCGCTGCTGTCGCTGCTGTCGGGGCTGTCGGTGCCGGGGCGTCGCTCGACGGTCAGCCGGACCCGGGCGATCCGGCGGCCGTCGAGCTCGGTGACGGTGAAGCGGTGCCCGAGCGCGACCACGGACTCACCGGCCGCAGGCAGCCGGCCCAGCTCGTTGATGACGAAGCCGGCCACGGTCTCGTACGGCCCCTCCGGCAGCTCGAGGCCGGTGAGGTCCTCGAAGTCCTCGAGGTTGAGCAGCCCGTCGACGTCCACCTCGCCGTCGACGAGGGCCCGGGCGGGCTCCTGGGCGAGGTCGTACTCGTCGCGGATCTCGCCGATGACCTCCTCCATGAGGTCCTCCATGGTGACGATGCCGTCGGTGCCGCCGTACTCGTCGACGACGATCGCGAGGTGGTGGCCCTCGCGCCGCATCTCCGACAGCGCCGAGAGCACCCGCTTGGTCCCCGGCATCAGCTTGACCTCGCGGGCGATCTCGCCGACGCGGGTCGCCGAGCCGTTGCGCTCGGGCGCGAACAGGTCGCGCACGTGGACGAAGCCGACGACCTCGTCGTGCGAGCCCCGGACCACGGGGTAGCGGCTGTGCGGGTTGCTGGAGGACAGCCGCACCGCCTTGTAGACGGGCGTGGAGGCGTCCAGGAAGTCGACCTCGGTGCGGGGCACCATGACCTCGTGCAGCTGGCGCTCGCCGGCCTCGAACACGTCCTCGATGAGCTGTCGCTCCTCGCGGCCGAGCGTCTCGTGGCCGGCGACGATGTCTCGCAGCTCCTCCTCGGAGATGGTGTCGCGGGCAGCGGAGGGGTCGCCGCCGAGCAGCCGTACGACGCCGTCCGTCGACCGCGAGAGCAGCCAGATGAGCGGCCGCGACCCCCGGGCGACCCGGTCGAGGGTGGGTGCGACGACCAGCGAGACGACCTCGGCACGCTGCAGCGCGATCCGCTTCGGGGCCAGCTCGCTGATCACCAGCGACAGGTAGGTGATGACGAGGGTGACCGCGATGAACGCGACCCAGTAGGCCGAGTCCTTGCCGTTGCCCTGGCCTTCGGGCGACAGCCCCCAGCCGCGCAGGACCGGCGCGAGATCGTCGGCGAAGGCCGCGGCGCCGAACGCGGCCGACAGGAAGCCGGCGAGGGTGACGCCGATCTGGACGGCGGCGAGGAAGCGGTTGGGGTCGGCGTGCAGCTCGGCGACCTTCGCGCCGCGGCGCCCCCGTTGCGCGAGCGACCGGACCTGGCCCTCGCGCAGCGACACCAGGGCGATCTCCGACCCGGAGAAGACACCGCCGACGAGGAGGAAGAACCCCACGAGCAGGGCGTTGGCGAGCGTTCCGTTCACGGCGTACCGGCGGGGTGCGGGTACGCCGGACTACTCCAGCCGTCCATACCGACCAGCGTAGACGCACGGCACCGTCGCCCCGCACCCGCGGCACCCCTCGGCGCAGCGCAGTGGACATCACGACAACAACCAACAGATCCCTACAGCACCTCCCGGGAAAGCGGACCGACTGCGGGCGTGGATGACCCCCGGGACCACGGCGACGCCGAGGGTTCTTGTTGACTTCTGCGGATACAGCCGCCAGGCTCGCGCCATGCCCGCCGCCCGTCCGCTGATGCTCGCCCGGGAGAGGCAGTCCTACATCCTGGAGCGGGTGCGCGAGCGCGGGGCCGTGAAGGTCAGCGACCTCACGCGGGAGCTCTCGGTCTCGGACATGACCGTCCGCCGGGACCTCGACCTGCTGGCCCGGCAGGGGGTGCTCGACAAGGTCCACGGCGGCGCGACCTCACCGGCGCTCACGAGCACCGACGAGCCGGGCTTCGAGACGAAGTCCTCGCGCGAGCGGGCCGAGAAGGACGCCATCGCCCGTGCCGCGGTGGCCATGGTGCGCCCCGGCAGCGCCGTGGGGCTCTCGGCCGGCACCACGACGTGGACCATCGCGCACCGTCTGCGCGACGTCCCGGGCATCACGGTCGTCACGAACTCGGTGCAGATCGCCACCGTGTTCTGGTCGGCTCCGGACCCGGCCCGGACCGTCGTCCTCACCGGGGGGGTGCGCACCCCGTCCGACGCCCTGGTGGGCCCGATCGCGGTGGCCGCGCTGCGCAGCCTCAACCTCGACATCGTGTTCCTCGGCGTCCACGGCATGGACCAGCGGACCGGCTTCACCAGCCCCAACCTTCTCGAGGCGGAGACCAGCCGAGCTCTCGCCAGGTCGGCGCGCCGGCTCGCCGTGGTGGCCGACCACACCAAGTGGAACGTCATCGGCATCAGCACCATCGCCGCCCTGCCCGAGGCCGACGTCGTCATCACCGACTCCGGGCTGGCTGCCGAGGACCTGGCCGTGCTGCGGGACGAGGTGGGCGACGTGACGGTCGCTGCGGTGGCCGACGGACTGTCGGGGACGGAGGACGCGTGAGGAAGTCCTCGGTCCACCTCGCCGACGGGCGAGAGCTGTTCTTCTTCGACGACGACGCCACCGCCAGGACGGTGGACCGGGCCGGCGTCGAGGACCGACGCCCCCTCGAGACCACCACGACGGCCTCCGAGATCCGCTACGACGCCCTGCTCGACGAGTGGGTCGCGGTGGCCTCCCACCGGCAGAGCCGCACCCACCTCCCGCCGGCGGACGAGTGCCCCCTGTGCCCGTCGCGCGACGGGCGGCAGACGGAGGTCCCGGCCGACGACTACGACGTCGTCGTCTTCGAGAACCGGTTCCCGTCCTTCGCCGCCGACCACGCCCACGACGTCGACCCCGGGTCGGGCACGTCCACGTCCGGGGACCGCCGGCCCGGCCTGGGACGCTGCGAGGTGGTCTGCTTCACCAGCGACCACGACCTGCCGGTCAGCGGGCTCTCGCCCGAGCGGGTGCGCCTGGTGCTCGAGGCCTGGGCCGACCGCAGCGCGGCTCTCGCCGCGCTGCCGTTCGTGGAGCAGGTCTACTGCTTCGAGAACCGGGGCGAGGAGATCGGGGTGACCCTGAGCCATCCCCACGGGCAGATCTACGGCTACCCGTTCGTCACCCCGCGCACCCGGACCATGCTCGACGCGGCGCGGCGGCACCGCGAGCGCACCGGCCGCGACCTGTTCGCCGACCGCGTGGAGCAGGAGGTCTCCGACGGGTCCCGCGTCGTCGTCGACAGCGAGCACTGGGTCGCCTTCGTCCCGTTCGCCGCCCGGTGGCCGGTGGAGGTGCACCTCTACCCGCGCCGCGGCGTGCCCGACCTCCCGGCGCTGGACGCGGCCGCCCGGGACGACTTCCCCGGGATCTACCTCCAGCTGCTCGGCGCGCTCGACGGCCTCTACGACGCCCCGCTGCCCTACATCTCCGGCTGGCACCAGGCTCCGGTCCGGGTCGACCGTGACCTGGCGTCGCTGCACCTCGAGCTCTTCTCGGTCAAGCGCGCGGCGAACAAGCTGAAGTTCCTCGCGGGCTCCGAGTCCGGCATGGGCGCGTTCGTCAACGACATCGCACCCGAGCGGTCCGCGGCGATGCTGCGCGACGCCCTGCCGCGGTGAGCGACCTCGTCGGTGACCACGCCACGGTCAAGGCCGCCTTCGACGAGCTGACCGGCGCCGAGCCCGAGGGCGTCTGGTCCTCGCCCGGGCGGGTCAACCTGATCGGCGAGCACACCGACTACAACGGCGGCTTCGCGATGCCCTTCGCCATCGCGGCCCGGGCCTACGTGGCAGCACGGCGTCGCGACGACGGCGTGCTGCGGATGCGCTCCGTGCAGCTGCCCGACGGCGACACCACGGTCCGGGTGGACGACCTGGCACCGGGCACGCCGCGCGGCTGGGCGGCGTACGTCGCCGGCGTCGTCTGGGCTGCCCGGCAGGCGGGACACGACGTCGGTGGGATGGACGTCGTCGTCGACGGCCGGGTGCCGCTCGGGAGCGGCCTGTCGTCGTCGCACGCCCTCGAGTGCGCGGTCGCGGCGGCCACCGCCGCGCTGCACGGCACCGCGAGCTCGCTGGACGACCTGGCCCGGCTCTCGCTGGTCGCGGAGAACGACTTCGTCGGCGCACCGACCGGCATGCTCGACCAGCTCGCGTCCCTGCACTGCACCGCCGGCCACGCGATCGTGCTCGACAACCGCTCGCTGGCGGTCGAGCAGGTGCCGCTGGACGTGGCCGCCGCGGGCCTGCGGCTCCTCGTCGTGGACACCCGGGTGCACCACGACCACGCCGAGGGCGGCTACGGGCAGCGGCGGGCGTCCTGTGAGCGCGCCGCCGCCCTGCTGGGCGTCGACGCGCTGCGCGACGTGGCCGAGGACGGCCTGGCGGGCGCGCTGGCCCGGCTGCCCGACGACGAGCTGCGCCGCCGGGTCCGGCACGTGGTCACCGAGAACGCCCGGGTGGAGGCCGCGGCGGCCGCCCTCCGCGGCGGCGACTGGAGGTCGCTGGGCAGGCTCATGGACGCCTCTCACGAGTCGCTGCGCGTCGACTACGAGGTGAGCTGCGACGAGCTGGACGTGGCGGTGACGGCGCTGCGCGGGGCGGGCGCCCTGGGTGCCCGGATGACCGGCGGCGGCTTCGGCGGCTCGGCGATCGCCCTGCTGCCCGCCAGGGCGGTGGACACCGCCCGTGAGGCGGTGCGCCACGCGTTCGACCGACGCGGCTGGAGCGCCCCCGAGGCCTTCGAGGTGCAGCCTTCGCCGGGGATGCGCCGCGACGACTGAGCCGGCCGGTGGGGCAGCGCCGTTGCCTGGGCGATTTGTCCCGGTTCTCCGGTCCCTGGTAGGACCGTGGGGTGACTCCCCTGCCCCCGGGTGGCCGCCGCCCCCTGCCCCGGCGCCCGCACCCCGAGCGGTCCGCGTCCCACCCGGCCGGACCGGGCTCGCCCGCGGAGCGGGCCCTTCAGCGCCGACTCGGCACCACCGCGCGCGCCGACCGGTTCTACGACGACCAGGTTCTCGACCACCTCAACCCGGACATGCGCGACTTCGTCTGCCGGCAGCGGATGTTCTTCCTGGCGACCGCGGACGCCGCGGGCGCCTGCGACAACACCCTGCGCGCCGGGCCGCCCGGTCTCGTCGAGGTGCTCGACGAGCGGACGCTGGCCTGGCCGGAGTACAAGGGCAACGGCGTGCTGGCCAGCCTCGCGAACATCATGGAGAACCCGCAGGTCGGCATGCTGATGGTCGACTTCGTGCACGACGGCGTCGGCCTGCACGTCAACGGCACGGCACGGCTGGTCGAGCCGGCGGCCGCTGCGCTGGCCGGGCTCGAGGCGGATGCTCCCGCGGGCCGCACCGCCTCCGCGTGGGTGGTGGTCCGGGTGACGGAGGCCTACATCCACTGCTCCAAGCACATCCCGCGCCTCGCCGAGGTGCCCGCGGCCGAGGCCACGAGTGCCCGACGGGTCCGGACCGCTGACTACTTCGGGACCGTCGCGGCCCGTCGGAGGGACGACGCCGCCTCCTAGCGGCAGTTCAGGCGAGGGCGGCGGCGAGGTTCTCGTCGAGCGCGGCGAGGAACTCCTCGGTCGTGAGGAACGCCTGGTCCTTGGACACCAGCAGGGCGAGGTCCTTGGTCATCTGGCCGCTCTCGACCGTCTCGACGCAGACCCGCTCGAGGGTCTCTGCGAAGCCGGTCACCTCGGGCGTGCCGTCGAGCTTGCCGCGGTGCTTGAGACCCCCGGTCCACGCGAAGATCGACGCGATCGGGTTGGTCGAGGTCGGCTTGCCCGCCTGGTGCTGGCGGAAGTGCCGGGTCACCGTGCCGTGCGCGGCCTCGGCCTCGACGGTCCGGCCGTCCGGGGTCATCAGCACCGAGGTCATCAGGCCCAGCGAGCCGAAGCCCTGCGCGACCGTGTCGGACTGCACGTCACCGTCGTAGTTCTTGCAGGCCCAGACGTAGCCGCCCTCCCACTTCATGGCGGCGGCGACCATGTCGTCGATCAGCCGGTGCTCGTAGGTCAGGCCCTTGGCCTCGAAGTCGGCCTTGAACTCCTTCTCGAACACCTCGGCGAAGATGTCCTTGAAGGCACCGTCGTACGCCTTGAGGATCGTGTTCTTCGTCGACATGTACACGGGGTACTCGCGCTGCAGCCCGTAGGCGAACGAGGCCCGCGCGAAGTCCTCGATCGACTTGTTGAAGTTGTACATGCCCATCGCGACGCCGCCGTCGTCGCCGAAGTTCGCGACGACGTGCTGGATCGGCTCGGAGCCGTCGGCCGGCGTGAAGGTGATGGTCAGCTCGCCGGCGCCGGGCACCTTGAAGTTGGTGGCCTTGTACTGGTCGCCGTGCGCGTGACGGCCGATGATGATCGGCTTGGTCCAGCCCGGCACCAGGCGCGGGATGTTGCTGATGATGATCGGCTCGCGGAAGACGACGCCGCCGAGGATGTTGCGGATCGTGCCGTTCGGGCGAGACCCACATCTTCTTCAGCCCGAACTCCTCGACCCGGGCCTCGTCCGGCGTGATGGTCGCGCACTTCACCCCGACGCCGTGCTTCTTGATGGCGTTCGCGGCGTCGACGGTGATCTGGTCGTCGGTCGCGTCGCGGCTCTCGATGCCGAGGTCGTAGTAGTGCAGGTCGACGTCGAGGTAGGGGTGGACCAGGCGGTCCTTGATGAACTGCCAGATGATCCGGGTCATCTCGTCGCCGTCGAGCTCGACGACCGGGTTCTGCACCTTGATCTTGGCCACGGGACTGCTCCTCGGAGTTCGGGTCGGTCGTTGAGTTCGTTGAGGTCGTTGAGTTCGTTGAAGTCGTTGAGTTCGTTGAGGTCGTACGCGTGCGGTGGCGCGCCGGTCAGACGAGGCCGAGGTCGCGCACGGCGTCGCGCTCCTCGGCGAGCTCGGCCACCGAGGCGTCGATCCGGGTGCGCGAGAAGTCGTCGACGTCCAGGCCCTGGACGATCTCCCAGTCGCCGCCCGAGGACGTGACCGGGAAGGACGACACCAACCCCTCGGGCACGCCGTAGGAGCCGTCGGAGACGATCGCGGCCGAGGTCCAGTCGCCCTCGGGGGTGCCGGTCACCCAGCTGTGCACGTGGTCGACGGCGGCGTTGGCGGCGGACGCGGCCGACGACGCGCCGCGGGCCTCGATGATGGCTGCGCCGCGCTTGGCGACCGTCGGGATGAAGACGTCGGCGATCCACGCGTCGTCGCCGACGACCTCGCGGGCCGCCTTGCCGCCGACAAGGGCGTGCGACAGGTCCGGGTACTGCGTCGCCGAGTGGTTGCCCCAGATAGCGAGGCGCTCGATCTCGGTCACCGGCGTCGACGTCTTGGCCGCGAGCTGGCTCATCGCGCGGTTGTGGTCCAGCCGCGTCATCGCGGTGAACCTCGACCTCGGCACGTCGGGCGCGTGGGCGGCCGTGATCAAGGCGTTCGTGTTGGCCGGGTTGCCGACGACGAGGACCCGCACGTCGTCCGCGGCGCCGGCGTTGATCGCCGCGCCCTGCGGCTTGAAGATGCCGCCGTTGGCCTCGAGCAGGTCACCACGCTCCATGCCTGCGGCTCGCGGCCGCGCGCCCACCAGCAGCGCGACGTTCACCCCGTCGAAGGCAGCCCGCGCGTCGTCGGTGACGTCGATGCCGGCCAGCAGCGGGAAGGCGCAGTCGTCGAGCTCCATCGCGGTGCCCTCGGCAGCCTTCAGGGCGGGCGCGATCTCCAGCAGCCGCAGCCGCACCGGGACGTCCGGGCCCAGCAGCTGGCCGGAGGCGACCCGGAACAGCAGGGCGTAGCCGATGGCGCCGGCCGCACCGGTGACGGTCACGGTCACGGGGGCGGTGCGGGGACTCGGGGCCATGGGAGGGCGCTCCTTCGCATCGGTGGCTGTGCGCGCAAGGTCTCTCGTCGTCAAGAGACTTTCTCCTCGCGAGGTTATCCCAGCACCCGGCGGAGCTCCTGGGGAGGGCGGGGCTCAGCGCGAGGGCGGGACGATGATCGCGAAGACCACCAGGGCCGTACCCATGCTGGCGAGCACCAGCACGTCGAAGGCTCGGCTGCGCACCACCAGCAGCCCGACCCGCCGGACCGGCAGCACCAGCCGCGCGAAGCCCGCGAGCAGGACCGAGACCCCCAGCAGCAGGCAGCCGCTGCGGAAGTGGCCGAACGCGACGGCCCCCAGACCGACGACCCCGAGGCCCAGGACCGAGAGCAGCGGCCACTGCCGACCGACCCAGCCGCCGCGGATCGGCGGCCGGTCGTCGTGGGGGCGCCCGGCGCCGTCGGAGGTGCTCACCCCGCCGAGCGCTCCGCGCTCTCGACGACGTTGAGCAGCAGCATCGCCCGCGTCATCGGCCCGGCTCCGCCGGGCACGGGAGCGAGATGGCCGGCCACCCCGGCGACGTCCGGCGCGACGTCGCCGACCAGCCCGTTCTCGGTCCGGGTGATCCCCACGTCGACGACCGTCGCACCGGGCTTGACCATGTCGGCGGTGACGAGGCCGGGCACCCCGGCGGCCGCCACGACGACGTCGGCGCGGCGCAGGTGGCCGGCCAGGTCGCGGGTCCGGGTGTGGCACAGCGTCACGGTCGCGTTCTCGCTGCGCCGGGTCAGCAGCAGGCCCAGCGGACGGCCGACGGTGACCCCCCGGCCCACGACGGCGACGTCGAGTCCGGCCGGGTCGATGCCGTACTCCCGGAGCAGGTGCACGATCCCCCGCGGCGTGCACGGCAGCGGACCCGGCTCGCCGAGCACCAGCCGGCCGAGGTTCGTGGGGTGCAGCCCGTCGGCGTCCTTGCCGGGGTCCATCCGGAGCAGGGCGGAGCCCGCGTCGAGCCCGCCGGGCAGGGGCAGCTGGACGATGTAGCCGGTGCACGCCGGGTCGGCGTTGAGCTCGTCGACCACCGCCTCGACCTCTGCCTGGGTCGCGGTCGCCGGTAGCTCGCGCTGCAGCGAGGTGATCCCTACCTGTGCGCAGTCGCGGTGCTTGCCCGCGACGTAGGACCGGCTGCCGGGGTCGTCACCGACGAGGACGGTGCCCAGGCCCGGGACCACGCCGCGCTCGCGAAGGCGGGCGACGCGCTCGGTGAGGTCGGCGCGGATGCCCGCCGCGGTGGCCTTGCCGTCGAGGATCGTTGCGCTCACGGGCGTGGAGTCTGTCAGGTGCGCGCGACCGCCACGACCGGCGGCTGCCCGCTGATCTCGTAGCGGCCGCGACCCCGAGCCTTGGCCCGGTACATCGCGGCGTCCGCCTCACGCAGCAGGGAGCGGGCGTCGGCGTCCGGGCCGGCGACCGCCAGCCCGATGCTCGCGCCCAGCCGCAGCTCGGTGCCGGCGACGAGCATCGGCTGGTCCAGCACGGCCTGGACGCGGTCGGCAAGGGTGCGCTCGGCCTCGGCCCCCGGCGTCTGCTCGGCGACCACGACGAACTCGTCGCCCCCCAGCCGCGCCACGGTGTCGCCGGGGCGGACAGCAGCCCGCAGCCGGTCCGCGACCATGACGAGGACGAGGTCGCCGGTCTCGTGGCCGTGCGAGTCGTTGACCGTCTTGAAGTGGTCGAGGTCGCAGAACATCACCAGGGTGCGGGTACCCGTCCGCGCCGATCGGGCGAGGGCGTGCGAGAGCCGGTCCATGAGCAGGTCCCGGTTGGCGAGACCGGTCAGGTGGTCGTGGAGGGCCTGGTGCTCGAGCTTCTGCTGCGCGGCCCGGGCCGCCGTGATGTCCTGCACCTGTGCGACGTAGTACGCCGGCGCGTCCTCCACGTCACGCGCCATGGACACCGCGAGGAGGACCCACAGCACCTCGCCGTCCCTGCGGACGAACCGCTTCTCCACGGTGTAGTGGTCGAGGGCTCCGCCGGTCAGCAGCGTGAGCTTGTCGAGGTCGGACTCGACGTCGTCCGGGTGGGTGATCTTGCCGAAGGTCTCCCCGAGCAGCGCGTCCTCGTCGTAGCCGACCAGCCGGCAGAGCGCGTGGTTGACCTCCATGAACCCGCCGTCCAGCGCGACCAGCGCCATGCCCACCGGGGCGTGCTCCATCGCGGAACGGAACTGCTCCTCGCTGCGCGCGAGGGCCCGGGAAGCCGCACGGGCCTGGGTGACGTCGGCGAAGGTCGTGACCGCGCCGGTGACGACGGGCAGCCCGGTCGGCCCGGTGTCGACCAGCGGTTCGGCGTTGACCTCGAGCCAGGTGAGTGTGCCGCTCGCACCCCGGATGCCCACCGTGGTCCCGCGCACCGGCTGCCCCGTGGCCAGAGCACGCTGACCAGGCAGGTCCGTCTCGCCCAGCACCCGGCCGTCCTCCCCCACGATGTCGCCGACGGGGGCCAACCCGCGCGACCCGACGAGTGCCTCGCTTCCGACACCGAGCACCCGCTCGGCCGCCTGGTTCACCGTGCGCACCACGCCCTCGGCGTCCTGCAGCATGACCCCTTCGGCCATGCTCGCGACCACCGACCGGTAGTGCCGTTCGGAGGTCCGCAGCCGGCTGGCTGCCTCGACCTGCTCGGTCACGTCCGTCACGCTGCCCAGCCAACGGCTGGCACGGCCGTCGCTGGTCCGCAGCGCCGTCGTGGTCGTGTCGACCCAGCGCACCGTCCCGTCGTCGCGCAGGTAGCGGTACCGGCCCGAGTACGGCTCGTCCCGCTCGACCGCGGCGGCCCACTCCGCCGCCACCCGGTCGCGGTCGTCGGGGTGGAGGACGGCCTGCCAGTCGGCGCCGGCGACCTCCTCGGCGCCGGTCAGCTCGCGCCAGCGTCGGTTGACGTAGGTGCGTCGGCCGTCGGCGTCGGTCTCGAAGATGCCGACCGGGGTGCTCTCGAGCAGGTGCTGCAGGCGCTCACGGTCGGCGACGGTCGCCCGGTGCCGGTCGGTGCGCTGCGCGACCCGTGCCCCGAAGACGACGGCACCGACCGCTCCGGCCGTGAGCACCAGGACCATCAGGCTCTGGCCGTACGCCCGGTCGAACAACCCGGCCTTCTCGCCACGGACGACCAGCAGGCCGACGGCCATCGGGACGACCAGGGCCCACAGCAGGCTGCCGCGGAGCAGCGCGCCCCCGGCGCCGCCCACCCGGACGGCACGTGAGGCCGGCAGCTCCGGCCGCTCCAGCAGGACGGCTACCGAGCAGGCGAGGGCGGCGAGCACCGTCGGAACCGTCATCTCGACGGCCGTCTGCAGCGTGGAGAGCGCCTCGGCGCCGTAGAGGTGACCGACGAGGCTGGTGAAGGCCAGCGCGAAGGCCACCACCCCGAGGACGGACGCGACCCCTGGCCGGAACCGTCCCAGGTACGAGGCCGCGACGAGCGCGAGCACCGCGATCGAGGACGAGATGGCCATCTGACCTGTGGAGGCGTAGCGCTCCCAGTCCGACCGGAACAGCACGTCGGCCGAGAGCAGGGGGTGCCCGGAGGTCGAGGACACCAGGCCCTCGAGCCCGATCAGGCCGGCGCCGGCGAGCAGCGCCGAGCGGGCCCACGGCCGGACCCGGAAGCCCAGTGAGGCGCCCAGCAGGAGGAACGCCGCGGCCGTGGTCGGCTTGGTGGGCGACGCCCCCACGGCCAGCCCGGGCAGTGCCCCCGGCGCCACGAGCCACAGCCCGAGCACGATCGTCTCGGCGACCACGAGCAGGCGGCCGAGCACCACGGAGAGGCGGCTGAACCGGTCGATGCTCACGCCACCCTCCTCCACGGCTCGCCGACGACCTCCCTGGTCGTGTCGGCAGCGCCGGCCCGAGGGAGCAGGGTCACCCGGACGCCTTGACCCAGTCTTTGCCCGGCGACCGGACCAGTGGTGGGGCCTCAGTGGGCGAAGTGCCGGACCCCGGTGAGGTAGAGGGCCGCGCCGGCCGCCGCGGCGGCCGCGACGACCTCGTCGTCGCGCACCGAGCCACCCGGCTGCACCACCGCCCGCACCCCGGCGTCGAGCAGCACCTGCAACCCGTCGGCGAAGGGGAAGAAGGCGTCCGACGCCGCCACCGCGCCGACCGACCGCTCGCCGGCCCGGGCCACGGCCAGCCGCGCCGAGTCGACCCGGTTGACCTGTCCCATGCCCACGCCGACGGTCGCGCCGCCGCTCGCCAGCAGGATCGCGTTGGACCTGACCGCCCGGCAGGCCCGCCAGGCGAACGACAGGTCCGCCAGCGTCTCGTCGTCCACCGGCTCACCGGTCGCGAGCGTCCAGGCCTTCGGGTCGTCACCGTCGGCGTCGACCTGGTCGCGGGTCTGCACGAGCACCCCGCCGGACACCTGACGCAGCTCGAGGTCGTCACGCCGGTAGCCGTCGGGCAGCTCGACGAGGCGCACGTTCTTCTTGCGGCTGAGCAGGGCGAACGCGTCGCCGTCGAACGCCGGGGCCACCACGACCTCGGTGAAGACCTCGGCGACCTGCTCTGCCATGGCCAGGGTGACGGGCCGGTTGGTCGCGATGACACCGCCGAAGGCGGACACCGGGTCGCAGGCGTGCGCCCGCCGGTGCGCCTCGGCGACGTCGGCACCCACGGCGATGCCGCAGGGGTTGGCGTGCTTGATGATGGCCACTGCCGGCGCGGCGAAGTCGAAGGCGGTGCGCAGGGCGGCGTCGGCGTCGACGTAGTTGTTGTAGGACATGGCCTTGCCGTGCAGCACGGTGCCCTGGGCGATGCCGGGGGCCGCCTCGAGGTCGACGTAGAGCGCGCCCCGCTGGTGGGGGTTCTCGCCGTACCGCAGGACGTCGGCGCGCTCCAGGGCGAGCCCGGCGTACGCCGGCCACCACGCGTCGTCGGCCGCGAGCTCGCGCGCGCACCACTGCGCGACGGCCGTGTCGTAGGCAGCCGTGTGCGCGAACGCGCGCGCCGCGAGCCGACGCCGGGCGGCCAGGTCGAAGCCACCCGCCCGGACCGCGTCGAGGACGTCGCCGTACACCGAGGGGTCGACGACGACCGCGACGCTGGGGTGGTTCTTCGCCGCGGCGCGCACCATCGACGGCCCGCCGATGTCGATCTGCTCGACGACGTCGTCGCTGCCGGCGCCGGAGGCGACGGTCTCCCGGAACGGGTAGAGGTTGCACACCACGAGGTCGAACGCCTCGATGCCGAGGTCGTCGAGCTGGCGGACGTGCTCGGGCAGCCGCCGGTCGGCCAGGATGCCCGCGTGCACCGTGGGGTGCAGGGTCTTGACCCGCCCGTCCAGGCACTCGGGAAATCCGGTGACGTCCTCGACCGGGGTCACCGGCACCCCGACGGCCGCGATGCGGGCGGCGGTGGAGCCGGTCGACACCAGCACGACGCCGGCCTCGTGCAGGCCGCGGGCGAGGTCCTCGAGACCGTCCTTGTCGTAGACGCTGAGCAGTGCCCGGCGTACCTGGACGACGTCGCCCACCGTCCGGCTCGTCTCGGGGTCCCTCACGGCACGGTGACCTTTCTCCCGGTGACCGTCCAGCCCTCACGGGCCATCCGGCCGACGACGTCGACGAGCATGAGCCGCTCCTCGACCTTGATCCGCTCGTGCAACGACTGCTCGTCGTCGTCGTCGTGGACGGGCACGGCCCGCTGGGCGACGATCGCCCCGGAGTCGATGCCGGAGTCGACCACGAACAGCGTCGCGCCCGACACCTTCACGCCGTACGCCAGCGCGTCGCGCGGGCCGTGCATGCCGGGGAAGGACGGCAGCAGCGCGGGGTGGCTGTTGACGACGCGGCCCGCGAACCGGGCGAGGAACACCGGACCGAGCAGCCGCATGAACCCGGCCGACACCACGAGGTCGGGCTGGTGGGCGGCGACGACCTCGGTGAGCGCGGCGTCCCACCCGGCGCGGTCGGGGTGGTCCGGCACCGCGCAGACGAACGTCGCGACCCCCGCCGCCGACGCACGGGCGAGCGCGCCGGCGTCGGCCCGGTCGGTCCCCACGGCGACGACGTGCGCGCCGTACGCCGGGTCGGAGGCGGCGTCGAGCAGCGGCTGCAGCGTCGAGCCCGCCCCGGAGGCCAGCACGACGACGCGCGGTCCGGGAGCGTGGCGTGGCACGCGCCGACCCTAGCGAGGGCGTCAGGCCGGCTGGACCGGGTCTCCCGTGCGGCGGGGGCGGTGGGCCAGCACCAGCAGCGTTGCCGCCATGACGAGGCCCACCTCGGCCCCGGCGAGCGGCGCCACCGCCCACCAGTCCGGCCCGGTCTCGGCCAGCCGTCCCGGCCCTGCCGGGCCGGAGGCGAACAGCGCCAGCACCGCGACGGCGACGGCGACCAGACCGGCCGCCACCGCGCAGACGAGGGCGACGGGCCGCCATCCCGCTCCGGCCGCGGAGCGGACGGCCGGCTGGGACCGGCGCGCCAGCAGGCCCGCCAGCAGGCCCGCAGCGACCGGGACGGCGAGCATCAGCGGAGCCCAGCCGGGTCCCGGCTCCTGCGGCAGTGCGGCCAGGAGGGGCAGGGCAGGGACCGCGCCGAGGTCCACGCCGAACGGCGTCACCGAGGTCCCGGCACCGACGGCGAAGCCCATCCCCACGACGTAGGCCGTGCCCCAGACGACGGCCGTGGGCACGTAGAGCAGGCAGACCAGCCCGAGCAGGACACCGCCGGCGATCCCGCCGTCGAGCCCGTCGACGAGCAGCACCGCCTGGTCGCGGTGCAGGGCGAGCGAGGCGCCGGTGAGCAGGGCGCCGCCCGCCAGCAGGGTGGCGACCGCCCCGGTGGCGGCCGGGAGCGCGGCCCGGACCAGTGGTGGCATCCGCCGGGTCAGGCCGGACCAGGTGCCGGTGGCGCGGATCGCTCCGCTGCCCGAGCCGAGCGCCGCGACCCCGGCGGCTCCGACGAAGGCGCTGACGGGGAGAGCCTGGACCTCGTCGGTGCGCGCGAGCAGCGCGACGAAGGTGGCGAGCACGGCGTACGTGGCGGTCGCGGAGGAGGCCAGCGCGACGACCGCGGTGCGCCCCCGGACCCCCGCCGCCCGGCCGGCCCGCACCGTGGCGGCGTGCAGCAGCCCGACGGGCAGCGCGGTGAGACCCAGGGGCACCAGGGCGAACTGGCCGCCGGGCACCGACAGGTGCGCCTGGTGACCGACCAGCCAGGCCATCAGCGCGGTCGCGGCGGCGTCGGCCGCGTCCGCGCCGCTGTCGGCGGCCGTCGCCCAGGCGACCAGCACGACCACCATCACGGCGAGCACGCCGAGCGCGGCGGCCCGCAGCGCGGCGAGGACGCCGGCGGCGGTGACCGAGCGGGTGGTCGGCGGCGGTTGCGCCGCCGCACGCCGGACCCGCGCTCCCGCGACCGGCCCGGACGGGCGGGGCGGGCGGGACGGGCGGGACAGGAGCGCGGTCATCACCCCCATCGTCGCCGCTGGCGCCGGTCCGGCCCCGGACCTCCGCCACCCTCGGCGGGTCGCCCCGAGGAGAAACCCGCGGCCCGCGTGCAACCTGCCACAGTGGACGCGGGTGATCTCTTCTGACAGCGCGCCGGGAGCCGGCGGGCTCCGTGAGGCGGAGGGAGTGACGCCATGAGGGACTCGACCGGGTTCGACGCCTTCTACGCGGCCACCCACCGGCGCGTGACGCACCAGATGTATGCGATGACGAGCAACCTCGCCGACGCGCAGGAGCTCACCCAGGAGGCGTACGCCCGGGCCTGGCAGCGCTGGTCGACCGTCGAGACCTACGACGACCCCGAGGCGTGGGTGCGCACCGTCGCCTGGCGGCTGGCCGCCAGCCGCTGGCGCAAGACGAAGAACGGCGTGGCCGCGATGCTGCGCCACGGGCCGCCCGAGCACACACCCGAGCCGAGCATCGACAACGTCGCCCTCGTCGCCGCCCTCCGCCAGATCCCCGAGGCCCAGCGACGGGCCATCGTCCTGCACCACCTGGCCGGCCTCTCGGTCGCCGAGGTGGCCCACGAGACGGGAAGTCCCGAGGGCACGGTCAAGGCGCGCCTCTCGCGCGGCCGGGCCGCCCTCGCCGACCTGCTCGCCGACAACTCGCTCACGGAGGTGAGCCCCCATGCCTGACCAGGACTCCCGCGACAGGCTGACCCTGACCCTGGACGCGCTGCGCTCGGACGTCGAGCGCACCCCGCTGGCCGACTCGCTGACGGTGCGCCGCCGCGGCGACCAGCGGACCCGCCGGCAGGCGGTCGGCGGCGCGCTCGCCGCGGTCGCCGTGGTGGCCGGCGCCGCCGGCATCATCGGCAGCACCGGCAGCATCGACCGGGCCGACGCCCCTCCGGCGACCACCGGCCCCACGGCCACCACGCAGGTCGAGCAGCCGTTGGCGCTGGCCGCCGAGCCGCTGCTCACGCCGGACGACCTCGGCGCCGTCGGCCCGTACGACGGCTGGCAGGTGAACCCCGACCCGGTGTCCTCCGAGGGGCTGCCCTCACGCTGCGTGCCCGAGCTGGGAACGCTCGGCGCCGCCGAGACGCAGTCCCGCCTCCTGTACGGCGAGCTCGATGCCGGCGCCGTCGAGCACGTGCTGCGCTTCGCGAGCGCGTCGGCGGCGGCCTCGGCGGTCGAGACGCTGACCGGCGCGTTCGCCGCCTGCGACCCGGGTGACCCGTCGGTCGAGACCGTGGTCGACCGCGGCCCGGTCCCCGTGCCAGGCACCTCCGCGGACGAGGCGACCCACGCGTCCCGGACCGGCACGCCGGTGCTGGCGTCGGAGGTCAGCTTCTACGAGCTCGGGGTCGCCCGCGAGGTCAACGTGGTGGTCGTCCTGCAGTGGCGGTCCAGCCCGCTGGCCGAGGTCGACTGGGTATGGGACGAGGCCCGGCTGCAGGCCGCGCTCGACCGCGCGGTCGGCTGACCCATCACCCCGCACCCCGCACCCGACCCCGCAACCCCGCAACTTGTCAGCCCCTGGCGCCGCTATCGCGGCGCCAGGGGCTGACACGTGCGGGGGCTAGCGGGAGGTCATCAGCTCGCGCATGAGGCGCGCGGTCTCCGACGGCGTCCGGCCGACCTTGACCCCGACGGCCTCGAGGGCGTCCTGCTTGGCCTGGGCGGTGCCCGACGAGCCGGACACGATCGCGCCGGCGTGGCCCATCGTCTTGCCCTCGGGGGCGGTGAAGCCCGCCACGTAGCCGACGACCGGCTTGGTGACGTGGTCCTTGATGTACGCGGCCGCGCGCTCCTCGGCGTCGCCGCCGATCTCACCGATCATGACGATCGCGTCGGTCTCGGGGTCGGCCTCGAAGGCCTCGAGGCAGTCGATGTGCGTCGTGCCGATGACGGGGTCGCCGCCGATGCCGACGCAGGTCGAGAAGCCGATGTCGCGCAGCTCGTACATCATCTGGTAGGTCAGCGTGCCGGACTTCGACACCAGCCCGATGCGGCCGGCCTGGGTGATGTCGGCCGGGATGATGCCGGCGTTCGACTTGCCGGGGCTGATCAGGCCGGGGCAGTTCGGGCCGACGATCCGGGTCGTGCCCGCGTTGACGGCGTGCTGGTGGAACGCCGCCGAGTCGTGCACCGGGATGCCCTCGGTGATGACGACGCAGAGCGGGATCGAGGCGTCGACGGCCTCGATGACGGCGTCCTTGGCGAACGCGGGCGGGACGAAGACCACCGACACGTCGGCGTCGGTCTCCTTCATGGCCTCCGACACCGTCGCGAAGACCGGCACGGACGTGCCGTCGACGTCGACCGTGGTGCCGGCCTTGCGCGGGTTCACGCCGCCGACGACCTGGGCGCCCGAGGCGACCATCCGCCGGGTGTGCTTGGTGCCCTCGGACCCGGTGATGCCCTGGACGATGATCTTCGAGTTCTCGGTCAGCCAGATGGCCATGTCAGCTCAGTCCCTGTCTCGTCCGTCGCGCTTACTTGGCGGCCAGCTCGGCCGCGCGGGCGGCGGCGCCGTCCATCGTGTCGGCCTGCTCGAGCAGCGGCAGCTTCGCCTCGGTGAGGATGCGGCGGCCCTCCTCGGCGTTGTTGCCGTCGAGCCGTACGACCAGCGGGTGGGTGATCTCGTCGCCCCGTTCCTCGAGCAGCGCGAACGCCTGCACGATCCCGTTGGCGACCGCGTCGCACGCGGTGATGCCGCCGAAGACGTTGACGAACACCGACTTCACGTCCGGGTCGCCGAGGATGATCTCGAGGCCGTCGGCCATCACCTCGGCCGAGGCGCCGCCACCGATGTCGAGGAAGTTCGCCGGCTTCACGCCGCCGTGCTCCTCGCCGGCGTACGCCACGACGTCCAACGTCGACATGACCAGCCCGGCCCCGTTGCCGATGATGCCGACCGCGCCGTCGAGCTTGACGTAGTTGAGGTCCTTGGCCTTCGCCTTGGCCTCCAGCGGGTCGGCGGAGAACTCGTCCTCCAGCCCGGGGTGGTCGGTCTGGCGGAAGTCGGCGTTGCCGTCGAGCGTCACCTTGCCGTCCAGGGCGACGACCCGGCCGTCCCCGGTCTTCACCAGCGGGTTGACCTCGACCAGCGTCGCGTCCTCGGCCACGAAGACGCCCCAGAGCTTGACGATCGCGGCGGCGACCTCGTCGAGGATCTCCGCCGGGAAGCCGCCCTGCTCGGCGATGTCACGGGCCTTCACGTCGTCGATGCCCTCGAGGGCGTCGACCGCGACCCGGGCCAGCGCCTCGGGCTTCTCGACCGCGAGCTGCTCGATCTCGACGCCGCCCTCGCGGGACGCCATCGCGAGGTAGGTGCGGTTCGCGCGGTCCAGCAGGACCGAGAAGTAGTACTCCTCGGCGATCTCGGCGGCGGGCGCGATCATCACCCGGTGCACGGTGTGGCCCTTGATGTCCATGCCGAGGATCTGGGCGGCGACCTGCTCGGCCTCGTCGGCGGAGGAGGCGAGCTTGACGCCGCCGGCCTTCCCGCGGCCACCGACCTTGACCTGGGCCTTGACGACGACCTTGCCGCCGCCCTCGGGCAGCAGCCGCTCGGCCGCGGCCCGCGCCTCCTCCGGGGTCTCGGCGACGGCGCCGCCCAGCACGGGGACACCGTGCTTCTCGAAGAGGTCGCGCGCCTGGTACTCGAAGAGGTCCACGGGGTCAGTCCTCGCTCTGGCTGCCGGGCAGGGGTGGTCTTTCGCAGTTCGCTGCGCGCCGCCGACGGGGGCGGGGCGCGACACGCGAGCGTAACCGGAGGGCCCGCGACGCGTTGAACCGGGAGAACCCCGCCCGGTGTCCTGCCGGGCTCGTTTGTGCGCGTGGGCCAGGGGTAGCCCGTGCTCGGTCGAGGAGGCCCCCGTGCGTAGATCGCTACCTGCTGCCGTCACCGCAGCCACCGTCCTGCTGGCGGGGGCGGGCGCCCTGGCCGGGGCCGTCCCGGCGGCGGCCGCCGGGCCCGGCGTGACCAGGACCCCGGTCCAGCTCACCGTGCTGGTCGGCCCGGCCGGCACGACGTCCTGCCTGGTCGACGCCGACCTCTGGGTCCCTGACGGGGCCACGGCCGCGTCGCCGGCGCCCGCCGTCCTGACGACCAACGGCTTCGGCGGCTCGAAGGACGACCAGGCCGGCGCCGCGAGGGCGCTGGCACGTGAGGGCTACCTGACCCTCTCCTACACCGGCCTCGGCTTCCCCGACAGCGGCTGCAAGATCGCGCTGGACGACCCCGACCAGGACGGCAGGGCGGCGTCGCAGCTGGTCGACTACCTGGCCGGCACCAAGGCGGACAACTCCGGCCGGGTCCTCGACATGGTGGCGAAGAACGCCCCGGGTGACCCCCGGGTCGGCATGATCGGCGGCTCGTACGGCGGCCAGGTGCAGTTCGCGGCGGCATCGCTCGACCCGCGCATCGACGCCCTGATCCCGATCATCACCTGGAACGACCTCGCCTACTCGCTGGCACCCAACAACACGAGCATCGGCGACACCGTCAGCTACCGGACTCCGGGCGTGCACAAGAAGGAGTGGACGTCGCTGTTCTTCTCGATCGGGATCGCCGACGGCATCCAGGGGGCCGGCGTGGACCCGACCCGGCTCGCCGGGTGCCCCAACTTCGTCGACGAGGCCTGCGTCGCCAAGGCCCAGCTCGAGGCCCTCGGGTACCCGACCGCCTCGACCACGAGCTTCGCCCGGCACGCGTCGGTGTCGTCGTACCTGTCGACGGTGAAGGCGCCCACCCTGCTCGTCCAGGGGCAGAAGGACACCCTGTTCAACCTGCAGGAGTCAGCAGCCACCTACCGCGGGCTGCAGGCCCAGGGCACTCCGGTGCAGCTGGTCTGGCAGTCCTGGGGCCACAGCCTGGGCGGCGAGCCCGCTCCGGGCGAGCTCGACCTGTCGGGCACGAGCGACCTGCGCTCGACCTACCTCGGCGGCCGGTTCCTCGACTGGTTCGACCGCTACGTCAAGGGCGACACCACGGTGGCGACCGGGCCGGAGTTCTCCTACTTCCGCGACTGGGTGCGGTACCCGGGCATCGCGACCCCGGCCTACGCCGGCTCGTCGACCTTCCCCGTCGGGCGTCCCCAGAAGCTCTACCTGTCGGGGGGCAAGGACCTCGTGCGCCGGGCCCGGGACGTCCGGGCCGGCTCGCAGAGCTGGGCCAACGCTCCCGGCGGTGCCCCGACGAGCTACTCCGAGACGTCGTCGCAGGGCGGCAAGGACACCGACCCGCTGCCCCCCTCCGACACCCCGGGGACGTTCGGGTCGTGGACCTCGGCGCCGGTCAGCACGGCCACCGTCCTCGTCGGCTCCCCGACGCTGGACGTGACCCTCACGTCCCCCGCCGCGGCGGCGTCCCAGGCCACCGGCCCCGGCGGACAGCTGGTCGTCTTCGCCAAGATCTACGACGTGGCGCCCGACGGCACGCAGACGCTGCACCACCGCCTCGTGTCTCCGGTCCGGGTCGCCGACGTGACCAGGCGGGTCCACGTCGTTCTGCCCGGCGTGGTGCAGCGCATCGCCGCCGGCCACCGCCTGCGACTGGTTCTCGCGGCCAGCGACGCGGCCTACGCCGGCAACACGGCCGTCCTGCCGGTCACCGTCGCCGCCGACCCCGCCTCCCCGGACGTGCTGACCCTGCCGCTGGTGTCCGGCTCCGGCCCGGCCACGACCGCGACGACGTCGCCGGGTGCGACCAGCAAGCCGACGAAGGGCGGCACCGGCGGGTCCGGCGGCACCGGCAGCACCGGCGGGGCGGACGGCGGGGACGGCGCCGTCCCGTCGGGTGGCGCCGGCCGGGGCGCTCCGGCTGATGACGCCGCGGTGCTCGCCTCGACGCTGCCGCGCACCGGCGCCGGCTCCGGTGCCTCCCCGGCGACCGCGCTGCTGGCGCTGGGGCTGCTCGGTCTCGGCGCCGTCCTGCTGCGGCTGGGCCGCGCGCGCCGGGGCCCGGCGCACCCCGGCTAGCGGCTCGCCCGCTCCTGGAGGTTGTCCCGCACCCAGGCGATGATCTCGCCGGTGGTGGCACCGGGGGTGAAGATCTTGGCGACCCCCATCTCGGTGAGCGCCGGAAGGTCGGCCGCCGGCACGATGCCGCCGCCGAAGACCACGATGTCCCTGGCGTCGCGCTCACCCAGCAGGTCGAGCACCTTCTGGAACAGGGTCATGTGGGCGCCGGACAGCACCGACATCCCGATCGCGTCGGCGTCCTCCTGGATCGCCGTCTCCACGATCTGCTCCGGGGTCTGGTGCAGCCCGGTGTAGACGACCTCGACCCCGGCGTCGCGCAGGGCACGGGCGACGACCTTGGCCCCTCGGTCGTGCCCGTCCAGCCCGGGCTTGGCGACGACGACGCGGACCGGCGTTGTGCTGCTCACGAGGGCGAACTGTAGCCCCGGCGCGCCGGAGGCGTCCGGGGCGCGGTCCCGGGGTAGGGAGGACCTACGGTGCTGCAGGCTCCCCTCAGGTCGGTGGGCCGGCCGGTCGACGACATGACGGTGGAGGTGCGCGGCGTGCGGGAACGGCTCGGTCGTACGGGCGCCGGGCTGCGCCGGGGCGCGGCCAGCCTCCTCACGCCCACCGCCCTGCGCGGTGCGGTCCTCGAGGTGGGCTGGGTCGCCGCCCACGCCGCGCTCTACCCGCTCGGCGCGGTCAGGGACCGTGCCGCCGGTGCCGCCGGTGCCGCCGACGCCCGTCGCGACCTGGCCGGCCTGTCCCCCGTGCAGCGCGGTTTGGTGGTCGGCGACGTCGAGGCGTCCGGCACCCCGATCCTGCTCGTGCACGGCATGGTCGACAACCGGTCGGTGTTCACGGTCCTGCGCCGGGCCCTGCGCCGGCGCGGCTTCCGCCAGGTGCTGGGCATCAACTACAGCCCGCTCACCCGCGACGTGCGGCTCGCGGCCACCCAGCTGGCCACCACGGTCGAGCGGCTGTGCGAGCAGACCGGGTTCGAGCGCATCCACGTGATCGGGCACAGCATGGGCGGACTCATCGCGCGCTACTACGTTCAGCGGCTGGGCGGTGACGCCCGGGTGCACACGCTCGTGACGCTGGGCACCCCGCACGCCGGCACCGTCCCCGCCCACCTCGTGCCGCACCGGCTGGCCCGCCAGCTGCGGCCGGGCAGCGACCTGGTCACCGAGCTGGCCGAGCCGGCCCCGGGCTGTCGCACCCGCTTCCTCGCCGTGTGGAGCGACCTCGACCAGATGATCGTCCCCAAGCGGGCCGCGCGGGTCGACCACCCCGACCTCGACGCCCGCAACGTCCTGGTGCGCGGCGTCGGGCACATGTCGCTTCCCATCCACGGCCGGACGGTCCGCGAGATCGCGGTCACCCTGGCCCAGCTCGACGCGCAGGGCGGCACGGTGCGCCCCGGCGTCACACCGATCGTGAGCACCCGCGGGGACCGGCCGGTCCGCGCACCCCGCGCGGCGACCAGCGAGCAGGCCTGACCGGACCCAGCGTCACGAACGAAGCACCATCGGTAGTTGAACAACGTCTGGACACCGTGCCGGTTGGCCCGGACGGTGACCTGTTCGTTATCGTCGCCCGGTCCCTGCCCCCGACGACGAGGCGAAAACCCCCCGTGCCACCTCGCCGCACTTCCGGACGCCACCGCAAGCCCAAGCACAGCAGCCGTCCGGCCTATGTCACCGCCGCCACCCTCGCGGCTTTCACCGTCAGCGGTCTCAACGTCCCCGGCGCCATCGGCGACTCCCGGGAGCCGGAACCCTCCGCGGCGACGACCCAGGCGCTCCAGCCGACCCGTACGGTCGTCGCGAGCCAGCTGCGGGCCACCCTCGTCCGGCAGGACAGCGAGCGGGCCACCCGGCTACGGGCAGTGCGCACCTCCATGGTGCAGCAGGTCCAGGACGCCGCCGAGGCCGAGCGCAAGGCACGCGAGGCCGCCCGGCCCAAGTGGTTCCTGCCCGTCGACCACTCCCGCCTGACGGCCGGCTTCGGCGACTGGGGCCTGTGGGCGAGCTCGCACACCGGGCAGGACTTCGCCGCGCCCGAGGGGACCCCGATCCGCGCCGTCGGCGACGGCAAGGTCATCTTCGCGGGGTACGAGGGCGCCTACGGCAACAAGGTGGTCGTCCAGCACGCCGACGGCACGCTGAGCTGGTACGCGCACATGTCGTCGATCCTGCGGTCGAGCGGGACGGTCCAGGCCGGCGAGGTGATCGGCCGGATCGGCTCCACCGGCAACGTCACCGGGCCGCACCTGCACCTCGAGATCCGGCCGGGCGGCGGCGGTCCCGTGCCGCCGCTCACCTGGCTGCGTCAGCACGGCATCCGCATCTGAGCGACGCCGCACACACCGACGCGGTCGCGCCCGGCTACAGCTTCTCGACCGGGGCGTAGCGCAGCAGCAGCCGCTTGACCCCCCCGGTCCGGAAGTCGATCGAGGCCACCGCGCGTTCGCCCGCGCCCTCGACGGCGACGACCGAGCCCATCCCGAACGTGTCGTGGGTGACCCGGTCACCCGGCTCCAGGTGGATCACGGTGCGGTTGCCGGGTGAGCGCACCCCGGGGCGGGCCGCCACCGCCGCCATCGCCGGCGCGCTGGTCACGGTGGACTCCAGCCGCCGCCAGTCCAGCAGCGCGCCGGGGATCTCCTCGAGGAACCGCGACGCCGGGTAGGCCTGGGGGGCACCCCACGCCGACCGGACCGTCGACCGCGACAGGTAGAGCCGCTCACGGGCCCGGGTGATGCCGACATAGGCCAGCCGGCGCTCCTCCTCCAGCTCGCCCGGGTCCGCCAGGGAACGCTGGTGGGGGAAGACCCCGTCCTCGAGGCCGGTCAGGAACACCACCGGGAACTCCAGGCCCTTGGCCGTGTGCAGCGTCATCAGGGTCACCACGCCCTGGGCGGGCGCACCGGCCTCGCCGGAGGGGTCCCCACCGGCGTCGTCGGGGATCTCGTCGGCATCGGCGACCAGGGCGACCTGCTCCATGAACTCCACCAGGCTGCCGCCCGGGTTGGCCTCCTCGAACTCCCGGGCGACCGACACCAGCTCCTGCAGGTTCTCCAGCCTGGTCTGGTCCTGCGGGTCGGGCGAGCCGGAGAGCTCGGCCGCGTAGCCGGTGCGGTCGAGCACCGCCTCGAGCACCGTCGCCGGCGGCGTGCCGCCCTCGACCAGGGTGCGCAGCTCGTCCATCATCGTGCGGAACCCCTGGACGGCGGCCAGCGAGCGGGTGGCCAGCCCGTAGGCGTCCTCGCAGCGGGCGAGGGCGTCGTTGAAGCTGATCGCCGAGCGCTGGGCCAGTGCCTCCAGGCAGGCCTCGGCACGGTCTCCGATACCGCGCTTGGGCACGTTCAGGATCCGGCGCAGCGACACCGAGTCGGCCGGGTTGGCCAGCACCCGGAGGTACGCCAGCGCGTCGCGCACCTCGCGCCGCTCGTAGAACCGCACGCCGCCCACGACCTTGTAGGGCAGGCCGACGCGGATGAACACCTCCTCGAACACCCGGCTCTGCGCGTTGGTCCGGTAGAACACGGCCACGTGCGACGGGGGCACGCCCTCGTCGTCGGTGAGCCGGTCGACCTCGCCCGCGACGAACGACGCCTCGTCGTGCTCGTTGTCGGCGACGTAGCCGACGATCGCGGCGCCCTCGCCCGCGTCGGACCACAGGTTCTTCGGCTTGCGGCTGGCGTTGCGCGAGATGACGGCGTTGGCCGCGGACAGGATCGTCTGGGTGGACCGGTAGTTCTGCTCGAGCAGGATCGTGGTGGCGTCGGTGTAGTCGTTCTCGAAGTCGAGGATGTTGCGGATGGTGGCGCCGCGGAAGGCGTAGATCGACTGGTCGGCGTCACCGACGACGCACAGCTCGGCCGGCGCGAGCCCCGTCGACGCGTCACCACCGGTGCTCAGCTCGCGCACCAGGACGTACTGCGCGTGGTTGGTGTCCTGGTACTCGTCGACGAGCACGTGACGGAAGCGGCGCCGGTAGTGCTCGGCCACGTCCGGGAACGCCTGCAGCAGGTGCACGGTGGTCATGATGAGGTCGTCGAAGTCGAAGGCGTTGGCCTCGTGCAGCCGCCGCTGGTACCTCGCGTAGGCCTCGGCGAGGGTCTGCTCGAGATGGGTCTCGGCGCGCTGCGCGAACGTCTCGTGGTCGACCAGCTCGTTCTTGAGGTTGCTCACCTGGTGCGAGAACGACCGCGGCGGGTAGCGCTTGGGGTCGAGGTCGAGCTCGCGGCAGACGAGGGTCATGAGGCGCTGGGAGTCGGCGGCGTCGTAGATCGAGAAGGTCGACTTCATGCCGAGGTGCGCGGCCTCGCGGCGCAGGATGCGCACGCAGGCCGAGTGGAAGGTGCTCACCCACATCGCCTTCGCGCGCCCGCCCACCAGGGCGGCGACCCGCTCCTTCATCTCCCCGGCGGCCTTGTTGGTGAACGTGATGGCGAGGACCGCCCCGGGGTGCACGCCACGCTCGCCGAGCAGGTAGCCGATGCGGTGGGTCAGCACCCGGGTCTTGCCCGAGCCCGCCCCGGCCACGATGAGCAGCGGGCTGCCCTCGTGGACCACCGCCGCGCGCTGCTGGGGGTTGAGCCCGTCGAGCAGCGCCTGCGTGCCGCGGCGACCGCTCGCGGGGCGCCCGGGACGCTCGGGTCTCGAGGGGTCCGGCGCCGGGCCGCCGAGCGGGAACGCGTCGTCGAAGAGGGTGCTCATCTCCCCGCGAGTCTAGGCGGCACCCCGGACGCGGGCGGTCCGCGTGATCGGGAGCAGTCAGGCGACGGGCGGCACGACCGGGGGGACGACCGGCGCGGCGACGTAGCCCACCACGTCGGCCCGCAGGTGGGCCATGGCCCCGGCCAGCTGAAGGCTCACCTGGCCACCGGCGCCCAGCGGCACGGTCACCTCGGCCACCCGGCCGGTGGGGTCGAGGACGACGGGGACGGCGGGCAGTGCCTGGCCGGCGGCCCAGACGCGCAGCTGGCCGACCGCGTCCGGGCGGACCAGCCGGATCCGCAGGACGACCGCGGCGACGCCCTCGGCCGGCAGGCCGCCGCGGCCGAGCACGGGGACGTCGAGACGGACGTCCGGGTGGACCCGGCAGGGGCCGGCCGGCGTGCCGTTGCCCACCCGGGTGCCCAGGACCCGGGCCGGCGCCAGCGCCAGCACGGGGCCGGTCACCGGGACGACGGGGGCCGGGGCGGGGCCGCCGACCACCGGCGGGACCGGTGGCACCGGGGGTACCGGGGGGACGGCCACCGGCAGCGGCGCCGGACAGGCGACGAAGCCGGTGTAGAACGAGGTCCGCTTCAGGGCGCCGTCCCACGTGAAGCTGATGTGCACGTGGTTGCGGTGGCAGGCGTTGTCGTACGCCTTCTTCTGCCGCTTCTTCGCCAGGCAGGTGCCGTACTCGGTCCAGCCGCGTGCCGGGTCGTAGGCCCGCCAGGTCTGGTTGTTCCAGATGACGTAGCTGATGCCGAGCCGTCGGGCCATCGCCTCGGGGTTGCCGAAGCCGTCCGGCGCCTGCAGCCACGCGACGAAGGCGTCCGCCATGGCCTTCTGCTCGGGCACCCGTGCATTGGTCATCCAGTCGAGGGCCCGGCCCTCCTCGTGCCCGGAGTCGGACGCCGTGCACGAGCGGACGATGTTGGACGACATCGGGCCGTAGGTCGCCAGCAGCAGCCGGCGGAGGAACTTGACCCCCTTCTTCTCGGTGGGGCTGCAGCCGCTCTCGCGCTCCCACCGCGGGTAGGCGTCGATCGCGGTGCCGAACGTCTTCGCGCTGGGTGCGACCACAGCCGCCGAGGCCGGTCCGGCCAGCCCGACACCCGCTCCGAGGCTCGACAGCGCCAGCGCCGCCACGAGGGCGGCGCGCGGGAGCCAGGTGAGTGCGGTCATCCCTCACGCATCGACGCCGCGGCGCGGTGTCTTGAGCCCCCACCTACGATGTCGCCCGACCGGACCGACGACCCGACCTGACCTGACCACAGGAGGACCCGTGCTGGACGCCACCGAGGTCGAGCGGGTGCTCGTGGTCACCGCGCACCCCGACGACGTCGACTTCGGCGCGGCGGGCACGATCGCGACCTTCGTCGCGGCGGGCACGGAGGTGTCCTACTGCGTGTGCACCGACGGCGACGCCGGCGGGTTCGACCCCGCGGTGCCGCGCGCCGAGATCCCGGCGATCCGCCGGGCCGAGCAGGTGGCCGCGGCGGCCGCCCTGGGAGTCACCGACGTCCGCTTCCTCGGCTACCGCGACGGGTCGCTGGAGCCGACCCAGGACCTGCGCCGGGACATCAGCCGCGTGATCCGGCAGGTCCGACCGCAGCGGGCGCTGATCCAGAGCCCGGAGCGCAACTGGGCCCGGGTCGGGGCCAGCCACCCCGACCACCTGGCAGCGGGCACGGCGGCCATCGCCGCCGTCTACCCCGACGCGCGCAACCCGTTCGCCCATCCCGGCCTCCTCGGCGACGAGGGCCTGCAGGAGTGGGCAGTCTCCGAGACCTGGCTGATGGCGCACCCGGACAGCAACCATGCGGTCGACGTGACCGACGTGTTCGACCGCAAGCTCACGGCCCTGCGGGCGCACGCGAGCCAGACCGCGCACATGGCCGACCTCGAGTCCCGGCTGCGCGAGTGGGGCGGCGCCAACGCCGAGGCGGCCGGGCTGCCCGCGGGCCGGATCGCGGAGCGCTTCTTCGTCGTCTCGACCGCCTGACGGCGGCTAGCAGGTCACCCCGCGCAGCAGGGACGGGTTCACCTCGGAGACCGGACGGCGGGCGCGGGTGGCGCGCTCGAACGCGGCCGCGAGCCCGATCAGCAGCCCCTCGGCCCCGGCGGGACCGAGGAAGGTCAGCCCCACCGGCGCGCGCCCGCCGCGGGTGTAGCCCGCCGGCACCACCAGGCTCGGGTACCCGGCGCGGGCGGCCACACCGCAGCCGTACGGACCCGGCAGGACGACGGCGGCTGCGCCGGCGGCCCGCAGCGCGGCGTCGATCCCCTGCTCCCCCGCGACCGCCCGGTCCCGCGCGCGGTAGGCCTCGTGCGCCGCGCGCTCCGCCTCGTGGTCGACCGCCAGGGCGGTGAGCACGTGCGCCTGGCCGTACTTCAGGGCCGCGCCCTCGTGCTGCTCGTTCCACGCCGCCAGCTCGGCCAGCGTCCGGATCGGGGCGCCGGCGGGCAGCCGCGCCAGGTAGGCGTCGACGTCGCGGGCGAACTCGTGGTGCAGCACGGGCAGCTCGACGGTCTCGGGCAGCTCGGGCACCGCCACCGTCACCGCGCCGAGGCCCCGCAGGTCCTCGAGCGCCGCGCGGAACACCTCGGCCTGCCCCGGCTCGAGGTCCGCCGGCTCCGGCGGCACCGCGAGGCGCACGCCCTCGACCGAGCCGGTGCCGAGCGCGCCGGAGTGGTCCACCCCGGCCAGGACGCCGAGCAGCGCCGCGGCGTCGGCCACCGTCCGGCACATCGGCCCGGCGCAGTCCTGGCTGGTCGCGATCGGCAGGACGCCGCCGCCGGGGACCAGGCCCAGCGTGGGCTTGAGGCCGACGAGGCTCTGCGCGCACGCCGGCGACAGGATCGAGCCGTCCGTCTCGGTGCCGACCGTGACCGTCGCCAGGCCGAGGGCGGCCGCGGCGCCGGAGCCGGAGCTCGACCCGCTCGGGCTGCGGCTCACGTCGTAGGGGTTGAGCACCTGCCCGGCCAGCGACGAGTAGCCGCCGGGCATCCGCTCGGCCATGAAGTTGGCCAGCTCGGTGAGGTTGGTCTTGCCGAGGACGATCGCGCCGCCCGCGCGCAGCACGGCCACGAGGTCGGCGTCGCGGTCCGGCACGGAGTGCTCCAGGGCCAGCGCGCCCGCGGTGGTCGGCAGCCCGGCGACGTCGATGTTGTCCTTCACCAGGACGGGCACGCCGTGCAGCGGGCCGCGCACCCGCCCGTCCCGGCGCTCGTCGTCGAGCCGGGCGGCCACCTCGGCCGCGTCCGGCGCCAGGCAGCGCACCGCGTTGACCGCGGGGCCGCCGACGCTGAGGGCGTCGATGCGGGCCAGGTACGCCTCGACCAGCGCGGCGCTCGAGGTCGCGCCCTGCCGCAGCGCAGCGGTCACGTCCGCGACGGTGGCGGTCTCGAGGTCGAGGTCGAGGTCGCTGGTCGGGCTGGACGGGCTGGACGGGCTGGACGGGTTGCTGGCCGGCACGCCGACGACCCTAGGCGGAGACGGCCGGGCAACGGCATGGTCACGGCTCGGACTCACCGCACGATCGTGGAAGCGCGGGGGGCCGGCGGGTCCGTACGGTCCCGGCCAGTCCGCTCCGCGGGTGATCTCCCGGCGCCAGCCTGTCGAAAGGAACGGGTCGCATGGTCGGTTACCTGCTCCGCCGTCTCGTCGCGATGCTGCTCACCCTGGTCGCGCTGAGCATGATCGTGTTCCTCATCTTCAACGCGCTGCCCGCCGACCCGGCACGGCTCACCTGCGGGAAGTCGTGCAGCCCGCAGATCGTCGAGGCCAACCGGCACCGGCTCGGTCTCGACAAGCCCCTGGTCGACCAGTACACCGACTTCGCCAAGGGCATCGTCTCGGGCCGCACGTACGGCACGGGGCGCGCGACCTTCGAGTGTCCGGCGCCGTGCCTCGGCTACTCGTTCCGCAAGGGCGACGACGTCACCCACCTGCTCACCAGCCGCTTCCCGGTGACGGCACAGCTCGCCCTCGGCGCTTTCGTGCTGTGGCTCGCGCTCGGCGTCTCGGTCGGCGTCGTGAGCGCGATCAAGCGCGGCAGGTGGCAGGACCGGGCCGTCATGGCGGGTGCGCTCGTCGGCTACTCGTTCCCGTCGTTCTTCATCGGGCTGCTGCTGGTCTTCTTCGTGCAGATCCGGTGGGGCCTGATCGGCTACGACGGCTACGTCCCGCTGGTCGAGGACCCGGCCAAGTGGCTGTCCGGGCTCATCCTGCCGTGGACCGCGCTGGCCCTGCTCTACGCCGCTCTCTACGCCCGGCTGACGCGCAACCAGATGCTCGAGACGATGGGCGAGGACTACATCCGCACCGCGCGCGCCAAGGGGCTCACCGAGCGGGCGGTCATTGGCCGGCACGGCCTGCGCGCCTGCCTCACACCGGTCGTCACCGCGGCCGGGCTCGACCTGTCCGGCCTGCTCGGCGGAGCGATCATCACCGAGCAGGTGTTCGGCCTGCCGGGGATCGGCCGGCTCGCGGTCGACTCGGTGACCGACGCCGACCTGCCGGTCATCACCGGGACCGTGCTGGTGGCCGCCACCTTCGTCATCCTCGCCAACCTGGTGGTGGACGTTCTGTACGCCGTCATCGACCCCCGCGTCCGGCTGGCCTGACGTGCCCCGGACAGACATCCCGACAGACGGACAGAGGTGGACGAGATGACCGCTGTGCTCCCGGCCGACCCGACCACCTCGGGCCTGCCCGTGCTCGACGGCCGGCGCGTCGCCGAGCCGGACCGCGCGCAGTTCGACTTCTGGCTGGGCAGCTGGCGGGTCCGGCAGCTCGCCGGCGAGGCGCTGCGCGGGCGCAACGAGGTCGCCTGGACGCTCGACGGCGCGGTGCTCTGGGAGCAGTTCTCGGCCGGCCGCGACCCGTTCACCGGATGGAGCTTCTCCGTCCCGGTCGCCGGCCGCGGCTGGGTGCAGACCTGGGTCGACAACAACGGCAGCTACCTCGACTTCACCGGGGGCTGGCTGGGCGACCGGATGGTCCTGGAGCGCAGCACCGGCCACGGCTCGCCGGCGCGGCAGCGGATGACGTGGCACACCATCACCCGGCGCGGCTTCCTCTGGGACTGGGCGGCGCAGGCGACCGACGAGCCCGGCCGGCGGTGGGAGCTCAGGTGGAGATTGCGTTACGACCGGCGCTGAACGCGCCGATCGGCCCTACCGTGCGTCGAGGAGAGACAGGAGGATCGCGTGGGTGCGTCGGTGACGTCCCTGCTCGAGGTGCCGAGCCTGCGGCTCGGCCGCTACCGCTGCCCGCCCTCCGGTGACGAGTGGGTGACCGAGAACGACATCGGCCCGCGGGCCCACGTCGTCTTCCCCGAGCGCCCCGTCGCCGTGACCCGGGCCGCGACCGGGCCGCAGCTCGCCGACCGCAACTGGGCACTGCTCTTCCGTCCCGGCCAGCTCTACCGGCTCGGGCTTGTCGACCCCGAGGGCGACGAGTGCACCTTCGTGGAGCTCTCCCCGCGGCTGTACGGGGAGCTGCTCGGCCGCGCCTCGGCGACGACGGCCTTCGACGCCGGTCGGGTGCTCGTCGACGACCCCGCCTGGCTCGGCTTCCAGGAGTGCCTGGTCGCCCCTGTCGCCGACCCCGATGCGGTGGAGAGACGGCTGCAGGAGGTGCTGCACACCGTGGTCGGTGCGCAGACCGGGCCGGCTGACCGGGTGACCGAGGTCCCCGGACCATCGACCGGAACCGCCCGGGAGCAGGACCACCGGGTGCACGCCGCCTGCCGCATCCTCGCCACCCGGCTCGAGGAGCGCCTGACGCTGCCCGCGGTCGCCGAGGCGGTCGGTCTGTCGACCTACCACTTCTGCCGGCTGTTCCGGGCGACGACCGGCCTCACCGTGCACGCCTACCGCACCCGGCTGCGGTTGCGTGCGGCGTTCTCCGGCTGCGCCGCGCGTCCTGACGGGAAGCTGAGCGACCTCGCCATGTCGGTCGGCTACGCCTCGCACAGCCACATGACGACCGACTTCCGGGCAGCGCTGGCGATGACGCCCTCCGGCGTCCGCGACCGCTACGCGCGCGGAACCGCCGCCGCCGGCGTGTTCAACCTCCGGTGACCGACCCGCTCGGGCGGGATGCGCTCACTCCCACTCGATGGTGCCGGGGGGCTTGGAGGTGACGTCGAGGGTGACCCGGTTGACCTCGCGGACCTCGTTGGTGATGCGGGTCGAGATCCGTGCGAGCACCTCGTAGGGAACGCGGGTCCAGTCGGCGGTCATGGCGTCCTCCGAGGACACCGGCCGAAGGACGACCGGGTGGCCGTACGTGCGCTCGTCGCCCTGCACGCCGACCGAGCGGACGTCACCCAGCAGGACCACCGGGCACTGCCAGATCTCGCGGTCCAGACCGGCCGCGGTCAGCTCCTCGCGGGCGATCGCGTCGGCCTCGCGCAGCACGTCGAGCCGTTCGAGGGTGACCTCCCCGACGATCCGGATGCCGAGCCCCGGCCCGGGGAACGGCTGGCGCCACACGATCGCCTCGGGCAGGCCGAGCTCCAGCCCGACCTTGCGCACCTCGTCCTTGAACAGGGTCCGCAGCGGCTCGACCAGGGCGAACTGCAGGTCGTCGGGCAGCCCGCCGACGTTGTGGTGCGACTTGATGTTCGCGGTGCCGGTGCCGCCGCCGGACTCGACCACGTCCGGGTAGAGGGTGCCCTGCACGAGGAAGTCGACCGACTCGCCGTGCGCGCCGGCCTCGGCGACGACCTCGCGGGCCGCCTCCTCGAACACCCGGATGAACTCGCGCCCGATGACCTTGCGCTTCTGCTCCGGGTCGCTCACCCCGGCCAGGGCGTCGAGGAACTGCTTCGAGGCGTCGGCGACCTTGAGGCGGACGCCGGTGGCGGCGACGAAGTCGCGCTCGACCTGCTCGGCCTCGCCCTTGCGCAGCAGCCCGTGGTCGACGAACACGCAGGTGAGCTGGTCGCCGACGGCCCGCTGCACCAGCGCGGCGGCGACGGCGGAGTCGACCCCGCCGGACAGCCCGCACACCACCCGCCGGTCACCGACCTGCGCGCGGATCGCCTCGACCTGCTCGTCGATGACGTTGGTCATGGTCCACGTCGGCTCGAGCCCGGCGACCTCGTAGAGGAAGTGCTCCAGGACCGCCTGGCCGTGCTCGGTGTGCAGCACCTCGGGGTGGAACTGGACACCGGCCAGCCCGCGCGCGGTGTCCTCGAAGGCCGCGACCGGGGTGTCGGTCGTCCGCGCGACGACCGCGAAGCCGTCCGGCGCCTCGGACACGGCGTCGTTGTGCGACATCCACACCGACTGCTCGCGGGGCAGGCCGTGGAACAGCGTCGGGTCGCCGCCGACCACCTCGAGGCCGGTCCGGCCGAACTCGGCCGAGCCGGTCCGGGCCACCGTGCCGCCCAGCGCCAGCGCCATGGCCTGGAACCCGTAGCAGATGCCGAACGCCGGGACGCCGGCCGTGAACATCGCCGGGTCGACCGAGGGCGCGTCGGGGGCGTAGACCGAGGACGGGCCGCCGGAGAGCACGATGGCCGCCGGCTGCCGGGCGAGCATCTCGGCCACCGGCATGGTGTGCGGCACGATCTCGCTGTAGACCCGCGCCTCGCGGACCCGCCGCGCGATGAGCTGGGCGTACTGGGCGCCGAAGTCGACGACGAGGACCGGTCGGGGCGTCGCTGTCACGCCTCGATCCTCCCACGCGGGACGGACCGGACCCCGGCCGAGGACGCCGGGTCAGGCCGCGTGCACCTGCGGGACCTCCGGCACGAGGGCCGGGGCCTCCGGCAGCCGCCCACGCCGCACGCTCGTCGAACGTGGGGACGACCCGACGAGCTGATCCCTGCCTGACCTACCGGCGCCCGGTCGGCTCATCCTCAGGCTCGGGCAGGTTTCCGCCGATGGGACCGTGTCCGGCGTCACCGACGACCGACCGACGACCGACGACCGACGACCGAACACTCCAGGGGACGGAGCGCACCATGGCGGGGACGACGCTGTCGACGACCGCGCCCGTGTCGTCCCCGCGCTCCGGCGACCCGGAGGGCCGGGGTGGCCTCCCCTCCCCGCAGGCGACGGCTCGCTGGGCCCCGGTGCGCACACTGCTCGACCTCACCGGACTGCTCCTGCTCATGCTGGCCCTCGGCTCCAGGGCGCAGGCGTTCACCGGGTTCCCCGAGGGGGACGACGCGTGGGGCCACCTGGCGAAGACCCGGTTCGTGCTGGACAGCTGGCCGCACATCTCCTGGAACTACCAGTGGTTCTCCGGCCAGCCGAGCTTCGGCTCCCAGCCGCCCGGCTACCACCTGCTGGTCGCGGCGATCGCCGCCGTCGCCGACATGCCGGTGACGACGGCGATGAACCTCGCCGCGGCCGCCGGTGTCTTCGGCATCGTCCTCGGTGTCTACGGCACCGTCCGGGCCGTCTCCGGGAGCCGGGCAGCGGCGCTGCTGGCGGGCGCGGCCCTGCTGGGCGCCCCCACCCTGTGGGCGCAGGCGGTGACCTACGGGCTCTACCCGCGCCTGCTCGGCCTGTCCGCCGTCGCGCTGGCCGTGGCGGGCGCCGCCCGGATCGCGGTCCGGGGGGGCCGGTTCACGATGCTCGGCACCTCGGTCGCCCTGGCGGCGGGCCTGAGCATGCACCCGGTGGTCGGGATGGCGGGGACGGTGCTGGTCGCGGGTCTGCTGCTGGTCGGCAGCTGGTGGGACGTGGTGCACCGGGCGGGGGCCGCAGCGGCGATGCTCGTCCTGACCGGCGGGCTGTCCGCGTACTTCTACCTGCCGCTCGTGCTCCTGCCGCGCGCCCAGGACCCCCGGACCGACCAGGAGGACCCGCTCACCCCGGCCATGCTGGTCTGGGATCCGGGCACCGACCTGGTGGGGCTCTCCCCCGTCCTGCTCCCGCTGGCCGCTGCCGTCGTCGCGCTCGCGGTGGCCGGGCTGCGCCGGCCCCGGGTGCCGATCGAGGACAAGATCGCCCTCGGCACCGACGTCACCTTCCTCGCCACGACGGCCGGCGCCAGCCTGCCGGACGGGGCGTCGCCGCAGGTCCGGGCCCTGGCCGCGTGGCGCTCCCGGATGGCCGAGACCGGGTACCCGCTGCGGGCCGTCGTCGTCCTCGCCGCCGGTGTCCCGGTCGTGCTCGCCTACGGCTTCGTCGGCTACCTGGTCCCCCGGTTCCCCTACTCCGTGAACGGCCTGCAGCCGGTGGACCTGCTCGTCTACCCCGCCTGGCTGCTGGCGTGCGTCCTGGGTGTCGGCCTGGGGCTCGTGCTGCACCGCCGGCGCGGGTGGGACCATCGCCGGCTGCGGACGCCGTTGCTCGCGGCGCTGGCCGTCCTGGCCCTCGGCGGGCTGGTCGGTACGGCCGCCGCGCTGCCGACGGGCGCCCGCGACAACGGCTCGCGCGAGACCGCCCTGCGCGCTGTCTCCGGCCTGCCCGACGACACCCATGGCCACCAGCACCGCGTCGCCGTCAACACCGACGCCACCAGCAGTGTCCTCAACGCCGTGTCGACGCTGCCACAGACCCGCGGCTACCGGGACCACGGGAACCTGCAGCAGGACTACCAGGTGTGGCTCGAGACGGCCCTGACGGGCGACCCCGCCGAGTCCGACGAGGTGCGCCACTTCCTGCTCGACTGGAACGCCGTGGGCACGGTGCTGGCCGACCCGACGGCAGCTCCCCTGGACTGGGCGCGGGCCGACCCTCGCCTCACCGAGGCACCGGCCACGGCATCGCCGTTCGCGACGTTCGCGGTGCGGGATGCGGGTGCGGTGGTCTCCGCCACGCGCGCACCCACCGTCCTGGTGGTCGGCGACCAGCAGCACTACGACCTCGTGCTGCGCGCGCTGGCCCAGGCCGACGTCGGCAGCGACGAGCTGGTGCCGCTGCGGGGACCGGAGGGCCTCGCGGGCACGACCGCCGACGACCTGGCCCCGTTCGACACGGTGCTGCTGTACGGCGGGGACCTGGGCGACGCCGACGACGCGGCCACGGCCCTGCGCCGGTACACCGCCCTCGGGGGCCACGTCGTGGTGGCCGACTCCGACACGGACGGTCCGACGGCACAGCTGCTGCGGGCCGACCACGGTCTGCTGCCCGTCTCGTCGCTGTCGCGTCGCACGGTGATCGGGTCGTGGGACTGGCGGTCCGGCGGCGGACCCGCTCTGACCGGGGTCGACACCGACGCGTTCGGCGCACCGTCCTACGCCGGCTCCGGCAGCTGGGAGGTCCAGGCCGGCGAGCTGTCACCCGCGGGTCGGGCGGTGCTGCGCAGCGGCAGGTCGGTCGTCACCGCCACCCGCGGCCTCGGGCGCGGCAGCGTGACCTGGGAAGGGTTCGCGCTGCCGTACCACGCAGCCGACCAGCGCGCGGCCGCCGAGGGACGGCTGCTCGGAAACCTGCTCGGTGCGACGCCGACCCGGCCCGTCCGCGCGCGGGCGCGGTTCGTCAGCTCCGAGCACCGCACGGTCGTCGTGGGGCCGCGGGCGCGCGGCGTGCTGGTGAAGGAGCACCTCGCCCCCGACTGGCATGCGACCACCGGGGGTCGCGAGCTCCCGATCCGGTCGGCCGGGCCAGGCATGATGTGGGTGCAGCTGCCGGAGGACCACGGCCGGATGCGCATCGTGCTCGACTACCGCCTCGGCGGGGTCGAGCGCGCCGGCCTCGCCCTGTCGCTGACCTCGCTGGTCGTGCTGCTGACGCTCCTCGCCGCCGCGGTGGTCGCGCGGCCCCGCCGGCGCGTCGCCCCCCGCGCCTAGCACCCCGGACCCCTGGCGCGACGAAACCCGGTGTCGCCCGGTCGGTGGCACGCCGTACCGTCGATCATCGTGCGCCGCCTTCCCTACGACGACCCCGGGACCCCGGACCTGAGGTCACCGGCGCGGTTCCTGCTCTGGACCGGGAGCCGGCAGCTGGACACCCTGGCCGTCGGCGTCGTCTACGGCGTCGTGTGGATGGTGGCCCAGGCCCTGGTGCCGGCCGCCATCGGCCGCGGCCTGCAGTCCGGGGTGGCCGAGGGCGACCTGGGCGCTGCCGGCCGATGGTCGCTGGTCGTGCTGGGCCTGGCCGTGGTGCAGGCCGTGTTCGGCATCCTGCGCCACCGGATCGCCGTCACGAACTGGCTGTGCGCCTCGTTCCGCTCGATGCAGCTGCTGGGCCGGCACAGCGCCGAGGTCGGTGTGGCCATCCGGGCCCGGCTGCCGACCGGCGAGGTCGTCTCGGCCGCCACCAACGACGCGCTGCACATCGGGGGCGCCTTCGACGTCTCCGCCAGGTTCGCCGGGGCGGTGGTCTCCTACGGCGTGGTGGCGGTCCTGCTCCTGCGCACCTCCGTGCTGCTGGGTTCGGTCGTGCTGCTCGGGGTGCCGGCGATGGTGCTGCTCCTCGGACCGCTGCTGCGCCCGCTGCAGCGGCGGCAGGCCGCCCAGCGCGAGGTCGCCGGCCGGCTGACGGCCCTCGGCGCAGACACCGTCGCCGGCCTGCGCGTCCTGCGCGGCATCGGCGGCGAGCCGGCCTTCCTGGCCCGCTACCGGGACCGCTCGGAGCAGCTGCGCCGCGCCGGCGTCCACGTGGCCAACCCGCAGGCCACCCTCGACTCCGCGCAGGTGCTGCTCCCCGGGGTGTTCCTCGTCGTCGTGACCTGGCTCAGTGCGAGGCTCGCCCTGGAGGGCACGGTCGACGTCGGCGACGTCGTCGCGTTCTACGGGTACGCGTTCTTCCTCGTGATCCCGATCCGGACCGCGGTCGAGGCGGCCGACCGGCTGACCCGGTCGCTGGTCGGCGCCCGGCGCATCGTCGCGGTGCTGGAGACCCGGCCGCAGATCACCGACCCTGCGACCCCCGCCGAGGAGCCGCCGCTGCGGGTGGCCCTCGACGACCCGCGCTCCGGCCTGCACGTCGAGCCGGGCCGCCTGCTCGGCGTCGTCAGCGCCGACCCCGACGACTCGGCGGGCCTGGCGCTGCGGCTGGCCCGGATGACGGCCGACGACGAGGTCACGCTGGGCGGCACCCGGCTCGCCGACCTGCCGCTGCGGACGGTTCGACGACGCGTGCTGGTCTCCGAGGCGGAGCCGCGGCTGTTCACCGGCCTGCTGCGCGACGAGCTGGACCCGTGGGGCGGCGCCGCGGACGACACCGCGCTGCTGCGCGCCGTCGACGTGGCCGCCGCCGGCGACGTCCTGGAGGCGCTGCCCGACGGCCTGGACGCGCAGGTCGACGAGGCCGGACGCGGCTTCTCCGGAGGGCAGCGGCAGCGCCTCGCGCTCGCCCGCGCCGTGCTCGCCGACAGCGACGTGCTCGTCCTCGTCGAGCCGACCAGCGCGGTGGACGCCCACACCGAGGTGCTGGTCGCGGAGCGGCTGCGCGAGGCCCGGCACGGGGCCGGGCGCGTCGACCCGCCCACGACGGTCGTGACGACCGCCAGCCCCCTCGTGCTGGGGGTCTGCGACGAGGTCGCCTTCCTCGTCGCGGGCCGGGTCGTGGCCACCGGCAGCCACCGGCACCTGCTCGCCACCCACCCCGGCTACCGGGAGACGGTCACTCGGGGGGAGGAGCAGTGAGGCGCACCCGGAAGGGCCGGGCCGGGGTCGACCGGCCGCCCCTGCGCAGGCACCAGCCGGTCGAGACCCTGCCGGTCGCCTCCGCCGGCCAGGTGCGTGACCAGGCCCGGCAGCTCCTGGCGAGCCACCGCCGGCCGCTGCTCGGCATGCTCGCGCTCAACGGGCTCGCCGCCCTCGCCGGCCTGGCCGGCCCGTTGCTGCTCGGCGAGATCGTCCAGTCGGTGCGCTCGGGGACCACGGCCACCCACGTCGACCGGCTGGCCCTGCTGCTCGCCTCCGCCCTCGTCGCCCAGACCGCCTTCACCTGGTGGGCCCGCCGCTCGGCGTTCGTGCTGGGCGAGACCGTGTTCGCCCGCCTGCGGGAGCGGTACCTCGAACGGGTCCTCGGGCTGCCGCTGAGCGCCGTGGAGCGGGCCGGGACGGGTGACCTGGTCACCCGCAGCACCGGCGACGTCGAGGCGCTGGCGCGCACGGTGCGCTTCGCCGTGCCCGAGGTGCTCGTCGCCGGCCTCACCGTGCTGATGACGGTGGCGGCGGCCTTCGTCCTGGCGCCGCTGGTGGCGCTGCCGCTGCTCGCGGGCGCGCCGCTGATCGCGCTCGGCACCCGCTGGTACCTGCGCCGGGCACCGGAGGGCTACCTCGCCGAGCGGGAGTGCTACGCGGCCTTCAACGGGTCCCTGGCCGAGACGGTCGACGGCGCCCGGACCGTCGAGGCGCTGGGCCTCGGCCGCGGCCGGACCGCGCGGCTCGAGGAGGACCTCGCCGACGCCTACGCCGCCGAGCGCTACACGCTGCGGCTGCGCACCGCCTTCTTCCCGACCATGGAGCTCGCCTACGCGATCCCCGTCACCCTCAGCCTCCTGTGGGGGGGCTGGCTGGTGTCCACCGGGCGCGCCTCGCTCGGAGCGGTCACCACGATCACGCTCTACGCCGTGCAGATGGTCGACCCGGTCGACCGCCTGGTCTCCTGGCTGGACGAGGTGCAGGTGGGGGCGACCGCGCTGGCCAGGATCCTCGGCGTCGAGCAGGTGCCGGACGACCGGGTGGCGACCGAGGCGGCGCCGGCCGACGAGCACGTCCGGGTCTCCGGCGTGCGCTTCGCCTACCGGGGCGACCGCGACGTCCTGCACGGGATCGACCTGGACCTGCGCCCCGGCGAGCGGCTCGCGGTCGTCGGGCCGTCGGGCGCCGGGAAGTCGACGCTCGGGCGGCTGCTGGCCGGCATCCACCCGCCCCGGACCGGGTCGGTCACCGTCGGCGGGGTCCCCCTCGTCGACCTGCCGCTCGACGACCTGCGCGGGCACGTCGTGCTGGTCACCCAGGAGCACCACGTCTTCGTGGGCACCGTGGCCGAGAACCTGCTGCTGGCCCGCCCCGACGCCGACGAGGGCGACCTCCGGGCGGCGCTCGGGGCCGTCGACGCCCTCGACTGGGTGCTCGCCCTGCCGGAGGGGCTGGCGACCGAGGTCGGCTCCGGCGGCCGCGCGGTGACACCCGCCCAGGCCCAGCAGCTCGCGCTGGCCCGGCTGGTGCTGGCCGACCCGCACACGCTGGTGCTCGACGAGGCCACCTCGCTGCTCGACCCGCGGGCCGCCCGGCACCTCGAGCGGTCGTTGGGCGCGGTCCTCGCCGGCCGGACGGTGGTGGCGATCGCCCACCGGCTGCACACCGCGCACGACGCCGACCGGGTCGCCGTCGTCGAGGACGGGCTGGTCAGCGAGCTGGGCAGCCACGACGAGCTGGTCGGGGCGGGCGGGGCGTACGCGGCCCTGTGGGAGTCCTGGCGGGCCGATGCCGTGCCCGAGGGGGAGACCGCTCCCAGCGTGCGCTGACCTGCCCGAAAAAAGTCGGCCCGACGGCAATCCGGTCCCGGCCCGGGCGTCGAAGTGGGGATGGGCGAGGGCTGGTGATCGGAGCAGGGGAGCCAGTCCTCGCCCTTCTCCTGCCCGCCGGTGGCAGCGCACGACGTCAGCGCCCGGCCGGCTGCAGGGCGTCGAACCGGACGCCGGTCAGCCGCTCCGACTCGGCCCAGAGGGCCGTCGCGGAGGCGTCGTCGCGGGCCGCCGCCGCCCGCCGCGAGCGCACCGGCCGGCCCCGCCAGCCGAGGAGCCGCGGGCCGAGGTAGTCGCCCCCGCGTACCGCGGGGTCGGTGGCGGCACGCAGCTGGGGCAGCGCCCCGCTGCGCGCGCTCTGCGCCACCAGAGCCGTTCCGGCCCGGAAGAACGCACCCAGGACGGGGTTGCCCCGGGCCGGGCCGTTCGCGACCAGCCTGGTCCGGGCGTAGCCGGGGTGGGCCGCGACACCGACCAGGTCCACGCCGGCGGCCCGGACCTGCCGGTCCAGCTCGTGGACGAACAGCAGGTTCGCCAGCTTCGACCGCGCGTAGGCCTGCCACGGGTCGTACCGCTGCTCGCTCATGAGGTCGTCGACGGTCATCACACCGGACCAGTGGACGATGCTCGACACCGTCACCACTCGTGCACCGGGCCGCGACAGCAGCGCCGGCAGCAGCAGGCCGGTGAGGGCGAAGTGGCCGAGGTGGTTCGTGCCCACCTGCCGCTCGAAGCCGTCGAGGGTGACCTCCCGGGCCGGCAGCGCCATGACCCCCGCGTTGTTCACCAGCAGGTCCAGCGGCGGCTGGTCCGCGGCGAAGGCCCGCACCGAGTCGAGGTCGGCGAGGTCGAGCAGACCGGCCTGCACGTCGCCCCCGGCGACGGCTGCCCGCACCCGGCGGACGGCGGCCTCCCCCCGGACCGGGTCCCGGGCCGTCATGACGACCGACGCCCCCTTCGCCGCCAGCGCCCGGGCGGTCTCCAGCCCGAGGCCGGACGAGGCACCGGTCACGACGGCGCGGCGGCCGGTCAGGTCGGGGACGTCGGACTCGGACCAACCGAGGAGGAGGCTCACGCCAGGGTCATGCCCTGGACGGCCGGGTCCGACGCGGGCACGGGCGGCACCGTCCGGTAGCCGGACCCCAGCGGCGGGCGCGGGTCGGCGCCTCCGCGCGCGGGCCAGAAGGACATGGCCCGCTCGGCCTGGGCGGCGATGGTGAGCGAGGGGTTCGCGCCCAGGTTGGCCGAGACGGCCGACCCGTCGACGACGTGCAGCCCAGGGTGCCCGAACACCCGGTGCCAGCCGTCGACGACACCGCGCGACGCGTCGGCACCGATGACGCAGCCGCCCAGGAAGTGCGCGGTGAGGGGCGACCCGAGCAGGTCGGCGGCGTTCCCGCCGGGGTCGCCGCCGATCACGACGGCGAGCCGGCGGACGACCTCGTTGCCGACCGGGATCCACGAGGGGTTCGGCGCGCCGTGCCCCATCCGGCTGGTCAGGCCCCAGACCCCGAGCCGCCGGCGGCCGGACACCACCAGCGAGTTGTCGACCGACTGCATGACCAGCCCGATGACCGTCCGCTCCGACCACCGCCGGACCCGCAGCGTGCGCAGCAGCGTCGCCGGGTGCCGGACCTGGTCACCCAGCCAGCCCAGCAGCCGCGGCCGCGGCCCGTCACCGTCGGTCAGGCTCACCGACAGCAGGCCCATCGCGTTGGAGCCGCGGCCGTAGCGGACCGGCTCCACGTGGGTGTCCGGCGCCGGGCGGAACGACGAGGTGATCGCCACGCCCCGGGTGAAGTCCACGTCCCTGCGTCGCGACGTGGCGCCCAGCAGCGACTCGGAGTTCGACCTGGTCAGCTCGCCCAGCCGGGGCGACAGGTGCGGCAGCCGGCCGGCGTCGCGCATCCGGTGCAGCAGCCGCTGGGTGCCGTACGTCCCGGCGGCCAGCACCACGTGCGCGGCGGAGACGGTGCGCCTGCCGCGGCGCGGGAGCCAGGCGCCGCTGCGCGCGGTCTCGACCTGCCAGCCCCCGGGGCACTCGCGCAGACCTGTCGCCGTCGTGAGGGGCCGGATCTCGACCCCGAGCCGTTCGGCGAACCAGAGGTAGTTCTTCACCAGCGTGTTCTTCGCGCCGTGCCGGCAGCCGGTCATGCACTCGCCGCACTGCAGGCAGCCGGTGCGCGCGGGCCCGGAGCCGCCGAAGTAGGGGTCCTCGACCGTGCGCCCGGGCTGCTCGCCGAAGAAGACGCCGACCGGGGTCAGCGAGAAGGTGTGGCCCACGCCCATGTCGTCGGCGACCTGCCGCATGGCGACGTCGGCAGCGGTCGTGGTCGGGTTGCGCGTCAGCCCGAGCATCCGGCCGGCCAGGTCGTACGCCGGGGCCAGCTCGCGACGCCAGTCCGTGACGTCGCGCCACTGCGGGTCGTCGTAGAAGGCCTCGTCGGGGCGGAAGAGGGTGTTGGCGTAGACCAGCGAGCCGCCACCGACGCCGGCACCGGCCAGCACCGTCACGCCGGGGAGGCGGTGCAGCCGCTGGATGCCGTAGCAGCCGAGCCGTGGCGCCCACAGCCAGCGGCGCAGGTCCCACGAGGTCCTCGCGAACTCGTGGTCGGCGAACCGCCGGCCGGCCTCGAGGACCAGCACGCGGTAGCCCTTCTCGGCCAGCCGCAGGGCCGCCACCGACCCGCCGAACCCGGAGCCGACCACCACGACGTCGTAGTCGGGACCGTGCGGGGCGCCGTCCCCGGTCACCGCCGGCCCAGGGCCTTGAGGGCCCGCAGCGACACGGTGAACCCCTGCGCCCAGCGGTCCCACCCGACGCCGGGCGGCGGTGCCAGCCCGGCGAGCCGGTGGACCGCGACCGTCTGCGGCTCCGTGTACTTGAGGATCCCCTCGCGACCGTGGCGCCGCCCCAGTCCCGAGTCCTTGACGCCGCCCATCGGTGCCCGGGTCGCCCCCCAGGCGGCCGCGTAGGTCTCGTTCACCGTCACCGTCCCGGTGCGGGTCCGCGCCGCCAGGCGCCGGCCGCGCGCGAGGTCGCGCGTCCAGATCGACGCGTTCAGGCCGTACTCCGAGTCGTTGGCCAGCGCGACCGCCTCGTCGTCGTCACGCACCGGGCGTACCGCGACGACCGGACCGAACGTCTCCGTCCGGCACAGCGTCATCTCCTCCGTGACGTGGCTCAGGAGGGTCGGCTCGTAGAAGTACGGCCCGAGGTCAGGTCGGGCACGGCCACCGGCGAGCACCCGCGCGCCCTTGGCCACGGCGTCCTCCACGTGCGCGCCGACGCGCTCCAGCTGGGTCGCCGAGATGAGCGAGCCCATCTCCGGCTCGTAGTCCAGCGACGAGCCGAGCCTCAGCCCGCGCACCCGCTCGGTGAAGCGGTCGACGAACTCGTCGTGCACCGAGTCGGCGACGTAGACCCGCTCGATCGAGACGCAGAGCTGTCCTGCGTTGCTGAAGCAGTCTCGGACGGCAGCCTCGACGGCGCGGTCGAGGTCGGCGTCGTCGAGGACCAGCATGGGGTTCTTGCCGCCGAGCTCGAGCGAGCAGCCGACCAGTCGGCGGGCGCACCTCTCGGCCACCTCCCGGCCGACCGTCGTCGAGCCGGTGAAGCAGACGAAGTCGCCGCCGTCGACCACCGCCCGCCCCACCACCGGCCCGTCGCCGACCACCACCTGCCACAGGTCGGGCGGCAGCCCCGACTCGACCGCGAGCGCCCGGATCCACAGGGCGGTCAGCGCCGTCTGGGTGTCGGGCTTGTGGACCACGGCGTTGCCGGCCACGAAGGCGGGCATGGCATCGGACACCGCGAGGGTCAGCGGGTAGTTCCACGGCGAGACGACACCCACGACACCTTTGGGGTGGCGCAGCTCGTGAGCGGCCGACAGCAGCGGGACGACCCCGGGGTGGCGCACCGGTGCCAGGTAGCGGGCCGCCGACCTCGCGTAGTGACGGGCGGTCAGGGCGACGTCGAGCAGCTCCTCGAGGGCGTGCCGGCGCGCCTTCCCGGTCTCCCGCTGCACCAGGTCGAGCGCCTCGTCCTGCCGGTCGAGGACCAGGTCGTGCAGCCGCAGGAGGACCGCGGTGCGCTGCCGCAGCGGCGTCCTGGCCCAGCGCTCCTGCGCGGCGCGGGCCACGTCGTAGGCCCGGGCCACGTCGGCCGGGGTCGAGACCGGCAGGTCGGCGAGCGGCATCCCGGTGAACGGCGCGCACGTCGTCGTGCGCGCGGCCCCGGGAGCAGCCACGACGTCGGCGGTCAGCGCCGCGAGCGCGGCGGGTGGCCCCATGGCCAGGACGCTACCGCTCGGTAGCCGGCCTGATCAGGCCCGGGTGGCGGCGGCGCCCGGGTCGGGCGAGAGGTGCTCGTGGACGGCGAGCCAGCGTCCGCCGCGCCGGGCGAAGACGATGGTCTCCCGCTCGCGCACGCTCTCCTCGCCGGCGCTCGTCCGGACCGTGGTGCGGACCCGGTGGCTGAGCACCGCGGTGTCACCGAGGTCCTGCACCCGCTGCTCGGTCGACTCGCACGACTGCACGTGGAAGCCGTCCTCGGCCTCCCAGGCGCGCCACAGCCGCTCGTAGTCCGCCCGTGACCTGAGGACATGGTCGGTGGTGTGGAAGACGAACGTCGCGTCCTCGGCGAAGCAGGCGAAGTACGCCTCGGTGTCGTGCCGCCCGAAGGCGGCGACCAGCCCGGCCGCCACCCGGAGCACCTCGGTGGTCACCCCGGTCACGGCCGGCCACCGGCCCGGACCGCCATCGCCGACACGAGCTCGTAGACGACGTGGGAGGCGGCGATCCCGGTGATCTCCGCGTGGTCGTATGCCGGGGCGACCTCGACGACGTCGGCCCCGACCAGGTCCTGGTCGGCGAAGCCGCGCAGCACCGCCAGCAGCTCACGGCTGGTCATCCCGCCGGCCTCCGGTGTGCCCGTCCCGGGGGCGAACGCGGGGTCGAGGACGTCGATGTCGACCGAGACGTAGACCGGACGTCCGGCCACCCGGTCGCGGATCCGCTGCACCACCCCGCGCGCGCCGAGGTCGTCCATCTCGACCCCGTGCACGACCTGGAACCCGAGGTCGCTGTCCTCGGGCAGGTCCGACGGGGAGTAGAGCGGGCCGCGGATGCCGACGTGCAGCGACGCCTCCTTGTCGATCAGCCCCTCCTCCGAGGCACGCCGGAAGGGCGTGCCGTGGGTGTACGCCGCGCCGAAGTAGGTCTCCCACGTGTCCAGGTGCGCGTCGAAGTGCACGACCGCGACCGGCCCGCCGACCTTCTCGGTCACGGCGCGGAGCAGGGGCAGCGCGACCGTGTGGTCACCGCCGACGGTGACGAGCCGGTCGGCCCGCTCGAGGACGGCGCGGGCGCCGCGGTGCACCTGGCCGATCGCCTCCTCGATGTCGAACGGGTTCAGGGCCAGGTCGCCGGCGTCGACGACCTGCTGCGCCGCGAAGGGCGAGACGTCAGCGGCCGGATTGTAGGGCCGGAGGAGACGCGAGGACTCCCGGACGTGCGCCGGGCCGAAGCGGGCCCCCGGGCGGTAGCTGACGCCCGCGTCGAAGGGCGCGCCGACGACCGCGACGTCGATGTCGGACACCTCGTCCGCGCGGGGCAGCCGCGCGAAGGTCGCCGGGCCGGCGAACCGCGGCACGACGGTCGCGTCCACCTGGCCCACGCGGCCGTCGACCTCGAGCCGCGGCTGCTCCAGCGGGTCGCTCACACCGTCTCCCGCGCGGACGCCTCCGGCTCGGTCCGCGCACCCCGGGTGCGGTGGCGCGACGCGCGGGGGTCGTCGCGGACCGCCGGGGGCTCACCGTCGGCCGCCGGGACGAAGCGGGGACCGTCCGGGCCGAAGACGTAGCGCGGCTCCGGGACCAGGAACAGCAGAGCCAGGTAGATCACGGCGGCCAGCCCGATGGTCACGGGCAGGCTGACGTCGACTCCGCCGGCGGCGTTGCGGAACGGGCCCTCGATCAGCGGCGGGAAGTTCGCGAACAGCAGGCCGACCACGGCGGCCGGCAGCCAGGCGAGGATGCCTCGCCAGTTGACTCCCGAGGAGAACCAGTACACGCCACCCGTGCGGCCCTGGTTGAACACCTGCACGTCGTCGGCCGAGTAGTAGCCGCGGCGCACGACGTACCCGATGGTCATGATGACCATCCATGGCGTGGTCGCGATGACGATGGCACCGATGAAGGCGTTGACGCTCGCGATCAGGTCGAAGACCAGTCGGCCGACCAGGATGAAGACGAACGCCAGGCTGCCGATGAACAGCGAGGCCTGCACCCGGCTCAGCCGCGGGAACACCGAGGAGAAGTCGAGGCCGGTGCCGTACAGCGAGGTGACGCCGGTCGACATGCCGCCGAGGAACGCGATCGCCACGAGCAGGACCGTGTACCAGGCCGGCGAGACCTGGATCAGCGCCACGACGTAGTCCGCCTCGCCCGCGACGATCGTCGCCGTCGCGACGCCGAACAGGAACGGCACGAGCGTGGCCAGCTGGCCGGAGAGCGTCGCGCCGAGCAGGCGACGCGTCGACGTGCCGTCGGGGATGTAGCGCGACCAGTCGCCGAGGAAGGCCCCGAACGAGATCGGGTTGCCCATGACGATCAGCGCGGAGAGGACGAACGTCGGCCAGAACGACCCGAGCGCGTACGCCTCGGGACCGGGGTCGTAGCCCGGGTCGAACACCGAGGCGTACGCCACGATGCCCAGCAGCATCAGCGCCGTGTTCGCGACGACGACGACCTTGTTCACGGCGAGCATGAACTGGTAGCCGTAGACCACGACGACGATGACCAGGGCACCGAGGACCGCGTAGATGACCCCGCGGACGCCGTCGTTGTCCGGCATGCCGAACAGCCGCCCGAGCGCACCGACGAGGGCGTCGCCGCTGACCCAGACCGAGATCGAGTAGAACGCGATCGCGGTGAGCAGGGACAGGAACGAGCCGAGCACGCGGCCACGCACCCCGAAGTGCGCACCCGAGGACACGGCGTTGTTGGTCCCGGTGCGCGGGCCGAACAGGCCCATCGGCATGAGGATCAGTGCCCCGACGACGACACCGACGCCGGTCGCGGCCACGGCCTGCCACCACGACAGGCCGAGCAGGACCGGGAAGGTGCCCAGGATGATCGTGGCGAAGGTGTTGGCGCCGCCGAACTGGATCCGGAACAGGTCCAGGGGGCGGGAGCTGCGGTGCCCGGCCGGGATCGTGTCGATGCCGTGCGTCTCGACCTCGGTGATCCTCGGCGGTCGGCTGGCGCCCGCCGTGCTGGCTCCGCTCATGGTGTCCCTGCCTTCGCGTGGTCCGGCCCCGAGGTCCTGAGCGGGGAGGCTAGACCCAAGTTTCGTGTAGAGCAACACTTGTTGCGCGCCGCGCGGCGCGAGAGGATGCCCGCGTGCGCGTCCTCCGGGTGGTCGACCTGTCGGTGCCGGTGGGCCCGGGCACCCAGGTCTACCCGGGCGACCCGCAGCCCCGGCTGGAGCCGCACAGCACGATCGCCGCGGACGGCTTCAACCTGCTGTCGCTGAGCATGGGCTCGCAGACCGGGACGCACGTCGACGCGCCCTTCCACTTCGCGCAGGACGGCGACCGGATCGACGCCATGGACCTCCGGCTGTTCGTCGGCCCCGGCGTGGTGGTCGACGCCCGCGGTCTCGGCCCGCGCGGGGTCGTCGACTGGTCGCACGTCGAGCCGGTGGCCGGCCGGCTGGGCCCGGACGCGGTCGTCCTGCTGCGGACCGGGTGGTCCGCGCACTACGGGACCGACGCCTACCTCGACCACCCCTACCTCGACGCCGGCGCCTGCCGCCGGATCCTCGACCTCGGCGTGCGCACGATCGGCATCGACGCCATCAACCTCGACGAGACCCCGGACGACCGGCACCCGGGGGTCGGCTATCCCTGCCACCACCTGGTCGCCGGGGTCGGCGGCGTGATCAGCGAGAACCTCCGGGGCCTGGGGGGCATCGACTTCGACGACCCGCTCGTGTGCCTGCTGCCGATCGCGCTGGAGGGCGCGGACGGCGCCCCGGTGCGTGCCGTGGCGCTCCAGGTGGAGCCCTGATGGCAGCGCGGTCACGCCGGGTCGCGCAGGCCACCGCCGGCGGGGTGGCCCTCGGTGGCCGGCTGCGCGCCGCGCGGTCGGCGCGCGGCCTCACCCTGGAGAAGGTGGCCGAGGCGACCGGGCTCACCAAGGGTTTCCTCAGCCGCCTCGAGCGCGACGAGGTCTCGCCGTCGGTCGCGTCGCTCGTCGCCGTCTGCGAGGTGCTCGGCATCCGCGTCGGTGAGCTGTTCGACAGCCCCGCCACGTCGGTGGTGCGCGCCGCCGAGGGCCGGCGGATCAACTTCGGCGGACGCGACGTGGCCGAGTACCTGCTGACCCCGGGGACGCAGGGCGACGTGCAGGTCATCCACTCCGTGGTGGCCGCCGGAGGGACCGGCGGCGACGAGCTGTACACCCTCGACTGCGACACCGAGTTCGTCTACGTCGTGCGCGGCGAGCTCGAGGTCAGCCTGTCCACCGGCAGCGAGCTGCTGGCCGCAGGCGACGCGTTCACCTTCCCGGGGCGCGAGCCGCACACCTGGCGCAACGCCAGCGGCTCCGAGCCGTGCGAGGTCCTGTGGGTGCTCGCGCCGGCGCCCTGACCGGCCGGTGCGGCGCCACCCACCCCGGCTGCGCATGGCCGGGGTGGGGGCGCCGCGGTCCGGCGCCGGTCAGGCGCTGCTCAGGCGGTGGTCAGCGCCACGTCGTCGACGTAGAAGCTCGTGGCGAGCGAGCTGTCCTCCGTGCCCACGAACTTCACCGTCACCGTCTTGCCGATCCACGAGGCCAGGCTGAACGTGCGCTGGGCGTACGCGCCGGCGTGCACGTTCGAGTAGGTGCCGAGGGTGGTGGTCGTCGCACCGCTGACCACCTGCACCTTGAACGTGTCGTACGCGGTGCTGCCCGACTCGCTCGTCACGATCCGCAGCCAGAGCGACAGCGTGGCGCTGTTCTTGCCGGCCGGGATCGCCACCGTCTGGGACAGCGTGTCGGTGTGCGTGGTGCCGTACCCGTCCAGCCAGCCGAGCCACGACCCTGCGTGCGCCTTGGTCGCGTCGCTGGTGATGACCCCCGCGGTCTGGGTCCACGAGGTGGCGCCGGACTCGAACCCGGGGTTGGCGACCAGGTTCCCGCCGCTCGGCGGGGGAGGCGCCGTGCAGGTGGTGCCCGCGACGCTGATGGCACTGAAGGCCGCGGCCACACCCGCGCACTGCGACGACGTGGCGCCGTACAGGTCGGTCGCGGCCTTGACCGCGGCGGTCCGCGCACCGGCGTAGTTGGTGCTCGAGGTCATGTAGACCGACAGCGCGCGGTACCAGATCTTGCTGGCGGCGTCCCGCCCGATGCCGGTGACCGTGGAGCCGTTGCACGTCGGCGAGTTGTAGCTCACCCCGTTGATCGTCTTGGCCCCTGAGCCCTCGGACATCAGGTAGAACGCGTGGTTGGCCGGCCCGGACGAGTAGTGCACGTCGATGCTGCCGATGCCGGAGTACCAGCAGTCGGCCGAGGCGCCGTCCCGGCTCGGCTTGTCCATGTACCGCAGCGGGGTCCCGTTGCCGTTGATGTCGACCTTCTCGCCGATGAGGTAGTCGCCCACGTCGGAGGTGTTGTTGGCGTAGAACTCCACCGCGGCGCCGAAGATGTCGCTCGTCGCCTCGTTGAGACCTCCCGACTCGCCCGAGTACGTGAGGTTCGCCGTGTTCTCGGTGACGCCGTGGGTCATCTCGTGCCCGGCGATGTCGATCTCGGTGAGCGGGTGGGTGTTGCCCGCACCGTCGCCGTAGGTCATCTGGGTGCCGTCCCAGAAGGCGTTGACGTAGGCGTTGCCGTAGTGCACCCGGGACCGCGCCCCGGTGCCGTTCCCGAAGATCCCGTTGCGGCCGAGCACGTTCTTGAAGTAGTCCCAGGTGACCTGGGCCCCGTAGTGGGCGTCGACCCCGGCCGTCGCGCGGTCGCTGGGGCTGCCGTTGCCCCAGACGTTGTCCGCGTCGGTGAACGTGGTCCCGGTCCCCGAGGTGGCGCCACGCAGGTCGGTCGTGGAGTTCCCGCCGCGGGTCGAGTCGGACATCGTGTAGGCGCCCGGGCTGCCGCCGGTCCCGATGGTGACGGTGCCGGCATACATCGAGTTGCCCGTGCCCGTCTTGACCTCGTCGGCCGACCGGCGCACCTCACCCGTCCGGGCGTCGACGACGACGTGCAGGACCGAGGGCGTCTGGTCCGGCCGGACCCCGGTCAGCGTGACCTCCCAGGCCGGTGCCGGCTCGGCCCCCACCGCGTCGACGACCCGCCGGGCGCGCGTCGAGTCCACCACGCCGTCGAACTCGGCGGTGGCCGCCGAGACGGCGTCGTCGCGGCCGATCCTCGAGGAGGTGGCCAGCGCCAGGGGCCGTTGGAGCGTGAGCGACGACCCGTCGTAGGCACCGTCGCCGTCCAGGTGGACGACGACGTCGCCCCCGAGGACCGGCAGCCCGCGGTAGGTGCGGTCGAAGCGCACGTGCGCCCGGCCGTCCTGGTCGAGGACGGCCCGGTCGCGGGCGACGAACGTGTCGTCGGCGGAGGCCCGCAGTGCCTTGCCGTGCGAGTCCACGGCGGAGCGCGCCTGCTCGCGCGCGGTGTCCTGCCGGGACGACGGGGCGGCTGCGGCGGTGGGGACGCCGAGGCCGGACGTCAGCAGCGCGGCGGTGGCCAGGACACAGGTGGCGGTCGCGGCGCGGGCGGCCACCCGCTGGTGACGGGGACGGAAGGACGGGCTCATCGAGCTCCTCGTGAGGACGACGTTCGACCCTGCTGTGGGCCGTCGAGGAACCTCGCGTGACGGACATCACACCGTCAAGAGGGGCAAATGTCACATGACCGGCGAATTGCCAAGACTTTGCCCGCCCCGCGCCACGTCAGCGGGCGACCGTGACCTCGACCCGCTGGAACTCCTTGAGGTCGGAGTAGCCGGTGGTCGCCATGGCCCGGCGCAGGGCGCCGACGATGTTCATCGAGCCGTCGGACACCCGCGAGGGACCGAGCAGGATCTCCTCGAGGGAGCCGATCGTGCCGACCCGCACCCGCTCGCCGCGCGGCAGCTCGCCGTGGTGGGCCTCGGAGCCCCAGTGGAACCCACGTCCGGGGGCCTCGGTGGCCCGGGCCAGCGGCGAGCCGACCATCACCGCGTCCGCGCCGCAGGCGATCGCCTTGGACACGTCCCCGGAGAGCCCCACTCCCCCGTCGGCGATCACGTGCACGTAGCGGCCACCGGACTCGTCGAGGTAGTCGCGCCGGGCGGCGTGGACGTCGGCCACCGCCGAGGCCATCGGGACCGCGACGCCGAGGACCGAGCGGGTCGTGTGCGAGGCTCCCCCGCCGAAGCCGACCAGGACGCCGGCCGCCCCGGTCCGCATGAGGTGCAGCGCGGCCTGGTAGGTCGCGCAGCCGCCGACCACGACCGGAACGTCGAGCTCGTAGATGAACTGCTTGAGGTTCAACGGCTCCGCCCGGCCCGACACGTGCTCGGCGCTGACCGTCGTGCCGCGGATGACGAACAGGTCGACACCCGCGTCGACCACGGTCTTCCAGAGCGACGCGGTGCGCGGCGGCGAGAGCGCAGCGGCCACCGTGACCCCCGCGGCTCGCACCTCGGCGATCCGCGCCGTGACGAGCTCGGGCCGGATCGGGGCGTCGTAGATCTCCTGCATCCGGCGGGTGACCTCGGCGTCGTCGAGGCCGGCGATCTCGGCGAGCAGCGGCTCCGGGTCCTCGTACCGGGTCCAGAGCCCCTCGAGGTTGAGCACCCCGACGCCGCCCAGCCGCCCCAGGGCGATCGCGGTCGCCGGTGACACCACCGAGTCCATCGGGGCGGCGAGGACAGGGATCTCGAACCGGTAGGCGTCGATCTGCCAGGCGACCGAGACCTCCTCGGGGTCCCGGGTGCGCCGGCTCGGGACGATGGCGATGTCGTCGAAGGAGTAGGCCGTCCGGCCGCGCTTTCCCCGGCCGATCTCGATCTCGGTCATGCGGTCGTCCTCATCGGGGGCGCCTCGGTCCTCTCAAGATCCCTGGTGCGCCGGCACACCGCCGCGTCGGCGTGTCCGGTGTGTCGCCGCACAGGGGGGGTGGGGGTCAGCGGGAGTGGTAGTTCGGGGCCTCGACGGTCATCTGGATGTCGTGCGGGTGGCTCTCCTTGAGGCTGGCCGAGGTGATCCGGACGAACCTCCCGCGCTCCTGCAGGTCGGGCACCGTCCGGGCGCCGACGTAGAACATCGACTGGCGCAGGCCGCCCACGAGCAGGTGGACGACCGCGGACAGCGGGCCGCGGTAGGCGACCCTGCCCTCGACGCCCTCGGGCACGATCTTGTCGTCGCTGTCGACCTCGGCCTGGAAGTAGCGGTCCTTCGAGTAGGACTTCTTGCCACGCGAGGACATGGCGCCCAGGGAGCCCATGCCCCGGTAGGACTTGTACTGCTTGCCGTTGACGAAGATGACCTCGCCCGGGCTCTCGTCGCACCCGGCCAGCATCGACCCGACCATCACCGACTCCGCGCCGGCGACGATGGCCTTGGCGATGTCGCCGGAGAACTGCAGACCGCCGTCGGCGATGACCGGCACCCCGGCGGGGCGGCAGGCCAGCGCCGCCTCGTGGACGGCGGTGATCTGCGGGACCCCGACGCCGGTGACCAGGCGCGTGGTGCAGATCGAGCCGGGTCCGACCCCGACCTTGACCGCATCGGCTCCGGCGTCGACGAACGCCTGGGCGCCCGCACGCGTCGCGACGTTGCCCCCGATGACCTGGACGTGGCTGGTGGCCGGGTCGGACTTGAGTCGGCGCACCATGTCGAGCAGCAGCCGTACGTGCCCGTGCGCGGTGTCGGCGACCAGCACGTCGACCCCGGCCTCCACCAGCGTCGTCGCCCGCTCCCACGCGTCGCCGAAGTAGCCGATGGCCGCGGCGACCATGAGGCGTCCGTCGCCGTCCTTCAACGCATCGGGGAACTGCTCGGACTTCACGAAGTCCTTGACCGTGATGAGCCCGGTCAGCCGGCCCTGCTCGTCGATGATCGGGAGCCGCTCGCGCTTGTGCTGGCGCAGGAGCAGGGTGGCCTCGTCACGCTCGATGCCCTCGTGCCCGGTGACGAGCGGCATGGGGGTCATCACGTCGCTCACCAGCGTCGTGCGCCACTGCGCGACAGGGGTGAAGCGCAGGTCGCGGTTGGTCACGATCCCCAGCAGGACCTGGTCCTGGTCCACGACCGGCAGGCCGGACACGCGGTACTCGCCGCAGCGCTCGTCGAGCTCCTCGAGCGTGGCCTTCGGGTGGATGGTGATCGGGTTCGAGATCATCCCGGTCTGGGTCCGCTTCACCAGGTCGACCTGGTAGGCCTGGTCCTCGATCGACAGGTTGCGGTGCAGCACCCCCAGCCCGCCCTGACGGGCCATGGCGATCGCCATCCGCGCCTCGGTGACCGTGTCCATCGCCGCGGAGACGAGGGGGACGCTCAGCGAGATCTCACGGGTCAGGCGTGAGCTGGTGTCGACGTCGGCCGGCACGACATCGGTCTCGCCGGGGAGCAGCAGCACGTCGTCGAACGTGAGCCCCAGCGGGGCGAACGGTGTGTGGTCCTCGGGGCTGCCCGTCACCCCGCCGATGCTACCGGGCGTCGCGGCCGTCGACCTTGGCGGCGCCGTCGTCGTCGACCGTGGCGCCGCCGTCGTCGGCCGGCCCGGCCTGCGCCGTCGGGCGGGGCTGCGCGGGGGCGCGCTCCGCGTCCTTCCCGGTGCCCTTGCTGCCGGACGCGTCCTTCCTGCCGTTCGTGCCCGAGCCCTTGCTGCCCGCGGTGCCCGAGCCCTGGTCGGACCCGGAGCCGGCCCCCTTGTCCGATCCCTCGTCCGATCCCTTGCCCGATCCCTTGCCCGATCCTTGGCCCGATCCCTTGCCCGCGCCGTCGTCGCGCCGGGTCCGGTCCGCATCGGTCCTTCCCGATCCGGGGTCCTTGTCCGCGGCCTCGGCCGGGTCCCTGCCCGGGTCCCTGCCCGGGTCCTTGGCCGCGGCCTTGCCCGGGGCCTTGCCCGGGTCCTTGGCCGGGGCCTTGGCCGGGGCCTTGCCGGGGCCGGCCCCGCGGGCCTGCTCGGCCTTGGCCGCGGCGCGCTCCAGCCGCGCCTCGAGGCCGGCCAGCCGGGCCTCGACCGAGCGCCGGTCGCCGCCGGTGAGCTCGCCGCTGCCGAGCCGGGCCGTCATGGCGTCGAGGCTGGCGCGCGCGCCGGAGAGGTCACCGGACCGGATCTGGCGCTGCGCGGCCCGGCCGGCCTCCAGCGCCGCCCGCTTCGCCTCGTGCCGGGGCTGGTCGCCCGCGACCGCCGCGTAGATCCCCTTGACCGGCGCGAGCGGGTCGCCGGTGACCGCCGCGGCGACTCCACCCAGGGAGAGCGTGGCGCCGACCACGACGGCGACCGTCGTGGCGCGCAGGCCGAGCCCGGTGCCGCTCGGCCGAGAGGCGGGCAGCAGCGTCAGCGAGGCGGTCGCGCGGGTCAGCGTCTCGTCCTCGTGCGCGATGAGCATGGCGTCCAGGTCGTGGTCGACGTCCGCGGCGAGCGCGGCCAGCAGGCGCACGACGGCGTCGTCCTCGGTGAGCGACGCGCGCTGGGCCAGCCGGTCGACCAGGTGGGCGTCGCGCGAGACGGCCAGCAGGTCGAGGTCGTCCCCCGGCGAGCCCTGGCCCACCATGCTGGTCATCTGGCCACCTCCGCCGCCGCGAGCAGGCGCAGCCTGGCCAGTGCGCGGTGCTGGGCGACCCGGACGGCACCGGAGGACATCCCGAGGGCCGCGCCGGTCTCCTCGGCCGAGAGGCCCACGGCGACCCGCATCAGCAGCAGCTCGCGCTGATGGTCGGGCAGCAGCGAGAGCAGGCGGCGCACGGTGGCAACCTCGCTGCTGCGCACCGCGTGGTCCTCCGGGCCGGGGCCGGCGTCGGGGCTGTCGGGCAGGTCGTCGGTGGGCACGGCGGCCCGCACCGCCGCCCGCTGGACGTCGGCCACCTTGTGCGCGGCGATCCCGAACACGAACGCCTCGAAGGGTCGTCCCTGGTCCCGGTAGCGCGGTAGGGCGGACAGCACGGCGAGACAGACCTCCTGGGCCACGTCGTCGGCGGCGTGCTCGCTCCCGGGCAGCCGCCCCAGTCGTGCACGGCAGTACCGGTGGACCACGAGGCGCACGTGAGCGAGCAGAGCGTCGCGCGCTGCCGTGTCCCCCTCCACGGCACGCGCGGCGAGCCAACCCAGGTCGACCGCCGCGGACCCCTCGGGCTCCGTGCTCCTGGAGATCGCTTCCGGGCCGTCCGACGTTACGGTCACACCGTCACCGCACCAGCCCCCACCGGAAACCCATCGCCACGGCCTGGGCGCGGTCGGCCGCGCCCAGCTTCCGGAACAGGCGTCGGGCGTGGGTCTTCACGGTGTCCTCGGAGAGGTAGAGCTCCTTGCCGATCTCGGAGTTGCTGCGGCCGCGACCCATCCCGCGCAGCACCTGGAGCTCACGCTCGGTCAGCGGGGGCAGGCCTTCGGCGTCGGCGCGCGGTCGCGGTACGTGCCGCGCAGCGGCGTCCGCGAGGGCATGGGTGACCATCGCGGTGAGCTCCTCCCGGGACGCGTCCTTCACGAGGTAGCCGCGCGCGCCGGAGCTGACCGCACGGGCCACGCCCTCGACGTCCTCGGCCATGGTCATCATGATGACGGCGGTCTGCGGTGCGGCGCCGAGGATCCTGCGGGCCGCCTCGACACCGCCGATCCCGGGCATGCGGACGTCGACGAGGACGAGGTCGGGACGCTCGGAGCTGAAGCGCACGAGGCACTCCTCGCCGGAGCCGGCGACGACGACCCGCTCGACGCCTGCGACAGAGGCGACGGCACGACGCAACGCCTCGCGGGCCAGCGGCGAGTCGTCGCAGACGAGGACGGTGGACATGCCAGGTGGTCACCTCCCGCGCCGGGCCTCTCCCGACGCACACCCCATGCATCGGCAGGTACGCGGGCGACCCTGACCCATCGGGGTGAATCTGTCCGAACCCGTCCCGCGACCGGGTGACGGCCGCCCGGCCGGGTCACGACGCGAGCAGAGCCTCGACGTCCGGGCGGGAGAGCCAGTCGGCGCGCAGGGGCTCCGGCAGGTCGTCGGCGATGGCCGTCACCGCGCGGCGGGCGCCGGCCAGCGCCCGGGCGCTCTCCTCGGGGGCCTCCTCGGCCAGCAGGGCACCGAGGACCGCGCGCGCCGGCCACTGCAGCGGCAGCGTCCCGAGGCTCTCGGCGAGCAGCCCGGCGCGGCGCAGCACGGTCGCGGCCTCGGCCGGGCGACCCGACTCCACCTCGGCGACCCCCTGGAACAGCAGGCCCTTCGCCACGTGCCGGGGTGCTCCCGCGTGCTCCGCCCCGTCCACCGCCTCGCGGGCAGCGGCCACCGCCTCCTCCGGCCGGCCGGCCAGCAGGGCCACCTCGGCCCGCACCCAGCCCAGCCGGACCCGCTGGCGCCACCAGTCGGGCCGGTCGCCGACGAGGTGGGCCGCGGCGGCCGCGCGGGCGGCCGCGGTCTCGCCGTCGCCGAGCCCCACCGCGTCGGCCGACAGGCCGAGCAGGGCGTCGAACCCGGCCTCACCGACCCCGCCCGAGCTCTCCAGCGCGTGCTCGTCGTACCCCTGGGCCACGGCGTGCCGGCCCAGCTGCCGGTGCACGGAGGCGACCGTGGTGGCGGCCAGGGCGCCCAGCACCCGGCCCTCGGCGCTGCCCTGGCCGGCGACGAGCGGCTCGAGCACGGTGAGCGCGCCGCCGTACCGGCCGGCGGCCGACAGGCACACCCCCAGCAGCCACCCGGCGCCGGCCGCCTCGGCCTCCAGCCCGGCCTCGGTGGCCGCGGCCACCGCACGCTGCAGCGGCTCGACGCCGGCGGCCGGCCGGCCGTGGAACGCGGCACGCTCCCCGGCCACCAGCAGCGCTGGGAGCTCCTCGGCCACGGCTGCCCCTCACTCGTGGTCGGCGCCGGTCGGTCCCGCGCGCGTCGGCCGCGACGTTACCGCGACCCGACCCCCGCCACGGCGCCCCCGGCCAGGCTCACGGTCGCCTCGACCGCCGTGGCCAGGTCCGGCAGCCACGCGGCCCGCGGCCCCTCCCGGTCGGGATCCCAGCCCGGCCCCCCCAGCAGGAGCACCGGGCGCGGTCGCAGGGCCTGACCCAGCGCCTCGACGCCGTCGGGCAGCCGTGCCGACCGCTCGCCGCCCGCGCCCTGGTCCCAGAGGAACACCGCCAGGGCGCCGGTGCGGGTCACGGCCTGGCCCAGCGCCCGTGCGGGCAGCCGCACGCCGAGCAGCCTGGTGCCCACCTTCCGCTCGGCCAGCGCAGCACCCAGCGCCACCAGCGGCAGCCGGTGCTCCTCCGGCTCGAGGGCGGCGAGCAGGACCGGCCGGGAGTTCACCGCCGCCCGGGGCGCCGGGACCGAGCGCAGCACCGACTCGGCGGTCTCGCTGAGCAGGTGCTCGACCTCGACGCCCGCACCGGTGCTCTGCCACCGGTCGCCGACACCGATGAGGACCGGCACCAGGACCTCGGTCCAGGTGGGCACCACGCCCGAGCGGACCAGCGCGGCCCGGAGGAGGGCGGCACAGGCGTCGCTGTCGAGCGCCATGGCCGCACGGGCCAGGCCGCGGGCCGCCGGGCCGGCCTCGCGCACCGCCACCACCCGGCCGCCGCCCGCCGGCCGTGGCGGGCGGGGGCCGCTGCGTCGTCCCGCGCTCCAGGACGGGGCCGGGGCCCCCGCCCGCTCCCCCGCGGCGTCCGCGGGGACGGCGAGGTCGCCGGGCCGCGCCGCCACCGCGGCCGCTGCCGCCTCGGCCGCGGCCACGCCCTGCAGCATCAGCCGGCGCATGAGCTCGAGGCGGGCGAGGTCGAGCGCGGTGTAGCGCCGGCGCGCACCGGGCTCGTGCCCGCTGGGACCCAGCCCGTAGCGCCGGTCCCAGGTGCGCAGCGTGCCGGCGGCGACGCCGAGCCGGCGGGCCACGGCGGCCACCCCGAGGGCCGGCTCGGGCACCGGCGTGGAGCGGCGGCGGATCGGCATCCCCCGATCCTGCCGTACGGACCGGTGGCGGCCCGCGCAGCGCGGACCGCGGCGGCCGGGTCGCCGACGACAGCGGGCCCGGCTCCCGCGAAGGGAACCGGGCCCGCGTGGCGTTGCGGTGGAGCAGCTTGTCAGCCGGTCAGCCGGTCAGCCGGTCAGTGGCTGTGCCCGTGGCCGTGGCCGTGGCCACCGGCAGGCTCCGACTCCTCCTCCTTCTTCTCCACGACGAGGGTGTCGGTGGTGAGCACCATCGACGCGATCGACGCGGCGTTCTGCAGCGCGGAGCGGGTGACCTTGACCGGGTCGAGGACACCCTGCGCGACGAGGTCGCCGAGCTTGCCGGTGGCGCCGTTCCAGCCGGTGCCGACGCCGGCCTCGCGGACCTGGTTCACCACGACGTAGCCCTCGGCGCCGGCGTTCTCGGCGATCCAGCGCAGGGGCTCGTCCGCCGCCCGGCGCACGATGCCCGCGCCGGTGGCCTCGTCACCCTCGAGCGTGAGGTCGTCCAGCGCGGCGACGGCGTGGACGAGGGCCGAGCCGCCGCCGGCGACGATGCCCTCCTCGATCGCGGCCCGGGTCGCCGACACCGCGTCCTCGATGCGGTGCTTGCGCTCCTTGAGCTCGACCTCGGTGGCTGCGCCGACACCGATGACGCAGACGCCGCCGGCCAGCTTGGCCAGCCGCTCCTGCAGCTTCTCGCGGTCCCAGTCGGAGTCGGTCGCCTCGATCTCGGCCCGGACCTGGCGGACCCGGTCGTCGACGGCCGACTTCTCGCCGCCGCCGTCGATGATGACCGTGTCGTCCTTGGTGACGACGACGCGTCGGGCGGTGCCGAGCACCTCGAGCCCGACCTGGTCCAGCTTGAGGCCGACCTCCGGCGCCACGACCTGGCCGCCGGTGAGGACGGCCATGTCCTCGAGCATCGCCTTGCGCCGGTCGCCGAACCCGGGCGCCTTCACGGCGACCGAGCGGAAGGTGCCGCGGATCTTGTTCACGACCAGGGTGGACAGGGCCTCGCCGTCGACGTCCTCGGCGATGATGGCGAGCGGCTTGCCGGCCTGGATGACCTTCTCCAGCAGCGGCAGCAGGTCGGCGACGGCCGAGATCTTGCCCTGGTGGATGAGCACGTAGGCGTCCTCGAGGACGGCCTCCATGCGCTCGGGGTCGGTCACCATGTACGGCGAGATGTAGCCCTTGTCGAACTGCATCCCCTCGGTGAACTCCAGCTCGAGGCCCATGGTGTTGGCCTCCTCGACGGTGATCACGCCGTCCTTGCCGACCTTGTCGAACGCGTCGGCGATCAGCTCGCCGACGGCCGGGTCCTGGGCGGAGATGCTGGCGACCTTGGCGATGTCGTCCTTGCCGTCGACGTCACGGGCCATCTCGAGCAGCCGGGCCGACACGGCCTCGACGGCCTTGGCCACGCCGCGGTTGAGCCCCACCGGGCTGGCGCCGGAGGCGACGTTGCGCAGTCCCTCGCGGACCATGGCCTGGGCCAGGACGGTGGCCGTCGTCGTGCCGTCGCCGGCGACGTCGTTGGTCTTCGTGGCGACCTCCTTGGCGAGCTGCGCGCCGAGGTTCTCGAAGGCGTCGTCGAGCTCCACCTCCTTGGCGATCGTCACACCGTCGTTCGTGATCGTGGGGGCGCCCCACTTCTTGTCGATGACGACGTTGCGGCCCTTCGGGCCGAGCGTCACCTTCACCGCGTCGGCGAGCTTGTTCACGCCACGCTCGAGCGACTTGCGCGCCGCGTCGTCGAACTGGAGGGTCTTGGCCATCTGCAGTGGTGTCCTTCGTCAGGTCCGGGGTGCGCGACCGGTGTCGGCGCGCGGGGTGGTCGGCGGGACGACGACGCCCCAGGGGCACGTGCCCCCGGAAGGAGCAGGTGCCACCCGGGGCGTCGTCATGTCACCGGCCGCAGGCCACGGTCAGTGGCCCGCGGATGCGGGACGTCGTGCAGGTCGCCCCGAGGGGCGGCCGCGGTGTCGTCCTACTTCTCGATGACGGCGAGCACGTCACGCGCGGACAGGACGAGATACTCCTCGCCGCCGTGCTTGACCTCGGTACCGCCGTACTTGCTGTAGATCACGGTGTCGCCGACCGCAACGTCGAGCGGCACACGGGCGCCGTCCTCGAAGCGGCCCGGACCCACGGCGAGAACAGTGCCCTCCTGGGGCTTCTCCTTCGCGGTGTCCGGGATGACGAGGCCCGACGCAGTGGTCTGCTCGGCGTCGGACGGCTGGACCACGATGCGGTCCTCGAGCGGCTTGATGGCAACCTTGGTGGCCGTCGTCATGACTCCCTCTCGCACGGTTCTCACGAGCGTCGAGGCGGGTCCGCACCTCGGCCCGCCGTCGCGGGGGCCGGGCCGTGGTCGACCACGCCGTTGCTGCTCTGGTTGGCACACTCACCTCGAGAGTGCCAACGCCGAATCTAGGCGAGACCTGGCACTCGGTCAACCCGAGTGCTAAATGCCGGCCCCGCCGGGCGGCAGGTTCCTCAGAGCCCGGCGGAGCGGCGGGCCTTGTCGGCGTACATCTCGGCGTCGGCGCGGGCCAGCAGGGAGGCCACGCCGTCCCCCGGGCGGTAGGTGGTGATGCCCAGGGCGGCGCCCACGTGCAGGGGCTCGCCCCCCGGGTCGGTGAACCCGCCGTCGAGGCTCAGCCGCAGCCGTCTGAGCGCGGCGCCGGCCCCCGGGCCGCCGGTGTGCTCGAGCAGGACGACGAACTCGTCACCACCCAGCCGGGCGACGGTGTCCACGCCGCGCGCGGTCTCGACCAGCCGGTCCGCGACCGCGCACAGCAGCGCGTCGCCGGCCTGGTGGCCGAGGGAGTCGTTGACCGCCTTGAAGCCGTCGAGGTCGATCACGACGACCGAGGGGGTGCCCAGGCCGCGCTCGGCGCGCGCCACGGCGCCCCGGACCGCGGTCTCCAGGGTGCGGCGGTTCGCCAGCCCGGTGAGCGGGTCGCGCCCGGCCGCCCGGGCCAGCGCCGCCGCCATCCGGCGCATCTCGAACAGCGCCATCACCTGGTCGGCGATGTCACGCAGCAGCCCGAGCTGGGTGGCATCCAGCCGGCCCGCCCGGTCGTCGAAGGCGCACACGGAGCCGATGGCGTGACCGTCGCGGGTCAGCAGCGGCGCCGAGGCGTACAGGCGGACCTGCCCGATCCGGCCGGTCACGAACGGGCTGTCGGCGTAGAGGGCGTCCTCCCTGGCGTCCGGGGCGTAACGGACCTCGCTGCCCAGCACGGTGTGCTGGCACATCGACTCGTCGCGACGCACCTCGCCGGGCTCGCAGCCGTAGGCGGCCGCCTGCCACTGGCGGGCACTGTCGATGAGGTTCACCACCGCGGTGGCCGTCCCGCAGACGTACGCCGCCAGCCGGGCGGCCGCGTCGAGGTCGGGCTGGCGCGGCTGGTCGAGGACGCCGAGCGAGTGCAGGGCGGCGACGCGGGCGGCCTCGTCGTCGGGGAGCGGCCAGGGGGCCGGCGCCCCGTCCAGGCCGTCGAGAAGTGATGTGGTCATCGGACCTCCGTTCGACCACCTATCGGCAGGTCCCGGCCCGACCCTTACCCGCGCTGCTGGGATGATCGCCCGATGCCGCCGGTGCCGGAGCCTGCCGGGGCCGCCGACGTCCGGGCGCTCCTCACGCCGGAGGGGGCGGCCCTGATGGCCCGCCTGCCGGCCTACGACGAGTCCGGGGCACTCGCCGTCGCCGAGCGGCTGCGGCGCGAGGGGGTCCCGGCCGCGCTGGCCGCCGCCGCGATGACCCAGTCCCGGCTGCGCGCGCGGGGCGGGTCCCGGCTCGGCCCGGACGCGGCCCGGATGTGGCTGACCGGGGCCGGTCTCGAGCAGACGACCCGCCGGGCGGTGGCCGACCGCCACGCGGCGCGCTTCGCCGGTGCCGCGTCGGTGGCCGACCTCTGCTGCGGGATCGGCGGCGACCTGCTGGCACTGGCTAGGGCCGGCGTGGGGCGGGTCGTCGGTGTCGACCATGACCCGGTGACGGCCGAGGTGGCCGCCGCCAACGCGGCCCTGCTCGGCTTCGCGGACCGCGTCGAGGTGCGGTGCGAGGACGTCGCGGCCACGTCGCTCGCCGGCATCGACGCGGTCTTCGTCGACCCGGCGCGGCGCGGGCCCCGGGGCCGGGCGCTCGACCCCCGGGACTGGTCGCCCCCGCTGTCCTTCGTCCTCGACCTCGCCACCCGGCTGCCCGCGACCGGCGCCAAGCTCGCCCCCGGGCTGCCGCACGCCTTGCTGCCACCGGGCGCCGAGGCCGAGTGGGTCTCCGACGGCGGCGACGTCCTGGAGTGCGCCCTGTGGTGCGGCCCGCTGTCCTCCGGTGTCTCCCGCCGGGCGACCCTGCTGCCGTCCGGCGCCACCGTCACCGGCGACGGCACCCGCTCCGCGCCGGCCGGGCCCGTCGGCCGCTACCTGCTCGAGCCGGACGGGGCGGTGATCCGGGCCGGCCTGGTCGCCGAGGTCGCCGAGCTGGTCAGCGGCCACCTGCTCGACCCGACGATCGCCTACCTGACGACCGACGCGCGCCCGGACACGACGTTCGGCAGCGCCTACGAGGTGACCGACGTCCTCCCGTTCGGGGTGAAGCGGCTGCGCGGCGTCCTGCGCGAGCGGGGCGTCGGCCGGGTCACGGTGAAGAAGCGCGGGACTGCCGTGACCCCCGAGGAGCTGCGCCGCCAGCTGCGGCTGCGCGGTGACAGCGAGGCGACCGTCGTGCTGACCCGGGTCGCCGGTCAGCAGTCCGTGCTCCTGGTGCGGCCGGTCTAGCGGAGCACCACGACGACGTAGACCACGTACGCCGCCAGCAGCAGGGCTCCCGCCGGCCGGCCGAGCCGGGCCCCGCGGGAGAGGACGAGCAGGACCAGCGGCAGGACCGCCGCCAGCAGCGCCGCTCCCAGGACGCCGCCCGCGCGCACCGGCGCCGCGAGCGCAGCGGCACCCAGCGTCGCGGTCGCGTTGTAGGCGGCCGACCCCACGACACCGGCGACCGCGATCTCCGGCACGTCGTGGCGGGCCGCGACGAGCACCAGAGCGAAGAGCTCGGCGGTCGTCGCCAGCGCGAGCACGGTCAGCCCGACGGCCGAGCCGCTGCGGTCGATGCGCTCCACCACCAGGGTCGCGCCGCGGACCGCGAGGTCGCCGCCGAGCAGCATGAGCAGGACGCCCACCAGCGCCATCCCCAGCGCCGCACCTGCCCCGCGGGTCTCGCCGTCGCCGTCGCCATCGTCGTCGTCGTCGAACCCGTCGCCGGCCAGCTCGGCCAGCTCTCCGAGGGCCGGCGGCTCGCGCTCCCGCCACCAGACGAGACCCACGAGCACGACGTAGGCCGCGAGCAGCAGGCCGCCCTCGACCCGGCCGACCCGCTCGTCGAGCAGCGCCAGGACCGCGAGCACGCCGGCGACCGCGGACAGCCCCGCGTACTGCCGCACCCGGTGCCCGATCTCCAGCGGGCGCAGCAGCGCGGCGAGGCCGAGGCAGGCGGTGAGCATGGTGACGTTCGCGCCGACCGCGTCGCCGATGGCCAGGCCCGGCTCGTCGTTGACGGCCGCGATCACGGCCGTCAGCAGCTCCTCCGGCTCGGCGCCGGCGAGCAGCACCCCGACGGCCACCACCGTGAGGCCGAGCCGCCGGGCCGCGCCCGCCGCGTTCTCGACGAAGAGCTCGGCGCCCCCGACGAGCAGCACCGCGGCCGCGACGAGCAGCAGCCAGCCGGTCATCCCGGCTCAGACGGCGACGACGTCGGTGACGGGCATCGACGAGTCGGCCGGCAGATCGAGCGACGACGCCGCCACGCCGCGCGCCACGAGGGCCGCGCCGAGTGCCGCCACCATCGCGCCGTTGTCGGTGCACAGGCCGGGCCGCGGGACGCGCAGCCTGATGCCGGCAGCGTCGCAGCGCTCCTGGGCGAGCGCCCGCAGGCGGGAGTTGGCGGCGACGCCGCCGCCGACGAGCAGGTGGTCGATGCCCTGCTCGGTGCAGGCGAGCACCGCCTTGCGGGTGAGGACGTCGACGACCGCCTCCTGGAACGCGGCGGCGACGTCGGCCACCGGCACCGGCTCGCCGTCACGCGTCCGCGCCTCGACCCAGCGCGCCACCGACGTCTTGAGCCCGGAGAAGGAGAAGTCGTAGCGGTGCTCGACCAGGTCACGCGGCCCGGTCAGGCCGCGCGGGAACGTGACGTACGCCGGGTCGCCCGCCGTCGCCTCGCGGTCGACGTGCGGGCCGCCCGGGAACGGCAGCCCCAGCACGCGCGCGACCTTGTCGAACGCCTCCCCCGCCGCGTCGTCGAGCGTCGCGCCGAGCTGCACGACCCGGGACGTCACGTCGTCCACCCGGAGCAGGGACGAGTGGCCGCCCGAGACCAGCAGGGCCACGCACGGCTCGGGCAGCGGCCCGTGCTCGAGCCCGTCGACGGCGACATGGGCCGCCAGGTGGTTCACGCCGTAGAGCGGCCGGTCGAGACCCAGCGCGAGGGCCTTGGCCGCGGCGACGCCCACGAGCAGCGCGCCGGTGAGGCCGGGGCCGCTCGTGACCGCGACGGCGTCGACGTCGGACAGCGACACCCCGGCCGTCTCGCACGCCCGCCGCACCGTCGGCACCATCGCCTCGAGGTGCGCCCGGCTGGCCACCTCCGGGACCACCCCGCCGAACCTCGCGTGCTCGTCGACGCTGCTCGCGACCTCGTCGGCGAGCAGCGTGTGCCCGCGCACCAGGCCCACCCCGGTCTCGTCGCAGGAGGTCTCGATGCCGAGGACGAGGGGCTCGTCGGCGATGCCCGGCACCGTCACCCGTCCAGCGCCGCGCGGATCGCCGTCGCGAAGCGCTTCGCGGACGCCGTTCCTCCGGTTCCGTCGTGGACCAGGAACATCGACGGCTCGGCGAGCTCGAGCTCGAGCAGCACCGGGGCACCGTCCGGTCCGGGGACCAGGTCGACCCGGGCGTACACCAGCTGCTCCCGCGACGCCGGGGCCAGCGCGGCGAGCGAGTCCAGGACCTGCTCGGCGGCGGCGCGTTCGGCGGGGGTGGGCTCGCGCGGCTCGATCGTCTCCGGCGCGAAGGCACCGGCGACCAGCTCCATGGCTGGGGTGAGCAGCGGGCCCTTGCGCACGGCGTGGCTGAACGCCCCGGCGAAGTAGAACAGCGCGGTCTCGCCGTAGGTGTCGACCTCGGCGAGGTAGGGCTGGACCATCACCGTCCGGCCGGCGGCGAGCAGCCCGTCGACGTGGGCGGTGGCGAGCTCGTCGTGCTCACCCGTGACGTAGCGGTTGGTGTCCCGGGAACCGGCCGAGACGGCGGGCTTGACGACGTACTCCCCCGCCGGCGGCACGACGAAGGCGTCACCGGGGTCCAGCCAGTCGGTCGGGACCACGGGCAGGCCGGCCTCGCGCAGGACCCGCAGGTAGGTCTTGGTCGTGTTCCAGGCGAGCACGTCGGCGGGGTTCGCGAGCGTCGTGACGGAGGTGACCCGGTCGGCCCAGTCGAGGAACTCCCGGTGCCGGGACTGGTAGTCCCAGGTGCAGCGCACCACCACCAGGTCGTAGGACTGCCACTCGACACCGTCGTCGGTCCACACCGCGGGCTCGGCCTCGACGTCCTGCTCGGCCAGCGCGGCGAGCAGGGCCGGACCGTCCTCGTCGAGGTCCGGGAACTCCGCGGCGGTCGCGATCGCGATGCGAGCTGTCATGGCCGCGAGCCTAGGGCGTGCCGAGCGGGACGTCCGCGCGGAGCCGGAGGCGCAGGACGAGCGCGTCGGTGCCGTCCGGCTGGTAGTACCGCCGGCGCACGCCGATCCGCTGGAAGCCGGCCCGGTCGTAGAGCGCCTGGGCCGCGGCGTTGTCCGCCCGCACCTCCAGCAGCACCGCCGTCGCCCGGCGCCGGCGGGCCTCGGCGAGCAGCGCGTCGAGCAGGAGCCGGCCCACGCCCCGGCCCTGGGCCGTGGGCGACACCGCGACGGTCTGCACGTCGGCCTGGTCGCCGACCACCGCGAGGCCCGCGTAGCCGACGAGGACGCCGTCGTCCTCGGCGAGGACGTAGTGCCGCGTCTCCGGCACGTGGGCCAGCTCCGACCAGAACGTCTCCACCGACCACGGGTCGGGGAACAGCTCGACCTCCAGGGCGTGGGCCGCCTCGACGTCCCACCACCGGAACCGGCGCAGGACAGCGGTCACGCCCGAGCCCACGTCACAGGACCGGCTTGCGCGCGCCCGGCTCCGCGGCGTCCGGACGACGCAGGTACAGCGGGTCGGGCGGCAGCGTCGCCAGCCCGCGGGCGACCCAGCGCGCGAGGTCGGCGGCCGTCGGGTGCTCCGGGCCCCGGTGCCCGGGGAACGACTCGGCGTACAGCGCGGCGCCGGCCCCTACCGCAGGGCCGGCCCAGGCGACGTCCGCGGGGGCCGCGACGTGGGGGCCGTCGGTGCGACCCGGGCCGGCGTCGTCGGCGACGTACGCCGCCCAGTGCACCTCCTTGCGCCGTGCGTCGGTGACGACCCGGAACACGGCGCCGGAGTCGACCTCCGCAGCGAGGGCGAGCACGTCGAGGGTGCAGACGCCGAGCACCGGGATGCCCAGCACGGCGCCGAGGGTCCTCGCGGTGACCAGCCCGACCCGCAGCCCGGTGAACGGCCCGGGTCCGACACCGACGCCGACGGCCGTCAGCGCCGTGCGGTCCACGCCCGCGTCGGCCAGCACCGCGGCGATCGCGGGCGCGAGCAGCTCCCCGTGGCGGCGCGCGTCGACCGTCGTGCGCTCGGCGAGGACCCGCTCGCCGTCGGCGAGGGCGACCGTGACCGCGGGCGTCGCGGTGTCCAGGGCGAGCAGCACGTCCGAAGGCTAACCGGCGGCAGCCCGACCCTGCGCCGCCTGCACTCCGCCACCCTGGAGCCGGGACACCAACGACGGCGCAGCGCCTGCACCGGCACTTCACCAGTGCGCGGGCGGCTATTGCGCCGTCTTTGGTGTCCCGATCACGCCGAGCCCGACGAAGCCAGCGACCCGAGGTCGACGCCGGACCACCGGTCACCGACCGCGCGGACCGTGACGGTGCGGCGCTCGTCGCCCTCGTCGCTGCCGCGGTGCAGCGTCACCTCGAGCCGATCCTCGGACAGTCCCTCGACCTTGTCCTTTCCCCACTCGACCACGGTGACCGACCGATCGAGCGAGGCATCCAGGTCGAGGTCGTCGACCTCGGCGAGCGAGTCGATCCGGTACGCGTCGACGTGCACCAGGGCCGGGCCGTCGCCGAGCGGCGGGTGCCATCGGGCGATGACGAACGTCGGGGAGGTCACCGCGCCGCGCACGTCCAGGCCCTCGCCGATCCCACGGGCCAGGGTGGTCTTGCCCGCACCCAGCTCGCCGGTGAGCAGCACCAGGTCGCCCGCACGCAGCAGCGCCGCGAGCCGGCGGCCGAGCCCGGTGGTGTCCTCGGCCGTCGGCAGCCCGACCTCGACGGTCGGGCCGTCGGTCGCGCCGGTCGCGTCGGTCACACCGGCCCCGCAAGAAGTGCGGCGACCATGTCGAGGTCGGCGCGCAGCGCGGCGACCGGCGCGCCGCGCGGGCCGAAGCGGATCGCGGCGGACGGGTGGTACGACACGAGCACCCGGCGACCCTCGTAGGACAGCGGCTCGTGCGCAGCCCGCTCGCGCAGGGCGCCGATCCGGGCACCGGGACCGAAGAACCAGGCCGCCGCCGTGCTGCCGAGCGCGACGACGACGCGAGGGTCGACGAGGGCCACCTGCCGCTCCAGCCAGGGTCGGCAGCGGGCGACCTCGGCTCGTCGCGGCGTGCGGTTGGCCGGCGGGCGGCACTTGAGGACGTTGGCCACCGCCACCTGCTCACGCCGCAGGCCCGCCTCCGCGAGCAGCTCGTCCAGCAGCTGCCCGGACCGGCCGACGAACGGCACACCGGTCTCGTCCTCCTGCGCCCCCGGCGCCTCGCCCACGAGCAGCACCTCGGCGCCGGGCGGGCACTGGCCGGCGACGACCCGGCGGCGGCTCCGCGCGAGCTCGGTGCAGGCCACGCAGGTCTGCACGCGCGCGACGAGGTCGTCCCACGAGGACGCCGAGGCGGCAACCGCCGCGGTGTCGGTGGTCACGCCGTCACGCCGAGGCAGCGCGGTGCCGCAGGGCCCGCTCGACCAGGTCCCGCAGGTGGTCGGTCACCACGTCGTGGTGCTCGAGCATGACGAGGTGCCCCGCGTCGGGCAGGATCACCAGCTCGGCGCCCGGCACCTGCTCGACCATCGCCCGGCTGTGGTCGGCCGGCGTCATGGCGTCCCGCTCCCCGCCCAGCACGAGGGTCTCGACACCGTTCAGGACGTCCAGGGCCTCGAGCTTGTCGTGCGCGTCGAACGCCGGGAACAGCTCGGCGATCACGTCGAGCGGCGTCTGGTCGTGCATCCGCGACGCGAACAGCACGAGAGACGGCGGCACGTCGGTGGCGAACGAGTAGCGCTTGGTCAGGACGAACTCGATGTCGGCGCCCAGCGACCTGCCGCGGGCGACCAGCGCCGGTCGCCGGTTCAGCGCCGTCAGCGCCCTGGGCGCGACCCGGCGCAGCGCCCGGCCCGCTGCGGCCGGCACGCCGAAGGTCACCTCGGTGAGGCGGCCCGGCGACGACGCGACCAGGGCGACGGCGACGACCCGGTCGCCGAACAGCTCGGGGTGCTGCTCGGCCAGCGCCATGACGGTCATGCCGCCCATCGAGTGTCCGACGAGCACGACCGGCCCCTTCGGCGCGGTCGCCCGGAGCACCGCGTGCAGGTCGCGACCGAGCTGGTCGATGGTCATGTGCTCGGCCGGACCGCGCCCGGACCGGCCATGACCGCGCTGGTCCCAGAACACCAGCCGACCGCCGCCCTCGGCGAGGTCGGCGAGGTCGCGCCGCTGGTAGTGCCAGCTGTCCTGGGTCAGCGCCAGGCCGTGGCAGAAGACCACGGTCACCGTCGGGGTCCGGCGCGACCTCGCCGCGAGCCCCTCGACCTCGACGTGCAGGGGGATGCCGTCCGACGCGGTCACCGGCACGACGGTGCCGCGCAGCGAGCCGTACGGCTCGCCGGCGTCCAGGTCGTGCTTGCTGCGGAACGACCGGCCCACGGCGTAGCGCTCGGCGGCCAGCCCGACCGCGGCACCGGCCGCGACCACGCCGGCGGCTCCGGCGACGACCGCGACCCGCTTGCCCCAGGTGGCGACGGCCATCAGACACCTCCGCCGACGTACGCGCGCGGCACCCGCGGACCGACCCGGGTGACGATCTCGTAGGAGATGGTGCCGGTGGCCTCGGCCCAGTCCTGGGCGGTCGGGCCGCCGTCGGCCCCGTCGCCGAAGAGCACCACCTCGTCGCCGACCGAGACGTCGTCGTCACCGAGGTCGAGGACGAGCTGGTCCATGCACACCCGGCCCGCGACCGTGCGGGTACGGCCGGCGGCGAGCACCGGCCCGACGTTCCCGCCGGCGCGGGGCACCCCGTCGGCGTACCCGAGCGGCACCAGGCCGACAGTCGTCTCGCGCTCGGTCGTGTAGGTGTGCCCGTAGCTCACGCCGCTGCCCGCGGGGACCCGCTTCACGAGCACGAGGCCGGCGGCCAGCGTCATGGCCGGCCGCAGCCCGAACTCCGTCGGGCCGGCGACATCGGGCACCGGTGAGAGCCCGTAGACCGCGATGCCCGGCCGCACCAGGTCGAAGTGCTGGTCCGGGGCGGTGAGGGTGGCCGCGGAGTTCGCCAGGTGGCGGACCTCCGGCCGGAGACCGGCCGCCTCCGCGTGCGCGACGGCGTCGCGGAAGGTGGCCGCCTGCCGCGCGATCGTGGCGTGGCCCGGCGAGTCGGCGTAGGCGAAGTGCGACCACACGCCGACGACCGTCACCGAGCCGTCGGCCTCGGCCTTGCGCGCGGCGTCGACGAGGTCCGGCCACTCGGCGAGGGTGGCGCCGCCCCGGGTCAGCCCGCTGTCGACCTTGAGGTGGACCCGCGCGACGCGGCCGGTCTCCCGGGCGGCCGCCACCACCTCGTCCAGGGCCCAGCCCGCGTTCACGGACACGTCGACGTCCGCGCGCAGCGCGTCCGCCCACCGCTCGCCCGGGCCGATCAGCCAGGCGAGCACCCGCGGCCCGGTCAGCCCGGCCGCGCGCAGCGCCAGGGCCTCGTCGACCAGCGCCGTGCCGAGCCAGGTCGCCCCGCCCGCGACGGCGGCCCGGGCCGAGGGGACCAGGCCGTGGCCGTAGCCGTCGGCCTTGACCACGGCGAGCACCTCGGCCGAGGTGTGCCCGCGCAGCGCGGCCACGTTGGCCCGGATCGCGTCCAGGTCGATGCGCGCGACGGCGTGCTGGCGGCTCACGCGGAGGTCCTCACCCGCCCAGTCTGCCAACCGGAACCTCGCCACCCGGTGACCGGACGCGCCGGAAGGCCACCGGCAGCGTGTCGAGCAGGTCGCCGGCCGACACCGACCGGCCGCCCTCGGCCGCGATCCGGCCGGCCAGCCCGTGCAGCCACGCGCCGACCGAGCCCGCGTCGAAGGCGTCCAGCCCGCCGGCCATCAAGGCCCCGCAGAGCCCCGCGAGGACGTCGCCCGACCCGGCGGTCGCGAGCGCTGCGGTGCCGGTCGGGTTCACCCGCACCCGGCCGTCCGGCCGGGCCACCACGGTGGTCGACCCCTTCAGCAGCACGACCGCGTCCAGGTGGCGGGCCGCCGCGCGGGCGTGGTGCAGGCGGCGGGCCTCGACGTCGGCCCGGTCGGCCGTCACCAGCCGCGCGAGCTCGCCGGCGTGCGGGGTCAGCAGCACCGAACCCTCGGGACGGCTCGCGGGGAGCTGCCCCAGGGCTGCCAGGGCATCGGCGTCCACCACCAGGGGCACGCCGTCCCGGGCCGCCCGCGCCAGCCGGACACCCGCCTCGTCACCGCCGCCGGAACCCACGGACCAGGCCTGCACCCGGCCCTCGCCGACGACGACCTCCGGCCACCTGGTGCGGACCTGCTCCGCCGGCTCCTCGGCTCCCAGGTAGCGCACCAGGCCGGCACCGGCACGCACCGCAGCGCCGGCGCAGAGCACGGCGGCACCGGGGTAGCGGGCCGAGCCGGCGGCCACCCCCACGACTCCGCGGCGGTACTTGTCCGCGTCCCGTCCCGCGGCCGGCAGGAGACCCGCCACGTCGACGGCGTGCAGCACCTCGACCGCCGGCGGGGGGAGGTCCAGCCCGAGGTCGACGAGCTCCACGACCCCCGCGTACGCCGCCCCCGGGTCGACGAGCAGCCCCGGCTTGAGCGCACCGAAGGTCACGGTGACGTCGGCGTCGACGGCGACCCCGTCGACCTCGCCGGTGGACGCGTCGACCCCGCTGGGCACGTCGACGGCCACCACCGGCGCCGTCCCGGGCAGCCGGCGCACCACCTCGGCGGCCCGGTCTCGCAGGCCGCCCCGGCCACCGATCCCCAGGATCCCGTCGACGACCAGGTCCGCCTCCGTGACCTCGGTGCCCCGCCTGCCGCCGGCCGCGAGGAACGCCCCGAGCGCGGCGTCGTGCACGCGGTCGGCCAGCAGCAGGGCCTCGACCCGGGCCCCGCGACGGGCCAGCGCCGCTCCGGCGAACAGGGCGTCCCCGCCGTTGTTGCCGGCGCCGACGAGCAGCAGGACGCGGGAGCCGTAGACGCCGCCGAGGAGGCCCGCGCACACCCGCGCCAGGCCGGCCGCGGCACGCGCCATCAGCGCTCCCTCGGGCAGCGCCTCGAGCAGCGGCCGCTCGGCCGCCCGCACCGTCTCGACGTCGTACGCCGCTCTCATCAACCCTCCGCGACGACGACCGCCGACGCGATGCCGGCGTCGTGGCTCAGCGAGAGGTGGGTGTGGCGCACGCCGAGCTGCTCGGCCCGGGCGGCCACGGTGCCCGTCACGCTGAGGTGCGGGCGGCCGTCCTCGCCGCGGTGCACCTCGGCGTCGCGCCAGTGCAGCCCGACCGGGGCGCCGAGCGCCTTGGCCAGCGCCTCCTTCGCCGCGAAGCGCGCGGCGAGGGAGGCGGGCGGCAGCCGCTGCTCGGCGTCGGTGAACAGCCGTGCCGCCAGGCGCGGCGTGCGGGCGAGTGACTCGGCGAAGCGTTCGACGTCGACGACGTCGATGCCGACACCGATGATCACGGCTCTACTCTGGCACGCCGCGCCCGCCGGTCACACGCCGATGCGCTCCCACGGACCCCAGATGGCGAAGGAGATCCCCGTCGTCGCCTGCTGGTTGACGAACAGGGTGTCGCCGTCGGCGCTGAAGGTCGAGCCGGCGAACTCGTCGTCCGGGCGGGTCGACACGTTCTCGGCGATGTTGAACATCTGGCCGCCACGGGTGAGACCGCGCAGGAAGTTGCCCTCGTCGTGGTCCTCGCAGATCACCAGGGTCCCGCGCTTGCTGGTCGTCACGTTGTCGGGGAAGTCGAGGACCTCCCGGCCGGGTGACTGGAACACGAGCTCGAGCTTCCCGCTGCGGACGTGGTAGCCCCAGATCTGGCCCCAGCCGTTGCCGTAGCCGCCGCTGCCGTCGGGCCCGCCCAGCTCGGGGTCGCCACCACCGCCCTGGGTCGAGGTGAAGTAGACGATGTTGTGGTCGTACACCGTTCCTTCCAGCCGCGAGAACTTCGCGGCCCCCTGGGCCAGGCCCTGCTGGCTGACGAACTGGATCGCCTCGTCGTTGGTCCTGGTGACCGTCGTGCCGTCGTCGAACGACGGGGTGTCGATCTCGACCCAGTCGACGTCGTACGTGGCGCCCACCGGCTGGCTCAGCGCCAGCTCGGCGTTGTCGACACCGCGCACCTTGAGCATGTAGAGCCGGCCCCCGTCGTCGACCAGCCGCCCGGCCGACATCGGGTGGACGCGAGGAACCCACTTGTAGAAGCCGGACGGGAAGTTGAAGTCGTCCTCGCTCAGGTACAGCGCGCCCTCCTTCGGGTCCAGCGCCACCCCCTCGTGCGCGAAGCGACCGGCGGTGCGGATCGGCGCCGCGCTGGCGCGGCCGTCGGTCGGCACCTCGAAGATGAACCCGTGCGGCTTCGTCAGCTGCGTGTTGTCCTGACCGGTGAAGTCGTTGCCGACGTCCGGTCCGTTGACGGTCTCCTCGCAGGTGACCCACGCCCCCCACGGCATCGGTCCGCCCGAGCAGTTGTTCTGGGTGCCGCTGAGGCTCGCGAACGACTCCACCACGACGCCCTCGTGGGTGACGTGCACGGTGCTCGTGCCGCCGGGCGCGTTGGCGTCGTAGATCGGGCTCCCGGGGGGCCCGAAGGCCGGGCCGGGGCCGTTCTCCTCGTGGTTGCGGACCAGCGTGACGTCCCCGCTCGGGCCGGCGAAGGCGGCCATGCCGTCGTGACGCCCGGGCAGCCTGGCCCCGTCGTCGAGGATGACCGGTGTCGCCTTGCTGCTGCGCTGGAACGACCGGTACTGGAAGCCCTCGGGCAGCGCGAGACGGGTCTGGCCGTCCCGCAGGTCGGCGACCGGCCGGAGGCCCCGGCGGTTCGGCTTGCCACCGCCGGCCGCGTGGGCGCCACCCGCCAGGTAGCCGGCGAAGGGGCCGCCGAGCACGGCGCCCCCGACGGTGGCGGCAGCGCCGGACTTGAGCAACGTTCTGCGGTCGAGCTCGGTCATCGTGTCTCCTGGATCAGGGGTCGCGGACCGATGCCACGTTATCTGCCTCTCGCCGTGCTGAGAATCGGCAGACGGTGACCGCCCGACTACTCGACGGTGACGGACTTGGCCAGGTTGCGCGGCTGGTCGACGTCGTGGCCGCGCACCCGCGCCATCTCGCAGGCGAAGATCTGCAACGGGATCGTCGAGAGCAGCGGCTGCAGCAGCGTCGGCGCCTCGGGGACCCGGATCACGACGTCGGCGTAGGGCTCGACGTCGGTGTCGCCCTCCTCGGCGATCACGATGGTGCGGGCGCCACGGGCGCGGACCTCCTGCAGGTTCGACACGACCTTGTCGTGCAGGACGCTGCGGCCACGGGGCGACGGGACGGCGCAGATGACCGGCACGCCCTCCTCGATCAGTGCGATCGGCCCGTGCTTGAGCTCACCCGCGGCGAACCCCTCGGCGTGCATGTAGGCGAGCTCCTTGAGCTTGAGCGCGCCCTCGAGCGCGGTCGGGTAGCCGACGTGCCTCCCCAGGAACAGCACCGACGTCGCGTCGACGAGCTCGCCCGCCAGCGCGCGCACCGGGTCCATGCCGTCGAGGACCGTCTGCATCTTGGCCGGCATGGCGCGCAGGTCGTCGACCACCTTGGCGATCTCGTCGCCGAACTTGGTGCCACGGACCTGCGCGAGGTAGAGGCCGACCAGGAAGCACGCGACGATCTGGGTCAGGTAGCCCTTCGTCGACGCGACGGCGACCTCCGGGCCGGCGTGGGTGTAGAGGACGGCGTCGGACTCGCGCGGCATGGTCGAGCCGTTGGTGTTGCAGATGGTCAGCACCCTGGCCCGCTGCTCGCGCGCGTGCCGGAGGGCCATCAGGGTGTCCATGGTCTCGCCGGACTGCGAGATCGCGACGACGAGCGTCGACCGGGTGAGCACCGGGTCGCGGTAGCGGAACTCCGAGGCCAGCTCGACCTCGCACGGCACGCGGCACCAGTGCTCGATCGCGTACTTCGCGACCAGCCCGGCGTGGAAGGAGGTGCCGCACGCAATGATGATGATCTTGTCGACCTCGCGCAGGTCGTCGTCGGAGAGGCGCATCTCGTCGAGGACGAGCCGGTTGTCGTCGTCGAGCCGGCCGAGCATGGTGTCGGCGACCGCCTGCGGCTGCTCGTCGATCTCCTTGAGCATGAAGTACTCGTAGCCGCCCTTCTCGGCGGCGGACAGGTCCCAGTCGACGTGGTACTCGCGGACCTCGCCGGCGTTGCCGTCGAAGTCCGTGACGACGACCTCGTCGCGACGCAGCTCGACCACCTGGTCCTGTCCGAGCTCGACGGCCTCGCGGGTGTGCGCGATGAAGGCGGCGACGTCGGACGCGAGGAAGTTCTCGCCGTCCCCGCGGCCGACCACCAGCGGGGAGTTGCGGCGGGCACCGACGACGACGTCCGGGACGTCGACGTGGGTGGCCACGAGGGTGAAGGCGCCCTCGAGCCGACGGCAGACGCGCACGCATCGCCTCGGCGAGCTCGATCTCGCCCGTCATCGTCGCGGTACGCCTCCTCGAGCAGGTGCGCGACCGCCTCGGTGTCGGTGTCGCTGGTGAGCTGGTGGCCGCGCGCCTCGAGCTCGGCGCGCAGGGCCGCGAAGTTCTCGATGATGCCGTTGTGGATCACCGCCACCGAGCCGGTGCAGTCGACGTGCGGGTGGGCGTTGCGGTCGTTCGGCGCGCCGTGGGTCGCCCACCGGGTGTGACCCATGCCGGTGCGTCGCCACGCCGAGCGGGTTCTCGGCCAGCGCCGCCTCGAGGTTGGCCAGCTTGCCCGCGCGCTTCTCGGTGGCCAGCTTGCCGTCGGTGAGCAGCGCGACACCCGCGGAGTCGTAGCCGCGGTACTCCAGCCGCCGGAGACCCTCGACGACGACGCCGAGAGCCGACTGCCGACCGACGTAGCCCACGATGCCGCACATGGGTGACAGGGTATCGGCCGTGCCGCCACCCGTTCCCGACCCGGCTCGGTCCCCGACGGAGACCGCGTCGGCCCCGGTCCGCCCGGTCGCCGTACTGCGGATCGACCGGGACCGCTGGAGCGCCCTGCGCGACACGACACCCCTGACGCTCGACGACGACGACCTGGCCCGCCTGCGCGGGCTCGGCGAGCCGATCGACCTCGTCGAGGTCGAGGAGGTCTACCTGCCGCTGTCGAGGCTGCTCAGCCTGCAGGTCACCGCGGCCCACGAGCGGCACCGCGCGACGTCGACGTTCCTGCGGCGAGGCCTCGGCGCCGGTGCCGTTCGTCATCGGGGTCGCCGGCAGCGTGGCCGTCGGCAAGAGCACCACCTCGCGGGTGCTGCGCGAGCTGCTGGCGCGCTGGCCGCACCACCCGCAGGTCGACCTGGTGACCACCGACGGCTTCCTGCTGCCCAACGCCGAGCTGGAGCGTCGCGGGCTGCTGTCCCGCAAGGGCTTCCCGGAGTCCTACGACCAGCGCGCCCTGCTCCGCTTCCTGGCCGCGGTCAAGGCAGGCGAGCCGGCGGTCGAGGCGCCGGTCTACTCCCACCTCGGCTACGACGTCCTGCCGGGCGAGTCACTCGTGGTGCGGCGGCCGGACATCCTCGTCGTCGAGGGGCTCAACGTGCTGCAGCCGCCCCGCCCACGGGCGGACGGCCGCAGCCGCATGAGCGTCTCGGACTACTTCGACTTCTCCGTCTACGTCGACGCCGCCACCGTCGACGTGCGGCGCTGGTACGTCGAGCGGTTCCTCCGGCTGCGGCGTACCGCCTTCGCCGACCCCGGCTCGTACTTCCGTCGCTACGCCGGGCTCTCCGACGACGAGGCCCGCGAGACCGCCCTGGCGATCTGGGCCGAGGTCAACGAGCCGAACCTGGAGCAGAACATCCGCCCGACCCGCGGCCGGGCCAGCCTGGTGCTCGAGAAGGGCCCCGACCACAGCGTGCGCCAGGTCCGCCTGCGCAAGCTCTGAGGCGCCCCGGGCGGACGGCTACAGCGCGAGGTGGGTGCGGACGACGTCGGCGAGCCGCTCGGCCACGGCCTCGGCCTGCGCCTTGTCCGGCGCCTCGACCATGACCCGCACCACCGGCTCGGTGCCGCTGGGGCGCAGCAGCACCCGGCCGGTGCTGCCGAGCTCGTCCTCGACCTGACGGACGGCCTCCTGCAGCGGAAGGCAGCCCTTCACGCCGGCGCGGTCGACGCCCCGCACGTTGACGAGCACCTGCGGCAGCCGGTCCATGACGGCAGCGAGCTCGTCGAGGGGCTTCCCGGTGGCGGCTACCCGGGCGAGGAGCTGCAGGGCCGTCAGCGTGCCGTCGCCGGTGGTGGCGTGCTCGGTGAGGATGACGTGCCCGGACTGCTCGCCCCCGAGTGCGTAGCCGCCGGCGCGCATGGCCTCGAGCACGTACCGGTCACCGACTCCGGTCTCGACGACGGTGACGCCCTCGCGGGCCATGGCGAGCCGGAAGCCGAGGTTGGACATCACGGTGACGACCGCGGTGTCCTGCGGGAGGTGGCCCGACTCGCGCAGCGCCAGCGCGAGGACGGCGAGGATCTGGTCACCGTCGACGACCTCACCGCGGGCGTCGACGGCGAGGCAACGGTCGGCGTCGCCGTCGAGGGCGACGCCCGCGTGCGCCCGGTGCTCGACGACGGCGGCGCGCAGCCGGTCGAGGTGGGTCGACCCGTAGCCGTCGTTGATGTTCAGGCCGTCGGGACGGTCGCCGATCGCGACGACCTCCGCGCCGGCCCGACGCAGCACCTCCGGAGCGACCAGGTGGGCGGCGCCGTGCGCCGCGTCGACCACCACCCGGATCCCGTCGAGCCGCTGCGGCAGCGTCCCGAGCAGGTGCTCGACGTAGCGGTCCCCCGCGGTGGCGTCCTGGCGGACCCGCCCGACGGCGGCCCCGGTCGGGCGCTCCCAGTCCTCGCGCAGCCTGGCCTCGATGGCGTCCTCGAGCTCGTCGGCGAGCTTGTGACCGCCGCGCGCGAGGAACTTCAGGCCGTTGTCCGGCATCGGGTTGTGGCTGGCGGAGATGACCGCCCCCAGGTCGGCGCCCAGCTCGGCGGTGAGGAACGCGACCGCCGGGGTCGGCAGGACGCCGACGTCGAGGACGTCGACGCCGGCGCTGGCCAGGCCGGCGACGACAGCGGCGCTGAGGAACTCCCCCGACGCGCGCGGGTCGCGGCCCACGACCGCGCTCGGGCGGTGACCTGCGAAGGCCCCGACGTCACCGAGGACGTGGGCCGCTGCGACCGACAGGTCGAGCGCGAGCTCGGCCGTGAGGTCCCGGTTGGCCAGCCCACGCACTCCGTCGGTGCCGAAGATCCGTCCCACGCAGCGGGCCGGGCCGATCAGCGCTTGCTGTACTGCGGAGCCTTGCGGGCCTTCTTCAGACCGTACTTCTTGCGCTCCTTGACCCGGGCGTCGCGGGAGAGGAAGCCGGCGCGCTTGAGCGTCGGCCGGTTGCCCTCCTCGTCGATCTCGTTCAGGGCGCGGGCGATGGCGAGGCGCAGAGCGCCGGCCTGCCCGGAGCTGCCGCCGCCATGGATGCGGGCGATGACGTCGAAGCGCTCCTCGGCACCGATGGCCGTGAAGGGGTCGTTGACCGACTGCTGGTGGACCTTGTTCGGGAAGTAGACGTCCAGCGGCTTGCCGTTGACGACCCAGCGCCCGCTGCCCGGCACCAGCCGGACCCGCGCGATGGCTTCCTTGCGGCGACCGGTGGCGGCACCCGGCGCGGTGACGATCTCGCGCGGGGTGGCGGAGGTGAACGACTCGGTCGTCGACTCGGTCGTGAAGCTCTCGGGCGCCGACTCGGTGGTCTCGTCGGTGGCGGTGGTCGCCTCGGTGGGTGTGGCCACGATGTGTCTCAGCTCTGCTTCCGTCTAGCCAGCGGATGTGTCTGCGGTCGTGCTGCGGCGGTGGGACCGACTGCAGCTACTGCGCGACCTGGATGATCTCGAACGGGACCGGTGCCTGCGCCTGGTGCGGGTGCTCCGGACCGGCGTAGACCTTGAGCTTGCTCAGCATGGCCCGGCCCAGGGTGTTGTGCGGGAGCATCCCCTTGATGGCCTTCTCGACCGCACGCTCCGGGTGCTTCTCGAGCAGCACGCTGTACGGCGTGGCCGTGAGGCCGCCCGGGTAGCCGGAGTGCCGGTAGGCCAGCTTGGTCTCGCGCTTGTTGCCGGTCAGCACGACCTTGCCGGCGTTGACGATCACGACGAAGTCGCCGGTGTCGACGTGAGGGGCGTAGATCGGCTTGTGCTTGCCCCGCAGCAGCGTCGCCGCCTGGGTGGCGAGCCGGCCGAGGACGACGTCGGTCGCGTCGATGACGTGCCACTGACGCTGGACGTCGCCGGGCTTGGGGCTGTACGTACGCACGCTGAGGCCTTCTCGCAGTCGGTCGGGATGGTCCGCTCGTGCCGGACCTGCCGGGCGGGCACCTGGCGGGTGGGCACAACGACCTCGCAGACTACCGTCCGGCTCCGGACCCGGTCAAAACCGAGCCGGTCGGCTCAGCCCGCCGGTGGGGGCGGCGGGGCCGTGACGACCGAGATCGTCTGGCTGCCGGCGTCGTAGGTGAACCTGGTCGCGTCACCCTCGGCGACCGTGAAGCTGGTCGTCGACCCGACCAGGGCCCCGTCGACCGCCGGCCGGACGTCGTACGTCCCGGCCGGGACCTCGGTGGTCCACAGGCTGTAGACGCCGTCGTCGTCGGGGTCCTGCAGCCAGCCGCGCATGCAGTCGACGCTGTTGTCGCCCGGACAGCCCATCTCGGACTGGAAGGTCCCCGTGGCCACGACGATGTCGTCGAGGACGTCGTTGGTCACCCAGTGCGTGCGGTGGTCGTAGTAGAACGTCACCGGCCCGGCTGTCGAGGTCTGGTAGCCGATGTCGCTGCCGCCGCGGACCCCCTTGGCGCCGTAGTTCTCGTCCCACGACTTGTTGATCGCCACCTTGAAGGCCCAGTCGCCGACGGGCACCTGGAACGTCTTGCTCCAGATGTCGTCGTCGGCGCCGAGCTGCAGCTGGGTCGCCTCACAGCTCGGGCTCCAGTCGCCGGGGTTCGTCGGGTCGTCGTCGGCCGAGTCGGGGCAGCCCAGCTCGGAGCCGTGCCGGCCGGGGATGGAGACCGCGTTCGGCTGCGGCACCGCGCTCACCGGGTAGGTGACCTCGGGGGCGTTGCCCACCACGGCCCAGGACGACGCCACGCCGAGGTCGCCGTCGTGGTCGCGGACGACGGCGCGGTACTCGAGCAGCGAGCCCTTGGCCATGCCGCGCACGTCCTGGTAGACGCGGTAGGGCGCGTTGTCGTCCGTGCCCAGCGTCCGCCACGAGGACGTGCCGACCGGGCGCCACAGGACAGTGACCTGCTGCAGGTCGTTCTGGGGCACGTCGACCGTGATCGGCGTGCGCTCCTCGACGACAGCGCCCGGCTGCGGGGTCACGACGGTCGGCGTCGGCGACACCGAGTCCGGACCCAGCGCCTTCACGGCGCGGTAGACCGCCACGGACCGGGCCGGGACCCGGACCGTCACCTCGCCCTGCGCGTCCGAGCGCAGCGACCTGCGCGCACCGGGCGGCGTGGGCCGCAGCTTGGTGAACACCATGTCCGACGAGTACGTCGGGAACGTCGCCGTCCGTGTCCCGTCTGCGCTGTTGGCGGCAACGACGTACTCGACGTTCTTGCCGGCCGAGATCCGGCTGAAGGCGAAGATGCCAGGACCGCTGTCGGCGTGCCTCGTGACCTGCGCACCGTCGGCCAGGGTCGGGTGCTTCGCCCGGACCTTCGCCATGGCAGCGATGTGCCGGTACAGCGGGTGACGGGTGTCGAAGTTCGCGTCGGCCGTCGTGGCGTCGGTGCCGATCAGGTCGTTGTCGTTGTAGGAGGCCACCTTCGACGGGAACATGTCCTCGCGCGCGTCCTGGTCGCCGCCGTCGCCGGTGAAGCCCTGCTCGTCGCCGTAGTAGACGACCGGCTGGCCGCGGGTCAGGTACATGAGGCTGTGCGCGAACCGGTCCCGCTCGAACAGCTCGGGCCCGCTGTGCCCCGCGTCCCTCAGGAACTTCCCGATCCGGCCCATGTCGTGGTTGCCCAGGAAGGTCGGCAGCGAGTACGCGTTGGAGTCGGCATCGGTGTACCAGTCGTCGGCGGCGAAGAAGCCGGCGAGGGTCTGCGCGGACGAGGCCGACTTCCCCTCCTCGCCCTTGGCGTAGCCGGAGGCGTTGGCCTGGAAGCCGAAGTCGACCGTCGCCTGGAGCCGGCCCTCGGTCGTGTACTGGCTCATGAACGCCGGGTTGGCGTCGAAGACCTCGCCGAACATGAAGAAGTCGTTGTCGTCGGTGCGCGCCGCGGCCCGCTGCAGGGCGGGGCCGAACCGCTGCCAGAACTGCATGTTGACGTGCTTCACGGTGTCGATGCGGAAGCCGTCGACGCCCGCCTCGCGCACCCAGGTCCGGTAGATGTCGATCATGCCGTTGACGACCTCGGGGCGCTCGGTCCACAGATCGTCGAGCGCCTGCCGGTCCCCACCCGGGAAGTCGCCGTACTCGCTGTTCTCACCGGTGAACGACGAGGTGCCGCGGTTGTGGTACATCGTCGGGTCGTTCAGCCAGGCCGGGACCTTGACGGTCTTGTCGGCCTCGCTGCGGAAGGTCGGCACGTACGGGAACGACGTGTCGGGGTCGATCTCGGGGAACGTGTCACCCAGGGCGTAGTCGCGGTCGTCGAACGGGTTGCCGTCGGCGTCGCGGTAGGGCTCGTCGGCCTTGGAGACGTAGGGGATCGACTGGTTGCCGGGGGCCCCGACGTACTCGTCCGCCGGGTAGTCGAGGACGTCGGCGGTGTGGTTGGTGATGATGTCGAAGAACACCTTGATGCCGCGCTTGTGCGCCTTGTCGATGAGCTCCTTGAGGTCGGCGTTCGTGCCGAGGTGCGGGTCGATCTGGGTGAAGTCGGTGATCCAGTACCCGTGGTAGCCGGCCGACTCAGCGCCGGGTGTTCCCTGGACCGGCTTGTTCTTGAACGACGGGGTCATCCAGATGGCCGTGGTGCCGAGGTCCTCGACGTAGTCGAGCTTCTTGATCAGGCCGCGCAGGTCGCCGCCGTGGTAGAAGGCCTTGTCCGTCGGGTCGGCGCCGGTCACGAGCCGCCCGCCGGCCAGCCCGCCCTGGTCGTTGGCCTGGCTGCCGTTCTCGAAGCGGTCGGCCATGACGAAGTAGAAGCGCTCCTTGGTCAGGTCCTTGCGCAGGCTGGATGCCGCGCGGGCCCGGTCGGCCGGCCCCAGCGGAGCAGGCTCGTCGGCGGGCGAGACCCGGACGGCGTGGGTGTCGTGGTCGTAGGTGAAGCGCAGGCGCGCGTCGCCCTCGAGCGGCAGCGGGATGTTGCCGCCCTTGTCGTACGTGCCGTCGGAGTCGCCGTAGTTCTCCGCCCACGAGCCGTTCAGCCGCACCTTGAACTCGTAGTCGCCCGCCGGCACGGTCGCCGTGTACTCCCACAGGCTGGTCCCGGCGACCGGCGTCAGGTCGGTCCGGTCGCAGCCCTCGTCCCAGTCCCCACCGCACCCGAGCTCGCTCATGAGCGAGCCCATCAGGGTCACCCGGGTCGGGGTGGCGGTGTGGTCGGCCGTCGCCGGCGGGGCGGCGAGCGGGACGACCAGCGCACCCGCCGCGAGCACGGCGAGCAGAGCGGGACGGGTGACACGGCGCATGGGGTCTCCTGAGGGGCGGCACCGGGGGGAGATGCGAGGTTCGCACCGTAACCCCTCTGCAAGATCGATGAAACCCCCCTGCAACTCCTTGCAGGACCGGAGCGTCCGGGACGTCGTCAGCGGGCCCGCTGCACCCTCCCCTCGTCCCACACCGGCTGGTCGGACTCGTAGACGCCGCCGTCGGCCCCGAAGACGAGGAACCGGTCGAAGCCGCGGGCGAACCACCGGTCGTGGGTCACTGCGAGCACCGTGCCGTCGAACGCCGCGAGGCCTTCCTCCAGCGCCTCGGCGGAGACGAGGTCGAGGTTGTCGGTCGGCTCGTCCAGCAGCAGCATCGTGGCACCGGAGAGCTCGAGCAGCAGGATCTGCAGCCGCGCCTGCTGGCCGCCGGACAGCGTCTCGAAGCTCTGCTCGGCGGCGTGCGCCAGCTCGTAGCGGTCCAGCGCCCGGGACGCCTGCTCGCGGCCCATGCCGTCCCGGTGCTCGTCGCCGCGCCAGAGGATGTCGAGCAGGGTCCGGCCGACCAGCTCCGGGTGCTCGTGCGTCTGGGCGAACCAGCCGGGCCGGACCCGCGCTCCCAGCCGCGCCAGCCCGGTGTGGGCGACCGGCGCCACAGCCAGGTCCTCGACCGGTCGGTGCTCGGCGTCGGGGTCGCTGCCGCCGAGGGCGAGCAACCGCAGGAAGTGCGACTTGCCCGACCCGTTGGAGCCGAGCACGGCCACCCGGTCGCCGTACCAGACCTCGAGGTCGAAGGGCCTCATCAGGCCGGTCAGCTCGAGGCCTCTGCAGACCACGGCGCGCTTGCCGGTGCGGGCGCCGCGGAGCCGCATCGTGACGTCCTGCTGCAGCGGCAGCGCCTGCGGGGGGCCGGCCTCCTCGAACATCCGGAGCCGGGTCACGGCCGCCTGGTACCGCGACGCCAGGCCGTCGTTGTACGCGGCCTTCTGCTTGTACATGAGCACCAGGGCCCTGATCTTGGCGTGCTCCTCGTCCCAGCGGCGGCGCAGCTCCTCGAGCCGGGCGAACCGTTCGACGCGGGCCTGGTGGTAGGTCGCGAAGCCGCCACCGTGGGTCCAGGTGGTGTTTCCCCCCGCGCCGAGCTCGACGGTCACGACCCTCGTCGCCGTGCGCGCCAGCAGCTCGCGGTCGTGGCTGACGAACAGCACCGTCTTCGGCGACTCGCGCAGCTGCTCCTCCAGCCACTGCTTGCCGGGCACGTCGAGGTAGTTGTCCGGCTCGTCCAGCATGAGGACGTCGTCCGTGCCGCGCAGCAGCGCCTCGAGCACGACCCTCTTCTGCTCACCGCCCGACAGTGTCCGGACCTCGCGCCACTGGGCCTTCTCGAAGGGGACGCCCAGCGCGGCGACCGTGCAGGTGTCCCAGAGGACCTCGGCGTCGTAGCCACCGGCGTCGGCCCAGTCCGAGATGGCCTGTGCGTAGCGCATCTGGGTCTTCTCGTCGTCGGACTCCATCATCGCCAGCTCGGCCGCCTCCAGCGCGGCGGCGGCCGCGCGGACCGCGGGCGGCGCCACCGAGACGAGCAGGTCGCGCACCGACGAGTCGTCGCGGACCGAGCCGACGAACTGCCGCATCACGCCGAGCCCCCCGGACCGGCCGATCGACCCCTCGTGCGGGTCGAGGTCGCCCGCCACCAGCTTGAGGAGGGTGGTCTTGCCGGCGCCGTTCGCACCCACCATCGCGACCTTCGCGCCGTCGGCCACCCGCAGGACCACGTCGGACAGCAGGCAGCGTCCGTCCGGCAGGTAGTAGCTGATCCCGTTGACGTCGACGTGGCCCACGGGTCACGAGTGTGCGACACCGCAGCGCGCGGCGCGACCCGGATACAGTCCCGCCGTGCAGATCGCGTCCCTGGGGTTCCGCACCGACATCGCGCTGCTGGAGCACGGCGGCAGCCAGGTCGAGGACCGGGACGACCACCTGGTGGTCCGTACCCCGCACAACCCGTCGTTCTGGTGGGGCAACTTCCTGCTGCTCGCCGGGCCGCCGGCGGCCGACGATGCCGACCGCTGGCTGGAGCGGTTCGCCACCGCCTTCCCGGGCGCACCGCACGTGGCCCTCGGGGTCGACGGGACGTCCGGGCAGGCGGGCGACCTCGCCGGGTTCACCGAGCGGGGACTCACCGTCGAGGTCTCGACGGTCATGACGGCGAGCACGGTGCACGAGCCACCCAGGCCGAACACGCGGGCGACCTACCGCCGCCTCGTCTCCGACGACGACTGGGCGCAGAGCGTCGAGCTGCAGCTGGCGTGCGACGACGACGGGCTCGAGGGCGCGAGCCACCGGGAGTTCGTGGTGACCCGCACCGCCACCCACCGCGCGCTCGCCGAGCGCGGCCGGGGCGGCTGGTTCGGCGCGTTCCTCGAGGGGCGGCTGGTCAGCCAGATGGGGCTCCTGTCGGCGAGCCCTGGCCTCGCGCGGTTCCAGGCTGTCGAGACGCACCCGGCCGAGCGCGGGCAGGGGCTGGCCGGCACGCTGGTCCACCACGTCAGCAGGGTCGGCTTCGGCGAGCTGGGGGCACGGACGCTGGTGATGGTCGCCGACCCCGGCTACCTCGCGATCCGCGTCTACCGGTCGGTCGGCTTCGAGGGTTCCGAGGTCCAGCTGGGCGCTGCGCGCCGCCCTGCGGGAGAAGCGTCCTGACGGCTCAGCCGAGCAGCCGCGGCGCCGTGGGGTCGCTGAGCTCCACCACGATGTCGGCGTGCGACCAGGGGTCGTCGCGCTCCTGGTGGAGGTGCTCGGCCGCGAGGTACCGGCGCAGGTAGAGCGCGCGGACCTGGGCCGGGGTGCCGAGGTCGGCGTCGCGCCGGATCCCGCGCTCCAGGACGCGCGCGGGGTCGGCCACGACCATCACGGCGAGGTCCCAGGCGTCAGCGATCTCCGGCACGAGCAGGAAGGAGCCCTCCACCAGCACCACGCCGTCCGGTGGCAGCGGCACCGGGGCCGGTGCGACCGGCCGGTCGTCGGCCAGGTCGTACGACGCCACGGTGATCTCGGCAGCACCGGCGGCCACCGGCCCCAGCACCAGCCGTCGCAGCGCCGAGGGGTCGAAGGCGTCGTCGAGGTAGCCCTGCGCCGAGTCCCGGCCCAGCCGGTGCCGCCGGTCGCGCGGGTGGTGGAAGTCGTCGTACGCCACCGGTACCACCGGCCGGCCGGCACCGGCGACGACCGTGGCGAGCTCGGCCGCCAGCGTGGTCTTGCCGGCGCACGACATCCCGGTGACCCCCACCGCGCGCGGCTGGTCGTCCGGCAGGGCCAGGATGCGCGCCGCGAGCGTGACGAGCAGCTCCTCGCGGCTCACCGAGACGGTCATGACGACACCTCCCGGCGGCGACGGGCCGCGCCCGCCCGCTCCGCGAGCTCGGCGTCGGCGGGGTAGTGGACCTCCTCCAGGGTCAGGCCGTGCGGAGGAGCCACCGCCACGTCCGGCCTGCGCACCCGTCCGGCCAGCACGTCGGCCGGCCAGGGGGCGGGCCGGCGTCCCTCGCCCACGGCCAGCGAGGCGCCGACGAGCGCCCGGACCATGTTGTGGCAGAACGCGTCAGCCATCACCGTGGCCACGAGCAGCCCGTCGTCCCGGCGCCACGACAGCTCGAGCAGGGTGCGTACCGTGGTGGCCCCCTCGCGCCGCCGGCAGTACGCCGCGAAGTCGTGCTCGCCGAGCAGCGGCCGGGCCGCCGCGGTCATCGCCTCCAGGTCCAGCGGGCGGCCGTGGGCCAGCACGTCGCGGCGGCGCAGCGGCTCGGGGCCGAACGGGTGCTCGCTGATCCGGTAGGCGTACCGGCGCCAGAGCGGGGAGAACCGCGCGTCGAAGCCGTCCGGCGCCCTCTGCACGCCGCGGACGGCGACGTCGCGCGGGAGGACGCCCGCCAGGCGCCGGCCCAGTGCGCGCAGGTCGCCGTCCCAGGCGTCGTCCGGGAGGTCGACGTGGGCCACCTGCCCCCGCGCGTGCACGCCGGCGTCGGTGCGACCGGCGCAGGTGGCGCGCACCCGCGGCAGCCGCAGGACGGTGGCCAGGGCCGTCTCGACCTCGGCCTGCACGGTCCGTTGACCCGGCTGCACGGCCCAGCCCGCGAACCCGGTGCCGTCATAGGCCAGGTCGAGGCGAAGACGGACGAGCCCGCCGTCCCCCGCGAGGGGGACGGCGGGCTCGGTCACCTCGCGCTCGGAGCCGGTCAGGACTACTCCGACTTGGCCTCGTCCGCGGCGTCCCCGGCAGCCTCGTCGGCCAGGTCGGCGAAGGCCTCGGCCTCGCCGGCGACCTCGTCGACGGCCGGGTCGTCGGACTTCTCGGCCACCGCAGCGGCCTTCTCGGCCGCGGCCCGCGCCTCGGCGGCAGCCTCGGCCGCACCCTCGACGTCGCCCTCGGCGGCGTCGTCGGCAGCCTCGGTCGCGGCTGCCTCGGCAGCCTCCGCCGCAGCTGCGGCGGCAGCCGCGTCGGACGCGGCCGCCTTCTTCGCCGGGGCCTTCTTGGCCGGCTTCTTCGCCGCGCTCGTGGTGGCCGCAGTGGCCTCACGGACGGTCTCGGCCTTGGCGGTCAGCGCCTCGACGAGCTCGATCACCGCCATCGGGGCGTTGTCGCCCTTGCGCGGGCCGATCTTCGTGATGCGCGTGTAGCCGCCGTGGCGGTTCTCGTAGCGCGGCCCGATCTCGGTGAAGAGCTCGTGCACGACGCCCTTGTCACGGACGACGGTCATCACCCGGCGCCGGGCGTGCAGGTCACCGCGCTTCGCGAAGGTGATGAGCCGCTCCGCGAGCGGGCGGAGCCGCTTGGCCTTCGCCTCGGTCGTGGTGATCTTGCCGTGCTCGAACAGTGCGGTGGCGAGGTTCGCCAGCATCAGCCGTTCGTGCGCCGGGCCGCCGCCGAGGCGCGCTCCCTTGGTGGGGGTGGGCATGGTCAGGGTTCTCCAGTTCTGGCAAGAGCTACTGAGTGGTCAGCCGGGGGTTCCCGAACCCCTCAGTACTGCTCGTCCTCGACGTAGGCGGTGTCGTCGTCCGAGCCGTAGTTGTCGACGGCCGTGCTCGGGTCGAACCCGGGCGGGCTGTCCTTGAGCGCGAGGCCCATCGAGTGCAGCTTGGCCTTCACCTCGTCGATCGACTTCGCACCGAAGTTGCGGATGTCGAGCAGGTCCGCCTCGCTGCGGGAGACGAGCTCGCCCACGGTGTGGATGCCTTCGCGCTTGAGGCAGTTGTAGGAGCGGACCGTCAGCTCGAGGTCCTCCACGGGCAGCGCGAGGTCGGCTGCGAGAGCGGCGTCGGTCGGCGAGGGGCCCATGTCGATGCCCTCGGCCTCGACGTTGAGCTCGCGGGCCAGGCCGAACAGCTCGACCAGGGTCTTGCCGGCCGACGCCATGGCGTCGCGCGGCAGCATCGAGCGCTTGGTCTCGACGTCGACGACCAGCTTGTCGAAGTCGGTGCGCTGCTCGACGCGGGTGGCCTCGACCTTGTAGGTCACCTTCAGCACGGGCGAGTAGATCGAGTCGACCGGGATGCGGCCGATCTCCTGGCCCTGCTGCTTGTTCTGCACGGCGGAGACGTAGCCGCGGCCGCGCTCGACGGTCAGCTCCATCTCGAGCTTGCCCTTGCCGTTCAGCGTGGCGATGTGCAGGTCCGGGTTGTGCACCTCGACGCCGGCCGGGGGCGCGATGTCGGCCGCGGTGACCGGGCCGGGGCCCTGCTTGCGCAGGTACATCACCACGGGCTCGTCCACCTCGGAGCTCACGACGAGCCCCTTGATGTTGAGGATGATGTCGGTGAGGTCCTCCTTGACGCCCGGCACGGTGGTGAACTCGTGCAGGACGCCGTCCACGCGGATGCTCGTGACGGACGCACCCGGGATCGAGGAGAGCAGGGTGCGACGGAGGCTGTTGCCGAGCGTGTAGCCGAAGCCCGGCTCCAGCGGCTCGATGACGAACCGCGAGCGGTAGTCGTCGATGACGTCTTCGGTCAGGGTGGGGCGCTGTGCGATCAGCACGACTGATGTCCTTCCCACGGGCGTCCGCCATATGACGCCTCGCGAATGTGGTGCGCCCGGGGGCGGCGTCGGTCTGCCGCCACCGGGATGGGGCTACTTCGAGTAGAGCTCGACGATCAGCTGCTCCTGCACCGGCGTGTCGATGACCTGCCGGGCCGGGAGGGAGTGGACCAGGATGCGCATGCGGTTCGGGATGACCTCGAGCCACGCCGGGACAGGTCGCTCGCCGATCTCGGCGCGCGCCACGACGAACGGGGTCATCTCGAGCGAGCGCTCGCGGACCTCGACGATGTCGTTGTCGCTCACGCGGTACGACGGGATGTCGACCTTGTGGCCGTTCACCAGGATGTGCCCGTGGCGGACGACCTGGCGCGCCATGTCGCGGCTCTTCGCGAAGCCCGCGCGGTAGACGACGTTGTCGAGACGGCTCTCGAGGATCCGGAGCAGGTTCTCGCCGGTCTTGCCCTGTCGGCGGTTCGCCTCGTCGTAGTAGCCGCGGAACTGCTTCTCGAGCACGCCGTAGATGCGCGCGCACTTCTGCTTCTCGCGCATCTGCAGGAGGTACTCGCTGTCCTTGGTGCGACCGCGACCGTGCTCACCCGGGGGGTAGGGCCGGATCTCGATCGGGCACTTCGGGGACTCGCACTTGGAGCCCTTGAGGAACAGCTTCATCTTCTCGCGGCGGCAGCGCTTGCAGTCCGCACCTGTGTATCGAGCCATGGATCAAACCCTCCGACGCTTCGGCGGACGACAACCGTTGTGCGGGACGGGTGTGACGTCCTGGATGGTCCCGACCTCGAGGCCGGCCGCCTGGAGCGACCGGATCGCGGTCTCGCGGCCCGAGCCCGGGCCCTTCACGAACACGTCGACCTTGCGCATGCCGTGCTCCTGGGCGCGGCGGGCCGCGCTCTCGGCGGCCATCTGCGCGGCGTACGGCGTGGACTTGCGCGAGCCCTTGAAGCCCACGTGCCCGGCGGACGCCCACGCGATGACGTTCCCGGTGGGGTCGGTGATCGACACGATGGTGTTGTTGAACGTGCTCTTGATGTGGGCGTGGCCATGGGCCACGTTCTTCTTCTCCTTGCGGCGCACCTTCTTGGTACCCGCGCCCTGACGGCTCTTCGGAGGCATCGGCTTACGAACTCCTGGTCAACTCGGCTGGGAAAGCTGTACGGGGGGTCGAGCAGTCCTGGCGGACTACTTCTTGCCGACCTTCTTCTTGCCGGCGATCGCCTTGCGCGGTCCCTTGCGGGTGCGCGCGTTGGTGTGGGTGCGCTGGCCGCGGACCGGCAGCCCGCGGCGGTGCCGCAGACCCTCGTAGCAGCCGATCTCGACCTTGCGACGGATGTCGGCCTGCACCTCGCGGCGCAGGTCACCCTCGATCTGGTAGTGCGCCTCGATCCAGTCCCGGATCTTGACGAGGTCGTCGTCACCCAGGTCGCGGACGCGCGTGTGCGGGTCGACCCCGGTGTTGGCCAGGGTCTCGACGGCGCGGCTGCGGCCGACACCGAAGATGTAGGTCAGGGCGATCTCGACGCGCTTCTCGCGCGGGAGGTCAACGCCGACGAGGCGTGCCATCGGGCGGTTCTCCTTCGTGTCACCAGGTCGTGCCCGCCGCTCCCCCACCCCGCCCGGGGTGGATGGCCCCGGCCTGGTGCCGGGGGTGACCCGTCGTCCGTGTCGGACGTCGGGGTGCGTCGAGCTTGTCGGGTAGGTCGAGAGGACCTGCGTTCGGTGCTGCAGTGTCGGGGCGTCAGCCCTGGCGCTGCTTGTGACGTGCGTTGTCGCAGATCACCATGACCCGGCCGTGACGGCGGATCACCTTGCACTTGTCGCAGATCTTCTTGACGCTGGGCTTGACCTTCATATGGGTGTCTACTCAGCCTCGGTCTGGGTCTCGTCGTTCGGGTCGAGCACGGGACGGACTACTTGTAGCGGTAGACGATGCGCCCGCGGTTGAGGTCGTACGGGCTGAGCTCCACCACGACGCGGTCCTCGGGGAGGATCCGGATGTAGTGCTGGCGCATCTTCCCGCTGATGTGGGCGAGGACCTTGTGGCCGTTGGTCAGCTCCACGCGGAAGAACGCGTTCGGCAGTGCCTCGACCACGGTGCCCTCGATCTCGATGACCCCATCCTTCTTGGGCATGTCCTCCACAATCCGTCGCCGTTCGGGGCCCCCGTCCGGCGGTCTCGCCGGGCAGGGTCGTGCTGGTGGTGCGGTGCTGCGGTGAGGGCTCACTGGTGACGTGCTCACGCGTGCCGACCCAGCCGCGGGGCGTGCGTGAACGAGGCTCGTGAGCCAGCGTCGGAGTCTACGCCACTGCCGCCCGGAGCGCCAAAACGCCGCCGGGCGGGCCGGTAGGGCGCCGGTCGGGCTCAGGACCGCCGGAACCGCCCGCTCAGCGTGCCGGCCAGCAGCACCGCGCCCCAGGGCCCGGCGACCCAGGCCGGCCAGAAGTACACCCAGCCCTGGCTCAGGCTGACGATCCCCCAGATCACGACGTTCACGAGGACGGCGGCCAACCAGACGCCCCACGCCGCGCGCAGCGCGGCGGCGCCACCCCGGCCGGTCCGGGCCGGTGGCCGTGCGGTCGGCTCGTCCCCGGTCCGGGCGGGAGCCGTCCCCGGGCGCGGCAGGTCGGCGGTGAGCGGGGCGAGGTCGCCCCGCGTGCGGGCGGCCAGGGCCGCGTCCAGCCGCTCGTAGAGCTCCTCGACGCTCAGGCGGCCCTCCGCGTGGGCGCCCCGCAGCCGGTCGGCCACGGCGTCCCGCTCGGCGTCCGAGGCCCGCAGGCCGGGGTCGTGCGGCTCGCTCACGAGACGGCCTGCACGCCCAGCCGGCCGAGGCGCTCCACCCCGCCGTCCAGCGCGGTGAGGACCCACGGCCCCCGGTCGGTGAGGACGAAGGTGTGCTCGAAGTGGGCGGACAGCCCGCCGTCGGCGGTGGAGACCGTCCAGCCGTCGTCGAGCTCGCGGGTGAACCGGGCCCCGAGCGTGAGCATCGGCTCCACCGCGAGGGCCAGGCCCCGGACCAGCTTCGGGCCGCGGCCGGGCCGCCCGTAGTTGAGCAGGTGGGGCTCCTGGTGCATCTCGGTGCCGATGCCGTGCCCGCCGTACTCCTCGACGATGCCGTACTCGCCCTGCGACCGGGCGTAGCTCTCGACGGCGTGGCTGATGTCGGTGAGCCGTCCGCCGAGCCGGGCCGCCGCGAAGCCCCGCCACATCGACTCCTCGGTGACCCTCAGCAGCTCGCGCGCGTCGTCGGGGACCTCTCCGATCGCGAGGGTCACGGCCGCGTCACCGTGCCACCCGTCCAGGATCGCCCCGCAGTCGATGGACACGACGTCGCCCTCGGCCAGCGCCCGGGGGCCGGGGATCCCGTGCACCACCTCGTCGTTGACCGACGCGCAGATCGACCCCGGGAACGGCGGGACCGACGGGTGCGGCTGATAGCCCTTGAAGGACGGCACGGCGCCGGCGCCACGGATGCTGGACTCCGCGAGCTGGTCGAGCTCCTTGGTCGTCACGCCCGGTCGGGCCGCCTCTGCGAGGGCCTCGAGGGTGCGGCCGACCACGAGGCCGGCCTCCCGCATCAGGGCCACCTCGGCATCGGTCTTGATCTGGATCATCCGCTCGCGCCTTCTCCGGAACACGTCGTCCACTGCACTCTCGTCCGGCCGCCGTCAGTCGCCGAACCGGCGCAGCGCGTTGATCGCACGGTCGGTCACGTCCTCGACGGGGCCGGTCGCATCGACACCGCGCAGCAGGCCCTTGTCACCGTAGTAGCCGATGAGCGGCGAGGTCTGGTCGGCGTAGACCTCGAGCCGGTGCCGGATCGTGTGCTCGCTGTCGTCGTCGCGCTGGAACAGCTCGCCGTCGCAGCGGTCGCAGGTTCCCTCCGACGCCGGCGGGTCGAAGTCGACGTGCCAGACGTGGCCGCAGCGACGGCAGGTGCGGCGGCCGGACAGCCGACGGACGACCTCCTCGTCGTCGACGACCAGCTCCAGCACGACGTCGATGGCCGCTGACCGGTCGGCGAGCAGGCCGTCGAGGACCTCCGCCTGGTGCACGGTGCGCGGGAAGCCGTCGAGCAGGAAGCCCTCCGACGCGTCGTCCTGGGCCAGGCGTTCGGTCACCATCCCGATGGTGACCTCGTCGGGCACCAGGTCGCCCGCGTCCATGAACTTCCGCGCCTCGAGGCCGAGGTCGGTGCCCTCGCTGACGTTGGCGCGGAAGATGTCACCGGTCGAGATCTTGGGGACGGCGAAGTGCGAGGAGATGAACTGCGCCTGGGTGCCCTTCCCGGCACCGGGCGGCCCGACGAGGACGAGTCGCATCAGGACTCCTCCCTGTCCGAGCCGATCCCGGGCACCACCGACGGCACAGCCGGCGGCGTCGTCGATGGCATCGTCGACGCCGACGTCATCGCGGGCGGCACTACCGGAGGAAGCCCTCGTAGTTGCGCTGCTGGAGCTGGCTCTCGATCTGCTTCACCGTCTCCAGACCGACGCCCACGATGATGAGGATGGCCGTGCCACCGAACGGGAAGTTCTGGTTGGCGTTGAACAGCGCCAGTGCCATCAGCGGGACCAGCGCGATCGCGCCGAGGTACAGCGCGCCGGGGAGGGTGATCCGCGACAGGACGTAGTCGAGGTACTCGGCCGTCGGGCGGCCGGCCCGGATGCCGGGGATGAAGCCGCCGTACTTCTTCATGTTGTCGGCGACCTCGGTCGGGTTGAACGTGATCGCCACGTAGAAGTACGTGAAGAACAGGATCAGGCCGAAGTAGAGGGCCATGTAGAGCGGGTGGTCGCCCTGCACGAGGTACGACTGCACCCAGGTGGCCCACCCCGGCGGGTCCTGCTGGTTGGTGAGGTTCACCGCGAGGGCCGGGAGGTACAGCAGCGACGAGGCGAAGATCACCGGGATGACACCCGCCTGGTTGACCTTCAGCGGGATGTAGGTCGAGGAGCCGCCGTACATCCGGCGGCCGACCATGCGCTTGGCGTACTGCACGGGGATGCGGCGCTGCGCCTGCTCGACGAAGACGACCAGCGCCACCAGGACCAGGCCGGCTGCCACGACGACCGCGAAGACGCCCAGGCCCTTGGTGACCTTGATCTGCCACAGCGACGTCGGGAAGCCGGCCGCGATCGAGGTGAAGATCAGCAGCGACATGCCGTTGCCGATGCCCCGGTCGGTGATGAGCTCGCCGAGCCACATGATGACGCCGGTCCCGGCCGTCATGACGATGACCATCACGACGATGCCGAAGATGCCGATGTCGGTGAAGATGATGTCGTTGGGGCAGCCGCGGAACAGCTGGCCGGGCTGACGGGCCAGCGCGATCAGGCCGGTCGACTGCAGCACCGCGAGCCCGATGGTGAGGTACCGGGTGTACTGGGTGAGCTTTGCCGTGCCGCTCTGGCCCTCCTTCTTGAGGGCCTCGAACCGTGGGATCACCACGGTGAGCAGCTGCACGATGATGCTCGCGGTGATGTACGGCATGATGCCGAGCGCGAAGACCGACAGCTGGAGCAGCGCACCGCCGCTGAACAGGTTGATCAGGCTGTAGAGCCCGGTGTCGGCGTTGTTGTCGATGCAGTCCTGGACGGCCTCGTAGGACACACCGGGGGTCGGCAGGACCGAGCCGACCCGGAACAGCGCCATGATCCCCAGCGAGAAGAGGATCTTCGAGCGCAGGTCGGGCGTGCGGAACGCCCGAGCGAACGCGGTGAGCACGAGATCCTCCGATGGTCACGGTCGGCGCCCGCGAGACAGCGGGGCGCGACGGCTAGCTGGTCGCCGGGCCAGGGCCAGGGGCGCGACAGGACTCTAACAGCCCCGCCGATGCCTCCCCCTCGGCCGACCTGATGCCACGAGTGGCGCGAGCTGGCTGCTCCAGGGACTCTGGAGCGACCGGCTCGCGCCACTCATGGACGGTCAGAGGAGGGTGGTGGTGCCCCCGGCGGCCTCGATCTTGGCCTTGGCGCTGGCCGAGAACCTGTGCGCGCTGACCTGCAGCTTCACACCGGCCTCGCCGTCGCCGAGCACCTTGACCAGCTCACCCTTGCGCACGGCGCCCTTGCCGACGAGGTCGTCGACCGTGACCTCGCCGCCGTCCGGGAACAGGGCGGTCAGCTTGTCGAGGTTCACGACCTGGTACTCGGTGCGGAACGGGTTGGTGAAGCCGCGCAGCTTGGGCAGGCGCATGTGCAGGGGCATCTGGCCGCCCTCGAAGCGTGCGGGCACCTGGTAACGCGCCTTGGTGCCCTTGGTGCCGCGGCCGGCGGTCTTGCCCTTGGAGCCCTCGCCGCGACCCACGCGGGTCTTGGCGGTCCTGGCCCCCGGGGCCGGACGCAGGTGATGGACCTTGAGCGTCATGACTTAGTCGACCTCCTCGACGGTGACCAGGTGCCGCACCGTGTTGACCATGCCGCGGATCTCGGGCCGGTCCTCCTTGACGACGACGTCGTGGAGGCGCTTGAGCCCGAGCGTGCGCAGCGTCTCGCGCTGGTTCTTCTTGCCACCGATCCCGGACCGGGTCTGGGTGACCTTGAGTCGCTTGCCCATCAGGATCCCATCCCGGCGGCACGGGCCCGCAGCAGCGATGCCGGAGCGACGTCCTCGAGCGGCAGCCCACGGCGGGCCGCGACGGCCTCCGGACGCTCGAGGCCCTGCAGGGCTGCGACCGTGGCGTGCACGATGTTGATCGGGTTGGACGACCCGAGCGACTTCGACAGCACGTCGTGGATCCCGGCGCACTCCAGCACCGCACGCACCGGCCCACCGGCGATGACACCGGTACCGGGCGACGCCGGCTTGAGCATCACCACACCGGCGGCCTTCTCGCCCTGGATGGGGTGCGGGATGGTGCCCTGGATCCGCGGGACCTTGAAGAAGTGCTTCTTGGCCTCCTCGACGCCCTTCGCGATCGCGGCGGGCACCTCCTTGGCCTTGCCGTAGCCGACGCCCACGGTGCCGTCGCCGTCACCCACGACCACGAGGGCCGTGAAGCTGAACCGGCGGCCGCCCTTGACGACCTTGGCGACGCGGTTGATCGCGACGACGCGCTCGACGAACGCGGTCTTCTCGGCCGCACCGCCGCCTCGACTGTCGCGGCGGTCGCGGCGCTGGCCGTCGCCGCCGCCGGCAGCGCCACCTCGACGCTGGGGTCCGGGCATCAGTGGTCCCTCTTCTCACACATCGGGTACGTACTCGTCTCGGTCGTCGTCACAGGGCCAGCCCCGCTTCGCGGGCGCCGTCGGCGATCGCGGCGACGCGACCGTGGTACCGGTTGCCGCCACGGTCGAAGACGACCGACTCGACACCGGCCGACTTGGCGCGCTCGCCGACGAGCTCGCCGACCTTGCGCGCCTTCGCGGTCTTGTCGCCGTCGAAGCCGCGCAGGTCGGCCTCCATCGTGGAGGCGGACGCGAGCGTCCGGCCGACCACGTCGTCGACGACCTGCACGAACACGTGCCGGCTCGAGCGGGTCACGACCAGGCGGGGGCGCATGGTCGTGCCGCTCACCTTCTTGCGGACCCGCAGGTGACGGCGGGACCGGGCGACGTTCTTGTCGCCGCGGCGGATCTTGATTGCCAGCGACATGACTACTTACCAGCCTTTCCGGCCTTGCGGCGGATGACCTCGCCCTGGTACCGCACGCCCTTGCCCTTGTACGGGTCGGGCTTGCGGAGCTTGCGGATGTTGGCGGCGACCTCGCCGACCTTCTGCTTGTCGACGCCCGACACGGAGAAGCGCGTGGGGTTCTCGACGACGAAGGAGATGCCGTCCGGCGCCTTGACGACGACCGGGTGGGAGAAACCGAGCGCGAACTCCAGGTCGCTGCCCTTGGCGGCGACCCGGTAGCCGGTGCCGACGATCTCGAGGACCTTGGTGTAGCCCTCGGTGACGCCCTGGACCATGTTGGCCACCAGGGTGCGGGACAGACCGTGCAGGGCGCGGTTGGTCCGCTCGTCGTTGGGACGGGTCACCTGGAGGGTGCCGTCCTCGGCGCGGGCGATCTGGATGGGCTCGGGCACGGTGTGCTCGAGGCTGCCCTTCGGTCCCTTGACGGTGACCGCCTGGCCGTCGAGGGTGACCTCGACGCCCGACGGGACGGTGATCGGGAGACGTCCGATGCGCGACATGTCAGCTGCCCCTTACCAGACGTAGGCGAGGACTTCCCCACCCACGCCCTTCTTGCCGGCCTGGCGGTCCGTGAGCAGCCCGGACGACGTCGAGATGATCGCGACGCCGAGGCCACCGAGGACACGCGGCAGGTTCGTGGACTTGGCGTAGACCCGCAGGCCGGGCTTGCTGATCCGCTTGATGCCGGCGATCGAGCGCTCCCGGTTCGGGCCGTACTTGAGGTCGAGCACGAGGGTCTTGCCGACCTCGTCCTCGGTCGGCTCGTCCACGTGCCAGCCACCGATGTAGCCCTCCTGCTGGAGGATCTCGGCGACGTGGGTCTTGAGCTTGCTGTGGGGCATCGCCACGGTGTCGTGGTACGCCGTGTTCGCGTTGCGCAGACGAGTCAGCATGTCTGCGATCGGGTCGGTCATGGTCATGGCTTGTGCCGCTTTCTCGCCGGGGTTTCCCCCCGCCCTGTACGGGCGGGCGGACCTACGGCGTTCTCGGAGTGTCTCGAGGAGATCGGGGGTCGGTTACCAGCTGCTCTTGGTGATGCCGGGGAGCTCGCCCGCGTGGGCCATCTCCCGGAAGCACACCCGGCACAGCCCGAACTTGCGGTACACCGAGTGAGGGCGGCCGCAGCGCTGGCAGCGCGTGTAGCCACGCACCTTGAACTTCGGCTTGGCGGCAGCCTTGTTGACAAGCGCGGTCTTGGCCATGATCAGGCCTCCTTGAACGGGAAACCGAGGTGCCGCAGCAGGGCACGACCCTCGTCGTCGGTTCGAGCGGTGGTCACGACCGTGATGTCCATGCCGCGGACGCGGTCGATCCTGTCCTGGTCGATCTCGTGGAACATGGACTGCTCGTTGAGACCGAACGTGTAGTTGCCGTTGCCGTCGAACTGCTTCGGCGACAGCCCCCGGAAGTCGCGGATGCGCGGCAGCGCCAGCGACAGGAGCCGGTCGAGGAACTCCCACATCCGGTCGCCGCGCAGCGTGACGTGGCAGCCGATCGGCATGCCCTCGCGCAGCTTGAACTGCGCGATCGACTTGCGGGCCTTGGTGACCTGCGGCTTCTGGCCGGTGATCGTGGCGAGGTCCTTGATCGCACCGTCGATCAGCTTGGAGTCCTTCGCCGCGTCACCGACACCCATGTTCACCACGATCTTGACCAGACCGGGGACCTGCATGACGTTGGCGAACTCGAAGTCCTCGCGCAGCTTGCCGACGATCTCGCCGCGGTAGCGCTCCTTGAGGCGGGGCTTGGCCGACACGGCCTTCTCGTCCTGGTGGTGGTGGCAGTGCTCATCAGATGTCCTCACCGGTCCGCTTGGCGTAGCGGACTCGCACGGTCTTCTCGCGGCCGTCGCGGTCGACCTTCTCGACGCGGTAGCCCACCCGGCTGCCGACCTTCTTGCCGTCGACCTCGACCACCAGCATCACGTTGCTCGCGTGGACGGGGGCCTCCTGGGTCACGATGCCGCCGGTCTTGGCGCCACGGGTCGACTGACCGACCTTCGTGTGCTTCTTGATCCGGTTGACACCCTCGATCAGGACCTTGCCCGTCTCCGGGTAGGCCTCGATCACCTTGCCGGTGACGCCCTTGTCCTTGCCGGTGACCACGATGACGCGGTCGCCCTTCTTGATCCTCATCGGTTACAGCACCTCCGGCGCGAGCGAGATGATGCGCATGAAGCGCTTGTCGCGCAGCTCACGGCCGACCGGGCCGAAGATGCGCGTGCCACGAGGGTCCCCGCCGTCCCTGATGAGGACGGCAGCGTTCTCGTCGAAGCGGATGTACGAGCCGTCGGGACGCCGGCGCTCCTTGCGGGTGCGCACGACGACCGCCTTGACGACCTCGCCCTTCTTGACGTTGCCGCCGGGGATGGCGTCCTTGACGGTCGCCACGATGACGTCACCGATGCCGGCGTAGCGCCGCCCGGAACCGCCGAGCACCCGGATGCACAACAGCTCCTTGGCACCCGTGTTGTCGGCGACACGCAGTCGCGACTCCTGCTGGATCACTTCTCACTCCTGATCGTCGCGCCGGTTCTCTCGCGAGCCTGGCGGAACGGATGGGTCTGGGGGGTAGCCCGGGCGGACTACTTGGCCTTCTCGATGACCTGGACGACACGCCAGCGCTTGGTGGCGGACAGCGGACGGGTCTCCATGAGCAGGACCCGGTCACCGACGCCGCAGCTGTTGTCCTCGTCGTGCGCCTTGAGGTTGCTCGTACGGCGGATGACCTTGCCGTAGAGCGGGTGCTTGACGCGGTCCTCGACCGCCACGACGACGGTCTTGTCCATCTTGTCGCTGATCACGAGGCCCTGGAAGGTCTTACGGAAGCCGCGAGTAGCCGCGTCCGTCGACTTGTCGGTACTGGTGCTCATGTCTGCTGCCTTCTCACTCATGCGTCGGCGCTGCTGTCGTCGTCAGCCGTCTCGACGGTGCCGATGCCGAGCTCGCGCTCACGCATGACGGTGTAGATCCGGGCGATGTCCTTGCGGACGGCGTTGAGCCGACCGTGGCTCTCCAGCTGGCCGGTGGCAGCCTGGAACCGGAGGTTGAACAGCTCCTCCTTGGCCTCCCGGAGCTTCGTGACGAGCTCGTCGTCCTCCAGGGAGCGGATCGGAGCCGCGAGCTTGTTCGCCGCGCTGCTCATCAGACCTCCTCGCGCCGGACGAACCGGCACTTCATGGGGAGCTTGTGCATGGCCCGCCGCATCGCCTCCTTGGCGATCGGCTCCGGCACGCCGGACAGCTCGAACATGACCCGGCCGGGCTTGACGTTGGCCACCCACCACTCGGGCGAGCCCTTGCCGGAGCCCATCCGGGTCTCGGCCGGCTTCTTGGTCAGCGGGCGGTCGGGGTAGATGTTGATCCACACCTTGCCGCCGCGCTTGATGTGACGGGTCATCGCGATACGGGCCGACTCGATCTGCCGGTTGGTCACGTACGCCGGCTCGACGGCCTGGATGCCGTAGTCGCCGAACGTGACGCGGGTGCCGCCCTTGGCAGCGCCCGAGCGACCCGGGTGGTGCTGCTTGCGGTGCTTGACCCTGCGCGGGATGAGCATGGTCAGGCCTCCGATCCGGTCGTCGTGGCGGCGGCCTCGGCGTTGGCCTCGGTCGCGGGCGACGCGGTGGCCTCGGTCGCGGGCGCGGCGGTGGACTCGGCCACCGGCGCACCGGTCTCGGCCGGAGCGCCCTCGTCGCGGCGCGGCGGGCGGGCGGTGCGCGTCGGGCGCTGGCGCTGGGCCATCCGGGCAGCGGCCTGGGCCGCGTCGCGCTCGGCCTTGGTGGCCGAGGCGTCGCCCTTGTAGATCCAGACCTTCACGCCGATGCGGCCGAACGTCGTCTTGGCCTCGTAGAAGCCGTAGTCGATGTTGGCGCGCAGGGTGTGCAGCGGGACGCGGCCCTCGCGGTAGAACTCGGAGCGCGACATCTCGGCACCGCCGAGGCGACCCGAGCACTGCACCCGGATGCCCTTGGCGCCGGCCTTCATCGTCGTCTGCATCGACTTGCGCATGGCGCGGCGGAACGAGACGCGGCTGCTCAGCTGCTCGGCCACGCCCTGCGCGACGAGCTGGGCGTCGACCTCGGGGTTCTTCACCTCGAGGATGTTGAGCTGCACCTGCTTGTTCGTGAGCTTCTCGAGGTCGCCGCGGATGCGGTCGGCCTCGGCGCCACGCCGGCCGATGACGATGCCGGGACGAGCCGTGTGGATGTCGACGCGGACCCGGTCCCGGGTGCGCTCGATCTCGACGCGGCTGATGCCGGCGCGCTCCATGCCCTTGGACATGAGGCGGCGGATCGCCACGTCCTCCTTGACGTAGTCGCTGTAGCGCTGGCCCGCGGCAGTGCTGTCGGCGAACCACCGGCTCTTGTGGTCCGTCGAGATGCCCAGGCGGAACCCGTGGGGGTTGACCTTCTGGCCCACTATCGGGTCCTCCTCTTCGTGCTCGTGCTACGACTCGTCTTCTCGGCGCGCTCGGGGCGCTGGACGACGACCACGGTGATGTGGCTGGTGCGCTTGCGGACGCGGAACGCGCGGCCCTGGGCTCGCGGCCGGAACCGCTTCAGGGTCGGGCCCTCGTCGACGTAGGCCTCGCTGACGACGAGCTCCTCGACGTCCAGGCGGCGGCTCTCCTGCTCGGCGGCGTGCCGGGCGTTGGCGACCGCGCTCGCGACGACCTTGTAGACCGGCTCGCTGGCCGCCTGCGGCGAGAACCGCAGGACCGCGAGCGCCTGGTCGGCCGACATGCCGCGGACCAGGTCGATGACCCGGCGGGCCTTCATCGGGGTGACCCGCACGTAGCGGGCCTGCGCCCGGGCCGTGGGGAGCTCCTCCACCGTCGGGTCAGCCACGGCGGGCCCTCCGGTCGTCCTTGACGTGACCCCGGAAGGTCCGCGTCGGGGCGAACTCGCCCAGCTTGTGGCCCACCATCGCCTCGGTGACGAACACCGGGACGTGCTTGCGCCCGTCGTGGACGGCGATCGTGTGGCCGAGCATGGCCGGCACGATCATGGAGCGCCTCGACCACGTCTTGATGACGTTCTTGGTGCCCTTGTCGTTCTGGCCGTCCACCTTCTTCATGAGGTGGCCGTCCACGAAGGGGCCCTTCTTGAGGGAACGCGGCATGGTTCCAGTACTCCGATCAGCGCTTCTTGCCGGTCTTGCGGCGGCGGACGATCATCGAGTCGCTGGCCTTGTTGGCGCGACGCGTGCGTCCCTCGGGCTTTCCGTTGGGGTTCACCGGGTGGCGACCACCGGAGGTCTTCCCCTCGCCACCACCGTGGGGGTGGTCCACCGGGTTCATGGCGACACCGCGGACGGTCGGGCGCTTGCCCTTCCACCGCATCCGGCCGGCCTTGCCCCAGTTGATGTTGGACTGCTCGGCGTTGCCCACCTCGCCGACGGTCGCGCGACAGCGCAGGTCGACGTTGCGGATCTCGCCCGAGGGCATCCGCAGCTGGGCGTACGGGCCGTCCTTGGCGACGAGCTGGACGCTCGCGCCGGCCGAGCGGGCGATCTTGGCCCCGCCACCGGGCCGGAGCTCGATGGCGTGGATGACCGTGCCGACCGGGATGTTGCGCATCGGCAGGTTGTTGCCCGGCTTGATGTCCGCGGCCGGGCCGTTCTCGATCCGGTCACCCTGCTTGAGGCGGTTCGGCGCGATGATGTAGCGCTTCTCGCCGTCGGCGTAGTGCAGGAGCGCGATCCGCGCGGTGCGGTTGGGGTCGTACTCGATGTGCGCGACCTTGGCCGGCACGCCGTCCTTGTCGTGGCGACGGAAGTCGATCACCCGGTAGGCGCGCTTGTGGCCGCCACCCTGGTGCCGCGTGGTGATCCGGCCGGCGTTGTTGCGGCCGCCCTTGCTGTGCAGGGGGCGGACCAGCGACTTCTCGGGCTCGGACCTCGTGACCTCGACGAAGTCGGCGACGCTCGACCCGCGGCGTGCCGGGGTCGTCGGCTTGTACTTACGGATGCCCATTAGGAGACCGGACCCCCAAAGATGTCGATGCGGTCACCCTCGGCGACGGTGACGATGGCGCGCTTGGTCGCCTTGCGGCGGCCGAAGCCCGTGCGGGTGCGCTTGCGCTTGCCCTCACGGTTGAGCGTGTTGACACCGTCGACCTTGACGCCGAAGACCTTCTCGACCGCGATCTTGATCTCGGTCTTGTTGGCGTCCGGGTGGACCAGGAAGGTGTACTTGTTCTCGTCGAGGAGCCCGTAGCTCTTCTCCGAGACGACCGGTGCGAGCAGGACGTCGCGGTGGTCCTTGCGCTGGATGGACGACATCAGCTCTCGTCTCCGATCTCGGCTTCGCTCTCGGCGGCGCTGGCCTTGGCCGAGCGGCCCTTGGCGGGACCGGCGAGGAACTCGTCGAGGGCGCCGCGGGTGAAGACCACGTCGTCCGAGACGAGCACGTCGTAGGTGTTGAGCTGGTCGGCCGCGAGCAGGTGGACCTGCTCGGCGTTGCGCAGGCTCTTGTGGGTCAGCGCGTCGGAGCGCTGCACCACCACGAGCACGTGCTTGCGCTCGGACAGCTTGGTCAGCACGGACAGTGCGGTGCGGGTCGACGGGACGTCGCCCTCGAACAGCGCGCTGACCACGTGGATGCGGTCGTTGCGTGCCCGGTCGGAGAGGGCCCCGCGCAGGGCGGCAGCCTTCATCTTCTTGGGGGTGCGCTGCGCGTACGAGCGCGGCGTCGGCCCGTGCACCACGCCACCGCCGGCGAACTGCGGCGCCCTGGTCGAGCCCTGACGGGCGCGGCCGGTGCCCTTCTGGCGGTACGGCTTGCGACCACCACCGCGGACCTCGCCGCGGCTCTTGGTCGAGTGCGTGCCCTGCCGGGCCGCGGCCAGCTGCGCCACGACGACCTGGTGGATCAACGGGATGTTGACCTGGACGTCGAACACGGCACCCGGCAGCGTCACGGTGCCGTCGGTCTTCCCGTCCGGCGTGTGCAGCGGCACGTCGCGGTCGACGGACTCGAGGTCGACGACCTCCGGTGCGGTGGTGCTCACTGGTCGGCTCCCTTCACGGCGTTGCCCTTGGCGGCGGTGCGGACGAGCACGAGCGCGCCCTTCGGGCCGGGGACGGCGCCCTTGATGAGCAGCAGGCCCTTGTCGGCGTCGACCGCGTGCACGGTCAGGCCCTGGGTGGTGGTGCGGACCCCGCCCATCCGCCCTGCCATCCGGACGCCCTTGAAGACGCGGCCGGGGGTGGCGCAGGCGCCGATGGAGCCCGGCTTGCGGTGGTTGCGGTGGGCACCGTGCGAGGCGCCGACGCCGTGGAACCCGTGCCGCTTCATGACGCCGGCGAAGCCCTTGCCCTTGCTGGTCGCGCTGACGTCGACCCGCTGACCGGCCGCGAACAGCTCGGCCGTGATCTCCTGGCCCAGCGTGTACTCGGTGGCGTCGTCGGTGCGGAGCTCGACCGTCGCGCGGCGGGGCGTGACGCCTGCCTTCGCGAAGTGGCCGGACTCCGGCTTGTTGACCCGACGGGGGTCGATCGCGCCGTAGCCGATCTGGACCGCGGAGTAGCCGTCGACGTCCACCGACCGCACCTGCGTGACCACGCAGGGGCCGGCGGCGACGACGGTCACCGGGACCATCCGGTTGTTCTCGTCGAACACCTGGGTCATGCCGAGCTTCTCGCCCAGCAGGCCCTTCATCTGCTTACCCATGACTGATGCGTCCCTCGGAGTCTGAAGCGTCAGAGCTTGATCTCGATGTCGACCCCGGCCGGGAGGTCGAGTCGCATCAGCGAGTCGACCGTCTTCGGCGTGGGGTCGATGATGTCGATCAGCCGCTTGTGGGTGCGCATCTCGAAGTGCTCGCGGCTGTCCTTGTACTTGTGCGGCGAGCGGATGACGCAGTACACGTTCTTCTCGGTCGGCAGCGGCACCGGGCCCGCGACCGTAGCGCCCGTCCGGGTCACCGTGTCGACGATCTTGCGCGCCGACGAGTCGATGACCTCGTGGTCGTAGGCCTTGAGCCTGATGCGGATCTTCTGTCCCGCCATGGCTTCGCTTCGTTCCTTTGCTTGGTACCGCTGCGGTGGCCGGACGGTGGGCGCAGGAGTGCTGCTGTCACCGCTCAGCCCGAGGACTGTTCCCCGACCCCCGAGGTCGGGCGTGTCGCGGGCCCTCGGACATCCGGGCGGTCGCGAACGGTTGGGGATCGGGTCACGCGCCGGGGCCCGGAGCGGGCACCCTGCGCGCGGCGAGGACGGTCGGAGGGCACTCCCGGAGGAGGCCCGTGCCCGGCCGTCCTGGCCGAACAACGCGTGCCAGTATGCCGCAGGGGGTGCGACTCTGGCGAATCGAGCCGTCCGGGGGCCCGCAGGGGCCCCCGGACGGACCCGGGACTACTGCAGGATCTTCGTGACCCGGCCGGCGCCCACGGTGCGGCCGCCCTCGCGGATGGCGAAGCGCAGGCCCTCCTCCATGGCGATCGGCTGGATCAGGTCGACCGTCATCTCGGTGTTGTCGCCCGGCATGACCATCTCGGTGCCCTCGGGCAGCGTGACGACGCCGGTGACGTCCGTGGTGCGGAAGTAGAACTGCGGACGGTAGTTCTGGAAGAACGGCGTGTGCCGGCCACCCTCGTCCTTGGACAGGATGTAGACGTTCGCCTCGAACTGGGTGTGCGGGGTGGTCGTGCCGGGCTTGATCACGACCATTCCGCGCTCGACGTCCTCGCGCTTGGTGCCGCGGAGGAGCAGGCCGACGTTCTCACCGGCGCGACCCTCGTCGAGCAGCTTGCGGAACATCTCGACACCGGTGACCGTGGTCGTCTGCTTGGTGTCGCGGATGCCGACCAGGTCGACCGTCTCGTTGACCTTGACGACGCCACGCTCGATCCGGCCGGTCACGACGGTGCCGCGGCCGGTGATCGTGAAGACGTCCTCGACGGGCATGAGGAACGGCTTGTCGACCTCGCGCTCGGGCTGCGGGATCGAGGTGTCGACGGCCTCCATCAGCTCCAGGAGCTTGGCGCCCCACTCGGCGTCGCCCTCGAGGGCCTTCAGCGCCGAGACGCGCACGACCGGCAGGTCGTCGCCGGGGAACTCGTACTCGGAGAGGAGCTCACGGACCTCCAGCTCGACGAGCTCGAGGATCTCCTCGTCGTCGACCATGTCGGCCTTGTTCAGCGCCACCACGATGTAGGGGACGCCGACCTGGCGGGCCAGGAGGACGTGCTCCTTGGTCTGGGGCATCGGGCCGTCGGTCGCCGCGACCACCAGGATCGCGCCGTCCATCTGGGCCGCGCCGGTGATCATGTTCTTGATGTAGTCGGCGTGTCCGGGGCAGTCGACGTGCGCGTAGTGCCGCGCCTCGGTCTGGTACTCGATGTGCGCGATCGAGATCGTGATGCCGCGCTGACGCTCCTCGGGAGCCTTGTCGATCTGGTCGAACGCCTGGGTGTCAGGGTTCTCCGCGGGGAACTTGTCGTGCAGCACCTTGCTGATCGCCGCGGTCAGCGTCGTCTTGCCGTGGTCGATGTGACCGATGGTGCCGATGTTGACGTGCGGCTTAGTCCGCTCGAACTTCGCCTTCGCCACTGGGGTCCTCCTAGGACTTGGGGGTTACGCCGTACGACGTCTGATGGGGGCTGTCTGTCAGGTGCTTGCAGGTACTGCCGGGAGCAGTCGCTGCGCGGTGCTCTCGGCTACTCGCCGCGGGCCTTCTTGATGATCTCTTCCGCCACGTTGCGAGGGACCTCGGCGTAGGAGTCGAACTGCATGCTGTAGCTCGCCCGGCCCTGGGTCTTGCTCCGGAGGTCTCCGACGTAGCCGAACATCTCCGACAGGGGCACGAGCGCGTTCACGACACGTGCGCCGGAACGCTCCTCCATGGCCTGGATCTGGCCACGGCGGGAGTTGAGGTCCCCGATCACCTCGCCCATGTAGTCCTCGGGCGTGGTGACCTCGACCGACATCATGGGCTCGAGGATCACGGGGTCCGCCCGGCGGGCGGCCTCCTTGAACGCCATGGAGCCGGCGATCTTGAAGGCGAGCTCGGACGAGTCGACCTCGTGGTAGCCACCGTCGAGCAGGGTGACCTTGATGTCGACCAGCGGGTAGCCGGCCAGGATGCCGAACTCCATGGCCTCCTGGGCACCGGCGTCGACCGAGGGGATGTACTCCCGCGGGATGCGGCCACCGGTGACCTTGTTCTCGAACTCGTAGCCGCCGTCGCCCGCACCCGTGGGCTCGATCGCGATCTGCACCTTGGCGTACTGGCCCGACCCACCGGTCTGCTTCTTGTGGGTGTAGTCGTGCCGGTCGACCTTCTTGCGGATCGTCTCGCGGTAGGCGACCTGGGGCTTGCCGATGTTGGCCTCGACGCGGAACTCACGCTTCATCCGGTCGACCAGCACCTCGAGGTGCAGCTCACCCATGCCGGCGATGATGGTCTGGCCGGTCTCCTCGTCGGTGCGGACCTGGAAGGTCGGGTCCTCCTCGGCCAGCCGCTGGATGGCGACGCCGAGACGCTCCTGGTCGCCCTTGGACTTGGGCTCGATGGCGACCGAGATGACCGGCGCGGGGAAGTTCATCGACTCGAGGATGACCGGGGCCTCCGGGCCGCACAGCGTGTCACCGGTGGTCGTGTTCTTCAGGCCCATCACGGCCACGATCTGGCCGGCGGTGGCCTTCTCGATCTCCTCGCGCTTGTTCGCGTGCATCCGGTAGATCTTGCCGATCCGCTCCTTGTTGCCCTTGGTGCTGTTGAGCACCGCGGAGCCGGCGGTCATCGTGCCGGAGTAGATCCGGATGTAGGTGAGCTTGCCCAGGTGCGGGTCGCTGGCGATCTTGAAGGCGAGCGTGGCGAGGGGCGAGTCCTTGTCGGGCTCGCGCGACTCGATCTTCTCCTCGTCGCCGACCGCGTGGCCCTCGACCGCACCGACGTCCATCGGCGAGGGGAGGAAGCGCACCACGGCGTCGAGCATGGGCTGGACGCCCTTGTTCTTGAACGCCGAGCCGGTGAGCACCGGAGTGATCTTGCTCGCGATGGTCGCCCGGCGGATGCCGGCGATCAGCTGCTCCTCGGTGGGCTCGGTGCCCTCGAGGTAGAGCTCCATCAGCGCGTCGTCGTTCTCCGCGGCGGTCTCGACGAGCCGGTCCCGCCACTCACGGGCCGCCTCGGCGTGCGAGGCGGGGATGTCGAGGGTGTCGTACATCTCGCCCTTGGCGGCCTCGTCGCTCCACAGCAGCGCCTTCATGCCGATCAGGTCGATGACGCCCTTGAAGTCCGCCTCGGTGCCCACCGGGATCTGGAGCACGAGCGGGGTGGCGTTCAGCCGGCTGATGATCATCTCGACGCACCGGTGGAACTCGGCGCCGGTGCGGTCCAGCTTGTTCACGAAGCAGATCCGCGGCACGTTGTAGCGGTCCGCCTGGCGCCAGACGGTCTCGGACTGGGGCTCGACACCGGCGACACCGTCGAAGACCGCCACGGCGCCGTCGAGGACGCGCAGCGAGCGCTCGACCTCGACGGTGAAGTCGACGTGGCCGGGCGTGTCGATGATGTTGATGGTGTGGTTGTCCCACTCGCAGGTGGTCGCGGCGGACGTGATGGTGATGCCGCGCTCCTGCTCCTGCTCCATCCAGTCCATCGTGGCCGCGCCCTCGTGGACCTCACCGATCTTGTAGTTGATGCCGGTGTAGAACAGGATGCGCTCGGTCGTCGTGGTCTTGCCCGCGTCGATGTGAGCCATGATCCCGATGTTGCGGACCTTGGCCAGGTCGATGATGGCGGTGTCGAGTGCCACTGCTAGCTCAGTCTTCTCTCGTGGGGTCGTCGTCGGGGGACGCCGCTGGGCGCCGGGCGGATGCAGGCGCCCGGCCGGGTCACCAGCGGTAGTGCGCGAAGGCCTTGTTGGACTCGGCCATCTTGTGGGTGTCCTCGCGCCGCTTGACGCTGGCGCCCAGGCCGTTGCTGGCGTCGAGCAGCTCGTTCATCAGCCGCTCGGTCATGGTCTTCTCGCGGCGGACCTTCGAGTAGCTGACCAGCCAGCGCAGGGCGAGGGTGGTCGCGCGGTTGCCGCGCACCTCGATCGGCACCTGGTAGGTGGCGCCACCGACGCGGCGGCTCTTGACCTCCAGGGTCGGCTTGACGTTGTCCATCGCGCGCTTGAGCGTGATGACCGGGTCGGTGCCGGTCTTCTCGCGGCAGCCCTCGAGGGCGCCGTAGACGATCCGCTCGGCCACCGACTTCTTGCCGTCGGAGAGCACCTTGTTCACCAGCGAGGTGACCAGCGGCGAGCTGTAGACCGGGTCGACGATGATCGGCCGGGCGGGAGCGGGACCCTTGCGGGGCATGTCAGCTCTTCTCCTTCTTCGCGCCGTACCGGCTGCGAGCCTGCTTGCGGTTCTTCACGCCCTGGGTGTCGAGGGACCCGCGGATGATCTTGTATCGGACGCCCGGGAGGTCCTTCACCCGGCCGCCGCGGACCAGCACGATCGAGTGCTCCTGCAGGTTGTGCCCCACGCCCGGGATGTAGGCCGTGACCTCGATGCCGGAGGTCAGCTTGACGCGGGCCACCTTGCGCAGCGCGGAGTTCGGCTTCTTGGGGGTGGTCGTGTAGACGCGGGTGCAGACACCGCGCCGCTGGGGGCTGCCCTTCAGGGCCGGCGTCTTGGTCTTCTCGACCTTGTCCTGGCGGCCCTTGCGGACCAGCTGCTGGATGGTGGGCATGAGCCGCCTTCAGTCTCCGTCTCGTGCTGCGCTGTGATGGGGCGTGCTGGTCGTGGTCCGGGCTTCCCGACCCACGCGGTCGGGCGTGTCGCCCCGGTACGACCCTGGTGCGCTCTCGGGCGCACCGGGTCGGTCCTGCTGCTCCCGCGGCGCCGGTCCTGCTGGTCGCCGGACGACCGGAGCCGGTCGGCGAAGCGCACGCGCGAGGGCCCGGGGTGTCCCAGGCACGAAGGAAGAGACTACCCAGCGCTCGCGCACAGGTCAAAAGCGCGGGCGGGCCCCCCAGGGGCAGGGACCGGGCAGGGACCGGGCAGGGACCGGGGAGCGACCCCGCGACGCACCGGGCGCCGGCCACCCGAAGGTGACCGGCGCCCGGTGCGTGCCGCGGGGTACGGACCCGGTCAGCCCCGGAAGGGGCCGTAGTCGAAGTCCTCCAGCGGTACCGCCTGACCGGACCCGGTGCTGAACGGGCTGTAGTCGAAGGCGTTCGCGTCGGCCTCGTAGCCGCCCATCGTGTACATGGCGGCCTTCGCCTCCTCGGTGGGCTCCACCCGGATGTTGCGGTAGCGGGGCAGCCCCGTACCGGCCGGGATGAGCTTGCCGATGATGACGTTCTCCTTGAGGCCCAGGAGCGGGTCGGACTTGGCGTGGATCGCCGCGTCCGTGAGCACCCGGGTGGTCTCCTGGAAGGAGGCCGCCGACAGCCACGACTCGGTCGCCAGCGAGGCCTTGGTGATGCCCATGAGCTCGGGGCGGCCGGACGCCGGGGTGCCACCCTCGGCGACGACCCGGCGGTTCTCCTCCTCGAAGCGCGCCCGCTCCGCCAGCTCCCCGGGGAGCAGCTCGGCGTCGCCGGACTCGATGATCGTCACCCGCTTGAGCATCTGGCGCACGATCACCTCGATGTGCTTGTCGTGGATCGACACGCCCTGCGAGCGGTAGACCTCCTGGACCTCGCTCACGAGGTGCTGCTGCACCCGGCGCGGGCCGAGGATCCGCAGGACCTGCTTCGGGTCGATCGCGCCGACGATGAGCTGCTGGCCCACCTCGACGTGGTCGCCGTCGGCCACCAGCAGGCGGGACCGCTTGGAGATGGGGTACGCCATCTCCTCGGACCCGTCGTCCGGCACGACCACGATCTCGCGCTTCTTGTCGGTGTCGTCGATGCGCACCCGGCCGGCCGACTCGGAGATCGGCGCGACGCCCTTGGGCTGGCGGGCCTCGAACAGCTCGACCACGCGCGGGAGGCCGTGGGTGATGTCGTCGCCGGCCACACCACCGGTGTGGAAGGTACGCATCGTGAGCTGGGTACCGGGCTCACCGATCGACTGGGCGGCGATGATGCCGACCGCCTCGCCGACGTCGACGACCTTGCCGGTGGCCAGCGAACGGCCGTAGCAGGTCGCGCAGGTGCCCACCTTGCTCTCGCAGGTCAGGACGCTGCGGACCCGCACCTCGCCCACACCGGCGCCGATGAGGGCGTCGATGAGGACGTCACCGATGTCGCTGCCGGCCGTCCCGACCGTGGTCTTGCCGACGACGACGTCCTCGGCGAGGTTGCGGGAGTAGACGCTGGTGTCGATGTTGTCCAGGCGGACGAGCCCGCCCTTCGACCCCTCCTTGGCGATCGGCATCATGATGCCGCGGTCGGTGCCGCAGTCCTCCTCGCGGATGATGACGTCCTGCGAGACGTCGACCAGCCGGCGGGTGAGGTAGCCGGAGTCAGCGGTCCGCAGGGCGGTGTCCGCCAGACCCTTCCGGGCGCCGTGCGTCGAGATGAAGTACTCGAGCACGGACAGGCCCTCGCGGAAGTTCGACTTGATCGGCCGCGGGATGATCTCGCCCTTGGGGTTGGCCACCAGGCCACGCATACCGGCGATCTGGCGCACCTGCATCCAGTTGCCGCGCGCGCCGGAGTTGACCATCTGGAAGACCGGGTTGGTCTTCGGGAACGCCTCCTGCATCGCGTCGGCGACCTCGTTGGTCGCCTCGGTCCAGATGTTGATGAGCTCCTGCCGGCGCTCGTCGTCGGTGATCAGACCACGCTCGTACTGACTCTGGACCTTCTCGGCCCGACCCTCGTGGCGGTCCAGGATCCCCTGCTTGGCTGCCGGGGTCACGACGTCCTCGATGGAGATCGTCACCCCGGACCGGGTCGCCCAGTGGAAGCCGGCGGCCTTGAGCGCGTCCAGGGTCGCCGCGACGACGACCTTGGGGTAGCGCTCGGCCAGGTCGTTGACGATGCCCGAGAGCTCCTTCTTGTCGACCGGCACGTCGACGTACGGGTAGTCCTCCGGCAGCGCCTCGTTCAGCAGCGCACGCCCCAGCGTGGTCGTCAGGGTGATCGCGTCACCCTGCTCCCAGCCCTCGGGGGCGACCCAGTCCCGCGGCGGCACGACATCGCTGACCCGCAGCTTGATCGGGGCCTGCAGGTCCAGCTGGTGCTGGTCGTGGGCCATGACGGCCTCGGCGACCGACGCGAAGGCGCGGCCCTCCCCCGTCATGCCCTCGCGGTTGGCGGTGAGGAAGTAGATCCCCAGCACCATGTCCTGCGTCGGCGACGTGATCGGACGGCCGTGCGCAGGCGACAGGATGTTGTTCGAGGAGAGCATGAGGATGCGCGCCTCGGCCTGCGCCTCCGCGGACAGCGGGAGGTGCACCGCCATCTGGTCACCGTCGAAGTCGGCGTTGAAGGCGGTGCAGACCAGCGGGTGGATCTGGATGGCCTTGCCCTCGACCAGCTGCGGCTCGAAGGCCTGGATCCCGAGACGGTGCAGCGTCGGCGCCCGGTTCAGCAGGACGGGGTGCTCGGCGATGACCTCCTCGAGGACGTCCCAGACGTGGCCGTAGCGGGCGTTGTTGCCGCCGGCCCGCTCCACCATGCGCTTGGCGCTCTTGATGTTCTGGGCGTGGTTGAGGTCGACCAGCCGCTTCATGACGAACGGCTTGAACAGCTCGAGGGCCATCTGCTTCGGCAGGCCGCACTGGTGCAGCTTGAGCTGCGGGCCGACCACGATGACCGAACGGCCGGAGTAGTCGACGCGCTTGCCGAGCAGGTTCTGACGGAACCGGCCCTGCTTGCCCTTGAGCATGTCCGAGAGCGACTTGAGCGGGCGGTTGCCCGGGCCGGTGACCGGCCGGCCGCGGCGGCCGTTGTCGAACAGCGCGTCGACGGCCTCCTGCAGCATCCGCTTCTCGTTGTTGACGATGATCTCGGGCGCCCCGAGGTCCAGCAGGCGCTTGAGTCGGTTGTTGCGGTTGATGACCCGGCGGTAGAGGTCGTTCAGGTCGGAGGTGGCGAACCGGCCACCGTCGAGCTGGACCATCGGGCGCAGGTCCGGCGGGATGACCGGGACGCAGTCGAGGACCATGCCCATCGGGGAGTTCCGAGTGTTGAGGAACGCCGAGACCACCTTGAGCCGCTTGAGGGCGCGGGTCTTCTTCTGCCCCTTGCCGGTGCGGATGATCTCCCGCAGCGACTCGGCCTCGGCCTCGAGGTCGAAGGACTCCAGGCGCCGCTGCAGCGCCGCTGCGCCCATGCCGCCCTGGAAGTACATGCCGAAGCGGTCCCGCATCTCGCGGTAGAGGATCTCGTCTCCCTCGAGGTCCTGGACCTTGAGGTTCTTGAACCGGTCCCAGACGGTGTCGAGCCGGTCGATCTCGGCGTCGGCCCGCTTGCGGATCTGGTTCATCTCGCGCTCGGCCGACTCGCGGACCTTGCGCTTGGCGTCGGACTTGGCGCCCTCGGCCTCGAGCGCGGCGATGTCGGTCTCGAGGACCTTCTGACGGGCCTCGACGTCACCGTCGCGCCGGGTCTCGATCTGCTTGCGCTCGACACCGATCTTCGCCTCGAGCGACGGGAGGTCGCGGTGGCGCTCCTCGTCGTCGACCGACGTGATCATGTACGCCGCGAAGTAGATGACCTTCTCGAGGTCCTTCGGGGCGAGGTCGAGCAGGTAGCCCAGCCGCGAGGGGACGCCCTTGAAGTACCAGATGTGGGTGACGGGCGCGGCCAGCTCGATGTGGCCCATCCGCTCACGACGCACCTTGGCGCGGGTCACCTCGACGCCGCAGCGCTCGCAGATGATGCCCTTGAAGCGGACCCGCTTGTACTTCCCGCAGTAGCACTCCCAGTCCCGGGTCGGACCGAAGATCTTCTCGCAGAAGAGCCCGTCCTTCTCCGGCTTCAGGGTGCGGTAGTTGATCGTCTCGGGCTTCTTGACCTCACCGTGCGACCACTGACGGATGTCGTCCGCGGTCGCGAGGCCGATGCGCAGCTCGTCGAAGAAGTTGACGTCGAGCAAGATTTCCTTCTTTCGAAAGTCGAACTCTGTTGTCGCTCAAGGGGGTCCCGCACCGGGGCCGCGACTCGATCGCGCGCCCCCGGCCGGGGTGTCAGACCTCTTCGACGCTGCTGGGCTCGCGACGTGACAGGTCGATGCCGAGCTCCTCGGCAGCACGGAAGACGTCCTCGTCGGTCTCACGCATCTCGATGGACATGCCGTCGCTGGAGAGCACCTCGACGTTGAGGCACAGCGACTGCATCTCCTTGATGAGGACCTTGAAGGACTCCGGGATGCCGGGCTCGGGGATGTTCTCGCCCTTGACGATGGCCTCGTAGACCTTCACCCGGCCGAGCACGTCGTCGGACTTGATGGTCAGCAGCTCCTGGAGGGCGTAGGAGGCGCCGTAGGCCTCGAGGGCCCACACCTCCATCTCGCCGAAGCGCTGGCCGCCGAACTGCGCCTTACCACCGAGCGGCTGCTGGGTGATCATCGAGTACGGGCCGGTCGAGCGGGCGTGGATCTTGTCGTCGACCAGGTGCAGCAGCTTCAGGATGTAGATGTAGCCGACCGCCACCGGAGCGGTGAACGGCTCGCCGGAGCGGCCGTCGAAGAGCTTCGCCTTGCCGCTCTCGCCGATCAGCTGGACGCCGTCCCGGTTGGGCAGGGTGGAGCCCAGCAGGCCGGTGATCTCCTCCTCGCGGGCACCGTCGAACACGGGGGTCGCCACGTTGGTGCCGGGCTCGCCCTTGTCCGCGCCGATGCGCGCCAGGCTCTGCTTCCAGTGCGGCGCGTTCTTCGCGTCGCCGCCGGTCGCGTCCCAGCCGGTCTTGGCCACCCACCCGAGGTGGGTCTCGAGCACCTGACCGACGTTCATGCGGCCGGGGACGCCGAGCGGGTTGAGCACGATGTCGACCGGCGTGCCGTCCTCGAGGAACGGCATGTCCTCGACGGGCAGGATCTTGGAGATGACGCCCTTGTTGCCGTGCCGGCCGGCCAGCTTGTCGCCGTCGGTGATCTTCCGCTTCTGGGCCACGTAGACGCGGACCAGCTGGTTGACCCCCGGCGGGAGCTCGTAGCCCTCGTCACGGTCGAAGACCTTGACGCCGATGACCTTGCCCGACTCGCCGTGCGGCACCTTCAGCGAGGTGTCGCGCACCTCGCGCGCCTTCTCGCCGAAGATCGCGCGGAGCAGGCGCTCCTCGGGGGTGAGCTCGGTCTCGCCCTTGGGCGTGACCTTGCCGACGAGGATGTCACCGGGGACGACGTCGGCGCCGATCCGGATGATGCCGCGCTCGTCGAGGTCGGCCAGGACCTCCTCGGAGACGTTCGGGATGTCCCGGGTGATCTCCTCGGCGCCGAGCTTGGTGTCGCGGGCGTCGACCTCGTGCTCCTCGATGTGGATCGAGGACAGGACGTCGTCCTGCACGAGGCGCTGCGACAGGATGATCGCGTCCTCGTAGTTGTGGCCCTCCCAGGACATGAAGGCGACGAGCAGGTTCCGCCCGAGGGCCATCTCGCCGTCGTCCGTGCAGGGCCCGTCGGCCACGACCTGGCCGATCTCGACGCGGTCACCCTCGTCGACGATCGGCTTCTGGTTGAACGAGGTGCCCTGGTTCGAGCGCCGGAACTTCGCGAGCCGGTAGGTCGAGTAGGTGCCGTCGTCGTTCATCACGGTGATCAGGTCGGCCGAGACCTCCTGGACCACGCCGGCCTTCTCGGTGGTGATGACGTCGCCGGAGTCGACAGCGGCGCGGTACTCCATCCCGGTGCCGACGAACGGCGCCTCGGAGCGGAGCAGCGGCACCGACTGGCGCTGCATGTTCGAGCCCATCAGGGCGCGGTTGGCGTCGTCGTGCTCGAGGAACGGGATCATGGCCGTCGGGACCGACACCATCTGGCGCGGCGAGACGTCCATGTAGTCGACCTCGTCCCGCGGGATGAACTCGACCTCGCCGCCCTTGCGGCGCACCAGGACGCGCGGCTCGGCGAACGTGCTGTCGTCGGCCAGCGGGGAGTTCGCCTGGGCGATGACGTGCTCGTCCTCCTCGTCCGCCGTGAGGTAGTCGACCTGGTCGGTGACCTTGCCCTTGACGACCTTGCGGTACGGCGTCTCGACGAAGCCGAACGCGTTGATCCGGCCGAAGGTGGCGAGGGAGCCGATCAGGCCGATGTTCGGGCCCTCCGGGGTCTCGATCGGGCACATCCGGCCGTAGTGGCTGGTGTGCACGTCGCGGACCTCGAAGCCGGCGCGCTCACGGGACAGGCCGCCCGGGCCGAGCGCCGACAGGCGGCGCCGGTGGGTGAGCCCGGCCAGCGGGTTGGTCTGGTCCATGAACTGGCTGAGCTGGGAGGTCCCGAAGAACTCCTTGATGCTCGCCACCACCGGACGGATGTTGATCAGGGTCTGCGGCGTGATCGCCTCGACGTCCTGGGTGGTCATCCGCTCGCGGACGACCCGCTCCATCCGGGACAGGCCGGTACGGACCTGGTTCTGGATGAGCTCGCCCACGGTGCGCAGCCGGCGGTTGCCGAAGTGGTCGATGTCGTCGACCTCGACGCGCACGGTGCGCTTGGGGTCGGCCACGGCCGGCATCTCGGTCTCGCCGGCGTGCAGCTTCACGATGAACCGGATGGTCTCGACGATGTCGTCGAGCGTGAGCACGCTCGAGCGCAGCGGGAGGTCGAGCCCGAGCTTCTTGTTCACCTTGTAGCGGCCGACCTTGGCGAGGTCGTAGCGCTTCGGGTTGAAGTAGAGGTTGTCGAGCAGCGTCTGCGCCGCCTCGCGGGTGGGCGGCTCGCCCGGGCGCAGCTTGCGGTAGATGTCGAGCAGGGCCTCGTCCTGCCCGGTGGTGTGGTCCTTCTCGAGCGTGGCGCGGATCGACTCGTAGTCGCCGAACTCCTCGAGGATCTTGGCGTCGTCCCAGCCGAGGGCCTTGAGCAGGACCGTGACCGACTGCTTGCGCTTGCGGTCGACGCGGACGCCCACCTGGTCGCGCTTGTCGATCTCGAACTCGAGCCAGGCACCGCGCGAGGGGATGATCTTGGAGCCGAAGACGTCCTTGTCGGAGGTCTTGTCGACGCTCTTGTCGAAGTAGACGCCCGGCGAGCGGACCAGCTGGGACACGACGACACGCTCGGTGCCGTTGATGATGAAGGTGCCCTTGTCGGTCATGAGCGGGAAGTCGCCCATGAAGACGGTCTGGCTCTTGATCTCACCGGTGGTGTTGTTCATGAACTCGGCGGTGACGAACAGGGGCGCCGAGTAGGTGATGTCGCGCTCCTTGCAGTCCTCGATCGAGTACTTCGGAGGCTCGAACCGGTGGTCGCGGAACGACAGGGACATGGTGCCCTGGAAGTCCTCGATCGGGCTGATCTCCTCGAAGATCTCCTCGAGGCCGGAGGCCGTCGACACGTCGTCGCGGCCGCTCTTGGCGGCCTCGGCGACGCGCGCCTTCCAGACCTCGTTGCCGAGCAGCGTGTCGAAGCTGTCGGTCTGGAGGGCCAGGAGGTTCGGTACCTCGAGCGGCTCGCGGATCTTCGCGAACGAGATGCGGCGGGGGGCGACGCCGGAGTGCTGGGTGGTGCTGTGGGCGGGCTTGCTGGCGGTGCGCGAGGCGGCCAAGAGGGGTCCTTCCGAGGGCTGCCGGACTCTCTGCGTGCGCGCATGCCGGACGACCCCGGGCAATGGCCCTGGGTCAGGTCAGGTGGCAGCGCAAAGCGACAGCATACCCGGTGCGCGGACAGCCCGCAAAGGCCCCCGCGGCCTCAGCCGCGGGTGGCCTGCGCCGCAGGGTCCCTGCGGCCGAGTCCTCGCACTGTCACAGCCCGAGCAGGATGGACCCGCGGGGCACCCGCGTCAAGGCTCCTGGCCGATCCGGGGGTGTCGCGTCCGCTCCCCGGACAGTGTGGGAAAGCTGCCGGACGGCTGCCGGACGGCTGCCGGACGCGGCTCAGAGGGCCTTGACGCCGCTGACCTTCCAGCCGTCGCCGACCCGCAGGAGGGTCATCCGCACCCGGTTGAGGTCGACCTTGGTCCCCTGCACCCGGTTGGAGGTGGTGCTCTGGTTGACGAAGAGCAGGACCACCACCCGGTTCTGCCCGCCCGTCACCACGGCCGAGGCGACGACGTCGGCCTTCACCACGGCGTCGACCTGCTCCGCGGTGGGCCGCACCACCGTCTCGGTGGTGCGTGCGTAGTCCTTCGCGAACCCGCCGGTCAGGACGGCGGCCGCGCGCGCGAAGTCACGGTCGAGGCGGCGGTGGTCGTAGCTCAGCAGCACCGCCGCGTGCGACTCGGCAGCGGCCACGGCGTCGGTGCGGGCCTGCTCGGCGCGGTCCGCGGCGCGGGCGCGCAGCGTGACCAGCACCGCGGTCAGCACCAGTGCGGCGACGAGGACGGCGGCCACCAGCACGAGCAGGTCGGGCCGCCGCCGGGCCGGCGCTGCGGCAGGCGCGGCCGGGGGGGCGGCCGGGGCGCGGTCGAGCACGGCGGTGCGCCGGGGCGGCTCGGCCGGCTCCTGGACACCGACCTCGGTGCCGCGGGTCGGCGTGGCGCCCGCCGAGGGCTCGAGGCGGGACCGGCTGCGCTGTCCGGCGACGTGTCGCTGACGAGGCATCTCAGCCCACGAACTGGAGGTCGGAGACGAGCCACCGGTCGCCGCTGCGGACCAGGTCGAGCTGCATGCGGTAGTGCCTCTTCTGCGGGTCGGGGTCGGCGGAGTTGGTGACGGTGCTGTCGGCGACGACCAGCACCCGCGCGGAGTCGTCGTCGGAGCTCACGATGCCGGCCTCGAGGACCTCGCCCCTGCTCACGGCCTGGTTCTCGGTGACGAGCGTCGACAGGTCGCTCGTCCCCTGCTCGAACTGCTTGCGGAAGTCGCCGGTGGCCCCGTCGAGGACCCGGCCGAGGTCACGGTCGAGCTCCTGGTAGTCGAGGGTCGTGAAGTTCACCGCGTGCTGGCGGGCGTCGTCGAGGATGCGGGCGCGCTGGTCGTCCCGGCCGGCCGCGTCGGACAGCTGCGCGAGCGAGGTCGCGGACAGGGCCGCGGCGGCGACCGCGACGAGGACGAGCAGCCCCAGCAGCCACGGGCGGGCGGTCAGCGTCCGCGGCGTCCGCGCCGGCGCGGGGGCGGGGGACGTCATCGACTCATCGGTCCGAGCAGCAGCCACGTCCATGAGTCCTTCCCCAGCGCCTGCGTCGGCCCGCCGGTCCTGCCGAGCACCAGCGGCGAGCCGTCGGCGCCGTACGCGAGCCCGCTGGTGGCGTCGTACCCGGTCAGGTAGGAGGGCGAAACGGCCCCCGGCGAATGATCCGGGTCGTCCTGGTACGTCCCCCCGGGGACGGCGCGCGCGGCCCCGCGGGAGGGTGCCGGCGCGTTCTGGGCGCCGCGCACCGACGACTTGTTGCCCCGGGGCAGCGTGCAGCGGGCGCTGGTGTTGGCCGGGACGTCCGAGGTCGCCTGCGGCAGCCGCTGCCGGGTGCCCTCGTAGCCGCGGGTGCACACGGGTGGGTCCGAGGCGTTGAGCACCAGGCCGAAGTGCGAGGTGCCGTCGCCCGGGACGACCGTGTACCCGCCCGCCACGTTGTCGGGGTAGGTCACGAGGACCTGCTCGAGCCCGTCGAGACGGGCCACCGTGACCTGGCCGCTGGTCAGCAGGTTGGCCAGCAGCGCGGAGATGGCGGCGCTGTTCGTCCGGATCAGCGTCTCGAGCTCCTCGGACGCGACGACCCCGTTGTCGAACACCTTGCGCAGGTCACCGTCGCTCTCGCGCAGGGTCTGGCTCAGGGCGGCGAGGTCGGTCGAGAAGCTCTTGATCGCCGAGCCGGACTCCCGCTGGGTCCCCAGCACGGTCTTGCCGTCACGGATCAGCCGGATCGTCGGATCGAGGTTGTCCGTCGCGGCACGGGTCAGCGCGTCACCGGAGTCCAGCAGGCGCTGGAGGTCAGGACCGGTCCCCTCGAACGCGGTCCCCAGCTCGTCGATGACGGTGACCAGGTCCTCCTTGTCGACCGAGTTGACCAGACGGTCGAGGTTGAGCAGCAGCGTCTCGGTCGGCAGGGGGGTGCGGTTGTCCGGACCGGCGACCTTGTCCCCGTCGGCGAGGAACGGCCCACCGGTGGTCCGCGGCTGCAGGTCGACGTACTGCTCCCCCACGGCTGACCTGTTCTCCACCACCGCGACGGTGTCCCGAGGCACCCTGGTCCCCGACTCCAGCCGCAGGTCCACGTGGACCCCGTCGTCGGCCAGCCTGAGCCGGTCCACCCGCCCCACCGCGACGCCGCGGTAGGTCACCTCGGCCCGCTCGAAGATGCCGCCGGAGGTGGGGAAGTCGGCACTGACGATGTAGCCGGAGCCGAGCAGCCGGTCGCCGAGGCCCACGTACCGGGCGCTGACGTAGCTCATCCCGACGATCGTGATCGCGAGGAAGACGGCCAGCTGCACCTTCACGCTGCGGCGGATCATGCGAACCCACCCATCATCAGGCGGGCCAGGTTGGTGTCGAACGCACCGGCCGTCGACCGCTGGGCCGCGCCGACGCAGACGCCGCCGACACAGATCGGGCCGCCGCCGCCCCCGCCCGGCGGGGTCACGGTCGGGACCCCGGTCGGCAGCTGGGTCGTGGGCAGCCCGGACGGCAGCGGCGGGACCGACACCGACGGCAGCCCCGACGGCAGCCCGGTGGGCACCCCGCCGGAGGGCAGCGGCGGGAGCGACGGCAAAGCCGGCGGCTTGGGACCCTTGCCGTCGTCGATGTTGGACAGGATCGTCCGCAGGTCGAGGTCGGCCGTGATCCGCAGGTTGGTGTAGTCGCCCTGGACGGCGCCGGTCGCCGCCCGCGGGAACGGGTAGGTGAACGCGATCTCGAGCGCGTTCGGCAGGTCGGCACCCGCCTCGGAGAGCTTGGTGAGGATCGGCGTGAGCGCCCGCAGGTTCGCGACCGTGTCGTCGCGGCTGGCGTTGACCACCCGGGTGCCCACCCGTCCGAGGTCGGACAGCGCGGTGAGCATCTCCGTGAGCTGCTCGCGCTGGTCGGCCAGCACGGTCAGGCCCGGCCCGAGGTCCTCGATCGCGTTGGCGATCTGTCCCTTCTGGGCCGCCAGCCGGGCGCTGAGGCGGTCGAGGCCGTCGAGCGCGCGCACCACGTCGGCCTTGCGCTCGTCGAGACCCCCGATGAACGTGTCGAGCTGCTTGATCGCGCCCTTGATGTCCTCCTCGTGGCCGCGCATCGCCTTGGTCAGCTCGACGTTGATCGTCTTCAGCTGCGCGACGCCGCCGCCGTTCAGGACGAGGGACAGCGCGGACAGCACCTCCTCGACCTCCGGGTTCCGGCCGGAGCGGGGCAGCGGGATGGTGTCGCCCTCGCCCAGACGTCCCCGTGGCGCCTCGGTGGTCGGCGGCGACAGGGAGACGAACTTCTCGCCCAGCAGGCTGGTCTGCCGCAGCTCGGCCACCGCGTTGTCGGGGAGCTTCACCTCGGGACGCAGCCGCAGCGTCACGCGCGCGTGCCACCCCCGCAGCTCGACGTCGTCGACGGCGCCGACGGTGACGTCGTTGACCTTGACCGCCGACTGCGGCACGAGGTCGAGGACGTCCGCGAACTCGACCGTGACCCGGATGGCGTCGCTGCCGGTGGCCGCGCCCCCGGGGAGGGGCAGGTCGTAGACGCCCTCGCAGCCGGTCAGCGCCACGGTCAGGACCCCGGCCGTGGCGGCCGTGAGCAGGGTGCGGGCGCGCCCCCGCGCGGCCGTCACCGGGCACCGCCGAGGATGCCGCCGAGGGTGAGGTCGCGACCGCCGTCGCCCGGGCGCGGCAGCAGCTCGCCGGGCTCCGGGAGCTCGTGGTCCTCGAGCACCCGGTCGATCTGGTCGCAGACGCGCTCGGGCTGGCCGAGCGAGGTGAGCAGGGAGCAGAGGTACAGGCCGGGGTCCTGCTGCTGCTCGGCGTTGTCCCGGCTGTCCAGCGTGCCGGACGCCGGGTTGTAGGCGTTCTGCAGGTTGGACAAGGCGACCGGGCCGGCGTCGAGGACCTCGGCCATCGCGTCCTTCTGCTTGGCCAGCGTCCCCGTGATGTCGGCGAGCCCGGCGATGTCGGTGGTCAGGTCGGCCCGGTTGGCCTTCACGAACGACGCCACCTCCCCCAGCGCGACGGCCAGGTTCTTCAGCGCCAGGGCGAGCTCGTCGCGCTCGCCGGCGAGCTGGTCGGCGACGCTCGCGAGGTCGTCGTTGAACGCGCGTACCTGGCTGTCGCTGCCGGCCAGGGCGGTCGTGAACACCTGCAGGTTGCGCAGGGTGCCGAACAGGTTGCCGCGCTCGCTCGACAGCGTGCTGATGGCCTGCGAGAAGTCCGTGAGCGTCTGGTTGATGTCCTCGCCCTGCCCGTCGAGGTTGTCCGCCCCGACGGCGAGCAGGCGGGACAGGGCGCCGTCGCTGTTGGCGCCCTCCGGCCCCAGCGCGACGTTCAGGTCGTCGAGGCTGGAGAAGATCCGGTCCAGCTCGACGGGCACCGCCGTGCGGCGCAGCGGGATGCGCGCGTCGTCGGCCAGCCGCGGGCCGCCGTCGTAGACGGGGGTCAGCTGCACGTAGCGGTCGCTGACCACCGACGGCGCGACCACCACGGCCTTCGCGTCCTCGGGCACCGAGAACTCGTCGTCGTAGGTCATGTCGACCACGACCCGGTCGCCGGCGGGGCGGACCGAGGTGACCTCGCCCACCTTCACGCCGAGGATGCGCACGTCGGAGCCCGGGTAGAGCCCGACGGCCCGCACGAACTCGGCACGCAGGTGCTTGGGGCCGCCGTCCGGCCAGAGCACGTACGCCAGGCCGACGACCAGCACCAGGACCAGCCCGCCGGAGACCAGGGAACGGCGGTTCACGACGCACTCCCCGGTCCGCCCGGCACGGGCACGATGTTCTGGATGTAGGTGTCGAACCACCGGCCGTTCCCGGTGGTGTTCGCGAACACGCGCACGAACGGTGCGAGCAGCTCGATGCTCCGGTCCAGGTTGGCCTGGTTGGCCTTCAGGGTCGCGAGCACGTTCTTCAGGTTCTCCAGGGCGGGGCCGATGGCAGCCCGGTTGTCACGGACCAGGCCGGTGAGCTGTCGCGACAGCGTCACGGTGCTCACGAGCAGCGTGTGGATGTCCTCGCGCCGCTCGCGCAGCTCCTGGAGCAGGAGGTCGCCGTCGGCGAGCAGCGCGACGAGCTCCTTGTTGCGGGCCGCCAGCACGCCGGTCACCCCGTCAGCGTGCTCCAGCAGGTCGCGGATCTGCTCGTCGCGCGAGGCGATCGTGCGCGACAGCCTGCCGAGACCGTCGACGGCGGCGCGCACCTCGTCGGGGGAGTCCCGGAACGTCGTCGCGATGGTGTCCAGGGCACCTGCCAGCTGGTCGGTGTCGATCGCCTCGGCCGTCGTGGCGAGGTCGCTGAACGCCTCCACGACGTCGTAGGCCGACGTGGTCCGCGACAGCGGGATCTCGTCGAGCTCGCCCGGTCCGGCCGGCTCGAGCGCCAGGAACTTCTGGCCGAGGATCGTCTTGATCCGGACGGTGGCCGACGTCTCGCGTCCCAGCTCGGTCGAGCGGCCCACCCGGAAGTCGACCTTCACGTGGTCCCGGTCGAGGCCCACCGAGGTGACCTTTCCGACCTTGACCCCCGCGATCCGCACGTCGTCACCGCTCTTGAGGCCGCCGGCCTCGGACAGCGCTGCCGAGTAGGACCTGCCGGCGAGCAGCGGCAGCCGGTCGATGTTGAACGCGAGCAGCAGCATGGCGGCGATGACGACCAGGCCGACCGCGCCGATCACGACGGGGTTGCGCTCGCGGAAGGGCGTCCCTCCCCCGCGGCGGCGCTTCACTCGCTGCAGCATCAGTCACACCTCGCTGCCGACGAGTGGTAGTTCGGGGTGAAGGCGGTGACGTCGGACAGGATGACCCGGCCCTCGAAGTCGCAGAGGTAGAAGTTGAACCAGGACCCGTACGTGGCCGTCCGGGTGATGGTGTTGAGCTTGTTCGGCAGCCGCTTGAGCACGCCGTCCACGACCTCCTTGTGGTCGTCGAGGGTGCCGGTCACCTCGCCGAGCCGCCGGACGTCCTCGCGGATCGCGGGCCGGCCCTGCTCGACAAGCTCCGAGGTGGCGTCGGCGAGGTTCGCGATGTTGGTCAGCGAGGCCCCGATCGCCTCCCGGTCCTCGGCCAGGCCGCTCACGAACCGCTGCAGCTCCACGATCAGGGTCGAGAGCTCCTGGTCGCGCTCGTCGACCGCGCCGAGGACCTGGTTGAGGTTGTCGACCGTCCGCCCGATGACGGCGTCCCGGTCGGCCAGTGTCGAGGTCAGCGACGCCGTGTGCCCGAGCAGGGAGTTGATGTTGCCGCCCTCGCCCTGCAGCGTCTTGATGATCTCCATGGCGAAGGAGTTGACGTCTTCGGGGCTGAGGGCGGCGAACAGCGGCTTGAAGCCGTTGAACAGGACCGTCAGGTCCAGCGCGGGGCGGGTCTGTTCCAACGGGATGGTGCCGTGCTCGGTCAGCCGGCGACCGGAGCCGGCTCCCTCGGCGAGGGCGACGTACCGCTGCCCGACCAGGTTGCGGTACCGGATCTGCGCCAGCGTGCTGGTCGCGATCGAGCGGTCGGACTCGACGGTGAACGTCACCAGGGCGAGCGACTGCCCGCCGCGGCGGGTGACGTCGACGCCGTCGACCTCCCCCACCCGCACCCCGGCGATGCGGACGTCGTCGCCCTTGAGCAGCCCCGTCGCGTCCGTGAACAGTGCCTTGTAGGCCGTGGTCCCGCCCAGGCGGATGTTGCCGATGGTGGCGGCGAGCACACCGGTCGCGAGCACCGTGACGATGATGAACACGATCAGCTTGACCAGCGAGGCGGTGGTCTTCATGACTGGTTCACCGCCGTTCCCCGGGCCATCGGGCCGAAGAGCAGGGTGGCCAGGTCCGGGACGTCGGTGGCCCGGACGCCCATCTGCGGGGCGACGAGCGCGTCGACGACGCGCTGCTCGGCGGCGGTCCCGCTGGTGCCGCTCTGCGGGTCGAGCAGGAAGCCCGGCACCGCGGCGGAGCTGCCGTCGCCCTTCGTCCCGTCGCGGAACTTGTTGCCCGGCCACGGCCGCGGCGGGTTCGGGATGCCGTAGCACTCCGGCCCCCGGTTCTCGCCCCACGCCGGCTCCTCGCCGGGCTCGTAGCCATGACGGGCCCGGGTGACCTCGAGGGTGATGTGCAGCTCGCCACCGGCGAAGGTCTTGCCGATGAAGTCGTTGGACTGGGCCAGCCCCTTGAGCAGGCACGGGTACTCGGGGGCGTAGCGGGCGAGCAGCGCGAGCGTCGGCCGGCCCACCGCGGCGAGCTGGATGATGCGGTCGTCGTTCTCCTCCAGCAGCTGCTGCGTGGTGGTCGCGAAGCCGGCCGTCCCCGCGAGGAAACCGGCGTAGGCCTGCGAGCGGTCGGCGATCGTGCTGGTGGTCACCGAGAAGTTGCGCAGCATGCGCACCAGGTCCGGCGCCGCGTCGGCGTAGATCGCCGACACGTCGGCCAGGCGGACGAGGTCCTCCTGGATCGTCGGCAGCTCGGGGTTGAGGCGACGGAAGTAGCCGTCGACCAGCTCCAGGTTCTCCCCGAGGCGGCGCCCGCGGCCCTCGAGGGCCGTGGACAGCGCGTTGAGCGTGGCGTTGAGCTTGGCCGGGTTGATCGTGCGCAGCAGCGGCAGGAGGTCGTCGAGGACGCGCTCCAGCTCGATGGCCGTCGAGGACCGGTCCTGGGTGATGACGTCGCCCTCGGCCAGCCGGGCGCGCGCGGGCCGGGCGGGGATCTGCAGGTCGACGAACTTCTCACCGAACAGCGTCTTGGGGATCAGCCGGGCGGAGACGTTGGCCGGTATCAGGCCGACCGTGCGGGGCTCGAGCGCGAGGTCGACCGTCGCCTTGGTGCCGTCGGAGCTGACCGAGCGCACCTCGCCCACGATCATGCCCCGCAGCTTGACGTCGGCCGGCGGGGCCAGCTGGTTGCCGACCCGGTCGGTCTCGAGGGTCACGTGGACGACGTCGACGAACACCTTGTTGTAGATGGCCACGGTCAGCCCGACCAGCATGGCGAGCACCAGGAGGAACACGACCCCGTAGGTCCGCAGCAGGACGGCCTGCCCGATCTCACCGCGCTTCGGCGTCTTCATCAGCATGGCCGCTACCCCGACAGTCGCACGGTCGTGGTGGCGCCCCAGATCGCGAGGCTGAGGAAGAAGTCGACCAGGTTGATCGCGACGATCGAGGTGCGGACCGCCTTGCCCACGGCGATGCCGACGCCGGCCGGGCCGCCGCTCGCGGTGTACCCGTAGTAGCAGTGGATCAGGATGATCACGATCGCGAAGACGAGCACCTTGCCGAACGACCACAGCACGTCGCCGGGTGGCAGGAACAGGTGGAAGTAGTGGTCGTAGGTGCCCTTCGACTGGCCGTAGTAGCCGGTGGCGATCAGCCGGGTCGACGCGTAGGACGACAGCAGCCCGATCACGTACAGCGGGATGACCGCCACGAACCCGGCGATCATGCGGGTGGTCACCAGGAAGGGGATGCTCGGGATCCCCATCACCTCGAGGGCATCGACCTCCTCGCTGATGCGCATGGCGCCGAGCTGCGCGGTGAACCCGCAGCCCACGGTTGCCGCGAGCGCCAGGCCGGCGACCAGCGGTGCGATCTCGCGAGTGTTGAAGTAGGCCGAGACGAACCCCGTGAACGCCGAGGAGCCGAGCTGGTTGAGGGCGGAGTAGCCCTGCAGCCCGACCTCGGTCCCGGTGAAGAACGCGAGGAAGGCGATGACGCCGACGGTGCCGCCGATGACGGACAGGGCACCGGTGCCGAGGCTGACCTCGGCGAGCAGCCGCAGGACCTCCTTCTTGTACCGGCGCACCGTCCGGCCGCTCCAGCCGATGGAGCGCGCGTAGAACCGCAGCTGCCCGCCGAGGCCGGTGAGGCCGTCGTCAGCAGTCTTGAACGGCTTCTTGAGGGTGGACTGGATCGTCATCGCCGCTATCCGAGCTTCTGCGGGACGACCTGGAAGTACACCGCGGTCATCACGAAGTTGACGACGAACAGGAGCATGAAGGTGATCACGACGGACTGGTTGACGGCGTCGCCGACCCCCTTGGGACCACCACCGGCGTTCAGGCCCTTGTAGGAGGCCACGATCGCCGCGATCGCGCCGAAGACCAGCGCCTTGAGCTCGCCGACATAGAGGTCCGGTAGCTGGGCCAGCGCGGTGAAGGACGCGAGGTAGGCGCCCGGCGTCCCGCCCTGGAGGATGACGTTGAAGAAGTAGCCGCCGGCGACCCCGACGACCGAGACCAGCCCGTTGAGCAGCACCGCCACCAGCATGGAGGCGAGCACGCGGGGCACGACCAGGCGCTGGATCGGGTCGATGCCGAGCACCTGCATCGCGTCGATCTCCTCCCGGATCTTCCGGGCCCCGAGGTCGGCGCAGATGGCGGAGCCGCCGGCGCCCGCGATGAGCAGGGCCGTCACGATCGGGCTTGCCTCGCGGATGACGGCGAGCACGCTGGCCGAGCCGGTGAAGGACTGCGCACCCAGCTGCCGGGTCAGGTTGCCCAGCTGCAGCGCGATGACCGCGCCGAACGGGATGCTGACCAGCGCGGTCGGCAGGATCGTCACGCTGGCGATGAACCAGCTCTGCTGGATGAACTCCTTGGTCTGGAACGGACGGCGGAACAGCTGCCGCATGACGTCCAGGCCGAGCGCGAACAGGTTGCCGCTCTGCCGCACGGCACCCACGGCGGGGTTCACCGCGGCCTCCGGGACACCGGGGTCGTCGACGGTCCGGACGTGCGCACGTCGCTCATCCGGTGCGCTCGGCGGCGAGCGGCGGTGGTTCGTCGACCGGCGGCTGGTCACCGGTGTGCGGACCGGTGTCGTCCGTCCTGTCGGTCCCGCCGGTGGGGGCGGCGGCCGGTGCGAGGGTGGCCGGAGCGTCCGCCGGCGCCTCGGCAGCGGGCGCGGCGGCGTTCTGGGACTCGAAGGACCCGGGCGGCGGCGTGACGCCGTTCTCGCGGCACCAGGCCCCGGGCTCGCGCTGGGTGGGGCGTGCCTCGTTGTCGCTGGTGAGCAGCTGGAGCGGGATCGGCGGCAGCGGCGGCAGCTCGTGGCCCTCCGCCTCCTCCTGGGCCAGCTCGTCGGCGTCCTTCTCCTCGGCCATGCCGATGGGGCCCTGCCGCTGGGCGTTGAGGAACTGGCGGACCACCGGCTCCTGGCTGGAGAGCAGCATCTCGCGCGGGCCGAACATCGCCAGGTGACGGTGGTAGAGCAGGCCGATGTTGTCGGGCACCGTCCGGGCGGTGTTCACGTCGTGGGTGACGATGAGGAAGGTCGCCGAGATCGCCGCGTTGAGGTCGATGATCAGCTGGTTCAGGTACGCGGTCCGGACCGGGTCGAGGCCCGAGTCCGGCTCGTCGAACAGGATGATCTCGGGGTCGAGGACCAGCGCCCGGGCCAGCCCGGCCCGCTTGCGCATGCCGCCGGAGATCTCGCCCGGCAGCTTGGTCTCCGACCCGATCAGGCCGACCATGTCCATCTTCTCGAGGACGATCTTCTTGACCTCGGACTCGCTCTTGCGGGTGTGCTCGCGCAGCGGGAAGGCGATGTTGTCGAACAGGCTCATCGACCCGAACAGCGCACCGTCCTGGAACAGGACCCCGAACAGCTTGCGCACCTCGTAGAGGTCGGCCTCACGCAGCGTCACCAGGTCGCGGCCCTGGATGACGATCGAGCCCCGGTCGGGCTTGAGCAGCCCGACGAGCGTCTTGAGGAAGACGGACTTGCCGGTGCCCGAGGGACCCAGCATCACCGAGATCTCCCCGGCGGGCAGCGTCAGGGAGACGTCCTGCCAGATCAGCGACTTGCCGAAGGACTTGGTCAGCCCTTCGACCGTGATCTCGACACCCACAGGGACGCACCTCACCGCACGGCAGACCGGCCTTCTCGCGTGGGCTAACGAGCGCGGGTCCGCCAGGTTACGCGCGAGTAGCCGGATGCCGGCAGGGGACGGGGTGGGGCGCTCGATCGGGCAGGATGCCGGCCGCGGTGCCGGGAGTCTGCGCCGCGCGTGCGGTTCCGAAACATCCCCGCAACGCCGCAGGGGCGGCGGCCACCGGTCCCCCGGTCGCCGCCGCCCCTGCGGGACGGTGCGGTGCTACTTGACGGTGACCGTGGCGCCGGCGCCCTCGAGGGCGGCCTTGGCCTTCTCGGCGGCCTCCTTCGTCACCTTCTCCAGGACCGGCTTGGGCGTCCCGTCGACCAGGTCCTTGGCCTCCTTGAGGCCCAGGCTGGTGAGCGAGCGCACCTCCTTGATGACCTGGATCTTCTTGTCTCCGGCGGCCTCGAGGACGACGTCGAACTCGTCCTGCGCGGCCTCGTCCTCGGCGGCACCCGCGCCACCGGCGGCCGGGGCGGCGGCCACGGCGACCGGGGCGGCCGCGGTGACGCCGAAGGTGTCCTCGAACTGCTTCACGAACTCGGAGAGCTCGATCAGGGTCATCTCCTTGAACGACTCGAGGAGGTCGTCGGTGCTGAGCTTCGCCATGGTGGCGGTCCTTCCTTCGTGGTCTGGCTGGTGGTTCGGCAGCTGCCGATCAGCTCTCGGTGGTCTCCGCGGCGGCTGCCTCGGCGGTCGTGCTCTCCTCGGCAGCTGCCTCGGTGGTGGTCTCCTCCGCAGCGGACTGCGTGGGAGTGGCCTCCTCGGCGGCCGAGTCCTGCGTCTCCGCAGCCTCCACCGCCTCGGGCTCGGCGGCCGCCGGCGCCGCAGCGCCTGCTCCACCAGCCAGGACCGTGGGGTCCTGCTCGGCCTTCTGCCGCAGTGCGTCGAGGACGCGTGCGGTCTGCGCCAGCGGCGCAGCGAACAGCGAGACGGCGTTCTGCAACGACGCCTGCAGGGCACCCGCCATCTTGGCGAGCAGCACCTCGCGCGACTCGAGGTCGGCGAGCTTCGTGAGCTCGGCCGGCGTGAGCGACTTGCCGTCGAGCACACCGCCCTTGATCACGAGCAGTGGGTGGGCCTTGGCGAAGTCACGCAGACCCTTGGCCGCCTCGACCGGGTCGCCCTTGACGAAGGCGATGGCCGACGGACCCTGGAGCAGGTCGTCGAACGCGGCGACCCCTGCCTCGCGGGCCGCGATCTTGGTCAGCGTGTTCTTCACCACGGCATAGGACGTGTCCGAGCCGAGGGACCGGCGCAGCTCCTTGAGCTGGGCCACGGTGAGCCCGCGGTACTCGGTGAGGACGGCCGCGCTCGAGCTGCGGAACTCCTCCGTCAGCTCGGCGACCGCGGCCGCCTTGTCAGGCCTCGCCATGAGTGGCCGGCCTCCCTTCCGTCTCGTGCGCCGGTCCTCACCCCTGGCGGGTGACGCGGACCCCGGACGTACGAACGCCCCGGCGCAGGTGCGACGGGGCGTGACGGTCGGCTCGCGTGCGAGCCGGACTGCTGGCCTTGCTGCACCTACGCGGGCCGCCCGCGGTGTCGCGGGGCCTTCGGCCACCCCTTCGCAGGAGCGGCGACCGGCGGTCTGTGGCAGCGGCCAGGGTATGCGCACCGGGCCCCGGGGGCCAAATCGGCGGCCGGCGGCCGGCCGATCAGCCCTTGATGCGGTCGGAGTCGAAGACCTTCTTCGCCCCGGGTGCGGCGATCCGGACCGGCTCGCCCCAGCGGCGGTAGACCCCCGTCACCGAGAACACGGCGCGGGTGGTCGGCACCTCGGCCGAGAGCCGAAGCGGCAGCCCGGTGGCGTCGAGCCACACCTGGAACCGCAGGGTGCGCACGCCGGCGTCGAGCATCGCGCGGTACTGCGCCTTCACCGCCGGGTCCTCGGCCACCGTGATCGCGCGGCTCATCCGCACCAGGGCGCGGTGCTCGGTCGTGGCGACGCCCTCGACGGTGCCCGGCCCCACGACCTCGACCCGCTCGGCGGCCCGGAGCAGGCCGAGGCTCTGGCCCGGGTCGAAGGCGACCCGCAGCTGCTCGGCGACCGGGCCGAGGTCCCGCCCGAGCCGGGTCCTGGGCGCGTCGGAGACACGCAGCCACGGCTTGCTCCGCGGGATGCCCTTGGCCGCCGGCAGCGCGAGGAAGACCTCGTCGGGCAGCAGGACGGCGCGCAGCAGGCCGGTGGAGTTGGACCGGAGGCGGACGTCGGCGTCGAAGGTGCGCGCCGGCCGGTCACCGCGCAGGAAGCGCAGGGCCCCCCAGCCCGACCGTGTCTCGCCGCCCCCGGCGCTGCCGGAGAACGTGTAGGTCGCCGTCTGCTCCTCGGCCATCCGCAGCGTGACGGCCTCGAACAGCGCCGGCCCGGACACGGTGCGCGGCGCGGCTGCCGGCTCGACGGGCTGGCGTGAGCCCGCCGGGTCCAGCAGCCAGCCGCCCGCGGCGAGTGCGAGCACCGTGAGGAGGGAGGAGACGACGAGTGCGGCTCGGCGTCGCATCTCAGACCGCGGAGGGCGCCGCCTCCGTGTCCTCGAGCAGGCCACGGGTGCGGTTCGGGTCGAGCGGGATGCCGGGCCCCATCGTCGTGCTCAGGGTGGCCTTGCGGATGTAGCGGCCCTTGGCGGCCGACGGCTTGAGCCGCAGGACCTCCTCGAGGGCTGCCGCGTAGTTCTCCACCAGCTGGGTCTCGCCGAACGAGGTCTTGCCGATGATGAAGTGCAGGTTCGAGTTGCGGTCGACGCGGAACTCGATCTTGCCGCCCTTGATGTCGGCGACGGCCTTGGCGACGTCCGGGGTGACCGTGCCGGTCTTCGGGTTCGGCATCAGGCCGCGCGGGCCGAGGACGCGGCCCAGCCGACCGACCTTGCCCATGAGGTCCGGCGTCGCGACCACGGCGTCGAAGTCGAGGCGGCCCTTGTTGACCTCCTCGATCAGGGCGTCGTCGCCGACGATGTCGGCGCCGGCGGCGGTGGCCTGCTCGGCGCGCTCTCCGGTCGCGAACACGAGGACCCGGGCGGTCTTGCCGGTGCCGTGCGGCAGGTTGACCGTGCCGCGGACCATCTGGTCGGCCTTGCGCGGGTCGACGCCGAGGCGCATGGCGACCTCGATCGTGGCGTCGTACTTCGTGACCGAGGTCTCCTTGGCCAGCCGCACGGCGGTCAGCGGGGCGTAGAGGGCGTCGGCGTCGATCTTCTCGACGGCGGCGCGGTAGGACTTGCTGCGCTTCACTGCTGCTCCTGGTGTCGGTACGGAGTCGTGGTACGACGGGCCGCGCGCGGCCCTCCCACGGTTCTGGCGGTGCTCGTTCTGGTGGTGCCCGTTCTGGTGGTGCTGGTCCTGGTGCTCGGAGCCGGACGGCTCAGCCGTGGCCCTCGACGGTGATGCCCATCTGGCGGGCGGTGCCGGCGATGATCTTCTCGGCGGCGTCGAGGTCGTTGGCGTTCAGGTCGGCCATCTTGGTCTCGGCGATGGCGCGGACCTGGTCGCGGGTGAGCCGCGCGACCTTGGTCTTGTGCGGCTCGCCGGAGCCCTTCTCGACCCCCGCGGCGGCCAGGATCAGGCGGGCGGCCGGCGGTGTCTTGGTGATGAAGGTGAACGACCGGTCCTCGAAGACCGAGATCTCCACCGGCACGATCTGCCCCCGCTGCGACTCGGTCGCGGCGTTGTAGGCCTTGCAGAACTCCATGATGTTGACGCCGTGCTGGCCCAGCGCGGGGCCGACCGGCGGCGCCGGGGTGGCCGCGCCGGCCTGGATCTGCAGCTTGATGACCGCTGACAGCTTCTTCTTGGGAGGCATTCCGGGTCCTTCGTCTTCTTCTTCGGGGTGGGTGGTGCGGCCGTGCCGGGCGGGGCTCGGCTAGATCTTCTGGACCTGGTGGAACGACAGCTCGACGGGGGTCTCCCGGCCGAAGATCGACACCAGCACCTTGAGCTTCTGCGAGTCGGCGTGGATCTCGCTGATCGACGCCGGGAGGGTGGCGAACGGGCCGTCCATGACGGTGACCGACTCGCCGACCTCGAAGTCCGCGGGGCGGGCCTCGACGACCTTCTCCTTCTTCTCCTGGTCGGGCGCCAGGAACTTCAGCACCTCGTCCAGCGTGAGCGGTGAGGGCCGGTGGGTGTGCCCCACGAAGCCGGTGACGCCGGGGGTGTTGCGGACCGCGCCCCACGACTCGTCGGTGAGGTCCATCCGCACCAGCACGTAGCCGGGCAGCACGTTCTGCTTGACCATCTTGCGCTGGCCGTTCTTGACCACGCTCTCCTCGCGCTGCGGGACCTCCACCTGGAAGATGAAGTCCTCCATGTTCAGTGACGAGGTGCGGGTCTCGAGGTTGGTCTTGACCCTGTTCTCGTACCCGGCGTAGGAGTGCACGACGTACCACTCGCCCGGTGCCCGGCGCAGCGCCGCCCGCATCTCCTCGACCGGGTCGACCTCCTCGTCCTCCGCCGCCGTCTCGGCGGCGGCGGCGGGGGTCTCGGCGACCTCGGCGGAGACCACGGCAGGCTCCTCGACGGCGGGCTGCTCCTCGGCGGCGACGTCGTCGTCCACGCTCGGGGCGGTCTCGTCGACGACCACGGGGGCCTGCTCGTCGAGGTCCTGCGCCGCGGGGGCGCTGGGGGTCTCGGACACGGTGAGGGTCACTTCCTGGGGGTCGGTGCGGGTGGGGCGGGGCGGTGCCTAGCCGAAGACGGCGAGGATCGCCTTGGCGAAGAAGAAGTCGAGCACGCTCACGTAGGCGATGACGATCATCACGAAGAAGATGACCACCGTCGTGTAGGTGACCAGCTCCTTGCGCGTGGGCCAGATGACCTTGCGCAGCTCGGCGATGACCTGGCGGTAGAACAGCGAGATCCGCGCCGGGAGCGGCTGGCGCTCCTCACGGTCACGCGCGGGAGTGGGGTTCGCCCGCGTGTCTGTCACGTCATCTCCACCTGTCGGTCGGTACGTCGGCGCACGTCGGGTGCGCCTGAGGAGCACGCACCGCCCGGGGGCGACGCCTGGTTCCTCGCAGGGCCGGAGGGACTCGAACCCCCAACCGCCGGTTTTGGAGACCGGAACTCTACCAATTGAGCTACGACCCTTCGGCGGACCGAGGGACTCCTGCACGCGGACCGCCCGCCCGTTTCCGGGCGCGCTGGCGCGAGGGGCTCCTGGCCTCCGAAGGCCCGAGTCTACGCACAGGGGCCGGGGTGGGTCGAACCGGAGCGACCGCGCCCGGAGGCGCGCCGGCCGCCTGCGGCGGGGGCTGCGACGCGGCTGCCCGCCCCCGGTCCGGGTCGGCGACGCCGGGCCCCCGGATGCGAGCATGACCCCATGACGACGCAGAGCCGGGTGTCCCGCCGCATCGGCGCCATCAGCGAGTCCGCGACCCTCGCGGTCGACGCGAAGGCCAAGGCGCTCAAGGCAGCCGGCCGGCCGGTGATCGGCTTCGGCGCCGGCGAGCCCGACTTCCCGACGCCCGACTACATCGTCGAGGCGGCCGCGGCCGCCTGCCACGACCCGCGGTGGCACCGCTACACCCCCGCCGGGGGCCTGCCCGAGCTGAAGGAGGCGGTTGCGGCCAAGACGGCGCGTGACTCGGGTCTGAGCGTGTCGGCGAGCCAGGTGCTGGTCACGAACGGCGGCAAGCAGGCGGTCTACGCGGCCTTCGCCACCCTCCTCGACCCGGGCGACGAGGTGCTGCTGCCGGCGCCGTACTGGACGACCTACCCCGAGTCGATCCGGTTGGCCGGCGGGGTACCCGTCGAGGTCATGACCGACGAGAGCACCGGCTACCTCGCCTCCGTCGCGGCGCTCGAGGCGGCCACGACCGAGCGCACCAAGGTGCTGCTGTTCGTCTCGCCGTCGAACCCCACGGGTGCCGTCTACTCCCCCGACCAGGTGGCCGAGATCGGACGCTGGGCGGTCGAACGCGGCATCTGGGTCGTCACCGACGAGATCTACGAGCACCTCGTCTACGGCGAGGCCAGCTTCGCCTCCATGCCCACCCTCGTGCCCGAGCTGGCCGACCGGTGCGTGGTCGTCAACGGGGTCGCCAAGACCTACGCCATGACCGGGTGGCGCGTCGGCTGGCTGATCGGCCCGGGGGACGTCGTCAAGGCGGCCACGAACCTGCAGTCGCACGCGACGTCGAACGTCGCCAACGTCAGCCAGGTCGCGGCGCTCGCAGCCGTGCGCGGTGACCTGTCGGCCGTCGCGGCGATGCGCGAGGTCTACGACCGCCGCCGCCGCACGATCGTGTCGATGCTTCGCGACGTCCCCGGCGTCGAGTGCCCGGAGCCCTTCGGGGCGTTCTACGTCTACCCGTCGGTCAAGGGTGCGCTCGGCCGCGAGCTGCGCGGCCGCACCCCCACCAGCAGCGCCGAGCTGTGCGAGCTGGTGCTCGACGAGGCCGAGGTCGCCATGGTGCCGGGCGAGGCGTTCGGCACACCCGGCTACGTCCGGATGTCCTACGCCCTGGGCGACGACGACCTGGCCGAGGGCGTCACCCGCCTGCACGACCTGCTCGCCGAGGCCCGCTGAGCCAGCCCGCCGTCGGCTCTCGTCGAGTGGCGCGTCCTGGCAGTCTGCACTCGGTTGCGGGGAGCCATGACGCGCCACTCGACCCATGATCACCGCGGCGGCTGCAGGTGCCGGACCACCCACTAGCCTCCGGGGCGTGAGCACGGGCCGTGACCTCCGGGCACTGCCCAAGGCGCACCTGCACCTGCACTTCACCGGCTCGTTGCGCCCCTCGACACTGCGCGTGCTGGCCGCCTCGCACGGCGTCCGGCTGCCCGACACCCTGGCGGAGGTCGACGGCGAGCACCCCCCCGAGCTGCGGGCCACCGACGAGCGCGGCTGGTTCCGGTTCCAGCGCCTCTACGACGCGGCCCGCTCGGTGGTGCGCGGCGAGGCCGACGTGCGGCGGCTGGTCCTGGAGGCCGCCGAGGACGACGCCGCCGAGGGCTCGGGCTGGCTGGAGATCCAGGTCGACCCCACGTCGTACGCCCCGCACCTGGGCGGCCTGACCCCGGCGGTCGAGCTGGTCGCCGACGCCGCCCGTGAGGCCGCGCGGGCGACCGGCACCGGCGTCGGCGTGATCATCGCGGCCAACCGGACCCGCCATCCGCTGGACGCCCGCACCCTGGCCCGGCTGGCCGCCATGCACGCGGGCGACGGCGTGGTCGGGTTCGGCCTGTCCAACGACGAGCGGCGCGGCCGGACCGAGGACTTCGCGCCGGCCTTCGCCATCGCGGCCCGGGCCGGGCTGCTGCTGGCGCCGCACGGGGGCGAGCTCGCCGGACCCGCGAGCGTGGCGACCTGCCTCACCGCGCTGCGGGCCGACCGGGTGGGGCACGGCGTGCGCGCCGTCGAGGACCCGGCCCTGCTGGACCGGCTGGCCGCCCGCGGCACGACGCTCGAGGTCTGTCCGGCGTCGAACGTGCGCCTCGGGGTGTACGCCACCCCGGCCGACGTGCCGCTGCGCGCGCTGCGCGAGGCGGGCGTGCCGGTCGCCCTCGGCGCCGACGACCCGCTGCTGTTCGGGTCGAGGCTGCTCGACCAGTACGAGGCGGCGCGTCACGTGCACGGGCTCACCGACGAGGCGCTGGCCGAGCTGGCCCGGTGCTCGGTACGCGGCTCGGTGGCGCCGGACGACGTCCGCCGCCGGCTGCTCGCGGGCATCGACGCGTGGCTGGCGGCCCCGGCTAGAGGGTGAGGCCGACGAGGACGGGCTCGTTGACCAGCTCGACGCCGAACCGCTCGCGCACGCCGTCGCGGATCTCCCTCGCCAGCGCCAGCACCTCGACGGCGCGGGCGCCGCCCCGGTTCGTGAGGGCCAGGGTGTGCTTGGTCGACACCTGCGCCGGACCCTGCCCGTACCCCTTGCCGTAGCCGGCCTGCTCGATGAGCCAGGCCGCCGACGTCTTCACCCGGCCGTCGCGCTCCGGCCAGCGGGGGGCGCCCGCGGGCAGCGCGGCCGCCCGGGACGGCTCGAGGACCGGGTTGGTGAAGAACGAGCCGGCGCTCCACGTGTCGTGGTCGGCCGGGTCGAGCAGCATGCCCTTGCCGCGTCGCAGGTCCAGGACCGCGGCCCGCACGTCGGCCGCGGCGACCCGGTCGCCCACCGCCACGCCGAGGCGTCCGGCCAGCTCCGCGTATCGCACCGGCGCCCCCGCCCGGGAGTGCTCGAGGTCGAGCGTCACGCTCAGGACCACGAACCGGTCGGGGTCGCGCTTGAACCGGCTGTCCCGGTAGCCGAACCCGCACTCGGCCGGCCGGAGGTCCACGACGTCGTGGGTGGTCCGGTCGAGCACCCGCACCAGGCCCACCGTCTGGGCCACCTCCTGGCCGTAGGCGCCGACGTTCTGGATCGGCGCGGCACCGACCCGGCCCGGGATGCCGGACAGGGCCTCGACACCGGCGTAGCCCTGGTCGACCGCCAGCCCGACGGCGAGGTCCCAGTCGACACCGGCGGCCAGCTCGAGCGCGTGGCCGGCGCCGGCGGCCGCCGCGACACCGCGGGTCGCCACCTGCAGCACCGTCCCGTCGAAGCCCTGGTCGGCGACGACCAGGTTGCTGCCGCCGCCGAGCACGAGCAACGGCTCGGCGCGGGCATCGCAGTCCCGCACCACCTCGACGACCTCGGCGTCGGTCCCGGCCACGACGAGACGTCTGGCCGGGCCGCCCAGACGCAGGGTCGTGAGCCCGGCGAGCGGGACGTCGGTCTGCTCGATCACGGGTCAGTCGAGGGCGACGACGGCCTGCGCGCGACCGAGGACCTTGGCCCCCGCGTGGGTGGCGGTGAGGTCGACGCGGACCCGGCCGCCGTCGAGCACCGCGGCGACCACGCCGCTGACCTCGACGACCGCCCCGGCGTCGTCGTCGGGGACCGGCACCGGGCGGGTGAAGCGCACGCCGTACTCCACGACCCGCGCAGGGTCCCCCGCCCAGTCGGTGACCACCCGTGCCGCCAGCGCCATCGTGTACATGCCGTGGGCGATGACGTCGGGGAGCCCGACCGCACGGGCCACCCGCTGGTTCCAGTGGATGAGGTTGAAGTCGCCGGACGCCCCGGCGTAGCGCACCAGGTCGGCGCGGGTGATCGTGAAGGTCTGGCCCGGCAGTGCGGTGCCGACCTCGGCACCGGCGACGGCCATCAGCTCCCGCCCCGCACCACGAGGGTCGACCAGGCCGTCGCCACGTGCTCGCCCTCGACGGTGGCCACGTCGCTGCGCGAGGTCACCATGTCGTGACCGCCGGCCGACTTCACCGACTCGAGCGTGACCGCCACGGTCAGGGCGTCGCCGGCGCGCACCGGGCGGGTGTGCGCGAACCGCTGCTCGCCGTGCACCACCCGGCTGTAGTCGATCCCCAGCTCCGGGTCGCCGACGATCACTCGGGTCGCACCGAAGGTGAGGACGAACGCGAAGGTCGGCGGTGCCACGACGTCCGGGTGGCCGAGCGCCCGGGCAGCCTCCCGGTCGTGGTAGGCCGGGTTGGCGTCCCCGATCGCGTCGGCGAACTCGCGGATCTTCTCCACCCCGACCTCGTAGGGCTCGGTCGGCGGGTAGGTGCGCCCGGCGTACGACGGGTCGATCGGCATGCCGAGACGCTAACGCACCCCGGTGCAGGGGACCTCAGCCGGCGACGGTGTCGCCGTCCCTGCCGTCACCGCCACCGCCCATGTCACTGTCGCCGCCGGCGCCGTCGCCGCCGTCACGGTCGCCGGCGTCCGACGAGCGGTCCGGGAACCGGGTCGCGATGGTGAGCAGCAGGTGCACCACGCCGAGCACGATGAACAGGGCCGTCGGGGCCCCCTCGTCGGAGAAGCCGAACAGGAACGGCAGGGCCACCAGCAGGATCGCCAGCACGAGGTCGACCGTCACGTGGACGCCGCTGCTGATCCCGCGGACCAGACCGGTCGGCAGCGCCGAGGTCGCCGTGAAGGCGAGCAGGCCGAGGCCGACGACGATCGAGGACGCCGTGGCGGCGTTCGACTCGAACGCCAGGAGGAACGGAGCGGCGATCAGGAACGCGCCCACGAGGTACTCGAGCGCGCCGTGCACGAAGGCAGGGACGGGACCATTGGCCAGCACGATCGGCTCCTTCTCCGCGAGGTTCCCGAGGGAACGTCAGCGGGTCTCGCGGTGCAGGGTGTGCTTGCGGTCGCGCGGGCAGTACTTCTTGATCTCGAGCCGGTCGGGGTCGTTGCGCCGGTTCTTGCGCGTGATGTAGTTGCGCTCCTTGCACTCGACACACGCCAAGGTGATCTTCGGACGGACATCGCTCTGCTTCGCCACGGTGGCGCTCCTCGCCTTGTGTGCCGACCGCGGCGGCGGGTGCCGTGCGGTGCGCACGCGCGGACGCGTGCTGGGTGTCGTACGGGTAGCGGAGGCCGGACTTGAACCGGCGACACAGCGATTATGAGCCGCTTGCTCTACCTGGCTGAGCTACTCCGCCGGGCCGACTGCATCTCCCCGCCGCACGAGTGCGCCGGGGAGGGCCGCCGTCCAGAGCCCCCTTACGGAATCGAACCGTAGACCTTCTCCTTACCATGGAGACGCTCTGCCGACTGAGCTAAGGGGGCGCGAGCCCGACGAGGATACCGGCCTCCCCGGGTGCTGCGCCAAATCCTCCCAGACGCGCGGGCCACCTCGCCCACCGGCCCGGGACGCGGGCGGCCCCCGACCGGTCACCGGTCGGGGGCCGTCCTACGTGGCAGGTGAAGGATTCGAACCTTCGAAGGCATCGCCGACGGATTTACAGTCCGCTCCCATTGGCCGCTCGGGCAACCTGCCGCGTGTCCGCTCGGGACCGCACGAGGATACCGGAGCCGGCCCGCCGTCCGGGACGAGGGCTCAGGGGGCCTCCCGGTGGTCGCCCTCGCCTCCCGCTGCCGCTGCGTCGCCCGTGTCGCCGGCGTCCGGCCCGTCGGCGGCGACCTCCCCCGGGCGCTCGTCCCGGCCGCGGACCAGGCCGGCGAGGCCGACGACACCGATCGCGACCATCACGACCGGCACCACCCAGCGGCCGTCGAAGTCGACGCCGACGGACACGTCGAGCACGTGCCCGAGGGCGACCGCGACGAACACGAGACCGGCAACCAGTGAGAAGACGTCCAGGTCATGGCGTCGCACGGCGCACCTCCATGCTTCCGAGTCCGAGCTCTGCGTCGACGACGAGCACGGCGCTGCCCGGGGACGACCCCTGGGGCACGACGACACGCTCGCTGAGGTCCGTCCCGTCGGCGGTCGGGCTGTCCGGCAGCCGCAGGTCGCCGGCCCGGACGTCGGCGTCGATCCGCACCACGACGTCGTCCGGGATGACGACGGTCAGGTCCCCGACGCCCTGGCGGACCTCGACCCGCACCACACCGGCGTCGGTGAGGTCCAGCCGGGTGAGGTCGAGGTGCCCGTCGCCGATGCCCAGCCGGTACTCCGACCGCAGGTCCGCGACCGTGGCCGGCCGCCAGGTCCGCTCACCGAGGCCGCCGTCCACGTCGACGTCCGGGACGAACGCGGCCGCCGACGCCAGCGCGGTGAGCAGGACCCCCCACACGACCAGGCCGCGCGACCGTCCGCGGAACGCGCCGGTGACCAGCCCGAGGCCCACGACCCCCAGCGCGGCGGCGATCACGACACGGGCCGGGACGTCGGCGGTGGTCGCGGCGTTCCAGGCGATCAGCAGCCCCACGACGATGAGCGCGACGCTCAGCGTGGCCCGCCCGAGGTAGGACCGCTCCTTCGGGGGCGCGGGGGGCTGCGCCGGCGGGTAGTACATCGGGTACGAGGGGCCGGGCGGCGGCGGGTACACCGGCCCGACCGGCTGCGCCGTGACGGTCCCGGACGGCGAGGCGACATAGGCGGTGCCGGGGGTCTGGCCGTACTCGCCGGGCTCGGCCGGCGGCGGCACCGGACCATGCAGCGGACCGGCGAACGGACCATGCACCGGCTCGGGCGCCGGTGCTCCCGGCTCGCGCTGACCGTTGCGCAGCAGCAGGACCGCGGCGGCACCGATCACCGCGAGCAGCCCGAGCCCGCCGAGGCCAGGCCCGCTGTCGACCATGGCACCGGTCGCGAGGACGGCGACCACGACGACGACCAGCAGCGCGACGATGCTTCCCTTGGAGCGGGTGGAACGGCCGTTGAGCAGGCGCCGGCCCTCGGACTCGGACTCGCCGTCCTCGGGCACGATCAGCCAGCCGAGGGCGTAGAGAAGGATCCCGGAGCCGCCGAAGATGGTGAGGACGACGAACAGGATGCGGAAGACGAGCGGGTCGATGCCGGCGTAGCGGCCGAGCCCCCCGGACAGCCCGCCGACGTGTCGGTCGGTGCGGCTGCGGCGGAGGTCGCTCAGCGGCGGGTAGCCGCGTCGCTCGTGGTGGGGGGCCGGGGTGGTGGTGTCGGTGGACATGCCTCCATCCTGGGCGCCGCGTCCCGGCCCGCCATCCGGCATCGCCCCTGGGATGACCCTGGTCGCACCCTGAGCCGGGTCATGGTCGGCCCCCGGCTGGTGTCATGGTCGGTATCCGGCCGGTGCCGGATGTCCACGGGCGGCGCGAGGGGGGAGGATCGGGTCGTGAGCACACCCCGTCCCGCTGCCGGGCCCCATCGGTCGCCGGGTACAGCCGCCGTCCACCCGGGCGCGCCCGTGACGCCGCGGCTGTACCGGGCGACCGACGGACGGGTGCTCGCCGGCGTGGCCCGCGGCCTGGCCGGCCACCTGGGCATCGACGTGCTCTACGTCCGGCTGGCCTTCGTGGTCCTGGCGGCCGCCGGCGGCGCCGGGATCCTCACCTACGGCCTGTTCTGGGTCTTCGCGCCGCAGGACCCGTACGAGCGGGCGGTCCCGCGGGACCGGGAGCGCGACCTCACGATGCTGCTGGCGCTCGGGTCGCTCACGGTCGGCGGCCTGCTGCTGCTGGCCGCCGCGGGTGTGGGCGTCGGCCCCGGGCTGGGCATCCCGCTCGTCGCGGTGGGTCTCGGCGTGAGCATGCTCTGGCGCCAGGCGGACGACGACCAGCGCGAGCGGTGGCGGACCCGGACCGGCACCCACCGGCTCACCGGCGCGGCCCGGGCCGGGATCGGCGTGGCGCTGGTCCTCGTCGGCGCCGGCGCCGTCCTGGTCGGCCCGGCCGACCTCGACGGCACCGGTGGCGGCCTGGTCGCCGCGCTGGTCGTCGCCGTCGGCATCGCGCTGGTGAGCAGCCCGTGGTGGGTGCGGATGGCCCGCGACCTGCGGACCGAGCGCAACGCCCGCATCCGCGAGCAGGAGCGCGCCGAGGTCGCCGCGCACGTGCACGACTCGGTGCTGCACACCCTCACGCTGATCCAGCGCCGGGTCGACGACCCGCGGGAGGTGGCCCGGCTGGCGCGCGCGCAGGAACGCGAGCTGCGGGGCTGGCTCTACCGGCCCACCACGGAGTCGACCCTGGCGCTCGCGGCCGCGCTCGAGGCGGCCGCGGCGGAGGTCGAGGACGCCCACGGCATCGCGGTCGAGGTCGTCGTCGTCGGCGACTGCCCGCTGGACGAGCGGCTGGCAGCCCTGCGTGACGCCGCCCGCGAGGCCCTGGTCAACGCCGCGAAGTACGCGGGTGGCGCCGCCGTCTCGCTGTACGCGGAGGTCGAGCCGGACCAGGTCACGGCGTTCGTCCGGGACCGCGGGCCGGGTTTCGACCCCGGCGCCGTCCCCGAGGACCGGCTGGGCCTGCGCCAGTCCGTGCGCGGCCGGATGGACCGCCACGGCGGCAACGCCGTCGTACGGTCGACACCCGGTGAGGGCACCGAGATCCAGCTCGAGATGCCCCGGCAGAGGAGCGCGACGTGACCGAGCCCCAGGACGAGACCCCGGCCGTCGCCACGGGCGAGCCGGCGGCCCGGGGCCCGGTGCGGGTGGTGCTCGTCGACGACCACCGGATGTTCCGCTCCGGGGTGCGCGCCGAGCTGGGCGACTCCGTCGAGGTCGTCGGTGAGGCCGAGGACGCGCAGGAGGCGGTGACGGTCATCACCGCCACCCGTCCCGACGTCGTCCTGCTCGACGTCCACCTGCCGGGCGGTGGTGGCCGTGCCGTGCTCCAGCAGCTGGCCGGCGAGCTGCCCGACGTGCGCTTCCTGGCGCTGTCCGTGAGCGACGCGCCCGAGGACGTCATCGCGGTGGTCCGCGGCGGGGCGCGCGGATACGTGACCAAGTCCATCACCGGCCCGGAGCTGACCGCCGCCGTGCGCCGGGTCGCCGACGGTGACGCCGTCTTCTCCCCGCGCCTGGCCGGCTTCGTGCTCGACGCGTTCGCCGCGACCACCGACGTGGCCACCGTCGACGAGGACCTCGACCGGCTCTCGCAGCGCGAGCGGGAGGTGCTCCGGCTGATCGCCCGCGGCTACACCTACAAGGAGGTCGGCAAGGCGCTGTTCATCTCGGTGAAGACCGTCGAGACCCACGTCTCCGCGGTGCTGCGCAAGCTGCAGCTGTCCAACCGGCACGAGCTGACCCGCTGGGCCAGCGCCCGCCGCCTCGTCTGACCCTCCCCCTCCGGGGGCTGCCCGGGGTCGCTCGCCTACGGCACACTGCCGACCATGAGTCTCGACCCCACCGTCACCGACCCGGAGCACTACCGCGTCGTCTTCGAGAACGACCGGGTGCGCGTCCTGGAGTACCGCGACCAGCCCGGCGCTCGTACCCACCCGCACGCGCACCCCGACAGCGTGATGTACACGCTGTCCTCCTTCAGCCGCCGGCTCCACCACGGGGACGAGTCGCGCGACGTGCAGATGAGTGCCGGGACGACCGGCTGGCTGCCCGCGCAGCAGCACTTCGGGGAGAACACCGGCGACACCGAGACCCACGTGCTGTTCGTGGAGCTGAAGGAGCCGGGCGGCAGCGGCGCACCCGCCGCGGGCCTCGGCCCGCAGGCCTGACCCGCGTCCGGGGGGCTAGCAGCGGAGGTCGCCGTCGAGACCGTTGCGCGCGAGGAACTGCGCCATCCGGACCCGGCCGCCGGTGAAGGAGTGAGCCGGTGAGCACCGGCGGCGAGCCTGCGCGGCCGACCCCACGCCTGCGTACCAGACCGGGGCGCGGCGCAGGCTCGCTCCGCCGGTGATCCTGTCCCACTGGTACGTGGTGCTGTAGACGCCGACGGTCCGGACGCCACGCCGCTGCAGCGCCCGGGTCATCCCCTTGAGCACGGCCGTGTCGTTGCGCAGGTACTTCGGCCGCTCGCCGTACTCCAGCGACTCCCAGGTGTTGAGCGTCTCGACGTCGAGCCACCACGTCGAGCGGCGGACGTCGGGGGCGCCGGCCGCGCGGGCGGCGGCGCGGGCCCGCGCGAAGGAGTCCTTCGCGGCGTTGACCCCGTAGTCGAACGCGCAGGCCGCGCTGTCAGGCTCGGCCCGTGAGCACACCCGGGGGGTGCGCTGTCCGAGCGGCCAGTAGGACGACAGCCGGGGGCCGGGGTTGGCCGTGTTCATGTAGTACGCGGGACGCCCGACCGCGTCCGCCCACGCGATCTGCTCCGCCAGGCACGGGTTCGGGTCGAACGGCCGGCCGCCGTCGACACCCACGACGCCGAACGCGGCGGACCGCGGCAGCGTGGTACCGCACTGGGGGAAGGACACGTCGAAGCCGCGGTCCCGCGCCGAGAACGCCGCCTGGGCCGGAGCCACCTCGGCCACGGCAGGCGCGGCAGCGCCGAGCAGCCCTGCCCCGAGCACGAAGGCCGCGGCCGCGGGCGCCAGGCGGCGCAGGACGTGTCGTGCTGTGGTGGTCATGGTGCTCCCCGTGGCAGTGATGATCAGCGCCACACCATAGCCGCGCGGGCGGAGCAGCCCCGCGGGTCGGATAGCGTGCGGCCCATGGCTGACTCCTCCTTCGACATCGTGAGCAAGGTCGACCACCAGGAGGTCGACAACGCGCTGAACCAGACCGCCAAGGAGATCTCGACGCGGTTCGACTTCAAGAACGTCGGCGCCGTCATCAAGTGGTCCGGCGAGTCCGTCCGGATGGAGGCGAGCAGCGAGGAGCGGGTCAAGGCCATCCTCGACGTCTTCGAGACCAAGCTGGTCAAGCGCGGGATCTCGCTGAAGTCGCTGAAGAAGGGCGAGCCGACGTTGTCCGGCAAGGAGTTCTACCTGGTCTGCGACGTCGAGCAGGGCATCTCGTCCGACAACGCCAAGAAGGTGTCCAAGCTGATCCGCGACGAGGGCCCGAAGTCGGTCAAGGCGCAGATCCAGGGCGACGAGCTGCGGGTCACCTCCAAGAGCCGCGACGACCTGCAGGCCGTGCAGGCCCTGGTCAAGGGCGCCGACCTCGACTTCGCGGTCCAGTTCGTCAACTACCGCTGAGCGACCGGGCAGGCCGCCCCTCCGGGCTCAGCGCTGGTAACCGGCCATCTGCTCGAGCCGGGCGACGCGCTCGGCCATCGGCGGGTGGGTCGAGAACAGGTTCGCGACCCCCTCACGCCGGAACGGGTTGGCGATCATCAGCGCGCTGGTCGTCTGCAGCGCCGGCTCCGGCGGCAACGGTAGTGCCCGGGTGCCCAGCTCCAGCTTGCGCAGGGCGCTGGCCAGGGCCAGCGGGTCACCGGTCACCTGCGCACCCGAGGCGTCGGCCTGGTACTCGCGCGACCGGCTGATCGCCATCTGGATGAGGCCGGCCGCCACCGGGCCGAGGACCAGCACCGCCAGGGCGCCGAGCGGCCCGGGCCCGTCGTCGTCACTGCGGCCGAACGGCACCAGGTAGGCGAGGTAGCCCAGGTACATGACCACGCTGGCCAGCCCGGCGGCGACCGAGGAGATCAGGATGTCGCGGTTGTAGACGTGCGCGAGCTCGTGGCCGAGCACGCCGCGCAGCTCGCGCTCGTCGAGGATGCCGAGGATCCCCTCCGTGCAGCAGACCGCGGCGTTGCGCGGGTTGCGGCCGGTGGCGAACGCGTTCGGGGCGTTGGTCGGGGAGACGTAGAGCCGGGGCATGGGCTGGCGGGCCGCGGTCGAGAGCTCGCGGACGATGCGGTACATCACCGGCTGCTCGGCCTCGCTGACCGGCCGGGCCCGCATCGAGCGCAGGGCCAGCTTGTCGCTCATGAAGTACGAGAAGCCGTTGACCCCCAGTGCGACGAGGAAGGCGATCGTCAGGCCGCCGCTGCCGCCCAGCCAGCTCCCCACGAGCAGGATCAGCCCGGTCATCAGGGCGAGCAGGGCGGCGGTCTTCACGCCGTTGACGTGGCGGTGCACGGTCTCTCCTCCCGGTGGTCGTCATCGGGTCGAACGGCTGCGTCGCGGTGGACGTTCCCGCTGCGCCGTCAGCCGAAGCGCAGCACCAGGCCGGGCGCCACCGACAGCCACAGGGCGGCCCCGAGCGTGATCCCGAGGGCGACCCCGTCGGACCAGGAGATGCGGTACGACAGGGCCCGCGCCCCCGGGGCGGCGCGCAGGTAGAGCGAGGCGGCCCAGGACAGGTAGTAGGCGAGCCCGATCACGACGTTGACCGCCATCACCACGGCCAGCCAGCCCACCCCCTCGTCGACCGGCGCGCGGAACACCACGACCTTCGCGAACAGCCCCAGCAACCCGGGCGGCAGGCCGGCCAGGCAGGCGAGGGCGAAGGCCAGCGCGAACGCCGTGAGCGGCTCGGTGCGCGCCAGCCCCCGGTAGTCGAGCAGCAGGTTCGCCGGCCGGTGCCGCCCCACCAGCGTGACCACCGAGAACGCGAGCAGGTTCATCACGGCGTAGGCCAGCACGTACGCGACGGTCGCGGGCAGCACGGCGTCGACGCGGCCCACCGACGCGGCTCCGAGGGGCACCAGCATGTACCCGGACTGCGCGACGGACGACCAGGCGAGCAGCCGGACCGCCTGCCGCTGCCGCAGCGCGGCCAGGTTCCCGACGGTCATGGTCAGGGCGGCGAGCACCGCCAGGGTCGGCCCCCAGACGTCGGCGTACGGCGGGAACCCGCGGGTGAGCAGCAGCGCGAGCCCGACGAACCCGGCAGCTTTCGAGACCACCGACAGGTAGGCCGCGACCGGGACCGGTGCCCCCTCGTAGGTGTCGGGTGCCCAGGAGTGGAACGGCACGGCGGCCACCTTGAAGCCGAAGCCGGCGAGGGCGAGCACCACGCCGAGCAGCAGCACCGGCTCACGGCTGCCCGGCACGTCCAGCGCGGTGGCGATCCGGTCGAGGTGCACCTGGCCGGTGACGCCGTAGACCAGGCTCAGACCGAAGAGCATCACCGCGGTGGACACGACGGAGACGAGGAAGAGCTTCAGCGCGGCCTCGCTGCCCCGGCCGTCGTAGCGGCGCAGCGCGACGAGGGCGAACGCCGGCAGGGACACGACCTCGAGGCTGACCACCAGCGTGAGCACGTCGCGGCTCGCAGCCAGGGTGAGGGCACCGGACACCGACGCGAGCAGGAGGAACCAGTACTCCCCCTGGGGGATGCTCCCGAGCCGCACGGTGTCGAGCGACAGGAGGACCACCACCACGGCCCCGGCGAGCACGAGCGCCTGGAACACCAGCGTGAGGTCGTCGACGACGTACGAGCAGGCGGGGAGCACCAGCCCGTCGCCGGGCACGCAGAACGTCTCCCGCCGGTCGCCGACCAGCGGGCCGAGCAGCGCCAGGGCCACCAGCAGACCCGCGCCGGCCAGCCAGCCGGTGACCTGCCGGTGCCGGGCCGGCAGGAAGGCGTCGAGCACGAGCACGACGAGCGCCAGGGCGGCGACGAGCAACGGAGCGGCGACCGCCGCCCAGTCGATCGACTGCACCGAGGTGGGCATCAGCCGCCACCCAGCAGCCGTCGGACCACGGGGTCACTGGCGTCGAGCAGCAGGGCCGGCCACACGCCGAGGGCCACGACCAGCGCGACGACGGGAGCCCACACGACCAGCTCGTGGGTCGTCGCGTCGCGCAGGAGCACGGCCTCCCGCCAGGCCCGGAACGAGGTGCCCTGGGCGACCCGGCGCAGCACGTTCACGAAGTACGTCGTCGTGAGCACGACCCCGACCCCCGCGAGCACCATCAGCACGAGGTAGTACGCGCGGGACAGTGACGGGTCGGGCCGGAAGGCGCCGAGCAGGACGAGCATCTCGCCCCAGAAGCCGGCCAGCCCGGGGAGGCCGAGGCTGGCCACCGCGGCGAACGCGAGCAGGCCGCCGAGCCGCGGCATCCGCTCGTACAGCCCACCGCCGAGGACCTCGATGTCGGCCGTGTGGTGGCGGTCCTTGACGGCGCCGACGAGGAAGAACAGCAGTCCGGTGACGAGTCCGTGGGCGATGTTCGCGTACAGCGCCCCGTTGATGCCCACCGGGGTCAACGTCGAGATGCCGAGCAGGACGAAACCCATGTGCCCGACGCTGCTGAACGCGATCAGCCTCTTGAGGTCGCGCTGGGCCAGGCAGGCGAGCGAGCCGTAGAGGATGCCGACGACCGCCAGGGCGCCCAGGAACGGGGCCAGGACCTCGGCCCCCTCGGGCACGACCGGGACCGCGATGCGCACGAAGCCGTAGGTGCCCATCTTGAGCAGCACGCCGGCCAGCAGCACCGAGCCGACAGTCGGCGCCGCCGTGTGGGCGTCCGGCAGCCAGGTGTGCAGCGGCCACATCGGGGTCTTCACGGCCAGCCCCACCGCGAGCGCGGCGAAGGCGAGCACCTGTGTCGTCCGCCCGATCCCGGCGCCGCCGCGGTCGGCGAGCTCGACCAGGTCGAACGTGCCGGCGGTCAGCCCGACGAGCAGGATGCCGAGCAGCATCACCACGCTGCCCAGCAGCGTGAAGAGGATGAACACGTTCGCCGCACGGACCCGCCCCCCGGCCACGGAGTCGTCACCCCACTGCGCGATGACGAACCACATGGGCACGAGGACGACCTCGAAGAAGACGAAGAACAGCAGCATGTCCAGGGCGACGAACGTGCCGAGCATGCCGACCTCGAGCAGGAGCAGCAGCCCGACCAGGGCCCCCAGCCGCCGGGCCTCGGGCCGCACCCGGAGCAGGTAGAGCATGCAGAGGAAGGTGAGCAGTGCGGTGAGGAGAACGAGCGGGGCGGACACGCCGTCGATGCCCAGGTGGAAGCGCAGGCCCAGGTCGGGAACCCACTCGGTGTCGGTCGACGGCGACGTGGCGGCGGCCCACCCGGACACCAGCAGGGTGAGCCCGCTCACCGCGACGCCCAGCGGCACGGCCACCCGCTCGGCGGTGCCGCCGGGGACCAGCAGCAGGGCGAGCGAGCCCGCCAGCGGGACCGCGAGCAGCAGTGGGAGCAGCCAGTCGCTCACGTGAGGACCACCACCCCGGCGGCGATCAGGAGGACCCCCGCCAGCAGGCCGGTGAGGTAGGCCGTGACGTTGCCGGCCTGGGTGCGCCCGACCCACCGGGACAGGGCCAGGGCGACCCGGCCGGTGCCGAGCACGGTGCCGACCACGACGTCGTCGTCGACCCGGCGGACGGCGCGGGTCGCCACCCGCACCGGGCGCACGACGGCGCGGTCGTACAGGTCGTCGACGTAGAAGGCGCTCACCAGCGCAGGACGCCAGCGGAGCGCCGCGGTGGGGTCGCCCGCCGGATCGCGGCGCCAGGCCCGCCAGACGGCGAGTGCGCCGATGACTGCCAGCCCGACGGAGAGCAGGGACGTGACCAGCCCGACGTGCAGCTCCGCCTGCGCGACGGCCGATCCCTCGGCCGGGCCCGGCGCGGAACCACGGACCGGCGCCAGCCACGCGGGAAGCCAGCCCGACGGCAGCCCGGCGAGGCCCAGCAGCGCCGCGGGGACCGCGAGGACGACGAGCGGCCAGCGCATCGCCGGCGTGGACTCGTGAGCCGCGACGGGGCTGCGCGCCTCACCGAGGAAGGTCATCAGCCACAGCCGGGTGACGTAGGCCGCGGTGACGCCGACTGTCACGAGCCCGACGACGAGCACCAGCCAGCCGGTCCAGGGATGGGCCGGACCCTCGTGGTGCAGCGCCGTCTCCTCGGCCGCACCGAGGACCGCCTCCTTGGAGAAGAAGCCCGAGAACGGCGGCAGCCCGGCCAGCGCCGCGAGACCGACGGTCGTCGTCAGGAACGTCACCGGCATCAGCCGGCGCAGGCCGCCCATGTCGCGCATCAGGTTGGTGCCCACGGCGTGGATGACCGAGCCGGCCGCGAGGAAGAGCAGGGCCTTGAACGCCGCGTGGGTGAGCAGGTGGAACGTCGACGCCAGCGCGGAGCCCACCGACAGCGCCGCGAGCATGTAGGCGAGCTGGCTCACGGTCGAGTAGGCGAGCACCCGCTTGATGTCGTCCTGCGCCAGCGCCGCGAGAGCGGCGCCGAGCATCGTGAGGCAGGCGACCAGTGCCATCACGGCCAGCGTCGTCGGCGACAGCAGGAAGACGTCGAACAGGCGCACGACCAGGTAGATGCCGGCGGCCACCATCGTGGCCGCGTGGATGAGCGCGCTGATCGGGGTCGGGCCGGCCATCGCGTCCGGCAGCCAGGTGTGCAGCGGGAACTGCGCCGACTTGCCCACCACGCCGCAGAGGAGCAGCAGGGTGGCCACCGTGACCTGCGTGCTGGTGCCGAGGCCGGCAGCCAGGACGCCGTCGATGCTGAAGGTCCCCGCAGCCGAGGCCAACGTGAAGATGCCGAAGAGGAAGCCGACGTCGCCGAGCCGGGTGGTGACGAAGGCCTTGACCGCGCCGGCCCGCGAGCCCTCCTGCTCCCAGTGGTGCCCGATGAGGAAGTACGAGCAGACGCCCATGACCTCCCAGCCGACGAGCAGCACGAACAGGTCGTCGGCGAAGACGACGAGGAGCATGGCGGCGGTGAAGAGCGACACCAGCGCGGCGTAGGACGAGTAGCGCGGGTCGCCCTTGAGGTAGGCCGTCGAGTAGACCTGGACCATCAGGGCGACCACCGTGACCGCGACCGAGACGAGTGCGGCGAGACCGTCGAGGCGCAGGTCGAGGCCGAAGGTGAGCCCGCCGCCGAGCGGGACGGTGTCGAGGCTGCCCCGCTCCACCAGTCCGTCGGTGGTGACCGCACGACCCGCCATGAGCAGCGCGGCCAGCAGCGAGACCACGGTGCCGCCGACGGCGACCGGGACCACGAGGCGCGGCCACGTCCTTCCGCCGAGCAGGCCGACGACGGCCGCGACGAACGGTGCAGCGAGAGCGACGTGGACCGCGGTCACGACATCTGCTCCTGGGCGCGCTCAGGCTCCGGGTCGTGCAGGTCGTCGAGCAGGTCCAGCTGGGTGGTCTCGCGGTTGCGGAAGACCAGCAGCACGATCGCCAGGCCGAGACCGACCTCGGCCGCGGCGATGGTGATGACGAACAGCGTGAACACCTGCCCCGCCAGCAGCTCGTCGCGCAGCCAGACGTCGAACGCCACGAGGTTGATGTTGACCGCGTTGAGCATCAGCTCGACCGACATCAGCACGAGGATCGCGTTCCGCCGGGCCAGGACGCCGTAGACCCCGATGCAGAACAGCAGGGACGCCAGCAGCACCGGCATGAGGAGGGGCATCAGGCCGGGTCCTCGGTGTGCTGCTGCCCGGCGTGGTCAGCGGCGACATCCCCCGGTCCGATGTCACGGCGGGACAGCACGATCGCGCCGACCAGGGCGGCGAGCAGCAGCACCGACAGCGCCTCGAAGGGCAGCACCCAGGCCCGGAAGATGGCCGCCCCGGCGGAGGACGTGGCGCCCCGGACGTCGTCGTCACCGAGCTCGATCCGCTCGCCCCGGAAGGCGTCGACGCTGGTCACGACCGCTACGCCGGCCAGCCCGAGAGCCACCGCTGCGGCCAGCAGGCGCTGCAGGGGGCCGGCGTCGAGGTCGGAGGAGACACCTATCGGTGCCCGGGTGAGCATCAGGCCGAAGAGCAGCAGCACGACCACCGCCCCGACGTAGATCAGCACCTGGACCCAGGCGACGAACTCGGCCGAGAGCAGGAGGTAGCACCCGGCGACCGCCCCGAGCGCGACGACCAGCCAGAGGGCGGCGTGCACGAGCTGCCTGGTCGTCACCACCAGCAGGGCCGACCCGAGGGCGACGACCCCCAGCAGCCCGAAGAGCACCTCCACCACGCTCATGCGGCGTTCACGGCCGCTCCGTGTCCGCGGCCCGGAAGGCGGCGTCGACCTCCTTGGCCCGCACGCCGTGCTCGTCGTGCGCGGGCGGCGGGGGAACGGTGCGCATCCACTCGCCGAGGCGGTCCTTGCCGTGCGTGAGGTCGCGGATGTCCAGCTCGGAGTACTCGAACTCCGGCGACCAGAACAACGCGTCGAACGGGCAGACCTCGATGCAGATCCCGCAGTACATGCACAGCGAGAAGTCGATGTCGAAGCGGTCGAGCACGTTGCGCTGCCGCTCGCGGCCGCCCTCGGGCGCGGGGATCGTCTCCTTGTGCGAGTCGATGTAGATGCACCAGTCGGGGCACTCCCGCGCGCACAGCATGCAGACCGTGCAGTTCTCCTCGAGCAGCGCGATCACCCCACGGCTGCGCGGTGGGAGCTCGGGTTTGACGTCGGGGTACTGCTGGGTCACCGAACGTCGGCTCATCGTCCTCAGGGTCACGGCCAGTCCCTTGGCCAGCCCCGATCCGGGCATCCTCACCGTGCCACCGCCACCACTCCTGTCAGGGCGAGCTGAGCCAGTGCCACGGGCACCAGGCCCTGCCACGCCAGCCGCTGCAGCTGGTCCTCGCGAAGCCGGGGGTAGGAGACGCGCAGCCAGATCACGAGGAACGACAGCACGAAGGTCTTGGCCAGCGTCCACGCCGCGCCCACGGCTCCCCAGAGCGCGTCGTCGAACGGGCCCTTCCACCCGCCGAGGAAGAGCACGGCGGTCAGGGCGGAGAGCACGACGATGCCGGCGTACTCGGCGAGCAGGAACAGCGCGAACCGCAGCCCGGTGTACTCGGTGTAGGCGCCGAAGATGATCTCGGAGTCCGCCACCGGCATGTCGAACGGCGGCCGGTGCAGCTCGGCGAGCCCGGCCACGAAGAACACGACGGCGCCGGGCAGCTGCCAGAGCAGCCACCACGGCTCCCACGCCTGCACGATGCCGCTGAGGGACAGGGTGCCGGCGGCCATCGCCACGGACGCGGCAGCGAGCAGGAAGGGCAGCTCGTAGGCCATCAGCTGCGCGGCGCTGCGCAGCCCGCCCAGCAGGGAGAACTTGTTCGCGCTCGCCCAGCCGGCCATCAGCGAGCCGAGGACCCCGACGCCCATCACCGCGATGACGAAGAAGATGCCGGCGTCGAGCTCCTGTGCCACCCACTCCGGCGCCAGGGGGATCGCCACCAGCACGAGGAGGTACGGGATCAACGCGACGGCCGGGGCGAGCTTGAAGACGGTCCGGTCGGCGGCAGCCGGGACGATGTCCTCCTTCTGGGCGAACTTCACCCCGTCGGCGACGAGCTGCGCCCAGCCGTGGAAGCCACCGGCGTACATGGGACCGAGCCGGCTCTGCATGTGGGCCATCGCCTTGTGCTCGACCTGTCCGACCAGCAGGGGCAGCGTGAGGAACGCGCCGAGCACCAGCACCAGGCGCAGCACGACCTCGAGAAGGTCGCTCACCGCGGCCCCCACACCTCGGGGTCGGGCACGCCCGGCGGGCGCGTCTTGCGCCGGCTCGGCGCCGCAGGGGTGTCCGAGTCGGACTCGCCGGGCTCCTTGGCCCCCGGCCAGGCCTTCGCGGCCCGGGCCGCGAGCACGAAGTCCTTGCGCAGCGGGTGCCCCTCGAACCCGTCGGGCAGCAGCAGCGGCACGAGGTGCGGGTGACCGCCGAAGGCCAGGCCGAACATCTCGGCGGTCTCGCGCTCGTGCCAGGCGGCGCCGGCGAAGACCCCGGTGGCGGTGGGCAGCTCAGGGCGCTCGGCCGCGACCCTGGTGCGGACCAGCAGATGGGCTTTCTCGTCGAGGTTCCAGAGGTGGACGACCACGTCGAGGCCGCTGTCGTCGGCATCGAGCTGGTCGACGGCGGTGAGCCAGTCGAAGTAGCGGAAGCCCAGCTCGTCGCGCGCCGCGGTCAGGGCGTCGACCCAGGAGTCCACGGGGACGTCGACGGTCTCCTGGCCGTACGCCGTGTCGACCGCCGCGAGGTCGCCGTACCGCAGGGCCAGCTGCCGGGCGGCGCTCGGCGCGGCCTCAGTCATCGGAGACGGCGATCGACCGGATGGGGCCGCGCGGCGCGGCCGGGCGGTAGCGGTCGCCGAGCGACTCGGCGGCGATCTTCTCCTGCAGCATGAGGATGCCCTGGAGCAGCGCCTCCGGCCTGGGCGGGCAGCCGGGCACGTACACGTCCACGGGGATGAGCTGGTCGACGCCCTTGGTGACGCAGTAGGAGTCCCAGTAGGGGCCCCCGGAGTTGGAGCAGGCGCCGAAGGAGATGACGTACTTCGGCTCGGGCATCTGCTCGTAGAGACGCTTGATCGCCGGTGCCATCTTGTCGGTGACGGTGCCGCTCACGACCATCAGGTCGGCCTGCCGTGGGCCGGGTGCGAACGGGATCACGCCGAGGCGGATGAAGTCGTGCCGCGACATCGACGACGCGATGAACTCGATCGCGCAGCAGGCGAGCCCGAAGTTGAAGACCCACAGGCTGTAGCGGCGACCCCAGTTGAGGATCAGCCGCATCGGCTCGGGCGCGGCGCGCTGCAACGGCCCCACCTGCGGTCGGCCCACGGCCGGGAGCGGGAGGTCTACCGCCACGTGAGGACCCCCTTGCGCCAGGCGTAGAGCAGCCCCACGCTCAGGAAGGCGAGGAAGACGCCCATCTCCACCAGCGTGGTGGCCCCGTAGCCCGGCTCCGCGAAGACGGTGGCCCAGGGGAACAGGTAGAGCGCGTCGACCGCGAACACGACGTACAGGTAGGCGTACACGTAGTAGCGGACGTGGCTCTGCGCCCAGCCTTCGCCCACCGGGTCGACCCCGCACTCGTAGGTCACGACCTTGTCGCCGCCCGGGACGGTCGGCCGCAGCAGCCGGTTCGCAGCGAAGGCGACCGTGACGAACCCGACCCCGGCGAGGAGGAGCAGCCCGACCAGGCCGTACCCGCCGTAGAAGCCGTCCATCGCGCCTCCTCGATCGCCCGGACGGAGCCTAGTGGGTGCGGCACGGCGGGCACCGGACCGCCGGGAGGCGGGAAGCGTCCGCCGCGCGAACCTACGGAGTCGTAGGCTGGAGGGCGTGCCCAAGGACGTCCAGCAGCTCCAGCGTGTCATCATCCGCTTCGCGGGCGACTCGGGCGACGGGATGCAGCTCACCGGGGACCGGTTCACGACCGAGACGGCGTCGTTCGGCAACGACCTGTCGACGCTGCCGGACTTCCCGGCCGAGATCCGCGCCCCGGCGGGGACGCTGCCGGGGGTGTCGGCCTTCCAGCTGCACTTCGCCGACCACGACATCATGACGCCCGGAGACCGGCCGGACGTGCTGGTGGCGATGAACCCGGCAGCCCTGAGGGCGAACATCGACGACCTCGACCGCGGCGCCGACATCATCGTCAACACCGACGAGTTCACCAAGCGCAACCTGGTCAAGGTCGGCTACGCCGCGAACCCCCTCGAGGACGGCTCCCTCGAGGCGTACACGGTGCACGCCGTGGGGCTGACGTCGATGACGGTCGAGGCGCTCAAGGGCTACGCCATCACGAAGAAGGAGGCCGAGCGGGCGAAGAACATGTTCGCCCTGGGCCTGCTGTCCTGGCTGTACAACCGCCCGACGGAGGGCACCCGGCGCTTCCTGCAGGCCAAGTTCGCGCACAGCCCGGAGATCCTGCGGGCCAACCTCACGGCCTTCGAGGCCGGCTGGTCCTTCGGGGAGACCACCGAGGACTTCGCCGTCTCCTACGAGGTGAAGCCGGCCCGGCTCCCCGACGGGCGCTACCGCAACATCTCCGGCAACCTCGCGCTGTCCTACGGGCTGGTGGCCGCGTCGCAGCGGTCCGGGCTCCCGCTGTTCCTCGGGTCGTACCCCATCACCCCGGCCTCCGACGTGCTGCACGAGCTGTCCAAGCACAAGCGCTTCGGCGTGCGCACCTTCCAGGCCGAGGACGAGATCGCCGCCGTCGGGGCGGCGCTCGGCGCTGCCTACGCCGGGTCGCTGGCGGTCACCTCGACCTCGGGCCCGGGCCTCGCGCTCAAGGCCGAGACGATCGGGCTCGGCGTCTCGCTCGAGCTGCCGCTGATCGTCGTCGACGTGCAGCGCGCGGGTCCGTCCACCGGGATGCCGACCAAGACCGAGCAGGCCGACCTGCTGCAGGCCATGTTCGGCCGCAACGGCGAGGCCCCGGTGCCCATCGTCGCGCCGCGCTCGCCGGCCGACTGCTTCGACACCGCCCTGGAGGCGGCCCGGATCGCCACGACCTACCGGGTGCCGGTGATCCTGCTCTCCGACGGCTACCTCGCCAACGGCTCCGAGCCCTGGCGGGTCCCGGCCGTCGAGGACCTGCCCGACCTGCGGGTCGCCTTCGCGACCGAGCCCAACGCCGAGGAGACGGCCGCCGACGGCACCACCCGGCCGGCCTTCCACCCCTACCGGCGCGACCCGGAGACGCTGGCGCGCCCCTGGGCGGTGCCGGGCACGGCCGGGCTCGAGCACCGCATCGGCGGGATCGAGAAGGCCGACGGCACCGGCAACATCTCCTACGACCCGGCCAACCACGACCTCATGGTCCGGACCCGGCAGGCCAAGGTCGACGCGGTGGCGAAGACCATCCCGCCGCTGGAGGTCGAGGACCCCTCGGGAGCCGCGCGGGTGCTCGTCCTCGGCTGGGGGTCGACCTACGGCCCGATCGGTGCCGCCGCCCGGCTGGTCCGGGGCCGGGGGGTCCAGGTCGCGCAGACACACCTGCGGCACCTGAACCCGTTCCCGTCGGACCTGGGCGAGGTCCTGTCCCGCTACGACAAGGTGCTCGTGCCCGAGATGAACCTGGGCTACGGCTACGGCGGGCAGCTCACGATGCTGCTGCGCGCGAAGTACCTCGTCGACGTCATCGGCTACACCCAGGTCCGCGGCCTGCCCTTCAAGGCCGAGGAGCTGGCCACCGTCATCACCGGAGTCAGCGAGGACCTGCAGTGAGCGGCAACGGCGACCAGCCGGCGAACGGCACGACCGGCCCCGCGGGCGGCCTCCGGTCCCTCGACCTGGTGCCCAAGGCGCCCGGCAAGCAGTCCGCCAAGGACTTCAAGACCGACCAGGAGGTCCGCTGGTGCCCCGGCTGCGGGGACTACGCGATCCTCGCCGCGGTGCAGGCCTTCATGCCCGAGCTCGGGCTGGCCCGCGAGAACATCGTCTTCGTCTCGGGCATCGGCTGCTCGTCGCGCTTCCCGTACTACATGGACACCTTCGGGATGCACTCGATCCACGGCCGCGCGCCGGCCATCGCCACCGGGGTGGCGGCGTCCCGGCCGGACCTGTCGGTCTGGGTGGTCACCGGCGACGGCGACGCGCTCTCGATCGGCGGCAACCACCTGATCCACGCCCTGCGCCGCAACGTCAACCTCAAGATCCTGCTCTTCAACAACCGGATCTACGGCCTGACCAAGGGCCAGTACTCCCCCACCTCCGAGCTCGGGAAGATCACCAAGTCGACGCCGCTGGGCTCCCTCGACGCCCCGTTCAACCCGGTCTCGCTGGCCCTGGGGGCCGAGGCGACCTTCGTGGCCCGCTCGATCGACTCGGACCGCAAGCACCTCACCTCGGTCCTCCGGGCGGCCGCCGCGCACGAGGGGACCGCCCTCGTCGAGATCTACCAGAACTGCAACATCTTCAACGACGAGGCCTTCGAGCCCCTGAAGGACCCGGCGACCCGAGACGACTTCACCATCCGGCTCGAGCACGGCGAGCCGATCCGCTGGGGAGTGGACCGGGAGCACGGCGTCGTCCGCTCCCCCGACTCCTCGCTGAAGGTCGTGGAGGTCGCCGACGTCGCCGAGCCCGACGTCGTGGTGCACGACGCGCACGCCGACGACCCCTCGCACGCGTTCGACCTGTCCCGGCTCGCGGACCTGTCCCTCGCCCGGACCCCGATCGGGGTGTTCCGCGACGTCCGCCGCCCGGTCTACGACCGGCTGATGGCCGAGCAGCTGGACCGGTCGAGCGAGACGCAGGGACCGGGGGACGCCGCCGCGCTGGGCGAGCTGCTCGCCGGTAGCGACACCTGGACCGTCAGCTGACGGACACCTCGCCGGACCAGCGCCGAGGGTCCCTCTACGGCGCCGCCGCGTACCTGCTCTGGGGGCTGTTCCCTCTCTACTTCCCGCTGCTGGAGCCGGCGGGGGCGGTCGAGATCCTCGCCCACCGGGTCGTGTGGTCGCTCGCCGTGGTCGTCGGCGTCCTCGCGGTCACCCGGAGCTGGTCCTGGGTGGCGCCCCTGCTGCGGGACCGGCGCACGTCGCTGACGATGGCCTCCGCCGCCGGGCTGATCGGGCTGAACTGGGTCGTCTACATCTGGGGCGTCAACTCCGGGCACGTGGTCGAGACCTCGCTCGGGTACTTCATCACCCCGGTCGTGATGGTGCTGCTCGGCGTGGTCGTGCTGGGCGAGCGGCTGCGGCGGGTGCAGTGGGCGGCGATCGCCCTCGGTGTCGTCGCCGTGCTGGTGCTCACGGCGGGCTACGGCCGGCCGCCGTGGATCGCCCTGGCCCTGGCCGCGACGTTCGGCACCTACGGGCTGTTGAAGCGCCGGGTGGGCACCAGTCTGGGGGCAGTGCAGTCGCTCACGGTCGAGACCGTCCTGCTGGCGCTGCCGGCCATCGGCTACCTCGTGGTCCTGGAGGCCCAGGGCCGGGCCCAGTTCGGCAACGCCGGCGCGGAGTCCACCGCACTCCTGGCGAGCACCGGCCTGGTCACCGCGGTGCCGTTGCTGCTCTTCGCGGCCGCGGCCCGACGGGTCCCCCTCACCACCCTGGGTCTGCTGCAGTACCTCGCGCCGGTGGTGCAGCTGCTCATCGGCCTGCTCGTCTACGGCGAGCCGATGCCCGCGACCCGGCTCGTCGGCTTCGCGCTGGTGTGGACGGCGCTCGCCCTGCTCACGGTGGACCTGGTCCGCCACCGGGGTCGTGGCCGCCGCGCCAGCCGGGAAGCGCAGCGGGCCGGCACGGTGCCCGAGGCACCGGTCGGCGCATGAGCCGGTCCACCTGAGCGGGACCCCCTGAGCGACTAGGCTCGGCGGGTGGACACCCTTGCTCGCAACAACGTCGTCGTCACCGGCAACCCGGACGGCCCCCCCATGCTGTTCGCCCACGGTTTCGGGTGCGACCAGAACATGTGGCGGCTCGTGGTCCCGGCGTTCGAGGCGACGCACCGGATCGTGCTGATGGACAGCGTCGGGGCCGGTGGCTCCGACCTCTCGGCCTACGACCGCGACCGGTACTCCGACCTCCGCGGCTATGCCGAGGACGTGCTCGAGGTGTGCCGGGACCTGTCCCTGCGGGACGTCGTCTTCGTGGGCCACTCGGTGAGCGCCATGGTCGGCGTGCTCGCCGCGAACCGGGAACCGGGGCTGTTCAGCCACCTGGTCCTCGTCGGCCCCTCGCCGCGGTACATCGACGACGAGGGCTACGTGGGGGGGTTCACCGAGGAGGACATCGAGGGGCTCCTGGAGTCCCTCGACTCCAACTACCTCGGCTGGTCCAGTGCGATGGCTCCGGTCATCATGGGCAACGCGGAGCGTCCGGAGCTCGGCACCGAGCTCACCAACAGCTTCTGCCGCACCGATCCCGAGATCGCCCGCCACTTCGCGCGCGTCACCTTCACCTCGGACAACCGGGCGGACCTCGCGGCCGTCGAGGTCCCCACGCTGGTGCTGCAGTGCTCCGAGGACGTGATCGCGCCGCCGGCCGTCGGCCGGTACGTGAACGACCAGATCCCGGGAAGCAGGCTCGTCCAGCTGTCCGCGACCGGCCACTGCCCGAACCTCAGCGCCCCGGAGGAGACGGCCGCCGCCATCGCAGCCTTCCTGGCCGGATGACCGACACGCCGCGAGCAGCCGCACCGGCCGACGTCCGCGCCGCCGGGCAGATCGACACCGCCGAGGACCTCTACGAGAACGCGCCCTGCGGCTACCTGTCGTGCTTCCTCGACGGCTCGGTCGCCCGGGTCAACGACACGTTCCTGGGGTGGACCGGCTACACCCGCGACGAGCTCGTCGGATCCCGGCGATTCGTCGACCTGCTCAGCCCCGGCGGGCGCATCTACCACGAGACGCACTACGCGCCGCTGCTGCGGATGCAGGGATCGGTCCGGTCGATCGCCCTGGACATCGTCTGCAAGGACGGCACCCGGATGCCCGTCCTGGTCGACTCGCGGGTCCGCACCGGGCCCGCGGACGAGCCGCTCGCCATCCGCACGACGATCTTCGACGCGCGGGACCGCAAGGCGTACGAGGCCGAGCTGCTCACGGCCCGGCGCCGCGCCGAGCAGGCCACCGCCTGGATGACCGCCGTCGAGCAGGTGGTCGCCGAGCTCGCCGCGGCGTCGTCGGTCGACGAGGTCTGCCGGGTGGTGTCGGCAGCCGGTCCACGCGTCCTCGGCGCCGGGGCCAGTGGTGTCTGGCTCACCGTCGCGGGATCCGGCGGCTGGGCCTGGCTGGAGACGGACGCGACCGGGGACGCCGCCCCGCCGGTCGACCTGCTGCCCGGCTCCGCCGCCCTGCGCGCCGGTGAGCTCGTGCGTGGGTCCGCAGACGACCCGGACGAGCAGCGCGCCCGCGCCCGGCTCGGCGACGGCCCGGGTGAGCTCCTGCTCACCCCGCTGGTGGCCGGCGAGCGCACCCTGGGCGTCCTGGGCCTGCTCGCCCCTCCGGAGGCGACCGGGAGCGAACCACTGCGCCTGGTGGCGACGCTGGGACGTCAGGCCGGTCAGGCGCTGGACCGGGCGCGGCTCTCCGACGAGCAGCGGCAGGTGGCCACCACCCTGCAGCAGTCCATGCTGCCGGCGAGCCTGCCCTCGGACGATCGGCTGGCGCTGTCGGCCTGCTACCGCCCGGCGATCGACGGCCTGACGGTCGGCGGCGACTGGTACGACGCGTTCCGCCTCGACCAGCACCGGGTGGCACTCGTCGTCGGTGACGTCGTCGGTCGCGGCCTGCACGCCGCCGCCGCGATGGGGCAGCTGCGCAGCGCGGTGCGCGCCCTGGCCGCGGCCGACGCCGGCCCCGCCGTGCTGCTGACCCGGCTGGACTCGTTCGTCGAGGGCGTCCCCGCCGCCGAGACGGCGACGCTCGCCTACGCCGAGGTCGACCTGCGCACCGGGAGCGCCGTCTACGCGTGCGCCGGCCACCCCCCGCCGGTCGTGGTGCACCCGGACGGGCGCGCCGCCCTGCTCTGGGAGGGTCGCTCGACACCGCTCGGCGCCCATTTCGGGCGCACCCGGTCGCAGGCCGGCGTCGAGCTCGCTCCGGGCAGCCGGCTGGCCCTGTACACCGACGGCCTGGTGGAGCTGCGGGACACGCCCCTCGACGAGACCATCGAGGCCCTGGCCGAGGTCCTCACCCGCCTCGCGGACCACCCGGTGACCGGTCTGGCCGACGCCGTCGCCGACTCGCTGCTCGGGCCGACTCCCACCGGTGACGACGTCTGCCTGCTCGCCGTCGAGGTCCACCCCGCGCCGGACACCGGCGAGCGCGGGACATGACCGAGCTGGCACGGCTCGAGCTGACCGAACGCAACGGTGTCATGGTCGCGGCGATCGTCGGTGAGATCGACCTGTCGAACTCCGCCCAGCTCGAGCATGGCGTCCTCGCCGGGGTCGGCTCGGCCGTCGCCGTCGTCCTCGACCTGACCGGCGTCACGTTCGTCGACAGCGCCGGCGTGCGACTGCTCGACCACCTGACCGCCGCCTTCGCCCCGCCCCGGGCGCTGCTGGTCGCCGGTGCCGGCCGCCGGGTGCGCTTCACGCTGCGCCTCTGCGGCTTCCCCCTGGACCTGTTGTGCGCGGACGTGGAGTCCGCCGTGGCCGAGCTCGGGCCGCGGGACGGCTAGGTTGCGCCGATGTCGCTGATCGTCACGAAGGGCCTGACCAAGCAGTTCGGGTCCCGGGTGACGGCACTGTCGGACCTCACCGTCGAGTTCCCCTCGGGGGTGACCGGTCTGGTCGGGGCCAACGGGGCCGGCAAGTCCACCCTCATCAAGATCCTGCTCGGTCTCTCACCGGCGACGTCCGGTTCGGCGACCGTCCTGGACATGGACGTCTCCTCGGCAGGGCAACGGATCCGCGAGGTCGTCGGGTACATGCCAGAGCACGACTGCCTCCCCCCGGACGTCACCGCCACCGAGCTGGTCGTCCACCTCGCCCGCATGTCGGGCCTGCCCACCACGGCAGCACGGGAGCGGGCGGCCGACACGCTGCGCCATGTCGGGCTGTTCGAGGAGCGGTACCGGCCGGTCGGCGGCTACTCGACCGGCATGAAGCAGCGCGTGAAGCTGGCCCAGGCGCTGGTCCACGACCCGCGGCTGGTGCTGCTCGACGAGCCGACCAACGGTCTCGACCCGGCCGGACGGGACGAGATGCTGTCCCTCATCCGCCGGATCGGCTCGGCGTTCGGGATCTCGGTCGTGGTGACCTCGCACCTCATGGGCGAGCTGGAGCGGATCTGCGACCACGTCGTCGTCATCGACGGTGGGCGGCTGATGCGCTCGGCGGCCACCGCGCAGGTGACGGCCCTGACCCAGCAGCTCACCCTCGAGGTCACCGAGCGCACCGACGAGGTCCAGCGCGCCCTCGCCGGCGCCGGCCTCGAGGTGGGACGCGCGGGGAGCCGCCTGCTCCTGACGCTCACCGACGAGTCGACGTACGACGTCGTGCGCGACGTGGTCGCCGACCTGGGCGTGGGACTGGTGCGCCTGCAGCGGGGCCGACACCACATGCTGGACATGTTCCGGGACGAGGTGCCGACGTGACGGCGCACCACGAGCCGGGCGCGATCCACGACATCGGCTACCGGCGCTACGCAGGCCCCCGGCTCGGGCCGGCGTACGTCGCCCGGTCGCTGGCGCTGGCCAGCCTGCGCTCCGCCTTCGGCCTCGGTCGCAGCGCCAGGTCCAAGGTCATGCCCTTCCTGCTGCTCGCCGTCATGGTGGTCCCCGCGCTGGTCGTCGCGGCGATCGTGGTCGTCGGCGGTGCCGACGAGCTGCCGTTCGCCTACACCTCGTACGGGATCGACCTCAGCCTCGTCGTCATCGTGTTCGCGGCCGCCCAGTCCCCGCAGAGCGTGTCCCGCGACCTGCGGTTCGGGGTCGTGGCGCTGTACTTCTCCCGCCCGCTGTCCCGCCGTGCCTACGTGCGGGCCAAGCTGGCCGCGATGTCGGCGGCGCTCCTCGTGCTCGCGGCCGCGCCGCTCCTGGTCCTCTTCGGCGGAGCGCTGCTCGGCGGCCTGCCGGTCTGGGAGAACACCCGCGGCCTTCTTGCCGGGCTCGCCGGCGCCGCGGTGCTGGCCGCCGTGGTGGCCGCGGTCGGCCTGCTCGTCGCGGCGTGGACGCCGCGGCGTGGCATCGGTGTGGCCGCCGTGGTGACCGTCCTGCTCGTGAGCAACGTCGTGTCGGCCATCGTGCAGGGCATCGCCGACAGCGAGGGCAACGCCGGCCTGGCCGGGTGGGCCGGGCTGATCTCCCCGTTCGCCATGGTCGACGGCGTCCAGGTGTGGGCGCTGGGCGCCGAGCCCTCGACGGCGGCCGGTCCCCCCGGAGCCGCGGGGGGACCGGTCTTCGCCGTCGCCACCGTAGCCCTCGTCGCCGCCTGCTACCTGCTGCTCGTGCGCCGGTACCGCGGGGTGTCGGTCTCGTGACGACGCTGCGGCTGGGCGCGGTCTCGAGGTGGTACGGCGACGTGGTCGCCGTCAACGACGTGTCGATGACCATCGGGCCGGGCGTCACCGGGCTGCTGGGGCCCAACGGCGCCGGCAAGTCGACCCTCATCGCCATGATGGCCGGGTTCCTGCCTCCCTCCGCGGGCTCGGTGGAGCTCGACGACCAGGCGGTGTGGCGACGCGAGGAGGTCTACCGGCAGATCGGGATCGTCCCCGAGTCCGAGGCCGTCTACGACGTCGTGAGCGGCTGGGCGTTCGTGCTGGCCAACGCGCGTCTGCACCGGCTGCCCGACCCGGCGGCGGCGGCCCGGCGCGCACTGGACCTGGTCGAGATGACCGAGGCGTCCGACCGCCGGATCGGCACCTACTCCAAGGGCATGAAGCAGCGGGTGAAGATGGCCTCCGCCCTGGTCCACGACCCCGACGTGCTGCTGCTCGACGAGCCCTTCAACGGAATGGATCCCCGGCAGCGGCTGCACCTCATGGCGCTGCTGCGACGGCTGGGCGAGGAGGGCCGGACGGTCCTGTTCAGCTCGCACATCCTGGAGGAGGTCGAGGAGATCGCCGGCACGATCGAGGTGATGGTCGCGGGCCGGCACGCGGCCTCGGGGGACTTCCGCGAGATCCGCCGGCTGATGACCGAACGGCCGCACCAGTTCACCGTGGTGTCCAGCGACGACCGGCGGCTCGCTGCGGCGATCATCGCCGACGGGGCCGCCTCCGCGGTCGACCTGGGCGACCCGTTGCAGGTGCAGTCCGCCGACTACGGCCGGTTCGTCCACGTGCTGCCCCGCCTGGCGCGCGAGCACGGCATCCGCCTGTTCGACGTCTCGCCCTCGGACGAGTCGCTGGAGAGCGTCTTCGCGTACCTGGTGGCCCGGTGAACCCGACCATCGCACTGCTCACCCTCCGTACGCTGCTGGGGCGCCGGCGCGCGCTGCTCCTGCTCGCGCTCCCGACGGTGCTGCTCGCCCTCGCCGTACTCCTGCGCCTGACCGTCGACGAGTCGTCGCGGGTCGACGTCGCCGTCGGCCTGCTGGGCACCTTCGCCGTCGCCACCGTGATCCCCCTGCTCGCGCTCATCGCCGGCACCGGGGCCCTCGGCGGTGAGATCGACGACGGCTCGGTCGTCTACCTCTTGAGCAAGCCGATCAGCCGGCAGGTCATCGTCGTCACCAAGCTGGCGGTGGCAGCAGGCGTCACCTCGGTGTTCGGCGCGCTGCCCGTCCTGGTGTCGGGCTGGGTCCTCGTCGGCGGCCGCGCGGACCTCGCCGCCGGCTACGGGCTCGGCGCCCTCGCGGCCGGCGTCGCGTACTGCGCGCTGTTCCTGCTGCTGTCCGTCCTCAACCGCAACGCCGTGGTCATCGGGCTGCTCTACACACTGGTCTGGGAGACGGCGATCGGCGGCCTCGTCCTGGGGGCACAGGGGGTCAGCATCCAGCAGTGGGCCCTGGCGCTGACCCGCGTCGTGGTGGGCGAGGACGCCGACCGGCTCGGGGTGACGGCAGCCGTCCGACCGCAGCTCTCGCTCGTCCTGCTCGTCCTCGTCGTGGCCGGCGGCACCTGGCTCGCCGGTCGCCGGCTGGCCTCGTTCCGGCCGACCACGGGCGAGTAGGCACGCCCGTCGCCCACCGCGGGACGGGTCAGGTGGTGCGGCCCACGACCTGGTGGCACAGCGCCTCGAACGCGTCCTTCACCGGACCGGCCGGCAGCGGGCGCAGCGCCTCGCGGGCCGCATCGGCCCAGCGGGCCACCTCGTCCTGGGCGGCCGACATCGCGGGGTGCCCACGCAGCAGCGTGAGGGCCTCGCGGTGATCGGCGTCGTCGTCGAGGCCTGCGTCGAGCAGCTCGAGCAACCGGGCGTCTTCGGGGCGGGCGTCCCGTCGCATCAGCAGGACGGGCAGCGTCGGCACTCCCTCCCGCAGGTCGGTGCCGGGGGTCTTGCCGGACTCGGTGCTCTCGGACAGCACGTCGAGCAGGTCGTCGGAGAGCTGGAACGCCACACCGAAGCGCTCCCCGTAGCGGGTCATGATGTCGACGGTCTGCTCGTCGGCGCCCGACAGAATCGCACCGAAGCGGGCCGAGGTCGCGATCAAGGAGCCGGTCTTGTCCGCCAGGACCGAGAGGTAGTGCTCGACCGGGTCGGTACCGTCGGCCGGCCCGACCGTCTCCCGGATCTGGCCGGTGACGAGTCGCTCGAAGGTGCGCGCCTGCAACCGGACCGCCTCCGGGCCGAGGTCGGCGAGGATGTCCGAGGCGCGGGCGAAGAGGAAGTCGCCCGTGAGGATCGCGACCGAGTTGTCCCACCGCAGGTTGGCGCTCGTCGCCCCGCGACGGAGAGCGGCCTGGTCCATGACGTCGTCGTGGTAGAGCGTCGCCAGGTGGGTGAGCTCGACGACGACCGCCGCGGGCACGACTCCGCTCGCAGCGGGGTCGCCGAGCTGGGCAGCCAGCAGCACGAGCAGCGGTCGGGACCGCTTCCCGCCCGCATCGACGAGGTGGCTGGAGGTCTCCGTGACGAAGGGGTAGTCGCTCTTGACCGCCTCGTGCAGGGCGGCCTCCACCTGGGTCAGGCCGGCCCGCAGCGCCTGCTCGAGGGCAGGGTCGGCCGTCACGGCCGCGCGGTCGACGGGCACAGGGACCTCCTACCGGACGAGCTGCGACGCCGAGCCGGCGAGGTCCAGCACCTGCGTCGGCCACACGCCCAGCAGCAGCGTGACGCCGACGCCGAGCGCGATGGTGAGTGTGGTGAGCGCGCTCGGGACGACGACGGTCGGTCCCTCCGGTGCGGGCGCGGAGAAGAACATCAGGACCACGACCCGGAAGTAGAAGAACGCGGCGACCGCACTGGCGGCGACACCCACGACGACGAGCCAGCCGGTGCCGGCGGTGGCCGCGGCGTTGAACACCGCGAACTTCGCGGTGAAGCCGCTGGTGAGCGGGATGCCGGCGAACGCCGCGAGGAAGAAGGTGAACACCACGGCGGTGATCGGCGACCTCTTGGCCAGGCCGGCCCACTGGGAGAGGTGGGTCGCCTCGCCCGCCGAGTCGCGGACCAGTGTCACGACGGCGAACGCGCCGATCGTCGAGAACCCGTACGCGAGCAGGTAGAACAGGACCGACGAGATGCCCAGGATCTCCCCGTCGCGCAGCGAGTCGGTCGCCGACAGGCCGACCAGGACGAACCCGGCGTGCGCGATCGAGGAGTAGGCGAGCATCCGCTTGACGTCGGTCTGGGTCAAAGCCACGACCGACCCGACCAGCATCGTGACGACGGCGATGCCCCAGAGGATCGGCTCCCACTCCCAGGCGATCCCGCCCAGTGCGACGTAGAGGACCCGCATCAGGGCGCCGAAAGCCGCCACCTTGGTGCAGGCGGCCATGAAGCCGGTGATCGGCGTCGGCGCACCCTGGTAGACGTCCGGCGTCCACGAGTGGAAGGGCACGGCACCGACCTTGAACAGCAGGCCGACGACCACCAGCGCGGTGCCGATGAGCAGGAGCGACTCGTCGGCGGCGTTGGTGCTGACCGCCTCGGCGATTCCGGAGAGCTCCACGGTGCCTGCGTAGCCGTAGAGCAGGGCGACCCCGTAGAGGAAGAACGCCGACGAGAACGCGCCGAGGAGGAAGTACTTCAGTGACGCCTCCTGGCTGAGCAGCCGGCGGCGGCGCGCGAGCCCGCAGAGCAGGTACAGCGGCAGGGAGAGCACCTCGAGGGCGACGAACATGGTGAGGAGGTCGTTGGCCGCCGGGAACAGCAGCATCCCGGCGACGGCGAACGACAGCAGCGGGAAGACCTCGGTCTGCACGACCCCGTTGGCGGTCAGCGTCCGCTCGTGCTGGGAGCCCGGCATGGCGGACCCGGCCGGGGCGAACGGGCCCCCCGGGTCGAGGCCGCGCTCGGCGCAGGCGAGGACGCCCGGGATCGCCAGCAGCAGGATCGTGCCCTGGAGGAACAGGGCCGGTCCGTCGACGGCGACCGAGCCCTCGGCGACGACCTGGGTGTGACCGGCGAGGTAGACCACGGACCCGAACGCGGCGACCAGACCGCTGACGGTGAGCACCAGCTGGGTCTCGTAGCGGAAGCGGCGGCTCATGAAGGCCTCGACGAGGACGCTCACGATCGCGACGCCGAGGACGATCAGGATCGGCAGCAGCTTGGTGTACTCGATCGAAGGGCTGTCGAAGGTCACTCTCCGCTCCCTTCCGTGCGGCCGGCGAGGCCGGGAGCGGCCGGCTCGGGGTCGGTGACCCCGACCTGCTGCATGGTGCGGTCCACGGCCGGGTTGATGACGTCGAGCAGCGGCTTCGGGAAGAAGCCCAGCGCGATGATGATGGCGATCAGCGGTGCGACGACCCACGCCTCGCGGGTGTCCAGGTCGCGCATCGTCGCGGTGTGCGCGTTGGGCTCGCCGGTCATCGTCCGCTGGTACATGAGCAGGATGTACAGCGAGGCGAGGATGATGCCGCCGGTGGCTATGACCGCCGCGGCCTCGTAGCGGGTGAACGTGCCGACGAGGACGAGGAACTCGCTGACGAAGCTCGAAAGCCCCGGCAGCGCGAGGCTGGACAGCCCCGCCACCAGGAACGTGCCGGCGAGCATCGGCGCGACCTTCTGCACGCCGCCGTAGTCGGCGATGAGGTGCGACCCGCGGCGGCTGATGAGGAAGCCGGCGATGAGGAACAGGGCGGCCGTCGAGAAGCCGTGGTTGACCATGTACAGAGTCGACCCGGACTGGCCCTGAGAGGTCATCGCGAAGATCCCCAGCACGATGAACCCGAAGTGGCTGATCGACGTGTAGGCGATCAGGCGCTTCATGTCGGTCTGGCCGATCGCCAGCAGCGCGCCGTAGAGGATGCCGATCACCGCGAGGGTGATGACCACCGGCGTCGCCCACTGCGAGGCGTCCGGGAACAGCGGCAGGCAGAGCCGGATCATGCCGAAGGTGCCGACCTTGTCGAGCACCCCGACCAGCAGGACCGCTCCGCCGGGCGGTGTCTCCGCTGCGGCATCCGGCAGCCAGGTGTGCACCGGCCACAGCGGTGCCTTGATGGCGAACGCCACGAAGAAGCCGACGAACAGCAGCCGCTCCGTGCCGGTGCCGATCTCGGTGCCCAGCAGGTTCTCGAACAGGAACGCCTGCGGACCGCCGTCCGAGACGACGTAGAGCCCGATGACCGCCGCGAGCATCAGCAGCCCACCGGCGAGGGAGTACAGCAGGAACTTCACCGCGGCGTACGAGCGCTGCGCCCCGCCGTACGACCCGATGATGAAGTACATCGGGACGAGCATCGCCTCGAAGAGCACGTAGAAGAGGAAGACGTCGGTAGCGGCGAAGACGCCGATCATGAACGTCTCGAGCAGCAGCAGCAGAGCGAAGTAGCCCCGGGGGCTGCGCCCGCTGTCGCCACCGAGCGAGCGACCGTCGATGTCGTGCCAGGACGCCAGGATGCACACCGGGGTGAGGACGGTCGCCATGGCGATGAGGACGAGGGCGATGCCGTCGACGCCGAGCGCGTAGCTGACCCCGAACTGCGGGATCCACTCGTGGACCTCGGCGTACTGGAACATCGACCTGCTGTCGGGGTCGAAGTCGAGGGCCATCGCGACGGTCATCACCAACGGAACGAGCGAGATGACGAAGGCCGTCTGCTTGGCCAGCAGGTCACGCCCGGAGGGCAGCGAGGCGACCACGACGGAGCCGACGAGCGGGACCGCGGCGAGGGTGGTGAGCAGGGGGAAGTCCATGGGTCAGAGCCTCACCAGCAGCATGGCGCCGACCACGATGGCGGCGCCCGCGAGCATCGACAGGGCGTACGAGCGGACGAATCCGTTCTGCAGCCGGCGGATCCGGCCGGAGGTCCCGCCGATCAGCGCGGCCAGCCCGTTCACGGCGCCGTCGACGCCACGGTTGTCCACGAAGACCAGCGAGCGGGTGAGGTACTGGCCTGGTCGCATCAGAACCGCCTCGTTGACCGTGTCCTGGTAGAGGTCGCGTCGCGCGGCCCGGGTCAGCACCGAGCCGACCGGTGCGGTCACCGGGACCCGGTTGCGCAGGTACATCGACCACGCAAGGCCCGCGCCGACGACCACGAGCAGGACGGTGAGCGAGGTGAGGACCGGGACGGCGAGCACCGGTTCCTCCTCGCCGTGCTCCCCCACCACCGGCTCGAGCCAGTGCTGGATGGCTCCGGTCGGGCCGAGCACCAGCCCGAGCAGGGCGGAGCCGACGGCCAGCACCATGAGCGGGATCGTCATCACCAGCGGTGACTCGTGCGGGTGGACGTCGTCGGTCCAGCGGCGCTCGCCGTGGAAGGTCAGCAGGAACAGCCGCGTCATGTAGAACGCGGTGATGCCCGCGCCGATCAGGGCCGCGAGACCGAACACCCAGGGGCGCCAGCCGTCACCGACGAAGGCAGCCTCGATGATCTTGTCCTTGCTCCAGAAGCCGGACAGGCCGGGGAAGCCGATGATCGCCAGCCAGCCGAGGCCGAAGGTCACCCAGGTCACCTTCATCACCCCCGACAGGCCGCCGAAGCGGCGCATGTCGACCTGGTCGTTCATCCCGTGCATCACCGAGCCGGCGCCGAGGAACATGCCGGCCTTGAAGAAGCCGTGGGTCAGCAGGTGGAAGATCGCGAAGGCGTAGCCCACCGGGCCGAGGCCCGCAGCGAGCATCATGTAGCCGATCTGGCTCATCGTCGAGGCGGCCAGGGCCTTCTTGATGTCGTCCTTGGCACAGCCGATCACCGCACCGAACAGCAGCGTGACGGCGCCGACGATCACGACGACGAGCTGGGCATCGGGCGCACCGTTGAACACCGGGGCGGACCGCACGATGAGGTACACACCGGCGGTGACCATCGTCGCGGCGTGGATGAGCGCCGACACCGGGGTCGGGCCGGCCATCGCGTCGCCCAGCCAGGACTGCAGCGGGAACTGGGCCGACTTGCCGCACGCGGCGAGCAGCAGCATGAGGCCGATGACGGTGAGGGTCCCCTCGCTCGCACCCTCGGCGGCCCTGAACACCTCCTGGAAGCTCACGCCGCCGAACTGGGCGAACATCACCATGATCGCGACCGACAGGCCGAAGTCGCCGACCCGGTTGGCGACGAACGCCTTCTTGGCCGCCGCGGCATAGCTCGCGTTGAAGTTCCAGAACCCGATGAGCAGGTACGACGCCAGGCCCACGCCCTCCCAGCCGACGTACAGGACCAGGTAGCTGTCGGCCAGGACGAGGAGCAGCATCGCCGCGACGAACAGGTTCAGGTAGCCGAAGAAGCGCCGCCGGTCGCGGTCGTGCTCCATGTAGCCGATCGAGTAGACGTGGATCAGCGTGCCCACGAAGGTGACCAGCAGGACGAAGCACATGGACAGCGGGTCGAGCAGGAGGCCGACGTCGACCTGGAAGTCACCCACCGGGATCCAGCTGAACAGGTGGGAGGAGACCGACCGCTCCTCGGGCTCCCGGCCGAGCAGCGCGAGGTACTGGAGCAGGCCGACCAGGAACGCCAGGGCCGGCATCGCCGTGCCGAGCAGGTGCCCCCACCGGTCCAGGCGGCGCCCGCCCAGCAGCAGCACGGCGGCGCCGAGCAGGGGCAGCGCGACGAGCAGCCAGCCGAGCGAGAGGACGCCGGTGGCCGCCTGGGTCGTCGCGGACTCGGCCGCGCTCGTCATCGAGCTGGAGAGGTACGTCGACATGGGGGCCTCAGTACTTCAGCAGGTTGGCGACGTCGACCGAGGCCGACCGACGGGAGCGGAAGATCGTCACGATGATCGCGAGGCCGACGACGACCTCCGCGGCCGCGACGACCATGACGAAGAACGCGATCACCTGGCCGTCGAGGTTGCCCTTCATCCGGGCGAAGGTGACGAAGGCGAGGTTGGTGGCGTTGAGCATCAGCTCGACGCACATGAAGACCACGATGGCGTTGCGGCGCAGGAGCACGCCCGTGGCGCCGATCGAGAACAGCACCGCCGAGAGGTAGACGTAGTTCATCGGGTTCATGTGGCGTCCTCCTCCCTCTCGTCGGGGTCACGGACCGGACCGGGGACCTCGCGGACGTCGCCCCGCGCGACCAGGACCGGCGAGAGCGACACCTGCGCCGGCGAGCCGTCGGGGAGCAGGGCCGGGGTGTCGACCGCGTTGTGCCTCGCGTAGACGCCGGGGCCGGGCAGCGGCGCGCCGTAGCTGCCGGGCATGAACCGCCGACGGGACAGGTCACGCTGGGTGACCTTGGCCTCGTGGCGCTCGCGGTGGGCCAGCACCATCGCCCCCATCGCGGCGACGATGAGCAGCGCGCTGGTGACCTCGAAGACGAAGACGTAGCGGCTGAAGATGAGGTTGGCCAGGCCCTGCACGTTGCCCTCGCTGTTGGCCTCGGTGAGGCCGACGTTGGTGACGAGCGCGTCACCGAGTCCGAGGACGAGCAGGGCGCCGAACCCGACGGCTGCCACCACCGCGGCGATGCGCTGGCCCCGCAGCGTCTCGACCAGCGAGTCGGACGAGTCGACGCCGACCAGCATGAGGACGAACAGGAACAGCATCATCACCGCGCCGGTGTAGACCACGACCTGGACGACCCCGAGGAAAGGCGCGTCCTGCGCGAGGTAGAGCACCGCGAGCGAGAGCATCGTCGTCGCCAGCAGCAGCGCCGAGTGGACCGCCTTCTTGCTGAACAGCACGCCGAGGGCGGCGAGCACGGCCACCGGGGCGAGGAGCCAGAAGGCCACCGCCTCGCCGGTGCCCGTGTCCGTCGCGGCAGCCAGCAGGTGCGCCGACGCGCTCATGCGTCCTCACCCCGCTCGCTGCTGCGCGCCGCCACGTAGCGCTCCTGAGCCGCCGTGGCCCGGGTGACCTTGCCCTGGTAGTAGTCGGTGTCGGTGGCGCCCTCGACCATCGGGTGCGGGGCAGGCACCATGCCCGCGAGCAGCGGGGCCAGCAGGTCCTGCTTCTCGTAGATCAGCTTGGCCCTCGTGTCGTCGGCCAGCTCGTACTCGTTGCTCATGGTCAGCGCCCGCGTCGGGCACGCCTCGATGCACAGGCCGCAGAAGATGCAACGCAGGTAGTTGATCTGGTAGACGCGGCCGTAGCGCTCGCCCGGCGAGAAGCGCTCGCCCTCGGCGTTGTCGGCGCCCTCGACGTAGATGGCGTCGGCCGGGCAGGCCCAGGCACAGAGCTCGCAGCCGATGCACCGCTCCAGGCCGTCGGGGTGACGGTTGAGGACGTGCCGGCCGTGGAACCTGGGCTCGGTCGGCTTCTTCTCCTCGGGGTACTGCTCGGTCACGACCTTCTTGAACATCGTCGAGAAGGTCACGCCGAACCCCTTGAGCTGGGTCCGGAGGTCGGTCACTGGTCGCCCTTCCCGTCCGTGGTGCCGGCAGCTCCACTGTCCGTCTCTGCGCCCGCACCGACCGCCGTCAGCGCCGGCAGCTGCTGCCCCGGCATCGGCGGCACCGGGTGCCCCCCGGCCATGGGGTCCCACGCGGCCTCGACGGCCGGGGCCTCGGCCTCCGGACGGCGCGCCGCCACGAGGTCCCACACGAAGGTCAGCACGATGAGCAGCAGCGCGACGGCACCACCGTAGAAGAGCACCTGCCGGGTGTCGAACGTGTACTCGGTGTTCAGCGCACGGACCGTGGCCACCATGAGCAGCCACCCGATCGCGCCGGGGATCAGGACCTTCCAGCCCAGCTTCATGAACTGGTCGTAGCGCAGCCGGGGCAGGGTGCCGCGCAGCCAGATGAAGCCGAAGATGAACAGCAGGATCTTCGCGACGAACCAGAGCATCGGCCACCAGTCCTGGTTCGCGCCCTCCCAGAGGGACAGCGGCCACGGGGCCCGCCAGCCGCCGAGGAACAGCGTGGTCGCGAGCGCCGAGACGGTGACCATGTTGATGTACTCGGCGAGGAAGAACAGGGCGAACTTCAGCGACGAGTACTCGGTGTGGAACCCGCCGACCAGCTCGCCCTCCGCCTCCGGCAGGTCGAAGGGCGCCCGGTTGGTCTCGCCGACCATCGAGATCACGTAGATGGCGAACGACGGGAACAGCAGGACGGCGTACCAGTAGTCGCCCTGCGCGGCGACGATCTCGGAGGTCGACATCGATCCCGCGTAGAGGAAGACGCCCACGAAGGAGAGCCCCATCGCGACCTCGTAGGAGATCATCTGGGCGGACGACCGCAGACCCCCGAGCAGCGGGTAGGTTGACCCGCTGGACCAACCGGCGAGGACGATGCCGTAGATGCCGACCGAGGCGACCGCGAGGATGTAGAGCACCGCCACCGGCAGGTCGGTGAGCTGGAGGTTGGTCCGTTCGCCGAAGATCGAGACCTCGGGGCCGAACGGCATCACCGCGAACGCGAGGAACGCCGGCGTCACCGAGATGATCGGCGCGAGGACGAAGACCACCTTGTCGGCGGCCTTGGGGATGATGTCCTCCTTCAGCGCCAGCTTGACCCCGTCGGCGAGGCTCTGCAGCAGGCCCTGGGGGCCCACCCGGTTGGGACCGATGCGGTGCTGCATCCGGGCGACCACGCGTCGCTCCCACCAGATCGCGAACAGCGTCATCACCACGAGGAAGACGAAGATGGCCACTGCCTTGAGCAGCACGAGCCACCAGACGTCCACCCCGAAGCCCCGGATCTCGGGGCTGGCCAGGATCGCGGCGGCGGTCATGACGCGACCCCCTCCTCGAGGTCCGCGGACTCCGGTGCGGCGGCGAGGCTGACCGTGCTCCCGTGACCGGCGGCGAGGGCGCCCCGCACCGGCACACCCGGTGCGTTCGTCGGCAGCCACACGACACCGTCGGTCATGTCGGTCACGAGGACGCGGACGGTGACGGTGCCGGCGCCGGTGGAGACCGTGAGCCGGCCGCCGTCCGCGACGTCGAGCGTCCCGGCCGTCGCGGCGGACACCCGCGCCACCGCCTCCCGTGCCGTCCCGGCGAGGTACGGCTCGCCGTCCTGCATCCGTCCGGCGTCGAGCAGCTGGGTCCAGGTGGCCAGCAGGGTGTCCCCGCCGGGACCGGCCGCGGCCGCCGGGGCCGGGGCGAACGCCGGGCGCTCGCCGTCCCAGAGACCGACCTCGTCGATCTCGGCCCTGGCAGCCGCCACGTCCGGGAGGCCGAGAGCGACACCCATGGCGTCGGCGAGGACGTGCAGCACGCGGACGTCGGGCATGGCGTTGGTGCCGCGCAGGACCGCGTCGAACGGCCGGTAGCGACCCTCCCAGTCGACGTAGGTCCCGGCCTTCTCGACCGCGGCCGCGACCGGCAGGACGACATCTGCGCGCTCGGTGACGGCGGAGGACCGCAGCTCGAGGCTCACGACGAACGGGGCGGCATCGAGCGCGGCCAGCGCCGCGAGCGGGTCCGGCAGGTCGTGGGGGTCCACACCCCCGACCAGCAGCGCCCGCACCTCGCCGCTGTGCACGGCGGCCAGGATCCCGGCGGAGTCGCGTCCCGGACGTTCCGGCAGGGAGTCGACGCCCCACGCGGTGGCGACGTCGACCCGGGCCGCGGCGTCGCCGAGGGGGCGGCCGCCCGGCAGCAGCGACGGCAGCGCCCCCGCCTCCAGCGCACCCCGCTCGCCGGCCCGGCGCGGCACCCAGCCGATGCGGGCCCCGGTGGAACCGGCCAGCGCCACCACCGCGGACAGGGCTCCGGGCACCTCGGCGCAGCGCTCGCCGACGAGGAGGACCACACCGTCGCCGGCCAGGGCGTCAGCGGCCTCGCGCACCGTCTCGTCGCCCCGGCGCAGCGCGTCGAGGACGTCGCCCTCGCGGCCCGGGGCGGCGTCGAGCAGCGTCCCCGAGAGCTTCTCGAGGCCGCGGCTGGCGAACGGAGCGAGCGAGAGGACACGCAGCCCCTTGCGCGCGGCCTTCCGCAGGCGGAGGAACAGGATCGGCGACTCCTCCTCGGGCTCCAGGCCCACGAGCAGCACGGCCGACGCCTTCTCCAGGTCGTCGTAGGTGACGCCCAGGCCGCGGCCGGCGACGTGCGCCGCGAGGAACGACTCCTCCTCCGCCGAGTGCGGGCGGGCCCGGAAGTCGACGTCGTTGGTGCCGAGGGCGACGCGCGCCAGCTTGGCGTAGGCGTACGCGTCCTCGACCGTCGCCCTGCCGCCCACCAGCACGCCGGTGGCGCCCCTGGCGCCCGCGAGACCACGGGCGGCGACGTCCAGGGCCTCGGCCCAGGACGTGGGCACCAGCTCGCCGTCGTCACCGCGGACCAGCGGCGTGGTGAGCCGGTCCTGGGCGGTGGCGTACTGGAAGGCCCAGCGACCCTTGTCGCAGTTCCACTCCTCGTTGACGGCGGGGTCGTCGCCGGCCAGCCGGCGCAGCACCTTGCCGCGCCGGTGGTCGGTGCGGATGGCACAGCCGGAGGCACAGTGCTCGCAGACGCCGGGCGAGGAGACCAGGTCGAACGGGCGGGACCGGAACCGGTAGGCCGCTCCGGTGAGGGCGCCGACGGGACAGATCTGCACCGTGTTGCCGGAGAAGTAGGACTGGAACGGCTCGGCCTCGTAGATGCCGACCTGCTGCAGGGCGCCGCGCTCGAGCATCTCGATGAACGGGTCCCCCGCGACCTGCTGGGAGAACCGGGTGCACCGTGCGCAGAGCACGCACCGCTCGCGGTCCAGGAGCACCTGGCTGGAGATGTTGATCGGCTTGGGGAAGGTCCGCTTGACGTCCTCGAAGCGGGAGGTGGCTCGACCGTTGCTCATCGCCTGGTTCTGCAGCGGGCACTCACCGCCCTTGTCGCAGACCGGGCAGTCCAGCGGGTGGTTGATGAGCAGGAGCTCCATGACGCCGCGCTGCGCCTTGTCGGCGACCGGCGACGTGAGCTGGGTGCGCACGACCATGCCGTCGGTGACGGTCGTGGTGCACGACGCGACCGGCTTCGGCTGCCCCTTGACCTCGACCAGGCACTGACGGCAGGCGCCGACCGGGTCGAGCAGCGGGTGGTCGCAGAACCGCGGCACCTGGATGCCGAGGAGCTCGGCGGCGCGGATGACCAGGGTGCCCTTGGGCACCTCGAGCACGACGTCGTCGATGGTGACCTCGACGAGGTCGGTCCGCTTCTGGACCTCGGCCCCGCTGCCGGAAGTGACGGTCATCGGGTCTTTCCTCCGGCGGTCGATCCGGCGGACGCCGCCGCGGGGAACAAGGTCGCTGCCTCGGGGTCGAACGGGCACCCCTGCTCCGCGAAGTGCGCGAGGTACTCGTCCTTGAAGTACTCGAGGGACGAGGTGATCGGGCTGGTGGCGCCGTCGCCGAGCGCGCAGAAGGACCGGCCGAGGATGTTGTCGCAGATGTCGTCGAGCTTCTCGAGGTCCTCCTCGCTGCCCTGCCCCTGCTCGAGCCGGCGCAGGATCTGGACCAGCCAGAAGGTGCCCTCGCGGCAGGGTGTGCACTTGCCGCACGACTCGTGCGCGTAGAACTCGGTCCACCGGAGCACGGCCCGCACGACGCAGGTGGTCTCGTCGAAGATCTGCAGGGCCTTGGTGCCGAGCATCGACTTCGCACCTGCGATGCCCTCGTACGACAGCGGCACGTCCAGGTGGTCGGCGGTCAGCAGCGGGGTGGACGAGCCGCCGGGCGTCCAGAACTTCAGCTCGTGGCCGTCGCGGACCCCGCCGGTGAGGTCGAGCAGCTCGCGCAGCGTGATGCCCATCGGGGCCTCGTACTGCCCCGGTCGCTTGACGTGGCCGGACAGCGAGTAGAGCGTCATGCCCTTGGACCGGAACCGCGGCCGGTCCTGCTCGGCCACGTCGTCGCCGGCCTCGGTGCCCATGTCGAAGAACCACTGCGCCCCGTGGCGGAGGATCGACGGGACGCTGGCGATCGACTCGACGTTGTTGATGACCGTCGGCGAGGCGTAGAGCCCGGCGATGGCCGGGAACGGCGGCCGGAGCCGGGGCTGGCCGCGCCGCCCCTCGAGCGAGTCGAGCAGCGCGGTCTCCTCGCCGCAGATGTAGGCACCGGCACCGGCGTGCACCGTGATCTCGAGGTCGAAGCCCGAGCCGAGCACGTCCTTGCCCGCGTAGCCGGCCTCGTACGCCTCGGCCACCGCGGCCTGCAGCCGCCGCAGCACGTGGACGACCTCGCCGCGCACGTAGATGAAGGCGTGTGCCGCGCGGATGGCGTAGGAGGCGATGACGACGCCCTCCACCAGCTCGTGCGGGTTGGCCATCATGAACGGGATGTCCTTGCAGGTGCCCGGCTCCGACTCGTCGGCGTTCACGACGAGGTAGACCGGCTTGTCCCCGCCCTGCGGGATGAAGCCCCACTTGGCGCCGGTCGGGAACCCGGCGCCGCCGCGGCCGCGCAGCTCGGACTTCTTCACCAGGGCCGTGACGTCCTCGGGGGACATCTCGAGGGCCTTGCGCAGCCCGTCGTAGCCGTCGTGGTCCTCGTAGACGGCCCGGGTCCAGGACTGGTCGACGTCCCAGGTCCGGCTCAGGACGGGGGTCAGCTCGATCGGCATGGCTACTGCTCACCGTCCTTGTCACCGGGCGGGGGGGCGGCATTGTCCGGGTCGGACTGGGCGGTGCTCGACGGGGCGTCCGAGCCGCTCTCGCTCTCGGGCCGGCCGTAGCCCTTCTCCGGCGACGACGCCGCCGTGCCGGCCCGCGCGGTGCCCCCGGACGCGTCCGCGCCCGATGGGCGCGAGCCACCGGACTCCTGCTGCTCGCGGTAGATCGCCAGCCCGGCCAGGGTCGCCGGGCCCGCGGCCGGGCCCTCGTCGGCCTTGCCGTCAGCGAAGCCGGCGAGCACCCGGGAGACCTGCTTGAACGTGCACAGCGAGGCTCCGCGGGTCGGGGCGGGCAGGCGCCCGGCGCGCAGGTCGTCGGTCAGGCCCACGGCCGACTCCGGCGTCTGGTTGTCGAAGAACTCCCAGTTGACCATCACCACGGGGGCGTAGTCACAGGCCGCGTTGCACTCGAGGTGCTCGAGGGTGACGACGCCGTCCTCGGTGGTCTCGTCGTGCCCGATCCCCAGGTGGTCCTTGAGGGTCGCGAAGATCTGGTCCCCGCCCATGACCGCGCAGAGCGTGTTGGTGCAGACGCCGACGGTGTACTCGCCGTTGGGGCGGCGCTTGTACTGCGTGTAGAACGTCGCGACCGCCGCCACCTCCGCCGCGGTGAGGTCCAGCTGCCCGGCGCAGAACTCGATGCCGTGGGGGCTGACGTAGCCCTCCTCGGACTGGACGAGGTGCAGCATCGGCAGCAGGGCCGAGCGCGCCCGCGGGTAGCGGCCGACGATCTGCTGGGCGTCGGCCTCGAGCCGGGCCAGCGTCTCGGCGTCGAACCCGGCAGCCGTGCGGCCGGGGCTGTCGGTCACGGGCTCGCTCACCTGTCCACCCCGCCCATGACGGGGTCGATCGAGGCGATGGCGGCGATCACGTCGGCGACCATGCTGCCCTCGGACATCGCCGGGGCAGCCTGCAGGTTGTTGAAGGACGGGTCACGGAAGTGCACCCGGTACGGGCGGGTGCCGCCGTCGCTGACGAGGTGCACGCCGAGCTCGCCCCGCGGCGACTCGACCGCCGAGTAGACCTGGCCGGGGGGAACCCGGAAGCCCTCGGTCACCAGCTTGAAGTGGTGGATCAGAGCCTCCATCGAGGTCCCCATGATCGTGCGGATGTGGTCGAGGGAGTTGCCGAGGCCGTCGCCGCCGAGGGCCAGCTGGGCCGGCCAGGCGATCTTCTTGTCCTCGATCATCACCGGGCCGGGCTGCAGCCGGTCGATGCACTGCTCGACGATCTTCAGCGACTCCTTCATCTCGCGGATGCGGATCAGGAAGCGGCCGTAGGCGTCGCAGGTGTCCTCGGTCACGACGTCGAACTCGTAGGTCTCGTAGCCGGCATAGGGCTGGGACTTGCGCAGGTCGTGCGGCAGGCCGGTGGCCCGCAGGATCGGGCCGGTGACGCCCAGGGCCATGCAGCCGGTCAGGTCCAGGTAGCCGACGCCGACCGTGCGCTCCATCCAGATCTTGTTGCCCACGAGCAGCTTCTCGGTGTCCGAGAGGCGCTTGGGCAGGAGCTCGAGGAGGTCCCTGATCCGGTCCACCGAGCCGGGCGGCAGGTCCTGGGCCACCCCGCCGGGACGGATGAAGGCGTGGTTCATGCGCAGGCCGGTGATCATCTCGAAGATGTCGAGGATCAGCTCGCGCTCCCGGAACCCGAAGGTCATCGCCGTCAGCGCGCCCAGCTCCATGCCGCCGGTGGCCAGCGCCACGAGGTGGGAGGAGATCCGGTTGAGCTCCATGAGCATGACCCGGATGACGTTGGCCCGCTCCGGGATCTGGTCCTCGACGCCGAGCAGCCTCTCGACGCCCTGGACGTAGGCGAACTCGTTGAACAGCGGCGCGAGGTAGTCCATCCGCGTCACGAAGGTGACGCCCTGCGTCCAGGTGCGGAACTCGCAGTTCTTCTCGATGCCCGTGTGCAGGTACCCGATGCCGAGACGGCACTCGGTGACGGTCTCGCCCTCGAGCTCGAGGATCAGCCGCAGGACGCCGTGGGTGGAGGGGTGCTGCGGGCCCATGTTGACGACGATCCGCTCCTCGGCGGACTCGCCGAGGCCCTCGGTGAGGGTGTCCCAGTCCTGGCCGGTGACCGTGTAGACGGTGCCCTCGGTGGTCTCCCGGGCCGGCGAGGCGGTCGCATCGGTGGTGTCGGTCACGAGTAGCTCCTCCGCTCGTCCGGCGGCGGGATCTGGGCGCCCTTGTACTCCACCGGGATGCCGCCCAGCGGGTAGTCCTTGCGCTGCGGGTGACCCGGCCAGTCGTCCGGCATCTCGATGCGCGTCAGCCCCGGGTGGCCGTCGAAGACGATGCCGAAGAAGTCGAACGTCTCCCGCTCGTGCCAGTCGTTGCCCGGGTAGAGCGAGGTGATCGAGGGGATGTGCGGGTCGTCGTCGGGACAGGTGACCTCGACCCGGATCCGCCGGTTGTGGGTGATCGACATGAACGGGTAGACGGCGTGCAGCTCGCGGCCGGTCTCGTGCGGGAAGTGCACGCCGCTGACGCCCATGCACATCTCGAACCGCAGGGCGGGGTCGTCGCGCAGGCCGCGGGCGACCTCGAGCAGGTCCTCGCGGCGCACGTGGAAGGTCACCTCGTCGCGGTGGACCACGACCTGCTCGACGGCCTCGCCGTAGGCGGGCAGCAGGCGGGCCAGGTGCTCGGCAATGACGTCGAAGTAGCCGCCGTACGGCGGGGTGCTGGCGCCGGGCAGCTGGACCGGTCGGACCAGGCCGCCGTAGCCGCTGGTGTCGCCGGTGCCGGCGGCACCGAACATGCCGTGCCGGACGGCCACCGTCTCGGCGGACTCGCGAGGCGCCTTGACGACGTCCTCCTCGCCTCCGACGTGCTCGATCCCGCTCATCGCAGCAGACCCTTCATCTGCGCGGTGGGCTTGGACTCGAGCGCAGCGACCTCCGCCGCACGGGCCGCCTTCTCGCGGTTGACGCCGAGGGGCGCCGAGCCGATCTGCTCGTGCAGCTTGAGGATCGCGTCGATGAGCATCTCGGGGCGCGGAGGGCAGCCGGGCAGGTAGATGTCGACGGGCACGACGTGATCGACGCCCTGGACGATCGCGTAGTTGTTGAACATGCCGCCGCTGGACGCGCAGACGCCCATCGACAGGACCCACTTGGGGTTGGGCATCTGGTCGTAGATCTGGCGGAGCACCGGTGCCATCTTCTGGCTGACCCGGCCGGCCACGATCATGAGGTCGGCCTGGCGCGGCGAGGCCCGGAAGACCTCCATGCCGAACCGGGCGAGGTCGTAGCGCGGCGTCCCGACGGCCATCATCTCGATGGCGCAGCAGGCCAGGCCGAACGTCGCGGGCCAGAGCGATCCCTTGCGCATGTAGCCCGCCAGCGTCTCGACGCTGCTGAGCAGGATCCCGCTGGGGAGCTTCTCCTCGATGCCCATCAGGCGGCCACCTCCCTCGACCTGGTGTGCACGGTGGTCAGTCCCACTCGAGGCCGCCGCGACGCCACACGTAGGCGTAGGCGGCGAGCAGCGTGAGGATGAACAGGACCATCTCGACGAGCCCGAAGATGCCGAGGGAGTCGAACGCCACGGCCCACGGATAGAGGAAGACGATCTCGATGTCGAAGACGATGAACAGCATCGCGGTCAGGTAGTACTTGACCGGGAAGCGACCCCCGCCCACCGGCTGCGGCGTCGGCTCGATACCGCACTCGTAGGCGTCGAGCTTGGCGCGGTTGTAGCGCTTCGGCCCGGTGAGCGCGCCGGCGACCAGGGAGAACGCGGCGAACCCGAAGGCAAGGACGCCGAGGACGAGGATCGGTGCGTAGGACTGCACTGGTCAGCGTCTCCCCTCTGCGATGCGGCCTGGCCTCGGCCGGGCCTGCCGCCCAGGGTCACACCCTAGGGACGAACGGCCGCCGGCCCCGCATCGGGTGGTCGCCCCCGTCACGCGGCCGGGGCCAGCCGTGAGAGGGCGTTGACGATGCGGTCCATGACGTCGCCGTCGCGCTGGTCGGTGAGGTTCGCCATCAGCTTGAGGACGAAGCGCATGAGCACCGGGTGCGGCAGGCCGTGGCGGGTCGCCAGCCGCATCACCCGGTCGTCACCGATCGCCTTCACGAACATCCGCCCGACCGTGTAGTAGCCGCCGTAGACCTGCTTGAGGGTCTGCGGATAGGCCTGAAGCGCGCGCTCGCGGGACTCGGCGGTGGGCCGCGCCAGCGCCTGCGCGATCACCTGGGCCGCGATCTCGCCGGACTCCATCGCGTAGGCGATGCCCTCGCCGTTGAACGGGTTGACCATGCCGCCGGAGTCGCCGACGAGCAGCATGCCGTCGGCGTAGTGCGGCTGCCGGTTGAAGCCCATCGGGAGCGCGGCGCCACGCACCGGCTGGGTGCGGTTCTCCTCGCGGAAGCCCCACTCCTCCGGGGTCTGGTCCAGCCAGCGCCGGAGCAGGTCCTTGTAGTCGACCTTGCCCCATGCGGTGCTGGTGTTGAGGATGCCGAGCCCGACGTTGCTGGTGCCGTCGCCGACGCCGAAGATCCAGCCGTAGCCGGGCAGCAGCCGCTCGCGCCCGTCGCTGCCCTTGTCCCACAGCTCCAGCCACGACTCCAGCCAGTCGTCGTCGTGACGCGGGCTCGTGTAGTAGGTGCGCACCGCCACGCCCATCGGGCGGTCGTCGCGCTTCTCCAGGCCCATCGCGAGCGAGAGCCGGCTGCTGTTGCCGTCGGCGGCGACGACCAGCGGGGCGGAGTAGGTGCGCTCGCCGTCCTCGCCCCTTGTCGTGACACCGGTGATCCGCCCGGCCTTGTCGAGCACCGGCCCGGTGACGGCGGTGTTCTCGCGCAGGACGGCCCCGGCCTTGACGGCCTGGCGCACGAGGACGTCGTCGAAGTCGCTGCGCGGCCGGACCAGGCCGTAGGACGGGAAGCTCGCGAGCTCGGGCCAGGGCAGCTCGAGCCGCATGCCCCCGCCGATGATGCGCAGGCCCTTGTTGTGCAGCCAGCCGGCCTCGGGAGAGGTGTCGATCCCCATGGCCACCAGCGCCTTGACCGCACGGGGGGTCAGCCCGTCGCCGCAGACCTTCTCCCGGGGGAAGGCGGTCTTCTCGAGCAGCAGCACGTCGTGGCCGGCCCGGGCCAGGTGGTAGGCCGTCGCCGACCCGGCGGGGCCGGCGCCGACGACGACGACGTCGGCGTCACGGGGGGCGGCTGGCTGCACGGGAGGTCCACCTCGAGGCGGTCAGGAGACGTGCGGGACGGGATCTCTGGTGCGCTTGTGAAAGATTTCACGAGGAGCGGCGCGGCGTCAGTCTACGCATCGTGGCACCCCCATGCCGAGGGGCCCGTCCCACGGGACGGGCCCCTCGGTCGGACGAGCGGCGGCTCAGTGCTTGAAGGCGTCCTTGACCTTCTCGCCGGCCTGCTTGAGGTTCGCCTCGGACTGGTCACGCTCACCCTGGCGACGCAGCGCGTCGTCCCCGGTGGCGGCGCCGATCTTCTCCTTGGCGTCGCCGGCGATCTCCTCGACCTTGTTCTGCGTCTTGTCGTCGGCTCCCATGGCGGGGGCCTCCCTCCGAGCTCGGCTGGCACTGTCTCGGGAGGATTCCTTGCCGGTGCCGGGGCCGCGAAACCCCCGCGGGGCGGCACCTGCCTAGGGACGGCGCGCGCGGTGCAGCGCGACGATCCCGCCGGTCAGGTTGCGCCAGCCCACCGCCGTCCAGCCGGCCGCCGCGACCCGCCGGGCCAGCCCGGCCTGGTCCGGCCAGGCCCGGATCGACTCGGCGAGGTAGACGTACGCGTCGGGGTTGCTCGACACCCGCCGGGCGGCGCCGGGCAGCGCGCGCATCAGGTACTCGGTGTAGACGGTGCGGAAGGGCGCCCACGTCGGGTGGGAGAACTCGCAGACCACCAGCCGGCCGCCGGGCCGGGTGACCCTGGCCATCTCGGCCAGCGCGGCGTCGACGTCGGAGACGTTGCGCAGGCCGAAGGAGATGGTCACCGCGTCGAACGCCCCGTCGACGAAGGGCAGGCGGAGGGCGTCGCCCGCGAGCAGGTCGAGGTCGGGATGGGCCTGCTTGCCGACCCGCAGCATGCCCAGCGAGAAATCGGCGGCCACGACCTGTGCCCCGGCGGCGGCGAACGGCAGCGACGACGACCCGGTACCCGCCGCGAGGTCGAGCACCCGCTCCCCCGGCGCCGCGTCGACGGCGCGGGCCACGGCGCGACGCCACAGCCTCGTCTGCCCCAGCGAGAGCACGTCGTTGGTGAGGTCGTAGCGCGCGGCGACGTCGTCGAACATCGCCGCCACCTCGTGCGGCGCCTTCTGCAGGTCGGCCACCTGCCTGCCCTGCGCGTCCCGTGTCACCCCGGAAGCCTCGCACGGGGCTCGCGCCCACGGCCCTCCGCCGTCGCCGGGCGCACCGGCGTCAGGTGGGGTCGGTGCCGCCCGCCTCGCGCTCCCGGTCGCTGGGGTCGACCCCCGGCCGGTCCGAGCTCAGGCCCTGGTCCCGCTCGACCGGCTGGTCGCGGGTGACCTGGCGCTCCTGCACGCTCTCGGCGTGCGCGTCGGCGTCGTCCTGGTCGCGCGGGTCGGCACCCTCCGCGGGGTAGACCCATCGGTCCTCGCTGCTCGTCCCAGTCATGGCAGCGGCCTACCCGGGGTACGACGCGGGCATGCCACCTGCCGACGAGCCCGGGCCCCCCGACCGCGAGATCGACCTCGAGATCACCGCGTCCGACCAGCACGTCTACGACGTGACGATCACCCACCGGTCGGGCGCCACCACCCGGCACTGCGTCTCGGTGCCCGAGCGCCTGCTCGCGGACCTCGGCGTCTCCGACGCCCAGGAGCCGCTGCTGGTCCGTGCCTCGCTGGTCTACCTGCTGGAGCACGACCCGGCGGCCCTGCCCGCGACGTTCGCCCTGGACGAGGTCGGCACGGCGCTGCCCGAGTACCGGGAGGAGATCGTGCGGCGACTCTGAGCGCTCGGGCCGGGCCGGCGGGGGCCGCGCGGGCCCACGTACGCTCGACGCATGAGCATGCTGCCCGGCGCCGCCGTCCCGGGCTCGGCGACGGTCCGGCGTACGGTCCGGTCGCAGCCGGTCGACCTGGTCGGCACCCTGGTCCAGCGGCTGCCGCACGCCGGGGACGCGCTCGCCTGGGTGATCGACGGGACCGGCCTGGTGGGCTGGGGCGAGGCAGCCCGGCTCGAGGTCAGCGGCCCGGACCGCTTCGCCCGGGCCCGCGACTGGTGGCGCGCCGTGGTCGCGCACGCCGAGGTCGAGGACGAGGTGGGCGCCCGCGGCAGCGGACCGGTCGCCTTCGGCTCCTTCGCCTTCCGCGACGACGAGCCGTCGGTGCTCGTCGTGCCCGAGGTGGTGCTCGGCCGGGACGGCGAGCGCTGCTGGCTCACGACCGTCGGAGACCCGCCGCGGCTGGCGTCCCCCGAGCCGGTCCGCCCCACCCGTGGGCTGCGCTACGCGCACGGCGACCTGCCTGTCACGGACTTCCGGTCGGCCGTCGCGTCTGCGGTGGCGCGCATCGAGGGCGGCGGGCTGGACAAGGTGGTCCTCGCCCACGACCTGCTCGCCGTTGCCGAGGCCGACATCGACGTGCGCGCGGTGCTCGCCGGACTGACCGCCGGGAACCCGGGCTGCTGGGTCTTCGCGGTGGCGGGGCTGGTGGGTGCGACCCCGGAGATGCTGGTGAGCCGGGCCGGTGACCGGGTCGTGTCACGCGTCCTCGCCGGCACGACCGCGCGCGGCGGCGACCCTGCTGCCGACCACGAGCGCGTCGACGCGCTGCTGCACTCGGCCAAGGACCTCGCCGAGCACCGGTACGCCGTCGAGTCGCTCGTGGCCGCGCTCGCCCCGCACGTCCGCGACCTCGACGTGCCCGACCGCCCGCATCCCCTCGAGCTGTCGAACGTCACGCACCTCGCCTCCGACGTGACCGCGACGCTCGCGGACGGCTCCGACGTGCTCGACCTGCTGGGCGCCGTGCACCCGACGGCCGCCGTCGGCGGCACGCCCACGGCCACCGCGCTGGACGCGATCGCCGACCTGGAGCCCATGTCGCGCGGCCGCTACAGCGGCCCGGTGGGCTGGGTCGACGCCCGCGGCGACGGCGAGTGGGGGATCGCGCTGCGCTGCGCCCAGCTCGACGGGCCCACGGCCCGGCTCTTCGCCGGCGGCGGCATCGTCGCCGGCAGCGACCCCGACGCCGAGGTGCTCGAGGCCCAGGCCAAGCTGCTCCCGATGCGCGAGGCCCTCGAAGGCTGACCCCGCCCCCCACCCCCTGATGATCGTTTGCGACCTGAGTCCCCGACACGCCGGGCCGTCCCCGGCGAGTCGGTGAACCAGGTCGCAAACGATCATTCCCCGGGGGACGGCGGGCCGGGGTCAGGCGAGGGCCGCGGCGACGGCGGTGCGCAGCATGGCGTGCAGGTCGCGGGTGCGGCTCCGGTCGACGGGGACCTCGAGCACGCGGACGCCGGAGGGCTCCCGGCCGAGCCGGTCGGTCAGGTCGCCGAGCGAGGCGATGCGCTCGTGCGCGGTCCCGGTCGCGGCGCACAGGGCGGCCAGGTCGACGCCGTGCGGTGTCCCGAACACCCGCTCGAACACCGCGGCGTGCTCCGGCGCACCCTGCTCCAGCTGGGCGAACAGGCCGCCGCCGTCGTCGTTGACCACGACCAGGGTGAGGTCCGGACGCGGCTCCCCCGGGCCGACCACCAGCCCGGTCGCGTCATGCAGGAAGGTGAGGTCACCCATCAGCGCGTAGGCCGGTCCGCCGCCGGCGCCCTGGTGCGCCAGCGCCGCGCCCAGGGCGGTCGAGACGGTGCCGTCGATCCCGGACGCGCCGCGGTTGGCCAGGACCAGCGGCGGGTCGGCCCACGGCCCGGCGAGGTCGAGGTCGCGGATCGCCGACGACGAGCCGGCCACCAGCAGCCCGTCCGCCGGGACGGCCGCGGCCACCGTCGCGGCGACCGCCAGCCCGCTGACGGCCTCGTCGGCGAGCACCGCGGACACCGCGGCCCGGGCCTGACCGTCGGCTGCCCGCCAGCGGTCGAGCCAGCCGCCGTCGACCGCCCCGCGCACGGGGACGCCGCCCCGCCGGTCCGGCAGGCGCAGGACTTCCACGTCGCGCCGCGCCAGCAGCCGGGTGACCGGCCGGGACAGCGTCGGCCGGCCGGCGACGACCACCCGCTGCACGTCGGCGCCGAGGTGCGCCAGCAGCAGCCGGTAGGCGGCCATGGCGTTCGGCCCGGCGCGGTGCCCGGACGACGGCTCCGCGAGCAGGGGCCAGCCCCCGGCCTCGGCGATCGACCGCGCGTCAGCGAGCGCCTGGTCGCCGGCCACCACCACGGTCCGCGGGCCGGTCGTCGACCGGCGAGCCGCCCGTGCCGGACGACGCGTCGACCGGCCGCTCCACCGCGGCGTCGAGCGGCTCGGGCCACCCCACGTCACCGTCGGGGACCAACGGCTCCCGGAAGGCGAGGTTCAGGTGCGCCGGGCCGTCGAGCCCGGCCGCCAGCGCGCGCGCCACGACCTGCCGCCACTCGGCGACGGTCGGCAGCGCGTCGACCGACACGTCACGGAAGAACCGCACGGAGCTGCCGTAGAGGTGCACCTGGTCGATGGTCTGGTTGGCCCCGGTGCCGCGCATCTCGGCCGGGCGGTCCGCGGTCAGCACCACCAGACGCACCCGCGAGTAGGCGGCCTCCACGACTGCCGGGTGCAGGTTGACCGCGGCGGTGCCGGACGTCGTGACCACCGGCACCGGCCGGCCGGACGCCTTCGCCAGCCCCAGCGCGAGGAAGCCTGCCGACCGCTCGTCGATCCGCACGTGCAGCCGCAGCCGTCCCAGCCGGTCCGCCTCGTGCAGCGCGAACGACAGCGGCGCGTTGCGCGACCCCGGTGACAGCACGGCCTCCCGGGCACCGCCGCGCACCAGCTCGTCGACGACGACGGTCGCGAGCGCGGTCGAGGGGTTCATCGCGCCAGCTCCTCGACCCGAGCCAGCCGGGCCAGCCACCGCGCGGTCGTCGGCTCGTCGGCGCGGACGGCGTCGACGGCGTCCGGCTGTGGTCGTACGACAGGCAGCTCGCCGTCGACCACGGCGAAGGGTTCGGCGGTCACGTCCGCCGTCAGCAGCTGGGTGGTCGCCAGCCCGCACGCGTACGGCAGCTCCGGCAGCGCGGCGGCGAGGGCCACGCCGGCGGCCAGGCCGACCGACGTCTCCAGGGCGGACGAGACGACCACGGGCAGTCCGATGTCCTCGGCGATGCGCAGGCAGGACGTGACCCCGCGGAGGGGCTGGACCTTGAGCACCGCCACGTCGGCCGCACCGAGCCGGGCCACCCGGAGCGGGTCCTCCGCCCGCCGGATCGACTCGTCGGCGGCCACCGGCACGTCCACCCGGCGGCGCACCGCCGCGAGCTCCTCGACGGTCCGGCAAGGCTGCTCGACGTACTCGAGGCCGCCGGCCGCCTTGTCGAGCAGCCGGCTGAGCCGCACCGCCGTGTCGACGTCCCAGCCGCCGTTGGCGTCGACCCGCACCCGGCCGCCCGGACCCAGCGCGTCACGGACCGCCTCGACCCGCGCCAGGTCGTCGCCCTCGGTCTGCCCCGGCTCGGCCACCTTGACCTTCGCGGTGCGGCAGCCGCGGGAGGCGCGCACCACCTCCGCGGCCCGCTCCGGACCGACCGCGGGGACCGTGACGTTCACGGGGACCCGGTCCCGCCGGGCCGCCGGGAGGCCGAGCCCGGCAGCCTCCCGGGCGGCCTGCAGCCACGGCACGCACTCGGCGTCGTCGTAGTCCAGGAACGGCGAGAACTCGCCCCAGCCGGCCGCACCGCGGAGCAGCACGCCCTCGCGCACGTCGATGCCGCGGAACCTGGTCCGCAGCGGCACCGACCAGACGACGACCTCGTCCCTCGGCGTCCGGGTGCCGACCATGCGCCTATCCTCGCCGACGTGTCCCTCAGTCCCGACCGCGGCGTCGTGTCCGAGCTCTTCGACGCCGCTGCCTGGCGGCCGGTCGACGGCTTCGACCTCACCGACGTCACCTACCACCGGGCCGTGGTGGACGGGCCGGGCCGGGGCACGGTCCGGGTCGCGTTCGACCGACCGGAGGTGCGCAACGCCTTCCGGCCGCACACGGTCGACGAGCTCTACCGGGTGCTGGACCACGCCCGCCGGACGCCGGACGTCGGCTGCGTCCTGCTGACCGGGAACGGCCCGTCCGCGAAGGACGGGGGCCGGGCGTTCTGCTCCGGCGGCGACCAGCGGATCCGCGGCCGCAGCGGCTACCAGTACGCGGAGGGCGAGACGGCGGACACCGTCGACGACGCCCGGGTGAGGGCGGAGGGCGGGCGGCTGCACATCCTGGAGGTGCAGAGGCTGATCCGGACGATGCCCAAGGTGGTCGTCGCGGTCGTGAACGGCTGGGCAGCCGGGGGCGGCCACTCGCTGCACGTGGTGTGCGACCTCACCGTCGCGAGCCGCGAGCACGCCCGGTTCAAGCAGACCGACGCCGACGTCGGGTCCTTCGACGCCGGCTACGGGTCGGCGTACCTCGCGAAGATGGTCGGGCAGAAGAACGCCCGCGAGATCTTCTTCCTCGGCCGCACGTACGACGCCGAGCAGATGCAGCGGATGGGTGCCGTCAACATCGTGGCCGACCACGTGGACCTCGAGCGGGTCGCGCTCGAGGTGGCCGGCGAGGTCAACGGCAAGAGCCCGACGGCGCAGCGGATGCTGAAGTTCGCGTTCAACCTGGTGGACGACGGGCTGATGGGCCAGCAGGTCTTCGCCGGCGAGGCGACCCGGCTGGCGTACATGACCGACGAGGCCGTCGAGGGCCGGGACGCGTTCCTCGAGAAGCGCGACCCCGACTGGTCGCCGTACCCCTGGTACTACTGATGCCGCCGACCTCGGGGGTCGTCGTCTACGCCGTCGACCCCACCCGGGTGGCTGCCTTCTACGAGCGGGTCGCCGGTCTGAGCCGGACGGTGACGGCGCGCGGTCACCTGGTGCTGGAGTCGGAGTCGTTCCAGCTGGTCGTCGTGCGCGTCCCGGACGGGATCGCCGCCGGGATCGAGCTGGCCGACCCACCGGTCCGGCGCGAGGACACGGCGGTGAAGCCGGCCTTCGTGGTCGCCGACCTTGCCGGTGCCCGCGCCGCCGCGGCTGCGACGGGCGGCGTCCTGGACCCGCCGGAGCGGGAGTGGCGCTGGCAGGGCTGGAGGGTGTGCGACGGCCACGACCCGGAGGGCAACGTGCTGCAGCTGCGCGAGGAGAAGGCATGACGACGGTGCGGCTGCGGCCGATCACCGACGGCGAGTACGACACGATCCGCGCCCCGATGCTGGACGAGTTCGCCGCCGACCTCGCCCGGTCCGCGCACGCGCCGGTCGACGACGAGGTCCGAGCGCGTGCCGCACAGTTCTTCCCCGAGACGCTGACCGACGCGCTGGCCGAGGTCGGCACCAGCATCCTGCGCGTCCTCGACGACGCAGGCGAGGACGTGGGGATGCTCTGGCTGGGCCGAAGCCCGACCAACCCGCGGACGGGCTTCGTCTACGACGTCATCATCGAGGCGCCGTACCGGGGCCGGGGCCTCGGCCGGGCGGCGATGGTCGAGGCCGAGAAGGTGCTCGCTGCCGACGGCTGCACGCGCATCGCGCTCAACGTCTTCGGCTGGAACGAGCGCGCCGCCGGGCTCTACCGGTCGATGGGCTACGACGTCGACTCGATGCAGATGAGCAAGCCGCTGTCGGACGACCTCGAGGACCCCCGCTGAGCCGCGACCTGCGCGGCCTGACCGCTCCCACCGGGGACGGGGTCCTCACCACTCTCGTGCCGGCGCTGGCCGCCGCGCTGGACGGCGCCGGGCCGGCCCTGCTGCCGCTCCCGACCGGTGGCGGCCGCGGCGCCGTGGTCGCGGCACTCGACCCGTCGCGACCGCTGGAGCGCGACGACGTCGCGCTCGTCGTGCCCACCTCCGGCTCCACCGGCGAGCCGAAGGGGGCGATGCTCACGGCGGCCGCCCTACGGCACTCGGCCCGCGCCACGCACGACCGGCTCGGCGGCCCCGGACAGTGGCTGCTGGCACTGCCCGTCACGCACGTCGCGGGCCTCGCCGTGCTGGTCCGCTCGCTCGAGGCACGCAGCCGGCCGGAGGTGCTCGACCTCTACGGGGGCTTCTCGGTCGAGGCGTTCGAGGCGGCCGGCACACGGCTCGACCCCGGCGCGCGGCACTACACCTCTCTCGTCCCGACCCAGCTGCGCCGCCTGCTCGACGCCGGCACCGACCTCTCGACGTACGACGCGATCCTGGTCGGCGGCGCCGCGCTGCCGCCGGTCCTGGCCACCCGGGCCTCGGCCGCCGGTGCGCGGGTCGTCACCACGTACGGCATGTCCGAGACGTGCGGCGGCTGCGTCTACGACGGCGTCCCGCTCGACGGGGTCGAGGTCGTGCTGCGCGACGACGGACTCGTGGAGCTGGGCGGCCCGGTGGTGTTCGCCGGCTACCGGCTCCGGCCGGACCTCACCGCGGCGGCCCTGGTCGACGGCCGGCACGTGACGCGGGACCTCGGCCGGTGGTCTCCGGACGGCCGGCTGGAGGTCCTCGGTCGCGCCGACGACGTCGTGGTGACCGGAGGGGTGAACGTCCCTGTGGCACAGGTCGAACGGGTCCTGCTCGGCCACCCCGGCGTCGCCGCGTGCGCCGTGCTCGGGCGGCCCGACGCCGAGTGGGGCGAGCGGCTCGTGGCGGTGGTGCAGCCGTGCGACTGGGCGACCGCGCCGACCGTCGAGGAGCTGCGCGCGTTCGCAGCCGACGACCTCGAGCCGGCGGCGCTCCCCCGCGAGGTGGTGCTGACGGGCCTGCTGCCCGTGCTGGGCTCGGGCAAGCCGGACCGGGCGGCCGTCCGGGCCCTGCTGCCGGACCTCGGCTGAGCTGCCCTTCCACTGCCACGGTACCGCCGGCCAGGGGGCTTGCCGCAAGACCCGGGTCGTGCCGCAGACTCGCCCGCCGGGGCCCCGGAGGCGGGAGTTCCGCCAACGACCCTGGCGGGGGCGAGGACGGCGATGAGTGCTCATGCGGTGGTGGTGGTCGGAGGCGGCCCGACCGGGCTGATGCTCGCGGGCGAGCTCGCGCTGGCAGGGGTCGACGTCGTCATCGTCGAGCGACGCGCAAGTCAGGCGGTCGACGGGTCTCGAGCCGGGGGTCTCCACTCCCGCACCCTCGAGGTGCTCGACCAGCGCGGCATCGCGGAACGCTTCCTCGAGGCCGGCCAGGCACATCCGGGTCTCGGCTACGGCTACGCCGGGAACTTCTTGTCCATCAGCGACTTCCCGACGCGTCACAACTGCGTCCTCGCGTTGTGGCAGAAGGACTTCGAGCCCATCCTGGCCGGCTGGGTCACCGGCCTCGGGGTGCCGATCCTGCGGAGCCGTGAGGTGCTGCGCCTGGCACAGGACGACACCGGCGTCGATGTCACGGTCTCCGACGGCACGTCGCTGCGAGCGCAGTACGTCGTGGGCTGCGACGGGGGGCGCAGCCGGGTCCGCCGGGCCGCGGGCATCGACTTCGTCGGGCTGGACCCTTCGACGAGCTGGATGATCGCCGAGGTCGAGATGGACGAGGAGCCGGACTCCGGCTTCCGCCGCGACAGCGTCGGCACCCATGCCCTCGGTCGCACGGGAGAAGGGGGACCGGTGCGCGTCGTGCTCACCGAGCGACACGTCGACAAGGCGGGCGACCCCAGCATGAGCGAGCTCCGTGAGGCGCTCGTCGCCGTGTACGGGACGGACTACGGGCTTCGTAGCGCCGGCTGGATCTCCCGGTTCACCGACATGACGCGGCAGGCAGCCTCGTACCGCCACGGCCGTGTGCTGGTGGCCGGGGACGCCGCACACGTGCATCCCCCGCAGGGCGGTCAGGGCCTCAACACCGGCGTGCAGGATGCCGTGAACCTGGGCTGGAAGCTGGCCCAGGTGGTCCGCGGTACCTCGCCGGAGTCCTTGCTCGACAGCTACCACGCGGAGCGGCATCCGGTCGGTGCCCGCGTGCTGCACAACACCATGGCGCAGGTCGCGCTCGGCAGGCCCGACGACCGTCACGAGGCCCTGCGCGACACCATGACCGAGCTGCTGGCCATGGACGAGCCGCGCAGGCTCATCGTCGCGATGCTCTCCGGTCTCGACATCCACTACGACCTGGGAGACGGACACCCGCTGATCGGGCGCCGAATGCCCGACCTCGACCTTCTCACCGCGCACGGAGCGCTCCGGGTGTTCACCCTGCTGCACGACGCCCGGCCGGTGCTGCTCGACCTCGGCGGGGTGAGTGGCTTCGACATGGCTCCGTGGTCGGATCGCGTGCAGGTGGTCGAGGCCACCTACGCCGGGACGTGGGAGCTCCCGGTTTTGGGCGAGGTCCCTGCTCCCGGTGCGGTCCTGATCCGGCCCGACGGGCACGTCGCCTGGGCGGGAGACCTGACCGACCCCGCGCTCTCCCACGCGGTGACCACCTGGTTCGGACCGCCGTCCGCGGCGTGACGACCCGGTCCCGCGTCTCGGCAGATCAGGGCTCGCCGGACGCGGTCGGCCGCTGACTCACTCTCGTGGTGGTCGGTGGTGGCCGGGGCGGGGTGGTTCGGGGCCGAGGGTCTTGCCGGTGCGGGGGTGGTGCAGGACGTAGCGGTGGTCGGGGAGGCGGTGCAGGGTCCAGTGACCTTCGTGGAGCTGGAGGTGGTGGGCTTCGCAGGGCAGGGCGCCGTTGTCGATGGTGGTGGGGCCGCCGGCCTCGACGGGGAGCAGGTGGTGGGCGTCGGACCAGGCGGAGGGACGGTCGCAGTAGGGGGCGGGGCAGGTGTCGCCGTCGCGGGCGATCATCGCCAGGCGCTGGCTGGTGGTGAAGTACCGGCGTTGGGTGCCGGCTTCGACGACGGTGCCGTCGGGGCCGAGGGTGACGAAGGTGGTGGGGCTGTCGCAGCCCAGTCGTTGCGCGGTGGAGGCGGTGATGGGTCCGGCCCAGGTGAGGGTGCCCCCGGGTGAGGTTCTCCCGGCGAGCCCGTCGGCGTCCACGGTGACGACCAACCTGGCGCGGGACCGGCTGGTGCGCCGCGCGGTGCGGTCGGCGGTGTCGCCCTGGGGTCGGCGGTGTCGGTCCAGTGCCGGGCCAGGGTGTGCAGGGCGTCGAGGCGGCGGCGGGCCGCGGTGCGGGTGTCGCCCTTGGCCAGGGGTGCCGCGGTGTGCAGGGCGGCGACGATCGCGGCGCCGGTGGTCTCGTCGGCGGTGCCGGAGATCGCGAACCCGCCCTCGAGCAGCGGGGAGAACGTGATCCCGGCCCGGTCGTAGCGGCGCAGCGCCTTCTCATCGGCGGTGTCGGGGTCCAGGGCGTGGCCGAAGGCGCGCATCAGGGCCGCGGTGGCCCGCAGGTCGCCCTCGACGGCGACCGCGACCGCCTCGGGCTCGATCAGCGCGACCGCACCGGCTGGTGCGTCCGCCGACGGCGTCGGCGATCACCGCCGCGTGCCGGCCGGATACAGCGCCCCGCGGCCAGCGCCGCGGTCGTGTTGGGGAGCACCCCGGAGCGCAGGGTCCGCGCGGTGCGGACCAGCCGGGCCGCCTCGCCGGGGGTGGCGTGGGCCACCGCCCGCACCCAGGACCCGGTGGTGATCGCCCCGTCCAGGGCGTAGCTGCCGTCGGCGTCGACCTTCCCGACCAGCGCCAGGGTCAGCGCGTCGGCCTTGCGCGGTCAGGTCGCGCAGCTGAGCGAGCAGGGCAGCGGACTGGTCGTGGGTCAGGTGCTCGACGCCGTCGGCCAGGGCGCTGGTCAGGGCCTCGGCGGCGGACGCGCACGTCCACCTCGACCCCGGCCCGCACTGTCGAACACATGTTCGAATGCTACCGCACCGCCGCGCCGGACGGAACCCCGGAAACCGTTGCTGTGCAAGGGATTTCGCCGTCCACAGGGTGCCCGCCCGGCGGTCCGGCGCCGCTGTTCCCGCCGCGACCCGTAACCTCCTCGCGGACGCGTCACGACCCACCCGGAAGGACCCCGCACCCATGGCCACCCCCGCCCAGTGGCTCGAGGGCGCCCGCCCGCGCACGCTGCCGGCCGCGATCGCGCCCGTCGCCGCGGGCACCGGCGCCGCTGCGGCCGTGGGCGGCTTCGACGGCGGCCGGGCACTGCTCGCGCTGCTGGTCGCGGTGGCGCTGCAGGTCGGCGTCAACTATGCCAACGACTACAGCGACGGGGTCCGCGGCACCGACGCCGACCGGGTCGGCCCGCTTCGCCTCGTCGGCTCCGGGGTGGCGAGCCCCGCGGCCGTGAAGCGCGCGGCTCTGTACGCCTTCGTCGTGGCGTGCCTCGGCGGGCTCGTCTCTCGCACTGCTGGTCGCGTGGTGGCTGGTGCTCGTCGGTGCGGCCTGCCTCGTGGCCGCCTGGTTCTACACCGGCGGCCGCACGCCGTACGGCTACCGCGGTCTCGGTGAGGTCTCGGTCTTCGTGTTCTTCGGGCTCGTCGCGACCGTGGGCACGACGTACGTCGCAGGCCGAGCAGCTCACTCTCGCTTCGGTGCTCGCGGGTACCGGCTGCGGCGCCCTGGCCTGCGCGATCCTCGTCGCCAACAACCTGCGCGACATCCCCACCGACGAGGCCGCCGGCAAGCGCACCCTGGCCGTCCGCCTCGGCGACCGGCGGACCCGGTTGCTCTACGTCGGCCTGGTCTTCACCGCGTACGCCGTCGTGGTGCTCATGGCGCTCGAGCACCTGGTCGTCCTGGTCGCCCTCGGCACGGCGCTGCCGGCGGTGCGGCCCACCCTCGGGGTCATCTACGGCGCTGTCGGCCGCGAGCTGGTGCCGGTTCTCAAGGAGACCGGCCTGCTGCTACTGGTCTACGGCGCCAGTCTCGGGATCACGCTCGCCGTCGCCGGCTGAGCGCCCCGCGGACGTCCGGGTCCGAGCCTCCAAGGGGTCACGCCGACGGCGGCACCCGGTGCAGACGCACCTGGGTCAGGCCGCCGCCCGCGGCACGCGCCGTCATGAACGTGTGGTGGGGCTGGCGCCGCCGGTCGGTGGGCGATCCCGGGTTCAGCAGCCGCAGGCCGGCCGGCGTCCTCGTGTCCCAGGGGATGTGGCTGTGCCCGAACACGAGCACGTCGGTATCCGGGTAAGCCCGCTCGCAGCGACCCTCGCGCCCCGGGGCCGGACCGGTCTCGTGCACCACCGCCAGCCGGACACCGGCGACCTGCGCGAACGCCACCTCGGGCAGCCGGGCCCGCAGCGCCGACCCGTCGTTGTTGCCGACCACGCCCAGCAGCACCTGCTCCGGTCGCAGCCGAGCCTCCAGGACGTCGAGCAGCGACACGTCGACCCAGTCGCCGGCGTGCACGACGACATCCGCCCGGCCCACTGCCCGCCACAACGCGGCCGGGAGGTCGCGTGCCCGCCGGGGAACGTGCGTGTCGGCGGTCAGGAGGAGCCGCACGGGCGCCCCGGGCGTCATCCGGACACGGCGGGAGAGACCCGCCCTTCCCACTTCGTCGAGAGCACGACAGTCGTCCGGGTCCGCGAGACGCCTCGCACCCGGCGCAGGCGGGACAGGGTGCGCTCCAGCCCCGCGACGTCGTCGACCCGCACCTTGAGCAGGAACGACTCGTCACCGGCCACGAACCAGCAGTCCTCGATCTCCTCGAGGCGCCCCAGGGCGACCGTCACCGCGTCCTGGTCGGAGGTGTCGGACAGGTGCACGCCCACCAGCGCGGAGACCGAGCGGCCCAACGCCGCCGGGTCGACGGCCGCGTGGTAGCCGGTGATCACTCCGGAGGCCTCCAGCCGGGCCACCCGGTCGGTCACGCTCGGACCGGACAGCCCCACCTGGCGGCCGAGCTCGGCCCAGCTGGCCCGGCCGTCGCGACGCAGCGCCTCGACCAGCGCTCGGTCGGTGTCATCCATGAGGCACCTCACACAGGAGCAGTAGGAATAAGGGTCGAACAGCGGTGTTGACCTTGATATCGTAGGCACAACACCACGTACGACATGGAAGTAGAGGCACCACCGTGTACACCCTTGACCTCGCCCGCGCCCAGGTCCTCGAGCTGGAGCGCGTCGCGGAGATCGCCCGGCGCGCGCAGCGCCCCTCCCGCCGAACCCGCCGGTCGCTGCGCGGCCGCTGAGGTCACGACGCCGTACGCTCGATGTCGGAGGACCCGGACCCATGCTGCGCATCCTGCTGTACGCCCTGCCGCTGATCCTCGCGGTCTACGCCCTCGTCGACCTGGTGCAGACCAAGGACGACGACGTGCAGGGCCTGCCCAAGCTCGTCTGGGTGCTGCTCATCGTCCTCGCCTGGGTGGTCGGGCCGATCGCCTGGCTGGTGGCCGGACGCCGTGGCCGGCGACTGCCCGGGCTGGCGCCGCGCACCGAGGGCGGCCCGACCGGGCGCGCTCCGCGACGCATGGTCGCCCCCGACGACGACCCGGACTTCCTGCGCGGGCTGAACCGGCCACCCAAGCCTCCGCCGCCCGACGAGGACGACGACAAGGTCTGACCGGGCTCAGCCGACCCCGGCGTAGGAGTGGAAGCCGACCAGCCAGATGTTCACGACCAGGTAGTTGAACAAGAAGGTCGCGTAGCCCAGGCCGGCCAGGTACGCCGCCCGCCGGCCCTTCCAGCCGGCGGTCGCCCGCGCGTGCAGGTAGGTCGTGTAGACCATCCAGGTGATGAACGCCCAGGTCTCCTTCGGGTCCCAGCCCCAGTAGCGGCCCCAGGCGTTCTCGGCCCAGATGGCGCCGGCGATGACCGCGAAGGTCCAGATCGGGTAGCCGAACGCGTGCATCTTGTACGCCGAGCGGTCCAGCGCCGCGGCCGACGGCAGCCGGTCCATGAACGACGGCGCCCGGGTGTCGGCGGGGACCCGCTCGCGCCGGTCCTGGACCAGGAAGCAGACCGACTGGGCGAAGCCGACCGTGAAGATGCCCGACGCGATGATCGCGGCCGACACGTGGATGACCAGCCAGACCGACTTCAGGGCCGGTACGAGCTGCGCCGACTCCGTGTAGAGCACGGCGACCGCGAGACCGAGGGTGAGCAGCACCGGCAGCACGACGAACGTGCCGAGGTAGCGCACCGGCCCCACCCGCCGGCTCGCCAGCAGCACGAGGAAGACCCCCGACACGGCGAGCGCGCCCGCGGTCGAGAACTCGTACATGTTGCCCCAGGGCGGCCGCGAGGCGGCCAGGCCGCGGGCCAGGACCGCGCCGCCGTGCAGGAGGAACGCCAGCACCGTGAGCGAGACCGCGACCCGGCCCAGCCGCTCGGCCCGCGCGGTCCGCGCAGCGCCCTCGTCGTCGTGCCCCACGGCGGCGACGGACGCCTGGCCGGTCGCTTCCGGTGCACCGACCGTCGCCATCGCGCGCACGTCGGCCGCGACCGGGGCCACGCGCCGGCGACGGCGGGGCGCACCGAAGGCCAGCTCGGCGGTGTAGCAGTACATCGCCGCCGCGTAGACGACCATCGCCGAGTAGAGGAGGTTGTTGCTCAGCCCCGCGAGCGACTCAGCGGTCACGTGCAGCACCTGTCCCGTCGTCCGTTCCGGCGCCGCCCCGGCCGCCGATCTCGTCGGCCAGCTCGCGCAGCTCGTCGGCCAGGCCGTCACCGCCCTCGCCCACGGTGCGCGCGAGGCCGCCCACCTCGACGAGCGTACGCCGCTCGCCGTCGGTCCCGACCTTGACCCAGACCCGCCGTCGGCGCACGAACAACGAGGCCGTGAGACCGGCCAGGGCGAGCAGGGCAGCGGCCAGAGCGGGGCCCGAGCCGGGGTCGCGGGCGATCTGGAGCGAGGCCCAGCGCCGCACGCCGCCCATGCTCACGGTCTCGCCCGTCGGCAGCGTCGCGGAGGTCCCGGGGGCCAGCCCCAGGACGAGCTTGCGTCCGCCCTCGCCGCGCACCTGCTCGAGGCCGTCCTTGTCGAGGCTGTACACCGACTGGGGCGTCCCGGAGTCGACGCCGAGGTCGCCGGTCCAGACGCTGAGGAACGCGCGAGGCAGCCGGAGCCCCGGGTAGACCGAGTGCGGCCCCTGCTCGTCGATGACCGCCGTCGGGAGGAACAGGCCGTCCAGCCCGATCTGCGGGCTGGTGCCGGTCACCTTCACCACCCCGGTCGAGGTGTTGTTGCCGTCCCGCGGCAGGAACGGCACCGGGCCGCGCGACACGACCTCACCGTCGCGGTCGCGGACCGTGAGGACCGGTGCGTAGCCGTTGCCGAGCAGGAACACCTTGACGCCGTCGACCTCGAGCGGGTGGTTCACCCGCAGGTCGTAGGTCCGCCGCGGCGAGTCCGGCGCGTCGGTGTAGCGCAAGGACGCGTGGAAGTCGCGCGGGGCCCCCGCCTGTGTCCCGCCGCGCTGGTAGCGGACCTTCAGGTCGTCGAGCTCCACGGTGAACGGCGCCAGCGCGGTCTCGTCGGCCAGCGGGCCCGGGCTCCAGGTGTCGTAGGCGGACACCGTGTTGGAGAACGCCTCCCCCTCGACGACCAGGACGTTGGCCCGGTAGCCCGTGAGGTGCCCGACCCCGACGGCCACCAGGAGCAGGAGCAGCGACAGGTGGAAGACCAGGTTGCCGGTCTCGCGCAGGTACCCCTTCTCGGCCGCCACCGCACCGTCGACGACCTCGACCCGGTAGCGGTGCCGCCGGAGGACCCGCCGGGCCCGCTCGAGCACCTCCTCGACGGTCCCGTCGGCGACGGTGCTCTCGTGCCACGGGAGGCGCTCGAGGTGCCGGGGCGGCCGTGGTGGCCGCGCCCGGACCGCTGCGAGGTGCTGCCGGCTCCTCGGCAGCACGCAGCCGACGAGCGACACGAACAGCAGCAGGTAGATCGCCGCGAACCACGGGGACGAGTACACCTCGAACAACGACAGCCGGTCGTACCACGGCGCCAGGGCGGGGTGGTCCTCGGCGAACTGCGCGGCCCGCGCCGCATCGACGCTGCGCTGCGGGACGAGGGAACCCGGGACCGCGGCCACCGCGAGCAGGAACAGCAGCACCAGGGCGGTGCGCATCGAGGTGAGCTGGCGCCACGCCCACCGGGCCAGCTCGACCGGCTCCATCGCCGGCGGCCGCGGCTGCGGGGGCAGGTCGCGCGCCGGCGCGGTGCTCAGGGTGTCGGCCACGCCGCCCTCACACCGCCACGGTGAAGCCGTTGACCCAGACCTGCAGCGCCACGACCCAGGTGTTCCAGACACCGGTGACCAGCAGGATCCCGATGACCACGAGGAACGCGCCTCCGGTGCGCATCATGGCGAGGTAGTGCCGCTTGAACCAGCCGAAGACCGTCATGGCCCGGCCGAAGGCCAGCGCGGCCAGCACGAACGGCAGCCCCAGCCCGACGCAGTAGGCGACCGCGAGGACGCCACCCCGCACTGCGGTCCCCTGCGTGGTGGCGAGCAGCATCACGGTGCCCAGCGTCGGGCCCAGGCACGGCGACCAGCCGAGGCCGAAGACCGCGCCGAGCACGGGTGCCCCGACGAGGCCGATGGAGGGCTTCCGGTCCAGCCGCAGGTCCCGCTGCGCCCAGGGGACGAACCCGACGAACGCCAGGCCGAGCACGATGGTCACGCTGCCCAGCACCCGCTGCAGCACGTCCTGGTTCTCCAGCAGGAAGCCGCCGAAGCCGCCCAGCAGCACGCCGGCACTGACGAAGACGACGCTGAAGCCGGCCACGAACAACAGGGCCCCCGCCAGCAGCCGGCCACGCCGCCGTGGCGCCTCGTCGAAGACCTCCGCCGCGGACAGCCCGGTCGTGTACGCCAGGTAGCCGGGCACCAGCGGCAGCACGCACGGCGAGACGAAGGAGACGAGCCCGGCGATGACGGCGAGCGGCAGGGCGAGCAGCAGCGAGCCGTCGGCGACGGTCCCGGTCATCGGGCCTTCTCGCGCAGCGTGTCGACGATCAGCGCGGTGAGCGTGCCCGCGTCGACCTTGCCGAGCACCCGGGCCGCCACCCGGCCGCGCCGGTCGAGGACGAGGGTCGACGGCTTCGCGGTGGGCGGCAGCGACCCGCGCAGCGCGAGCAGCACCCGCCCCCCGTCGTCGTCGATGCTCGGGTAGGTCACCTGGAAGCGCCGCTCGTGCGCGCGCGCCGCCGCCAGGTCGCTGTCGGTGTTGATGCCGACGAACTGCACGCCCCGCCCCGGACGTGGCCCGGTGCACCTCCTCCAGGTCGGCCGCCTCGGCGATGCACGGCGGGCACCACGAGGCCCAGACGTTGACGACCACGACCTCGCCCCGGAAGTCGCGGACGTCGAGCCGGCCGCCGTCGAGCCGACGCCCCGCGAGACGCACCGGGTCGCGTCGACCGGCGGGCGGAAGCGTCGAGACCGTGCCGTCACCGGAGATGTAGCCCTGGTCGGCGACCTGACCGGTCGCGCGGCCGCTGCAGCCCGCGAGACCGCCCGCGAGCAGCACCCCGGCGAGCAGCGCCGCGGTGCGTCGGGACCGGGGACCCGTCGTCACGCGCCGGCGACGAACTTCTTCCCGGCGCCCGCCGGCGCCGGGAGCAGGTCGCGGGCCGGCTCCTCGTAGGAGACCGACAGCAGGTCGTCGCCGTCGTACGTGAACGACGTCAGCGAGGCGAGCGAGCACTGCCGCTTGCGCGGGTCGTGCCACAGCCGGCGGCCGGTGGCGAACGAGCGCGCGGTCCAGATCGGCAGCTGGTGGCTCACGACGAGGGCCTGGTGGCCGCGTGCAGCGTCGCGCGCAGCGGCGATCGCCGCGAGCATGCGCTCGGCGATCTCGACGTACGGCTCACCCCACGACGGCCGCAGCGGGTTGCGCAGGTGCACCCAGTGCGCCGGGCGCCTGAGCGAGCCGTCACCGACGCCGAACGTCTTGCCCTCGAAGATGTTGCCGGCCTCGATCAAGCGGTCGTCGGTGCCGATGTCGAGGCCGAGCGCCGCGGCCGACGGGCCGGCGGTCTCCTGGGCCCGCTCCAGCGGAGAGGAGACGAGGTAGGTCACGTCCTGGCCGCGCAGGTGCTCGGCGATCCGGTCGGCCATCGCGCGGCCGAGGTCGGAGAGGTGGAAGCCGGGCAGCCGGCCGTAGAGGACCTTCTCCGGGTTGTGCACCTCGCCGTGGCGCAGCACGTGGACGACGGTGGTCTCGGCCATCAGCCGGTCTCCTCGGGGACGGCCCGGGCGGCAGCCCGGGCGGCGTGCGGCAGGGCGTCGACGACCCGGTCGAGTGCCGGGTCGTCGTGCGCGGCGGACAGGAACCAGGACTCGAAGGCCGACGGCGGCAGGTAGACGCCTCGCTCGAGCATCGCGTGGAAGAACGCGGTGTACCGGAACGCCTCCTGGCGCCGGGCGCCGGCGTAGTCGGTGACGGACCCGGCGGCGAAGAAGACCGAGAACATGCTGCCCGCGTTCTGCACCACGTGCGCGACGCCCTCGGCAGTCAGGGCGGCGGAGGCCAGCCCGCTCAGCTCGCCGGCCGCCTTGTCGACGTGCGCGTAGACCTGGTCGGTGGCCAGCCGCAGGGTGGCCAGACCGGCGGCGGTGGCGACCGGGTTACCGGTCAGCGTCCCTGCCTGGTAGACGGGACCGACCGGAGCGAGCCGCGCCATGACGTCGGCGCGACCGCCGAACGCCGCGGCGGGGAAGCCACCGCCCATGACCTTGCCGAAGGTCATCAGGTCGGGACGGACGCCGTCGAGCCCGAACCAGCCGGCCCGGCTCACCCGGAAGCCGGTCATGACCTCGTCGCTGACGAACAGCGCGCCGTGGGCCCGGCACAGGTCGGAAAGGCCCGCGTTGAACCCCGGGCGGGGCGGGACGACACCCATGTTGCCGGCGGCCGCCTCGGTGATGACGCAGGCGATCTGGCCCTCGTACCGGCGGAAGGCCTCCGCCACCGCCTCGAGGTCGTTGTAGGGGAGGACGACGGTGTCGGCCGCCGACGCGCCGGTCACGCCCGGGGTGTCGGGCAGCCCGAGCGTCGCGACGCCGGAGCCCGCCGCGGCCAGCAGCGAGTCGACGTGACCGTGGTAGCAGCCGGCGAACTTCACGACCTTCGACCGGCCGGTGAACCCGCGCGCCAGCCGGATCGCCGACATCGTCGCCTCGGTGCCGCTGGACACCAGGCGGACCTGCTCGACCGGCTCGACCCGGTCGACGATCTCCTCGGCGAGCGCGACCTCGCCCTCGGTCGGCGTCCCGAACGAGGTGCCGCGCGCCACCGCGGCCTGCACGGCGTCGAGGACCGCGGGGTGCGCGTGGCCGAGCAGCAGCGGACCCCACGAGCAGACGAGGTCGACGTACTCGCGGCCGTCGGCGTCCACGACGTACGGCCCGTGCCCGGACACCATGAACCGCGGCGTCCCGCCGACAGCGCGGAACGCCCGCACCGGGGAGTTGACGCCACCGGGCACGACGGCGAGCGCGCGGCTCATCAGCGCCTCCGAGGCCGGCGCGTCGTACGGGTAGGTCATCGGTCGCGGCGCTGCAGGAGGCCGGCGGCCTCGACCGCCCAGTAGGTGAGCACGATGCCGGCGCCGGCGCGGCGCACCGAGGTCAGCGTCTCGACGATCGTGCGCTCGCGGTCCAGCCACCCGTGGGCGAAGGCTGCCTCGACCATCGCGTACTCGCCGGACACCTGGTAGGCCGCCACCGGGACCCCGTGCCGGGCGGCCTCGTCGGCGACCCGGCGCAGGACGTCGAGGTAGGGCAGGGCCGGCTTGACCATGACGATGTCGGCGCCCTCGGCGAGGTCGAGCGCCAGCTCGCGCAGCGCCTCGTCGGCGTTGGCGGGGTCCTGCTGGTAGGTCGCGCGGTCGCCCTCGAGGGTCGACTCGACCGCCTCCCGGAACGGGCCGTAGAAGGCGGAGGCGTACTTCGCGGTGTAGGCCAGCAGCGCTGTGCCGGTGTGCCGGTCGGAGTCGAGCGCCGAGCGGACGACCCCGACCTGGCCGTCCATCATCCCGGACAGGCCGAGGACGTGGGCACCGGCGGCGGCCTGCGCGAGCCCCATCTCGGCGTAGCGGACCAGCGTCGCGTCGTTGTCGACGCCGCCGTCCTTCGCCAGGACGCCGCAGTGGCCGTGGTCGGTGAACTCGTCGAGGCACAGGTCGCTCATCACGACGGTCGCGTCGCCGACCTCGGACACGACGTCGCGGATGGCCGAGTTGAGCACGCCGTCGTCGTCGGTCGCGCCGCTCCCGGTGGCGTCGCGACGCTCCGGCACCCCGAAGAGCATCAGGCCGCCGACGCCGGCCTGCACCGCCTCGACGACCGCCTTGCGCAGCGAGTCGCGCGAGTGCTGCACCACCCCGGGCATCGACCCGATCGGCGCCGGGCCGGTCAGACCCTCGCGCACGAACACCGGCAGGACCAGGTCGGCCGGGGCCGGCCTGGTCTGGGCGACGAGCGCGCGCATCGCGGGGGTGCTGCGCAGCCGGCGCGGGCGCGCGGCGGGGAAGCGGGCGTCTGTCATCCGGTCAGGCCTCAGGTCGCCTTCCGGCGGGCCGTCGCGCGCTTCTGCGACGGGCGCAGCACCGGCTCACCCGCCGCGACGGCCGACGAGCGCAGCCCCGCGCCGTACTCGGACAGCGCGCAGGCCAGGTCGGCGACCGACGGGGTGGGAGCGAGGACGTCGACCCGCAGGCCGTGCTCCTCGGCCGTCTTCGCCGTGGCCGGCCCGATGCAGGCGATCACCGTCGTGGCGTGCGGCTTCCCGGCGATGCCGACCAGGTTGCGCACGGTCGAGGACGAGGTGAAGACCACCGCGTCGAAACCGCCGGACTTGATCGCCTCGCGGATCGGTGCAGCCGGCGGCGCGGCCCGCACGGTGCGGTACGCCGTGACGTCGTCGACCTCCCAGCCGCGCTCGACCAGACCGGCGACGAGGTTCTCGGTGGCGATGTCGGCCCGCGGCAGGAAGACCCGGTCGATCGGGTCGAAGACCGGGTCGTAGTGCGGCCAGTCCTCCAGAAGGCCCGCGGCGGACTGCTCGCCGCTGGGCACCAGGTCGGGCTTGATGCCCCAGGCGAGCAGGTCGGCGGCGGTCTGCTCGCCGACCGTGGCGACCCTGATGCCGGCGAAGGCCCGGGCGTCCAGGCCGTACTCCTCGAACCGCTCGCGGACGGCCTTCACCGCGTTGCGCGAGGTGAAGGCGACCCACTCGTAGCGTCCGGTGACCAGGCCCTTGACGGCCCGCTCCATCTGCTGCGGGGTGCGCGGCGGCTCGACCGCGATGGTCGGCACCTCCTCGGGCACCGCACCGGCGGAGCGCAGCTTCTCGGCCAGCGCGCCGGCCTGCTCCTTGGTGCGCGGGACCAGCACCCGCCAGCCGAACAGCGGCTTGGTCTCGAACCAGGACAGCGACTCGCGCATGGTGACCGTGTCGCCCACGACCGTGATGGTCGGCGGGGCGAGCTTGGCCGCCCGCACGTCGACCGCGACCCGCTCGAGGGTCGAGGTCACCGTGCGCTGCGCGGTGGTGGTGCCGAGCTGGGTGATCGCGACCGGGGTCTCGGCCGGCCGACCTGCGGCGACCAGGGCCTTCGCGACGTCACCGATGACGTGGGTGGCCGACAGCAGCACCAGCGTCGCGGTGCCCGCGCCCAGCGAGGACCAGTCGACGCTGCCCTCGCCGACGTTGACCACGCGCACCTCGCGGTGCTTGGCGGTGGTCAGCGGGATGCCTGCGTAGGCGGGGACCGCGGCGATCGACGACACCCCGGGCACGACCTCGAAGGCGATGCCGGCCTTGACGCAGCCGGCCGCCTCCTCGGACCCGGTGGCGAACAGGAACGGGTCGCCGTCGAGCAGCCGTACGACGAGCCCGCCGCCCTTGGCCGCCTTGACGACGAGGCGGGCCCGGACGGCGTGGCTCAGCGGCTGGCCGTCGTCGCCCAGCGACCCGTCGACCACCTCGACGTCGGGGCCGCAGAACCGCTGGACGAACGCGGCGTCCTGCGACTCCGTGACGACCACGTCGGCCCGCGCGAGCAGCTCGACGGCGCGGACCGTGAGCAGCTCCGGGTCTCCGGGGCCGGCGCCGACGAAGGCGACGCTGCCCAGCGGCTTGACGGACTTCTTCTTCGCGGTGCCGGTCGTGCCGGCACTCGCGCGGGTGTTCGGGCGGCTCACTGGACGCGCTCCCACATCAGTTCGGCCGCACCTTCGGCGAGCAGGTCGGCCGCGAGGTCGCGGCCGATCCGTGCAGCCTCGTCGAGAGGTCCGGTGGCGGACAGCCGTACCTGCGCGGAACCGTCGACAGCACTGACGACGGCACGCAGGTACAGCTCGGGCACCTGCTCGCCGGGCTCCGGCTCGCCGGCTTCGCCGTAGGCCCCGACAGGGGCCGAGCAGCCGGCTTCCAGAGTGGCGAGCAGGGTTCGTTCGGCCTCCACGACGAGCCGGGTCGCGGCATCGTCGAGGCTGCCGAGCAGGTCGATCAGGTCGGTGGACGTACCCGGGGCATCGTGAGGCATGCGGCACTCGATCGCCAAAGCGCCCTGGCCAGGGGCGGGCAGCATCTGGATCGGGTCGAGCGTCTCGGTGACCTCGCCGAGCCGGCCGAGGCGGGCCAGGCCGGCCCGCGCGAGCACCACCGCGTCGAGCTCGCCGTCGGCGACGAGGCGCAGCCGGGTGTCGACGTTCCCGCGCACGTCGACCACGACCAGGCCCAGGCCCAGCGCCCGCAGCTGGGCCGCGCGGCGGGGCGAGCCGGTGCCGATCCGGGCGCCGGTGGGCAGCTCGCCGAGGGTCAGCCCGTCGCGGGCCACCAGCGCGTCGCGGGCGTCCTCGCGGAGCGGGACGGCGGCCAGCGCGATGCCCTCGGCCGGCGCCGTCGGGAGGTCCTTGAGCGAGTGCACGGCGAGGTCGACCTCGCCGGCGAGCAGGGCCTCGCGCAGCGCCGAGACGAAGACGCCGGTGCCGCCGATCTGGGTCAGCGCCTCGCGGGAGGTGTCGCCGTACGTCGTCACCGGCACCAGCTCGACCGTGCGGCCGGTCCCGGCGGTGAGGTCGTCGGCGACCTTCCGGGCCTGCGCGAGGGCCAGGGCGCTGCCGCGGGTCCCGAGCCGCAGCGCGGCGCCGGGGGCGCTCACGGCGCCACGCCCTCGTCGCCGGCGTCGAGCCGGGTGACGGCCTCGACGGACTTGGGGTCGAGGTCGAACAGCCGGCTCAGCGCGTCGGCGTAGGCCTGACCGCCCGGCTCCTCGGCCAGCTGCTTCACCCGCACCGACGGGGCGTGCAGGAGCTTGTCCACCACCCGGGCCACGGTCTGCTCGATCTCGGCGCGCTCGCGGGTGCCCAGGTCGGGCAGCCGGCCGGTGAGGCGCACCAGCTCGGCCTGCACCACCGAGTCGGCCATCGCTCGGAGCGCCACGACGGTCGGCGCGACGCTCACGGCGCGCTGCCAGCCCAGGAAGGCGGCGACCTCCTCCGCGACGATCTCGCGGGTCGCCTCGACGTCGGCGGCGTGCCGGCTGGTGGCGAGGACGCCGGCCAGGCTCTCGAGGTCGACGACGGCGAGCCCGGCCAGGTCGTGGGCGGCCGGGTCGACGTCGCGGGGCAGGGCCAGGTCGAGGACCACCAGCCGGGCGCCCCCTGCCGCCCGTGCGGCCGCGACCGGCGCGAGCAGGTCGGCGCCCAGCAGGTGCCCGACGGCGCCCGTGCAGGACACGACGAGGTCGGCCTCGGCCAGTGCCGCCGGCAGGTCCTCGAGCGGTCGGGCCTCCCCGCCGAGACCCGAGACGAGCCGCTCGGCCCGGGCCAGCGTCCGGTTGGCGACGACGACCCGCCCGGCGCCGGACTGCGCCGCGACGGTCGCGGCCAGCGCACTCATGGCGCCGGCGCCGACGACCAGGACGGTGGCCCCCTCGAGGTCGCCCAGCAGCCGGGTGGCCTCGGCCAGCCCTGCGGTGACCAGCGACCGGCCGGCCCGGTCGATGCCGGTGTCGGTACGGGCCCGCTTGCCGACGCGAAGGGCCTGCTGCGCCAGGGCACCGAGCTCGCGTCCGACGGCGCCGGCGTCCTGGGCCGTGCGCAGCCCGGCACGCACCTGGCCGAGCACCTGGCTCTCGCCGACGACCATCGAGTCCAGGCCGCAGGCCACCGTGAACAGGTGGGCCACCGCGCGGTCCTCGTAGTGCACGTACAGGTGCGGCGTGAGCTCGTCGAGCTCCAGTCCGGTACGGCGGGCCAGCAGCTCGGACACCTGGGCGAGCCCGGCGTGGAACTTCTCCACCTCGGCGTAGACCTCGACCCGGTTGCACGTCGAGAGGACGAGCGCCTCGGACGCGTGGTCGCCTCCGACCACGTCGTCGAGGAGCTTGGCGACGGCGTCGGGGTCGAGGACGACCCGCTCGAGCAGCTCGACCGGTGCGCTCCGGTGGGACATGCCCACGACCAGGGTGCTCACTTGCCGACCGCCCGGGCCAGCTCCGAGAGGTCCGGCGTGAGGTCCGGGGACACCTTGCGCTGCTCGTGGAAGGCGAGGATCTGCAGCTCGATGGACATGTCGACCTTGCGGACCTCGACGTGGTCGGGGACCAGGAGGACGCTCGGCGCGAAGTTGAGGATGCTGCCCACCCCGGCGGCGACCAGGCGGTCGCAGACCGACTGGGCGACGGCGGCCGGGGTGGTGATGACGCCGATCGCGGCGCCGAGGCCCTCGACGACGTCCTCGAGCCGGTCGAGGTGGAGGACCACCAGGCCGGCGACCTCGGTGCCGACGATGGCCGGGTCGGTGTCGACCAGCGCGCGGATCGCGAACCCGCGGGAGGTGAAGCCCCCGTAGTTGGCCAGGGCGTGACCGAGGTGGCCCAGCCCGACGATGACGACGGGCCAGTCCTGGGTCAGGCCGAGCTCGCGGGAGACCTGGTAGACGAGGTACGAGACGTCGTAGCCGACGCCGCGGGTGCCGTAGGACCCCAGGTAGGACAGGTCCTTGCGCAGCTTCGCCGAGTTCACCCCCGCCGCAGCGGCCAGAGCCTCGGAGCTCACGGTCGAGACGCCCTCGTCGCCGAAGGTGCCCAGCGCGCGCAGGTAGATCGGGAGCCTGGCCACGGTGGCCTCGGGGATGTCCGCCCGGCCGCCGTTGCGCCGTGCCCCGTGGCGCTCGGGCCGGGCGCCGCCGGGCCCGGTCTCGCGCACGTGTGAGCTCGTCACAGGACTCCATCCCTCGGTGGCCGCTGGGCGGGATCGCTCGTCGGCAGGCAAGCCACCAGGCGCCCGCCAGGCTATGCGCTTGTGAACGCGAGCACAAAGTGAGCGGGTCACGTCTGCGCGGGCCTCACCGGCCGGCCCGGCTCAGGCGGTCAGCCGGGGTCGCGGGCGAGAGCGGCGCGGAGGCGGTCCTCGGACACCCGCCAGAAGTCGTGCTGCTCGCCGTCGACGAGCGTGACCGGGATCTGCTCGGCGTAGGCCGCCGCGAGCGACGGGTCGTCGAGGATGCTGCGCTCCTCGTACCGCTCCCCCAGCTCGGCGGTCACCCGCGCCACCACCAGGCGGGCCTCGTCGCAGAGGTGGCAGCCCGGCTTGCCGATCAGCGTCACCCGGGCGCTCACGCCGACCCCGTCTCGCCGGCCCGGAGCCGGCCTTTGGCGACCTTGCCGGTGGCCGAGTGCGGCAGCTCGTCGACCAGGACGACGATCGTGGGGCGCTTGAACCGGGCCAGCCGGGTCGCCGCGTGCGCCGTGACGTCGGCCTCGGAGAGCGCCGACCCCTCCCGCCGGACCACGAACGCCTTCACGGCCTCGCCGGTGGAGGGGTGCGGCACGGCGATGACCGCGACCTCCGCGACGTCCGGGTGCTCGGCGAGCGCGTCCTCGACCTCGCGGGGGTAGACGTTGAACCCGCTCACGAGGACCAGCTCCTTGCGGCGGTCGACCAGGAACAGGTCGCCGTCGTCATCGGCGTACGCCACGTCGCCGGTGGCCCACCAGCCGTCCTCGTCCGGCCCGCCCGCGCCGTCCGGCCAGTACCCGGAGAACAGGTTGGCGCCGCGGACGACGATCTCGCCCGGGTCGTCGTCGACGGACACCGAGCCGTCCTCGTCGACCAGGCGCACCTCGACGCCGGGCACCGGCCGGCCGATGGAGCCCGGCTTCACGCGGCCCGAGGCGAGCGTGCTCGTGACGACCGGCGCCGTCTCGGTGAGCCCGTAGCCCTCGTGCACGGTGCGCCCGGCCGCGGTCTGCACCTCCTCGAGCACGGCGGGCGGCAGCGGCGAGGCGCCCGAGGCGAGCAGCCGCACCCCGCGGAGCGCCCCGAGCTCGTCGGCGGCGGCCCATCCGACGTACATGGCCGGCGCGCCGGGGACGTTCGTCACTCCTTCGCTGCGCACCAGGGCCGCTGTCGCGGCAGGGTCGAAACGCTCGACGAGCACACCGGTGGCGCCCGCTGCCACGACCATGCCGAGCCCGGTGTTGAGGCCGTAGATGTGGAACAGGGGCAGCACCAGCAGGACGACGTCGTCCTCGGCCATCGGTGCCGGGTCCAGCCGCCGGCACTGGGAGAGGCTGGCGAGCAGGGCCCGGTGGCTGAGCATCGCGGCGCGCGGGCGCCCGCTGGTCCCCGAGGTGAACATCAGCACCGCGAGGTCCTCGCCGCCGCGGCCGGAGCCGTCGGCTCGCCGGCCACGACCGGCGGCCACCACCGAGTCCAGGCCGGCCGGGTCGACGTGCACCCGGTGGGTCCCGGCCACCGCCTCCTCGACGACACCGATGGTCGTGTCGTCGCACAGGACGACCTGCGCGTCCGCCTCGTGCAGCAGGCGGGCCACCTCGGGTGCGGTGTAGCCGGTGTTCAGCGGCACCACCACCAGCCCGGCGCGCAGCACCGCGAAGTAGGCGACGACGAACTCCGGGCTGTTGACGAGGGCGAGGGCGACCCGGTCACCGGCCCGCAGCCCGAGCTCGGAGCGCAGGCCGGCAGCGGCCGCCTCCACGTCGGCGTCCAGCGCCGACCAGGTCACCGCCCGGCGCGGGCGGCCGTCCGGCAGGTGCACGAGCGCGGTGCCGTCGGGGCGGCGGGCGGCGGCGTCCCGGACGAGGTCCGCGAGGTTCTCCAGCCCGGTGCCGGCCACCGACGAAGTTTCGCACAACACGTCTAGGGTTCGGCCATGGCGGCCGGAGCAGACCCGCACCGGGCGGACGCCCTCGCGGCCGGTCGCGCGTCGGCTGCCGCCGCGGAGGTCGAGGGGGCGCTCCAGGTCCCGGCCGACCCGCACGCGGCGGCGTTCTTCGACGTCGACAACACGGTGGTGCAGGGCGCCTCGATCTTCCACCTGGCCCGCGGTCTCTACCGGCGCGACTTCTTCTCGGCGCGCGACATCGGCCGGTTCGCCTGGCAGCAGGCCAGGTTCCGGGTCGTCGGCCGGGAGGACATGGGCAGCGTCCACGACGCGCGCGAGACCGCGCTGTCCTTCGCTGCCGGCCACACCGTCGCCGAGCTCACCGCGATCGGCGAGGAGGTGTTCGACGAGGTCATGGCCACGAAGGTCTGGCCGGGGACCCGGGCCCTCGCGCAGATGCACCTGGACGCCGGGCAGCGGGTGTGGCTGGTCACCGCGACCCCCGTCGAGGTGGCGACGGTCATCGCCCGGCGGCTCGGCCTCACCGGCGCGCTCGGCACCGTCGCCGAGACCGAGGACGGCGTCTACACCGGGCGCCTGGTCGGCGACATCCTGCACGGGCCGGCCAAGGCCGAGGCCGTGAGCGCCCTCGCGGAGCGGGAGGGCCTCGACCTCGCGGCCTGCTCCGCCTACTCCGACTCGGCCAACGACATCCCGCTGCTGTCGCTGGTCGGGCATCCCTGCGCGATCAACCCCGACGCCCGGTTGCGTGCCCACGCCAGGGAGCACGGCTGGCGGGTCAGGGACTACCGCACCGGGCGCAAGGCGGTGAAGGTCGGCGTGCCCACCGCGGCCGCCATGGGTGCCCTGGCCGGGGCCATGGCCGCGGCCGCCGCCCGCCGACGGGCCCGCTGACCGGGGACGCCGGGCAACGGAGGGGCGGTTCGGGCGATTTGCCGCAGATGGCCCGCCGGAGCTACCGTCAGGACGCCCTGCGAGACGTTCGTCACACCCGCGCCCTGGGTATCTGCCGTCCAGCCGGTCCACGCCGCCGAGAAGGGGGTCCTGTCGTGCAGCAGCGGACCCTCGCCGCGGCCCTCTCCGAGCTGCAGGCCCTGGTCGGGCTCGCTCGGGTCGGCGACGGCGGCGCCCTGGTCCTCGCGATGGCCGGCACCGGCGGCACCGGCACCCTGCCGGGCGGCCCGACCGGCAGTCCGGGCAGCGCCGACGACGACCCCGAGCGCAGCCGGGTCGCCGGGCTGGTGGCCCTCGCCCAGCAGGGCGACGCCGAGGCGTTCGGCATGGTCTACGACAGCTACGTCGACCAGATCTACCGCTACCTCTACTACCGGGTCGGCTCGCGCGCCCTCGCCGAGGACCTCACCTCCGAGACGTTCCTGCGCGCGCTGCGCCGCATCGACACGTTCACCTACACCGGCAAGGACATCGGGGCCTGGTTCACGACCATCGCCCGCAACCTGGTCACGGACCACGTCAAGTCCAGCCGGTTCAAGCTCGAGGTGTGCACCGCGGACATGCGCGACGCGGACCGGGCCGACGACGGGATCGAGCAGGAGGTCCTCGACCGGCTCGAGAACGCCACGCTGATGGAGGCGGTCAAGCAGCTCAAGTCCGAGCAGCAGGAGTGCATCGTCCTGCGCTTCCTGCAGGGCCTCAGCGTCGCCGAGACCGCCGAGGTGATGCGGCGCACCGAGGGCGCCGTCAAGCAGCTCCAGCTGCGCGCCGTCCGCGGGCTGGCCAAGCTCCTGCCCGAGCCGGCCTGATGATCGTCCACGGTCCCGTAACCGCCGCTGCCGGCGGTCGTTGTCAGGTCGGTCGCAGCACGCGCCGCGACCGGCAGGACGACTGGAGGGGGGCCGGCGGATGGCGATGACCATGTCGGCACGTCGCCGGCAGGCCGAGGACCTGCAGGCGCTGCTCGAGGGCGGGCGCGCGAGCTCCCCCTCGGCGGCCGCCGAGCTGGCGCCCCTGGTGGCGCTCGCCGGGGCCATCTCGCCGACCGGCCCCGCGCCGGGCGAGGACTTCCGCACCGCGCTGCGCGACCGGCTCACCGCGGAGGCGCGGAACCGCGTGCCGGCCCCGCGCCGGGCGACCGCGGCCACCCTCACGTCGGAGCGGGTCAGCGGCACCCGGCGGGCGCGACAGGCCGTGGCGGCGGTGGCTGTGGCCTCGGTCGTCGCCGGTGTCGGGGCGGCCGCCGCCAGCACCCGCGCGCTGCCGGGCGACACGCTGTACGGCCTCAAGCGTCAGGTCGAGAACGTCGAGCTCGCCCTGGCGCGTGGCGACGTCGCCCAGGGCCGTGAGCTGCTCGAGCAGGCCGCCGCGCGCCTCGGCGAGGCCGAGTCGCTGGTGGCCGGGGCGGGCAGCACCGAGGCCGTGACCCGGACCCGGGTGGGCCAGGCGCTGACCGACATGGACACCGCGCTGGCCTCGGCCACCGACGACCTGACCCGGGCCTACCGTGAGACGGGCGACGCCGAGCCGCTGCTGCTGCTCGACCGGTTCGTCACCGACCAGCAGGACCGCCTCGACGACCTGCGCCTGCTGCTCGACCCGGCCCTGCGGTCGCAGGTCCGGGCGCTGGCTGCCCGGCTGGCCGAGATCTCCACCACCACCCGCGCCCTGCTGGGCGGCAGCGCGGACGCGGGCTCGGTCCGCCCGGTGGGCGAGTACCTCCGCTCCGGTGGACTTCGTCCCGGAAGAGCCGGCACCGACCCCATGGGCCCGACCCGCGGGGCGACCGCTGCGGCCTCCTCGGCGGCGCCGGCAGGGGGCCCGGCGCGCGCCACGGCGGGCACCGGTGGCATCGGTGGCAGCCAGGGGGTCGACGGCATCGGGGGCAGCGTCTCCGGCGGCGGCACGGCGGGCACGTCGGGCGGGGCCGGCGTGCTGGGCGGTGCCGGGCCGGCCGCCACGACGCCGCTGCCCTCGCCGGTGCCCACCGTGACGGTCCGGGTCCAGGTGCCGGCGCCGACGGCCCAGGCCCCGGTGCCCGCCCCGAGCCCGACGGTCAGCTCGCCCGTGGCGACCGTGCCGGTGCCACCCCTGCCCACCGGGGGCGCCCTTCCGTCACCGGACGCGTGCGTCCCGCTGCCGCCGCTGACGCTCTGCTGACACCGGCAGCCCGCCGCCGGCGCCCTAGAAGAAGATCGACTTCCGCGCCATCAGCAGGCGGTACAGCGTGTGCTGGATCGTCTCGCGGACCTGGTCGGTCAGGTTGAACACGAGCATCGGGTCCTCGGCCGAGCCCGCGTCGTACCCGTCGGTCGGCACCGGCTCGCCGAACTCGATGATCCACTTGCTCGGGAGCGGGACCAGCCCGAGCGGCCCGAGCCACGGGAACGTCGGCGTCACCGGGACGTAGGGCAGGCCGAGCAGGCGGGCGAGCGTCTTGACGTTGCCGAGGATCGGGTAGATCTCCTCGGCGCCGACGATGGAGCACGGCACGATCGGCACCCGGGCCTTGAGCGCGGCGGACACGAAGCCGCCGCGGCCGAACCGCTGGAGCTTGTAGCGCTCGGAGAACGGCTTGCCGATGCCCTTGAAGCCCTCGGGCCAGACGCCGACGAGCTCTCCCAGACCCAGCAGCCGCTCGGCATCGGCGTTGCAGGCGAGCGTCGTGCCGCTCTTGCGGGCCAGCGAGCTCACGACCGGCGTCTGGAACACGAGGTCGGCGCCGAGCATCCGCAGGTGCCGGTGCGCGGGGTGGTGGTCGAGCAGCGCGATCTGGGTCATGACCGAGTCGAGCGGCACGGTGCCGGAGTGGTTGGCCACGACCAGCGCCCCGCCCTCGGACGGGATGTTCTCCAGCCCCCGGACCTCGACCCGGAAGTAGGAGTCGTACAGCGGCCGGAGCGCGGCGAGCAGGACCTTCTCGGTGAGCTCGCGGTCGAAGCCGAACTCGTCGACCTCGACGTCGCCGGTGAGCCGCCGGCGCACGAACGCCAGGGTCGCGGCCACCTTCCGCTCCCACTCGGGCACCTCGGCGGGCGGCCGGTCGGCACCGGCCGGAGGCGCCGTGTCAGCATCGGCCTCCTCGGCCGGGTCCACCCCGGCGACCGCGTCGGCCTCGGCAGCCGCTGTCGCGGCCTCCCCCTGGTCGAGCAGCGGGGTCGCCCGCTGCCGGCGCGCTCGCTCGCTGCCGGCGCGCGACGCCCCGGCCGCCACGGCGTCGGCGGCGGTCGACGGGCGCCGCCGGTCGTCGCCGTCGATCGGGATCACCCGGGCGTCAGGCACGCGGCACCGCCCGGTGGGTTCGACCGGCGGCCGAGGACAGCACGTCGACGACCTTCTCCTCCACGCCACGCACCACCTCGGTCGACAGCGGCCCGCGCAGCTTCTGGCCGCGCACGAAGTCGTCGAACGCCTCACGGGTCGAGTAGCGCGGCGTGAACCCCAGGACGTCACGCATCCGGCTGGTGTCGACGACCCGGCCGTAGGTGAGGAAGCGCACGTGCTCGGCGGAGAAGTCGGCCAGCCCCAGGCGTCGCAGCCCCTGGCCGATCCAGGGCGCCGCGGGCTGGGGCAGCGGGACGGAAGGACGGCCGGCCCGGTGGATCGCCTGCGAGAGCGTCATCACGCCGTCACCGGCGATGTTGAACGTGCCGCCGTGGTCCTCCAGGGTGGTGCGCCAGAGCACCTCGAGCCCGTCGCGCTCGTGGACGAACTGCATCCGCGGGTCGAAGCCCAGCACGGTCGGGACCACCGGCAGCGAGAAGTACGCCGTGAGCGGCGTCGTGACCTTCGGCCCGACGAAGTTGGCGAAGCGCAGCGTCGTCACGGACACGTCGGGCCGGCGCCGGGCGAAGCCGCGGACGTAGCCCTCGACCTCGACGGAGTCCTTCGCGTAGCCGCTGCGGGCCATCGCGTTGGGCTCGAGGTCCTCGGTGAACAGGGCCGGGTCCTGCGGCGAGGAGCCGTAGACGGCCGTGGACGACTTCACGACGAGCTTGCGGACCGAGGGCGCCTTCTGGCAGGCGGCGAGCAGCTGCATCGTGCCGATGACGTTGATCTCCTTCATCATCGCCCGGCCGCCCGCGTCGAGAGGTGTCGCCAGCACAGCCATGTGGACGACGGTGTCGACCTCGGCGCGGGTGATGACCTTCCCGATGACCGGGTTGCGGATGTCGGCGCGCACGAACTCCGCGTCACCGAGGTCGGTCTTCGGCGGGACGACGTCGACGCCGATCACCCGGGAGATGTCGGGGTCGGCCTGCAGGAGCTGCGTGAACCGGCCGCCGAGGTAGCGCGACACACCGGTGACCATGACGACCCGGCCCACCGCGCTCCCTCCTTGCGCCGACCTGCTGCCCCGTGCGGGCGGCTACTTCTTGTTGCGGCGCTGGACGCGCGTCTTCTTCAGCAGCTTGCGGTGCTTCTTCTTCGCCATGCGCTTGCGGCGCTTCTTGATGACGGAACCCACGGGACCTCTTCGAGTCGGTGCATGCACGGAGCTGGCACGAGTGCCGGTGGCGCAACAGGTGGCGCCACGCCTGGGGGGAGCCTACCGGTCGGTTCTCCCGGGCGCGATCGGGCGCCGGGCGACGGCCACCCGACCGACGGCCTCCGAGGGAAACGTGACCTCGCTCACGGGGGCTCGTTGGGCACCGGGAACACCCCAGTCGAGGGCGCCCGCCCCGACCGACCCTCGTGGAGGACCTGTGCGGAGATCACCACGCCCCCGGCACCTGCTGGCAGCCGGGGCAGCCCTCACCGTCGCGGCAGCGATCCTGCCCACGGTGCCGGCCGGAGCGACCGTCGGCGACCTGCCCGGCGCCGTGACCGGCCCGGGCGCGGACAGCGCCGTCGACAGCCGGGCCGTCAAGAAGGCCCTCGAGCCCACCGCGGCGCAGCTGGCCGCGGTCCGCGGCCTGCTGGCCGACGCCCCCCGCGGCACCCGCGTCACCTGGGACCCGCGCTTCGGCACGCCGCGCAGCATCATGGGCACCCAGGGGTACCTGACGCCGGCCCGTCCGGGCTCCGCCGTCGACGTGGCCCGCTCCTGGGTCGCCGACCACCGGGACGCCTTCGGCATGAGCGCCGCGCAGGTGGCCGCGATGAAGGTCACCCGCGACCACACGCTGCCAGGCACCGGGACCCACGCCGTCACGTTCGCCCAGGTCTTCGACGGGGTGGCCGCCGCACAGGGCGGCCGGCTGAACGTCGCCGTGACGAAGGACGGCCGGGTGCTGTCCTACGGCGGCAACCCGACCCGTGGCGGGGCGCTCGCCGGCGGCTGGTCACTGTCCGCCGCGCAGGCGCTCGGCAAGGCCGCGGACGCACTGTCCGGCACGTCCTTCACCCCCGAGGCCACCGGCAGCACCGCGGGCTGGACGACGTTCGCGAAGGGGCCGTTCGACGCGTCGTCGTACGCGCAGAAGGCCGTCTTCCCGACCGCCGACGGTGCGCGTGCCGCGTTCCGGGTGCTCTTCGTGGAGAAGCTGGACCAGGCGTGGGACACCGTCGTCGACGCGCAGTCCGGCGAGGTCCTGTGGAAGCAGAACCTGGTGAAGAACGAGTCCGAGGGCACGGTCTACGAGAACTTCCCGGGCGCCCCCAAGGGCGGCAACCCGGTCATCAAGTCGTTCGGTCCCACGGCGGAGTCGCCTGCCGGCTACACCGACCCGACGGGCCTGGCGGGTGTCGGCGGACCGACGACCTTCGGCAACAACGCCAACACCTACGCCAACTACTCGAACTTCATCGCACCGGCTGACCAGGCACCCCGGCCGGTGAGCCCGACCAGCCAGTTCAACTACGCCTACGGCGAGAACTGGCAGCGCACCAAGGGTGCCGCCGTGCCGCCTTCGTACGCGCTGGACATGGAGCCGGCCACCACGAACCTGTTCTGGCACCACAACCGGGTCCACGACGAGTTCTACGACTTCGGGTTCACCGAGTCGGCCGGCAACTTCCAGACCGACGGCGGCGACCCGCTCCTCGGCCTGGTGCACGCCGGCGCGGCGAGCGGCGGTGCCCCGACCTACACCGGCCGCGACAACGCGTACATGCTCACGCTGCCCGACGGCATCCCGTCGTGGAGCGGGATGTTCCTCTGGGAGCCGATCAACGACGCCTTCGAGGGTCCCTACTCCGACGGCAACTTCGACGCGTCGGTCATCGAGCACGAGTACGCCCACGGCCTGTCGACCCGGTACGTCGCCGGCGGGGCGGCTCTCGGCTCGCACCAGTCCGGCTCGATGGGTGAGGGCTGGGGCGACTGGTACGGCCTGAACTACCTGCACCGCGAGGGCCTGTACTCGAAGTCGGTCGTCGGCGAGTACGTCACCGGCAACCCGAACCGCGGCATCCGCAACTGGGCCTACGACGAGAACCCCACGACGTTCGGGGACATCGGCTACGACCTGACCGGCCCCGAGGTGCACGCCGACGGCGAGATCTGGACCACCATCCTCTGGGACCTGCGCAAGAAGCTCGTGGCGCGGTACGGCCAGGCGAAGGGCTCCGACGTCTCGGCCCGGCTCGTGACCGACGCGATGCCGATCTCGGCTCCCGACCCGTCGTTCCTCGACATGCGGGACGCGATCCTCACCGCCGACACCGACCGCTACCACGGCGACAACTCCGACACGATCTGGACCGTCTTCGCCCAGCGCGGCGCCGGGGCCTCGGCCTCGACCGCCACCGGTGACGACACCGAGCCGCGGCCCGGGTTCGACCACGCGTCGAGCTCGCGCAACGGCACCCTCGTCGGGACCGTGGTGAACAGCTCCACCGGTGCGCCGGTCAAGAACGCCAAGGTGATCGTGGGCGAGTTCGAGGCCCGCGTGAGCCCCCTGGTGCGCACGTCCAGCAGCGCGGGCGGCTTCGGCGCCCGGATGGTCGGCGGTACCTACGACCTGCTGATCCAGGCCCCCGGCTTCGGTGCACAGCGGTTCCGGGACATCTCGGTCACCGCGGGGAAGACGACGTCGCTGAAGTTCTCCCTCGCCCCGAACCTCGCCTCGCTGGCGTCCGGTGCCACGATCGTGTCGACCAGCAGCGAGGACGCCGGCCTGCCGGCCGAGTTCCTGCTGGACGACACCGCCGCCAGCGTGTGGAGCACCAAGCGTGGGACCACGGCGTACAACGCCGGTCCGGACGAGCGGGTCACGGTGAAGCTCGCCAAGCCCGCCACGATCAACCGGATCCAGGTCAGCGCGTTCAAGAACACCGTCGCGAGCCGCTTCGCCGCGCTCAAGGACTTCACCTTCCAGGTGTCGACCGACGGCGTGCTGTGGAAGACGGTGAAGACCGGCAGCTTCGGCTACCAGACGCCGCGGCCGACCGCGCCGGACCTGAACTACGCCTCGTTCAGCCTGGCGTCACCCACCAAGGCCAGCCACGTCCGGTTCTTCCTGGACTCGGTGCAGGGTGAGACGGTGAAGTACGCCCAGGCGGCGGAGCTGCAGGTGTTCGGAGCGGCCAAGGGCATCGAGCCGGTGGCCCCGGCGCCGGACGCCCCCTTCTCCGACTCGGGCACGCTGGCCGTGGGCAACCCGTCCGCGGGTGACCCGACCGGCCTGCAGAACGTCAGCGGCGTCACCGGCAACGAGTTCGAGCAGACCTGCTCGGCGCCGCCGGTCTCGCAGGGCGTGGACGGCTGGGTGAGCACGCTGCCCAGCGGCTTCGGCGACGGGGTGCACACGGTGACGGTGACCGGCGAGGAGACCCCCGCCGGGCACGACATCGACCTGTACTTCTACAGCGCCGACTGCGCGCTGCTCGGGGACATCGCCACCTCGGGCGCCGACGAGTCCGGGGTGATCCCCGGGGGCACGGCGTACGTACTGACGCACCTCTGGTCCGGTGCCGACGTGCCGTTCACCCTCACCGCGACCGACGCCGGCTAGCCGGGGTCGCTCCGGGGACGACGAAGGCCGCCCCCGCTCACCCCGACGGCAGGGGGGTGGGCGGGGGCTTCGTCGTGCGGGTGGCGCCGAGCCTCAGGCGGTCTCGACGAAGGACTGGTCGAGGTAGTCGTGGACGGCCTGCTCGGGCACGCGGAACGAGCGCCCGACCCGGACGGCGGGCAGCGTGCCCGCGTGCACCAGGCGGTAGACGGTCATCTTGGAGACACGCATCACCGAGGCGACCTCGGCGACGGTGAGGAACGTGACCTCGGACAGAGGTCGGTCCTTGGGACCTGCAGGCATGACGCACCGGACCTTCAGCACGTGACGGGCGCCGGCTTCCCCACCGGTGCGCGAAAGGCGTACGCGCTCTGACCTACAGCGTAGGGGCGGGTGTGCCTCGTGGGAAAGGGGTGACCGGAACTCCACCCGGACGGCCGCCCCCGCAGGGCCAGCCGGACGGGTGAACGGCTCAGGTGACGACCGGCTCCAGCCGGGGCAGCCGGAGCTCGCCGGCGGGGACCGGGCGCCCCAGCAGGAAGCCCTGCGCCACCCGGCAGCCCAGCCGCCCCAGCTCGGCGAGGGTGGCATCGTCCTCGACGCCCTCGGCCACCACGGTCAGCCCCAGCCGGGTCCCGAGACCGACGGTCGAGTCGACGATCACCCGGTCCCGCTCGCTGCCGGTGAGGGCGGCGACGAACGTGCGGTCGATCTTCAGCTCGTGCACCGGCAGCGCCTTGAGGTAGGCCAGCGACGAGTACCCGGTACCGAAGTCGTCGATGCTGAGCAGGACACCGGCGCCGGCCAGCCGGGTCAGGACGGCCAGCGCGGTCGCCGGGTCCTCCATGATCGTGGTCTCGGTGATCTCCAGGCCGAGCAGCGGGGGCGGCACCTGGTGGGTGGCGAGGGCGGCGAGGACCTGCTCGGCGAAGCCGGGCTGCAGCAGGCTGCGGGTCGAGATGTTCACGGCGACCGGGACCGGTGTGCCCTGGTCCGCCCAGGCGCGGGCCTGGGCCAGCGCGAGGTCGAGGACCTGCTCGGTCAGGGGGTGGATCAGGCCGGTGCGCTCGGCGACCGGCAGGAACTCCAGCGGCGCCACCAGCCCGCGCCGCGGGTGCTGCCAGCGCACCAGGGCCTCGACACCGCGCACCGACCCGTCGAGGTCGCACTTGGGCTGGAAGTGCAGGAGCAGCTCGCCGGCCGCCAGGCCGCGGGAGAGGTCGGCGATCAGGCCCAGCCGGGCGGCGCTGTGGTCGTCGTGGGCGGGGTCGTAGGCCCGGACGCCGGCGTGCGCCCGCTTCGCCGCCTCCGAGGCGACGTCGGCGTGCCGCAGCATCGCGGCCGCGTCCTGCGCGTCGGCGCCGTGCACCGAGACGCCGGCGCGGGCCCCCAGCACCACGTCGACCCCGGCCACCGGCACCGGCTCGCAGAGGGCGAGGCGCAGCACCTCCGCGTGGGCGAGCGCCGAGTCGACGTCGGCGACGTCGGCGACCAGGACGGCGAAGTCGTCGGCACCGAGCCGGGCCACGACGTCGGCCGGCCCGGCGAGCTCGAGCAGACGGTGCGCCATGGTGACGACGAGCTCGTCCCCCCGGTCGTGGCCGAGGGTGTCGTTGACCTCCCGGAACCGGTCGAGGTCGAGCAGCACCAGCGCCGGGTGGGCACCCGAGGACTCCGCCGCGCCGGCGGCCCGGGTGAGCTCACGGTCCAGGCCGCGACGGTTCGCGAGCCCGGTGAGCGCGTCGTGCGTCGCCTGGTACTCGGTGCGGGCCGCCTCGCCGCGCAGCCGGCGCGACGCCGAGGCGACGGTCCGGAACAGCCCGGCCCAGAGCAGCAGCAGGCCCAGGCAGAGAACGGTCACCGCGTGCAGGGTGTCCGAGCGGATGCTGTCCTGCACGGAGGCGTACGGGAGGTAGAGCTCGAACACCCCGGCGGGCTCGCTGCGCCCCTCGTACACGATCGGGACGTACACCTCGAGCAGGGTCCCGTAGCGCTCGAGCAGCGGCGCGTTGTCCGGCTCGTCGCTGCTCGAGATGATCTCGGCCTCGACCTCGCCCTCGAGCGCCTCGGCCAGCTCGTGCGACGGGCCGCTGTCCGCCAGCGGCACGGCGGCCGTGTGCGGGTCCGCGACGTAGGTGACCTCCCGCTCGACGTTCCAGATCTTGATGCGGGCGATCTCGGTCCCCTGCCGGGAGCCGCGCACCGCACGGTCGAGGGCGCGGACCTTCGCCGGCGGCAGCCCCTCGGCCAGGTCGGCCTCGGTGAGCAGCGGCTGGACGGCGATCGTCGTGGTCAGCACCGCGGCGTCCTTGGCGGCGGCGAGGGCACGCCGGGAGATCATCGTGGCCAGGACCTGGCTCAGGAGCACGCCGAGGACGACGACCAGCACCAGGCTGACCGCTGCGACGCGCACGAGCAGGCTCGGGCGGCGCACCCCCTCCAGAACAGACTGCACACGAGTGTTGTCGGACGCCGCGGCCCGGCCTCGATCACCCGAACGGGTGCAACCGGACCGGCCCCGGCTCAGGACAGGCCGGCAGCGGCGAGCAGGTACGCCGTCATCGGGGTGTACAGGTGCGGCGGGACGTTGTCGTCCAGGGGCACCGCGACCTCGACCGTTCCCTCGGCCTCCGCCACGAACAGGGCCGGGTCGTTGCTGTCGGCGAACCCGACCGTCGGGACGCCGGCGCGGCCCGCCGCGCCGGCCCAGCCGTGGTCGGCGACCACGAGGTCCGGCACCGCCTCGCCGTCGGCGGCCAGCGCCGCGAGCAGCCCCACCATCGGGGTGGGTGAGTGGGTGTGGTGCAGGTTGCCCGTGCTGCTCACCACCGCCACGTCGCCGACGTAGCGGACGTGTCGATCGACCGGGCCCCAGCGGGTCGTCGACCGGTAGGCGAACCCTGCCCCGGGGGTGAGGACCGTGGCGCCGGCGGCCCGCAGCGACCGGGCGACCGCCAGGTGCACCACGAGCAGGCCCGCCGGGTGCCCGGTGGCCAGCAGGACGCGGCTGCGGTCCCGGCCGGCCCGCGCCAGGCGCTCGGCCATCCGGTCCAGCCCCGCGATCGTGAGGTCGGGGTCGATGCGGTCCGGCCCGCGCAGGTGGCGCCGGTCCGGCGACACACCGACCTTGTCGACCATCAGGTCGAGGATGTCGTCGAGGTTCCACCGTCCGGTCGGCTGCAGCCCGAACATCGCCTTCGGAACCCGGCCGGCAAGCAGCCCGTACTTCAGCAGGTTGTCCTCACGGGTGGTGCGCACGTCGCCCGCGATCAGCGCGTCGACCAGGTGGTCCCGCAGCTCGTCGCGGGTGGGCACCGCGCCGTCCGTCGTGGTGGCCGTCACAGGTCGAGCAGCCCGCCGAGGCCACGTGCGGGGTACACGGCCTTGCGGGTCGCGAGGATCGCGCGGTCCACCGCGTCGACGGGGTCGTAGCCCGCCGACCAGTCCCGCCACTGCGGCGTCGCGCCGTCGGTCATCCGCGACGGCGCCGACAGCCCGTGGCGCGACTCGACGTGGTCCCGCCACGCCTGCGGCACCGGTGTCTCCGGCGGCACGGGGTGGCCGGCGGCCTCGGCGAGAAGGTGGGTCCAGGCCCGGGGGACGACCTGGGCCAGCTCGTACCCACCGCCGCCCGTGGCGAGCCAGCGGCCGCCGGCGTGACGGTGCGCGAGGTCGTGCAGCGCGGCGTAGGACATGCGCTGCGCGTCGAGGGTGAGCCCGAGGTGCGCGAGGGGGTCCAGCAGGTGGCTGTCGCACCCGTGCTGGGTGACGAGCACCTGCGGCGCGAAGTCCTCGAGCAGCTCCGGCACGACGGCGTGGAAGGCGCGCAGCCAGCCGGAGTCGCTCGTGCCGGGAGGAAGCGCGAGGTTCACCGCTCCGCCGTCGGCGTGCGGGCCACCGCAGTCGTCCGGGAAGCCGGTGCCGGGGAACAGCCACCGGCCGCTCTCGTGCAGCGAGATCGTCAGGACCCGGGGGTCGTCCCAGAAGGCACGCTCGACGCCGTCGCCGTGGTGCACGTCGACGTCGACGTAGGCGACGCGCTCGGCGCCCTGCGCGAGCATCCAGGCGATCGCGACCGCCGGGTCGTTGTAGACGCAGAACCCGCTGGCGGCGCCGGGCATCGCGTGGTGCAGGCCGCCGGCGACGTTGACGCCGTGCTCGGTCTCGCCGGACCACACGGCCCGCGCGGCGGCGAGGGTCGCGCCGACCACGAGGCTGGTCGCCTCGTGCATGTGGCGGAACGCCGGGGTGTCTGACGTGCCCAGCCCCCGTGCCGCGTCCGCCCCGGCAGGGTCCTCCCCCGCCGCCCGCACGGCCTCGACGTACTCCTTCTCGTGGACGAGCAGCAGCTCCTCGTCGGTGGCCGGCTCGGGCACGACCATCCGGACGGTCGGCAGGTCGAGGACACCCAGCTCGCGGGCGAGGCGCATGGTGAGGTCGACCCGGACCGGGTCGAGCGGGTGGTCGTGGCCGAAGTCGTACCCGACCAGCGCGTCGTCCCACGGGACCAGCACCGACCGGCTCATGGCGCGACGCTACCCGGCGCCCCGCCCGGGCACGCCCGGGCCGTCACTCCGACCGCAGGGCGACGACCGGGTCCAGCCGGCCGGCGCGACGGGCCGGTGCCACCCCGAAGAAGACGCCCACCGCGACCGAGACACCGAACGCCAGAGCCGGCGACCACCACGCGATGACCGCGGGCAGCGGGGACACCGCAGCGACGAGCAACGACCCGCCCACGCCCAGCCCGATGCCGAGCACACCGCCCACGACACAGAGCAGCACGGCCTCGATGAGGAACTGCAGCACGACGTCGCGCTGGCGTGCGCCGAGCGCCTTGCGCAGGCCGATCTCGCGGGTCCGCTCGCGGACGCTGACCAGCATGATGTTCGAGACGCCGACGCCGCCGACGAGCAGCGAGATGGCGGCGATCGCGGCGAGGACGAGCGTGAGCAGACCGAGGATCCGCCCGATGGTGCCGAGGATCTGGGTCTGGGTGACGGCGGAGAACTCCTCGCCGTCGTACTTGTCCTTGAGCGCCGCGGTCAGCCGGACCTGCAGCGGCTCGACGTCGTCGGCGCGTGCCGCCTTGACCGCCAGCGCGTCGATCCGGTCGACGCCGAACAGCCGCTGGGCCGCGGTGACCGGGATGTGCACCTCGGTGTCGCGGTCGACGCCGAAGGTCGACCCGACCCGCTCGAAGACGCCGATCACCCGGAAGCGCACGCCGGCGATCGCCACCTGGCGGCCGAGCGGGTCGACCTCCCCGAAGACCCGCCGCACGAGGGTCGCGCCGAGGACGGCCACCCGGCGGCGGGTGTCGACGTCTGACGAGGTGATGTACGCCCCGCGTGCCAGCGGACGCTCGAAGACGTTGGGGACGTTCTCGTTGACGCCGTTGACGGTGACGAACGCCTCGCGTCTCCCGACCCCGACCGTCTCACCGGACGCGATGGACACCGCGACCCGCCGCTCGTCGCCGACGACCCGCCCCAGCAGCCCCACGTCGTCGAGGGTGAGCCGGCTGACCGAGGGCGCCGAGCCGAGCTCGAACTTGCCGGGCACGACGATGATGATGTTCGAGCCGAGTCCCTCGACCTGGTCCTCGACCTCCTGCTTCGCACCGCTGCCCAGCGCCACCAGGACCACGACGGCGGCGACCCCGATGACCACGCCGAGCATGGTGAGCGCGCTGCGGAGCCGGTTGGCGCGCAGGGCGTCCAGCGCCACCCGGAACGCCTCGCGGGCCCTCACCCGGACGCCTTCCCGCGACAGCGCTGCGGCGCGTCGGGCGACCCGGTGATCACACCAGCAGCCCGTCGCGGACCTGGATGCGGCGGCCGGCCAGGCTCGCGACCTCGGGGTCGTGCGTCACGACGACGACGGCCACCCCGCCGCTGGTGACGAGGTCGGCGAGCAGCCCCATCACCTCGGCGCCGCTGCCCGTGTCGAGGTTCCCCGTCGGCTCGTCCGCCAGGAGCAGGCTCGGCTCCCCCACGAGCGCCCGCGCGATGGCGACGCGCTGCTGCTCGCCGCCGGAGAGCTGCGAGGGCCGGTGCCCGAGCCGGTGCCCGAGCCCGACGGACACCAGCGCCGCCTCGGCTCGCTCGAGCCGCTGCACGCGGCGCACACCGCGGTAGACGAGGGGCAGCGCGACGTTGTCGAGGGCGCTGGTGCGGCCGAGCAGCTGGAAGGACTGGAAGACGAAGCCGATGGTGCGGTTGCGCAGCATCGCGAGCTCGCCGTCGTCGAGGGTGGCGACGTCGCGACCGCCCACGCGCAGCGTGCCCGACGACGGCCGGTCCAGGCAGCCGAGCAGGTGCATGAGGGTCGACTTGCCGCTGCCGCTCGGCCCGACGACGGCGACGTACTCCCCGGGCGCGATGCGCAGGCTCACACCGCGCAGGGCCTCGACCGCCACACCGTCGAGCTGGTAGCTGCGCCGTACGTCGACGGCCTCCACCGCGGGTACGGCGCCGCCCGTCACGGCACCTCGTCGCCCACACGCACCTGGTCGGCCCCGCGGACGACGACCCGCTCGCCCGCCGAGAGCCCCTCGAGCACCTGCACCCGGCTGCGCCCCTGCGCGCCCAGCCGCACCGTCCGCTCGCGGGCCCGCCCGTTGCGGACGACCCACACCGCGTCGCGCCGCCCGTCGCGGAAGACCGCGGCGGCAGGAACGGCGACGACGTCCTGAGCCACCCGCACGAGGAGGTCGGCCACCGCGCTCATGCCCGGCCGGGGCGTCGGCGCGACCGTCCCGTCGGGGAGCGTGCCACGGCCGAGCGAGAGCCGGACCACGTAGGTGACGCCGCCCCGGCTGGACTGGGTGGGGGTCGGGTCGACGCTCACCACCGAGGACTCGTAGGTGGCGTCGGGAACAGCGTCGAGCTCCGCGGTGGCCGCGACACCGCCCTGCACGAGCAGCACGTCGGTCTCGTCGACCTGCGCGGTCAGGGAGAGGGTGGACGCGTCGGTGACCGAGAGCAGGCCCTGGCCGGTGGTCACGGGGGCGCCCTCGGCCAGCGCCGCGTCGACGGTCGACCCGCCGCCACCACCGAGGAGGTCGCCCGCCTGGCCACGGAGGCTCTCGGGCAGCTGGTCCAGCAGCGACGACGGGTCGGCGCCCGTGGCGCCGGCCGCGGGCGGGGCCAGCGAGACCGTGCCGGCGATCGGGGACGCGGATCGTGAGCGCCTTCACCGCCCGGCGCCCGGCGGAGACCGCCGCCCTGGTCTGCACCCGCTGCGCCGAGGACAGGGCCGTGACGGCGTCGGAGAGGCTGCCGATCCCGGCCGCGAGCTGGGCCGCGGCCCGGTCGGCGGCCGAGCGGGCCGCGCGGTACTGCGACTGCGAGACCGACAGCGCCGACAGCGCCTGCCTGCGGGCGGCCCGGTCGGGGATCCGCCGGGCGGCCGTGCGCGCCCGCGCGAAGGCGGCCGACGCCTGCGCGTCGGCCGCGGCGGCGCCGGCCAGCGAGACGGGGGCGCCGCCGGACCGGCCGGCCTCGGCGGCCCGGGCGTCGGCGCGCAGCGCCTGGCGCAGCCGCCGGCGGGTGTCCGGCGACTCGACGCGCAGGAGCAGCTGCCCTTGCCTGACCTGCTGGCCCTCGCGCACCCGCAGCTCGCCGACCGTGCCGTCGGCGGTCGAGGCGATGGCCGCGCTGGCGCGGGCGGTCACGGTCGCCGGGGCCTCGACCACCTCGGTGACGGTCGCGCGCTCGACCCCCGCCACCTGGACGGCGCTGCCGTCGTCACCGCTGCACGCCGAGACGGCGAGCACGGCGACCAGGACGAGCGCGGCAGCGCGGGAGATCACCGCCTCATCGTAGGTATGTTCCCGGACCGGATCGCCGAGGGAGCCTGCCGATCCGGTCCGGGGGTCAGGAGTCCAGGTCGGCGGCGACGGCCCGCAGGACGGCGGCGGTCTTGCCCGCCATCGCCTTGTCGGGGTACCGGCCGCGGCGCAGCGAGTTGCCCACGCCGTCGAGCAGCTTGATGAGGTCCTCGACGATGACGGACATGTCCTCGGCGGGCTTGCGGGCACCGGCCGCGACCGACGGGAGGGGGTCGAGCAGGGTCACGGTGAGCGCCTGCTCGCCGCGGCGGCCGTCGACGATGCCGAACTCCACGCGGGCGCCGGGCTTGAGTGCCGGCACACCGGCGGGCAGCGCGGAGGAGTGCACGAAGACCTCGCCGCCGTCGTCCCTCGACAGGAAGCCGAAGCCCTTGTCGGTGTCGTACCACTTGACCTTGCCGGTGGGCACGGGAACCTCATCGCTCGTCGTCGGTGGACCGCGCGCACGACCGTGCGCGGCCGGCCAGGATATCCCGCGGACGGGCTGGTTCCCAGCCGGTCAGCGGTAGCGGCCCGGGTCGGGCAGCAGCTCGTTCATCGAGCCGGACCGGAAGCCCCGGGGGTCGACCTCGAGGTCCCGGAAGCCCGCCGCCAGCACCGCGTCCCGGACGGCGTCGCTGCCGGTGACCGCCTCGACAGCGCCGGGGGACACCTCCAGACGGGCCGCGTCGCCCAGGTCGCGCACCCGGACGTCGGGTGCCTCGATGCCGGCCCGGGCGAGGACGGCGCGCACCGACTCCTCGGCCCGCTCGACCCTGGCCAGCCGGGCCGGCGTGATCTCCAGGCCGAACGCCACCCGGCTGGACAGGCAGGCGGCCGCCGGCTTGTCCCACGTGGCCAGGCCCCAGTCCCGGCTGGCCGCGCGCACCTGCGCCTTGGTCAGCCCGGCGTCGAGCAGCGGCGTCACCGCCGACCGCTCGGCCGCGGCCCGGATGCCGGGACGGAACCCGGCCACCGCGTCGTCGGCGTTGGTGCCGGTCGCGACGGCCGCGATGCCGAGCCCGTCGGCGAGCGGCCGCAGCACGTCCAGCAGCTCGGCCTTGCAGAAGTAGCAGCGGTCCCCCGCGTTGGCGCGGTAGCCGTCGCGGCTCATCTCGTCGGTGTCCGGGGCGAGGTGACGGACGCCCAGGCCCGCGGCGAAGGCCGATGCCGCCGAGAGCTCCGACCCGGGCAGGCTCGGGCTCACCGCGGTCGCGGCCACGACGCGGTCGGCCCCGAGTGCGCGGACGGCGGCGGCGAGCAGGAACGCCGAGTCGGCACCGCCGGAGAACGCCACCACCACGGCGCCGAGGGCGCGCAGCGCGTCGTCGAGGTCGGCCAGCCGGCGGTCCAGGACGTAGCCGTCGAGCCAGGCGGGGAACTCGGTGAGGTCGGCGAGCACGACGTCGGCGCCGGCCGCGCGCAGCTCGTCGGCGGTCACCGGCCCGGTCGGCACGCCGACCGACACGGCACCGGCGGCACGGGCACCCAGGACGTCGCCGACGTGGTCGCCCACGTAGACGGTGGCGCCGTGCGCCAGCAGCGCCTGGGCCTTCTGCTCGCCCCAGAGCCAGCCCACGCACTCGTCGGCGTCGATGCCGAGGTGCTCGAGGTGCAGCCGGGCGTTCGGCTCGTACTTCCCGGTGACCACCACTGCCCGCCCGCCGTGGGCGTGGACGGCCCCCACCGCCTCGCGCGCCCCGTCGAAGGCGGGCGTGGGGTGCACGGCGAGACCTGGGTACAGCGCGCGGAACCGGTCCCCGACCTCCGCGTGCTGCTCGGGCGGGAACCAGCGGGCGACCTCCTCGTCCAGCGGCGGTCCGAGCCGGCTCACCGCCGCCGCGCTGTCGACGGCCACCCCGGTCTCGCGCGACAGCGCGTCCCAGACGGCCGCGATGCCCGGCCGGGTGTCGATGAGGGTCATGTCGAGGTCGAACCCGACGACGAGGGGGCGCACCGGCCCAGGGTAGGTGCCCTCAGCGCGGCGGCGCCTGGCGGTCCGCGCCGGCGGCGGGCTCGCCCAGGGTGAGGTCGAGCTGCTGCTGCCCGGCCAGCTGGCCGCGCTCGTCCAGGCCCGCCCCGGCGGCGGGGCTGCCGTGCCGGCCCTCGCCGCCGCCGAGGAGCTCGCCGAACAGCGCCCGGTAGTGGACGAGGGCCTGCCGCAGCTCCTCGGTCGAGGCCTCGCCGGCCCGGCGGCCGATGGCGTGCGCGGCGCGGTAGTGGTGGGCGAGCGCCGAGTGGTCGGTCGCCACCAGGTCACCGCGGTCGGCCACGTCGTCGACGGGGTAGCCGCGGTCCCGCATCACCTCGCCCACCAGCCGGTCGGCCTGCCCGGTCGCGCCGACGGGGTCGTCGACGAAGTCGGCCTGGACCGCCGCCCAGCGCTCGGCGTAGCGGTCGCGCTCCTCGGGCCCGAGGTCGCGGATCTCGGCCTGGTCGCGGCGGGTCGAGACGTCGGCGAGGCGGTGCTCGGCGTCGCGCCGGCTGCCGTGCTCGTCGACGGCACGGTCGTACTCCGGGCCGAAGCGCTCCTGCAGCCGGGCGGTCTCCTGGCTGCGCCGCCTGGTCCACAGGTAGGCGGCGACGGCCACCGCCAGCAGCACGACGGCGCCGAGGACGATCGCGGTGGTCATGGGGCTCCTCCAGGGGCGTCCGACGAGCGGCCGGTGGCCGACCCGCGGCACCTACCCCGCGCCGGCCCGACCATTCCTGCCGGGACGGCGCGCCGGGGGAAGGGGTGTCAGCCGACCGACCGGACCTGCCGGTCCTGCTGGGTCGCCAGCTCGCGCTGCCGCGAGGTCAGCTGAGCAGCCACCGGGTAGGTCGCCGACGCCGCCTCACGGCTCTCCTCGGCCCATCGCTTGCGCATGGCCGACCGGCGCTCGAACGCGTCCTTGGCGTACTTCGCGACCAGCTTCGGCGAGGGCCGCTTGCCGGCGCCGGAGATCTGGTAGCCCCAGCGGGTCAGCTTGCGGCGCAGCACGGTCTCCATCAGGCCGAGCTCCCACGGCTCGAGGCCCTTGCGCCACGACTCCACCTGGTCGGTGTTGACCGACTGCTTGAGGTTGCCGTGCCAGGTCTTCTTCTCGGGCACCACGTCGCGGACCTCGCTCGGCTCGAGCATCGCGGGGACGAAGTCCTCCTCGAGGAACGTGCACAGCTCGCGCAGCACGGGCTCGGGGTCGGCCACCAGCGACTCGTAGCGGATCACGTGGAACACGTCCTTGGGCAGCCGCTTGGCGTTGCGCTGCGAGCAGTACTCCGCCTGCGACCAGGCCGCCATGGACCCGATCGAGTCGTACGGCCACCACGGCATCTTCTTCAGCGACGCGACGTTGGCGCGGCCGTCGCGGACGATGTGCACGATCTGCGCGTCCGGGAACAGGCGCAGCAGGACGTCGACCTCCTGGTAGTAGGCCGGTCGCTTGTCGCCCCAGCGGGCGGCACCGTGCTTGTCGGCGAACAGCTTGAAGACGGTCCCGAACGCCGAGCCGATGGTGGGCGGTGCGTCGAGGATCGCCTTGAGGGTCTCGTCGGGGTCGAGGCCGAGGTCGCGGATCTTCGACCCGGTGCGCACGCAGGACTTGGCCAGGGCCGTGCGCTGCTGGTCGGTCGACAGGTCGCCGTACTTCTCCCGCTTGCGCCAGGTCTTGAGCAGGAACCGGGACTCCGGCGGCATCGCCAGCCGGGGGTGGGCGTGGATCATCAGCGACAGCATCGTGGTGCCGGACCGCGGACACCCCACGACGAAGATCGGCCGGTCGCTGCTCACAGTGCTGCCTCCCTGGGGCGGGCCGGTGGACCCGCGTCGCCGTCCCGTGCTTCCCGGTCCCCGTGACGTGAGCAGGAGGTTAGACGAACGGCGACGACCGGCGTGCACGCGGCCGCACCGCGTACCGTGGGCCGGATGTCCACCTCCCGGCCGCGCAGCCTGGCGGACGACCTGCGCGCGCGTGACGACGCCGCGCTCGTCGCGCTCCTGCGCGCCCGTCCGGACCTGCTCTCGCCGGTGCCCTCGGACCTGGCCTCGCTGGCCGCGCGGGCGACGACGCGTCCCTCGGTGACCCGGGCCCTGGACCAGCTCGACCGCTTCGCCCTGCAGGTGGTCGAGGTGCTGTGCGCGCTGCCGGACCACAGCAGCGACGCCGACGTGCGCCGGCTGCTCGGCACCGACCCGGGGTCGGTGCTCGACGACCTGCACGCCCAGGCGCTGGTCTACCGCGACGACGCTGGCCGCCTGCTCGTCCCGCGGACCGTGGTGGAGGTCCTCGGGCACGCCGCAGGCGTCGGCCCGCCGGCCGACCAGCTCCTGCTCAGCTACGGCCCCGCGCGGCTGTCGGTGATCGCGACCGACCTGGGCCTCGAGCCCACCGGCGACCCGGTCCGCACGGCGCGGGCGATCGCTGCCGTGCTCGCGGACGACTCCCGGCTCGCCACGCTGCTCGCGCAGGCACCGGCCGGCGCCGCCGAGGCCCTGGCGACGATGACGTGGGGCACGCCCACCGGCCGCCTCGACCGCGCCCGCCGCGAGGTCGACGTCTCGACGGCCGCCAGCCCGGTCGACTGGCTGCTTGCCCACGGCCTGCTGGTGGGCACCGACCCGGCGACCGTCGTGCTGCCCCGGGAGGTCGGGCTGCACCTGCGCGGCGGGCGGGTGCACCGCGCCGCCGAGCCCACCGTGCCCGCGCCGGTCACCGCCCCGGTCGACCAGGAGCGGGTCGACCGGGCCGCTGCCGGTGCCGCGGCCGACACGGTGCGCCTGGTCGACGAGCTGCTCGAGCTGTGGTCCACGGAGCCGCCCAGGGCCCTGCGGGCAGGCGGGGTCGGCGTCCGCGAGCGCGCCCGCGCCGCCGCGGCCCTCGACGTCGACGAGCCCGTGCTCGCGCTCCTGGCCGAGACCGCCCACGCGGCCGGCCTGCTGGGCACCGGCGACGACGGCGACAGCGAGGTCTGGCTGCCGACACCGGCCTACGACGGATGGCTCGACGAGCCCGTCGCGCACCGTTGGGCGACCTTGGCGCGGGCCTGGCTGGTGTCGACCCGCGTCACCGGGCTGGCCGGGAGCCAGGACTCCCGGGGGAAGACACTGGCGCCGCTGGGCCCGGACCTGGACCGCACGGTGGCCCCCGTGGTGCGGGCCGCGGTCCTCGCCGACCTGGTCGCCCTGCCCGACGGCACCGCCACCACCGTCGACTCCCTCGCTGCCCGGCTGCGCTGGCACGCGCCGCGCCGCGGTGGCCGGCTGCAGGAGGAGCTCGTCGCCTGGACGGTCCGGGAGGCGCAGCGGCTCGGGCTGCAGTCCGGTGGCGCGCTCGCAGGACACGGCCGGGCGCTGGCCGCCGGGGCCCCCGACGACGCGGTGGACGTGCTGGCCCGCCTGCTGCCGGTGCCGCTGGACCACCTGCTGCTGCAGGCCGACCTCACGGCCGTGGCACCCGGACCGCTGGAGCCCGCCCTGGCCCGCTCGGTGCGGCTGCTCGCCGACGTGGAGTCCACCGGTGGCGCCACCGTCTACCGGTTCTCCGAGGCCACGGTCCGGCGGGCGTTCGACGCCGGCTGGACCTCGGCCGACGTCACCGGCCTGCTCGCCCGGCACTCCCGGACGCCCGTCCCCCAGCCGCTCGCGTACCTGGTCGAGGACGTCGCGCGGCGGCACGGCCGGGTACGCGTCGGCGCGGCCGCCTCGTTCGTGCGCTGCGATGACGAGGCCACCCTGGGGGTGCTGCTCTCCGAGCGCCGCGTCGCGGCGCTCGAGCTGCGCCGGATCGCGCCGACGGTTCTCGCCTCCAGCTCGCCGCCGGACGTCGTGCTGGACCGGTTGCGGTCGGTGGGGCTGGCCCCCGCCGCCGAGGGACCCGACGGAGCCGTGGTCGTGCGCCGACCCGAGTCCCGCCGGGCACCGGCCCGGCGCCCGGCCGCACCCGTGCTGCGCGCCGCCCCGGCGGTGCCGTCCGATCCCCTGCTCGACGCCGCGGTGCGGGCCATCCGGGGCGGCGACCGCCACGTCTCCGGGGCGCTGAGCACCGGCCGGCCCACGGCCGACGTCCTCGCGATGCTGGCGCAGGCGGCCGACGCGGGCACACCGCTGTGGATCGGCTACGTCGACGCCGAGGGCCGGGCGACCCAGCGCGTGGTCGAGCCGGTGGCCGTGGAGGGGGGCTACCTCAACGCCTACGACCACCTGCGCGCCGCGGTGCGTTCGTTCGCGGTGCACCGGATCACCGGCGTCTCGCCGCTGGACGACGAGTCCGCCTCCTGACGGCGGGCGCCGGGTCCGGCGGCCGGGGTTTTGTGATCACCGTCCGGCGGTAGGACCGGTCCCAGGCACGGGGCCGACCGCGACGCAGGAGGTCTCGTGCGCCAGCAGCAGATCCGCCGGAGCCCCCGCCGGGCCGAGCCCGCGGTCGCGGAGCCGGAGGTGGCCGACCCGGGCCGGCCACGAGGCGGCCTCGACGACGGCACCTCGCTCCTGCTCGAGGCCATCGAGGACGTCCTGGCGGCTCCGGTCTGAACCGGTACCCGCGCCTGGCTTGACGCGGATGGTCGGTATTGCGGCCTACGGATTCCCGCGCGTCCCCGCCACCCTGTCCGCCGGCGCCCGTCTGCCCTACATTGCGGACGACCCGCCCCCACCCGCCCGCACCCGCCCCACCGGAGGCAACCATGGCTGCCGACCACGTCGTTGCCGTCCTCGAGAAGATCGACCTGTTCCAGGGGCTCGGCCCTCGGGTGCTGCAGAGCATCGCCGAGGCCGGTCGCCGCGAGTCGTTCGGACCCGGTGAGACGGTGATGGCCGAGGGCGAGGAGGTCGGCGGGTTCCGCTCCTTCTCGGCCAAGGGGGTCGAGATGCACGTCGTGCTGGACGGCAGCGCCACCGCCAGCGTCGCCGGCGTGCCGCACGCGACCCTGGGGCCGGGCGACTACTTCGGCGAGGTGTCCCTGATCGACGGGCAGCCCCGGTCGGCCGACGTCGTGGCGGGCGACGAGGGGCTGCAGACCCTGGGGCTGGCGAAGTGGGCCTTCCAGGAGCTGCTCGAGCAGCACCCCGAGATCGCGGTGCCGATGCTGCGGGTGATGACGGCCCGGCTGCGCGCGGCCGAGCACCCCCGCGGCTGACTCAGCGGTAGGCGACCGAGCCGCGCGGCGCGGCCGTGCGGGCGTCGCGGCGTGCGTGCGCGACGGTCCGGAGCCGCATCCGGGCCAGCGTCCAGGCGTACCGGAGCAGCAGGGTCGGCCGGGCCCTGGCACCGCCGGTCGGCTGGTAGCCCAGACGCCGCATCCGCGAGCCGGCGACCCGCTCGACGAGCGCGACGTCCGCCGCGCTGAGCACGTCGGCGTAGGAGCCGACCCGCTGCCGGCCGACGGGGTTCTGCGTCTCGCGGTGCCAGCCGGCGCGCTGGCGCTCCGGCAACCTGGCGGCCTCCTGCTGCGGCGCCAGCATCGCCTCCTCGAAGTCCTCGCCGAGCACGCCGCAGAGCCGGGTCAGCTCGGCCCGCGGGTCGGCGACGAGGTCCTCGTAGCGCAGCTCGTGGAACGCGCCCTCCGGCAGCCCGCGCCGGGCCGCGCCGGCCCGGTCGACGGCGTGCGCCCAGGTGGCGACCGCACCCACGGTGCCGCCCTTCCACCAGCGCATCCGGGCCAGCGAGGCCACGCAGTCGCGCGGGTCGCGCACCAGGTGCACCACCTGGGCGTCGGGGAACAGCGCCCGGAGCACGCCGACGTTGCGGAAGTAGCCGGGCCGCTTGTCACCCCAGCGGGGCTTCCCGTGGTCGGCGGCATAGACGCGGTACGGCGCGGCCAGCGCCGTCCCCAGCGTGGGCGCGCCCTCGACGATCTCCTTCTTCACCCGCTCGGCGTCGACGCCGAGATGGCGGAACTTCGTGCCGCGGCGGCGCACCACGGCCCGGGCGAGCCGGCGCCGGTTCGCCCGGACGGTGAGGTCGCCGAAGCTCCGCCGGGCCCGGAAGACCGGCAGCAGGAATCGGGTCTCCGGCGGGATCGCGAGCCGCGAGTGGCTGCTGAGCATCAGCGTCAGCAGGGTGGTGCCCGAGCGCGGGCAGCCGATCACGAAGACCGGCCGGTCGGCGCCAGGGGCAGCGGGCGGGGACATCGCGCCGAAGCGTACTGGCCGGGCGCCGGGCCGCTCGTGGCGGCGAGCGTGGCGCGCGTGACGGACAATGGCCGGATGACCGACGGCCCGCTGATCGTGCAGTCCGACAAGACGCTGCTCCTCGAGGTCGACCACGAGCAGTCGGGTGACTGCCGTCGCGCGATCGCCCCGTTCGCCGAGCTCGAGCGGTCTCCCGAGCACGTGCACACCTACCGGCTGACGCCGCTCGGGCTCTGGAACGCGCGGGCGGCCGGCCACGACGCCGAGCAGGTCGTCGACGTGCTGCTGCGCTACTCCCGCTACGCCGTCCCGCACGCGCTGCTCGTCGACGTCGCCGACACGATGGCGCGCTACGGCCGGCTGAGGCTGGAGAAGCACCCCGTCCACGGTCTCGTGCTGGTCACCACCGACCGCGCCGTGCTCGAGGAGGTCGTGCGGTCGAAGAAGGTCGCGCCCCTGGTCGGAGCCCGGCTCGACGACGACACCGTCGTGGTGCACCCCTCCGAGCGCGGCCACCTCAAGCAGGTGCTGCTCAAGCTCGGCTGGCCGGCCGAGGACCTCGCCGGGTACGTCGACGGCGAGGCGCACGCCATCGCCCTCCGCGAGGAGGGCTGGTCGATGCGGGCCTACCAGCAGGAGGCGGTCGACGGCTTCTGGCACGGCGGGTCCGGCGTCGTGGTCCTGCCCTGCGGGGCCGGCAAGACGATCGTCGGCGCCGCGGCGATGGCCCAGGCCGGCGCGACGACGCTGATCCTCGTCACCAACACGGTCTCGGCCCGGCAGTGGCGGCACGAGCTGCTCAAGCGCACCTCGCTCACCGAGGACGAGATCGGCGAGTACTCCGGTGCCCGCAAGGAGGTCCGGCCGGTCACCATCGCCACCTACCAGGTGATGACCACCCGCCGGAAGGGCGTCTACACCCACCTCGAGCTGCTCGACGCGCGCGACTGGGGCCTGGTCGTCTACGACGAGGTGCACCTGCTGCCCGCCCCGATCTTCCGGATGACCGCCGACCTGCAGGCCCGCCGCCGGCTCGGCCTCACCGCCACCCTGGTGCGCGAGGACGGCCGCGAGGGCGACGTCTTCTCGCTCATCGGCCCCAAGCGCTACGACGCGCCGTGGAAGGACATCGAGGCGCAGGGCTGGATCGCGCCCGCCGACTGCGTCGAGGTGCGCGTCACGCTGTCCGACTCCGAGCGCATCGCCTACGCCACCGCCGAGCCCGAGGAGCGGTACCGGTTCGCGTCGTGCACGCCGTCGAAGACCCGCGTGGTCGAGCGGATCGTCGAGCGGCACCGCGGCGAGCAGATGCTGGTCATCGGCCAGTACCTCGACCAGCTCGACGACCTCGGCGCGCGGCTCGACGCTCCGGTCATCAAGGGCGACACGACGGTGAAGGAGCGCGAGCGGCTGTTCCAGGCGTTCCGCACCGGCGAGGTCTCGCTGCTCGTCGTCTCCAAGGTGGCCAACTTCTCCATCGACCTGCCGGAGGCCGCCGTGGCCGTGCAGGTGTCCGGCACCTTCGGCTCGCGGCAGGAGGAGGCGCAGCGGCTCGGCCGGGTGCTGCGGCCCAAGTCGGACGGGCGCACCGCGCGGTTCTACGCCGTGACGGCGCGGGACACCGTCGACCAGGACTTCGCCGCCCACCGGCAGCGCTTCCTCGCCGAGCAGGGCTACGCCTACCGGATCGTGGACTCCGACGACCTGCCCAGCCTCGACGCCAGCTAGCGGTCCTGATCAGCGGCCGTCGGTCACCACCCGCGCTGCGCGAGCACCGCCGCCCGGCGCCGCCACAGCAGGGTCGCCATGACCACCGGTGCGGCCAGCACGGCGAGCAGGATGAGCACCCCGACCCAGGCGGGGTAGGGCGCCCCGCCGGTGCACTCGACCACCTCGTTGCCGCCGACCGCGGTGCTGCTGCTGCTGGTGCAGGACTCGGTGAAGGTCACCAGGCCCCCGAGGACCAGCACGCCGACGTACCCGAACGGCCAGACCAGCGAGCCCAGCAGCTTCTCCCGCAGCCGCCAGCTCGGCGACAGCCACAGCAGCACGACCCCCGCCAGCCAGCCGACGACGAACACGAAGCCACCGAAGAGCAGCAGGACCAGGGCGATCGGCTCGCCGTAGCGCACCATCCCGCCCGGGCCGGGAGCGGGTGCCAGCGGCTGGCCGCCCGGTGCGCCGTAGCCGGTGGGTGCGCCGGACTGCTCCGCCTCTGCCCGCACCATCTCCTCCGGCGGCCCGAGCCGGTCCAGGGCGTTGCGGGCCACCAGGGCCGGGTCGCCGCCCGCCCCGCCGGCGGCGACCGCGTCGCGCACGTGCTCCCGGACGTCCTCGACCATCTCGGCCAGCCGGTCCGGCGGCAGCGACCAGCCGGCCGCCTGCAGCCGCGCCAGGTAGTCGCGCACCTGCGGAAGGTGGGTGGGATCGGCTCCCCGGTCAGCGCTCACGTCGGTCACCTCGTGCTCCTCTCGTGCGGGGGGCCGCGGCCTGCCGGAGCAGCTCGTCGACCCCGTCGGTGAACGTGGTCCACTCCGCGGTGAAGGCGGAGAGCGTGCGCCGGCCGGCCTCGGTCAGGGCGTAGTACTTGCGCGGCGGCCCGGCGTCGGAGGGCTCCCACGTCGTCGCGACCAGGCCGTCGCGCCGCAGCCGGGCCAGCAGGGGGTAGATGGTCCCCTCGCTGGTGACCAGGCCGTCGACCTGGGAGAGCCGGCGGACCAGCTCGAAGGCGTACTCCGGCGAGCTGGCCAGGACCGCGAGCACGCAGTGCTCGAGCACCCCGCGCCGCAGCTGGGTGGCGACGTTGCCAGCCGGTTCCATGTCTCGCAAGGTACCTGGCGCCGCACGTCACCGCAAGGCCCGCACCGTCACGGGCCGGCCTTCCGCGCGTGGCCCCCGCGGCAGTACGCTGCCGCGCCCCCTTTCCCGACGAGCCGAGCGACGACCTCGGCGGCGCCGCGCTGCCGACGAGACGAGAGGCCTGCCGCCGCGTGCCCGCAGAACCCCTGACCGACAGCTCCCCGACACCCGACCCGGCACTGGCCGCCGAGCAGGCCTACCTCACCGCCGCCAGGTCCGACCTCGCCGCGATGCGGGCCGCGACGCTGGCGCTGGACGCCCGCGGCGGTGACGCCGTCTCCGAGGCGTACCTGGCCGGGTCGCTGCACGCCCGGGCGCAGTCCCTGACGGACGACCCCGGGACTCCGCTCTTCTTCGGACGACTCGACCTGGACGACACGTCCGCACACGGCGACGAGCGCTTCTACATCGGCCGACGACACGTGCACGACGAAGCCGGGGACCCCGTGGTCGTCGACTGGCGGGCGGACGTGTCGACCCCGTTCTACCGGGCGACCCGGACCGAGCCGATGCACGTCACCCTGCGCCGCCGCTTCGGCTTGGACCACGGCCGGATCACGGCGTACGAGGACGAGCACCTGCTCGACGCGGGCGAGCGGACGGGACGCAGCCGGATCCTCGCCGCAGAGATCGAGAAGCCGCGGGTCGGACCGATGCGCGACATCGTCGCGACGATCCAGCCCGAGCAGGACGTCATCGTCCGCGCCGACGTCACCGAGACCATCTGTGTGCAAGGCGCACCCGGCACCGGCAAGACCGCGGTCGGCCTGCACCGCGCGGCCTACCTGCTCTACAGCCACCGCGACCGGCTGCGCCGGGGCGGCGTCCTCGTCGTCGGACCGAACAGAGCGTTCCTGCGCTACATCGCGGCGGTGCTGCCCGCCCTGGGTGAGGTCGACGTCCGGCAGCAGACCCTGGACCAGCTGGTCGGTGAACGGGTCGCGATCCGCGCCGACGACCCCCCGGAGGTCGCGACGCTCAAGGGCGACCCACGGATGGCCGTGGTGCTGGACAACGCCGTGCATGCCGGGCTGACCGAGCCGACCGAGCCGGTGGTGCTGACGACCGGGTCGCGGCGCTGGCGGGTCTCGGCCTCCGAGCTGGCCGGGCTCGCCGCCGAGCTGAGGGCCCGCGACGTCCGCTACGGCGCGGCGCGCGCGATGCTCGCGCAGCGGCTGGCGCACACGGTGCTGACCAAGATGGAGGCAGCCGGCGAGTCCCCGGACCACCGGGTACAGGACTCGGTGGCGCGCAGCACCACGGTGCGCCGCGCGGTCGACGCGCTCTGGCCGGCGGTCGATCCGGTGCGCCTGGTGCTGTCGCTCCTGTCCGACCCGGACCTGCTGGCCCGCGCCGCCGACGGCGTCCTCGACGCCGACGAGCAGGCCGCGCTGCTGTGGGCCCGACCGCCGCGTGGGCCGAGGTCCGCGCCGTGGACGCTCGCGGACGCCGTGCTCGTCGACGAGGCCGCCGACCTGGTGGAACGGCTGCCGAGCCTGGGCCACGTGGTGCTGGACGAGGCGCAGGACCTCTCACCGATGCAGCTGCGCGCGGTCGGCCGCCGCTGCTCGACGGCGGCGGCGACCGTGCTGGGCGACATCGCCCAGGGCACCACCCCCTGGGCGACCGCGGACTGGTCGCAGACGCTCGCGCACCTCGGGAAGCCCGGGGCGCACGTCGAGGTCCTCGCCCGCGGCTACCGGGTGCCCGCTGTTGTCATCGACTTCGCCGCCCGGCTGCTGCCGCACATCGCACCCGGCGTCGCCGCGCCCGAGTCGGTGCGGGAGAACGACGGCCGCCTCGACCTGGTCGACGTGGTCGATGTGGTCGACGTACCGGACGCGGTGGCGGCCGAGCTGCGCAGGGTGCTCGTCTGGCCGGGCTCGGTCGCGGTGGTGGTCGCCGACGCCGAGGTGGCGATGCTCTCGCGCCGGCTGGACCTGCCGCACGACGTGCTCGGCCGCGACGAGTCCGACGCTCGGGTGGTCCTGGTCGCTGCCTCGCTGGCCAAGGGCCTGGAGTACGACCAGGTGGTCGTCGTCGAACCCGCCGCCATCGTCGACGGCGAGCCGTCGACCTGGCAGGGCCTGCGGCGGCTCTACGTCGTGCTCACCCGCGCCGTCTCCGGCCTCACGGTCGTGCACTCGCGGCCGCTGCCGCCCGAGCTGGCGGCCTGAGGTGTCGCCGGTGCGCCACCTCGCGGTCGACTGGCTGGAGCTGTGCCGCCGGGTCGGCGCCCGCGGCGACGTCGCCGGCGTCGGCGCCGCCCTGCTGGGCAGGTGGGCCGAGCAGCATCGCGGCTACCACGACCTGGCCCACCTCGACGAGGTGCTGGCCCGGGTCGGGACCCTGGAGGCCGAGGCGGGTGACGCCGACACCGTGCGCCTGGCCGCGTGGTTCCACGACGCGGTGTACGACCCGACGGCGCAGGACAACGAGGACCGCAGCGCCGACCTGGCGACCACGACCCTCAGCGGCCTCGACCTCGCGCCCGGCCGGGTCGCGGAGGTGGCCCGGCTGGTCCGGCTGACCGCCACCCATGGCGTCGGGCCCGGCGACGGCGACGGTGCCGTCCTGTGCGACGCCGACCTGGCGGTGCTCGCCTCGGACGGGCTGCGCTACACCTCGTACGTCGAGGGCGTGCGCCGCGAGTACGCGCACCTGGACGACGCCACCTTCGCCGCCGGGCGCGCCAAGGTCCTCACGAGGCTGCTGGACCGGCCGGCGCTGTTCCGCACCGTGCACGGGCACGCGACGTGGGAGCAGCGGGCCCGGGCCAACGTCGCCGCGGAGCTGCGTGGCGGCGTTGGCCCGGACCCGGGGTGAGCCGTCCGGCCGCTACCCGTCGTGCCGGTGCGGGCGGCGCAGGCCGGACGCCCGCAGCCGCGTGATCAGCTCGCGGCCGGTCACGGGCTGCGCCCCGAGCTCGATCGCCGCGTCCCGGAGCTCGGCGGGCAGGTCGTAGTGGTCGCCCTGGAAGCCGCGGCGGGGGATGCCCAGCCGGCCGGCCAGCTCGTGCAGCTCGTCGTAGGACGTGTCGCTGACCAGGTGGCACCACAGCCGGCCGCGGAACGGCCAGATGGGCGGGTCGACGAGCAGAGCCATCCGGTGAACATAGGGGGCCGCCGTCCCGCCGGTGGCCGATGATGGGCGGGTGACCGACGCGCTGCTCGAGGCCCGGGCCCGGGTGCTGCACGACCTCGCCGCCCGCGGCCTGGACACGGCCGGCACCGTGTCGGTCGTCGACGAGGTGCTCACCGCGCGGCGCTGGTGGGTCGACCAGTGGCCGGCGGGTGCCGCGTACGTGGCCTGCCTGGTCGCGCAGGACGTGCAGGAGGCGCTGCTCGATCAGGTCGGTCGCTGGCCGCTGTGCACCGAGGCGCACGACCCCGACGACGAGCCCGCCCGGCACGAGCTGCGTGTCAGCCCCGACCTGGGCGAGGACCCGCACTGGGTCTGCGAGGAGGGCGGCGTCGTCGTCGCACCCCTCGGCGCCCTCGACCGCGACCCCTCCCTCCCCCACCCCCACCCCCACGACCACCCCCACGACTGATCGTTTGCGACCTCCTTCCCCGACACGCCGGGCGGTCCATCGGCGAGTCGGTGAACCAGGTCGCAAACGATCTTCTCGGAGGAGGTGCGCGGCGGGCGGGCTGTGCACAACTTCGCGGCGGTCGCCGGCGATCTCCGTACGTTCGTGGCGTACCCGTCGTACTCCCACAGGAGGTCACCATGACCGCGTTCCGCGTCACCCCCGCCGAGCTGATGGCCCTCTCCGGGCAGGTCAACGGCACGTCCGGCCAGATCGAGTCCGAGCTGGGAACCCTGCGCAGCCGGGTGCTGCCGATCAGCGGCACCTGGGGCGGCCAGGCGCAGGACCGGTTCCAGCAGCTGTACGACGACTGGAACCGCAACGCGCAGGGGCTTCAGCAGGCCCTGGCCGGCATCAGCCAGCTGCTCTCGCAGGCCGGTCAGAGCTACGACGACGCCGAGCGCCGGATCGCCGGCAGCTTCGCCGGCTGACACGCCGCCGGCCGCCGCGACCACTGTGGCGAGCCCGCCTGTGACAGGCGTCCGGCGTGGCGGCAACGATTCCGTCACGATCACCGCGCGCCTCTCGGCACCGGCGGGATCCGTACGACAACGTGTCGGGGCACCGAGCACCAGGCCGGCACGACCCGGAGGGCACCGCCTGCGGTGAGGGCGGTGCCACGGGGGTCGAGGAGGGGCGGGCATGGCGGCAGGCTCGGTGACCGCCGCCGCGCTGCGCCACCGGCCCCGCCAGGCGCTCCTGGTCCTCGTGCTGGCGGCCGTCGTCACCGCGTCGGCCGCCCTCGGCCCCCTCTACGCCCGCGCCGTCGAGGAGTCGGTCGTCCGCACCGTGGTGTCCGCCGCGCCCGTCCAGGCGCGCACCCTGGTGGTCACCGACGCCTCGCCGGAGCCGGCGGCGCCGGCCCGCCTCGACCGCCTCGTGCGACCGGTCCTGCCCGACGCGTTCGGCGCTCCGGTGGGCGGGGCCGAGGCTCCGGTGGTGCTGCGCTCCGGCGACGACCGCCGGGCGCGCGCCCGGCTGACCAGCAGGTCCGGCCTCTGCGGCCACGTCGAGGTCGTCGACGGCCGGTGCGTCCGCGCGCTCGACGAGGCGCTGGTCAGCCGACGGGCAGCCGGCGTCCTCGGCCTGCACCGCGGCTCGCTCCTCACGGTGGGCGACGGCGACGCGGTCGAGGTGACCGTCACGGTCGTGGGGCTGTACGGGCCCGTGGACGCGAGTGCCCCCTACTGGGCCGGGCGTGCCCAGCCGCCCACCGACACCCGGCCGGGCACCGACGAGCAGGCTGTCCCCAGGGTCGACGACGTGCTGACCGGGTGGGCCACCCTCGCGGGCGCCCGCTTCCCGGACCTGCGCACCCACCTCGACGTGCCGCTGCGGGCGCCGCGGCTGACGCTGCGGGACCTGCCCGACCTGCGCGCCACGACACAGGCCGTCGACGCGCGGGTACGGACGGTGGGGGCGTCGGCGACGAGCCGCCTCGGCAGCCTGCTGGACTCGACCGACGCACAGCGCGACCAGGCGCGGACGGTCGTCCCGCTGCTCGCCGTCCAGCTCGCCGTGCTCGGGATCGTCGTGCTCGTCTTCGTGTGTGCGGCCGTCACCGAGCAGCGGCGACCCGAGATCGCGCTGGCCCGGCTGCGGGGTCACGGCGCCGTGGGCGCGGCGGGGATGCTCCTGCGCGAGCTCGGCGTCCTCGTCGTGCTCGGCGGCGCGGTGGGCACGGGACTCGGCTGGCTGGTCGCCGAGGGGGCGGCGCTGGCCTGGCTCGAGCCGGGTGTCCGGCCGGAGCTGCGCGCACCGGTGGTCCTGGCGGTGCTGGCCTCGGTCGCAGCAGGTCTGCTCGCGATCCTCGCGGCCGGTGCACCGACCCTGCGCCAACCGCTCGCCGCCCTGCTGCGCCGGGTGCCACCGCGCGCCTCCGCTCTGCAGGTCGGGCTCGCCGAGGGCACGGTGGCCGCCGCCGCCGTCGCGGGCCTGGTCACGCTGCTCTCCGGCGGGGACGGCGGCATCGCGCTGCTGGCGCCGGGGCTGCTCGCGATCGCGGGCGGGCTGCTGCTGGCGCAGGCGGTCATCCCGGTCGCCGGGCCGCTGGCCAGGCGTGCGCTGCGCGGCGGACGGGTCCCGTGGGCCCTGGCCGGGCTGCAGATCAGCCGGCGACCAGCGCTGCGCCGACTCATCGCGATCGTCACCGTCGCCTGCGCACTGCTCGTGTTCGCCGTGGACGCCTGGGCGGTGTCCGGCCGCAACCGCGACACCCGGGCAGCCGTGGAGGCGGGCGCGCCGGTCGTGCTCACCGTCGACGCCGACAGCTCGCTGGCCCTGCGGAGCGCCCTGCTCGACATCGACCCGGCCGGGCGGTTCGCGACGCCCGTGGTCACGGTCTCCTCGGCCACCGCAGCGGGACCGAGGACCACGGCGATCGAGCCGGCCGCCTTCGCCCGGATCGCCCGGTGGGGAGCGGACCGGCCGAGCGCCGGGCAGCTCGCGGCGATCTCCCCGCCGCGGCCCGGACCGGTCCGGTTCCGCGGCGAGCGGGTGACGGTCGACGCCACGTTCGCCGTTCGCGGCGTGGTCGCCGACGGTCCGCCGCCCGCGCTCGAAGACCCGTTCGGCCTCGCGCTCGGCGTCGTCGACCAGGCGGGGACGCTGCGCCCGGTGGACATGGGACCGCTGCGCGCGGGCCGGGGCAGCTACAGCGCCGCCGTGGACTGCGCGCAGGGGTGCTCGCTGCAACGGGTGACCGTGACCCGCACCTTCGGCGACTTCGTCGACGCCCGGGTCGACCTCACGGTGACCCGGGCGCGGGCCGGCCGCGGGGACGCGCTCACCGAGGTGGATCTCGACACCGGGGCACCCGGTCACTGGCAGCCGCTGCCGTGGCGGCCGAGCATCGGTGACGACGGCACGGTCGTCCGCACCGGTGACGCCCTGCACGTCTCCGGGACGTCGTTCGGCACCCCGGTCTCCGTCCAGCACGCCCACCACCCCGTGCACCCCGTCGCACTGCGGGCCGGGAACGTCAGCCGGGTCCTCGACGGGCGGCCGGGGCGCGGGGTCCTGGTCACCGCCCCCGACCTGAGGGCTGGGGACGCCGCGTTCGCCGTGGACAGCCGGATCCGCCAGGTGCCGCGCAGCGGCGGCCGAGGGGTGCTCGTCGACCTCGCGGCCCTGGCCGGCGGTCCGTCGGCCGCCCCCGGGCTCACGACGTACGACGTGTGGCTGGCGGCCGACGAGCCGGTCCGCGAGGCTCGGCTGCGGGCCGACCTCGCCGGGCACGGCCTGCAGGTCCTCGCCCGCGACTCCGCGCAGGCCCACGGCGAGGCACTGGCCGGCGAGGGACCCGCGCTCGCGCTGCGGCTCGCCCTGCTCGCCGGCGTGGTCGCCGTCCTGCTCGCCGCTGCCGTGCTCGTCGTCGGCGTCGCCACCTCGGGCGCGAGCCGGGCGCGCGACCTGGCCGGGCTGCGCCTGGTGGGCGTGCCGGCCACGACGGTCCGGCGGGCGTCGGTGCGCGAGCACCTCGTGGTCGCCGTCCTCGGCGTGCTGGCCGGAGCCGGCCTCGGGCTCGTCGCCGCCCAGGCCGTGCTCCCCGAGATCCCGCTGTTCGCCGAGCCGTCCCGGCTGGTCCGGCCGGTGCTGGCGCCGGCCTGGACCGCGGTGCTCGCCAGCACGGCCGGCTGCCTCGTGCTGCTCACCGTCGTCTCGGTCGTCGTCGGCGGCGCGCTGGCCGCCTCCGCGGTGCCTGCCCGGCTCAGGGAGGGCCGGTGACGGCCACCGGCGGCGGGCCGGCCACCACGCTGCGCCTCGCGCTCGCCGGGCTGTGGTTCCGCCGCAGCACCGCGCTGATCGTGCTCGTCCTCGCCACGGTGGCCAGCGCCGCGTCGGTCGTGGCACCGCTGTACTCCCGCGCAGCCGAGGAGTCGATCCTGCGCGACACGCTGCGCCGCGCCGACGCCTTCACCCTCTCGGTCCAGGTGTCGGTGCCGCAGTCGGGCGCCGGCGCGGGCTACGGGGCCGCCGAGGACGGCCGGTTCGAGGTCGGGAAGGCCGAGCAGGTGCTCGGCCACCCCGCGTTCGGCCCGGCCCGGCTGGCCTACGCCGGCCTCGGCACCTACACCCCGTCGACCGGACCCTTCGCGGGCGGCGAGGTCGTCGGTCAGGTCGTCGACCGGGCCGGGGCCTGCGAGCACCTGCGCCTCGCGGCCGGCCGCTGCCCGCGCACGGCGACCGAGGCGGTGCTCACGCGGCGCAGCCTCGACCTGCTCGGTGCGCGGGTCGGCGACACCCTCGGGGTGGAGCTGCGCGCGGCGACCACCCTCGCGGCGGGTCGCCTCCCCCCGGCGCTGTCCCTGCAGGTGGTGGGCAGCTTCGACCCGGTGCCGGTGGAGCCGCCGTACTGGGCCGGCCACCCCTACTTCTCCTCGTTCTTCCCGCAGTCGACGCCCGACGGGCTGGGCGAGCGGCCGCCGCGGGCGGACCCGGCCTTCGCCGGCCCGGGCGCGGCCCGGCTGGGCCGGATCACGACGTACACCGTCGACGTACCCGTGCTCCCGGCACGGGTACGGCTCGACGACGCCCAGGAGCTGCGCCGGCAGATCCGCCGGCTGGGTACGGTGAACTCCGGGTACCAGCTGACGACGTACTCCCAGCTGCCCGCCGCCCTCGGCCGCGCCGACGACGGCCGCGAGCTGGTCCGCGTCGCCGCGCCGCTCGCGGTCACCCAGCTCGTGCTGCTGAGCTGGTGGACGCTCTACCTCGTGGTCGGCGCGGCCACCGAGGAGCGCTCGCCGGAGCTCGGGCTGGCCAAGCTGCGCGGCCTCACCGCGGGGCAGACCCGGCGGTTCGGCCTGGCGGAGGTCGTCCTGCTGCTGGTCGTCGCCGCGCCACTGGGCACGGTCGTCGGCCTCCTCGCCGTCCGCGGCGCTGCGCCCCGGGTGTTCGCGCCGGGGACCGAGGTCGTCCTCACCTGGCCGGTGCTGCTGACCGTGCTCGGCGCGGTCGGGGGCGGCCTGGTGACGGCCGCCGTGTCGTCCCGGCAGGTCTTCCGCCGCCCGGTGGCCGAGCTGCTCCGGCGGGTCCCGGCCCGGACCTCGGGCCGCCGGGCCGGCGTGGTCGAGGGCGTGGTCGTGGTCCTCGCGGTCGCCGGGGCCGTCCAGCTCGTGAGCGACCGGGGCGGGCCGCCGAGCCCGATGGCCCTCCTCGCACCGGGCATGGTCGCCGTCGCCGGCGGCCTGCTCGCCGCGCGGCTGCTGGTGCGCGTCGCCCGCCGCCGCAGTGCCCGTGCCCTCGGCCGGGGGCACGCGGCCGGGGCGGCGGGCTGGGCGGGGGTCGCGCGGCGACCCGGGACCGCGCGGATCGCCTCGGTGCTCGCCGTGGCCACCTGCCTGCTGCTGGTGGGCGTGCAGGCCTGGACGGTGGCCGAGCGCAACCGGTACGAGCGGTCCGCGGCGGAGACCGGTGCCGAGGTGGTGCTGCAGGTCCGGGCGCCCGGCCACCGAGCCCTGCTCGACGCGGTGCGCGCCGCGGACCCCACCGGGCAGTACGCCATGGCGGCCGTGGAGGTCACCACGAGCAACCAGGAGGCCCGGCTGCTCGCGGTCGACGCCGAGCGCGCGGACCGGGTCCTCGCGTGGGGCGCCCCGGACGCAGCTCCGGCCCGGTCGGTGAGCGACGTGCTCCGGCCACCGCTCCCTGCGCCGGTGCGCCTCGGCGCCGGGCGGCTGGAGGTCGGGATCGACCTGCTGGCTGCCGAGTCGCCGTCGCCCCTGCGCCTGACCGCGACAGTCGACCGGGGCGGCGCCGTCGAGCGGGTCGACCTGGGCACGATGCGCCGCGGGCCGCAGACCTACTCCGCGGCGCTGCCCACCGGCTGCCCGCGCACCGGCTGTCGTCTCGTCGCGCTGGCCGTCGACCACCCCGGCACCGACATCGAGAGCGCCACAGCCGATCTGGTGGTCCGCTCGCTGGTCCACGTGGCCGACGACGGGGTCGTCAGCCCGCTGCCGGCGGCGTTCGAGGACCGCGCCGCCTGGCGGCCCGGGTCGCCCTCGGTCGGTGGGCCCCAGGTCCGGCTGCGCCCGGGCGAGGGCCTACGGGTGCAGGTGCGAGCCCCCGGAGGTCCCTTCGCCGAGATCGTGCACGGGAGCTCGCCGGAGCCGTTGCCCGCCTACGCCGGGACGCCCGCGAGTGCGCGGGTCGGCGCCGGGGAGGTGCCCTTCGACACGACGACGGGTCTCGACGGGGGGGCCACCCGCTACGCCACCGCCTCCCGCACCGCCTACGTGCCCGGGCTGGGCCGCGACGCCGTGCTGGTCGACCTGGACCTCGCCCTGCGGCTGGACGAGCAGGCATCGCTCGGCGACCGCGAGGTCTGGCTCTCGCGCGACGACGACCGCGACGAAGCCGCCCTGCGAGCCGCCCTCGCCGGGTCCGGGGTCGACGTGCTGAGCCGCGAGAGCCGCGGGGACCTGGAGCGCGGCTACGCCGGCGACGGCGCCGTGCTCGCCCTGCGGCTGCTGCTGGTGTGCGGTGCGTGTGCCGTCGTCGTCGCGGTCGGCGCCCTGCTCGTGGCGGCGTACGTCGGCCGCAGGCAGCGGGCGTACGAGGTCGCCGCGCTGCGCGCGGTCGGGGTGCGCCGGCGTACGGTGCGTGCGCTGCTCCTCCGGGAGAACGTGGGCACGGTCGTGGTCGCGCTCACCACCGGCGGGGTCGCCGCGTTGGTGGCCACCTGGGTCGTGCTGCCCGCGCTGCCGCAGTTCGACGACCCGTCGACGTTCGTGGAGCTCCGCTACGCGCCCGACGCCGCCACCGGCTGGGCCGCCCTCGGCGGTCTCGCCCTGCTCCTCGTCGGCGTCGGCCTCGCGGTCGCCGCCCTGCAGCTACGCACCGGTCGCCCGGACCGGCTTCGGGAGGGAGTTCGATGACCACACCACGCGACCCGCAGGCCGCCCCCGTTCCCGCAGGGAGCCCGGAGTGACCGGCATCCCGGTGTCCTGCCACGGGCTGGTGCACATCTACCGGCTCGAGGGCAACGACGTGGTGGCACTGTCCGGCGTCGACCTGGACGTGGCCGCCGGCGAGGTCGTGGGTCTGCTCGGACCGTCCGGCTCGGGCAAGTCGACGTTGCTCAACCTGTTCGCCGGGCTGCTGCGCCCCAGCGCGGGCCGGCTCACGGTCGGCCCGCACGAGATCGCCCGGATGGACGAGCGCGGCCTGGCGCGGATGCGGGCCCGGGACGTGGGCGTGGTGCTCCAGGGTGCGATGCGCAACCTGCTGCCGTACGCCAGCCCGGTCGACAACGTGCGGTTCGCCCAGCGCGGCGCACGTCGGCTCGCGGCGTCGGAGCGCGGCGAGGCGGCGGGCCTGCTCCTGGAGCCGGGCGAGGTCCTCGACCTGGTGGGACTCGCTGACCACGCGCACACGTCGCTCACGGCCCTCTCGCCCGGCCAGCGGCAGCGGCTGGCCGTCGGTGTCGGCCTCGCCGCCCGCCCGGGCCTTCTGCTGCTCGACGAACCGACCAGCCAGCTCGACCACGAGGGGCGCGACGAGGTGCTCGCGGCCGTGACCGACGTCAACCGCGACCTCGGCACCACGGTCGTCGCCGTGACCCACGACCCGGACGTCGCCGGACGGCTCCCCCGCACCGTCACCATCCGCGACGGCCGGGTCGGGGCCGAGGGCCGCCGTGGCGAGGAGTACGCGGTCGTCGGGCGCGACGGCTCGCTGACCCTGCCGCCGGACGTGCTGGAGCGGGTGCCGCCCGGCTCGCTGCTGCGCGTCACCATCGTCGACGAGGACGCGGTGCGGCTGGACCGCACCGACACGGGTGCGGGCGACGGGAGCGCGGCATGACACGCCCCGGGCGCACCCCGGCCGGCCAGCCCCTCCCCGTCGAGGTGGTCGCGCGCGACGTGCACATCGAGTACGACGGGCACGAGGTGCTGGCCGGGGTCGACCTGAGGGTGACGCCCGGCCGGCTGCTCGCCGTGACCGGGCCGTCGGGGGCCGGCAAGACCACGCTGCTGTGGGTGCTCGCCGGACTGGTCCACGCCGCGCGCGGTGAGGTCCTCCTCGGCGGTGAGCCGCCCCGCGACCGGGACCACACCAGCGCGGCCGGGGTGGTGCTCATCCCGCAGGACAACGCGCTGGCCGGAGTCCTCACGGCCACCGAGAACGTCCTCGTGCCGCTGCTGGCCGCCGGCGTCGACCCCGGGCACGCGGGGCAGCTCACCACGCGAGCGCTGGAGTCCGTCGGGCTCGGCGCCGCCGGTGACCAGCTGATCGAGGAGCTCTCCGGCGGCCAGCAGCAGCGCGTCGCCGTGGCCCGTGGCCTCGCCCAGCAGGGCACCGTCGTCCTGGCCGACGAGCCGACCAGTGAGCTCGACGCGGCCAACCGGGCCCGCGTCGTGGCCCTGCTGCGGGCCGAGGCCGACCGGGGCGCGGCGGTCGTGCTCGCCACCCACGACCCGGAGGCCGCCGCCGAGTGCGACGCCGAGCTGCACCTCGACGCCGGTGTCGCCACCTGGGTCCGCCGGCTGGACGCGGCGGGTCCGGGCGCACGCCCGGGCCGGCCGACCTGACGCGGCACCCCCGGGCACGGCGGGTGGTCCTCGCTCAGCCGACCGGCCGGCCGTCCTCGAGCTCGACGGTGCGCCCCTCGGCCAGCGCCCGCAGCGCCGCCCGCAGCCGGCGCGCCATGAAGGGCGTCGTGCGCTGCTCGACCCCGGTGTCGTCGCAGAACGCCCACGAGGCGATCTCGTCGGCCTCGAGCGCGAACCGTCGCGGATCCACCGCGCCACCGGCGTAGAGCAGCACCAGCCCGTCGTCCGGGCGCCGACCGGGCGGAACCCAGTCGACCACCAGCAGGCGGCCGACCTCGACGTCGACCCCGAGCTCCTCGCGCACCTCGCGACGGGCGCCGGCGCGAGGTGCCTCACCGGGCTCGACCATGCCGCCGGGCACCTCCCAGCCCGGCTTGTACGTCGGCTCGACGAGCAGCAGCCGGCCCCGCTCGTCGAGCAGCACCACACCGGCCGCCACCCGCTTGCGCGGCAGCGCTGCCCACATCTGCGGGTCGACCTCGTTCGGCGCGGGGTCGACGGCCATCCGGTCAGGCCTCGGCGAGGACGAACGCGTCGCCGCGGGTGACCGGCGTGACGGTGCCGTCGGCGTGGATGCCGTCGATCTCGACCTCGGTGCTGCCCACCACGACGTCGACGTGGGTGGGTGAGGAGTTCATGCCCGCCTCGCGCAGCTGCTCAGGGCTGGCCTCGAGGCCGCCGGCGAAGGAGGTCGGGAAGCCGCTGCCCCACGCCAGGTGCGACCCGACGTTCTCGTCGTAGAGCATGTCGCCGTAGGTGAGCTCGGTGCGCCGGACCGCGGAGTCCCCGTCGACGATGGCGATCTCGCCGAGGTACCGCGCACCGGGGACGCTGTCCATCTGGGCCCGGACCACGTCCTCGCCGCGGGTGGCGGTGGCGCCCGTCACCCGGCCGTCGGCGAGCTCGAGCTCGAGCCCCTCCACGAGGACGTTGAGACCCGGGAGGTAGAACGGTGCGGTCGTGCGGGCGACACCGTCGGCGCGGCGCCAGTCCGGGGAGATGAAGACCTCCTCGGTCGGCAGGTTCGGCACGAACTCGATGCCGTCGGAGTTCGTCACCGAGCCGCCCATCCAGCTCGCGGTCGGCGGCAGCCCGACGGTGAGGTCGGTGCCCGGCCCGCGGTAGCGGACCCGGTCGAAGCCGCGGGCGTTGAGCATGTCCCGGCGCAGGTGCAGCTTGGCGACGTGGTCGCGCCAGGACTGCACCGGGTCGTCGTCGTCCAGCCGGGTCGCGATCGCGACGGCCTGCCACAGCCGCGCGACGTCCGGCGTCCCGAGCACGCTCTGGGCCCAGCCGGGGTTCGGGGCGGCGACGACCGTCCACGCGACGTGGTTGGTCGCGATGATCGGCATCACCTCGCGCATCATCTCGACCGGCTGCATCTTGACGAGCCGGTCCGGGTCGAGACCCTCCATCAGCGTCGGGTTCGGGTTGCCGGTCAGCGAGATGACCGCGGGCCGGTCCTCCTTCCACGCGCGCACGCCCTCGATCTCGTGCGGCAGGGAGCTGCCGAGCATGGCCTCGGGCTGCAGCTCGGCCGCTGCCCGGTTCAGGTGCTGGTCCCGGTACTCGAGCGTCACCAGGCTGGCCCCGACGCGGTACGCCTCCCGCGCGATCGCCCGCGCCACCGGCGCGTGCTCGACCTGCCCGGTCACCACCACCCGCTGGCCGGGCTGCACGTTGACGCCCACCCGCACCACCAGCCGGGCGTAGGCCTCGAGGAGGTGGTCGTACGGCTCCGACATGCGCGCTCCCGTGGACGTGTGGCTGGCCGGCGGTCGGTGCCGCCGCCGGCCACCGTAGCGCCAGGCGCCGGATATCGCCGATCGGCGGCAGATGGGCACCGCCCCGGTCACGGAGGGGCCGGGTCACCGGTGCGGCGGCGTCGTCGTCCCACAGCAACGGCCGACGACCGGACCAAGTCTTTGACCCGCGAGGGATTGACCTGCCGCCCTGGCGGGTGCACGGTCGAGCCATCACGCGAGATCGTCGCGAAGGGTCTCTGGGGGACCCCCTCTCGCGGCTGCGCCCGGTTGCCGGGACGCGGCGAGAGAAGGGCTGTGCCGTGGGACGACGTCTGATGGTCGCGCTTGCTGTGGGTGGGCTCACGACGGCGCTGGTCGCGCCGGTTCCCGGCGTGGCGGGCGCCGCCACCGATCCGGCCCCTCGTCCCCCGTCGGTCGACCAACGAGCCGCACATCGCTACGTGGTGATCATGGCGGGCGACCCGCTGGTCGCCAGGTTCGGCCAGGACGGCCTCGGCACGCGCCGCGCCCGCACGGCAGCCGCGACCCTGGACCGGCAGCAGGCGGAGGCGCTCGCCGCCGTCGGCAAGTCGGCCGGCGCGCGGACCAACAGCTACACCGTGGCCCTGAACGGCTTCTCCACCCGTCTGACCGACGCCCAGGCCGCCCGGATGGCGACGCTCAAGAGCGTCGTGCGCGTCCTGCCGGACGTCTTCCGCCACAAGACCACCGACGCCAGCCCCGCCTACCTCGGCCTCACCGGGCCCGGCGGCGTCTGGGCCCAGGGCTACACCGGCGAGGGCGTCGTCGTCGGGGTCATCGACTCCGGCATCTGGCCCGAGCACCCGAGCTTCGCCGACGACGGCAGCTACCCGCCGCCCGACGGCCCGCTGGACCCCACGGTCGGCCCCACCTGTGACTTCGGCAACCAGGCCGCCAACCCGCAGGACGCACCCTTCACCTGCCAGAACAAGCTGCTGGGCGCCCGGCAGATGCTCGCGACCTACCGCGCGGCCGTCGGGCAGGACCCCGACGAGTACGACTCCGCACGCGACGACGACGGCCACGGCACCCACACGGCATCCACGTCGGCGGGCAACGCCGACGTCCCGGCCGACATCTTCGGCATCGACCGCGGCGTGGTCTCGGGCATCGCCCCGCGCGCGCAGGTGATCGCGTACAAGGGACTGGGGAACCTGGGCGGGTTCTCCTCCGACCTTGCGGCGGCGATCGACCAGGCCGTCGCCGACGGCGTGGACGTCATCAACTACTCGGTCGGCGGTGGCCCGAGCCTCACCGGCGCCGACGACCTCGCCTTCCTGTTCGCCGCCGATGCCGGTGTCTTCGTCGCCACCTCGGCCGGCAACAGCGGGCCGGACCCGGCCACGATCGGCGGGCCCGCCTCGGTGCCGTGGCTGACCACGGTCGGTGCCAGCACGCAGCCCCGGTTCTTCCGCGCCAGCGTGCGCCTCGGCAACGGCCTGCGTCTCAGCGGCGCGTCCGTGACGGCGGGGACCTCGACCGCTGCCCCTTGTCGACGCGGCCGACGCCGGCGGCGACCTGTGCGTCCCCGGCACGCTGGACCCGAACGTCGTCGGCGGGGCGATCGTCCTCTGCCGGCGCGGCCAGGTCGGCCGGGCCGAGAAGAGCCTCGCGGTGGACCAGGCCGGCGGTAGCGGGATGGTCCTCTACAACAACAACGACGTCGACAACCTGTTCACCGACAACCACTGGGTGCCCTCGGTGCACCTGGACAACACACCGGGCCTCAAGGTCAAGGACTACCTCGCCGCGGCGACCAGCCCCACGGCACGCATCACGGGGAACCTGCGGTCGACCTGGAAGTCGGCCCCGTCGATGGCCGTCTTCTCCTCACGCGGCCCCGACCCGGTCGCCGAGGACATCATCAAGCCCGACGTCACCGCACCCGGCGTGCAGATCCTCGCGGGCAACTCCCCCACACCCGACCCGGGCTCCAGCCCGCCGGGCGAGCTGTTCCAGGCGATCGCCGGCACCTCGATGTCCAGCCCGCACGTGGCCGGCGCGTTCGCGCTGATCAAGCAGGCCCATCCGGACTGGAGCCCGGCGACGGCCAAGTCGGCGCTGATGACCTCCGCCCACCAGCGGGTCCGGGACAACGACCGGGTGTCGAAGGCGACCCCGTTCGGCATGGGCTCCGGACACGTCGACCTGGCCGGGAAGCGCGACGGCGGCACGCCGTTCGACCCGGGTCTGGTCTACGACGCAGGGTTCCTGGACTATCTCGGGTTCCTCTGCGACGCCGGCCCGGAGGTCTTCAACGACCCCGCCTCGACCTGCGCCACCCTCGACTCGATCGGCGTCGAGACGCAGGCCGAGAACCTCAACTACCCCTCGATCGGGGTGGCCGCGGTGCCCGGCAGGGTCACCGTCCGGCGCACCGTCACCAACGTCTCGGCGCCGACGTCCAACCCGCAGGTCTACCGGGCGAGGGTCCAGGCGCCGGACGGCTACTCCGTGACCGTCAACCCGCAGCGGCTCGCGCTCGGCCCGGGCCAGAGCGCCACCTTCGAGGTGACGCTGGTGAACACCGGCGCCCCCGTCGGCGAGTGGCGCTTCGGCAGCCTCACCTGGAAGGGCATGGGCCGGGACATCTACAGCCCGATCGCCGCCCGGGCGTCACTGTTCGACGCGCCGGCCGAGGTCAGCGGCTCCGGGGACTCCGGCTCGGTCGACATCCCGGTGACCTTCGGCTACACCGGCAGCTACACCGCCGGGGCACACGGTCTCGTGCCGGCGACCACGACCGCCGACTCGGTCGCACAGGACCCCGACCAGGTCTTCGATCCGGCCGACGGCTACTCCGACGCGATCCCGATCGACGTGAGTGACGCAGCCCTGCTGAGGGTGGCACTCCCGCCGGACGGCGTGGACGACCCGAACGTCGACATCGACCTGTACCTGGCCGACCCGGGCGGCAACCTGGTCGCCTCCAGCACCGCGGGAGGGACCGACGAGCTGATCGACGTCTCCGCGCCGGCCGACGGCACCTGGACGCTGTACGTGCACGGCTGGCAGACCGTGGGCCCGACGGCCGACTACCGGCTGTCCTCCTGGGTCGTCCCCGCCACGCCTGGCGGCGGCAGCCTGCAGATCACCTCCGCGCCGGCCTCGGCCGTCGCGGGCGAGACGGGCACGGTCACGGCGAGCTGGACCGGCGCCGCGGGCACCTGGGGGCTGGGCGCGGTCTCGCACACCGGGCCCTCGGGCCTGATGGGCCTGACCCTGGTCGAGGTGGACAACCGCTGACCCGGCGCCGCTGCGGCCGGCCCCGCGGCCGCAGCGGCTACCCGGGGTGCTCGCAGAGGAACGGCACGGCGGTCCGCCCGCCCGTGTGGTAGTCGTAGCGGGTTCCGTCGTGCTCCAGGACGGTCCTGGAGCCGTCGGTGACCACCTGCGCGTAGACCATGCCCGGCTTCCGGCAGCCGAGCCCGGCGTCCGGCCAGGTCACGACCTCCGCGGAGACGACCGTGAGGCTGGACCCGGCCACCCCCAGCCGGGCGGCCAGGTCGGCGCGGGCCTGGTCCACGACCCCGGCCAGCGAGGGGTCCACGGACCCGCTCGCCGAGGACGTCGGCGGGCTGGGCGCGGCGCTGGTCCCGTCCGCGCCGGGCGAGGTGCCCTGCTCCGACGACGCGCACCCGACGAGCGTCGCCGAAAGGGCGAGCAGCACCGCCCGGCGCCCCGTCGCGCGCCGGCCGGTACCTGGCATGGCGCCACGGTACGCCCGCCGGCCCCCCAGCGCTGGAGACCCGGGCCCCGGCCGCAGACACCGACGGGCGGCCCTCCGTGAGGAGGACCGCCCGTCGGGACGTACCGGTGGTGCTGGTGACGCAGGTGGTGGGGACTCCTAGAAGTCCATGCCGCCCATGCCGCCGTCGCCGCCACCCATGGCGCCGCCGGCCGCTGCCTTCTCCGGCTTGTCGGCGATGACCGCCTCGGTGGTGAGGAACAGGGCCGCGATGGACGCCGCGTTCTGCAGCGCCGAGCGGGTGACCTTGGCCGGGTCGATGATGCCGGCCTTGATCATGTCCTTGTACTCACCGGTGGCCGCGTCGAGGCCGTGGCCGACCTCGAGGTTGCGCACCTTCTCGACCACGACGCCGCCCTCGAGACCGGCGTTGATCGCGATCTGCTTGAGCGGGGCCTCGAGCGCGATGCGCACGATGTTGGCTCCGGTCAGCTCGTCCGCGTCGAGGTCGAGCTTGTCGAACGCGGAGGTCGACGCCTGCAGGAGCGCGACGCCACCACCGGCGACGATGCCCTCCTCGACGGCGGCCTTGGCGTTGCGCACCGCGTCCTCGATGCGGTGCTTGCGCTCCTTGAGCTCCACCTCGGTGGCCGCGCCGGCCTTGATGACGGCGACGCCGCCGGCCAGCTTGGCGAGGCGCTCCTGGAGCTTCTCGCGGTCGTAGTCGGAGTCCGACTTCTCGATCTCGGCGCGGATCTGGTTGACCCGGCCGGCGATCTGCTCGGCGTCACCCGCACCCTCGACGATCGTGGTCTCGTCCTTGGTGATGACGACCTTGCGCGCGCGGCCGAGCAGGTCGGTGCCCGCGTTCTCGAGCTTGAGGCCGACCTCCTCGGAGATGACCTGGCCACCGGTCAGGATCGCGATGTCCTGCAGCATGGCCTTGCGGCGGTCGCCGAAGCCCGGCGCCTTGACGGCGACCGAGCGGAAGGTCCCGCGGATCTTGTTGACGACCAGGGTCGACAGGGCCTCGCCGTCGACGTCCTCGGCGAGGATGACCAGCGGCTTGCCGGCCTGCATGACCTTCTCCAGCAGCGGGAGCAGGTCCTTGACGGCCGACACCTTGGAGTTGGCGATGAGGATGTAGGGGTCCTCGAGCACGGCCTCCATGCGCTCCGGGTCGGTGACGAAGTACCCGGAGATGTAGCCCTTGTCGAAGCGCATGCCCTCGGTGAGCTCGAGCTCGAGCCCGAAGGTGTTGCTCTCCTCGACGGTGATGACGCCTTCCTTGCCGACCTTGTCCATGGCCTCGGCGATCATCTCGCCGATGGCGGGGTCGGCGGCGGAGATCGAGGCGGTGGAGGCGATCTGCTCCTTCGTCTCGACGTCCTTGGCCATCTTGGAGAGCTCCTCGCTCACCCGCTCGACGGCCTTCTCGATGCCGCGCTTGAGCGCCATCGGGTTCGCACCCGCGGCCACGTTGCGCAGGCCCTCGCGCACCAGCGCCTGGGCCAGGACGGTGGCGGTCGTGGTGCCGTCGCCGGCGACGTCGTCGGTCTTCTTGGCGACCTCCTTGACGAGCTCCGCGCCGATCTTCTCGTAGGGGTCCTCGAGCTCGATCTCCTTGGCGATGGACACACCGTCGTTGGTGATCGTGGGGGCGCCCCACTTCTTCTCCAGCACGACGTTGCGGCCACGCGGGCCGAGCGTCACCTTGACGGCGTCGGCGAGCTGGTTCATGCCTCGCTCGAGGCCGCGACGGGCCTCCTCGTCGAACGCGATGATCTTTGACATGCGGTTCCGGTCCTCCCGACTGGGGTGGAGGGATCCGGGGGTGCCCGCGACGGACGGTCGGCACCGGCGGCGATGTCGCCCCTGGCACCGGCCTCACCTGGCCGGATCCGGTCGTTCTGTCACTCAAGATGTCAGAGTGCTAACCCCATGATTAGCACTCGACCCTGCCGAGTGCAAGCCGCTCGGCACCGGCGGCCGGCCCGGTGCGGCCGCCCGGGGCCGCCCGCCCGCCGGCGTGCGAACGGCCCGGTCCCCCGAGGGGGGCCGGGCCGTCGTGCGGACGGGAGGTCAGACCGCGCGGACCGAGTCGGCCTGCGGACCCTTCTGACCCTGCGAGATCTCGAACTCGACGCGCTGCCCCTCCTCGAGGGAGCGGTAGCCGTCCATCTGGATCGCGCTGTAGTGGACGAACACGTCCGCGCCGCCGTCGACCGCGATGAAGCCGTAGCCCTTCTCGCTGTTGAACCACTTGACCGCGCCCTGAGCCATCGTGCGTCTCCTGCTGTGCTGGGCCGACAGGCCCGCACCTCGCGGACCCGGGTCGTGCTCGACCCGACCCGGCAGGGTTGGGAATCTCGCGTGCGCGTCTGCGGCTGCTCTCGAGGCTCGACCGAGGCGCAGCGTAGAGGCGCGCCGGGCCCGACGTCAGCAGTTTCCGTGACATCGGTCGGTGTAGCCCAGCCGGGCAGCGGTCGGCGCCGCCCCGCCGACGGGGCGCGGACACCCGGCTCAGGCCAGCCCGGCCGCCGTGAACGCGTCGGCCGACGGCTTGATCGTCGCCGCCGGCCCGACGTGCGGCGAGACGGCATCGAGGGTCTTGAGCCCCTCGCCGGTGTTGAAGACGACGGTGTCGGCGTCCGGGTCGAGCTGCCCGGCGTCGAGCAGCTTGCGCAGCGTCGCGACCGTCACTCCCCCGGCCGTCTCGGCGAAGATGCCCTCGGTGCGCGCCAGGAGCCGGATGCCCTCGACGACCTCCTCGTCGGTGACGTCCTCGACCAGGCCGCCCGTGCGCCGGCAGGTGTCGAGGACGTACGGGCCGTCCGCCGGGTTGCCGATGGCGAGTGACTTGGCGATCGTCGAGGGCTTCACCGGTCGCACCACGTCGTGACCGGCCTTGAACGCCCGGGAGACCGGCGAGCAGCCGGTCGCCTGCGCGCCGTAGATGCGGTACGGCGACTCGTCGACCAGGCCCAGCGACACCAGCTCCCGGAACGCCTTGTCGATCTTGGTGAGCTGCGAGCCGGACGCCACCGGGACCACGACCTGCTCCGGCAGCCGCCACCCCAGCCCCTCGGCCACCTCGTAGCCCAGCGTCTTGGACCCCTCGGCGTAGTACGGCCGGACGTTGACGTTCACGAAGGCCCAGTCCTCGTGCTCCCCGGCCAGCTCGGACGCGACCCGGTTCACGTCGTCGTAGGTCCCCTCGACGGCGACGAGCGTGCCGCCGTACACCGCGGTGGCGACGATCTTCTGCTGCTCCAGGTCGGCCGGCACGAGCACCACCGAGCGGATCCCGGCCCGGGCGGCGGCCGCAGCGGTCGCGTTCGCGAGGTTGCCCGTCGACGGGCAGGCCAGCACCGTGAACCCGAGCTCGCGGGCCGCGGCCAGCGCGACGCCGACGACCCGGTCCTTGAAGGAGTGGGTGGGGTTGGCGCTGTCGTCCTTGACCCACAGGGCCCGCATCCCCAGCGCCCTGGCCAGGTTGTGTGCCGGCACCAGCGGGGTGCACCCGGGCTCCAGGTTGGGGACCTCGCGCACGCCGGAGGGCACGGGCAGCAGTCCCCGGTAGCGCCAGATGTTCTGCGGGCCGGCCTCGATCGAGGCCCGGGTGACCTCGCCGAACTCGTAGGCGACCTCGAGCGGGCCGAAGCACTCGCCGCAGGCGTAGAACGGGCCCAGTGGCGTGGTCGCGCCGCACTCACGGCAGGACAGGTGCCGGGCCGGGCCGAGGTCGGGACCGGACGAGCTGGACGAGGCGGCCGCGGTGGGGGAGGCGGCGGGTGCGAGGGCACCGGGGGTCATGGGAGGTTCCTTCCTCATCTGTCCCGGTGACGCCATGCCCCGGGGCGGAGTTGGCACCGTGACCGCGTGCGCCGCCAGATCTGGTCTGGACGGGTCGCTGCGGTGCGGTTGCCGGGGCTTCGTCGGGCCGTTCCCTCTGCCCCTCTGGATGAGCGGTCTTCAGTTGTGGCGACCACTGTAGGCCGGTTGCCCAGCCCGCGGACAGTCGGTCCCGCGCCATGAGACACCGCCCTCCCCACCAGGCATGCGCGATCAACCCACGCCATAGCGGGGCCACGTCGCGCATGCTCGTACCCTGGCGGGGGTGGAGCGGCGGTGGCGGGTACGGCAGGTGGCCAACCTGGTCAACCTGTCGACGCCGCTCGGCCTGCTGGTGGGGCTGGCCGGCCGGGCCCGGTTCCGCCGTGGGCCGGACGGCCTCGTGCTGGCGACCGGCTTCCGGATCCCCGTGCCCGCACCGGCGTTCACCCTCGGCAACGTCGTCGTGCTCCGCGCCGGCGGCGACGTGCTGGCGAGGCGGCCGCAGCTGCTGGTGCACGAGGCGCGGCACGCGACGCAGTACGCCTGCTGCGCCGGACCGCTGATGCTCCCGCTCTACGGCCTCGCCGCCCTGTGGTCGTTGCTGCGCAGCGGTGACCCGGCCTCGCGCAACGTCTTCGAGGTGCGGGCCGGGCTGGCCGACGGCGGCTACGCCACCGGCCGCCGAGTTGCTTGATCGCCCCACCCGGCGGGAAGGTGCGCGTCATGTCCTTCGGTTCCGCGCCCCTCCTCGTCGCTTCCAACCGCGGACCGCTGTCCTTCAGCGAGCTCGACGACGGCTCGCTGCAGGCGAGCCGGGGCGGCGGCGGGCTGGTGTCCGGGCTGTCCGGGCTCGCCAGCGACGACGTGGCCTGGGTCTGCGCCGCGCTGTCCGACGGCGACCGCTCGGCAGCGCGGAAGGCACCGGACGGGTGGCTCGACCGTGACGGCCACGACACCGGCGGCACCGCGGTGCGGATGCTGGACATCGATCCGGCGACCTTCCACCGGGCCTACAACTCGGTGGCCAACTCCACGCTGTGGTTCGTCCACCACCTGCTCTACGCCATGCCGACGGCACCGGCCTTCGACGCCGGATTCGGCCGCGAGTGGGCGTCCTACGAGACCTACAACCGGGCCTTCGCCGAGGCGCTCGCGAGCGAGGCGGCCGAGGGGGCGAAGGTCCTCGTGCAGGACTACCACCTGACGCTGCTGCCGCGCCTGCTGCGCGCGCTGCGGCCGGACCTGCGGATCGCGCACTTCTCGCACACCCCGTGGGCACCGGTCGACTACTTCCGTGTGCTGCCCGCCGCCGTCGCGCGCGACACGCTGCTGGGCATGCTGGGCGCCGACCACGCCGGGTTCCACTCGCGCCGGTGGGCCGCGGCGTTCGCCGCCTGCTGCGTCGACGTGCTCGGCGCCGAGGCCGACGCCGAGGGGACCTCGGTCACGCACGAGGGCCGGACGACCCGGCTGGGCGTCCACCCGCTCGGGGTCGACGCCGAGGCGCTGCGCGAGCGGGCGACCGCCCACGACGTCGAGTCGCGGCTGGCGGCTCTGCGCGACAAGCTCGGCGACCGCAAGGCGATCGTGCGGGTCGACCGCACCGAGCTGAGCAAGAACATCGCCCGCGGCCTGCTCGCCTACCGCGAGCTGCTGCGCCGGTACCCCCGATGGCGCGGCCGGGTCACCCATCTCGCCTCGGCGTACCCGAGCCGGCACGACCTGCCCGAGTACCGCGAGTACACCGCGCACGTGCAGCGGCTGGCCGCCGAGATCGAGGACGAGTTCGGCACCGAGGACTGGCGCCCGATCGTGCTCGACGTGACCGACGACTACGCCCGGTCGCTGGCGCTCTACCGGGTCGGTGACGTCCTGCTCGTCAACCCGGTGCGCGACGGCATGAACCTGGTGGCCAAGGAGGTCCCGCTGCTCTCCGAGAACGGCTGCGTGGTCGTGCTCTCGACCGAGGCGGGCGCGGCCGACGAGTTCGGGGAGGACGCCCTGCTGGTGAACCCCTTCGACGTCTCCGGCACGGCCGACGCGCTCGACCGCGCGCTCTCGATGGACCCGGGCGAGCGGTCGGCGCGCACCGCGCGGCTGGCCGAGGTGTCGACCCGGCTGCCGCCGAGCCGCTGGCTGGCCGACCAGGTCAGCGCCCTCGACTGACCCGGCGGGTCGGGGCGCTGGCGGCGTCCTCGCGCCCGGGGCCGTCAGCCCGCGAGGTGCTCGGCGACCGCGGCGAGCAGCGCGACGACGCCCTCGGGGCCGTCGACGACGAGGTCGGCGCGCTCGGCCAGGGCGGTGACCTCGGTGGACCCGCTGCACACCAGCAGCCCCGGCGTGCCCTCGGCCCGCAGCCGGTCGACGGCGTCGAAGGCGGCGAGGTCCCCCAGGTCGTCGCCGACGAAGACCACGACCGACGGCGACCGCTCGCCCACGAGGCCACGCAGCGCGTCGCCCTTGTCGCCGCCGGCGGGCCGCAGCTCGAGCACGTAGCGCCCGGGCTCGACGACCAGCCCGGTCTCGTCAGCGAGCGCGCCCAGCGGCGCGCGCAGGGCCTCGAGGACGCCTGCCGGGTCGGCGGTCCGGCGGGTGTGCACGGCGAGTGCCGCCCCCTTGTCCTCGACGAAGGTGCCCTCGGGGGCGCCGTTCCCGACGAGGACGCCCGGCAGCCGACGGCGTACCTCGTCGACCGCGTCGAGGTGGGCGGGCGACGTGACCGCACCGGCCTCCCACCGCTCGAGGCCGTAGTGGCCGAGCACGACCAGCCCCTCGACCTCGCTCAGCCGCCCGAGGTCCACCGCGGTGCGGGCCGGCCGGCCGGTCACGACCGCGACCCGCACCCCGTGGCCGGCCAGCCGCGAGAGCACCGCCGGGACCTCCGGGTGGCCGCGGGCGGCGTCGGGGTCGGGCACGATCGGCGCCAGCGTGCCGTCGAAGTCCAGGCCGAGCAGCGCGGCCGACGGCTCTGCCAGCAGCCGCGCGAGCCCGGCGCGACCGTCGTCGGTGGCCGGCTCGGGAAGCGCGCTCATGGCGCACCACCGTAGGCGCGCGCGCTCAGCCGGGATAGGAGTCGGTGACGACCACGGTGAGCCGGCTCGTCGAGAGGTTGCCGAACCTCGGCCGGATGCGCGGCGCCGTGGGCAGGCTCTCGGCGGCGGCCTGCGCCGCGGCCTCGGCACCCGGCGGGTAGTAGACGGTGGTCGCGGGCACGACACCGCGGAAGTTGCCGACCGCGGGCACCGTCCAGCCCTGCGTCCGCAGCCGGGCCGCGACCTGGCCGGCGAGCCCGGCCCGGCGGGTCTGGTTGAGCACGACCACCTCGACGTCCCGGCCGGCGGGCGTGGCGGGTGCGGGAGTCGTCGACCGCTCCGGGGCAGTGCTCGCCGAGGGCTTCGGGCTGCTGGCCGGTGCGGACGAGGCAGTCGAGGCGGACGAGACGGACGAGGCGGACGGCGTCGAGCTGGTCGAGGGCGAGCTGCTCGACGGCGGGCGGCGCAGCGCTTCTCGGCTCGTGTCGGTGGTGGAGGCGACCGCGCCCGGCTGGGCGGGCGACTCGCCGCGCCAGACCGCCAGCGAGGTGATGAGCGAGGCCACCGCGAGGACGGCCAGCAGCGAGGGCACGACGGCCGCTGCGGGGTTGCGTCCGCTGCGGTGCGCGCCGCGCCGGGCGCGGGGCGCCGGTGCCGCGGGGGGTGTGGGTGGGCTCATGACGGGCTCCGACCCCGGCTCGGCTCCCAGGGGGAGCGCGGAGCGCGGGTCGCGGTCAGACCTCGATGCCCAGCCGGCGGGCCGATCGGGCGCGCTGGCGGGCCGAGCGCAGGCGGCGCAGCCGCTTGACGAGCATCGGGTCGACGGCGAGGGCCTCGGGACGGTCGATCAGGGCGTTGAGCACCTGGTAGTAGCGGGTGGCCGACATGTCGAACAGGTCGCGGATCGCCTGCTCCTTGGCGCCGGCGTACTTCCACCACTGGCGCTCGAAGGCGAGGATCTGCTGGTCGCGGTCGCCGAGCTGCTCACCGGCACCGGCGTCGGTGGGCCGGAAGGCGTTGGCGGCGTCCATAACTCTCCTCGTGACCAGGTCGGCACGCTGCAGACCGCCCCCTGCCGGGTCGGTCGCGCTCATCGTACGGGGCGAATGACAGCCGTGTCATTCACCCCGCCGACGTGTCCGCCAGGGGCTGCAGCGTGACCCCGGCGCCGCGCACGGCGTCCACCAGGCGCTCGCCGGGCTCCACGCGCTCCCCCGACCAGACCACCGAGCGCACCACCTCACCCTCGACCTGCGCGCCCGGCTCGATCACCGAGCGGCCGCCGCTGTCCAGCAGGTTGGCCCGCAGGTAGTCGGCGGGGGTCCCGCAGTCCACGGCCTCGAGGTCGTCCCGGAGTGCCAGGTCGAGCCGGCCGGCCGCGTGCAGCGCGCGCCACGACACCTCGTAGAGGCCGGACGGGCGGGGCGCGAGGTCGCGGACCGACCACCAGGGCAGCACCGCGGTCCCGACGTAGCGGTGCCCGTCGAGGACGCCCTCCGTGCCGCCGGGGACGCAGAGGAGGCGGGGCCGGTCGCCGTCCCAGCCCGCCAGCAGGTCCCCCGCGACGTCCGGGTCGGGGTAGTAGGCGTCGGCGTTGGTCAGCAGCACCGCGGACCCGTCGACCCAGCCGCGCAGGTTGCCCACCGCCCCGGCCGTCCCCAGCGCCGCAGGGTGCTCGACCTCGACGTGCACCGGTCGGCCGGCCAGGGCCGCCCGGACCTGGGCGGCGTGGTGGTGGGCGTTGACGGCGACGCGGCCCACGTGCGGCACCACCCGGTCCAGTGCGAGGTCGAGCAGGCTGCGGCCCCCGACGGTGCACAGGGCCTTGGGGCGTACGTCGGTCAGTGGGCGCAGCCGGGTGCCCGCGCCGGCGGCGAGGACCACGCCGACGACGTCGGGCGCCGCTCCGCCGCGTGCTTCCCCCGGGTCGACCACGCGCGCCACGCTCTCACCGGAGGGCCGGCCCGGCGGTGCCGGGGTGTCCGCGGAATCCCGGCCGGCCCGTCGAGCGTTGGGGAGGACATGCCAGCCGTCACCGTCGAAGACGTCCTCGCCCTGCCGCGTGTGCCCGCCCCGGCGCTGTCCGCCACCGAGCGGCCGGTCCGCTCGGTCACCACCTCCCCGCGCGGGTTCGAGGGGGAGGGCTTCCCGGTGCGCCGCGCCTTCGCCGGGGTCGACCTCGCCGACCTCGACCCGTTCGTGCACCTGGACCAGATGGGCGAGGTCGAGTACGCGCCCGGCGAGCCCAAGGGCACGCCCTGGCACCCGCACCGCGGCTTCGAGACCGTCACGTACATGATCGACGGCGAGATGGCCCACCAGGACTCCCAGGGCGGCGGCGGCCTGATCACCAACGGCGACACCCAGTGGATGACCGCCGGCTCCGGGATCCTGCACATCGAGACCCCGCCCGAGGCGCTCGTGATGAGCGGCGGGCTGTTCCACGGCTTCCAGCTCTGGGTGAACCTTCCCCGCGAGCGCAAGTGGGCCGAGCCCCGCTACCAGGACATCCGCGGCGCCAAGGTCGGTTTGCTCGCCTCCCAGGACGGCGGCGCCCTGGTCCGGGTGATCGCCGGCGGCCTGCCGGGTGCCGACGTCGTCGGGCCGGGCTCGACGTACACCCCGATCACCCTCACCCACGCCACGCTGCAGCCGGGCGCCTCGCTGACCCTGCCCTGGGAGCGCGACTACAACGCGCTGGTCTACGCGCTCGCCGGTGCCGGCACTGTCGGCCCGGCGGCACAGCCGCTGCGGGCCGGACAGCTGGCGCTGCTCGGCACCGGCGACACCGTGACGGTGCGCGCCGACGCGACGCAGGAGTCGCGCAGCCCCGAGCTCGAGGTCCTCGTGCTCGGCGGGCGCCCGATCCGCGAGCCGGTGGCCTGGTCGGGCCCGTTCGTCATGAACGACCAGCGCGAGCTCAGGCAGGCCTTCGAGGACTTCCAGGCCGGCAAGCTGGGCACCATCCCCGCCCAGCACCCCGGCACCTAGCCGCAACGACCGCCCCGCCGCCTCCCCCGGCAGCCGTCAGTTCTAGGGGCGTTCGTCGGCGCCGTAGCGGTCGGCGATGGCCACCACGTGGCGGGGCAGCCGGCCGGAGAGCACGTCCTGCAGGGTGACGTCCTCGAGGACGTGCCGCAGCGAGCCCCGGACCGCGATCCACACCGTGCGCAGCGCCTCGGTGGGGCCGTCGTACGCCAGTGAGGCCGGGCTGGTGTCCCGGACGGTGGCCAGCGGGCCCTCCACCGCACGGATCACGTCGGCGATCGCGATCTCGGACGCGGGCCGGGCCAGCAGGTAGCCGCCGTCGGGACCCCGCCGGCTGACGAGGAGCTTGTGCTGCTTGAGCTGGCGCAGGATCTCGAGCAGGAACTTCAGCGGGATCTGCTGCGCGGTGGCGAGGTGCTCCGCCTTGACCGGCTCGGCCCTGCCGTCGGCGGCCAGCTGGACGAGTGCGCGCACCGCGTAGTCGACCCTCGCTGTCACCCGCATGGGCCCATGCTCCCAGCACCCGGCCACCGGTCGTGCATCCGGACCCGGACGGCGGACGGAAGGTTCTGCATGCCGATCCGACGGACGACGATCACGGCCAGCCCCCGCCCCGAGCCGAGCCCCCCGCCCGGCGACCAGCAGGCACCGGCACCCGGCCCGCAGCCCGGTGCCGGCAGCGCTCAGGCGTCGAAGTCGAGCTCGACGTCGTCGGAGACCGGCACCGACTGACAGGCCAGCACGAAGCCGGCCCGGGTCTCCTCGGGGTCGAGGGCGTAGTTGCGTGCCATCGACACCTCGCCCGAGACGACCTTGGCCCGGCAGGTGCCGCACACGCCGCCCTTGCAGGCGTAGGGCGCGTCGGCGCGGACCGCGAGGACGGCGTCGAGGATGCGCTCGCCCGTACGAGGCACGGCAACCGTCGACGCGCGACCGTCGAGGGTGACCACCACGCTGCTCGTCCCGGCCGCGCGGACCTGCTCGGGCGTGACGGACTCGCGCGGCGCCTCGCCCTCGACGTGGAACAGCTCGGTGTGCACGTGCGCCGGGTCGACACCGAGCTCGGCCAGCAGCTCGCCGGCGCCCTGCACCATGGCGAACGGGCCGCACAGGAACCACTCGTCGACCGTCTCCGGCGGGACCAGCGCGGCCAGCAGCCGGCGCAGCCTCGGCGGGTCGAGGCGCCCGCTGAGCAGCTCGGCCTCCTGCGGCTCACGGGAGAGCACGTGCACGAGGCGGAACCGCTCGGCGAAGCGGTCCTTGAGGTCGGCGAGCTCCTCGAGGAACATCACCGAGCCCGCGGTGCGGTTGCCGTAGACGAGCGACACGGTGCTCCGCGGCTCGACCTCGAGCGCGGTCGCGACGATGGACAGCACCGGCGTGATGCCGCTGCCGGCGGCGACGGCGGCGTAGTGCCGTGCCTGGGCCGGGTCCAGCCGCGGGCTGAAGCGCCCGGTCGGGGTCATCACCTCGACCTCGTCGCCGGCCTGCAGGGTCGACGTCGCGTGGGTGGAGAACGCGCCGCCCTCGAGACGCTTGACGCCGATGCGCAGCCGCCCCTCGGTCGCGGCTGCGCAGATCGAGTAGTTGCGCCGGACCTCCTCCCCGTCGACGACGGTGCGCAGGGTGAGGTGCTGCCCCGGCTCGAAGGCGTAGAGCGCGCGCAGGTCGTCGGGCACGGCGAAGGTGATGGCGACGGCGTCGTCGGTCAGCGGCTCGACCGACGCGACCCGCAGGACGTGGAACGTGCCGTGACGCCTGCCGGTGTCGACGACCGTCGCGGTCGCCTCGGTCCCTGTGGTCACTAGATCGCCTTGAAGTGGTCGAACGGCTCACGGCACTCGTCGCACACCCACAGCGACTTGCAGGCGGTGGACCCGAATCGGCTGCTCTCCCTGGTCCGCGGGCTGCCGCACTGCGGGCAGCGCACCGACAGCGACAGCGCCACCGGGCCGGACCCGCGCACGGCCGGCGGCGCGATGCCGTACTCGGACAGGGCCCGGCGCCCCGCCTCCGTCATCCAGTCGGTGGTCCAGGCCGGCGCGAGCACGGTGCGGACCTCCACCTGCTCGACACCGATCTCGCGGACCGCCCGCTCGACGTCGTCGCGGATCACGTCCATGGCCGGGCAGCCGGAGTAGGTCGGCGTGACGGTGACCACGGCCGAGCCGTCGTCACGGACCTCGACGTCGCGCAGCACGCCGAGGTCGGCGAGGGACAGCACCGGAACCTCGGGGTCCATCACCGCGCCCGCCGCCGCCCACACCGCAGACCTGTCAGCCGCTGGCGCCGGTATACCGGCGCCTGCGGCTGACACGTTGCGGGAGGGGGTCACCAGGACGCTCCGGGGTGGGCGCGGTGCAGGCTCTGCATCTCGGCCAGCAGGTAGCCCATGGCCTCGGTGTGCACGCCGCGGCGGCCCCCGCCGGGCGGTGTGCGCAGGCCCTCGGGCCGGCGCAGCGTGGCCTCGGCGAGCACCTGGTCGACGTACGCGTCCCAGCCGCCCCTCAGCGCGGCGGAGTCGACGGCCACGCCGTCGGCGACCAGCGACTGCTCCACCTCGTCGGTCGCGAACAGCTCGTCGACGTACGGCCACACCCGCTCGACGCCGGCCTGCATCCGACGGTGCGACTCGTCGGTGCCGTCGCCGAGGCGGAGCACCCACTGGGTCGCATGGTCGCGGTGGTAGTCGACCTCCTTGACCGCCTTCCCGGCGACGGCGGCCAGCAGGTCGTCGGTGCTGCCCACGAGCTGCCGGTGCAGCGCGAGCTGGTAGGTGGAGAAGAACAGCTGCCGGGCCATCGAGACCGCGAAGTCGGCGTTCGGCAGCTCGACGAGGTGCACGTTGCAGAACTCGCGCTCGTCGCGCAGGTACGCCAGGTCGTCCTCGGAGCGCCCGGCGCCCTCGACCTCGCCGGCGTAGGTCAGCAGCAGCCGCGCCTGGCCGAGCAGGTCGAGACCGATGTTGCCGAGCGCGACGTCCTCCTCGAGCTGCGGCGCGCGGGTCACCCACTCCGCCAGCCGGTGGGACAGCACGAGTGCGTCGTCGCCCAGCCGCAGGGCGTACGTCGCGACGGCGGGGCGCGTGTCGAGGCTCGCGGGGCTCACAGGTGCTGCACCTCGGCCGGGATGTCGTAGAACGTCGGGTGCCGGTAGGCCTTGTCCGCAGCCGGGTCGAAGAACGAGTCCTTCTCGTCCGGGCTGGACGCGACGATCGCGGCCGCCGGGACCACCCACAGGGACACGCCCTCGGAGCGCCGGGTGTAGACGTCACGGGCGTTGCGCAGGGCCATCGTCGCGTCGGGCGCGTGCAGGCTGCCGGCGTGCTGGTGGTTCAGGCCGCGCCGGGACCGCACGAAGACCTCCCACAGCGGCCAGTCGTTGCGCGAGGCGGGTGTCTGGTCCTGGTGCCCGGCGGGAACACCCTCGGTCGGTACGGCACCGTGCCCGCCGGCCGCCGTCAACGACTCGTCGCTCATGCGGCACCGGCCGTCGACCGCTGACGGACGGCCTGCTTGTCGGCGTACGCCGACGCGGCCTCGCGTACCCAGGCGCCCTCGTCGTGGGCGTTGCGCCGGTGCTCGATGCGCTCGGCGTTGCACGGTCCGTTGCCCTTGAGCACGGCGAAGAACTCCGACCAGTCGATGTCACCGAACACGTAGTGCCCGCTCGCCTCGTCGAGGTGCAGGTCGGGGTCGGGCAGCGTGAGCCCGAGGACCTCGGCCTGCGGCACGGTCATGTCGACGAACTTCTGGCGCAGCTCGTCGTTGCTGAACCGCTTGATGCCCCAGGCCATCGACTGCGCCGAGTTGGGCGACTCGTCATCGGGCGGCCCGAACATCATCAGCGACGGCCACCACCACCGGTCAACGGCGTCCTGGGCCATCGCCTTCTGCGCCGGCGTGCCGTGGGAGAGCGTGTGCAGGATCTCGAAGCCCTGCCGCTGGTGGAACGACTCCTCCTTGCAGATGCGCACCATGGCCCGCGCGTACGGCCCGTAGGAGCACCGGCAGATCGGCACCTGGTTGACGATCGCGGCCCCGTCGACGAGCCAGCCGATGGCACCCATGTCGGCCCACGTGACGGTCGGGTAGTTGAAGATCGAGGAGTACTTCTGCCGGCCGGCGTGCAGCAGGTCGAGCAGCTCGGCCCGGTCGATGCCCAGGGTCTCGGCGGCGGAGTAGAGGTAGAGCCCGTGGCCCGCCTCGTCCTGCACCTTGGCGAGCAGGATCGCCTTGCGGCGCAGGCTCGGCGCCCGGGTCAGCCAGTTCCCCTCCGGCTGCATCCCGATGATCTCGGAGTGCGCGTGCTGGGCGATCTGGCGGATCAGCGTCTTCCGGTAGCCCTCGGGCATCCAGTCGCGCGGCTCGATGCGCTCGTCTGCCGTGATGAGCGCGTCGAACTCCCGCTCGCGCGCGGCGTCGTCGGGGCTGGTCTGCTCGGTGGCCACGGTCCGAGCCTACGCGACGTATGTGACACCCGTCGATCCTCTGCGCACTCCGGTGTCACATCCTGGTCACGCTCCCCCGGCCGGCCGGCCACCGCGGCGGATCTAGGGTGGCGCCCGTGAGGGCAGCCACCGACCCCGACGACGTCGCCCGGCGCAGCGCCGCGGCGATGCTCGACGGGGACCGGGCCTCGGCGGCGGCGGGAGTCGCGCTCGTCGGCGTGGGCCCCGGCCGGGCCACGGCGACCATGACGGTCCGGCCGGACATGGTCAACGGTCACGACATCGCCCACGGCGGCTACGTGTTCCTGCTCGCCGACACCGCCTTCGCGCTCGCGTGCAACAGCTACGGGCAGCCCACGGTGGCGGCCGGCTGCGACATCGCGTTCGTCGCACCCGTGCACGCCGGGGACGAGCTGACGGCGGTGGCCGAGGAGCGCCACCGGCACGGCCGCAGCGGCCTGTACGACGTGTCGGTGCGCCGCGGCGACGGCACCGTGGTCGCAGAGCTGCGCGGCCGCAGCCGCACGATCGCCGGCACCCTCCTGCCGGTGGAAGGAGAGGCATGAGCACGACCTCCGAGGCATTCCTCGTCGACGGCGTCCGGACGCCGATCGGCCGGTACGGCGGGGCCCTGGCGCCGGTCCGCCCCGACGACCTGGCGGCCCATGTCCTGCGGACGCTCACCGAGCGGCTGCCGTCGGTCGACTGGGCCGCCGTCGACGACGTCGTCCTCGGCTGCGCCAACCAGGCGGGCGAGGACAACCGCAACGTCGCCCGGATGGCGCTGCTGCTCGCCGGGCTGCCGACGTCGGTCTCCGGCACCACGGTGAACCGGCTCTGCGGGTCCGGCGCCGACGCCGTGGCGATCGCCGCCCGCGCGGTCCGCACCGGCGAGGCCGACCTCGTGGTGGCCGGCGGCGTCGAGAGCATGAGCCGGGCGCCGTTCGTCATGGGCAAGGCGACGGCGCCCTACGCACGCGACGTGGCGATGCACGACACGACCCTCGGCTGGCGGTTCGTGAACCCGGCGATGGAACGGCTGCACGGCACCGACTCCATGGGGCAGACCGCCGAGAACGTCGCCGAGGAGCGCGGCGTCTCGCGAGCCGACCAGGACGCCTTCGCACTGCGCTCGCAGGAGCGGACGGCCGCCGCGCAGGCCGTCGGCCGGTTCGGCCAGGAGATCGCGCCGGTCACCGTCCACGCGCGCCGCGGGGAGGCCACGGTCGTCGACACCGACGAGCACCCGCGCGTCACGACACCGGAGGCGCTCGGTGCACTCCGGGCCGCCTTCCGCGAGGGCGGCACGGTCACCGCCGGGAACTCCTCCGGCGTGAACGACGGGGCTGCCGCGCTGCTGGTCGCCTCCGAGCGGGCGGTGCGGCGCTACGACCTCACGCCGATCGCCCGGGTCACCGGCGCGGCCACGGCCGGGGTCGCCCCGCGGGTGATGGGCCTCGGCCCCGTGCCGGCCACCCGGCGGCTGCTCGACCGGGCCGGCGCTCGAGGTCACGGCGCTCGACGTCGTCGAGCTCAACGAGGCGTTCGCCGCGCAGGCCCTGGCCGTCCTGCGCGACCTCGGGCTGCCGGACGACGCCGAGCACGTGAACCCCAACGGTGGCGCCATCGCGCTGGGGCACCCGCTCGGCATGAGCGGTGCGCGCCTCGTCCTCACCGCGGCCCGTGAGCTCGAGCTGCGTGACGCGCGTCGCGCGGTCGCCACCATGTGCATCGGCGTGGGACAGGGGATCGCGGTGCTGGTCGAACGCTGACCGATCCGCCGCGTCCAGCGGGGCCACCCCTAGCATCGGCTCATGCCATCGCGAAGCGGGTCGCCGCCCTTCGCCCTGAGCCTGGCGATCACCAACGCGTGGGTCAGCCAGCTCTTCGACCAGGAGCTGGAGAAGCGCGGGGTCGCGCCGTTCCAGACCGGGACGCTGCTGATGCTGCACCGGCTGCAGCCGGTCACCCCGTCCGACCTGCAGGCCGCGATGGGGGTCCCGGCCACCACCCTGCGCAACCGGCTCAACGAGCTGGTCGCCGCCGGCCTCGTGGAGCGGGTCCCCCATCCCCAGGACGGCCGGTCGCACCTGCTGCGCACCACGACCGCGGCCCACGACGTTGTCAGGACCTGCAAGACGGCCGCCCGCGCGGCGCAGCGGCTCCTGGCGTCGGCCGGCGTCGACGTCGACGCGCTCGCCGCGGAGCTCGAGCCGCTGCGGAACACCGCCATCTCGCTGGTGGCCGACGACCGCCAGCCGACCCGCGCCTCGCTCACCACCGGGCCGTGGTGACGCGTCCCCGCGCCGCCTGAGGCACGCCGAGGGGCAGGGGCCGGCACGCCCCTGCCCCTCCCCGGGCCGCCACCGGGCCAGTACGGCGGCGGTCCCGGGTCGCGTCGCTCCGCGGCGGCCGGCCCCTAGCTACGGACGTAGAGGTCGCCGTACGGCCAGGACCCGAAGGGTGCCCACAGGTACACCCCGCCGTCCTTGCCGGAGGCCGAGCCCACCTTCGACCCGGCCAGCCGCTGGTCGCGGCCGAACCTGGTCGGGATCACCCACACGTTGGCCATCGCCTCCCGGTTGAGCTCCTTCCAGACCTCGGCCTGCGCGTCGCGGTCGGTCATCGCCTTGGCGTCGGCGGCCTTCTGGTTGAACGCCTTGTCGTCGCCGTGCGAGAGGTCGAAGCCGCCCGTCGGGGTGAACAGCTCAGGGATCACGGTAGAGGCGTTCGACCAGTCCGGCCCCCAGCCCGCGAGGACCAGCGCGCCCTCCTTGGCCGGGTCGAGCACGATGCCGTAGAACTGCCCGGCCTCGATCGGGTTGGGGCGCACCTTGATCCCGGCGCGGGCGAGCGACGCGACCATCGAGGCCGCACCCTTGTCGTTGGCGTCGGTCTGCGGGTAGTCGTACTGCAGGGTCGGCATCGGCTCGCCGGAGTCGGCGATCAGCTTCTTGGCCGCCTCGGGGTCGCCCGAGTCCGGCACGTCCACCCCGAGCAGGGAGTCCCACATGCCCGACTCCGCGTAGTCCTTGGGCAGGTTGGGCTTGACGACGCCGTCCGCCAGGTCGCCCGCGAACTCGCCGCCCGCCACCGTGCGCAGCTGCTCCCGGTCGAGGGCGACCGCGATCGCCTTCCGGTGCTCGAGGTTGGGCACCTTCTGGGTGTTCACGGCGAGGTAGCGGACGAACGGGTCGAGCTCGTTGGTCCGGCGGGCGGCGAAGCGGTCCGAGCTGAACACGGTGGACAGGTTCGACGGGTCGATCGTGTCGCCGACCGTGAGGGCCTGCTGGTCCTCGCCGGCGTCCTGGATCAGCCGCTGGTCGATCACCGCCGTCTCGAGGCCGAACTTCACGACGATGCGGTCCGGGTGCGCCGGACGGTAGTCGTCGGTGTCCTTGCTCCAGTTCTCGTTGCGGGCGAGGGTCAGCTGGCTGCCCTTGTCGTAGCTCTCGATCTTGTACGGGCCGCTCGAGACGGGCTGGTCGTCGTACTTCTCACCGGTGTCGGCAGACTTCGGCACCGGGCTGAACGCCAGCAGCGTCACCGTGTAGTTGAAGTCGCCCACCGGGGACTTGAGGTGGAAGACGACGGTCCGGTCGTCGGGGCACTCGACCGCCTTGTCGAAGGCGGCGGTGTCGTTGTCCTCGGTCGTGTACGGGCCCTTGTAGACGCTGTTGCCGTCCTTGTCGGTCGGGATGTCGAGCATCGAGATCGCGTACGTCGGGCCGTCGGTGATGACGTCCGTCGCGAACGTGCGCGAGACGCCGTACTTGACGTCGGCGCAGGTGATGGGCGCACCGTCCTCGAAGGTCACCCCCTCCTTCAGGGTGAAGGTCCACGTCTTCGCGCCGTCGGACGCCTGACCGGTGTCGGTGGCCAGGTCCGGAACCAGCCCGGTCGCCAGGTCGCCGTCCGGGCTGTACCCGTAGGCGGTCAGGGTCCGCTGGAGGTACCCGTTCGCGAAGGCAAGGTCCTCCCCCGTGTAGTTGCGCTGCGGGTCGAGGTGCTGGAACTGGTCCTGCAGGGTGAGGAACGTCAGTGTCCCGCCGTCGACCGGGCCGGACGCGTCGGCCTTGCCCGGGCCCTCGCCTCCGTCGCCGCTGCCGCAGCCGGCCGCCGTGATGGCCAGGGCGGCCACCACGGCCAGCCCCCGCGCGGTTCTGGTCCTACGCGTCATCGAGTGCTCCCTCTGGTGGGTCGGGTGCGGCGAAGTTAGCGCCGATCGGCGGTACTTGGTGTGCATGCTGATCGCATCGATACTGGTTCGTGACGACCCTGTTACCACCGATCGGCGCTATATCTGAGCGGTGATCGGCGGCCGGCCGTCGTCGCCGGGACATCCAGTGCGTCTCGGGCATCCCGCCCCCGCACGGTGCGTTTGCACCTGTCGAGGCCCTCCGGTCGCTGGATAGCGTCGGGCGGCAGGAGACACCTACCTCCGGCGGGAGGCGTCGTGCGGGAGAACGTGGGCCGGTGGACCTCACACGTCGACGGTGACTTCGTGGTCCTGCTCGTCGGTGCGAGGGTCGACCGCGGACTGCGGTCCCGCCGCGCGCGCACGGCGCTCAGGCAGCTGCAGCGCGTCCTGGCCGAGATAGAGAAGGACCCCGGCAACGGCCTGCTCGGCTACCAGCACCACGGCGGCCGCCACGGGCTGGTCGTGCAGTACTGGCGTTCGCAGCAGGCGCTGGAGCGTTTCACCCGCGACCCCGCGAACCGGCACGCCCAGGTGTGGCGGGCCTGGTTCGACGCGGTCGACGGGGACCACCCGGGCGCCGGGTTCTGGCGCGAGTCCTTCCAGGTCCGCGCCGGGGAGTACGCCGCCGCGTACTCGGACATGCCCGAGCTCGGCCTCCTGCGTGCCGGCGTGCCCGCCCCCCTGCCCGACCGTCCGCACCGGGCTGCCGACGGGTGAACGGGCCGTCCTGGGCCCTCAGACGGAGAAGTCGACGCCCTGGGCGAGGGGCAGCGCACCGCTGTAGTTGACGGTGTTGGTGGCGCGGCGCATGTACGCCTTCCACGAGTCCGACCCGGACTCGCGCCCGCCACCGGTCTCCTTCTGGCCGCCGAACGCGCCGCCGATCTCGGCCCCGGAGGTGCCGATGTTGACGTTGACGATGCCGCAGTCGGCGCCGTCCGGGGCCAGGAAGCGCTCCGCCTCGGCCTGGTCCGCGGTGAAGATGGAGGACGACAGGCCCTGCGGCACGCCGTTCTGCAGCGCGACCGCCTCGTCCAGGTCGCCGTAGGTGAGCACGTGCAGCAGCGGTGCGAACGTCTCACGCCGCACCACGTCACCCTGGGAGGTCGACCTGGCCACCGCGGGAGCGACGTAGTACGCATCCGGCGCCGCGTCGGCGAGCAGCCGGTCGCCGCCGACCAGGACCTCACCACCGTCGGCGCGCACGTCGTCGAGGGCGCGGACCATGGCCGCGAACGCCTTCTCGTTCACCAACGGCCCCACGAGGGTGCCGGCCGCGAACGGGTTGCCGACCGGTAGCCGCCGGTAGGCCGACACCACGCGCTCGACCAGCTCGTCCGCGACGGACTCCTGGACGATCAGCCGTCGCAGCGTGGTGCACCGCTGCCCGGCAGTGCCGGCTCCGGCGAAGACGATCCCGCGGACCGCGAGGTCCAGGTCTGCCGAGGCGGTCACGACCGTGGCGTTGTTGCCGCCGAGCTCGAGGAGGCTCTGCCCGAACCGCGCCGCCACCCGCGGGCCGACGGCTCGCCCCATCCGCACCGACCCGGTGGCGCTCACGAGCGGCACGAGCGGGTGGTCGACCAGCCGCTCGGCCACCGAGGCATCGCCCAGCACCAGCCGGCCCAGACCGGCCGGTGCCCCGACGTCGGCCGACGCCCGGTCGAGCAGCGCGCTGCAGGCGACCGCGGTGAGCGGGGTGAGCTCGGAGGGCTTCCACACGACGGGGTCGCCGCACACGAGTGCGACCGCGGTGTTCCACGACCACACGGCCACCGGGAAGTTGAACGCGCTGATCACACCGACCACGCCCAGCGGGTGCCAGGTCTCGGCGAGGCGGTGGCCGGGCCGCTCCGAGGGCATGGTGCGGCCGTACAGCTGACGGGACAGCCCGACCGCGAAGTCACAGATGTCGACCATCTCCTGGACCTCACCCCGCGCCTCCGAGCGGATCTTGCCGACCTCCAGCGACACCAGGTCGGCCAGGTCCTCGAGGTGCTCGCGCAGCAGCTCGCCGAGCCGCTTGACCAGCGCACCCCGGACCGGCGCCGGCGTGACCCGCCAGACGAGGAACGCCTCGTGCGCCGCGGCCACCGCGGCGTCGACCTCGTCCGGGGTCGACCAGGCCACCGGGAGCAGCTCGCTGCCGAGCACCGGCGTGCGGCCCATGCGGTCGCCGCCGAGGGCCGTGACGTCGACCCCGCAGCGGTCGAGGGCGCGGCGCGCGACCGCCCGCAGCTCGTCGGGCGTCGGCAGCGTGGTGGTGGTCATCGGGTCCCCTCCGGGGTGGTCGTGAGCGCGGCACGCAGCTCGTCGGTGCCGAGCAGACCGTACGGGTCCATCGCGCGCTTCACCGCAGCCAGTGCCGCCTGTGCGCCGGGTGCGGTCCGGGCGCTCCACCACGCCAGGTTCACCGGACCGAGGCCGTGCTCGGCCGAGAACGCACCGCCGTGCCGGGCGACCACCTCGTACACCTGCGCGCGCAGGTCCGCCGCGTCGGCACCGTCCGGCAGGACGACGTTGAGGTGCAGCCCGCCGTCACCGAGGTGGCCGAAGTCGGCCAGCACCGCGCCGGGTGCGAGGTCACGCACCACCCGGGCCGCCTCGGCCCGCACGTCGGCCAGCGCGCCGCGAGGCACCGACACGTCGAGCCCGAGCACGGTGCCGGCCCGGGCCAGTGCCTCGCTGACCGCGTGCCGGAGGCCCCATGCCCGCGCCGGCGGCATCAGCGCGGCGTCGTCGAGCAGGTCGCCGAGGGACTCGAGGGCGGCCGAGCAGCAGGTCACGGGCGCCCCGGCCCTCGGCCTCGACGAGCAGGACCAGGTCGGGCTCCCGGCCGGGGAACGGGTCGGCGACGGCGTCGACGTGGGCGACGGTCAGCCGCAGCGCGGTGCCGGACACCAGCTCCAGCGCGCCGAGTGCCGGGCCGAGTGCGCGCTCCAGCGCTGCGCACACCTCGGCCGGCGGCGCGGCCGGCACCAGCAGCGCCGTCGCCCGCTCGGCGGGGACCGGGCGCGAGCTCGAAGGTGGCGGCCGTGACGACGCCGAGCAGCCCCGCCGAGCCGATCGCGAGGTCGGCGAGGCGCAGGTCGTCGTTCTTCTTGCGCAGCGGCCGCAGGTCGCCCACCACGGTCGCGTCGTCGTCGGCCAGCACCACCTGCAGGCCGAGCAGACGGTGCCGCACGTCGCCGTGCCGGAGCACCCGGGCGCCCCCCGCGTTGGTCGCCACGAGCCCGCCCACCGACGGGTCCGACGACAGGTCGACCGGGCAGCTCGAGACCTTCCGGTGCCGCCGCTGCCGCCACCGCCGAGAGCAGCACCCCGGCGCCGGCAGTCACCGCGCGGTCCTCGGCGTGCACGGTCAGCGGGGCGGTCATGCGCGCGAGGCTCAGCACCCCGGTGCCGCCGCCGGAGCCGGGCACCGAGGCCCCGACCAGGCCGGTGTTCGCGCCCTGCGCCACGAAGGGGGCGCGCTCCCGGACGGCCCAGCGCACCACGTCCCGCAGCTGCTCCAGGTCGGCGGGGCGGGCCACCCAGGCCGCGCGTCCGGCCGGGCCGCGCCACGGCGTCGCGTAGGGCACGAGCCCGGCGGCGTCGTCCGGCCCGAGGACCGCACCGGCGGGCAGCCCGGCAGCCAGCGCCGCGAGGTCCGGGGTCACCGGGCGGCCCGCGTGCGCGCCCAGGACTGCTCGACCTGCGCGGCGTAGAGGTCCATCGGGTCGTGGACCGGCCGGCCGAGCACGCCCGCCAGCCAGTCGGCATCGCGGAGGACGCCCTCGGCGTCGGCGTCGGTGGTCGCGTCCTCCATGAGGTTGGACCGGAAGATGCCGGCGGCCGACCGCGGCAGGAAGTCCTCGTAGACCACCGGGTCGAGCTCGACCCAGCCCTCGGCCACGAGCGCGTCGCGGCCGGCCGGCGGTGTACGGCCGCCCAGGAGGTGGCCGGCCGCCGCGGCGGCCGGTCGGGCCGTGAACCAGGCCAGGTCCGCGCTCGCGAGGCCGGCCTCGGAGCCCGGCAGGGCAGCCGCCCACGCCTGCGGGTCGGGCGGCAGGGCGTCGACCACCTCGCGCCCCGCCGGCGTGAGGGCGATGCCGCGCGCCTCCACCTCGCCGAAGCGCACCCGCAGCTCACCGGGCGAGACCGAGCCGTCCGGCTGCCGCATCGGGCGCGGCTCGGCCAGCGCCCGGAACGAGGTCTGGCGCAGCAGCAGGTCCGGCCCGGCCCAGCGCGGCGGACCCTGGATCTCGTCGATCATCGTGACGCCGCGCTGCTGCATGCGGGCGTAGAGCAGGTCGATGTCGAGCACCCGCGGGGTCAGGTGGTTGACGTGCGTCGTCGTGACGCCGGCGATGTCGGCCGCCACCCCGGAGACCTCGGCCAGCTCGTCGTACCAGGCCTTGTCGATCGGTTCGCCCGACAGGGCGAACGCCGCGGTGGCCAGGTCGACGAGGCGCTCCGCGTCCGGGGCGTCCAGCCCGTCCTGGGCCACGGCCCGGTCCGCGAGGTCGAGCAGCTCGGGAGGGAACAGCGAGCGCGCCGACACGAACGCCTGGACCCGCGACCCGAGGTCCGCATCGAAGAACCTGCGGTCCTCGGGCACGAGCACCGAGGTGAACACCCGGAACGGGTTCGCGGCCAGCTCGACCGGCTCGACCGGCCGGAAGGCCGTGGACACGACGGGCAGCGGCGTGGGGCCGGTGTCGCGCAGGTCGTAGTGGCCGACGGGGTACATCCCCATCGCCGCGAACAGCCGGCCCACCTCGGGCCAGCTCCGCCGGGCTGCCGACGCGGATCGCCCCGTGCCGCTCCGCGGTCACCCGCGCGATGCTGCCGAGCCGCTCGGCCGCAGTACCCTCGCGCCCGAGGACCTCGGCGTTCACCTCGGAGGCGACCTCGACGAGCGTGGTGTACGCCGGCACCTCGCCGCCGTACATGACCGAGAGACGCCGAGCGAACTCCGCACGCAGCCAGGCCGTCGTCAGCAGTGCCATGGAAGGAGTCTCCCGTGACCCGGTGGACCGACGCCACGGGAGGTGCGGACGGGCGCGACTACGCAGCCAGGTTCGACGCGCTGGCCGCGGCCGGCACCGACGTGCACGGCGAGGCCGCGTTCTGCGCCGCGCTGGCCCCGCCCGGGTCACGCGTCCTGGACGCCGGCTGCGGCACCGGCCGGGTCGCGATCCGGCTCGCCGAGCTCGGCTACGACGTCACCGGCGCCGACCTGGACGCCTCGATGCTCGAGGTGGCGCGCGAGCGCGCGCCGGGGCTGCGGTGGCTGCAGGCCGACCTCGCCGGGCTCGACCTGCAGGCAGGCGGCGAGGCCGGCTTCGACCTCGTCGTCATGGCCGGCAACATCGTGCCGCTCGTCGCCGAGGGCACCGAGAGCGTCGTGGTCGAGCGGGTCGCCGCGCACGTCGCTCCCGGCGGTCTGCTGGTCGCCGGCTTCGGGCTGGACCGGGCGCACCTCCCCCCGAGCGGCGCCGTGGTCGACATCGACGACTACGACCGGTGGGCCGCCGCCGCAGGACTCGAGCGCCTGCGCCGGCTGGCGACGTGGGACGGCGAGCCGTGGCGGGACGGCTGCGGCTACGCCGTCACCGTGCACGCCCGCCCTGGCATCAGCCGCTGGTGAAGGCGGCGTCGAACGCGGCCGCGGGCGGGTCGAAGGCCAGCCGCCGGACGAACTCCAGGGCCTCGGGCGCGCCGACCAGGCGGTCCATGCCGGCGTCCTCCCACTCGATCGAGATGGGGCCGTCGTAGCCGATGGTGTTGAGCATCCGGAAGCACGCCTCCCACGGGACGTCACCGTGGCCGGTCGAGACGAAGTCCCAGCCGCGCCGGGGGTCGGCCCAGGCGAGGTGGGAGCCCATCCGCCCGTTGCGTCCGTTGCCCACCTGCCGCTTCGCGTCCTTGCAGTCGACGTGGTAGATCCGGTCCTTGAAGTCCCAGAGGAACCCGACCGGGTCGAGGTCCTGCCAGACGAAGTGGCTCGGGTCCCAGTTCAGGCCGAACGCCGGCCGGTGCCCGATGGCCTCCATCGCGCGCTGGGTCGTCCAGTAGTCGTACGCGATCTCGCTGGGGTGGACCTCGTGCGCGAACCGCACCCCCTGCTCGTCGAACACGTCGAGGATCGGGTTCCAGCGGTCGGCGAAGTCCTGGTAGCCGTCGTCGACCATCGAGGTCGGAACCGGCGGGAACATCGCCACGGTCTTCCAGATCTTCGAGCCCGTGAACCCCACGACGGTGTCCACCCCCAGGCGCCGGGCGGCGCGCGCGGTGGTCTTCATGTCCTCGGCGGCGCGCTGGCGGACCCCTTCCGGGTCACCGTCGCCCCACACCCGGTCCGAGAGGATCCCGCGGTGCCGCTCGTCGATCGGGTCGTCGCAGACGGCCTGCCCGGTGAGGTGGTTGGAGATCGCGAACAGCCGGAGGTCGTGCTTGGCGAGGAGGTCCAGCCTGTCGCGGACGTAGCCGTCGTCCTCGGCGGCCCGCTGCACGTCGAGGTGGTCGCCCCAGCAGGCGACCTCGAGGCCGTCGTAGCCCCACTCGGAGGCCAGCCGGCACATCTCGGTGAACGGCAGGTCGGCCCACTGGCCGGTGAACAGGGTGATCGGTCGGCTCATGTCGATCTGCTCCTCGTCAGGACGTCCGTGGTGTTCGGTGCTCATACTCGTCAGGAGGTGGGGGCGCCCCATGCGGGGAGGCGCCCCCACCTGTCCGTGGGCCGCCGGCGGCGGCTACCCGGCGACGTTCTCCCAGCCACTCGCGTGCGAGGCCGAGCGCTCCACCGCGGCGAGCACCTGCTGCACCTGCAGCCCGTCGGCGAACGACGGGCTCGGTGAGCGCCCGGCACCGAGGTCGGTGACGAGGTCGACCACCTCGTGGGTGAAGGTGTGCTCGTACCCCAACCCGTGACCCGGCGGCCACCAGGCCTCGGCGTACGGGTGGCCGGGCTCGGTGACCAGGATGCGCCGGAAGCCGGCGGTCTCGGGCTCCTCGCGGCCGTCGTAGAACGACAGCTCGTTCATCGACTCGAAGTCGAACGCGAGGCTCCCCTCGGAGCCGTTGACCTCCAGGCGCATGGCGTTCTTCCGCCCGGTCGCGAACCGCGTCGCCTCGAACGAGCCGATCGCGCCGGAGCCGAACCGCGCCAGGAACAGCGCGGCGTCGTCGACGGTGACCTCGCCGGTGCCGCTGCCCCGGGACGCGGCCAGTCCCGACGACTGGTCCGGCAGGGGGCGTTCCTTGACGAAGGTCTCGGTGAGCCCGCTGACCCCGGTGATCACCGACCCGGCGACGTGCTGCGCGACGTCGATGATGTGCGCAGCGATGTCACCGAGCGCCCCCGAGCCGGCCCGCTCCTTGCGCAGCCGCCACACGAGAGGAAACGTCGGGTCGACGAGCCAGTCCTGCAGGTACTGCGCCCGGACGTGGCGGACCGTGCCGACCTTCCCGTCGGCCACCAGCCGTCGCATGAGCGCGACGGCCGGCACCCGGCGGTAGTTGAAGGCCACCATCGACCGCACGCCCAGCGCCTCGGCCGCGGCGGCCGCCTCGACCATCGCCTCCGCCTCGGCCACCGTGTTCGCGAGCGGCTTCTCGCAGAGGACGTGCTTGCCCGCCTCGAGCGCCGCGATGGCGATCTCGGCATGGCTGTCGCCCGGCGTGCAGATGTCCACCAGCTGCACGTCGTCGCGCGACACGAGCTCCTTCCAGTCGGTCTCCACCGATGCCCATCCCATGCGCTCGGCCGCCGCCGAGGCAGCCGCATGGTCCCGGCCGCAGAGCACGGTCATCGCCGGGGCGAGCGGCAGGTCGAAGAACCGACCTGCCGTTCGCCAGGCCTGCGAGTGCACCGCTCCCATGAAGGCGTAGCCGACCATCCCGACCCCGAGAGTCGGTGTTCCGTCGGTCATGACGCTCCCCTCTTGGCGTGCTGTGCGTCGGGCGTCAGGACTCGAAACCGAGGGGCAGGTACTCCTCGACGTTGTCCTTGGTGACCACGGGAGCGTTCAGCACGATGCGCTTGGGCACCTCGACCTGGACCAGGTCCGAGAGACCCTTGTCCTGGGCGATCAGCCTCGCCAGCCGGATGCCGTCCGCCGCCTGGGTCGGCGGGTAGAGCACGGTGGCCGCCATCTCGCCGTCCTGGATCCAGCGCATCGCGTTGGCCGAACCGGCGCCGCCGATGAAGGCGAACTCGTTGCGGTTGGCGTTGTCGAAGGCCGCCTTGACGCCGACACCCTGGTCGTCGTCGTGGTTCCAGATGATGTCGATCTTCGGGGCCGCCTGCAGCAGGTTGGAGGCCTGCTCCTCACCGGACTCGACCGTGAACTCGGCGGCGACCCGGTTGTCGACCGTCTCGCCACAGGCCTTCAGGGCGTCGGCGAAGCCCCGGGAACGGTCCTGCGTCAGCGGGAGCGCGTCGATGCCCGCGATCTCGGCGATGACCGGGTCGGTGAGGCTCTTCTCCTCCTTCACCTGGCAGGCGTACGTGCCGGCCGAGACACCCATGCCGTAGTTGTCGCCGAGGATGGTGGTGCGGGCGGCGAACGGCGAGGAGAACTCGCGGTCGACGTTGATGACCGGGATCCCGGCCTCCATCGCCTTGATCGCCACGTCGGTCAGCGCGGCGCCGTCGGTCGGGAGCAGCACGATCGCGTCGACCTTGTCGTTGATGAAGGTCTCGATCTGGCTGATCTGCAGGTTGGCGTCGTTGGTCCCCTCGGCGACCCGCAGCTCGACGTCCTCGTACTTGTCGGCCTCGGCCGTCGCCGCGGAGTTGATGGCGGCCAACCACCCGTGGTCGGCCTGCGGTCCGGAGAACCCGATGACGACCTGGTCGCCGGGCTCGTCGTTGTTGCTCACGGCAGCGCCGCCGGTGCTGTCGTTGCCGGAACCGGAGCCGGCGGCCGGCTCCTTCTCATTGCTGGTGCAGCCGACGAGGACTGCAGTCGCCGCCAGCAGCGCGCCGCTGGACATGAGCAGCCGCCGCAGCGGGGTGGTGGGACGCGACAACATGGGTTCTCCTTCAGGATGCGTACGACCGACCAGGTCCCGTGACCGGGCGGGTGGAACGGAGGGTGGAGGCCGCCGGCGACTGCGCGCCGGCGGCGGGAGTCAGGTGGAGGAGCCGCGCCTCCCCACGCGTTGCTGCAGCAGGACGGCGGCGACGATGATGGCGCCCTTCGCCACGGCCTGGGTCGAGGTGTTGAGGTTGTTGATGGTGAACACGTTGGTCAGCGTCGTGAAGATGAGGACGCCGAAGACCGTGCCCACGATCGTTCCGCGACCGCCGGTCAGCAGCGTGCCGCCGATGACGACGGCGGCGATCGCGTCGAGCTCGTAGAGCGTTCCGTGGGTCGAGCTGCCGGTCGTCGTGCGGGCCACGATCATGACCGCGGCGATGCCGCAGGCCACGCCCAGCAGCACGTAGAGCAGTGCGGTGTGCCGGCGGACGTCGATGCCGGCGAGACGCGCCGCCTCGGCGTTCCCGCCGACCGCGAGGGTGCGCCGGCCGAAGGTCGTGCGGTTGAGCAGGACCCAGCCGACGACCGAGACCAGCGCGAAGATGATCACCAGACCGGGGATTCCGAGGACGTCGCCACCGAAGAAGTCGACGAACGGCCGGACCGTGACGATCTGCGTCTTGCGCTCGGCGATGATCTCGGCGAGACCACGCGCGCCGGCCAGCATCGCCAAGGTCGCGATGAACGGCGCCAACCCGCCGTAGGCGATGAGCAGGCCGTTGACGAGACCACAGACACCGCCGACCGCGACCGCGGCGAAGACCATCACGACCCAGTGCGTGTCGGTCGCCATCGTCTGGGTGGCCAGCGTGGTGCTCCACACCGACGAGAGCGCCACGATGGCGCCCACGGACAGGTCGATGCCCCCTCCGGTGATGACGAAGGTCATCCCGATGCTCACGACGCCGATGACCGAGGCGAGCCGGAGGATCGTGAGGAGGTTGTTCGTGCTCGCGAACCGGTCTCCACCGGTGACGATCCCGACGACGATGAGCACCACGAGGGCGATCACGAGCCCCAGGTTGCGGCCGGCGGAGCTGCCGAGGAACCGGACGAGGGGGGAGTCCGCCCTGGGGCCGCCGGCGGCGGCAGCCGCTGCCTCCACGCGACTGTGCTCGTCGGGGGGAGGCGCCTGCGACGTCGGGCTGGGTGTCCTCTGCTCGGTCACGCCGGAGCTCCTTCCATGACCAGGTCGAGGACCTGGTGCTCGTCGATCTGGTCGGTGGGACCTTCGTGCACGACCCGGCCCTCGCTGATCACGAGGACCCGGTCGGCGAGGCCCAGGACCTCGGTGACCTCGCTGGAGACGACGAGCACGGCCACGCCGTCGTCGGCGAGCCGCCGCACGAGTGCGTAGATCTCGCTCCGTGCGCCGACGTCGACGCCGCGGGTCGGCTCGTCCAGGAGCAGCACGCGGCAGCCGCGCAGCAGCCACCGGGCCAGGACGACCTTCTGCTGGTTGCCGCCGGACAGCGTGCGGACCGGCCTGGCGACGCCTGCCGGCCGGACGTCGAGCGCCCGGGTGTGCTCCTCCGCCGCGGCCACCTCGTCGGCGCGGCGCAGGAACCCCGAGCGCGCGAACCGGCCGAGGCTGGCGAGGCTGACGTTGCGGGCGACCGACTGGTCGAGCAGGAGCCCCTGGCTCTTGCGCTCCTCGGGGGCGAGCCCCACCCCGGCGCGCACGGCGGCCCGGACCGAGCCGTTGCGCAGGGACCGGCCGGCCACCGACACCGTCCCGGTGGTCGCGCGGCGTGCACCGTAGACGGTCTCGAGGATCTCCGACCGGCCGGAGCCGACCAGTCCGGCGAGGCCCACGATCTCGCCGGCCCGCACCGTCAGGGTCACGTCGCTGAACTCGCCGCGGCGGGACAGGCCGCGGACCTCGAGGACGGGCTCGCCGTCGGACTGCTCCTCGGCGACCGGGAAGACGTACTCGATGCTGCGGCCGGTCATGAGGCGGATGAGGTCCGGCGTCGGCGTGTCGGCGACCGGCAGGCCGGTGGCGACGGTTCGCCCGTCCTTGAGGACCGTGACCCGGTCGGCGATCTCGCGGATCTCCTCCAGGCGGTGGGAGATGTAGACGACGGCCACTCCGTCGCCGGTCAGGTCGCGGATGACCCGGAAGAGGTTCTCGACCTCGGCCGAGTCCAGCACCGCCGACGGCTCGTCCATGACGATCAGCCGCGCGTCGTGCGACAGGGCGCGCGCCATGCTCACGATCTGCTTACCGGCGGCGGACAGCCGGCCCACCTCGCGACCGGGCGGGATGTCCCCGTGCCCGAGCCGCGTCAGCAGCTCGCGGACGGCACCGCGCGTGGTGGCGGGGGTGGTGAAGCCGGCGGTCGACCGCTCGTGGCCGAGGTAGATGTTCTCGGCCACGGTGAGGCCGTCGACCAGGTCGAGCTCCTGGTAGATCGTCGCCATGCCGCGACGCATCGCGGCCTGCGGGTTGCCCAGCCGCACCTGCTCGCCGCGCCAGGTGATCGTGCCGGCGTCGGGCTGGTGCGCCCCGGCCAGGACCTTGATGAGGGTCGACTTGCCCGCGCCGTTCTGGCCGAGCAGGGCGTGCACCTCGCCGGGTCGGACGTCGAGGTCGACACCGTCGAGGGCGCGGACGCCGGGGAACTCCTTGACGATGCCCGTCATCACGAGAAGCGGCTGCGCCGCTGCGTCGCCCCGCTCAGTCATGAGACAGCACCGAGTCCGAGGCCATCCGCGCCGCACCCACGACACCGGCCTGCGCACCGAGCTCGGAGAGCACGATCGGCAGGTTGCCGGTGGCCAGGGGCAGGGACCGCCGGTAGACGACGCTGCGGATCTCGGCCAGCAGCGGGTGCCCCAGCCCGGCGGCGACCTCGCCGCCCAGGACGACCATCGCCGGGTTGAAGAAGCTCACCAGGCCGGCGAGGAGCAGGCCGAGCCGCTGGCCGCCGTTGCGGACCAGGTCGACCGAGACGGGGTCGCCGGCCTGCGCTGCTGCGGCGACGTCGGCCGCGGTGAGCGAGCCGGCGGCGGCAAGCCGGTCGGCGAGCGGCTCGGAGCGCCCGGCGCGCGCGGCCTCGAGAGCGTTGCGGGCGAGCGCCGAACCGCTGAAGTGCGCCTCGAGGCACCCGACGTTGCCGCAGGCACAGACCGGCCCCTCGTCGTCCACACGGATGTGGCCGATGTCCCCCGCGCTGCCGCTGGCACCGCGGTAGACCTTGCCGTCGACGACGATGCCGCAGCCGACACCGGTGCCGACCTTCACGAAGAGCAGGTCGCCGACGGTGCGGGCGAGCCCGGCGTGCATCTCGCCCAGCGCCATGATGTTCACGTCGTTGTCGACCTGCACGGGGCAGCCCAGGTGCTGCGAGAGCACGGTCCGCACCGGGAAGTTGTTCCAGCCCGGCATGATCGGCGGGGCGACCGGCACGCCGTCCCGGAACGAGACCGGCCCGGGGACCCCGACACCGGCACCGTGCAGCTCGACCGCGCTGCCCTCGGCGCGCAGCTTGCCGACGAGGTCGAGCACCACGGCGAGCACGGCGTCCGGACCGGAGCGGACGTCGACCGGCTCACTGACCTGCTCGAGGACGGCCAGCCGGCCGTCGGTGACCGCCACGTCGACCGACGTGGCGCCGATGTCGATGCCCAGGAACCTGATCCCGGCCGACAGCCCGACGATCGACGACCGGCGACCGCCCCGGGAGGCAGCCAGGCCCAGCGCCTCGACCAGGCCGGCCTCGACCAGCCGGTCCAGCTCGACCGCGAGCTTGGAGCGCGACAGGTGCACGCGCTCGCCGAGCTCGGCGCGGCTGATCGGACCCTGGTCGCGCAGGAGGCGGAGCAGCGTCGCCTGCTGCGCGCTCTCCGGCCGTACGGACACCCGCCTCATGCGCTCTGCCTCCACGCCGCATCCCTGTGACCTGTGCCACAGGCGTTACGCAGAACATAGGACCATGTACGCCAGGTGTGGAAGAGGTTTCGTAGAAATACTCAAGACTTTTTCTGACTTCCGACAAAGTTCGCCGGGCGGAGCGCGGCCCTGACCGCGCAGAGACGCCCGGAACGCAGGGTTCCGGGCGCCTCGCGGGCCGTCGGCCGACGAACCCCGGCTACCCGCGCAGCCCGTTCATGTTGCCGGCGCTGAACGCGGTGAAGCGCAGGGACCGGCCGGGGTCGCCGGCCCCGCCCGGGGCGTTGTCCTGCTCGTAGTTGGGGTTGTGCGAGCCCTTCGCGCCCTGGCCGCGGAAGAAGGTGCCGAAGTCGATGTCGCTGGTGGGGTCGCCGAAGGGCACCATCGTGTAGCCGTTGCCGACGCCGATCGGCTCCGCGGTGCGGTCGCCGTCCTTGGCGTGGTAGAGCGGGTACCGGTGGGTCTGCCTGGCGACCGTGGCCAGCGGGTCGAAGACGTCCTCGACGCGTGTGCCGTTCTCGTCGTAGCGCCAGCGGTGCTGGTGCTGGGCGACGTGGGCCCAGTAGATGTCCATCTCGACCACGACGAGCCCCGGGTCGGTGACGTCGAGGTAGTGCTGCATGAGCCGCTTGCCGGACTCGGCCCGGACCTGCGTCGGCGCGATGGGGGCTCCCGTCACCCGGTCCTGGGTCACCGTCACCATCGGGCCGTCCTGCAGGAAGTTGTAGGCCGGCGAGTGGTTGTGCGTGTACATCTGGATGCCCCACGCGACGCTGAGCCTGTTCAGCGCCTCCCACTTCTCGCCGGCGACCGTCCAGACCTCGACGTTGCGGTTGTTGGCGCTCGTCGGGTCGTTGCCCGTGCCCATGTAGGGCGCGCCGAGGATCGAGGCGAACTCGAGCTCGGTCTGCAGCCGGTCGTAGTCGGCGGTGGTCATCGTGCCGCCGGCACTGTTCGGGCCGTACCAGGTGTTCGGGACGAAGCCGTGGTTGCCGATGGCCTCGAGCCCGTTGTCGTCGAGGAAGCCGCGCAGTGTGACGGCGTGCGCGAGGTACGCGGCCCGGCCCTCAGGCGTGGCGACGTACGACGCGGACCCACCGGGGTTGTTGACGTTCTGCCCGTAGCCGGCGAACTCGACCTGCTGGATGCCGACCTTGGCGAAGTACTCGAACAGCTCCTTCCAGCCGCCCGGCAGCGGCACCAGCGGGCCGAGGTCGGTCGGGTCGGCGGGGAAGTTCGCCCCGCCGAGGTAGCCCATCGTCGGGCTGCCGCTGCCGCTCCACAGCCGGCCGGGCACGTCACGCTGGGTGTAGGTGATCGTGCCGACCTTGGACGGCGGGATCAGTCGGCCGTTGGCCGTGCCCGCCTTCGGCGCGGCGAAGGCGTTCACAGGTCCGAGCGGGGCGAGCGCCACCGCAGCGGCGCCCCCGGCGCCGAGCCGCAGCAGATGCCGTCGGCTGAGGTTGTTCCGAGCCATCGAGAGCCTCCTCGTGCCACCCTCGGGTGAGCACATCGACCGGGTGTCCGTGCCCGCATCACGGTCGAATGAGTGGCTCGGACGCTAGTCCCACTTTCGTCCGATGGGAAGACTCTTTCGTTCAAGAACACCGAAAGTATTCCGGCCAGGCACCCCGCCCGGCGGGCAGGGGGGTCGGCGTCGCGACGGGCCGGCGCCGGCTCAGTCGTCGGAGGACTGGCGGGCGGCGACGGCGAGGGCGGCGACGGCAGCGCCGCGGGCACCCGCCATGTCCAGGTCGGGGACGACGGCGAACTCCGCGATCCGGCGCTGCTCGTCCCGGAGCTCGGTCGCGTCCTGGACCTGCCGGAGGAACCACTCGCGGAAGTGCGGCTCGGCCTCGACCACGCCGCCGCCGACGAGGTAGGCGTGCGGGTCGGTGAAGTTTGCCGCGACGGTGAACAGCCGGCCCAGCGCCCCCGCCTGCTGCGCGAAGATCGCCAGGGCCAGCTCGTCACCGGCGACCGCCAGCCCCCGGACCGCCTTGGCGGCGTCGCCCGGTGCCATCTCGGCGAGCGGGTGGTCGGGGCGACGTGAGAGCCAGTAGGGCAGCAGGTTGGTGCGGATGCCGGTCAACGAGGCGACGCTCTCGACGTCACCGATGTTGCCGCAGTTGCAGCGCGGTGCCGGCTGCCCGTCCTCCAGCACACCGTCGAGCGGGATGCGGACGTGCCCGAGCTCGCCGGCCATGCCGGCCGCCCCCCGCACGACCTGGCCACGCTCGACGACCCCACCGCCGAGCCCGGTCCCGACGATGGCCGACACCGACGACCGACGTGCGGCGGCGGCACCGAAGAGCGCGTGGTGGGCGTACAGAGCGGCCGCGTTGCCGTCGTTGTTGTAGACGACCGGGAGCCCGAGGCTGCGTTCCAGCGCCCCCCGCACGTCGTAGCCCCACCACTCCGGCGCGGAGAAGTTGGTCGCTCCCCGCGACGAGATGACCCCGTCGGCGCTGGCCGGGCCCGGGGTGTCGAGACCGACGGCGCGGACGGCGGACCGGTGCGTGCCCGTCACCCCGAGCACCGTCTCGAGCGCCTCGACCATCGCGGCCACGGCGACCTCCGGGCCCTCGGTCACCCGGCTCGGCACCTCGACCAGGCGGTCGACGAGGAAGGACCCGTCGGGCGCCAGCACGGTCGCGTTGTTGCTGGTGCCGCCGTTGTCGATGCCGACCACGACCCAGGAGGCGGCGCTACCGGCAGCGGACACGGCGGCCAGCCTTCCACGTCATCGGCCCGGACGAGGGGGTGGGGCGACCGCGGACCGGGACGATTTGTCAGTATCGGGACGAACCATGTCCGTGCCGGGCGCGTCCTCGAACGACGTAGCCCATCCGACCACGACGGGATCACCACCTGATGACTCGACCTATCTCGGCCCCCCTGCGCTCCACCCTGGCGGCCACCGGCGCCGCCGCCCTCCTCGGCGCCGGAGCCCTGTTCATGGGCGCTCCCGGCAGCGGTGCCGCCGAGGCCGCCCCGACGGGGCCGCCCACCGGCTCGCCGCCCACGGGGACGGTGACCGCCTCGGAGACCTCCACCGCGACGCCGACCCCCAGCGCCACGACCACCGCCGTCCCGCTGCTCTGCTTCGGCCTGGTGCCGACGATCCTCGGCACCGACAAGGACGACACGCTCACCGGCACCGCGGGGGCCGACGTGATCATGGGCTTCGGCGGGGCCGACACCATCGACGGACTGGCCGGTGACGACGTCATCTGCGCCGGCGACAACTCGCTGCAGCGCAAGGGCGGGAACAGCACCGGCGCGGAGACGGTCGGCTTCGACGTGGTCCACGGCGGCGACGGCGATGACCGCATCGACGGCGAGGGCGGCGTCGACAGGCTGTACGGCGACGCCGGCAACGACCTGCTGCTCGGTGGCGACAACGTCGGCGTGCCTGCCGACCACCCGCAGACGGCCGGGACCGTCGAGTTCCTGCAGGGCGGCGTCGGCAACGACACGCTGCGGGGAGGGGACGGCCTCAACTCGCTGTGGGGCAGCTACGGCGACGACACCCTCGAGGGCGGGCCGGACAAGGACCAGCTCTACGGCCGCCAGGGCAACGACCGGATGGCCGGCGGCCCCGGTGACGACAAGGTCCGCGGCTACACCGGGGACGACGTCGGCTACGGCAACAAGGGCGCCGACGACCTGCGGGACAAGGTCACCTCGCTCGGCGCGGACCGCTACTACGGCGGCTACGGCACGGACCTGCTGAAGGGGCGGGGCGGCGACGACGTCCTGACCGGCGGCCCGGGGCGGGACATGATCCGCGGCGGTGCCGGCGACGACACCTGCTCGAGCCCGTCCGGGAAGCCGAACGCGCTGAGCTGCTGACCCGTCGGCTCCTCGTGGGGACGGCGTGCGGCGCACGCCGTCCCCACGGCGCGGGCGTGGGCACCTGTCCTCGCTGGTGCACCGCCCGGGTCGACCTCGAGGTCAGCCGTGGTCGTCGCGGATCGGCCGGGCCACCACCACGGTGAGCCGGCGCTCCTGGGCCGGTGGGACCGCCGCCGGCTGCCACGGGCGCACCAGCCGGAGGACGACGAGGAACGACCCGGGACGTTCTGCTCGCAGGTGCAGGACCCGGCGCGCGCTGCCGCCGACGTCGCCCCCGGTGTCCCGGGCAGCGTGCGTCCCGGTGTCCGGCAGCCGCACCAGCCCGTCCGGCACCGGCGCGGCCTCCCACCGGTAGCCGGCTCCCGGCAGGTCCTCCACCACCACGTCGAGCACCTCGCCGACCTGCAGGCTTTGCGTCGTCTCGACGACCTCTTGGCCATCGTCGCGTTGACCGGTCACGGCACCGCTCCTAGCGTCGGGGGCCCGGCCCGGGGGAGCCGAGAGGGGCAGCAGATGGCCACGAGCACCCGTAGCGCGGGCACGGCGAAGCGCACCACGAAGCGCACCACGAAGCGCACCACCCCTCGCACCGCCAAGCGCACGAGCCCGGGCACTCCCCGGCGCACCGCGCGACACTCGACGACCGACGACGACTCCGGCCGCACCCGCATCCTCAACTGCGTGCCGTCACCGGGCACCGACTCGGACTGGCAGCTCCACAACGCGGAGGATGCCGGGCTGCTGGCCTCGACGGCAAGGGCCGTACCGCGGTCGAAGGACCTGCGCGACGACACCTGGTGGACCATCGGCGACCAGGGGCTCACGGGATCGTGCGTCGGCTGGGCCAGTGCCGACTCGGTCGTGCGCTGGCACCTCGTGCAGGCGGGCCGGCTGGCCAAGAACCAGCCGCTCTCACCGCGGTTCCCGTGGATGGCCGCCAAGGAGACCGACCAGTTCGTCGCCCAGCCGACGACGTTCATCGAGTCCGACGGCACGTCGCTCAAGGCCGCCCTGGACGTGTGCCGCAAGTGGGGAGCCGTGCAGGACACGGTGCTGCCGTTCCGGTCCGGGAGGCTCTACGTCGGGGAGGTCGCCACCTTCTACGCGATCGCCACCCAGCTCAAGATCGCGGCGTACTTCAACCTCGGGCGCCGGCTGGCCGACTGGCGCACCTGGCTGGCCGGCAGCGGGCCCATCCTGACCCGGCTCGACGTCGACGCCACCTGGGACGCGGCCACGTCCCGGAAGGGCCGGCTCACGACCTACCGGCCCGCGACGGCACGCGGCGGCCACGCCGTGGCGCTGGTCGGGTACACGTCGACCGCGTTCATCGTGCGCAACAGCTGGGGCACGTCCTGGGGCGACGGCGGCTACGCCTATGCCAGCAACGCGTACGCCGCGCAGGCCTTCACCGAGGCCTACGGCATCGCGCTCTGAACGAAACGGCAAACCGCTGGCAAAGACCTCGCTGCACGTCTTGTCGGCCACCGTGATCGGGCGCACGGTCGAAGCATCCGGAAGGCCCGGGGGGGTCTGGGGGCGTCTGCGGTCGACGTGTCGCGTCGACCGCGGCGCCGTCGGAGCTGGAGGCGGCCAGGGGAGGCAGCGTGGCGGTACGACGCCGCGCGGGGCGGCAGGACGCGGCCGGGGACGAGCACGTCGACGCGGTGGTCGTCGGCTCCGGTTTCGGCGGCTCGGTCGCCGCCTACCGGCTCGCCGAGGCGGGGCGGTCGGTCGTGCTCCTCGAACGGGGACGTCCCTACCCGCCCGGCAGCTTCGCCCGGACGCCCGCAGCGATGGGCCGCGCGTTCTGGGACCCGAGCGAGGGCCTGCACGGCCTCTTCGACGTGTGGACCTTCCGCGGGCTCGAGGGCGTGGTCTCGAGCGGCCTCGGCGGCGGGCTCGCTGATCTACGCCAACGTCCTGCTGCGCAAGGACGAGTCGTGGTTCGTGCACGAGTCCCCCGTGCCCGGTGGCGGCTACGAGACCTGGCCGGTCCAGCGGGCCGATCTCGACCCGCACTACGACCGGGTCGAGAGCATGCTCGGGGCGACGCGCTACCCGTACGCCGACACGACCGCGAAGACCTCGGCGATGCGCGCCAGCGCGGCGCGGCTGGGGCTCGACTGGCAGCTCCCGCCCCTGGCGGTCACCTTCAGCGGCCGGCCGCAGGACCCACCGGTGCCGGGAGCGCCGATCGAGCCGGCGGAGTACGGCAACCTGCACGGCCGTCCGCGGTCGACCTGCCGGCTCTGCGGCGAGTGCGACATCGGCTGCAACGACGGCGCGAAGAACACCCTCGACCACACCTACCTGTCGGCGGCTGCGCACCACGGCGCCGACCTGCGCACCGCGGTGCGAGGTCCGTGGTTTCGCTCCCCTACCCGGCGGCGGCTACGAGGTGCGCTACGTCGTGCACGAGGCCGCCGACGAGGGCCGGCGCACGCGGACCAGCACCAAGCCGTTGCACCGCCTGACCTGCGACCGCCTGGTGCTCGCCGCCGGCACCTTCGGCTCGACCTACCTGCTGCTCCGCAACCGGAGCGCCCTTCCCGGCCTGAGCCGGGCACTGGGCACCCGCTTCAGCGGCAACGGTGACCTGCTCGCCTTCCTCCTCGACGCCCGCGACCCGACCTCGGCGGACGGCCGCCGGGTCATCGAAGGAAGCCGCGGGCCGGTGATCACCAGCGCGATCCGGGTCGGCGACGCGGTCGACGGTGACGGCTCGACCGGCCGCGGCTACTACGTCCAGGACGCCGGCTTCCCCGGTGTTCGCCGACTGGCTCGTCGAGACCAGCCAGCTGCCCGGCCAGCTGCGGCGCGGCCTGCGGTTCGCCCGCGCCCGCCTGCGCCGCCGGGTCGGCGGGTCGCCCAAGACCGGCCTGTCCGCAGACCGTCAGCGCGCTGCTCGGGCCCGGCCACCTGTCGGCCGGCTCGCTGCCGCTGCTCGGGATGGGCCGCGACGTGCCGGACGGCGTCATGCGTCTGCACAAGGGGCACCTCGAGGTCGACTGGACCACGGCGTCGTCGGAGGCCTTCTTCCGGCGGGTCCGGGCGAACCATGCGCGACCTCGCCGACGACCTGGGCGCGGACTTCCAGGACAACCCGCTGTGGTGGACCCGCCGGGTGGTGACGGTGCACCCGCTGGGCGGTGCGCCGATGGGACGGCACGTGGCCGAGGGTGTGTGCGACGAGAACGGCGAGGTGTTCGGCTTCCCCGGGCTGCACGTGCTCGACGGCTCGCTGCTGCCGGGCCCGGTCGGCGCGAACCCCTCGCTCACGATCGCCGCGGTCGCGGACCGCGCCTGCGACCGGATGCGGGCGACCCCGGTCCGCTCGGCGGCACGGCCCGCGCCGGAGGTGATCACGCTGCCGGAGCAGGGGGGGTCGATCGGTCCGAACGGGGCCCGTCCCGGGCGGCCGGCGACCAGCCTGTCGTTCACCGAGGAGATGAAGGGGTTCGTCGCGCTCGACGTCGACGACCCGGCGGGTGGCGAGCGGCTCGGCCGGCAGCTGCGGGCAGCGGCTGATGTTCCACCTCACCATCACCGCGGACGACGTCGACGGGTTCGTCGCGGACCCGGCGCACCTCGGGCGCGCGACCGGCTACGTCGAGTGCGACCTCCTGGGCGGGCGGCTGCCGGTGCAGCGCGGCTGGTTCAACCTCTTCACCCGCGACGCCGACCCCGCGCGCCGGCGGATGCTCTACCGGCTGCTGCTCGCCGACGCCGGCGGCAACCCGCTGACCCTGGTGGGGCACAAGGACGTGCACGACGACCCGGGGTTCGACGTGTGGCGGGACACCTCGACGCTGTACGTCCGCCTGCACGCCGGGCACTCCGACCCGTCCGGCGAGGACGGCCCGGTCGTCGCCGCCGGCATCATCACCATCCACATACCGGACTTCCTCCGCCAGCTCACGACCTTCCGCACCGACGGGCCACAGCCGGCGCACGCGATGGAGGCCTTCGGGCGGCTGTTCCTCGGCGAGCTGTGGGACGTGTACGGCCGCGCGCTGGCCGGGAGCCGGGCGTGAGCACCGGGGCCAGCCGGCCGCGACGGCGCCCGGCGGACCTGTCCGAGCTGCCGTTCCCGCGGCACGAGGCGGTCCGCTGGTTCAGCCCCGGCATGCTGCTGCAGACGGCCAAGTTCGTCGCGCTGTCGGCGGTGTTCGGCTCCTACGCGGACAAGCGCGAGGTGCAGGCATCGGCGGCCACGCCACCCTTCCACGACCACTCCGAGGGCACCGAGGCCTGGGTCGACTACGTCAGCGACGTGGGTGACGGCTTCGACGCGACCTACTCCGTCGCCTACCTGCTCGCCCAGCCGAAGCTCGACGTGACCCGCGCCGACGGCGGCGACTCCGTGTCCACCACCCGCGGCTCGGTCCTCGTGATGGGCGGTGACGAGGTGTACCCCGCGGCGTCGGCCAAGGCCTACGAGGAGCGCACCAAGGGGCCCTACAACGCGGCGCTGCCCCACGCCGAGGATCCCCCGGCGCTGTTCGCGGTTCCCGGCAACCACGACTGGTACGACGGGCTGACCGCGTTCCTCAGGTTCTTCTGCCAGGGCGGCTGGGTCGGCGGCTGGCGGACCGAGCAGCGACGCAGCTACTTCGCGGTGCGGCTGCCGCAGCGGTGGTGGCTGCTCGGCATCGACATCCAGTTCGACACCTACATCGACGCGCCGCAGATCGAGTACTTCCGCGGCGTCGCCGAGCGCATCGACGACGGCGACGGGATCGTGCTGTGCACCGCGAAGCCGAGCTGGGTCGAGGGCGGCCACGAGGGTGCCGAGGCGTTCGCGACGCTCGACTACTTCGTCGCGACGGTGCTCGGAAAGAAGCCCGAGCAGGTGCGCCTGATGCTCGCCGGTGACTCGCACCACTACGCGCGCTACGCCGAGGCGGACGGCGACCGGTCGCTGGTCACCTGCGGGGGCGGCGGCGCGTACCTCTCGGCGACCCATCCACCCGGTGAGCCGCTCACCGTGCCGCCCGCATCGCTGCACTCCGACCGTGTCGACCCGCCGCCGGCGGTGACGTTCGTCCCGCGGGCGACCTACCCGGACCCGGCCGAGTCAAGGCGGATGGCGCTGCGCGTCATCGACCGGCTGCCCCGGCGCAACCCGCAGTTCGTCGCGCTGATGGTGGCGCTACAGGCGGCGCTGGCGTACGTCCTCGTCACCAGCCTGCCCCGGCCCGCCGGCACCGGCGGCTCGCTGGCGCGCACCTGGGACGACCTGACACCGAGCTGGTCGGCCCTGTCCGCGTTCCGGCACCCGCTCGTGCTGCTGCTCGCCGGGGTGGCCGTCTGGAGCGCGACCGCGTTCTACCGGCGCGGCGGCGCCCGCGGCCCCCTGGGTGGTGCCGCGCACGGCCTGGCCCACCTGGCGCTGGCCCTCGTGCTCGTGTGGGCCGCGGCCGCCCTGCCGGTGCCGCGGTCGTGGCCGGACTGGGCCGAGTTCTGGACCCGGCTTGCGCTGACCGGCCTGGCCGGCGGTGCGGCCGGCACGCTGCTGGTGGGCGGCTACCTCTACCTCGCGAGCCGGGCCGGCATCCATCTCAACGAGGTGTTCAGCGCCCAGTCGATCGAGGACCACAAGTGCTTCCTGCGGATGCACGTACGCCCGGACGGCGACCTCGTCCTGCACCCGGTCGCGGTGCCGAGGGTCTGCCGCTCGTGGCGGGTGCCGGCCCGGGCGGCAGACGGCGACCCGTGGCTGGAGCCGGCCGCCCCCCTCGGCACCCGGCTCGCCGAGCCACCCGTCGCGATCCGGCGGGAGGTGAGGGCATGACGGTGACCGCCCCCTCGCGCCCCACCACCCGCGCCGACCACCGCACCGAGGTGGTCCCGCTCACGGCGCTGGACGGCCGGCCGCTGACGGTGGTCCACGTGCGGGGGCGGCACGAGCCCACCCGGGGACCGGTGCTCGTCGTGCACGGCGCGGGTGTGCGCGCCGAGCTGTTCCGTCCCCCGCTGCCCCACACGTTCGTCGACGCGCTGCTCGACGCCGGCTGGGACGTCTGGCTGCTGAACTGGCGGGCGTCGATCGACCTCGACCCGGTGCCGTGGACCCTGGACGAGGCGGCCGCCTACGACCACCCGGCGGCCGTCCGCCACGTCCTCGCGGCCACCGGGGCGGACACCCTCAAGGCGGTCGTGCACTGCCAGGGGTCGACGTCGTTCACCATGTCGGCGATCGCGGGGCTCCTGCCGGAGGTCGACACGGTCGTCAGCAACGCGGTCTCCCTGCACCCGGTCGTGCCGAGGTTCTCGACGTTCAAGATCGGCCGCGTGTCGCCGCTGGTGGGCCGCGTCCTGCCGCACGTGTCCCCGGCCTGGGGCGACAAGCCGGCCGGCGCCCTGTCCCGTGCGCTCGTTCTCCTCGTCCGCGCGACCCACCACGAGTGCCGCAACACGGTCTGCAAGATGGTGAGCTTCACCTACGGCACCGGCTGGCCGGCGCTGTGGTCGCACGCCAACCTCGACGACGCCACCCACGACTGGGTCCGCGGAGAGTTCGCCGAGGTCCCCTTCACCTTCTTCCACCAGATGGACCGCAGCATCCGGGCCGGCCACCTGGTGCCGGTGAGCGCCCTCGAGGGGCTGCTGCCGTCGTACGTCCGCGAGGCACCCCGCACCGACGCCCGCTTCGTCTTCCTCGCCGGCGAGGACAACCACTGCTTCCTGCCGGAGAGCCAGCAGCGATCGTTCCAGCACTTCGCCCGCCACCGGCCGGGCCGGGACGCGCTGCACCGGTTCCGGGGCTACGGCCACCTCGACGTCTTCCTCGGCAAGCGGGCCGCGCAGGACACCTTCCCGCTGATCCTCGAGGAGCTGGCCCGATGACGGCCGGTGGCCTCCTGCCACTCGCCCGCGCCGTGCTCTCGGCCGCGCCGTCGGCCCTGCCCCGCCGGCAGCGCCGCCTCACCGGCCGGCACGCGCTGGTCGACGGCATCCCCTTCACGCTGCCGGTCGACTCGTCCCGCACCCCCGCGCTGATGGCCGCCTTCCCGGTCGACGCGGCCGGCGCCGCCGCCCTGCTGCCCGGGGGTGAGCTGCACCCGGTGCGGCTGCCCGGTGGGCGGGCGCTGCTCGTGGTGACGGTCGTGAACTACGTGACGACCGACATCGGGCGCTACGTCGAGTACTCCCTGGCGATCGCCTGCACCTTCGGCCCGCGACCCGCGCCGGCCCTGCTGCCCGGGCTGCTCCGGGGGCACTACGGCACCGGTCAGTTCGTCGTGGACCTCCCGGTGAGCAGCGAGGTCTCGGTCAAGGGCGGCAAGGGGATCTGGGGCATGCCCAAGCACCAGGCCAACCTCGACTTCACCATCGGGGCCACCGAGGTCTCCAGCCAGTACGACGTCGACGGCCTGCTCGGTGCCCGCGTCGAGATCGACCGGCCACCGGCCACCGCGCTGCCGCTCGACATCGGCGCGGTCAACTACTGCGCCTACCGCGGCATGGTGATGAAGTCATCGGTCTACTTCCGCGGGGCGGCCGACGTCGCAATCGGCCGCTCGGCCCGGGCCCGGCTGACCCTGGGCGACGCACCGCAGGTGGCCGCCCTGAGGACGCTCGACATCGCACCCGCACCGGTGTTCACGGCGTTCTTCCCGGAGACCACGGGGGTCCTCGACGACCACTTCGAGTGCTGGTTCCTCACCAGCGAGCGCGAGATCGACCGGCAGCCCGAGGGCCTGGAGTCGGTGACCGGTCTCGGGCTCTCGCAGGAGTGGCTGGACCCGCCCAAGGCCCGGGTGGGCTGAGCCGTGAAGGCCGTCCTCCTGCTCGTCAACGCGCTGTACTTCCTGTTCGGCGCGAGCATGTACATGGGCACCATGTGGGTGCTGCGGTTCTTCCTGTATCCGACGTGGCGCAGCCTGACCCCGGACAACGTCGGTGAGCACTTCGGCGTGCCGACGATCCTCGCCACGAAGTTCTTCACCGTCGTCGTGCCGCCGATGTTCCTGTCGGGCATCGTGCTGGTCGTCACCGAGTGGGGCGACCCGCTGGTCTGGCTCGCGGCGGTCTGTCTCGTCGGCATCATCGTGCTCACCTACGTCGGCCAGCAGATCATCATCCCGGTCAACAAGAAGATCCGTGGCGGGGAGTACGACGGGCCGGCCGGCCTCACCCCGCTGCTGAACCGCTGGATGCTGCTGAACAACATCCGGTTCGTCGCCTCGACCATCACCTGGGCCGCCATCGTCTGGTACCTCGCAGCCAAGCCCGACCTGCTGGACGCGCTGCGGTGAACGCCGTCGACCGGCTGCTGTCCGACCGGCTCCGCGGCGCGGTCGCCGCGGTCGCCGCGATCACGGTGGTCTCCGGCCTCGGCCAGCTCGTCCTGCCCGGGCTGGTGCTGGACGCCCTCGGCGCCGAGTCGACGCCCACGACCCGGCACTTCTTCGCGACCGTCGGCATGTTCATGGCAGTCGTCGGGGCGGTCACGCTGCACGCCCTGGTCGCACCGGAGCCACCGGCGTACGTCGTGCTGTGGGCCGCCCTGCAGAAGGCCGGCGCGGTGGCCGCGGTGACCGTCGGTGTCGCACGCGACCTGTTCGACCCGCTCGCGCTCGCGGTCGCCGGGTTCGACCTGCTCTCCGCCGCGCTGGCCTTCGTCCTCTGGCAGCGGCTGCGCACCTCGGTACCCGGGCGGCACCAGCGGGTGACGGCATGAGGAGGTCGCTCGTCCTCGCCGGGGGCGGTATGCGGGTCGCCTGGCAGACCGGCGTGGTGCGCGCGCTGACCGAGCACGGGCTGGCGTTCGACCACGTCGACGGCACGTCCGGCGGCATCATGACCACCGGCATGATGCTGTCCGGGCTCGACCCCCCCGAGATGTCCCGCCGCTGGGCCGACCTCGACGTGAAGGACTTCGCCTCCCCGCTGCCGGTCGCCGACTACCTGCGCGGCCCCTGGGCGCTGCCGGCCCTCGGGGACGCCGACGGCATCCGCACGAAGGTCTTCCCGCACCTGGGCATCGACTGCGACGCGATCCGCGGCTCGACGGTCGAGGGCACCTTCAACCTCGTCGACTTCGTGACCAAGACCTGCGTCCCCGTCCCGCACACCGAGGTGGACCCCGACCTGCTCGCCGCAGGCATGTCGCTCCCCCTGGCGATGCCGCCGCTGCGCCGCGGCGAGCGGGTCTGGACGGACGCGGTCTGGGTCAAGGACGCCAACGTCACCGAGGCCCTGCGGCGCGGGGCCGACGAGGTCTGGCTGGTGTGGGCCATCGGCAACTCGCCGTACTGGGGGGACGGCCCGCTCGAGCAGTACGTGCACATGATCGAGATGAGCGCCAACGGCGCGCTGTTCGCCGAGCTCGACGCCGCCCGGCAGGCGGGCCGCGACTTCCGGCTGCACGTCGTGCGCCCCCGGCACCCGCTGCCCCTCGACACCGAGCTCTTCGCCGGGCGCATCAGCACCGCGGCCCTGGTCGACATCGGCTACCGGGACGCCTGGGAGTATCTCGACCAGCCGCACCCGGACGGTGTCGCGAAGGACCCCACCTGCACGGTGATGACCGAGCCCGCCGTCGGGGTCCGCCTGACCGAACGGCTGCGCGGCCGACTCGACGGGGACGCCCTGACCCTCACCGTCACGACCGAGCTGGCGCTCGAGGCGGCACCGGGCGGTGGACCGACCCGGCTCGTCGGCCACGTGGACCACGCACCGTGGGGCGGTCGGCTGCCGTTGGCCGACGGCCGGGTCGAGGTCGACGGGGCGACGGTCGCGCACAGCGGCCGGGTGCGCGTCGACGGTCGGTGGGTGTCGCTCTCGGCCCGACGCGAGCTCGCCGACGACGAGGGACTGGACGCCTGGGCGGACGTCAGCACCGCCGTCCTCAGCACCAGCGACGGGGCCGAGACCACCCTGCGCCTCGGTCCGCTGGACGCGGCGCGCGCGCTGGCCTCGGTCGAGCCCGTCGGCGCGCACGGCGCCCTCGACCGGGCGGGCGCGCTGGCGCGGCTGGGCCGGACCGGGCTGCGCCGGGTTCTCACCACGTACGGGACATGACAGGGGGAACAGGGATGGACAGGGAGCGGAAGAAGTCCAGGCGGGCCCACGTGTCGGCAGTGGCCGTGGGCGTGCAGGTGCTCGAGACACGGCTGGACGTGGCGCTCGCCCAGGGACTCGGTCCTGACCAGCGGGCGGCGGCTGACGGCGTGCGCCGGCTCCTGCGCGCGGCGGAGGACGCGGCCTACGGCATCGACCCGCGCACGGGGTTCCTCGGCCGCTGGTGGCAGGGCACCCTCGTCGAGGTCGCCTTCCAGAACCTGCACGCCGCGCGGGCCCAGATGGTCGACGTCTACGCCGACGAGGAGATCGCCGCCGAGATCCCCGCGGCGCTCGCGCGCTCCCAGCAGTCGCTTCACCCCGACGACCCACGCCGGCTGGCCGGTGAGGCCCTGACCCGGATGGCACTCGTGCAACAGCGGGCGTTCCTGCGCCGGGCGATCGAGGACTCGTACGACGCGATGGACCGGCAGCACGAACGCCTGCGCAGCTTCCGCAACATCATCCTGATGTCGGCGCTGAGCATGGCAGTCCTCGTCGCCTCCACCGTCCTCGTCGTGCGCGCCAACCCGACCTACATCCCGCTGTGCTTCGGGGCGAGCGGGCAGGGCATCGAGGGCGCCTTGTTCAACTGCCCGACGGGCACCGGCGTCCCGGGCAGCCGGGGGAGCGACATCGTCGTGGTCGCGCTGCTCGGCCTGCTCGGCGGCGCGCTCGCCGCGGCGGTGTCGATCCGCAACCTGCGCGGCACCTCCACGCCCTACGACGTGCCGGTCGCGCTGGCCCTGCTCAAGGTCCCCCTCGGCGCCTTCACCGCGATCGTGGGCCTCGTGGCCCTGCAGGGCAGCTTCGTCCCGGGCCTGTCCGCCCTGGACTCGCAGCAGCAGATCCTGGCGTACGCCCTGCTGCTGGGCTACGCCCAGCAGGTGTTCACGTTCTCCCTGGACCGCCGCGCCCAGACCCTGCTCGACGGCCTGCCGGCGAAGGACCCGACGGTCGCCCCGGCCAGGATCACCGAGCCCGCGGCACCCCAGGTGCTGCCCGCCCCTCCGCCACGACCGCGCCCCACCGTGCCGCCGGACGACCGCTTCGGTGCCGTCCCGGCGCAGGGGCCGTCACCTCTCGACGACAGCGGCATCGACCTGCGCGACGAGCTCGAGGTGCTCCCTCCCCCGCCCGATGCCGACGACCTCGTGCAGGACGACGACAGCCGTCCGATGCCCAACGTCCCGGTAGGAGACCACCGCTGATGCGCAGCTATCCGCAGGCCAAGGAGTTCGCCCAGCAGCAGCACCGCAGCGGCTCGACGTCCTGGCGCAACCTGTGCCAGATGTTCTCCCGGCAGTGCGTGGGGGCACCTCCCTTCGGCGCATCCGCGCGCGAGGCCTTCAACGCCACGCCCGAGACCCACCGGCACCAGTCGAGCCCGCCGCCGGCCGGCGCGATCGCCTACTACGGCTTCCCGGACCGCGGGGCCGGGCACGCGGTGTTCGTCGTCAACGGCGGCTTCGTGTGGTCCAACGACATCCTGCGGTCCGGACAGATCGACCGGGTGCGCTGGGACGTGTTCGTCAGCCGGTGGAAGCTGCCCTACCGGGGCTGGATCTCCGGCACGCCGTCGGGCGACGAGCTGCCGGTGCAGCGGCCGGCGAGGCGCGACGAGCTGCCCGGCTACCGCCAGGCGCGCAAGGTCTACGCGAGCAAGATGCGGCTGGAGCAGGACGACTCCGACAGCGTGTGGAACCTGCAGGTGGCGCTCATGGCGCGGGGCTTCGAGTTCGAGGACGGGCCGACCGCCTACTACGGCCGGCACACCCGACGCAGCGTGGCCGGCTTCCAGCGGCGCCGGGGCTGGCAGGGCCGCGACGCCGACGGCATCGCCGGGCCGCAGACGGTCGACCGGCTCGGGCTCGTCTGGGTCGACGGGTGAGCGGCGTCCGCGACGACCATGACGTCCGGGGCGTCCGGGGCGTCCGGGACGGCCGTGACGTCGGGACCGACCTCGACCAGCTGCGCACCTCGGCCCGCGGGTGGCACGGCGTGCAGCTGGCCGTGCTCGGCTTCATCGGGCTGTGCGGAGCGCTCACCGAGGCCTCCGGCGCCACCGGGCCGCGGTGGCTGCAGCTGCTCGCGGGGGCGCTGGTCATCCTCGCCCTCGTCGTGGCGTGCGCCGCGACCGTGCTCGTCGCCGGTGAGGCCTGGCCGCTCCGGGCGGCCCGCGGAACGGCAGAGGCACAGGCGCGGCACGCGTCGAGCCGGCTGCGGGTCGGGGTCGGCCTCACCTTCGTGGCCGTCGCGATGACCGCGCTGGCGACCAGCTCGTCGTGGTGGCCCGCCGGGGAGGGCGAGTCGGCGCTGGTCACCGTGTCGACCGGCCAGGGGAGCGTCTGCGGCACGCTGCTCGACTCCTCGGACGGCACGCTGCTCGTCGAGGTGTCCGGTCGCCGGATCGCCGTGCCCCTGGGGCAGGTGCTCGGGCTGGCCCCGGCGGGGAGCTGTCCCGGCTGACCCGGTCGACCGCAGGGGCCGCTTCGTACGGCGGCCCCTGCGGCCCTGCGGCGGTCACGGGTGTCCACGACGGCCGGATATCGGGGTGCGCGGCCCGGCGTCGACGGCCTACGGTGCCCCGGATGTCGGCACTGTCCTCCGCCCGGGCGCCCTCTGGCTGGCTGCGCCGGAGCGCACTCGTCGACCACGCGGTCCGGACCCGACCGGAGCTCGCCCACACCGGCGACTTCCTGCTCTGGGTCGACGGCGACCTGGTCCGCGAGGAGCACTACCGGCCGGGCGGGCTGCGTGACGTCCTGAGCATCACCAAGACGGTGCTCGGCCTCCTCGTGGGCATCGCCGTGGCCGACGGCCGGGTCCGGGTCGATGACGAGGTGGAGCCCGGAGCCACCGTCGAGAACCTGCTCACGATGACGCGGGGCGCCGGGGACGACCTGGACGAGATCGACCGGGTGCTGGAGCTCCCCGGCGGGTGGCTGTCCGCGATCCGTGCGATGCCGCGGCTGCACCGGCCCGGCTCGGTGTTCGGCTACGACAACTGTGCCGCCCACCTGCTCGGCGCCCACGTTGCCGACCGGGCGGGCCGGACCCTGGAGGACCTCGCAGCCGACAGGCTGTTCGGCCCGCTCGGCGTCACCGACTGGGTGTGGCCGCGCGACCCTGAGGGCTACTGCTACGGCTTCGGCCACCTACGGCTCGCGCCCTCGGCGCTGCTGGCCCTGGGCCGGCTGATGCTCGACGACGGCCGGTCGCCGGACGGCCACCAGGTGGTGCCGGCCGCCTGGGTCCGGGGGATGACGACCGCGACCACCCCGGGCGGGCCACCCGAAGGGTGCCGCTACGGCCGTCTCACCTGGGTCGACGACCACGGCTTCTTCCTCGGCGGATGGGCCGGCCAGCACGTGACCGTGCTGCCGGCGCACCGGCTGGTCGCCGTCACCACCGGCCTGCCCGAGCTGCTGCCGGACGGCTGGGCCCCGGCCCGGACCGCCGTGCTCGAGCACCTCGTGGACACCTGACCCGGCATCCCGGACCGCGGGTCACGGGTGACGGGTGACGGGTCAGCGCTCACCCGTGGACGACCTGCCCGGCCACCCAGGTGGTCCGGGTGCGCAGGTCGGGGCCGAGCCACACGAGGTCGGCAGCCGCGCCCGGCTCGACGCGGCCGAGGTCAGGGCGGCCGACGAGGTCGGCGGGGTGCGCGGTCGCCGCGGCCACGGCGACCGGGAGCGGGACCCCGAGACCGACGCAGGTCGCGACCGCCTCGTCGAGGCGCAGCACCGACCCGGCGAGAGTGCCGTCAGCGCGCACCGGCGGACCGCCCTGCCCGACGACGACGGGACCGCCGCCGAGGTCGTACTCACCCGGCGGCATACCGGCCGCGGCCACGGCGTCGGTCACGAGGACGACCCGGCCCGGCGCCGCCGCGAACGCCAGCCGCACGACGTCACCCGCGACGTGGTGCAGGTCCACGATGAGACCGAGGGCGAGCCGTTCGTCGACCAACGCGGTGCCGACGACACCCGGCTCCCGGTGGTGCAGCGGGCGCTGCGCGTTGAACAGGTGCGTCACTGAGGTGGCACCGGCCGCCACGGCCGCCCGCACCTGGGCGCCCGTCGCGTCGCTGTGCCCGATGCTCACGACGACGCCGGCCGCGACGAAGGCGCTGACGGCCGCCACCGCGCCGTCCCGCTCCGGGGCGAGGGTCACCATGCCGATCGTCCCGTGGCCCGCGGCGAGGAGCGTGCGCACCGCGTGCGGCGTCGGGTCGCAGAGGTGGGCGGCGTCGTGGGCGCCGCGGCGGCGCTCGGACAGGAAGGGACCCTCGACGTGCGCGCGGAGCAGCCGGGCCCCCGGCGGGCGCAATGCGCGAGCCGCCGCCGCGCGACCCACCGCAGCCGCGAGCTCGCCGACCGGAGCGGTGATGAAGGTCGGCGCGAACGCGGTCACCCCGGTCTCGGGCAGCCGCCCGGTCACCATGGCCCAGTCCGCGGCCGTGGCCGCCACGAGGTCGACACCGAAGGCACCGTTGACCTGCAGGTCCACCAGACCGGGGACGAGCACGCCGTCCGGCAGCGTGACGTCGCACCGGTCACCTGCCGCGCGCGGCCGGACGTCGACCACGGTCCCGTCGACCACCTCCACCACGACGTCGGCGAGCTCGCGGCCACCGGTCACGAGCCGCGCGGCGGCGATCGACGTGCGGCGTACAGTCACGGGTCTCCCTCCCGGTGCCGTCGGGCCGGCCCGCCCGACGGTACGCACCTCGCGCACGTTCCGGACGCCGCAGGCCGCCGCCCCCACACTGGGATCCACGCAGGACGCCCAGAGAGGAGCATCGTCCGTGGTCACGACGCGCAGGCAGTACCAGGACACCCGGGTCGACGTAAAGATCGTGCTCTGCGCCCTGTGGGTCGCGATGCTGTTCGTGTTCGCCTACGTCGACATCTTCGCCTTCTACCGATCGGACGTGCTCGAAGCCGCGCTCGATGGCGAGGTGGCCGGAGTGGGGTTCACCGTCGACCAGCTGTTCCTGACCGCCACCCTGGTCTACGTCCTGCTCCCGATCCTCATGGTGGTGCTGTCGCTCGTGCTGCCACCCCGAGTGAGCCGGATGACCAACATCGTCGTGAGCGCCCTCTACGCAGTGAGCATCGTCGTGTCGGCCATCGGCGAGGAGTGGCTGTACTTCGTCTTCGGCAGCATCGTCGAGGTGTTCCTGCTGACCGCCATCGTCCGCGTCGCGTGGACATGGCCGCCGCCGGGTGTGCCGTCGAATCCCTAGACGGGACAACGCACACCCGCTCTCTCGCCGCCGGCGCGCGGCCAACCTTGACCCGGGGTTTGTTTACCGGACGCCTACGCCGGCGCAGACTGCAGACGACATCCACCGCGCCCGGTGATGCGGTCTGCCCGGGCGATCACGGTGTGCACGTCGAGAGGGGGCACCATGCCGAGGGCCACGCCCGGATAGTCCCGGCACGACGACGATCGACCGTCTCCGACCGTCGGCGCCTTCGCGGTGCCCCGGCGGCCCTGACCCGAGTCCTACCGTCCGGCCGCGCGCGTACGGGGCGCGCAGCGACCCACTGAGCAGAGGAGCTCTCAGTGGCCCCCGAGTCGACACACGACGTCTTCCGCTTCGTCGCACTGCGTCCCCCGACCCTGCCCGACGACAAGGACCCGTTGAGCAGCCCGATCCGGGACCAGCGCGGGCCGGACGAGACGGTCGTCGGCGAGGTCGTCGCCGAGATGGGCAACCGGCCGTCACACGCCAAGTTCCGCGCACTGCTCACGAAGCGAGCGGCCGAGCGCGGCCTCGAGCCGCACCCACCGGACGACGACAGCGTGGTCGACACCCTGCAGGCGGTCGCCGCCGTGCTGCGCGGTGCAGCGGCCGAGACTGCGGACGGTGAGCCGACGCTCGCCGACGACGTCCGGACCGTGCTCGACGCCGACCCGGCGGAGTTCCTGGCGGACGACCGCGTCGACCGGACGCGGCGCGAGCTGTGGGACCGGCTCGAGGTGTTCTACCTCCTCGCCCGGGACGAGCCGCGCAACCTGGACGGGCTGGTCGAGGCGCTACGTGCCCTGCACCTGGTCGAGCTGCTCGCCGACGAGGTCGCCGTGCACGATGCCGACGCCCTGCGGCGGGTCGCGGAGGCCACGCTCGTGCTCCCGGACCTCGCCCGCGAGGCAGAGCCCGCTCCCCGCCCGCCGTCGCGCCGTTCGCAGGCCGAGCGCGGTGCCCGCAAGGCGAAGGCAGCGGAGTACGACGCAGTGTGGACGGAGTTCCTCGAGCTGAACCAGGCGATGGGCACACTGCGGGACGCACGCTTCGACGCCACCCTCGAGCGCACCGAGCGGACCGACGAGCCGCAGGCGCCACGGAGCGCCGAGCGGGCGGACCCGCGCCGGTCGGAGCCCGGAGCGGTCACCACGCCCGGCGTCCGCTTCGAGGAGACCGTGCGGCGCACGCTGCCCGAGGAGACCCTGGCTGCCCTGCCCGACGCGGCCCGCACCATCACCGACACGCTGCCGCTGAGCCGTTCGCTCTCCGACAAGCCCGCGCTGATCGAGGCGCTCCAGCTCCGCCTGTCCGCCGTAGCCGACCGCATCGTCGGCTCGACGGACCCGCTGCTGTTCGAGGTGATGCCGGCCGCCGCAGCCGAGCTGCCCGGCCTGCAGGCCCTCGCGCTGAAGTACACGGCCAAGCCGGCGATCGACGTGAACTACCCGGTCCACCTGATCCCGTTCCCGTGGGTGACCCGGCCGGTCATCCGGCCGCTCGGCATCGGCGACCTGAAGGTCGTCAAGCAGACCCTGCAGCGCTACGTCGCCGGCGAGGTGGCGCACATCGAGAACGTGCTGGACGGGGAGAAGAAGGAGCGCAACCACCGGCGCCTGGACCGCACGGAGCAGACGTTCACCATCGAGACCGAGACCGTCGAGGAGACCGAACGCGACAACCAGACGACGGATCGCTTCGAGCTGAAGAAGGAGACCGAGAAGACCCTCCAGGAGGACATGAAGGTCGACGCCGGCATCACGGTGTCCGCGTCGTACGGTCCGGTCGAGCTCGGCGCTTACGCCAACTTCGCGTACAACCAGTCGTCGTCCGAGACGACGAAGAACAGCCAGAACTTCGCGCGTGACGTCGTCGACCGGTCGCTCACCAAGATCCAGAAACGGGCCCGGGAGGAGCGGGTCACCAAGACCATCAAGGAGATCGAGGAGTCCAACCTCCACGGCATCGACAACGCCCCGGCCGGCAACGGTCACGTCACCGGCATCTACCGCTGGGTGGACAAGCACTACCAGGCACAGGTCTACAACTACGGCCGGCGGATGATGTTCGAGTTCGTCGTGCCCGAGCCGGCCGCCTACTACTACTACTCGCAGGAGAACGACCCGACGAACAAGATCGACGTGCAGAAGCCGAAGGACCTGGGGCTGCTGTCGCACAAGGACGTGCAGGAGTGGAACTTCGGCTCCTACGTCCGGGCCTACAACGTCCAGGGCATCGCCCCGCCACCGCCGCAGTGGCGGGTGATGACCGCGGCCTTCGACCAGAGCGGCATGACCGACGACCAGACCTCCTCCAAGTCGTCCAAGGAGCTGGTGGTCCCCGACGGCTACGTCGCGCGCAGCTGGGGCTACCGGTGGTACGGCTGGGTCGGCTCGTCGTCGTACCTGCGCATCGTCGTCGGGCTGGAGTCGAACGCAGGCTCCACCTTCGACCTCGACGGCGAGGATGCCGTCGTCCCCGTCAGCATCGTCACCAACGACGTGCGCGCCTTCGCCGCCAACGTCGAGGTCTTCTGCTCACGGACGGCCCGCGCCTTCGAGGTCTGGCAGATCCAGACCTTCGAGAAGATCGTCGCCTCGTACGAGGCGGCGAAGGCCGCCTACGAGGACAAGCTCAAGGCCGCGGAGGTCGCTCGCGGCATCATCATCGAGGGCCGCAACCCGGGGATCAACCAGCAGATCATCCGCAACGAGCTGAAGAAGCTGTCCGTCACGCTGTTCACGGGCGAGGACTACTCGACCTTCGACAGCGTCAGCGGCACCCCTCCCGTGATCGACCTGCACGAGGCGGCGCAGGAGGCACCCTTCATCCAGTTCTTCGAGCAGGCCTTCGAGTGGGAGCAGATGACCTACCTGCTTTACCCCTACTTCTGGGCGCGACCCTCGAGCTGGAACAAGCGGCTCGGCTTCAACGACGTCGACCCGATGTTCAACCAGTTCCTGCAGGCCGGTGCGGCCCGCATCGTGGTGCCGGTCCACCCGGCGTACAACGACGCGATCCTGCACTACGTGGAGACCGGCGAGCTCTGGAACGGGGGGACCCCGCCGCACCTCGACGACCCTCTGTTCGTGTCGATCGTCGAGGAGCTCAAGGCGCAGACCGACGACCTGGACGGTGCCGTCGCCGAGGGCGAGCCCTGGCGGGTCGTCGTGCCCACGACGCTGGTCTACCTCCAGGCGGATGCGACCCTGCCCGACTTCACGGTCTAGCGCCCCCATGGGCGACCTGCACCGGCACGCCGAGATCTTCCGGCACGTGCACAGCGCGGTCGCGCCGCTACGGCCGGACGAGGACTACGTCTGCCTCGAGCTCGGGAACTACCTGACCGACGTGAGCCAGTTCCGTGACCCGTTCGCGCACATGCTCGCCAAGCGGACCGTGTGGGGGCAGGGGCTCAGCTCGTTCGGGCTGCTGAACTTCATCCCGGTCCTGGGCATCGTGATCTCGGAGGCGATCCTCAACTGGGCGATCGACCTGGACGAGTGGATCGACCGGATGTTCGGCGTCCACGAGCCCGCGGACAAGCGGTACGGGAAGCTCGCCGAGTACTTCCACCACCTGTTCGCGGGCATCACCCAGCTGGTCTTCGCCGACGACGTCCCGAAGGCCGCCACCTGGCACCCCCTGCTGATGCCGGCGCTCGGCGACATCACCCGGCTGCCCTCGGCCGAGGTCACCCGGATCTACGGCCGCTTCTTCACCCAGTACTACCCCCACGAGCACACCGACTTCCCGCCGTACGTCCTCTACGGCGAGAGCCGGGTCAACCACCGGCTCTACCGCAACGGCCCGCGGCGGCTGTCGGTGTACCTCGAGGAGTACGCCGACTACCTGTCGGAGTCGTTGAGCAAGCTCGAGGTGGAGTGGAAGGGCATCGCCGGGACCGCGAAGAGCGACCCGAGACGGCACGACGTGCTCGTCGGGCTGGGCAAGGTCCTGCACGGGGTCGAGGACTACTACTTCCACTCCAACTACCTCGAGCTGCACCTGTGGAACGAGCTGCGCGAGGGCCGTCCTCGCGCCGAGACCGAGGACGACTACCGCCGATGGTTCGCGGGCAACGTCGCCTCCCGGTGGCTCCCGCCCGAGGGCGGCCAGTCGGCACCGCGCGCCGGTGAGTGGCGGCCGAGCCGGGAGCAGCAGGTGCGCACCCATCTCCGTCGGCTGCGCTACCCGCTCTACCGGCCGGTCAACACCCTCGACCCTGAGTCCTCGGAACCGGCGCTGGGACGGCTGTTCACCGCGGGCTTCGACAAGAAGGACCTGTTCCACACCCTGTCGATGGCGCTGGAGAGCATGGAGGGCTCGCTCGCCCGGATGGAGGACCTCATCGTCAAGCTGCCGCCCGGCCTGCAGTCCAAGGTCGGGTCGAAGAACCCCGCGCGCCTGCGCGACAGCGAGCTCGTGCTCCTCCGCGTCGTGTTCAACAAGGCCGAGCGGGCCCGGATGGGGCGGGACGAGGACTACCTGAAGGAGCGGATGGAGCTGCACGTCAAGCAGCTCGGCGACGGCATCTACGAGACCGGCATCCAGCACCTTCGCACGGCCGGCTACCTCAACGACGCTGCCCGCGACGCGTGGCTCGCCGCGATCAAGGTGGACCGGGAGATGGAGGACTTCGGCGGCCGCACCCCCGGCGTCAGCGGCTTCATGATCCAGCTGCTCGCCCAGGGCCAGCACGAGCTGGAGCGCAGCCGGGCACTGAGCCGCCGCTTCGACACCGCCCGGGACTTCGGCCAGGGCAACGCCCTGGACGTCCGGTCCGACAACGGCGCCACCGGCGAGCACGTCGGGACGCACACCCTGATGTCGAAGGACACCGCGATCAGCCTCCCGGTCCACGAGGAGACCCGACGGGTCGCGCGGTTCGCCTCGATGGCGGTCGCTCGGCACCTCGTCGTCGAGGTGGCCTCGGGCTCGGGCACCGCGACCGGGCTGGACTGGGACCGGATCCTGCGGCACTACATGCGCTTCCCGGCCGCCCGCGCGTCGATGTGGGAGACGCAGGTGCTCGCGCACGTGCGACGCACCGGCGCGGACCCGACGTACGACGAGATCCCCGACAAGGTGGTGGCGCCGCACGTCCAGGGTGCTGCCGGCGCGGCCCGCCTCGCGGCCCGCCGTGGTGCGACGACTCGGGCCGAGCTCGAGAAGCGCTACCGCGACCTCGAGGAGCGCGTCGACCACTTCCAGCTGCTGCTGAAGTTCTGAGCGGCGGGACGCCGGGCGGGGATGCGCACGCCGACCGCTGCGGTCGACGCTCGCTAGGGTCGTCGCATGTCCTTCGAAGCCGTCGCCGGCGACGCCGTCAAGGTCATCGAAGCAGTCGGCGGCGGCATCATGGTCCTTGGTGGCCTGGTCGCCTTCGTCCTCTACGCGAGGAGGGTCGCCGGTCGGTCGCCGGACTCGTTCCGGGCGCTGCGGGCCGACCTGGGCCGAGTGATCCTGCTCGGCCTAGAGGTCCTGATCATGGCCGACATCATCCGGACCATCGTGGTGGACCAGTCGCTGGAGAGCGTCGGGGTGCTGGGGCTGATCGTCCTGATCAGGATCGTCCTCAGCTTCTCGCTGGAGGTCGAGATCGACGGCGCCTGGCCGTGGAGCGCATGGCGTTTGCGCGGCGCCGACCGTACGTCCGGCGGCCCCGGCGAGGAGCCCGTCCCGGGGAGGTAGCCGCGCGCCGACGGGGTAGTCGTGGCCTTGCAGGGGTTCGCCGTCACACCCTCGACTTGCGGCGGAACACCTGGTCGGCCGCGACCGCGGCAAAGATCAGCAGCCCCAGGACCGTCTGCTGGTAGGTGGTATCGACTCCCAGCAGGTTCAAGCCGTTCCCGATCAGGGCGAAGGTCAGGATGCCCAACGACCCGCGCCAGATCGCGCCGGAGCCGCCGAAGATGCTCACGCCCCCGACGACGGTCGCCGCGATGGCTGTGAAGGCGAAGGTGTCGACGTAGGCGTTCGTGGCACCGGTGCCGTACCGCCCGACGTAGATGACTCCGGCGAGCCCGGCACCAAGGCCGGAGATCACGTAGCACGAAACGAGGACGCGGTTGCTGCGGATGCCCGCGAGCCGGGCCGCCTGCCAGTTGCCACCAACCGCGTACACCTTCTTGCCGTACACCGTGTAGGCCAGGACCACGCCCATGAGCGCGGTGAACGCCAGGGAGATCCAGACCGCGCCCTTGAGCCCGAGGTACTTCCCCTCCATCACCTCACGCAGCGTCTGCGCAGCCTCTTTGTCCGAGATCGAGACCAGCCCGCCCGCGGCCAGGATCAGGCCGAGCCCACGGTAGGTGAACGACGCCGCGAGCGTGCCGATGAACGAGTTGACGTTGGTGGCGGTGATTGCCACGCCGGTCACGAGCCCGAGCAGACCACCGAAGATCACCCCGAAGACGACACCCGGCAGCAGCCCGACCGTGTTGATCGCGTTGACCGTCATGATCGCCGAGGCCGTCGCCACCGCCGCGATCGACAGGTCGAAGATCCCCACGATGATGCAGAGGGTGGTCGTTGCGGCGAAGATCAGCAGCACCGACGACTGGTCGAGGATGTTCACGGCGTTCCGCAGGGAGAGGAACGACGGTGACGCGAAGGACAGCACGATGAAGAGGACCGCGAAGACACCGACGATCCCGTAGTTCCTGACACGCTCGATCATGCGGGTGGTCCAGTCTGTCCGAAGAATGCGGAAACGACCGAGGCGTGGTCGTATGGGGCCTGGAACTCTGCGTGGACGCGACCGCGGTGGATCACGAGTACCCGGCTGCAGACGCCGAGGACTTCGTCCAGCTCACTGGAGATGAAGAGCACCGCCATGCCGCTGTCAGCCATCTCCATCAGCGTCTGGTGGATGGCGCGCTTGGCCGCGATGTCCACGCCCCGGGTCGGCTCGTCGACGATCAGCAGGCGCGGTGCGACCTCACGAGCCCGGCCGAAGAGCACCTTCTGCTGGTTCCCGCCGGAGAGAGAACCGACCGGCTGTCCGACGTCGTTGAAGCGCAGGTCGACCGCAGCCGCCAGCTCGGCCGCCACAGCTCGCTGCGCACCTTTGGACACCCACCCGCCGCGCGAGCGGGCGGCAAGCGTGGACAGCAGCAGGTTGTCGACGATCGACGAGCCGAGGACGAGGCCCTCGTCCTTCCGGCTCTCCGGCACCATGAAGACGCCTTGTCGGATCGACGCGTTCGGGGAGGACGGCCCGACGGGCTCGCCGTCCAGGAGGATCTGCCCACTGTCGAAGGAGTCGGCGCCGTAGAGGCACCGGGCAATCTCCGTGCGGCCCGAGCCGATGAGGCCGGCGAGTCCGAGGATCTCGCCCTGGCGGATCTCGAAGCTGACGTCGTCGAGGACCCCCGACCGGCTCAGTCCTGACACCGCGAGCCGGACCGGACCCGTGGCCTGGGGGCGCGGTTCGTGGTACTCGGTGTCGAGGGCCCGGCCCACCATGCTGGCCACGAGAGTGTCTACCGTCTCGTCCGCTACCGCCGCCACGCGGACGAGCTCGCCGTCACGCATGATCGCCACCCGGTCCGCCAGCGCGAGAACTTCCTCGAGGTAGTGGGAGATGAGCAGAACGGCAGAACCGCGAGCAGTGATCTTCCGGATCGCCTCGTGCAGCCGCTCGACCTCGTCAGCGGTCAGCGCCGCCGAGGGCTCGTCCATGATGATCAGCTCGGCGTCCTGGGACAGAGCACGCATCATCTCGGTCTTCTGCTGGTCGGCGATCCGCAGCCCCGAGACCTTGGCGTCCGGGTCCAGGTCGAACTCGGTCAGCTCGACCAGCTCGGTGAACTTCTTGCGCATCGCCTTCTTGTTCGGGAAGGGTCCGCGCCGTGGCATGCTGCCGAGCAGCACGTTCTCCTCGACCGTCGCCTCGGGGACGAGCATGATCTCCTGCGCCATCATGGAGATGCCGGCCTTGAGGCCCTCGTGAGGGTCGCGCAGGGTCACGGGGCGGCCCGACACGGTGATGCTGCCGCTGTCGGGGCTCTCGATCCCCGCGATCAGCTTGGCCAGCGTCGACTTCCCGGCGCCGTTCTCTCCGACGAGACCGAGCACCGAGCCGGCGGGCACGTCGAGGGACACCCCGCGCACAGCCCGGGTGGCCCCGAACGACTTGACCAGGTCACGGACAGCCACGACGGCAGTGGACGTGCTCACGTGCTCACCTCCACTGCCGCCGCGACCTCCCTGACTTGCTCTGACCTGGGTCAGCCCAGGTCGGAGTAGCTGGACTCGAACTCCGCGATGACGTCCTTGGTGCCCTTGGGGTCACGCAGCTCCTGGGTGTTGAAGGACGGGTTGTCCAGCTCGCCCTTGGCGTCCTGCAGGCCGAGCTCGACAGACTTCGAGCCCATGCCCTTCACGTCCATGTTGTAGAGCGCGAACCAGGAGCCGTCGTTGACCGCGGCGAAAGCCTCCGTGGACGAGCCGTTGCCGATCAGCTTCACCTTCGAGGTGTCGACCACGCTCTGCGCACCGAGGATCGCCTGCGACGAGCCGACCATCACGTTGATGTCGGGGTTGGCCTGCACCGCGTCCTGTGCGGCCTTCTTGCCGCTGTCCGGGGTGTAGCCGCCCTCGACCTGGGACACGATCTTGGCGTTCGGGTTGCCTCCGACCGTCTTCACGAAGGCCTCGGTGCGGGCGTTGTCGAGAGGGAGTGCCTTGAGGCCCTCGAGGTAGGCGACGTTGCACGGGTCGAGGTCGGCACACGCATCGAGAGCGAGCTGGCCGAGAACCTCGCCGTTGGCCACCGGCGTCTCCCCGACGACGACCAGTCCGTCCACCTGCGGCTCGAGAGTGGTGAAGTCCGGGCCGAGCGGCGTGAAGCCGGCGACCACGGTGACGCCGGCGTCGATCGCCTCCGTCGCAGCGGTAGCCATGCCCACCGAGTCGGACGCAAGGACGACGTACATCTGCGCGTCACCCTTCACCGTCTGGTCCTGCACCGCCTTGATCTGTGCTGCGCCGTCGTACTCCGCGGTCGTGAGGTCCACGACGTCTGCGCCGGCTGCGTCAGCCGCTTCCTGCACTCCGGCGAGCACCGCCTGGGTGAACGAGTTGGACTTCCAGAAACCGAAGAAGGCGATCTTCTCCACGGCGTTCTCCGTCGAGGCGCTCTCCCCGCCTGCTGCAGCCGATGGTTCGGAGTCCGAGTCCGAGTCGGAGCCTGAGCCGCACGCGGCCAGGACGAGCGCGAAGACGGGTACGACGGCAAGGCGCAGAACTCTGCTGTTCCTCACGGTTATGCCTCTCTCTGGTTCCTGATGGAGTTGAGTGCCTCATGACGATTGACGCCGACCGCTCAGCCGGCCTCGTGGACCGCGTGCAGGACCTGCCACTGCTGTGCCGGTGCCGTGGCGTCGAAGTCGCCCGCCACGAGCTGCGTCAGGTCCTCCGAAGCCACCCCGCGCGACGGGTGGTCCATCCACCGCTGGTAGGCGGCCTCGTCCTGCCACAGACCCAGCACGTACGCGGTGTCTGCCTCGTTCTGCGGGCTGGCCAGCACCAGTGTCTGGCAGCCCTCGACCTGGATGGCCGTCTCGAGGACCTGGTGACGGGCGAAGGCCTCGCCGAGCGCAGGAACTGCTCCTGCCTTGAGGTCGAAGCGGAGCACCGAGAGGATCACCCGGGCACCGCCGCGCCGCGGGCCTCGGCGGTGGCGGCCTCATCGACCTCGAAGGACTCGGCGTCGATCACGACTCCGTAGTCACGGCGTGCCGCCTCGGCCGACACGAAGCCCTGCCTGACGTCCTCGGCAACCGAGGCGACCGCGCGCTGGAGCGGGTTGCCCCATCCGCCGCCGCCACCGGTGAGGTTGACGATCGTGCCGCCGGTGTCGAAGTTGTTGTAGCTGACCCCGACCTCACGCTCCTGGTCGCTGCCGCGGTGGACGATGACGGTGTTCTTCTCGCCTTCATTCCCGCCGGCGACCGCCCAGGGCCGCGTCTTGGTCTTGTAGTTGATGACGATGGCATCGGTGGGTGCCAGGAACCGGTAGGCACGGACGACGCCGACGCCGCCCCGGTGCTGCCCGGCCCCTCCCGAGTCCGGTCGGAAGCGGTACTCGTCGATCAGCATCGGCGCCTTGTTCTCGAGCACCTCGACGGGGTTGTTGCGGCAACCAGGCTCGGTCACGTGCATGATGCCGTCCTCGCCGTCACCTTCCGCGTGGGCACCGAAGCCGACCGCGTCATTGGTGGCTTCCAGCCAGGCCGCACCCGTCCGCGGGTTGACGCCGAGCGCCATCACGTCGCAGACGTCACCGCCGGTGCAGGCGGGCACGACGTCCGGCAGGCCCTGCGCAAGCGCCTTCATGACCACTTCGGGAGCGAGCAAGCCGGTCCACAAGGTGAAGGTGGGCATGGGCGGCTCGGCGTGCATCAGAGAGCCAGGGGTGGTGCGGACCTCGAGGTTGCGGAAGTTGCCCGCGCAGATCGGCGTGTCCGGCGTGGTGAGCGCCTTGAACGCAAGCCGCGAGGCCGCGATGGTCAGGCCGATGGGCATGTTGATCGGCCCGGCGGCGGGCTTGTCCGTGGCGGTCCAGTCGATCACCATCCGGTCATCCTCGACCGTGACCGTCACGCGCAGCTCGACCAGCTCGTCGAGGGTGATGCCGTCGGTGTCGACGTAGTCCAGCGCGCTCCAGGTCCCCTTCGGGAGCCTGGAGACAGCTGCACGGGAGAGCCGCTCGCCGTGGTCGCTGATCTCGGCCATGGCGGCGAGCAGCGTGTCCGGGCCGTACTTGCGGGCGATCTCCTGCAGCCGGACGTCCCCCGTGTGCACCGCGGAGACCTCGGCCTGCAAGTCGCCGATGGTGCGCTCCGGCATCCGGCTGTTGAACCGGATGATGTTGAAGATGTCCTCGCGGATCTTGCCGCGCTCGTAGAGCTTCACCACCGGAAAGAAGATGCCTTCCTCGGCCATGTCGGTGGAGTCGAGCACGTAGCCGGCGTCGCGCTGCTTGAGATCGAGCAGGTGGACGCGGCACGACGCGAAACCCAGGTGGGTCTCCCCCGCGAAGATCGGGCAGAAGACGAGGACGTCCAACGTGTGGGCCGCGGACCAGTACGGGTAGTTCAGCATGAAGACGTCGCCCGGGAACATGTTCGCCATCCCGGTGAACTCGATCCCCTTCTGGATGCCGAACTCGTTGGCGCCGGAGAAGATGGCGATCCCCGGCGCCTCGGCGATCGTGTTGCCCTCGGGGTCGTGCAGCGCGATCCCGTAGTCGTGGATCTCGTAGACGACGGTGTTGTACGCCGTCCGGCAGAGGTTGCGGGCCATCTCCTGCGCGGCCGACAGCATGCTGTGCCGGATGACCTCCGTGGTGATCGAGTCGACCATCTCCGTCACTTCCCCTCTGCCACTGTGATGACGATCTCGCCGTAGGGACCGACCCTCGCCGTATCTCCCTGGTGCATGACGGTCGTTCCGGTGTGCTCGCTGATGACGGCCGGGCCGGAGAGACTGTCGCCGTGGGCGAGGGCGTCACGGTGGTAGACCGCGTATTCCACACGCGAGCCGTCCACCTGGACGACGGAGCGGTGCGAGCGAGGCTCGACCGAGTGCCCATCGCGACGAGGCATGGTCGGGAGGACCGGCGGCTCCTGCCGGCCCGTGGCGGCGAGGCGGACCGCGACCACCTCGACGGGGTCGGGCATCGTGTGTCCGTAGGCGCGCTCGTGGGCGGCGTCGAAGGCCTTCTTGACCCGCTCGATCTCCGCCGCGTCGATGACCTCACCCTCGACCTGCAGCGTCACACTGTGCTCCTGGCCGACGTAGCGCAGGTCCATCGTGATCTCGTACTCCTGCGACTCCGGACCGAAGTCCTCCGCCACGAGTAGCGACTCGCCCTCGGCGCGCATCTCGATCAGGTCGGTCTGCACCACCCCGAGGTCGAGCTCGTCGAGGAGACCGATCCGGGTCCGGGAGAAGTCGTGCCGCACGTCGGCCATCAGCATGCCGAAGGCGCAGAAGGCACCCGGGCCCGGCGGCATGATGACGGTCGAGACGGACAGCTCTCGCGCGACGTCGACACCCACCAGGCCGCCTCCGCCGCCGAAGGACAGCAGAGCGAAGTCAGCAGGGTTGTGCCCGAGCTCCACGGTGATGGCACGGACCGCGCCGACGATCTTCGTCGTGGAGATGCGCAGGACCCCACGGGCCACCGCGTCGACCGACATCCCCACGGCCTCCGCCGCGACCTGTAGAGCCGCGGCTGCCTTGTCGCTGTCCAGGGTCAGGCTGCCGGCCAGGGCGATGTCGTTCCCGAGGTACCCGACGTGCAGAGCGGCGTCGGTGAAGGTGGCCTGGGTGCCACCCTTGCCGTACGCCGCCGGGCCGGGGTCGGCGCCAGCACTGGCCGGACCGACCTGCAGATGGTCCCCCTCGTCGATCCAGACGAGCGAGCCGCCGCCCGCGCCGATCGTGTGGATGTAGAGCGAGGCGAGGTTGATCGGCTGACCTTCGAACGAAGCGTCGAAGTAGGTCAGCGGCTCGCCGTCGACGACGAGCGAGGCGTCCAGGCTCGTGCCCCCCATGTCGATGGTGATCAGGTCCGGGTAGCCGGCCGCCTTTGCGAACCAGGAGGCGCCCAGCACGCCGCCGGCCGGGCCCGACAGGATGAGGTTGACCGGGGCCTCCTTGGCCGACCGCGCGGTCATCGCTCCGCCACCCGAGCGCGTCATCAGGAACTGGCCGCCGAACCCACGGTCGTTGATGGCGCCCTCGAGGTCCACGAGGTAGCTGCGGACGATGGGCTTGATGTACGCGTCGAGGACGGCCGTGCTCGTCCGCTCGTACTCGCGCAGCTGGCGGGAGAGATCGGAGCTGAGGGTCACGGCAACGTCGGGCGCCTCGGCGGCGAGGATCTCGCCCATGCGCTGCTCGTGCGCGGGGTTGACGTAGGAGTGCAGGAAGGACACCGCGACCGACTCCAGGCCCATGGTCGCGATCTGCCGGGCCGCGGCCACCGCGCTCGCCTCGTCGAAGGCGACGAGGACGTTGCCCTCGAAGTCCATCCGCTCGAAGACCTCGACGATGTGCTGTCGCTGCACGAGGCTCGGCGGCTTGCGGTACTTGAAGTCGTACATCGGGGTGCGGTCGGTGCGACCCAGCAGGTACACGTCACGGAAACCGTGGGTGGTGACGATGCCGGTGCGCGCCCCGCGTCGGGTGAGCAGCGCGTTGAGCCCGAGGGTCGTGCCGTGGATGAACGTCATGATGTCGTCCATCCCGGCGCCGCTGGCCTCGAAGCCGTCCAGGACGCCCTCGTCGGGGCGGCTGGGGGTGGTCGGCACCTTGTCGAACTTCAGCTCGGCACTGGTCCCGTCGAGCGTCACCACATCCGTGAAGGTCCCGCCGACGTCGATGGCCACCCGCGTACCAGAACTCATGTGCAGCGCCTCTCCGATGCCGCCAGCGGCGGCGAGAATATGTGCCCTTCAATATGTGCAATTGTACTGGGCCGCGCCAAAGACGCCAGGGCTGTTACCGGACTGTTACCTGGGGGCCTGGCCCGGGTCGGCCGCCCGCGCGGCCAGCTCGCGCGCCCGCGCCGCCAGGGCGTAGCCCATGTGCAGCTCGGTGACGCGAGCGACCTCGGTCACGTCGTGGGCCGCCATCGCGTCGAGGAGCTGAAGGTGCTGCTGCGCCGTCTCCACGAGCAGGTCCAGGGTGGCCAGGTAGGGGACGGTGTGCACCCGCGCCCTCGACCTCAGGTCCTCGACCAGCTCGGTGAGCATCGGGTTGCCGCACAGGCCGGTCAGCTGGCGGTGGAACAGGTAGTCGACCTCGACGAACCCGCGCAGGTCGCTGTGCCGAGCGTGTCGCAGGATGTCCTTCGCCATTCGGCGCAGCGGCGCGAGCTGCTGCGCCGTGATCGTCTCGGCGATGCTGCATGTGGTGGGCACCTCGATGAGGCGGCGGATCTCCACGGTCTGCGCGATCGTCTCCGGCGAAGGGTCCACGACAAGAAAGCCCTTGCTCGGCACCGCCACCACGAGACCCTGCTGGACGAGGTCGAGGACGCCCTCCCGGACCGGCGTCGCGGAGATGCCGAACTTCTCGGCCAGCGCGGGCACCGAGAAGGTGGAACCGGGCACGAGATCTCCCGTGAACAGCGCACTGCGCAGCCACGACGCCACCTGCTCGCGCAGGCTCGGGTCGGGCCGGATGGTCGCGACGCTCCGGAGCGAGGGCACAGCACTCACGTGGCGATCATGCCCCACCGACCCCGCACACCGAGCTTCCGCAGCCTGCCGACATCTCAGCCAACGACCGCGCCGGCCTGCACGACGACACGTCGCTCGGAGCGCTCCCACAGGACCTCGGGACGCTCGAAGGGGTTCCCGTCGAGGATCACCAGGTCGCCTGCCGCCCCCGGACGGACCCGTCCGACGGTGTCCAGGCCCAGGATCGCCGCGTTGCGCGAGGTGATGCTCCTGAGCAGCTCGAGCGTGCCCTGCACCTCGTGCTGCACCTGCAGTCCTCGGAGCTGCTCGTCCTCGAGCTCGCCCATGAGGTCGGACCCGAAGCCGACGAGGACCCCCGCCTGCGACGCGAGCGCGATGGCGTTCTTCCCGGCCTCGAGAACCTCCTCGTTCTTCTGCAGGGCGACAGCCGGCATACCCATGTCGGCACCGCGCTCGGACATCGCCAGGTAGGTCACGAGGGTGGGGACGAGAACCGCCCCGTGTTCGGCCATCACCGCGGCCGTCGGGGCGTCCAGGAGGTTGCCGTGCTCGATGCTGCGCACGCCGTTGGTCACCGCGTGGACGATCGCCTCGGGTGAGTAGGCATGGGCCGCAACGTAGGATCCTCGCCGCGCCGCCTCCTCGGCGACCACCCGGATCTCCTCCGCGCTGTACTGCGGGACCCGGATCGGGTCCGTCAGCGAGACCACGCCACCCGAGGCCATGATCTTGATGGCATGGGCTCCGGTGCGCAGCCTCTCGCGGACGGCCACGCGCAGCGAGTCCACGCCGTCGACCACCTCCGTGCCGTGGCTGCCCGCGCAGCAGAGTTCCAGATGGGCGTCCCGTGGGTCACCGTGGCCGCCGGTCTGGCTCAGCGCGGGTCCGGTGTAGAGGTACCGCGGCGCCTCGATCACGCCCTCGTCGATCGCCCGGGCCAGACCGATGTCCCCACCTGCCACGTCGCGCACCGTGGTGAACCCACGGTCGAGCGCGCGCCGTAGCCGCCGCGCCCCCATCAGCGCCACGTAGCTCGTGCGGCTGGCCTCCATCTGCATCATGTTCAGGTTGATGCCGTAGGCGTGGAAGTGGTTGTCGATGTAGCCGGGCGTCACCACGCGGCCTCCGGCGTCGAGAACCTCGCCATCCGATCCGAGCCCTCGGCCCAGCTCGGTGATGACTCCGCCCTCGATGCGCACATCGGCGTCGAGCAGCTCGGCGCCCTCGCCGTCGAAGACCCGGGCATTCGTGACCGTGATGGACCCTCGCACAACTCCTCCTTCGTCCAGCGCGCCTCGCCCGCGCACCGCGTTACAGTCGGCAAGCATATCGGCAGTGCAATTGCACATATGGAGAAGGGCGCGCCCATGACACACCCCACTGCGATCACCGGCGTCTTCGACGGTCGGTTCCGGGCCGCGTCCCCGGCGGAGGTGTCCCTGGCGGCAGTCACCGGCTTCACAGGTCGTTGCGCGCAGGTGCTGCTCGTCCCGAGCGCGGACGGGCGCACCGCCGTCCATCTCGGCCTCGGCTCGCACGAGGGCTGGCGACCGGAGCACGGCCACCAGGCGATGGCGGGTCTGCACGGCCTGGACATCGACCCCTCGACCTGTGGGACCGACAGCCTCGTGGCCGCCATGACTGAGGTCACCGACCGGTCGCAGGCCGAGGAGATCGTCGATGCCGGCCTGCGCCTCGCCGTGTCCGACGTCCGGGAGCCCGGTCCCGGGTCCCCCGCCGGAGCGCACATCGCCGCCGCGGTCCGGCGCGCCCGGAGCTGGACGAATGCGACGGCGGCGCAGCTCGACCCCTCCGGCTTCGCCGACCTCGCTCGCAGCGTTGCCGGCGACAGCCGCCTCGACATCTCGGTGATCTCCGGTGACGCCCTTCTGGAGAGCGGCTTCGGCGCCATCCATGCGATGGGGGCCGGCTCCTCCCGCCCGCCTGCTCTGGTGGACCTCCGCTACCGCCCCGCCGAGCCGACGACCCGCGTCGCTCTCGTAGGCAAGGGGGTCACCTTCGACACGGGGGGACTGTCGCTCAAGTCCCCGGCGGCGATGGCGGGGATGCGCCAGGACAAGTGCGGAGCCGCCACCGTGCTCGCCGTGATGTCGGTCCTGGCGCAGCTCGAGGTGCGCGCGGAGGTACGGGCACTGCTCCCGCTCGTGGAGAACATGATCGGACCGCAGGGCCTCCGTCCGGGAGACGTGGTCCGGGCCTGGGACGGCACGGACATCCAGGTCATGGACACCGACTTCGAGGGCCGGGTGATCCTGGCGGACGCCCTCGCGTATGCAGCAGCAGAGCTGCCCGACCTCGTCGTCGACGTCGCGACCCTGACCTACCAGGTGGTGACGGCGCTGGGGCCGTCCATCGGGGGCCTCTTCGCCCGCGACGACGCAGTCGCGGACCTGCTGGAATCGGCGGCCACCCGCGCGGGCGAGCCGCTGTGGCGCCTGCCGTACGACACCCGCTACCTCGACCAGGTGCTGACCCCGGGCGGGGTCAAGAACCATCCCGAGACCGACAGCGGGCGGGCGATCACCGCTGCCCTGTTCCTGGGCAGGTTCGTGCCGGACGCCGTGGCGTGGGCGCACCTCGACATCACCGGGCCCGCCTGGTCAGGAGCGGCCAGCTCCGCCGGAGCGACCGGGTTCGGCGTCCGCACGCTGCTCACGCTGCTCCGCACGATCTGACGATCTCCGCACCGACCACAGCGTCCTGCCACGCCATCCCGACGCTCTTGAAGACCCGCGGGCGATCGTCCAGGGTGACGCCGCCACGGACGAGCTCGACCAGGTCGGCCTCGATGCCGTCAGCAGACATGACGCCCTCCGCCACCGCCATGACGATGTCGCCGGCCTCCCGCAGAGCCGTCGACCGGTCCTCTGCCGTGACCAGCGCTCGGGCCATCAGCGCCGCGGGGAGCTCGCGCGTGCCGGGCGTGTGGGAACCGATCGCGACGATCGCGGCGCGCTTCGAGGGCTGCGCATCGAACACGGGTGTCGCCGAGGTGGTCGCGCAGACGATGATGTCGGCCCGGGCGACGGCACCAGGCACGTCGTCCGCTGACGACGCGGCGACGTCCACTCCCGGTGCGCTCGCCGTCAGCGTCGAGCTGAGCTCGTCGACAAGCCTGGCGGCCGTGCCGGGTCGTCGACTGAGCACGCGGACCCGGGTGACCGGCCACTCGGCCACGATGCCCGTCACGTGCGCGGCCGCCTGCGGACCCGCCCCGAAGACGAGCAGGTCCCGGCTCTCCGGGACGGCGAGCGCGCGCAACGCGAGGACCGAGACGGCCGAGGTGCGCAGGGCGGTCAGTGCCACGCCGTCCAACACGGCGACAGGCGCCAACGTGTCCGGGTCGAACTGCACGTGGATGCCCTGTACACGCGGGTTCCCCACGTCGGAGACAGACACGAGCTTCACGCCCACAGCCCCGGTCTGGACGCTGGGCATGACCAGCAGGTCGCCCCGGGGTGTGCGAAGCGACTGACGGGCAGGGGTCGCCTGTACCCGGCCGCCCCTCATCTCCCGCCGTCAAGGCAGCGGCGAGTGCATCGGCGCACGAGCCGACCGTCACGGCGCGATACTGCTCCGCCGCCGGTAACCACAGCGGCCCGGAGGTCACGTGCTGCACGGTGACGTCACCTGGCGCCATGGAGCACGTGGCTCTGCTGCAGGTGGCGCCTCGTGACCCGCTCGGCGCGCCGTCGGTCGTTCTGCCCGAGAGCCTCGAGCAGCTCGAGATGCTCCGCGGCCGCCTGGTCCAACGTCTCGCCCGTCTCGAGCCGCTCTCTGCCGTACAACCAGGTACGGGTACGCATCTGGTCGACGAGCTCGACGAGGCGGGAGTTCCTCGACAGCTCGAGCAGGTCGTGATGGAACCGCCGGTCCTGCTCGACGTAGGTGGCGACGTCCTGGGCGCGGGCAGCCAGGACAGTGGCATCTGCGTGCTCTCGCAGACGAGCGATCTGATCGGCCGTGACCGTCGCGGCGATCTTCCCCGTCGTCGGCACCTCCAGGAGGAGCAACATCTCGCGCATCTCGTCGAGCGCACCCGCGTCGGGCTGGACGACCCGGAAGCCCTTGTTGGGCATCGCGACGACAAGACCCTCCTTGATGAGGTCAAGCATCGCCTCCCGGACCGGGGTGGCCGAGGTCCCGAAGCGCTCAGCCAGCGCAGCCGACGAGTACGTCACGCCCGGGACCATGTCACCGGCGATCACGGCCGCGCGCAGCGAGGTCGCCACCTGCTGACGCAGGCTCGTCCGCGCAGCGAGCCGCGGGACGCCCGAGGTCACCAGCTCACTCAACCTGCGCTCCATTTCCAGGATGCCCGCACGCATCGCCCGGCCGCGGCGGCGCACCTGACCCGAGCGTCCACGACCGACATCGCCGCACCATGACATCCGCACGCATTCTCGCTGCCATGTCACATTCTATCGGCGCTGCACCTGGGGCAGCGCCGTGCCGGACGCCAGACCCGTGACGATGCCCGACGATCCGTCGCGGGACACGTGAGCCTGTCCGCTAGCTGCCGGACCGGAGGTAGGCGAGGGCTCCCTCGAGCTGCTGCACCAGCCAGTCGACCTCACCGGCCTCGATGACGAGGGGCGGGGCGAGCCGCAGCGTCGGGCCGTGGGTGTCCTTCGCCAGCACGCCGCGCGCGGCCAGCGCCTTGCAGGCCTGGCTCCCGGTGCCCAGCTCCGGGTCGATGTCGATCCCGGCCCACAGGCCGCGCCCTCGCACGGCCGTGACGCCGTGCCCCACCAGCGGGGCGAGCCGGTCGTGCAGCTGGTCGCCGAGCCGGGCGGCGCGCTCCTGCCACTCCCCCGTGGCGAGCATCCCGACGACCGCCCGTCCGACGGCGCACGCGAGCGGGTTGCCGCCGAACGTCGAGCCGTGCTGGCCGGGCTGGAGGACCCCGAGGACGTCCGAGTCGCCCACCACGGCGGACACGGGGACGATCCCGCCCCCGAGCGCCTTGCCGAGCAGGTACAGGTCGGCCTGCACGCCCTCGTGCTCGGTGGCGAGGGTCCGGCCGGTCCTGGCCAGGCCCGACTGGATCTCGTCCGCGACGAAGAGCACCCGCTCGCGGGTGCAGAGCTCCCGCACGTCGCGCAGGAAACCCTCCGGGGGCACGACGACGCCCGCCTCCCCCTGGATCGGCTCGACGAGGACGGCGACGGTGTCCGGGGTGATCGCCGCCGCCAGCGCCGCGCTGTCGCCGTACGGGACGGAGCTGAAGCCGGGGGTGAACGGGCCGAAGCCACCGCGGGCGTCCGGGTCGCCGGAGAAGCTGATGATCGTCGTGGTCCGGCCGTGGAAGTTCCCGTCCATGACGACCACGTGCGCCCGGTCCGGCGCCACACCCTTGACGTCGTAGCCCCACTTGCGTGCGACCTTCAGCCCGGACTCGACGGCCTCGGCGCCGGTGTTCATCGGCAGCACCATCTCCTTGCCGACGAGGTCACCGAGCTCGGCGCAGAACGGGCCCAGCTGGTCGTGGTGCAGCGCCCGGCTGACCAGCGTGAGACGGTCCAGCTGGCTGCGCGCCGCCGCCAGGACCGTCGGGTGCGCGTGCCCGAAGTTCAGCGCCGAGTAGGCGGCGACGCAGTCGAGGTAGCGCCGGCCCGCGACGTCCTCGACCCACGCACCCTGGGCACTCGCGGCCACGACCGGCAGCGGTGCGTAGTTGTGCGCCGCGCGCTGCCCGACCAGCTCGATGTGCTCCACGGCCGACCGGGGGTCGTCGTGCCGGACGGTGACGTTGGTGTCGATGATCGTCGCCCTTCAGGTCTGCGGCAGGTCCGCGTCCCCGCACGGTGGCACGCAATACCGTCGTCGTCCACCTCCACCGACGCCGGCCGGTCGATCCCGGGGGTCGGCGGGTCGCACGGTCCCCCATGGGGCGTCACCGCGCGACGGCCCGCGCCCGGACGTCGTCGTCGCTGCAGAAGCCGGTGCGGCGGCGCTTGAGGCAGACCAGCCCGAGCAGTGCCCCGCGGCCGTCGACGACCGCCAGCCGCCGCGCGCCGGTGGCGACCAGCTCACGACTCGCTGCCTCCGCCGAGGTGGAGGACGGCAACGTCCGGCCCGCGAGCACCGCCAGCGGCAGTGCCGGACCGACGTCAGGTGCGTCGTCGAGGTCCTCGCGTACCAGGGTGCCGAGCAGGATGTCCTCCTCGGTGAGCAGCACCATGTGCACGTGGTCGTTCCGGAATGCGGTCCGGACGTCGCGGATCGTGGCGTCGGCGGGCATCGTCTTCGGGTACCTGATCATGACCGAGGCGACGGTCTGCTCCTCGTCCCGCCCCCGCCCGGACCGGACCGGGTGGCCGATGCACTCCCTCGACATCTACGCCCCTCCCGACTTCTGCCCAGGGCCCACGCTGACGTCGCCGGCCGCGACCGGCGAACCGTCGGTGCCGTCCGTGCCGACGGTGACCGGGACGTCGATCACACGGGCCAGCAGCTTCGCGGCGTGCGCGCGCGCTCCCCTGATCTCGAGGTCGCGGCCGGCGATCTGCGACTCCTCGACGAGGTCGCGCAGCATCAGCGCTCCGGTGAGGTCGAGCCGGCCCACCCGGTCCAGGTGCACGACCACCCGGTCGACGCCGGGGTGGTCGGTGATCACCGCGTTGAGAGTGCGTTCGACGGCGGGGGCCGACCCGAAGTAGAGGACGCCGGTGGGGCGCAGGTGCAGCACGTCGTCCTCCACGCTGGCCGGGACCACCACCCCCATCTCCCGCCACAGGTGCACGGCCAGCGCCGCACCCACACCGAGCAGCACGGCCAGGTCGACGCGCGGGGCCAGGGCGAGGGTGGCGACGACCGTGACGACACCGACGGCGAACTGCGGCCGTGACCAGCGCCAGTACTGCGCCGGTGCCTTGATGTCCACGAGTGTGGCGACGGCCCCGATCACCAGGCCGGCGAGGACGGCGAGCGGCAGCGCCTCCAGGACGAACGCCAGCGGCAGCAGCGCTGCGACGGTGACCCCGGTCAGGAAGCCGCTCCACCGCGTACGGGCACCGGAGAGCCGGTTCAGCGAGGTGCGCGAGAACGACCCGCCCACCGGGAAGGCGCCGGCCAGGCCGGACGCCAGGTTCGCCAGGCCCTGTCCCACGAACTCCCGGTTGGAGTTCCACGGCTGACGGTCCATGGCTGCGTACCGCCGGGCGATCGACGCGGGCTCGGCGAACCCGACGACCGCGATCACGGCCCCGGGGACCAGCAGCGCGGCCACGTCGGGGACCGCCACCCCGGAGATGCCGCGCAGGGCGAGGTCCACCTCCCCCACCACTGCACCGTCGTACCCCGTCCACCAGCTCCACAGGACCGCGCCCAGGACCGCCAGCAGCGCCCCCGGGAAGAGTGCCCAGATCCGGCGGCCGCCGAGCATCACGACCAGTGCGGCCGCACCCAGCCCGATGTCCACCCACGACCACCGCAACGGGTCGGAGAGCGCGTCGAGGGCGCCGAGCAGCGGGTTGCGGTGGTCGACGTCGACACCGACGAGGGCCGGCACCTGGGTCCCGATGATCAGCAGGGCGCTGGCCGAGGTGAAGCTGACCACGACGGGCTGGGACATCAGGTACGCGATCGGCCCGGCGCCGACCAGGCCGAGACCGATCCGCACCAGGCCCACGATGATCGCCAGGACTCCGGCGAGCAGCGCGAACCGCGCGGTCGACGGCTCGGCGACAGCACTGAGCGCCCCGAAGGTGAGCAGGCTGGTCACCGCGACCGGGCCGGTCTGCAGGTACGGGGACGACCCCACGAAGGCCCCGGCGATCGGTGCGGCGACGGCCGCGACCAGGCCGTAGGCCGGCGGGACCCCGGCGATCGAGGCGTACGCCAGCGCCTGGGGGACGAGCACCATCGCCACGCTGATCCCGGCGACGAGGTCTCCCCGGGCGGGTCGCGTCAGCACGGCGCTCAGACCACGGTGAGCGGCAGCGAGCGGCCGACGAGGCTGCGCCGCACGACCGGCAGGTGCGCGGCGATCCGGCGCAGCTCGGTGACCGACGCCGCGTCCGGCGCCGCCACCATGGCCGGCTCGCCGAGGTCCCCGGCGGTCCGCAGCTGCAGGTCCAGCGGCACCTGTCCGAGCAGCGGGGCATCGATCGTCTCGGCCAGCCGGGCTCCGCCACCCTCGCCGAAGAGCGCTGTCTGCGCCTCGCACGTCGAGCACACCAGCGCCGACATGTTCTCCACGACACCGGCCACCGGCATCCGGGCGTCGCGCGCCATCCGCCCCACGCGGGCGGCGACCGACTGGGCGGCGAGCTGCGGGGTCGTGACCGCGAGGAGCTGGGCGTCCGGCAGCAGCTGGAGCAGTGTCAGGGTGACGTCGCCGGTGCCGGGCGGCAGGTCGATCAGCAGCACGTCGAGGTCTCCCCAGTACACGTCCCCGAGGAACTGCTCGATCGCCTTGTGCAGCATCGGACCCCGCCACACCACGGGCTCGTCCTCCTCGACGAGGAAGCCGACCGACATCAAGGACACGCCGTGCGCCTGGACCGGAAGCATCAGGCCCTTCAGCGCCACCGGCGACCGCCGGACGCCGAACAGCTGCGGCACCGAGTAGCCCCAGACGTCCGCGTCCAGGACACCCACGTTCTTGCCCTGCTGGGCCAGCGCCACCGCCAGGTTGGCGGTGACGGTCGACTTTCCGACGCCGCCCTTGCCGCTGGCGACGGCGTAGACCTGGGTCCGCGAGTCCGGGCCGAACTGGTGACCGCTCTCCCGCCCGCCGCGCAGTCGCGAGGCGAGAGTGAGCCGCTCCCCGTCGCTCATCGCGCCGAAGGTCACCGCGGCCCCGGTGACACCGTCCACCGCCCCGGCGGCAGCACCCACGTCGGCGACCAGCCGGTCGCGCATGGGGCAGGTCGGGGTGGTGAGCCGGACGGTCACCTCGGCGACGCCGGACCGGTCCACCGTGACGTCACCCAGCATGCCGGCGTCATCGAGCGTGAGGCGCAGCTCCGGGTCGAGCACCGAGCCGACGGCCGTGCGCACGGCCTCGACGTCGACCTCGGCTCCCGGGCGGCGGCGGGCGAGCAGGCTCACTGGTCCCCACCGTCCGCGCTGTCCGCGGCACCGGCGGCGCCGGCGGGGACGAGGTAGGCCTTCCGCTTGGGCGTGACGTGGCGCATCATGAACTCCGGCCGGCGCTGGCCACCCGGGCCGGGACCTGGCCGCGTCATCGCCAGCCAGCGGCGGTAGACCTCGCGTGACTTGTTCACGTCGACCTCGACGTCGCCGTACTGGTCCTCCGGGCGGGCCTTCTCGATCCGCACCTTCTGGTGCCAGCAGTGCATGCCCGAGATCGGGTCCGGCTGCACCGGGAAGGTGAGGTTCTGGTGCACGCCGGGGTCGTCCCAGTAGATCCGCTCGGAGTCGGGGTCCTCGCTCGTGAAGGGCTTGATCCCCTCCTTGTAGCGCAGCTTCCAGATCCCGGCGTCCGACCGGTCGAGGTCGACCTTGCCCATCACCCAGCGGCTGCCGGGGTGACCGTCCTGCTGCCAGCGACCCATGTGGTGGGAGAGACCGACGACCCCGGGACGGATCGCCTCGGTGGCCCAGACCCGGACCACGAAGTGCCCGATCTCGGTGGTCACCCGGACCAGGTCACCGGTGGAGAGGCCCATCGCCACCGCGTCGGCCTGGTTGAACCAGAGCGGATGGGTGTTGGAGATCTCGTTGAGGTACTTGGCGTTGCCCGACCTGGTGTGGATCAGCGTCGGCAGCCGGAAGTTGGGCATCAGGACGAACTCGTCGTTGCCCCGGTCGACCTTGCGGGCGGACACGTGCGACTCGACGTAGCCGGGGGTCGCCTGCTCCGGCCAGCCCCAGTCCGCGAGGGTCGTGGAGAACAGCTCGAGCTTGCGCGACGGCGACAGCCAGCCGGCGGTCTTCGTGCCGTCCGCATGGACCAGACCCACCGCGCCGGCCTCGCCGACGAGCGGCGGCTGGCTCTCGTCGGTCACGGGCTTGCGCAGCACGCCGTGCTCGTCGGCGACGGCGCCCTCGAGCTCGGCGTCGGTCAGCGGGCGCTCGTCGAGCCGGTAGAGGTCCTTCGCCACCTCGAACACGCCGTACTTCCGCATGTACTGCAGCGGGGTGAGGCCCTGCCCCTCCGCGGCCGCCGGGAGCCCGGGGACGCTCTGCGAGAACAGGGTGTCGTAGTACTCGTCCTGCGTCATCCGCTCGCCGGGACGCGCCTTGGACTCGAAGAACTTGCGGATGCCGAGAGCACCGTCGGGGTCGATCTGCCAGGAGAGCTCGAACCAGAACTCGTTCTCCTCCCACACCTCGCCGGGGTTGGCGTCGCGGCTGTCGCGGTAGGGGATGTTCTGCTGCTCCATCGCCACGCGGGTCACGGGCTGGCGGAACGCGAGCCACTTCGACGTGTGGGTCTCGAACGACATGGTGTCGTGGCGCTCCGACGCGTGCCCCATCGGCAGCACGTAGTCGGCGAACGTCGCCGACTCGCTCCACGACGGCGTGAGAGCCACGTGCAGACCCATCTTCGACTCGTCCTTCAGGACGTCGATCCACGTGAAGCCGTCCGGGTTGACCCACAACGGGTTGTAGACGCGGCTGAAGTACACCTCGAGGCGACCACGGCCGTCCTTGAGCAGGTGCGGCAGCAGGATCGACATCTCGTTGGTCGTGAGCGGGTACTCGTTCGGCCAGAGCATCTCGCTCCAGGCCTCGTTGGCCTCCGGCATGTCCGGGAAGTGGGCGATGATCTTGTCCCACCCGTTGGGGTGGGTACCCCCCTCCGTGCCCACGCTGCCGGTGAGCACGTTGAGGAAGAACAGGCAGCGCGCGATCTGCCAGCCGCCGAGGTTGCCCGCGGCGGCCGACCGCCAGGTGTGGGTCGCCAGCCGGGTGTCGGCGTCGGCGACCATCTCGGCGAGGCGCTCGATCTGCTCGACCGGGACGTGCGCCTCGGCCGCGGCGTGCTCGAAGGTGTAGTGCGCGTAGTCCTCGGTGAGCCGCTCCAGGAACACGTCGAAGTCGACCGGCGCGTCCGGGTGCAGCCGCTCGAGGTAGACGTCCCAGTTCACCCAGCGACGCAGGTACTCCTTCGCCACCCGCCCGGTCCGGAGCAGGTAGGAGGCGACGGAGAGGAAGATCACTCCCTCGCTGCCCGGCCAGGGCGAGATCCACAGGTCGGCCTGCGACGCGGTGTTGGACAGGCGCAGGTCGAGCACCGCGAGCTTGGCGCCGTTCTGCTTGGCCTCCATGATCCGCTGCGCGTGCGGGTTGAAGTAGTGCCCGGTCTCGAGGTGGCTGGAGAGCAGCACGATCGTCTTCGCGTTGCTGTAGTCCGGCGACGGCCGGTCGTAGCCCATCCAGTGCGTGTAGCCGCTGCGGCCGCCCGAGGAGCACACGTTGGTGTGGCTGTTGTGCCCGTCGACGCCCCAGGCCTGCAGCACCCGCTCGACGAAGCCGTCCTCGCCGGGCCGGCCGACGTGGTACATCACCTCGTCCTTGCGGTCCTCGACGATCGCCCGGCGGATCCGGCCCGCGATGTCGGCGAGGGCCTCGTCCCAGGAGATCCGCTCGAACTGGCCGGAGCCGCGCTCGCCGACCCGGCGCAGCGGGTAGAGGATCCGCTCGGGGTCGTGCACCTGGTTGATCGTGGCCGGCCCCTTGGCGCAGTTGCGCCCGCGGGAGCCGGGGTGTGCCGGGTTGCCCTCGAACTTCTTGATCGAGAGGTCGTCGTGGTCGACGTAGGCGAGCAGGCCGCACGAGGACTCGCAGTTGAAGCACACCGTCGGGATCAACGAGTAGGTGTGCGGAACCTTGCGCGGGTGCGCCTTCGCGTCGTACTCGACGTGGTGGTCCCAGTCCTCCACCGGCGGGTAGTTCCGCAGGTTCTCGTGGCTGCGCTCGCCCGGCAGGTTCACGGGGGGGTTCACTGGTGCTCCGTTCGTGGTCATGAGAGGGGCGGGTCCTGTCCGGCCCGGACGAAGGCGCTCTCGTACGCGAGCAGGGCGGGTTGCACGACGACCCCGGCCAGGGCGAGCAGCACGACGGGAGCCCCGCCCCAGGTCAGTGCTCCCAGCAGTGCGGCCACCGCCGCGGGCAGGACCGCACCGAGCCAGAACAGCCGCGCGTAGCGGCCACGACTGACGATGTGCGCGGCCACCGCGGCCTGCCGGCTCGGGTGCTTGCCGGAGTACTCGATGCCCAGCATCAGCAGGTGCAGCACGGTCGAGGTGACGAACGCGACCGCCAGCAGCCGCCATGCACCGTCGGAGAGGTCGGCGAACAGCCCCGCGACAGCGAGCGCACCGCTGCCGACCATCACCGCCTGCACGAGCAGGTGCCAGAACAGCAGCGGCGACTGCCACAGGTCCCGGCCCTCGGCCTGGCCGAACAGGAACGCGGTGTAGCCCGCCATCATCGCGCTGACCGGGATCCCGACCCAGGCGAGGAGCGTCATCGCCCAGCCCAGGTCGAGGAACACCGCCAGCATCCACAGGACCGCGCCGGCGGAGAAGGCGCTGAGGACATAGGCGCCGAGGACCAGCCACGACGTGAAGTTCGACTTCAGGAAGATGTAGAGGAAGCGCTCCGGGCGCTTGAGGTCCCACACCAGCAGGGCCCCGGTGGTGGCGGCGCCGAACAGGCCGAGCGCAGGCGCGACCCAGTCGCCGATCACCCCCAGCTCGATGCCCATCAGGTGCGCGAGCAGGGCCAGCGCGAGGGCGCCGGCGCCGACGCCCTTGGTCCACAGGTAGGTGACCACCTTCCAGCCCCAGGGACGGGGGTGCGCGGTGTTGAGCGTCGTGCGCGCGTTGGTCACCGGGTCCCGGGTCAGGTCACCGGCGTTCTCCAGCCGCTGGGCGTCCGGCTTGGCCCAGATGTAGGTGTCGTCCACCGGGGCGGCCAGCGGGTCGAGGACCGCGCGGTCCGCGCCGAGGTAGAAGACGTTGGGGCCGGTGTTCTGCTCCGGGGTGCGCACCGCGGTCTCGTTCGTGGCCACGAGCTTCGCGATCCCGCTCTTGGGATCCTCGAGGTCCCCGACCCAGATCGAGTGCGTGGGGCAGACCACCACGCAGGCCGGCTCCAGACCCTCGTCGACCCGGTGCGCGCACAGGTTGCACTTCGCCGCGGTGTGCGTGTCGGCGTCGATGTAGATCGCGTCGTACGGGCAGGCCTGCATGCAGCTCTTGCAGCCGATGCACCGTTCCTTGTCGAAGTCGACGATGCCGTCGTCGCGCTTGTAGAGCGCGGTGGTGGGACAGATCTTGACGCACGGCGCGTCGGTGCAGTGGTTGCACCGCATCACCCCGAACGAGCGGGTCGTGTCCGGGAAGGACCCCGAGTCCACGTACTTCACCCAGGTGCGGAACTGGCCCACCGGCACCTCGTGCTCGGTCTTGCAGGCGACCGTGCAGGCGTGGCAGCCGATGCAGGTGCGCTGGTCGATCGCGAAGCCGTACTGCACCCGCTCTCAGCTCTTCCGGATCACGTAGCGGAAGTACCCGTCTTCGGTGGTCGTCTCCAGCAGCTCGTGGCCGGTGTCCTTGGCCCAGGCCGGGATGTCGCTGCGGGAACCACCGTCGGTGGCCTCCACGAGCATGATCTGGCCGGACTCGATCTGCTTGATGCCCTTCGACGTCAGCAGCACGGGCATCGGGCACTTCTTGCCCTTGGCGTCGATGGTCAGGTCGATCTGGTGGCTCATCGGGAACTCCTAGATGAAGAGGTTGATCTGGGACTTGCTCATCGCCGACAGCGCGGATGCGGCGCCGACCGGGTCTCCCGCGCCTTCGATGAGCTGATCCTGTCGCAGGCCCATCAGATCCATGGTCATCTCGCACGGCCACAGGTTGACGCCGAGCTCGATGCAGGCCTCCAAGAGCTCCTTGGGGCTGGCGACCTTCTGGTCGGTGGCGAGCTTGTTCATCATCCAGGCGCCGGCACCCGCGGTGTTCAGCTTCGAGAGCTTCATGTGACTGATGCCCGGCCGGTTCATCCCGGACAGGGCCTTGGTCATCGCGTTGGTCCCGGTGATCCGGACGTCGTCGCGGACCAGGGGGAACAGCCCCCAGAAGGTGAAGAAGATCGTGGTCTGCATGCCGTACGCGGCGCCCGTGGACCCCAGGATCAGGGTCGGCCAGATCTTGTCGAGATCTCCGCTCCACGCGACGATCGTCATGCTCTCCGGTACGTCCGTGTCCTCTGTCGCTGTCATCGAGGTGCCCTCGTCTCTGCGGTAAGGGGCCGTTGCCTTCTGTGATGCAGGACACTACATTCGCAATTGCGCATATAACAAGACCCCAGGAGGCGACGTGGCCGGGACCGTGACACCGCTGGAGCTGTTCCGGGAGATCGCCCGGGGCGAGGTCCCGGAGATCCTCGACGTGCGCAACATCGACGAGTTCGAGGCCGGCCGCGTCGAGGGGACCCGCCCTGTCCCCACCCGGAACGTCCCGGTGTACCGGGTGGTCGAGGACCTCGAGACCGAGTGCGGGCGCACCCTCGACGGCGCGGTGGTGATCTGCGGCCAGGGCAACGGCTCCGAGCTCGTCGCCGAGGAGTTCGCCGAGCTCGGCAGGACGGTGCGCTCCCTCGAGGGCGGCACCGACGCCTGGAACCGGCTGCTCGTCCCGGTCGAGATCACCGACCTCCCCGAGCCGGTACGGGTCTGGCAGTTCCAGCGCCCGGCCAAGGCGTGCCTGTCCTACGTCGTGGGCGTGCCCGGCGAGCGGTGCGTCGTCGTGGACCCGACCCGGCAGCCGCAGCCCTACCTGGACCTGGCAGCCGAGCACGGCATGAGCGTCGCGCACGTCATCGACACCCACGTCCACGCCGACCACATCAGCGGCGGACCCGCCCTGGCCGCCGAGCTGGGCGTCGAGTACCACCTGCCGCCGGAGGACTGCGGCGGCGTCGTCCCGTTCCCCAACCGGCCGCTGCAGGACGGCGACGTGCTCGATCTCGGCGCTGCCCAGGTGAAGGTGATGAGCATGCACCTGCCGGGGCACACGCCGGGAACGATCGCCCTGCTGGTCAGTGACGCCGTCCTGCTCGTCGGCGACACGGTGTTCGTACGCGGCTTGGGACGACCCGACCTCACCGGGCAGGCCGAGGACCTCGCGCGCGACCTGTTCCGCAGCGTCCACGAGCGGCTGCAGCCGCTGGACCCGCGGACCGTGATCGCCCCGGCGCACTGGTCCTCAGCGGAGGAGATCGACGACCGGGGCCGGGTGGTGACGACACTCGAAGAGGTGTTCACCGCGACGCTGCTCAGCGAGCAGGCGATGGAGAAGTTCGTCGAGGAGATCGTCTCGTCGCTGCCCGCGGCGCCGGACACCTACGACACGATCCGGCTGGTCAACTCGGGCCGGCTGGCACCTCCTGAGGACGAGATCGACGTCCTCGACGTGGGGCGCAACCAGTGCGCCGCCTCCACGTCGCTCGGCTGAGCGGTGGCCGTCGTCCGGCGCCGCTCCCGTCCCGCGCTGGACGAGGTCGGGGAGGCGCCCGACTACCGGTTCACCCTGGCGAACGAGCGCACGTTCCTCGCCTGGATCCGCACCGCGTTGGCGATGATGGCCGCCGGGGTCGCCGTGGTGCAGTTCGTCCCCGGTCTCGACCTGGTGCGACACGCCCTCGGCCTGTGGCTGATCCTCCTCGGCGGCCTGCTCGCCGGGGTCTCCTACGTCCACTGGGACCGCAACGAGCGAGCCATCCGGCTCGGCGAGCGGTTGCCGCGCTCCCCCGTCCCGCGCCTGGTCGCCACCTCGCTGACCCTGGCCGCGGTGGTCGCTCTGGTCCTCACCGTGGTGGACCTGGTGCGCGGATGACCGCGCGGAGCGGGCTGCAGTCCGAACGCACCACCATGGCCTGGCAGCGCACCGCGCTGGGGCTCGGTGCGGTCTCGGCACTGCTGCTGCATCGCGCGGGCGGGGATGTCGTGACCTCCGCGCCGGGGGTCGCCGGCCTGCTGGCGGCGCTGGCCGTCCTGGTGCGCGCGGAGACGCGACACGGGCGCCGCGGCGCCGCCGGGGCGCAGTCGCAGCCAGGACCGATGGGGGCTCGCGCCGTCCGGGCCCTCGCCGCCGTGACGGTGCTGCTCTCGCTCGCCGCCGCGATCGTGGCCCTGAACCCGGGCGGGTGAACCTAGACTCAGCACGAGGACTCGAGGTCAGGCCGGAGGACAGGTGGACAAGAAGGTCGCAGCCGAGCTGCACGAGCTGCATGCCCGTGTGTGCAAGGCGATCGCCGACCCCAAGCGTTTGCTCATCATCAACGAGCTCAGCGATCGCGAGCTCAGCGTGAGTGACCTGTGCGAGGCGCTCGAGCTGCCCCAGTCCAACGTCAGCCAGCACCTCGCGATCCTGCGCGAGCGCGGGGTGGTGTCCAGCCGCCGCGACGGCACCAGCGTGCTCTACTCGCTGCGCGGCACGAAGGTGCTCCAGGCCGTCGACCTGCTGCGGCAGTTCCTCGCCGAGGACCTCGCCGACCGCGGCCGTCTCGGCAACGAGATCGCCGGCTGACCCCCGGCGCTTCCTCGCGGCGGCGGTACCGGCCGCGCGCGGGTCGCATAGCGGCCGGATGATCCACGTCCATCGCTCGGCCTTCCCTCGACGAAGCGACCGGCGGATAGGGCTGGGGCCTAGAGTGCCCCATCTGTCGACCTCGGGGCGTGTGCATGCGTGAGCTGTTCGTCGGTCGGAACAACTCCCGGTGCGGGTGGATACGTGTCCTCGACCAGGAACGGATCGACCATCGGGATCTCGTGAGCGCGGCGCCCGTCGTGGTGTGGGAGGGTCGCCTTCCCGACTGGGCAGGCGACGTTCTCGACGCCGGCGGCGTGTTCGCCGTGAGCGGGGCCACCGCAGATGATCCCTTCCTTCCTCACGGATTCACCGCATCCGTCACAGGCTTCACCCCACCTGGACGTCAGTCGCGTTCGCAGGCGCCATGTCTCGTGACGATGTTCGAGTGCGACGGTGAGGGCGAGCTGCGCCTGCACGAAGACCGGGTCGTGAAGTACGGGGTGGACCCGGACCGCTACCCAGCGGTGATCACCGTCCGCCATGGTCGTGGCGCGATAGTGGCATCCGGCATCCCACTGACCGACCTGCTCGGCGCGCCGGGCGATCGGCTGCGCACCTTCTGCGACTTCAGCCCCGTGACTGAACGGGTCGCCACTGTGGACAAGGCCGCTGTCGCCGAGACGCTCCTCGCGATGCTGCGCAAGGCCTTCGATCTGGCCGGTCTGCCTTTGGTGACCGTGGCGAGGTTCCCTGGCGGGTCTCCTTCGGTCTTCATTCTCCGGGTCGACGTCGACGGCATCTACGGCGACCGAATGCGACGCCTGGCCCTGGAGGCAGCTCGACACGAGGTCCCGGCGTCGTTCTTCCTCAACGGTGACTACAGCCAGGTCCACCCCGGGCGGATCGACGGATGGTCGGACCAGATGGAGATCGGCCAGCACGCCTGGCTGCACACGCTGCTGGAGACGCGTGAGGAGAACCGCGAGAACCTCGAGCGAGGAGCGCGCTGGATGCGGTCCGATCTCGGCGCGTCCCCGCGAAGCTTCGTCGCACCGCGCGGGCTGTGGAACAGGTCACTCGGTGAGGCCATCGCCGACATGGGGTACCGCTACTCCTCTGACTTCGGTCTGGACTTCGATTCGCTGCCCTTCCGCTCCGATGGCGGCGTGCTGCAGGTGCCCGTGCATCCCTACTCCCCCGAACGTGCGACCGTCTGGGCAGCGGAGGTAGGGGAAGACCCGCCGACGGCCGACGACGTCGTCCACCACTACCTGAGTGCGATTCGGGCGCAGGTGCGCCACGGTCGCCCCGCGCACATCTACGGCCATCCCGAGGTGCTCGGCACCATGGCCGAGCAGGTGCTGAGCGCCGTCTGTTCCCTGGGCGACGAGCTCGGCCTGCCCCGACTCACCCTCGGCGACTACGCGGACTTCTGGATCGGGCGCGAAGGTCTGACACCGCGGGTGTCCATGGACACGGCCTCACGTCGGGCGCATGTCACCGTGGGCTGCACCGAGATCCCGCTGCGGCTCCACACGGCGACACCCGTCGACGTCATCGTGGACGGCAGCGACCGCGGGCTGCTGCCATCGGGACCGATCGCCCCGACGTGACTGCGGCGGTCAGGCGCGGAGCTTGGCGAGGTACTGGTAACGGTCGCCGGGCGCGGCTGCCCGGGCGTACTCGATCGGACGGCCACGGTTGTCGGAGACCCAGCGGTAGATCACGATGAGCGGCGAGCCGCGACGCACCGACAGCGCCGACGCTTCCTCAGCGGTGGCTGCCTCGGCACGGATGATCTCCGTTGCTTCGCTGAACAGCACGCCGAAGTCCTCCTGCAGCACGAGGTAGAGCGACCCGGCGGCGGTGAGCCTTTCGGCAGTCAGCTCGCGACCGAACTCCGGCGACACCCACGAGCTCATGTTGCAGAAGGGGCGGCCGTCAGCCGTGCGCAGCCGCGAGACCCGCCACGTCGACGAGCTCTGGAGGTGCTCGACAGCGTCGACCGGCGGGTCAGGGTCGGGCGCGACGATGACCGCCTTGGTGCCGGGGGTGAGGCCCCGCTCGCGCATCACCTCGGTCAGGCTCTTGAGCTCGCCGATCGCGTGACTCAGACCGTGCGGAGCGACGAAGGTCCCGCTGCCCTGCTGGCGCCGTACCAGGTTCATCGAGTGCAGGACGTCCAGAGCCTGCCGGACGGTGTTGCGGCTCACGTCGAAGCGCGCGGCAAGCTCGACCTCCGTCGGCATCCGCTCGCCGACCTTCCAGCGCCCTTCGTCGATGTCCGCACGTAACGCCGAGGCAACCCGGTGGTAGGCGGGCAATGACTCGGTGACCAGATTGGTACCAACAACTCTTGACATTGGTAGGAACCTATCGCGATAGTGGCGCGCATCACTTACCGGGAACCTTAGCGAGGAAGCGCGGCACGACAACGCTCCTCGAGCCTTCGCCCACCGTCCCCCGGCGAGACCGGACACCAGTCAGGAGCAGATGTGAAGCGCATGAGGTACTTCGCCGGCGTGGCGGCAGCCCTGCTCGCCCTGAGCGCATGCGGCAGCACCGACACCCCGGACAGCAACGCACCGGCCGGCGGCGACTCGGCGAAGTCCGGCGGGACGATCAAGATGGCCTTCATCCCGCAGATCATCGGCATCCCCTACTACGCAGGCTTCGAGGCGGGCGCGCAGAAGGCAGCCGAGGAGTTCGGCGTCGAGTTCAAGATGTCGGGACCTTCGACGGCCAACAGCGCTGAGCAGCTCCGTATCTTCGAGAGCCTGGTGCAGCAGGGGTACGACGCCATCTCGATCTCCCCCCTCGACCCCACGTCCATCAACTCAGCGATCAGCAAGGCCCGCGCCAAGGGCGTCGTCGTCACGACGTCCGACGCCGACGCGGCCGGCAGCGAGCGCCAGGTCTTCGTCTCGCAGGCCACCGACCAGGACCTCGGGTTCGCGGTCATGGACAGCCTCGCCGAGCAGATGGGCGGGTCAGGCGAGTTCGGCATCGTGTCCGGTGCGCCGGACACGGCCAGCCTCGACGCCTGGGCGAAGTTCATCCAGGAGCGCGCCGAGGCGAAGTACCCGGACATCAAGCTCGTCGGCGGGGTGCGCCACGCAACGGACAGTGCGCTCGCGCTCAAGGAGGCCCAGAACCTGATGACGGCATTCCCCGACATCAAGGGCATCGTCGCCGTCCCGTCCACCGCCGTGCCAGGCGTGAGTCAGGCGGTGCAGAACGCCGGAAAGGAAGGCAAGGTCGCAGTCATCGGGTACGGCTCACCGAAGACGGCCGGCCCCTTCATCGAGTCGGGTGTGATGAAGGAGACGGTGCTCTGGGACGTCCCGGAGCTGGGCTACCTCACGGTGTGGGCGAACAAGCAGCTGGTCGAGGGCAAGTCGCTGCAGGCGGAGAACCAGGTTCCGGGCATCGACCGTCCGATCACGTATGACGAGTCGACGAAGACCATGCTGCTCGGACCGCCGAAGATCTTCGACAAGTCCAACTACGCGCAGTTCGACTACTGATCCCTGCCTGTGCCTGACACCGTCCGGGAGCCCTCGCCCGTGGAGCAGCAGAACCCCGATCTGCTGCTCCACGGGCGAGCCCTGTCCCTGTCCTTCGGCGCGACCAGGGCTCTGCAGGACGTCGACATCGAGGTGCACCACGGCGAGCGCGTCGTCGTCGTCGGCGAGAACGGTGCCGGCAAGTCGACGCTGATGAAGGTGTTGGCCGGGGTGTTGCAGCCCGACTCCGGCAGCATGACCTTCGAGGGCCACGACTTCGCACCGGGTTCGCCGGGGGAGGCCATCAACCTCGGGGTAGCGATGGTCCACCAGGAACCGACCTTCTTCCCCCAGCTCTCGGTGCTCGAGAACGTGTTCATGGGCCGTGAGCTCCGTGGCCGGACCGGAAACCTCCGCTGGTCTGCGATGCGGGCGGAGGGCCGCACTCTCTTCCGGACCCTGGCGCTGCCGGTGTCACTGCTGGATCGACGGATGGACCGGCTCAGCCTCGGGGAGCAGCAGCTGACGCTCATCGCGCGTGCCCTGCACCAGAAGGCCCGTCTGCTCATCCTCGACGAACCGACCTCGATCCTCACCGACACCGAGGCCGACCTGCTGTTCCGGCTCGTGGACGGTCACGTGGCGGCGGGCGGCGGCGTCCTGTACATCAGTCACCGCATGCAGGAGTTCCCCCGGGTAGCCGACCGAGTCGTCGTGCTCAAGGACGGGCGGGTGGTCGCCGACCTGGCAGTCGCCGAGGCCGACGAGCAGACCCTGATCAGGCACATGAGCGGAAGGGACATCCTGGCGTTCCAGCACGGTCAGCACGCGGACCGCTCGGTGGAGCCGGTGATCAGCCTGCGCGATCTCAGCCGGGTGGGAACCTACGAGAACGTGAGCCTCGACGTCTACGGCGGAGAGGTCGTCGGACTGTACGGGCTGATGGGGTCGGGGAGGTCAGAGATCGCCCTCACCATCTTCGGCGCCATGCACGCTGACGCCGGGCACATGGTGCTCAACGGCTCGCCCCACCGACCGCGGTCTCCCGCGCAGGCGGTCGGGGCCGGCGTGGCATACGTACCCGAGGACAGGAAGACGTTGGGGCTGTACGCCCTGATGAGCTGCGGAGCCAACCTGTCCTCCGCAGCGCTGCCGCGACTCACCCGGCGTAGCCTCATCCAGCGCGGGCGTGAGGCCGAGGTGATCGACACCGGCTATGCGAGCCTGTCGGTCAAGTCCTCGGACCCCGACGAGTCGATCCTCAACCTCAGCGGCGGGAACCAGCAGAAGGTCCTGCTGGCCAGGTGGCTGGCCAACGATCCCCAGCTGCTCCTGCTCGACGAGCCGACACGCGGCATCGACGTGGGCACCAAGACCGAGATCCACCGGCTGATCGACGACCAGGTGGGCCAGGGGCGGGCCATCCTGCTCATCTCCAGCGAGCTTCCCGAGCTGCTCGCTCTCAGCCATCGTGTCTACGTCCTCTACCAAGGGACGGTGGTCGCGGAGTTCCCCGGCGGCCCCGAGTCCGAGCAGGACGTCCTGACAGCAACGATGGGCGCGCTCCGTGACCACGGCTGAGACCCTGGCGCCCGACCCGTCGGCAGCCGGCCGCCCTGCCCTGCGGCTGGGGCAGGTCCGGGAGTTGGTCGTCCCCGTCCTGCTAGCGGTGGAGATCGCCGTCTTCGCCGTTCTGTCCGACACCTTCCTCACCAGCGGCAACCTGGCCAACGTCCTGCTGAACTCGGTCGACCTGGCGCTGATCGCCGGCGGTCTGACTCTGGTCATCATCCTGGGCGGCATCGACGTCTCGACAGGCCCGACACTGGGCGTCGTCGCCTGGGTGGTCGGGACCTTGACCGTGGCCGGCGTGCCGGCGGTGCTCGTCGTCAGCGCGGCCGTCGCACTCGGGGCCGTGATGGGATTGATCAACGGCGCCTTGACCTCGTGGCTGAACGTCACAGCCATCATCGCCACGCTGGGCACCGCGGCCGTGTGGCAGACCACCCTGTTCGGGCTGTGGGGCGGCACCGATCTCTTCGCGCCACCAGTGTCGAAGTACGCCGCCGCCGACCGGCTGATCGGCGTCCCGACGGTGGCCATTCTCGTGGTCATCGTCTACGGCTGGCTGTGGTACGTCTCGCGCTACCGTGCCTTCGGCCGTCATGTCTATGCGGTCGGCAACGACATCGAGGCGGCTCGACTCAGCGGCGTCGACGTCCGACGGGTCAGCCTTGCCACCTACGTCCTCGTCGGCGGTCTCGTCGGCCTGGCTGCCGTCGTGTACATGGCGCGGGTCGGGGTGGTGCAGGCGTCCTCCGGGGCCGATCTGTCACTGGCGGCGATCGCCGCCGTCGTCGTGGGCGGAACGTCGATCACGGGTGGACGTGGCAGCGTGATCGGCACGCTCTTCGGCGTGCTCTTCATCGCGATCCTGCAGAACGGCGTCGTGCTGACCGGCGTGCCGCCGCTGTGGAACGGCGTGCTGGTCGGCCTCTTCATCATCCTGGCGGTGGGCATGGACGTCGTCAGTGATCGGATCTCGACCAGGCGCAAGGACAGGCGATGACCGACCTCGTGTCGCGGCTGCCCCGGCTGCAGGTATCGCGGCTCCTCCGTGACCGCAGCGCCCTCCTCGTGGCTCTCATCGTCGTGACCTCCGTCGTCATGTCGCTCATCTCGCCCTACTTCCTGGTCGTGGACAACCTGCTGACCATGACGCAGTTCGGGGCGGTCATCGGTCTGCTCGCACTCGGGCAGACGCTTGTCATCCTCGGTGGTGGCGGCGGGATCGACATCTCCGTCGGGTCGATGCTCAGTCTCTCCGGCGTCCTCATGGGCATCGCCGTGAGGGAAGGCTCCTCGGTCTGGGTCGCGGCTGTCGTCGCTCTGGCAGTGGGCTTGTTGCTCGGCTCGGTCAACGGCTTCCTCGTCACCGTGGTCGGCATCCCCGCCTTGATCGCCACCCTCGGCACCTTGTACCTGTTCGGCAGCGCGGCCCAGGTGATAGCAGGTGGCACCCAGATCGGCGGGTTCGACACCGCCGGCTTCTCCTTCCTCGGCACCGGCACCATCGCCGGCATCCCCACCCAGGTGCTGCTCGTGCTGTTGCCGGTCTACGCGCTCGCGGCCTGGGCGATGCGGCGCACACTGTTCGGCCGACGCGTCTATGAGGTCGGCAACAACACCGAGGCGATGCGGCTCGTCGGCGCGTCACCGGCCATGGTTCGGTTCCGCCTCTACGCGATTTCCGGCCTTCTTGCCGGGCTCGGAGCCGTCATCACCAACTCATGGCTGCTCGTGGCCCGCCCCGGGGCCGGGGAAGGGTTCGAGCTGCAGTCGATCACCATCGCAGTCCTGGGCGGGACCTACATCTTCGGCGGTCGTGGCCGGGTGTCCGGCACCCTCTTGGCTGTCCTGCTGATCGTCATCCTCAGCTCGGGGCTGCAGCTGGCCGGCGTCGACCCCTCCTGGCAGGCCGGGGTCCTTGGCGTGGTGCTGGTGGCCTCGGTGGTGCTGAACAACGCGTTCGTGCGTCGTAGCGGCAGCCGGACATGACACCTCCGCTGCTGGCCGCCCCGGCAGGCCGTCGGTGGGACATCGTCGGGGTCGGAGACGTGGACATCGACATGTTCCTCGCCGTGCCGGTCCTCGCCGGTCGCGACGAGAAGGTGCCGGCAACACTCGTCGGCGAACACCCGGGCGGCATGATCGCAAATGTCACCTGCGCCGCGAGCGCCCTCGGGGCGTCGACGGCAATGATCGGACTGGTCGGCGACGACCCGTACGGCGGAGCAGCCAAGTCGGGACTGCAGGAGTTCGGCGTCGACGTGTCGATGCTCACGACAGTGCCCGGCGGGCGAACCTTCTACTGCGTCATCATGCTTGACGGGTCGGGTGAGAAGGCCCTGACCGCGGTCAAGACCGAATGTCACTGGCCGCGCCGCGACGACATCGACCCGGACTTCCTGGCAGATACGCGAGTGGTTCATACGAGCGGTGACTACCTCGAGCTCGCGATCTGGCTGGCCCAGCAGGCACAAGCACGAGGGGCCCTCGTCTCGCTCGATCTCGAGGCGTCGACGGCCGTGCACGGGTTAGCTGCCCTGCGGCCTCTGCTGGCGGCGACCGATGTCCTGTTCATGAACCACGCGGGCTACCGCCTTCTCGACGACGACCCCCTACGAGCCGCACAAGCGGCCCACGACCTCGGCCCGTCCGTCGTCGCCGTCACCCTGGGTTCGGCTGGAGCGATCACCTCGGCCGCAGGCGACGTGGTGCAGGTCGACGCCATGCCCGCCACGGTGCTGGACACCACGGGAGCAGGTGACACCTTCATCGGTGCCTTTCTCTCCGCACTGCTCTCGGGGAGCGGCCTGGACCACGCATCGAGGTACGCCGTCTGTGCTGCCGCAGTCAGCATCGGCTCAGTCGGCTCCCGTACCTCGCTGCCCGATCACGACACAGTGCTCGATCTGCTGAGCACGTCTACCATCCACCAGCTAGCACGAGGAGATCGATGAATCGCGACCACCTCCAGGACCGCGTGCTCGGGTCCCTCGCCACCGCGTGCATCGGCGATGCACTGGGCGCTCCGGCGGAGCAGAGGTCCCCGCGCGAGATCGTGGCGCTATGGGGAGGCTGGCTGCGCGACTTCCAGGACCCGCCGGCCGATTCGCCCTATGCGGAGGGCCGCCACAAGGGGCAGATCACCGACGACGCGAGCCAGATGCTGGGACTCGTACAGACCTATCTCGACGAGCCAGCCGGGCTCACCGCGGACGGCGTGGGCCGGATGCTGCTCGCGTGGAGCGAGACGCAGTACTACCCGCGCTTTGCTGGCCCGAGCACCAAACGGGCCGTGGAGGCGTTGCGCGAGGGACGCGACGCCGAGCACCTCGGTTCCGAGGGCCGGCTGTGCACCGACGGCACCAGCAACGGGGCGGCGATGCGGGTTGCGCCCGCGGGGCTTCGGCACCCCGGCGACCTGCACGCCGCGATCGCTGACGCCCTGACAACCTGCCGACCTAGTCATCTGACGAACATCGGTGTGTCCGGCGCGGCCGCGGTCGCTGCAGCGGTGTCAGCGGCCATGATGCCCGGTTGCGGAGTTGCCGGGGTCGTTGCGGCCGCCCGGCTCGGAGCCCGTGAGGGCGAGCGGTTGGGTCGCGAGCACGGACGCGACGTCGCCGGCCCGTCGATCGAGCGCCGCATCGAGCTGGCCACCGCCGCGGCGCTGGCGGCCGACGACTTCGAGTCGTCAGTCCTCGCAGTCACCGACGTGGCCGGGTCCGGGCTGGGAATGGCCGAGGCCGTGCCAGCGGCCCTGGGAATCTTCGTGGCTGCGGACGGCGATCCGCTGCTGACGTGCATCGGCGGTGCCAACTCAGGCGACGACACTGACACGGTTGCCTGCATCGCTGGCAGCATCGCTGGCGCGTTCCGAGGCTTCACCCAGGTGCCGATGGATCTCTACCAGCAGGTACTCGACGCCAACGAGCTCGACCTCGAGACGGTCGCGCAGGCGTTCGTCGACCTGATCGGACCGACACGGTGACGGCAGCTCCGCAGGCGCCGCGGCTCCCTCCGGTAGGGGCCTCCCTGCTGAAGTCGATCGACGACGGAGCGGTACTCGGCGCCAGCCGCCAGCTGCACGTCCTCGGTGAGGTTCTCCGCGATCTGGCCGCCCAGGTCGGCTCCGGTCCACGGAACCTCGTGGACGACGTCACCGCGCTGGTCGACCATGTGGCCCGGACCCGAGGCGCGTCGAGCCAGGCGGTCGTCAACGGACTGGAGCGGATGGTCCGACCGGTCCTGGCCGCGGGCCACGAACGAGCTGGCAGCGGCGAGGCACAGCAACGAATGCTGCTCACCGACAGCGTGCGAGCGTTCCGTAGCGAGCTCGACGGCTGGCTGGCCTCGCTGCGAGTCCATGCTCAGGCGGTCCTGGGCCAGCACCGGCGAATCCTCGCGTACGACTACTCGAGCACCGTCGCGCAGGTGGTCGTCGACCTCGCCAGCATCGACCATGACCTCACGGTGTTCGTGCCGGAGGCACGCAGCCTCGACGGCGGGCGCAAGTACCTCGACGACTGGGCAGGGCTCCACCTCGATGTCCGCCTGGTTCCGGACTCGGCGATGGCCTGGGCGCTCGCCCAGTGCGACGCCGTCGTGGTCGGCGCGGAGACGCTCTCGGCAAGCGGCGGCTGCTACAACACGGTGGGGACCGCGATGCTGTCGCACGAGGCCACCCGCATCGGCGTGCCGTTCTACGTGCTGAGCATCCTGCTCAAGACGGACTTGGGCACGCGTGACGACGAGCGCCCCTCGCCGTTGCTGGACTTCCTTGCCCGACTGGCACCAGACCTGGGTGTGGGCCCCGAACTCACCCTCGACGGCCACTTCCCGGACATCGACTACGCGGCGCCCGACGACATCTCGGCGGTCATCACCGAACACGGGGCGATCAAGCCCGGCGAGGTCGCCGGTATGGCGCCGGTGGCCATTCACTCGAGCATGGAGCTCTCGTGACAAGCACCTCCGGCGACCTGCAGGTCGTCGGCATGGTGCAGCTCCGTGCGCTGCCAGGGTCAGCACGATACGTCGGCGAACCTCTCAGCAACATCCTCGCGGGCGCACTCGCGGAAGCACAAACCCTCGCCGACGCGGGTTTTACCGGAATCCAGCTTCAGAACATGGGAGACAACCCGAGCACCCGCCATGCCGGACTGGAGACGATCGCCTACATGGCGAGGGTGGGCGTCGAGCTGCGCACAGCGTTCCCTTCCCTCTCACTCAGCATCCTCGTCAACTGGGACGCCGAGGCGTCAGTTGCCGTTGCCGACGCTGTCGGGGCCGACTTCGTGCGCGTCGAGCACACCTGGGTCGGCGCGAGCGTGACCAGCTGGGGCATCTCGACCGCGTCCTGTCACGCCGCGACGGCCTTCCGCTCTCGGATCCGGTCCCGGGTGCCGATCTACGCCGACCTCCTCGAACCGCACGCCGTTCCCCTGGTCGACCGGCCGGTGGAGTGGTGGGCCCGCGCCGCGGTCGACGAAGGCGGAGCCGACGGCGTGTTCGTCACTGGTCTCTCGCTGACCGAGTCACTGGACTACGTGCGTCGAGTGCGGGCGGTCACCCCGCACGTCCCCGTGTGGCTCGGTGGCGGCGCGACCGCGGAGAACGTCGCCCAGGTTCTCGGACTGGTCGACGGTCTCACGGTTGCCACCGGCATCAAGAACGGCGACATGGCCACCCCCGTGCAGCCGGAGCAGGCCGCTGAGTTCATCCGGACGATCCGGCTCGCCGCTCGAGACGCCGATTGACAAGAGGAGTCAGGCGGCAGGGGAAGTCGCCACCAGCGTGACTGCCTGACACGCGTTTCAGCGCTCGACGAACCTGCTCGTGACGAACTCCGGTCAGCCGCATCGCGCCTCGATGAGCGACGACCGTGAGGGGAGGTCGACGCCGGCATCGGTCATGGCCTCAGCCAAGGTGGCGCGAATGTGGAAGAAGCTCCTTGCCGCCGCGGACACCCTCCCGAAGGACTTCGAGATCGTGTCGCCCTACCGGCGGGGGCTCCCGTTGCCGGACGGACACTTCGCTGCGGTCACCGCGGAGACCGTACTGGTCGCCGGGGGCAAGAGCCCGGCGTACCTGCGGCAGGCCCCCGCGGCGATCGCGGCCCAGATCTCCGGAGCCACGACGGTCGTCCTCGAGGGTCAGACACACGAGGTCAAGGCCAGCGTGCTCGCACCCGTTCTGGTCGGACACTTCGTCGGCCGTGAGCCCTTTCGGGCCGGCGAGGTCGCCGACCTGCGATGACACGAGAGCCGACGAGGAGACTTGAACTCCTAACCGCCCGATTACAAGTCGGGTGCGCTACCAGTTGCGCCACGCCGGCGGGCCTGGCGACTGTCGTCCGGAGAACGCGGGAACGCCAGCAGCAGGCACCCACAGCGTAGCCATGTTGCCGCGTGTGCCGGGGCCGGTCCGGGACCGGCAGGGACGGCGGGGACGAGGTGGACGCGCGTCCCGCCTGCGCGCCCGCCTCGTGCCCGTCACACCTGGGTCGGGACGCGTCCCTCCACCGGCACCCGCGGGCTGACGAGCCCGTCGCCTGACGCCGCGGCGTCGGCCGAGACCGTTCTGCCCTCGATGTCGAGCCCGGGCAGCAACCGGTCGAGCCAGCCGGGCAGCCACCAGTTGCGGTCGCCGAGCAGCTCCATGGTCGCGGGGACGAGCACCATCCGCACGAGCGTCGCGTCGATGAGGATGGCGGCGGCGAGGCCGATGCCGAACATCTTCCCGAGGACCGCGTCGCCCAGCACGAACGCGAGGAAGACCGTGACCATCACCGCGGCACCGGCCGTGATGACCCGCGCCGACTTGGCCAGCCCGTCGGCCACGGCCCGCGCGTTGTCGCCGGTCCGGTCGTACTCCTCCTTGATCCGCGACAGCAGGAAGACCTCGTAGTCCATCGACAGCCCGAACAGGATGGCGAAGATGCCGATGGGCAGCTGGATCGGCACCGGGGTCGCCTCGGGGATGCCGACCAGGTCGCCGAGCGGTCCGCCGCTCACGGCGAGCGCGAGCACCCCGAACGCGGCGGCGCTGGCGAGCACGTTCATGACGACGGCCTTGAGCGGCACGACGACCGACCGGAACACCAGCATGAGCAGGACGAACGACACCAGCAGGACGCCGCCGAAGAAGAGCGGCATCCGGTCCGAGGTCCCGCGGGTCGTGTCGAGGTTCGCGGCCACCAGCCCGCCGACGTCGACCCTCAGGTCGGTGCCGGACGTGGCCGAGGGGAGAGCGCGGTCGCGCAGCCGGTCGACCAGGTCCTCGGTCGCCCGGTCCTGGGGTGACGTGGTCGCGACCACCTGCAGGACGGCGGTGTCGCCGGCCGGGTTCAGGACGGCCGGACGGACCGTCGCGACCCCCGCCACCCCGCCGAGGCGCTGCCCCACCGAGTCGGCGGCGGACTGCAGGTCCGCGCCCGCACCGCCCTGGACGGTGAGCAGCAGCGGTGCGGAGAAGCCGGGGCCGAACCCGTCGGCCATCAGGTCGTACGCCTGCCGCGTGGTGGTCGTGCGCGGGTCGCTCTGCGCGTCGGGGATGCCGAAGCGGATGCCGAGCAGCGGCGCGGCCAGAGCGAGCAGGACGACGAGACCGCTGACGGCGGCCACCCACGGCCGGCGCTGGACGACCCGGCTCCACCGGTACCAGCGGGACGGACCCGGGCCCGCGGACCGCCGCCCGGCGAAGGGCACGTGCCAGGACTCGATCCGCCGGCCGGTGAACCCGAGCACCGCGGGGAGCAGCGTCACCGACGCGGCCATGACCACCAGCACCGACGGGGCGACCGTCAGGGCGAAGCCGGTCATCGCCGGCTGGCCCATGAGCAGGATGCCCAGCATCGAGGCCATCACCGTGAGGCCGGCGAAGATCACCGCGCGGCCGGCCGTGGCCGTTGCCCTGGTCGTGGCCTCCCGCGGCTCCAGGCCCTCGGCGAGGCCGCTGCGGAACCGCGTCACGATGAGCAGCGCGTAGTCGATCCCGATCCCGATCCCGACCATGGCAGCGGTCGCGGGTGCCCAGTCCGGCACGTCCACCACCCGCTGCAGCAGCGCGCCGAGCGCCATCGCGATGCCCAGCCCGAACAGCGCGGTGATGATCGGCAGCCCCATGGCCACCACCGACCCGAAAGTGACGAGCAGGATGACCGCGGCGGCGACCAGCCCGATGCCCTCCGAGCCCACGGGTGCGGTCTGGGACAGCGCGGCGACCGGGCCGCCGACCTCGATCCGGAGCGTGTCGTCGCCGGCCGCGAGCACCGGCTCCACCAGCGCCCTGGCCTCCGCCGGGGTGAACTCGTTGTCCGCCCGGTCGAGCAGCACGTCGGCGTACGCCGTCGTCCCGTCGGCCGAGACCCGGCCGTCGGCGTCAGCCGCGAACGGGCTGGTCACGCCCACGACGTGCGGGCTGGCGGCCACGTCGGCCAGCACCTGCTCGGCCCTGGCCCGGACCGCGGGTGCGGTGACCCCGCCGTCCGCGTGCAGCACGACCTGCACGGTGTCACCGGCTCGTGCCGGGAACGTCTCCTGCAGGGTGGCCGAGGCGGCCTGCGACTCGGACCCCGGCTGCAAGTAGTCCTGGCGGGGCTCCCCGCCCCAGGCGCCGGCGAGCCCGAGCGAGCCCACCAGGGCGACGACCCAGGCGGCGACGACGAGGCGCCGCCTCCGGTAGCACCAGTCGGCGAGACGTTCCAGCATGGCGTGCTCCTCACGGTCGGCGACGCCGCACGGCGTCTGTGCCGCAGCCACGCTCAGCACGGCCGGACCGAGGTCCGCCGGTGGACGTACGCTGTAAGCATACGTTGTAAGTTAGACGTACATTGTAAGTTAGTCAAGGGTTCATCCGAGCCTGCCCGGCCCGCAGCGGAAGAACGGAGACAGCGATGCCACCCCGACGCCGCCCGACCGGGGGCGCACCCCGCGCGACCCTCACCCGGGACCGCGTCCTGCGCGCCGCGATCGCCCTCGCGGACGCGGCCGGGCTCGACGCGCTGACCATGCGCCGGCTCGGCCAGGAGCTGGGGGTCGAGGCGATGTCCCTGTACAACCACGTGACCAACAAGGACGACGTCCTCGACGGCATGGTCGACCTGGTCCTGGGCGACATCGAGGTCCCCCCGAGCGGCACCCCGTGGAAGCCGGCGATGCGCAGGCGGGCGATCTCGGCGCACGAGACGCTGCTGTCCCACCCGTGGGCAGCGCTGCAGATCATGTCGCGCTTCAACATCGGCCTGGGCATGACGCGCTACCTCGACTCGACCCTCGGACGGCTGCGCGAGGGCGGCTTCTCGGTCGAGGGCGCCCTGGACGCCTGGAACACGATCGACAGCCACGTCTACGGCTTCACCCTTCAGGAGCTCGGGCTGCCGTTCGAGCCGGACGAGGCGCCGCAGGTGTCCGCCGACGTGCTCGGCCAGCTGGACATGGCCGCGTACCCTCACGTGGTCGAGACCATCACCCACGTCATGCAGTCGGGCCGGCTGGAGGACTTCGAGTTCGGCCTCGACCTGATCCTCGACGGCCTGGAGCGGATGCTGGAGACGGGTACCCGGCTGCAGCGGGGGCCGGGCGGAGCCTGAGGCGCAGCCCTCGAGCCGCCGGTCAGCGGCCGGCGAGGGTGCGCCCGACCGAGCGCGCCTCGAGACCGATCTCGCGCAGCAGCCCTGAGAGCTCGGCCTTGATGCCGACGAAGTGCAGGCCGCGCGCGGTCGGCAGGTCGTCGGCACCGTGCACCAGCGGGACACCGTCGTCGTCGAGGACGCCCAGGTGGCCGACCACGGGCTCGAGCCCGGTGGTGAAGCCGGTGGCCGCGACCACGGCGTCGGGCCTGAGCGCCGAACCGTCCGCGAGGTGCACGGTCGGACCATCGACGGCGACGGTGGCGGCGACGACCTCGACGCGGCCAGAGCGCACGGCGTCGACGATGCCGGTGTCGAGGATGGGCACCGTCCCGGTCTTGCGGAACTGCGTGTAGGGGTTGCTCGCCGCCGGCAGCCCTTGCGCGGACAGGTCGGGCACGCTGACCTTCCGCATCGCCGCGGCGAGCGGGTCCTTGAGCACGTCCGGCACCTTCTTCATGGCGATGCCGAACACCTGGCTCGGGACGACGCCGAAGGTCTCGCGCCGGACGATCCCCGGCGGGGTGCGGACCGAGAGCTGCACGCGCGCCCCGGCGCCGAGCAGGTCGAGGGCGATCTCGGTGGCCGAGTTGCCGGCGCCGACGACGAGCACCCGCTTGCCCGCGTACGCCGACGGCTCGCGGTAGTCGGCCGAGTGCCGGAGGTCCCCGGTGAAGGTGTCGACGCCCGGCCAGTCGGGACGCCTCGGGGTGTGGCTGTAGCCGGTGGCCACGACCACCCTCGAGGCGGGTCGGTCGCCCACGTCGGTGCGGACCACCCAGCCACCCCCGTCCACGTCGACGCGAGTGACGGCGACTCCCAGCTCGGGGGTCAGCCCGTGCGCGGCGGCGTACGCGGCCAGGTAGCGCACGAGGTCGTCGCGGGCCACCCACCTGCCGTACTCCCGCGGGATCCGCAGGCCGGGGAGTCCCGAGAGCCAGCGCACCGTGTGCAGGTGCAGGCTGTCGTAGCGCGCCGCCCAGGCCGCGCCGACCCGGTCGGCGCGTTCGAGCAGCCGGACCGGACGACCGGCGCGCGCCAGCGCGGCGGCGGTCGCCAGTCCTGCCGGGCCGGCGCCGACGACGACGACCGGACCGGTGGGCATGAGGTCACGGTAGGGCGTCCGGGCTGCTCCGGGGCGGCGTCCCCCGGGGTCCGAGCACGGCGGTCCGACAAGCCTGGGCCATCTACCCGCTAACGCAGTCCTAACCGGCACCCGGAGACGCGGTCCCGGCCGCACGATCAGGAGGACCAGCAACCGGACCACCCTGGAGGACACCATGCGTCGCTCTCTGACCGTCGCCGCACTCAGCACCGCGTTGCTCGTGGCCGGCGCCCCGCTCGCCCACGCCAAGGGCGGCGACGCCACCATCCGCACCGGCTCCTGCAGCGGCTCCGCCGACTGGAAGCTCAAGGCCAAGCACGATGACGGCCGCATCGAGCTCGAGTGGGAGGTCGACTCCAACCGCTCCGGCCAGACCTGGCGGGTCCGGGTCCGTGACAACGGCGCGCGCGTCGTGGCGACCCGCGCGGTCACCGGTGGCGCCAGCGGCTCGTTCAGCGTCGAGCGCCGGATCGCGAACGCGGCAGGGACCGACGCCCTCGTCGCCCGTGCGCGCGACCTGGCCACCGGCCAGGTCTGCGTGGGACGGCTGCGCCTCTAGTCCCCGGCGCGCCGAGGAGCCGACTCAGGTGCAGCAGCCCGCCGGTCGGGCCAGAACGGCCACTCCTCGAACCGTCGCGCCCGGCCGGACCCGTCGTCGGCGAACCGCACCACCCACAGGTCGAGGTACTCCTGGACCACCGGGTCGCCGTAGCGGACCAGCACTCTCGCGACCCCGGTCGAGCCGGACGCGGCGACGACCTCGGCGGACATCGTGAACACCTCGTCCGGGCCGTCCCGCTCGGCGTCCCACAGCTCGCGGATCGCGTCGAGCCCGACGGCCGGCTCGCCGTAGGGCGTCATGAGGTACTCGGCGTCGTCGGTGAACAACGTGGCCAGCAGCTCGGTGCCGGCCGACCGCCAGGCCCGCTCGTAGGACGCCGTCCAGGCCAGCAGCGCCTCGGCGTCGACCGTCACCGCCGCCTCGCGGCGGGGGTCAGCCCCATCGGGACAGCTCGTGCACCCGCGGCGGGTCGGCGCCGGGCCTCGAGCAGGTGATGGCCGAGACCTCGATCGCCTGGTCGACCAGCAGCGCCACGTCGTCGGCGTCCATCTCCCGCAGGGCCGGCCTGCGACCGGCGCCGAGCAGGTCGCGGCGCGCGAGCCCGGCGACCAGGGCGGCCATGAACGAGTCACCGGCCCCCACCGTGTCGGCGACGGCCACGGCGATCCCCGGCCGGTCGAGCTCTCCGGCGGCGACGCCCGCGGCGACCGCCCCGTCCCCGCCGCGGGTGATGACGACCAGCGCCGGGCCGCGCGCCAGCCACTCACGCGCGACGTCCTCGGGGGTGCGGCCCGGCTCCAGCCAGGCCACGTCCTCGTCGCTGGCCTTGACGACGTCGGCGACGCCGAGCATCTCGTGCACGACGGCGAGGACCTCCTCGCGCGGACCCATCAGCAGGTGACGGACGTTGGGGTCGAAGGTGACCGTGGCGGTGCCCACGGCCCGGGCCGCGAGCCGGCGCAGCACCGCGCCACCGGGCGGGGTCGTCAGCCCGAGCGACCCGACGTGCAGCGCGTCGACGCCCTCGAGCGCGTCGGCCACCTCCGCATCGGTCCACTGCCAGTCGGCGGTGCCGTCCACCCGGAAGTCGTACGCGGCCGAGCCGTCGTCCTCCAGGACGACGATCGCCAGCGACGACGGCTCCGACGCGGCGACGGCGCGCGACAGGTCGACGCCGTTGTCGGCGAGGTGGGCGCGCAGCCGGCGGCCCAGCACGTCGTCGGAGAGCCGGGCGAGCATGCGAACCGGGACGTCCAGCCTGGCCAGGCCGACGGCGACGTTCCCCGGGCTCCCTCCGGGAGCGGCGCGGAACACGCCCTCCCCACCCGCAGGGACCATGTCGGTGATGAGCTCTCCGGCGACCGCGACGACATGGCTCACACAGGGAAACTACCGCCCCTACGATCAGAGGCGATGCCAGAGCAGAGTCCTGGTCCCACGAGCCGGGACCGCGCCCGCGCGGTGCTCGACGCGCTGCTACCGGAGGTGCGGGCCAGGGCGGTCGCCGGCCTCGGCCCGGTCGAGGGCGAGGGGCTGGTCGCCCGGCTCGAGCACCACCACCTCGACCTCGTCCAGCCCCTCGACCGGCTCTACGGCGACGGCACCGACGTCGTCCCGCTGACGTCCCTCGTGGGCCGGCTCGTCGACCTCGCCGTCGACGCCGCGCTGTCCCGTCCGGCGCCGCTGCGGGCGCTCGACCGGCGGCGCGAGGTCGACCCCGGGTGGTTCCAGCGGTCCCGGATGATCGGCTACGTGGCGTACGCCGACCGCCTGGCGGGCGACCTGGCTGGCGTCCGCGAGCACCTCGACTACCTGGCCGAGCTCGGGGTGACCTACCTGCACCTGATGCCGCTGCTGGCGCCGCGCGAGGGTGACAACGACGGCGGCTACGCGGTGGTCGACTACGACGCGGTCGACCCCCGGCTGGGCACGATGGTCGACCTCGAGGTGCTCGCCGACGACCTGCACACCCGCGGGATGGCCCTCTGCGTCGACCTCGTGCTCAACCACACGGCGCAGGAACACCCCTGGGCGAGGGCCGCGGCGGGCGGCGACCCGGTGTACCGCGACTTCTACCTCGTCTTCCCCGACCGGGAGATGCCGGACCGCTACGAGCGCACCCTGCCCGAGGTGTTCCCGGACCAGGCACCCGGCAGCTTCACCCAGGTCGAGGGCGTCGGCTGGGTCTGGACCACCTTCAACACCTTCCAGTGGGACCTCGACTGGACCAACCCGCGGGTCTTCGCCGAGATGCTCACCACGATGCTGACACTGGGCAACCACGGCGTCGACGTGCTGCGTCTCGACGCCGCACCGTTCCTGTGGAAGCGCGAGGGCACCGACTGCCAGAACCAGCCCGAGGTGCACCTGGTGCTGCAGGCCCTGCGGGCGCTGGTCGCGGTCGGTGCCCCGGCGGTCGCCTTCAAGGCCGAGGCCATCGTCGCGCCGCAGCAGCTGGTGCAGTACCTCGGGGGGCACGACCGGTTCCGGCCGGAGTGCGACCTCGCGTACCACAACCAGCTCATGGTGCTGCTGTGGTCGACCCTCGCCACCCGCGACGTCCGGCTGGCACGCACCGCCCTGTCCCGGATGCGGCCGGCCCCGCCGTCCACCTCGTGGGTCACCTACCTGCGCTGCCACGACGACATCGGCTGGGCGGTGTCCGACGAGGACGCCCGTGCGGTCGGGCTCGAGCCGCACGCGCACCGCTCGTTCCTCAGCGACTTCTACGCCGGGCTGCACCCGGGGTCGTTCGCCCGCGGTGCCGTGTTCCAGGCCAACCCGCGCACCGGCGACCGGCGGATCTCCGGCAGCGCGGCCTCGCTCGCCGGGCTGGAGGCCGCCCTCGAGGAGGGCGACGAGCAGCAGGTGCAGGTGGCGATCGATCGCCTGCTCATGCTGCACAGCGTCGTCTACGCCTACGGCGGCGTGCCGCTGCTGTACATGGGCGACGAGCTGGGTCTGCGCAACGACCCGCACTGGGCCGACGACCCCGCGCACGCCGGCGACAACCGCTGGCAGCACCGCCCGCCGATGGACGCCGCGGCAGCGGCGCGGCGGCACGACCCGGCCACCGTCGAGGGTCGCCTCTTCCGCGGCCTGGCCCGGCTCGGCCGTACCCGGGCCGGCCTGGTCAACCTGCGCGCCGGCAGGTGACACCGAGGTCGTCGACGTGGGCGACGACCGGGTCCTCGGTGTCGTGCGCCGCCATCCGCGCAGCGGCCGGCTGGTGGCGCTCGCGGTCTTCTCCGACGAGCCGGTGCGCCTGCCGCGTCACGCCGCCCTGCCCGGCTTCGCGGGAGGCCCGGCCCGGGTCGTGCTGGCCGGCGCCGGGGTCGAGCTGCACGACCACGAGCTCGTGCTGCCGCCCTGGTCCTACGCCTGGCTCGCCGAGGACTGACCCCGCCCCCGCCCCGCCGCCGCCCGTCATCCCCTCGTTTGCGACATGAATCCCCGACACGCCGGACGGAGCCACGGCGTGTCGGTGAGCCAGGTCGCAAACGAGCGCACCGGGGGGTGAGCTGTCAGGCGGGCGGGGGCGGGGGAGGTGCCGTCGTGCGCCGGACGATGAGCCGGGTCGGGACGGTGATCGCCGACGGGGCCGGCGGGGGGTCGAGGTCCTCGTCGAGGGCCTCCAGCAGCAGCCGGGCAGCCAGCTGGCCCTGCTCGCGCACCGGCTGGGCGACCGTGGTCAGCTCGAAGAACTCGGCCATCTCGTGGTCGTCGATGCCGACCACCGAGACGTCCTCCGGGACGCGCAGGCCGGCCTCGCGCACCGCGTGCACCGCGCCGATCGCCATCTCGTCGGACGCGGCGAAGACTGCGGTCGGCCTCGGCTCCGCCTCCATCAGCAGCCGGGTGGCCGCCAGGCCGCCGCGGACGGTGAAGTCGCCCACGACCTCCATCGAGTCCTCGACCGGCAGGCCCAGCTCGGCCATCGTGGTCCGGTAGCCGGTGAGCCGGTCCAGCGGGGCGGCGAAGTCGAGCTGTTCCTCGAGCGACCCCCCGACATAGGCGATCCGACGGTGACCGAGCTCGGCGAGGTGGGCCATCGCGATCCGGGCGGTGTCGAGGTCGTCGATCCGGACGCTCGACCAGCCCTCGACGCTCGCACCGACGACGGCCACCGGGCGGTCCAGCGAGTTCAGCGCGGCGACCTCCTCGGCGGTGGGGTTCAGCGAGAGGACCAGGACCGCGTCGACCCGCTTCCGGAGCAGGTGGGTGCGGAACACCCGGTGGCGTGCCTCCCGGTCACCGGCGAGGTTGTAGAGCAGGAGGTCGTAGCCCGCCTCGCGCAGCAGCTCCTCCGCGCCCTGGATCACCGAGCCGTAGAACCAGCGGGTCACGAACGGCACGATCACCCCGACCGCCCGGGTCTGCCCACTGGCCAGGCTCACCGCGTGCGGGGAGGCCACGTAGTCCAGCCGGGCGGCGACCTGCAGGACCTTGATGCGGGTCTCGTCCGACACCCGCGGCAGCCCGCGCAGTGCGCGCGAGACGGTGGCCGTCGAGACCCCCACCTCGCGGGCGACGTCCTTGATGCTCGTCAATGCACCAGTCACCGTCTCTCGCCCGGCGGTGCCGACGTGGACGTCGGCACCGCCACGGCACTCGATGGGCCCGTGGGTGCGACAGGTGGCCGCCGCCCCGGCGGGCGACACGCACCGGGTGGGCCTACCCCTTGACGCTTCCGGCCAGCAGCCCGCGGACGAAGAACCGCTGCAGGCTGAGGAAGACGATCAGCGGCACGATCAGGGACACGAACGCACCCGCCGAGAGCAGGTGCCAGTCCTGACCTCGCTGCCCCGACAGCGCGGCGAGCCGGACCGTCAGTGGTGACACGTCGAGGCTTCCGCCGCCGAACACCAGCGCGACCAGCAGGTCGTTCCAGACCCAGAGGAACTGGAAGATGCCGAACGCCGCGATGGCCGGCCGCATCAGCGGGAGCATGATCCGGGTGAAGATCTTCACGTGCCCGGCGCCGTCGACCCTGGCCGCCTCGATGAGCTCGGCCGGGACCTCCTTCATGAAGTTGTGCAGGAGGAAGATCGCCAGCGGGAGCGCGAAGATCGAGTGCGACAGCCAGATGGTGTAGAAGCCGCCCCCCAGGGCGTCCGACCCGGCCAGCTGCGGCAGCCCGAACGGCGGCTTCACGTACAGCGTGAGCAGCGGGATCATCGTGACCTGGATGGGCACGATCTGCATCGCGAAGACCGCGACGAACAACGTGTCGCGACCCGGGAACTTCATCCACGCGAACGCGTACGCCGCCAGCGTCGCCAGGGTGATCGGGATGAGCACCGCGGGGAGCGTGATGACGATGGAGTTCACGAAGTAGGTCGCGAGGTTGACGCTGTCGTCGTTGAGCACGGAGTCGTAGTTGTCGAGCGTGAAGCTGGGGTTGGTGATCCAGGTCCACCAGCCGGTGCTCTTGACGTCGCCCTCGGGCCGGAACGACGAGATGAGCAGACCGGCGGTGGGTACCGTCCAGAGGAACGCGATGACGACGGCCGCGAAGGACGCCCACGGCGAGGTCAGCCGCTTCTTCGCCTCCGCCGAGACGGGCGGCAGTGCGGCGCCCGTGCCGGTCGGCACCTCGGGCGTGGTGGTCGTCATCGTGCCTCCAGGCGACGCATCTGACGGACGTTGTAGACGACGATCGGGATCACCAGCACGAACAGCAGCGTCGCGAGCGCGGCGCCGAGACCGTTGTTGAACGAGCGGAAGCTCTGGGTGTAGAACTCGTTCGCCAGGACGCTGGTGTTGAAGTTGCCACCTGTCGACGTGCGCACGATGTCGAAGACCTTCAACGTCGAGATCGAGATCGTGGTGAGCACCACGATCAGCGCGGGCCGGATGCTGGGGACCGTGATGAAGCGGAACATCCGGAAGCCAGAGACGCCGTCGAGCCTCGCGGCCTCGACGATGTCGTCGGGGATCGCCTTGATCGAGGCCGACAGCACGGTCATCGCGAAGCCGGCCTGGACCCACACCATGATGACGATGAGGAACACGGTGTTCCACGGGTCGGTGAGCAGGAACCGGTAGGTGTCCAGCCCGATCGCCTTGAGGATCGCGTTGAGCACACCGATCTGCTCGTTCGAGGTCGCCTTGTAGTCGTAGACGAACTTCCAGATGATCGAGGCGCCGACCAGCGAGATGGCCATCGGCAGGAAGATCAGGGCCTTGGCGACGGCCTCGACCCTGGCCTTGTCGATGAGCACGGCGTAGACGAGGCCGATCAGCGTGGCGACGATCGGGGTGAGGATGACCCAGACCGCGGTGTTGCGCAGGACGGTGATCTGCTCCGTCGTGGTGAAGATCGTCTTGTAGTTGTCGAGACCGACGAAGCTGTTGCCGCCGGCGTTCTTGAACGACTCGACGATGGTCCGGATCGCCGGGTAGAGCAGGCCGATCCCGATCATCAGGGTCGCCGGCAGCACGAAGGCGATCGTCTGCAGGAGCTCGCCGCGGCGGGAGCGGACCCGGTCGGCGAAGAAGAGAACGAGTCCCATCACGGCTACGAACAGCCCGATGGCAATGATCATCTGGATGAACTTCTCGCCGGACGACATGCGACCTCCTCGGCATGGGCGAGCAGCGGGGTCCTGCGGTCCGGGCGTGGCGACGGCAGGTCGGACGGCCTCGGCGGCGAGAGGCGGCGCCCCTCACCGCGTGGAGCGGGCCTGCTGGGGGTGCCGGCGCCGCCCGGGCGGGCGGCGCCGGCACCCCTCAGGTCAGGAGGCTGGCCAGGACTTCTCGATCGCGGTGAGGGCGTCCTGGCTGCTCTTGCCGGTGATCCAGGACGTCATCTCCTTCCAGAACGAACCCGAACCGACGGCACCCGGCATCAGGTCCGAGGCGTCGAAGCGGAAGACCGCCTCGGGGTCCTGCAAGGTCTCGGCCGACAGCTTGTCGATCGGCCCGGCCAGGTTGTTCACGTCGAGACCCTTGTTGGCGCTGACCCAGCCGCCGCCCGGCGTCGCCTTGGCCTTCTCGTTGGCCCAGGTGTCGGTCGAGAGGTAGGTCTGGAACGCCTGGACCTCGGGACGGTCGGCGAACGCGGCGACGAACTCGCCGCCACCGAGGACCGGCTTGCCGAAGTCGTCGCTGGTCGAGGGCAGGTAGAAGGCCCAGATGTCCTTGTCCTCGCCGAGCTCGGTGCCCTCCGGCCACTGCGCGCCGTAGAAGCTCGCCTGGCGGTGCATGGCGCACTCGCCGTCGAGCACCGGGAGGCCACCGTCCTGGAACGTGGTCGAGGCGATCGACTTGACGTCGCCCAGTCCGCCGTTGACGTACTCGTCGTTCTTCAGGATCCCGCCGACCCGGTCGAGGGCTGCGACGATCTTGGGGTCGTCGAAGGCGATCTCGTGGGCGATCCACTGGTCGTAGACGTCGGGTCCGTTGTCACGGAGCATCGCGTCCTCGAGCCAGTCGGTGGCCGGCCAGCCGGTGGCGTCACCGGAGCCGATGCCGGCGCACCAGGGCTTGACCCCGGCAGCCGCGATCTTGTCCGAGTTGGCGAGCATCTCGTCCCAGGTGGTCGGGACGGTGACGCCCCACTCCTCGAACTTGCTCGGCGAGTACCAGACGAACGACTTCACGTTCGCGCCCAGCGGGGCGGCGTAGAACTTGTCGTCGACGCTGCCGTAGGCCTTCCAGTCCTCGCCCCAGAACTCGTCCACGTTCTTGCCGGTGGACTCGGGCGCCTCGACAACCTCGCCGGTGTCCGTGACCAGGGTGTTGAGCAGGCCGGGCTGCGGGACGTAGGCGATGTCCGGGGCGTTGCCGCTGCGGACCCGCACGACGAGCTGGGCCTCGAACTCCTGCGAGCCCTCGTACTCGATGCTGGCACCGGTGCAGTCCTCGAACAGCGCGTAGGACGCCTTGTGGGCCTCGTCCTCGGGCGCGATGATCGAGGTGTAGATCTTGACCGACTTCCCGGAGAGGTCCCCGAACTCGTCCATGATCGACTTGATCGGCGCACACTCGGCCTTGGCGTCGCCGGGTGCCTTGCCGCCGGCAGAGGTGCTGCCCCCGCCGCCGTCGTCGTCACCACCACAGGCTGCGAGAACCAGGCTCGCACTCATCACGACCGCGACCGCCGCTAACCCGCGACGAGCCTTCGTTGATCCCATGCGCACTGCTCCCTTGTCGTCACCGTGTGCCGGTCCGGACCACTCAGCAGGGCCAGCAGGTCCGCATCCCGGGTAACTCGATGTAAACGTTTACGCAACGCGAGGGCAACCTGTCCAGCCGTAACGATCAGATAACGGACCGCACACGGCGACGGCATGGACACCCGTGCCACCGGGGCATACGGTCACGGTGCGTCACCCGTCCTTTTACTCGGATCGTCCGGCACGTTCCTGCCGGTGAAGGGAGTCACCCGCATGGCCACCGTGACCTTCGACAAGGCCACCCGCCTGTTCCCCGGTTCCGACCGACCCGCCGTCGATGCGCTCGACATCGAGATCGGCGACGGCGAGTTCCTCGTCCTCGTCGGCCCGTCCGGCTGCGGCAAGTCCACCTCGCTGCGAATGCTCGCAGGGCTCGAGGACGTCAACGGCGGTGCGATCCGCATCGGCGACCGAGACGTCACCAACCTCGCGCCGAAGGACCGGGACATCGCGATGGTGTTCCAGAACTACGCGCTGTACCCGCACATGTCGGTCGCCGAGAACATGGGCTTCGCCCTGAAGATCGCCGGCGAGTCCAAGGACAAGATCGCCGAGCGGGTCACCGAGGCCGCCAAGATCCTCGACCTCGAGGAGTACCTCGACCGCAAGCCGAAGGCGCTCTCCGGCGGTCAGCGCCAGCGGGTGGCCATGGGTCGCGCGATCGTCCGCTCGCCGCAGGTGTTCCTCATGGACGAGCCGCTGTCCAACCTCGACGCCAAGCTCCGGGTGCAGACGCGCAGCCAGATCGCCGCGCTGCAGCGCCGGCTCGGCGTCACGACCGTCTACGTCACCCACGACCAGGTCGAGGCCATGACGATGGGCGACCGGGTAGCGGTGCTCAAGGACGGCATCCTCCAGCAGGTGGACACCCCCCGGCACATGTACGACAACCCCAACAACGTCTTCGTGGCCGGCTTCATCGGCTCGCCGGCGATGAACCTGCTGACCGTCCCGATGGAGGGCGACTCGGTGCAGTTCGGCGACGGACACATTCAGGTGCCGCGCGAGACCGTCGAGGCGGCGAGCGCGGGTGACCGCACGATCACGATCGGCGTCCGTCCCGAGGACATGGATCTGGTGCCCGCCGGCCAGGGGCTCAAGACGACCATCAACCTCGTCGAGGAGCTCGGCGCCGACGCGTACGTCTACGGCACGGCCGACGTCAACGGCCACGACCTGGACGTCATCGCCCGCGTCGACGGCCGCAAGCCACCGGCCAAGGGCGAGACGGTGGCCTTCGCCCCCAAGCCCGGCCACGTCCACCTGTTCTCGACGACGACCGGTGAGCGCCTGCCCACCTGAGCCGGCTCACCACCGCGTGCCGAGGGCGCGTCTCCCGAACCGGGGGCGCGCCCTCGGCGCGTCCAGCGCCACGCAACTCACGGGGGCCCGGCGTCCGGCACGATGGGGTCCATGGCCCTGCAGCTGTTGGCCGCGCCGGGCGACCCGGCGCTGCTCGACCTCCCCTGGGACACCCCCCTGGAGGACTGGCCCGCCGACCAGCTGGTGGCCCTCCCCCGGGGCATCTCGCGCCACGTCGTGCGGTTCGTCCGGATCGGCGAGGCCGTCTTCGCCGTGAAGGAGATCGCCGAGAAGACCGCGCTGCGCGAGTACGGACTGCTGCGCCAGCTGCAGCGCCGTGAGATGCCCGCCGTCGAGGCGACCGCGGTGGTGTCGGGCCGCGAGGACCGTGCCGGGCAGCCGCTCGACCCGGCGCTGATCACCCACCACCTGCAGTTCTCCCTGCCCTACCGGGCGCTGTTCTCCTCGACGCTGCGCCCGGACACCGCCATGCGGCTGCTCGACGCCCTGGCCGCGCTGCTGGTGCGGCTGCACACGGCCGGCTTCTACTGGGGTGACTGCTCCTTCTCCAACACCCTGTTCCGGCGCGACGCCGGTGCGTTCGCGGCCTACCTCGTCGATGCCGAGACCGGCGAGCTGCACAGCACCCTGAGCCCCGGGCAGCGCACGTACGACGTCGACCTGGCGCGCACGAACATCGCCGGCGAGCTGCTCGACCTCGACGCCGGCGGGCTGCTGCACCCGTCGATCGACCCCGTCGAGATCGCCGACCGCGTCGTCGAGCGCTACAACGACCTGTGGCAGGAGCTGTTGGGAGCCGAGACCTTCGACACCGGCGAGCGCTACCGGATCGACCAGCGGATCCGCCGCTTGAACGAGCTCGGCTTCGACGTGGCCGAGCTCAACATCGTCACCGACATCGACGGGCGGACGGTGCAGCTGGAGCCCAAGGTGGTCGACGCGGGGCACCACAGTCGACGGCTGATCCGGCTCACCGGCCTCGACGTCGAGGAGAACCAGGCCCGGCGGCTGCTCAACGACCTCGACGCCTACCGGGCGGCGAAGAACGTGCAGGGCGAGGCCGAGGAGATCGTCGCCCACCGCTGGCTGGCCGACTCGTTCGAGCCCGTGGTGCGCTCTGTGCCGCGCGACCTGCGCGGCAAGCTCGAGCCGGCCGAGATCTTCCACGAGGTGCTGGAGCACCGGTGGTTCCTCTCCGAGCGGGAGGGACGCGACGTCGGGCTGCTGCCGGCCGCCGAGTCCTACGTCTCCGACGTCCTCACCCACAAGCCCGACGAGCAGGCCGTCCTGGGGTCACGGATCGGCACGCCCACGGTCGAGTCGCCCTACGACCCCGCCGCCGACGAGTAGCCACCGGAGCTGCGGTCACCGCGTCGCGATCCGCTGCGCGTGCTCCTCCTACGCTCGTCCCTCGCTGCGTCGTCTCGTCGCGACCCGCTGCGCGTGCTCCTCCTACGCTCGTCCCTCGCTGCGTCGTCGTCGTCGCGACCCGCTGCGCGTGCTCCTCCTACGCTCGTCCCTCGCTGCGTCGTCGCGTGCGCGATGTACAGCGCGATGCCGGTCGCCACCCCGGCGTTCAGCGACTCCGCCGCCGACGTGATGGGGATCCCCGCCACCTGGTCGCAGGTCTCGCGGACCAGCCGGGACAGTCCCTTGCCCTCCGAGCCCACGACGAGGACGAGCGGGTCGCCGGTGACCCGCACGTCGGCGAGATCCAGCGGCGCCTCGCCGTCGAGCCCGACGACGTAGAGACCGGCTGCCTTGTACGCCTCGAGCGCGCGGGTCAGGTTCGTGGCGCGGGCGACCGGCACCCGGGCCGCTGCCCCGGCCGAGACCTTCCACGCGGTGGCGGTGACCCCCGCGGAGCGACGGGTCGGGACGACCACGCCGTGCGCCCCGAACGCCGCCGCCGAGCGCAGGACCGCCCCCAGGTTGCGCGGGTCGGTGACGCCGTCCAGCGCGATCAGCAGCGCCGGGTCGCCCGACTCGGCCGCCCGGGCGAGCAGGTCGTCGGGGTGGGCGTACTCGTACGCCGGCACCTGCAGCGCGAGGCCCTGGTGGTGGTCCCCCGCGACGCGGTCGAGCTCGGTCCGCGACGCCTCCATGAGCGGGACGCCCAGGTTGCCCGCGAGCTTCATCGACTCGCGCACCCGGTCGTCGGAGTCGATGCGCTCCGCGACCCACAGGGCGGTGGCCGGCACCGACGCACGCAGCGCCTCGACCACCGGGTTGCGCCCGGCGACCCACTCCGGACCGCCGCTGGTGTCCCGAGCCGGGCGGCTCCCGCCCTGCCGCGACCCGCCGGGGCGGGCACCGGAGCGGCCGCCCGGTGCGGCCGCCCGCTTGGCCGCCGAGCGGGCCTTGCGGTGCGCGGGGTGGCTGGGCCGGTCGCTCGCCTTGGGGGTCGGGCCCTTGCCCTTCAGCTGCTTGCGCCGCTGGGAGCCGGAGCCGACGGTCTGGCCCTTCTTGGACCCGGGGTTGCGCTTGGCGCCCCGTCGCTCGCTGTTGCCGGCCATGTCAGCTTCCTTCTTCCGCGAGCGTCCAGCGGGCGCCGGACGGCGTGTCCTCGACGAGGACGCCCGACGCGGCGAGCGCGTCGCGCACCCGGTCGGCCGCGGCCCAGTCCTTGCGTGCGCGCGCCTCGGCGCGCTCCTGCAGGGCGACCTGCACGAGGGCGTCGACGACGCCGTTCAGGCCGGACGCCGGGCCGTCGGCCGACCTCGCCGTCCACGTCGGGGAGAACGGGTCGAGGCCCAGGACGTCGAGCATGGCGCGGACCGAGAGCCAGGTCCCCCTCAGCTCGCGGGACCCGCCGTCCGCCGCGGCGAGCAGCGTGTTGCCCTCGCGCAGGACGGCCTGCAGCGCCGCCAGGGCCGCCGGGACCGCCAGGTCGTCGTCCATCGCCTCGGTGAACTCCGCGCACAGCATGCCGCCGGCGGCCGCCGGGGCACCCGGCGCGGACTCGCCGAGCACCTCGGCCGCGCGCCGGACGAACCCCTCGATCCGGCGGAACGCCGAGGCCGACTCCTCCAGCGCCTCGAAGGAGAACTCCACGATCGACCGGTAGTGCGAGGCCACCAGGTAGTACCGGAGCTCGATCGGGCGGACCCGCTTGACGACCTCGGAGACCAGCATCGTGTTGCCCACCGACTTGCTCATCTTCGAGCCGCCGAGGTTGAGCATCGCGTTGTGCATCCACCAGCGCGCGAACGGCCGGCCGGCCGCCGTCGACTGGGCCAGCTCGTTCTCGTGGTGCGGGAAGCGCAGGTCGAGCCCGCCGCCGTGGATGTCGAACTCCGGTCCGAGGTACTTGCCGACCATCGCGGAGCACTCGAGGTGCCAGCCCGGGCGGCCCCGGCCCCACGGCGTGGGCCACGACGCCGTCTCGGGCTCGCCTTCCTTGTGGCCCTTCCACAGCGCGAAGTCCCGCGGGTCGCGCTTGCCGCGCGGGTCGGCGTCCTCGGCGGCGGTCATGTCGTCGATCCGCTGGTTCGACAGCCGGCCGTACTCCGGCCAGGACCGCACGTCGAAGTAGACGTCGCCGGAGCCGTCGTCGGCCGGGTAGGCGTGGCCGCGCTCGACGAGCTCGGACATGAGCTCGACCATCTCGGTGATGTGCCCGGTGGCCCGCGGCTCGTAGGTCGGCGGCACGCAGCCCAGCACGTCGTACGCCGCGTGCAGCGCTCGCTCGTTCGCGTACGCGAGGGCGAACCAGTCCGTCCCGGCCTCGTCGGCCTTGGTCAGGATCTTGTCGTCGATGTCGGTGACGTTCGCGACGATGGACACCTCGAGGCCGGACCGCTCCAGCCACCGGCGCAGGACGTCGAAGACGACCTCCTTGCGGATGTGCCCGATGTGCGGGGCGCCCTGGACGGTGAGCCCGCAGTGGTAGATGCCGACCTTGCCCTCGACCAGCGGCACGAAGTCGCGGACCGACCTCGTGGCGGTGTCGTACAGGCGCAGCGTCATGGGCGCCAAGGTTACTGGCGCGCGACCAGCGCGGTCGCCACGGCGGCCAGCCCCTCGCCTCGACCGGTCAGCCCGAGGCCGTCGGTCGTCGTCGCCGACACCGAGACCGGCGCCCCCGCCGCGGCGCTCAGGACGGCCTCCGCCTCGGCCCGCCGGGGGCCGACCTTCGGCCGGTTCCCGATCACCTGGACCGAGACGTTCCCGATCGTGAAGCCCGCCGCCCGCACCCGGGCTGCCGCCTCGGCGAGCAGCTGGGCCCCGGAGGCACCCGTCCACCGCGGGTCGTCGGTGCCGAACACCGCGCCCAGGTCGCCGAGGCCGGCCGCCGCGAGCAGCGCGTCGCAGGCCGCGTGTGCGGCGACGTCGCCGTCGCTGTGCCCGGCGCAGCCCGCCGGCTCGTCCGGGAAGTGCAGCCCGGCCAGGTGCATGGGCCGCCCCGGCTCCAGGGGGTGCACGTCGACCCCGGTGCCCACCCGGGGCAGCGCCCGGTCGCCGTCAGCCACCGACGGCCTGCCTGCGGGCGAGGACGGCCTCGGCCAGCACGAGGTCGAGGGGCCGGGTGACCTTGAAGGCCTCGTCCGCCCCGGGCACGACCAGCACCCGGCCGCCGGCGAGCTCGACCAGCCCGGCGTCGTCGGTCGTCACGGCGTCGGCCCGCCCGCCGTAGGCGGCATCCAGGACCGACCTGCGGAACCCCTGCGGGGTCTGCACCGCGCGCAGCGCCGACCGGTCCAGGGTGGCGACGACGGTCCCCACGGCGTCGACCTGCTTGACGGTGTCGGCCACCGGCTGTCCCGGGACGACCGCGTCCGCACCGCCCTCGACCGCGTCGACGACGGCCGCCACCAGCGCGGCGGGCACCAGCGGCCGCGCGGCGTCGTGCACCAGGACGACCTCGACCGACGTCGGGAGCACCGCGAGGCAGCCCCGCACCGAGCCGGTGCGGGTGCCGGAGCCCTCGACCACGACGAGGTCGGCCCCGTCGTGCGCACCCGCGAGAAGGGTCCGCACCTGCTCGACCCGCCCCTCGGGTGCGGCGACGACCACGAGGTCCACCCGCGAGGCCAGGGTGCGGACCGAGTGGACCAGCATCGCCTCACCGGCGAGCGGGTGCAGCGCCTTGTCGGTCCCCAGCCCCAGCCGCTCGCCCCGGCCGGCCGCCGGGACCACCGCGGCCACCCGCGGGGCGCTCACCGCGGCTCCGCCGCCGGCCTCGCGAACACCATCCGGCCGTTGGCGGTGGTGAGCACGCTGGTCACGCGCAGGGTGGCCTCGCGCCCGATGCTGTCGCGGGACCGCTCGGCCACGACCATCGTGCCGTCGTCGAGGTAGCCGACCGCCTGGCCGGCCTCCTTGCCGGCCTTGATGAGCAGCACGTCGACGTCGTCACCGGCCCCGACCGGCGGGCGCAGCGCCAGGGCGAGGGTGTGCAGGTTCATCACCCGGACCCCGGCGAGGGCGGCGACCTTGGCCAGGTTGGTGTCCAGGGTGAGCAGGGCGGCACCGGTGTCGAGGCAGATGCGCACCAGCTTGGCGTCGACCTCCGGCACACCGGGCACGTCGGTCTCGAGCACCTCGAGCTCGATGCCGGGCTCGCGGCGCAGGGTGTCGAGCACGTCCAGCCCGCGGCGGCCCTTGGTGCGACGCAGGTCGTCGCCCGCGTCGGCCAGGCCCTGGAGCTCGGCCAGCACGGGTGCGGGCACCAGCATCTTGCCGTGCAGGAACCCGGCACGTACGACGTCGAGGACCCGGCCGTCGATGGCCACCGACGTGTCCAGGACCCGGGGCAGCGACGCCGCGGCGACCGGGCGATCGGCCATCCCCACCCGGCCGCCGAACAGGCCGATCACCGCGTCGCGCTTGCTGGCACCGGCCCGGTAGCCGAGGGCTCCGACCGCGACCAGGACGAACACGAAGATCGGGAAGGTGAGCAGCGGTCTCCCGAGGAGCAGTACCGGCCAGGTGACGCCGGCGGCGACGATCACGCCGATCACGGCGCCCATCGCGCCGGCCACGATCTGCTCGGCCGAGGTGCTCCGCAGCCCGTCGTCGGCCTTGCGGACGGCGGCGACCGTGCCCCGCCCGAGCACGCCGCCGAGGACGTAGCCCAGTGCCGAGCCGAGGACGATGCCCAGCCCGACGACCGTGAAGGCGCCGAGCACCTGCTCGCCGGAGTCGTCCACCGCGTCGGCCACGTAGAAGCCGACGCCGGCGAAGAACACCACCACGCAGAGCCGCAGCAGCTCCACGACGGCGCTCGGTACACGTCGCAGTCGGGGCGCCATCACGCCCGAGACCCTAGTGGGCGGGAAACGCGACGCGCCGCCGTCCCCGGGGGGATCGGCGGCGCGAGCGGTGCTTCTAGGAGGCGAGCACCTCGTCGAGGATGGCCTCGGCCTTGTCCTCGTTGGTGTGCTCGGCGAGCGCGAGCTCGCTGACCAGGATCTGCCGGGCCTTGGCGAGCATGCGCTTCTCGCCGGCCGACAGGCCGCGGTCCTTGTCACGACGCCAGAGGTCGCGGACGACCTCGGCGACCTTGATCACGTCACCGGAGGCGAGCTTCTCGAGGTTCGCCTTGTAGCGGCGCGACCAGTTGGTGGGCTCCTCGGTGTGCGGGGCCCGCAGGACCTCGAACACGCGGTCGAGGCCCTCCTGGCCGACGACGTCGCGGACGCCCACGAGGTCGCAGTTCTCCGCAGGGACCCGGACCGTCAGATCGCCCTGGGCGACCTTCAGCACCAGGTAGAGCTTGTCCTCGCCCTTGATCGTCCTAGTCTCGACGGACTCGATGAGCGCGGCCCCGTGGTGGGGGTAGACCACCGTCTCGCCGACCTGAAAAGTCATATGTGTCAGACCCCTTTCGTGGCCCCCAGAATAACACGGTGACGCGCGTCACTCTGCGCCTTCAGTCACCTGTTTGCGCAGGTCAGGGGCTTGACAGACCGGAGGCGACGTGCATCTGCGGGCACTGCTGGGGTCGGCGCACCCGATGCCCAGCCTCGCGGTCACCCTCCTCGCCACGGCCGTCGCGGCCGCGGCCGGGCGGTCGCTCACGGGCAGCCTGCTCGTCGCCGCGGCGGTGCTGACCGGCCAGCTGTCGATCGGCTGGCTCAACGACCTGCTCGACCGGGAGCGGGACCGCGCCGCCGGCCGGCGGGACAAGCCGGTCGCGGTCGGGGAGGTCCCGGCCGGGCTGGTCACGACGGCGATCGCCCTGGCCGTCGCCGCCTGCGTGCCGCTGTCCCTGGCCAGCGGGTGGCGCGCCGGGACGGTGCACCTGCTGGCGGTGGCCGGCGGCTGGGCGTACGACCTGGGGCTGAAGCGGACCCTGCTCTCCTGGCTGCCCTACGCCACCAGCTTCGGGCTGCTCACCGCGTTCCTCACGCTGGGCCTGGACGGCCACCCCGCGCCACCGGTGTGGCTGGTCGCCGGCGGCGCGCTGCTCGGCACGGGCGCGCACTTCCTCAACGTGGTGCCCGACGTCGAGGCCGACCTCGCGGCCGGCGTCCGCGGGCTGCCGCAGCGCCTCGGGGCGGCGCGTTCGGCGGCCGCCGGGGCGGCCCTGCTCGCCACCGCCGTCGTCGTGGTGACCCTCGGACCGGGACCGCCACCCTGGTGGGGGTGGGCCGGGCTGGGCCTCGCCTGCACGGCGGCCGCCGCCGCCGGGCTGGCCGGCAGCGCCCGCGTCGGAGGCGCCGCCCGACGCACGCCGTTCCTGCTGGCCGTCGTCACGGCCGCGGTCGCCGTCGCGCTGCTGGTCGCCCGCGCCCCGGCGCTCGGCTGACCCGGCCGGTCCGGCCGGTCCGGCTGGCGCGCAGGCGGACCGGTGTCGCTACGCTTCCGGCCGTGGAGCGCACCGTGACCCGAGCCCCCGCCGCCGCCGCCGCGGCCCTCGCCGTCGGCCTGCTGTCCGGCTGCGGGTCCGGCTTCGACGCGACGTCCATCGAGCCGTACGCGCCGAGCGACGGCATCCTCGCCGACTCGGGCGACATCCGGGTCCTCAACGCCCTCGTCGTGTCGGGCAGCGCCGGAACCACGGGCGTGGTCAGCGCGAGCATCGCCAACCGGGGCGGCACGCGGGACCGGCTCACGGACGTCACCACCCCCGACGGCACCGTCGACTTCACCGGCGACGCCACGCTGCGCCCGGGGTCGGTGATCCGGCTGAGCAACGACACCACCGCATCCGCGACGATCTCGGGCCTCACGAAGCTGGCCGGCGAGACCATCACGCTGCGGCTGGAGTTCCGCCGGGCCGACCCGGTCACCCTGCGCACCGTCGTGGTGGCAGCGGACGGCGACTACGCGTCGATCACCGCCGCACCCACGCCCGCCGAGTAGTCGCCGGCTCAGGTCTCGAACTTGTAGCCCAGTCCGCGCACCGTGACGATGTGCTGCGGACTACCCGGGTCCGGCTCGACCTTCGCGCGCAGCCGCTTGACGTGCACGTCGAGCGTCTTCGTGTCGCCGACGTAGTCCGAGCCCCACACCCGGTCGATCAGCTGCCCGCGGGTGAGCACCCGCCCGGCGTTGCGCAGCAGCATCTCCAGCAGCTCGAACTCCTTCAGCGGCAGGCTCACCTGCTCGCCACGGACGCTGACCACGTGCCGGTCGACGTCCATGCGCACGGGGCCGGCCTCGACGGTCGCGGGCACGAGCTCGTCCGGCTCGCCGTGGCGGCGCAGCACCGCTCTGATGCGCGCGACCAGCTCGCGGGCCGAGTAGGGCTTGGTGACGTAGTCGTCCGCGCCCAGCTCGAGGCCGACGACCTTGTCGACCTCGCTGTCCTTGGCCGTCAGCATGATCACGGGCACGGCGCCCTTCGCCCGGAGCACGCGGAAGACCTCGGTGCCCGAGAGCCCCGGGAGCATGAGGTCCAGCAGCACGAGGTCCGCACCGTGGCGCTCGTACTGCTCGAGCGCCGAGGGCCCGTCGACGGCGAGGTCGACCTCGAAGCCCTCCCGGCGCAGCATGTACGACAGGGCGTCGCGGAACGACTCCTCGTCCTCGACCACCAGGATCCGCGTCATCCGAGCTCCTCCGTGGGCGCAGTCGTCACCGGCGCCCCTCCGTGCCGGGCGCGGCGGGGAGCCGCAGCGTGAAGGTGGAGCCGGTCCCCTCGGAGCTCCACACCGTGGCCTCGCCGCCGTGACCGGCTGCGACGTGCTTGACGATCGACAGGCCGAGGCCGGTGCCGCCGGTGTCCCGCGAGCGCGCGTCGTCCACACGGTAGAACCGCTCGAAGATCCGGTCGCGCTCCGCCGCGGCGATCCCGGGCCCCTGGTCGGTCACCGACACCTCCGCCACCGGACCGTGCGGTCCGTCGGCCTCGCCGACCGACACGGCCACCCGGCTGCCGGCCGGGCCGTAGCGCACCGCGTTGTCGACCAGGTTGCCCACGGCGGTCACGAGCTGCCGCGGGTCGCCCATCACCTTCACGCCGTCGACACCGCCGCTGACCAGGCTGACGTCGCGCGCCTCCGCCGTGAGCCGGCTGCGGTCGACGGCCTCGGCGACGACGTCGTCCAGGCTCACCAGCTCCGGCGCCTCGAGCGGGTCGTGCCCCTGCAGCCGGGACAGCTCGATCACGTCCTGCACCAGCCGGGTCAGCCGGTCGGACTCGTGCAGCATCCGGCCCGCGAACCGGCGCACCGCCTCGGGGTCGTCGGCGCCGTCCGCGAGGGCCTCGGCGAGCAGCTTCATCGCGCCGACCGGCGTCTTGAGCTCGTGGCTCACGTTGGCGACGAAGTCACGCCGCACCGCGTCGACGCGGCGCGTCTCGGTCCGGTCCTCGACGATCAGCAGCACCAGCGTCGAGCCCAGGGGCGCGACCCGGGCAAGGACCGAGAGGGTGGCGTGGCCCATCGAGCCCCGCGGCACCTCGAGCTCGCGCTCCCGGATCTCGCCGTCGCGGCGCACCTGGGCCACCAGGTCGAGCAGCTCGGCGGGCACCAGCCGGTGCTCGCGGACCAGCCCGAAGACGTAGGCCGCCGGGCTGGCGCGCACCACGCGGTCCTCGGCGTCGAGCACGACGGTGGACGAGCCCAGCAGGGCCAGCACGTCAGCCGCTCCGGGCGGCAGGGCGGGCTGCGACGTCTCGGGCAGGGACGTCGTCCCGCGCTGCTCCCGCTCGCTGGCCCGGATCGCGAGGGCCGCGGTCGCCCCGACGAGGACGCCGACGACGGCCGCGAGTCCGACCAGCAGCGCGTCCACGGCACCGATCGTAGGTCCGCCACCGCCCGGGGGATGACCTCGAGACGGCCCGGCGGCAGGGGTTCTCCTGGTGTTCACCTTCGCTCTGGCGCTCGTTCACGCCCTCCTGGCACCCTCCGTCGGGTCGGCGGCGTCGTACCGTGCTGTCGACGCCCGACGAGGAAGGTCAGCGATGCGCGACGCATACCACGAGGAGCTCGAGGCACTCACCTCCCAGCTGGTCGAGATGACCCGGCTGGTGGGATCGGCGATCAGCCGTGCCTCGACGGCACTGCAGGACGCCGACCTGACCCTGGCCGAGAGCGTCATCGCCGCCGACGACGCGGTCGACGCCCTGCGCGACGAGCTGGACCGGCGGGCGTTCGACCTGCTGGCCCGCCAGCAGCCGGTCGCCAGCGACCTGCGCACGATCGTCACCAGCCTGCGCATGAGCGGTGAGCTCGAGCGGATGGGTGACCTGGCCCGGCACGTCGCCCGGATCGCCCGGCGCCGCTTCCCCGAGTCGGCCATCCCGGCGACGCTGCGCTCGACCATCGTCGAGATGAGCCAGGTGGCCGAGCGGCTGGTCGCCAAGACCGGCAGCGTCATCGCCAAGCAGGACGTCGTCGCAGCCCTCGAGCTCGAGCGCGACGACGACGAGATGGACCGCCTGCACCGCGCGCTGTTCACCGAGCTGCTCGACAAGGACTCGCCGTACGGCGTCGAGCAGGCCGTGGACGTGTCCCAGATCGGGCGCTACTACGAGCGCTTCGCCGACCACGCCGTGTCGGTCGCGCACCGAGTGGTCTACCTGGTGACGGGGCAGCTGCCCACCGAGGTCGGCGAGTCGGTCTGACCCCCAGCTAGCGGCCCTGGTTCTTGACCGCCTCGATCGCGGCAGCCGCGGCGTCCGGGTCGAGGTACTCGCCGCCGCGCACGGTGGGGCGCAGGTCGCCGTCGAGGGCGTAGTGCAGCGGGACGCCGGTGGGGATGTTGAGGCCCGCGATGTCCTCGTCCGAGATCCCGTCGAGGTGCTTGACCAGCGCCCGTAACGAGTTGCCGTGGGCTGCCACGAGCACGGTCGAGCCGGCCAGCAGGTCCGGCACGACGGCGTCGTACCAGTAGGGCAGCATCCGGTCGACGACGTCGGCCAGGCACTCGGTGCGCGGCAGGACCTCGTCGGGCAGCGCGGCGTACGCCGGGTCGCCGACCTGTGACCACTCGTCGTCGTCGGCCAGCGGCGGCGGCGGGGTGTCGTAGGAACGCCGCCAGAGCATGAACTGCTCCTCGCCGAACTCCGCCAAGGTCTGCTTCTTGTCCTTGCCCTGCAGCGCGCCGTAGTGCCGCTCGTTGAGCCGCCACGAGCGCCGCACCGGCAGCCACATCCGGTCCGCGGCGTCGAGGGCGATCTGCGCCGTCTGGATCGCGCGTCGCATGACCGAGGTGTGCACGACGTCGGGCAGCAGGTCGCGCTCGCGCAGCAGCTCGCCGCCACGGCGCGCCTCGGCCTCGCCCTGCGCCGTGAGGCCGACGTCGACCCAGCCGGTGAACAGGTTCTTCTCGTTCCAGTCGCTCTGGCCGTGCCGGAGCAGGATCAGCGGGTACGTCGTGCTCATGACGCCGAGCCTGCCAGAACCGGGTCGAGCCCCGTCGGTGGGTCCACGTACCGTCTAGCGCAGCACGAGCGGAGGGAACGGGTGTGACGGGGCGATGGCTGCGGGGCGTCCTGGGCCCGACCGTGTCCGGGCTGCCCACGACCTTCTGGTGGCTCTGGGCCGGCACGCTCGTCAACCGCGCCGGGGCCTTCGTCCTCCCCTTCCTGGCCTTCTACCTCACCGGAGAGCTCGAGCTCACGCCCGCGTTCGTGGGGCTGGTGCTGGGCGGGTTCGGGCTCGGAAGCACCGTGGCCAGCCTGCTCGGAGGGGTCCTGTCCGACCGGCTCGGCCGGCGGCCGGTGCTGCTGGGGAGTCAGGTCGGCACGGCAGTCACCCTGGTCGCGCTGGGGCTGACGACCGCACCACCGGCAGTGCTCGTCCTCGTGACCCTGCTCGGCCTGACCAGCAACACCTCGCGACCGGCGTTCTCCGCGATGATGACCGACATCGTGGCGCCCGAGGACCGGGTGCGGGCGTTCTCGTTGAACTACTGGGCGATCAACCTCGGCTTCGCGATCGCGCCGCTCCTCGGCGGGCTCCTGGCCTCTTCCGGCTACCTCATGCTGTTCCTCGTCGATGCCACCGCGACGCTGGCCTTCGCGGTGCTGGTCTTCCTACGCGTACCCGAGTCGCGGCCCGACGCCGTCGCGGACGGTGGCGCCACGACGGGGTCGATGGCCGACGTGCTTCGGGACCGGGTGTTCCTCGGGTTCGTCGGGCTCACCTTCCTCTTCGCCGTCGTCTTCATGCAGCACCTGTCGTCCCTGCCCGTCCAGATGGGGGACGACGGCCTGAGCGCCGCGCAGTACGGCTCCGTCATCGCCCTGAACGGTGCACTCATCGTCCTGGTCACCGTCCCCCTCACGCGGTGGTTGCAGCAGTGGAAGCGTTCCCGCGTGCTGGCGGTCGCCTCGGTGTTCGTGGGGCTGGGCTTCGGCGCCACCGCCTGGGCCTCCTCGGTCCCCGCGTACGCCCTGACGGTGGCGGTGTGGACCGTCGGCGAGGTCATCGGTGCCGCCGTCGCACCCGCGGTGGTCGCCGACCTCTCCCCAGCGGCCCTTCGCGGGCGGTACCAGGGTGTGTTCAGCTTCTCGTTCTCGGTGGCGATCCTGGTGGCACCGCTGCTCGGCGGCACCGTCTACGAGCACCTCGGTGGCCAGGCGCTGTGGCTCGGCTGCGCGGCCGTGTGCTTCGCGGCCGCGGCCGGCCACCTCGCGATCGGGCCGGCCCGAGCGCGGCGCCTGCACGAGCTGCGGGCCGTGGAGCGCGCCGGCCACGGGCCCACCGCCGCGGTGCCGGTGCCCGCGCCGGCCGACATCGTCGAGGCCGACGAGGCCGTGCACCGGCGCTAGTCGGTCGCTGCGCCGGGCGGGTCGAGCTGGTCGGGCGTGGCGTCGTCGGGGGCGAGGTGACGGAAGGCCTGCAGGTTCCAGGTCGGCTCGCCGCGCGAGATCCGCCAGGCCCACTCCCGGCGGATCGATGTTGCGAAGCCCAGCTCGAGAAGGGTGTTGAACGACGAGTCGGACGCGTCCAGGACGGCGCCGAGCAGCCGGTCGACCTCCTCGGGGGTGACGGCGTGCAGGGGGAGGTGCCCGGTCAGGTAGACGTCACCCAGGCGATCGACCGCGAACGCCACGGCGTACAGCTTCGCGTTGCGCTCGAGCAGCCAGCGGTGGACGCCCTCGTGGTTCTCGTCCGGGTGCCGGACGACGAACGCGTTGACCGACAGGGAGTGCGCCCCGACGACGAGGCTGACCGTGGTCTTCAGCTTCTTCTCGCCGGGCAGCTGCACCGCGAAGGTGCCCGGCGTCGGCTCCTCGTGCTCGAGGTCGGCCATCGCCGCCCGCAGGACGGCGGTGGCTGCCTCCTGCTCCGGGGTCACCGCCCGACCGCGACGGCAGGCCGGACCTCACGCTCCAGCAGCGCCTGGGCGTAGACGTCGAGCATGCCGGCCGCGGTACCGGCCCAGCCGAACCGGGCGGCGTGCAGGAGAGCGCCGCGACCCAGGGCGGTCCGGCGCGCGTCGTCCCGACCGAGGGCCGCCAGGACGTCGGCGTACTCCTGCGGGTCGTGGCCGGCCACCAGGACTCCGGAGGCGCCGTCGGCGACGGCCGTGCGCAGACCGCCGACCGCCGCGGCCACCACCGGGGTCCCGCAGGCCTGGGACTCGACCGCGACCAGGCCGAACGACTCGCTGTAGGAGGGCACGACGGTGACGTCGGCCGCGCGGTACCAGTCGGGGAGGTCGTCCTGCGGCACCGGCGGGACGAACCGCACGATGTCCAGCAGGCCGAGGTCGGCAGCCAGCCGCTGCAGCGACTCGGGACGGGCCAGGCCGCTGCCGGAGGGGCCACCGACGACAGCCACCACCAGCCTCTCGCGCAGCGCAGGGTCGCGCTCGAGCATCCGGGCGGCGGCCCGGAGCAGGACGTCGGGCGCCTTGAGCGGCTGGATGCGCCCGACGAACAGCAGCACGTACGCGTCGTCGCGGAGGCCGATGGCGCGGCGGGCAGCGGCCCGCGGTCCTGGGGCGAACAGGTCGAGGTCGACACCCGGGGGGACCACGGCCACCTGCTCGGGGTCCGCGTCGTACAGCTCGACGAGCTGGCGGGCCTCCTCCCCCGTGTTCGCGACGAGGCGGTCGGCGGCCGCGACGACCTGCGCCTCGCCGATCGCGCGCGCCGCCGGCTCGGGCGCGTCGTCGTCGGCGAGGGCGAGGTTCTTGACCTTGGCCATCGTGTGCATGCTGTGCACGAGCGGCACGTCCCAGCGCTCGGCCGCCAGCCAGGCGACCTGGCCGGAGAGCCAGTAGTGGGAGTGCACGACGTCGTACCAGCCCGGGGGGCGGGACGCCTCGATGCGCATGAGACCCGAGGTGAACGCGCAGAGCTGGGCCGGGAGGTCCTCCTTGGCCAGTCCCTCGTAGGGGCCGGCGGTGACGTGCCGGACGTCGACGCCGTCGGCCAACGGCACGACGGGCGGCAGGTCGGACCGGGTGGCGCGAGTGATGACGTCGACCTCGACGCCCAGGGACGCGAGCCGGCGGGACAGCTCCACCACGTAGACGTTCATCCCGCCCGCGTCACCGGTGCCCGGCTGGTCCAGCGGGGAGGTGTGGACCGAGACCATCGCCACCCGGCGCGGGAACGGCTCGCGGGTCGGCATCCGCCTCACCGGGGAGTTGTTCGGCCCACTCAACGCAGCGACCTCCGAGTCCGCTTCCGGGCACAGGCCCGCTCCACACTGCCAACCCCGGCTCCCCCTGCCCGATTCCCCCGCCCGGCAACCCGGCCGCACCGCGTCCGGCACCACCCGCCCCGGATGGCCGAAGATGGGTGCATGAGCCGGGGAACAGCGGTCGTGACGGGCGCCAGCAGCGGGATCGGGGCGGCCACCGCGCGACGGCTCGTGCAGGAGGGCTACGACGTGGTCGCCGCAGCCCGCCGGACCGACCGGCTGGACGCGCTGCGCGACGAGCTGGGCGACCGGCTGCGGCCGGTGCCGCTAGACGTCACCTCGGCCGAGTCGGTCGCCGCCTTCGCCGCCCAGGTGCCCGAGGTGACGGTGCTGGTCAACAACGCCGGCGGCGCGCACGGCATGGACCCGGTCGCCGCCGCCGACCCGGACGACTGGCGCGCCATGTACGAGGTCAACGTCCTCGGGGTGCTGCGCGTCACCCAGGCCCTGCTCCCCGCGCTGGTGGCCAGCGGCCGGGGCCACGTCGTGATCATGGGCTCCACCGCCGGACGGATCGTCTACGAGGGCGGCGGCGGGTACACCGCGGCCAAGCACGGGGCGGCGGCCCTGGCCGAGACCCTGCGGCTCGAGCTCAACGGGCAGCCGGTCCGGGTCACCGAGATCGCCCCCGGGATGGTGCGCACCGACGAGTTCGCGCTCAACCGGTTCGGCGGCGACGAGGCGCGGGCCGCCAAGGTCTACGAGGGTGTCGCCGAGCCGCTCACCGCCGACGACGTGGCCGACTGCGTGGCCTGGTGCGTGACCCGGCCGCCGCACGTCGACGTCGACCTGCTCGTGGTCAAGCCCCTGGCGCAGGCGGCCCAGCACAAGGTGCACCGGACGTGATGCCACGCACCGGTGACGGGGTGTTCCACACGGAGCGGCTGGTCGTGCGGGACTGGGCCGACGACGACGCGGCCCGCATGTTCGACATGTACTCACGGCCGGAGGTCGTCCGGTTCCTCGGCTCGGTGCCGAGCCCGATGGCGTCACCCACCGCGGCGCTCGCGCGGATCGAGCGCGCCCGGGTGCGCAACGACGAGGAGCGCGCCGCCGGCCGGCCGTACGGCTTCTGGGCGGTCGAGGTCCGCGCCACCGGGATTGTCGCCGGCACGGTGGCGATGGTGACCGTCGACGGCGCCACCGCGCCGGGCGCACCGGTCGAGGTCGCATGGCACCTGCACCCGGACACGCAGGGGCACGGCTACGCCACCGAGGCCGCGCGCGGCGTCCTCGACCGCGCGCATGCCGCCGGGCTCGAGGAGGTGCTGGCGCTCACCGACGAGGAGAACACCGCCTCGCAGTCGGTCTGCCGCCGGCTGGGCCTCGAGCTCCGGGGAGTGTCGACCGAGTTCTACGGCAAGCCGCTGATGGTGTGGGTCAGCCGGACGCCCTGACCTCAGCCGTCGACGAGCCGGATCCGGAGCCGGCGGAATCCCTTGCCCTTGCTCTCGACCTTGACGACCTCGATCCGCCCGATCTGTGCGGTGGAGGCCACGTGGGTGCCGCCGTCGGCCTGGGTGTCGAGCCCCACGATGTCGACGATGCGCACCACCTCGAGGTCCGGTGGCAGGAGGTCGGTCGCGGTCCGGATCAGGTCCGGGTGGGTGGCGAAGGCCTCGTCGCGCGGCAGGGTGCCGACCTCGATCGCGCGGTCGGCGGCGACCTCGGCGGCGCAGGCCTCGGCGACCCGCTCCTTGAACCCCTCCGGCACCTCGGGCAGGTTGAAGTCCATCCGGGCCTCGAGGGGCTCCATGTTGCCGCCGGTCACCAGGGCTCCGAAGTCGCGCAGGACGACCCCCGAGAGCAGGTGCAGTCCCGAGTGGGTGCGCATCAGCGCCGTCCGGCGGGCGTCCTCGACCGCGCCGCGGACCGCAGCGCCCACCGGCGGGACCGGGTCGCCCTCGGCGACCAGCAGGCGCAGGTCGTCACCCCTGCGGACGCCGACGACCCTGGTCTGGACCCCGCTCCACAGCAGGACGCCGTGGTCGGGCGGCTGGCCCCCGCCACCCGGGTAGAACGCCGAGCGGTCGAGCACGACCCCCTCGGGTGAGGCGTCGAGGACGGTGGCGTCCCACTCCCTCAGGCTCTGGTCGGCCAGCTCCAGCCGGGTCGTGCGCCCGTGCGTCTCACCGGTCATCGCTACCCGTCCCCGGTCAGTACGGGCCGTACGGCCCCTGCGAGCCGCCCCGGCCACCGCCGAGAGCCTTGAGCTTCGGGCGCATGTCGGCCAGGTAGACCCCGGCGGCGATGACCCCGATGACGTTGAGGAAGCCGACCGTGCCCGACGAGGCGAACGACAGGAGGGCGATCAGGAACGCGGCCACCAGGATGCCCAGCCAGGCACCCTTCGACAGCTTGCCCGCATGCGGGAACAGCGTGCCGGGGCGGCGCAGGACGTCGACGAGTGCGAAGCCGGTGAGTCCGAGCGATCCGATGCCGAGCAGGAGCAGGACGAACGACTGGATGCTGCCGACGATGTCCACGCGGACCAGCCTAAGGGAGAGCCCCGAGGCCCCGACGCAGCGAAGCGGACCGGTCCCCGCGGCGGGATACGCCGTGGGGAGCCGGTCCGCTCCGGTCGTGCGGGTCAGACGGTCAGCTGCCGACCTTCGAGGCGCCGGCCTTGGTCGCCCGGGTCGCCGACTTGGTGGTCTTGCGGGCCGACGTGGTGGCCGACTTCGCGGTGCTGCGGGTCGTGGCGGCGCGCTTCTTGGCCGTCGTGGTGGTGCGCTTGGCGGCCTTCTTCGCGGTGCTGGTGGTCGCGGCGGCCGACGACTTCGCGACGGTGCCGGTCGCCTTGGTGCGGCGGACCGTGGTGGCGGCGTCCTTCTTCAGGTCCTGGGTGGACTTCTGACGACGGATCCGGCCGACGACCGAGCGGCCGCGGCCGAGCAGCTCGCCGTAGACGGCGTCCGCGCGACCGACGACCTCACCGGCGATGCCGACCGCGGTGGCCTGCGCCCGCGCGGGAAGCTGCACGGCCTGGACCTGGAGGCCGGCGACGGCCTTCTCGATGTCACGACGCTCGACCTTGACGGTCGAGAGCTTGGTCGGGACCTCGCGCAGGTTGGCGACGGCGAGGTCGGTGGCACCGGCGACGACGTAGAACGGCTTGCTGCGGGTGATGGTGGTGATGGGGCTCATCAGGAGCTCCTCCTTGGTGAGGTGGACTTCGTGGTGGACGTCTTGCGAGCGGTCTTGGTTGCGGTCTTCGTTGCGGTCTTAGTGGCGCTCGACTTCTGAGCGGTCTTCCTCGCGGGCTTCTTGGCGCGCTTCCTCGCGGGCTTCTTGGTGTTCGGCACGACCGCTTCGGCGCCGGACGTGCCGGCCGCGTGCTCGGCCCGGAACGACTCGTACACGTCGAGCAGCACGCGCTTGTGCCGGTCGCCCAGTGCGGGGTCGGCCAGCACGGCGGCGACGACGTCGCCGCCGGACCGCTCGTCGAGGATCCCCGCCTGCACGTAGAGCGTCTCCGCGGAGATGCGCAGGCCCTTGGCGATCTGGGCGAGGATCTCGGCGCTGGGCTTCTTGACCCCGCGCTCGATCTGGCTCAGGTACGGGTTGGAGACGCCCGCGGTCTTCGCAAGCTGGCGCAGTGACACCTGCGCCGACTCGCGCTGCTCGCGGATGTACTCACCCAGCGAGGAGACCTTCAACGTTGCCATGTCCCTAGTCTTACCCCGGGTGCTAACTGTGGCAAGCACGTGGCAAGCACGTAGTTCCGTGACATCGCTCACACGCGGCGGCCACCTGCCCCATCCGTCACGCGACTGTCACAGGTCGCGGGGCGGGAGCTCCCACTCGGTGCCGTCAGCGGTGTCTCGGACCTCGACGCCCGCGGCGACGAGCCGGTCGCGGACCAGGTCGGAGGTGGCGAAGTCCTTCGCGTCGCGCGCCGCCCGGCGCACGTCGATGAGCGCCTCGACGAACGGTCCGACCGACTGCGACGGGTCGGCGGCCCCCTGCTCCGCCAGCTCGCCGAGACGGACGACCAGCGCACGAAGCACCCGTCGGGCCTCGTCCGCGTCGTCGCTCTGCAGGGTGTCGGACTGCCACGCGGCGATGGCCCTCTCCAGACCGAGGACGGCGGCGACGCAGCCGTCGACGTCACGGGCGCCGAGCGCGGCGTCGAACGCGGTCCGCGCCCGGTCGGCCTCGTCGCGCAGCGACAGCGCGGGCTCGACGGCCGCGGCGGCGGGGGGGACGGGCGCGGCCGACCCCGCAAGGCCACCGGCCGGGGCGCCGCGCAGCAGGGCGGACAGGTCGTCCAGCGGCAGGACCGCACCCGCGGCGAAGGTGGTCGTGGCCCCGCGGCGCCGAACGCTCACCAGCCCGTTGCCGGACACCGAGGCGGTGCGCGCCGCGACGTCGACGACGAGGGCGGTGTGCTCGTCGACACCGAGGACGCCGACGTCGTCCGGCAGCTGGGCCTCGAGCCGGACCAGCCGCTCCTCGCCGAGGTAGCAGAACCGGGTGTCGTGGGTCGCGCCCTCCTTGTTGTCGTAGTGCGGCACGACCGCGGCGGCGACGCCGGTGAGCTCGCCCAGCAGGTCGAGCCCCTCGACCCACTCCGGGTCCGCGCCGACCTTGTAGATCTCGTAGACGGGCACCGCGTGGCTGCCCATGGTGAGCGCCGCGGCGCTGCCCAGCACCACCGTTCCGCCCCGGCGCACGACGTCGGCGAGCGCGCCCGGCACGGGCGTTCCCCGCCAGCGACGGAGGGCGTACGTCGGGCTGCCCGGTCCCGCGAACACCCAGCCGGCCCGGTCGAGCAGGGCGAGCGCCTTCTCCTGCTGGGCGGAGGTCTCGCCACCGGACCACCTCGCGACCTCCACCTGGCGGCCGACACTCTGCGTGAAGTAGCCCTGGGTGCGGGTGACGAGCTCGTCGCGGTTGGTCTGGAAGGCGAACGGGGTGTCGAGCATCACCGCGGGCCCGCGCGGGCACGTGGCGAACACCTCGCGGTGCACCTTGGCCATGGTCGGGGCGGTCTCGCCCGACCCCATCACGACGAGCCGGCTCATGCCGACCCCTCCACCCGGGCGGCCAGGGCCAGCAGGTCGGCGGCCATCCGGTCCGGCTGCTGGGCGTGCAGGTCGTGGTGCGCGCCGACGTAGCGCGACACGACCACGTCGGGCAGCAGCTCCTCGGCGTCCTGCAGACCCGCGCGCGGGTCGTCTCCGCCGGCCGGTACGGCGACCGCCAGCAGCGCGGGCACCTCGACCTTGCCGAACAGCGGTCGCGGGTCGATCTCCCACAGCGACCGCAGGATCTCGCGGTGGTGCTCGCGGGTGAGCCGGGCGCGGGCCAGGCCGTCGACCTCGACGAGGTTCCCCAGCTGGCCCTCGACGCCGTCCGGCGGGAAGCCGGCGAACCAGCCGCGGAAGCGCTCGACCAGCTCGGCGTACGACGTACCGTCCATGACCGGGGGCGCGAGCTCGGCCCAGCACTCGTCGAAGGTGCGGTACCGCTCGCCGAGCCGGATGAAGCCGCCGTCGACGAACGCCGCCGCCGCGACCCCGCCGTGCTCGGCTGCGAGGTGCAGCACGACGTTTCCTCCCCAGGACTGCCCGGCGACCACCGGCGCGCGGTCACCGACCAGCCCCAGCTCGGCGCACAGGGCCGCCAGGTCGGCCGCGCACTGCGGGGTGGAGTAGCCGTGGTCGACCTGCTCGGACCGGCCGTGGCCGCGCTGGTCGACCGCCACGACCTCGTGCCCCGCCTCGGCCAGCCGCCGGGCCGTGCCGTCCCACAGCCGGGCGTTGGACGAGAGCCCGTGGACCAGCAGGAAGGGACGCCGGTCCCCGTCCGCGCGGCGTAGCGCCAGCCGGGGGCCGCCGGTGGGGCGGACCTCGTCGTCGTACAGCTCGATGGTGCTCACGTCCGTCCCGAACCTAGTTGGCCCCGCCCGCGGCGGCGACCCTCTTCGCCAGCTCCCGCGCCACGGGATGCAGGGCCTCGGACCACGCCGGGTGCGGGTGCACGTGCTCGGCCAGCACCGCGGCCGGTACGCCGGTGCGGACGGCCAGCGCCAGCTCGCCGCCCCACGAGTCGGCCTGCGGTGCCACCAGTGCGGCACCGACAACGGTCCCGTCCCGGGAGGCCAGCAGCTCGACCCGACCGGCGACGGCGGGGCGCTCGACGAATGCACGCGCGGTGTCGCCGACGTCGAACGTGGCGCTGACCAGCTCCTCGTCGGCGCTCTGCGTGGTGACGCCGACGCAGGACACGGCAGGGTCGGTGTAGACGACGCGCGGGATGGCCCGGTAGTCGGCGTCCCGGCCCCGGCCGAGCAGCTCGTCGGCGACGATCTCGGCCTGGTAGCCCGCCGTGTGGGTGTACGGCGCGACCCCGGTGACGTCGCCGACCGCGAACACGTCGGGCAGCGGGCCGTTTGCACCCAGGACCCGGCACCGCGGGTCGGTCCGCAGGGCCCCGTCGTCCGGCGTGATCCCCAGCGTCTCGAGGCCCAGCCCGTCACCCCGCGGCCGGCGTCCGCCTGCGACGAGCAGCCGGTCGGCCTCCAGGACCTGCCCGCCGGAGAGGTGCAGCCGGACGCCCCCGCCGGCCCGCTCCACCCGGGTCGCCGCGGCGTCCAGGTGCACGTCGACCCCGTCGCGCCGGAGGGCGTCGGCCACCAGGTCGCCGACCCAGGGCTGCTCGGAGGCCAGCAGCCGCGGCGCCATCTCGACGAGCGTGACCCGGCTCCCGAGCCGGGCGAAGGCCTGGCCCAGCTCGCAGCCGACCGCACCGCCCCCCAGGACGAGCAGCCGTTCCGGGCGCTCGGTCACCGACAGCGCCTCGGCACTGTCCCACGCGTCGACGTCGTCGATCCCGTCGACGGGGGGCGTGACGGGGGCGCTGCCGGTCCCGACGACGAGCGCCCGCGTCCAGCCCAGCGCCACCCGGTCGCCCGCCGGGGTCACCACGGACAGAGAGCCCGGTCCGGTGACCGACGCGGTGCCGCGGAGCAGCCGGACACCGCCCTCGACCATCGACCCGGCCGTCGCGGTGTCGTCGCGGTGCTCGGCCGCCTCGTCGCGGCGGCGGACGGCCTCGTCCCAGCCGGCCCCGGCCGCCGCGGCCAGCAGGAGCGCCTTGCTCGGGATGCAGGCGACGTAGGGGCACTCGCCACCGACGCGGAACGCCTCGACCACCACCACGTCGACCCCGGCGGCGGCCAGCGCCTCGGCGACGGGCTGCCCGCCGGATCCGGCTCCCACGACGACGACCTCGGCGCTGCGCTGCTGTCCGGTCACCACCCCACCCTCCCGGACGGCGTCAGAACGCCGCGCGCACGACGCCGACCGGCAGACCGCCGCCCAGCAGCGGTGCCTCGGCCTGCTCGTCGAGCACCGCGGCGCTGACGCCGAGGGCGCGCAGGGCAGCCGCCATCACCGGGGGCCGGGCCCGCTGCCCGCCGTCCTCGATCTTCAGCGCCACGACCCGCCCGTCCGGCAGTGCCGCCGCGTAGACCCCCTCGGCGCCGTCCTTGGCGACCAGGCCGGGGACGCCGGCAACCAGTGCCGTGACGTCGCGCCGGGTGCCGCCGAGCCACTGCGGGTGGTGGCGGATCGCCTCGGCCACCCGGTGCTCCGGTGTGCCGGGAGACGCCGTGGCGATCGCGACGAACGCCCGGGCGAGCCCGGTCAGGGACAGCGCGAGCAGGGGCGCTCCGCACCCGTCGACGCCGGTCGCGGCGATCCCTTCCCCGGCGAGCCGCTCGACCGTGGCGACGAGCTGCCGCTGCAGCGGGTGCTGCGGGTCGAGGTAGCCCTCGGTCGGCCAGCCGTTGACCACGCAGGTGGCCAGCATCGCGGCGTGCTTGCCGGAGCAGTTCATCAGCACCCGGGCCTGCTGCCCGCCGGCCGCCACGAACGCGATCTTCTCCGCCTCGTCCACCGGCCAGTCCGGCGGGGTGCGCAGCGCCGTCTCGTCGAGGCCCGCATCGGCCAGCACCCGGTGCACGCCCTCGATGTGGAACGGCTCGCCGGAGTGGCTGGCACAGGTCAGCGCGAGCAGCGCGCCGTCGAGGTCCAGCCCTGCCTCGAGCATCCCCACGGCCTGCAGCGGCTTGTTCGACGAGCGCGGGAACACCGGTGCGTCGGGGTCGCCCAGCGCCAGCACCCGGCTGCCGTCGGCGGCCAGCGCCAGGACCGTGCCGTGGTGGTGCCCCTCGACGAACCCCGAGCGGACGACCTCGGCGACGACAGGGGCGGGGTGCTGCGGGGTGTCGGCCACCCCGCGACCCTAGGACGGCCGGCGCGACGTCCCCGCGGCGGCCGGCAGTACGGGCTAGCGCTCGGCGAGCAGGTCGTCGACCGTGGCACTGCCGCTCTTGTAGCGGGCGGCGACCTCGGCGGTCAGGGCGTCCATGACGACCTGCACCGCGCGCCGGTCCTCGGAGATGCCGTGCTCGAACTCCTCCAGCCGCCCGAGGGCGGCGCGCAGGTCGTCGTCGGAGCGGTTCTCGACGTCGGAGACACCCACGTCGGCGACGACCTGCTCGACCAGCCGACGGTGCTCGTCGACCCGCGACGGCTCCACCCGCAGGAACCGGCCGAGCCCGTGGTCGCTGCGCCCGGCGTCGGCGAGGACCGCGGACAGGTGCTCGACGATCTTGTCCCCGCCGCCGGCGCGGCGGGCCAGCTCGGCACGCAGGATGTCCATCCGCCCCTGGAGCATCCGGCGGATGTAGGAGAGGTCGGCCTCCTCCTGCTCGGCCTCGCGCCGGCGGGACCGCAGCTCGTCGAGGTCGAGGCCGGCGAGGTCCGTGGCGAACCCCTCGCCCAGGACCTTGTCGATCCGGCGGCGGCCGTTCGGGTAGGGCTCGTGGCTGGTCATCGGGACTCCCCAGGGCTGTCCGGTGCGGTGCGGTCCTTGACGCGCAGCATCTCGCGCGCCTCGTCGGTGGTCATCGGCGGTCGTTGGGCCAGGCGGGCCAGCTCGGCGGCGCGGGCCACCAGCTCGTCGTTGCCGCTGACCGGCCGTCCGCGGGCAAAGGTGAGGGTGTCCTCCATGCCGACCCGCAGGTGCCCGCCGCACGACAGGGCGGCGAGCGCCACCGTCAGGGAGGTCCGGCCGATGCCCGTAGCGCCCCACGAGCAGCCGTCGGGAAGGGCGGCCACCGCGGCCACCAGGGCGGCGGCAGTGCCCGGCATCCCGCCGGGGACGCCCATGACGAGGTCGCAGTGCACCTGGCCGCCGTAGGGCGCGCCGTAGGTGTCGAGCAGGCGGTGCAGCGACGCGACGTGGCCCAGGTCGAACAGCTCGAACTCGGGCACGACCTCGGCGGCCTGGCTGCGCTGGTAGAGCTCGGCCATGAACGGCCACGGGTTGGCGAAGACGGCGTCGCCGAAGTTGGTCGTGCCGCAGGTCAGCGAGCACGAGTCGGGCTGGGCCTCGAGGACCTGCAGCCGGGCCTCGAAGGGGTCGGTGACCGACCCGCCGGTGCTCAGCTGCACGACCAGCGACGTGGACTGGCGCAGCGCGTCGACGGTGGCCCGGAGCCGGCCGAGGTCGAGGGTGGGTCGGGCGTCGTCGTCGCGGATGTGCACGTGCACCATCGCGGCTCCGGCCGCCTCGCAGGCCTTGGCGCTGGACACCAGCTCGTCGAGGGTGACCGGCAGCGCGGGTGCGTCCGCCTTCTCGGTCTCGGCCCCGGTGGGGGCGACCGTGATCAGCGTGCGCGCGGGTGCCGACGGAGCCACCCGTGCATCGTGTCACGTCCCGGGTGGCAGCCGGAGCGGAGTCGGCCGAACGACCGGCCGTCGACGACACCCGGCCGGTCCGGCGACTACCACGCATTTGGTGCCTGTTGCGTGCTCAACACCCGGCCCGCACCTGCCGATGCGAACAGGGACCGGGTGGCACGCCGCGTACACGCGGGGCGGCCGCCCGGATGACGCCGGACGTCCATGACTCGGGGAAGGAGGTGGCTCGTGCCCGAGGGTGCCCTCCTCACCCACACCGTCGAGTCCGTGCTGCGTGACCTGGCCGACTCGCGGGCGACCGGCTGCCTCCTCGTCCGTGACCAGGAGGGCGACGAGGCCGAGGTCTTCCTGCGCGACGGGCAGGTCTACGCCGTCAGCGTCCCCGGCCGCCGCGTGCTGCTCGGGGTCCGGCTCATGTCCCGGGGTGCCCTGACCCCCGAGGGCCTGGCCGAGGCGCTGGAGATCCAGCGGACCGAGCTGCAGGGGTGGCGCCTGGGCGAGCTGCTGGTGCACCTCGGCTACGTCGAAATCTCCGTGGTCGAGGAGTTCGTCGTCGAACAGCTCAAGGACGGGCTCACCGACCTGCTGGGCTGGCCGGTGGCCGCCTGGAAGTTCCGGAAGAACAAGAAGACCCGCCAGGACGTGGCGCCCCCGACCCCGGTCGCCCAGCTCCTCGACGACCTGCGGGAGCGGGCCACGACCTGGGAGACGATCGTCGCGGCAACCGGCGGGCCGGACGCCGTGCCGGTGCTCGATGCCGCATCCCCCTCCGACGAGGTGGCCCTCGGGCCCAACGAGTGGGCGCTGCTGTGCAAGGTCGACGGTGCGCGCCACGTCGCCGAGCTGGCTGTCGAGTGCGGTTTCACGCTGTTCGAGGCCGGCCAGGTCGTGATGCGCCTGGCCGAGGCCGGTCTGGTGGCCGTCCCGTCGGCGTCGGTGGCCGACGACGCCATCGCCGTCGAGGAGCTGGTGCTCGAGCCGGCCGCACCGGACGAGGTCGACGAGGTCGACGAGGTCGACGAGGTCGACGAGGTCGACGAGGTCGTCGGGGTTGTCGGGGAGGACGGGGAGGACGGGGAGGACGACGCGTCCGCCGTTCGCGCCGAGGCGACCGAGCTGGTGCTCCCGGTCGTCGCCCTGGACGAGCTGGCCGCCCGCGAGGAAGCCGAGCGCGCCGCCGCCGAGGAAGCCGAGCGCGCCGCTGCCGAGCAGGCCGCCCGCGAGGAAGCCGAGCGCGCCGCCGCCGAGCAGGCTGCCGCCGAGCGCGCCGCCGCTGAGCAGGCTGCCCGCGAGGAAGCCGAGCGCGTCGCCGCCGAGCAGGCCGCCCGCGAGGAAGCCGAGCGCGCCGCCGCCGAGCAGGCTCGCCCGCGAGGAAGCCGAGCGCGCCGCCGCCGAGCAGGCCGCCCGCGAGGAAGCCGAGCGCGCCGCCGCCGAGCAGGCCGCCCGCGAGGAAGCCGAGCGCGCCGCCGCCGAGCAGGCCGCCCGCGAGGAAGCCGAGCGCGCCGCCGCCGAGCAGGCTGCCGCCGAGCAGGCCGCCCGCGAGGAAGCCGAGCGCGCCGCCGCCGAGCAGGCTGCCGCCGAACAGGCCGCCCGCGAGGAAGCCGAGGAGGCCGAGCGCCGTCGCGTCGCGGGCGAGACCAAGCGCCTGCAGGAGGCAGAGATCCTGCACCGCGAGCTCGAGGCGCTCGCCCAGAAGGAGGCTGCGGCGCGGGCCGACCGGGCCGAGGCGCGGCGCCGCGCCAAGGCCGAGGAGAAGGCTGCCGCCGAGGCCGCCGAGGCCGAGGCCCGCGAGCAGGAGCGACGTGAGCGCGAGGAGGCGGAGCGCGCCGAGCGCGCCGCCGCCGAGGAGCCGGCCTGGGCCGACCACCGCAGCTGGCTGGACGCCGAGCGCGCCGCCGCCGAGGAGCAGGCCTGGGCCGACCACCGGGTCGTCCTGGACGCCGAGCGCGCCGCCGCGGAGCCCGACGCCTGGGCCGACCACACGGCCTGGCTGGCGCAGGCCCGGGCAGCTGTCGAGGCCGACGCCTGGGCCGCCCACGGGATCTGGCTCGCCGAGGTCCGGGCGGCCGCCGAGGAGCAGGCCTGGGCCGACCACGGCCACTGGCTGGCCGTCGAGCGCGCCGCCGCCGAGGAGCAGGCGTGGGCCGACCACCGGGTCGTCCTGGACGCCGAGCGCGCCGCCGCCGAGGAGCAGGCCTGGGCCGACCACCAGGTCGTGCTCGACGAGGAGGCTGCCCGTCAGGCCGCCGAGGAGGCAGCCGAGCTGGCCGCCCGGGAGGCGGCCGAGCGCGCCGCCGCCGAGGCCGACCGGCAGGCCGCTCTGCGCGCTGCCCGGATCCAGGCGGAGCGCGAGCTCGCCGAGGAAGCCACCCGCCGGGCGAGGCTGGCCGCCGAGAAGGCCGCCCAGCAGGAGGCCGAGCGGATCGCCGCCCGCGAGGCGAAGCGTCTCGAGCGGGAGGAAGCCGACCGCCTTGCCGCCGAGGCCGCCGAGGCGATCGCCGCTGCTGAGGCAGAGCGGATCGCCGAGGAGGCTCGGGAGGCCGAGCAGGCCGCCGCCGACGCCGAGCGCCTCGCCCAGGAGCAGGCCGCCGCCGAGCAGGCCGCCGCCGACGCCGAGCGCCTCGCCCAGGAGCAGGCCGCCGCCGAGCAGGCCGCAGCCGACGCCGAGCGCCTCGCCCAGGAGCAGGCCGCCGCCGAGCAGGCCGCAGCCGACGCCGAGCGCCTCGCCCAGGAGCAGGCCGCCGCCGAGCAGGCGGACGCCGCACGCCTCGAGGCCGAGCAGGCCGCCGCGGAGGCCGCACGCATCGTGGCCGAGCGCGAGGACGACGAGCGCGAGGCGCAGCAGGTCCCGACGCAGGGCCGGGCGTCGGACCCCGACTCCGGGGCGCTGGCCGCCACGGCCGCGAACCTGCTCACCGAGCTGACCCACTCCGGCCCGGCCGAGGTGGCTGCCGCAGCCGACGCCGAGCCGGCGGTCGCACCCGTCGAGGACCTCGACGCCGACGAGTGCTGCCGATGCTGCCGATGCTGCCGATGCTGCCGATGCTGCCGACGGCCGGCCCGCGCCGATGGTGGCCCGCGACCAGGCCGACACCGCCATGCTGCTTCGCGAGCTGTCCAGCCTGGGCTTCGGCATCGACGATCCCGGTCCGTCGGCGCCCAGCGCGCCCGCACCGGCCCGGCACGCACCGGCGCCCTCCGCCGTCGCGGACAAGAAGAAGCGCAAGGGTCTCTTCGGCCGAGGCTGACCCTCCGCCCGGCGACCGCTCCGGCAGGATGGCCCGGTGCGCGCCGTCGTCCAGCGAGTCCGCGAGGCCAGCGTCACCGTCGACGGCACCGTGGTCGCACGGATCGGGGACGGCACCGGCCAGGGGCTCTGCGTCCTGGTGGGAGTGACCCACGACGACACCGAGCTCACCGCGGCCAGGCTGGCGGCCAAGGTGCACGACCTGCGGATCCTCGACGACGAACGCTCGGCCGCCGAGGTCGGCGCGCCGCTGCTCGTCGTCAGCCAGTTCACCCTGTACGGCGACACCCGCAAGGGCCGCCGGCCGACGTGGAACGCCGCCGCGCCCGGGCCGGTCGCCGAGCCGCTGGTCGACCACGTGGTCGCCGTCCTGCGTGGACGCGGCGCAGAGGTCTCGACCGGTGTCTTCGGCGCCGACATGGCCCTGGCCCTGGTCAACGACGGCCCGGTCACCCTCCTCGTCGAGGTGTGACCCGCGCGACGGCCGGCTGACCGTTCCCGCCGAGGATTCAGGCCGGGACGAGGACCTCCTGGGATGCGGCGACGGTGCCGGCGACCAGCGGCTCGTCGACCGGCGTGGAGCGCTTGACCACCGCCAGCGCGATCGGACCCAGCTCGTGGTGCCGGGCCGAGGACGTCACGGTGCCGACCGTCCGGTCACCGAGCAGCACCGGGTCGCCGTGGGTTGGCAGCACCGACTCGCTGCCGTCGAGGTGCAGCAGCACCAGCCGGCGCGGTGGCCGGCCCAGGTTGTGCACCCGGGCCACCGTCTCCTGGCCGCGGTAGCAGCCCTTGTCCAGGTGGACGGCCGTCTCGATCCAGCCGACCTCGTGCGGGATCGTCCGGTGGTCGGTCTCCAGCCCGAAGCGCGGGCGACCGTCGGCGATCCGCAGCGCCTCGAGCGCCCAGACCCCGGCGAGCGGTCCCTCGAGCACGGCGGGGACGTCGGCGCGGGGGACGAAGGACTCCACCCCGTGCGGGACCGACCGGCCGGGGGCGCCGGGCACCCCGGCCGGAGTGAGCACCACGGCGTAGGTCGGGGTGAGGTCCTCGACCTCCACCTGCGACCAGAACCGCATCGAGTCCAGCCAGGCGACCAACGCCTCGCCGGTGCCGGGCTCGACGTGCATCCAGACCGCCGAGCCGTCGTCGACGAGGTGCAGGTCGTGCTCCACGTGGCCGTGCGGCGAGAGCAGCAGGGCCTCGGTCGCCACGCCGGGCGCCAGCGCGATGAGGTGCTGGGAGGTGAGGGAGTGCAGCCAGGTCAGCCGGTCGGGGCCGCTGACCCGGACCACGGAACGGTGCGACAGGTCGACCGACGCCTCGCCCGCGGCGAGCATCCGCTGCTCGCGGTAGGGGTCGCCGTAGTGCGCGGCGACACCGGCGTCGGGCGGGTCGGCCTCGACAGCACCGGGGCGGGCCAGCACGGGGCCGGTCACGACGAGCACTCCCGGCAGCGGCCGTAGATCGCGAAGTGCGCCACATCGGTCTGGAAGCCGTGCCGGGTCGCCAGCATTCCCACCAGCGAGTCCGCGAGCGCCACGTCGGTCTCGAGGATCGCCCCGCAGTCGCGGCAGACGAGGTGCAGGTGGTCCAGGGCGCCGGACGCGTGGTAGGTCGGAGCCCCGTGGCCGAGGTGGGTGTGGGTGACCAGGCCGAGCTCCTCGAGCAGCTCGAGGGTGCGGTAGACGGTCGAGAGGTTGACGCCGGTCGCGGTGCGCTGCACCTGCGCGCAGATCTCGTCCGGCGTCCCGTGCTCGAGCGCGGTCACGGCGTCGAGGACGAGCTGGCGCTGCGGGGTGATGCGATAGCCCTTCGCCCGCAGCGTGGCCTGCAGGTCGGGAGCCGTCATGGTCGTCAGGCCCGCTTCAGGGTGGCCGACAGGTGCGGCTGCAGCGGCTGGCCCATCGCGGCCATGTCGTAGGCCCACAGCAGGTCACCCTTCACCAGGCCGTAGAGCCGGTGCCCGGCCGTGTAGTCCTTCGCGGTCGCGGTGCGGGCCACGGCGTCGGTCTGCAGCTCGATCTTGGCGCCGTCAGCGGTGCCGATCCAGATCTCGGCGAAGCCGGTGGGGTGGGCCAGCAGCAGCTCGACGCTGCCGTCGGCCTCCGGGCGCCAGTAGCCGGTCTCCTGGGCCAGGGGGCGCACCTGGTTGCCGTCGTCGTCGAGCAGCCAGCTGCGGCTCAGGTGGTGCACGAACGGCTTGCCGGGCAGCTCGGTGAACGTCAGCTCCTGGCCGAACCGGAACTCCGGCACCGAGGGGTAGCCGCCGACGCCGACCCCACGCCAGGTCCCGAGCAGCCACGAGACGGGGACCAGCTGCAGCGGCATGTCCGCGCGGATCTCCACAGCGGGGTCAGCCCTCCTGGGCGGTCGGAGGCTCGGCTGCAGCCCGCGCGGCGGTGCCGTCGGCAGCTGCGGGGGCGGTCCACAGGCGGCGTACGACCCAGCCGGCCACGCCCGCCACCAGCACGAACGCGGCCACCAGCAGGACGACGACCACGGCGGACAGCACCCGAGGAGTCTACGTCGGCGGAGCGGCCGCGGTGCGGGTCAGCCGGCGGCGAGCCAGCGCGCGAAGTCCCGGCCGTCGACGGCCCGCTCCGGCGCGCACAGGGCCCCTTCGGCCAGCGCCCGACCCACCCGCCCCGGGAGCGGCACGCTCAGCAGCCGCTTCGGGCTCCGGCGGGCAAGCAGCCAGTCGCGCGCGAGCGCGCCGAGCGTCTGCACGCGCGGGCCGCCGAGGTCCGGCAGGCGGCCTGCGGGCGGACCCTCGGCGGCGTCGGCCAGGACACGGGCCACGTCCAGGACGTCGACCGGCTGCAGCCGTACTGCCGTCGGCAGGACCAGCGCCGGGCCGCGCGCCACCGTCGTGAGGATCTGGTCGACGAACTCGTGCACCTGGGTCGCCCGGAGCAACGACCACGGGGCGGCCGCGTCCTGGATCACCCGCTCCTGGCGCAGCTTGGCGCGGTAGTACACGTAGGGGATCTCGTCGATGCCCACGATCGAGATCCCCACGTACCGCACGTCGCCGAGCTCGTGGCAGGCCTGCAGGACCCGGCCGGTGCCCTCGACGAGGACCGCGTCCAGGGACGACCGGCGGGGCGTCCGCGAGTTCGCGCAGTCGACGACCGCGTCGGCGCCCCGGACCGCGTCGTGGACCCCCGCACCGGTGGTCAGGTCCACCCGGTGCCAGGTCAGACCGGCCCGCCCGGCGGCCGGCGTACGCGACGCGGCCCGCACGGTGTGCCCGCGGGACAGCAGCTCCTCGGCCACGGCACGGCCCACCGAGCCGCTGGCTCCCAGGAGCAGCACGTCCATCGACCGACCTCCCCGCTCGTCGGCGGGTCCTCCGTCGAGGCTAGTCCGCCGTCACTCCCCCGACAGCCGAACGGCGACCGGGGACCGGGCCAGCAGACGTGCGGGCAGGGCCGCCAGCACGGCGCCGGCCGCCGCGGCGGCGAGCGGGACGAGCAGCAGCCACGCGGCCGGTGGCACGGCCGCTCCGTCCGCGCCTCCGTTGGCGGCCTGGTAGCTCAGCCGGAAGACGAGCAGCCCCACCGGGATGCCGACCACCGCTCCCGCCGCCGCCACCGCGGCATGCGGGACGGCCAGGCTCACGACCGTCTGCCGCCGGGTGAAGCCGACCGCGCGCAGGACAGCGTGGTTGCCGGCCTGGTCCCGCGCGAGGAACGTGGCGACGACCGTGAGGTTCAGGGCCGCGAGCAGCGCGAAGACGGCCGTGAACAGGTACACCAGGGACCGCAGTCGTTGGTCGGCCAGCGCGTCGAGGGCCTCGACGAGTGCGGCGTCGACCGGCGGCAGGCCCGGCCCGGCCCCCGGCGCGACGGCCGCCGCGGGGCCCGCCTGCTGGAAGGTTCGCTCCATGGCGAGGGCCGCCACCACCATGGTCACACCGAGGACGACCGTGCACCCGGCCAGCAGGGCCCGACCGGGCCGCCGGGTCACCGACCTGACACCCATGACGACGGGCAGCGGCAGGCGTACGGCGCTCGCGGCGCGCGCGAGACCGCTGGCCGGCCGGGGCGGGCGAGCGGTCGTGCCGAGGGACCGGACGGTGCTCCCGCGGGCCGCGCGCAGAGCGGGGCGTACCGCGGCTGCCGCGGTCACGGCTGCCGCCGTGACAGCCACCAGGGCAGCCACCTCCCAGCCGGGAGCCGGCGCCCGGGCGCCGCCGAGAGCGGCCGCTCCCGGCCCGGCCAGCGCCGGGGCGAGCCGGCTGCCCGCGACCAGCCCGACGAGCACCGCGATCCCGGACAGCGCGAGGTACTCGGCCAGCACGACGGCACCCACCTGCCCCGAGGTGACACCGGCCGCCTTGAGCGCTCCGACCTGCCGCAGCCGCGGCGCGAGGCCGGCGGCGACCACGACGGCGACGGCGGCGGCGGTGAGGACGACCAGCAGCAGGCTCACCGTCAGCAGGACGACCCGGGTGGTCCGCACCTCGGCCAGCCAGACCGCGCGGGTGCTGCGCGCCGTGGACAGGACGACCGTGCCCGCGCCGGCGTGCTCCGCCACGAACGCGTCCGCACGGGCCGGCCGGAGCAGTCGCAGCTGCAGCTGGTGGCCGCTCAGCTCCGCCGCCGCGACCAGGCGCGCCACCGTGGCCGAGCTGGTCCAGGCGACCCCGGGGACGGTGGCCGGGAACGGCGGCTGGGACACGCTCACGGCGACGCCGGTGACCGGGAGGGAGACGTCGCCGACGACGACGGTCTGCCCCACGCCGACCCCGAGTGCGTCGGCCAGGCTGCGCTCGAGCACGACGCCGTCGAGGTCCCCCGCGCCCGCCGTGACCAGCGGTCGGTCGACCGGTGCGTCGAGCCCGCTGCGACCGACGAGGCGTAACGGCAGCTCGTGGCCGCCGATCCTGCTGCGGATGATCGCGAACGGCCAGGGGCCAGCGGCCCGCGCGACGTCCGGGTCTCCCGCCAGGGCGGCCAGCGCCGCGGGGGAGGACGCGTCGGCGACGACGTGCGCGCCCCGGGTCTCGCGGAAGGCCCGGTCCCAGGGCGCGTCGGCGGCAGCGCGGACGGTGAGGCCGAGGGTCAGCGTCGTGGTGGCGGCGGAGAGGACGAGGACGACGAGCAGCCCGGCGCCGGGGTGTCGCCGGATGTTGCGCCACGCGAGCAGCAGCACCGCCGACGCGGCTCCGGTCACGGCGTGTCCAGGCCGACGAGGGCCGCGACCGACTGCACCCGGCTCGGCCCGTCCAGCCGGGTCTCGTCGACCACCGCCCCGTCGCGCATGCTCAGCAGCCGGTTGGCCGTCGTCGCCACCCGCGGGTCGTGGGTGACGACCAGCAGGGTCTGGCCGGCCTCGCGCAGCTCGGCGAAGACCCGCAGGATCTCGCCGGTGGCGGCGCTGTCGAGGTTGCCGGTGGGCTCGTCGGCGAGCAGCAGCCGCGGTGTGTTGACCAGTGCCCTGGCCAGGGCCACTCGCTGCCGCTGCCCGCCGGAGAGCCGGGCAGGCAGGTGCCCGGCCCGATCGACGACCGCCAGCCGGTCGAGCAGGTCCAGGGCCCGGCGGCGAGCCGCGGGGCGTCGTACGCCGACGAGCAGGGCGGGCAGCTCGACGTTCTCGACCGCGGTGAGCTCGTCGACCAGGTGGAAGCCCTGGAAGACGAAGCCGATGCTGCGGCGCCGGAGCCTGGCCCAGGCGGCCTCGGAGAGCCGGCCGGTGGGCTGGCCGTCGATCTCCAGCTGCCCCGCGTCGGCCCGCTCCAGACCGCCGAGCAGGTGCAGCAGGGTCGACTTGCCGCACCCGCTGGGACCCATCACCGAGACCGACTCGCCCTCCTCGACGGCAAGGTCGACCTCGTCGACGGCGCGGACCGGCGAGGAGCCCGGGTCGTAGACCTTGGTCAGGCCGGCCGCTCGCACCACGATCATCGGGGTCCACCTCTCGCCCATCGGTTCTCGCAGGTCTCCAGCCAGCGCAGGTCCGCCTGCAGCCGCAGCACGGCGCCCTCGAGCAGCAGGGCTCCGTCACCGTCCGCGGGCTCGGTCTCGAGGCTGCGCTGCAGCCCGGTCAGCTCCCGGAGCAGCTCGCGCCGCTGGGCGTCGATCAAGGTCACCGGGTCGGCCAGCCCGCTGGCCGCGGCGGCGACCAGCTTGAGGTGGAAGTCGACGGGTGCGGCGTGCGGCCAGGCCAGGTCCGCCAGCCAGTCACGGGTCCGGTCGCGGCCGGCCGCCGTCGCCTCGTAGACCTTCTTCGCCGGCCGCGAGCTCTGCTCGACCGCGCGCACGGTGACCAGCCCGGCCCGCGCCAGGCGGCTCAGCGTGACGTAGACGCGACCGGAGTTCAGCGCGTCGGCCGAGGTCCCCAAGGCGGCGGCCAGCCGCTGGTGCAGCTCGTAGCCGTGCGCCGGCTCCTTGCCGAGCAGCGCCAGCATCGCGTCCTGCATGCCCGCTCCTCCCTAACAGTTAGGGTTATAGCGCCGGGACGGGCCGCCGTCAAGGTGCTCTCAGTGCCGGACCGGACGCGGCGTACCTGCACCGAGCGCGGCCAGTTCACCGCGTCCGGCGGGCGTCGATCACGTGCACGTGATCAACGCGAGGGGGGTGGGAGGTTCAGGCGGGGCAGTGGCCCCAGCGGCCGGCGGCCCGGGTGCGGGCGCGGGTCTCGACGTCCTCGAGGTAGCCGGCATGGGCCACCTGCGGGCGGTACGGGTACGCCTCGGCGGCGCCCCGGCGGACCAGCACCCCCTGCACGAACCGGCCGTCCGGCAGCCAGACGTCCCAGAGGTCGCGGCCGTAGGTGTCGCGCCGGCCGCCGGGCTGGTACGCCGCGGTGACCTTCGTCCCGGCCGGCAGCAGCCGCGTCAGCACCCGCGAGGCCTGCGGCCCCCAGCACTGCACCGGGTAGCCGGGACGGACCGACTCCGGGGAGTCGACCCCGATGAGACGGACCCGCACCAGCTCGCCCCGGCGGGCGGCGATGAACGTGTCACCGTCGACCACCCGGTCCACCCGGGCGGTGAAGGCGCGGCCGGGCGCATCCGGCGCCTCGGCGGCGGCGTACGACGCCGGCGCCCCGGCGCAGGCGCCCAGACCGAGCGCGACCAGCAGGACGGCGGACCCCCGGACACGACGCATGCTGGTCATCATCGGCGCCGGCGGCGCCCGCCTTCAGCCGGACGCGGCGATCAGCACCTCGACGTCGGACACCACTCCCCGCTGCGCGACCACCGTGCGGTCCACGGGCTCGGCCTTCGGTGCGAGCGTGCGCAGCGTCCAGGTGCCCGGCGCGGCGAAGAACCGGAACTGCCCGGTCGCCGACGTCGGCACCTCGGCGGTGAACTCGCCGCCGCCGTCGAGCAGCCGGACGTACGCGCCCGCCAGCGGCGAGCCGTCACGCACGACGATCCCCTGCACGACGGCTGCGTCGGTGAGGTCGAGGCCCTCGGTCGAGGGACCGCCGGCCTTCGCGCCGCACATCAGGTCTGCTCCCCGAGCTCGATCGGGACGCCCACGAGCGAGCCCCACTCGGTCCACGACCCGTCGTAGTTCTTCACGTTCGGCTGCCCCAGGATCTCGTGCAGCACGAACCAGGTGTGCGCCGAGCGCTCACCGATGCGGCAGTAGGCGATGGTGTCCTTGCCCAGGTCGACGCCCTTGTCGCCGTACAGCGTCGTGAGCTGGTCGTCGCTCTTGAACGTGCCGTCGTCGTTCGCGGCCTGCGACCACGGGATGTTGCGGGCGGTCGGGATGTGGCCGGGTCGCTGCGACTGCTCCTGGGGAAGGTGCGCGGGAGCGAGCAGCTTGCCCGAGAACTCGTCGGGGCTGCGGACGTCGACCAGGTTCTTCTGCCCGATCGCCGCCTCGACCTCGTCGCGGAACGCCCGGATCGAGCGGTCCTGCTCCTGCGCGGTGTACGAGGTGGTGGGTCGCTCGACCGCGTCGTCGACGAGCTCGCGCGAGTCCAGCTCCCACTTCTTGCGGCCGCCGTCGAGCAGGCGGACGTCACCGTGGCCGTACAGCGTGAAGTACCAGTAGGCGTAGGCCGCGAACCAGTTGTTGTTGCCGCCGTAGAGCACGACGGTGTCGTCGTTGCCGATCCCCTTGGCCGACAGCAGCGCCTCGAACTGCTCCTTGCTGACGAAGTCGCGCCGGACGGGGTCCTGCAGGTCCTTCTTCCAGTCGAGGCGGACCGCGCCCCGCAGGTGGTTCTTGTCGTAGGCGGCGGTGTCCTCGTCGACCTCGACGAGGACGATGTTCGGGTCGTCGAGGTGGGCCTCGACCCAGTCGGCGTCGACCAGTGCGGCGTCGCGGCTCATGCGGGGACCTCCGTGGGGGTGGGCCGTGCGGCCCGCGGGTTCGGGACGGTGCGCGCGATCGGCGCGCTGCGGCGCAGCAGCAGGTAGACCTCGCAGCCGAGGCAGACACCGAACGCGGAGTTGAGGAACGCGGCGGCGAGCGCACCGGCGGTCGCGACCAGGGTGAGGGCCGGAGCGCCGACGGCGACGCCGACCAGGGCGGCGAGGGCGAAGACCAGACCGACCGCCTGCGCGAAGCGCAGCGGGCGGGTGTCCTCGAGCTCGGACGGTGGCCCGAGGTGCGGACGCACCAGCCGGGCGTACAGCAGGCCGTACGGCGAGCGGCCGGCGACGCCGAGGCCGAAGGCCGCGGCCTGGGCGACGAGCAGCAGCCACCAGCCGGTCGCGAGGGCGACGGCGAGGACCAGGGTGGTGAGGGCGGCGCCGGCGCGGGGCCCGCGCGGGTCGACCAAGGACGTGTGCGCAGTGCGCGACATGAGGGTGCTCCTGACAGGAAGCGGGCTGAGGAAAGAGGGGCCGTCTGGTGTCAGGAAGCGGGACAGAGCGCGGTGGCGACACGCAGCAGGTCCACTGCGCGTCGTCGGGTCAGCTCTGTGCTCACGGCGCCGATGCTAGACCTGCTCACGCCCCGGCACGAGCCCTTCCAGGAAATGAGACGGGTCACGCGGTCAGGGTCAGGGTCAGGGTCAGGGTCACAGGGTCACGGCGCCGAGGGCCGCCAGGACGTCGGCCTTGCGCGGCTGGCCGCTGGCCCGCCGGACCACGGCGCCGTCGGCGTCCAGGACCAGGACCGTCGGGGTGCGCCGCACGTCGAGGCGGCGGACCAGCTCGAGGTGGCTCTCGGCGTCGATCTCGACGTGCGCCACGCCGGGGACCAGGGTGCTCACCTCGTCCAGGATCCGCCGGGTCGCACGGCACGGCTGGCAGAACGCGCTGGAGAACTGCACGAGGGTGGCCTGCTCGCCCAGCGCCGACCCGAGGTCGTCGTCGGTCAGGAGCGTGCGGGTGTCCGCGGGCCCCTTCGGCCCGCCGTCGGCGCGCCCCAGCCGACGGCCGGACCGCCGCAGCCACAGCCCGGCGGCCGTCGCGACCACGAGGGTCGCCGCGACGACGATCAGTCCTTCCACGTCCACCGCCAACCGTCCGGGTGCTCCGCCGATTCCCCGATCCTGCGGCATGGACCCGTCCGCAGGTGCGGAGTTGGTCGAGGTCCCGCCCCGGCTCAGCCGGACAGGACGCGGGCGAGGACGTGCACCGCCGGGCCGACCAGCAGCGCGGCCAGGACGGCGGGCAGCGCCGGGTGCGGGACGGCGGTGCGGTTGCCGAGGAGCACCCCGAGCCGGGCGGCGACCGAGGCCACGGTGGCCGCAGCCAGGGCGACCCCGAGGTCGAGCGACGTCCCCGCGACGACGGCGAGCGCGGCCGCGCCGGTGAGCACCCAGGCCACCAGCGCGGCGGCCCAGCGGGGCGTCCCGAGGCCGCTGCCCGCGAGGTCGGCAGCCGGGGCGAGCAGCACCGCCGCGGCGCCGACCAGCAGCAGGGCGGCACCGTCGCGCCGGCCGTCCAGCGCCAGCCAGGCAGACCCGCTGCCGGCGAGCACGACCGCCGCGCCGGTGGCGGCCAGCGAGGCGGTCAGCGCCTCGCGTCCGGCCCGGCGGAACAGCTGCTGCCCGAACATCGCGAGCAGGGCGAGCGCCAGCACCGGTCCGACGCCGGCCATCGGCCGGCCGGCATCGGCCGCCAGCACCGCCACGTCGGCGGCCACCCCGGTGGCGACGACGATCACCGCGGCGGTCCTCGCCGCGGGGGCGCCGACCGCCGCGTGCCAGGTGAGCGCGAGCAGCACCTGGGTCAGCGCCACCGCCGGCAGGAGCACCACCGGGTCGGTGAGACCGCCGAGCGCGAGCGCGGCGGCGAGCCCGGCAGCGAGGGCTGCCGTCACCGGGCGCCACCGGCGAAGGGCGGCAGCACCTCGACCGTGACGCCGTCGGTCAGGGCGGCGTCCCGCCCGGTGCGGACCCCGTCGACCAGGAAGCTGGCCACGGTGAGGACCCGGGCCAGCTCCGCACCGTGGGCCTGCGCCGCGCTGTCCAGGACCTCACCGAGGGTGGCCCCGTCGAACGGCTCCTCCGCGACGCCCGCTGCCGCGCGGGCCGCCGCCCAGTAGCGCAGGGTCCCTTCCGCCACCCGGACCTCCCAGCCGACCTGTCGTGTTCCAGGCGTGTTTCGCCTGCGTAAAGCCTTCTCGCCGGGCGGACGGAACCTGCCCCGCAGGCACCATCATGGTGAACTGGATGCACCCGAGGCGGATGGGGGACACCGATGAGCCAGCTGCTGCTGCTCACCAACACGCTGCAGCCGTCGACCGAGGTGCTGCCTGCCCTCGGGCTGCTGTCCCACAACCTGCGCGTCGCGCCGGCCGAGGTCAGCGCCCTGCTGGAGGCCCCGCCCGCCGACGCCCTGCTCGTCGACGGACGTCGCGACCTGCCGCACGTCCGGTCGCTGTGCCGGGTGCTGCGCACCACCGGCGTCGACTGCCCGGTGCTGCTCGTGGCGACCGAGGGCGGCCTGGCCGCGGTCAACGCGGAGTGGGGTGTCGACGACGTCATCCTCGACACCGCGGGCCCGGCCGAGGTCGAGGCCCGGCTGCGGCTGGCGATCGGCCGGCTGGCCCGGCGCGCCGGCGCCGACGAGGAGATCACCGAGATCCGGCGCGGCGACGTCAGCGTCGACGAGGCCACGTACACGGCGCGGGTCAAGGGCCGCGTGCTCGACCTGACGTTCAAGGAGTTCGAGCTGCTGAAGTTCCTCGCGCAGCACCCGGGCCGGGTCTTCAGCCGGGCCCAGCTGCTGCAGGAGGTCTGGGGCTACGACTACTACGGCGGCACCCGCACGGTCGACGTGCACGTGCGCCGGCTGCGCGCCAAGCTGGGCTCGGACCACGAGACCCTGATCGGCACCGTGCGCAACGTCGGCTACCGGTTCGTCCTGCCGAAGGAGCCGCAGGACGTCCCGGCGCCTGCTCCCGTGCCCGCACCGGTCTCCTGACCCGGCACGACGACGCCCCCGCGGACCAGGTCCGCGGGGGCGTCGGCCGTTCGCCCGGGCGTCAGCCCAGCTTGGTGATCCGGTTCTGCGGACCCGGCGCCACCGGGGAGTTCGCCCCGAAGTACGCCACGAGGGCATCGAGGTCGATGTCCCCGCCGAGCGGGTTCGTGCACCGCGTGAACTCGGCGAAGCCGTCGCCACCGGTGACCACGAAGTTGTTCGTGGTGACGCGGTAAGCCGTCGCCGGGTCCAGCGTGACGCCGCCGACCTTGATCGTGCTCGCATCGACGCGCGAGCCGATCGGGTTGGTCGCGTTGTAGGAGTAGCTGAACCCGTTGCTCACCTGCAGGATGTTGGTCGTCCCGCTCGGCTGCCACTGCTGCTCGAGGATCGTGTCGATCTGCGCGCCGGTGCACGAGACGACGGTGAGCACGTTGTTGAACGGCTGGGTCGTGAACAGCTCGCTGTACGTGACCTGCCCGTCCGCCTCACCACCGGACGAGTTGGCGTAGATGACGTCCCCGCGGATGCCGCCGGGGTTCATGAACGCCACCAGCGAGCCGCCCTTGGCCGGTGCGCTGGTCGCGGCCAGCTGGGCGTCCGCGATGACGTCGCCGTACGCCGACTCGCCCGCGCCGTTGTTCGCGCGCAGGAGGTTGGTGGTGACCGAGCCGACGACGCGGTTGGCCAGGGGCGCGGCCAGCGTCTGGTACTTGGTGATCAGCGAGGTCATCGCGGCGTCCTTGGCGACGTCGCGCGTGACGATCACGTTGTCGACGGTCGCCGAGACGACGTCCTTGGTGGCCCGGCTGACGGTCAGGTCGATGTCGGTGACCAGCCGGCCGTTCGAGCCGGCCCCGGTGACGATCTTGCCGTCGAGCACGCAGTTGACGGCCCAGTTCGTGTGCCCGGTGACCACGACGTCGACCTCGTCCGACATGGCGTCGACGATGCCGGGGATCGTGCCGGCCGGATTCACGCACTTGTCGACGTCGTCCGGGCCGGCACCGGTGCCGTTGCCCGCGGTCGAGGTGGTACCGCCCTCGTGCAGCAGCACGATGATGGTCTCGACACCCTGCTTCTTGAGCTCGGGGACGAGGTTGTTGACGGTCTCGGCCTCGTCCGCGAAGTCCACCGTCGAGATTCCGGAGGGCGTGACGATCTGCGGCGTGCCCTCGAGGGTCATGCCGACGATCGCCACCTTGATCCCACCCTGGAACTTGCGGACCTTGTAGGGCGCGAAGATGGTCTCGCCGGAGTCCTTGTAGGCCACGTTGGCGGCCAGGAAGTCGAAGCTCGCGCCGCCGAAGGGGTCACCGTCCTGGCAGCCGTCGACCGGGTGGCAGCCGCCGCGCTGCATGCGCAGCAGCTCGTCGACACCCTCGTCGAACTCGTGGTTGCCCACGCCGTTGTAGTCCAGGCCCATCTGGTTGAACGCCTCGATGGTGGGCTCGTCGTGGAACAGGGCCGAGGTCAGCGGCGTCGCGCCGATGAGGTCGCCGGCGGAGACGAACATCGTGTTGGGGTTGGTGGCCTTGAGCGCGGCGACGTGGGTGGCGAGGTACTCGGCACCGCCCGCCGGGATCGGCGCGGTGGACGGGCCGATGCGGCCGCCCGAGCCCGAGGGGAGCTCCAGGGCGCCGTGGAAGTCGTTGAGCCCCAGGATCTGGATCTCGGTCGTGGTCGCCTTCTCGGCGTTTTCGGTCTTCGGGTTGGCGGAGCTGCAGTCGCGACGGTGATCGATGCCACGGTGGCAGCGGTCACGGCGGCGACGAGTGCCACCGTCGTACGGCGGCGGAGTCCTGATGCGGACATGCTTCTCCTCGTGGGATGGATGTCAGGTGTCCGCGCAACCTAGCCCGAGGCGCCGGCCCGCGACAGGCGTTCCGACGAGGGTGCGGCATTCGTGACCCGATCGTCTCTGTGCGTGACCGAGGGCTACCAGAGGGTGCCCGCCGAGGCACCGCCGGGACGACCGTCCGAACGCCCCCGCAGGTGGCCCGCGGGGGCGTCGGATCGGGCGGAACCGTGCTACCGGACCGTCACGGGGTGGCGGTGCTGCGCGCCGCCGGCGGCGCGGTCAGCGCGGGGTGGGCGCCGAGGTAGTCGATCAGCGCGTCGAGGTCGACCTTGCCGCCCGTGCGGGGCGCTCCGTTGACGAACGCGCTGTAGCCGTCGCCGCCGTCGGCCATGAAGTTGTTCGCCGTGACCTTGTAGGTGGCGTTGGGGTCGAGCGTCACGCCGTTGAGCCTGATCGTCGTGGGGTCGACCTTGCTGCCGAACGGTGCGCTCTGCGACCAGGAGTAGGTGAACCCGTTGCTGATGCCCAGCCGCAGGACGTCGCGACCACCGGCCCGGCCGGCCACCCACTGCTGCTCCAGCAGCGAGTCGATCTGCGCCCCGGTCATGTCGAACGTCTGCAGGATGTTGCTGAACGGCTGCACGTCGAAGGCCTCCCGGTAGGTGATCTGGCCGGGGGCCTCACCAGCGGGGGACTTGTTCACCAGCAGGTCGGAGCGCACCCCGCCGGGGTTCATGAACGCGATCTTCGCCCCGGCGCCGGCGGTCGAGGCCAGCTGGGCGTCGGCGATGAGGTTCGACAGCGACGACTCGGCGCCGCGGTTCTCGTTCCCGCTCGGGGTGGTCGCCCGCTTGATGTCCTGGGCGACCGAGCCCACGATCCGGTTGCCCGGACCGGCAGCCTTCGCCACCCACTTGTCGACGATGGCCTGCACGCCCGGGTCGCGCGGCACCGTGCGGGTGACGACGTGGTTGACGGACTTCACCGACCTGCGGATGACGTCGTCGGTGCGCGTGTCGATCTTGAAGTTGGTCTCGGTGATGATCCGGCCGTACGACATGGCACTGGTGACGATGCGCTTCTGGCCCTTGGGGTCGGGGATGTTGCAGACGTAGGGCTGGTGGGTGTGCCCGGTGACCACCAGGTCGATCTTCGGCGCGAGACGCTTCGCGATGTCGACGATGGGCCCGGACATGTCGGTGCAGCCGCTGTAGCTGCCCGTCTGGAAGCCGCCCTCGTGGATCATCACCACGATGGCCTTGACGCCCTTCTTGCGCTGCAGGATCTTCGCGGCCGCGTTGCCCGCCACGACCTCGTCGGTGAAGTCGTAGCCGGCGATCCCCGAGGGGGCCACCAGGGTGTCGGTCCCCTCGAGCGTCATCCCGATGAACCCGATCTTGGTCTTGCCCACCTTCTTGATCCACCACCGCGGGAGCACCGTCTTGCCGCTCGTGGTGCTGGCGACGTTCGCCGCGAGGTACTGCCAGCGGGCCCCCGGGAACGGGAGGTCCTTGCCGGTCGCGTCCTGCTGGAAGCAGCCGTCGGTCGGGTGGCATCCGCCGTACTGCATGCGCTTGAGCTCGGCCACACCCTCGTCGAACTCGTGGTTGCCGACGCTGGACACGTCCAGCCCCATCGAGTTGAGGGTCTCGACGGCCGGCTCGTCGTGGAACACCCCGGAGGTGAACGTCGAGCCACCGATCAGGTCGCCGGCCGCGACCGTGAAGCTCGTCGGGTGGCCCTTGCGCAGCTGCTTGAGATGCGTCGAGAGGTACGCCGCGCCGTTGGCGGCGATGGTGGTGCCCTCGAAGGCGACCTGCCCGTCGCTGCCGGAGTCGGGCTCGAGGTGCCCGTGGTAGTCGTTGAACGACAGCAGCTGCACCGGGATCTTGTGCTTGTTGTACGTCAGCGGCTCGACCGTGCCGGCACTCGCGGCGGGGACGGCGGCCAGCACCGCGGCGGCCGCCACCGCGACCGCGACCGACAGACGACGGCGGAGCAGACCTGGGCGAGACATGGGACCCCCTCGAGACATCGTGGATGCGTGGAACGTAGTGCAGATGTACCGGGCGGGAAAGATGCGCTTCGTCGGCCCTGTGCGCAGGTACGCCCGTTCGTCCCGTTCCCTACGCTGGCCCGGTGACGAGCCTCGAGGTGGTCGGCCAGATGGAGGCCGCCGAGGTCCGTGCCGTGAGCGCGCTGGTGGAGGCGGCCACCGAGGCCGACGGCGTCCGCCCGCTGTCCGAGCACGTGATGCTGCACCTGCGCTACGGCGGCGACGACCGCGTCCGCAACGTGCTCGCGTGGGCCGGTGACGAGCTGGCGGCCTACGCCCACCTCGACGTCACCGACCAGGTGGAGGGCCCCAGCGCCGAGGTGGTGGTGGCGCCGGGACGCCGCGGCCACGGCGTGGGCCGCAGCCTGGTCGAGGCGGTGCTGGCGGAGACGCCCGACGGCCGGCTGCGGCTGTGGTCGCGCGGCGGCCACCCTGGTGCCGCCGCCCTGGCCGACCGGCTGGGGTTCGAGCAGTCCCGGGAGCTGTGGCAGATGCGCCGCTCGCTGTTCGCGCCGCTCCCGTCCCCCGCCCTGCCGCCCGGTGTGACGGTGCGCCCGTTCGTCCCCGGCGACGACGACGCCTGGGTCCGGCTCAACGCGGCGGCGTTCCGCGACCACCCCGAGCAGGGCGGCTGGACCGTCGACGACCTGCACCGGCGGATCGGCGAGCCGTGGTTCGACCCGGCCGGGTTCTTCCTGGCCGAGCGCGGCGACCGGCTGGTCGGGTTCCACTGGACCAAGGTCCACGGCGGCGAGGGCACCGGTCACGCCCACCCCGAGGGGCCGCACGCGCACGAGGGCCACGGGCACGCGCCGATCGGCGAGGTCTACGTGGTCGGGGTGGACCCGGCCGAGCAGGGCAACGGGCTGGGGCGGGCGCTGACCCTGGTCGGGCTGGTGCACCTGCGCCAGCTCGGGCTGCCCGACGCGATGCTCTACGTCGACGCCGACAACGCCCCCGCCATCCGGGTCTACGAGGCGCTCGGCTTCACGCGGTGGGAGACCGACGTGATGTTCCGGCGTGACCCTCATCACGGCTGACGGCCCGCCCCGCGCGGTCCCCCGCATTCCTGCCGCGCCGTTCACCTCTCGTTCACCCGGACCCGGCCAGGGCGTCACCTGGCGTGCCTAGCGTCCGCTGCGTCACCACGTCAGACGACACCTCAGACGACGCCGATGTCCTGGAGGACACGACAGTGAAGCTCTCCCGCTTCTCCCGCACGGCCGGGGCCGTTGCCGCGGCCGCGCTCCTGCTCGCTGCCTGTGGCAGCGACGACAACACCGGCGCGGGCACGGGCACCGACAGCTCGAACGTCGCCGCGCCCGCCGACGCCGCCTGCTTCAGCGGCACCCTGAACGCCGAGGGGTCCTCGGCGCAGCAGAACGCCATCGACGAGGTCATCGCGAGCTACACCGCGACCTGCGCCGAGGCGACCATCAACTACAACCCGACCGGCTCCGGTGCGGGCATCGAGCAGTTCAACGCCGGCCAGGTCGACTTCGCCGGCTCGGACTCGGCCCTGAAGGAGGACGAGGGCGAGGTCGCCGCCGCGGCGGAGCGCTGCGGCGGTGGCGAGGCCTGGAACCTGCCGATGGTCGTGGGCCCGATCGCGATGGCCTACAACCTGCCCGGCGTCGAAGGCCTGGTGCTCACCCCGGAGGTCGCCGCCCGGCTGTTCCAGGGCGAGATCACCAGCTGGGACGACCCGGCGATCGCCGACCTGAACAAGGACGCGAAGCTGCCGAGCTCGGACATCAAGGTGTTCTTCCGCAGCGACGAGTCAGGCACGACCGAGAACTTCCAGAAGTACCTCGCCGGCGCCTCCGGCGGGGCGTGGACCGACGAGCCGTCCAAGGTGTGGCCGGGCGCGGGTGAGGGCCGGGAGAAGTCGTCCGGTGTCGCCGACGGCGTGAAGACCACCGAGGGCTCCGTCACCTACGTCGAGTGGTCCTACGCCCGCGACAACGGCCTGGGCATCGCGCGGGTGGACAACGGCTCCGGGCCGGTCGAGCTGACCGGCGAGGCCGTGGGCAAGGCGATCGCGTCGGCGAAGTCGGTCGGGACCGGCAACGACCTCCGGCTCGAGCTCGACTACGCCACCACGACCCCCGGCGCGTACCCGATCGACCTGGTGACCTACGAGGTCGTGTGCTCCACGGGCCTGGCGGCGGACAAGGCGGAGGCGGTCCAGAAGTTCCTCTCGTACTTCGTCGAGGCCGAGACCCAGGCCGCTCTCGAGGAGATCGGCTACGCGCCGCTCCCCGAGGAGGTCCGCAGCAAGGTGGCGGCCGCCGTGGAGGAGCTCGGCTGACCTCCCGCACGCGGCCTGCGCCGCCGCCGACGCCCTGCCCGGGATCGCACCCACCCGGGCAGGGCGTCAGTGATGCGGCAGGCACACCGGAGACACGACCCGACGACGCACCCCGGACGACAGGGCACCGATGACGACGACAGCACCCCCGCCGACGAGTGGGCCGGCCGCCGAGGCCGGGCCCCGCTCGCTGCTCGCCGGACGCAGCACCAGCAACCGGGCCGACCGCCTGTTCGCCCACGGTGTCCGCGGCGCCGGCGTGTTCGTCGTCGTCCTGGTCGCGCTGACCGGGGCGTTCCTCGTGTGGAAGGCCCTGCCGGCGCTCACCGCGAACGAGGCGAACTTCTTCACCGAGCGGGTGTGGCAGCCCGCCACGTCGCCGCCCGCCTTCGGCATCGCCGCGCTGCTCTGGACCACGGTGGTCGCCTCGGCGCTGGCCCTGCTGATGGCGGTCCCGGTGGCCGTGGGGCTCGCGCTGTTCATCACGCAGTACGCCCCCCGCCGGGCGGCCAGGCCGGTGGCGTACCTCATCGACCTGCTCGCGGCGATCCCGTCGATCATCTACGGACTGTGGGGCATCCGGGTCCTCGGTCCGGTCATCGCCGGCCAGGACTCCTCGGTGCGGGTCGGGATCGAGAAGGCACTGGGCTGGATCCCGCTGTTCGGCAGCACCAGCGTCTCGCAGGGCACGGTGTTCCTCGCAGCCGTCGTGCTGGCGATCATGGTGCTCCCCATCGTCACCGCGATCAGCCGCGAGGTGTTCGACCAGACCCCGCTGCCCAACAAGGAGGCGGCCCTGGCGCTGGGCGCCACCCGCTGGGAGATGATCCGCGTCGCGGTCCTGCCCTTCGGCAAGCCCGGTGTGATCAGCGCCACGATGCTCGGCCTCGGCCGGGCGCTCGGCGAGACCATCGCGGTGACGATCATCCTCAGCCAGCCCAGCAGCCTCGACAAGTTCGACCTGTCGGTCTTCTACGGCGGCGAGACGTTCGCGTCCAAGATCGCCAACAACGCCAGCGAGTTCTCCACGCCGCAGAAGACCGGCGCGTACATCGCGGCCGGCCTGGTGCTGTTCGTGCTGACCTTCGCCGTCAACGCCGTCGCCCGCGTCGTCATCGCGCGCAGCGCGAGGGAGGACTGACATGGCCACCACGACCGCACCCGCCTCCGACGGCACCCGGCCGCTGCTGCAGCGCGAGTCCGCCGGCCGGCGGTTCCGCGACAACCTCGCCACCGTGCTCGTCTACCTCTGCTTCCTCATCGCGCTGGTCCCCCTGCTGTGGATCCTCTGGACCGTCGTCAGCAAGGGCGCCGGGCTGCTCGCGGACCCCACCTGGTGGACCAACTCCCAGCGCGGCATCACGGCGCGACGGGTCGGCGGCGGCGCGTACCACGCGATCATGGGCACTCTGCTGATGGCCGCGGTGACGGCGGCGATCAGCGTGCCGATCGCCATCGCGACCGCGATCTACCTGGTGGAGTACGGCCGCGGGAAGCTGGCGAAGACCGTGAGCTTCATGGTCGACGTCCTCACCGGCGTGCCCTCGATCGTCGCGGCGCTGTTCATCTACGCCCTGTGGGTGACGACGTTCGGCTTCCAGCGGGTCGCTTTCGCGGTGTCCCTCGCGCTGGTCCTGCTGATGATCCCGGTGGTCGTGCGGTCGACCGAGGAGATGCTGCGCCTGGTCCCGCGCGACCTGCGCGAGGCGTCGTACGCGCTCGGGGTGCCGCGCTGGAAGACGGTCCTGCGGGTCGTCCTGCCCACCGCGTTCAGCGGCATCATGACCGGCGTCTTCCTCGGCCTGGCCCGCGTGATGGGCGAGACCGCGCCGCTGCTGATCCTCGGCCCGTACGCCAGCGCGATCAACACCAACATGTTCGGCGGCAACATGGCTGCCCTGCCGACCATGATCAACCAGGACCGCAACCAGGCGCTCGACCCCGCCCTCGACCGCGTGTGGTCGGCCGCGCTCACCCTGATCATCCTCGTGATGGTGCTCAGCCTCCTCGGCCGCTTCGTGGCCACCCTCGGCTCCTCCGGAAAGAAGTAGGGAACTCATGGCCAAGCGCATCGACGTCTCCGGGCTCGACGTCTACTACGGCGACTTCAAGGCCGTGGAGGACGTGTCGCTGACCGTCCAGCCACGGTCGGTCACCGCCTTCATCGGGCCCTCGGGCTGCGGGAAGTCCACCCTCCTGCGGACCTTGAACCGGATGCACGAGGTGATCCCCGGCGCGCGCGTCGAGGGGAAGGTCACGCTCGACGACCAGAACCTCTACGCCGAGGGCGTCGACCCGGTCGCCGTCCGGCGCACGGTGGGCATGGTCTTCCAGCGGCCGAACCCGTTCCCGACGATGTCCATCTTCGACAACGTCGCTGCCGGGCTGCGGCTCAACGGCGTGAAGAAGAAGTCGACGCTGACCGAGGTCGTCGAGCGCTCGCTCGGGCAGGCCAACCTCTGGAACGAGGTCAAGGACCGCCTCGACAAGCCCGGCGCGGGGCTCTCGGGCGGGCAGCAGCAGCGGCTGTGCATCGCCCGGGCCATCGCGGTCGAGCCGCAGGTCCTGCTCATGGACGAGCCGTGCTCGGCCCTCGACCCGATCTCGACGCTGGCGATCGAGGACCTCATCCACCAGCTCAAGGACGACTACACGATCATCATCGTGACCCACAACATGCAGCAGGCCGCCCGGGTCAGCGACCGGACGGCGTTCTTCACCATCGCCGGCGCCGGGAAGCCCGGCCGCCTGATCGAGGTGGGCGACACCGCCGAGATGTTCAGCCGCCCGGGCGAGAAGGCGACCGAGGACTACATCACCGGCCGCTTCGGCTGACCCCACCGAAGATCGTTTGCGACCTGGTTCCCCGACATGCCGGCACGACGTACGGCGTGTCGGGGAGCGATGTCGCAAACGAGCGGACGTGAGGGAGGCGGGGAGGGGGGTGGGGCGGTCACTCGAGCAGGAAGTGCACGACCTCGTAGACGAGGGCGGCGACGAGGCCGGCCATCGGGATGGTGAGCACCCAGGCCCACAGGATGTTGCCGGCCACCGTCCACCGGACCGCCTTGCGGCCCTGGGTGGCGCCGGCGCCCATGATCGAGCCGGTGATGGTCTGGGTGGTGGAGATCGGCGCCTCGAACACGAACGCGGTCGTGTAGAGCACCGAGGCCGCCACCGACTCGGCCGCGAACCCGCGGGGAGGGTCGATGTGGATGATCCGTCGGCCCAGGGTGCGCATGATGCGCCACCCGCCCGAGTAGGTGCCCAGCGAGATGGCGCCGGCCGAGATCACCACGACCCACCACGGGATGTCGAACTCGTCCTGGTAGCCGCCGACCACGAGCGCGAGGACGATGACCCCCATGGTCTTCTGGGCGTCCTGGAGGCCGTGGCCGAGCGCCATCGCCGACGCCGAGACCGACTGGGCGATCTTGAAGCCGCGGTTCACCGGACCGGGTCGCTTGTTCTTGAACGACCACAGGATCACCAGCGTCACCAGCGCCGCCAGCAGGCCGCCGACCAGCGGTGACAGCAGCATCGGGTAGACGACCTTCTCGACGACCGAGCCCCACTGGACGGTGATGCCGCCCGCCAGCCCGGCGCCGACCAGGCCGCCGATCAGGGCGTGCGACGAGGACGAGGGGAGCCCCAGGTACCAGGTGGTGAGGTTCCACGTGATGGCCCCGGCCAGCGCGGCGAAGACCACCACGAGGGCATGGTCACCGGTCGGCGGCTCGAGGACCGAGAACACCGTCTTCGCGACCTTGGTGCCGAGGAAGGCGCCGACGAAGTTCATGACGGCGGCCAGGAGCAGGGCGACCCGGGGCGTGAGGGCGCGGGTCGAGATGGAGGTCGCGATCGCGTTCGCCGCGTCGTGGAAGCCGTTCGTGTAGTCGAACACCAACGCGATCATGATGACCGCGATGATGGCGGCGAGATCCACCGGTCAGGACTCCTTGACGGCGATCGTCTCGACCGTGTTCGCGACGTGCTCGAAGGCGTCCGCGGCGGCCTCGAGCTGGTCGACGACCTCCTTGAGCTTCAGCACCGTCAGGGCGTCGTAGTCGCCGTTGAACAGCCGGGCCAGCAGCCGCCGGTAGACCTGGTCGGCCTGGTTCTCGAGCCGGTTGAGCTCGATCCAGAACTCGGTGAGGTCCTTCATCGACCGCAGCCTGGGCATCGCCTCGGCGGTCAGCTCGGCGGCGCGCTCGAGCACCTCGACCTGGTCGGCGACCTCCCTCGGCAGCTCGCCGATCTGGTAGAGGACCACCAGGTCGACGGCCGCCTCCATCGCGTCCATGACGTCGTCGAGCGAGGACGCCAGCCGGTAGATGTCCTCCCGGTCGAAGGGCGTCACGAAGGTCTCGTTGAGCTCACGCATGATCGCGTGGGTGGCCTCGTCGCCGGCGTGCTCGGCGGCGCGCATCTTCTCGGCGATCGCCTTGCGCTCGCTCGGGTCGGCACCGAGCAGCTCCTTGAGCAGGCCGGCGCCCACGACGAGGTTCTGTCCCGAGGTCGCGAACATCTCGTAGAAGGCCGTGTTGCGGGGGGTGAAGCGCACGAGGTCTCCCGGAGGGGCGGCATCAGGACAGGGGGGTTGGGGTGGCGCGTGCCGTGCGGGTCAGGATGCTAGGGCCACCCCCCGGGAACGCAGCAATGCGGGGCAGGCGAGGGGCGGGGATGCCGCCGGTGACGGGGTGCGGGTCGGGGGGACGACCGGGAGCCGGGCTGCGGGTCAGCCGCGCCGGTCCGCCCCACCGGTGGCCCGGCGCAGGCCCAGGACGTGGTCGATCTCGTCCCGGCTGAGCGGCTGCTCGGAGGCGGAGGCAGCGATGACGAGCTCGCCGTAGAGCTCGATCTCGTCCAGCGCCTGGTTGTCCTGCAGGCGGGTGTCACCGCTGGGTACCACGGCCCCCGGCCTCCTCGTCCGCGCTCGGTCAGCGCTCGTTCCGCTCGTCCGGCCACAGCCTAGGTATGCCCGGTTCGCCCCACCATGACCCGCCCGGGTCATTCCGGGAGTGGCCCACCCGGGTGACGGCGCGCGCACGGAGCGCACGGAGGGGTCACCCGGCTAGCCCACCAGTGCGGTGAGGAGCTCGTCGAAGACCTCGGTGTGCCGGTCGACGTCGGCCTCGGTCGTGGCCGGCGACATCAGCGCCATGTTGTGGAACGGCGTGAGCAGGATGCCCCGGTTGAGGGCGTACAGGTGCAGGAGCTGCTCGAGGGCGAAGTCCCCGGCGGCGTGCGCCTCGGCCCCGGTGCGCGGTGCGCTCGGCGTGAACGTGTACTCGGCCCGGGCGCCGAGCCGGTTGCAGTGCCAGGGCAGGCCGTGCCGCGCGATGCCGGCGTCGACGCCGTCGGCCCACCGGTCGCCGAGCCGGATCATGCCGGCGTAGGCGTCGTCCGTGAGCACCTCGGTGAGCGTGGTCCGCATGGCGGCGAGGGACAGGGCGTTGCCCGCGAGGGTGCCACCGATGCCGCCCACGTCGATGTCCTCGAGCTCGACGGAGGCGGCCACGCGGTCGGCCACCTCCTCGGTCATGCCGAACGCGCCGGCCGGGATGCCGCCCGCGATCGCCTTGCCCATGGTCATCAGGTCGGGCTGCAGCCCGTGCAGGCCGGTGTAGCCGCCCGGCCCCGCGGAGAGGGTGTGCGTCTCGTCGAGCACCAGCAGGGCACCGTGCCGGCGGGTGAGCTCGCGCAGCGCGTCGTGGTAGCCCGGGTCCGGCAGGACGATCCCGACGTTGGTCAGAGCGGGCTCGACGAGCACGCAGGCGACCTCGCCGGACGACAGCGCCCGCTCCAGCGCGTCGATGTCGTTGAACTCCACGACCGTGGTGGTCTCGGCAGGGTCGACCGGCGCCCCGATGTTGCCGCGCCGCGCCACCGTGCGCCCGCCGTCGAGCGTCGCGAAGGTCTCGTCGACGCTGCCGTGGTAGCAGAAGTCGTGCACGAGGACCTTGCGCCGCCCGGTGACGTGCCGGGCGTACCGGATGACGTGCCGGTTGGCGTCGGTGGCCGACAGGGTGAACTGCCACAGGGGCAGCCCGAAGCGCCGGCGCAGCTCCTCGGCGACGACGACGGAGTCCTCGGTGGGCAGCATGGCGGTGATGCCGCGGCCGACCTGCTCGCGCACCGTGGCCACCGTCGGTGCCGGCGAGTGCCCGGTCATGGCGCCGGTGTCGCCGAGGCAGAGGTCGACGTAGTCGTGGCCGTCGACGTCGAGGAAGTGGGCGCCGGACGCCTCGGCCACGAACACCGGGAACTCCCCCGGCCACTTCACCATCCAGCTCATCGGGACGCCGCCGGGCATCACCGCGCGGGCCCGCTCGAAGACCTCGCGGCTGCGCGGGTGGGTGCGGGCGAAGCGCTCGGTCTCGGCCGCGGTGAGCTCGGCGACCCGCACGGGGTCGACCCGGGTGGCTGCATGCATGACCGCACGCTAGTAGCGGCTCGCGCGGCTCCGCAGCGGGTGCCCGGTTCCGGCGTGGTGGTCGGACGGGGACCAGCGTCCCCTGCCGTTTGCCGGCCCCCGTCCTCGTTGACGCGTTCCCCGCTCCGGCGCGCGCAATCCCGGCAGCCGGAACACGTGCAGCCGCCCTGGCTAGGCTCGCCCGGTGACTCCGACCGACTCCTGGTCGCGCGTGCGCCGCGCGCTGCTCCTGGGCTTCCTGGTGCTGCTCATGGGCGCGTCCGGGCTGCTCCTGCTGGGCACCCTCACCCACGACACGGGCGTCCTGGGCTTCCTCATCGGGCTGTCCCTCGCGCTGCTCCCGCTGCCGGTGGTGCTGGGCGCCTACCGCTGGCTGGACCGCTACGAGCCGGAGCCGCGGGGAGTGCTGCTGTTCGCCTTCTTCTGGGGCGCGACGGTGGCGGCGCTGGTGTCTGCCGTCCTCAACACGGCGAGCCTGATCGCCATCGCCCGCACCGGCGGCGCCGGCGGCATGGACACCACCGCGGTGCTGGTGGCCCCGTGGGTCGAGGAGGCCGCCAAGGGCGCGGCCGTGCTCCTGGTGCTGCTCTTCCGCCGCCGTGAGTTCGACGGGCTGGTCGACGGCATCGTCCTCGCGGGGCTGTCCGGCGTCGGCTTCGCGTTCACCGAGAACGTCCTCTACTTCGGCCGTGCCTTCCTGGCCGGTCAGGAGCAGGGGCTGGTGCCGGGGTTCTTCGCCGCCGGGTTCACCTTCCTGCTGCGCGGGATCCTCTCGCCGTTCGCGCATCCGCTGTTCACCACGATGACCGGCATCGGCCTGGGGATCGCCGCCCGCACGACCCGGCCCGGGCTGCGGGTGCTGGCCCCGATCGTGGGCTACCTGCTCGCCGTGGTCCTGCACGCCGCCTGGAACCTGTCGTCCCTCTCGGGCCTGCAGGGCTTCCTCACCGGCTACGTGCTGGTGATGGTGCCGGTGTTCGCCCTCGCGATCGGCATCGCCACCTGGTCCCGCCGGCGCGAGGGCGCGACGGTGGCCGCCCAGCTCCCGGCGTACGTCGAGGCGGGCTGGCTCGACCCGGACGACGTGCCGATGATCGCGTCGCTGCAGCGGCGCCGGCAGGCGCTGGAGTGGGTGCAGACCCGGTACGGCGGCCGTCCGGCGCTCGCCCTACGGGAGTTCCAGCACGCCGCCACGGAGCTGGCGTTCCTGCGCGACCGGCTGGCCCGCGGGCTGGAGGTCCCCGACTTCCCGGCGCGCGAGCGTGAGCTGCTCGCCGTCGTCACCCGGGCACGGACCGCCGCCGGGGGCGCGACCAGCGGGTGAGCACCCGCCGGCGGACCGGTCAGTCCACCTCGCGTACGAGCTGCTCGAACCACGCGTCCCGCGAGAGCGCCCGGTGCAGGTCGAGCAGGTCGTCGTGCGTCAGCGGCGGCCCGGCAGGGACCCGCTCGAGGGGCTCGACCTCCGGGACGGACAGGCTCAGGTGCGTGACGCCGCCCAGGACGAGGACGGCCAGCGCGCCGGCGTCCAGCTCGACCGCCGCGGTCGCCGCGCAGGACAGGCAGGTGAACAGGACCTCGCCCGTGCTCGTCGTGCCCTGGTCCACCCGCAGCAGGAGCCGCCGCGGGGACAGCGCGTTCTCCGCCCCGCAGTGCGGGCAGGTGAAGGCGTACCGCGGCGATGCGTTCGGGTGGTCCTGGCTGGACATCGGGTCCTCCTTCGACTGGACCCACCGTGCGCCACGCTACTGGTGGCGGACTTGCGGCGTACTTGAGACGACGCGCAAGGTGGCCGCCGGGTTCACACCCGGCAGCGGCAGCGGGTGGGCCCCGTGGGACTCGAACCCACAACCCGCGGGTTAAAAGCCCGCTGCTCTAACCAGTTGAGCTAGAGGCCCCGAGGGATCGGCCGGACCCCGCCGCGGTCCCCTCGGCGAGCAGGCTAGCGAACCGCGCACCCGCCGGCCCCGGCCCTGCTGACGGCACCCGGTCACGTGTGGACAGCGGTGCGTGACGGCCACGGCAGGGCTGTGTCTGCACCCGGCAAAAAGTTTCGCGGAACCTGTGACAGCCCCTGTCGCAGTGACCGTGGTCCGTGTCACACTCCGCCCGGCCCTGGACGTCCCCGGGGCTCCCTGCCCAGGAGGTTTCATGCAGAAGACGTCGTTCCGCCGACTACGCGCCGGCACCGTGCTCACCTCGGTCGCCGGCCTGGTGATCTCCACCGTCGCCTTCGCCGGGCCGGGCTCCGCCGCGGGCCCGTCCAACGGTGAGACGTCCAGCACCAAGGGCTTCCGCAAGGCCGTCTCGGTGGCCGGCATCCGTGAGCACCAGGCCGCCTTCCAGGCGATCGCCACCGGCAACGGCGGGAACCGGGTCGCCGGGTCGCCCGGGTACGACGCCTCCGCGGAGTACGTCGAGGGCAAGCTGCGCGCGGCGGGCTACGCCCCCACGCGGCACTACTTCGACTTCGTCTACAACGCCGACCGCACCCCGGCCGTGCTGGCCCGGACCTCCGCCCCGGCGCAGACCTTCGTCGACGGCACCGACTTCGCGTCGATGACCTACTCCCCCAACGGTGACGTGACCGCCCCGGTCACCGCGGTCGACCTGGTCGTCCCGGCGCCCGGAGCCGACAACGGCAACACGTCGGGCTGCGAGGCCGCGGACTTCGCCGGCTTCGTCGCCGGGCACATCGCGCTCGTGCAGCGCGGAACCTGTGGCTTCGCCCAGAAGGCCGCCAACGCGGCCGCCGCGGGCGCCAGCGCGGTCATCGTGTTCAACGAGGGCCAGGCCGGCCGGACCGCCGTGATCAACGGCACCCTCGGCGGGCCCCAGTCGCACTCGGCACCCGTCCTCGGCGCGACGTTCGCCGTCGGTGACAACCTGCGCAACGGCGTCCTCAACGGCCAGACCGGCGTGAGCGCCCGGGTGCGCGTCGACCGGATCAACGAGACCCGCACGACGTTCAACGTGCTCGCCGAGAAGGCCGGGACCTCCGGCAAGACCGTCGTGGTCGGCGCCCACCTGGACAGCGTCCCGCGCGGACCGGGCATCAACGACAACGGCTCCGGCTCGGCCGGCATCCTCGAGGTCGCCGAGGAGCTCGCGGCGGGCGGCTACGACGTGCGCAACTCGACGCGCTTCATGTGGTTCGGCGCCGAGGAGTTCGGGCTGCTGGGGTCGAACGCGTACGTCAACAGCCTCAGCCAGGCCGAGCTCGACAAGATCGCGCTCAACCTGAACTTCGACATGATCGGGTCACCGAACTACGTCCGGTTCGTCTACGACGGTGACAACTCGGCGTTCCCGGTCGGACCGGGCGCGGCCGAGGGCCCCGCCGGCAGCGGCGAGATCGAGCGCGTCTTCCACTCCTACTTCGGCTCCGAGGGCCTGGCGTCGGCCGAGACACCGTTCAGCGGGCGCTCGGACTACGGGCCCTTCATCGCCAAGGGCATCCCCGCCGGTGGCCTGTTCACCGGAGCCGAGGGCTCGAAGACCGCGGAGCAGGCAGCCGTCTACGGCGGCACCGCCGGCATGTCGTACGACCCGTGCTACCACCTGCTCTGCGACGACCTCGCGGGCACCGGCACGCCGTACGCCATGCAGGGTCTGGACGAGATGTCGGACGCGGTGGCGCACTCGGTGCTGCACTTCGCCCGGCGCGACCTGCGTCCGGGCAAGAAGGACCTGGTCGACCCGGCCGGTCCGGTGAGCGGCAGCAGCGGCACGCCGGGTGGCGGCGGGCTGCACGACGCCCACGACGCCGAGGTCGCCAGCTGACCGAGACGTACTGCAGTGGCGTGGGGCGTCGGACCGCACCGGTCCGGCGCCCCTCGCCGTCCCCCGGCCGCGGGGAACACCCCGGTGCCGACCTGCGCTGAGGCGGGTGTGACGACACCCATCAAGGTCGACATCTGGTCCGACGTGCAGTGCCCGTGGTGCTACATCGGCAAGCGCCGGTTCGAGCAGGGCGTGGCACGCTCCGGGGTGGCGGTCGAGGTCGAGTACCACTCCTTCGAGCTGGCTCCCGACACCCCGGTCGACTACGAGGGAACCCCGGTCGACTACCTGGGCGCCAAGTACCGCGTGGCGCCGCACGAGGCACAGGCGATGGTGGACCGCGTGACCGGCATCGCCGCCGGGCTCGGCCTCGACTACGACTACGACCACATCCACCAGACGAACACCGTGCTGGCCCACGAGCTGCTGCACCTCGCCAGGGCCCGCGGCCTGCAGGGCGAGCTCAAGGAGCGCCTGCTCCGGGCGTACTTCGTCGAGGGCCGGCACGTGGGGCGCGTCGACGAGCTTGCCGACCTGGCCGCCGAGGTCGGCCTGGACCGCGCCGAGGCGGCGGCGGCGCTGGCCGACCACCGGTACCTCGCCGACGTGAAGGCGGACATGGCGCAGGCGGTGGCGTACGGCATCAGCGGCGTGCCGTTCTACGTCGTCGACGGCCGCTACGGCGTGTCCGGCGCCCAGGAGGCCGACGCGTTCGCGCAGCTGCTGAGCAAGGTCGCCGAGGAGCGGGCCGCGTGACCGACCCCCCTGCATCGACGGCGCCCCGGCTGCAGCCGTTCGGCGACCCCGACGCCGAGGTCTGCGTGGACGACGCCTGCCTGCTGCCTGCCGTCGACGACGGACGGCCGCCTCAGCCGCCGCGGCCCTCGGTCGCCACGCGCATCCGACGGCGCGCCTCGCCGCCGTAGACGGTGGAGTAGGAGCCTGCGTCGCGGATCTCGTCGGCCTCGCGGTGGAGGGTGATCGTCTCCGGCAGCCGGAACCGCCGCTCCACCAGGTCGAAGTCGATGGGCTCGTCGAGGAAGGCCTGCCAGCCGTCGGGCTGCGGCACGAAGCCGAAGTTGCTGTTGGCGTAGGTCACCGAGTTGCCCGCCTCGACGAGCGCGACCATCACCGGCGCGAGGTGGCTCATCGGCGGCTCGCCCGGCCGGTCGTAGGCGTCGATGACCTCGCGGTCGTCGTCGGCGGCGCCGTCGTGCCTGTCGTCGGTCATGCCGTCATCCTCGCCGAGGTGGCCGGCACGGTCACGCGGCCGGGACATCGATCCGCGCCGTCGTGTTGGTCATCGGCCTGCGCTCGACCACCGAGAGGACGTCGTCGCCGAGCGACTCGGCGTCCGGGATGAAGACCTGGCGCAGCCCGCCCGCGCCGTACTGCGGGTTGGCACGGGTGTAGGCCACGGCGACGTCGATCGGCCGGTGGACCCGCACCACCGAGGTCTCGTCGCGGTAGGTGCCGTGCCAGGGCCGGATCTGCAGGCCCTCGTTGTAGCGGACCGCGTCGCCGGCCACGTCGTCGAGGACCGAGCGGGGGGCGACGAAGCTCCCCGGGCGCGGTGCCGGCTGGGCGCTCAGGCTGCCGAACGCGTACTCCTCGCCGGGCTGGATGCGGGCGTTGAACCAGCGGTCGGCGTTCGGGTAGGCCTCGCTGGTCTGCCACGACGCGGCCCGCCCGGCGGGGGTGCCGGGGAGGTTGGCGTCGGGCAACCTCCCCGGCGACGCCGCCGAGGTAGGTACGCGCCCGCTGCAGGTACGTCAGCCGCTGCGGGCCCTCGCCGAGCCGGTCGAGACGGCGGAAGGTCGTGGCGACGTCGGCGACGTCGGCGACGTGGTCGAGCGCCTTCGCGCCGCGGACGGCGCGCGCGGCGACGGTCCCGGCGCCACCGGTGGCGACGGCGAGCAGGAGGTCGGGCAGCAGGTGCCCGATCGCCCGGCCGGGCGACTCCTTCCAGGTCTCCCAGTCGAGCAGTGCCTTGCCGAGCTCGACGGGGTGCTGGACGCCGTAGACGATGCCCTTGCCCAGGTTGGTGACGTCGCGCTGCCAGCCGAGCGGATCGACCATCATCCGGGTCGGCGAGATCGACCAGGCGAACTCGACCAGCCCGGCGGTGGCCTCCCACGCCCCCTTGCCGATCTCGGCCACGAAGTGGCCGGCCTTCTCCCACCAGCGCGGCTCGCGCGGCGCATCGGCCCAGGCGGCCTCGATCCGCCGGGACGCGGCGCCACCGGCCGTCCGGAGCCGCTCGCGGGCGTCGGCGAGCAGGGACTCGGCCCGGGCCCGGTCGTCGGCACCGGGGTCGGCGGACGGCGGCCGGGCGAGCCGGTCGAGGCGCTCGGCGGTGCGCGCCGGGTCGTCGAGGGCGCGCGCGGCGCGCACGTCGGCGTCGTACGCCCGGACCCGGCCGGTCCAGGCCTGCGTGGCGGTCTGCGCGTGCTCCCACAGGGTGAGCGCGGCGCGGGCGCTGCCCTGCGCGTCACGCAGCACCCCGGCGTAGGCCTGGACGGCCGTGGCGGTGGCGGCGAACGCCTGCGCCGCGTCGTCGAAGCGGCCCGGCTCGAGGTCGACCACCTCACGGAACGCGTCGCCGGCCGGGCCCACCCACTCGCCGGAGTCGATGGCGCGGACCCGGGCGGCCGCGCCGCCGAGACCGTCGGCGACGGTGCGGCAGCGCGCGACCAGCCGGTCGAGCTCCGCCGGCCGGCCTGGGACCAGCTCGGTGACGGCGGCCCCCGCGGACAGCCCGGTCATCGCTGCTCCCGCGTGACGACCACACCCCGTCGCAGGGCACCGGCGGGCAGGACGGCGGGGTGCGGCCCGGCCGGGTCGACGACCAGGCCGTAGCCGGCCGGCACCAGGGCGAGCAGGTCGCGGCCGGAGCCGCAGGCCCAGTCGCACTCCCCGACGTGGCCGGCCAGCGACTCCGGCGAGGTGTAGAGCGCGAGGTAGCCCGCGCCGGGCTCGCCGACCGCCGCGACGGCGGGCCCGCCCTGCGCGCCCCCGACCCGGCGCACCCAGAGCGTCGCCGACTCGAACGCGGACTGGAACGCCTCCGGCGACACCTCACCGGCCGCCCAGCCTGCGACGACCGGCGCGAGGTCGCGCTGCGGTCCGCCGCCGGCCGTCACGGCCCGCCCCCGGGCGTCGCGGCGGCGGCGATGCCGGTCTCGACCTGGAGGTAGACCCGGCCGGAGTCGGCGAGCAGGCCGGCCAGCGTCCCGGCGTCCTCGACGAGGCAGCCCAGGCCGTGGGCCCACGTGCCGAGGAAGTCGTGGATCGTCGCGGTGAGGCGGTCGTCGCCCGCGTCGTCGGCCAGCGCCGCCAGCTCGCCCTTCCGCGCCGCGACCTCCTCGGCGACGGCGACCGCGTCGCGCAGCCGGGCGCCGGTGCTCGCCAGCAGCGCGGGGTCCACCTCGAGGTAGCTCACGTCCTCGACGCTAGAGCGGCCGGCGGGCGGCGCCGGCCGAGTTGTCCACAGGAACGGCGCACCGCGGGGCCTGTGGACGACGGGACGGGGACGACCGGGGTGCCGGCGGCCGCCCCGCAGGTCCCCTCCCGCCGCGCGCCCCCGGGCCGTACAGTCCAGGCCAGACGCTTCGGGGTCGGCGGGGAGGTCCGGCGGGTGCAGTGCGGGTCGTGCGGCCGGGACAACCGCGAGGGGCTGCGGTTCTGCGAGGGATGCGGGGGCACCCTGGCGCGTACCTGTCCGGCCTGCTCCGGGCCGGTCGAGGCCGACGCCCGCTTCTGCGGCCACTGCGGCGCGGGGCTGGTCCCGGCCCACGCGGCGCACGAGCCGGAGCCCGCCCGGGGGCCGGTGGCCGAGCGACGCCTGTGCTCGGTGCTGTTCTGCGACCTGGTCGGCTTCACACCGCTGTCCGAGGCACGTGACCCCGAGGAGGTCCGCGAGCTGCTCTCGGCGTACTTCGAGGCCGCGAGCACCGTGATCGGCCGCTACGGCGGGGTGGTCGAGAAGTTCATCGGGGACGCCGTGATGGCGGTCTGGGGCGCGCCGCTCGCCACCGAGGGCGACGCCGAGCGGGCGGTCCGCGCGGCGCTCGACCTGATGGACACGGTGCACCAGCTCGGGGCCGAGCGCGGCGTCGAGGGCCTCGAGGCTCGGGCCGGGGTGGTGACCGGCGAGGTGGCGGTCACCCTCGGCGCCACGAACGAGGGCATGGTCGCGGGCGACGCGGTCAACACGGCGGCCCGGGTGCAGTCGGTGGCCGGGGCCGGCCAGGTGCTCGTCGACGCGGCCACCCGGCGGCTGACCGGCAGCTCCATCGGCTACGACGAGCCGGTGCCGCACGCCTTGAAGGGCAAGGCGGAGCCGGAGCCGCTCTCGCGCGCGACGCGGGTGCTGTCGGGCGGGGTCGGCGGTGTCGAGCGCGTCGACGGGCTGGAGGCCCCGCTGCTGGGGCGGGACGCCGAGATGCGCACCATCCGCGAGCTGTTCCACGCGGCGGTGGACCGCCGGGTGCCCCGGCTGCTGCTGGTCGCGGGGCCGCCCGGGGTGGGCAAGTCGCGGCTGGGCTGGGAGTTCCGCAAGTACATCGACGGCCTGGCCGACGTCGTGCGCTGGCACACCGGCCGCTGCCTGTCCTACGGCGAGGGCGCGTCGTTCCGGGCGCTGGCCGAGATCGTCCGGCAGCGGTGCGGGATCGCCGAGGACGACCCGCCGACGGTGTCCGCCGCCAAGCTCGCCGAGGCCGTCGCCGAGTGGGTGACCGACCCGGACGAGCGCCGCTACGTCGGGGTGCGGCTGGCCCGGCTGCTCGGCGTCCCGCACCCGGACGACCCCGGCGGCGTGCTGCCGCAGGAGGAGCTGTTCGCCGGCTGGCGGATCTTCTTCGAGCGGATGGCGGCGGTGGAGCCGGTCGTCCTCATGGTCGAGGACGCCCAGCACGCCGACGCCGGGCTGCTGGACTTCCTCGACCACCTCGTCGACTGGGCCAAGAACCTGCCGATCTACGTCATGGTCTTCGCCCGCCCGGAGATCGAGCAGGCCCGTCCCCGCCTGGGCACCGGGCGCAACCGGGTCGCGCTCACGCTCGACCCGCTCGACGACGCCTCGATGCGCCCCCTGGTCGAGGCCCTCGTCCCCGGCATGCCGCCGGCCGCCACCGCGGCCATCGTCGCCCGGGCCCAGGGGATCCCGCTGTTCGCCGTCGAGACCGTCCGCGGCCTGATCGACCACGACGTCGTGCAGCCGGTCGAGGGCGTCTACCGGCTGGTCGGGGACGTCGGGCAGCTCGACGTCCCCGACAGCCTGCACAGCCTGCTCGCGGCCCGGCTCGACGCGCTGCAGCCGCCGAGCCGGCGGCTGGTGGCGGACGCCGCGGTGCTGGGCTCGACCTTCCCCCGGGAGGCCCTGGTCGCCGTCTCCGACCTCGACGAGGCCACGGTGGCTGACGGGCTCGCCGACCTGCTGCGCCGGGAAGTCCTCACGGTGTCGGCCGACCCGCTCTCGCCGGAGCGCGGCAGCTACGGCTTCGCGCAGGAGCTGCTGCGCCAGGTCGCGTACGACACGCTCTCCCGCCACGACCGCAAGGCCCGGCACCTGGCGGTGGCCGCCCACCTCCGGCGCGCGTTCTCGCACGACGGTGAGGAGGTCGTGGACGCCGTCGCCCGGCACTACCTCGACGCGCTCGCGGCGGTGCCCGACGACGCCGACGCCGCCGACATCCGCGAGCTGGCTGCCGAGGCCCTGGTCCGTGCTGCCGAGCGGGCCGAGCGCACCGGCGCCCCCCACCGCGCCTCGGTCAGCTACGTGCAGGTCGCCGAGCTGGTCGAGCGGGACGGCGACCCGCTGCGCGCCGCCCAGCTGTGGGAACGCGCCGGCCTCGCGGCCACCCGCTCGGGTGACGGGCCGCGCGCCATCGACCTGTCGACGTCGACGATCGCGCGCTACGAGACGCTCGGCGACGTGCGCGCGGCGGCGCGCTGCCGGACCCTGCTCGGTCGCGCCCTGCGCCGCGCCGGCCGCCACAGCGAGGCCCGCGTGGTGCTCACCGAGGCGTTGTCCGTGCTGCGCACCGACCCGGACGAGGACACCGTCGAGGCCCTGGACGAGCTGTCCGCGGTGGAGAACTTCGCAGCGACCCCGGAGGCGGCCGCGGTCACCCACGAGGCCATCGTGATGGCCGAGGGCCTGGCGGTCGGCCCGGCCGGGATGTCCTCCGTGCTGTGGGCGTTCGGGATCTACCTCACGACCACCGACCGGGTGGTCGAGGCGAGCATGTACTTCGAGAAGTCCGCGGAGCTCGCGGCAGCGGCCGACCACACCGAGCTGCTCGGGCTCGCCCTGCACAACCTGGCCAACGTGGAGCTGATGCGGGACCCGGTGGCGGCGGCGGCGACGGCGCGGCGCGGCCTGCCGTCGCTCCGCCGCTACGGGAACCGCAACCTGCTGGGGTTCGGCCTCACCGTCCTGGTCCTCGCCCTGGTCGACTCCGGTGACTGGGACGAGGCGGCGGAGCTGCTGGCCGAGGAGACCGACGGCGGACTGGCCGCCGACGAGCCGGCCCTCCTGGCGGCCGGGCTGCTGCTCGCCGCCCTGCGCGGCGAGGCCGACCTGCGACCGGCGCTGGCCGAGCTGTCCGGGCTGGCCGTCAGCGAGGACCCCCAGGACCAGGCGGCCCTCGAGACCGCGGAGGCCTACGTCGCGCTGACCGAGGGCCGCCTCGACGAGGTCCTCCGGCTCGGCCGGCAGGCCCTCTCGAAGCGCCAGGGGCTCGGCATCGGGTCGGACGCCGTGCGCCTGACCTGGCCGGTGACGGCGCGTGCCGCCCTCGACCTGGGTGACGTCGAGGCGGTCGAGGAGCTGCTGGGCATGCTGGACGCCGAGCTGCCCGGCCGGCTGCCGCCCCTGCTGCGGGGTGAGCGGGAGCTGGTGCGCGCCCGCCTCGCCGCCGCCCGCGGCGAGCCCCGGGCCGGCGCCTCGTTCGAGGCGGCCCTGACCTCGATGCGCGGGCTGAGCCCGCCGCACCTGCTCGCCCACGGGCTGCTGGACCACGCGGCGTACCTGGTCGGGACGGGCGACGCGGCCGTGGCGGCCGTGGTGGCGGACGAGGCACGCGTCATCGGGCTGCGGCTCGGCGCCGCGCCGGTCGTGGGCCGGGCCGACCGGGTGTCGCGCACGACCGGCCAGCCGGCCTAGGACCCGCCGTACGCGGGTAGGGGCTGCCCCGTGCGACTCACCGACACGAGCGACCTGTGGTGGAAGAACGCCGTCGTCTACTGCCTGGACGTCAAGCGGTACGCCGACTCCGACGGCGACGGCTGGGGCGACTTCCGGGGCCTCGCGAGCAAGGTCGACTACCTGGCCGACCTCGGCGTGACCTGCATCTGGCTGATGCCGTTCTACCCGAGCCCGCTGCAGGACGACGGCTACGACATCAGCGACTACTACGCGGTGGACCCCCGGCTGGGCACCCTGGGCGACTTCGTCGAGTTCGTCCGGACCGCGCACGACCGCGGGCTGCGGGTCATCGCCGACCTGGTGCCCAACCACACCTCGGTGCAGCACCCGTGGTTCCAGGCGGCGCGCACCGGTCGCGACTCGCCGTACCACCACTGGTACGTGTGGGACGACGACCCGGAGCCCACGGCGCCGAGCGACGTCGCGTTCCCCGGCGACGAGACGAGCATCTGGGAGTACGACGACGTGGCGGGCCGGCACTTCCTGCACCGGTTCTACCGGTTCCAGCCCGACCTCGACATCAGCCACGTCGACGTCCGCGACGAGCTGGCGAGGATCGCGGGGTTCTGGAGCGAGCTCGGGGTCGACGGCTACCGGGTCGACGCGGTGCCGGCGCTGCTGCAGAACGACGACGAGGCGGCCAAGGCGCGGCTGCCCGACCCGCACGCCTTCCTGCGCGACCTCAACGGCTACCTCGGGCGCCGCCGGGGCAACGCCTTCCTGCTCGGCGAGGCCAACCTGCCGCACGACCAGCAGCGACGCTTCTTCGGCGACGGGGCGCCGGAGCTGTCGAGCATGTTCGACTTCATCACGATGGCCAACCTGTGGCTGTCGATGGCCCGCGGCGAGGCCGGCCCGCTCGCGCACGCGCTGCAGAACCGGCCGGAGATCCCGCGGGCCGCGCAGTGGGCGACGTTCCTGCGCAACCACGACGAGCTCACCCTCGACCGGCTCACCGACGCCGAGCGCGACGAGGTCTTCGCGGCCTTCGGGCCCAGCAAGCGGATGCAGGTCTACGACCGCGGGCTGCGCCGGCGGCTGGCCGCGATGCTCGACGGCGACCAGGACCGGATCCGGCTGGTGCTGTCCCTGCTGTTCAGCCTGCCCGGGACCCCGGTCATGTTCTACGGCGACGAGATCGGCATGGGCGAGAACCTCGCCGCCGAGGGCCGGCTCGCGGTGCGTACGCCGATGCAGTGGTCCGCGGGGAAGAACGGCGGCTTCTCGACCGCACCGGCCCGGTCGCTGGTCTCGCCCCTGGTCCGCGGCGAGCTGGGGCACAAGCAGGTCAACGTCGAGACCCAGCGGGCCGACCCGGAGTCGCTGCACTCCTACGTCCGGTCGCTGACCCGGGTCTACCGGGAGTGCCCCGAGCTGGGCTGGGGGACGTTCTCGCTGCTGTCCTGCGACGCCCCGTCGGTCCTGGCGCACCAGGTGGTGTGGGAGGACCGGACGCTGGTCGCCCTGCACAACCTCTCGGGACGGCCGGCGCGCGCGACGGTGCAGCTGCCGTCCGGGCGCGGCCCGGTCGAGCTGGTCGAGCCGCTGGGCGCCCGCCGGGCCACGGCCGACCGCGACGCCCGGTTCACGGTCCCGCTGGAGGCGTACGGCAGCATCTGGCTGCGCCCGGGGAGCTGATCATGGCGCGAATTACTCTGCGTAGTCGGACTTGACCATCTCGTGACTCACCTGCCGTTGGGGTGATTGCTGGCGAGGACGGGTGTGCAGCACGCTGCGTGACGGGACCATGGAGTCCTGCGAGGGGGAGGGTGTGCTGGCCGACGACCATGTCGCGTCCGGCTCGGCGGCAGCCGAGCCGGTCCTCGTCGTCCCCCTGCGCTCCGCGTCCGCGGCGTCCTCCTCCGGCGCTGCGGCCCGGGGAGTCGCGGGACCGGCCTTCGAGCGCAGCCCGGTGGCGATGGCCGTCGTCGACGGGTCCGGCACGGTGCTCGAGGTCAACGCCACCCTGGCCCGCTACCTCGGGCACGCGGTCGCCGACCTGGTGGGCTCGCCGCTGCACGAGCACCTCGCGGCCGAGGACGTCGGCCGGCTGCGCCTCGGCACCTCCGAGCGCCGGCTGCGCCACGCCCGCGGCCACGACCTCTGGGCCGTCGTCAGCGCCGTGCCGCTGCCGGAGGCGGGGGTCGGTGCCGCGCTGGTGTGCCTCGACGACGCGACCAGCCGGCGCAACACCGAGCGGATGCTGCTGCACGCCGCGCTGCACGACAGCCTCACCAACCTGCCGAACCGGCGGCTGCTGCGCGACCGGCTCGAGACCGCGCTGACCCGCGCGCAGCGGGCGTCCGCGCGGGTGGCGGTGCTGTTCGTCGACCTCGACAAGTTCAAGGAGGTCAACGACACCTTCGGCCACGACGTCGGCGACGAGGTGCTCATCTCGGTCGCGAGCGGCATCCTCGGGGCGCTGCGGTCGAACGACACGGTGGCCCGGCTCGGCGGCGACGAGTTCGTCGTGGTGGCCGAGGACCTCTCCTCCGACGACGACCTGGTCGCGCTGGTCGAGCGGCTGCGCGAGGGGATCGGGCGGCCGGTCGCCGTCCGCGGGCACGAGGTGCGGGTCCGCGCGTCGATCGGGGTCGCGATGGTCGGGCCGGACGCGGCGACCGGCGAGGAGCTGATGCGGCTCGCGGACCTCGCGATGCTGCGCGCCAAGCGGCACCCCGAGCTGTCGTTCGTGATCGCCGACGACACGGTCGCCGACGACGTGGCCAGCGACGTGCGCCAGGGCCGGGGGCTGGTCGCCGAGCTCCGGCACGCGATCCAGGCCGACCTGCTGCAGCTGCACTACCAGCCGGTGGTCAGCGTCGACGGGCGGCTGATCGGGCTGGAGGCGCTGCTGCGCTGGCCGCACCCGCGGCTCGGCCTGCTGATGCCGGCGGACTTCCTGCCGCGGGTCGCGGGGACCCAGCTCGCGCAGTCGCTGTCGGACTGGGTGCTGCGGGCCGCCGTCCGGGACGCGGCGTCGTGGCACGACCCGTCGGTGCGGGTGTCGGTGAACATGTGGGCCGACGAGGTGTCGCGGCCGGGCTTCGCCGACACCGTCGCGCTGCTGCTGACCTGGGCCGGGCTGCAGGCGCGCGGGCTCTACCTCGAGATGCACGAGCAGGACCTGCCCGAGGCCGGCCCCGCGCTGGCCGACGAGCTGGACCAGCTGCGCCGGCTCGGCGTCGGGCTGGCCATCGACGACTTCGGCTCCGGCGGCACGTCGCTCGCGGGCCTGCGCCGGCTGCCGGTCGACACCCTCAAGGTGGACCGCCAGTTCGTGGCCGGCTGCGTCGACGACCCCGAGGACGGCGCGGTGGTGGCCGCGGTGGCGACCGCCGCCCGCGCGGCCGGCCGGCACCCGCTGGCGTCCGGCGTCGAGACCGCCGAGCAGCTCCGTGTCCTGCGCGACCTCGGCTACGAGTCGGTCCAGGGCTACCTCACCGGCGCCCCCCAGCCCCTCATCGACCTCCGCGAGGTCCTCACCCACCGCCGCGTCGACCTCCCCTCCTGACCCACCCCCTGCGCCGGCACCCCACCCCCACCCCTCCGCCGGTTGATCACGTGGACGTGATCGACCGCCGCCGGCGGTGGTGAGTGCGCCGCGTGGGGCGGAGGTACGCCGCGTCCGGGTCAGTGCACGGCGGGCTCCCGCCCGCTCCTCGGTCGTCGGCTACCCGGCCACCCGGTGGACTGCTCGGCCGGATCGTGGTCGCGGCCCACGCCCGCGGGTAGGCGTCGCCGGTGGACGGGACACGGCGGGACACCTGGGTACGCGGCATCCGCCTGGCCTCCTACGAGGTCGGCCCGCCCGAGGGCGACGTCGTGGTCGTGCTGCCGGGCCTGTGCGTGGCCTCCTACCTGTGGCCGGCCTGTGACGCACTGGCCCGGGAGGGCTTCCACGTCGAGCTGGTCGAGCCACCCGGCTGGCCGCGCAGCGACCGCCCCGACCCGGAGCCCGACGACCTCGCCGGTCTGGCCGGCTGGGTCACCGACTGGCTGGAGCTGCGCGGGTACGCCGACGTGCTGCTCGTGGGCCAGTCCGTCGGCTCCCAGGTCGCCGCCCACGTGGCGGCGCAGGCACCGGGCCGGGTACGGGCCGTCCTGCTGCAGGGGCCGGTGTTCGACCCGGCGTACCGGACCGCGCCCCGGGCCCTGGCGCGCTGGGCGCTCGACATCCCTCGCGAGAAGCTCAGCCTCGGCTTCCGTGAGGTGCCCGAGTGGCTGCGGGTCGGTCCGCGCCGGGTCCGGCGGGTGCTGCACCAGTCGTTGGCCGACCGGCTCGAGGACACCGTCGCCACCCTCGACGTGCCGGTGCGGGTCGTGGTCGGCGAGCACGACACCCTCTCCGAGCCGCCGTGGCTGGCGACCCTGAGCCGACCCGCGGCACCGCCGGTCACGATGGCCGGCCTGCCGCACAGCTCCCCGCACACCGCGCCGGACCGGTTCGCCCGGCTCGTCGCGCTCGGCTACCGGCGCCCGTCCGCCGGCGCCCCCGCCGTCCGAGGGCGGCCACCCCTCGCCGGTTGATCACGTGGACGTGATCGACCGCCGCCGGTGGTGGTGAGTGCGCCGCGTGCGGTGGACGTACGCCGCGTCCGGCCTCAGTCGTAGCCGAGGTCGTGCAGGCGGTCGTCGTCGATGCCGAAGTGGTGGGCGACCTCGTGGACGACGGTGACGTGCACCTCCTCCACCACCTCGTCCTCGTCCGCGCACATCCGCAGGGTCGGGCCGCGGAAGATGGTGATCCGGTCCGGCAGGTTGCCGCCGTACGCCCAGTCCCGTTCGGTGAGGGGGACGCCCTCGTACAGGCCGAGCAGGTCGGGGTCGTCGGCCGGCGGCTCGGGCTCGACGAGGACGACGACGTTGTCCATCACCGCGGTGAGCTCGGGCGGGATCTCGTCCAGCGCCTCGGCGACCAGGGCGTCGAAGCGCTCGTCCGACATCTCCAGCACCCCCCGATCATCCCGGCTGCGGGTCGGTGGCGCGGCCCGCCGGCCCGATCGGGTAGGCAGGGGGCATGACCGACGCGCCGCAGGACGCGCCGCCGCCACCCCGGTGGCGACGGCTCCTCGCGTCGCACTGGTTCCGCGGCACCCGGGAGAAGCGGGTGCTGCTGGCCGCGGAGGTCGTCGTGGTCGGCCTGATCGGCTGCTGGCTCGGGCTGCTCGCCGGCGGCAACCTCGACGCCGGGGTCGGGCCGCTGACCACCCGGCTGTCGGTCACCCCGTCGCTCGACGGCGGCAGCGAGGTGGCCATCCCGCCGCTGGGCGAGCTGCGGGTCGCCTCGCACGCCGGGCCGTGGCGGCTGGCGGTCGAGGTACGGCGGATCGACGCGGCCGACGCCCGCCGGATCTTCAGCGACCCGACCAAGGTCAACGGGCTCGGCGAGGCCGTCCAGTCCGACCTGCGCAGCGCGGTCGTCACGGTGGTGGTGCGGTCGGCCGTCGCGGCGGTGCTGGGTGCGCTGCTGCTCGGGCTGCTGGTGTTCCGGCGGCGGTGGCGGTCGGTGCTGCTCAGCGGGGCGGTGAGCGCCGCGGTCGTCCTCGGCGGCGCGGCGTCGGCGGCGGCCACGTTCGACAAGGACGCGATCAACCAGCCGGAGTACGCCGGGCTGCTGGCCAGCGCGCCGGGGGTGGTCGGCAACGCGCAGGACATCGTGGCCAACTACGGCAAGTACGAGGACCAGCTGGCCAAGCTGGTGACCAACGTGTCACGGCTCTACGACGTGACCTCGGCGCTGCCGGCGTACTCGGCGGACCCGTCGACGATCCGGGTGCTGTTCGTCTCCGACCTGCACCTGAACCCCGCCGCGTGGGACGTCCTCCGCTCGGTCGCCGACCAGTTCAAGATCGACGTGATCGTGGACTCCGGCGACATCACCGACCACGGCAGCGCGGCGGAGAACGCCTACGTCAACCAGATCGCGACCCTCGGCGTGCCCTACGTGTGGGTGCGCGGCAACCACGACTCGATGCTCACCCAGGCCGCGGTGGCCGCCCAGCCCAACGCGGTGGTGCTGGACCGGGCGGAGCCGGTGGAGGTGGCGGGGCTGCGGTTCCTCGGGTACGGCGACCCGCGGTTCACCCCCGACAAGGACACCCGCGACGAGCCGGTGCCGGGCAGCATCGGCCAGCTCGGCCTCGCGATGGACTCCGCGCTGCGACGGCTCGCGGTGACCGACCCGGTCGACATCGCGGTCGTGCACGACGGCGCGGCCGCCAAGCAGATGGACGGCGCGGTGCCGCTGGTGCTGTCCGGGCACTACCACCGGCGCGAGCAGCACCTGCTGCCGGAGGGGACGCTGTCGTTCTTCCAGGGCTCGACCGGGGCGTCGGGCCTGCGCGGGCTGGAGAAGGAGAAGCCGACCCCGGCGCGCGCGTCGGTCCTCTACCTGGACCGGGACACCCACCAGCTGCAGGCGTGGGACGACATCACCCTCGGCGGGCTCGGGCTGACGTCGGCGAAGATCGAGCGACGGGTGCTCGGGCAGCAGTTCCCCGAGCTGGCCCCGACCGCGTCGCCCTCGCCGAGCCCGAGCCCGAGCCCGACCCGGCGGCGGCCGGCGGGTCCGGGTCGCCGTCCGGGTCATCGTCCGCGGGCCCGGCGGCCACCAGCGGGACGCCCTCGCCGAGCCGGACCGGGACCGGTGGCTGACCGACAGGCCGGCGCCCGGGCAGTGGATCTCCGCACCGGCGGCTGCTTTGGTGATCCCCACGGGCGTCCCCTATGCTTTCCGGGTCCCCGACGGCTACGACGCCGTGGGCCTCCGCCCTCATCGTCTAGTGGCCCAGGACGCCGCCCTTTCAAGGCGGTAGCACGGGTTCGAATCCCGTTGGGGGCACGCACGGCAGCAAGGTCCTGTGGAGCAGTTTGGAGTGCTCGCCACCCTGTCAAGGTGGAGGCCGCGGGTTCAAATCCCGTCAGGACCGCCCCGATCCCCCCGTCCGCCGGAGCCCTCAGCGCGGGCGAGCGGCCAGCCCGCCGCCCGGCCCCGGCCGACCCGCCGCCGCGACCCGCGCCTCGGCCAGCGCCGCCACCAGGTCGTCGAGGGTGAACGGCTTGCGCAGCAGCGGCAGCGACCCGGCGACCGGCGCGAGGTCCCGGTCGACGTCGCCGGTCATGTACAGCACCCCGCAGGTGGACCCGCGCCGGGCCAGCTCGGCCACCAGGCCGGGGCCGGACAGGTTCGGCATCACGACGTCGGTGAGCACCAGGTCCGGGAGGTAGCCCCCGTCGACCAGCCGCAGCGCGTCCCGGCCGTCGACCGCGGTCACGACGTGGTGCCCGAGACCGGTCAGCAGGTCGGCCAGGGTGACCCGGATGCCGGAGTCGTCCTCGACGAGCAGCAGCCGCATCGGCGTGCCCGCGACCGGGTCGGACACCGGCGCGGTCGCCGCCGGCGGCGCGTCGGCGGTCGCCGGGAGGACCAGGCGCACCGTCGTCCCCCGGTCGACGTGCGAGTCGATCTCGACCCGGCCGCCCAGCGCCGTCACGGTGGAGTAGACCGAGGCCAGGCCGAGCCCGGTCCCGCGGTCCGGGCCCTTGGTGGTGAAGAACGGCTCGATCGCGCGCTCGCTCACGTCCTCGGTCATGCCGATCCCGTCGTCGGCGACCTCGACGACGACCGCGGGCGCCCCGTCGCCGGACGCCGTACGCGCCGAGATCCGCACCTCGCCGGCGCCGGGGATGGCGTCGCGGGCGTTCATCGCCAGGTTGAGCAGGGCCTGCTCGAGCAGGCCGGGGTCGGCGAGCACCGGCGGCAGCGACGCCGGGATGTCGACCGTGAGCCGGACGTCGGCCCGCAGCGCCCGCTCGAGCATCGGCCCGGCGCCGGCGACCAGGTCGTCCAGCCGGACCGCGACCGGGTGCCCCGGCTCGCGGCGGGCGAAGGCCAGCAGCTTGTTGGTCACCCCCGCCCCGCGCCGGGACGCCTCGAGCAGGAACTCCACCCGCTCCCGCTGCGCGTCGTCCAGCTCCGAACGACCGAGCACCTCGGCGGTCAGGATGATGACGCCGAGCACGTTGTTGAAGTCGTGCGCGAAGCCGCCGGCCAGGCCGCTGACCGTGTCCATCCGGCGGGCCCGCTCGAGCTGCTGCTGCTGCTCGAGCTGCTCGGTGACGTCGGTGACCGCGCCGATCAGGCGCAGCGGCGCGCCGTGCTCGTCGCGGTACAGCCGGCCCTTGCCGAGCAGCCAGTGGGTCCGGCCGTCGAGCACGGTCCTGTGCTGCACCTGGTACGTGCCGCCGGTCGCCATCGCGTGCTCCAGGCGCTCCGTGAGCTTGGCGCGGTCGTCGGGGTGCACCAGCTCGAGGAACGACGCGAAGTCGGGCGGCGGCTCGGTCCGGCCGTAGATGCGCAGCGTGTCCGCCGACCACTCGATCCGGTCCTCGGGGACGACCCACTGCCACAGGCCCATCTCGGCCGACTCCAGCGTCAGGTCCAGCTGGTCCTGGGCCAGGCGGTAGGACGCGGCCAGCTCGCGGGCGTCGAGCTCGATGATCCGCGCGGCGTAGCCGGTCATCGCGGTCATCGCGAGCGCCGCCGACGCGAACACCACCACCTCCCGGGAGGTGAGCACCTCCGAGCTCTCGGTGGACAGGCTGTTGGCCAGCACGAGCGCGCCGGTCGACAGCCCGGTCGTGAGCAGCCCGCCGGCGTAGGAGTCGAGCAGCGCGTGCAGCCCGACGAAGACCATGAACCCGAGCAGGACGCCGCTGGCGGGCTGCGGCACCGCGAGGAAGATGCTGACGGCGGCGACGTCCAGCACGATGCTGGCCACCCGGCGCGCGGCGCCGCGTCCCCGGTGGGCCAGCAGCAGCTGCACCAGCGAGATCGGCAGCCAGGCGAGCAGGAACAGCAGCGCGACGTGGCCGCGGTTGGGGTCGATGTCGGGCGTGACCACCGCCACGACCAGCCCGACCAGGGTCAGCCCGAGCCGGCCCCAGCCGACCCGCACCAGCAGCGCGCGGTCAGCCGCGGACTCCGGCCGCCACGGGGCCAGCTGCCGCCACCAGCCGGCCCGGCGGGTCGGCCCACCGGGGCGGATCCCGGGCGTGGGAGGGGGCACCGTTGCCATCGGGCCTCCTCGTCTGCGCCGGGCGCAGCACCCGCTGTCCGGAGCATAGGTCGGGCCGGCGCCCACCGGGGCGGACCAGCCGGATCGCTCCGCTAGACTTCCCGGTCGAGGCGGACGACCCCGCCTCTCCGCGGCACGACGGCGCCCCCGGGCGCAGCGGGCCGCACGGCCAGGTAGCTCAGTTGGTACGAGCGTCCGACTGAAAATCGGAAGGTCGGCGGTTCGACCCCGCCCCTGGCCACCACAAACCCGACCCTCCGGACCCCTCGACCGGCACTGAAAATCGGAAGGTCGGCGGTGGGACCTCGCCCCTGCCACCACGAACCTGACCCGACCTTGCGGCCGGCGGTGCTCGACCCCGAGCGCCGGTGACGGCACCGGGCTCACTGACAGGCAGGTGAGATCGCGCCAGGTGCCGGCGACGTCCTACTCGCGGTTCTTGATCTCGGCGGGGAAGGCCTTCCACGCGATGGCGGCCATCTTGGCGTGTCCCGGGATGGTGAGGTGGTTGCCGTCGGTGGCGACGTCCTCGGGGCTGAGCCGCATCGTCCGCATCGCCCCGCCGTCGGTGAAGCAGCGTGCGAGCGACGCGCACACCGTCTCGACGACCTCCCAGTACCTGTCGACGATCGCCTGCAGCGACCGGACGCCGGCGGCTCGGATCCTGCCGTCCGCCGTAAAGACGTCACACGGCCCGGTGCCGGTGTTCCTGGCGACGACCTTGGGGCTGCCGACGGCGTAAGCCGCCCAGTTCTCGATCGACCCCCACTGGCTGACCAGGAAGATGTCGACACCGGGGATCCGCTGCTGGACCAGGGCCAGGATGCGCTTCAGGGCATCACCGTACGGCTGGTAGTTGTCCGCGTCGGTGCCGTCGCAGCGCAGGTCGTTGTCGATGCTCTGCACAAGGACGACGTCGGGCAGCGGGTCGGCCTCCCGCACCAGCAGGTCCAGCTGGTACTCGAGGTGGTCCACCGCGGTCCCGTTGACTGCCATGTTGTAGTTGTGCCCCGTCATCGCCGGACGGGTCTGCGCCAGCCGGAAGTAGATGCTGCGTACGGCCGGGTTCTCGCCGGTCGCCCAGGAGTTCTCGCGTGCGTCGCGGAACGAGTCGTCAGGGTCGGACATCGTGCCGGTGGCCCCGGAGTGCCCGATCACCGCGATCGAGTCCAGCGCCTCGGTGACCGCCGGTGTCCGTGCCGCGCTGCTGGTGGCCGGGTCGGACGAGCCGGACGGGTTTGACGAGGACGCGGACGGCGAGGGGCCCGTCCCGGTCGACCGGTCGCTCCCGCCGCAGGCGGCCAGCGCGATCGTCCACGCGACGGCGACCACGAGGCCGCGCACGGCACGAGGCATGGCAGCCATGGTGCACCTCGGTCGAGGCGCGCGCGAGAGGTTCACGTCGACGTCTGACCACCCGCGGACCGGGCCGCCGGCGGGTGGAACCGCCGGCGGTCCGCCGGCGTCTACCGTGCTGACCATGCGGGCGATCACCGCGGCACAGGAGGCGCAGATGGACCGCAGCCGGACCACGGTGCTGGCGGTGCTGCTGATGGCGGCATCGGCCGGCGCAACGGCGTGCGGCGGCGGCGACCCGGACAACCGGAACGGAACCGGTCTGAACTACCGCGGCACGTTCTACAGCCTGTCCTCGCTCGAGGTGGCCCCGGGATCGCTGGGGCGCATCCTCGACCGGCAGGTGCCGTTCCAGGACACCCGGATCGACCTGCGGCGGGTCCGCGGCGTCGACCCGTCGCGCGCGGTGGCCGGCTACACCCGGACCTACCCCGGCACCGGCTCCCCCGAGCCGACGGCGTGGCTGCTGCTCAGCCCGGACCCCACCCTGGCCGCCGACCCGAGGTCCGACCCCGCGCTGCGCAAGGTCGTGCTCGACCCGGAGCGCCGCTGACGGATCGCGGCTCGGCACCTGAGCTGGGCGGTCCGGGGACGCCGGCATGCACCTCGCGGCAGCTGCCGGGTGTGCACCACGCTGCCTCGGCGGTTGCTCAGCGCCGTGACCTCACATGTGCCGTGTGGCGGCTCCCGCCCCCCGAGCTATCCCCGTGCGCCGTCGCGAGCCGCAGCGGAGGGGTACCGGACGCCGAACGCCTCGGCGGCGGCACTGAAGCACTCGATGGGGGCGCGCAAGATGCCGGCACCGATCTGGCCACCGTTCTTGCCGGCCAGCCCACCGTCGATGACCGGCACGACCCCGGTGTCGAGCACCTTGTGGATGTCGATGCCCACCGGCGTGCCGCGGAAGCCGAAGAAGGGGATCCGATAGTCGGGGTGCTCACCGACGGTGATCTGGTACATCGACTCGTTCAGCTCGGCCATCCGCTGGGCGGTGCCGCCCTGGTACGCCTGGAGGCCGAAGGCACAGGCCTGGGCGAAGCCGCCGAGGCCTACCGTCTCGGTGATGTGGCTCTCTCCGCCGATCCACTGGATGTCCTCGTCGGTGAACCCGTCGAAGAGCTTGCAGCTCACGTCGGGCTGCGGCCCGAGGAACCACTCGTCACCGAGCCCGGACACCCTGATCGCGAAGTTGCGGCAGCTGATCGTCATGGCCGTGACGATGCTGGATCCGGGGACGTCCCGGGCGGCGTCGGCCGTCGCCTTGGCGGCGGCCATCGCCAAGCGCAGGAAGAAGTAGTCGCTGGCACCGAGGAAGTCCAGCGTCGTGTGCACAGCCGGCCCTTGTCCTTCGCTCGCCATGTCGACCAGGTGAGGGGTCAGCTCGCGGGTGAACAGAGTGGTCGCCGCCGTGTTGCGGCTGTGCAGCTCGTCCCCCATGCGGAGGGCTCGCTCGATGATCGGCTTCAGCGGGACGCCGCCCGAGCGCCGGACCGCGGCCTGCAACGTAGGGGCGATCTCCTGCTCCAGGAACCGCAGCCCTCGGGCCACGCCCTCGTCGTAGACGCCGTAGTTCAGCCGCCGCCGCGACTCACCCTCGTAGAAGTTGCAGAATGCCCGGTTCCCATGGACCGGGTTGTCGACCACGAACACCGGCATGGACGCGGTGTAGACGCCGGCCACGGAACCGACGCACCCGTGGTCGTGGTTGGAAGCGAGGTGGATCCGGCCGTCGGTGAGTCTCGCGTCGGCGTCGGCCGCATCGGTCGCGAGCCCTTCGTAGAGGGCTGCGCCGATGATCGCGGTGCGTTGCCCGCCGTCGTACTCCTCCCACGGCAACGGCGCGCCGGAGGTCAGGATCATCTCCGGAGTCATTCCGGGGACGACCTCGCCGGCAGGAAGCACGTCCACGAGGACGGGCTCGGCCCCCGTCAGGCGCGACAGCGCGATCTGGTTCGCCGCGCTGGTGTCGAAGCGGGTGCCGCCGGGCGGGCTAGACGCGGTGTCGACCACGGGTCACCCCCTCCGTCGGAGACGTCGTCACCACAGCCGCAGGTAGCGGTCGCGTTCCCAGGCGCTGACCACGGTGTTGTACTCGAGCCACTCGGCCTTCTTGACCTCGACGTAGGTGGCGTGCAGCTCGTCCCCGAGCACGTCACGGGCGAAGTCGCTGGCCTCGAACTCCGCGATCGCCTCGCCGAGCGTGGACGGCAGGCGATGGACGCCCGCCGTCTGCAGATCGCGTTCGCTGACGGAGTACGTGTCGATGTTCACGGGGTCGCCGGGCTTGAGCTGCCGGCGAACGCCGTCGAGGCCTGCCGCAAGGACCAGTGCGGTGCCCAGGTAGAGGTTCGCGGCACTGTCGGCGATCCGGATCTCCAGGCAACGGCGGTTGACCGGCAGGCGGAGCATGAGGGTGCGGTTGTTGTAGCCGTACGCCCGGTACACGGGAGCCCACGAGATCTCGTTCATCAGACCGCGCGGTAGCAGTCGCTTGTAGGAGTTGACCGTCGGCGCGAGCACCGCGGTGAGCGCGTCGGCGTGCTCGAGGACACCCGCGGTGAAGTGGTAGGCGACCTCCTCGTAACCGTCCTCGACCGGGATCAGGCCCTGGTGACCGGTGCCGTGGGTGTCCTTCTCGAACAGGTTCCGGCCGGTGGCCTTGTCAGCGAGGCTGAGGTTGAGGTGAGCCCCCGAGCCGAAGGAGGTCTGGGTGGGCTTGGGCATGAAGCTCGCGATGCAGCCCAGCGACCGGGCCACATGCTTGGCCATGAGCCGGAAGATGATCATCCGGTCGGCCATCTCGAGCACGTCGGTGTAGGCGAAGTCGAACTCGTACTGCCCGTCCCCCCCTTCGTGGTCGAAGGAGTAGACGTCCCAGCCGAGCTCGTTCATGTGCTGGACCATCGGCTCCAGGAACGTGTCGGCGAGCATCGTGGTCTCGAGGTCGTACCCGCGGGTGGGCAGGTTGACGGTGTCCTCGACGACCCACGGGACCCAGTCGTCGCCCTCGCGTCGCAGGACGTAGAGCTCCGGCTCGACGCCCATGTTGCAGCGGAAGCCCATGGCATCCGCCTCGGCGACCTGACGCTGGAGCAGATGACGGAAGTCGTGGCTGTAGGGCTCGCCGTGCAGGAACAGGTTCGCCGGCGCGACGGCGTACCGCTTGTCCCATGGCAGCACGGTCAGCGCCGACAGGTCAGGGATCCCGACGCACTCGTCCTCGTTGGGACCCAGCTCGCCCATGCCGTCCAGGGCACCGACCGTGTACAGCTCGGAGCCGGCAGCCATGTCCTCGAGGTGGTCGACGGGCACGCACTTGGACTTCGGGACGCCGTGGAGGTCTGTGTAGGCACCGAAGAGATAGCGGACCCCGTCGTCGGTCAGGTGGCGCTTCAGCTGGGACAGGTCGGTCATGGCTTCTCCGTGGGATGGTGGGCCGGCCGGACCGCTCCACCCGGGCAGGTGCCGTTCCGGCTCACCATGGGCACAACGTCCGAGAGCGCCCGGCCACCCACCGGGCATGGACCCGACGGGAGTGGTCAGCTGCGCACCTGCAGGGCTCCGGAGCCTCCGCGTCCTGACTGACCAACGCACTCTCCCCCGGGTCCGCCGCACGGCTAGGGCGCAAACTTTCCCTCCGTTAGAGTCGAAGGTCAAGCCTTTCGGCACTTCTCGTGCCAATTTTCGATTCGTTCACCGCTCACAGATCCGATATTCGACCTGGAGACGACATGGCCAGCAAGCGTAACGACGGCGCCGGGCCACTCGAGCCGACCCGCCCCGGAGGCACCCGCAGCCACACGGTCGACGATCTGGACCGGCGCATCATCAAGATGCTCCAACGCGACGGCCGGATGGCCAACACCGAGATCGCGCGGGCACTCAGCGTGACGGAGACGACGGTCCGCAAGCGGATCGCCCAGCTGCTCGACGAGCACCTGATCAACATCGTCGCCGTGCCCACGCCGGCCGCCGTGGGGATGAACCTCTCCGCCCTCATCGGTCTCTCGCTCAAGCTCACCGACATCCACACGGTGGCTGACCACCTGCGACAGCTGCCCGAGGTGCGCTACGTCGGCATGTCGGCCGGCCGCTACGACGTCATCGTGGAGGCGTTCTTCACCGACCAGGAGCACCTGCTCGAGTTCGTCACGGACCGACTCGGCTCCATCGAGGGGGTCGAGGACGTCGAGACCTCCATCATCCTCAAGGTCGTCAAGTTCTCCTACGAGTGGGAGATCGTCTAGCCGGGACCGGGTCGGCGCGCAGCCCGTATCGCGCCCCCGGTGGGCGGGGCCGCCCGTCCCGGGCACCCGGTCCCTGAGGACTTCGAGATTCGGCGCAGAGCGCCTTCGGACGCCACTTATCCGAACTGATTCCGCCAAGTCATTGCGGTTATACGTACGTGGCGTCTAGGGTCGCGACGTCGTCGGAGCCGATGCGGCGTCCCTACTCTCCTGGAGATCTGACATGCGACGGATCAACCTCATCCTGTCAGTCGGGCTGGTCCTGACCGTCTCGACCGCCTGTGGGTCGGGCGAGGACTCCGCGGACTCGCCGTCACCCGGGAGCAGCTCGAGCTCGGCGGCCAACGACGACCCGATCGTCATCGGCGCAGCGGTGGCCGAGTCCGGGCCGTTCCAGCTGTACGACGAGGGCCAGACGACCGGCATGCAGTACGCCATCGACGAGATCAATGCGCAGGGCGGGGTGCTGGGGCGGCAGCTCGAGCTGATCGTCGTCGACCACAAGTCCGACCAGGCGCAGATCCAGTCTGCGGCCCAGCAGGTGCTCGACGACGGCGCGGACTTCATGGTCACGACGGTCGACTACGACTTCGGGGCACCGGCGGCGCTGGCTGCCCAGAAGGCAGGCCTGGTCTCGATCAGCGGCGCCGGTGCGCCGGAGTTCGGGAAGCAGGGCCTCGGCCCGCTGCACTTCAACGTCTACCCCGGCACGCCCACCGAGTCCGCGGTGATGGCGAGCTTCGCGAAGTCGAAGAGCTTTACTGCCCCGTACCTGCTGGAGGACACCAGCATCGAGTACTCCAAGTCGCTGTGCGAGGAGTTCGAGACGACGTGGACCGAGGGAGGCGGCACGATCGCCGGTCGAGACACCTTCGCCAACAGCGACCCCTCGATCGCGAGTCAGGTCAGCAAGCTGCGCTCGGCCGCTGACGTCGACTTCGTCGTCATGTGCTCCTACCCGCCCGGCGGTGCCAGCGCCATCAAGCAGCTCCGCACCGGGGGCGTCGACCTCCCGATCATGGGCGGCGCCGGTTTCGACGGCACCTTCTGGACCGAGGCGATCCCGAACCTGTCGAACTTCTACAACGTGGCGATGGTCTCGTCCTCGGGTGACGACCCCAACCCCAAGGTCAACGAGCTGCTCAGCAGCGTGGAGTGGACGGCACCGGCCTACGTCGTCTTCGGCTACGAGAACATCGAGACCCTCGTGAAGGGCATCGAGGCCGCGGGGTCGACCGACGGCGCAGAGGTCGCCAAGGCCATCGAAGCCTTCAGCGACGAGAGCCTGCTGGCCGGTTCGACCACCTACACCACTGACTGCCACGCTCCTATCGGCCGTGCGATGGCGGTGATCGAGAAGGTGAACGGCAAGGACAAGTTCCTGGAGTACGTCACGCCGACCAACGTCAGCGAGAAGGCCTGCTGACCGGCTCACCACTTGGTCCCCGCACCCACCGTCCCGGGTCGTCACCAGCGATCGGCACCACCATCGACGGACGACGACAAGGACGGCAGGGTGGACCCGACGCCGACCGGAAGGGTTCGGGTGCAGTCCTTGTCAACGGCCTCCACATCCCTCGACGCCGCAGCGCCGCCCGGCGGCGGGCCGGTCCGGCTCGAGACCCGCGCCGTCGGTGTCCGTTTCGTCGGAGTGCATGCGCTCGTCGAGGTGGACGCGCAGGTGGCCGAAGGTGAGATCGTCGGGTTGATCGGTCCGAACGGAGCCGGCAAGACGACGCTGGTCAACGTGCTCAGCGGCTTCCAGCGCCCGACAACCGGGCATGTCCTGCTCGACGGCCAGGACATCACCCGCTGGCCAGCTCATCGGCGCGCGCGAGGCGGGGTGGCACGGACGTTCCAGAGCGTTCGCTCGTTCCGCGGGCTCACCGTGCGGGAGAACGTGGAGGCCGCCGCCTTCGCGACCGGGGAGTCCAGGTCGGCTGCCCGTGACACCACGGAAGCCGTGCTGCGGCTCGTCGGCCTGTCAGCCATCGCGGAGATGACTGCCTCAGCCGTGTCGTACGGACAGGAGCGCCGCGTCGGCATCGCGCGCGCCCTGGCCTCGAAACCCCGGATCCTGCTGCTCGACGAGCCCGCCGCGGGACTCAACGAGGCCGAGAGCGACGAGCTGCTCGCCATCCTCAGCAGCCTGCGCACCGACCTGGGCTGCGGCCTGCTCGTCATCGAGCACGACATGCGGCTGATCATGCGCCTGTGCGACCGGCTGCACGTCCTGGACTACGGCCAGACCATCTGCCAGGGCCCACCGGCCCAGGTGGCCAAGGACCCCAGAGTGCTCGAGGCCTATCTGGGCCGCCGCGACGGCGGGAGCTAGGCGCTCATGCTGACGGTCGAGCATCTCAGCGTCCAGTACGGCAGGATCCGGGCCCTGCGCGACGTCTCGATGCGCGTCGACGCCGGCGAGATCGTCGGTCTGCTCGGACCCAACGGCGCTGGGAAGACGACGACCTTGTCCGCGATCGCCGGTCTGCTCCCGCTGGCGGGTGGGCGAGTCACCCTCGACGGCAAAGACGTCTCCGGGACGAGCCCGGAGGCCATGGTCCGCCAAGGCGTTGCGCTGGTCCCCGAGGGCCGCCACATCTTCGGCACGTTGTCCGTCGCCGACAACCTCAGGGTCGGCGCCACCGTGCGGCGGGACAGGGCCGCAGTACAGGGCGACATCGAACGCGAACTGGTCCGGTTCCCGGTCCTGCGCCGCTACTACCGGACGGACGCCGGCAAGCTCTCCGGCGGCGAGCAGCAGCAGCTGGCCATCGCTCGTGCTCTGGTGAGTCGCCCGAGGCTCCTGCTGCTGGACGAGCCGTCACTGGGACTTTCACCCGTCCTCGTCGATGTCGTCATCGACGCCATCCAGGCTCTCCGCGACGACGGCTTGACGATCCTCCTGGTCGAGCAGAACGCCACTCGAGCCGTGGAGGTGGCCGACCGTTGCTACGTGCTGCGGACCGGGTCGATGGTTGCCGAGGCTCGTCGGGGCGAGCTGCACCCCGACGAGCTCGGCGCGATCTACCTCGGCGCTCGGGAGGTGCTGTGACAGACGCAGTCCAGTTCCTGGTCGATGCGGTGACGGCAGGCAGCTACTACGCCTTGTTCGCGCTCGGGATCGCACTGATCTTCGGCATCATGCAGCTGGTCAACTTCGCGCACGGTGAACTGATCATGGTCGGCGCGTACACGCTGTACCTCACTGCCGGCCTGCCCTGGCCGGTGTCCATCCTGATCGCGATCGCGGTGTCGGTGATCACCGGGCTGCTGATGGAGCGTCTCGCGTTCCGCCCGATCAGGGGCGCCGGCCCCGCGACGCTGCTGATCACGTCATTCGCCTTGAGCTTCCTGCTCCAGAACGTGGCCCAGATGGTCTTCACGACGCTGCCGAAATCGGCCGACGTGGTGCCCCTGTTCAACCGGTCGCTCCAGCTCGGCGGACTCCGCGTGAGCTGGCTGAGCATCGTCACCGTCGTGACGACCGGAGTGCTCCTGGTGGGCATGGCCCTGTTCATGTCCCGCACCCAGCTCGGCGTACAGATGCGCGCGGCGGCGGAGGACTTCCAGATGGCGAGGCTGTGCGGCGTCCGCAGCAACCTGGTCATCGCGACGGCGTTCGCCATCAGTGGGCTCCTGGCGGGTGTCGGGGCCGTCCTGCTGGTGGGCCAGACCGGGAGCATCTCCATCACCATGGGCCTCACGCCGGTGCTGTTCGGCTTCACCGCGGCGGCGATCGGCGGTCTGGGCAGCCTCCCCGGGGCCGTCGTCGGTGGGTACCTCCTGGGGCTGGCCACCACGGTGCTGCAGCAGACCCTCCCCCATGGGGTCGCCGGGTACCGGGACGCCTTCCTCTTCCTCGGCGTCTTCGCTCTGATGGCGCTGCGACCCGGCGGCCTCTTCAGGGTCGCCGCCCTGACGGCTCGGGTGTAGGCCGTGACCCAGCACGGGAGCGGCTCCGGCAGCGCACCAGGTCGCGGACCCCTGTTCTCGCCGGCCAGGTTGCGTGGCGCGGTCGCCTACGCACGGGTGGGCGAGCTCCTGGTGCTGCTCTGCGGCACGGTCGTGGTCGCCGCGCTGCTCGGCAGCGCCGGTGACTCTCGGCTGAGCCGGGCGACCGGCACCGGTCTGATCCTGCTGCTGCTGGTCATCGGCCTGAACGTCTTCGTGGGCAACTCCGGGGTCTTCTCCTTCGGCCACATGGCGTTCATGGGGGTCGGTGCCTACACGACCGTCATCGCCACGATGTCTCCGGGGCAGAAGCAGTTCCAGCTCGAGACCTTGCCCGAGGCGCTGCGGGCTCTGCAGCTGTCGGGGTTCCAGGCCGCACTGCTCTCCGGGCTCATCGCCATGCTGTTCGCCGTCGTCGTCAGCCTGCCCCTGATGCGACTGTCCGGCCTGACCGCCAGCCTGGCGACCGTCGCGGTCCTGATCGCCATGCACGGAGTGTTCAGGAACTGGGAACGGTTCACCCGCGGCAGTGCGGGCGTCATCCTGGACACCGAGAGCCCGTCCCTCGCGACGCTGGTGGCGTGGAGCTGCGCGGCCGTCGTCGCCGGCGTCTTGTTCCGGCAGTCCCGGATGGGGCTTCGGCTGGCTGCGTCGCGCGAGGACGAGGTCGCGGCACGCGCCGCCGGGATCCGCGTGTGGTGGGAGCGCGGGGTCGCGTGGGCCCTGAGTGCGTTCATCGTCGGCGTGGGCGGGTCGCTGTTCGCGCAGTTCGCCGGATCCATCAACCCCGACACCTTCTTCTTGAACATCACCTTCATCTCGATCGCCATGCTGGTCGTCGGTGGGCTCACCAGCGTGTCGGGCGCCGTGGTCGGGACCCTGGCCGTCACAGCCGCACTCGAGGCGCTGCGCTGGGTGGAGCGTGGGCCGACCGTCGGTCCCTGGCTGATCCCGTCACGGCCCGGGCTGACCGAAGTGGGACTCGCCCTGCTGCTGCTCGTGGTCCTGCTCGTCCGACCGTCGGGCATCACCGGTGGTCGGGAGCTGTCGTTGCACCCCCTACGACGGAGATCGGGACGCCGCCGGTCGGAGCCCGCCGCCGACCGACCGAAGCCCCCGGACGAGCACCGGTGACGTCGTCCAGGACCCGCCGGGCAGAAGGTCACCGGCGCCAACAGCACATGACCGACAGTCCGGAACACCCAGGTAACCGAGTGGAGAGTGAGGCACAGTGCGCGTCCTGTACGTGAACCCCATGCAGGTCGGAAGCAATGCCGGCGTCGACGTCCTGGGGCAGAACCTGGCCCTGACACTCCGGCAGAACGACGTCGAGCTGCGCATGATCACAGCCGACTTCCGCCACGACGACCGGCTCGACACCCTCCGGGCAGCCGTCAACGCCGGCGTCGCCGCGAAGGTCGACGCCATCGTCGTGTGGGTGCTGGACCCGGCTGAACCGGCACGGGAGGTGGCTGCCGCCCGCGAGGCCGGCATCCCCGTCATCACGCTGGAGCGACCGCGGTATCCCGTCGATGCCTCGGTGGTCTACCCGAACTTCAACCACGGCGTCTACATGGCCGAGTACCTCGGGACGATCGTCGGACCGCAGGCCCGCGTGGCGGTCGTCGGGGGCCCCGACGTCGTCGACGACATCGAGCTCATGCTCGGACTGGTGCACGGACTGGACATCTGCGGACTCCAGCTGGTCAACGATCCCGAGGACGTCCGCTACAAGAACGTCACCGACGTCGCCGAAGGCGGTCGGGAGAAGACACTCAACATCCTCAACGACTTCGACCAGCTCGATGCGCTGATCCCCTACAACGACGAGACCATGCTGGGCGCCGTGCAGGCGCTGCGCGAGACCGGACGGCTCGGCCAGATGAAGACCGTCTCCCGCAACGGCACACCCAATGCCGTGCAGGCCATCCGCGACGGCGTCCACCACGGCACCTGGGACCTCGACATACCGAGGATCGGCGAGGCGGTGGCCGAGCTCGTCCTTCAGCGGCTGCGGCGGCGAGGACCTCGACGGGCTGTGCGTGGCAAGCCCGATAGGCCGGATGATCACCCCCGAACGTGCGCAGACGTGGGTCCCGTGGGACCAGCGGATCAGCTACGTGCCGATTCCCGAGGGACTGGACTGATCGCCCGGCTGGTCGGATCCGGCGCGCAGGGGCGGTCGCGCCGGCGTCCTGCTGTGCCGACAGGCGGGACCGCCCTGAGGAGACCGACCGGTCAGCTCAGCGCTGAGCCCTTGACCCAGGTCGTCCACGGCATGTTCCAGACACCGCCGAGGCCGTTCCACGACTCGGTCGACCGGCCGGTGCCCCGGGTGACGATCGGGTCGCCCTCCTTGACCCGGTTGAAGATCCAGCGGGCGCCGTCGAGGGTGAGGTTCGTGCAGCCGTGCGACTTGTTGGCGACGCCGATGTGGTGGTTCCACGGCGCCCCGTGCAGGAACTCCCCGGAGGCCGTGATCCGCATCGCGTACGGCACGTCGAGGTCGTACGCCTCGTCGCCGGTGATGCCGACCGTGGTGGAGCGCATCCGGTAGCTCTCGTGGGTGTCCATGATGACCTTGGTCCCGGAGCGGGTGGTGAAGCCGGACTTGCCCATCGACACCCCGAAGGTGCGCAGCTTGACCCCGTCCCGGCGCAGGACGAGGCGGTGCTTCGCGTCCGAGACCCGCATGACGAACTTGCGCCCGATCCGGAACCCGGCGTCGGAGTCCGTCATCCCCCACACCCCCGGGGCGGCCTTGACCTTGCGCAGGTCCGCCGCCACCGACACCCGGGTGCGGGCCGGCCAGAACGTCCGCGGCCGGTACTGCACGGTCCGCGACGAGGTCCACGACCAGGACGCCGCGCCGACGGCCTTGCTCGTCCGGACCCGCAGCGCGGCCTCGACGGCGGCCTTGCGGCGGACCGGGTAGTTGAACGTCACGACCAGCGGGCGGCCGACGCCGACGGTGCGGCCGTTCGGGCTGACGGTGGCGCGCAGCACCCGCGACGGCGCACCGGTGCGGAGCCGCTCGCGCAGGACGGACTGCTGGCCGTCGGGGCCGACGGCGGTCGCGTCCAGGACGTACGTGGTGCGCGGCACCAGCGTGCCGGTGCTCGCCCACCGCCGCGGCTTCGCGGTGCCACGCACCTGCCGGCCGTCCCGGGCGGTCAGGGTGACCGCGACCAGGGTGCCGCCGGTGACGGCGACCTCGACCGGGTCGCCGAGGTCCCACGCCGACGACCCGGCGGCGTCGCTCTCGAGCACCGGGGCGGTGCGCGTGGTCGCGCCGTCCGCGGCCTGCGCGGCCGGCAGCGCGGCACCGAGCCCGGCCACCGCCAGGGCCGTGGCGATCAGTGGCGTGAGGGTTCTGCGTACGAGCACGGTGGGTGGCTCCGGGTGTCGCGGGCGGTGGGGCGGGGCGGTCGGCACGGAGCCGTGGTGTCCGATTCTGCCCTAGACCTGGCCCGGCACCGGAATCCCGCGTGTCAGACCCCCGGGCGGACGGCACCCGCCACCGCGCGCCGCCCGCCTGACCGCGGGCCCCCGCGACCCCGGCGCGCCGGACCACCACCTGCCGATGCGACATCCTGTCGGGGACACCACGACGGGGAGGGACGTCCGCCATCGCGCTCATCACGCACCGGTCGTCGAGCGGGACCGCGCTGGCCCGCGGGCTGGCCGACGTGCTCGCCGTCCCGGCGGCCGACCCGTTCGCGCCCGAGGTCGTCGCGGTCCCGGCCAAGGGGGTCGAGCGGTGGCTGGCGCAGCGGCTCTCGCACGTGCTCGGGACCGACTCCGGCGACGGGGTCTGCGCGAACGTCGACTTCCCGTGGCCGGGCACCCTGGTCGACGAGGCGCTGCAGGCGACCTCCGCCGAGCACGCGGAGGCGGTCGAGCGGTGGGCGCCGGCCCGGTCGGTGTGGCCGCTGCTCGACGTCATCGACGCGTCCGCCCCGGGCGAGCCGTGGTGCCGGTCGCTGGCCCGGCACCTCGGCGCCGGCGCCGAGGACAAGGGCCGCCGGCTCGCCGTCGCGCGCCGGCTGGCCGGCCGGTACGACGAGTACGGCCGGTCCCGCCCCGGGATGCTGCGCGCCTGGGCCGACGGCCGCGACGAGCGCGGCGACGGCACCCCGCTGCCCGACGACCTGCACTGGCAGGCCGAGCTGTGGCGCCGGCTGCGCGAAGCCCTCGGCACACCCAGCCCGGCCGAGCTGCTCGACGACGCCTGCGCGGCGGCTGCGCGACCAGCCCGGCCTGAGCGCCCTGCCCGGCCGCGTCTCGGTGTTCGGAGCGAGCCGGCTCTCCCCCGCCCGGCTGCAGGTGCTCGCCGCGCTCGCCGCGCACCGCGACGTCCACCTGTGGCTGCACCACTCCTCGCCCGCGCTGTGGGACACCGCCGCCGCCGCGACCCCGGCCCTGCGCCGCGCGGACGACACCACCCGGGACCGGCTGGCCAACCCGCTGCTCACCAGCCTGTCCCGCGACGTCCTCGAGCTCCAGCAGCTCGTCGCCCGGACCGCGCCCGGGCAGCACGACCGTGCTGCACGAGTCCGGTCCGAGCCGAGCACACGCTGCTGGGCCGGCTGCAGCAGGACCTCGCCGCCGACCGCGTCCCGTCCGACCCGCCGGCGCTGGCACCCGCCGACCGCAGCGTCCAGGTGCACGCCTGCCACGGCCGAACCCGCCAGGTCGAGGTGCTCCGCGAGGTCGTCGTCGGGCTGCTCGCCGACGACCCGACGCTCGAGCCGCGCGACGTGCTGGTGATGTGCCCGGACGTCGAGACGTTCGCCCCGATCATCGCGGCCACCTTCGCGATCGGCGCCGAGGACGACGCCGCCCACCCCGCCGCGCGGCTGCGCGTCCGGCTCGCCGACCGTGCACTGCGGCAGACCAACGCGCTGCTCGCCGTGCTGTCCCAGCTGCTCGAGCTCGGCACCGCCCGGCTCACCGCCAGCCAGCTGCTCGACCTCGCCGGCACCCCCGCCGTCCGGGAGCGGTTCGGCTTCGACGACGACGCGCTCGAGCGGCTGCGCGACTGGACCGTCGGCGCCGGCGTCCGCTGGGGCCTCGACGGCGAGCACCGCGCGACCTGGGCACTGGGCGACCTCACCCAGGGCACCTGGCGCGACGGCCTCGACCGGCTGCTGCTCGGCGCGGCGATGGAGGGTGACCGGACCAGCTGGGGCGGGGTCGTCCCGCTCGACGACGTCGACAGCTCCGACATCGACCTGGCCGGCCGGCTGGCCGAGCTGGTCGACCGGGTCGACGCCGCGCAGGCGCTGATGTCCGGCCGGCACACCGCGTCGCGCTGGATGGCCGGGCTGGAGGACGCCGTCACCGGGCTGGCCGCCACGACGTACGACACCGCCTGGCAGCTGCTGCAGCTGCGCGGCGAGCTCGGCGACGTCGCGGAGGCCGCCGACGGCAGCACCGCGCTGCTCGGCCTGGCCGACGTCCGCGCGCTGCTCGCGGACAGCCTCGCCGGCCGGCCCACCCGCGCGAGCTTCCGCACCGGCACCCTCACCGTCTGCACGCTGGTGCCGATGCGCTCGGTGCCGCACCGGGTGGTGTGCCTGCTCGGTCTCGACGACGGCGTGTTCCCCCGCCAGGCCGGCCAGGACGGCGACGACGTGCTGGCCCGCGACCCGTGGGTCGGCGAGCGCGACCCGCGCAGCGAGGACCGCCAGCTCCTCCTCGACGCGATCTGCGCCGCCGGGGACCACCTGGTCATCACCTACACCGGCGCCGACGAGCGCACCGGCGCGCCCGTGCCGCCGGCCGTCCCGCTCGGCGAGCTGCTCGACGCCCTCGACCGCACCGCCCGGGTCGTCGAGGGCCCGACCGGCACCCGCGTCCGCGACGCCGTCACCACCGCGCACCCGCTGCAGCCGTTCGCCCCGCGCAACTTCGAGCCCGGCGCGCTGCTGCCCGACCGCTCCTTCTCCTTCGACCCGCTCTCGTACGCCGGGGCGCAGGCTGCCGCCGGCCCGCGCACCGAGCAGCTCCCGGTCTACGGCGGGGCGCTGCCCGCGCAGCCACCGGCCGACGTCGACCTCGCCGACCTGCGGCGGCTGCTCACCCACCCGGCGCGCGGCTTCCTGCGGCAGCGGCTGCAGGTCGCCGAGACCCGCGGCGAGGACGAGCCCGCCGACGCGCTGCCGGTCGAGCTGGACGCCCTCGAGCAGTGGGCCGTCGGCGAGCGGGTGCTGCGCGAACGGCTGGCCGGTCTCGACCCGGCCGCCTGCCTCGCGCTGGAGCAGCACCGCGGCGGCCTGCCGCCCGGCCCGCTCGGCCTGGCCCACCTGCGCGACATCGGCCCGAAGGTCGAGGCCCTGCTGGCCGCCTCGGCGCTGGACCGTGAGCAGCCGCCGGAGTCGTACGACGTCGACGTGGCGCTGCCCGACGGCACCCGGCTGGCCGGCACCGTCGCCGACGTCCGCGGCGACACCCTGCTCTCGCTGACCTACTCCCGGCTCGGCGCCCGGCACCGCCTGCTCGCCTGGATCGACCTCGTCGCCCTCACCGTCGCGCGTCCCGACCGCGAGTGGCGGGCGGCCGCGGTCGGCCGCGGCCAGGGCAGGCGCGCCACGCGGAGCACGTTCGACCCGCTGCCCGCCGCCGAGGCGACCGACGCGCTGGCCGAGCTGGTCGCGCTGTACCGCGCCGGGCTGCGCTCACCGCTGCCGCTGCCGGTGAAGACCGCCGCCGCGTACGCCGAGCGCCGCACCAACGCCGACACCCCGACCGCGCGGCAGGGCGCCGAGCGCGCGTGGCTCACCGACCGCTTCCCCGGCGAGCAGGAGGACCCGGAGCACGTCCTCCTGTACGGCGAGCACGCACCGCTGACCGTCCTCACCACCCAGCGGCCCGAGCCCGGCGAGGGCGGGCCCGGCTGGCACCGCGACGAGACCGACCGCTTCGGCCTGCTCGCGCGACGGCTCTGGGGCCGGCTGCTCGACGCCGAGGTCAGCACCCAGGTGTGACCCGGGCGGATCCCTCGCGCGATCAGGAGCGGGCGCCGGCAGCCCCGTCCCACCAGGCCAGCACCCGCAGGCCGTGGAGGGTCAGCCACCTCGACGGCTCGCCCTCCGGTGCGTCGACCTCGAACCAGGTGCGCCCGACGTGCGGCGACCCCTGGAGCCAGGTGCCGTCGGGTCGCCGGGCCTCGCGGAGCACGTCGACGGCCTCGGCCAGCCGGTCGTCGGGACTCGTGCCGGTCGACAGCAGCGGCCCGCCGGAAGTGCTCCAGGGCCCGGAGCGTCGAGTAGTGCCACCGGAACGGGTAGGTCAGGTGGTCCACCCAGTCGCCGATCGGCTCCCCCGACGACCGGCGGCGCCGGAGTCGGCGCTCGAGGAGGTACTCCTCACCGGCCCGTCGGGCCGACCGGGTGGCAGCCGTCCCCCCGGTGGCCACCTCGTGGTCCAGCAGGCCGCCGAGCGCGTTGAGGGTCGAGTGCACCGAGGACCGCTCGCGCGCCCTCGACCCACTCGCAGTTCCAGCCGCCGTCGGGTAGCTGGTGCTCGACGAACCACTCGGCGTTGGCCGACACGTCGACGCCGAGCCAGGAGCCGTTGGAGAGGGTGGCGGCGTTGATGCAGCAGTCGACCTCGCCGCCCCAGAACGGCAGGTCGTCGTACTCCCACCGGCAGTTCTCGGCGAGCAGCTCCGCGGTCCGCCGACCCCGCAGCACCGCCGGGTCGAGTCCCCACTCCCGCAGTGCGACGAGCGACCACGACGTCGCGGTCCACGGCTGGCCCGGCTCCTCGCGTGAGGCGTCGGCGGGGAAGTAGGCCCCGCCCGCCCACTGCCCGTCGTCGTCCTGGTGGGCCAGCAGCCGGGCACCGAAGCCCTCGGTGGCGACCCGGGCCCTGGTCGCCTCCCACACCTCGGGGGGTTCTCCTGCGAGGTCCCGCTCGACCTGCCAGCGCAGTGCGGGGTCGGAGTCGAGCAGCCACGCGATCAGGTCGGGCTCGGCCATCCAGGGATGCTAGCCAGGACGTCAACGGTGGCGCGTCGACGGACCGGGACCGGTCCGCACGGCTGTCCCCTTGCCGACCGGGCGGCGGCGGGCTTTGCTGAAGTCTCCGGGTCGAGCCGGTCGGCCCCGGCCGCGGAGGTGGACCATGACCGATCGCGACGACTTCCTGGCCTGGGTGCACACCCGCCTCCGCGACGCCGAGGTGGCGCTGCACAACGGTGACGCGGCGCCTCGACGGGCGATCTGGTCGCGGGAGGAGCCGGTCACGGTGCTCGGCGCCTGGAGGGCTGCCACCGGACAGGCGGAGCTGGACGACCTCTTCCGGCAGCTCGGCGACGCCATGTCGGACTGCACGTCCTACGCGCACGAGGTCGTCGCGGCCGAGGTGATCGGCGACATGGCCTACACCGTGGGCTACGAGCACACCAGCGCATCGGTCGACGGCGAGGCGCGGACGTACACCCTGCGCGTCACCCAGGTCTACCGCCGGGAGGACGGCGAGTGGAAGGTCGCGCACCGGCACGGGGATGCCGTGCCGGACGCCGACTCGGCGTAGCCCTGGGTTCGGGAGCGAGGACCAGGGCTGAGGGTCCGGCCTGGCCCAGGGTCAGAACGGGACGCGGGTCGCGAGCAACCCGTCGCCGTCGCCGCGACCGGCCAGGATGCGGCAGAACTCCACCGCGTCCAGCTCGTACGCCGGCCGATCGCCGTCGGCGCCGCTGCCGGTGCCGGTGCTCCCGAACGTCCAGCTGCCGCCGGCCGGTCCGGTGAGGACGAGGACGCACGGCTGCCCGTGCCGGTCGGCCCACTCGGCGGCGATGTCGGCGACGAGCACTCCGTCGTGCCCGGGCGTGAGCGTCATGGCCCGGCCGGTGGCCGCGGCGATGTCGCTGCGGTGCATCCAGGTGTCGCGGGTGAGGATCACGTCGGTCAGGTAGCCGAGGGTCCACTTCTCGGTCTGCGTCCCGGTCTCCTCGACCGGCTGGCCGGCCAGCGGGAACCGCCGCACCAGCGACGGGGTGCGCCGCCGGCCGGCCGCGGCCCTCGGCCCCGCGACGGCCAGCCGGGCCACGACGTCGGCCGGCGGACGGCCGAGGTGCTTGGCCGACTGCACGGCCGTCAGCGCGTCGATGAACAGGCCGCCGGCCTTGTTCGCGGCGCGCGACTGCCGCGCCTGCTCCAGCGGTGACGCGGCGAACTCCGCCATGCCGAGGACGTGGCAGGCCATCGCGTGCACGTCCCACTCCGGGCACGCCGTCGGCCGCGACCAGTCCTCCGCGGACAGGTCACGCAGCTGGGCGACGAACGCGTCGTACTCGTGCGCGGCCAGCCGCATCGCCACGTCCCGCGGGAGGACCGGCACCCGCGCCGAGGTCGGGCCGGTCACCGATGCCGTCGTCACGACGTCACACCGACCGGGGCGTCGTGCGCGGGCAGGGCCTGGGCGGGGAGGTCGACGGTGCTGCCGCAGCCGTAGCGCTGCTCGTAGACGTCGGCCATCGCGCGCAGCAGCGCCGGGCAGTCGCCGTCGTACGACGAGCCGTGCATGATCGCGAGGCGGGTGGGGTTCAGGTCGGCGAGCCGGCGGTAGGTCGCGGGGACGGCCGGGCCGAGGGAGGTCTGGTGGAACAGGTCCTCGGCCGCGATCGCGCCCTCGAGCAGGTCGTCGCTGGTGACCGCCGGGCCGTTGCCCAGCGTGGTGAGCAGGTCGCCGAGGAACAGCGTCCCGGTCTCCTGCTCGAAGAACATGTGCGACTCCCAGTTGTGCGGCACGTGCGGGGTCGCGATCTCGACCACCCGCCGGGCCAGCGAGGCACCGCCGAGGTCGATCACCTCGCCGTCCTCGAGCGCCCGCGGCGCCCGGGGCAGCTGGTCCTGCAGCGAGAGCATCACCCCGAGCGCGCCGTGGGCGACCTGCGCGTGCGGGGCGACCTCGAGGAACTCGTCGACCGCACCGCACTCGTCGGCCTCCAGGTGCGCGAACGCGATCCAGCGCAGCCGTTCGACGGGCAGGACGGTCTCGATCGCGGCGCGTACGTCGGGGAAGAGCTGCCGCATCCCGGTGTGGTAGAGCAGCGGCTCCTCGGCATCGACCAGGAACTGGTTGAAGGTGAAGCCGGTGGGGCCGAGGTCAGGGACGAACGTCGAGATCCGGTAGATCCGGTCGGCGATCTGGTCAACGGTTGCGGACACGGCGGGCCTCCTTCGGGCGGGCCTTGGACGGGCGGGTGAGGGCGTCGGCATCGGTGCCGTAGTAGCGGGCGAACATGGCCACCAGGTCGGGCAGCCCCGCGGTGAACCGGCCGGTGGCGAGCGGCTCGCCGGGGGCGTTGGACAGCTGTTGGCTGACCACACCGGCGGTGAGCACGGTCCAGTCGCGGTGGACGTGGTCCACGTCGGCGTCGGCGCGGACCAGGCCGTGCCGCTGCAGGTCGGTGAACGTGCGGCGGCTCAGCTCCACCAGCTCGACCGCGGGCGCGTAGGCCTCGGCGGACGGGGCGAAGCCGGGCACCGGCCGCCAGAACAGCAGCTGGGTGTACGCCGGGTGCTCGATCGACCAGCCGACGAAGGACTGCGCCGACTCCAGCAGCACCTCCGCCAGCGACCGCCCCTCGACGTCGAGGGCCTCCACCTCGGCGCGGAAGCGGTCGAGGATCAGCCGGGCACCGCGCTCGAACAGGGCGTCGTAGAGCGCGTTCTTCGACGCGAAGTAGACGTAGAGCGACGGCGGGCGGATCCCCATCCGGCGGGCGACCTCGCCCACCGACAGCCCGGCGACGCCCTCCTCGGCCATGATCGCGGCCGCGTGGTCGAGGACCTCCTCCATCGTCTCCTGCCGCCGTCGCTGGCGGCGGTCCGGCACGAGGGGCTCAGCACTCATGACCCGAGGATGTCCTAACTACGTTAGGAAGTCAAGACCCACGTCGCACAAGACCCCCCTTCCGCCGGTTGATCACGTGCACGTGATCAACCGCCGCCGGACGTGGCGTGCAGGCCGCTGCCGGCGGAGGTACGCCACCTCCGGCCGGGCGAGTCACACCTGCGGCCGCCGCCCCCCCCACGCACCACCCACCACCACCCACCACCACCCACCCCAGCCGTTTGATCACGTGCACGTGATCAACCGCCGCCGGACGGGGCGTGCAGGCCGCTGCCGGCGGAGGTACGCCACCTCCGGCGGGGCGGGTCACGGCTCGCAGCGACTCGGCCCAGGTCTGGCGGTAGCGTCTGGCGGTGGCGTGCGTCCCCAGCCGCCGCGGGGGAAGGGATGTCGTACGACCGTGCTGACCGTCCCCGAGGCGCCGGAGCCGTTCGACCTGCTCGGGCCGCTGCCCGAGGGCACCACGGTGCTCGAGGCCAGCGCCGGCACCGGCAAGACGTTCACCATCGCCAACCTGGTGGCCCGCTACGTGGCGGGCGGGGTGGCGATGGAGCAGCTGCTCGTCGTCAGCTTCAGCCGCGAGTCGACCCGCGAGCTGCGGGAGCGGGTCCGGGAGCGGCTGGTGTCCGCGCGCGACGGGCTGGCCGGCCCGGCGGCGATCGACGCCGCCGCACGACCGGGTGCTCGCCCTGCTCGCCGACGCGGCCCCGGCGGAGGTCGCCGTCCGCCGGCGGCGGCTCGAGCACGCGCTCACCGTCTTCGACGCGGCGACCGTCACCACCACCCACGGCTTCTGCCAGCAGGTGCTGACGGCGCTCGGCACCGCCGGCGACCACGACACCGGCGCGGTGCTGATGGAGGGCATCGGCGACCTGGTCACCGAGGTCGCCGACGACCTCTACCTGCGCAAGTGGGGCGCCCCCGGCTCCGCGGCGGCCGACATGACCCGGGCCGAGTTCCTCGCGCTCGCCACGGCTGCGGCGACCGACCCGGCCACCGAGCTGCTGCCGGCGCCGAGCGCCGACGGCCTGCCCGGGCAGCGGGCCCGGATCGCCGCGGCGGTGCGCGCCGAGGTCGACCGGCGCAAGCGCCGCCAGCAGCTCATCGACTACGACGACATGCTCACCCGCCTGGCGGCCACCCTCACCGACCCCGAGTCCGGCCCGGTGGCGAAGGCCCGGCTGCGGGCGCGGTACCGCGTGGTGCTGGTCGACGAGTTCCAGGACACCGACCCGGTGCAGTGGACGATCCTGCGCGAGGCGTTCCACGGCCACCGGACCCTGGTGCTGATCGGCGACCCGAAGCAGGCCATCTACGGCTTCCGCGGAGCCGACGTGCACGCCTACCTCGACGCCCGCGAGTCGGCGTCGGTGGTCCGCACCCTGCCGACCAACCACCGCAGCGACGCGTCGCTGCTCGCCGGCATGGCGGCCGTCCTCGGCGGTGCGGCCCTCGGCGACGAACGGATCCGGGTGCTCCCGGTCGAGGCCGCGCACGAGGGGCGGCTGGTCGAGGGGGTGGTGCCGCTGCAGCTGAGGGTCGTGCCGCGCGACGGCCAGCCGCTGACCAAGAGCGGCACGCTGAGCACCGGCCCGGCCCGCGACCTCGTCGCCCGCGACCTGGCCGACCGGGTGGTCGCGCTGCTGTCGGGCGGCGGCGTCGTACGACCGCGCGACGGCAGCACGCAGCGACCTGTCGCGCCCGGCGACATCGCCGTGCTGGTGCGCCAGAACAGCCAGGCCCAGCTCGTGCAGACCGCGCTGCAGGCCGCCGGGGTCCCCGTCGTCCTCACCGGCCGCACCAGCGTCTTCGCCACCCCCGCTGCCGCCGAGTGGCAGCGGTTGCTCGAGGCGCTGGAGCAGCCGCACCGCACCACCCGCGTCCGCCGTGCGGCCCTCACCTGCTTCGTCGGCAAGGACGCGGCCGGGCTCGACGCGGCCGGCGAGACGTTCGCCGACGACCTCGCCCTCAAGCTGCGGGTCTGGGGCGCGGTGCTCGCCGAGCGCGGCGTCGCGGCGATGTTCGAGGCGGTGTCGCTGGACCTCCGGCTGCAGCCGCGGATCCTCGGCCTGGTCGGCGGCGAGCGCCTGCTCACCGACCTGCGACACATCGCGCAGGTGATGCACGAGGCCACCCTGGAGGGGCAGCTCGGCCTGACCGCGCTGCTGGTCTGGCTGCGCCGCCGCCGCGAGGAGGCCGGCCGCGAAGGCGGGCAGGAGCGCAGCCGGCGGCTGGAGACCGACGCGGCCGCGGTGCAGGTCATCACCGTGCACACGAGCAAGGGCCTCGAGTTCCCGGTCGTGCTCGTCCCGTTCGGCTGGGACAACTGGGGCGGCCGGGAGCCGGCCACCGCGGTGTTCCACGACGAGGACCACCACCGGGTCCGCGACGTCGGCGGCCCGGGCAGCCCCGGCTGGGCGGCACACGCGAGGGCCCACAAGCAGGAGGAGACCGACGACGAGCTGCGGCTCACCTACGTCGCGCTGACCCGCGCGCAGTCGCACCTGCTCGTGTGGTGGGCGCCGTCGTACAACACCCCGACCTCGCCCGTGCACCGGCTGCTCCTGCACGACGGGCCGACGGTCGCGCCGCTGCAGGTCCCGGTGCCGGACGACGCGACCGCGCTGGCCGCGTTCCGGGCCCGGGCCGCCCGCAGCGACGGCGGGCTCGGCGTCGAGGTGGTCCGCGCCCGGCCGCCGGAGGTGTGGTCGCCGGCCGCCCGCCGGGCGCCGGCCCTGCAGCTCGCCGCGTTCACCCGGCCGCTGGACGCCGGCTGGCGCCGGACGTCGTACAGCGCGCTCACCTCGACCGCGCACGAGCAGCGGCTGGGCAGCGAGCCGGAGGTCGGGCAGAAGGACGACGAGGCCGACCTCGAGGACGTCGACGCGACCGGCGCCCCCGGTGACGCCGCCCTGCGCGACCTCCCGTCGGCGTGGGACTCCCTCCCCGGCGGCGCGGCGTTCGGCACCCTGGTGCACACCGTGCTCGAGCAGATCGACGACCCCGCCGACGACACGGCCGTGGCGGCCGCCGTCACGACCCAGGTCGCCCGGTTCGCCCCCGACCTCGACCCGCGCGCCCTCACCGGCGGGCTGCTGACCGCCCTCGCCACCCCCCTCGGCCCGCTCGCCGACAACGCGGCACTGCGTGACCTCGCCGCCACCGACCGGCTGCCCGAGCTGGACTTCGAGCTGCCCCTGGCCGGCGGCGACGAGCCGGCGTCGCCGGAGGTGCGCGCCGACGTCGTCCTGCGCGACCTGGTCCCCCTGTGGCGGGCCGAGGTGCCGACCGGGCCGCTGTCGTCGTACGCCGACGCGCTGGCCGAGCTGCCCGACGTGCCGCTGCGCGGCTACCTCACCGGCAGCGTCGACGCCGTGCTGCGCGTCGGCGGCAGCGACCGGCCGCGGTACCTCGTCGTGGACTACAAGACCAACCGGCTCGGCGGGTACGACGAGCCGCTGACCGCGTGGCACTACCGGGCGGCCGCGACCGAGGCGGCGATGGTCGAGGCGCACTACCCGCTGCAGGCGCTGCTGTACGCCGTCGCCCTGCACCGCTACCTGCGGTGGCGTCAGCCGGGGTACGACCCGGACGTGCACCTCGGCGGCTGCCTGTACCTGTTCCTGCGCGGGATGTCCGGCCCGGGCGTCCAGACCTCCGACGGCGACGTCCCGGGCGTGTTCTCCTGGCGCCCGCCGACCGGGCTGGTCACCGGCCTGTCCGACCTGCTGGCGGGCCGGCGATGACCGCGACCCCCGACATGTCGCTCGCGCTACGCGCCGACGGGCTGCTCGCGGCGTTCAACCGGGCCGGCATCCTCACGGCCGCCGACGTGCACGTCGCGCAGCGGCTCGGCCGGATCGGCGGCGAGACCGACGACGCGGTGCTGCTCGCCGCCGCGCTGGTGGTCCGCTCGACCCGGCACGGCTCGGTCGTGCTGGACCTCGACACGGCGCAGGCGACCACCAGCCCGGACGTCGACGACGACCCCGGCACCCCGGTGGCCGAGGTCGCCCTGGACTGGCCCGCCGACTGGGTCTCGCGCTGCGCGGCCAGCCCGCTCGTCGGCACCGCCGGTGAGCCCGGCCCGCTGCGGATGGCCGGGTCCCGGCTGTGGCTGGCGCGCTACTGGGACCAGGAGGAGCAGGTCGCCGCCGAGCTGCGCACCCGGTCGGCGACCCGGCCGGACGACCTGGACAGGGACGTGCTCGCGCGCGGCCTGGCCCGGCTGTTCGCGGCCGGCGACGACGACCAGCGGGACGCAGCCCGGACCTGCGCGCAGTCGTGGGTCAGCGTGCTCGCCGGGGGGCCCGGCACCGGCAAGACCACCACCGTGAGCCGGCTGCTGGCGCTCCTGCGCGAGCAGCACCCGGGCCTGCGGATCGCGCTGGCCGCCCCGACCGGCAAGGCGGCCGCCCGGCTGGAGGAGGCGGTCCGGTCGTCCACCGCGCAGCTGCCCGACGAGGACCGCGCGCGGCTCGGCGAGCTGCCCGCGACAACCCTGCACCGGCTGCTCGGCTGGCGGCCGGACGCCCGCAGCCGGTTCCGCCACGACCGCACCAACCGGCTGCCGGTCGACGTGGTCGTGGTCGACGAGGCGTCGATGGTGTCGCTGACGATGACGGCCCGGCTGCTCGAGGCGCTGCGGCCCTCGACCCGGCTGGTGCTGGTCGGCGACCCCGACCAGCTCGCCTCGGTCGAGGCCGGCGCCGTCCTCGGCGACCTGGTCGCCGCGCCGTCGGGCGCGGCCGTCGCATCGCTCTCGACCAACCGGCGGTTCCCCGCGACCAGCGGCATCGCGCTGCTGGCCGACGCGGTGCAGGCGGGTCGCGCCGACGACGCCCTCGACGTGCTCCGCGACGGCGGCATCACGGAGGTCGAGCTCGTCGAGGTCGCCGACGGGGCACCCCTGACCGCCGCCCAGCTCGACGCCGTACGCGCCGACGTCGTGGTCAACGGCTCGGCGCTGCTCGCGGCAGCCGGGGCGGGCGATGCGGCCGGCGCGCTCGCGGCGCTGGACCGGCACCGCCTCCTGTGCGCCCATCGCCGCGGCCCGCGGGGCGTCGCGCACTGGAGCGCCCTGGCCGCGCGCTGGGTCGCCGACGAGCACCCGGTCTCGCCGCGGCCCGACGGCAGGTACGCCGGTGAGCCGCTGCTGGTGACGGCCAACGACTACGAGATCGGTCTCTACAACGGCGACACCGGGGTGGTGGTCGACGACGGCCGCGGCGGGCTGGTCGCGGTCTTCGGCCGCGGCGGCGCGCCGATCGAGGTGCCGCTGGTCCGCCTCGGCGCGGTCCGCCCGCTGCACGCGATGACCGTGCACCGCAGCCAGGGCAGCCAGTTCGCGCGGATCACCGTTCTGCTGCCCGCCGCCGGGTCACCGCTCGGCACCCGCGAGACGCTCTACACCGCGGTCACCCGGGCCATGAGCCACGTGCGCGTCATCGGCTCGGCCGAGGCACTCCGCGAGGCGGTGGGTCGCCCCGCCGCCCGCGCCACCGGCCTGCGGGAACGGCTGGCCTGAGCATCCGGCGACGCCAGTGCGCCGGGCCGGACGGTGCCGGCATCGCTCCCTCACGGCCGCACGACGGTCCGGGACGCCGCTGCTCAGTGCCGGGCACGGGCCGTGAGGGCCAGGCGCAGGGCGGTCTGGCGGCGGGGGTCGGCGAGGTCGTGGCCGAGCAGCGCGGTGATGCGGGCCAGGCGCTGGTGCACCGACTGCCGCCGCAGGTGCAGGGACCGCGCCGTCGCCGCCTTGCAGCAGCCGCTGTCGAGGTAGGCGGCCAGGGTGCGCAGCAGCACGTCGGCGCGCGGGGCGGCCAGCAGCGCGCCGAGCTGCTCGTCGACCAGGTCGTCGAGGGCCACGGCGTCCGGGACGGCGCCCAGCAGACGCTCGACCACCCGCTCGTCGGCGAGCACCGGCCGCTGCGACGACGTCGCCACCGGGTCGAGCTGCAGGGCCTGCCGAGCGGCGCGCAGGCTGCGACCCGCGGAGGCGACGGGCGCGCCCGGGCCGAGTGCCGAGCGTCCGCCCGGAGCGGTCTGCAGGGCCGCCCGCACCCGGCCCATCGCGGCCGCCGGGTCGTTGCCGGGCAGGGCGAGCAGCCCGTACGCCGTGCCGTCGACGTCTGCCACGAGCAGGGGCACGTCGGCCGACCGGGCGACGTCCTGCGCCTGCGCCACGGCGGTCCCCGGTCCGGCGGCGGCCACCGCCAGGCCGGCCCAGCGGGCGTTCGCGGGGATGCGGGACGCGGCAGCGTGCGCCTCCAGGGCGCCGGGCTCCTGCGGGGCACCCTCGAGCATCCGCACCAGCAGGTCGCGTCGGTCCCGGCCCAGCAGGAGTGGCTGCTGCCGGCTGCGCAGCACCTCCAGCGCGAGGATCTCCGGTGCGCGGTCCATCGCCGCCTGCAGCAGCAGGTCGGGCGGGTCGACGCCACCCACGGCCAGCCCACCGAGCAGGATGCCGTCGGCGCTGACCGGAGCCGACGCCACCGGCGCCCGGAGCACCTCCGCCGGGTCGTCGGCGGCCGTGGCCAGCAGGGCGCCGGTCGCATCGGTCAGCACGACCGGCCGGCCGAGCAGCTGCGCCAGCGTGCCGGTGAGCGCGTCCAGCCCACCGCGTTCGAGCAGCACGAGGGACAGCGCGCGGCCCACCTCGTCGGCGTGCCTCAGCCGCCCGACCGACGAGTCGAGGATGGCGCTGTTCACCTGCTCGGTCACCTCGACGAACGGGTAGACCTCACGCAGCACCACGAACGGCAGCCCCACGCGGCGGGCCTCGTCGACCATCTCGGCCGGCACCTCGGAGAAGCTGTCGGACAGCTCGAGGGCGAGCCCGGCGATCCCTGTCTCGGCCAGCGCCCGGACGTACTGACGCCGTTCCTCCGGCGCGCACGGCACCAGCCCGAGACCGGTGGTGAGCAGCAGCTCGGCGCCGCGCAGCAGGCGGGCGATGTCGAAGATCTCGCTGCTGTGCACCCAGCGGACGGTGCGGGTCGCCGGGTCGCCGGCCAGCAGCAACGGCCGGGAGTGCTGCAGCGCGGGGTGCGCCAGCACCGCAGCCAGGGTCAGTGCCATCGTCGCGCCCCGTCCGTCGCCCCGCCCGCAGCGTCCGACACGTCTCGCCCGGCTGCGGACACTGTGTCCGTCGTCGGGGTGAGTATTGCGGTCACTGCGTCCGTTGCGCAGTCTTTTGTCCCACGGCAGGCTGCGGTCGGCTCCCACCCCGCCCGCTGCCCACCAGGAGGCCCCTGTGACCACCCTCAACACCGCGCGCGACGAGGTCGGGGAGCCGGACTGGCACGGCGAGCACAGCCTCGCCCCGGTGCCCGACGAGTTCCGCTCGTCGACCGCCTCCTACCAGTTCTGGATCTGGGCGGGAGCCAACATCGCCCCCATCAACTGGGTCCTCGGCGCCCTCGGCATCGTGCTGGGCCTGTCACTGGCCGACACCGTCACGGTGCTGGTCGTCGGCAACGTCATCGGCATGGCGGTCTTCGGCTTCTTCGTGCTCATGGGCCAGCGCACCGGCGTCAGCCAGATGGTGCTCAGCCGCAGCGCCTTCGGCCGGCGGGGGGCGTACCTGCCGACCGCCTTCCAGTTCGTGATCGCCACCGGCTGGTGCGCCATCAACACCTGGATCGTCCTGGACCTGGTGACCAGCCTGTTCGGCGAGATCGGCATCGACGGCGGCAACGGCCTCAAGATCGTCACGGTCCTGGTCATCATGGCGCTGCAGGTCCTCATCGCCGCCTACGGGTTCCGCGCCATCGCGTCCTTCGAGAAGTACACCGTGCCGGTCACCCTGGTCGTGCTGGCCGCCATGACCGTCGTGGCGTGGACCCAGGTCGACATCGACTGGGGCTACGCCGGCACCGGCCTCGAGGGGACCGCGCGGATCAGCGCGATGAGCACGATCATGACGGCCATCGGCATCGGCTGGGGCATCTCGTGGTTCGCCTACGCCTCGGACTACTCGCGCTTCGTGCCACGCCAGATGCCGGCCCGCAAGCTCTACGCGGCGAGCACCCTCGGCCAGTTCATCCCGGTGGTCTGGCTGGGAGTCCTCGGCGCCACCCTGGCCACCGTCAGCCAGGAGGTCGACCCCGGCCAGCTGATCGTCGACTCCTTCGGCGCGCTGGCGATCCCGGTGCTGCTGCTGGTCATCCACGGGCCGATCGCGACCAACATCCTCAACATCTACAGCGCCTCGGTGTGCGCGCAGACCCTGGACATCAAGGTCGACCGCAGGGTCGTGGCCTACGTCGTGGGCAGCCTGGCCACGGTCTTCACGGTGTGGCTGGTCTACCAGGACGACTTCGCCCTCGCGCTCGACGGCTGGCTGGCCAGCATGGTCACCTGGGTCGCCCCGTGGGGGGCGGTCATGCTGGTGCACTTCTACTGGGTCAGCCGTCAGCGGGTCGACATCCCGGCGCTGTTCGACCCGCCCGGGTCGTCACGGCTCGAGGACTTCAAGTGGGACGCGATCATCGCGTTCGTGGTCGGCATCTTCGCCACCTGGTTCTTCGAGTTCGGCATCCCGACCGCGCTGCAGGGTCCGGGGGCGAAGGCGCTCGGCAACACCGACCTGTCCTGGCTGGCCGGCTCCCTGACGGCCGGCCTGATCTACGCGGCACTCGCGATGAAGCGGCGCACCAGCGCCGGCATCGGCGACGGCGCCGCCGGCACGGGCGCGCGCGTTTGACCCAGCTCCGCATCCGCCGGGCCCGTCTGCTCGACGACGGTGACCTCGTCGACGTCCACGTGGACGCCGGGCAGGTCACCGCCGTCGAGCGGCACACGACCGATGCGCCGGAGCGGCTCGGCGAGGTCGAGATCGACGCCGCCGGTGCGCTCGTGCGGCCACCGTTCGTCGAGCCGCACATCCACCTCGACGCCACCCTGACCGCGGGCCAGCCCCGGTTCAACGCCTCCGGCACCCTGTGGGAGGGCATCGCGGTCTGGTCCGAGCGCAAGGCCACGGTGACCCGCGAGGACGTGATCGACCGCGCCGAGCAGGTCCTGCGCTGGCAGGCGGCACAGGGCGTGCTGGCCGTCCGGTCGCACTGCGACGTCACCGACCCCGACCTCACCGCGCTCGACGCCCTGCTCGAGCTGCGCGACCGGGTGCGCGACGTCATGACGCTCCAGGTGGTGGCCTTCCCGCAGGAGGGCATCGTGTCCTTCCCGCGCGGCGCCGAGCTGCTCGAGGAGGCCGTCCGCCGCGGCGCCGACGTCGTGGGCGCGATCCCGCACTTCGAGGACACCCGCGAGGACGGCGTCCGCTCACTGGAGATCGCGCTCGACATCGCGCAGCGGTACGACCGGCCGGTCGATGCCCACTGCGACGAGATCGACGACGAGCAGTCGCGTTTCGTCGAGGTGCTGGCCACCCTCGCGATGCGCACCGGGCTGCGCGACCGCGTCACCGCGAGCCACACCACGGCCATGGGCAGCTACACCGGCGCATACGCCTTCAAGCTGGAGCGGCTGCTGGGCCGGGCCGGCATCCACCTGGTGAGCAACCCGATGGTCAACCTCGCGCTGCAGGGCCGGTTCGACAGCTACCCGAAGCGGCGCGGGCTCACCCGCGTCAAGGAGATGCTCGCCGCGGGCGTCAACGTCGCCTTCGGCAGCGACGACGTCATGGACCCGTGGTTCCCGCTCGGCACCGGCAGCCCGATGCTGCTGGCCCACACCGGCGTGGTCGCAGCGCAGCTCACCGGCCAGGCCGAGATCGCCGAGACGTTCGAGATGGTCTCCGGCCGGGCGGCCCGGGTCCTGGGGCTCGGCGAGTCCTACGGCGTGCAGCCCGGCCGCCCGGCCGACCTCGTCGTGCTGCCCGCCTCGTCGCGGATGGACGCCGTCCGCCGCCAGGTCACCCCGCTCTGGGTCGTCGCCCGCGGTGCGGTGGTCGCCGAGCGAGCCCTGGCGCCGGTGTCGCTGCAGTGGCTCGGCCGGCCGCACGACGTCGACTTCGTCCGCGACGCCGACGCCGCGGCAGCCACCTGGCGCGACGCGACGCTCACGCGTCACGAGGGCGGGGCATGACGACCGGGGCCGCCGGCCACGACGCGACCCTGCCTGCCGAGCCGGTCCGGTGGCCCCGGGGAAAGCAGGCCGCGGCCACCCTCGGGTTCGACCTGGACGCCGAAGCGGTCGTCCTCACCATCGACCCCTCGGCGGCGGGCCGGCTCTCGGTGATGTCGCACCAGGCGTACGGCCCGCTCACCGGCATGCCGCGGCTGCTCGCCCTGCTGGCCCGCCATGACGTGCGGGCCACCTTCTTCTGCCCCGGCTTCACCGCCGAGCGGTACCCGGACCTGCTGCGCCGGGTGCGCGACGCCGGCCACGAGATCGCCCACCACGGCTACCTGCACGAGGCCGTCACCGGAATGACCCCGGCCGAGGAGGCGGCGATGCTCGACCGCGGCCTCGACGCGCTGGAGAAGGTCACCGGGACGCGGCCGACCGGCTACCGGGCACCCATGTGGGAGACGACGTACGCCACACCGGGACTGCTGCTGGACAGAGGCTTCCTCTACGACTCCAGCCTGATGGACGGCGAGCTGCCGTACGAGCTGGCCGAGGGCCCGCAGCCGGGCGCCCGCTCGATCGTCGAGATCCCGGTGCACTGGGCGCTCGACGACTGGGAGCAGTACGCCTTCCTGCCCGACCTGTTCGGGTCCGGCCTGATCGAGGACCCCGAGAAGGCGCTGTCGATGTGGCGCGCCGACCTCGACGCGATGTACGACGAGGGCTGCTGCTTCACCCTGACCAACCACCCGTTCCTGTCCGGCCGGCCGGCCCGCGCCCGGGCGCTCGAGCGGCTGGTCGAGGACATGACCTCGTTGCCCGGCCTGTGGCTGGCCACCGCGGGTGACATCGCCGACCACGTCCGGGCCCTCGGCCTGACCCCGCGGGTGTTCCCGCAGCCCGTCGTCAGCGACTGAGGGAGACACCATGGACCACGCCGACATCGTCGGTCCCGTCGACGGCACCCGGGTGCCGCGGTTCGCCGGTGCCTCGACGTTCGCCCGGCTGCCGCGCGTCGACGAGGTCGGGGACTTCGACGTCGCGATCCTCGGCGCACCGTTCGACGGCGGCGTCTCCTTCCGGCCGGGCGCGCGGTTCGGCCCGGCGGCGGTGCGGCAGGCGTCCCGCCACCTGCGACCCGCGTACCACCCGGACGTCGACGTCGCGCCGTTCCGGGTGCTGCAGGCGGTCGATGCCGGGGACGTGCCGTGCAACCCGTTCGACATCGACGAGGCGCTCGGGCAGATCGCCGACCAGGCCGGCGAGCTGGTCAGCGACCGGCGACGGCTGCTCACCATCGGCGGTGACCACACGGTCGCACTCGGCGCGCTCCGGGCGGTCGTCGCGGCACACGGACCCGTGGCGGTCGTGCACCTGGACGCCCACCTGGACACGTGGGACACCTACTTCGGCGCCGAGCGCACCCATGGCACCGTGTTCCGTCGCGCGTCGGAGGAGGGCCTGCTGCTGCCCGACGCGTCGACGCACGTCGGCATCCGCGGCCCGCTCTACGACGCTGCCGACCTCGTCGACGACGCGCGGTTCGGGTTCTCCACAGTGCGGACGGTGGACTTCGCCCGGCTGGGCGTCGAGGAGGTCGTCGGCCGCATCCGCGAGCGCGCCGGTGACGCCCCGGTCTACCTCTCGGTCGACATCGACGTCCTCGACCCGGCGTTCGCCCCCGGCACCGGCACCCCCGAGGTCGGCGGGCTCACGTCGCGCGAGCTGCTCGCGCTGCTGCGGGCACTGCCCGGCGAGCAGCTGGTCGCCGGCGACGTGGTCGAGGTGAGCCCGCCGTACGACCACGCCGAGGTCACCTCGCTCGCCGCTGCCACGGTGCTCTACGACGTGATCGCCGTGATGGCCAGCAGCCGGTCGCGACAGACGGGACGGCAGGGACGACCCACCGGCTGACCGCGGGAGAGCGGCCGCTCAGGCCGGCGTCCCCTCGAGGAACTCACGCAGCACCGCGACCACGAGGCGGTGGTCCTGCACCTGCGGGAGCCCGGAGACGGTGACGACGCCCACCAGGCCGACACTGCGCACGACCAGCGGGAAGGCGCCGCCGTGCGCGGCGTACTCCTCGAACGGCAGGCCGAACTTCTCGGCCAGCGTCGAGCCGGCGTCGCGGCAGAGCTGACCCATGTACAGCGAGCTGTGCCCGAAGCGCATGACGACCCGGGACTTGCGCACGACCCATGCGTCGTTGTCGGCGGAGGTGCCGGGCAGCGCCGCGTGGAAGAGCTGCTGAGCCCCTCGACGGATGTCCACGACCACGGCGAGGCCGCGTCGGCGCGCCTCGTCGACCAGGGCGACGCCCAGCCGCCACGCGTCGTCGTCGTCGAACCGGTCGAGCTGGAGCTCGGCCTCGTGACCGGCCAGCTCCTCGACCGTCAGCGGCTGGTCGCTGAGCCCCTCGTTCGTCATGCCCGCAGCGTGCCACGACCCGACCCGAAGGACGTAGAACGTGCGACGGCCCGGGCCCCGTACGACTTCCCGGGGCCCGGGCCGGTCTCACGGTCCGCCGGTCCGCGCTGGGCGACCGGCCGGACCGTGCGGAGTGGTCAGCCGTGGTAGGCGAGACCACCCGGACGCGACTGGCGGGCGAGGATCCGCTCGATCGGTGCGATCTCCTCGGCGGAGTGGCGGGAGAGGATCGCGTAGAGGTCCTGGCGCTCGGTGCTGCTGCGGTAGCTCGCGAGCTCGCGCTCGAGGCGGCGCTGCTCGCTGCGGGCGGCCCGCTGGCGGGCCGTGGTGGATCGCAGGGTGGTGACGGTGGATCGGATGACGCTCATGGCATCCCTGTTCGGTACGAGGTGGCCTGCCGAGGCTTCGGCAGACCCCTCAAGTGTCGGCACGCCGGCCCCCTCGATGCACGCCGACGCGGTGTCGATCAGGTCACACGATCCGTGCCCAGCGTGCGACGTGACCGAGGTCACCGGGTAGGTGAACGGCCGGTGTCGCAGACGATTCCCTGTGATGTCGCGGACGGCACGGTGCTGTGTCGCGGCAGCCTCAGCGGGCCGTCCAGCCGCCGTCGACGAGCAGGGTGTGCCCCGTGACCATCGCCGCGGCCGGCGAGCACAGGTAGAGCACCGCGCCCGCGACGTCCATCGGCTCACCGATCCTGTGCAGCGCGGCGATCCGTTCGACCACATCGGCCTCGAACGCCGGGTCGCTCAGCGCCTCCGCCGTGCCGTCGGTGCGGATGAAGGTCGGCGCGACGCAGTTGACGGTGACGCCGTGCTCGCCCCACTCCACGGCGAGGCACTTCGTGAGGTGCGCGAGAGCGGCCTTGGTCATGCAGTAGACGGACTCGCCCGGCAGTGCCACGGACCCGGCCTGCGACCCCATGACGACGATGCGCCCACCGCCCTGCCGGACCATGACCCGGCCGGCGGCCTGGCTCGCGAAGAAGGTGCCCTTGAGGTTGACCGCGAGGGTGCGGTCGAAGTCGTCCTCGACGACGTCGAGTGCCGGGTTGCCGGGCGCGATGCCGGCGTTGTTGACCAGGATGTCCAGCCGACCGAGCCGTTCGACGGTGGCGTCGACCGCGGCTGTCACCTGGCCGAGGTCGCTCACGTCACACGGCAACGGCAGCGCACGGCGACCCAGCGCCTCGATCTCGGCGACCAGCCCCGCGTCGGCGTCGACGTCACGCAGCCCCAGGGCGACGTCGGCGCCCGCTTCGGCCAGCGCCAGGGCCACCGCGCGACCGAGGCCCCGTGCGGCGCCGGTCACCAGCGCCACCTGACCCTGGACGTCGAACCTCGGGTACTCGGTCATGCCACCTCCGTCGTCGAGCCCCGGCCGGGCCCCGGGTACGTCACCCCGTCAGCGTTCCACGAGGGTGGTCGAGAACCGGTAGGCCGAGCCGCGGTAGAGGTGGCGGCCGTGCTCGACCGGCCGGCCCTCGTCGTCGTACGCCGTGCGGGTCATCGTGAGAAGTGCCGCGCCCCGTCTCTCACCGAGCTGCCGGGCCTGCGCGGCGGTGGCCGACGCGGCGCCCACGGACTGGTCGGCGATCCGGATCCGCACACCGGCCGCGCGGAGCAGGGCGTAGAGCCCGTGCGACGCCAGCGCGTCGGCGTCGAGGGCGACCGGCCCGGCGGGCAGGTGATTGGTCATCAGCGCGATCGGCTCACCATCGGCGCTGCGCAGGCGACGCAGCACCGTGACCTCCGCCCCGACGGGCACCCGCAGCGCGTCGGCGACCTCGGCGTCGGCCGGCGTCACGCCGAGGGACAGGACCGTCGTGCCCGGTCGCCGGCCGGCGCGGAGCAGGTCGTCGTGCAGGCTGGTGAGGTCCAGTGCCCGGTCCAGCCGGGCGCGGACCACCTGGGTGCCGACGCCCCGCTTGCGCACCAGCAGCCCGCGGTCGACCAGCGCGGCGATCGCCGTGCGCACCGTCGGGCGGGAGATGCCCAGCCGGTCGGCGAGCTCGACCTCGGTGGTGAGCCTGGCGCCGGCCGGCAGCCGGCCCGTGACGACCAGGGCCTCGAGCTGCTCCGCCACCTGCTGGTGCAGCGGCGTCGCGCTGGCCCGGTCGACCGACAGGTGGGCCGCCAGGTCGGCCGCCACCGAGCCTCGGGCGACGGTGGCGGCCATCCGCCGATGGTGCCACACCGTCCCCGCGAATGTCAGGACAAAGGTTGACCGTCGCGCGACCACCGGCCAGACTGCGGGACGGCACGCCGGGACCCGAGGGGTCCGCAGGCAGGGCGGACCGGGGAGAGGTGCGGACATGCGGATTGCCCTGGTCGGGACCGGGCGCATCGGGACGGCGCACGCCGAGGTGGTCCTGGCCCACCCGGAGGTCGAGCACCTGGTGGTGGCCGATGCCGACGCGGGCCGGGCTGCCGCGCTGGCCGACAAGCTGGGGGTCGGGCACGCGCCGGTCGAGGCCGCGCTGGACGCCGCCGACGCGGTCGTGATCGCGGCGGCCACGACGGCCCACCCGGAGCTCATCCTCGCCGCGAGCCGGCGGGGGCTGCCGGTGTTCTGCGAGAAGCCGGTCGCCGCCGACGTCACCACCAGCGTCCGGGTCGCCGAGGAGGTCCGCGCCTCCGGCGTGCCCACCCACATCGGGTTCCAGCGACGCTTCGACGCGGGGTACACCGCCGCGCGCGACGCCCTGGCGCGTGGCGACCTCGGCGAGCTGCGCCGGGTGCATGCCCTGACCGCAGACCGGGTGCCGCCGCCCGCCGAGTACGTCCCGACCTCCGGCGGCATCTACCGCGACTGCCACGTCCACGACTTCGACATCCTGCGCTGGGTCACCGGACGCGAGGTCGTCGAGGTCTACGCCGTGGGCGCCAACCGCGGCGCCGCCTTCTTCGGCGCCGCCGGCGACGTCGACGAGTCCGCGGCGGTCCTCACCCTCGACGACGGCACGATCGCCACCCTGCAGGGCTCCCGCTACAACGGCGGCGGGCACGACGTACGGATGGAGCTGGCCGGCACCGACGCGACCTGGGTGGTCGGCCTCGACGAGCGGGCCGCCCTCGTCTCGGCCGAGGCCGGGGTCGGCTTCCCCGGAGGCACCCCGTGGGACAGCTTCTGGGGCCGGTGGACCCCGGCATACGTCGCCGAGATGAACGCCTTCGTCGACCTCGCCCTCGGCCGCCGCGAGAGCCCGTGCACCGTCGCCGACGCCCTCGAGGCGCTGTTCGTCGCCGAGGCCGCGACCCTCTCGCGCCACGAGCACCGGCCGGTGACGGTCGCCGAGGTCCGGGTCACATGACGGCCGGGCTCGACGTCCTCACCGTCGGCAGGATCTGCGTCGACGTCTACCCGCAGCAGACCGGCGTGGGGCTCGCCGAGGTCGAGACCTTCGGCAAGTACCTCGGCGGCAGCGCCACCAACGTGGCCGTCGCCGCGGCCCGCTACGGCCGCTCCTCGGCGGTCGTCACCGCGACCGGCGACGACCCGTTCGGCCGCTGGATCCACCAGGCACTGGCCGGGTTCGGCGTCGACGACCGGTGGGTCGCGACCGTCCCGGACCTGCTGACCCAGGTGACCTTCTGCGAGATCTTCCCCCCGGACGACTTCCCGCTGTACTTCTACGGCCGGACCCCCACCGCCGCCGACCTGCAGATCCGGGTCGACGACCTCGACCTCGACGCCGTCCGGGCTGCCAGGGTCTTCTGGGTCACCGGCACCGGGATGTGCCAGGAGCCCAGCCGCGCCACCCACCTGGCCGCGCTCGAGGCCCGCGGGCGGAGCCCGCACACGGTCGTCGACCTGGACTACCGGCCGATGTTCTGGGAGTCGCGGGAGGTGGCGCGTGCACAGATCGCCCGGCTGCTGCCGTACGCGACCGTCGCCGTGGGCAACCTCGACGAGTGCGAGACCGCGGTCGGCGAGAGCGACCCGCACCGTGCTGCCGCCGCGCTGCTCGACGCCGGGGTCGAGCTGGCGGTGGTCAAGCAGGGTCCCCGCGGCGTGCTGGCCCGCACCGCAGACCAGACGCTCGAGGTCGCGCCGTTCCCCACCGAGGTCGTCAACGGTCTCGGCGCGGGCGACGCCTTCGGTGGCGCCCTGTGCCACGGCCTGCTGGCCGGCTGGCCGCTGCAGGAGATCGTCGAGTTCGCCAACGTCGCGGGCTCGATCGTGGCGTCCCGGCTGGAGTGTGCGTCGGCGATGCCGACCGAGGACGAGGTCCGGACCCTGCAGGAAGGAGCCGGCCGTGCCGGTTGACGTACGTGAGCTGGCCCGGTCCCGGGCCACCGACCCCGGCGCGGTCGCAGCGGCAGCCGCCGCCCGGCGGCGCCCCGACTCGCTGCTCGGCCCCACCGGCCGGCTGATGGTCGTCGCGGCCGACCACACCGCGCGCGGCGTCCTGGGCGCGGGGACGGAGCCCGCGGCGATGGCCGACCGGGAGCGGCTGCTGGACCGTCTCTGCCTCGCCCTGTCCCGCCCCGAGGTCAACGGCGTGCTCGGCACGGCCGACGTCCTCGACGACCTGCTGCTGCTCGGCGCGCTGGAGGACAAGGTCGTCCTCGGCTCGATGAACCGCGGCGGTCTGGCGGGTGCGAGCTTCGAGATCGACGACCGCTACACCGGCTACCGGCCGGCCGGCATCGACGCGGCGGGATTCGAGGGCGGCAAGATGCTGCTGCGCATCGAGCCGGACGACCCGGCGAGCGCGCAGGCCCTGGAGTCCTGCGCCGACGCCGTCTCCGACCTGTCGGCGCGCGGGCTGATGGCGATGGTCGAGCCGTTCTTCTCGCGCCGGGTGGCCGGCGCGCTGCGCAACGACCTGTCGACCGAGGCCGTCGTGCGGTCGGTCTCGGTCGCCGCCGCACTCGGCAGCAGCTCGGCCCACACGTGGCTCAAGCTGCCCGTCGTCACCGACGGCATCGACGGCATGGCGCGTGTCCTGGCCGCCTCGACCCTGCCCGCGGTGCTGCTCGGGGGCGAGGTGCCCGACGACCCGGCCGCGACCTTCGCGGCGTGGGGCAGGATCCTGCAGCTGCCGACCGCCATGGGCCTGGTCATCGGCCGCGCGCTGCTCTACCCCGCCGACGACGACGTCGCCGGGGCCGTCGACCGTGCGGTGAGCCTGCTGTGAGCGACCTGCACCCCAGCCTCGACGACTCGGTCGCCCCGCCGGACGCCATGGAGATGCCGCCGGAGACGGCCGGCCCGGGCGACGGCACGTGACGCTGCGGGTCGGCGTGATCGGCGCCGGCATGATCGGTGAGGAGCACGTCCGCCGGCTCACCGGCACGCTGGCCGGCGCCGAGGTGGTCGCCGTCAGCGACGTGGACACCGGCCGGGCCGAGGCCGTCGCCGCCCTCGCACCCGCCGCCCGGGTGCTCGGCACCGGCGAGCAGGTCATCGCCGACGACGCCGTCGACGCCGTGCTGGTCGCCTCGTCGGGGCCTACCCACGAGCCGTACGTCCTGGCGGCGGTCGCCGCGGGCAAGCCGGTCCTGTGCGAGAAGCCGCTGGCGACGACCCGCGAGGCGTGCGAGCGGATCCTCGACGCCGAGACCGCGACCGGCCGGCGGCTGGTGCAGGTCGGCTTCATGCGCCGGTACGACCCTGCCTTCCGCGCGCTCAAGGCCACCGTGGACAGCGGGGCGATCGGGCCTCCCCTGCTGCTGCACTGCGCGCACCGAAACGCGTCGGTCCCGCCGACCTACACCGACGACATGATGGTGAACGACTCGGCGGTGCACGAGATCGACGCGGCGCGCTGGCTGCTCGGCGAGGAGGTCGGGTCGGTGCGCGTCCTCGAGCCGCGGCGCAGCAGCCGGGCTCCCGAGCGGCTGCGCGACCCGCTGCTGCTCGTGCTGGAGTCGACGGGCGGGGTGCTCGTCGACGTCGAGCTCTCGGTCAGCGTCGGCTACGGCTACGACATCCGGTGCGAGGTGGTCGGGGAGTCGGGCGCGGCTGCGCTGCCGCCCGAGGGGCAGGTGCTGGTCGCTCGCGACGGCCTGCGCGGCTCGCCCGTGCCGCACGACTGGCGGGACCGGTTCGCCCGGGCGTACGAGATCGAGCTGCAGGCCTGGGTGGACGCGAGCGCCGCGGGCGGCTGCACCGGTCCGAGCGCCTGGGACGGCTACGCCGCCGCCGTGGTGGCCCAGACCTGCCTCGCGGCTCCGCGGACGGGCGAGCCGCTGGCCGTCGAGATGCGCGAGCGTCCGGCGCTCTACGACGCGGGCTGAGAGCCGGCCACCGAGGCTCGCGCGCCGGTCCGCAGGCTCTCCAGCACGGCGAGCGACACCGCCAGCGAGCGCACGCCGTCCTCCCCGGTGACCACGACCTCCCCCTCGCCGGCGACGGCGGCACCGAAGGCGCGCACCGTCACCTCGTAGAGGTCGTCGCGGGAGCCGACGTCGACCGGCTCGCCGGCCTGCGCGCGCCAGAGCGTCACCGTGCCCGTCGGTTCCCCGGTGTTGCAGTCCTCGGCGACCAGCGCGCCCTCGGTGCCGAGCACGTGCAGGCTGGTCGGCAGGTGCGGGTTGTTGTACGCGTCGTGGGTCTGCACCAGCACACCGCCCGCCCACTCCGCGCTCGTCATCACGGCGTCGAAGGGGCCGCCGGGGTCGTTGTCCTGGTTCAGCCCCACCGCCTCGACCGAGAGGGCGTTGCTGCCGAGGATCGCGGCCACCGCCGCGGCGTCGTGCACGGTCACGTCGAGCACCACACCGCCGCCGACCGGGTCGTCGATCCGCCAGCCCGCCAGCCGCTGCGGCAGCTGGACGGCGTGGTGCACCCGGACCGCGCGGACCTCGCCGACCAGCCCCTCGCGGACCGCCCGCTTGAGGGCCCGGTGCGTGGGCGAGGCGGGCAGGTGGTGGTTGGTCGCCATCACGACCCCGGCGGCTCGGCAGGCATCGACCATCGCCTGCGCGTCGTCGAGGGACAGCGCCAGCGGCTTCTCGGCCAGCACGTGCTTGCCGGCCGCGGCCGCCGCCTCGACGTGCGCCCGGTGCTGCGCGTTGACCGACGAGACGTACACGGCGTCGACGTCGTCGCGCTCGACCGCGGCACGCAGGTCGGTGACCGCGTCGGGCACGCCGTGCTCCTCGGCCCAGGCCTCGGCGTGCCCGGCGCTGCCCGAGCGGACCACCACTGCCGAGTCGCCCACCGCCCGGATCGCCGGCAGCACCTTGGTGGCCGCGATGTCGCTCGCGCCGACGAGGGCCCAACGCAGAGGTCGTGTCATGCCGGTAGTCAAGCAGCGTTGCGTACGCGCGGCGAGACCGTGGTTGGCTGCTGGGATGACCGACCTGCAGGCCGACGTCGTGGTGGTCGGCTCCGGCATCGGGGGGGCCACCACCGCCCAGGCACTGGCCCGCCGCGGCCTCGACGTGCTCGTGCTGGAGCGGGGGGAGCGGCTGCCCCGCGAGCCCGAGAACTGGTCGCCGCGCGAGGTGTTCGTCAACCGGCGGTACAAGCCCGCCGACACCTGGTACGACGGCCGCGGCCGCCCGTTCGCGCCCGGCGTCCACTACGTCGTCGGCGGCAACAGCAAGGTCTACGGCGCCAGCCTCCCCCGGTTCCGCGAGCAGGACTTCGGCGCCGTGGAGCACCACGAGGGCGTCTCGCCGGCCTGGCCCTTCGGCTACGCCGACCTCGAGCCGTACTACGCCGAGGCCGAGCGCCTCTACCGGGTGCACGGCACCACCGGCGAGGACCCGACCGAGCCGTGGCGCAGCTCGGCGTACCCCCACCCCGCGCTGGATCACGAGCCGTACGTCGCCGACCTCGCCGACCGGCTGCGGGCGCAGGGCGTGCACCCCAGCGCCAACGCCATGGGGCTCGACCGCGGCCCGGGCGGGGGCTGCATCCGGTGCGGGACCTGCGACGGGTTCCCCTGCCGTGTCGGCGCCAAGAGCGACGCCGAGACCTGCGCGCTCGACCCGGCCCTCGCCGAGACCGGGCTGCGGCTGGCCACCGGGACGCGGGTCCGCCGCATCGTCACGGACGGGTCAGGACGCCGGGTCGACCACCTGGTGGTCGAGGGCCCGGACGGGACCGCGACGGTGCGCGGCGCCCGGTTCGTCCTTGCCGCGGGTGCGGTGAACTCCGCCGCGCTGCTGCTGGCCTCCGCGGACGACGCCAACCCGAGTGGAGTCGCGAACTCGTCAGGGCTGGTGGGCCGCAACTTCATGATGCACAACAACGCCCACGTCGCCGCGGTCGACGTGAACCGCCGCAACGACGTGACCTTCCAGAAGACGTTGTCCGTCAACGACTGGTACTCCGACGGCGGCGACGGCCGCCCGCTCGGCGCCATGCAGCTCATCGGGCGCGTCGACGAGGTGATGATGAAGAGCTGGGCCACCACGGTCCCGCTCCCGCTGCTGCGCGCGGTCGCCCAGCGGAGCGTCGAGTGGTTGGTGATGGCCGAGGACCTGCCCAGCCGCGACAACCGGGTCACCGTCGACGCGCAGGGCCGCATCACGACGACCCGAGCGGCCGTCGGCCGCAGCACGCACCGCCGGCTGCACAAGCGGGCCAAGGCGCTGCTGCGGGCCGCCGGCTACGACGCGGTCTTCACCCAGTGGTTCGACATCAGCATGAACAGCCACCAGTGCGGGACGGTGGTCGCCGGCTCCGACCCGGGGGCCAGCGTCCTCGACCCGTGGTGCCGCAGCCACGACGTCGAGAACCTCTGGGTCGTCGACGGCGGGTTCTTCCCGTCGTCGGCGGCGATGAACCCGGCGCTCACCATCGCCGCCCAGGCCCTGCGGGTCGTCGCCGAGTCCGACCTGGCCACCTGAGGCCGTCACGACCCGATGGCCCGGCGACCCGATGGCCTGGCCAGGCGACCAGCGGCCACCACCGGCCGGGTCACTCGGTCTGATCGAGCTTCCCGTCGGGGGCGACCTTGAGCGCGCCGGTCATGACGGCCACGGCGTCGGCCATGCTGATCTTCTTGGGGTCGACCACGGCGGCGCGCTTGCCCAGCCGCTGGATGTGGATGCGGTCGGCGACCTCGAAGACCTGCGGCATGTTGTGCGAGATCAGGATCACCGGTAGGCCGCGCTCGCGGATGCTCTGGATCAGCTTGAGCACCTGACCGGACTCCTTGACGCCCAGTGCGGCGGTCGGCTCGTCCAGGATGATGACCTTGCTGCTGAAGGCGGCTGCCCGGGCCACCGCTACCGCCTGGCGCTGGCCGCCGGAGAGGCTCTCGACGGCCTGGCCCATGTTCTGCAGCGTGCCGATCCCCAGCGAGCTCATCTGGGTCTTGGCGTGCTTGCGCATCCCGGCCCCGTCGAGCATCCGCAGGACCGAGCCGAGCGGGCCGGCCTTGCGCTCCTCCCGGCCGAGGAACATGTTCCCGGCGATGTCGAGCGACGGGGCGACCGCCAGGGTCTGGTAGACGGTCTCGATGCCCTTGTTGCGGGCGTCCAGCGGCGTCCGGAAGTGCACGGGCTTGCCGTCGAGCAGGATCTGCCCCGTGCTCGGGGCCTCCGCACCGGAGAGGCACTTGATCAGCGTGCTCTTGCCGGCACCGTTGTCGCCGATGACGGCCAGCACCTCGCCGGGGTAGAGCTCGAGGTCGACGCCGTCGAGCGCCACCACGTGGCCGTAGGTCTTGACGATCCCGACGGCCTGCAGCACCGGCTGCGCGGCCGGCGTCTCCGCCGTGGTCTCCTGGCTGGTGGCGGTCATGCGCGTGCCCTCCGGATCCACTGGTCGACCGAGACGGCGAGGATGACGAGGATGCCGACGGCCAGGGTCTGGTAGTAGACGTCGAGGCCGGCGAGCGTGAGCCCGTTGCGGAAGACGCCGACGATGAGGGCCCCGATCAGGCTGCCCAGCACCGTGCCGCGCCCGCCGAAGAGGCTGGTGCCGCCGATCACCACGGCGGTGATGGAGTCGAGGTTGGCGTCGATGCCCGAGTTCGGGCTGGCGGCGCCCACCCGGCCGATGAGGATCCAGGCCGTGATGGCGAACACGATGCCGGCCACGACGTAGACGCTCATCAGCACCCGCTGCACCCGGATGCCGGCCAGTCGCGCGGCCTCGGCGTCGTCGCCGACGGCGTAGACGTGGCGGCCCCAGGCCGTGTACTTGAGCACGAAGGCGAAAAAGGCGTACATGAGCAGCATGACCACGACGCCGGTCGTGATCCGGACCTCGCCGATCGTGAAGGTCTCCCCCAGCGCGGCCAGGCCGGTGCCGAGCTCGGAGTCGCGGATGGTGCGACCGGTCGCGTAGAGCAGGGTCAGCGCGACGAAGATGTTCAGCGTCCCCAGGGTGACGATGAACGGTGGCAGCCGGACCTTGGTGACCAGCAGGCCGTTCACCCCGCCGGCCAGCGCCCCGACGAGCAGGCCGAGCAGGATCGCGAACGGCCCCGGGACCCCGGAGTCGAAGGCCATCTTGGCCATCACCATCGAGGAGAAGACCATGATGGCGCCGCAGGACAGGTCGATGCCCGCGGTCAGGATGATCAGGGTCTGGCCGACGGCGAGCGCGCCGACCACGGCGACCTGCTGGGTGATCAGCGAGAGGTTGTTCGGCGTCGCGAACTTGCTGTTCAGCATTCCGAAGACGATGACGCTGATGACGAGCACGACGGCCGGGCTCAGCCACGGGTACTGGTGCAGGACGCCCTGGAGCCGCTGGGCCGGGGTGCGGCGCTCGAGGAACTCCTCGGCCGCGTCGTAGCTGCTCTCCTGCGGGGCAGCGGTAGTGCCGCTCACGGGTGTCTCCTCTACGTCGAAGGACGACTACCTGGGCGCGTGCGAGCGGTGCCTCCGCCGACCGGCCCCGGAGTCAGAACCGTGCGGTGAGGGCAGCCGCCGAGGCGACCGCCCCCACCGTACGGGCTCTGCTGATCTACGACGAGGGGGTCAGCCCCACGCGTTGTCCAGGCCGTACTGCGCGTCCTTGCTCTCGACGCCGTCGACCGGCTCCTCGGCGATCAGCGTCACACCGGTGTCGAAGAAGTCCAGGCCCGGCGAGTTCTCCGGCTTGTCGCCCGTCTTCACGATGTCGATGATCGCCTTGACGCCGAGCTCGACCATCTTCGCCGGGTACTGCTGCGAGGTGGCCGCGATCGTCCCGGCCTGCACGGCCTCGACGCCGGCCCGGCCGCCGTCGACCGACACGATGACCACGTCGGTCTTGCCCGCCGCCTTGAGCGCCTGGTAGGCGCCGGCCGCAGTGGGCTCGTTGATGGTGTAGACGAGGTTGATGTCGCTGTTCTTCGACAGCAGCTGCTCCATGCCGGTGCGGCCGCCCTCCTCGTTGGCGCCCGTCGCGACGTTGCCGACGATCTCGTACTCGCCGCCGGAGTAGCTGCCGGTCTTGGGCTCGTCACCATTGATCTGCGGGTCACCGATGTCCTCGATGCCCATGCCCTCGAGGAAGCCCTGGTCACGGTTGTAGTCGACCGAGACGACCTTGTCGTCGAAGATGTCGAGCAGCGCGATGACGGCCTTCTGACCGTCGAGCTTCGCGGCCGCGTACTGGCCGATGAGGTTGCCGGCCTTGCGGTTGTCGGTGGCGAAGGTGATGTCGACCGCGTCCGGCGGGTCGGGCGGGGTGTCGAGCGCGATGACGAACAGCCCGGCGTCGCGCGCCTTCTCCATGGCCGAGTTGACGCCCGTCGACATCGGCGTGATGAGGATGCCCTGCTGCTGGGCGGTGATCGCGTTCTCGATCGCGTCGATCTGGCCCTGGTCGTCACCCTCCTCCTTGCCGGAGGCGACGGTGATGTCGATGCCCTCGTCGGCAGCGGCCTTCTTCGCGCCTTCCTGCATGGCCACGAAGAACGGGTTGGTGGAGTCCTTGGTGATCAGCGAGATGGCGATCTCCTCGTCGCCACCGCCCGAGCCCGAGCCCGAGCCGGTGCTGGTGTCGTCGTCGCCCCCGCAGGCGGCCAGCGCCAGCAGGCCGGCGACCGCCACGGCGGTGAGCCGGAGAGCGGCTGTCCCCTTCGTCCTACGAATCATCGATCTGTCCTCACGTCTCGGCGTCATGTCCGGCCCGCAGCCTTGACAACGTTGTCAGCGCAGTTGTAGTCCTGACATGACAGCCGCGTCAAGGGCAAGTTTCGGCGAGGGGAGCGACGTGACCGGACCGTTACGGTCACCCCGCCCGGCCGGAGCGCGGCCGACGATGCGCGACGTCGCCGCGCTCGCCGGCGTGAGCCTGAAGTCGGTGTCCCGGGTGGTCAACGGCGAGGCCGGCGTGTCCCCCGTGCTGTCCGCCAAGGTCCTGGCCGCGGCCGAGCAGCTGAGCTTCCGGCTGGACCTGGGCGCCCGCAGCCTGCGCCGGTCGGACCGGCGCACGGCCACCGTCGGCCTGATCCTCGAGGACCTGGACAACCCGTACTCCTCCGCCGTGCACCGGGCCGTCGAGAACATCGCCCGCGCCCACGGGGTCGCCGTCCTGGCGGGCAGCCTCGACGAGGACCCGGTGCGGGAGCGCGAGCTGGTGGCGGCCTTCAGCTCGCGCCGGGTCGACGGCCTGCTGATGATGCCGACCGACAGCGACCACGGCTACCTGGCGCTCGAGCGGCAGGCCGGCACCCCCATCGTCTTCGTGGACCGCCATCCCGGCCTGATCGACGGCGACGTCGTGCTGGCCGACAACCGGGACGGCGCGGGCGCCGGGGTCGCGCACCTCGTCGCGGCCGGGCACCGGCGGATCGGCTTCCTCGGCGACCTGAAGCGCATCGCCACGGCCCGGGACCGGCACCTGGGCTTCCTCGACGCCATGACCGCGGCCGGGCTCCCGGTGGACGACCGGTTCATCGTCCACGACGCGACCACCTCGGAGACCGCCCGGGCCGCGGCGACCGCCGTGCTGGCGACCGCGAGGCCGCCCACCGCCCTGTTCACCGCGCAGAACCTGGTCACCATCGGCACGCTGCAGGCGCTGCGCCGGGCCGGGCTCCAGCACGAGGTCGCGCTCGTCGGCTTCGACGACTTCCCGCTCGCCGACCTGCTCGAGCCACCGGTGACCGTCGTCGCGCAGGACCCGCACGAGATCGGCCGGCTGGCGGCCGAGCAGCTCTTCCGCCGGATGGACGGCGACGACTCGCCGTACGTCACCCAGGTGGTCCCGACCCGGCTGGTGGCCCGCGGCTCGGGCGAGATCCCGCCGCGCGACACCCAGGCCCGCGCCGCCGCCGGCTGACGCCCCACCGCGTCCGGACCCGTCCCGATTCGTCCCGGCCGAGCCGCTCGAACCGCGGAGGAGTTCTTCGTCGCTGTGTCAACCTGAGGGGCGATCAAACGACTCTCGGGCATGACGCAGTCCGTGCCGGAGGAGATGCTCTCCATGGGTGAGCGGCGGGCCGGCAGCTGGCGCGAGACGTCAGCCCCGACACGGGACGTGCTCGTCGACGTGCTCTTCCGGCGGCACTACCCCGCCCTCCTGCGGCTGGCCGTCGTCATGCTGGGAGGAAGTCGTGAGGCCGCGGAGGACGTCGTCCAGGACGCCTTCGTGTCCCTGCACCGCCGTCGGTTGCTGCTGCGCGATCCGGAGGCCGCCGAGGCGTACCTCCGCTCCGCCGTGCTCAACCGCTCACGCTCGTGGGTACGGCGCCAGGTGACGCAACGGACGCCCCGACCGCTGATGCTCGTGCGCGAGCACCAGGAGAGCCCGGAGGACACGGTGATCGGCCATGCCGAGGCCGAGTCGTTGGTGACGGTCATGCGTACGTTGGCGCGGCGGCAGCGCGAGGTGCTGGCCTGCCGCTACGTCCTCGAGCTCTCCGTCGCCGAGACTGCCCAGCTGCTCGACATCAGCGAGGGGTCGGTCAAGGCCCACACCCATCGGGGGTTGCAGGCCATGCAGCGACGGATCGAGGTGACCCGATGAGCAGCATCGAGGATCGGCTCGTCCGGGACATCGCGGCAGTCACCGGAGGTGTCGTCGTGACCGATTCGGACCTGCGGGCTGCGCGGGACGCAGTCCACGAACGCGTCGACGACCGGCGGCGGCGGAACCGCAGCCGCACACTCATCGGGGCAGCAGCGGTCGCCGTCCTCGTCGTCCTCCTGGGCGCTGCGGCGCTGCAGACGATCGGCGGTGAGGGCAGGACTGCACCACCGGCGAGTCCCGACCCCACGACCACCGAGGACCCTCACGCCGACTTCCTCGTAGGGAGCGCGCCGACTCCCGAGCTGCTCCGAGGGATCTGGCGGCTCGACAACGGCGGGATACTGATGCGCTTCGCGCCACCGGACCTGGTCTCCTTCGACGACAGCGGCCGGCTCTTCGAAGGTCCCGCTGTCCAGGGCAGGTACGCGATCGACGGCGACCTGATCACGGTCACCGTCGATGGCGGCCCGGCCGGTTGCGGCGGCCAGCAGCTGGCCATGCGGGCGTCCCTGCCGGGGCCCGGCAGCATGCGGCTCGTCCACACCCAGCCCGGAACGGGGAACTGTGCTCAGAGGCAGGACGACACGTGGGTCATGGAGCAGGTGCTGCCGCCGGGCCCTGCCTTCACGGACCTGGCGCTGTCCAACGAGCCGGGTGCCGTCTGGACGCCGCTCGCCGACAAGGAGCGGCTTCACGGCTCCTGGTTCGCCGAGGGACGGGAATGGGTCCTGGAACTCGCCCCCAACGGTCAGTACCACCTGGCAGGCACCGCCGGCGAGCAGGTCGACTACGGCGCCTGGGAGCTGCGCGGTTCGCAGCTCACGCTCACCAGCTGGCCGGACTCGGTGCAGTGCGAGGCGTCCGACGAGCTCGTCCTGGGCGCCCTGGAGCAGTTCAACCTCGGCAGCACCGTGGTCCGGTCGACAGTCCGCAAGAACTCCTGCCGGGCAGCGTGGGCCGACGCGACCTGGATCCGGATTCCCGACGACAGCACCAGATGACCCCTGAGGCGACGGGGTGACCCCGGTCGCCTGATCTCTTCGTACTCCGGTCTCCAGCCGGACCGGACCTGTCCTACACGTCCTCATGGAGGGGAGAAGACCATGCGCATTCTCCGACCCGCAGGAGTAGTCATCCTGACTCTGCTCGTCGCCCCCGGAGTCGCGGTCGCCATGCCGAGCGACTTCGGTTCCTGGTCCGCGGCCACCCGGGTGGAGGCGACGGTGGGGACGCACCCGGACTTCAACGGCCCGGCCCTGGACGGCTGCCCGTTCATCTCGCGGGACGGCAAGACGTTCTACATGGCCTCCAACCGGGCCGGCGGGCTCGGCGGCATCGACATCTGGGTCTCGACACGGGAGCGCGTGAACGACCCGTGGGGCCCCCCGGTCAACGCCGGCGCCCCGGTCAACTCCGCCGACAACGACTTCTGTCCGACGATCTCCCGTGACGGGCACCGCTTCTTCTTCGTCTCCAACCGGGCCGGCGGCTGCGGCGGCGACGACGTCTACACCACGCGGCGCAGGCCCGACGGGTGGGACCCGGTCCAGAACCTCGGCTGCAACTCCGCCGGCGGCCCGAACAGCGCCGCGAACGAGGCGAGCCCCTTCCCGCTGCCCGAACGCGACGCTGGTCCGACCCTCTACTTCTCGAGTACGCGCAGCGGCAGCTCCGACATCTACCTGAGCCGCTCCCACGGGGGCGACTTCGGCGAGGCGGAGGCCGTCAGCGAGCTCAACTCGGCTGCCGCTGAGGGTCACCCCAATGTTCGTCGCGACGGTCTCGAGATCTTCTTCTTCAGCAACCGGCCGGGGGCGGCGGGTAACGACATCTACGCGGCGACCCGTGCCAGCACCAGGGACCCGTGGTCCACACCGGTGAACCTCGGCCCGAACGTGAACTCCGGTGCCTCCGAGACCCGCCCGTCGCTGTCCTGGGACGGAACGACGCTCTACCTCGGTTCGACCCGCAGCGGTGGCGACGGCGACTCCGACCACTGGCTGACGACCCGCGAGCGGCTGGTCGGCGCAGCGCGCTGAGTCACGCATCGGACGGCCGGGCTCTCCCCTAGCGGGCGGGGAGCAGCCCGGCGGCGACACCCGCGAGCTCGGCGGCTCCCACCGCGCCGGGCTCGCGCAGGTCGCGGGTGCCGAACTCGCCGTACTGCGCCTCCTTGACGGCCCGCACCATCGGGTTGTGCAGCCAGCCGCCGGCGACCACCACCGACCGGTGCGCACCGACCTCGGCGGCCATGCCCGCAAGGATGCGGTCGGCCAGCGCGCTGACGTCCTCCACGGCGACCCGCCAGATCAGTGCGGGCGTCGCCTCGTCGTCGACGTCGTGGACGGTCAGCCCGTGGTACGTCGCGGAGATCCGCATCGCCGAGCCGGACCGGTCGGTGGCCAGCGCCGCCCGGCCGAGCTCGATCCGGTCCGCAGGGGTGGGCGCGCCGACCATGGCGCCCACCCGCTCCAGCGAGATGCCGGTGGGCAGGCCCGCGAGCAGGCAGAGGTGGTCGGCCACCACGCCCCATCCCGTGGTGACGCCGAGCTGGGCCATCCGGTCGATCGACGCGGGGTCCAGAGGTGCGCGTACGGTGCGCAGCAGCGCCTCCGCGGTCCCCATCGAGTCCACCAGCGCCCCGTCGACCGCGGCGCCGAGGGCGAACGCGGCGGTCTGGTGGTCGTGGCCGGCCACGGTGAGCACCGCGCCGCGCAGCTCGTCGGGACCGTCGTCGCCCACCCACCCGACCGGCTGACCGGCCGTGACGAGCTCGCCGAGCAGGGACGCGCCGGCCTCGACCAGGGCGAGCGCCTCGAGCCACGGCCGGCGACCGGCGACGTCGAACAGCCCGGTGCGGCTGACCAGCGAGAGCTCGCTGACCTGCTCGCCGCCGAGGGAGTGCACGGCCCACTCCGGCACGGAGAGGAACCGCACCGCGCGACGTGCCTCCGGGACGTGCCGGCGCAGCCAGAGCAGCTTCGGCAGGCTCGACACGGCGTCGATCGGGCGCCCGGCGGTGCGGCGGTAGGCCTCGTCCCCGAGCACGGCGCGCACCATGTCGGTGTCGCCGCGCGGGTCGTGCCACGCCAGAGCCGGAGCCAGCGGAGCCCCCCGCCGGTCGAGCAGCACCCCCGTCTCGGACATGCCGGTGACCCCGACTGCCGACGCCCGCCGGCCGGCCGCGCGCGCCGCCCCGGCGGCAGCCTCCGCGGTCGCGGCCGCGAGGGCCGTCGGGTCGACGTCGGCGAGGGCGCCCTGGTGGTGCCACGGGGTGACCACGGCGTGCTCGCCGAGCACCTGGAGGTCGTGGCCGGTCGCGACCGCCTTGACCCGGGTGGTGCCGATGTCGACCCCGACGAGGACACCGTCGGTCATGCGCCACCCGCGGCGGAGCGGGGGCTCGGTGGCCGGCAGGCCACCAGGTCCGCTCCCTGGACCCGCCAGCGGCCGGCCGCCCAGGGGACGACGAACGCGTCGCCCCGGGACACCTCCACCTCGCCGGCCCGCTCGGTCGACACCCGGCCGGCACCGGACAGCACCAGGCTCACGGCGAAGCCCGCCTCGACCTCGCCCTCGCCGGGCAGCAGGTCGGCGCGGAACCAGCCGTCGGCGCGACGGCTCAGCAGGCTGCGCATCTCGCCCCCCGAGAGTCCGGAGTCGCGGACCAGGTCGCGGCGCTCCTCCTCGGGCAGCGGGTCGAGCCGGAGGGCGTCCAGGACGGTCGGGAAGCCGAGCCCCAGGTGGCCGTCCCGCTCGCCGTCGACGGCGAAGCCGTCCCACTCGAGCAGCGCCGAGAGGTCGGTCGGCTCCTGCAGCTCCAGCACGAGGATGCCCGCGTCGACCGAGTGCGGGACGCCGGCCGGGACCAGGACGCCCTCGCCGGCCCGCACCTCCCGCCGGTGCAGCGCAGCGAGCAGGGCGGCGCTGTCCCGGCGGCTGACGAGATCCTGCACGTGGTCCTTGGTCATCGGCTCGCGGAAACCCAGGCCGACACCGGCTCCCTCGGGGGCCTCCAGCACGATCCAGGCCTCGGTCTTGCCGTGGTCGAGACCGAGGTGCCGGCGCGCGAACGCCCGGTCCGGGTGGAAGTGCACCGGCAGCCGCTGGTCCGGGTCGAGCAGCTTGGTCAGCAGCTCGGTGCTCTCGCCGAAGGCGGCCAGGTGCTCGGGGCCCAGCCACTCCCACGGGTCGGCGGCCACGGCGTCGCGCAGGTAGCGGCCGTCGGGCAGCAGCGAGAGGCCGGAGGTCTCCTCACCGAAGCGGGTCACCGTCGCGCCGAGCCACTCCTCCGGCCGCATGGGTCCGCCCGGTCCGCCCCGCAGCGCCGCGATCCGGTCGCCGCCGCGGTAGAAGTGCGGGAACTGGTTGGGCGGCAGCAGTACGGGTGCCCAGCGGCTCATGACCTCACCTCGTCGTCCGACGACATCTCCACGGACTCGACCAGCGCCGCGACAGCGGCAGCGTCGACCGCGGCGGGGCCCAGGCGGGACACGCTGTCGGTGCCGCTGGCGACGCCGTACCGGACGGCCGAGGACATCGCCTCACCGCGCTCCAGCGCCACCGCGACCCCCGCGGCCAGCGCGTCACCGGCACCCACCGCGTTGACGGTCTCGACGACCGGTGCGCTGTACCAGCACGACCCGGCCGCTGTGTGCAGGGCCGCCCCCCGCCGTCCCCCGCTCACCAACGCTGCTCCGGCACCGGAGGCCACGAGCGCCTCCGCGGCCGCGAGGCAGCGGCCGGGCACGTCCGCCCCGGACTCGTCCACGGCCTCGACCGCACACGGACCGCCCCCCGGTCGCAGCACCGCTTCCGCCTCGGCCAGGTTCGGCTTCACGAGGGCCGGACCCGCGCCGAGTGCGGCGGCGAGCACCGCTCCCCCCGCGTCGACGACGGTGTCGGCGCCGCGCTCCCGGCCGATCCCGACCAGCCGCGCGTAGAAGTCGGCCGGCGCGCCGGGCGGCAGGCTCCCCGACGCGACCACGACGGCGGGCCGGTGCTCGGCCAGGGCCTCGACGTAGGCCGAGAGGAGGGCCGCGACCGCGTCCTCGCCGAAGCCGGGACCGGGCTCGTTCACCACGGTGGTGCGGCCGTCGTCCTCCAGCAGCAGCGTGGCCGCGCGCAGCTCGCCGTGGGTGCGGACGGGAACCACCGGCAGCCCGGCGGCCGCGAGCTCCTCGGCGAGGCGCGCGCCCAGGTGACCGGGGCAGTTGGCCAGCAGCACCGGGCGGCCGCCGAGCGCGAGCGCCGCCCTCGCGACGTTCACCGGCTTGCCACCCGGGGCGGTGACCACCTCGCGGGCCCGGAGCACCGCGCCGGGCTCGAGCCGGGGCAGCCGCAGGATGCGGTCCTCGGTGAGGTTGGTGCCGACCACGAGCACAGCCAGCGCCCCTCACGACCTCGTCCGTCCGCCTGCCGTCCGCGCGGAACGCTAGGCGCGCGCCGTAGCCTGCGTCAACGCACCTGCCCGACGCCAGGAGGTCCCGTGTCCGACGTGCAGATCCGGATGTCCCGGCTGTTCGACCACCGGTCGGGGCGCTGCTTCGACGTCGCCGTCGACCACGGCTTCTTCGGCGAGGCGTCGTTCCTCGCCGGCATCGAGGACCTGGGTGCCGCCGTGCGGGTCCTCGCCGAGGCCGGCCCGGACGCGATCCAGCTCACCCAGGGGCAGGCCCGGCTGCTGCAGGAGCTGCCCGACCGGCGGCGACCCGCGCTGGTCCTGCGCACCGACGTCGCCAACGTCTACGGACCGACGCTGCCGGACCGGCTGTTCAGCCGGCTCATCCCGGAGCCGGCGCTGACCGGCGTGCGCCTGGACGCCGCCTGCGTGGTCGTGAACCTCTTCGACCTGCCCGGACGTCCCGAGGTGAGCGAGGCGTGCCTGGCCAACGTGCTGACCGCGAAGGCCGACTGCGAGCGCTACGGCATGCCGCTCATGGTGGAGCCGCTGGTGATGAAGGACGCCAACACCGGCGGGTACACGTCCGACGGCACCACCGCGAAGGTCGTCCCGCTGGTCCGCCAGGCGGTCGAGCTCGGCGCGGACATCATCAAGGCCGACCCGACCGACGACGTCGCCGACTACCACCAGGTCGTCCAGGCGGCCGGGCGGGTGCCGGTGCTGGTCCGCGGCGGCGGGCGGGTCGACGACGACGAGCTGCTGCGCCGCACGGCCGCCGTCCTCGAGCAAGGGGCGGCCGGGATCGTCTACGGGCGCAACGTGATCCAGCACGCCGACCCGACCGGCCTGGTGCGCGCGCTGATGGCGATGCTGCACGACGGCGCTACGGTCGAGTCCGCCTCCGCGATGCTCGCGGGTCGATGAGCGCCCCGGTCCGCATCGGGGTCGTCGGTGGCGGCCTGATGGGCCGGGAGCTGCTGGTCCTCACCCGCCGGTGGGACGCGCTGGTGGACCACCCGGCCCGGCCGGAGGTCGTCGCGATGGCCGACCCCGCTCCCGCCGTGCAGCAGTGGTGGCGCGAGGCGGGGGTGGCCACGGTCACCGACGACTACCGCCGGCTGCTCGACGACCCCGACATCGACGTCCTGTACCTCGCCGTGCCGCACGACCTGCACGAGACGCTCTACCTCGACGCGGTCGCGGCCGGGAAGGACTTCCTCGGCGAGAAGCCCTTCGGCATCGACCTGCCGGCGGCGCAGCGGATCGTGTCGGCGGTCTCCGCGTCGTCGGTGTTCGTCCGCGTCTCCAGCGAGCTGCCGTTCTTCCCCGGGGCCCAGCGCGCGGTCGAGCTCGTGCGTTCCGGCCTGCTCGGCGAGGTTCTCGAGGTGCGGTCGGGGCTGCTGCACTCGTCCGACCTGGACCGGGACAAGCCGATCAACTGGAAGCGCCGCGCCGCGACCTGTGGCGAGATCGGGGTCATGGGCGACCTCGGCATGCACGCCGCGCACCTGCCGCTGCGGCTCGGCTGGGAGCCGGCGACGGTCTACGCGATGCTCGACGACGTGGTGCGCACCCGGCCGGGCCCGGACGGCGACCCGGTCCCGTGTGACACGTTCGACAACGCCGTGCTGGCACTGACGGTGCCTGCTGCGGAGCGCCGGTTCCCGATGCTCTGGGAGACCAAGCGGATCGCGCCGGGACAGCGCAACACCTGGTTCTTCGAGGCGCTCGGCATGGACGGCGGCGTGCGCTTCTCGACCCGCAGCCCGCAGGTTTTGCACCGGTTCGGGGTCGTCGACGGCGAGCAGGCCTGGTCGGAGGTGCAGCCGGGGCACTCGAGCGTCTGGCCGACGGTGACCGGCGCGATCTTCGAGTTCGGCCTGCCCGACGCGCTGCTTCAGATGTGGGCGGCGTACCTGGCCGAGCGGGCCGGCGACCTCGGCGACCGGTTCGGCACGGCGACTCCCGAGGAGGCGCTGGTGTCGCACCGGGTGTTCGACGCCGCCCTGCGCTCGCACGGCTCCGGCAGCGCCGTGGTCCTCGGACGGGACTGAGCCGGTCAGCCGGTGAGGACTGCGTCGACCTCGTCCCGGAACGGGACGGCGGGAACCGCGCCGGCGCGCTGCACGCACAGGCCCGCCGCCGTGGTGGCGCGCGCCAGTGCTGCCGGCAGCGCGACGCCGTCGGCCAGGGCCGCGGCCAGGTAGCCGGCGAAGGTGTCCCCGGCGCCGGTGGTGTCGGTGACCGGGACCTGCCGGCCGGGCTCGTGGTGGCGCGCGCCGGACCGGTCGCCGTAGAGCGCGCCGCGCGGACCGAGGGTCACGACGACCGCCGGCACCCGGTCGAGCAGCGCGCCGAGGTACGCCTCGACCTGCGCGAGCACGTCGTCGGCCCCGGTCACGGCCCGCGTCACGTCGCCGGCCAGCGCGGCGGCCTCGCCCTCGTTGACGACCAGCAGGTCGACGCAGTCGGTGAGCACAGGGTCGAGAGCGGCCTCCGGGGCCGCGTTGAGCACCACCCGGACCCCTGCGTCCCGCGCGGCCCGGGCCGCCTCGGCGACCGTGGGCAGCGGGACCTCGAGCTGCATGAGCAGCACCTCCGCGGCACCGATCGCCGCGGCCTCGTCGGGCCGCAGGGCCACGAGGTCGGCGTTGGCCCCGGCCGCGACGACGATCGCGTTCTCCCCGTCGGGGTCGACCATCACCACCGCGAGCCCGGTGCTCGCCCCCGTCGTCCGGACCAGCGCCTCGATGCCCGCGTCCGCCAGGACCTGCCGCAGCGTGGCGCCGTCGGGGTCGGCACCGACGGCCCCGACGAAACGGGTACGCGCACCGGCGCGGGCCGAGGCCACCGCCTGGTTGAGGCCCTTGCCGCCCGGACCGCCGTCGCGTCCGGTAGCGAGCAGGGTCTGTCCCGGGGCGGGCAGCGCGCCGACGGCGAGCACGAGGTCGACGTTCGCGCTGCCGAGCACGGTGACTCCGGACCGACCGGTCATGCCCCGCACGCTACGGCGTGCCGGCCCGGCCGCGGGTCAGCGCTCGAGACAGGCGCGCAGCCGGCCGAGGTCCGCGGCGATGCTCCGCCGGACCTGCCGGGCCATCACCGGGGTGGCCCACGCGAAGAACCGGCCCGGCGAGCCGACCGCGTGGATCGCCACCGACGTGCCGGCCGGCGCGTCCTCGAGCTCGTAGCGCACCCGCATGGGGAACGGCTTCTCGACCGTCATCTCCACCAGCCGGTCCGGCTCGTGCGCGGTGACGAGGTACCCGTAGTCGAACCGCCGGCCGAGGAACCGCGCGGTGCGCACGACCGTCGCGCCCTCGCGCAGCGGCCCCGGCCGGTCCGGCCGGCTGGACGTGATCCCGCCGGTCCAGCGCAGGTCGTGGGCCGGGTCGAACATGAACGCCGCGACGTCCGCCCGTGGCCGGTGGACGAGGACCACCGGCCGGACGTCGACGGTCACGCCTCGGCCGGGAAGTACGGCTGCGGTGACCCGGTCTCGGCGAACTGGGCGAGCCGCTGGAGCACCATCGCCCAGGTCTGCGCGGTGTACCCGAGGTCGGCCTCCGGGTAGCCGTCGGCGAAGCCGTGGTGCCGGAAGACGACACCGGTGCCCGACCCGGCGCGCGCGGCGGGGCCCAGCTGCCACTCCCACGTCGAGCCCTCCCAGAACGGGAACCCGGACGTGACGGTCATCCGCACCTGCGTGCCGGGCTCGGTGGTCACCGCCACCTCGAGGTCGACGGGGGCCGCTGCGAAGCCGAACCGCGCCTTGTCGGGTGCCACGTCGCAGTCCGCGGTCCAGAAGCCCTGCTGACCGGCGGTGGTGGTGAGGATCTCGGTGAGGCGCTGGGCGTCGGCGGCGACGTCGACGGCGAGCACGAGGGACGCGGTCATGGCGGTCTCCAGGTCGGGAGGAGGGGAGGTGGTGGACATCTATTTAAGTTCTACCTACATTAGATCGGGACGTCAAGCCGGTCCGACCGCGCCGGCGCCCGGCGCCGGACGCCGGGCGGGGCAGGGCAGGATGACCGGCGACACCCCGGGAGGAGGTACGCCACGTGGATCCGCTCCAGGTCGTGGCCGCGCCCAAGCGCCTGCGCATCCTCGGGCTGGTGTGGGACCGCGAGCTGTCGGCGGGCGAGATCGCCGCGCAGTTCGACGTGTCGTGGCCGGCGGTGAGCCAGCACCTCACGAAGCTGCGGACGGCGGGCCTCCTCGTCGAGCGACGCGCCGGCAACAGCCGCTACTACCGGACCGACCGCGAGGCCCTCGGTCCGCTCCGCGGCGTCGTCGAGGCGCACTGGCGGGCCGGCCTGAGCCGGATCAAGGACCTGGCCGAGGCCGAGCAGCGGGACAAGGACGCGGGATGAGCGAACCGACGGTGGACGTGGACCTCGACGTGCTCGAGGTGAGCATCCACATCGCCGCCGAGCCCGAGACCGTCTTCCCCTACTTCACCGACCCGGACCGCTACGTGCAGTGGATGGGGACCACGGCGGTCCTCGACCCGGTCGCCGGCGGGCAGTACCGCGTGCACATGCGCGACGGCGTCGAGACGGCCGGCGAGTTCGTCGAGGTCGACCCTCCGCGGCGGCTGGTCTTCACCTGGGGCTGGACGACCAACCCCGGCGTCCCTCCCGGGAGCAGCCGGGTGGTCGTCACCCTCGAGCGGGACGCCGACGGCACCCGGGTCGTCCTGCGTCACCACGACCTCCCGGACGAGCCGGAGCGCACCTCCCACGGGCAGGGCTGGGCGATGTACCTGGGACGGCTGGCTGCCAGGGTGGGCGGCCAGGACCCCGGTCCGGACCCGAACGCCGACCCGACTGCCGACCCGCCCCGAGGAGACGACCGATGAGCGCGCTGGACGACATGACGGTGGCCGTGCTCGGGGGCACCGGTCCGCAGGGGCGTGGCCTGGCGCGCCGCTTCGCCGCAGCCGGGCTCAGGGTCGCGCTCGGCAGCCGCGACGCCGAGCGGGCCGCCGCCGCAGCCCAGACGCTGGCCGAGGCAACCGGTGGCGTGGTCACCGGCGGCACCAACGAGCAGGTCGCCCGCACCGCGGACATCGTCGTGGTCGCCGTCCCGTGGGACGGGCACCGTGAGCTGCTGACCTCCCTCGCCGATGCGCTGCTCGGCAGGGTCGTCGTCGACTCGGTCAACCCGCTGGGTTTCGACAAGCAGGGCGCGTTCGCCCTCGAGGTGCCCGAGGGGTCAGCGGCACAGCAGGCAGCCGCCCTGCTGCCCGGCAGCCGGGTGACGGCCGCCTTCCACCACGTCAGCGCGGTCCTGCTCGAGGACCCGGCGGTCGAGTCGGTCGACACCGACGTCCTCGTGCTGGGCGACGACCGCGGGGCCACCGACCTGGTGCAGGAGCTGGCCGGCCGGATCCCCGGGGTCCGCGGGCTCTACGGCGGCCGGCTGCGCAACGCCCACCAGGTCGAGGCCCTCACGGCCAACCTGATCAGCGTCAACCGCCGTTACACGGCGCACGCCGGCGTCCGCGTCACCGACGTCGAGACGCCGTAACAGGCAGGGGCACACGGCAACAGGCGTCGATGCCTGTTGCCGTGTGCCCTGGCCTACCTCACGTGGTCGCGGCCGGGCGGTGGGCGCGGTGGGGGGGCGGGGTCAGGGTCAGTGGGCGTCGGCGGCCAGGACGAGGCGGTCGCGGCCGGCGTCCTTGGCGGCGTACAGCGCCTTGTCGGCCGCCTCGATCAGCGCCTCCGGCGAGTCGACGGGGCAGTGCGGGAAGGAGGCGGCACCGATGCTGACGCTGACCTGGACCGTGCTGTGGCCGGCGGGCACGACGAGGCCGCCGGTGGCCCGGCGGATCCGGTCGCCGACCGACCGGACGTCGTCGACGCCGCCGCCGGGCAGCAGGACGAGGAACTCCTCGCCGCCGGTGCGGATGAGCACGTCGCCCTCACGCAGCACCAGGCGGGCAGCAGCGGTGACCTCCCGAAGCACCCGGTCACCGACGAGGTGGCCGAAGGTGTCGTTGACGTCCTTGAAGTGGTCGAGGTCGAAGGCCAGCACGCCCAGGGGCACCTCGGAACGCAGCGACCGGGCCCACTCCTCCTGCAGCCGGGCGAGACCGAACCGCCGGTTGTACGCGCCGGTGAGCGGGTCGATCGCGGCCAGCCGCTGGAACCGCTCGTGCGAGATCACGTTGTTCAGCGCGACACCGGTCGGCGCGCGCATCGCCTCGACCAGCAGGGCGGTGTCCTTCGACGGCGTCCGGGCGAAGGCCAGGACGACGACGCCGAGGGCCACCGAGCGGAACGGGATCGGCAGGATCGCCACGGTGGCGGGGCGGAAGGTCGTGAGGGCGGCGTCCACGTCGAGGTCCGCCGGCACCGGCATCCACATCGTCGACCCGGTGGCGAGCGCGGCGAGCACCGTCGCGTTCTCCGTCAGCTGCAGCGCGGACACCCGGTGCGCAGCGGTGATCTCGAGCTCGCCGTCGCGCACGATGGCGAAGGCCGCGGCCTCGGCGCCGCTGGCGCCGAGGAAGCTGCGCTGCGCGGCGGTCGTGAACTCGGCGAGGTCGAGGTGCTCGGCCAGCACCCTGCTGTGCTCGGTCATCGCCTGCTGCACCTCGCGCGAGGCGGCCAGCGCCGAGACCAGGTCGTTGAAGGAGGCGGCACCCTCGCCGAACTCGTCGGCGGAGTCGACCGGGAGCTGGCACGCCTCGGGCGTGCAGCCGGCCCAGTCGCCGGAGTACGTCGCCTCCCCGATGACTCCGGAGACCCGGCGCATCTGGCGCGACAGGGTGTCCAGCCTGCTCCCGACGACCCAGCGGGCCAGCCGGTAGTTGGCGGCCGCCAGCAGGCAGCCGGCGACGACGGTGGCGAGGAAGAACGTCGGACGCAGCGTCAGCTCGGCGGGGATGCCCAGCGGCGGCAGGACGAACGGGAAGGCGACACCGATCGCGATGCCCAGGCCCAGCATCCACAGGCCGAGGTCGGTGAAGGCTCGGCTGGTCAACCGGGCCGCGCCTCGGCGGGCGGTCGGGACCGTCGGCGGGTTCTGCGCCATCTGCGGCTCCTCCTCAGGAGATGTCCTCCCTGTATCGGAGCCCGCGCGCTCGACCTGTAGGCCGAACAGGTGACGCGGCGCACGGCTACCCGGTGCCCGAGCCCGTCGTCCCGCCCTTCTTCTTCTTCTTCTTCGTGGGCTGCTCGGTCGTGGCGGCCGGCGCCGGCGTCGCCGACCCGGCCGTCGCGGCGGCCGACCCGGTGGCCGGCGACGGGCTCGGCGAGGGCGACACGGTGTCGGCGCCCACGACGACCAGGCGGGTGGTCAGGGTGAGGTCGTGGAACCGGAAGGTGACCGGGACCCGCTGACCGGCGGTCACCGGTCGGGTCAGGTCACGCAGCGCGAGCCCCCTGCCGCCGGTCCCGAGGACCAGCCAGTCGTGCGCCCGCAGGCGCAGGGGCAGGGCGGTGCCGGTCAGCACGACGTCACGGGCGTACGGGCTGCTCACCGACTGCAGCACGTGGTCGAGCTCACCGTCGTTGCGCAGCCAGGCGACCACGGGGGTCGAGGTCGCCGGGCGGACCCAGTCCCCGTCGGGCGGCAGGACGTGCCCGGCCTCGAGCGACACCGACCCCGCCCGGGCTGTCGCGCCGCGGGGCGCTCGCTCGGCGGACACCCAGGCGGAGGTGGCGAACACCGCGCAGCCGAGCAGGACCAGGCTGGACACCAGGCCGACGACCGCTCTCCAGGTGCGTGACACGGGCCCCTCCTCGTGGAGCCGGACGGCTCTCCCCCCACCGCTGCCCTGGTGTCCCGGCCGGCACGCGCCACCCGCTTTGCAGTCCTGTGACGATCCGACGACGACCGGTCAGCGGCCGCGAGCTGGCCGGACAGCGGGCAGACGACAGCACCGCACCTGCCGAGGGGTGCTCGGGAGGTGCGGTGCGCAGGTAGGTCGTCGCGGGCCGCCTGGGCCCGCCGGGGGTCAGCCCTCGGAGCGCTGGGTCGGGATGCCGGCGAGCAGGGCCCGGACCTCCGACTCGCGGTAGCGACGGTGACCGCCGAGGGTACGGATCGAGGTCAGCTTGCCTGCCTTCGCCCAGCGGGTGACCGTCTTGGGGTCCACCCGGAACATCGTGGCGACCTCGGCTGGTGTCAGCAGCGGCTCGGCATCGGGAGTACGCGTCGTCATGTGGCCGGTTCCTTCAGCCTCGATGGGTAGGTCCGAGAGTCCTCGGATCTCTACGCAATGGTGCCCGATGGGCGGGATGTCCGAAATGGCCCGAACGGACCATGTCCGGCATGGCCACAGAGGACTAGGCCGCGGTACCCGGGGTCGGGGTCGGCTAGTTGGCGTGCTCGAGCGCGGCGACGGCGGCCCAGCGGTCGGCGACGCTGCGGTAGGTGGCCATCGCGCCGTCCTCGTCGCCGGTCCCGAGCGCGGCCACGGCTGCGGCGACGTCGGCGACCGAGGTGTCGGTGGCCACCCCGTCGGTGCCCAGCAGCCGGGCCAGGCCCGCGTAGTCCAGCTCGAGCCAGGACCGGGCGTGGAACTCCTCGAGCCAGCGACCGAGCTCCTCGACCTGCTCGACGACGTCGATGTCGCCCAGGTGCAGCGTCAGGGTGCGCAGGACCCGCGCGACCCGGCGGCGGGCGGCCGACATCCGGGTCCGGTGCACCACGGCGGGCTCACCGGCGGCCTCCTCGGCGACCACCCGGTCCGACGGCACGAACGGCACGAACCAGGTCAGCGGCACCGACCAGGTGGCGGTGAGGATGCGCAGCGCAGAGCCCACCTCGGCCTCCCCCCACGCGGCGTGGTCGGCCTCGGCCCGCTCCAGCGAGGCCGGGGGGACGAAGGCGTGCAGCACCGGGTCCGGCAGCCCGTCCCGGAACTGTCCCAGCGCCACCCAGGACCGCAGCCGGGTCTGCACCGGGCACACGTGCGGCACGCCCTCCACCTCGAGGACGAACGCCTCCCGCTCCTCGTCGGTGGGCACCGGGCGCGGCGGCACCGAGAGCACACCCGCCAGGGCCGACCGGTGCTCGGCGACCAGCCGGTCGGCGCGGGCCACGGCCCGGGCGGTGTCACCCGCGTACTCGGCCCAGCGGGCCCGCTCCTCGGGGGGGAACGCGGACACCGGCTCGTACACCCGCAGGTACGCGGCGTACGGGTTGGGCCGGAGGGCGTGACGGCGTGGCACGACCCAGACCCTACGGCTCGTATCGTGGCCCGGTGCCCAGCCCCGTCACCGGTCCCGTCTTCGGCCCGCACCCCGGTGCCCGGCAGGCCCACGAGCAGGTGGTCTTCGGTGCCGACGACGCCACCGGGCTGCGGGTGATCGTCGGCATCTACTCCACCGCGCTCGGCCCGGCCCTGGGCGGCACCCGCTTCTACCCCTACGCCGACGAGGCCGCCGCCCTGGCCGACGTTCTCGACCTGTCCCGTGCGATGGCGTACAAGAACGCCCTGGCCGGGCTGCCCCACGGCGGCGGCAAGGCCGTGATCATCGGCGACCCGGCCACCACGAAGTCCGAGGCCCTGCTGCTGGCCTACGGACGGTTCCTCGACGGCCTCGGCGGGCGGTACGTGACGGCCTGCGACGTCGGCACGTACGTCGCCGACATGGACGTCGTGGCGCGGGCCACCCGGTTCGCGACCGGGCGCTCACCCGAGAACGGCGGCGCCGGCGACTCGTCGGTGCTCACGGCCTACGGAGTCTTCCAGGGCATGCGGGCCGGGGCCGAGCACCTGTGGGGCAGCCCGACGCTGGCCGGCCGGACCGTCGGCGTCGCGGGGGTGGGCAAGGTCGGGCGGCACCTCGTCGCGCACCTCGTCGACGACGGCGCCACGGTCGTGGTCACCGACGTGTCCCAGGACGCCGTCGAGGCCGTCCGGGCCGCACACCCGACCGTGCAGGTCGTCGACGACACCGACGCCCTGGTGTCCGCGGACCTCGACGTCTACTCGCCCTGCGCGCTGGGGCACGCGCTCACCGACGAGGTGGTCGCCGGCCTGTCCGCGCGGCTGGTCTGCGGCGGCGCGAACAACCAGCTGGCCCACCCGGGCGTCGAGACCGCGCTGGCCGCTCGCGGGATCCTCTACACCCCGGACTACTGCGTGAACTCCGGCGGCGTCATCCAGGTCGCCGACGAGCTGAACGGGTTCTCCTTCGACCGGGCCCGCGCCAAGGCGGGAGAGATCTTCGCCACGACCTCCCGGGTGCTGGCGGTCGCGGCCGAGCAGGGCGTCACCCCCGGGACCGCCGCCGACCGGCTGGCCGAGCAGCGGATGGCGCAGGGCGGCGGGGTCTCCCGGATCGACGTCTGACCGCCGCGGCCGCCGGCCGGTCGCGGTGCGCCGGACCACGCCTCGGCGGGATGGGGCGGAACACCCGGGCGCCATGTACCGTTGGGGCCACGAAGAGACACTGAACCCGGGGCCGCCACGCGCTGGCCGCCCCGTTGACTCATGAGGGGGTCGAGCCATGGGGCGCGGCCGAGCCAAGGCGAAGCAGACCAAGGTTGCTCGCGAGCTGAAGTACAGCTCGCAGGGCACCGATTTCGCGGCGCTGCAACGCGAGCTCGCATCCGGTTCCGTCGAGCGGTCGGACATGACCGAGGCGGAGAAGGACGAGTACGACGAGTGGGCAGCCGGCGACAAGCGCTGACCCCCAGCACCCTCCCCCACACCGCCCCGCCCACCCCCGGGCGTTGATCACGTCCACGTGATCGACGCCCACCGGACGCGGCGTGCTGACCGCGTTCGGTGGTGGTTTGCCGCGTCCGGCGGCAGACGTGCGGGGGCTCAGGACGGGTGCGTGCCGTGCAGGGCCACGGTGCCGTCGCCGGGACGCACCTCGCCGGCGACCCAGGCGGGCAGCCCGCGCGAGCCGAGCAGCGCCACCGCGGCGTCGGCGGCTTCCGGCGCCAGCACCGCCACCATCCCGACACCGCGGTTCAGCGTCCGCTCGACCTCGGCCTCGGCGACGCCGCCGACCTCCTGCACGAGGCCGAACACCGGCGCCGGCGCCCAGGTCGCGCGGTCGACGTCGGCCGACAGGTGCCCCGGCAGCACCCGGGCCAGGTTGGCCGCCAGCCCGCCCCCGGTGACGTGGCTCATCGCGTGCACCTCGACGCCGGCGATCAGCGCGAGGCAGTCGAGGGCGTAGATCCGGGTCGGCTCCAGCAGCACGTCGACCAGGGGCCGGCCCAGCTCGGGCACCTCGCGGTCCAGCTCCCAACCGGCCCCGGCCGGCGAGAGCAGCACGTGACGCACCAGCGAGTAGCCGTTGGAGTGCAGGCCGGAGGACGCCATCGCCACCAGCACGTCGCCCTCGCGCACCCGCTCGGGCCCCAGCACGGCGTCGGCCTCGACCACCCCCGTGGCGGCGCCGGCGACGTCGTACTCGTCCGCGCCCAGCAGGCCGGGGTGCTCGGCGGTCTCACCCCCGACCAGCGCGCACCCGGCAAGGACGCAGCCCTCGGCGATGCCCTTGACGATGCTCGCGATCCGCTCGGGGACGACCTTGCCGCACGCGATGTAGTCGGTCATGAACAGCGGCTCCGCACCGCAGACCACCAGGTCGTCGACGACCATGCCGACCAGGTCGCGACCGATCGTGTCGTGCCGGTCCGCGGCCGCCGCGATCGCGACCTTCGTGCCGACGCCGTCGGTCGAGGTGGCGAGCAGCGGGCGGCGGTACGACCTCAGCGCGCTGGCGTCGAAGAGCCCGGCGAACCCGCCGATGCCGCCGACGACCTCGGGGCGGGACGCCTTGCCCACCCAGGTCCTCATCAGCTCGACCGCGCGGTCGCCCGCCTCGATGTCGACGCCGGCCGCGGAGTACGAGGTCACGGGTGTCGAGCCTACCGGCGCCGCGAACGCAGCAGCGCCCGCGCCGCGTGGTAGCCGGACATGCCGTGCACCCCTCCCCCCGGCGGGGTCGAGGACGAGCACAGCCAGACCCGCGGGTCCGGCGTCGAGTACGGCACCGGCCGGGCGACCGGCCGGGTGAACAACTGGCGCAGGTCCTGCACGCCGCCGTTGATGTCACCGCCGACGTAGTTCTCGTCGTAGGCCTCGACCTCGACCGGGGTCATCGTCGCCCGGCCGGCCACCAGGTCGCGGAAGCCCGGCGCGAAGCGCTCCACCTGGGCCTCGATCCGCTCGGTCATGTCGACCGTGCTGCCCGACGGCACGTGGCAGTACGCCCACCCGACGTGCTTGCCCGCCGGTGCCCGGGTCGGGTCGACCACGGTCGGCTGGGTGAGCAGGACGTACGGCCGCTCCGACAGCCTGCCGGCGACCGCGTCGGCCTCGGACGCGGCGAGCTCCTCGAACGTCCCGCCGAGGTGGACCGTCCCGGCCCGCCGCACGCCGTCGGCCCGCCACGGGATCGGTCCGTCGAGCGCCCAGTCGACCTTGAAGACCCCCGGCCCGTACCGGTAGCGGCGCAGCCCGCGGAGGTAGCGCGCCGGCAGCCGGTGGGCGCCCATCGCCACCACCTGCCGGGGGGTGACGTCGAGCAGCACCGCTCCGGCGTCGTCGAGCTCGTCGAGCGACTCGACCCGGTGGTCCGTGACGACCGTCCCGCCGAGCGAGCGCAGGTGGGACGTCAGCGCGTCGGCCACCGCCTGGGAGCCGCCGCGGGCGAAGGGCCAGCCGACGGCGTGGGCCGCGGTCATCAGCACCAGCGCCACCGCACCGCTGGGGACCCGGTCCAGGCGCAGCATCGAGTGCGCCGCCGCACCGGCGAGCAGCGCCCTCGCCCGAGGGCCCTCGAAGCGCCCGGACAGCCGCCGCGCGGACTGCAGCCCGCGCAGCCCGAAGCGCGCCATCGTGATCGGGTGCCGCGGCGGCCGCAGGGGGCCGAGCAGCTCGTACATCAGCCCGTCGGCCTCACGTACCAGGGGCTCCATCAGCCGCCGGTACGCCCGGCCGTCGGCCCCGAGTCCGTCGACGGTCGCCGCGAGGTCCTGGGCGACCAGCCCCGCCGAGCCGTCGTCGAGCGGGTGGGCGAACGCGAGCTCCGGCTGCACCAGCTCGAGGCCGTGCTCGGCCAGCGGCAGGTCGCGCAGGAACGGCGAGACCAGAGCCAGGGCATGGACGGCCGAGCAGACGTCGTGCCGGTACCCCGGCAGCGTCAGCTCGGCCGTCCGCGACCCTCCCCCCACGGTCGGCGCGGCCTCGAGGACCGTGACCGACCGGCCGGCCTGAGCGAGCGTGATGGCGGCGGCCAGCCCGTTCGGGCCGGAGCCGACGACGACCGCATCCACACCCCCGAGGTCGACCAAGCCGTCGTCAGGCCTTCGGGGCGCGCGGTCGGCGCGGACGGAACGGCGTGGTCATGGTGTAGATCGTGGACCGGATCGCCGAGGAGTGCCACACGTTGGTCCACCGGGACCACTGACGCCGCTTGTCGACGCACACCACCTGGGTGTCGACGTCGACCCCGGTCGCCCCCACGGCCTCGGCCAGCGAGGTCAGCGTCGCCTGCCAGAACTTGTCCTCCTGCCGGTGCCCGCCGAGGGTCAGGGCGAGCTCGAAGACCGGGTCGGAGGCCCTCATGAGCACCTGCGCCTGCGCGACCGTGTCGGTCCCGCGGGTCGTGGCGCTCAGGGTGATCCAGCCGGCGAACATGTGCCCCTGCGGGGTCATCAGCGTGAACGACTCCTCGTCGGCGTAGAGCACCATGACGCCGGTCGACAGCGTCATCTTGCCCGGCAGCGTCATGCCGATCAGTGCCACCTCGCCGGGCTCGATCCCGGTCAGCGGCGCGTAGAAGTGGTTGCCCGCCGGCCAGAACTCGGAGAAGCGCTTCTTCCAGGTGGCAACCAGGTCGGTCGGCGACACGAGCGAACCGGGGACGGCCACCTGGTAGGTCTTCTGCCACATCTTGCCGAAGCCCTGGACCGGGCCGGCCAGCCGCTTGCCCGAGACGTTGATGCCCGCGGCCCCGTCCGGCACCTTCGACACCTCGAGACGGGACACCGCCTTGGCCCAGTTCGTCGCGTCGCGTGCGGCGGCCTTCTCGTTGACGTCACTCATGACTGCACCTCACTTCGCTCCGGCCGCCTGAAGGGCGGCCTGCTCGTCCAGGTGGATGACGACGGCCTCGTCCAGCCGGGTCAGCTCGAAGATCTGCCGGTAGTGGTCCGACAGCCCGTACGCGAGCAGCCGCTGGGACTGCCGGTTGGCCCGCACGAGCAGCGTGACGAGCAGCCCGATGCCTCCGCTGTTCATGTACGACAGGTCGGAGAAGTTCAGGACGATCGCCTTCGCGTCGCCCACCTCGTCGTACGCCTTCATCAGGACGTCCTCGGACCCTGCGGTGACGTCACCCTTGATGTCGACGACCCCAGCCGACCCGTGCCGGCGGACGTCGAAGGTCGCTGTCGCCTCGGTCATGTCGTGCTCCCCTCGCCGCGAACGGCACTGTCCTCGTCGGATGTGATGGCCAGGAAGTCCGCGAGACGCGTGATCTCGAAGATCTCCCGGTAGTGCGCGGTGAGCCCGAAGGCGCGGATCGGGATCCCGTGGGCCCGGCCGCGGGCGAGCAGGCCGACGACGAGGGCGATCCCGGTGGAGTTGATGTAGCCGGCGCGCTCGAAGTTCAGGACCACGGCCTCGGTGCGCTCACCGTCGGCGGTGGCGGCGGACCAGGCCTCGTCGAGGGACTGCTCCGCGCGCGCGTTCACGTCACCGACGATGTCGATCACGGCCACGCCGTCGGTGCGTCGGACACCGGTCAGTTCACTGGTCGTCATGGCTGCCTCCGTCGTCGGACCGGGCGTCGAGGCTCATCACGAGCTCGAGGGTGTGCAGGTCGCCGTCGGTCGACTCGGTTGCCGCGTCGACCATGTTGGTGATGAGGAACAGACCCCAGCCACGCGGCCGCTGCAGCCCGGCGAGCTTGGCCTCGAGGTCCGGGGTCTCGGCCGTGGCGTCGGGACGCTTGCCGCCGTGGTCGACGATCTGCACCCGGACCTCGTCGGTGCTGGTGAGGACGCGGACCACCACCGGCAGGTCCTGGCGGTAGTGGTTGCCGTGCTCCATCGCGTTCATCGTCGCCTCGCCGACGGCGGTCTCGAGCCGCTTGAGCCGCTCGTCGGCCATCCCCAGCCCACCGACGATCGCGCTGACCCGGGCCAGCGCCAGTCGCTCGTTGCCCTCGGCGCTGGGCACCTCGAACTCGACCAGCTGCTGGGTGGGTGACACGGCGGCCGTCGGCTGTGCCGCGGACCGGGCCAGCGTCACCATCGTGATGTCGTCCTCCTGCTCGGCGTCGGGGCCGGTGTGGTCCCGCAGGTCGGTCAGCACCCGGTCGATGAGCTCCGCGCCGCCCGGGTACTGCGCCACTGCCTCCTTGAGCCGGGGGAAGCCGAACATGTCGCCGGCCGGGGAGTGCGCCTCGACCACCCCGTCGGAGTGCAGCAGCACGGTGTCGCCCGGCGCGAGGACGGTCTCGTTCATCTCGTACCGCATGCCGGTCATCAGGCCCAGCGGCATGCCGCGGGCCCGCAGCTCCACCGACCCGTCCGCGGTCTTCACGTACGGCAGGTCGTGGCCGGCGTTGGCGAAGCGGAACCGCCCCGTCGCCGGCTCGAGCACCCCGTAGAGACAGGTGACGAACATCTTGGCCGGCATGTCGGGGCACAGGTGCTCGTTGACCCGCTCGAGCACCTCGCCCGGCTCGACGAGGCGCTGCGCCGACGCGCGGAGCACGCTGCGGGTCGCCGCCATCACCAGTGCTGCCGGGACCCCCTTGTCGGTCACGTCGCCCACGACGAAGCCCACCTGGCCGTCCGGCAGCGGGATGACGTCGTAGAAGTCGCCGCCGACCTCGCGGGCCGGCCGGTAGTACGCCGACACCTGCCAGCCGGGCAGGTCCGGCAGCACCTTGGGCAGGAAGTTCTGCTGGATCAGCTTGGCGACCTCGAGCTCCTGCTCGAAGCGCTGCCGGGTGGCGGCCTCGGCCTGCTGCTCGCGGACCAGCTGGCCGACCCGCAGGGCGGGAGCGGCCTGGGCGGCCAGGTTGTCGAGCAGCTTCCGGTCGTCGGTGGAGTACTCCTGCTCCGACCTGCGTGGCCCGAGGTTGAGGACCCCGATCAGCTCGCCCTGGCTGACCAGCGGTACCGCGAGCTTGACCCCGGCCTCCTTCATCGCGGTCAGCGCCGGCGAGTCCAGGTCGAGCGCGTCGACGTCGACGGCGCCGCTGGCGCTCTGCAGGTAGGCGAGCAGCGGGTCGTTCGCCGCGATGTCGACCGGAGCGACGTCGTCCTGCGGGACGGGAACCAGCTCGGCGCTCTCCGCCGAGGCCACCCGCTGGGCCGTGGCGGTGCGGCTCAGGAAGCGGCGCCGGAACGAACCGGTGAGCGCGGTCATGGGTACACCTCTCGCAGCAGATCTCGGCCGGCGTGCGGCGGTCGGCTGGTCATCGTTGCCGGTTCCTTCCTGCTGTCCTGTGGACAGCCTGCTCGCCGACCGTCCAGACATCGTTACGGCCGCAGCCAGAGCGAGGCGTGCGCCGGCGCGACGGTGTCCCGCACCACCGAGGTGAGGTCGGCGCCCACCGTCTCGAGGTCGACCTCGTGGCGCAGCCGGACCGCGAAGTCGTCCAGTGTCCGGGCAGCGTCGTACCGGCGACGGAAGAACCGCCGGTCCACGCCGCCCTGGATGCGCGAGCGCGCGGGCCGGAACACCGCCGCGGCCGCCAGCGTGGAGGCGGCCACGGCCAGGTCGGACTGGTCGGTGAGCGGGCTCAGCACGAGCTGGAGAACCAGCACCGAGACGAGGTAGACCGCTGCCAGCGCGGCCGTGAGCGAGCCGTAGACCAGAGCCCGGTTGATGACCACGTCGATGTCGTAGAGCCGGTGGCGCAGGATCGCCGTCCCGATCGACAGCGGCAGCAGGACGAACGACAGGAGGGTCGCGTTCTGCAGCATGAGCAGCCAGCCCGGGTCGCCCTGGTCCGAGGAGGAGACGATCCGGGGCAGGGACGCGACCATCGCGCTCAGGTAGAGGAAGGCGACCGCGGCGCTGGCGGTGGCGAGCCACTTCAGCTGCAGGCGTTCCACTCCGTGGGACCCACGGAACCGGCGCACCAGCGCTGCCGCGCTGGCCAGGATGCACAGCGGGAACATCGGCAGCGCGACGGCCAGCACCACCACGAGCTCCGCGCGCAGGGCCTCCAGCCCCAGGGGGTTCTGCAGCTGCGGCGCCGGAGCCACGCCGATCGGGCCGGGGAACAGCGTGGTCGTGACGGTCACCACCGTGATGGTCAGGGCCGACAGCCAGGCGACGACCCGCCATCGCGGCGACGGCAGGCGTCCGTCGGGGTAGAGCAGCAGCAGGAACGTGCCCATGATGCCGATCCCCGGGGCCCAGCCGCCGGCCCCGAGGGCCGCGGTCAACTCCGCCCCGGGCAGGGAGCCCGGCCGCACGGCGAGCCCGTACGCGGCGTAGGTCTCGACCGCCCCGGTGACCCCCCAGGCGGCACCGATGCCCTGCAGCAGCCATCCGATGGTGTTGCGCGGCTGCCGCCGCAGGATCAGCAGCCCGGTCGACGGGAACGTCAGGATCACCGCGCCGAACATCAGGTCGGAGAGCAACCCGCCCTCCCAGCTCCCGCTGCTGGAGGGCTCCGGCTCGGCGAGCGAGACCGGCACGGAGACCGCGTACACGGCGGCGACGAGGACGGGGACCAGCCACGACAGCCGGCGCAGGACCCGGTCCGACACGCGGGCGGTCTCCGGACCGGTCACGGGTCGCTCCTCGTCCACAGGGACACGTGCGCCGGGGACACGCTGTCCCGGACGGTCGCGCGCAGGTCCGCCCCCACCGCCTCGAGGTCGACCTCGTGCCGCAGCCGGGACGTGAACTCTGCCAGAGTCCGCGCCGCGTCGTAGCGACGCCGGAAGAACCGGCGGTCGACGACGGACTGGATCCGCGCCCGCACGGGCCGGAACAGGCCGGCGACCGCGAGGGTGGACGCGGCCACCGCGAGGTCGGACTGGTCGGTGAGCGGGCGGAGCGCCAGCTGGAGGACGAGGACCAGCACCAGATAGACGGCGGCGAGGGCGGCCGTGAGCGTGCCGTAGACCAGCGTCCGGTTGACGACCAGGTCGAGGTCGTAGAGCCGGTAGCGCAGCAGGGCGATCCCGATCGAGACCGGGATGAGGACGAACGAGGTGACCGTCACGGTCTCCAGCAGGCCCAGCCAGGACGCCCGCACCGCGGCCTCGTCGCCGAACGTACCGACCATCGCAAGCGCTCCCAGCCCCATGATCGAGAGGTACATCAGCGCCACGCACCCGCCGGCCGACGCGAGCCACCTCAGCTGGAGCCGCTCCACCCCGCGCGCGCGACGGAACCGGGTCACCAGGGCGGCCGCGCAGGCGAGCACGCAGACCGGCAGGAGGGCGGCCGAGCCGAAGGCGACGACGTCGAACACCGGACCGGTGACGGGCAGTGCGAGCGGGTTGTCGACCACGGTGGGGGTGGTCAGGCGCCCGGGTCTCAGCGTGACCGCGAGATAGGCGACGGCCATCGTCCCCGCACAGAGCCACCCGACCAGCCGCCACCGGGGGGACGGCGGACGACCGTCGGGGAAGAGCAGGAAGAGGAAGCCGCCCATCAGCCCGACCGCCGGCACCCAGAGCCCCTCGCCCAGTGCCGCCACCACGTCCGCTGCCGGAAGGGCACCGGGGTCGACCACCAGGGCGTACTGCGAGTAGTTGTCGCAGACCGCCGCCAGCCCCCACGTCAGGCCGATGCCCTGCAGCAGCCAGCCGACGGTGTTGCGCGGATGCCGCCGCAGGATGAGCAGCCCGACCAGCGGGAAGACGAGGATGAAGGCCGCGAACGCGGCGTCCGACCTGGGGCTGGAGTCGTCCCAGCCGACGCCCTGTCGGGTGACCGCCTGCGGCTCGGCGAACGAGAGAAGGACTCCCACCACGATCATCGCGACCAGCAGCAGGGACGGGCCCCATGCCGCCCGGCGCAGGGTCGACTCCGGCAACCGGCTCACGGCGTCCCCCGCAGCCAGAGCGACACCGACGCCGGCTGGACCGTGCTCCGGACGGTCGCACGCAGGTCGTCCCCGACCGAGTCGAGGTCGACCTCGTGGCGCAGCCGCGACACGAAGTCGTCCAGCGTCCGCGCCGCGTCGTAGCGACGCCGGAAGAACCGGCGGTCGACGGCGCCCTGCACGCGCGTCCGGACGGGCCGGAACAGCGCCGCCACGGCCAGGGTCGAGGCGGCCACCGCCAGGTCGGACCGGTCGGTCAGCGGGCTGAGCAGCGTCTGCAGCACCAGCACCGACACCAGGTAGACGCAGGCCAGGGCAGCGGTGAGCAAGCCGTACACCAGCGCCCGGTTGATGACCCGGTCGATGGCGTAGAGCCGGTACCGGAGGACGGCGATGCCGATGGACACGGGCAGCAGCACGAACGACCAGACGGTCAGCGTCTCGAGCGCATCCATCCATCGAGCCGCACGTCCGGGGGCGCCGCTGAACGCTCCGGTCGCCCAGGCGAGGACCGAGGCCGTGAAGGAGAGCAGGAAGAGCAGAGCGATCATGACGCCGGCGCTCACGAACCAGCGCAGCTGGAGTCGTTCGACCCCGGTCGCGCGACGGAAGCGGCCCAGCACGCTCGTCGCCGAGGCCATGATGCAGACGGGGAGCACGGCCAGCAGGACGACGAACAGGGCCGGGACGAGAGTGCTCGAGGAGTCGAACGCGAGCGGGTTGTCCAGGCCGGCAACGGGTGCGTTGTCCAGGGGCCCCGGCTCGAGAGCCACGACTGCGGTCAGCAGGAGCATCGTCATGGCGGACGCCCACGCCACGGGCCGCCAGCGCGGGGACGGCAGGCGGCCGTCGGGGAACAGCAGCAGCAGGAAGGTCCCCATGAGCCCGATCCCGGGCACCCAGCTGCCCTCGTTCAGCGCCGCCACGACGCGCGCTCCGGGAACGCTCCCGGGGTGCAGCAGCAGCGCGTAGCGGACGTAGCTGTCCGCGAGGCTGGACACCCCCCACACCAGCCCGATGAGCTGCAGCAGCCACCCGATGGTGTTCCGGGGCTGACGACGCAGGATCAGCAGTCCGGTGCACGGAAACGTGAGGCTGAAGAGAGCGAAGGCCACGGAGGCGTGCTGGCTCGTGGGTGTGCGGTCGGACAGGGACAGAGCGAGTCCGATCGACATGGTCCCGGCCAGGAACACCGGGGCGGCCCAGGCGATCAGCCGCAGCGCGCCGTCCGGCAACCGGCTCACGGCGTCTCCCGCAGCCAGAGCGACACCGACGCCGGCTGGACCGTGCTCCGGACGGTCGCGCGCAGGTCGTCCCCGACCGAGTCGAGGTCGACCTCGTGGCGCAGCCGCGACACGAAGTCGTCCAGCGTCCGCGCCGCGTCGTAGCGCCGGCGGTAGAACCGGCGGTCCACCGCCTGCTGCACCCGGCTGCGCGCGGGGCGGAAGAGCGCCGCCACCGCCAGCGTCGACACCGCCACGGCCAGGTCCGACCGGGCCGTCAGCGGGTTGAGCAGCAGCTGCAGGGTCAGCACCGAGCTCAGGTACACCGCCGCGAGGATCGCGGTGAGCGCCGCGTAGACGAGGGTGCGGTTGATGACGACGTCGATGTCGTAGAGCCGGTACCGCAGCATCGCGACACCGATCGAGGCAGGCACGACGGTGAGGCCCACCGTGACCAGAGTGTTGGCGAGGTCGATGGCTAGGTTGCTGGAGCTCGTCGCTTCCAGGACGATCGACGCTGCCAGCCACAGCAGCACCAGTGGCAGGGCGTACGCCACCCACTTCAGCTGCTGGCGCTGCTCTGCCGGCGCCGCGCGGAACCGGGCGACGAGGGACGCGCAGGACAGCAGGATGCCGAGGAGAAGCAGGCCGAGCCCACCGCCTGCCATCGCGTCGAGGACGCCTCCAGCACCGGGGACACCGACCGGGTTCTGCACCGGTGTGTCGTCGATCCGCCCGGGGGCGAAGGCCAGCCCGACGACGGCCGAGGTGACGGCGGTGCCCGACAACCACGCGGCCGGCTTCCACCGCGGGGACGGCAGGTGACCGTCGGGGAACAGCAGCAGGAGGAAGGTCGCCGCCGGGCCGATCCCGGCCATCCAGACCCACGAACCGACCCATGCGGCAGCCGCCACGAGAGGCCCGTCGAGCTGCTGGGTGCGGACCGCGTGCTCGGAGACGGCGACGGCAAGTCCTCCGGTGGTGAAGGCGAGCGCAGTCGAGCAGAGCAGCCACCCGACCGGGTTCCTGGGGTGGCGGCTGACGACGAGGGCGCCGGTCGTCGAGAACGCCAGGATGAAGATCGCACCGGAGACCAGGCTCGCGAGCCCCGCTCCGTCGCTGTCGAGCAGGACGAAGGCACCTATGGCGACGAGGCCGGCGGCCCACGAGGTCCAGGCGACGCGCGCGGCCGACCGGCGGCTCACGACGCGTCCTCGCGCAGCCACAGCGAGACGTGCGCCGGCGCCATGGTCTCGCCGACGACCCGGCGCAGGTCAGCCCCCAGCGAGTCCAGGTCGAGCTCGTCGCGCAGCCGGGTGCCGAAGCTCTCGAGGGTGCGCGCAGCGTCGTACCGGCGCCGGTCGAAGCGGCGGTCGACCACCGCCTGGACCCGCGACCGGAGCGGCCGGAAGAGCGCCGCGACGGCCAGGGTCGAGCCGGCGACGGCCAGGTCCGACTCCCCGGCCACCGGTCGCAGCAGCGACTGCAGGACGAGCACGGTGACGAGGTACGTGGCGACAAGCCCCCCGGTCAGCGGCACGTAGACGAGCGCGCGCCTGATGACCACGTCGATGCCGTAGAGCCCGTAGCGCATGATGGCGACGCCGGTCACGAGGGGCAGCGAGGCAAGGGCGGCGAGTCCCACGAAGAAGGCCGTGTCGGCCACCGGTCCCGACCACAGAGCAGTCGTGCCCAGGCCGAGACCGACGAGCACCGCGACCGACGCGAACATCTTCAGCTGCTGGCGCTCGACGCCCACCGACCGACGAACCCGTGCGACGAGCGCGGCGGCGCCGATGAGCAGCACCGGAAGCGCCAGCAGCTCGGTGACGTCCTCGAGCACCAGCATGGCCTCCCCCGCGGCACCGCGGGCTCCGAGCGGGTTGTCGAAGCCCGGTGCGATCCGGCGAGGGGTGAAGGCAGCCGCGACCGTCGCCGTGACGACGCCCACGACCGTGAACCACGCTGCGCCGCTCCACCGAGTTGAGACCAGCCGGCCGTCCGGGAAGAGGAGGAGCAGCAGGATCGTGGCGCCGAAGAACGTGGGGAAGCTGAGCCAGTGGGAGAACCAGGCCGCCCACGTGTCGCCCGCGAGCCGGTCGGCATGCCGGGCCAGGCTTGCCTCGGCGTACGCGCCCGCTGCGAGGAGGGCCCCGGTGCCGAGCCCGAGCGTCAGCAGCAGCGGCCCGACGGCGTTCCCCGGGACGCGGACCATGACCAGGACACCCGCGGAGACGGCGCCGAGCCCCAGCACCGCGAAGGCGACCCCGAACGGCAGCTCGGACGCGGTGAAGTCGAGGCCGGTGGCCGACGCGGAGCCGACGAGGGACAGCAGGCAGCCGGCTGCCCAGACCGACCAGGCGACGACGCGGCTCACGACGGCGCCTTGCGCAGCCACAGCGACACGTGCGCGGGCGCCATCGTGTCGGTGACCACGGTGCGCAGGTCGGTGCCCAACGCGTCCAGGTCCAGCTCGTCACGCAGCCGCGCACCGAAGCCCTCCAGGGTACGGGTGGCGTCGTAGCGGGACCGGTAGAACCTGCGGTCCACCACCGACTGGATCCGTGATCGCAACGGCCGGAACAGCGCCGCCACCGCCAGCGTCGAGCCCGCCACCGCCAGCTGCGACTCACCCGTCACCGGGCTCAGCACCAGCCGGAACACCAGCACCGACCCCAGGTACGCCGCCACCAGCATCGCCGTCAGCGCGCCGTAGACCAGCGTCCGGTTGATCACCACGTCGATGTCGTACAGGCGGTAGCGCAGCACCGCGAGGCCGATCGCGGAGGGGATGGCGAGCAGCCCGACGACGACGCCGATCAGACCGATCCACGAGTCGTCACCGAAGCCGATGGGCAGGACGTTGACCAGCTGGGCGAGGAGGAAGAAGGTCGCCGCGGAGGCGAACCACTTCAGCTGCTGGCGCTCCGCTCCACGCGCCCCGCGCAGGCGGAGCAGCAGGACGGCGACGGCGGCGACGAAGCACAGCCCGTAGACGGCCCCGGTCACCTCGACGACGAGGCCGAGCTCGTCGCGCGCCGCTTCGATCCCCAGCGGGTTCACGACGGCGCCGAAGCCGTCCATGGCCCCGGGCAGGACCGCTTGCGCGCCCGCCCCGACCACCGTCGCGGTGCCCGCGACGAGTGCCACCCAGCGGCGTCGCCCGTAGCGGCCGTCCGGGAAGACCAGCAGCAGCTGGATGACCAGACCCAGGGCGACGATATAGAGCCAGCTGGTGAGCCAGGCAGCCGCCAGCGGTGCCGGCCCCTCCCCGGAGCCGAAAAGGACGTGCCCGGCGTACTGCCCGGCCAGCACCGGAGCGCTCAGCAGCACTCCGACGGCGAGCATCAGGCGACCCACGGGGTGCCCCGGCCTGCGGACCACGACCAGCGCGCCGACCACCACGAAGGCCGCCGCGAAGGTCGCGAAGGCCAGCGCGAACTCCCACGGGGTCTCGTCGGTGGCGGGGACGGCTACCAGCGCGAGCACCAGGGCCACCAGCGATATCGCCGCGGCCCCCACCGTGCCGGCGTGCGCTGCCCTCCCGGGCCGGGGGGCGTGATTCACGACGGCTCCTGCCGCAGCCACAGCGACACGTGCGCGGGCGCCATCGTGTCGGTGACCACGGTGCGCAGGTCGGTGCCCAACGCGTCCAGGTCCAGCTCGTCACGCAGCCGCGCACCGAAGCCCTCCAGGGTACGGGTGGCGTCGTAACGGGACCGGTAGAACCTGCGGTCCACCACCGACTGGATCCGTGATCGCAACGGCCGGAACAGCGCCGCCACCGCCAGCGTCGAGCCCGCCACCGCCAGCTGCGACTCACCCGTCACCGGGCTCAGCACCAGCCGGAACACCAGCACCGACCCCAGGTACGCCGCCACCAGCATCGCCGTCAGCGCGCCGTAGACCAGCGTCCGGTTGATCACCACGTCGATGTCGTACAGGCGGTAGCGCAGCATCGCGATCCCCGCGGAGACCGGCAGTCCGCACAGGATCAGGGCGAAGAAGAAGCCGCCGACGTAGGAGGCCGTCGCGCTGTCGCCGATCCACGTCGTAGCGGCGAGGGCAGCGACCAGGTAGGCGCTCATCAGTCCGGCAGAGAAGGTGAACCACTTGAGCTGCAGACGTTCGACGCCGGTCGATCGCCGGAACCGCACGAACGTCCCGACCACGGACATGGCGAAGATCGGCACGATGAAGTAGTCCGGGTTCACGGCGTCCAGCCAGCTCAGCCGGGTCCAGGCGAGCGGGTTGTCGATGGCCGGGAACTGTTCGGTCGGCCCCGGGACGAGGGCGTAGTGCAGACCGACCGGCACGATCAGCAGCACGCACCCCAGGGCCATGGGCCGCCACCGCCGGGAGATGAGTCGTCCGTCGGGGAACAGCAGGAACGCCAGCGCCACCAGGGCAGGTGAGACCGGGCTCAGCCAGTCGGTGAGCCACGCCGTGTACGCGGTGCCGGGCAGGTCCGGGGTGCGCAGCGAGGCGAACGTGTAGCCGATCGCCAGCTCGTAGACGCCTTCGATGACGGCGAGGCCCAGGAAGAGCCACCCGACGGGGTTGTCCGGCAGCCGTGCCGCGACGACGGCCCCGATGAGGCCGAAGACCATCAGCACGAGGACGAAGGTCGCCGACAGCACGAGCGAGCCGCCGGACGCCTCGAGCTGCGCCGACGGGACGGTGGCCTGGAGGCCGATCCCCACTGCTCCGCCGGCCAATGCCAGGGAGAACAGTGCCCACGCCAGCCGGGGCCGGGTCATCGCGCGTCCTGCCGCAGCCAGAGCGACACGTGCGCCGGCGCCATCGTGGTGCCGACGAGCTGCCGGAGGTCGGTCCCGAGGGTCTCGAGGTCGAGCTCGTCGCGCAGGCGTGACCCGAAGGCCTCCAGCGTCCGCTGCGAGTCGTACCGCGCGCGGAAGAACCGGCGGTCGACCGCACCCTGGATCCGCGACCGCACCGGCCGGAACAGCCCCGCGACGGCCAGTGTCGAGCCGGCGACCGCGAGGTCGGAGTCGCCGGCCACCGGCTGCAGCGCCAGCCGGAAGGTGAGGACCAGCCCCAGGTAGACGGCCACGAGCACGGCGGTCAGTGAGCCGTAGACCAGCGTGCGCTTGATGACCAGGTCGATGTCGTAGAGCCGGTGCCGCAGGACCGCCACGCCGACCGCAGCCGGGATGCCCAGGACGATGAGGAACAGCGCACCGAACCAGCCGATGCTGCCGAGGACCAGGAGCCACGTCGGTGCGTCCTCCTCCTCGACGAAGGGCTCCGCCAGCGCCGAGACCATGGCCAGGGCGAGACAGGCCAGCGCGAGCCCGCCGACGTAGGCGAACCACTTGAGCTGCTGCCGCTCGCGGCCGCGTGCGCCGCGCAGCCGCCGGACGATCTGCACCGCGCTCAGGACGATCCCGGCTGCCACCAGGACGTCTGCCACGTGGCCGCTGTAAGTCAGCACCGTCCCGAGTGCCCCGCCGACACCCAGCGGGTTGTCGATGACACCCGGCACGTCGACCTCCAGCGGTCCGGGTCGCAGTGCCGCCGCCACCACGCTCAGGACGAGGGCCCCGACGGACGACCGGAGGACCCAGCGCCAACCGGGGGAGGACACCCGGCCGGTGGGGAACACCAGCGGCAGGACGAGCGCGGCGAGGTAGATCCAGAAGTACCAGGCCCACTCCGAGAACCACGCGACGGCCGTCCGTCCCGGCAGCGGGTCCGCACCCGCGATGTACGCGTCGGCAGCTGCCTGCGCGCCGAACGAGATGCCGATCGCCAGCAGCAGCCAGCCGACGGCGTTGCGCGGCTCCCGCAGGGCGACGAGAGTGCCGACCACCGCGTACCCGATCGTCAGGACGATGAAGACCTCGTCCGCGGTGCCCCGACCGCTGCCGACCGACACGGCGACGACCGCGACCAGCCCCACCCAGAGGCCCAGGCCGACCCAGGCGAGAGCCGCCGCCCTCCGCCGGCTCATCGAGGTCCCTCGCGGACCCACAGCGACACGTGCGCCGGCTGCATCGTGTCGCCGACGACGTCGCGCAGGTCGCGGCCCAGCGTGTCGAGGTCCAGCTCGTCGCGCAGCCGCCCGGAGAACGCCTCCAGCGTGCGGGCCACGTCGTAGCGCGCCCGGTAGAAGCGGCGGTCGACCGCGCCCTGGACCCGGGACCGGACCGGACGGAACAGCCCGGCGACCGCGAGGGTGGACGTGGCCACCGCGAGGTCCGAGGTCCCTGCGACCGGTTGGAGCACCAGCCGGAAGGCGAGGACCAGTCCGAGGTAGGTGACCGCGAGCACGGCCGTCACCGAGCCGTAGACCAGCGTGCGTTTGATGACCACGTCGATGTCGTAGAGCCGGTGCCGCAGGACAGCGACCCCGGTGGCCAGGGGGACCCCGATGCAGGACGAGAACAGGAAGGTGAGCCAGCCGATCGTGCCGAGCGTCGTGCTGACGCCGCCCGGCCACAGCAGCTCCATGAGGGCCATGGTCAGTGCGCCGGCCATGACGACACCCACCAGGACGAACCACTTCAGCTGGGCGCGCTCGACGCCCTCAGCCCGCCGGAACCGGACCACCAGGGAAGTGATCGCCAGCAGGAACGCCGCAGCGATCAGGGACTCCCCCGCCCGGTCGACCCACCTCACTACCTCGGCCATGGAGCCGGACGCACCCAGCGGGTTCTCGACGGCGACCTCGAGGTCGAGCCGCCCCGGGGAGAAGCCGGTACCGACCCCGCCCAGGAGCAGAGCCAGCAGGCCCAGCCGGGCGACCCACAGCCACCGGCGGGACACCAGGCGCCCGGTGGGGAAGACCAGCGGCAGTGCGACCACCGTGAGGACCAGCCACAGGTCCCAGAGCACCGCCGCCAGCCACGCGACCGCCAGCCGGCCCGGCAGGTCGTCGCCGAGCGCCGCGTAGACCTCGCCACCCGTCGTCACGCACGTCGTCGTCGCGATGGCGAGCAGCAGCCAGCCGATGAGGTTGTCCGGCCGCCGGGACGCGATCAGCGCACCGACCGTGGCGTAGCCGATCAGGACCAGACCGAAGAGCGCGTCGGCCGGGGCGTCGTAGCGGGTGACGGCGACGACGATGAACAGCTGGGAGAGGACGAACAGCGCCCACAGGCCCCAGGCCAGGACCCCGGCGCGCCGGCCGGTCACCTGGCCTCCTCGCGCAGCCACAGCGAGACGTGCGACGGTGCCACCGTCGCCATCACCACCTGGCGCAGGTCGCCGCCGAGCGCGTCCAGGTCGAGCTCCTGGCGGAGCCGGCCGGCGAAATCCGCGACCGTCTGCGCGGCGTCGTAGCGGGCCCGGTAGAACCTCCGGTCCACGCCCGCCTGGAAACGGGATCGCAGCGGTCGCACCAGGGCGGCCACGGCGAGGGTGGAGCCGGCGACCGCCAGGTCCGACTCGCCGGTCACCGGGCCGAGCAGGACCTGGAGCAGCAGCACCGACCCGAGGTAGACGCCGGCGAGCACGGCGGTCAGCCCGCCGTAGACCAGTGTGCGGTTGATGACGACGTCGATGTCGTAGAGGCGGTGCCGCAGGATCGCCGTCCCGACCGCGACCGGGATGAGGACGACGATGAGCGAGAAGACCAGGTCGCCGAGAAGGATGCCGGCCACGCGCCCGTTCCCGTCTCCCGTCGACCCGATCCAGATGAGCCCGGGCAGGGCGGCGACCCAGACACCACCCGCCCAGACCAGCCACTTCATCTGCAGGCGTTCCACCCCGGCGGCACGGCGGAACCGCAGGACCAGGGCCACCAGCCCGACCACCAGGGAGAACAGCAGGACCGGGCCGGTCACGTCGTCGACGACCTGCCGGACGGCCTCGCCGACCGCGTCCAGCGCCCAGGGGTTGCGCCGGTCCGGGAAGAAGTACAGCGGCCCCGGGTAGACCAGCGTCCCGACCCCGAAGACGGCGAGGTCGACCGAGACCACCCAGACGAACCACCGCCACCGCCGGGACATCGGGCGCCCGGTCGGGAAGAGCACGAAGAGCAGCAGCGACGCCGCACCGATGGTCGGGAGCCAGACCGCGTCGGCGAGCAGGGCCGCCAGGTCCCCGCCGGGCAGCGAGCCGGGCGAGACGACCAATGCGTACGCGGCGTAGCCGAGCAAGGCGTCCTCGGCCAGGGCGCCGACGCCGGCGCCGAGGAAGAGCCAGCCGATGGCGTTGCGCGGCTCCCGGGACGCGATGGCCGCCCCGACGGTCGGGAAGGAGAGGAAGAGGACAGCGAAGACGGCGTCGGCCACCGGCGTCCCCAGCGAGTTGGCGTGTCGCGTGCCGCCGTTGGCGGCCAGGAAGCCGAGCGCCATCGCCGACAGGGCAGCGCAGAGCACCCACACGCCCCACGCCAGCCGCCGGAGGCCCATCAGGCGCGCCCCTCCCGTCCCAGGTCCCTGTGTTCTACGGCAGACTGCGCGGCGGACGTGCAGGAATCGTTACGATCCGCACCCGACGGGGACAGCGAAGCGGGTGGACGTGTGATCGAGGTCAGCCTGCTGGGCCCGCCACGGGTCGAGCGCGACGGCGCGCTGCTGGCGTTCGACACCCGTAAGGCCGTCGCCCTGCTCGCCCACCTGGCCCTGACCGGCCGGCCACGCCCCCGCGACACCCTGGCCGACCTGCTCTGGCCGGGCAGCGACCCCGACCGGGCGCGCGGGGCCCTGCGGCGGACGCTCACGTCCTTGCGCAACGCCATCGGCCCCGAGTCGCTGGAGACCACCCGCGACCACGTCGTGCTGCGGAAGGGCCCGCACCTGTCGGTGGACGTCGACCGGTTCCGGGCGCTGCGCGCGGCGGGTGACGTCGCGGCAGCCGTCGACCTCGCCCGCGGACAGCTCCTGGAGGGCTTCGCGGTCCGCGACGCCCCCGACTTCGAGGACTGGGTCCGGGCGGAGTCCGACGCCCTGTCCCGTGAGCTCGCCGGCGCCCTCGCGGAGCTGACCACCGCCGCCGAGACCTCCGGGGACGCCGCCGCCGCGTTGCGGCAGGCGCGTCGCTGGCTGGACCTCGACCCGCTGCACGAGCCGGCACACCGGGCGCTGATCCGCCTGCACGCCCGCGCGGGGGACCGGGCGGCCGCACTGACCCAGTACCGGGAGTGCGTCCGCACGCTGTCCCGCGAGCTCGGCGTCCCCCCGCTGGCCGAGACCACGGCGCTCTACGACGCCGTCAACGCCGGCACGTTCGACCCGGTGCCGGCGCCGCCGCCACGAGGGGCCACCGCGCCGGTCGCGGTGCCCGTGCTGCCGCCGTTCGTGGGCCGGGCCGGGCCGGTGCAGGCGCTGCTGGACGCCTACCGCGACGTGGCCGCCGACGGCCGGGTCGCGGTCGTGGAGGGCGAGCCCGGTATCGGCAAGTCCCGGCTGGTCGAGGAGGTGCTCTCCGCCGTCGCCCTGGGCGACGCGGCGATGGTGATCCGCGCCCACGAGGACGAGTCGGGCCTGGCCTACGCGCCCCTGGTCGACGCCCTGCGGTCCCGGCTGCGCCACGGGGCGGCCTGGCTGGGGGGCGTCGGTGACGGCTCGCTGGCCGAGGCGTCCCGCCTGCTGCCGGAGCTGATCGACGTGCGACCCGCCGCCCCGGCCCCCGGCCCGGCCGACGGCCGCGGCGCGGAGGCCCGGTTCCTGGCCGGTCTCTGGGACGTGCTCGTCGCGGCGGTCGACGGGGGCCGCCCCGGTGTGCTCGTCGTCGAGGACGTCCAGTGGGCCGACGACGCGACGGTGTCGCTGGTCTCGTACGCGCTGCGGCGCCTGGCCGGTCGCCGCCTGCTGCTCGTGCTGACCTGGCGGACGCCGTCGGAGCACCCGCTGCGCCGGGCCGCCCTGGAGGCCGTGCGGTCGGGGTGCGGGGTGCAGTGCCGGCTGGACCGGCTCCCGCCCGAGGCCGTCACCGAGATGGTCCGACACTCCCGGCCCGGCGAGCAGGACCCCGTCCTCGCGCAGCGGCTGTGGGAGCGCACCGAGGGGGTCCCGCTGCTGCTGGTCGAGTACCTGCGGTCGCTCGGGCCGGACGCCTCGGACGCACCGCTGCCGGAGGGGGTGCGCGACGTGCTGCGGTCCCGGCTCGACCCGGTCACCGAGACCGGCCGCCAGGTGCTGTCCGCCGCTGCCGTGACCGGCCGCGCGTTCGACGTCGACACCGTGCGTGCGGTGAGCGGACGCTCCGACGAGGAGACCGTCGCGGCCCTGGAGGAGCTCGTGCGCCGCGGTCTGGTGCGGGAGGGTCCTGACGGCTACGACTTCTCCCACGAGCAGCTGCGTGCCCTGGTCCACGACGAGACCAGCCTCGCCCGGCGACGCCTGCTGCACGGGCGGGCGGCCGAGGCACCCGGCACCTCCGTGGGCGCCCTCGCCCGGCACCTCGAGCTGGCCGGCCGTGACGAGGAGGCCGCCCTCGCGCACGGGCGGGCCGCCGACCAGGCGCGTGCCGTCTACGCCCACGCGGAGGCCCTCGAGCACCTGCTCCGGGCCGCCGCACTGGGCCACCCCGAGCGCACCGGGGTGCTCACCGCCACCGCCGACGTCCAGACCGCCCTGGGCGACTACCCCGCCGCGCTGCACACGCTGGAGGAGGCGGCCTCGACCGCGACCGTCGGTGAGCTGCCCTCCGTCGAGCACCGGCTGGGCCGCCTGCAGCACCGCCGCGGCGAGTGGACGCTCGCAGCCGCCCACCTCGAGGGAGCGCTGGCCGCGCTGCCCGGGTCCGAGGCGGGCACCCGGGCCCGGGTGACCGCCGACCTGAGCCTGACCATGCAGGACCTGGGCGAGCCCGACCGGGCGCGGGTCCTGGCCGTGGCTGCCGCGGAGCTCGCGGAGGTGGCCGGGGACGACCTCGCCCGGTGCCAGGCACACAACCTGCTCGGCCTGCTGGCAACCGCCGCGGGCGACCACGGCACCGCGCTGGCGCAGCTGACCGAGGGCCGGACGCTGGCCGAGCGGGTCGGTGACGCCGACCTGCGGGTCGCCGCCCTGAACAACCTCGCGCTGGCCTACCGGGCCCGCGGCGAGCTCGACCCGGCGACCGCTCTCACCGGCGAGGCGCTGGCGCTCTGCGCCGGGCTCGGCGACCGCCACCGCGAGGCCGCGCTGCACAACAACCTGGCCGACCTCCTGCACGCGTCCGGGCGCCCCGAGGAGGCGATGCGGCACCTGAAGTGCGCCGTCGAGATCTTCGCCGAGGTGGGCGGGACCGGGGAGCCGCAGCCCGAGATCTGGAAGCTGGTCCGCTGGTGACCTCGCCGGGTGCTCGGGCCGCCGTCAGGGGCGGGTGAGCGCGTCGGCGGCACCGGCGCCGCCGAGCAGGTGGGCCGGCTCGACCTCGAGCAGGTGCTTGCCGAGCAGCTCCGACTCGGGCAGCTCGACCGGGTAGACGCCGTCGAAGCAGGCGCGGCAGAGGTTCTCCATCGGCTGCTCGGTCGCGCCCACCAGGCCCTCCAGCGAGATGTAGGCCAGCGAGTCGGCGTCGATCGAGGCGCGGATCTCGTCCACGGCAAGGCCGTTCGCGATCAGCTCGGCGGGCGAGGCGAAGTCGATGCCGTAGAAGCACGGCCACTTCACCGGGGGCGACGAGATGCGCACGTGCACCTCCGCGGCGCCCGCCTCGCGCAGCATCCGGACCAGCGCCCGCTGGGTGTTGCCGCGCACGATGGAGTCGTCGACGACGACCAGCCGCTGCCCGGCGATGACCTCGCGCAGCGGGTTGAGCTTGAGCCGGATGCCCAGCTGGCGGATGGTCTGGCTCGGCTGGATGAACGTGCGCCCGACGTAGGAGTTCTTGACCAGCCCCAGGCCGTACGGGATGCCGCTGCCCTGCGAGTAGCCGACCGCGGCCGGGGTGCCGGACTCGGGCACCGGGATCACCAGGTCCGCGTCCGCCGGGGCCTCCTCGGCGAGCCGGCGACCGACCTCGACCCGGGTGGCGTGCACCGAGCGACCGGCGATCTTGGTGTCCGGCCGGGCCAGGTAGACGTACTCGAACAGGCAGCCCTTGGGGGCGGCGTCGGCGAACCGGGACGAGCGCAGCCCGTGACCGTCGACGGCGATCAGCTCGCCGGGCTCCACCTCGCGCACCAGCGAGGCGCCCACGATGTCCAGGGCGGCGGTCTCGCTGGCCACCACCCAGCCGCGCTCGAGCTTGCCGAGGACCAGCGGCCGGATGCCCTGCGGGTCGCGCGCGGCGTAGAGGGTCTCCTCGTCCATGAAGACCAGCGAGAACGCGCCCCGCAGCTGGGGCAGCACCTCGCACGCCGCCTGGGTCAGGGAGCTGTCCGGGTACGAGGCGAGCAGCGCGGTGATGATCTCGGTATCGGTCGTGGAGTGCAGGGCGCCGTGACGGGTGCGCATGCCCTCGCGCCAGCGGCGTGTCTCGTCGGCCGTCGGGGCTGCGCCCTCGTAGGGCAGCTCGCCGCTGTCGGCCGCGCGCTTCTCGACGAGCTCGAGAAGGTCCCGGGTGTTGGTGAGGTTGCCGTTGTGGCCGAGGGCGATCGACCCGGCCGCGGTGGACCGGAAGGTGGGCTGGGCGTTCTCCCACACGCTGGACCCGGTGGTCGAGTACCGCGTGTGGCCGATGGCGAGATGGCCGCGCAGCGCGCCGAGGTGGCCCTCGTCGAACACCTGCGCCACCAGGCCCATGTCCTTGTAGACCAGGATCTGCGAGCCGTTGCTCACCGCGATGCCGGCCGACTCCTGGCCTCGGTGCTGCAGGGCGTACAAGCCGAAGTAGGTGAGCCTGGCCACCTCGGTCGGGTCGGCCCCGGACCGGTCACCCGTCCAGACCCCGAAGACGCCGCAGGCGTCCTGGGGTCCGCGGTCGGAAGGGTCCAGGTCGAGGTTGAGCCGTCCGTCGCCACCGGGCACGCGCCCGAGTCTAGGGCCCACCCGCGCGGCCCCCGCCGTCCGCGGCAGCGCGTCCCGACGTGCGGTCAGTCGCGGGTCCGCCGACGGCCTTCGAGCAGCACGGCCAGCGCTCCGCCGGTCAGCGCACCCAGCCCGGCGAGCAGCGCGCTGAGGTAGCCGAGCACGCCCCGGCCGTCCTCGACGGCCGATCCCGGGCCGAGCACCAGGACCAGGGCGACGACCAGGCCGAGGACGGCGCCGGTGCCGAGGAACGCGCCGTAGCGCGGGGCACGACGGCGGGACACGGGCACCCGGCCAGCCTACGTCCCGCCCGCCTCAGAGGCGGCCGGCGGCGGGGTCGTCGGAGGACACCCGCTGCGCCAGCCAGACCGGCACCACGGAGAGCAGGACGAGCAGGGCGGCGACCACCGCGACCACCGGTGCCTGGTTGGGACGGGCCAGGTTCGTGAAGATCCACAACGGCAGGGTCTGGACGCTGGCGCCGGCGGTGAACGTGGTGACGATGATCTCGTCGAACGACAGGGCGAACGCCAGCAGCCCGCCGGCCAGCAGGGCCGAACGCATCGCCGGGAAGGTCACGTGGCGGAAGGTCTGGAAGACGTCGGCCCCCAGGTCCATCGACGCCTCCTCGAGCGACCCACCGGTCCGTCGCAGCCGCGCGAGCACGTTGTTGTAGACGACCACGACGCAGAACGTCGCGTGCCCCGCGACCACCGTGAACAGCCCGAAGTCGACGCCGAAGGGCCGCAGCGTGGTGGTGATGGCGTTCTGCAGCGCGATGCCGGTGACGATGCCCGGCAGCGCGATCGGCAGCACGACGAGGATGGACACCGACTCGCGCCCGAAGAACCGGTAGCGGCCGACCGCGAAGGCCGCCATCGTCCCGAGCACCAGCGCGACCGAGGTCGCGCCGAGGCCCGCCTTGACCGACGTCCACAGCGCCCGCCGGGCGCCCTCGTTGTCCCAGGCCCGCCCCCACCACTCGAGGGTCACACCGCTGGGCGGCCAGCCGAAGGTCTTGTCCGGGTTGAACGACGAGATCAGCACCACCAGCAGCGGCACGTACACCACGGCGAGACCCAGGGCCATGACGACGGCGAGGACGGCCCGCGCCCTTCTCGACAGGGTCATCGCAGCGCTCCGGAGGCGGTCACAGGTTGTCCAGCGCGCCGGTACGCCGGACGCCCAGCAGCATCACGACCATGATCAGGATCGGAACGCCGGCCAGTGCGGCAGCGAGCGGCAGGTTGTTCGCCGCGCCGGCGTTGCCCTGGATCAGGTTCCCGAGCAGCTGGCTCTTGCCGCCGACGATCTGCACCGCGATGTAGTCGCCGAGGCTGAGGGAGAAGGTGAAGATCGCGCCGGCGACCACCGCGGGGAACGCCAGGGGCACGATCACCGAGCGGAAGGTGCGGCCGGCCCTGGCGCCGAGGTCGCCGCTGGCCTCCAGCAGCGAGTCGGGCAGCCGGTCCAGCCCGGCGTACACCGGCAGGATCATGTACGGCAGCCAGAGGTAGCTCAGGACGATCACGGTGGCGACCAGCCCGAAGCCGGGACCGCGCATCCCGAACGGCTCCAGCGCCCAGTTGACGACGCCGTTGCCGGCGAGCATCGAGCGCCAGGCGTAGGCCTTGACGAGGTAGCTGGCCCACAGCGGCGTGAGCACGGCGACGACGAGCAGCCGCCGCGCGCGCGGCGAGGCGACCTTGGCCATGTAGAAGGCGATCGGGAAGGCGAGCACCGCGCAGATGGCGGTGACGGCGAGGGCCACCAGGACGGTGCGCAGGATGACCGTCCGGTAGGTGCTGCTCGCGACGACCTCACGCAGGTTGTCCAGCGTCGGCTGCTTCACGACCTCCCCGGTGAAGACGTCGGTCGACCAGAACGCCGAGAGCAGGAGGACGGCGAGCGCGCCGAGGTAGACCACGACGAGCACCAGCATCGGCGCCGCGAGCAGCAGCACCAGCCGCAGCCGCGGATGCCGGTGCAGGACGCTCGAGAAGCGCCTCAGCATCGCCGCCCTCCTGCCCGGGGCCTCAGCCCTTGATCTCCTGCCACGCGGTGGTCCAGTCGCCGTAGTCCTTGCACTGGACGTCCGTGCGGCCGTCGAGGCACTGCGCGATCGGCGTGTTCCAGTACCAGACCTGGTCGAAGTAGGCCTCGTCGGCGGCGTGGAACGTGTCGCAGTGGTTCGGGTCGGCGGTCTCGGCGCAGGACTTGCTGTTGGCCGGTGCCTCGCCGAACCACTCGGCGACCTGCGCGTTGACGTTCGGGTCGATGATGTGGTCCATCCAGAGGTACGCGCACGTCTTGTGCTCGCTCTTGGCCCCGACCATCCAGGTGTCGGACCATCCGGTCGCGCCCTCGCTCGGCAGGATCGCCTTGATCTTCGCCTTCTCGGCCTCCGCCAGGTTCGCGATGATCTGCCAGGTCGTCCCCACGACGGAGTCGCCGCTCTTGAACGCCTGGATCTCCTTGAGGTAGTCCGACCAGTACTCGCCGATGTGGGCGTTCTGCTGCTTCAGGAGGTCCACCGACGCGGCGAACTGCTCGTCGTCGAGCGCGTAGGGGTTCTCGATGCCGAGGTCGGGCTGGGTCTTCATGAGGTACAGCGCGGCATCGGCGATGTAGATGGGTGAGTCGTAGGCCGTCACCTTGCCGGCGTAGTCGGCAGCGTCGTCGAACACGACGCTCCACGACGTCGGCGCCGGCGTGACGACCTCGGTGTTGTACATGAGCAGGTTCGCTCCGCGACCGTGCGGGATGCCGTACGACACGTCGTTGACGCTGTTCCACGACGTCATCTTCAGCGCGTCGAACACGTCGGCGTAGTTCGGCACGAGGTCGGTGTTGACCGGCTCGACGTCGCCCGAGGCGATCAGCCGCAGCGAGGCGTCGCCGGAGGCCGAGACCACGTCGTACTGCCCGGTCTTCATGAGGTTGACCATGTCGTCGGAGGTCGGCGCGGTCTTGACGTTGACCTGGCAGCCGGTCTCCTTCTCGAACGGCGTGACCCAGTCGACGGCCTTGTCGGTCGAGCCGTCCTCGGCGTAGCCGGCCCAGGCCACGATGTTGAGCTCGCCCTCGGGCTCACCGAGAGCGTCCAGCGCCTTGAGGTCGGGCGGGGTGAAGGCCTGTCCGGCGGCCTCGTTGCCGGTTCCGCTCGTCCCGGTGCCCGGGTCACCCTCGCCGTCGTCACCGCCGCACGCCGCCAGCGCAAGCAGCGCGGCGGCCGTCAGTGCAACGAGTCCCTTACCGGTCATGTGCTTCCTCCCTGATGAGTCCGCGCCCCGTCCGCGTCCGTCGACGTGCTGGATGACCCTGCCTGGCTGCCGTACCCCGGCCCCTCGCCGGACACCTGGTAGACGTGCTGCCTGTCGAAGCCGACCCGGACCCGGTCGCCGCGCTGCGGCACCCGGTCGGCGGCCGTCCCGGTGTTCTGCACCAGGGCGGTGAGGTCGGCCCCGGCGTCCAGCCGCACGAGCACCTTCGACGCCACGCCGGTGTAGACCACCTCGGTCACCACGCCCTCGGCCGAGACCTCGCCCGGGGGCGGGCCGGACAACTGCGCGACGCGCAGCTTCTCCGGGCGGACCGACACCGCGGCGGGGTGCCCCAGGACGGCGCGCGCGACCTCGCCCTCGACCAGGTTGGAGGTGCCGACGAAACCGGCGACGAACGGCGAGGCCGGTCGCTCGTAGACCTCGCGGGCGGTGCCGACCTGCTCGATCCGGCCGCGGTGGAACACCGCGATCCGGTCGCTCATCGTCAGCGCCTCCTCCTGGTCGTGCGTGACGAACAGGAAGGTGATGCCGACGTCACGCTGGATCGCCTTGAGCTCGACCTGCATCTCCTCGCGGAGCTTGAGGTCGAGGGCGCCGAGGGGCTCGTCGAGCAGCAGCACGCGCGGACGGTTCACCAGCGCCCGCGCCAGCGCCACCCGCTGGCGCTGGCCGCCGGACAGCTGGCCGGGACGCCTGGACCCGAACCCGTCGAGCCGCACACTGGCCAGCGCCTCGCCGGCGCGCGCCTGCCGCTCGGCCCTGCCGACTCCCTTGACCATCAGCCCGTACGCCACGTTCTGCAGCACCGACATGTGCGGGAACAGCGCGTAGTCCTGGAAGACGGTGTTGACGTCGCGGTCGAACGGCGCGTCGCGCGTCACGTCGCGTGCGCCCAGGAACACCCGGCCGGCCGTCGGCTGCTCGAACCCGGCGATCATCCGCAGCACGGTGGTCTTGCCGGACCCGGACGGCCCGAGCATCGCGAAGAACTCGCCGTCGCGGACCTCGAGGTCGACCGAGTCGACGGCGACGACGTCGTCCGCGCCGCGGGCCGGGAACACCTTGCGCAGCCCGACCAGGCGGACCGCCGCCTCGGACGTCATCGGTGTCGGCCGCCGCCGAACGAGCCTGCCCGCACGGGGGACAACCTAGCGGTCAGGGGAGCCCCCGGAGGAACGGATTCCGTCGTCGGTCCACGACCTGACGCCCGAAACCGTGGCCGATCCGTGCTCCTTCGCCTGGTTCCGCACACCGCCGTGACTCCGGTCCGGCCGCCTCGTTGGGCCCCGTGGGCCCTCCCCCGACCGGGCGGGCCTGCGCCACCGGCGTTCCGTCAGACCGAGAGGCCCTGCACCGATGCGACCGATCAGAACGGCCACGACCACCCGGCCGACCAGGACGACCAGGACGACCAGGACGACCAGGACGGGGCTGGGGGTCGCGCTCGGCGCGGCCGCCGCCCTGCTCCTCACCACCGCCACCGCCACCGCCGGCTCAGCAGCCCCGTCGATGCCTGCCGCGGGAGCTGCCGGCGAGACCGGTCGTTACCTCGTCGTCCTCGACGGCGGGGACGCCGCCGCGGTCGCCGCCGAGCACACCCGGCGACTGGGCGTGACGACCGGCCACGTCTACCGCCACGCGCTGGACGGCTACTCGGCGCGGATGACCGCCGCGGCCGCCGACCTCGTCGCGGCCGACCCGCGGGTCGCGTACGTGCAGGTCGACCGCCCGGTGCGGGCGAGTGCGCAGACCACGCCGACCGGCATCAACCGCGCCAACGCCGACGCCAGCCCGACCGCCCGCATCGACGGCACCGACCAGCGGGTCGACGTCGACGTCGCGGTGATCGACACCGGCGTCGACCTCGACCACCCGGACCTCAACGTCAACCGGGCCGGCGCGAAGAACTGCGCGCTGGCCCTGTCGGCCGACGACGACCACGGCCACGGCACGCACGTCTCCGGCACCATCGGCGCCCTCGACAACAGCTCCGGCGTCGTCGGGATGGCGCCGGGCGCGCGCATCTGGCCGGTGAAGGTGCTCAACGCCGCCGGAGTCGGCTTCACCTCCGACATCGTCTGCGGCATCGACTACGTGACGGCGCACGCCGCCGAGATCGAGGTCGCGAACATGAGCCTCGGCGGAGATGGCAGCGACGACGGCAACTGCGGCCGTACCGACGGGGACGCCGAGCACGAGGCGATCTGCGCCTCGGTCGCCGCCGGTGTGACGTACGCCGTGGCAGCCGGCAACGACAGCGCCGACGCTGCCACCTCCGCGCCGGCGGCGTACGACGAGGTCATCACCGTGAGCGCGCTCTCGGACTTCAACGGCCTCCCCGGCGGGGGCGCTCCGTCGACCTGCCGCAGCGACGTCGACGACACCTTCGCGAACTACAGCAACTACGGCAGCGACGTCGACCTGATCGCCCCGGGCACCTGCATCCTCAGCACCTGGATGAACGGCGGCTACAACACGATCAGCGGGACCTCGATGGCCTCGCCGCACGTCGCGGGAGCGGCCGCGCTGTACTCCGCGACCCACCCGACAGCGACGCCGGCCCAGGTGAGGTCGGCGCTGCAGGCGGCGGGCTCGCTGGACTGGAACGACGTCGACGACCCGGACAACACCAAGGAGCGGCTCCTCGACGCCAGCACGCTCTAGCGGCACACGTCGAGTGGCGCGTTCCGGCTGTCTCCCGCCCCGGACGGCAGCAGGGACGCGCCACTCGACGCCGTCGAGGGGACGACGCCCTCAGCGCAGGTCGGAGCCGACGTCGACGAGGGTGCGGGCGGCCCGGCTGATCCGCCACGACGGCGCCCGGGCGCCGAACTCCACGGTGACGCCGGTGCCCTCGGTGCGGTTGTTGACCCAGCCGTTGAAGGTGCCGTGGCAGATGCCCGTGCAATGGAACTCGTCGACCGGAAGCCGCATGCCGCGGGCGATCTCGCGCACCAACGGCATCGACGCGTCGAGCGCGCCCACGCCGAACAGCGGCTGGTGGAACGTCACCGTCAGCCACGGGTCGAGCCGTCGGTGCAGCGCCTGCAGCGCCCGGCTCTCCGGCTCGCTGAGCCGCTCCGGCCCGCTCCAGGTGGGGCCGTAGGCGCTGCTGTGCCAGCGGAACGGAAAGTTGCGGTTGAGGTCGACGCCGTGGGCGTTCGTGCGGCGGTCGGCGACGGTGCCGTCCGGGTTGACGGTCGGGACCAGCCAGAGGTCGAGGTCGGCGGGGAGGTGGGTTCGCTCCCGCAGCCTCCGCACGACCCGCAGACCGGCGCGCTCGTCGCCGTGGATGCTGCCGATGACCAGAAGGGTCCGGGACGCGCCCTCACGCGCCCGGTGGATCGCCACGATCGGCCGCCCCGCGACCGACGTGCCGACCACCTCTCGGGTGGTGACGACCCCGCGCTGCGCGGGCTGCGGCGCCTGCTCGTCGGCCGCTGCAGGGACGGCGACCAGCAGCGACCCGACGAGGGCCGGCAGGGCGAGTCCGGCGAGCCATGGTGCGCGGTGGTGCGATCTCACCGGGGAAGGGTCTCAGACCAACGGGAGGAATGCGGACAGGTCGGCGCGCTCACCACTCGCCCGGGCGAGTCCTTCGGCCACGGCGGCCTCCCAGGACATGCCCCCGGTGGCCAGTGCCACCCAGGTGAGGGCGTCGATCTCGACGACGTTGGGCGGGGTCCCGCGGGTGTGCCGCGGACCCTCGACGCACTGCACCGCGCCGTACGGCGGGACGCGCACCTCCACCGACCGGCCGGGCGCCCTCACCGCGAGCTCCTCGAGCAGGAACCGCACCGCGTCGCGGACGTCCGGGCGCTCCAGGGTGTGCGCCTCGAGAACGCGGCCGAGCGCGGCCCGGCCGGCCTCCGGGTCGGTACGGCGGCGCCCCGACACGTCAGCCCCGCGCGAGCAGGACTGCGGCCGCCAGCGTGCGGGCGACGAGCTCCTGCGGGGTCAGGACGGGCACCACCCGAGCCTAGGACCCTCGTTCAGGACCGCTCGAGGTACTCGCGGGTGAGGGTGGCCGGAGCACAGGCCAGCCAGCCGTCGAGCACGGCCTCCTGCACGGCCTTCCGGGACACCGTCGACAGCTGGATCAGGACGGCCGGGTACCCGTCGAGGTGCGGGATGGTGAAGTAGCCGCGCGGGTTCGCGGCGAGCACCGCCTCCTTCTCCCCGAGGTCCTCGACCCGGACGGCGAGGATGGGCCCGTCCGGTGGCGGCCGGTCGCCGAACCGCTTCAGGTCCGCCTTGCTGAACGGCCGCACCCAGGCGAAGGCCCTTCCGCCGACCGACCAGGTGCGCTGACCGTAGCGTTCGCCCTCCGTCACCCCGGCCAGGCCGGAGGCGACCGCTGCCACGTCGTCGACCGTTGCCATCCTGTGACGCTACGCCGGACCGCATGCCCGGGTCGTGGTCGCCGGGCCCGGCGGTCTAGGCTGCCGGGACGCCGCCCGCAGGGGACGGCGCCCGCGGGCGTAGCTCAACCGGCTAGAGCGCCACCCTTCCAGGGTGGAGGTGTTGGTTCGCGACCAGCCGCCCGCTCCACACCGTCCACCCACCCACCCGGTGCTCGTTTGCGACATCCGTCCCGCGACACGCCGTGGCGACCCCGGCGTGTCGGGGAACCAGGTCGCAAACGAGCGCCTTGAGGTCAGCCGAAGAGGGCGGGCAGGGTGTCGTCGTGGGCGGCGCGCAGCTCGTCCAGGGGGATCCCGGGCAGGCCGTCGACGGCGAGGGCGTCACCGCCGGTACGACCGAGCACCGTCGCCGGCACGCCGTACGACGAGGCGCGGGCGAGCAGGTCGTCGACCCGCTCCTGCGGGACGGCGACCACCGCGCGGGCGACGGACTCGGCGAACAGCGCCACGAAGGGGTCGCCCTCGAGGCGCACCGTCGCGCCGACGCCGCGACGCAGGACCATCTCGACCAGCGTCTGCGCCAGACCGCCGTCGGACAGGTCGTGCGCCGCGGTCACCAGGGACTGCGACGCCGCCTCCGCCATCAGCCGGCCCAGCGCCTGCTCGGCGGCGAGGTCGACGCGCGGCGGCAGCCCACCGAGGTGGCCGTGCACGTGGTGCGCCCACTCCGAGCCGCCCAGCTCGTCGCGGGTCTCGCCCAGCAGCACCACGACCTCACCCTCGGCGGCGAAGCCCATCGGCACCCGCCTGCGCACGTCGTCGACCACCCCGAGCACGCCGACGACCGGCGTGGGGTTGATCGCGGCGTCGCCGGTCTGGTTGTAGAAGCTCACGTTGCCGCCGGTCACGGGGACACCGAGCTCGAGACAGGCGTCGGCGAGGCCGCGGGTGGCCTCGGCGAACTGCCACATGACGGCCGGGTCCTCGGGCGAGCCGAAGTTCAGGCAGTCGGTGACGGCGAGCGGGCGGGCGCCGCTGACCGCGACGTTGCGGTAGGCCTCGGACAGCGCGAGCTGCGCACCGGCGTACGGGTCGAGCCGGGCGTAGCGGCCGTTGCCGTCGGTGGCGAGCGCGACACCGAGATGCGTGGTCTCGTCGACCCGGATCACGCCGGCGTCCTCGGGCTGGGCGAGCACGGTGTTGCCGAGCACGTACCGGTCGTACTGGTCGGTGACCCACGACTTCGACGCGAGGTTCGGTGAGGCGACCATGAGGAGCAGCGTCGCGCGCAGGTCGTCGCCGGACACCGGTCGCGGCAGCACCGACGGGTCGTCGGCCCGGAGGGCGTCCTGCGAGGCCGGCCGGGCGTAGGGCCGGTCGTACACCGGGCCCTCGTGGGCGACGGTGCGCGGCGGGACGTCGACGATCGTCTCGCCGTGCCACTGGACGGTGAGCCGGCCGCTGTCGTCGACCTCGCCGATGACGGTCGCCAGGACGTCCCACCGGGCGCAGATCTCCAGGAACGCGTCGAGCTTGGCCGGCTCGACGACCGCGCACATCCGCTCCTGCGACTCGCTCATGAGGATCTCCTCGGGGCGCAGCGACGAGTCGCGCAGCGGCACCCGGTCGAGCCAGACGGTCATGCCGCCGTCGCCGTTGGAGGCCAGCTCGGAGGTCGCGCAGGACAGCCCGGCACCGCCGAGGTCCTGGATGCCGACGACCAGGTCGGCCGCGAACACGTCCAGGCAGCACTCGATGAGCACCTTCTCCATGAACGGGTCGCCGACCTGGACGGCCGGCCGTTTGGTCGGGTGGGCGTCGTCGAAGGTCTCCGAGGCCAGCACCGAGACGCCGCCGATGCCGTCGCCGCCGGTGGCCGCACCGAACAGGACGACGAGGTTGCCGGTGCCGGAGGCGAATGCCAGCTTGATGTCCTCGTGCCGCATCACACCGACGCACAGGGCGTTGACGAGCGGGTTCCCGGCGTACGACGGGTCGAAGACCACCTCGCCGCCGATGTTGGGCAGACCGAGGCAGTTGCCGTAGCCACCGACCCCGGCCACGACGCCGGGCAGCACGCGGCGCGTGTCGTCGGCGTCCGCGGGGCCGAACCGCAGCGGGTCCATGACGGCCACCGGGCGGGCACCCATCGACATGATGTCGCGGACGATGCCGCCCACCCCCGTGGCGGCACCCTGGTACGGCTCGACGTAGCTGGGGTGGTTGTGGCTCTCGATCTTGAAGGTCACGGCCCAGCCCTGGCCGATGTCGACGACCCCGGCGTTCTCGCCGATGCCGACCAGCATCGCGTCGGTCCGGGGAGCCTTGTCGCCGAACTGACGCAGGTGCACCTTGGACGACTTGTACGAGCAGTGCTCGCTCCACATCACCGAGTACATCGCCAGCTCGGAGCTGGTCGGGCGGCGTCCGAGGATCTCGCGGATCCGCCGGTACTCGTCGGCCTTCAGCCCGAGCTCGCGGTAGGGCTGCTCGACGTCGGGGGTCGTCTCGGCCTGCTTGACGCTCTCAGACACCGACGAGTCCCCTCAGGACGGAGGTGAAGAAGCCGAGCCCGTCGGTGCTGGGGCCGGTGAGGTCCTCGACGGCGTGCTCGGGGTGCGGCATCAGGCCCACGACGTTGCCGCGCTCGTTCGCGATGCCGGCGATCCCGCGGTAGGAGCCGTTGGGGTTGTCGCCGAGGTAGCGCGCGACGACCCGGCCCTCGGCCTCCAGCAGGTCCAGCGTCCTGTCGTCGGCGACGTAGCCGCCCTCGCCGTTCTTCAACGGCACGACGATCTCCTGCCCGGCGTCGTACGCCGAGGTCCAGGCCGTCGCGGCCGACTCGACCCGCAGCCGCTGGTCGCGGCAGACGAACTTGCGGTGGTCGTTGCGCAGGAGGGCGCCCGGCAGCAGGTGCGACTCGCACAGCACCTGGAAGCCGTTGCAGATGCCCAGCACCGGGAGCCCTCCGCCGGCGGCGTCGACCAGCGGTCCCATGACGGGGGCGAAGCGGGCGATCGCGCCGCAGCGCAGGTAGTCGCCGTACGAGAAGCCACCGGGCAGCACCACGGCGTCCACGCCGTGCAGGTCGTCGTCCGCGTGCCAGAGACGGACGGCCTCGCCGCCGGCGAGGGTCACCGCGCGCGCGGCGTCGCCGTCGTCCAGGGAGCCGGGGAAGGTGACGACCCCGACCCGGAGCGCCGGCGGCATCACCCGGCTTCCTCGACCCGGACCGTGAAGTCCTCGATGACCGGGTTGGACAGCAGGGTCTCGGCGGCGCCGCGGATCTGGGCCAGCCGCTCCTCGGTGAGCTCGCCCTCGACCTCGAGCTCGAAGCGCTTGCCCTGGCGGACGCCGGCGATGCCGTCGTACCCGAGCCGCGGGAGCGCCTGCTGCACGGCCTTGCCCTGGGGGTCGAGGATCTCGGGCTTGAGCATGACGTCGACGACGACGCGGGCCATCCGGGCGCTCCAGGCGTTGGCGTACGGGCGTTGTGGCAGTGCGCCGCAGCCTACCGAGCCCTCGCCCGCCGCCCCCGCCACCCGCCGCCCCCCGAGATGATCGTTTGCGACCTGGGTCACCGACACGCCGTGCCGTCCGGCGGCGTGTCGGTGAACGAGGTCGCAAACGAGCGGGGGTGGGCGGGCGATCTGCGAGACGGGCCGACGGGGGGCGCACGGGGTGCCTACGATCACCGCCATGACGCTTCCCGGGCTGCTGCCCCGCCGTACCGTCGCCACCGTCGCCACCGCCGCCGCCACCGTCCTGGTCGCCGCCGCCCTCGCCGCCTGCGCGCCCGAGGACGAAGCGACCGACACCGCAGGCACCACGACCTCGCCCTCGTCCTCGGCCTCCGCCTCGCCCAGTGAGTCGGCGGACCCCTGCGCGAAGGAGAGCCTGCCGACCTTCACCGACGGGACGCTCACGATCGCGACCGACAAGCCGGTCTACGAGCCGTGGTTCGTCGACGACGCGCCGGAGAACGGCCAGGGCTTCGAGGGCGCGGTGGCCAAGGCGCTCGCGACCGAGCTGGGCTACAGCGACACCGAGGTCGTGTGGACCCGGGTCCCCTTCAACAGCGTCTTCAAGCCGACGCCGAAGGAGTGGGACTTCGACATCAACGAGTTCTCCATCACCGAGAAGCGCCGCGAGGCGGTCGACTTCTCCTCGCCGTACTACGACGTGACCCAGGCCGTCGTGACGACGAAGGGCAGCAAGGCCGACGGTGCCACCGCGATCGCCGACCTCAAGGGGCTCACCCTCGGGGCCCAGGTCGGCACCACCAGCTTCGACGCGATCCAGGAGGTCGTCGCGCCCAGCGCCAAGCCGCGCGTCTACAACTCGAACAACGACGCGGTGAAGGCGCTGGAGAACGGCCAGATCGACGCGCTGGTCACCGACCTGCCGACCGCGTTCTTCATGGCTGCCGCGCAGCTGGACAAGGGCCGGATCGTCGGCCAGCTGCCGCCGTCGACCGGCACGCCCGAGCAGTTCGGCCTGGTGCTCGACAAGGGCAGCCCGCTGACCGACTGCGTCAGCCAGGCGGTCGACGCCCTGCGCGCCGACGGCACCCTCGACCAGCTCGTCGACCAGTGGCTGTCGCAGGAAGGCGCGCCGGAGCTCTCGTGACCGACCGCACCCCGCCCCGGCCGTGACCGTCCCGGCCGAGGCGTTCCCGCTCCTGCCCGACGGCGCCGGCCGCAGCGACCTCCAGCGCTGGCGCGAGGACTACCGGCGGGCGCGCACCCGCCGGTCGGCGGCCGTCGCGTCGGGCAGCACGGTGGTCTTCCTCGCCGTGGTCGGGACCGCGATCGTGCTGTCGCCCGGCTGGGCGCGGGTGAAGCAGACCTTCCTCGACGTCGACCTGGCCCGCGAGTCGCTGCCGGCGATCCTCGAGGGGCTCTGGCTCAACGTCCGGGTGCTCGTCGTCTGCGCACTGCTCATCGTGCTCGTCGGGCTGGCGATCGCCTCCCTGCGCACCCTGCGCGGCGCGGTGTGGTTCCCGGTGCGCGCCCTCGCCGCGGCGTACACCGACTTCTTCCGTGGGATGCCGCTGATCATCCTGCTGTACCTCGTCGGGTTCGGGCTGCCGGGGCTCCGGCTGCAGGGGCTCCCCGACAACCCCGTCGTGCTGGGCACCATCGCGCTCGTCCTGACCTACTCGGCCTACGTCGCGGAGGTCTTCCGCGCCGGCATCGAGTCCGTGCATCCCAGCCAGCGGGCCGCCGCCCGCTCGCTCGGGCTCTCCTACGGCCAGACGATGCGCCGGGTGGTGCTGCCGCAGGCGGTGCGCCGCGTCACGCCGCCGCTGCTCAACGACTTCGTCGCGCTGCAGAAGGACGTCGGCCTGATCTCGGTGCTCGGCGCGTTCGACGCGGTCCGGGCCGCCCAGATCGAGGCCGACAAGGCGTTCAACTTCACGCCCTACCTGGTGGCCGGGCTGCTGTTCGTCCTGCTGGCCATCCCGACCATCCGGCTGGCCGACTGGGTCACCCTGCGCGCCGTCCGCCGCCAGCAGGCGGCGGGCGCCCTGTGACCGCCGGCCAGCAGCCCCCCGATGCCGTGCCGGTGCTCGCCTGCGAGGGCGTGGTCAAGCGGTTCGGGAAGCAGACCGTGCTGCGCTCGGTGGACCTCACCGTCGGCGAGCACGAGGTGGTGACGCTGATCGGCGCCTCCGGCTCGGGCAAGTCGACCCTGCTGCGGTGCATCAACCTGCTGGAGACCGTCGACGACGGGGTCATCCGCCTCGACGGCGAGGACATCACCGACCCGCGGGTCGACGCGGATGCCGTCCGCCGCCGGATCGGCGTGGTGTTCCAGGCGTACAACCTGTTCCCGCACATGACCGTGCTCGACAACGTCACGCTCGCGCCGCGGCTGGTGGGCAGGCTGGACCGGGCCGAGGCGGAGGAGAAGGCGCTCGCCCTGCTGACGCGGGTCGGGCTGGCCGAGAAGGCCGGCGAGTACCCGGACCGGCTCTCCGGCGGCCAGCAGCAGCGGGCCGCCGTCGTGCGGGCGCTGGCCAACGAGCCCCGGCTGCTGCTGCTGGACGAGGTCACCTCCGCCCTGGACCCGGAGCTGGTCGGGGAGGTGCTCGCGCTGGTCCGCGAGCTCAAGGAGCAGGGGATGACCATCGTCATGGCCACCCACGAGATGGGCTTCGCCCGGCAGGTCGCCGACCGGGTCGTCTTCCTCGACGCGGGCGTCGTGCTGGAGCAGGGCCCGCCCGAGCAGGTGCTCGTCGAGCCCACCGAGCCCCGCACCCGGCAGTTCCTCGCCCGCGTCCTCGACGCCCGCCACCACCCCTGACCCCACCCCACCCCGCCCGCGTCACGGATTCGACCACGTGAGGTAGGCCAGGGCACACGGCACACGGCGTCTGCGCCTGTTGTCGTGTGCTCCCGCCTGTTGCGGCTAAGGCCCCTCGGCGGACGGCGGCCGCCACCGAATAGGACATCGTCCCGATGTCGACCCCCTCCTCAGGGGCGGAGATTCCTCGTGTCCGCAGAAACCGCACACAGAGGAGTTCTCATGAGCTCGATCGTCGGTCCCTACGCCGGAGTCGAGGACGACTACCGCCGCGAGCGCATCACCGGCTCGTTCAAGGGCCACCGCAAGGCCGGGCGCCGGCTGTTCCCCCGCCGGAGCCCCAAGGTCGAGGCACCGGCCGTCGACTGGTTCGGCGAGTGAGTGCCGACCACGTCCTGGCCGCCTGGGTCGTCCGGGAGCTCGGCCAGGCCCGGGGCGCCGAGCACCGCCACCGGGCCCGGACCCGGCGCTGGTCCCTCGTCGGTCCCGACCACGATGATGGTCGCCATGCCGGGCGCCGCCGAGATCCGGGGCCCACTGGTCGGCCGAGCCACTGAGCTCGACCGCCTGGTGGGCCTCGCCGGCCTGCCCTCCGGTGGTCCGGCCCGCGCCGGGCCGGCAGGCGCGGTCCTTCTCGCCGGTGACGCCGGCGTGGGCAAGACCCGGCTGCTGGCCGAGCTGCGCGCCCGCGCCGACGGGGCGGGCCACCGGGTGCTCGTCGGGCACTGCCTCGACTTCGGGGACGGCGCCCTCCCCTACCTCCCGTTCAGCGAGGCCTTCGGCCGGCTGGCCGCGGAGTCCCCGACCCTCGCCCGGTCGCTGGTCGAGGCCACCCCGGCGATCGCCCGGCTGATGCCGGCCCGGCGGGTGCTCCCCGAGCAGACCTCGCCCGAGCGGACCGCCCCCGAGCGACCGACGGCGTCGACGACCGCCGACGGCGGGCACCCGGACGACGCCCAGATCGACCGGCCCGCCCTGTTCGCCGCCGTGCACGCCGCCCTGGAGCTGCTCGGCCGGGGCGCCCCACTGCTGCTCGTGGTCGAGGACGTCCACTGGGCCGACCAGTCCAGCCGCGAGATGCTCAGCTACCTGTTCTCCCGCCGGTTCGACGCGCCGGTCACGGTGGTGGCGTCCTACCGCAGCGACGACCTGCACCGCCGGCACCCGCTGCGCACCGCGGCCGCCGAGTGGTCCCGGCTGCCCGCAGTCACCCGCGTCGACCTCGACCGGCTGGCCGACGAGGACGTCCGCGAGCTGGTCCGGGTCCTGCACCCCGGGCCGCTGCCCGACCGCGCCCTGCGCGGCATCGTGTCCCGGGCCGAGGGCAACGCCTTCTTCACCGAGGAGCTGGTCCAGGCGGCCGAGGTCGGCGGCGACGTGCTCCCCGGGGGTCTCGCCGACCTGCTGCTGGTGCGGCTCGACCGGCTCGACGACGACGCCCGGCTGGTGGTCCGGGCCGCGGCGGTCTCCGGCCGCCGGGTCCCGCACCTGCTGCTGGAGCGGGTCGTCGACACCCAGGTCGGGTCGCTGGACGGCGCCCTGCGAGCCGCGGTCGAGCGCAACGTGCTGGTGCCGATGGGCGGCGACGGCTACGCCTTCCGGCACGCGCTGCTCGCCGAGGCCGTCTACGACGACCTGCTGCCCGGGGAGCGCGTCCGGCTGCACGCGGCGTACGCCCGGGCGCTGCAGCAGGGCGGCGTCGGCGGGACGGCCGCCGAGCTTGCCAAGCACGCCCGCGCGGCCAACGACCTCGTCACCGCGGCCCGGGCCGGCGTGGCCGCCGGCGACGAGGCGATGGCCGTCGCCGGGCCGGACGAGGCCGCCCGGCACTACGAACTGGCCCTGGAGCTGGCCACCGACGCCGGCATCGACGACCTGGACGTCGTCGAGCTGACCGTCAAGGCCTGCGAGGCGGCGCTCGCCGCCGGTCAGACCTACCGGGCCCTGGCCCTGGCGCGCGACCAGCTGCACGCGGTCGCTCCGGCGGTCTCGCCGCAGGCCCGGCTGCGCCTGCTCCGGGTCCAGGCGACGATCGCCCTGGTCGCCGACTCGAGCAACGACGCGCTGGACGTCACGGGCGAGGCCCTGGAGCTGGTCGGGGCGCACCCCGACGACTACGCGCGCGCCGAGATCCTCGCCATGCACGCGCGCGCGCTGGCCGAGCTGCGCCGGCACGACGAGGCGGCGACCTTCGCCACCGAGGCGATCGACCTGGCCGACCGGCTGGGCCGCGACGGCGTCGCCGCGGACGCCCGGACGACGCTGGCCCGCCTGCGTGAGCGGGGCGGCGAGACGGGCGAGACGCGCGCCGTGCTGGCCGACACGATCGCGCAGGCGCGGGCGGCGGGCGACCTCGCGGCCGAGCTGCGCAGCATGTTCAACCTCGCGACGGTGCAGTACGAGGCGGGCGAGGTGGCCGCGGCGCGCGAGGCGTACGCGCGCACCGAGCGCCGGGCCCGGGAGCAGTGGCGGCCGTGGGCGCCGTACGGCCTGGAGTCACGGGTGTTCGGCATCCAGGCCGCCTACCTGGTCGGCGACTGGGACGGCGCCGCGGCGCTGGCCGACCTGCGCGACGAGTCGCCGCCGGAGCTGGCGGAGACGTTGGTGACCGCCAGCGGCCTGCTCGTCCGGGCCGGCCGCGGGGACCCGACCGCGCTGGACGTGCTCCCCTCCCTCGCCGCGACCGCGCAGCGCGACGGCATGGCAGCGATCTTCACCGGCTCCGCCGCGATCGACCTGCACGGCGACCGGGGCGACCTGCCCGCCGCCGTCGCGGCCCACGACGACACGGTCGGCACCATCGGCCGGCTCTGGGCGAACCCGGACTTCCAGGCGCGGATCCGGCTCGCGGCGCTGCTGCTCGGGCAGGTCGCTGCCGCCGTGCCGGACACCGGCACCGACGACCGGGCCGCCCTGGTGGAGCTGGGTCAGGACCTCATCGACACCGCGCGACGGGTGGTCCGGACGCGGACCGAGTCGGTGTTCGAGGAAGGTCCGGAGGGACGCGCCTGGCTGGCCAGGGCCGAGGCCGAGCACGCCCGGCTGCGCTGGCTGGCGGGGGCCGACCCGCCCCCGCTGGACGAGCTGGCCGCCGCGTGGGAGGCGGCGGTGGCGACCTTCCGGACCCTCGGCCACCCGTTCGAGACGGCGCGCTCGCAGGCCCGCCTGGCCTCGGTCCAGCGGGCGGCCGGGCAGGTCGCGGCCGCCAAGGCGGCCGTGACCGCCGCCGGCGCCGAGGCCCGGCGGCTGGGGGCCGAGCCCCTGCTGCGCGAGCTGCGCGCGCTGTCAGGTCCCGGCGCCGGGCGGGGCGCCGCGGGCGACGGCAGCCGACGCGACGAGCCGCTCACCGCTCGCGAGCTGGAGGTTCTGACGCTGGTCGCGCAGGGCCGCAGCAACCGGGAGGTCGCCGGGCAGCTGTTCATCAGCGCCAAGACGGTGAGCGTGCACGTGTCCAACATCCTGGCCAAGCTGGGGGTGTCCGGCCGCACCGAGGCCGCCGCCGTGGCGCGCCGTCGCGGCCTGCTCGCCGACTGAGCCGGACGAGGTCCGCCGCGACGGCAACCTCGTCCCCTCCCCGTGCGTAGACGGGATGACCACACCCCGAGAGGAGCCCGGTGGACGCAGCAGCGTTCGACGCGTTCTACGTCGAGTCGTTCCCCCGCCTGACCGGCCAGGTGTACGCCATGTGCGGCGACCTGACCGAGGCGCAGGACTGCGTCCAGGAGGCGTTCGTCCGGGCCTGGGACCGCCGCCGGGTCCTCGACGAGGCCCAGTCGCCCGAGGCGTGGGTCCGGACCGTGGCCTGGCGGCTCGCCGTGAGCCGCTGGCGGCGCTCCCTGCTGGCGCTGCGACCACCGGACCGGGCCCGCACCGCGCCGCTGACGACACCTGAGCCGGACGTCGGGCACGTCGCCCTGGTCCGTGCGCTGCAGCAGATCCGTCCCGAGCAGCGGCGGGCCGTGGTGCTGCACCACCTCTGCGACCGGTCGGTCGCCGAGATCGCGGCCGAGACCGGCGTCGCCGTCGGCACCGTCAAGGCCCGGCTCTCCCGCGGCCGGGCGGCGCTGGCCGTCCTGCTCACCGACAGCCACGGAGAGGAGCGCTCCCATGCCTGAGCTCGACGAGCTGGGCCCGGGCCTGCGCGCCCTGGCCGACCACGCCGCCGGAGCCGCGCGCGGCCTGCCGCCCGGCACTCTGCGCGGCCGCGGTGACCGCCGGCGACGGGTCCGTCGTGGCGCGGTCGCGCTGGCCGCGTCCACTGCGGTCCTGCTGGGTGTCGCGGTCGCCACGACCGCCCTGCCCGGCGGCGACGACACCGGGCTGCCGACCACGACCACGACCACCGACGGGCCGCCGGCGCTGCCCGGGAGCGTGCTGCCCCCCGACACCGAGCTGGCCGGGTTCAACGAGATCACCGGCTGGGCCGCGACGGCACCCTCGCGCGGCGAGGACCCGGCCGACCCGACCTCGGTCTGCCAGCGGGACACGCTCGGGTCGCTCGGTGCCACCGAGGTCCGCCGGCGCGGCTACGCGATGACCGTCGAGCTCGAGCCCGGGCAGGTCTACGAGGAGCCGGCCGAGGACCTGCGGGCCACGACCCGGGTCGCGGTGGCGCAGTTCCCCGACGCCGCCACCGGGCGGGCCGCCTTCGACACCGTGCAGGACTGGGTCCGCAGCTGCGCGGAGCACCTGGCGGGGACGTACCGGGTGGCCGACCCGGCGGAGAAGACGCCGGTGTACATGTCGGTGGACCGGCCCGAGGGGCACGGCACCTCGTACCTGGTGACCTACCGCGGGAGCGCCGACGAGGAGGCGTTCCTCGACGGGGTCTGGATCGACGGGACGGCCGTCGGCGTCTCGGCCGACGGCACCCGCGTCGTCCTGCTGTCGCAGCGCCAGGTCGCCCAGGACTACAACTACGAGGACCCGGCGGCGGCCCCGGTGTCGCTGGCCCTGGAGGCGGTGCTCGCCCGGGTGGCCGACTGAGCGGCTCGCGCGGTCAGCGCTGCCGGTCCTGCTTCGCGGTCCAGGCGCTGGACACCATCGCGCGCAGGTCCAGCCGGGCCTGCCAGCCGAGCTGCTCGCGGATCTTCGAGGCGTCGGCGAAGTAGGACGGCGCGTCCCCCGGCCGACGGCCCACCGTCTCGATCGTGAAGTCGACGCCGGTCACCTCGCGGACGGTCTCGAGGACCTCCTTGACGGTGATGCCCTCGCCGCGTCCGACGTTGTAGACCTCACCGAGGTCGCTCTCGTCCAGGCGGCGGGCAGCCATCGCGTGCGCCTCGGCCAGGTCGACGACGTGGATGTAGTCACGGATGCAGGAGCCGTCGCGGGTCGGGTAGTCGTCGCCGAACAGCTGCGGGTTCTTGCCGGCCGCGACCGCCCCGAGCGCGAGCGGCACCAGGTTGGAGACGCTGCGGTCGGCCAGCTCCGCCGAGCCGGTGCCGGCGACGTTGAAGTACCGCAGGGCTGCCCAGCGCAGCGGCTGGGCGGCGGCCAGGTCGCGCAGCATCCACTCGCCGACGAGCTTGGTCTCGCCGTACGGGCTGATCGGTGCCGTCACCGTCTCCTCGGTGACCAGCTCGACCGGTGGCTCCCCGAACACCGCAGCGCTGGAGGAGAACAGCACCCGGTCGACGCCCTCGTCGACGCACGACTGGAGCAGCGCCCGCATGCCGCCGACGTTCTCGTCCCAGTAGAGCAGCGGCTTCTCGACCGACTCGCCGACGGCCTTCTTGGCCGCGAGGTGCAGGACGCCGGTGACACCGTGCTCGCGGATCGCCGCGCGGACGGCCTGCGGGTCGGCCACGGAGGCCTCGACGAGAGGCACGTCGGAGGGCACGTTCTCGCGGATGCCGCTCGACAGGTCGTCGAGGACGACGACCGGCAGGTCGAGGTCGCGGAAGGCGCGCACGATGTGCGCACCGATGTAGCCGGCCCCGCCGGTGAGCATCCAGGTCATGCGTCGACCCTAACGGCGGTCAGGTGAAGGCTCGTCCGGTGATCCGCTCGTAGGCCTCCACGTACTTCGCCCGGGTCCGCTCGACCACGTCGTCGGGCAGCGGCGGCGGCTCCTCGCCGGACGCGCGGTCCCAGCCGGAGGCCGGCGAGGTCAGCCAGTCGCGCACGTACTGCTTGTCGTACGACGGCTGGGCGCGGCCGGGCTGCCACCCGTCGGCCGGCCAGAACCGCGACGAGTCGGGGGTGAGGACCTCGTCGCCGAGCACCAGCGAGCCGTCGACGTCGGTGCCGAACTCGAGCTTGGTGTCGGCCACCAGGATGCCCCGCTCCTGCGCGAGGTCCCGCGCGCGGGCATACACGGCCAGGGTGGTGCTGCGCAGCGTCTCGGCCGCCTGGGGACCGACGGTGGCCGCGACCTGCTCGAAGCTCACGTTCTCGTCGTGGTCCCCCACCGCCGCCTTCGTCGCCGGGGTGAAGACAGGCGTGGCGAGCCGGGAGCCGTCGACGAGCCCGGCGGGGAGCGGCACGCCGCACACCGTGCCGGTCGCCAGGTAGTCGGCGAGCCCGGAGCCGGCGAGGTAGCCGCGGGCGACGCACTCGACCGGGTACATGTCGAGCCGCTTGCAGAGGATGGCGCGCCCGGCCTGCGCGGCCGGGACGTCCGTCGAGACGACGTGGTTCGCCACGACGTCCTCGAGCCGCTCGAACCACCACAGCGAGAGCGCCGTCAGGATCCGGCCCTTGTCCGGGATCGGCGTGGGGAGCACGAAGTCGAAGGCGGAGATCCGGTCGCTCGCCACCATGAGCAGCAGCCCGCCCGGCATCGCATAGAGGTCGCGGACCTTGCCGCTGTGCAGGTGGGTGCCGCTCACTGGTTCGTCACCCGCCATGCGGGGCAGTCTGCCACCCATGAGCGAGTCCTTCTCCGAACCGTCCAGCACCTCCTCGACCGAGTCCGACGTCGAGGAGAACACCGACCAGGTCGAACCCGACAGCGAGTCGGAGTACGTCGGCCGGGTCGCCGGCGACGACGTCGGCTACGCCGGCGAGCAGGGCGCCGAGGCCCGGGCTGCCGCCGACGACGACACCTGACAGTCCCGCTTGCCGCTGGTCGCAGCGACCGGCGTGGTGGAGCATGTCGGGGTGGCCGACACCTGGACCGGGATCACGACCGAGGACGAGCTGCGCGACCTGCTGGGGACCCCGTCGGGCGGGGCCCTGAGCAAGGAGCGCACCACCCTGCACCCGCTGGACCGGGCGTGGATCGCCGCCTCCCCGTTCCTGCTGATGGCGACGTCCGGGGCCGACGGCACCTGCGACGTGTCGCCCAAGGGCGACCCGGCGGGCTTCGTGCACGTCCTGGACGACACCACCCTCGCGGTCCCCGAGCGGCCGGGAAACAAGCGGGCCGACGGCTGGGTCAACGTGCTGTCCAACCCGCACGTCGGCCTCATCTTCGTCGTGCCCGGGCGGGCGGACACCCTGCGCGTCAACGGCCGGGCCCGCCTCGTGCGGGAGGCACCGTTCCTCGACGACATGGTCGTCCAGGGGCACCGCCCGCTGCTCGCGCTGGTGGTCGAGGTCGAGCAGGTGTTCCACCACTGCGGCAAGGCCTTCCTGCGCTCGAAGATCTGGGACCCCGGGTCGTGGGGCGCTCCCGACCTGCCGCGCCGGGCGGTCATCGCGCGCACCCTCGAGCGACCGGACGCCGACCTCGCCGAGCTCGACGCCTACTACGGCCCGTCGTACGCCGAGGGGATGTACCGGCAGCGCTGACCCGGGCGGTCGTCACCCCGAGCCGGGACCTACCGGCTCGGGGTGACGGTGCCACGGGGGTCACGAGCCGTCGCGGTGGGCCAGGTGCTCGTTCGGGTTCACGACGGTCGCGACGTGGGAGCCGGCGACATCGCGGTGGCCCAGGTGCTCTCTGGGGTTGGCGATCTCCGCGGCGGCGGACGACGCCGGGGGGCGGACCTCGACGGCCTGACCGGACCCACGGTCGACGCCGCAGGCGGTCAGCGCGGCTCCCGTGAGGACGGCGGTGACGAGGACGGAGACTGTGGTGGTGGCGCTGCGGTTCATGTGGGGCTCCTTCACTGGGGCACTGGTCCCGGCCAACTCCCCGGGTCTGCAGCCACGATGTGCCTGGTCACTTGAAGGCCGGTCCACGCGCGCTGGAACGGCGCGGGTGCTCTGGTTGACTGGCGCACGGACGCGGGTGCCAGGGGGTGACGATGGGAGAGCGGCGACGGCACGTCGCCGTGCTGGGACCGTTCGAGGTCCGGCTCGAGGGCGTCCTGGCCGGTCCCGCCGGCGCGCGGCGGCGTGGACTCCTCGCGGTGCTCGCGCTGGCGGCCAACGAGGTCGTCCCCATGGGCGTCCTCGTCGATCGGATATGGGACGAGGACCCACCCGAGTCTGCGGTCAACGTCGTGCAGACCTACGTGTCCGCCTGGCGCAAGGCTCTCGGCCGTGACGCCCTGGCCACGGTCGGAACGGGCTACCGCCTCGTGGCCGGACCAGCTGAGTGCGACCTGCTCGCCTTCCGCGAGCTGGTCACCCAGGGGCGCGCGGCCGAGGCGGTGAACCGTCGCGACGAGGCGGTGCGATGCCTCGGCGCGGCGCTGCAACTGTGGCGCGGCCCCGCGCTGGTGGACCTGGCCGGACAGCCCTGGCACGCGGCACTCACGAACGGCCTCGAGCTCGAGCGGCTCAGCGTCACCGAGTCCTGGGGCAGGGTGTCACTGCTGTCCGCGGCGGTCGATCCGGCTGAGGTCGTGGCGGTGCTGTCAGCGGTCCACGCTCAGGAGCCGATGCGCGAGACCACGACCGAGCTGCTGATGTGGGCCCTGACCGCGACCGGCCAGCAGTCGACGGCACTGGACGCCTTCACCGCGACGAGGCGACGGCTGCAGGACGAGCTGGGAGCCGACCCCGGGCCTGCGCTGACGGAGATGCACAGCCGGGTGCTGCACGGGGACCCCCGGCTGCAGGTGGCTCGCGAGGCCCCGCGAGAGCGCCCGACCTCCGTCTCGCACCCTGGCGCCGCCGTCGCAGACTCGTTCGTGGGCCGGGAACGCGACATGGCGCAGGTCGTCGACCTCCTGACCAGGCACCGTCTGGTGACCCTGACCGGCCCAGGGGGGTCAGGCAAGACCCGGCTGGCCGCTGAGGTGCACCAGCGCGAGATCGACGCCGGCGCAGCGGGGTGGTTCGTCGACCTCACGGCGGTGCGCGCGGCCGGCTCCGCCCCCGCCACGGTCGCGGCCGAGGTGGGACTGCACGCCGCCGCCGGCACCGACGTGCTGGCCGCGCTGGTCGAGCACCTGAGCGGGTCGTCGGGGCTGCTCGTCCTGGACAACCTGGAACACCTCCCGGGAGCCGGTGAGTTCGTGACCGCGCTGTTCCGCGCCTGCCGTGACCTGCGGGTGCTCGTGACCTCGCGGGCCCCCCTGAGGGTGGCCGGCGAGCAGCAGTACCCCGTCCCCCTGCTGGCGGTGCCCTCCGCCGACGGGACGCGGTCGCCGGCCGAGCTGCAGGCCGTGGACTCGGTACAGCTGCTCGTCGACCGCGCGCAGGCGCATGCACCGGACTTCGCGGTGACCGATGCCAACGCCGCCGAGGTCGCGGACATCGCACGCCGCCTCGACGGGCTGCCGCTCGCGGTGGAGATCGTGGCGCCGTGGCTGCGCCTGCTCACGCCCGCGGACCTGGCGGTGAGGCTCACGGCGCCGCTCGACCTGCCCGGTCGCCGGGCCGACGTGCCGTCGCGGCACCGCACGTTGCGCGAGACGATCGCCTGGAGCTACGACCTGCTGCCGGCCCCCGAGCAACAGCTCCTGTGCTCGCTCGCGGTCTTCGCCGGCGGCTTCACCGTCGCGGCGTTGGAGGGGGTCTGCTCAGGCGTCCCGTCGCCGGCAGGGCCGTCGGTCACCGAGGTGCTGTTCGACCTGGTCGACAAGAACCTGGTGCAGGTCGGGGGGTCGTCACCTGACGGCCCCAGGTTCCGGCTGCTCCAGGCGGTGCGCGAGTTCGCCCAGGAGAAGGCCGGGACTGTTCTCGGACCCCAGGGGTCGACGCTGCGGGCCCGGCACGCCGACTGGTACGCCGGCTGGTGCGCGGACCTCGCGGCTCACAGCGAGGGCCCGGAGTCCGACACGTGGCTCGCGGCCGCGGTGGCGGAGGCCGACAACATCCGCGCGGCCATCGACACCTGGGCGGAGTCACGTCCGCAGCAGGACCACCTCCAGCTGGTCGTCGACGCGATGACGCTCTGGTTCGAGGCCGGTCACGAGCCGGAAGGCGAGCGGCGGCTGGCCGCCGCTCTGGCGGCCGCCGGGGCACAGGCGCCGGCCCGGGCGATCGGCCTGACGTACTGGGCGTGGCTGCGCGGCACGCTGAACCGGCCCGAGGCGGCAGCCGCGGCCGGCGAGGCGGTCGGCCTGGCGCGCGCGGCCGGGGACGCGCCGGTGGAGGCGTTCGCGTTGCAGACCCTCGGCGACACGCTCGACGACCCGGAGCTGTCCGAGCAGGCGAGCAGCGCCGTGTTCGACGCCGCCGACCGGGCCGAGTCGGCCGCCGTGCGGTACGGCCCGACCGCCCCGGACGCCGTGCGCTGCGGGGCGTCGTACAACCTGGCCGCCGTCTGGCTCTACCGCTCGGTGCCCACGGCGCTGTCCTGGCAGCAGGAGGCACTGCGACGGGCCGAGCTCGAAGGCGACCGCCGGATCACCGCCGTCAACGCGGCTCGCCTGGCCCTGGTCCACCTGATCGCCGGTGACGTCGAGAGTGCGCGGGGCCTGCTTGTCCGGGCCCACGACCTGGTCTCCCGTCGGGTGACGGCGCGTTGGGAAGACATCGTCACGTACGCCTCGGGCCAGCTCGCACACCACGACGGGCGTACGGCCGACGCGGAGGACGACCTGGAACGGGTCCTGCGTTCCGCGTCCTCCGCCGGGCGTCCGCTGCACACCATCCTGGGCGCCGCGGCCCTGGCCGACCTGCACACGTCGCGGGGCGAGCACGATCGCGCCTACGCCACGCTGGATCTCGCGCAACATCGGGCCGGTCGCCTCCCCGACGCGGCCCACCTGGCCCGTCTGCTGGTCCGGAAAGCACGGCTCGACCGGCTCGCCGGACGTCAGGGCGAGGCTGCGGACCTGCTCGCGCGGGTGGCCGCGACGCTGCCGACCGGTGCCCTCCCGCCGGAGCGGGTGGTGTGGCTCCTGGAGTCCGCGGAGCACGCGCTGCCCGGCGACCGCGACGCCGCGCACGCCCACCTCACCGCCCTGGCTGCCTCGTGTGCGTCCAGCGGCGTGCGGCTGCCGCCTTGGGAACGTCGCAACCTCGCCGCGGTGGAGCAGGCGCTGGAGGTCGAGGGCTAGCGAACCGGGGCGCTAGAGGATCGGACCCGGTGTGTACGCCGCCGCCTCCGGGTGGCGGCGGACGACCGCCTCGACCCGCTCGACGACGGCGGCGACCTGCGCGCCGGCGGCGCCGGTGAACGTAGCCGGGTCGTCGACCAATGCGTCGAGCTGGCCGCGGGACAGGCCGAGCCGGGGGTCCGCGGCCAGCCGGTCGAACAGGTCGTTGTCGGTGCTGCCCTGCTCGCGCATCCCGAGCGCGACCGCGACCGCGTGCTCCTTGATGGCCTCGTGCGCCTGCTCGCGGCCGACTCCGTTGCGGACGGCCGCCATCAGCACCTTGGTGGTGGCGAGGAACGGCAGGTAGCGGTCCAGCTCGCGGGCCACGACAGCGGGGTACGCGCCGAACTCGTCGAGGACCGTGAGGAAGGTCTGGAAGAGCCCGTCGGCGGCGAAGAACGCGTCCGGCAGCGCGACCCTGCGTACCACCGAGCAGAAGACGTCGCCCTCGTTCCACTGGGCCCCGGCCAGCTCGCCGACCATCGACAGGTAGCCGCGCAGGACGACGGCCAGGCCGTTGACCCGCTCGCAGGAACGGGTGTTCATCTTGTGCGGCATGGCGCTGGAGCCGACCTGGCCGGCCTGGAAGCCCTCGGTGGCCAGCTCCTGCCCGGCCATCAGCCGGATCGTGGTCGCGAGGCTCGACGGCCCGGCCGCGAGCTGCACCAGTGCGGACACCGCGTCGAGGTCCAGCGAGCGCGGGTAGACCTGCCCGACGCTGGTCAGGACCCGGTCGAAGCCGAGGTGGGCCGCCACCCGCTGCTCGAGGTCGGCGAGCCTCGCCGGGTCGCCGTCGAGCAGGTCGAGCTGGTCCTGGGCGGTGCCGACCGGGCCCTTGATGCCGCGCAGCGGGTAGCGCGCGATCAGCTCGTCGACCCGCTCGACCGCCACGAGCAGCTCCTCGGCGGCCGAGGCGAACCGCTTGCCGAGGGTGGTCGCCTGCGCCGCGACGTTGTGGCTGCGCCCGGCCAGCACCAGGCCCTCGTGCTCGACCGCGAGCCGCGCCAGCCGGGCCAGCGCCGCGACGGCCCGGTCCCGGACCAGCTCCAGCGACGACCGGACCTGCAGCTGCTCGACGTTCTCGGTGAGGTCGCGGCTGGTCATGCCCTTGTGCACGTGCTCGTGCCCGGCCAGTGCCGAGAACTCCTCGATCCGCGCCTTCACGTCGTGGCGGGTGACGGCCTCGCGCCGCCGGATCGAGTCGAGGTCGACGTCCTCGACGACCTTCTCGTACGCCTCGACGACCCCGTCGGGCACGGCGACGCCGAGGTCGCGCTGGGCCGCGAGGACCGCGACCCACAGCCGTCGCTCCAGCACGACCTTGCTCTCGGGCGACCAGATCGCGGTCACCTCGGGGCTGGCGTAGCGGGCGGCGAGGACGTCGGGGATCCGCGGGGCGTCGGAGGTCACCGGCCCATCCTCCCGCACCGCCCCGACCCCACCACCCCCGCCGGTTGATCACGTCCACGTGATCAACACCCACCGGACGCGGTGAGCTGGCCACCCTCGGCGGAGGTACGCCGCGCCCGGCCGGGCGACGTCGGCCGGAAGACGTCCGGCTCAGCCCGGGGCGCCGGTCCGCTGCCCCGCCGCGGCGGTCGCCGCGATGTCGCTGCGGTGGTGGCCGCCCGCCAGCCCGACGAGCTCGACACCGGCGTACGCCCGCGCGCGCGCCGCTGAGAGGTCCGGCCCGGTGCCGACCACCGACAGCACCCGGCCGCCGGTCGCGACCACCCGCCCCGCCCCGTCGAGGGCGGTGCCGGCGTGCAGCACGCTCACCCCGTCGAGCGCGTCGGCGTCGGCGAGCCCGGTGAGCTCGTCGCCCGCCCGCGGCGTGGCGGGGTAGCCCTGGGCGGCCACGACCACGGTGACGGCGGCGCCGTCGGACCACTCGAGCGGGCCGTGCTCGTGCAGGCGGCCGGTCGCGGCCGCCCGCAGCAGCCCTCCCAGCGGGGTGCGCAGCCGGGCCAGGACCACCTGGGTCTCCGGGTCGCCGAAGCGGGCGTTGAACTCCACCACCCGGGTCCCGCGCGAGGTGAGCGCCAGCCCGGCGTAGAGCAGGCCGGCGAACGGCGTGCCCCGGCGCGCCATCTCGTCGACCGTGGGCTGGAGCACCGTGGCCATGACCTCGTCGACCAGGTCGGCGGGCGCCCAGGGCAACGGGGTGTAGGCCCCCATGCCACCGGTGTTGGGCCCGGCGTCCCCGTCGAAGGCGCGCTTGAAGTCCTGCGCCGGGACGAGGGGCAGCACCGTGCGGCCGTCGGTGACCGCGAACAGCGACACCTCGGGTCCGTCGAGGAACTCCTCGATCACCACGCGGTCGCACGAGGTCGGCGTGGGCCAGCGCCGCCGCGCGGTCGTCGGTCACCACGACGCCCTTGCCGGCCGCCAGGCCGTCGTCCTTCACGACGTACGGCGGGCCCAGCTCGTCGAGCGCGTCGGCAGCGGCGCCGGGCGAGGTCGGGACCAGGGCCCGCGCGGTGGGCACGCCCGCGGCGGCCATGACCTCCTTGGCGAACGCCTTGCTGCCCTCGAGCCGGGCAGCGGCGGCCGACGGCCCGAAGCAGTCGACGCCCGCTGCCCGCACGGCGTCGGCCGCGCCGGCGACGAGCGGGCCCTCGGGGCCGACGACCACCAGGTCGACGGCCAGCGCCGTCGCCAGGGCAGCGACGGCGTCGGCGTCGGCGAGGTCGAGCCCGTGGACCGGCACGTCAGCCGCGATGCCGGCGTTGCCGGGGGCGGCGAGGACGTCGGTGACGCCGGGGTCGGCCAGCAGGGCGCGTACGAGTGCGTGCTCGCGGGCCCCGCCACCGACCACCAGGACCCGTCCGACGGTCACGGCTTCCAGAACTCCCACCACCGCCGCGGCCGCTGGTCGTCCGGCTCGTCGTCGAACGGGTCGACGCCGCGCCCGGCCGACGGCGCGACCCGACCGCCCCGACGGCCCCCGCCGCCGTCCCCGTCGTCGGCGTCCCCGTCGTCGGCGTCGTCGTCCCAGTGGCGTCGGGTGGGCGACACCTCGCTCGTGTCGCTCACCGGCTCGCCGAGCTGCGGGTCGTAGCCCTCCAGGCCGGTGGCGAGCTCGACCGCGCGGGCCAGCTCGTAGACCGTGCCCATGAGCGCCAGGTCGTCGTCACCGCTGGTGCGGTGCTCGGGCACGTGGATCTGGAACTCGCCGGAGACGAGGATCAGGCCGATGCCGGTCAGGGGGTCGGTGACCTCACGGGTCTCCTCGTCGTCCTGCGTGAGCTCGGCGACCGACCCGAGGATCTCGCGCGCGGCGGGCAGCACCGCGTCCCAGTGCTCGAGGTCCTCGTCGGTCAGCGGGCCGGGGTCGCCGCCGTCGTACGACTCCTCGAGGTCCTCCAGCGCATCCTCGAACGTCTGCCCGGGGTCGCGGCGGACGAAGAAGATGTCGTAGCTCATCGGGACGAACGGTATCCGGCTCAGCCGGTCGTGTGCTCGTCCGCCACGGCGAGCGCCTCGTCGAGGATCGCCAGCCCCTCCTTGGCCTCCTCGTCCGTGATGGTGCACGGCGGCACGACGTGCAGGCGGTTGAAGTTGACGAAGGGCAGCAGGCCGCGGGTCTTGCAGGCCGCGACGAGCCGGGTCATCGGGGCATTGGCCTCGCCGGTCGCGTTGTAGGGGACGAGCATCTCGCGGGTCGCCTTGTCCTTGACCAGGTCCAGCGCCCAGAACACCCCCAGGCCGCGCACCTCGCCGATGCTCGGGTGCCGCTCGGCGAGGTCGCGCAGGCCCGGGCCGAGCACGTCGTCGCCGATCCGGCGGGCGTTGTCGATGATGCCCTCGTCGGCCATCGCGGTCATGCTGGCGACCGCCGCGGCGCAGGCGAGCGGGTGCCCGCTGTACGTGAGGCCGCCGGGGAAGACCCGCTCGGCGAAGGTGTCCGCGATGGCGTCCGAGATGACCACGCCGCCGAGCGGCACGTAGCCGGAGTTGCTGCCCTTGGCGAACGCGATGAGGTCCGGACGGACGTCCCACCGGTCGACGGCGAACCACTCGCCGGCCCGACCGAAGCCCGCCATCACCTCGTCGGCGACGTAGACGATGCCGTGGCGGTCGCAGAGGTCGCGGACGCCGGCGAGGTAGCCGTCCGGCGGCACGAGGATGCCCGCCGTCCCGGGGATCGTCTCGAGGACGATCGCGGCGATCGTGCCCGGCCCCTCGAGCGCCACCACCTGCTCGAGGTGCTCCAGTGCCCGCTCGCACTCCTGCTCCACGGAGTCGGACCAGAACGGCGTCCGGTAGGGGTAGGGCCCGAAGAAGTGCACGACCCCGGTGGCCCCGCCGTCGTTCGCCCACCGACGCGGGTCGCCGGTCATCTGGATCGCGGTCGCGGTGTTGCCGTGGTAGCTGCGGTAGGTCGTGAGGACCTTGTGCCTACCGGTGTGCAGGCGCGCCATGCGGACGGCGTTCTCGATCGCGTCGGCGCCGCCGTTGGTGAAGAAGACCTTGTTCAGGTCGGCGGGTGCCCGCTGCGCGATCAGCCGGGCGCACTCGGAGCGCACGTCGTTGGCGTGCTGCGGCGCGATCGTGGCCAGGCGGGCAGCCTGCTCCTGGATCGCCGCGATGACCTTGGGGTGCTGGTGGCCGATGTTGATGTTGACCAGCTGCGAGGAGAAGTCGAGGTAGCGCTTGCCGTCGTAGTCCCACACGTGGCAGCCCTCGGCCCCGGCCACGACCATCGGCGTGATGAGCGCCTGGGCGGACCACGAGTGGAACACGTGCGCGCGGTCGAGCTCGTAGACCCGGGCGCCGGTGGCCGGGTCGGGGGTGGTGGCCGGTGTCGTCGCAGCGGCGGTCGCGTGGTCGGTCATGAGCGCGAGATTAGCCCTCCGCCACCCGGATTCGACCACGTGAGGTAGGTGTAGGCCCACGGCAACAGGCCGCGCCGCCTCTTGCGGTGTGCCCCGGCCCACCACACGTGGTCGAATCCCAGACCGCGGGAGCGTGGGTGGCGGGTCAGGTGAGGCGCTGCTGCAGCCGATGCTTCACCGACGGCCACTCCTCGACGAGGACCGAGTACACGACCGAGTCCCGCCAGCTGCCGTCCGCCCGCCGCACGTGCCGGCGCAGCACCCCCTCCCGAGTCGCGCCGAGCCGGGCGATGGCCGCCTGCGACCGGCTGTTGAGCACGTCGGTCTGCAGCTTGACCCGCCCGAACCCGCAGACCTCGAACGCGTAGCCCAGGAGGGCGAGCTTGCAGGCAGGGTTGACCGGCCCGCCCCACCACCTCGGTCCGTACGCCGTCCAGCCGAGGTGGATGCGCTCGTTCACCACGTCCCACTCGGCGAGGCTGCTGGTGCCGACGACCGTCCCGGCCGCGCCCAGGCCGGAATCGGCGGCCAGCCGCACCACCCATGCCTGGCGCGGGCCGGTCGCACCACGATCGGCGACGGCGAGCCACGCCCGGGCTGCCTCGGCGTCGGCCCACCGGCCGGACGGGCCGCCGCCGTAGCCGGCTGCCCACACCCGCTCGTCGGACAGCGCGGCGAACAGCTCCCCGGCGTCGTCGAGAGTGGCGGGCGTCAGCCGGACGATGTCGTTCGCGAGCTCGACGGCAGCGGGTGGCGTGGTCACGCCGGCACGCTAGCCGCCGGTGTCGTCGAGCCCGGACCGGTGCCCACGGGCAGCGTCCGGACGGACCCGGTCGCGGGCGCCGCACTACCCTGCAGGCGCACTGTCCCACCAGGAGGCGACGTGGCGCTCGGCCGCACGATCCCCGCCCTGCCCGTGCGCGACGTCGTGGCGGCCGTCTCCTTCTACGGCGAGCGGCTGGGTTTCACGGCGCTGCACCAGGACGCCGGCTTCGCGGTCCTGCGTCGGGACGACGCGGTGCTGCACCTGTGGGAGGCGTCGGACGTCTCGTGGGACGGGCGGGCAGCTGCCGAGCCCGCCGTGGGTGCCGGTCCCGCGGGACGGGGACCGGTGTGCAGCGGCGCCGAGTCCTTCCTCGCCGGCACCGCGAGCTGCCGCATCGAGGCGACCGACATCGAAGCGCTGTACGCGGAGATGCAGGCGGCCTTCGTGCTGCACCCCGCCGCCAGCTCGCTCCAGGACACCGACTTCGGCACCCGGGAGTTCGCCGTGCTCGACCTCGACGGCAACCTCATCGCCTTTCACACCTGGCTGGCCTGAGCCGACCCAGGCGGCCCGGCGCCCGGCACGGCAGCGAAGGGTCAGAGGATGCCGCGGTCCTGGAAGGCCCGGGTGATCACGCCGTCGTAACGCTTCCCGTACAGCCGCCGCGAGGCGTCGAGAGTGGCCCGGGCGGCGTCGGCGAAGCTGGTGTCCGGCGCGAAGGCGAACTGCGCCTCGACGAGGATCCGGTCGGCGGTCTGCGCGTTGCCGATGCCGTTGCGGATGTCCCACAGGGCGCGCGACCAGATCTGGCCGTCGAAGTGCACCTGGTTGCGACGGTCGGCCACGGTGAGATTCGTGTCGATCCGGCGGAGGCAGTGCGGGACCGCCGACGTGTAGGACGTCGCGTCCCAGTCCATGACGCAGGCGGCCGGCGCCTTGACCGGCCAGCCGTGCTGCCCGGCCGACCAGAGACCGACCGAGACCGCGAGGTAGTCGCCGAACGCCTCGCCGATCGCGCCGGCGTCGATCGAGCTGCCGAACCCGGCCACCTGGGCGTCGTGCACGGCGTGCCCGTACTCGTGGACGATCACCTCGGCGTCCTCCGCGTCGTCGACGCCGCCCTTGCCGAACCGCAGGATGTCGTGCTTGTCCCACGAGTAGGAGTTGTCGACGCCGTACTGGTTGATGCGCACGTCCTGCGACTCGGCATTGACCGGCCGCAGTCCGCCCGGCACCCCGAACCCGAGGCCACGCAGGTAGTGCTGCGCCTCGGTCACCCAGAAGTAGGCCATCACCTGCTCGAACCGGTCGTCGTTCCGGTCGTAGAACATCTTGCCGTCGGCCGGAACCGTCGCCCACTCGCCGGTCGTGCCGCGCACGTTGGCCCACCTGCCGCGCAGGTAGCCGCTGCCGTCCAGGTCGGTGAGGGTCACGGTCCGGTACTCCGCGGCCGGGACGGCGGTCGCCGAGTCCTTCTGGTCGGTGAGCGACTGGTCGCCGCTGGACTGGACGGGGTTGACCGCGAAGACCTTGGCCTGCGGCGCCGCGGCACCGCTCGCGGCCGACGTGGCGACCAGCACCGAGGCGAGCCCGGCCAGGGCGACGGCGGCGGCGACGGGGCGGGCAGCGGGGCGACGGGTCACGGGAGCTCCTGGCAGACGACTGGGCGGACCCGCGCACACTACGTCCCGGATCCCGGTCTGGGAAGTGCCGCCGAACGGCGGTGACCGGGCCGCTACGCCACGTCCGCAGCCGTCACCCGGTCAGCCGAGCAACGACCGGATCTCGACGGTCTGGTCGCGCCCCGGGCCCACGCCGATCGCCGAGATCGGGGCCCCAGACATGTCCTCGAGGGCCCGCACGTACTCCCGCGCCGCCTTCGGCAGGTCGTCGAGCGAGCGAGCCGACGAGATGTCCTCGTCCCAGCCGGCCAGCAGCTCGTACACCGGCTTGGCGTGGTGGAAGTCGGTCTGCGTCATCGGCATCTCGTCGTGCCGGACACCCTCGACCTCGTAGGCGACGCACACCGGAACCGTCTCCCACCCCGTCAGGACGTCGAGCTTGGTGAGGACGAAGTCGGTGACGCCGTTGACCCTCGACGCGTACCGGGCGACCACCGCGTCGTACCAGCCGCAGCGACGCGGACGCCCCGTGGTGGTGCCGAACTCGGCACCGTCGACGCGCAGCCGCTCACCGTCGTCGTCGAGCAGCTCGGTGGGGAACGGGCCGGAGCCGACGCGCGTCGTGTACGCCTTGACCACGGCGATGACGCGGTCGATCCGGGTCGGTGGGATCCCGGACCCGGTGCACGCCCCGCCGGCCGTCGGGTTGGACGACGTGACGAACGGATAGGTCCCGTGGTCGACGTCGAGCAGCGTCGCCTGGCCGCCTTCGAGGAGCACGGTGTCGCCACGGTCCAGGGCCTGCGACAGCACCAGACCGGTGTCGGCGACCATCGGTCGCAGCCGGTCGGCGAAGGACAGGAACTCGTCGACGACCTCGTCGACGGTGATCGCGCGACGGTTGTAGACCTTGACCAGGACGTCGTTCTTGAGCGCGAGCGCACCCTCGACCTTCTGCCGCAGGATCTTCTCGTCGAACAGGTCCTGCACCCGCACGCCGACGCGCGACATCTTGTCGGCGTAGGTCGGCCCGATGCCGCGGCCGGTCGTGCCGAGCTTCGCCTTGCCCAGGAAGCGCTCGGCGACCTTGTCGATGGTGCGGTGGTGCGGGCCGATGAGGTGCGCGCTCGCGCTGACCAGCAGCTTCGAGGTGTCGACGCCGCGCTCGGCGAGGGCGTCGAGCTCGGTGAACAGCACCGCGAGGTCGATGACGACGCCGTTGCCGATGACCGGCGTGCAGCCAGGCGTCAGGATGCCGGAGGGCAGCAGGTGCAGCGCGTACTTCTCGCCGCCGATCACGATCGTGTGACCGGCGTTGTTGCCGCCGTTGTACTTCACGACGTAGTCGACCGAGGAGCCGAGCAGGTCGGTGGCCTTGCCCTTGCCCTCGTCGCCCCACTGAGCGCCGAGAAGCACGATCGCCGGCACGGGTGCACCTGTCTCCGTCGGGGATGATGGGCGGCAGGCGAGGCACGCCAGGTGCCGACGACTGCGAGGAGATGCTACGTGAACCCGCTGGTCGTGGTCACGAACGCCGCGGCCGGTGGGGCCGCCGACGACGCCGTGGAGGCGGCGCTGGCCGTCCTGGACGCGGCCACCGACGTCCGCCGGGAGGTGTGCGCCGAGCCCGGCGACCTCGACGGCGTGCTGGACTCGCTGGCCGACGGCGAGACCCTGGTGCTGGTGGGTGGCGACGGCTCGGTGCACACGGCCGTGGCCGCGCTGTGGCGTCGCGACGCCCTCACCCCGGACCGGCCGCTCGGGCTCGTGCCGCTGGGCACCGGGAACGACCTGGCCCGCACGCTGGGCATCCCGCTCGACCCCGCCGAGGCGGCCCGAGCCCTGCTGGCCGGCCGGCCGCGTGCGCTCGACCTGCTCGTCGACGACCACGGGGGCGTCGTGGTCAACGCCGTGCACGTGGGGATCGGCGCGGAGGCGGCCGAGAAGGCGTCCGGCCTGAAGGACCGGCTGGGGGCTGCCGCCTACGCCGTCGGCAGCGTCGCCGCGGGGGTCCGGCCGGGGGGCTGGTCGCTGCACGTCGCCGTCGACGGCCGGCCCGTGCAGGTCGACGGCGACGTGCTCATGGTCGGCATCGCGAACGGCCGGACCATCGGCGGCGGTGCCGAGCTGGCGCCCGATGCCGAGCCGGACGACGGCGAGGTCGACGTCGTCGTCGCCACCTCCACCGGCCCGCTGGCCCGTCTCGGCTTCGCCGTCTCCTTGCGCGAGGGCGAGCACGTGGAGCGCGACGACGTGCTCGTCCTGCGCGGCCGGTCGGTGCACGTGACCGGCGAGGCCTTCCCGGTCAACGCCGACGGCGAGCTGACGGGTCCGGTGTCAGCGCGGACCTGGACGGTCCGGCCAGGGGCGTGGTCGCTGCTCGTCTGACACCGACCGGCCCGCGCGAGCGGCTACATCCACCGGCGGATGGGCCGTACGGCTGCCTCCATCGCGCGCTGGCCGGTCGAGCGGTTGCGCCAGCGGGTGAGGTCGATCTCGACGCTGCGGGTGAAGTCGTCGTCGAGATGCGCGTCGAGCGTCGCCGTGAGCTCGCTGTCCAGCGCGATGAGCACGACCTCCTCGTCGTGGTCGAGCGAGCGGCGGTTGAAGTTGGACGACCCGACGACCGCGGCGACGCCGTCGACCGTCATGACCTTCGCGTGCATCATCGACGGCTGGAAGGTCCAGACCCGCACGCCGCAGCCGACCAGCCGGTCATAGACCCCTTCGGACGTGAGCTGCGAGACCCGCTTGTCGGCGTGCGGTCCCGGGACGAGCAGGTCGACCTGCACGCCGCGACCGGGCGCGGCGCACAGCGTCTCGAGGAAGTCACCGTCCGGCGCGAAGTACGCGGTGGCGATCCGCAGCCGCTCCCTGGCGGCGCTGAGCATGATGTGGAACGCGGACTGCATGTCGTCCCAGCCGAGGCTGGCTGAGCCACGGACGATCTGCACGGTGGACGTACCGGTCTGCGACTGGACGGGGAACTCGTCGTCGTCGCCGAACAGGTCGCGACCCGTCTCGGCCCAGTCCTGGATGAACGCCGACTGGAGGCCGTCGACCGCCGGGCCCTCCACGCGCAGGTGGGTGTCGCGCCACTCGCTCTCGTCGCGCGCGTCGCCGCACCACTCCTGCGCGATGCCCACCCCGCCGGTGAAGGCGACCCGTCCGTCGACGACGCAGACCTTGCGGTGCAGGCGGTGGTTGGCCTTGAACGGCGACTTCACCAGCGGCTTGCGGAACCACTCGACCTGCACGCCGGCGGAGTCCATCCGGTCGACGAGGCCGCGCTCGATCAGTCGCCCGCCCAGGGCGTCGATCAGCAGCCGTACCCGGACGCCGGCGCGGGCGCGGTCGCACATCGCCTCGGCGAACTGCACCGCGATCTCGCCCTGCCAGTACACGAAGGTCATCAGGTCGACGGTGGCCTCGGCCGCGCGGATCGCGTCGAGCATGGCGGGGAAGATCTCGTCGCCGTTGCGCAGGACCTGCACCGAGTTGCCTTCGGTGAACGGGGTGCCGATGACCACCTCCAGCCGCCGGCGGAGCACCTCGGCGGTCAGCACCTGGTCGCTCATGGAGGCTCCTCCTGCAGGGTGGGTGCGGCGGCGAAACGTCGGGGGCGATCGGTGCTGTGCGGGGTGCTACGGGCCGGGCAGCAGCCCGCGACGGGCGGCCTCGGCGCCGGCCTGGAACCGCGTACCGGCGCCGAGGTCGTCCATCAGCGCGGCGATCCTGCGGCGAACCGTGCGCAGTGACAGACCGAGCTGGCGGGCGATGCTCTCGTCCTTCATGCCCAGGCAGAGCAGCTCAAGCACCATCAGGCCGTCATCTGTCGCCGACCCGTCGGGCTCGCGGGACCGCCCGGTGGGCAGCGGGCTCGCGCCGGCCCAGAACTCCTCGAACAGCGCCCGGACCAGGGCCACCACCGCAGGGGCGCGGAGCAGCAGGCGGCCGCCCTCGTCACCGCCGCCGTCGGCCGTCACCAGGGCGGCCTCGTCGCCGAACACCGCGACCGAGGGCACCGCTCGGTGGGTGAGCCGGACCTGCTCGCCGGCAGCCGCCCACCGACGGACGTACGCGAGACGTTCGGCGACGTCCAGCACCGCGACCGGGTAGAGGCCGCGCATGGGACGCCCGGCGGCCAGCTGCTGCTCGAGCAGGTCGACGTAGGCCGGCGCATCGACGTCGTGGTTGACGACGGGGTGGCTGGAGAGCACCTCGCCCGTCGTGCTGCGCTGGATGTCCTCGACCGCGGCGAAGGACTCCTCCAGGCTGAGCACCTCGAACGGCACGCTGGACCATCCGCGGGACTGACCGACCATGTGGTCGGCGGCGAAGCCGGACAGCGCAGCGCGCACCGTGTCCAGCCGGACCCGCCGCTCCTCGAGCTCGGAGAGCTCGCCGTGGACCAGTGCCGTGAGCGTGGTCGCCGGGGCCGCCGGGACCGGGCCGTCCGGGCCGCGGGAGACCAGCCCGACCCGGACCAGCGCCACGAGCGCCGCCTCGACCTCGGCGGCCCTGAGGTCGAGGTGCTCGGCCAGCCTCGCCTGGTCGTAGCCCGGGTTGCGCAGCAGCGCCCGGTAGGTCGTCTCGGCGACGTCGTCCACACCCCACACGTCCAGCGCGCTCACCGGGCCGAGCCTAGGGGCCTGGCAGGTTGCTGTCACTGGCAACGAAGAGACAGCGCGGCGGGGCGGGCGCAGGGCATGATGGCCCCCGACGAGGTGCGGAACCGCGGCAGGGGACGGTTCCGCGCCTCGTCGGCCGTCCGGGCCGGGTCAGCGGGCCGGTCGCCGTGCGAGCCGCCAGCCCAGCCCGTCGACCGTGCGGGAAGGGTCAGCCGAGCTCGCGGGCCGCCGTGGCGCTGCTGTCGGCGAGGAACTGCCGGCACCGCTGCGCCTCCGGGTCCTCGCCGATCGCGTCGGCAGCGGTGGCCAGGGCGTGCAGCGCACGGAGGAACCCGCGGTTGGGCTCGTGCTCCCACGGCACCGGACCGTGCCCCTTCCAGCCGCTGCGCCGCAGGGCGTCGAGCGCGCGGTGGTACCCGGTGCGGGCGTAGGCGTACGCCTCGACGGTGCGGCCGGCGGCCAGTGCCTCCTCGGCGAGCACGGCCCAGGCCAGCGACGACGTCGGGTGCGCGGCCGCGACCTCGGCCGCAGGCGTCCCGCCCGCCAGGGCCTCGCGCGGACCCGGCTCGTCCGGCAGCAGGGTGGGAGCGGGCTCCCCCAGCAGGTTCTGGTGCGTCATGCCCCCGATCCTCCCACCCCGCGTCCCGGATTCGACCACGTGAGGTAGGCCAGGGCACACGGCAACAGGCGTCGCGGCCTGTTGCCGTGTGCCTACGCCTGTTGAGGCGTGGACGAGCCGGCACTCAGGCGCCGGGGAGCCTGACGGACTGCGCCGTCGCCAGGGCCTCCCGCAGCCGCGCGAGCCACCGGTCGGGCTCGATCAGGTCCACCCACGTCCACCGGACGACGTGGAGGCCCAGGGCGCGCAGGCGGTCCTCGCGACGCTTCTCGGCCCAGACGGCGTCGGCCGCACCGTGGGCGTCCGCGCCGTACTTGCCCCGGCCGTCGAACTCGCCGACCACCCGCAGGGGCAGCCAGCCGAAGTCGACGACCCCGACGAGGCCGAACGTGTCGTCGACCCGCACCTGGAGGCCCGTGGGAGCGAGTCCGGCGTCGATCAGCACGGCGCGGGACCGGCTCTCGCCCGGGTTGGCCGACCGGCCGTCGGCGTGCGCCACCGCCCGTGAGGCGCGCCGAGAGCCCGACCAGGCGCGGGCGAAGAAGAGCACTTCGCGCACCTCGTCGGCGGTCGCACCGGACCGCAGCGCGGAGTCGACGGCGGCCAGACCGCGCGCGAAGTCGGACGTCCTGGCGACGTCCACGGCGGTCCGTGCGGCGGACGTCACCCGGGCCCCGTCGTGCAGGGTCACGTGCCGGTCGGGCAGCGCGGCCGCGTGGTGGCGCACACCTGCCTCCAGCCGCGAGGCCGGCAGCTCAGGACGGGTCAGGTGCAGCTCGGTCAGGTCGGGGCTCAGCAGCTCGAGCCCGGTCCGGACCGCCGCCGTCTCGTGGCTGAGCGCAGCCGGGGCCGACAGGGACAGCAGCACCCCCCGCGCGTCGACGAGGTGCTTGGCCGCGCCGGTGAGCCGCGCGTACTCACCCTCGTGCGCGTAGACGCCGCGCCGTACGGACCGCAGCGCGCCGATGGCCCGGAGGTGCTGGATCTCGCGGTGGGTGTGGCCGGCGGCGTAGGCCTGGGCCGCGGTGAACAGGCCAGCCTGCGTGGCCATCACGGGCCGGAGGCGGGGGGCGGGGTCGAACACGGGCGGTCGCATGCACCCAGCCTGCGAGCAGCCGAGGGCCGGGCCGGGCTGCGTCCCCAGGTGAGGAGCGCCGCGGCGTACCGGGCCAGGCTGTGGACGGCCCGCGCCCCAACAGGCGAGGGCACACCGCAACAGGCGTCGAGCCCTGTTGCCGTGTGCCCTGGCCTACCTCACGTGGTCGAATCCCGGATGCGGAGGGGTCAGGAGGTGCCGAGGGTGGTGCCGGTGGAGCGCAGGCTCTCGCAGGCCTCGGCGACCCGGGCGGCCATGCCCTTCTCGGCGGCCTTGCCGTACGCGCGCGGGTCGTAGGCCTTCTTGTTGCCGACCTCGCCGTCGACCTTGAGGACGCCGTCGTAGTTGGCGAACATGTGGCTCACGATCGGGCGGGTGAACGCGTACTGCGTGTCGGTGTCGACGTTCATCTTCACCACGCCGTAGTCGAGGGTCTCGCGGATCTCGGACAGCTCGGAGCCGGACCCGCCGTGGAACACCAGGTCGAAGGGCTTCTCGGTGCCGAGCTTGCCGCCGACCTCGTCCTGGATGTCCTTGAGGATCGACGGGCGCAGCGAGACGTTGCCCGGCTTGTACACGCCGTGCACGTTGCCGAAGGTCGCCGCCAGCAGGTAGCGGCCGACCTCACCCGGGGCGCCCAGGACCTCGACGGTGCGTACGGCGTCGCCCGGCGTCGTGTAGAGCTTGTCGTTGATCTCGTTGTCGACGCCGTCCTCCTCGCCGCCGACGACCCCGATCTCCAGCTCCATGACGATCTTCGCCGCGGCGCACTTCTCGAGCAGGTCGCGGGCGATCTGCAGGTTCTCCTCGAGCTCGACGGCCGACCCGTCCCACATGTGCGACTGGAACAGCGGCTCGCGCCCCTCGGCCACCCGCTGGCGCGAGATCTCGATCAGCGGCCGCATGTAGCCGTCGAGCTTGTCCTTGGGGCAGTGGTCGGTGTGCAGCGCGACCTGGACCGGGTACGCCTTCGCCACGTGGTGGGCGTACTCGGCCAGCGCCTGGGCACCGACCACCATGTCCTTCACGGTCGACCCGGACAGGTACTCGGCCCCGCCCGTCGACACCTGCACGATGCCGTCGCTGCCGGCCTCCGCGAAGCCCTGCAGCGCGGCGTTCAGGGTCTGCGACGAGGTGACGTTGATCGCCGGATAGGCGAACGCGCCCGCCTTGGCGCGGTCGAGCATCTCGGCGTAGACGTCGGGGGTGGCGATCGGCATGGTCGTCTCCGTGGTTCCAGGTGGCTGTCCGGCCTCGGGTGCGTGCAATCCCACCACACCGGCGCGCACGCCGTCAGCGGGCGGCCACGGACTGGTCACCCGAGCGGGGACGTCCCTCAGCCGGCGTCGACGCGTACGGCGTCGGCGGCCTTGCGCGCCGCGATGAGGACCGGGTCCCACACCGGGGAGAACGGCGGCGCGTAGCCGAGGTCCAGCGCCGAGACCTCCTCGACGTCCATCCGGTTCCACAGGGCGACCGCGAGCGTGTCGATCCGCTTCGCCGACCCCTCGAGCCCCACGATCTGCCCGCCGAGCAGTCGTCCGGTCCGGCGCTCGGCGACGAGCTTCACCGTGATCTTCGCCGCGTCGGGGAAGTAGCCGGACCGGGTCGTCGAGTCGACCGTGACCGCGAGCCACCGGAACCCGACCGCGTCGCAGTCGGCCTCGCGCAGGCCGGTACGGGCGATCTCCAGGTCGCAGACCTTGCTCACCGCCGTCCCGACGACGCCGGGGAAGGTCGCGTAGCCGCCACCGAGGTTGGTGCCGAGCACGCGGCCCTGCTTGTTGGCGTGGGTGCCGAGCGCCACGTGCACGCGGTTTCCGGAGACGAGGTCCAGCGACTCGACGCAGTCACCGCCGGCCCAGACGCCGTCGCTGTCGAACACCCGCATCTGCAGGTCGGTGACCAGACCGCCCCAGCGGCCCAGGGTCAGACCGGCGTCCCGGGCCAGCGTCGTCTCCGGACCGACCCCCGTCCCGAGCACGACGAGGTCGGCGTCGAAGGTGCCGTCGTCGGTCGCCACGGCGCTCACCCGCCCGGCGTCGTCCGTGTCGAAGCCTTTCAGCGTCACCGACGTCCGTACCTCGATGCCCATCCGCTCCATCGCCTCGTGCACCAGCGCGCCCATGTCCGGGTCGAGGGTCGCCATCGGCTCCCTGGACCGGGTGAGCACCGTGACCGACAAGCCGCGGTTGACCATGGCCTCGGCCATCTCGATGCCGATGTAGCCGCCACCGACGACCACGGCCCGGCGCGGCGCGCGGGACTTCAGCTCGTCGAGCAGCCGCTCACCGTCGTCGAGCGTCTGCACCCCGTGGATGCCCTCGGCGTCGACGCCGGGCACGTCGGGCCGGCGCGGCCGGGCGCCGGTGGCCAGGACGAGCTGGTCGAAGCCGAGCCGGTAGGTCGAGCCCGCGTCGTGGTCGCGGACCTCGACCTCGCGGCGGTCCAGGTCGAGCCCGGTCGCCTCCGAGCGCATCCGCAGGTCGATGCCGTTGGCGCGGTGCTCCGCGGCGGTCCGCGCGATCAGCTGCTCGACCGAGCCGACGTCACCGCCCACCCAGTACGGGATCCCGCAGGCCGAGTACGACGTGTGGTGACCGCGCTCGAGGGCGACGACCTCGAGGCCGTCGCCCCGCAGGCGCTTGGCCTGCGACGCGGCCGACATGCCGGCCGCGTCGGCACCCACCACGACCACCCGTTCGCTCATGGCGTGAGGCTACGTGCCGCGGGGTGCGCCCGGCCTCGACCAGGCCGTGCGCCACACCCCTGCCGACGGCAGAGGTCAGGGCCGCCAGATCCAGGGCGTGGTGGAGGTCAGGGTGCGCATGCCGAGCCGCTCGAGGATCGGCCGGCTGTCGGGTGACGCGTCGACCTGCAGGTACCTGAAGCCGCGGGCGGCCGCCTCGTCCGCCCGGCGCGCGACGAGCGCCTTGTAGATCCCGCGGCCGCGGTACTCCGCCAGCGTGGCACCGCCCCAGAGGGAGACGAAGTCGGTGCCGCGGTGGAAGTTGGCCCGGGCGGCGCAGACGACGGTGCCGTCCCCGGCGACGGCCAACCACATGGACGTCCCCTCGGGGTCCGCGGCGATCGCGGCCGCGACCGAGCTGCTCGCGCCGTCCCAGTCCTCGTCCCACACGGCGCGGTGCAGGTCGGCGATCCCCCGCCAGTCGGCCGCCGCAGCCTCGGGGTCGGTGCCCAGCCGCCGTACGGTGACGCCGTCGGGCCGAGGCGCCGGCGCGAGCCGGTCGCGCACGACCGCGACCTCCCCGACCAGCAGGGCCTCCTCCTCCTCGGGCTCGAAACCGTGCGCCCGGAGGCGGTCGGCCAGGTCGGCGGGCCGGTCGTACCCGTAGTGCTTCCACTCGAACTCGCGCCCGCGGCGGCCGAAGTGCGCGACGGCCGCCTCGACGGCGGCGTCGGCGTTCGCCTCGTCGAGGTCGCACCAGAAGACGCCGCCGCCCCAGGACGCGCCCTCGCCGTCCGGGGTCAGCATCAGGACCGGCGCCGGCTCGTCGACCATCGCGACGGTCAAGCCGGGCACCGGGTCCTCGGACCGGCGGATCTGGCGGTCGAAGGCCGCGAGCAGCTCCGCGTCGGGCAGCGCGCGGGCCGCGTCGTCGGTCATGCCGCCGACCCTAGGCACCCCTCGACGCCCCCGCACCGTCGTACCCGCGTGGCGGATTCGACCACGTGTGGTGGGCCCTGGCCCACGACAACAGGCTGCGCCGCCTGTTGCGGTGTGCCCTGGCCTACCTCACGTGGTCGAATCCGGGCGGCGGGGCGGGGCGGGGGCGGGGCGGGGTCAGAGGGGGTGGCCAAGGACGTGCTGGCGGACCCAGGCGTGCATGGCGACGGCGGCGGCGGCACCGGCGTTGATCGAGCGGGTCGAGCCGAACTGCGCCACCGACACGACGAGGGACGCGTGGGCCCGGGCCGGCTCGGACAGGCCCGGCCCCTCCTGCCCGAACAGCAGGACGCACGCACGGGGCAGCCGGGTCGACTCGAGCGGGACCGACCCCGGCAGGTTGTCGACCCCGACGACCGGGAGCCCCTCGCCTGCCGCCCATGCGACCAGGGCCTCGATCCCCTCGTGGTGGCGGACGTGCTGGTAGCGGTCGGTCACCATCGCGCCGCGGCGGTTCCATCGGCGAAGGCCGACGACGTGCACCTCGCGGGCGAGGAACGCGTTGGCGGTGCGCACCACCGAGCCGATGTTGAAGTCGTGCTGCCAGTTCTCCACCGCGACGTGGAAGTCGTGGCGGCGTCCGTCGAGGTCGGCGACCACCGCGTCGAGGCGCCAGTACCGGTAGCGGTCGACGACGTTGCGGCGGTCGCCGTGGGCGAGCAGGTCCGGGTCGTAGCGCGGGTCGTCGGGCCAGGGTCCCGGCCACGGTCCGACCCCGACCTCGTCCACACCGGCAGACCCTAGGCCGTGGTCCGCGGGACCGGACCGGTGGCGACCCGGGCGCCGGGGGAGGCGACCTAGGCTCCCTGGGGTGCCCCAGCCCATCGGCGACGCCGTCACCGCGCTCGCCACCGCCCTGGACGTCCTGCCCGACCTGACCCCCGAGCTGGACACGCTGACGGCGGCAGCGGTCTACGCCGTCGTCTTCTCGTTCGTGTTCGCCGAGTCCGGCCTGCTGATCGGGTTCTTCCTGCCCGGCGACACGATCCTGTTCGGCGCGGGGCTGGTGTCCGGGCAGCCGGGGTCGGGCGTCTCGATCGCCGTCCTTGCCACCGGTGCGTTCGTCGCCGCGGTGTCGGGTGACTCGGTCGGCTACGCGTTCGGCTCGCGGCTGGGCCGGTCCTGGCTCGAGCGCCGGGTCGCCCGCGGTCGGTTCGACCCGCGGCACCTGGCTCGCGCCGAGCGCTTCTACGCGCGCTGGGGCTGGTGGGCCGTGGTGGCAGCGCGCTGGATCCCGTGGGTGCGCACCTTCACACCGATCCTCGCCGGCACCAGCCGGATGCCGTACGCCCGCTTCCTCTCGGCCAACGTCGTGGGTGCCCTCGCCTGGGCCGTCGGCCTGACGGTGCTCGGGAACCTCGCCGCGTCCCAGCCGGCGCTGCGGCACGCGTCGTACGCCGTGGCCGGGGTGTTCGTGGCCGGTTCCCTGGTCCTCGGTGTCGCGGGCTGGGTCCGCCGACGACGCGCGCCCGGGCAGTAGCGTCGGACCGTGGGGCGACACACCAGCCCCGGCACCGGGACCCCGGAGCCGGACCGCGGCTTCTGGGTGCGCGTCGCCACGGCCGGCGTCGTGGTGCTCCTCGCCGGCGGGTACGTCGCGCTCCGGGTGACCGGTGGCGACGACGACGGCACCGTCGCGACCGCCGGCGCGACGCCCACGGCGTCCCGCACCGCCGGCTCCGCGACGAGCAGCTCCCCCAGCCCGAGCCCCAGCGGCAGCACGGCCGCCGCGTCCGCGTCCCCCTCCGGCTCCGCGCCGCCCACGCCCGCGCCGACCACGAGCGGACGCCCGCCGACCCTCTCGTTCACGGTGAAGTACCCGGCCTACATCACGATCCGGGTGCCGGGCGGGGTCACCCTGGCCTCCGAGGTGTTCCCGAAGGGCGCGACGAAGTCCTACGACAAGAAGGTGCTCGAGGTCGTCAACGGGCGCCCGGACGCCGTGCGCTTCGTGGTCAACGGCAAGCCGCGCAAGCCCGGACCGTCGGGCCAGACGGAGGTCTTCACCGTCCGCCGCCGCTAGGCGCGCCCCGTCGCCCGTTCTTGTCGGCCGGTCGATGGGTAGCCTCGGGGCCGTGGAGACCGTCAACGCGCTGGGCCCGAGCTGGCTGGATCCCGACCACCTGATCCGGACCTTCGGTCTCCTCGGGATCCTGGCGATCGTCTTCGCGGAGTCCGGGCTGCTGGTGGGCTTCTTCCTCCCCGGTGACTCGCTGCTGTTCACCGCGGGCCTGCTCGTCGCGACCACCAGCCTGCTGCCACCGCTGTGGCTCGTGGTCTCGCTCGTGGTGGTGGCCGCCGTCGCCGGCGACCAGGTCGGCTACCTCATCGGCAAGAAGGCCGGGCCCAAGGTCTTCCAGCGTCCGGAGTCGCGGCTGTTCAAGCCGGAGTACGTGGACAAGGCCTACGGGTTCTTCGACAAGTACGGCGGGCGGGCGATCATCCTGGCGCGGTTCGTCCCGATCGTGCGCACCTTCACCCCGGTCGTCGCCGGCGTCAGCGCGATGCACTACCGCACGTTCGTGGCGTACAACGTGATCGGCGGCCTGCTCTGGGGCGTCGGGGTCACGGTGCTGGGCTACTTCCTCGGCCAGGTCGACTTCGTCGCGGCGAACATCGAGTTCATCCTGATCGGGATCGTCATCGCCTCCGTCGTCCCGATCGCCGTCGAGCTGCTGCGCGCGCGCCGGCGCACGGGCGCTGCGCGGGGCACCGAGCCCGGCGACTCCCCGTACGACGAGCAGGACGAGCGCGACGCCGTGGCCGACCGCCTGCGCGACGAGGGCTGAGACTGCCCGCCGTCAGGAGAAGTCGACGGACGGCGCGGCCCGCACGGCCTCGTCCTCGACCTCGAAGTACTCCTCCTTGTGGAAGCCGAAGGCACCGGCCACCAGGTTGGACGGGAACGCCTCGACCCGGGTGTTGAGGGCGCGCACGTTCGCGTTGTAGAAGCGCCGGCCGGCGGCGATCCGGTCCTCGGTCTCGGACAGCTCACGCTGCAGCTCGAGGAAGTTGGTGCTCGCCTTGAGCTCCGGGTAGGCCTCGGCGACGGCGAACAGCCGGCCCAGCGCCTGCCCGAGCAGGCCCTCCTGCCGTCCCTGTTCCGCGGGCGAGGACCCCGGAGCGGCCGCGGTGGCGCGCGCGGTCGTGACCGCCTCGAACACCTCGCGCTCGTGGGTCGCGTAGCCCTTGACCGTCTGGACGAGGTTGGGGATCAGGTCGTGGCGGCGCTTGAGCTCGACGTCGATCTGGCGCCACGACTCCTGCACCAGGTTGCGCTGGGAGACGAAGCGGTTGTAGGCGACGACGACGTAGACCGCGAGGACCACGACCACTGCCAGGACGATCCACACGACGGTCATGGACCGCGAGCCTAGGGACGCCGCGCCGAGTTGTCAGGTCGCTACGCCGGGCCGCCGTGGTCCTTCCAGACGAACGACGGGACGCCGGCGTGCACCCGGGCGAGGACGGCACAGGTCCGGACCACCTCGGCGGGGTCCAGCCTGCCCTCGGAGAAGCCCACCAGGTCGTTGCCGCAGGTGCGCCAGCCCTCGGCCCGGACGGACAGGAGGTACTCCATGGTCCGAGGCGTCAGGACGTCGCTGGCCAGCTTCGGCGAGGCGGCCCGGACGCGGAACCTGCGGTTGAACGCCTCGCTCTCGAGGTCGATGTCCTGGACCAGGCCGACGGCGCCCGCAACCCGGTCGAAGGCCGACTCGGGCACGACCTCGACGTGCCCGAGATAGCCCTGCATGGGGACCACGGTGACCGCCCACCGGTGCGTGGTCGTGGTCCGGTTGCCCTTCGAGTCGGTCGAGTGCGTCTGGTAGGTGTAGTCGAACGCCGTGAACGGCCGCCCCGACTCGGTGCCGGACAGCACGTTGCGGGCCCGCTGGTGGTCACCCTTCCCGAAGGGCGTGCCCGGCCACCGGGTGACCAGGGCCGGGACCTCGGCGGTCAGCGACCAGCCCCGGGCCAGGGCAAACTGCATCAGTCGCTGGCGCCGCTTCTGCTCCAGCACGAAGCCGACCACCAGCACGGTGACGGCGAGCGCGACGAACAGGACCAGCAGCAGGGCGTCCATCGGCCGGCCGGTCAGTCGAGGCCGAGGTCGGCCGGCTGGTAGGCCGCCCGGTAGGTGAGGCCCTCGGCCTCGACCTTCCCGGCGGCGCCGCGCTCGACGATGACCGCCACGCCGACGACCTCGGCACCGGCCTCGCGCAGGGCCTGGACCGCGGTCAGCACCGAGCCGCCGGTCGTCGAGGTGTCCTCGACGGCGAGCACCCGCCGGCCCGCGACGTCCGGGCCCTCGATGCGCCGCTGCAGTCCGTGCGCCTTGCCCTCCTTGCGCACGACGAAGGCGTCCAGAGCCCGGCCGCGGGCCGCCGCGGCGTGCAGCATGGCCGTCGCCACCGGGTCGGCCCCGAGGGTGAGACCGCCGACGGCGTCGTAGTCGAGGTCGTCGGTCAGGTCGAGCATCACCTGCCCGACCAGCGGAGCCGCGGTGGCGTCCAGCGTGATGCGCCGGAGGTCGACGTAGTAGTCGGCCTCACGCCCCGAGGAGAGCACGACCCGGCCGTGCACGACCGCCTTGTCGGTGATCTGGGCCAGCAGGTCGTCGCGCGCGCTCATGGTCGCCGATGCTAGGACAGTGGGGGACGCCGACCGCCGGTCGCCGCGCCACCGGGCCCCCGAGGAGCCGCATGCCGACCCACGACCGTCTCACCGCACCCGACGGGCTCGCGCCGGGGAACGGCTACTCGCACGCGGTCGTGGCCACCGGCCGCACGGCGTACGTCTCGGGGCAGGTCGCGCTGGACGCCGCGGGCGGGCTCGTCGGCGGGGACGACGTCGGTGCGCAGGCCGCACAGTGCCTCGCCAACCTGGGCCGGGTGCTCGCCGGCCTGGGTGCCACCTGGGCCGACGTGGCCAAGCTCGGCTGGTACCTGCTGGACGCCGGGCAGGTGCAGGCGGTGCGCGAGGCACGGGACGCCGTGCTGAGGCCGGAGCTGGGCGAGGCGCCGAACCCGGCCAGCACGCTCGTGCAGGTCGCCGCGCTGGTCCGGCCCGACCTGCTCGTCGAGGTCGACGCCGTGGTGGCGCTGCCCGGGCCGTGGCCGGGCTGACGGCCGGATGACAGCCGACCCCGGTCCGGCGCCGGTGCTGGTGCTCGCGCACAGCCCGCTCACCGGGCCGGAGGTGTGGGGGGCGCTGCCCGGCGAGCTGCGCCGCCGGGGGCACCCGGTCGTGGTCGTCGACGTCCGCGACGACGACCGGCCGCCCTACGCCGCGCGCTACGTCGCCCGCGCCGCGCTGCAGGTCCGGGCGGCGTGCGACGACGCGCGCGCCGTCCTCGTCGGCCACTCCGGCGCCGGCTACCTGCTGCCCCTGCTCGGAGCCGCGCGCCGGGCGGCCCGCGCGCCGGTCCGCGGGTACGTGTTCCTGGACGCCGGTCTCCCCCCGTCGCGGCCCGCCTCGCGGCTGGACCTGATGCGGACCGAGGACCCCTCCTGGGCACACACCGTCGAGGGGCTGCTCGCCGGCGGGGAGCGGTTCCCGGACTGGACCGACGACGACCTGCGCGCGCAGGTCCCCGACGACGCCCTCCGGGGCGCCCTGGTCACCGGGCTGCGGCGCCGGGGAGCGGAGTTCTTCGCCGAGCCGGTCCCCGTCGCGCCCGACTGGCCCGACGCGCCGTGCGGCTTCCTCCGGCTCTCGCCCGGCTACGACGCACCCGCCCGGCTGGCCGGGCTCCGCGGCTGGCCGCGGGTCCTCGGGCCGGACGACCGGCCCGGCGGTCACCTGACCATGCTCCGCGACCCCGTGGGCGTCGCCGACGACCTCGAGACCCTGCTCGCGCAGCTCTGACGGCAGGGCCGCCGGCCCGCCCGAGCGGCAGGCGCGGGGGCGATCCGTGGCAGGGTGGGCGGGTGCCCCACCACCGACCCGCGCGGCGCCTGGACGGGCTCGGCACGACCGTGTTCGCCGAGATGTCGGCACTGGCGCTGGCGACCGGCGCGGTCAACCTGGGGCAGGGGTTCCCCGACACCGACGGGCCGTCCGAGATCGCCGAGGCGGCGATCGCGGCGATCCGGGCGGGGGCCAACCAGTACCCGCCGGGGCCCGGCATCCCCGACCTGCGGCTGGCGATCGCCGAGCACCAGCAGCGGTTCTACGGGCTGACCGTCGACCCGGCGACCGAGGTGGTCGTGACGACCGGCGCGACCGAGGCGGTGGCCGCGGCCCTGCTCGGCCTGGTCGACCCGGGTGACGAGGTGGTCGCGCTCGAGCCGTTCTACGACTCGTACACGGCCTGCATCCAGATGGCCGGCGGCGTACGGGTGCCGGTGACGCTGCGCGCGCCCGACTTCCGGCTGGACGTCGACCGGCTCCGCGCGGCGGTCACCGCACGGACCCGGCTGATCCTGCTGAACTCCCCCCACAACCCCACCGGAGCGGTCCTGACCCGGGACGAGCTGGCGGCGGTCGCCGCGCTGGCCGTCGAGCGGGACCTCGTCGTCGTCACCGACGAGGTGTACGAGCACATGACCTACGACGTGCCGCACCTGCCGCTCGCGACCTTCCCCGGCATGGCCGAGCGCACCCTGACCATCAGCTCGGCCGGCAAGACGTTCTCGTTCACCGGCTGGAAGGTCGGCTGGGCGAGCGGACCCGCCCACCTGGTGCGCGCCCTGATGGGCGCGAAGCAGTTCCTCACCTACGTGTCCGGCGCCCCGTTCCAGCCGGCGGTGGCGGTGGGGCTGCGGCTGCCGGACGCGTTCTTCGCCTCCGTACGGTCCGGGCTGCGGGCCAAGCGGGACCGGCTGTGCGACGGGCTGCGCTCGGTCGGCTTCGAGGTGCACGAGCCGGCGGGCACGTACTTCGTGACGGCCGACGTGCGCCCGCTGGGCTTCACCGACGGGCTGGAGTTCTGCCGCGAGCTGCCGCACCGGGCCGGCGTGGTCGCGATCCCGCACCAGGTCTTCTACGACGACGTCGAGGCCGGACGGCCGCTGGTGCGGTTCGCCTTCTGCAAGCGCGACGAGGTCCTCGACGAGGCCGTCACCCGCCTCCGGTCCCTCCGCCGCTGACCAGCCCACCCACCCCCGCCCCCGCCCACCCCCACCCCCCCCCAGCCCGAGGTTGATCACGTGCACGTGATCGACCTCCGCCGGACGCGGCGTACTCGCCGCAGCCGGGTCAGGTACGCCGCGTCCGGGCGCCCCTGCCGCCGCGCACCCGGCGGCTCACCGCGGCCACCGCGCGCAACGGCATCCACCGGGCGACCCCGACCATGGTCTTGTACTGCAGGCCCGGGACGCACACCACGTGGCCGCGGTCGAGCGCCGCGAAGGCGTCGGACACCACGTCGTCCGCGTCCAGCCACAGCCAGTCGGGCGTGCGATGCATGTCGATGCCGGCCCGCTCGTGGAACTCGGTGTGGGTGAACCCGGGGCACAGGGCGAGGGCCTGGACGCCGGTGCCGGCCAGGTCGCCGGACAGCCCCTGGGTGAAGCTCGTGACCCATGCCTTCGCAGCGCTGTAGGTGCCCTGCGGGACGAACCCGGCCACCGACGACACGTTGACCACCACGCCGTGCCGCCGCGCCACCATGCCGGGCAGAGCGGCCCGGGTGAGCCGCAGCACGGCCCGCACGAGGACGCGGAGCATCCGGTCCTCGTCCTCGATGTCACCGGTCGTGAACCGGTGGTTGACGGAGAACCCGGCGTTGTTGACGAGCAGGTCGACCGGTCGGTCGGTGTCCCCCAGCCGGGCCTCGACGGCACGGCAGCCGGCGTCGTCCGCGAGGTCGGCGGCCAGCACCTCGACCTGCACGCGGTACGCGGCCCGCAGCTCTGCGGCGAGGCCCTCGAGCCGCTCGGCGTCGCGCGAGACCAGCACGAGGTCGAAGCGGTCGGCGGCGAGGCGGCGGACGAACGCGTTGCCGATTCCGGCCGTGGCGCCGGTGACGAGTGCGGTGGACATCGCTCCACCCTCGCAGGCGGCCGGCGCCGCCCGACCCGGTGGGGCCGGGCGTCGTCGTCGTCGGAGGGGTCGGAGGACGGATGCGGTCAGGCGGCGGTGAGCTCGCGCTGCTCCTCGGCGGCCAGCGCCTCGTCGCGCTTGTCACGGCGCAGACCCTGCAGGGCCAGGCCGAGCGCGAGCGCCCAGACGGTGAAGGCGATGGCGTACAGGCCGGGACGCGCCGCGGAGTCGACGTCGAAGGCGTTGAACAGCGTGCGCAGGTTCGTCACGACGATCAGGCCGCCGACCGAGGCGCCCAGCAGCCTCGTCGGGACGTGGCGCACGAGGTACGCGGCGACGGGTGCCGCGACGAGGCCGCCGGCGAGCAGGGCCCCGACGGTGGTCCATGGGATGTCCGCGGTGCCGATGCCGAGGAAGAAGCCGGCGCTCGCCGCCACCGCGACGAGGAACTCGGCCGTGTCCACGGTCCCGATCACCGTGCGGGGGGTCATCCGGCCCGAGCTGATCAGGGTCGGCGTGGCCACCGGCCCCCACCCGCCGCCCCCGGTGGCGTCGATGAATCCGGCGAACACCCCGAGGGGGGCGAGGAAACGACGCCGCGGCGGCACCTCCGACTTCTGCACCGGCACGCGGGTGCTGAACCGGACCAGCAGGTAGACGCCGAGGGCGAGCAGGATGCCGGCCATCCACGGTGCGGCAGCCGCGGTCGACAGGTGGGAGAGGAAGGTCGCACCGGCGAACGCGCCGAGAGCGCCCGGCACGCCGATCCGGCGCACGACCGTCCAGTTCACGTTCCCGAAGCGCCAGTGCGCGACGCCGGAGGACAGGGTCGTGCCGATCTCGGCCAGGTGGACCGAGGCCGAGGCGATGGCCGGGGAGTACCCGGCGGTCAGCAGCAGCGTGGTCGAGGTGACGCCGTAGGCCATGCCCAGGGTGCCGTCGACGAGCTGGGCACCCAGCCCCACGAGCGCGATGGTGACGACCGACCGCATCTATTCTCCCTATTGTCGATGTTTCCTATGGAGAAGATAGACACACTTACCATCGGTGTCCAACCCGGCGCGCCTACCCCGGAAGATCGTTTGCGACATGAGTCCCCGACACGCCGGGACTGACCCCGGCGTGTCGGGGAACCAGGTCGCAAACGAGCGGCTGGTCGGGGGGTGCGGGTCAGGTGGGGGGCGGGGGGGTCGCCTGGGTGACCGTGAGGGTGGCGGTGCTCGGGTCGACGTCGACCGTGACGGTGTCGCCGTCGCGCGCGTCGCCGGACAGGAGGGCCCGTGCCAGCGGGTCGCCGACCGCCGACTGCACGAGGCGCCGTAGCGGGCGGGCGCCGTAGACCGGGTCGTAGCCGGTGGCGGCCAGCCAGTCCCGCGCGGCCTGGGTGACCTCGAGGACGAGCCGGCGGCCGGCCAGGCGGGCCCGCAGCGCCTCGACCTGCAGGTCGACGATCCGGGCCAGCTCCTCGCGCCCGAGCGCGTCGAAGACGACCACCTCGTCGAGCCGGTTGACGAACTCCGGCTTGAAGGCCGTACGGACCGCCGCGAGCACGGCCTCGCGGCGGGCCTCCGGCGTCATGGACGGGTCGACGATGAAGGTGGAGCCGAGGTTGGAGGTCAGCACGAGGATGGCGTTGCGGAAGTCGACCGTACGGCCCTGCCCGTCCGTGAGCCGGCCGTCGTCGAGCACCTGCAGCAGGACGTCGAACACCTCGGGGTGCGCCTTCTCGACCTCGTCGAGCAGCACCACGGTGTACGGCCGGCGCCGCACGGCCTCGGTCAGCTGGCCGCCCGACTCGTAGCCGACGTAGCCGGGAGGCGCGCCCACCAGCCGCGCGACGGAGTGCTTCTCGCCGTACTCGCTCATGTCGATGCGGACCATCGCCCGCTCGTCGTCGAACAGGAAGTCGGCCAGCGCCTTGGCCAGCTCGGTCTTGCCGACGCCGGTGGGGCCGAGGAACAGGAACGAGCCGGTCGGCCGGTCCGGGTCGGAGATGCCGGCGCGGGCCCGGCGCACGGCGTCGGAGACGGCCCGCACCGCCTCGGCCTGCCCCACCAGGCGACGGCCGAGCTCGTCCTCCATCCGCAGCAGCTTCGCGGTCTCGCCCTCGAGCAGCCGGCCGGCGGGGATGCCGGTCCAGGCGGCGACGACCTCGGCGACGTCGTCGGGGCCGACCTCCTCCTTGACCATGGCCTCCCGGGTCTCGGCCGCCGCCCGCGCGGCGGCCAGCTCCGACTCGAGCTGCGGGATCTCGGCGTACAGCAGCCGGGAGGCGGTCGCGAGGTCGCCGTCGCGCTGGGCGCGCTCGGCCTGGCCGCGCAGGTCGTCGAGCCGGGCCATCAGCTCGCCCACCTCGTCCAGGCCGGCCTTCTCCTGGTCCCACCGCGCGTTGAGGGCGTTGAGCTCCTCCTGCTTGTCGGCGAGGTCGGCGCGCAACCGCTCCAGCCGCTGCCGGGACCCTTCGTCGGTCTCCTCGGCCAGCGCCATCTCCTCCATGTGCAGCCGGTCGACCTGACGCTGCAGGACGTCGATCTCCACCGGCCGGGAGTCGATCTCCATCCGCAGCCGGGACGCCGCCTCGTCGACGAGGTCGATCGCCTTGTCGGGCAGGAACCGCGAGGTGATGTACCGGTCGGACAGCGTCGCCGCCGCGACCAGCGCAGCGTCGGTGATGTCGACCTTGTGGTGGGCCTGGTAGCGGTCCTTGAGCCCGCGCAGGATCGCGACGGTGTCCTCCACCGACGGCTCACCGACGAGCACCGGCTGGAAGCGCCGCTCCAGGGCCGGGTCCTTCTCGACGTGCTCGCGGAACTCGTCGAGCGTGGTGGCACCGACCATCCGCAGCTCGCCGCGGGCCAGCATCGGCTTGAGCATGTTGGACGCGTCCATCGCGCCCTCGCCGCTCGCTCCGGCACCCACGACCGTGTGCATCTCGTCGATGAAGGTGACGACCCGGCCGTCGCTGCCCTTGATCTCGGCGAGGACGGCGCGCAGCCGCTCCTCGAACTCGCCGCGGTACTTCGCGCCGGCGACCATCGCCCCCAGGTCGAGGGAGACCAGCGTCTTGTCACGCAGCGAGTCGGGGACGTCGCCGGCCACGATCCGCTGGGCCAGCCCCTCGACCACGGCGGTCTTGCCGACGCCGGGCTCGCCGATGAGCACCGGGTTGTTCTTCGTCCGCCGGGACAGCACCTGCACCACCCGGCGGATCTCGGCGTCCCGGCCGATGACGGGGTCCAGCCGCCCCGCGCGCGCGGCAGCGGTGAGGTCGAGGCCGTACTGCTCGAGCGCCTGGAAGGTGGCCTCCGGGTCGGCGGAGGTGACCGTGGACCCGCCACGGATCCGGTCGACGGCCTCGGTGAGTGCCGCCTGGGCCGCACCGGCCTCCCGGAGCAGCCCGGCGGCTCCCGCCCCCGCCGAGGCGAGCCCGAGCAGCAGCATCTCGGTCGACACGTGGGTGTCGCCGCGGGTGCTGGCCAGGTCGATGGCGGTCGCGACGACGCGCTGCAGCGCCGCCGACGGGCTGGGGGACGACACCGAGTCACCGGACGCGCGGGGCAGTCCGGCGACGGCCTTGTCGGCCGCGTCCCGCAGGGCCGGGCGGTCGGCGCCGACGGCGGCGACCACCTGACCGGCGATGCCGTGGTCGTCCTGCAGCAGCGCCCACAGCAGGTGCTCGGGCTCGACCGCCGGGTTGCCGTCGCGCAGCGCACGACGGGAGGCGGCGGCGAACGCCTCCTGGCTCTTGGTCGTCAGCTGGGTGGCGTCCATGGGTCCCTCTCCGTGCGGTCGGGGTGGTGCGGGTCGTCAGCGCCCCTGCGGGCGCCAGACGACGAGGGAGGTGCCGCGCACGTCGGTGCGCTGCCGGCGGTGGGCGGTGAGCTCGGCCTCGAGCTCGTGGATGCGCGACCGGAGCGCCGCGACCTGGTTCTCCAGCTCGAGGACCTGCCGGACCCCCTCGAGGCCGAGGCCGAGGCCGGAGAGCCGCACCACCTCGCGCAGCACGGCGATGTCGCGGCGCGAGTAGCGCCGGCCGCCGCCGGACGTCCGCGTGGGGCAGACCAGGCCGAGCCGGTCGTACTGCCGCAGGGTCTGCGCGTGCAGGCCGGTCAGCTCGGCCGCCACCGAGATCACGAAGACCGGCGTGGTGTCGTCGGACTCCCAGATCCCGTCACGGCCGACCATGAAGGGCACGTCACTCACCTGCCCCGAGCAGCCCGGCTCGCGGGTCCTCGTCGAAGGTCGCCGCGCGGAACGCCTCGACCGCCTCGCGGGCCTTGCCCGACAGCTTGGTGGGGACGGCCACCTCGACCGTCACGAGCAGGTCGCCGGTCGGCGACGCGCTGCCGTCGCGGCGCCGCGCCCCCTTGCCCTTGACCCGGAAGGTGCGGCCGTTCGCGGTGCCCGGCGGGATGCGCAGGGTCACCGGCTGCCCGCCGAGGGTCGGCACCTTGACCTCGCCGCCGAGCGCCGCCTCGGCGAAGGACACCGGCACGGTCAGCGTGAGGTTGTCACCGGACCGGCCGAAGAGCCGGTGCGGCGTGACGCTCACCGTCACGAAGAGGTCTCCCGGCGGGCCGCCACGCTCGCCGGGCGCGCCCTTGCCCTTGAGCCGGATCCGCTGCCCGTCCTTCACGCCCGCGGGGATCCGCACCGTGATGCTGCGCGTGCCCATCGCCCGACCGCTGCCGCGGCAGTCGGGGCACGGGTCGTCGACGACCAGCCCACGGCCGCGGCAGTCGGGACACGGCTCGGCGAAGGCGAACCCCCCGGCGTTGCGGCTGGTCTGCCCGGTGCCCTGGCAGGACGGGCAGGCCCGCGGCATGGCCCCGCCGCGGCCCCCGGTCCCGCGGCAGGACGCGCAGGTCTGCTCGGAGGTCATCCGCAGCGGCACGGTGACGCCCTGCACGGCCTCGTCGAACGGCAGGGTCACCGTCGACTCGAGGTCGGCGCCGCGCCGGGCCTGGCCGCGCGCACCGGCACCACCGGAGCGCTGGCCGAAGAGCCCGCCGAGGACGTCGCCGAGCCCGCCGCCGCCGGGCGCACCACCGAAGAGGTCGCTGAAGTCGAACTGCGCGCCGCCGCCGGGGCCGCCGGGACGGCCGGCGCCGCCCGGCGACCGGAACCGGCCGGCGCCACCGGCGCCGAACAGGGACCGCGCCTCGTCGTACTCCTTGCGACGGGCCGGGTCGGAGAGCACCGCGTTGGCCTCGGACACCTCCTTGAACCGCTCCTCGGCCTTCGCCGGGTCGGTGCTGTCGGCGGTCTTGTCCGGGTGCAGCTCGCGGGCGAGCTTGCGGTAGGCCTTCTTGATGTCCGCGGCGGAGGCGTCCTTGGGGACGCCGAGCGCGGCGTAGTAGTCCTTCTCCAGGTAGTCCCTGGTGCTCACGGCGTCCTCCCCTCCTGCTGCCTCGCCTGCCTCGCCTGCCGGGCCTGCTGCGTGATCGGGTGCCCCTCTACTCGGGGTCGGCGACGGCGACCCTGGCCGGGCGCACGACCCGGTCACCGATCCGGTAGCCCGGCTGGAAGACCTCGACGCAGGTCGTCTCGCTCACCTCGCCGGAGGTCGTGTGGGTGAGCGCCTCGTGCACCGTCGGGTCGAACGCGTCCCCGGCCACGCCGAAGCGCTCCAGGCCGAGCTTCTCGACGGTGGCCTCGAGCGCCTCGCCGACCGACCTGAAGCCGCCCTCGAGCTCGCCGTGCTCGCGGGCCCGACCGATGTCGTCGAGGACCGGCAGGAGGTTGGCCAGGACGCCGGCCACCGCCGTGTCGCGGATGACCTCCCGGTCCCGGTCCACCCGCCGCCGGTAGTTGGCGTACTCGGCCTGCAGCCGCTGGAGGTCGGCGGTGCGCTCGGCGACCTGCTGCGCGAGGTCGTCCGGCAGGTCGCCACCGGCCGCCTCGGCCTCGGGCGCTGCGGGGACCGGCCGGGCCGGCTCCCGCAGCTCACCGGTGGTCGGGTCGACGCGGCGCTTGTCGCGCACCACCGGACCCTGTCGTTCCTCTCGCTGCTCGTCGTGCTCCTCGGCCGGGTCGCGGCCCCCGGGGCGCTCGCCGGGGCGGTCGCTCACTTGGCCGAGTCCTCGCTGCTCGCGTCCTCGTCGACGATCTCGGCATCGACGACGTCGCCGTCGCCACCGTCGGCACCGTCGGCACCGTCACCCGACGCGCCCGCGGCACCGGCGTCACCGCCGGCCGCCTGCTGCTCGGCGTACATCGCCGCACCGAGCTTCTGGCTGATGGTCGCGAGCTTGTCGGTCGCGTCCTTGATGGCCGGGATGGAGCCCTCGTCGGTGTTCTCCAAGGCCTTCTTCAGCCCGGCGACGGCCTCCTCGACCTCGGCCCTGGTCGCCGCCGCGTCGCCCTCGGTGAACTTGTCGGCGTTGTCGGCCAGGAACTTCTCGGTCTGGTAGACGAGCTGGTCCCCGGTGTTGCGGACCTCGGCCTCCTCGCGGCGGCGCTTGTCCTCCTCGGCGTGCGCCTCGGCGTCCTTCATCATCCGCTCGATGTCCTCCTTCGGCAGCGCCGAGCCGCCGGTGATGGTCATCGACTGCTCCTTGCCGGTGCCGAGGTCCTTCGCGTTGACGTGGACGATGCCGTTGGCGTCGATGTCGAAGCCGACCTCGATCTGCGGCACCCCGCGGGGAGCCGGCGGCAGGCCGGTCAGCTCGAACATCCCGAGCTTCTTGTTGTACGACGCCATCTCGCGCTCGCCCTGGTAGACCTGGATCTGCACCGAGGGCTGGTTGTCGTCGGCCGTGGTGAAGATCTCCGAGCGCTTGGTCGGGATCGTGGTGTTGCGCTCGATGAGCTTGGTCATCACGCCACCCTTGGTCTCGATGCCGAGGGACAGCGGAGTGACGTCGAGCAGCAGGACGTCCTTGACCTCGCCCTTGAGGACACCGGCCTGCAGGCTGGCGCCGATGGCGACGACCTCGTCGGGGTTGACGCCCTTGTTGGGCTCCTTGCCGCCGGTCAGCTCCTTGACCAGCTCGACGACCGCGGGCATCCGGGTGGAGCCGCCGACGAGGACGACGTGGTCGATCGCCGACACGGCCATCCCGCCGTCGCGCAGCACCGACTGGAACGGCGCCTTGGTCCGGTCCAGCAGGTCGGCCGTGAGCTGCTGGAACTGCGAGCGGGTGAGCTTCTCGTCCAGGTGCAGCGGGCCGGCGTCGGAGGCGGTGATGTAGGGCAGGTTGATCGTGGTCTCCTGCGAGGAGGAGAGCTCGATCTTCGCCTTCTCGGCCGCCTCGCGCAGGCGCTGCAGGGCCATCTTGTCCTTGGACAGGTCGACGCCGTGGCCGTTCTGGAAGGCCTTCACCAGGTGGTCGACGACGCGCTGGTCCCAGTCGTCACCACCGAGGTGGTTGTCACCGGAGGTCGCCTTCACCTCGACGACGCCGTCGCCGATCTCGAGCAGGGACACGTCGAACGTGCCGCCACCGAGGTCGAACACCAGGATGGTCTGGTCCTTCTCGCCCTTGTCGAGGCCGTAGGCGAGTGCGGCCGCGGTGGGCTCGTTGACGATCCGCAGGACGTTGAGCCCCGCGATCTCGCCGGCCTCCTTGGTGGCCTGGCGCTGGGCGTCCTCGAAGTAGGCGGGGACCGTGATCACCGCGTCGGTGATCGTCTCGCCGAGGTAGGACTCGGCGTCGCGCTTGAGCTTCATCAGCACCCGGGCGGAGATCTCCTGCGGCGTGTACGCCTTGCCGTCGATGTCGACGGACCAGCTCTCGCCCATGTGGCGCTTGACCGACCGGATGGTCCGGTCGACGTTGGTGACGGCCTGGCGCTTGGCGACCTCGCCGACCAGGACCTCGCCGTTCTTGGCGAACGCGACGACGGAGGGCGTCGTGCGCGAGCCCTCGGCGTTCGCGATGACGGTGGGCTCGCCGCCCTCCAGGACGGAGACGACCGAGTTGGTCGTCCCCAGGTCGATACCGACCGCTCGTGCCATGGGACGCATCCTTCGCTGCTGGGGTTGAGTCGAACTGACTCATATCTTGCCCCCTGGCAGCGTTTCATGCAACAAAGTTGAGTGTGACTTACTCAACTACGTCGCCGTCCCTCCCCGGCGTCACCGTGCGGTGAGGTGCAGGACACGGCTGGTCCCGGCGGCGAGGCCGGCTGACGGCCGGGCGCCGACGCGGACCCGCAGGTCGAACGAGCGGCGCCCGGGCCGCCCCGGCACCCGCCAGGTCGTGGACCAGCGACCGTCCCGCACGGCTGCCCGCGCGACGGTGGCCCACCTGTCCCCCTCGAGCCGCTGCAGGGCCACCCGGCCGCTGCGCGCGGGGAGCACGCTCCCGGCCAGCGCCAGCGGCTGCCCCGCCCGCGGCGACGCGCCGGCCACGGCGGCCGCCACCCGCTGCCGGACGGTGAGGTCGCGCCGGAGGCTCTGCACGCCGATCTCGGTCCCGCCACCGGGGTACAGCACCAGCCAGCGGCCGCCCCGCCGGGCGGTCCAGCGGAACCCGAAGCCGCCGCCGTCCCGGGTGAGCAGCGTGTCGACGATCTCGAGCGACTTCTCGCCGACGTCGCGGCGGGCCAGGTAGACCCGGCGCCCGCCGAGGCCGCCACCCGCGGCGTCGACGAGCCGGCCGGCCAGCCGCACCCGGTCCCGGAAGCGCACCGACGTCGGCGCGGTGAGCCGGACCGCCGTGCCCGTCAGCGTCCGGGTGACCGAGGGCGAGGTCCCGTCCGGGTTCACCGCGAACAGCCGCAGCGTGTAGTCGACGCCCGACGCGAGGCCGTCGACCACCCAGCTGCCGGCGGCCGGGTCGATGGTCACCAGGTCGCCGCCGGCGGCGGCCGGGGACAGCGCCACCGCGTAGGACGTGAGCGGAGCGGAACCGGTGCCGGCCGGCGGGGACCAGGAGACGAGGACCTCGTTCGGCCCCCCGCGCATGACGACGCGGCGGGGCTCCCCGGGCCCGGTCCCGCGGCCGAGGCCGGTGGCGTCGACGGCCTGCGCGACCGTCGCGCACTCCGCACCGGTGAACGCCAGGTTGGCGCAGGACTGCTGCAGGGCCAGGGCCAGGTCCTGGAAGTCCGAGCCCGGCGTGAGCATCCGCAGGGTCGACCAGTACAGCGTCGCCGTGCGGGCCGTGCCGATGCCGGGGAAGGCGCGGCCGGCGAACGCTCCGCCCGGCTCGGTCGCGGTGCCGTCGGCGATCAGGTAGGCCACCTTGTTCGGCACCCCGCTGTTGGTGTGGACCGCACCGTTGTCGTCGTAGTCCAGGGCGAGGTCGTACAGGGGGCTGGTGGTGGAGTCCGGCTGCCCGTGGCGCGGGGGGTCGGCCATGTCGCGGGTGACGCCCCCGTGCTCGGGAGGGAGGTCCTCACCGAGGCGCCAGCGGACCTCCGGGGCGTCGTTGCCCACCCCGTTGCCCTGGTCGACGAGCTCGCCGAGGACGTCGGACATCGACTCGTTGACCGCGCCCGACTGGTACCAGTAGACGAGGCCGGCGGTGTGCTGGATGACACCGTGCGCCAGCTCGTGGGCCACGACGTCGTCCGCCGCGGTGTAGCCGGCGCCGTAGACCATCTGGTCGCCGCTCCAGAACGCGTTGTCGAGCGGGCACTCGCCGGGGGGGCAGTAGTTGGTGGTGGACCGCAGCTTGCGGCCGTCGCCGAGGTCGGAGCCGATGAGCGCGGTGAGGTCGACGCCGAGCATCCCGGCGTACCAGGCGGAGGTCGCGCCCGTCAGGTCGTACGCCTGGTCGGCATCGGCGACGCCGGTGGCGGCGCCGCCCTCGACCCGGTCGTAGCCGCCGGCGGCACACCGGAAGGACCGGGTGCGCAGGTCGTCGCACACGACACGGTCGAGCGCGGCGACCTCGCTGAGCCGCAGCGCCACCCGTCCGGTGCGCGCGTCGACGAGCACCAGGTCGCGCAGGTCGTGCCGCACGGCCGAGCGCACGCGCACCCGCCACACCGGCCGCAGCCGGGACGGCGCCGACGGGTCGAGCAGCGAACGGTCGAGCAGCCAGCGGGTCGGCCGCTCGACCAGCAGGGTCCGCAGGTCGACCCCGTGCACGGCGGCGGTGCGCCGCCCGGCGGTCGCGGCGGCGGTCGAGGCCGCCACGTCGTACCCGAGCCGGGAGGCGCCCGCCGGCCCGCGCGCCGTCTCGCCGGACACCGACAGCAGGCCGCCGCGCGCGTCGAGCACGGTGACGAGCTGGCCGGCGAAGACCGGCAGACCGGCGCGGGTCTGCTGGAACCGGACGACCTCGCGCCCGGACACCGTCGCGGCGCCGGCCGGGCGCAGGTCCCGGGGGGCCACCCCGAAGCGGTGGGCCAGCCCGGCCAGGTGCGCGCGGGCCGCGACGACGGCCGACGCACCGGGCGCGACGCCGGGCGCGCGCCGCCCGTCGGCCGCGAGCAGCCGGACCTGGCCCTGCGCGTCCCGGACGACGCCCGGCTCCCCGGCCGGCCGGTCGGATGCCGGTGGCGCGGCGGAGGCGGACGGCGGCCCGGTCACCACCACGGCGAGCAGCGTCACGGCGGCGACGGCGAACGCCCCCGCACGCGTGGTGCGTCGCGGCACGAAGCCCCCTGTCGGCGCCGAGGTGGGACGAACCGGTACGGGTCGTCACCGGCAGCGTAGGCCGCGCCGCGCCGCCGGGCCGGGCGAACGCGCACCGTCTCCCAGGACGTCGGCGGGTCGGGTCACCCGGTTGAGCCGCCGGGGCCGCGGGCAAGGGCCGGGGATGGCTTCGAACACCTCCTTCGGCTGGAAGATCCTCGGCACCGTGTCGGCCGTCCTCGCGGGCATCGCCGCGCGCAAGGCGCTGACCAAGGGCTGGCAGGCGACGACCGGCAGCAACCCGCCCGCGAACCCGGCGGCGCCGGGCACCCAGTGGCGCGAGGCCATCCCGTTCGCGCTCGCGAGCGGGGCGGCGATGGGTCTGGCCCGGATGCTCGCCACCCGCAAGGCGGCCGGCTACTACCGCAGGTCGACCGGCCACCTGCCGCCCGGGATGGAAGAGGTCACCTGAGGTCGCCGTCGACGTAGACCCAGCGCCCGGCGCGCCGGGTGAACCGGCTGCGCTCGTGCAGCACCTGCCCCGCCGGCCCGTCCGCCTCCCGGTGGTGGCGGTAGCGGGCCCGGAACTCCACCTCCCCGCGGTCGTCCTCCGGCCCCCCGGCCTCGGTCGCCAGCACCTCGAGGGCGACCCACTCCAGGCCCGGGGTCACGTCGAGGTCGTCCGGCCGGGTCCGGGGATGCCAGGTGCGCACGACGTGGTCGAGCTCGCCCAGCACGTAGGCCGTGAAGCGCGAGCGCATCAGCGCCTCGGCGGTGGCCGCCGGGGCCCCGTCGAGCAGCGGGCCGCAGCACACCCCCAGCCGGGCACCGCTGCAGCACGGGCACGGGGCGTCGTCGCGCCTCCCCGGCAGGAGCCCCGGACGACCAGTCATCGCCCGAGCATGCCCGCCCGTCCCCGGGTGCTCGTAGGCTGGTGCCGTGCTCCCCGCGCTGCGCGACTCCCGAGGCAAGCCGGCGGCTCCGCTGCGACTGCTCGCGGTGCTCGTCGCCCTCGGCCTGCTGGTGCTGGCGGCCCCCGTCCTGGTCCCGCTGCTGCGCTGGGCGTCCGACTCCCTGCTGTAGCCCCGCGGCTGACCAGAAGTTACCCGTCGGTAGCATGACGCCGCCCCTACGCTGACCCCGCGTCGACCGACCCGACGTCCCGGCTCCAGGAGGTTCCGTGCGCCTCGCCCTCGGGCTGCTGATGACCCTCGCCGCCCTGGCGGTGGTCGGCCGCCGTGCCTACTACCTCTACCGGCTGATCAGCTCGGGGCAGGCCGCCCCGGGCCGGCTGGACGACATCGGGACCAGGGCCCGCAGCCAGCTGCGCGAGGTCTTCGGCCAGCGCAAGCTGCTGCAGTGGAGCGTCCCGGGGGTGGCGCACTTCTTCACGTTCTGGGCCTTCATCGTGCTGGCGGCGACCATCCTCGAGGCGTACGGGGCCCTGTTCGACCGCGACTTCGCGATCCCGCTGGTGGGGCGCTGGGCACTGCTCGGCTTCCTCGAGGACTTCTTCGCGGTGGCGGTCCTGCTGTCGCTGGCGGCCTTCACGGTCATCCGGTTCCGCCAGGCGCCGGCCCGCCGCGAGCGCCGGTCGCGCTTCTACGGCTCGCACACCGGCGCCGCGTGGCTGGTGCTGTTCATGATCTTCAACGTCATCTGGACGCTGCTGCTCTACCGCGGCGCGCAGATCAACACCGGAGTCTTCCCGTTCCAGGAGGACGGCTGGTGGGCGTTCGCGTCGAAGGCGGTCGCGGAGGTGCTGCACCCCCTCGGCGAGAACGCGAACGAGGCGTTGGAGACCGTCGGGATCCTGCTCCAGATCGGGGTGGTGCTCGGCTTCCTGGTGCTGGTCGTCTACTCCAAGCACCTGCACATCTTCCTGGCGCCGCTGAACGTGCTCACCAAGCGCGAGCCCAAGGCGCTCGGCCCGCTGCTGCCGATCATGGTCGACGGGAGGCCGATCGACTTCGAGAACCTGGACGAGCTCGACGAGGACACCACGTTCGGGCGGGGGAAGATCGAGGACTTCACCTGGAAGGGCATGCTCGACATGGCGACCTGCACCGAGTGCGGTCGCTGCCAGGACCAGTGCCCCGCCTGGAACACCGGCAAGCCGCTGTCGCCGAAGCTCGTGATCATGGACCTCCGGGACCACCTGTTCGCGAAGGGACCAGCACTGCTGGGCGCCGGGGGTGCGGCGGTCACCGGCATCGACGAGGCGGGCGACGAGTCCTCCCGCGCGGCCCAGACGGACGGGCACGAGGGCGGCGGTCACCACGGCGTCCCCGAGTCCGGCTTCGGCCGGGTCCCGGGCGCCGGGCAGCCGCAGGTCGACCGTCCGCTGGTCGGCACCGCCGAGCAGGGCGGGGTCATCGACCCGGACGTGCTCTGGTCGTGCACCACCTGCGGCGCCTGCGTGGAGCAGTGCCCGGTCGACATCGAGCACGTCGACCACATCGTCGACATGCGCAGGTTCCAGGTGCTCGTGGAGTCGTCGTTCCCGAGCGAGGCCGGGACGATGCTCAAGAACCTGGAGAACAAGGGCAACCCCTGGGGCATGTCGGCCAAGGCCCGGCTGGAGTGGACCCAGGGCCTCGACTTCGAGGTGCCCGTCCTCGGAGAAGGTGACCTCACCGACCTCTCGCAGGTCGACTACCTGTACTGGGTCGGCTGCGCCGGGGCGCTGGAGGACCGCGCGAAGAAGACGACCCGCGCGTTCGCCGAGCTGCTGCACATCGCCGGGGTGAACTTCGCGGTCCTCGGCGACAACGAGTCCTGCTCCGGCGACCCGGCCCGCCGGCTCGGCAACGAGTTCGTCTTCCAGATGCTGGCCCAGCAGAACGTCGAGGTGCTCAACGAGGCCGGGGCCGACAAGACGGTGATCGTCGCCACCTGCCCGCACTGCTTCAACTCGCTGGCCCGGGAGTACCCGCAGGTCGGCGGCAACTACGAGGTCGTGCACCACACCCAGCTGCTCGACCGGCTGGTGCAGGAGGGGCGGCTCACCCCGGTCACGCCGATCGACCAGCTGGTGACCTACCACGACCCCTGCTACCTCGGACGGCACAACAAGGTCTACACGCCGCCGCGGGAGATCCTGGCCAGCGTGCCCGGGATGCGTACCGAGGAGATGCACCGCTGCAAGGAGCGCGGCTTCTGCTGCGGCGCCGGCGGGGCCCGGATGTGGATGGAGGAGAAGATCGGCAAGCGGGTCAACGTCGAGCGCGTCGACGAGGCGCTCGCGCTGGACCCCGACGTCGTCTCGACCGCCTGCCCGTTCTGCCTGGTCATGCTCGGCGACGCGGTGACCGCCAAGAAGCAGGAGGGCACCGCCCGCGAGGACGTCGAGGTCCTCGACGTCAGCCAGCTGCTGCTGCGCTCGGTCCGGCGCAACATCACCGTGGTCCCGGTCGACGACCCCGCCGGCGCGGGCGACCCCGGGGCCGCGGCGCCCCCGCCGCCGGCTCCCTGACCGGCCTCCCCAGCGTGGGGGTCGGCCGACCGGACCATGCCCCTGACCAGGGGACCTAGCCCGATCGTGTGCTCTTCGTGTTCTCCACGTGACATTCAGTGAATGGTCAAGGGATAGTCATGGCCTCGCACCAGACCACCCTTGGGGGACCCGTGAAGCCGCACCGAATCGACGCAGGACTGCGCTGGCGCACAGTCGCTGCGGCGGGGCTCGCCGCGGGCGGGCTGATGCTCGCCCCGTCGACCCACGGCGCCCTGGAGCTCAGCACCGCCACCCGGCCCGCCGAGGGCGCGACCACCGGGCCCAGCAAGGTCCGGGTCGTCGTCGAGGCGCAGACCGACGCCGTGGCCGCCGTCGCCGCGCGGGTGGCGGCCCACGGCCGGGTCGTCAGCGTGCAGAGCTCCCTCGGCACGCTGGTCGCCGACGTCCCCGCCTCGGCGCTGGACGACGTCCGGCGCACGGCCGGGGTGGCCCAGGTGACCGAGGACGCCCCGCTCCAGCTCCAGTCCGGGGTCGGCCCGACCGGCCTGGCCGGCGACATGACCAACGTGGCCAGGCTCACCGGCGCCACGACCTTCTGGTCCAACGGCTTCTCCGGCCAGGGCGTCGACGTCGCCCTGCTGGACTCCGGGGTGCTGCCCATCGAGGGCCTCACCACCGCGAACAAGCTCGTGATCGGCCCCGACCTGTCCTTCGAGTCGCAGAGCCCCGCGCTCCGCTCGCTGGACACCTTCGGGCACGGCACCCACATGGCCGGGATCATCGCCGGCCGCGACTCGGGCACCTCGCCCTCGACCTACGCCAACGACACCACGCGGTTCGTGGGCATGGCCCCCGGCGCGCGGATCGTGAGCCTCAAGCTCGCCGACGCGCAGGGGAACACCGACGTCTCGCAGGTCATCGCCGGCATCGACTGGGTCGTGGCCCACGCCAAGGACCCGGGGCTGAACATCCGGGTGCTCAACCTGTCGTTCGGCACCGACTCGACGCAGGACTACCGGCTGGACCCGCTGGCCCACGCCGCCGAGGTGGCGTGGAACCGCGGCATCGTGGTCGTGGCGTCCGCCGGCAACGGCGACGGCACCGGCACCGGCCTGTCGAACCCGGCCTACGACCCGGCCCTGCTGGCCGTCGGCGCCGTGAACACCCAGGGCACGGCGGACCGCAGCGACGACGTGGTCCCGGCCTTCTCCAAGAAGGGCTCCACGCTCGAGGGCAAGCGCGGACCGGACCTGGTCGCGCCCGGGTCCTCGATCGTGTCCCTGCGGGGTCCCGGCACCTTCGTGGACCTGGCGTTCGGCGCGACCGGCAACGTGGGCACCCGCTTCTTCAAGGGCAGCGGCACCTCGCAGTCGGCGGCGGTCGTCTCCGGCGCGGCGGCCCTGCTCCTGTCCCAGCGGCCGTGGCTCTCCCCGGACCAGGTGCGCGACGTGCTGCGCCGGTCGGCGAAGGGCGTCCCCGGGGCCGACGCGGACACCCAGGGCGCCGGGTCGCTCGACCTGGCCGGTGCCTACGCGACCGGCGGTCGCCTCGTCAGCGCAGCCAGGCTGCACGCCGGCGGGGGCTCGCTGGACCGGGCCCGCGGGTCGATGAAGGTCAGGAAGCACGGTGTCACGCTCACCGGCGAGAAGGACATCTTCGGCAAGGTGACCGACACCGCTGAGCTGGCCGTCAGCGAGTCGCTCGGCCAGGACCCCGTGCAGGCCTGGGCGGACGGCCGTTGGACTGCCTCGCCCGCCCAGGGAGCGACCTGGGCCGGGGCGACCTGGGCCGGTGCCACCTGGGCCGGGGCCACCTGGGCCGGGGCCACCTGGGCCGGGGCCACCTGGGCCGGGGCCACCTGGGCCGGGGCCACCTGGGCCGGCAACTCCTGGGCCGGGGCCACCTGGGCGGGAGCCACCTGGGCCGATGCCCAATGGGCCAACGATCTCTGGTCCAGCGCGAGCTGGAAGTGAACGGGGCGATGACGACGATGCAGAGCACACAGAGCACGCAGACGACGCACGCCGGCCCGCAGGACTCGGCCGCCGCGACCCGCAGGACGGTGACGGGTGAGAACCCCGGAGCCACCTGGGTCTGACGCCCGACGGGAGGCCCGGGAGACCGGGCCTCCTTCGGGGCTAAGGCTGGCCCCCGACCCTCCCGATGTTCCCCTCATGGAGCAGTCGGGGACCCCGGAGGTGGCCGCCCCGGGAGCACGCCGAGGCGCGCGCCCGACGCGGCGGGTCCTCGCGCTCGTCCTGGCGCTGGTGGTCGTCGGGGCGGTGATGCTGGCCGGCCTGCTCGCCTCGCCGACCGAGCCCCCCACCGACCTGCGCATCCCGTGGTGGCTGCTGGCCCTGATGTTCGCCGCCACCGAGATGTGGGTCTTCCACATCCAGGTCGGCCGCGAGGCCCAGAGCATCAGCATCTCCGAGATCCCGCTGATGCTGGCGCTCTTCTACGCCTTCCCGCAGGACCTGCTCGTGGCCCGGGTGGTCGGCTCGACGCTGGTCATGCTGCTGCACCGCCGGCAGACCCTGCTCAAGTCCGGCGTGAACGCGGCCCTGATGTTCGCGGACACGACGGTCGCCCTGGCCGTGTTCCGGCTCGTCGGCGGCGGCAGCACCTCGGACGGCTGGCGGGAGTGGACCGGGGGTGTGCTCGCGTGCGCTGCCGCCATGGCGGTCGACCTGGTCGTCCTGTCGGTGATCATCCGCTGGTACGACGGCAAGCCGCCGCTGTCCGGGCTGCGCAGCTTCGCCTCCGGCGTGAGCATCGCCGCCGCCGGTGGCCTGCTCGGCCTGATGCCGCTGCTCACGCTGCGCCTCGGCCCGCTCGCCGCCGTCCCGCTGGTGGCGTCCGGGGCGATGCTGATGCTCGGCTACCGCGCCTACGCCTCGCTCGCCGACCGGCACACCAGCCTCGAGCGGTTGTTCCGCTTCAGCCGCGAGCTGTCCACCGCCCCGGCCTCCGACGACGTCCTGCCCTCGGTGCTGCAGCAGGCCCGCGCACTCCTGCGCGGCGAGGTGGCCGAGGTCCTGCTCTTCGGCGAGGACGGCCCGTCGGTCTCGCGCTACGACGGCTCCCGGATCGTCGAGCTCGACGAGGGCTCGGCGACCCGTGCCTCGCGACTGGCCCGGGCCGTGCTCGACGGGTCCGACCCGGTGCTCGTCCGCACCGAGGACGAGGCAGGCGCGGCGTACCTGCGCGCCCGGGGCGCCGACGAGGCCGTCCTGGCTCCGCTGCGCTATGACGGCCAGACCGTCGGCGCGGTGGCGGTGCACGACCGGATGGGCGAGGTGCGCGGCTTCTCGACGAGCGACGTCCACCTGCTGCAGACCGTGGCCAACCACGCCTCGGTCGCGCTGCACAACGAGATGCTGATCGGCAGGCTGCGGCACGACGCGATGCACGACACGCTCACCGGGCTCCCGAACCGCTCGCAGATCACCACCGAGGCCATCGCCGCCCTCGCCGACGCCCGGCACCGCCGCGGCCAGGTCGCGATGATGATCATCGACCTCAACGGATTCAAGGCGGTCAACGACACCCTCGGCCACCACGTCGGCGACGACCTGCTGCGCGAGGTGGCGGTCCGGTTCGACGCGGCCATGCCGCACGGCGCGACGGTCGCCCGGCTCGGCGGCGACGAGTTCGCCGTCCTGGTGCACGCGTGGTGCGAGGCGTCACCCGAGACCGTCGCGGAGGGGCTGATCGCCACGCTGGAGCCGCACTTCACCGTCGGTGAGGAGCGGCTGCACCTGTCCGGCTCGGTCGGCATCGCGCTGGCCCCCGAGCACGGGCGCACCGTGTCGGACCTGCTCAAGCGCGCCGACATCGCCATGTACGCCGCGAAGAACGGCGCCGACCGCTACGTGCTCTACCGCCAGGACATCGACGTCAACGACCCGTCGCTGCTCTCCCTCATGGGCGAGCTGCGGGACGCCCTGGAGAGCGGCGACGTCGACATCGAGGTCGAGCCGGTCGTCGACCTCACGAACGGTCGGATCCACTCCTGCGAGGCGCTCGTGCGCTGGCACCACCCGGTGCGCGGCACGCTGCGCCCGGGCCTGTTCCTCCCGCTGGCCGAGCGCAACGGCCTGATCGTGCCGCTCACCAGCCTCGTCCTGGACCGGGCCGTCGCGGCCTGTGCCGCCTGGCGGGCCGACGGCCTCGACATCGGCATCTCGGTGAACCTCTCGGCGCGCTCGTTGCTCGACACCCTGCTGCCCTCGGTCGTGGCCCAGACCCTGGCCCGGCACGACCTGCCCAGCAACCGGCTGACCCTCGAGATCACCGAGAGCATCGTCCTGAGCGACGCCGACCGGGCCCTCGGCCTGCTCGCCGACCTGCGCGACCTGGGCGTCCGGCTGTCGCTGGACGACTTCGGAACGGGCTACTCCTCGCTCACGCACCTGTCCGAGCTGCCGATCCAGCAGCTGAAGATCGACCGGTCCTTCGTCAGCCAGCTGCACGAGGCCGGCCGGGACCGGGCCATCGTCGCGGCCGTCGCCGACCTCGCCCGGCACCTCGAGCTCGAGGTGGTGGCCGAGGGCATCGAGACGCCGGAGACCGCCCTGGCCCTCGGCGAGATGGGCTGCCGGTTCGGGCAGGGCTACTACTACTCGATGTCGATGGCGCCCGAGCTGCTGCCCATGTGGGTGGCTACCCGCCCGGACCGGGACCGCCAGGGTCCGGTCCCCGGCGCCTCGACCTCGACCACCCGGCGGCCGGCCGGCATGGGCCTGGCGGGCGCGACCGGGGGCTCACCCCGCGCCCAGCTCCTGCGCTCGGTGCACTGAGCCGCGGCGCCGCTCAGGTCGCCGTGCGGTGGAAGCTCTGGAAGCTGCGCGACGGCGTGGGGCCGCGCTGGCCCTGGTAGCGCGACCCCTGCGCCCCCGAGCCGTAGGGCGCCTCGGCCGGGCTGGTGAGCCGGAAGAAGCACAGCTGGCCGATCTTCATGCCCGGCCACAGCTTGATCGGCAGCGTCGCGACGTTGGACAGCTCGAGGGTCACGTGCCCGGAGAACCCGGCGTCGATGAAGCCGGCGGTCGAGTGCGTGAGCAACCCCAGCCTCCCGAGGCTCGACTTGCCCTCGAGCCGCGCCGACACGTCGTCGGGAAGGGAGACGACCTCGTAGGTCGAGCCGAGCACGAACTCGCCCGGGTGCAGGATGAACGGCTCGTCCCCCTCCGGCTCCACCAGCCGGGTCAGCTCGGGCTGCTCGACCGCCGGGTCGATGTGCGGGTAGCGGTGGTTCTCGAACACCCGGAAGTAGCGGTCGATGCGCACGTCGACGCTCGACGGCTGCACCATCGCCGGGTCGTAGGGGTCCAGGGCGACCCGGCCCGAGTCGATCGCGGCGCGGATGTCCTTGTCCGAGAGCAGCACAGGGCGACCCTAGCGGCGCCCGGGACCCGATCCGGACAAGGCGCTAGCATGTCCGGGTTGCGCCTCGCGGGTGTAGTTCAATGGCAGAACATCAGCTTCCCAAGCTGACAGTGCGAGTTCGATTCTCGTCACCCGCTCCAGCACTCGCCCCATCCCATCGCGCCGCCCGAACCGGGGACACGAAAGACGGCGCAATTGCCTCCAGCGCGCTGGTGACGGACTGATGCAGGCGTTGCGCCGTCGTTGGTGTCCAGGTGATTCAGGGCGCCGGAACGGTCGGGCGGCGCACACGCGTGGGGCCCTCACGAACCCGGCAGGTTGTCGTCGGCAGTCGACCGGGCGGCGTGGGCCATGATCCATTCGACGGCGGTCTCTCCGCCGGGACGGTAGCGCGGCGACGCCAGCCAGATGGCCGCGAACGATCCGCGGACCGCGCACTCGACCTCGTCCGCGGGTAGTGCGAGCGCCCAGGCCGCCCTGAGCGGTGAGTAGAAGATGTCCACGACCGCCTTGAAGGCTTCGACCTCCCCCTCGCCGCACCGGAGCAGCAGGTCGGAGATGAGGCCGGTCCTGCACGACGAGAAGTCGGTCAGCGTGGCGGCTGCAGCAACGGCCGCGAGTACGGTCACCCCGGCGTGGTCGTGGACATCGAGCGCCTGCGACCCACGCGCGGTCTCGGGAGCAGAGTCGGGCACCGTCACCAGACCTTCGGCCAGATGGAGCACGGCGACCGGGTCCGGGGTCGGTGCCAAGCGGAACCGCTCGGCTACGGGACAACCTTGCCCGGGTTCCGGCATCGCAATCCCCGACACCGGGACGAGTGCGGCTCAGGCCTCGTACGCGTCGGGGACGCCGTCACGGTCCCGGTCGCGGTCCTCGGCCTCGCAGATGAGCCGGTAGACACGGCTGCGGGTGCGCAGCACCACGGCGGCCAGGGCGGCGGCCGCCAGGGACCCGGCGAGGACCGCGACCTTGACGTGGTCGTCGCGCTCGGAGCCGGCGCCGAAGGCCAGCTCCCCGATCAGCAGCGAGACGGTGAACCCGATGCCGGCGAGCAGCGCCAGCCCGAGCATGTCCCACCACGACAGCTCGGGGTCGAGCTCGGCGCGCTCCATCCTCGCGACCAGCCAGGTCCCGGCGAGCACCCCGATCGGCTTGCCCACGACCAGGGCGATGACCACGCCGTACGCCACCGGGTCGGTCACGGCCGACCGAAGCCCGTCGACCCCGCCGAGCGTGACGCCGGCGGCGAAGAAGGCGAAGACCGGCACGGCGAAGGACGCCGACAGCGGCCGGAACCGGTGCTCCAGGTGCTCGGCGAGCCCGACCGCACCGTCCGGGCCGTGGTGCCGGCGGCCCCGGCCCACGGGGCGGGTGCGGACCGGGACGACCAGGCCGAGCAGCACGCCGGCGACCGTGGCGTGCACGCCGGACTCGTGGACGAGCACCCAGGTCAGCAGCGCCAGCGGGAGCAGCAGCCACCAGGCGCGGATGCCGCGCTGCACCGCGGCGGCGAACGCCGCCAGGGGCAGAACGGCCAGCAGCAGCGGGCCGAAGGCCAGGTCGTCGGTGTAGGCGACGGCGATGATCAGGATGGCGAGCAGGTCGTCGACGACCGCCAGCGTGAGCAGGAAGGTGCGCAGCGCCGACGGCAGCCGCGACCCCAGCACCGCGAGCACCGCGAGCGCGAAGGCGATGTCGGTCGCGGTAGGGATCGCCCACCCCGACAGGTCGCCGTCACCGCCACCGAGGGCGCCGGTGTTCAGCGCGAGGTAGACGGCCGCCGGCACGACGACCCCGCCGATCGCGGCGGCGACCGGGATGGCGGCCTTCCACGGGTCCCGCAGGTCGCCGGCGACGAACTCCCGCTTGAGCTCCAGGCCGGCGACGAAGAAGAAGATCGCCAGCAGCCCGTCCGCCGCCCAGGTGCCCAGGGTCAGGTCGAGGTGCAGCGCCTCGGGCCCGACCTTCAGGTCGCGCAGCGCCCGGTACTCGTCGTCCCACGGCGTGTTCGACCAGACCAGGGCCAGCCCGGCCGCGACCAGCAGCAGGACCCCGCCGACGGTCTCGCTGCGCAGGATCGCGGCGATCCGCTGGGTCTCGGGCCAGGAGCCGCGACCCAGTAGGACGCGGCCCGGCGGCTGCCCTCCGACGCTCATCCGGCCCCCTCGGTGCTCGGCGCCCGCCCGGCGCGTGGGCCGGTCACGTGAACGCGTAGTAGCGCAGCCACAGGTAGCCCCACGCGATCGCGATGGTCACCACGGCGGTGAACGCACCGTACTTGGTGAACTTCCAGAACGAGATCGGGTGCCCGTTGCGGGCGGCGATGCCCAGGATCACGACGTTGGCGCTGGCACCCACGGCCGTCGCGTTGCCACCGAGGTCGGCACCGAGCGCGAGGGCCCACCACAGGGCGTTGGCCTGTCCGGAGCCGCCGCCCGACTCCACCAGGGACTGGACCAGCGGGGTCATCGTCGCGACGTACGGGATGTTGTCGACGATCCCGGACAGCAGCGCCGAGCCCCACAGCAGGACGCTGGACGCGAGCAGGTACTTGTCACCGACGGCCTCGGTGACGGTGTTGCCGAGGTCCTCGATCAGGCCCACCTCGATGAGCCCGCCGACCATGACGAACAGGCCCATGAAGAAGACCAGCGTCGGCCACTCGACCTCTTCGAGGTACTCGGTGGGGTCCAGGCGGGAGACCGCGACCAGGACCCCGGCGCCCAGCAGGGCCACCAGGGACGGCTCGATGTGCAGCCAGGAGTGCAGGATGAAGGCGACCGTCACACCGGTCAGGACGACGCCGCACTTGACGAGCAGGCCCTTGTCCCGGATCACGTCCCGCTCGTCGAGCGCCATCAGGGCGTCGACCCGGTCCGGGTGGTACTGCAGCTGCTTCCCGAACATCAGCTTGCACAGCAGGATGAACACACCGAGGAGCACCACGACGACCGGGCCAAGGTTGAGCACGAAGTCGTTGAAGGTGAGGTCGGACCGGCTGGCGATGATGATGTTGGGCGGGTCGCCGATGAGCGTGGCGGTCCCGCCGATGTTCGACGCCAGCGCCTCGGCGATCAGGAACGGGATCGGGCTCACGCCCAGCCGGTCGGCCACCAGCAGGGTGACCGGCGCGATGAGCAGCACCGTGGTCACGTTGTCGAGCAGCGCGGAGGCCACCGCGGTGATGACGACGAGCAGCACCATCGTGGGGAACGGCCGGCCGCGGGTGCGCTTGGCCGACCAGATCGCCAGGAAGTCGAAGGCACCGGTCTGCTTCACCACGCTGACGATGACCATCATGCCGAGCAGCAGGAAGATGACGTTCCAGTCGACGCCGGTGCGCTCGGAGAAGAACGCGGTCTCGGCGTCGGCCACACCGAGCACCACCATGCCGGCGGCACCCAGCAGGGCAGCCGCGACCCGGTGGATGCGCTCGGTGGCGATGAGGATGTAGGCAGCGGTGAAGACCGCTACCACCAGGACGGCGGTCACGCCTGGGGCGCCGTGGGCGTCGCGGGCAGCAGGTAGTCGAGCAGCCGGGGGACGGTGACGACGCCGACGACCTGGTCGTCCTCGACCACCGCGAGCAGGGGGCTGTGCATCCGCGCCATGACCGCGGCCATCTCCAGGGCCGTCGCGTCACCGTCCACGACCGGGAGCTCGTCGCGGTCGCGCCCGTTCGGCAGGACGTCGGCCACGCTGCTGCCGGACAGGCGGCGGCAGAGCTCGTCGGAGGCGTCCTCGTCGAGGGCCCGCGCCAGCTGCGGGTCGTCCTGGACGTAGCGCGGGATCACGAACCGCAGGACCTGCGACCCGCCCAGCACGGCGTGCGGGTGGCCCTCGTCGTCGACGACGACCAGCCCGGGCTTGCGGGCCTGGGCCATGGCCCGGGCGGCGGCCATGGCGTCGCTCGCGAGCGTGACGGTGGGAAAGTCCTCGGCGAGGTCTCGGGCGCGCATCAGGGCTCCAGTCGACGGGAGTTCTGGGCAGGGTGGAACGGCTGCCGACCAGGCTTCCCGGCGCTCCGGCCGCCACCCTATCGGCAGCCGTCGGCCGGCCCGGGGCCACACCCACGCCAGGGATGCCTCCCCGGCCGGCGGGTAGGGACCTGGCATGTCGCTCCCGCGCCCACGCCCGGCCGTCGTCGTCTTCGACGTCAACGAGACGCTCACCGACATGAGCCCGCTGCGGGGCCGGCTGGTCGAGGTCGGCGCCAGCGGGGCGCTGTTCGACACGTGGTTCGCCTCGACCCTGCGTGACGGGTTCGCGGTGACGGCGGCCGGCGGGTACGCCGAGTTCGCCGACATCGCGCGGCACACCCTCACCGGTCTGCTCGCGGGCCGGCCCGACGCGCCGGCGGATCCCGCCCGTGCGGCCGACCACGTGCTGGCCGGGCTCCCGGGGCTCGACCTGCACCCCGACGTGCCCGAGGGCCTGCGGCGGCTGCACGGGGCGGGCGTCCGCCTGGTCACGCTGACCAACGGCGCCACCTCGATGTCCGACGGCGCGCTCGCGCGGGCCGGGGTGGCCGACCTGTTCGACGCCCGGTTGTCGGTCGCCGACGCGGGCCGGTGGAAGCCGGCCGCCGAGTCCTACGCCTTCGCCGCGTCCGCCGTCGGCGAGCCGGCCGAGCGGCTGGCCCTCGTCGCGGTGCATCCCTGGGACGTCGACGGCGCGGTCCGCGCCGGCCTCACCGGCGCCTGGCTGGACCGCAGCGCGGAGGACTACCCGCCCTACCTCGCGGGACCGACCCTCAGCGCCGGCTCGCTGCCCGAGCTCGCCGAGGCGCTGCTCGCCGCCTGAGCCGGCCGCCGCCTCAGACGGCGGGCTGCGGGGTGAGGATGTGGCTGATGTCCGACCCGTGCCGGCAGAGCAGGTCGTTGAGGTCGGCCACCCGGGCGGCGGCCAGCGCCGCCGCGTCGGCGTCGGGCGCGGCCTGGAGCGCCAGGTGAGCGGCCTCCAGCTGCGCGGTCATCTCGGCCACGAACTGCGGACTCGTCATCGGTCTCGCTCCTCCACGAAGGACGGCACGTCGAACACCTGGTCAAGGCCGGTGCGCTGCAGCAGGTCGCGGCAGCGGCGGTTCGCGCCGAGCAGTCGCACCTGACCGCCCCGGACCCGGCAGCGCCGTTGTGCCCACAGCAGCGCTGCCAGGGTCTGGGACGACAGGCGGGTCAGCCCCCGCACGTCGACGACGAGGCGGTTGGCACCCGCCGGGAGCAGGTCGTCGAAGGACCACCTGAGGTCGGACAGGCCGCGCAGCAGCCCGTCGTCGTCGAGCACGAGCCGACCGGTCGACTCCGCGCCGGCCGGCCGCACGGCCGCCGACGGGCGGCGGGTGCGGACACGCTCGGCGAGGACGGTCACAGGAGCGAGAGTGCCCGGCCGATGTTGCGGCCGGCCGAGCCGCCGGATTGCGGTTGCATGACGCCGGTCGGGGCTCGCGGGCCGGCGGGCCCGGGGGTGACAGCATGAGGCGGTGCCCCGCCTGCTGCTCCTCGAGGACGACGACGGCATCCGCACCTCGCTGCGGATGGCGCTGGAGGACGAGGGCTACGAGGTGGACGAGGCGGCGCGCGCCGAGGACGCCGTCCTGCTGCTGGGCACCCGGCCCCCGGACCTGATGCTGGTCGACCTGATGCTCGGCGGCATGGACGGCTTCAGCTTCATCCGCCGCGCCCGGCCGCTGAGCGACGCGCCGATCATCGTGCTGAGTGCCCGCGCGGACACCCTGGACATCGTGTCGGCCCTCGAGGCGGGGGCCGACGACTACGTCACCAAGCCGTTCGTCGTCGGCGAGGTCGTCGCCCGGCTGCGTGCCCTGCTCCGGCGCGGCGCCCGCGCGACGACGGCCCCGGCACCGGGCTCCCCCGCCGAGGCGGGCGCAGCGGCCGCGGAGGACCCGCACCGGCTGGTGCTGGACGCCGGCGAGCCGTCCCTCGTGCTCGACATGGGGGCCGGAACGGTGCGGCGGGGCGACCAGGCCATCCACCTGACCGTCACCGAGTACCGCCTGCTCTGCGAGCTCGCGTCCCCGCCCGGCCGGGTGCGCAGCCGCTCGTCGCTGCTGGAGTCGGTCTGGGACCGCGGCTTCTTCGGCGACGAGCGCATCGTCGACGTCCACGTCCGCCGGCTGCGCACCAAGGTCGAGACCGACCCGAGCAGCCCCCGGCTCGTGGTGACGGTTCGCGGGCTCGGGTACCGGCTGGACCAGCAGTGACCCGTCCGCCTCGACGCTGGTTCGGCGCCCGCCGCCCCGGCGAGCACCAGCCCGGTCGACGCCTCGGCCTGCGCACGACCATCACGCTGGCCTTCGCGGTCGGCGGCCTGGTGCTCTCGGTCACGATGGCCGTGGGCACCTACCTCGCCGCCCGCCACTACCTCGTCGACCAGCGCGAGCGCACCGCCCTGCGCCAGGCGTTCACCGACGCCTCGTTCGTCCGCGACGGCCTGCTCACGGCCGGGGCCGAGGTGAGCGACGTGCTCGGCGCCGTCTCACCCCCGGCCGAGTCGGCGATCCTCGTGCGCCGGGGGGACGGCTGGTTCTCCTCCTCGCTGCAGGTGGGGGAGGACGACGTCCCGCAGTCGCTGCGTGACGCGGCGGCCGACGGGTCGGCGTCGCTGGCCTGGCAGCGGGGTCCGGACGGCCCGGCGGTGATGGTCGAGGTGCCGCTGCCGGCTGTCGATGCGCAGTTCTACGAGCTGGCGAGCGCCCGCGAGCTGACCAGCACCCTGGACGCGCTGCGCATCGTCCTCGCCGTCGTCGCCGGGCTGACCGCGCTGGCCGCGGCGGTGCTCGGCCGGTCGGCCGCGCGGCGGGTCGTGGTCCCGCTGGACGAGGTCGCGGGCGCCGCCGCGCAGATCGCGTCCGGGTCGCTCGACACCCGCCTCGCGAGCACCGAGGACCCCGACCTCGCCACCATCGTCGCCTCGTTCAACTCGATGGTCGACGCCCTGCACGAGCGGATCGAGCGCGACGCCCGCTTCGCCGCCGACGTCAGCCACGAGCTGCGCTCCCCCCTGACCGCGCTGGTGACCAGCGCGAGCGTCCTCGAGCGGCGCCGCGACCAGATGCCGGAACGCGCCCAGGAAGCCCTGACGCTGATCGGCCGCGACCTGGAGCGCTTCCAGCGCGCCCTCGAGGACCTGCTCGACCTCGGCCGGCTGGAGGCGGGAGCCGCCGCACTGGTGCCGGGCGTGATCGACGTCCGTGACCTGGTGGCGCACGCAGCGGACACGACCGGCGTGCCGGACGAGCTGCTGCATCCCCCTCCCGAGGGGGCGGCCACCGTGGTGCGGGTCGACAAGGCGGCGATGCACCGGGCGCTGGTCAACCTGTTCGAGAACGCGCAGCGACACGGTGGCGGCGTCTCGGCCGTGACCTTCGCCGAGGCAGCGGGCACCGTCGTGCTGTGGGTCGACGACGCCGGCCCCGGGGTGCCCGAGGCGGACCGGCTGCGCATCTTCGACCGGTTCGTGCGAGGCGGGTCACGCGGCTCCCTGCCGGGCACCGGCCTGGGGCTGAGCATCGTGTCCGAGACGGTCCGGGCCCACGGCGGCACGGTGTGGTGCGGTGCCGCCCCCGGCGGCGGTGCGCGCTTCGAGGTCCGGCTGCCGGCCCACGGCCGGACCGGCGACCCCGGCCCACCGGTGTCCCCGGCCGACCCCGGCGGCAGCTCGTGACCGGCCCGGGCCGCCTGGGCCGCACCGCGGTCCTGAGCCGCATCCCGGTCCTGCTGGCGGGTCTGCTGGTGGTGGCGGCCTGCGGCGCACCGGGCGACGGCAGCACCCGGGCCGTCGCGGACGAGGACGTCCCCTACCGGCTCCTGCAGCCGGCCGTCGACGCTCCCGCTCCGAGCACCGGACCGCCCGGGAGCTCCCTCACCGTCCCGCAGGTCTTCCTCGTGGACCCGGAGGGTCAGCTCGTCGCCCGCCCGCTCGAGGTCCCCACCGGGGACGCCGGGCGGGTCGCCGCCGCGGCGCTGGCCGCCCTCGCCGGCGGGCCGACCGACTCCCAGCGCTCGGCGGGCCTGAGCACCGCACTGGGCCCGGAGGCCCGGGTCGACCTGGTGGACGCGCTCGACGGGACGGCACGGGTCGAGCTCGACGTGTCGAGCAGCGCCCTCTCGGCCGACCGGCTGCCGCTGGCCCTCGGCCAGGTGGTGCTCACCGCGGTATCGGTACAGGGCATCGACCGCGTCCTGCTGCTGCGCGACGGCGAGCCCGCCACGGCTCCGCTGCCCGGCGGCGAGCAGACCTCGCGCCCGCTGGTGGCCGCCGACTACGCCCCGCTGCTCGCGGCCGGGGCCCGACCGCTCAAGGCCAGCACCAGCCCCGGTCCCTGAGCCCGGTCCCTGACGCCCGGCGTGCGCGGAGCAGCGGCGGCCCCCTCCCTCCGCCGCTGCCCGCGCGCACCGCGCGAGCGCCTGTGGGCAGCCCGGGGCTGCCGGCGCCGCGCACCCGCAGAGGTCAACCCGTGTAGCGCGCCACCACGGCGGCGCCGGCGGGCGCCCCCGCCAGGATCGAGCGCACCAGCCGGCCCACCGGCTCGTCGCGCACCACGTGCGGACCTGCCTTGAGCAGCTGCACGAGGCCGGCCGGCTCGGCGTCGAGCGCTGCCGCGGAGCGCAGCACCAGGACGTCTCCCGGCGAGAGGGACGCCGTCGCGGTCGAGCAGCCGCCGTCCGGGATCAGGCGCACCTCGCCGTCAGCCACCAGCAGGGCCGGCGGCGCGTACCGCGCCGTGACGACCACGGCACCGTCGGACCCCAGCCGCGCCGACAGCAGGCTGCGCAGCGACGACCGCCCGTGCAGGTCCGCGACGCGCACGCTGAGCTCGTCCCCGACGAAGCTCACCCTGGTCGAGCCCCGTTCCTCGCCGAGCGCCTCCCACTGCCAGTGCGTGGACGCGGCGGTCGGCTCTACCGGCGCGAGGACCGCCGTGCTCATCCGTGCCGCCACATCGACCCGGGGTCCCCGTCGCGCACCACGGTGAAGACCCGGTCCAGCGTGCACCGCCTCAGCAGCGCCCGACTTCGGGCCGTCCCGGCGCGCAGGACGACGCGGGAGCCGCGTGCGGTCGCCTCGCGCCGTGCGCCGAGCAGTGCGCTCACGACGTCGGCCGACAGCGAGTTCAGCGCGGTCACGTCGACGACCACGGTCCGGCCGCCGTCCGAGAGCAGGTCGCACAGGCGGGCCGACAGCGCCGCGGCCGGGGTGCGGGTGAGGGAGTCGTCGGTCAGCGTCACCGTCGTCGTCGTCCGGTCGCTGCCGGCCACCGTCATCTGCGTCATTGCGGGACGTCCCTCCACAGTCGACGGGCGCCGGGCGAGTCGCCGGCGCAGGTTCGTGCGACGAATATCTGGGACCGGGATTGCAGGTGACGGGTCAGTTGCGTTGCGGTCTCGTGAAGACCTGGGAGGACGCGACCCTGCCGGTCCACCGGCCGCCGCCGTCACGCGACCGCAACGCCGCCGTCACCGGGCCGCAGAGCGCCTCAGGCAGGGTCGGGGCATGACCACGACCCGTTCCCCCCGCATCCTGGTCGGCGTCGACGGCAGCCCCCGGTCGGTCGCCGCGCTGCGCTGGGCGCTGGAGCACGCTCGCTGCACCGGGTCGCCGGTGGACGTCGTCAGCGCCTGGGAGCCCGGGCTCAGCGGCGCCACCGGGCCGATCGCGGCCGGGGTCGGGGCCGGCGCCACCGCCGCGGTGGCGCTGCTGAGCACCGAGGAGCTCGACGGCGCGCTCGCGGCAGAGGCGCACGAGGTGGCCGGTCGCAGCCTCCTGCTGGCGGACGCCGACGCCGCAGCGGTGCCCGTCCGGCCGTGGGCGCTGCGCGGGCGTCCCGGGCCCCTGCTGTGCGACCTGGCCCGGCCCGAGGACCTCCTCGTGGTCGGGCCGAGCGGGCACGGCCCGCTGGTGGGGACGCTGCTGGGCTCGGTGGCCACCTACCTCGTCGCGCACGCACCGTGCTCGGTCGTGGTGGTCCGTGACCCCGAGGCGTCGGCCTAGCTGCCGGCTGCGACGACCGCCGCGGACCGCTCGGCCCGGTCCTGGGGACCGGTGGTCCCCGCCGACCAGGTGACGGCGCGGGCCCGACCGGAGGACTTGGCCCGGTAGAGCGCCTCGTCCGCGTGCGCGAGCGCTGCCGCGCCGGCCTCTTCCGGCTGACCGAGCGGACCGTCGCCCTGCGCCGGCGCGGCGACCACGGCGATGCCGGTGGAGAAGGTCACGTCCGGCCGCTGCCGCGCCCAGGTGTCGCGCAGCCGGGCGTCCAGGCTGACGGCGCCCTCGGCGCCGGCGCCCGGCAGCAGCAGGAGGAACTCCTCGCCGCCGTACCGGACGACGGTGTCCTGGTTGCGGGCGATCCCGACGAGCAGGGCACCGACGTCGCGCAGCACCAGGTCGCCGGCGGCATGTCCGGCCGTGTCGTTGAGCGCCTTGAAGTGGTCCAGGTCGAGCAGGACCACCGCATCGCCGGGGCGCAGCGCCGCGAGGCGACGCGGGAGGTCGTAGCGGTTCCCGGTGCCGGTCAGCGGATCGACGTGGGCGCGCACCTCGAGCCCGGCGACGGTGGCGGTCGTCAGCGTCCGGTACCGCGCGACGACCTCGGCCGTCGCCACCCAGACGGTGACCGAGATCGGCAGCCGGGCCAGCAGCTCGGCCTGCCACCCGTCGTAGAGCGCCAGATGGACGGCCACCGCCGGGACGAGCAGAGGCAGGGAGGTCCAGGGCCGCTGGGTCAGCCCGACGAACAGGAACAGCAGGGCGGTGTACCCGCCGTAGACGGCGGCCCGTCCGTCGGAGCCCACCCCGAGCACCGCCAGGCAGGCCCACGCGGACGCCGGGACGACGAGCAGCGCGCGGTCGCCCCACCGCGACCAGGGCAGCAGCCAGGCGCACACGCCTGCGAGCAGGACGCCCGGCGCGACCAGCGCCGCCCAGCCGGCGACCTCACGCCCGGAGTAACCCACCAGCGGCATCGTCAGCAGCAGGGTCGCGGCGAGCACCGGTGCCGCCATGCCCGCCACGCGCGCCATGCGCAGGCGTTCGTCACCCACCAGCAGCGGCACCATGGTCATGGTGTCGACGCCGTCACCGCGGGACTTGACCCGGTCGGCCTAACCGTCACGCTCGGGAGAGGCCGCCCCCCGTTCGGGCCGCCGGGGCGGGGGTAGGGCGGGGAGATGGCCTCCTACACCGTCAACGAGGACGCGGTCGCACGCTGCCGAGCCCTGATCGACGCCCGCCAGTACGTCCTGGACAGCGACTGGGGCGACCTCCAGCCCACCGCGGAGGCGGAGAACTCGTACCTGGACAGGCACTCCTGGGACGACTACGCCGCCTGGCACCTGGGTCTCACGGTGGGCGCCACCGAGCAGACCAAGGCGCGGCACGCCTTCGCCTACGGCGACCTGCGCCGGGTGCACCGGACGGCGCTGATCGCCTGCGTCTTCCGGGCCTCGCAGTGGCGGCACAAGGACGTCGAGCTCGCCGCGCACGACCTGCTGCAGCACCTGGACCGGACCAGCGGCTGACGGGCACCGTGGCCTGGGACCCACCGACCACGAACCCGGTCCTGCACCGTTCGGCCGCCGACGTCGGCCGGCTGCGCAACGACGATCAAGCCGACGGTCCGGGGGAGCCTGCACGATGACCGGTATGACGACGGCAGCGGTCGACACCTTCCGCCGTTTCGTGGCGGTCCTCGCCGAGGCGTTGGACGACCACGAGGCAGACGGCGAGGTGCTCGCGTCGCGTCTGCACCTGTCCCGCTTCCACGCGGACCGGCTCGTCCGGGCCGCAGGTGGCGAGTCCCCGGCGGCGCTGCGCCGCCGGGTGCTGCTCGAGCGGGCGGCCTACCGGCTCGCCACCACCGACCACGACGTCCTCCGCGTCGCGGTGGAGGCCGGCTACTCGAGCAACGAGGCGTTCACCCGGGCGTTCTCGCGGGCCTTCGGCCGCCCCCCGTCCCGGTGGCGGGCCGAGCCCCGGTCCTACCGGATCGACGCCCCCAGCCAGGTGCACTTCGTCCCGCCCGGGAGCCTGCGCGTCCCCGCTCTGAGAAAGGTCACCCCCATGGAGCTGCTCACCCGCATGGTCGAGCACCACACCTGGCTGGTCGGCGAGCTGGTCGACCGGTGCGCCCGGCTGACGCCCGACCAGCTGGACCGCCCGGTCGACATCTCGGTCGAGGGCATCGACGACGAGCCGACCGTCCGCTCGCTGCTCGCCCGGCTGGTCGGGCAGATGGCGATGTGGGACGCCTCGATGCACGACCGGCCGTACGACGTCTCGGCCGAGCGTGACTGGGACCTCGGCGAGATCCGCTCCCGGCTCACCGCCATCGGCCCGGTGTTCCTCCAGCAGGTCCGTGAGATCGCCGCGGACGGCCGGCTGGACGAGACCTTCGTCGACACCCTCTGCGAGCCGCCGCGCACCTTCACCTACGGCGGGATGGTCGCCCACGTCCTCACCTTCGCCGCGCACCGCCGGGTCCTCGTCCTCGGCGCCCTGGCCGACGCCGGCATCACCGACCTCGGCGCGGGCGACCCGATGGAGTGGGTCGCCCGGCCGGCCTGACGCGTACCCCGGGAGCGGCGGCGCGGACACCCGGCGGCTAGCGTGCCGGGCTATGAGCGAGCGCTTCGACGTCGTCGTCCTCGGTGCCGGCCCCGGTGGGTACGTCGCCGCGATCCGGGCCGCCCAGCTGGGCAAGAAGGTCGCGGTCGTGGAGGAGAAGTACTGGGGCGGGGTCTGCCTCAACGTCGGCTGCATCCCGTCGAAGGCGCTGCTGCGCAACGCCGAGCTGGCACACATCCTCACCCACGAGAAGGACAAGTTCGGCATCACCGGCGATGCGTCGATGGAGTACGCGCCGACGCACGCCCGCAGCCGTCAGGTCTCGGACTCCATCGTCAAGGGCGTCCACTTCCTGATGAAGAAGAACAAGATCACCGAGATCCACGGCTGGGGCACGTTCACCGGGCCGCGCTCGCTCGACGTGCGCGGCGACGACGGCAGCTCGACGCAGGTCTCGGCCGACACGGTCATCATCGCGGCCGGCGCGAAGACGCGGCTGGTCCCCGGGACGTCGCTCTCGGAGCGGGTCGTGACCTACGAGGAGCAGATCCTCACGGCCGACCTGCCGGGTTCGGTGGTGATCGCCGGGTCGGGAGCGATCGGCGTCGAGTTCGCCTACGTGATGAAGAACTTCGGCGTCGACGTGACGATCGTCGAGTTCCTCGACCGGATGGTTCCCACCGAGGACCCCGAGGTCTCCAAGGAGCTGCTCAAGCAGTACAAGAAGCTCGGCGTCAAGGTGCGGCTGTCCACCAAGGTCGAGTCGATCGACGACAGCGGCGACAAGGTCAAGGTCACGGTGTCCCCCGCCGCCGGCGGCGACCAGGAGGTCATCGAGACCGACAAGGTCCTGCAGGCCATCGGCTTCGCGCCGCGCATCGACGGCTACGGCCTCGAGAACACCGGTGTCCAGGTGAACCAGCGCGGCGCGATCATGGTCGACGAGCGCGGCCGGACCAACGTCGAGGGCGTGTACGCGATCGGCGACTGCACCGGCAAGCTGATGCTCGCCCACACGGCCGAGGCGATGGGCGTGGTCGCCGCCGAGACCATCGCCGGCGCGGACACGATGGAGATCGACTTCGACATGATCCCGCGGGCGACGTACTGCCAGCCGCAGATCGCGTCCTTCGGCTACACCGAGGAGCAGGCGAAGGAGAAGGGCTACGACGTCAAGGTCGCGAAGTTCCCCTTCACGGCCAACGGCAAGGCCAAGGGCCTCGGCGACGAGGTGGGCTTCGTCAAGGTGGTCGCCGACGCGAAGTACCACGAGATCATCGGCGCGCACCTGATCGGCCCCGACGTCACCGAGCTGCTGCCCGCGCTCACGCTGGCCCAGCGGTGGGACCTCACGGCCGACGAGGTCGCGCGCAACGTCTTCGCGCACCCGACGCTGGGCGAGGCCGTCAAGGAGGCCGTCGAGGGCATCGCCGGCCACATGATCAACTTCTGACCCACACTCGCTCGTTTGCGACATCGTTCACGGACACGCCGGGGGTACGTACGGCGTGTCGGTGACCCAGGTCGCAAACGAGCGGACGTAGGCGGGGCGGGGGCGGAGGGTCAGCCGGCGACGACGGCGCCGGCGGCCTCGGCGACCAGCAGGGCCTGGGTGGTGTCGATCCGGGACCCGTTCCACGCCAGGCCGGTGAGGTCGACGCCGGTGAGGTCGGCCCCGACCAGGTCGGTGTCGTCGAGCCGGGCGTTGCGCAGCACGGCCCGGGTGAGGTCGCAGTCGCGCAGGACCGTCCGGCGCAGGCTGGCCTCGGACAGGTCGGCCTCGACGAGCTTCAGGCCGGTGAGGTCGAGCTCGGACAGGTCGGCGCCGCGCAGGGTGACGTAGGACCACACCCCGCCCTCGACGGTCATCGGCCGCACCTTCGCCTCGACGAACGTCGAGCCCAGCAGCTTGCAGCCGCGCAGCGTCGCCGCGAAGAACGAGGTGCGCCGGAAGGTGCACCCCGCGAAGGTCGTGCCGTCGTGGGTCGAGGCGTTGAGCTGCCCGCCGAGGAACCGGCAGTCCTCGAACCGCGCACCCCGGGTCGTCACCTCCGTCAGGTCGGCGTCGACGAACTCGCAGCCCACGAACTCCGCCGCGCCGAGGTCCTCGCCGTACCAGTCGACGCCGACGAAGCGCTCCCCCTCGGCGGTAGACCGCGCCGACCCCGGCTGGTCGCCCATCGCGTCCCCCCGTCAGTGGCACCCCGGCGGTCCGCCTCCGGACCGGTCCGCGGTCGTCGCCATTCGGTGGCGCGTCCCCGGCGAGGCTGCCACGATGCCTGGCGCCATGACCACCCAGCCCCCCGGTGCGCGCCGCTCACTGCGGCCGCGCCTTCCCGCGGTCCTGCGGGACGAGCCGCAGTACCGGCTGCTGTTCACCGGCCAGGTGCTGTCCATCTTCGGCGACCGCGTCACGGGTGTGGTGCTGCCCTTCGCCGTGCTGTCCATCGGCGGCGACGTGGGCGACGTGGCCATCGTCTCCGCCGCGCAGTTCCTGCCGTTCGCGCTGCTCGCCCTGCCCGCGGGGGTCTGGGCCGACCGCCTCGACCGCAAGAGGATCCTCATCGCCTCGGACGTCGTCCGGCTGGTCTGCCAGCTCACCGCCGGTCTGCTGCTGGTCACCGGCAACGCGCACGTCGCCCACCTGGTCGCGGTGGCCGCGGTCTACGGTGCCGCCGACGCGTTCTTCGCCCCGGCGTTCACCGGGCTGCTGCCCGGCACCGTCGCCCCGGTCAACCTGCAGCCGGCCAACGCGCTGCGGGGCCTGAGCTACTCGACCGGCTCGATCTTCGGCCCGGTCCTCGGCGGTCTGCTCGTGGCCTTCGCCGGCGGGCCGGGCGGCGCGCTGCTCTTCGACGCCGCGACGTTCGCCGTGTCGGTCGCCTGCCTGGTCCCGCTGCGACCCCGGCTGGTGGCCAGCGTGCTGCACGACGAGGACCCGGAGGCCACCGGCACGCACTTCCTCACCAGCCTCCGGGAGGGCTGGTCGGAGGTGCGCAGCCGGTCGTGGGTGACGGCGTTCCTCGGCGGCATGGCCTCGTACCACGTCGTCGTGCTGCCCGCGATCTTCGTGCTCGGGCCGGTGCTCGCCGCGGAGGAGCTGGAGGGCGCGAAGTCCTGGGCGATCATCACCGCCGGCTTCGGCCTCGGGTCGGTTCTCGGCGACCTCCTGCTGATCCGCTGGCGGCCCCGGTTCGCGCTGCGCGTCGCGAGCCTCATGCTCGTCGGCGCGTCCTGCCAGGCCGCGTTCATCGGCAGCGGTCTCGGCACCTGGGCGATCGCGGGCCTCGAGGTGCTGGCCGGCATCTGCGTCACCGGCACCTTCACGCTCTGGGAGACCTCGCTGCAGGAGCACATCCCGGACCGCGCCCTGTCCCGGGTGTCCAGCTACGACTACCTCTCCAGCGCCGGTCTGATCCCGCTGGGCAACCTGAGCATCGGCTTCGTCACCGCCGCGATGGGCCTGCACCGGGCGCTGCTCGCCATGACCGTTCTCGGGGTGGCTGCGGCCCTCGCCGTCACCCTGGTGCCCTCGGTGCGCCGCCTGCCGCGCGGCGAGCCCGAGGTGGCCGCGACCCCGGCCTGACCGCCGATCAGACCTGAACGACCCCGGGTCCGCCCAGCCGGGTCTCCAGCCGGTCGAGGAACGGCACCTGCCCGGCGACCAGCAGCTCGCGGGCGGCGGGCAGGTCGAGCCAGGCGAACCGGTCGAGCTCGGGGAACTCCTGCTGCCGACCGGAGCGCGGGGGCCACTGCATCGTGAAGGTGTTGCTCACCGCCGCAGCCGCGTCCAGGTCGCCCTCGACGGCCCACACCCGGACCTGCTTGCCGCCGGACTGGCGCACGGTGCCCAGGTCCCACGGCTCACCGGCCGGCACCGGCAGCCCGGTCTCCTCGCCGAACTCGCGGCGGGCGGCTGCCAGCGGCTCCTCGTCGGCCTCGTGCTCCCCCTTGGGCACCGACCAGGCCCGCTCCTGCCGGCGGGCCCAGAACGGCCCGCCCATGTGACCGACGAGCACCTCGACCCCGGCTACCCCGGCAACTCCGGCAACCCGGCGGAAGACGAGGAGCCCCGCACTGCGTCGGACGACGGCCACCGGGACATCCTCCCGGAAGGATCCGACCGCCCAGGGCGTTCCGACTGACAGACCCCCCGTTCCCGGCTCCAGGAGAGACACATGGCCACCGTCGAGGCCACGACCGCGACCTTCGACTCCCTCGTCGACCAGGACGGCATCGTCCTGGTCGACTTCTGGGCCGCCTGGTGCGGCCCGTGCCGGCAGTTCGCCCCGGTGTACGAGGCGGCCTCCGAGACGCACACCGACGTCACCTTCGCGAAGGTGGACACCGAGGCGGAGCCGGCGCTCGCCGCCCGCGCGGCGATCACGTCGATCCCGACCCTGATGGCCTTCCGCGACGGCTTCCTCGTCTTCGCCCAGCCCGGCGCCCTCCCGGCACCCGCGCTGGAGCAGCTGGTCACCGCGGTGCGCGGCCTCGACATGGACGACGTCCGCCGGCAGGTGGCCGCCGAGGGCAGCGACGTCGCGTCCACCGCCTGAGGCTCGGCCCGGTCGGCGTCAGTCGGCCCGCAGCGCGAGCTCGGCGAGCAGCCCCTCGACCCGGCGACGCACCTCGTCGCGGATCGGGCGCACCGCCTCGACCCCCTGCCCGGCGGGGTCCTCGAGGACCCAGTCGAGGTAGGTCTTCCCCGGGAAGAACGGGCACTCGTCCCCGCAGCCCATCGTGATGACGTAGTCGCTCGCCTCCACCGCGTCGGTGGTCAGGACCTTGGGCGTCTCGGCGGTCAGGTCGACACCGACCTCGCGCATCGCCTCGACCACGGCGGGGTTGACCTCGTCCGCCGGGGCGGTGCCCGCCGAGCGGACCTCCACCGCGCCACCCGCGAGGTGGGTGAGGAACCCGGCCGCCATCTGGGACCGGCCGGCGTTGTGCACGCAGACGAACAGCACGCTGGGACGAGGGTCGTCGCTCATGCGAGCGCCTCCTGGGGGACGGGGCCGGGGACGAGCAGGCGGGCCAGCGCGAGACCGACGGCGCCGCCGGCCACCTGGGCGAGCACGAAGCCCGGGGCCGACGACGGCGCGATCCCGGCGAACGTGTCGGAGAAGACCCGGCCCAGGGTGACCGCCGGGTTGGCGAACGAGGTGCTGGAGGTGAACCAGTACGCGGCGCCGATGTACGCGCCGACCGCCGGCGCGGCCAGCGCCGCCCGGCCCGTGCGCAGCAGCAGCACGACCACCAGGACGAGCCCGGCGGTGGCGACGACCTCGGCCAGCCAGAGCCGCCATCCGTCGCGCTCGGTGGTGGCCAGGACGTCGACGGGGACGGCGTACATGAGGTTGGCCAGCACCGCGCCGGCCACCGCCCCGACGCCCTGCGCGCCGGCGTACGCCGCGGCGTCCCGGCCCGGGAGGGCGGCGGGCCCGCGGCGGCCGTCCAGCCACAGCACGGCGGTGACCACCGGGTTGAAGTGCGCGCCCGACACCGGCCCGAGGACCGCGATCAGCACGGCCAGCCCGAGCGCCGTCGCCAGCGCGTTCTCCAGCAGCTGCAGCCCGGCGTCGCCGGGCGAGAGCCGCTGGGCGGCGATGCCCGAGCCGACGACCACCGCCACCAGGAGCCCGGTGCCCAGCGCCTCGGCCAGCAGCCGCCGGGGCAGTGCCAGGCTCAGCACGCGCAGCACCTGCGGGCCCGGCCCGGGGGCTGGCGGACGTCCACGGGTGCCACGCGGCCGAGCAGACCGCATCGGGGGTCCACGGGTCAAACTCAGGCCAGGGACATGAAGACCTTCTCGAGCTTCTCCCGGTCCAGCTCGCCCTCGTCGCCGGCCCGGATGCACTGCTCCAGGCCGGCCGAGATCAGCGCGAAGCCGGCCTTGTCCAACGCCCGCGACACGGCGGCGAGCTGGGTGACGACGTCGGCGCAGTCGCGCTGCTCCTCGAGCATCCGGATGACGCCGGCCAGCTGGCCCTGGGCGCGCTTGAGGCGGTTCACGACCGGCGCCACGGTCTCGGGGTCTACCTGCACGGTGCCTCCACGGCTGACGATACGGACCAGGGTATGTCGGGAACTCAGTGGCTGAAGCGCACCGACGGCAGGACGCGGCGCAGCCAGGCCGGGCTGGCCCAGGCCGCCCGGCCGCTGAGCCGGAGCAACACCGGCAGCAGGACCAGACGCACCAGGGCGGCGTCGAGCAGGACCGCCACCCCGAGGACGACACCCATCTCCTTGGGCGGCAGCGGCCCGGAGAGCGCGAAGGTGAAGAACACGGCGACCATGACCCCGGCCGCGGCGAAGATCACCCGGCCGGAGTGCGCGAGGCCGCCCACCATGGCCTCCTGCGGGTCGTGGGACTTCTCCCAGTGCTCCTTCGCCGACGCCAGCAGGAAGACCGTGTAGTCCATCCCGATCGCGAAGATCATCGCGAAGAAGAAGACCGGCGCCCAAGCGTCGAGGAAGCCCTGCGGCTCGAAGCCGAGCAGCCCCGAGCCGTGCCCGTCCTGGAAGACCAGCTTGGCCACGCCGAAGGCGGCCCCGGTCGCGAGCAGGTTGGTCACCGTGCCGAGAGCCGCCACGAGCGGCGCCTGCAGGGCGACCAGCAGGAGCAGGAAGCCCAGGCCGAGGACGACGCCGATGACCAGGGGCGTCTTGTCCCGCAGCAGCTGCTCGAGGTCGTGGTTCTCCGCCGACGCGCCCCCGACGAGGGAGCCGCTGGGCAGGTCGCCCCGCAGCCGGTCGACGGTGTCGCCCAGCGCCGGGTCGGACGGCCCGACGTCGGGCACCGCGGACAGGAGCACGTACCGGCCCTCGCCCTGCACGGGCGGCATGACAGCGGCGATGCCCGAGTCGTCGGCGAGCACGGTCGCGGCGCGGTCCGCCGTCGCCGCCGGGACCACCACCTGAAGCGTCCCGGGGGCGCCCTCACCGAACGCGTCCTGCACCAGCCCGTAGCCGACCCGGCTGGAGTCGCTGCTGGGCACGACCGTGATGGACGGCATCCCGGTGCGCAGCCCCAGGACCGGGGCGGCGAGGACGGCCAGCAGCACCGTCGCCAGCAGGCCGTAGCCGACCGGGCGGCGCCAGAGCCGCTGGGCCCAGCGCTCGAAGCGCGGCGACCGGTGCTCGCCGGCGTGCACCCAGGGCAGGGCGAGGGCGTCGACCCGGTGCCCGAGCCGGCCGAGGACGGCGGGCAGCAGCGTGAGCGTCGCCGCGAGGACGAAGGTGACCGCGAGCATGATGCCCAGGGCCATCGACCGGAAGGCCGGCGACGGGACCAGCAGCACGGCGGAGAGCGACACCAGCACGGTGAGACCGGAGAACAGGACGGCCTTGCCCGCCGTGTCCATGGTCTCGGCCACCGCGTCGCGGGTGGCCTCGTGCTGGCCGAACCGGGCGGCGCGGAACCGCACCACGAGGAACAGTGCGTAGTCGATGCCGAGGGCCAGCGCGAACATCATCGCGAAGTTCATCGCCCAGATGCTGATGTCGCCCAGCTGCGCGCCGAGGAACAGCGACCCGGCGGCGGCGACGAGGCCGGTGATGGTCGAGCATGAGGGGCAGGCCGGCAGCGACGAGCGAGCCGAACGCGAGCACCAGGATGACCAGGGTCACCGGCCAGCTGATGAGCTCGCTCTTCATCATGGCCTCGAGGTTGGCCGCGTTGAAGTCGCTCCACAGCGACGACGACCCGGTCAGCGCGACGGTGACGCCGGGGCCGCTGAGGTCCCGCAGCGGGCCGGTGAGGTCGTCTGCGGCCCGGACCATCTCGTTGGTGTTGGCCTCGGCCGCGCCGGCCTGGACCAGGGCGGTCCGCCCGTCGCGGGACACCGACAGGCCGGGCTGCGGGGGCACCACGGCCGAGACCCGGTCGTCGGCGCGCAGCAGCGCCACGGCGTCGGCCACCGCCTGTCCGCCCCTGCCGGCGGTGACCCGGCCCTCGTCGACGTGGACCACGACCTGCAGGGCTGCGCTGGACAGGCCGGCGAACTCGCGCTGCACGACGTCGCGGGCAGCGACCGACTCCGAGCCGGACGCCTCCCAGCCCGCTCCCGCGAGGGCGTGCTCGACCCGGGGCGCGAACGCGCCCAGCGCGACGACCACGAGGGCCCAGGTGACGAACACGGCACGTGAGTGGTCCACCGTCCACCGGCCCAGTCGGCCGAGCGGCCCGACGAGCCGGACGGGTGCTGCCGACTCGTCGCGCCGGTGCCGGGGCGACGACGTCGCGGAGCCGAGGGGACGGGTGGGTGGAGCAGTGGTCACAGGAGGTCCTCGCAGGAAGGCGTTGGATACGGGTAGGGGTATGTTGAGGCACCGTCCCGAGGTTCGTCAAATGCCCGGTGGGGTATGGGACAGGTCACAAAGCACCGGGGCATCGACACCCGCGGCCCGGCGTTGCTACGGTCGACAGCAATACCCCTACCCGTATCTAGGAGCTCCCGTGTTCCACCGCACCGCGACTCCCGAGGCCTCCCTGGCCGACTTCGTCTCGGCCCACGCCACCGGCGCCCTCACGGTCGACGTCCGCGAGCCCGACGAGTACGCCGCAGGTCACGTGCCCGGCGCCGTGAGCATCCCGCTCAGCCAGCTGGGTACCCGCGTCGACTCGCTCGCCGCGGACAGCAAGGGCGCCCCGGTCTACGTGGTCTGCGCGGCGGGCCACCGCAGCGCCGCCGGCGCCGGCGTGCTCGTCAAGGGCGGCCTGGACGCCCGGTCGGTGGCCGGCGGGACCGCCGGCTGGATGCAGGCCGGCCACCCCGTCGTCCAAGGCGCCCGCCGCAGCTGAAGGAGGAAGACATGACCCACACCGACTCCACCACCCCCACCCCGACCGGCTCGGCCCGGCTGGACGTCCACACGATCGAGACCCCGTCGCTCGGTGACCGCAGCTACCTGCTGACCGACGGCTCGGGCGACGCGCTGGTGGTCGACCCGCAGCGCGACATCGACCGGGTCCTCGACCTGGCCGCGAGACTGGGCGTCACCATCACGACCGTCGCCGAGACGCACGGCCACAACGACTACGTGTCCGGCGGTCTCGAGCTCGCCACGGTCACCGGCGCGCGGTACCTGCTGCCCGAGGGCATGGCCGCCGAGTACCCCCACGTGCCCGTCGGCGACGGAGAGGTCGTCGAGGTCGGCGCCCTGCGCGTCACCGTGCTGCACACACCCGGTCACACGCACCACCACGTGTCGTACGCCGTGGCCGTCGGGGACGGTCCGGCCGAGGCGGTCCTGACCGGCGGGTCGATGCTGTTCGGCGCGACCGGCCGCACCGACCTGGTGGGTCCGGAGCACACCGACGAGCTCACCCGCGCCCAGCACCGGTCGGTGCGCCGGCTCGGCCGCGAGCTGCCGGACGACGCCGCCGTGCTCCCCACCCACGGTTTCGGCAGCTTCTGCAGCGCGACCCCCACCTCCGGCGACTCCTCGACGGTCGCCGAGCAGCGGGCCAGCAACCCGGCCCTGACCCAGGACGAGCAGACCTACGTCGAGACCCTCCTCGCGGGGCTGGACGCCTTCCCCGCCTACTACGCACAGATGGGCCCGGCCAACCTGCGCGGCCCGGCGCCGGTGGACCTGTCCCCGCCGGCCCCGGTCGACGCCGACGAGCTGCGCCGACGGCTCGAGGCCGGCGACTGGGTCGTCGACCTGCGTGACCGGACCGCCTTCGCAGCCGGGCACCTGGCCGGCAGCCGCAGCTTCGAGCTCGCCACCAGCTTCGTGACCTACCTCGGCTGGCTGCTGCCCTGGGGCGCTCCGGTGACCCTGGTCGGGGAGTCGGCCGAGCAGGTCGCCGAGGCGCGCCGCGAGCTGGTCCGCATCGGGATCGACGACCTCGCCGGCGCCGCTGTCGGGACCATCGAGAGCCTCGCGGCCGGCCGGCCGCTGCGCTCGTACCGCGTCTCGGACTTCGCCGGGCTGGCGGCTCGCCGCGCCGAGCCCGACGGCGCCACGGTGCACGTGCTGGACGCCCGCCGCGCCGACGAGCGGCGCGCCGGCCACGTCGAGGACTCGCAGCACATCCCCGTGCACGAGCTGCCGGACCGGCTCGGCGAGGTGCCGGACGGAGAGGTCTGGGTCTACTGCGGCTCCGGCTACCGCGCGGCCATCGCGGCCTCGATGCTCGACACCGGCGACCGGACCGTCGTGCACGTCGACGGGGACTACTCCGAGGCCGCGGAGGCCGGGCTGGAGGCGCCACAGCCGGTCGCCACTCGGTGAGGGGCACCGGCTGATGGCCGTCGTGGCGGTGCTCGGCCTGGTCATCGGGGTCCTGCTGGGGCTGCTCGGCGCCGGCGGCAGCATCCTCGCGGTGCCCGCCCTGCTCTACGGCGCCGGGCAGCCCCTGAGCGCGGCGATCCCGACCTCGCTGCTCGTCGTCGGGACCTCCGCGGTGGCCGCGGTGGTGCCGCGGATCCGGGCCCGCCAGGTGCAGTGGCGCCTGGCCGGCGTTGTCGGCGCGGCCGGCATCCCGGCCGCGTTCCTCGGCACCGCCGTGAACCGGGCCCTCGACCCGCGCCTGGTGCTGTTCGGCTTCGCCGCGGTGATGGTGGCTGCCGCCGTGCGCATGCTGCGCGAGCAGCCGGAGGCCGGCGGGGACTGCGCCCTGCCCGGCGGCGGCATCAACTGGCGCGGCTGCCTGCCCAAGGCCGTCGGCACCGGCGCGGCCGTGGGCTTCCTGACCGGCCTGTTCGGAGTCGGCGGCGGGTTCCTCGTCGTCCCGGCGCTGGTCCTGCTCCTCGGCCTGCCGATGCCGGTCGCGGTCGGCACGTCCCTGCTGGTGGTCGCCGTGAACTCGGCGGCCGGCCTGGTCGCCCACGCCGGCGCCGGGGACGTCGACTACCGGCTGGCCCTGGTGTTCACCGCGGCAGCGGTCGCCGGCTCGCTGCTCGCCGCGCGGGTCGCGACCCGGCTCTCCGGCGACCGGCTCCGCCGCGGCTTCGCCTGGCTGGTGCTCGCCGTCGCCGCGTTCGTCGCCGTGCAGGCCGTGCTGGACCCGGGCGCCGGCGCGTGACGCCCGGGCACCCCGCCCGCGCACTCAGACGGCTCAGACGGCGTTGAAGAACTCGACCTGCCAGCGCCACTCGGAGTGGTCCTCGGCGTGCCACCAGGCGGTGAGGACCCCCGACTCCCCGCCGGGCAGGATCACCAGCCGGCCGAGGTCGTCGTCGGTCGGCCAGCCGTCCTCGAGCCTGATCCGGTCGCCGTCACGGACCAGGTAGGTCATCGGCCCCGGTTCACCGCGCTCCAGGTCGCTGCCCTGCGCGCGGACCGAGCCGTCCTCCCCGCGCACCACCACCTCGAGGGCCTTCGGTGCGGCATGCACCAGGACGCGGTCACCGGCGGCGGCCGCGTCGACCAGGGTGCGGGCGAAGGACACCCCGGTCGCGCCCACGTCAGGAATCCACAGGTCCCAGGTCTCGTCCATGGGGCCGTGGTTCCCCGAGAGGCGGGATCCATGCGCGCGAGGGCCGGCCACCCTGGTGGGTGGCCGGCCCCGCTCGGGCTGGGTCAGCAGCAGCCCGGCTCGCAGCACTCGGTCCCGGTGCAACACTCGGTCTCCTGCGACATGACGCTCACCTCCCCACCCTGCTCGGCGGTCGGTGCGGCGTCGGCCAGCACGGTGTAGACCTCCCACGGCTCGCCGCCCGGGCCGGTGACCCAGACCTTGTCCTGCAGGGCGTAGCAGCAGGTGGTGCCCTCCTCGACGCGGGTCGGCAGCCCGGCGGCGGCGAGGCGGCGGGTCGCGGCCACCACGTCGGCCGTCGAGCCGACCTCGACCCCGAGGTGGTTCAGCGAGCCGCCACGGCCGGGGTTCTCCAGCAGGACCAGCTTGAGGGCGGGCTCGTCGAGGGCGAAGTTCGCGTAGCCCGGCCGGCGCTTGGCCGGCTCGGCGTCGAAGAGCCGGGAGTAGAAGGCGACGGCGACCTCCAGGTCGTCGACGTCGAGGGCGAGCTGGACTCGGGACACGGGGACCTCCGGGGTCAGGAGCAGCAGAGCGGACGGGGCTCGGGGGTGCCGGTCGCCCGGCGACGCAGGCCGTCGAGCAGGGCGTCCGCCAGCCAGGCCGGCAGGGTGACCCGACCCGGCGCCTCGGCGGACGCCTCGCCGGCCAGCCGGGCCAGGCGGGCGGCGTCGGCAGCCCGCAGCCGCTCCTCGATCCGGGCGGGCGCGGCCGCGACGGTCAGCGGGGTGGAGAGCACGGGAACCTCCTCGGTCGCGATCCATCGATCGACATCGATGGGTGTTGATGCCTCGAGGATGCGCCATCCATCGACAGTTGTCAATGGGTCGGCTAGGGTTGGCCGGGTGGACGTCACGACCCAGTCGATCCAGTCGACCCAGTCGACCCGCGACCCAGCCGACCCAGCCGACCGTGCCGCTGCTGCCGACCCGGCCGCTGCTGCCGCTGCTCGACGAGCCGGCCGAGCTGTGCTGCCCGCCGCTGGCCCAGGCGCCGCTGTCCGAGCGCGATGCCGAGGAGCTCTCCGGCCGGCTCAAGGCCCTGGCCGAGCCGACCCGACTGCGCCTGCTCTCCCTCGTGCTGGCGGCCGGAGAGGCGTGCGTCTGCGACCTCACCGCACCGGTCGGGCTCAGCCAGCCCACGGTGAGCCATCACCTCAAGGTCCTGGTCGACGCCGGGATCCTCGAGCGGGACAAGCGGGGCCGGTGGGTCTGGTACCGGATGGTGCCCGGCGCGCTGGGCGCCCTGGCCACCGTGCTCGGGTCCCGCGCCGCCTGACGGGTCTCGCCACGGAGCGGTCACGGGGCGCTCGTGGCGGACTCGTGAGGCAGGACCTCCTGCCCGGCGGTGTCCCGGTGCGACCCGCACCAGCACGACGACGACCACCGGCGCAGGGACCGAGGACGCCCTCCGCGAGCGGCCCGCAGAGGCCGACTCCGGGCATTCGGCGCGAACTGCTTGCCAAAGTTACCGGCCAGTAGCATCATGGTTGTTACTGGCGGGTAGGTATCCGCCGCCCGGTCACGTCGGACGGAAGGACCCAGCACCTCATGGGCCACTACAAGAGCAACCTGCGCGACATCGAGTTCACCCTCTTCGAGGTGCTGGGGCGCCAGCGGGTGCTCGGAACCGGCCCCTACGCCGAGGTCGACGAGGACACCGCGCGCAGCATCCTCGCCGAGGTCGAGCGGCTGGCCACCGGCCCGCTGGCCGAGTCGCTGCTCTCGTCCGACCGCAACCCGCCGGTGTTCGACCCGGCCACCCACACGGTGACGATGCCCGAGGAGTTCGCGAAGAGCTACCAGGCCTACATGGACGCCGAGTGGTGGCGGATGGACCTGCCCGAGGAGCTCGGCGGGACGGTCGTCCCGCCGTCGCTGCGCTGGGCGGTCGCGGAGCTGATCCTGGGCAGCAACCCGGCCGTGCACATGTACGCCTCGGGCATGGCCTTCGCCCACGTGCTGTTCCGCCTCGGCACCGAGGAGCAGCACCAGGTCGCGCACCGGATGGTCGAGGGCCGCTGGGGCGCCACCATGGTGCTCACCGAGCCCGACGCCGGCTCCGACGTCGGTGCCGGCCGCACCAAGGCCACCGAGCAGCCCGACGGCACCTGGCACATCGAGGGCGTCAAGCGGTTCATCACCTCGGCCGAGCACGACATGTCCGAGAACATCGTGCACCTCGTGCTGGCCCGCCCCGAGGGCGGCGGCCCGGGCACCAAGGGGCTGTCCCTGTTCCTCGTCCCCAAGACCCACTTCGACTGGCAGACCGGCGAGCTCGGGGAGCGCAACGGCGCCTACGTCACCAACGTCGAGCACAAGATGGGCCTCAAGGCGTCGACGACCTGCGAGGTCACCTTCGGCGAGCAGGAGCCCGCGGTCGGCTGGCTGGTCGGCGAGGTGCACGACGGCATCGCCCAGATGTTCAAGATCATCGAGTTCGCCCGGATGATGGTGGGCACCAAGGCCATCGCCACGCTGTCCACCGGCTACCTCAACGCGCTGGACTACGCGAAGACCCGCGTGCAGGGGCCCGACCTGACCCAGATGACCGACAAGGCGGCCCCGCGGGTCCCCATCACCCATCACCCCGACGTGCGCCGGTCGCTGATGACGCAGAAGGCCTACGCCGAGGGCATGCGCGCGCTCACCCTCTACACCGCCTCGATCCAGGACGACGTCGCGCTGGCCGAGGCCTCCGGGGCGGCCGCCGACGAGGCGGCCCACGACCTCGCCGTGCGCCTGAACGACCTGCTGCTCCCGATCGTCAAGGGCTACGGCTCGGAGAAGTCCTACGAGCTGCTCGGGTCGCAGTCGCTGCAGACCTTCGGCGGCTCGGGCTACCTGCAGGACTACCCGCTCGAGCAGTACATCCGGGACGCGAAGATCGACACGCTGTACGAGGGCACCACGGCGATCCAGGGGATGGACTTCTTCTTCCGCAAGATCGTGCGGGACAAGGGCCAGGCCCTGACCAAGCTGATGACCGACATCCAGGAGTTCGCCAAGGGCGACGAGGGCAACGGCGCGCTGCAGGCCGAGCGCGAGCTGCTCGCCACCGCCCTGGAGGACGTCCAGGGCATCGTGGCGACCATGGTCGGGTCACTGACCGCCTCCGCCGAGGAGGTCACCAACATCTACAAGGTCGGGCAGAACACCACCCGGCTGCTGCTCGCGTGCGGCGACCTGGTCGTGGGCTGGCTGCTGCTGCGGCAGGCGGCGGTGGCGACCCGGGCGCTCGAGGCCGGCGCCACCGGCCGTGACGCCGCCTTCTACACCGGCAAGGTGGCCGCGGCACGCTTCTTCGCCACCCAGGTGCTGCCGCTGCTCACCGCGCAGAAGGCGGTCGCCGAGAGCGTGGACAACGCCCTCATGGACCTGGCCGAGGACGCCTTCTAGGACCCATCCGCGGGGGTTCTGGGCGGGTTTGTCCGCGTCCGATCGGGTGGTGGGCGGTGTGCGCGCCCGTCACCCGGGTACCAAGGACCCCAGCGGCCGTCATCCGTCGGTCGCGGCTCGCCAGCAGCACCCACCTGCACTGGAGGAACCCATGGGCATCGGGGTCAGCATCTTCCTGATCGCCGTCGGCGCCATCCTGGCGTTCGCCGTGAACGCGGACGTCTCCGGCCTCGACATCGCCGTGATCGGCTACATCCTCATGATCGTCGGTGTGCTCGGCCTGATCATGACCGCCTTCATCTGGGGCCCGCGCCGCTCGGCGCGCAGCGACGTGGTCGAGGAGCGACGGGTCTACGACGACCGGGTCTAGCAGCACGCACGCTCGCCGGCCGGCGCCCCCGCACCGCGGGGTCGCCGGCCGCGACGCGTGAGGAGGAAGGAGACCACGATGCCGTCCCGCAGCCCGGTCGGCGCCCGGACCCTCGGCGCCGCGCTGGCGCTCATGGCGACCGGCGGCGTGCTCGCCCTCGGGGTGGACGCGCCGGCCGTCGTCGAGCGGTACGTCGACCTGCTCGACCTCGGGCTGATCCTCGTCTGGTCCGGCATCCTGCTGCTGGCGATGCAGGTCGTGATGACCCGCCGCCCGCGGCCACGTCCCCGGCGGAGCACGTGGGACGACCGGACCGACCAGTGGTTCGAGCAGGACGTGCACCGCCCCGGGTACGCCGGGAGGACCGAGGTGCTGCCCACGGTGCGGGAACGGGACCGACGCCGGCGCTGACGGGGTCGGTCAGCCGGCCAGGTAGAGGCGCAGCTCGGCCGGCGCCCCGTCGACCAGCCGGACCGGCACGCCCCAGTCCTGCTGGTGGACGTGACAGGCCGGGAACTCGACCTCGGACGACTCGTCGCAGGAGGCCGCCATGGCCGCGACGTGCAGCACCCCGTCGCCGACGTGGCTGTCGAGCACCACCCGGCGGCGGAGGCCCGTGCCACGACCCTCCCCCGCGCGCAGCAGCCCGGGCGGGGTGGCCGAGACGACCAGCCGGGTCGCCGGGCCGTAGCGCTCGTCCAGCTTCTGCCCGGCCGGCGGGGTGAACACCACCTCGAGCTCGACCTCGCCGGGCGCCACCTCGGTGACCGGCCGCCGGGTACGCCGGGCGGTTCCCTCGACGACCAGGGCCTCCTCCGGCAGCCGGACCCGGGTGAGCCGGTGCGCGGCCGACTCGACGACCACCAGGTCGCCGTCGACCAGCACCGCGCCGCTCGGCTCGGCGAGGCCGGTGATCACCGTGGTCACCAGCCCCGAGGCGGGGTCGTAGCGCCGGAGCGCGCCGTTGTAGGTGTCGCTCACCGCGACCGATCCGTCGGGCAGCGCCGTGACCCCGAGGGGGTGCTGCAGCAGCGCCCCGGCGGCCGGCCCGTCGACGTGACCGAAGTCGAACAGGCCGGAGCCGACCACGGTGGCGACGGTCGCGTCACCGGAGTGCCCGCCGACGTCGACGTACCGCAGCGACGACGTCTCGGAGTCGGCCAGCCACACCCGGTCGCCGCTCGCCGCGAGGCCGGAGGTCTGGGCGAACCACGCCTCGGCGCCCGGGCCGTCGAGCAGGCCCTCGTGCCCGGTGCCGGCCCAGACCGAGAGCGCCGGCGTGACCGGGTCGAAGCGCCAGAGCTGGTGGATCCCCGCCATCGCGACGACGACCTCGTGCAGCCCCGGCGACCACGTCAGGTCCCACGGTGAGGACAGCGGGGTGGCCGGGTCGGACTCCAGCGGCGCATGGTCGCCCTGCATCCACTGCCGCCCGGTGCCCGCGACCGTCGTCACGGCGCCGTCGGCGAGCCGGACCCCGCGCAGGGCGTGGCTGACGGTGTCGGCGACCACGACGTCGTAGCCGACCCGGGCCCGGACCTCCTCCGGCAGCAGCGCGAGCCCCTGCGGCTCCTGGAAGCGCGCCTCGCCCGGACCGCCGTCGCGCAGCCCGGGCTCCCCGTCGCCGAGGCGACGCAGCACGGTCACGCCGTCGGCGGCGAGCTCCACCAGCGAGTGGTGGCCCGAGTCGCTGACGAGCAGCGTGCCGCCGGGCAGCACCACCGCCTTGCCCGGGAAGCGCAGCTCGGTCGTGGCCGGCGGCGGCGCGACGTACGGGCCGTCGCCGCGGTGCAGCGTGCCCTTCTCCCCGTGCTCGACCACCAGCTCGGCCACGAGCGCGGCGAGGGCGTGCGCGTGCCCCTCGCCGGAGTGCTGCGCGACGACGTAGCCCTCGGGGTCGACGACGACCAGGGTGGGCCAGGCCTTCACGGCGTACTGCTGCCAGGTGACCAGGTCCGGGTCGTCCAGCACCGGATGGTGCACGGAGTAGCGCTCGACAGCGGCAGCGAGCGCCGCCGGGTCGGCCTCGTGGGCGAACTTCGGCGAGTGGACGCCGACGGTCACCAGCACGTCGGGGTACGCCTGCTCGAGCGGGCGCAGCTCGTCCAGCACGTGCAGGCAGTTGACGCAGCAGAACGTCCAGAAGTCGAGCAGCACGACCTTCCCGCGCAGGTCGGCGAGGGACAGCTCGCGCCCGCCGGTGTTGAGCCACCCGCGGCCCCGGAGCTCGGGGGCCCGCACGCGGGGGCGGCGTCGGACCGGGGGCGGGACCACCGGGACATCGTGCAGCAGCCGGTGCCGGGCCGCGCCCGTGGCTCCGCCCCACCGACTACTTGACCGGTACAGACGAAGGCGCTACTGTACCGATACAGAAACCGCTCGCCCAGAAGGACGCCACCATGACCACCCTGCCCCTCGGCACCATCCTCGTCGCCCGCCAGGTCGCCGCCCGCGAGCTGGCCAGCGCGCTCCCGGACGCCCCCGTCGTCGCGCACCGCACCCGGCAGGTGCGTACGCTGCGCCGCACCCGGCGGCTCACCGCAGGAGCCCTGGTGCGGGCCGCGGCCCGCATCTCCCCCGCGTGAGCCCCGCGCCGCACCGCGCTGCCGGGAGCCGGGCCGCAGGAGAGTGAGGTCGTCGTGGGACGCGTGACGCTGCAGACGGTCGCCGACACCGTCGGCGTGAGCCGGATGACGGTCTCCAACGCGTTCTCCCGTCCCGACCAGCTCTCCGAGGCCCTGCGGGTGAGGATCCTCGCGGCGGCCGACGAGCTCGGCTACTGCGGGCCCGACCCGGCAGCCCGCGCCCTGGTCCGCGGGACGGCCGGGTCGGTCGGCGTCCTCATGACGGACCCGTTGAGTCACGCCTTCACCGACCAGGTGGCTACCGGCTTCCTGGGCGCCGTCACCGAGCAGCTCGCTCCGACCGGGCTGGCGCTCACCCTGCTGTCCTCGGGCACGGCCGGGACGCTGGTCCCCGCCCGTGACGTCCCGCTGGACGGGGTCCTCATCTACTCGTGCGACCTCGACTCGGCGGCGGTCGACTTCCTCTCCCGGCGCGGCATCCCGCTGGTGTTCGTCGACCAGACGCCCGTGCGCGGCCAGCCGAGCGTCAACGTCGACGACCGGTCCGGTGCACGGGCCGCCGCGCAGCACCTGGTCGACCTCGGTCACCGCAGGGTGGGCATCGTGGTCGCCGACCGCACCGGTCCGCACGGGGTCGTCCTCGACGCCGAGCACGGCACCGGCGACGCGTCAGGCGTCCACGTCACGAGGCAGCGGATGCTCGGCTGGACCGACGCGCTGGACGCGGCCGGCATCGCACCGCTCGTCGTCAAGGAGACGCTCGACACCGAGGACAGCGCCTACCGGGCGGGACAGGCGCTCCTCGACCACGACGAGCCGCCGACGGCGATCCTGTGCTGGTCCGACGTCATGGCGCACTGGGTGGTCCGGGCCGCCGAGGACCACGGCATCGACGTGCCCGGGCAGCTGTCGGTCGTCGGCTTCGACGACAGCCCGTTCAGCCGGGCGATGCGTCCCGCGCTCACCACGGTGCGCCAGGACGTCGCCGGCAAGGGACGGGCCGCGGCCGCGGCGCTGGTCAGCGCCATCGAGCAGGCCAGGGACGGCCGGGCGGCGCCGCGTCCCCGGCACCTGGTGCTGCCCACGGAGCTCGTCGTGCGGGACAGCACGGCGGCGGCGCCCCGACCGCGACCCGCCTGAGGGGCCGGCCGGGTCCGAGGATCAGAGGCTCAGAGCTTGCTGAGCTTGGTGTAGGGGGAGAGCACCCGCAGCTCGCGGCCGCTGAAGTCGACCAGCACCGCGTCGTCGTGCACGGCGGTGACCCGGCCGAGCCCCTGCTTGTCGTGGGTGACCCGGTCGCCGACCTCGAAGGTCTCGACGACTTGGGGTGCCGGGTCGCGGAAGGGGCTGCCGGCGGGGCGGGGGCGGGACGGTCGTGAGCTCGTCATCACTGCCCATTATGCGCGCTCTTCGCCCCCGACGGGGACCGGACGCCCACGTTCGACCTCGGCGAGGTCCACCACGAGCGTGGCGGCGGCCGCCAGCGAGGCGCTCAGGGCCTTCCCCCCGGGGCTCAGGACCACCAGCGGACCGCACGCCGCGAGCTCGGCGAAGATGCCGTCGTTGCTCACCACGAGGGCCTGCGCGTCGGGGAGGTCGAGCTCGTCGACCGCCTCCAGCAGCACCACGTCGGCCAGGTCGCTGCCGGCGGGGACCGTCACGACCGACGCGGCGAACTCCGCCAGGTGCGGGCGCGCCCGCCGCGCGGCACCCTCCTGCCCGGCGAGCACCACGTGGTCCGCCTCGCGGGCCAGGGCCACCACCGCGTGCATCCGCTGCGCCCAGCGGGTCGGGGCGGCCCGCAGGTTGTCGAGGTCGACCAGCAGGATCCGCGGCGCGTCGTGGTCCTGCCACAGGTGCTGGGCCAAGACGCGCTCGGCGAGGTCGGGCTGGTCCGGCGCCCCGGCCGGCGATGCGGCAGGCGCCTCGTCGGTGCGCGACCGGCCCCGCCCACCGCGCGTCGGGAACCACTCGTAGTCGTCCCACTCACCCGGTCCGTCGCCCAGTCCCACGGCCGCATGATGGCAGGTCGGCCGCTACGGCTCGCTGCCCGTGTCAGAGCCGGCGGTCGGCGAGCACCGGGAAGGACGTACGGGTCCGCGCCACCAGGTCGTCGTCGAGGTCGGCCACGAGCACCTCCTCGCCGTCACCGGCCTCGGCGAGCACCTCGCCCCACGGGTCGACCACCGCCGACCGGCCGCCCATCGGCACCCCGGCGTGCGTGCCGCCGGTGTTGCACGCGAGGACGTAGGACTGGTTCTCGACGGCGCGGGCCCGGGCCAGCAGCCGCCAGTGCTCGACCCGCTTGGCCGGCCACGCCGCCGGCATCAGGACGACCTGCGCGCCGGCGTCGAGCAGCGCCCGGAACATCTCCGGGAAGCGCAGGTCGTAGCAGGTCGCGAGACCGAACCGGCCGTGCACCACCGGGCCGTCGCCCGGGGTCATCAGCGTCGGCTCGCCCTCGCCGAAGCCGAACAGGTGCACCTTGCGGTAGGTCGTGAGCAGCGCACCGTCAGGACCGAGCAGCACCGAGGTGTTGAACAGCTGACCGGCCTCGTCGCGCTCCACGAGCGAGCCCAGGTGCACGGTGGCCCCGAGGTCGCGGGCCGCCGCGCGCAGCGCGGTCACGACCGGGCCGTCGAGCGGCTGCGCGGTCCCCTCCCACAGGTCGTAGGAGAAACCGCCGTTCGGCCACAGCTCCGGAAGGACGACCAGGTCGGCGCCGCGCTGGGCCCGCACCAGGTCGGCGACCCGGGCGGTGCGCTCCGCGGTCGGTTCGTCGTCGCCGTAGGCCAGCTGGATCAGGTGTGCCCGCACGCCCCTAGCCTCGCACGCCCCCGCGCGGCCAGGGCCGGCCTGCCGGGTCACGGACCGCGGCCGACAGCGCCGCGAGGGAGACCAGGAGGACGGCGGCCCAGCGCAGGTGGGCCTCCGTCCAGCCCCGGCCGGGCCCGACGAGCAGGGCCAGCCACGCCGGGAGCGACGGCGCCCCGAGCAGCAACGCCGCGAGCACCGGGCCGGCCATGACGCCCGGATCCGTGAGACCGGGCCGGCGGGACAGCACCGCCGCCAGCCCGAGGACGAGAGCCGCGACGGCAGCAGCCTCGAGGCTCAGGGCCAGGACCGGCAGCGAGCCGCCCGTCCTCGTCTCGACCCAGCCGACCAGCACGGTCCAGGCCAGCGCCGCCGGGACGACGACAAGCAGCAGACGGACGCCGGTACGGAACCACAGGGGTGCCGGGACCGCGGAGACCGTGGACCTGGTGGGGTCGTCGAGGGCGAAGGCCACCCCCCCGGCGAGCAGCACCGCGACCGCCCGGACCTCCCACAGCACCGACACCGGCGCGGCTGTGCCCGGGTCCCGCCACCACAGCAGCAGGCACGCAAGGCCGACCGCGACCGGCAGCGGCTGCCACCGGACCGCCCGCAGCGAGGGCCCGGCCAGGAGCCCGAGCTGCCGTCCCCGGACGGTCGCGAGCCCCCCGGGGGCGACCGCCGTCACGGCAGCTGCAGGTAGCCGGCCACGAGCACCACCCCGCCGGCGACCGCGCCGGCGGCAACGGCCAGCCAGCGCCGCCGGACCACCGGGAGCAGCGCCCCGGCCGCCGCGAGGGCGCACAACGACAGCAGGTAGGCGAGGTGCCAGCCCGCCGACCCCGGCTCGCGCGCAGGGATGGCAGCGCTGTCCGTCCACTGCACGAAGTCGACGTACGCACCGAGGTACGGCCAGTGGTCGGCGACCCAGAAGTTGGCGGCGACGACGGCGACCACGACCAGCAGGGGCAGGCCGGGCCAGGGCAGCAGCCGGGACGCCGCCACCGCGAGCAGGGCGGCGCCGAGGACGGCCGCGGACGGGCTCGCGACGTGCTGCCACAGCAGCGCCACCCCGGTGTCGCCGCCGACCACGACGAGGTGGCCCAGGGACGCCACCAGCAGCACGGCTGCGGGGGCCGCCGCGGCGACCAGCAGGCCGGCGGTCCGCTGCAGCGGCGGCAGCGGCAGCGCCGCGGTCCACTCGTCGACCCCGGCTCGACGACCCGACGTCGCGACGAGGCTCACGGCGAAGAACACCGGCACCGCCAGCAGGAAGACCGGTTCCGCGGTGAGCAACGAGTAGCGCTCGTACGGCGTGTTCGGCGTGCCGAGACCGACACCGAGCACGAGCCAGGCGAGACCGAGCAGCAGCACCGGGTGCCGCACCACCCGTCGTGCCTGCACCAGTGCCAGGTGCGGCACCAGGCTCCAGGGTGCGCCGGCCTCGGGACGGCGCACCGGCACAGGGACCCGGCCGGCCGCGACCACCTCACGCGTGCTCATGCCGCCATCCCGGAGGCAGCCGCGCCGACGAGCAGCAGGTACGCGTCCTCCAGGGTGGGCGCGACGGTGTCCGCCCCGGCCGGTGCGTCGCCGATGTTGCGCACCTCGCCCTCCGGTGTCCGCCACGCGAGCTGCGCGGACGGCGCGCGCACGCCGTCGAGCCAGACCCGCCCCCGGGCGGTGGCCGTGAGCTCGGCCGGGCGGCCGTCGAAGACCACCCGGCCACCGTCGACGACCACGACGTTGCGGCACAACGCGGCGACGTCCTCCGTCTGGTGCGTCGCGAGCAGGACGGTGCGGCCCTCACCGATGCGTGACACCAGGTCGCGGAACCGCAGCCGCTGCTCGGGATCGAGGCCGGCCGTGGGCTCGTCCAGGACCACCAGCTCGGGATCGCCCAGGATCGCCTGCGCCACTCCCACGCGGCGGCGCATGCCACCGGAGAGGGCGCGGATCCTCCGGTCGGCCACCTCGGCGAGGCCCACCTCGCGGATGACCCGCCGGACCTCGTCGTGCCGGGCCCGCCGGTCGGTGAGCTCCTTGAGGATCGCCACGTAGTCGACGAACTCGAAGACCGTGAAGCCCCGGTGGAAGCCGGGTTCCTGCGGCAGGTAGCCGAGACGCCGGCGGATCTCGTGGCGGTCGGCCCCGTCCTGCGGGTCGCGCCCGAGGAGCCGCAGGCTCCCCCCGTCCGGGGCGAGGACGGTGGCCAGCATCCGGAGCAGCGTGGTCTTGCCGGCGCCGTTCGGCCCGAGCAGGCCGGTGACACCGACGCCGGCGCCGAAGCTGACGCCGGACAGCGCCCGGGTCCGGCCGAAGGACTTGGTCACGTCGGAGACGCGTACCGCGGTCATGCTGATCTCCTCGAGTCGAAGGCGAAGGTGGGGCGGGCGTGCAGGACGGCGACGGTGGCCAGTGCGAGGACGGCGAGCGCGACGAGCTGTCCGGCGGCGCCGAAGGCCGCGAGGTCGTCGCCGCCTGCCCGCCGGACGACGAGCACCGCGGCGACCCAGGTGGTCAGGACGGTCGCGCCGGCCCAGACCGGCGCCACCCGGGCCGACAGCGCGAGGGTGCTGGCCGACAGCGCGAGCGCGGGCAGCAGCCAGGCGACCGCCGCCCAGCCCTGGCCGAGCAGCGCGAGCGAGCCGACCGCGGTGATGACCACCGTGCTCGCCACGACGGCCGTGCTCCTCAGGAGCAGCAGCCGGAGCAGCGAGTACGGCGCGGCGACCGCCAGCTCGTGGGCGGGGTCGGCGAACCTGCCGTACGCCGCTGCGACACCGGCGACGGGCAGCATCGGCGCGAGGGTCAGGTAGAGCAGGAGCCCGTGGTCCGCGGTGCCGGCTGCGAGCACGGCGAAGGCGACCGACAGCGCGCTCGCGGCCAGCCACGACGTCGTCAGCGACGGGGTGGCCGCCAGCAGTCGGGCGGTGTCCTCCCCGGCACCGAGCCGCACCAGGCTGCGCTCGAACCACGGCAGGTTGGCCAGCTCGACCCGGTCGTCGACCTGGTCCCAGATCGCGGCCAGCCGCGAGGGCTCCACCGCCGGCGCGAGCCGGGCCCGGCACGCCGCGCAGGACGTGAGGTGTGCCTCGGTCGAGGCGGCCGCTGAGGCGCCGGCCCGACCCGCGGAGTAGGCGGCCAGGGTGGTCTCGTCGACGTGCCAGCTCATGCCAGTGCCTCTCGCAGCTGCGCCTTGGCGCGCATCATCCGGGTCTTCACGGTCCCGGTCGGGATGCCGAGCAGCCGCCCGGCCTCGCGCGTGGTCAGTCCGTCGAGCACGGTCGCCTGGACGACCGCGCGCAGCTCGGGGGAGAGCCGGTCGAGCGCCCCGGCCAGGTCGCCGTACTCGACACCGGCGAGCACGCGCTCCTCGGCCGACGGCTCGGTGGCGCCGTCGCCGACGAGCTCGGCGGTGGGCCGCGGGCGGCCGCGCAGCTGGTCGACGAGCCGGCGGACGCCGATCCCCCAGATCCAGGCGGCGACCTCGCCCTGGCCGGACCACTTCCGGGCCCCGCGCCAGACCGCGACGAAGGTGTCCTGGACCGCCTCGTCGACCAGCTGCGGATCGTTGCACCGCCGGGTCAGACGCAGCACGAGCCACGGCGCGTGCCGGGCGTAGAGCACCGCGAGCGCCTCGCGGTCACCGGAGGCGACGGCGCGCAGCAGCGCCGCGTCCTCGGTGACGGGCGCCTCGTCCATGACGGTCACTGTCGTCCTCTCCCGGGGCTCGTGCAGCCGCTTCAGAACGCAACCGTGACGCAGGCCAGCCGGGGACCGGCGTTGCCGGCCGGCGGCGTACCGCCGTGGCTGGTCGCGTTCAGGTGCAGCACCACCGAGCGCTGCGCCGGCGGCTCGGTCGCGCGGAACTGCCAGTCGACGACCGTCTGCGCGCGTCCGTTGCCGGCCGGGTTGGTGGCCAGGTCGAGCCAGATCTCGTTGGCCGGGTTGGCGTACGCCGGGTCGACCGAGGCCGCGGTGAGGCTGCCGCCGACGGCAGGGTCCGGCACGTCCTGGTAGTGCGCGCCCGCGGCACCCCCGGCCGGACCGCAGGGCAGGTAGTGGGCGTGGGCACCGTAGGTCTCGCCCGGGAGCAGGCCCTTGACGTGCAGGGTGACCACCGTCCGGCCGTTGCCGGTGGGGACCGCGTGCACGGACACCCGGGCCCCGACCGGCACCTGCGCGGGGTCGTAGGTGTAGGCCGTGGTGGCCTCGGCGGGGGGCGCGAAGGTCCCGTCGGCGGAGACCGGGCCGGTCGCCGCGCCGGCCGGGGTGGTGCCCGCGGCGAGGACCGCGGCCGCACCCAGCGCGGTGACGAGGGACAGGGATCGACGAGGGGCAGGCACGGCGGCCACCTTCCGGCGGGAACGGTTGTCGCCACCCTGTCGTCGGCCGACCCCTCACCGGTTCTCCTGCTGCACCAACGCAGGCCCGTCGGGGGCCTAAGGCGCGGTTAACACCCTTGTGTCCGGCAGTGCGGCCGCCGACGTTGGCAGCAGACACACCCCGACACCCGACACCCGCTTCGGAGCTCTCATGCGAAGGTCCCGCCGCATCGCGATCACCCTGGCCGCCGCCACCGGACTGCTCGCGGGCGCCGGCGCTGCCGTGGCGGGCATCAGCTCCTCGACCGGCACCGCGGACCCCACGGCGTCCCCGTCCACCGCCGTCGCGCCGGCCGCCGGCACGGAAGCCGAGGCCGACCTCACCGCGTACGTCGGGTCGATGTCCGAGCGGGCCGACCGGCTCGCCGAGCGACTGGCGGCCGCCCGGGGCCGGTTCGAGCAGGCGAAGGCCGCGCGTGCCGGGCGGGTCGCGGCGGCCCTGCAGGCCCGTTCCGCCGCCGGGGTGGCGACCGCGTCCCGCGACGCGTCGTCCACCGGCGACGACGCCGGCCGCCACGGCCACGGCGTCGAAGGGCGCGGCGAGGACCGGGAGGACGCCGACCACTCCGACGAGGACCACTCCGACCACTCCGACTCCGGCGACGACGACTCCGACGACTCCGACGACTCCGACGACTCCGACGACTCCGACGACTCCGACGACTCCGACGACTCCGAGGACCGAGGCGACCAGGACGATGACTGACCTCCCGGGCCGCGCGGGCGGCTGGCCGATGGCAGCCGGCGTCGCGCCGGTCGCCGCCGCCGCCCTGGCGCTGGCGACCGGCTGGGCGGTGCAGCACCCGCCGGCCGGGGTGGTCGCAGCCGGGTCACCCTCCGGTGCGGCGACCGCTTCCCCGGCAGCCGCGCCCGCGACGCCGGGGACCTCGGCGGCCGCACTGCTCGCGGAGCGGGCCGAGGCCGCGCACCGGAGGGTGACCCGGCTCGAGCGCCGGCTGGCGAGGCTCTCGGCCAGGACCGAGCGGGTGCGCTCCGCACCGCTGCCGGTGGTGGCCGGGGTCACGGGCGCGACGGCGGCCGGCCCCGGCAGCACGTCGTCCGGGTCCTCACGCGGGTCGACCGGCGCCGCCCCCACGAGCCGGGCGGTCGCGCCACCGCCGGCAGCCCCCCCGGCACCGGCGCCCGCCCCGGCTCCGCACGCCTCGACCGGCGCGTCGTGACCGCCCGGGTCCGCACCCCTCCTCCGCGGCCGGGGCCTGCCGCCGGGCTGCGAACCTTCCGGTCGATGGCGACCGACGTCACCCTGCGCGTCGTCGACCCGGCGCCGGGCGCCGAGGCCGCGCTCGACCGCGCCACCGCCGTGGTCGAGCGGACGGCGGCGACGTGCACGCGGTTCGACCAGACCAGCGCGCTGATGCGGGTCAACGCCGCCCCGGACCGCTGGCACGAGGTGCCGCCGATCCTGTTCGAGGCGCTGCTCGAGGCCGCCGCCGCGTACGAGGCGACCGAGGGGCTCTTCGACCCGCGGGTGCTCCGGACCCTGCAGTCGTGGGGGTACGACCGGTCGCTGGACTTCCGGTCGGGCACCGTCGCGCGCCCGGACCGGGCCGCCTCTCCGGCGCCCCCCGGGCGGCGGCGGTGGCGGCCGCGGTTCGACGCCTCCGGCAGGCGGGTGCGGCTCGGCCCGGTGCCGGTCGACCTCGGTGGCCTCGGCAAGGGCCTGGCCGTGCGCTGGGCCGCGGCCGAGCTCGCCGGCGCGGGCCCGGCCAGCCTGGTGGAGGCGGGCGGTGACCTGCACGCGGCCGGCCCTGGGCCGGACGGCGACGGATGGCTGGTCGCCGTCGAGGACCCGCGCGGCGGCGACGGCCCCCTCGCCGTGCTCCGGCTGCAGGACCGGGCCTGCGCCACGTCGTCGGTCCGGCTCCGTCGCTGGACCGCGGCCGGCCGTCCCGTCCACCACCTGGTCGACCCGCGGACCGGGTCCCCCGGCGGGACCGGCCTGCTGGCGGTCACCGTGGTGGGCCGGGACGCCGCGACCTGCGAGGTCTGGACCAAGGCGCTGTTCCTGGGCGGTCGCGGCCGGGTGCGCAGCGTCGCGGACGAGCGCGGCGTCGCCGCCCTGCTCGTCGACGAGGACGGCGTCGTCGGCCTCAGCCGCGCCATGCGCCCCTACGTCACCTGGCAGGCGCCGCAGTGACCGGAGTCCTCCCGGCGCCGGGCGGCGGCGCCGGGGCGCAGCACCGGCTCCGGCGGGCGGCGACCCTGGTCGCCGTCGTCCTCGGCTGCGCCGCCAGCGCGGCCGTCACCGGCGCGCTGGTGGGGCACACCGCGTCCGCGGTCGCCGGCGACCGGAACGCCCCGTGGATCGTCGGCCGCGCGAGCGGCATCGCGGCGTACCTGCTCATGGTCCTGCTCGTCGCCACCGGGCTGGTGCTGTCGCACCCGGCGCGCTCCCGGCTGCGGCGCCCGTCGTCGGTGACCAGGATCCGGGCGCACGTGAGCCTGGCGGTCTTCACCCTGGGGCTGACGGTCCTGCACGTCCTGGTGCTCGCGACCGACAGCCACGCCGGCGTCGGCTGGCGCGGCGCCGTCCTCCCGCTCGGCTCGGCCTACCGTCCGGTGCCCGTGACCCTCGGCGTCATCGGCCTCTACGCCGGCGCGCTGGCGGGGGTGACCGCGGCGCTGTCCGGACGCCGGTTCGTGGCGCGCGTGTGGTGGCCGGTGCACAAGGTCGCCGCCGGCTCGCTCGTCCTGGTCTGGGCCCACGGCGTCCTCACCGGGATCGACTCCGGCCGGCTGCTGTGGCTGTACCTGGGCACCGGTGCCGGGCTCCTGGCACTCGCGGCCTGGCGCTACGCCGCGCGCACGCCGGCGGACCAGGTGGCCGAGCTCGCGGAGTCCGCCGAGGTCGCCGTGCGGCACGGTCTGCGAGCCCTGCCCGAGGCCGAGCGGCGGACCGGGTGAGAGGCCCGTCGCTCGCCCGGCGCAACGCGGTGCGGCTCCCCGACCGGGCTCCCGCGCACCACGCGCCCGCGCTGCTGCCCGAGGCCGTCGGCGTCCCGCTCACCGGCCTCGGCGACGTCCCGCGCGCGCAGGACCTGGCCGGCCACCTCGACGATCTGGACGAGATCGGGCCCGCTGCAACGACCGGACCTGACCTGCTGGACGTGCTCGAGGCGGTGGGTCTCACCGGCCGCGGCGGCGGTCACTTCCCGGTGGCGACCAAGTGGCGGGCGCTGACCGAGGCCGCCCGCCGTGGCGGCCGGCCGCCGCTGGTCGTGGCCAACGCCGCCGAGGGTGAGCCGGCGAGTGCCAAGGACCAGGTGCTGCTGGCCACCAGGCCGCACCTCGTGCTCGACGGGCTGGCCGCGACGGCCGCGGCCGTCGGTGCCCAGGAGACCGTGCTGTGGCTGCACGGCGACGCCCACCTGCTGCACCGCCGCGTGCACGACGCGCTGGCCGAGCGCCGGGCGGCCGGGCTGGCCGAGCCGCGGGTGCGGGTGTTCTCGGCCCCGGCGCACTACCTCGCCGGCGAGTCCAGCGCCGTCGTCCAGGCCCTCGGCGGCGGCCCGGCGCTTCCGACCAGCCGGCGCCTCCCGTCCGTGGTGTCCGGGGTCGACGGCCGGCCGACCCTCGTGCACAACGTCGAGACCCTGGCGCGGACCACCCTGCTGGCGCGTACCGGAGCGGCACGGCACCGGCCGACCGCCCTGGTCACGGTCGTCGCGGCCGGTCGTCGCACGGTGCTCGAGATCGACGCCGCCGTTCCGCTGCGGGCAGCCGTCCTGCTCGGCGGGTGGCCGGTCGGCAGCGAGCCGCAGGCGGTCCTCGTCGGCGGCTACGGCGGCAGCTGGCTGCCGTGGGAGCGGGTCGCCGACGTCGGTCTGGCCCCTGAGACCCTCGGGCCGGCCGGTGCCTCGCTGGGCGCCGGCGTCCTGGCACCCCTGCCGGCCGAGGCGTGCGGGCTGGCCGAGACGGCCCGGCTCACCGCCTACCTGTCCCGGAGCAGCGCCCGGCAGTGCGGGCCGTGCCTGTTCGGGCTGGACTCGCTGGCCGAGACCCTCGCCCGGCTGGCCGCCGGTCGCGGCCGACGCCGCGACGTCGAGCGGCTGGATGGCTGGGCCGGGGAGATCGACGGGCGCGGTGCCTGCCACCACCCGGACGGCGCGGTCCGGATGGTCCGCTCGGCGCTGTCGACCTTCGCCGCGGACGCCGAGGCGCATCGGCGGCACCGTCCCTGCCAGGGGGCGCCGGCCGCCCCGCTGCTCCCCGTGCCGGACCTGCCGTGAGCGGGCCCGGCGGTACCGGGCCGGAGCGGTCGGGCAGCGTCCTGCCCGGCACCGGGCGGCTGCGGGTCGACCCGGTCGCCTGCGACGGGGTGGGCATGTGCGCGCACCTCGCACCGGACCTGGTCCGGCTGGACTCGTGGGGCTACCCGGTCCTGCCCCGCCGGGACCTCGACCCCGCCGAGCGGCCTCCGGCGGCGAAGGCCGTGGCGGGCTGCCCCCGCCGGGCGCTGTCCCTCGACCCCGGCTGAGCGCCGCCGCCCCACGGCACAGTTGATCGTTTGCGACCTGAGCCCCCGACACGCCGGGCTCTGCCCGGCGTGTCGGGGAGCCAGGTCGCAAACGAGCGTCAGGGAGGGACGGGCGGTGGCTACCGGCTAGCGGCTACCAGAGCAGGGCGGTCGCGGGGTCCTCGAGGACCCGCGCCACGTCGGCGAGGAACATCGAGCCGAGCCGGCCGTCGACCAGGCGGTGGTCGAAGGACAGCGCGAGCTGGGTCACCTGCCGGATCGCGAGCTCGCCCTCGTGCACCCACGGCATCGGCCGCACCTGGCCGAAGCACAGGATCGCCGACTCGCCGGGGTTGAGGATCGGGGTGCCGGCGTCGACGCCGAAGACCCCGACGTTGGTGATGGTCATGGTGCCGCCGGCCATGTCCGCCGGCTGGGTGCGGCCGGCGCGGGCGGTGTCGACGAGGGAGCCCAGTGCGTCGGCCAGCTCGCGGAGCGACATCCGGTCGGCGTCCTTGATGTTGGGCACGACGAGCCCCCGCGGGGTGGCTGCGGCGATGCCGAGGTTGACGTAGTGCTTGACCACGATCTCCTGCGCCGCCTCGTCCCACGCCGCGTTGATCTCGGGGTTGCGCTTCGCCGCGAGCAGCATCGCCTTCATCAGGACGAGCAGCGGGCTCACCTTCACGTCGCGGAAGTCCTTGTCGGACCTGAGCTTCTCGACCAGCTCCATCGTGCGGGTGACGTCGACGGTCACCCACTCGGTGACGTGCGGCGCGGTGAACGCCGACGACACCATCGCCTGCGCGGTCATCTTGCGGACGCCCTTGACCGGCACCCGAGTCTCGCGCTCGCCGGGCGCCCGGGGGTGCGCCGGCGCCGCGGCCGGCGTCGCCGTGCCGCCGGAGGCGGCCGACTCGACGTCGGCGCGGGTCACGACGCCGCCCTCACCCGTGGGGGTGACGGCGGTGAGGTCGACGCCGAGGTCCTTGGCCAGCTTGCGCACCGGGGGCTTGGCGAGCACGCGGGCCCCGGAGCCGTTCGCGCCACCCGCAACGGTGTCGACGGTGTGGGCCGGCGCGGCGTCGGGGACCTGGTCGACCTCGGGCTCGCGCACCGGGGTGGGCGAGGTCATCATCGAGGTCTGGACCGCCTGCTGGGCGGTGGCCGCCGAGGCGTTGGCCGGTGTCGCGCCCTTGCGCGGCCGGCGGGCGGCGGTCGTGGTCTTGGGCCCGTAGCCCACGAGGACCGCGGTGCGGCCCCCGGGTGCCGGGCCGCCGATCAACCCCGACTCGACGGCCTCCTCGTCGCCCGGGGTGCCGATCGCGGACGGGTCCTCGGGGATCGCCGGGGCCATGTCGTCGCGCGGCGGTGCGGCAGGTGCGGCGCTCCCGTCGTCGACGCTGATGATCGGGGTCCCGACGTCGACCGTCGTGCCCTCGGGCACCAGCAGCTCGGTGACCGTGCCGGCGAACGGGCACGGCAGCTCGACCAGCGACTTCGCCGTCTCGATCTCGACGATGATCTCGTTGACCTTGACGGTGTCGCCGGGCTTGACCTTCCACGACACGATCTCGGCCTCGGTGAGGCCCTCGCCGACGTCGGGGAGCTTGAACTGCTTCATCTGGCTCGGACTCCTCGCAGTCTGGGCAGTCTGGGCGGTCGGGCGGTCAGGAGGTCAGGAGGTCAGGCGGTCAGGCGGTCGCTCAGTACGCGAGCGAACGGTCGACGGCGTCGAGGACGCGGTCCAGGTCGGGGAGGAACTCCTCCTCGACCCGGCTCGGGGGGTAGGGGGTGTCGAAGCCGCCGACCCGCAGCACCGGGGCCTCGAGGGCGTAGAAGCAGCTCTCGGTCACCCGGGCCGCGACCTCGGCGCCCATGCCGAGGAACACCGGCGCCTCGTGCACGACGACCAGCCGCCCGGTCTTCTCGACCGACGCGCGCAGCGTGGGCATGTCCAGCGGCGACAGCGACCGCAGGTCGACCACCTCGATCGAGGTGCCCTCCTCGGCGGCCGCGGTGGCGGCCTCCATGCAGGTCTTCACCATCGGGCCGTACGCCGCCACGGTGACGTCGGTGCCCTCACGGGTGACCCGCGCCGAGTACAGCGACAGCGCCTGGCCCAGGTCGAGCGACTCGTCGAGCTCGGCCTTCTCCCAGTAGCGCCGCTTGGGCTCGTACAGGATCACCGGGTCGTCGGACAGGATCGCCTGCTGCACCATGACGAAGGCGTCCAGCGGGTTGGAGCACGCGACGACCTTGAGACCGGCGGTGTGCGCGAAGTAGGCCTCGTTGCTCTCGCTGTGGTGCTCGACGGCACCGATGCCGCCGCCGACCGGGATGCGCACGACCACCGGGAGGCTGACCTTGCCCAGGGCCCGGGCGCGCATCTTGGCGAGCTGGCTGACGATCTGGTCGAACGCCGGGTAGACGAACCCGTCGAACTGGATCTCGCACACCGGGCGGTAGCCACGCAGCGCCAGGCCGATGGCCGTGCCGATGATGCCCGACTCGGCGAGCGGTGTGTCGATGACGCGGTCCTCGCCGAAGTCCTTCTGCAGGCCGTCGGTGACCCGGAAGACCCCGCCGAGCTTGCCGACGTCCTCGCCCATGACGAGGACCTTCGGGTCGTTCTCCATGGCCTTGCGCAGGCCCATCGTGATGCCCTTGGCGAGCGTGACCTGCGCCATCAGTGGGCACTCCCCTCGAAGGTGTCGAGGTAGGCCGCGAACTGCTCGCGCTCCTCGTCGATCAGCGGGTGCGGCTCGGCGTAGACGTGGTCGAACATCGACAGCGGCTCCGGGTCCACCATCTCCAGGCAGCCCTTGCGCACGTGGGCGGCGAGCTCGTCGGACTCGGCCTCGACAGCGTCGAAGAACGTCTGGTCCGCGGCGCCGGTGCGCACGAGGTAGGCCTTGACGCGCTCGACCGGGTCCTTGAGCTTCCAGGACTCGAGCTCGTCGGTGAGCCGGTACCTGGTCGGGTCGTCGGAGGTCGTGTGCGCACCCATCCGGTAGGTGTAGGCCTCGACCAGGGTCGGGCCGTTGCCCTCGCGAGCGTTCTGCAGCGCGGCGCGGGTCACGGCCAGCACCGCGAGCACGTCGTTGCCGTCGACCCGGATGCCGGGGAAGCCGAAGCCCATCGCGCGCTGGTAGAGCGGGATGCGGGACTGCTTCTCGATCGGCTCCGAGATCGCCCACTGGTTGTTCTGGCAGAAGAAGACGACCGGGGCGTTGAAGACGCTGGCGTAGATGAAGGCCTCGTTGACATCGCCCTGGCTGGTGGCGCCGTCGCCGAAGTAGGCGATGACCGCGCTCTCGGCGCCGTCCTTCTGCATGCCCATCGCGTAGCCGGTCGCGTGCAGGGTCTGCGCGCCGATGACGATCGTGTACAGGTGGAAGTTCTTCTCGTTCGGGTCCCAGCCGCCGTGGTTGACGCCGCGGAAGAGGCCGAGCAGGTTCAGCGGGTCGACGCCGCGGCACCAGGCGACGCCGTGCTCGCGGTAGGTCGGGAAGGCGTAGTCGTCCTCGCGCATGGCCCGGCCGGAGCCGACCTGGGCGGCTTCCTGGCCGAGCAGGCTGGCCCAGATGCCCAGCTCGCCCTGGCGCTGCAGCGCGGTCGCCTCGGCGTCGACCCGACGGACCAGGACCAGGTCCCGGTAGAGGTCGCGGACCTCCTCGTCGGTGACGTCGAGGGAGTACGTCGGGTGCTCGACCCGCTGGCCCTCCGGCGTGAGCAGCTGCACGAGCTCGGGCTCGCTCGAGCTCGGCGGGGGGACGACGACACCTGCGGCGGTCGTCCCGACGGCGCTGTCGGTCACGGTCACTCCTCGTCGCGCCGGGCGCGCACCCGCGGGATCACCGCGAGCCCGGGTCCGGGCTGGTGGACGGGGCGTGGCCGCCGAGGCCGGTGGGCCCGGTGGACACGCACCCGAGGCTGGAGACGGTCGGGGCTGACGTGCTGCCGGCTCACAGAGTGAGACGACGGGGACAACGTACCCGCGCCGGTGGCCGGTCCACGAACCGGGCGCGGCACCGGCCCCGGCTAGTCCTTGTCGTGCCCCCGGCCTCGGCCGCCGCTGTCGTGCTCGTCGTCGTCGTGCTCGTCGTCGTCGTGCTCGTCGTCGTCGTGCTTCGTCGTCGTGCTGGTCGTCGTCGTGCTCGTCGTCGTCCCGGCCGGCACCGCCGGGGCGCGTGGCGCGGTCCCGGCCGGGCGGGCTCGGCACGGGGGCCGTGACCGCGGGGGTGGCAGCGGGGCCGGCCCCACGGGACCGGACCGCGCCCGGGCGGGACGCAGCCTTGTCCGCCTTCCCGGCCGCCTTGTCCGCCTTCCCGGCCGCCTTGTCCGCCTTCCCGGCAGCCTTGCCGGCGTCGTCGTCGCGCTCGGCGTGGTGGCCCTTGGCGGGCTTGCCGGACGTGTCAGGTCGGGTGGCCTTCGCCGTCGGGCCCTTCGTCGAGGACCGCTTCTCGCCCAGCACGCTGACGGCCTGCACCGTCACCGGGCCGGTGGCGCGCGCCACGGGTCCCGTGCCGCTCGCGGTGACCGGGGCGGGCGGCGCGGCCGCCGGGGGGGCGGGGGGTGCAGGGACCACTGGCGGCACGGGCGGCACGGGCGGCACGGGCGGCACGGGCGGCACGGGCAGCACAGAAACCGGCGGAGCGACCGGCGGGCCGACTGGTGCCGGGGGTCCGGGGGCCGGAGCCGGAGCCGGCGGCCCCGGCTCGGCGCCGGAGCCGCTGCCCGCCAGGCCCGGCCGGGCGCCGCTGCTGCCGCCGTTGCCGGCCGCGCCGGAGCCGCTGCTGCCGAGAGCGGCGGGCGACGAGCCGGCGCCACGCTCGTCGGCGGGCCCGCTGTCGCGCCCCGTCCCGGACCCGTCCGTGCCGGACCCGCCCGTCCCGGACGAGCCGCCGGGAGCGGGGGTGACCGGGTCGGCGCGGCCGAGCGTCGGCACCACGGGCGGGGGGACGTCAGCGCCCCGGACGTCGAAGACGGTCCCGCGGGGCGCGGTCTCGCCCAGCCGCCCCGCGGTGACGAAACCCAGGGTGGCCAGCGTCCCGGCGCTCAGCACGGCGAGCGCCACGGTCGCGACGCCGGTCATGCGGCCCGCGCTGCGGGCGGCGTGCACGACGGCTGACCTGGTCATCTCACCCGCCACTGTGCTCGTGTCCCGACAAGCTCGCCCGGCTGCTCGCCGACGAGGTCTCCACCATATGGCGCAAAGCGGGCACCCGGCAGGGCCGATCCGGTGAAACCGGGCGCCACCGTGTAACGCCCTGGTCAAGTCTTCGTTCGCCGACAGCAGTCACCGAGCCTCACGGTCGTGACACCCCTCCCGGCAGGCCGTACGGCGTCGGCCGGGCACCGCGCGGTGCGGCTGGCACTGGGGACCGTCTACCTGGTCGGCTCCGATCGCGCTGACCGCCACCAACGCGTACGTGCACCCGGTGGTGACCTCGGAGCGGGCGCGCGGGCGGGGCGCGGCGGCGGCCCGGGCGGAGCCGCAGCCGGTCGGTGCGGGCGCCGAGGTGGTAGACCTCCGGTCGTGACCGACCGATGACCGCCCTCGTGCTGGGCCCGCTGCTCCGGCACGTCGGGGAGACCGACGCGACGATCTGGGTCGAGACCACCGACCCCTGCACCGTGGGCGTCCTCGGGCGCAGCGAGCCGACCTGGACCGTCGCCGGGCACCACTACGCCCTCGTCGTCGTCGACGGGCTCGAGCCGGGCACCCGGACGCCGTACGAGGTCACGCTCGACGGCGAGACGGTCTGGCCGCCCGCCGACGGCGACCAGCCGCCCTCGCGCATCCGGACGCAGGACCCGGCCACGCCGTTCCGCGTGGTGTTCGGCTCCTGCCGCTACGCCACACCCGACGCGGTGGAGGGCGACAGCCACTTCGCCCCCGACGCACTCGACACCTACGCGCAGCGGATGGCCCGGCTCCCCGACGACCGGTGGCCGGACGCGGTGGTCATGCTCGGCGACCAGGTCTACGCCGACGAGACCTCGCCGGCGGTCCGCGCGCGGATCCGGGCCCGCCGTGACATCGCCGTCGCGCCCGGCGAGCAGGTCAAGGACTACGAGGAGTACACCTGGCTGTACGCGGAGAGCTGGAGCGATCCCCACGTGCGGTGGCTGCTGTCCACCGTCCCGTCCTCGATGATCTTCGACGACCACGACGTGATCGACGACTGGAACACCTCGGCCGCGTGGCGGCGCGACGTGCAGCAGTCGTCGTGGTGGGAGGACCGGATCGTCGGTGGCCTGTCGTCGTACTGGGTCTACCAGCACCTGGGAAACCTGTCCCCGCAGGGACTCGCCGACGACGCGCTGTACCAGCGCGTGCGCGCCCACGACGGCGACTGCGAGCCGATGCTGCGGGAGTTCGCCGTCGCCGCCGACAAGGAGGCCGACGGCCGCAAGGGTGCGCAGTGGTCCTACCGCCGTGACCTGGGTGACATCCGGCTGCTCGTCCTCGACTCCCGCTGCGGCCGGATCCTGGACGAAGGGGAGCGCTCGATGCTCTCCGAGGCGGAGTTCGCCTGGGTGGAGGAGCAGCTCGCGGGCGACTACGCGCACCTGCTGGTCGGGACCTCGCTGCCGTGGCTGATGGCCCGGGCGCTGCACGACATCGAGTCCTGGAACGAGGTGCTCGCCGAGGGCCAGCGCGGCCCCCGCGTCGCCCGCTGGGCCGAGACGATGCGCCGAGGTGCCGACCTCGAGCACTGGGCCGCGTTCCGCGCCTCGTTCGACCGGCTCTCCGGCCTGCTCGCCGCTGTCGGGCGGGGGGAGCACGCCGGTCCGGACGGTCGTGCGCCCGGGTCCATCTGCGTGCTCTCCGGCGACGTGCACCACGCCTACGCCGCCCGCGCCCGGTTCCCGGGCGAGGTGACCAGCCCGGTGTACCAGCTCACCTGCTCCCCGGTGCACAACTACGTCCCGGCGTTCATGAAGGTGGCCTTTCGGATCGCCTGGTCGCGCGTCGCGGAGCGGGTGACCCGGTTCCTGCTGGGGACGGTGTCGCGGGTGCCGCACCAGCCGCTGGCCTGGGACCGGCTCGCCGGTCCCTTCTACGGCAACGCGATCGCGACCCTGGTGCTGGACGGTCGCTCGGCGCGGGTGGTCGTCGAGCAGTCGGGGCGGGGGCGCGACGGGCGGGCCCGGCTCACGCCCGTGGTCGACCTGCCGCTGGCGTGACACCGGACCCGCTGGTCGACCGGCTGCGGGCAGCCGGGTGCGTCTTCGCCGAGGACGAGGCCCGTCTCCTGCGGGACGCGGCGGGCGGCGCGCAGCTGGAGACCCTCGTGGCCCGCCGGGTCGGCGGCGAGCCGCTCGAGCAGGTCGTCGGCTGGGCGCGCTTCTGCGGGCTGCGGGTCACCGTGGCGCCCGGCGTGTTCGTGCCTCGCCGGCGCACCGAGCTGCTCGTCCGGCAGGCGGCCGCCGTGGCCGCACCGGGCGCCGTCGTGGTGGACCTCTGCTGCGGGTCCGGCGCCGTGGGGCTGGCGGTGGCCACCGCCGTCACCGGCATCGAGCTGCACGCCGCCGACGTCGACCCGGCCGCGGTGCGGTGCGCACGCCGCAACCTCGCGGCCGTCGGCGGGACGGTCCACGAGGGCGACCTCGACGCCGCGCTGCCGCAGCGGCTGCGCGGGCGGGTCGACGTCCTGGCGGTCAACGCGCCGTACGTCCCGACCACGGAGATCGCCCGGCTGCCCCGCGAGGGCCGCGACCACGAGCCGCGCACCGCCCTGGACGGCGGCGTCGACGGGCTCGACGTCGCCCGCCGGGTGCTCGGCACGGCGGCGGGGTGGCTGGCCCCCGACGGCCACCTGCTCGTGGAGACCGGCCGCCGGCAGGGCCCGGTGCTGGCAGCGGCGATGACGTCCGCCGGCCTGGTGCCGCGGGTGGTCACCGACGACGACCTCGACGGCACCGTCGTGACCGGCCGTCTCCCCCACCGTTGAGTGGCGCGACCTGGCGGTCTCGGCCCGCCGCAGGGCGCCGTCGCGCGCCACTCGACGGGGGCGGGGGGCTGTACCCGCCGTCATTCCTCCCGGACCCGTCCCGCGTCGACGAGCACGTGGCGGTCGGTGCGTACCGCGTCGCGCAGTCGCCGGTCGTGCGACACGAGCAGCAAGGTCCCGTCGTACGTCGCCAGCGCCTCCTCGAGCTGCTCGATCGCGGGCAGGTCGAGGTGGTTGGTCGGCTCGTCCAGCACCAGCAGGTTCGCGCGCCGGGCCATCAGCAGGGCCAGGTCGGCGCGGGTGCGCTCGCCGGGGGAGAGGCTGCCGACCGGGCGCACGACGTGGTCGGCGCCGAGCCCGAACTTCGCGAGCAGCGTGCGGGCCTCCGCCTCGTCCTGACCGGTCGCGGTGCGGAACGCGGCCACCAGCGTCTCGGCGGCGGCGAACGTACGACGCACCTGGTCGACCTCGCCGACCACGACGCTGCGCCCCAGCCAGGCGCGCCCGGAGGTCAGCGGCAGCCGGCCCAGCAGCGCGGCGAGCAGCGTCGACTTCCCGGAGCCGTTGGGACCGGTCAGCGCCAGCCGCTCACCCCGGACGATCGCGAGGTCGACGGGGCCGAGGACGAAGTCGTCGCGGCGCACCACGGCCGCGGCGAGCCCCGCGACGTCGTCCGGGCCGCGGGTCGCCGGGTCCAGGGCCAGCCGGAGCTGCCACGGGTCGCGCGGGTCCCCGACCTCGGCGAGACGGTCCAGCTGCCTCAGGACCTTCGCGGCCGCCGCCCCGCGGCCCTCGGCGCCGGCCTTGTCGTGCGCGCGGACGTTCTTGTCGGGCTCGGCCGCCCTGGCCCGGGCACTGGTGGCGCGGGCCTGGCCCTGCCGGGCCCACTCGCGGTCCCGGCGGGCCCTGGCAAGCAGTGACGCGCGCTGCTCGTCGTACGCCTCGAAGGCAGCCTGTGCCGAGGCCCGGGCTCGCTCGCGCTCTTCCAGGTACGACGCGAACCCGCCGCCGAAGAGCCGCCCGCGCCGGGTGAACTCGTCCACCTCCAGCACCTCGGTGGCGACCCGTTCGAGGAACACGCGATCGTGCGACACCACCACGAGCCCGCCGTTGCGTGCCGCGAGGAACGACTCGAGAAGCGCGAGACCGCCGACGTCGAGGTCGTTGGTCGGCTCGTCGAGCAGCAGCAGGTCGGCCTGCGTCAGCAGCACCGCGGCCAGCCCGCAGCGGGCCAGCTCGCCGCCGGACAGCGAGGTCGTGTCCCGCTCCAGCAGGGCGGTATCGAGGCCCAGCCGGTCGAGCACCGCGGGCGCACGGCCGTCCAGGTCGGCGCCGCCCAGGGCCAGCCATCTCTCGAGCGCGGCAGCGTAGTCGTCGCCGGCGCCGGGGCCGGGGCCACCTGCGGCGACGCGGTCGGCGGCTGCCGTCATCTCCTCCTCGGCCGCCGCGACGCCGGTGCGCCGCGCGAGGTAGCCGCGCAGCGGCTCGTCCACCCGGCGGTCACGCTCCTGCGGCAGCAGCACCACGGTCGCCTCCGGCGGCGCCACCGTGACGCTGCCCGTCCCGGGGGCGAGCGCACCGTCCAGCAGCCGGAGGAGGGTCGACTTCCCGACACCGTTCGGCCCGACCACCGCCAGCCGCGAGCCTGGGCCCACCGTCACCGAGACGTCGACCAGGACCTCGAGCGGACCGTGGGAGAAGCCGACCGAGCGGGCGGTCACGCTGCCGTCGTGAGTGCCGGGCACACTGCAGGACCCTAGGTCGAGCGGCTCGCCCGGGCGAGCGAGTTGCGGGTCAGTCGATGCGGACGACGCCGCGCTCGGTGCTGAAGTGCACCGCGACCAGGCCGGGGTCGTCGGCCTCGACCCAGTCGACCGTGAAGTCGGCCTTGGCCACCGGCTCGCCGAGCCAGTCGTTCACCTTGGCGGCGTCGCCGCAGATCTCGACCTGGGTGATCCCCGGTGCCCGGGCGCCGTCGAGGTCCGCGGCCGGGTGCAGTGCGGGGTCGCCCTGCCACTGCACGAAGAAGGGCATCGCGGGGTCGTCCAGCAGCTCGAGGACGCCGATCTGCCGCCAGCTCAGGTCGACCCCGTCCGGGCGGCGGCGATGGCCGTCGACCGCAGGGCGGCCGAGGCGGGCCTCGATCGGGGTGACGTCGTCGACGGCCACCACCCAGGCGAGCCAGCCGCCGCCGGCCTCGGCACGGGCCTTGACGGCGTGGCCGAACGGCGCCTTGTCGGCGGCCGGGTGGTCCAGCGCTGCGACGACCTCCAGGTAGACACCGTTCGCCAGCGGCAGCACGAAGTTACGCGTCCCGAAGCGCGGGTGCAGGCCGCCGTCGCGGAAGCCGGCCCCCAGCGCGGCACCCAGTCGTTGCGCGCAGGCGCCGAGGCCCTCGGGCCCTGCGGCGTAGGACAGGTGGTCGAGTCGCACGACAACGACCTTCTCACCCTCGCACCGGCCCTCCGGACCCGGGTCGGGCGGGCAGCGCTAGGCGACGGCGAAGTCCTCGGCCACCTGGAGGAACAGGTCGTTCGCCTCGCGCTCGCCGATCGTGACGCGAGCACCCTCACCGGCGAAGGGACGTACGACGACACCCGCGCGCTCGCAGGCCTCGGCGAAGTCGCCCGTGCGGGCGCCGAGCCGCAGCCACACGAAGTTCGCCTGCGAGTCGGGCAGCGAGTGCCAGCCCTGCTCGCGCAGAGCCGACTGCACCCTGGTGCGCTCGGCGACCAGCCGGTCGACGCGCTCCAGCAGCTCGCCCTCGGCGGCCAGCGAGGCGGTGGCGGCGACCTGGGCGAGGCCGCTGACGCCGAACGGGACAGCCGTCTTGCGCAACGCGTCGGCGACCGGCTCGTGGGCGATGGCGAAGCCGACCCGCAGACCCGCCAGGCCGTAGGCCTTGGAGAACGTGCGCAGCACCGCGACGTTGGGCCGGGCGCGGTACATCTCCAGCGCGTCGGGGACGTCGCCGTCGCGGACGAACTCCCGGTAGGCCTCGTCGATGACGACGAGCACGTCGGCCGGGACCGCGTCGAGGAAGGCCTCGAGCGCGGCCCGGCCCACCGCGGTGCCCGTCGGGTTGTTCGGGGTGCAGACGACCACCAGCCGGGTCCGGGGGGTGATCGCGGCGAGCATCGCGTCGAGGTCGTGGTGCTCGCCGGCGGTGAGCGGCACGGTGACCGACCGCGCACCGGACACCTGCACGACGATGGGGTACGCCTCGAACGACCGCCACGCGTAGACGACCTCGTCGCCGGGACCGGACGTGGCCTGGACCAGCTGCTGCAGCACGCCCACCGAGCCGGTACCGGTGGCGACGTGCGCGACCGGCACGTCGAACCGGTCGGCGATCGCCTGCGTCAGGCCGGTCGCGAGCATGTCCGGGTAGCGGTTGAACGACTGCGCCGCGTCCCGCACGGTGTCGAGGACCGACGGCAGCGGCGGGAACGGGTTCTCGTTCGACGACAGCTTGTACGCCACGGCACCGTCCCGGCTCGCGGCCGGCCGACCGGGCTTGTAGGTCGGGATGCCGTCCAGGGCCGCGCGCAGCCGTGGGCCGGAGGTGGTCGCGGGGTCGGTGCTCACGCGGTCCACCCTAGGCCGCGTCAGGTCCCGGTCAGCAGGGTCGCCCGGTGCGCGCGGCGGGCCCGGGTCAGGCGCTGGCGGGCAGCGCCATGAAGCACTGCGTGGGGTCCTCGTGGTAGCGCGCGACCAGCTCGTCGGTGGCCCGGTCGAGGCGCTTGTGCAGGGCCTCGCGGTAGGACGACAGGACGCTCTCGGCGGACGAGAGCCGGGTGAACAGCTCGGCGCGGGTGCGCTCGTCGCCCTCGTCGACGCCGGACGCCCAGAGGTCGGGCAGGTGCGGGAGGATGGGCATGCCGGAGTCCGGGTGCAGCGTCAGCATGACCTGGCGCCCCTTCGTGCCGCGCTGCTCGGTCAGCGCGTGCAGGAGCGCCGCGCGGTCGCCCGGGGCGTTGTCGGCGCGGAGCAGGTCGCGGCGCGCCTGGACCAGACGCCGCCAGTACGACGCCCGCAGCTCCTCGTCCAGCAGGGTCTTGCGATACGTGCGCAGCCGGGGCAGCGTCATGTGCGCCAGCTCGGGCGAGCGCTTGGGCACGGTCACCCCGAAGCGCGCCGGTGCCGGGACGTGGGCTGTCGTGGAGCCGTCGTCCGGCGCGGTCCGCTGCTGGTCGAGCTGCGTTGCCAGAGTCACGACCTAGGCATCGTCGTGTTCGGCGTGCGCCTTGATCGCCGTCACCCTCGCGGAGCAGTCCCCACGTGCTCGCGGCGGCTCAGGCGCAGCGCCGCTCGGGGCGGCGGACCTCGACGTGGGCGTCGACGGTGAGCGAGTCCAGCGTCCCCGCCGGCCCGAAGACGAGCATCCGGCCGGAGAGGACCGCCGGCTCGGTGACGTCCCGGTCGCTGTCGCCGACGACGAACCCCTGGTCGCGGAAGCGGGTGCCGTGCAGGGCTCGCTGCGGCGGCAGGAAGTCACCGGGCCGGATCTCGCGGGCGGGCACGTGCAGCGCGCAGACCGGTGCGAGCCCGGACGCGGTGGCGTCCTCGTGGTGCGTGGTCATGGTCGGTGTCCTCAGCGACGGTGGGGTGCTGGTCCTACGGTGAGGGATCGGCATTGCCGGCTGGTTTCCGCACCGTGACGCGCGTCACCCGGCCGGACGGCGAACGGCTGACGTCCACGGATCGACCGTGCCCCCTGACGCTCAGCCCCGCGACATCTCGTCGCAGGTCTGCGCGTCGAACCGGGCCCTCGTCCAGGTCGTCGCCTGCCGGACCAGGACGTGCTCGGTGTCGAGGCCCGCGAGATCGGCACCACGGAAGTCCACCTGGCTGACCTCGACGTCGGCCCCGGACGCCACACCGAGGACGATGTACTGCTGGTCGGCGGCGAACCTGACGGCCTCCCCGGCCGGGTCCTGCGCCGTCCAGCCCGCCGGTGGGCGGGCCACCGGGAGGGCGAGCGTGCCCGCCCGCGGCTCCCGGGTGGTCCAGGAGGCCAGGACCGGGTTCGGCTGGTCGTCGGCGAGGCCCTCCCGGGACCCGACGACCTCGACCGTGTCCACCTCGTCGGTGCAGGACCGTACGAGCAGCACCGGGTTGCCGTCGTCGTCGACGGCCACGGCCGCCATGCCGACGATCTCGGCGGTGATCGCGTTGCCGCACCCGCCGAGCCCGGCCAGCACCGCCAGCGCCAGCGCTGCGGCCAGCAGGGCACCGACCGGCTGCTCACGTCGTCTCATGCACCGCAGCATGGCCGCCCGGCACCCGCCGCACCTGAGCCTCGCTACTCACCTGCCGCCGGACACCCCGACGGCCGACCCGTCGTCGTGTGCAACGACACGGAAGTGTCACCTCTGGCGACATGAGATGGCACCGGTGACGGCTCATGACGGCTTACCCACAAGAGGCCAGAGCAGCAAAGGTGCGGGTCACGTGCCAGACCAGTGGCAGCGACGCCGCTGATTCTGGCGTGACCCAGCGGAAGTCGTCGTGTTCGTCAGGACTTAGCCGGACGTCCGGCTGGTCATCCATGAGCTCGAGGTGGTAGGTCACGGTGTGAAACCTGAGGTCCCGACCGTTGGTGTCGAGGTTCTCGAAGTCAGTGACTTCTGGCCCGGCGACCACCTGCAATCCCGTCTCCTCCCAGCACTCGCGCACCGCCGCGTTCGCCGGGGACTCACCCTCCTCCACAGTCCCGCCGGGGATGTCCCACTGACCGCCCAGGTACCGGCCCTCGCGTCGCCGAAGCACCAAGTACACCCCGTCTCGCTCGACCAGACCGTGAGCGATGAACCGGTGGTTGCCATCCATGTTCGCCATTTTCCTCATCGGCCCTACAGGAGGTGGACGGGGGGCGGCGGGGTGTCATAGGTAACAAGGTCGTGTCACTGGTCCACATTGGCTGGTGACACTTTCGTGTCGTTCCTAGTGACACGTCATGTCGGCGGTGGTGACAGGAGGCGTCCGTCTACTCGTCGCGCTAGTTCGCCGCCATGTCGACGAAGCGGGAGTAGTGGCCCTGGAACGCGACCGTGATGGTCGCCGTCGGGCCGTTGCGGTGCTTGGCCACGATGAAGTCGGCCTCGCCGGCCCGTGGCGACTCGCGCTCGTAGAGTTCCTCGCGGTGCAGCAGCACGACCATGTCCGCGTCCTGCTCGATCGAGCCCGATTCGCGCAGGTCCGACATCTGCGGCTTCTTGTCGGTGCGCTGCTCGGACCCACGGTTGAGCTGGGAGATCGCGATGACCGGGACCTCGAGCTCCTTGGCGAGCAGCTTGATGGCGCGGGAGAACTCCGAGACCTCCTGCTGGCGGCTCTCGACCCGCTTGCCGCTGGACATCAGCTGGAGGTAGTCGATGATCACCAGCTTGAGGTCGTTCCGCTGCTTGAGGCGCCGGCACTTCGCGCGGATCTCCATCATCGACATGTTGGGCGAGTCGTCGATGAACAGCGGCGCGTTGGAGACCTCGCCCATCCGCCGGGCCAGCCGGGTCCAGTCGTCGTCGGTCAGCCGGCCGGTGCGCATGTGGTGCAGCGGCACCCGCGCTTCCGCCGACAGCAGCCGCATGGTGATCTCGTTGCGGCTCATCTCCAGCGAGAAGATGCAGGTGGCCATGTTGTTCTTGATGGCGGCCGACCGCGCGACGTCGAGTCCCAGCGTCGACTTGCCGACCGCGGGCCTGGCGGCCAGGACGATCATCTGGCCGGCGTGCAGGCCGTTGGTCAGCTCGTCGAAGTCGGCGAAGCCGGTGGGCACCCCGACCATCTCGCCGCCGCGGGAGCCGATCGCCTCGATCTCGTCGAGGGTGCCCTCCATGATCTCGGAGAGCGGGAGGTAGTCCTCCGAGGTGCGCCGGTCGGTGACGTTGTAGACCTCGACCTGGGCGGCGTCGACGATGTCGTCGGAGTCGCCGTCTCCGGCGTAGCCCATCTGGACGATCTTGGTGCCGGCCTCGATCAGGCGGCGCAGGACCGCGGTCTCGCGCACGATCCGGGCGTAGTACCCGGCGTTGGCCGCCGTCGGCACGGACTGGAGCAGAGTGTGCAGGTAGGGGGCCCCGCCGACCCGGCCCAGCTCGCCGCGCTTCTGCAGCTCGGCCGACACCGTGACGGCGTCGGCCGGCTCGCCGCGGCCGTAGAGGTCGAGGACGGCCTCGTAGACCAGCTCGTGCGCCGGACGGTAGAAGTCGTGGCCGCGGACCACCTCGACGACGTCGGCGATCGCGTCCTTCGACAGCAGCATGCCGCCCAGCACCGACTGCTCCGCCGCGAGGTCCTGCGGCGGGGTGCGGATCAGCTCGCCCGCCGACGGAGCGCTCGGGAACTCCGCGATGCTCACGCCAACCCCCTCTGCTCCACCCCGACGGCCTGTGCGTGCGTCCCATCAGGCCAGGGACCCCGGACACAACCTCTCGGGACACAACCTCTCGCAGGACGCGGCGACGCTATGGCTCCTCCGGCCCGGCCACGAATCCGCCCTGTGGACGACCTGTGGACGACGGCCGCTCCGGCTGGGGACCGTGGGCGTGCCGCCGGGTACCTCCTGTGGACGGGCCTGTGGACGACGCGCCCGGCATCGGCGCCGCACCGCCCGTCCGCTGCACCGTTGCCGTCCACCGCCTGTGGACCGGAGAAAGTTGGCCCGGCTGTCTACGATGCGGACGGTGCGACCGACATCCGGACGCCCGGCGGCCGCTCCGGCCACCCGGTCGACCCGCCGTGCCCACGACCGGGAGATCCTCCGGCTGGCCGTGCCCGCGTTCGGCGCGCTGGTCGCCGAGCCGCTGTTCCTGCTCGCCGACTCGGCCATCGTGGGCCATCTCGGGACCCCGCAGCTCGCCGGCCTCGGGGTGTCCGGTGCCCTGCTCGCGACCGCGGTCTCGGTGTGCGTGTTCCTCGCGTACGGCACCACCGCCTCGGTGGCCCGCCGGGTGGGGGCGGGCGACCTCCGGGCGGCCATCGCCCAGGGCGTCGACGGGATCTGGCTGGCGCTGGGGCTCGGGACCCTCCTGGCGGTCGCCCTCGCCGTCGCGGGCCGCCCGCTCGTGGCGGCGTTCGGCACCTCGGCCGACGCGACGCCGTACGCGCTGACCTACCTGTACGTCTCGCTGCCCGGGCTGCCCGCGATGCTCGTGGTGCTCGCGGCCACCGGCGTGCTGCGCGGCCTGCAGGACACCCGCACGCCGCTCGTCGTCGCCGCGGTCGGGGCGAGCGCCAACGTGGGGCTCAACGTCGCCCTGGTGTACGGCGCCGGGCTCGGCATCGCCGGGTCGGCCCTGGGCACCGTCCTCGCGCAGGCCGGGATGGCCACCGCCTTCCTCGTGGTGGTGGTCCGGGGCGCGCAGCGCGAGGGCGCGTCGCTGCGGCCGGACCTGCCCGGGATCCGCGCCGCCGGCCGGGCCGGTGTGCCGCTGGTGGTGCGGACGGTGACCCTGCGCGCGGCGCTGCTGCTGATGACCTACGTCGCCACCGCGACCGGGACCGTCGCGATCGCCGCCCACCAGGTCGCCTTCACGATCTGGCTGTTCCTGTCCCTGATGCTCGACGCGGTGGCCATCGCCGGGCAGGCGATCGTCGGCCGCTACCTCGGCGCCGCCGACGTGCCCGGCACCCGGGCGGCGACCCGGCGGATGGTCGAGTGGGGCGCCCTGTCCGGCGTGCTCCTCGGTGTCGCCCTGGTCGTGCTCCGGTTCGCCTTCGTGCCGCTGTTCACCGACGACCCGGCCGTCCGCTCGCTGCTCGCCGAGGTCCTGGTGGTCGCCGCGCGTGTTCCAGCCGGTGGCCGGTGTCGTCTTCGCTCTCGACGGCGTCCTCATCGGCGCGGGTGACGGCCGCTACCTCGCGGCCGCGGGCGTGCTGACGCTGCTCGCGTTCACCCCGCTCGCGCTGCTCGTGCTCGCGGCGGACGGCGGACTCGTCGCGCTGTGGTGGGCGTTCAACGGCTTCCTGCTCGCCCGGCTGCTCACCCTGCTACCGCGCTGGCGCGGCGAGGCGTGGCTGGTGACCGGCGCGAGCCTGCCCGCCAGGTGACCGGCACTGGTCCCCCCGATGATCGTTTGCGACCTGGTTCACCGACACGCCGTACCGGACACCGGCGTGTCGGTGACCGAGGTCGCAAACGAGCGGTGGGGTCAGGAGCCGGTGAGGCCGTCGATGCGCTCGCGCAGGAGGTCGGCGTGGCCGAGGTGGCGGGCGTACTCCTCGACCATGTGCAGGTAGACCCAGCGCAGGTCGTACGTCAGGGTGTCGCCGGCCCGGGTGACCGTCGTGAAGGTCTCGTCCAGGCCGTGCCGGGCCGCCTCGGCCCGGGCCGCCTCGACCGACTCCTGGTAGGCGGCGAACGCCTCCTGCGCCCCGGCGGCCTCGGCGTCGTCGATGTCGGCCTCGTTGTTCGCCTCGGTCTTGAAGTACGCCGGCAGGTCGGCCCCGCCGACCCGGCGGACGAACCAGATCCGCTCGACGTCGGCCAGGTGCCGCACCAGGCCGAGCAGCGAGAGGGCCGAGGGCCGGACCGCCCGGCGTTCGAGCTCCTTGCCGGTCAGTCCCGCGCACTTCCAGCGCAGCGTCTCGCGGTAGAAGTCGAGCATGTTCTCCAGCGCAGCGCGCTCGGGCGCGACCAGCGGGAAGTCGGAGCGCTCGACCGCGGGGGCGGTCCAGGCGTCGGGGGGCGAGGAGGGCGTCGTCACGGACGGCGACCCTAGCGAGCCGGACGCGCGAGAGCCCCCGCTGCCCGGGGGCGGCGGGGGCTCTCGTCGGGAGGACGTGCTGCGGCGTCAGGCCGCGGCGACGATCTGCACGGTGAGGGTCGCGACGACCTCGGGGTGCAGCCGGACGGTGACCTGGTGGTCGCCGACCGTCTTGATCGGCTGGCCGATCTCGATCCGGCGCCTGTCGACCGCGGGGCCACCCGCGCGCCCGACGGCGTCGACGATGTCGGAGCCGGTGACGGCGCCGAAGAGCCGACCGCCCGCGCCGGCCCGGACCGGGACCTTCAGCGTGAGCCGCTCGAGCTCGGACTTCAGCTCGCCGGCGTGGCCGAGGTCGCGCACCTCGCGCACCTCGCGGCCGCGCCGGATCGAGCTGACCTGCTTCTCGCCGCCACGGGTCCACCGCATCGCGGCGCCGCGCGGCACGAGGTAGTTGCGGCCGTAGCCGTCCTTGACCTCGACGACGTCGCCCGGGCCGCCGAGGCCGGCGACCTCCTGGGTGAGGATGAGCTTCATGTCGGTCGCCCCCCTCAGCGCGCGGTGCTGGTGTAGGGCAGCAGCGCCATCTCACGGCTGTTCTTCACGGCCGTGGCGACGTCGCGCTGGTGCTGGGTGCAGTTGCCGGTCACGCGGCGGGCCCGGATCTTGCCGCGGTCGGAGATGAACTTCCGCAGCAGGCCGGTGTCCTTGTAGTCCACGTAGGAGACCTTCTCCTTGCAGAACTGGCAGACCTTCTTCTTGATCTTGCGGGGCGGTGGCTTGGCCATCGTGGTGCTCCAGACTTCGGATGCCCGGCTCGTGCCGGGATGGTCAATCAGGACAGGTGGAGCGTGGTGCTCCCATGAGACTTGTCAGCCGCTAGCGCCGGTAGGGCAGCGCGCGAGGCTGACAACTCGGGGGTGGGCTAGAAGGGCGGCTCGTCGGAGGTGCCGGGGGCGTTCCAGCCGCCGCCACCACCGCCGCTGGTCGCCGCCGGGGCGGGCGAGGCCGAGGCCCACGGGTCGTTGTCGGCAGCGCCCCCGAAGCCGCCGCCGCCGGCGCCGCGGGTGGTCTTGTTGACCTTCGCCGTGGCGGACTTGAGGCTGGGGCCGACCTCGTCGACCTCGACCTCGTAGACGGTGCGCTTCTCGCCCTCCTTGGTCTCGTACGACCGCTGCTTGAGCCGGCCCTGCACGATCACGCGCATGCCGCGCTGGAGGGACTCCGCGACGTTCTCGGCTGCCTGGCGCCAGACGTTGCAGGAGAGGAAGAGGCTCTCGCCGTCCTTCCACTCGTTGGTCGCCTTGTCCAGGAACCGGGGCGTCGAGGCGATCCGGAACTTCGCCACGGCCGCACCGCTGGGGGTGAAGCGCAGCTCGGGGTCGTCGACGAGGTTGCCGACGAGGGTGATGACGGTGTCGCCTGCGGCCATGAGTGAACCTCTGGAGGTGAGAAGGGTCGGCGCGTCAGCGCTGGTCGGGACGGAGGACCTTGGTGCGCAGCACGGCCTCGTTGAGGTTGAGCTGGCGGTCGAGCTCCTTGACGGTGGCGGGCTCCGCCTGGAGGTCGACGACGGCGTAGATGCCCTCGGACTTCTTGGTGATCTCGTAGGACATCCGGCGACGTCCCCAGATGTCGATCTTCTCGACGCTCCCGCCGTCCTTGGTGACGACGGTCAGGAACTGGTCGAGCGCGGGAGCGACGGTGCGCTCCTCGATGTCGGGGTCGAGGATGACCATGAGCTCGTAGTGACGCATGCGGACAACCCACCTCCTCTGGACTCGGCGGCCACGGTCTCTCCGTGGCAGGAGGGTTACCGTCCGGACCGGCTCGGTCGAGCGGCTCGGGGCGGTGCGTGCGTCCGGCGCCTCACCCGGCCCGTCAGGACGGTCGGGCGGGACGCCAGGTGAGCCAGGCTACCCGGCCGTGGCGGGCGGCGGGAAATCCGTCCACAGACCCGGTCGGTGCCCGGTCGTAGGGTCGGCCCATGACGTCCCTCCGGATCGGTGCCCACGTCGACCCGGTCGACCCGGTGGCCGAGGCGGCTGCCCGGGGCGCCGACCTGGTGCAGATCTTCCTCGGTGACCCGCAGGGCTGGAAGGCTCCGGCCGTCGCGCACCCCGGAGGCCTGGCCGGGCTGCGCACCGAGGCCGAGGCGGCCGGGATCGACCTGTACGTGCACGCGCCGTACCGGCTCAACGTCGCCACGGCCAACAACCGGATCCGGATCCCGAGCCGCCAGCTGCTCGCGACCTACGCCGCCGCGGCCGCCGAGCTGGGCGCGCTCGGGATCGTGGTGCACGGCGGGCACGTGCTGAAGGACGCCGAGCCGGAGAGCGGGTTCGACAACTGGGCCAAGACCTTCGAGCGCTGGGTGCCGCCGCTGCCCGTCCTGATCGAGAACACCGCGGGCGGCGAGGGCGCCGTCGCCCGGCGCACCGACCGGCTGGCCCGGCTGTGGGAGGTGTTCGAGGACCGGCTGGAGGCGGCCACCCTCGACCGCGTCGGCTTCTGCCTGGACACCTGCCACGCCCACGCCGGCGGCGAGGAGCTCGCCGGGGTCGTGGACCGCGTCAAGGCGGCCACCGGGCGCATCGACCTCGTGCACGCCAACGACTCCCGCGACGAGTTCGACTCCGGCGCCGACCGGCACACCAACTTCGGTTCCGGCCGGATCGCCGGGGACGACCTGGTGGCCGTCGTCACCGCCGCCGGCGCGCCGGTCGTCTGCGAGACCCCGGGTGGCGCCGACGGTCAGGGCGCCGACATCGCCTGGCTGCGCGCGCACCTGCCGGCCTGAGCCCGCACCCGCCCGGCGCCCGCCCGCCCGCCCGGTCCGTCGACCCGGCTCCAGCCGGGCTCAGGCGGGTACGGGGCGGCCGGCGCCGTCGGCGCCGGCGGTGGCGCACGGCGCGGCGTGGTCGCGCAGGATGCGCAGGGCGGCCTCGAAGCCGGCCAGCGCCCCCTGGCTGCGCAGCGGGCCGACCAGCCAGGTCTCGATCATGTCCAGGTGCGCGGGCAGCAGCCGCCCGAGCAGCTCCCGGCCCTCGTCGGTGATCACGGCGAAGGTGGTCCGCCGGTCGCTCGCGCAGGCCTGCCGGGCGACCAGCCCCCGCTCGACCAGCCGGTCCACCAGGCGGGTGATGCCGCTGGAGGTGAGGCGGGTCTGGGCGGCCAGGTCGCTCATCCGCAGCAACCCCTCGGGGGAGCGGGCCAGGCGCATGCAGACCTCGAACTCGGCCGGGACCAGCCCGTGCCCGGCCAGGTGGGCCTGGCCGTGGGCGGCCACACCGGCCCAGGTCTCGGCCAGCAGCCCGATGAGGGTCAGGCGCTCGTCGTCGAACGTCCCGGTGTCGCTCGTCCCGGTGTCGCTCGTCCCGGTGTCGCTCGTCCCGGTGTCGCTGTCCATGCGGCTCATCCTACATCTATTTGACAACAGGAATATTGAGAGTGCAGTATTTGCTCACACAGACATCCACCACCTCCGCTCCCCCGAAGGACCTCCCATGACCGAGCAGACCGCCACCCCCGCCCTCCGCGTCGTCGACGGCACCACGCTGCCCGCGGCCGGCACCTACGTCATCGACCCGACCCACACCCGGGTCGGCTTCGTCGCCCGGCACCTCATGGTGACCAAGGTCCGCGGCAGCTTCCGCGAGTTCACCGGCTCGATCACCGTCGGGGAGGACGTCGCCTCCTCGACCGCCGAGGCCACCATCGCGGCCGCCTCGATCGACACCGGCACCGCCGACCGTGACGCGCACCTGCGCGGCGACGACTTCTTCGACGCCGGGACCCACCCCTCGCTCACCTTCGGCAACGCGAAGGTCGTCTCGCGCAAGGGCGGCGACCTCGTGGTGACCGGCGACCTGACCATCAAGGGCGTCACCCGCCAGGTGACCCTCGACGTCGAGCTCGACGGTGTCGCCAACGACCCCTTCGGCAACACCAAGCTGGCCGTGACCGCGAAGACCGAGATCGACCGCGAGGACTTCGGCCTGACCTGGAACGTCGCCCTCGAGTCCGGCGGCGTCCTGGTGTCGAAGAAGATCACGATCGAGATCGAGGCCCAGGCGGTCCTGCAGCAGGGCTGACCCCCAGCACCGCGCGCACCGCTCGCAGGGATGCGAGACCGCACGCCGGACGGCCGCCGCACCCGCAGGCACGGGGCGGCGGCCGTCGCGCGTCCGGGCCGGGTCTGCTGGGTAGCCTCGTGCCCGACCTGCCGCACCCGTCGCCTCGCCGAGGAGCCCGTCGCCCCCATGGCGCTCGCCGTCCGTCCGATCAGCAGCGCCGAGCACCTGGCGTTCGTCGCCTCCCGGCCCTCCGCGTCCTTCCTGCAGTGCCCGTCGTGGGCCGCGGTGAAGAGCGAGTGGGGCAGCCAGAGCCTCGGCTGGTACGACGACGCCGGCGGGGGCGAGCTCGTCGGCGCCGGCCTGGTCCTGCTGCGCCAGGTGCCCAAGGTGAAGAAGTTCCTGGCCTACCTGCCCGAGGGGCCGGTGCTCGACTGGGGCACCGACGACCTCGGGGCGTGGCTCGCACCGATGGTCGATCACCTGCACGCGGCGGGGGCCTTCGGCGTGAAGATGGGCCCGCCCGTCGTGCGCCGCCGCTGGGCCGCCGCGACCGTCAAGTCCGCCATCGCCGAGGGCGCGGCCCGCCTCGCCGACGTCCCACCGGACGGCACCGACCCGGTGGGGGAGCGCGTCGTCACCACCCTGGCGCAGCTCGGCTGGCGGGCCCCCGACGCCGAGGCCGGCTTCGGCGCCGGCCAGCCGCAGTACGTCTTCCAGGTCCCGCTCGGCGACCGCGACGAGGACGAGGTGCTCAAGGGCTTCAACCAGCTCTGGCGCCGCAACATCAAGAAGGCCGACAAGCTCGGCGTCACCGTGCGCCAGGGCGAGGAGTCCGACCTGGGGGCGTTCCACGCGCTCTACCTGGAGACCGCGGAGCGCGACCACTTCACCGGCCGGCCCCTGTCGTACTTCCAGCGGATGTGGACCGCGATGCGCGCCGAGGACCCCGAGCGCATCCGGCTCTACCTGGCCGAGCACGAGGGCGACCTGGTGGCCGCCACGACGATGGTCCGGGTCGGTCAGCACGCCTGGTACTCCTACGGCGCCTCGTCGACCGGCAAGCGCGAGGTCCGGGGGTCCAACGCCGTGCAGTGGGCGATGCTGCGCGACGCGAAGGCCGCCGGTGCCACCGTCTACGACCTGCGCGGCATCACCGACACCCTCTCCGAGGACGACCCGCACTTCGGCCTGATCCAGTTCAAGCTCGGCACCGGCGGGGAGGCCGTCGAGTACGTCGGCGAGTGGGACCTGCCGCTCAACAAGGTGCTGTTCAAGGCGTTCGACCTCTACATGAGCAGGCGCTGAGCCCACGATGACGTTCTCGCTCTACGTCGACGAGGAGCGCTGGCGCCGGCACCTGCGCGCGACGGTCGAGGCGACCCCGGGGATCGTGCCGGTGGTCAAGGGGAACGGGTACGGCCTCGGCAACGCCCGGCTCGCCGCCGAGGCCGCGCTGCTCGGCGTCGACACCGTGGCGGTCGGTACCGCTGACGAGCTGCCCGAGGTCGCCGCGGCCTTCCCGGGGGACGTCCTGGTGCTCACCCCGCCCTACCCGCGGCCCCGGCCGGACAGCACCGGCCGGGTGCTCCAGACCGCGGCGCACCTCGCCACCGTGCGCGCAGGCGGGGACGCCCGGCTGGTCGTCGAGGCCGTCACCTCGATGCACCGGCACGGTCTCGGGACCGACGACCTGCCCGCCCTGGCACAGGCGCTCGAGGGCATCCGCACGGAGGGGGTCGCCTTCCACCTGCCGATGGACCGGCACGGCGGGTACCGGCCCGGCGACGAGGTGGCCGACTGGCTGCGGAGGCTGGCCGGCGCAGGGGTGCCCACCGGCGTCGCGTGGGTGAGCCACCTGTCCGAGGCCGAGCTCGCCGGGCTGCGTGCGCAGTTCCCGGCCACGACGTTCCGGCCGAGGATCGGCACCGGCCTCTGGCTGGGGGACCGGGGCGCGCTGCAGGCGCGCGGCACCGTCCTCGACGTGCACCGGCTGGACCGCGGCACGCACTACGGCTACCGGCGACGCCGGGCACCGCGCGACAGCCACCTGGTGGTCGTCGGGGGCGGCACCGCGCACGGCGTGGCCCTGGAGGCGCCGCGGACCGTGCGCGGCGCGGTGGGGCGCGGCAAGGCACTGGCCGCCGGGACGCTCGCCGCGGCCAACCTGTCGCTCTCGCCGTTCCGGTGGCGGGGCCGGCAGCGCTGGTTCGCCGAGCCCCCGCACATGCACGTGTCGCTGCTGCTGCTGCCCGCCTCGGTCCCGCCGCCGGCGATCGGTGACGAGCTCGACTGCGACGTCCGGCTCACGACGGTGCACCCCGACCGCGTCGCCCCGCTGCCGGCCTGAGCCCTCAGCCGTCCGGGCCGGCGCGCGACGCGACCAGGCGCAGGGCGTCCGGGGCCCCGTCCAGCACCCCGCCGGCCGGGTCGTCGACCTCGGCGGCACCCTGGCCGTCCGGCCCGCCGACGACCGACCCGGGGGCCGGCGAGCGGACCGGGTCGTGCTCGGGCCGCAGGACGTCCCGGACGACCACGGCCATCAGCCACAGCGTCGCGACCAGGTGGGCCAGCACCGTCAGGTCGTAGCCGTCCTCGCCGAGCGCCCGCTCGGGGCGTCCCGGCGAGAAGCCGGCGAAGAGCATCCAGATGCCGACGTAGTGCACGACCTCGGCGGCCTGCCAGACCAGCAGGTCGCGCCACCTCGGCCGGGCCAGCACCGCGAGCGGCAGCAGCCACAGCACGTACTGGGGGGAGTAGATCTTGCTGGTCACGAGGAACGCGGCGACGACCAGGAACACCAGCTGGGGCAGCCGCGGCCGGCGGCGCGCGGCGAGCGCGAGCACGGCGACCCCGGCGCAGGCCAGCGCGAACAGGCCGCCCGAGATCAGGTTGAGGTGCTCCACCGGCACCGGGTGGCCCTGGTGCTGCAGGACCAGCCAGATGGTGCTCCAGCCGACGCCTCGCTCCTCCGAGAGCCGGTAGAACCTCGACCAGCCCTCGTAGTCGGCCAGCATCACGGGGACGTTGACCATGCCCCAGCCGCAGACGGCCGCGACCAGGGTGGCCCAGAACTCGCGCAGCCGGCCGGCCCGCAGGCACAGCACGAGCAACGGCCCGAGCGCGAACAGCGGGTAGAACTTGGTCGCGGCCGCGAGACCGATGAGCAGTCCCGCGGCGAGCGGTCTCTCCCGGGCCCAGGCCAGCATCCCGAGCGCCAGCAGCGCGACGGCGTACAGGTCCCAGTTGATCGTCGCGCTCAGCGCCAGCACCGGCGCGGTCGCCACCATCGCGGCGTCCCACCGGCGCCGGCCGGCCAGCGCCGCCGTGGCCGCGACGGCGACCGCGGCCGCCAGCGCGGCGGTCAGCGCATTGATGTCGAAGTACCAGCGCGACCGCTCGGCGGGGGTGCCTTCGGAGGGCACCAGCTGCGCGGTCGCCCACATCACCAGACCGGTCACCACGGGGTACTCGACCTGCCGGTCCTCGGTCTGCCCGAGGTAGGGGATCTCGCCGTCGGCGAGTCCCCGACCGTGGTAGAGCGGCGGGACGTCGCTGTAGCAGGCGTGGGTGTAGACGCCGGGGGACGCCCAGCCGTTGTCCCGGCACCAGTCCTTCTGCACCAGCCCCAGCCCGCAGGTCAGGAAGGTGAGCGCGACCAGCACGCGCACCGGCGTCCACCATCCGCGTCGCGGCGAGGCGTGCCGCCCCAGCGGGCCCCCGATCGCCTCGCTGCCGAGGCGGACGACGTCGTCGTCCCGCGACGGGACGACGAGCCCGCCCGCGCTCACCCGCCCGGTGCCGGCGGCGAGATGGTGACGCCGCCGCTGTCCGTGGGTGTCGGCGTCACCTGCCCGGGCGGCGTGCTCGGCGGTCCCGGCGACGGGCTCGGCGGCACGGTCGCGGACTCCGTGGGCGTGGTCGCCGTCTCCGAGGGCGTGCTGGGGGACTCCGTCGGCGTCGGGGTGGAGGTCGGCTGCGGGTTGACCGCCTCGCCGACGTAGGCCGGCGGCGGGAAGTCCTCGACGTCCTGGTTCTGCAGGGCGGCAGTCATGAAGGCCGTCCAGATCCGCGCCGGGTACTCACCGCCGAAGAACGTCGAGAGGCCGCCGACGCCGTCGAGGTCGGCCTTGCCGGTGCCCTTGTAGAAGTCGACGGCCGCGGCCAGCTGCGGGGTGTAGCCGACGAACCAGGCCGAGGTCGTGGTGTCCGGACGCAGCGCCGCGGTGCCGGTCTTGCCCGCGGCGGGCCGGCCGAGGGCGCGGGCCTCGGAGCCGGTGCCGCTGCGCACCACCTGCTGCAGCGCGTGGCTGACGTCGGCCATGACGTCGCGCCGGAAGACCCGCTCGGTGCCCTCGTCGGCCCGGTAGCGCACGCCGCCGTTGGCACCCTTCACCTCCTGGACCACGTGCCACTGCGCGCGGTCGCCCTGGGCCGCGAGGGTGGCGTACGCGTTGGCCATGTCGATGTTGCGCACCGACGCGGTGCCGAGGGGGGTCACCGCGTTGGCCTCGAGCCCCGGGGTGTCCTCGGGGATGCCGGCGGCGACCGCGGCGTCGACGACCTTCTTCGCGCCCATCTCGAGGGTGAGGTCGACGAAGACCGTGTTGATGGACTCCTGCATGCCGGTCACCAGGTCGACGGAGGAGCCGTAGTCGCGGTCGAACTCGTTGCCGACCTCCTTGTCGGTGCCGGGGACCTCGAGCGGGGAGTTGCCCGTGAACCTGCTCCTCAGGCTGATCCCGTCCTCGAGCGCCCCGGCCAGCGCGAACGGCTTGAACGACGACCCCGGCTGCACCCGGGCCTGGGTGACCTCGTTGAGACCGCCGGCCTTGGCGCCGCCGTACATCGCGACGACCGCCCCGGTGCCGGGCTCGACCGCGGACAACCCGATGTGCACGTTGCGCGCGTTCTCGCGCGGCCGCTCCTGGCGCACGGCACGCACCGCTGCGCGCTGCGAGCGCCGGTCGAAGGTGCTCGTCACGCGCAGCCCGCCGAGGTCGATGTCCCGGTCGGTGAAGCCGTTGGCCCTGAGCTCCCGGCGCACGGCGTCCATCAGGTAGTAGCTCGGCCCGCCACGGGCCTTCTTGCCCTCGGCGAGCTCGGGCAGCGACATGCCCGAGCGCCGCGACTGCTCGAGCCAGCCCTTGGTGACCATGCCGTCGAGCACGTAGTCGAACCGGCCGGTGAGTCGGTCGGCGTTCTCCTCCGGGTCGTAGTTCGCCGGGGAGCGGATCACCGACGCGAGCACCGCCCCCTGCTCGACGGTGAGGTCCTTGGCGTCGACGCCGAAGAAGGTCTGCGCGGCGGTCTGGATGCCGTACGCACCGCGACCGAAGTAGATGGTGTTGAGGTAGTCCTCGAGGATCTTGTCCTTGTCGTCGCGGCGGGCCAGCTTCACCGCGATGAAGAACTCCTTGGCCTTGCGGGTGTAGGTGCGCTCCGAGGTCAGGTAGGCGTTCTTCGCGTACTGCTGGGTGATCGTCGAGCCGCCCTGGGTGGCGCCGCCGCGCAGGTTGGACCAGAACGCCCGCACGATGCCGGACGGGGAGATGCCGCGGTTCTCGTAGAAGGACCGGTCCTCGGCGGCGAGCACCGCCTTCTGCACGTGGTCGGGCACCTGGTCGAGGCCGATGATGATCCGGTTCTGGTCGCCGAACCGCCCGATCTCGGTCTTGCCGTTGTCGTAGTAGACGATCGTCGTCTGCGCCGAGATCAGCGACTTCGGCTGGGGGATGTCGGTCGCCGCGTAGGCCACGCCGACAGCGGCGACCAGGGTGAGGAAGCCCACTCCGGCCAGCACCAGGAGCTGCTTGAAGGACGGCAGGTAGCGACGGAAGCCGTCGTACGCCTCGCGCGGGTAGTCGACTCTCACGGGGTCCAGTTCCTTCGGCGCCGAGTGCAGGCAGGTGGCCGGGGGTCGAGCGGGTGCGGCGGTGGGCCAGGGTAACGGCGTTCCCCTGACTACCCCTTCCCGCCCGTCCCGGAACGCGCCCGCCGAGCCGGCGGGGCGGCACCGGAGCCCCGCCGGTCGACCCCGTCACCGAGGACGAACGACCGGACGAGGTGGTTCCACCCGCAGTCGAGGCAGACCTCGACCTCGTACACCCGGAACTCCCCGACCTCGCGGGCCATCGCCTCGAGCTCGGCCCGGCTCCTGACCCGCCCGGCGCCGGTGCCGAGCTGCTCGCCGTAGACGTAGCGGACCTCGACCAGACCCGGGCGCCGGCACACGGGGCAGCAGCGGTCGGTGGCCTCCCCGTGGAAGCGCCCGGCCCGGCGCAGGTACGGGTGCGCGTCGCAGACGTCGTCCGGCGTGGTGGACCCCCCGACGCGCAGCGACGCGAGCGTCGCCCGCCGGGCCAGGCCGTAGTCGACCACCCCACGCTGGGACCACACCCTGCGAGCGTACGACCGCCCCCGCGGTTGCGGACCGACCGCGCGCCGCCTATCGTCTCGATGTATCGGCGCGATACATCGTGCGGACCGTTCGAGACCCGGTCGGGGTGGCAGGAGGTGGCACGGTGGCCAGACGCACCGACGTCCTCGAGCTCGCCGTCCTCGGCCTGCTGCACGAGGCCCCCATGCACGGCTACGAGCTGCGCAAGCGGCTCAGCGCCACCCTCGGGGCCCTGCGGGCCTTCTCCTACGGCACGCTCTACCCCTGCCTCAAGCACCTCGCGGCCACCGGCCTGGTCACCGAGCAGGCCCAGGACCCCACGACCACAAGCAAGCGGTCCCGGATCGTCTACCAGCTCACGGCCGAGGGCAAGGAGCACTTCGCGGCCCTGCTCGGCGAGAGCGGCCCCTCGGCCTGGGACGACGAGGGCTTCGGCGTGCACTTCGCCTTCTTCGGACGCACCGACGCAGCCACCCGGCTGCGGATCCTCGAGGGGCGTCGCTCGCGCCTCGAGGAACGACGGGCCGGCTTCCGCGGTGCGCTCTCGCGCAGCCGGGAGCGGGTCGACAGCTACACCCTCGCGCTGCACCAGCACGGCCTCGAGTCCGTCGAGCGCGAGGTCCGCTGGCTCTCCGAGCTCATCGACGACGAGCGGCGCCGCCGCCCGTCGACCGACGAGCGGGCCGGCACGACCGACGGACGACCCCCCGCGTCCGGCCTGGCGGGCCCCGCCGCGCCGGGCACGACGTGACCCACCAGAAGGAGCACCACATGAGTTCGGTACGAGTGGCCATCGTCGGCGTCGGCAACTGCGCCGCGTCGCTGGTCCAGGGCGTCGAGTACTACAAGGACGCCGACCCGCAGAGCCGCGTTCCCGGGCTGATGCACGTGCAGTTCGGCGAGTACCACGTCCGTGACGTCACGTTCGTGGCGGCGTTCGACGTCGACGCGAAGAAGGTCGGATCGGACCTGTCCGAGGCGATCGGCGCCAGCGAGAACAACACCATCAAGATCGCCGACGTCCCGCCGCTCGGCGTGCCGGTCCAGCGCGGGCACACGCTCGACGGCCTCGGGAAGTACTACCGCGAGACCATCGTCGAGTCCGACGACGAGCCGGTCGACGTCGTCGCCGCCCTGCGCGAGGCGGAGGTCGACGTCCTCGTCTGCTACCTCCCGGTCGGCTCCGAGGACGCCGCGAAGTTCTACGCCCAGTGCGCGATCGACGCCGGTGTCGGCTTCGTCAACGCGCTGCCCGTCTTCATCGCCGGCACGCCGGCGTGGGCGAAGAAGTTCGAGGACGCCGGTGTGCCGATCGTCGGTGACGACATCAAGTCGCAGGTCGGCGCCACCATCACCCACCGCGTGCTGGCGAAGCTGTTCGAGGACCGCGGCGTGATCCTGGACCGCACGTACCAGCTCAACGTCGGCGGCAACATGGACTTCAAGAACATGCTCGAGCGCGACCGGCTCGAGTCGAAGAAGATCTCGAAGACCCAGGCCGTCACGTCGAACATGGAGAACAAGCTCTCCGCGCGCAACGTGCACATCGGCCCGTCGGACTACGTGCAGTGGCTCGACGACCGCAAGTGGGCCTACGTCCGTCTCGAGGGCCGCAACTTCGGCGACGTCCCGCTCAACCTCGAGTACAAGCTCGAGGTCTGGGACTCCCCGAACTCCGCGGGCGTCATCATCGACGCGATCCGGTGCGCGAAGATCGCCATGGACCGCGGTATCGGCGGCCCGATCCTCTCGGCGTCGTCGTACTTCATGAAGTCGCCGCCCGTGCAGCACGACGACGACATGGCGCGCGACCTGGTGGAGAAGTTCATCGCCGGCGAGATCGAGCGCTAGCCGACGGAGTGGTCGGCGAGGCACGAGCCGCCCGCGGAGGCGGCGTACGCCGAGATCGCCGGACAGCACGGCGAGATCGAGCGCTAGCCGACGGAGTGGTCGGCGAGGCACGAGCCGCCCGCGACAGCACGGCGAGGTAGAGCGCTGATCCGGCGGGAGCCACACCGGATCCTCGGGTTCGCGCCCGAGGGTCCGGTGTGGATCACCGCGCGCCGTCGCCTCGCCGCCCCACACATAGGCTGCGGAGGTGTCCTTCGCCGGTGACCTGCGCGCCGTCGTCCGGCACCGCGACTTCCGGCGGCTGTTCGCGACCCGGCTGACCTCGCAGGCCGCCGACGGCGCCTTCCAGGCCGCGCTCGCGAGCCTGTTCTTCTTCTCCCCGGAGCGCCAGACCTCGGCGGGCAGCGTGGCCGCGGCGTTCGCGACGCTGCTGCTGCCGTACTCGCTGGTCGGGCCGTTCGCCGGCGTCCTGCTGGACCGCTGGCGGCGACGGCAGGTGCTGGTCGTGGCCAACCTGCTGCGGGCCGGCATGGTCCTCGGGGTCGCCGCGCTCAGCGCCACCGGCGTCACCGGCATCCCGCTGTACGCCGCGGTGCTGGCCTGCCTGTCGGTGAACCGCTTCTTCCTGGCCGGCCTGTCGGCCGCCCTGCCGCACGTCGTGAGCCGGGACGAGCTGGTGATGGCCAACTCGGTGTCGACCACCACCGGCACCGTGGTGGCGATCACCGGTGGCGGCATCGGCTTCGCGCTCAAGCGGCTGCTGGGCGAGGGCAACGTCGCCGACGCGCAGGTGATCGTGGTCGCCGCGGCCGCCTACGCCGTGGCGGCCGGGATCGCGGCACGGATGGACCGGGACCTGCTCGGCCCGGACCTCGAGGGTGAGCCCCCGCAGACCCGCGCGGCGGTCCGCAAGGTCGCCCTGGGCCTGGTCGACGGGGCGCGGCACATCTGGTCGCACCGCCCCGCCGGCCACGCGCTGGCCGCGATCGGCGCGCACCGCTTCTTCTACGGGGTCTCGACGATCTCGGCGATCCTGCTGTTCCGGAACCACTTCCACGAGCCGGCCGACGTCGACGGCGGGCTGTCCGGGCTGGCCGCTGCGTTCGCGGCGTCGGGGGCCGGGTTCTTCGTGGCCGCGATCGTCACCCCCGAGGTGACCCACCGGATCAGCAAGCAGAGCTGGATCACGATCTGCTTCGGCCTGGCCGCCGCGGCCGAGGCGGTCTTCGTCGTGCGCGCTGGCCGAGTGGCTGCTCTACGTCGGGGCGTTCGTGCTCGGCGTCGCTGCCCAGGGCTCCAAGATCTGCGTCGACACGATCGTGCAGACCTCGGTCGACGACGCCTACCGCGGCCGGGTCTTCTCGTTCTACGACGTCATCTTCAACATCGCGTTCGTCTCGGCTGCCGCGTTCGGTGCCGCCGCCCTGCCGGCCGACGGCTACTCACCCGCGGTGTACGCGGTCATCGCCGGTGGCTACGCGCTGACCGCCCTGGGCTACGCCCGCGCCACCCGGCGGCTCACTGCGCGCACCGCCCGCACCGTCGGCGGGTAGCGGGGGTCAGCCGGCCGTGGGGGTGTCGGGCTGGGCGGCCCACCAGCGGCGCAGCTCGGCCTCGGCGTCCTCGCGGGCGAGCGGGCCGCGTTCCATCCGCAGCTCCTTGAGGTGGGCCCACGCCCGGCCGACGACCGGGCCGGGAGGCACGCCGAGCAGCTCCATGATCGCGTTCCCGTCGAGGTCGGGGCGGATGGAGTCCAGCTCCTCCTGCTCGCGCAGCCGGGCGATGCGCGCCTCGAGGTCGTCGTAGGAACGCGCGAGTGCCGCCGCCTTGCGCTTGTTGCGCGTCGTGCAGTCCGACCGGGTCAGCGCGTGCAGCCTGGGCAGCAGCGGGCCGGCGTCGGCGACGTAGCGACGGACGGCCGCGTCGGTCCACGCACCGGTGCCGTAGCCGTGGAAGCGCAGGTGCAGCTCGACCAGCCGGGACACGTCCTCGACCACGTCCTTCGGGAAGCGCAGCGCACGCAGCCGGGCGCGGGTCAGCTTGGCCCCGACGACCTCGTGGTGGTGGAAGGAGACCCCGCCGCCCGGCTCGAACCGGCGGGTCTTCGGCTTCCCGATGTCGTGCAGCAGCGCGGCCAGCCGCAGGACGAGGTCCGGGCCGCCCGGCCCCACGACGGACTCGAGGCCGATCGCCTGCTCGAGCACGGTCAGGCTGTGCTCGTAGACGTCCTTGTGCCGGTGGTGCTCGTCGATCTCCAGGGCCAGCCGGGGCAGCTCGGGCAGGACGTGCTCGGCCAGGCCGGTGGTGACCAGCAGGCCCAGCCCGGCGCGCGGGTCGGGGGCGAGCAGCAGCTTGCTCAGCTCGTCACGCACCCGCTCGGCCGAGACGATCTCGATCCGGCCGGCCATCGAGGTCATGGCGGCGAGCGCCGCCGGGTCGACGGTGAACCCCAGCTGGGACGCGAACCGGGCGCCGCGCAGCATCCGCAGCGGGTCGTCCTCGAAGGACACCTCGGGCGGCCCCGGCGTGCGCAGCACCCCGGCCGCCAGGTCCTCGAGGCCGCCGTACGGGTCGACGAAGGCGGAGGTCGCGAGGTCGACGGCCATCGCGTTCACCGCGAAGTCGCGGCGCAGCAGGTCGCCCTCCAGGCTGTCGCCGAAGGTCACCTCGGGCTTGCGCGAGTCGCTGCGGTAGACGTCCGCGCGGTAGGTCGTCACCTCGACGAGGTGCTCGCCCTTGCGGGCGCCCACCGTGCCGAAGGCGATGCCGACCTCCCACCACGCGTCACCCCAGTCGCGCAGCAGGTCCCGCACGACCTCCGGCCGCGCGTCGGTGGTGAGGTCCACGTCCGGTGAGGGCCGGCCGAGCAGCAGGTCGCGCACCGGGCCGCCGACCAGGGCGAGCCGGTGGCCCGTCGCCGTGAACCGCTCGGCCAGGCCGGCCAGCAGCGGGGTGAGCGTCACGAGCCCGGCGGCGAGCCGGCGCTGGGCGGCCTGCCGGTCCTGCGTGGCGGGCTGGGCGGGGACGTCGGGCACGGGAGGCAAGGGTACGGGCGCGCGCCCCGCCCGGGCGCCCGGCGGGCTCCCGGGGGACCTTCCGGTGGCTGGATACGATCCAGGGGTGACCTCTGCCCCACTGCCCCGACGACGTCCGCCGGGGCGCCGACGGGGGCCGGAGGGGCGGGGCCGGAGCCTGCGCAAGGTCGAGGAGACCTCGGCGGGCGGGCTGGTCGTCGACCGCAGCGAGCCGGTGCCGAAGGTCGCCCTGATCGGCCGCCTGGACCGGCGCGGGCGGCTGCTCTGGTCGCTGCCCAAGGGCCACGTCGAGGCCGGGGAGACCCACGAGGACGCCGCGGTGCGCGAGGTCGAGGAGGAGACCGGCATCCGCGGCCGGGTGCTGGCCGCCCTGGGCACGATCGACTACTGGTTCGTGGCCGAGGACCGCCGGATCCACAAGACCGTGCACCACTACCTGCTCGAGGCATCTGGCGGCCAGCTGAGCGACGAGGACGTCGAGGTCGACGAGGTCGCCTGGGTCCCGTTGCCCGAGCTGCGCAACCGGCTGGCGTACGCCGGGGAGCGCCGCCTGGCGGAGACCGCCGCGGGCCTGCTCGCGGACTCCGCGTGAGCACCTCCCCGGACCGCGCGTCGCGCTCCGGGGGCGCGGGGCGCAGCGGACCGGCGCTGCTCGCCGCGCTGCTGTGCGTCCTGCCGCTGGTCCTGGCCCCCGGCGCAGCCCGTCCCGCGGCCGCGGCCGCCGGGATCCGCCTCGAGGTCACCACGCTGACGCCGGCGGTGGCGACCAGCGGGACGGTGCTGCAGGTCGCCGGGACGGTGACCAACCGTGGTGACGCGGCGCTGCGTGACGCGGCCGTCCGGCTGCGGCTGTCCCAGACCCCCCTCGGCAGCCGGTCGGAGCTGGCGGCGGTGATCGCCGGGCAGGTCGCCAGCCGCGACGGCGAGGTGGTCGCCGAGGTGTCACTCGGCGACCTCGCTCCGGGCACGGCCGCACCGTTCGACCTCCAGCGGGCCCTCGACGACCTCGACGAGCTCACCGTGTTCGGCGTGCACGTCCTCGGCGTCGAGGTCGTCGGCACCCGCGGGTCCGGCGCGGAGGGTGCCCGGGTCGCGCTGACCCGGTCGCTGCTGCCCTGGGCACCCGCGTCGGGCGACCTCAGCCCCACCGGCTTCAGCTGGGTGTGGCCCCTGGCCGGGACGCCCTCCCGGCTGGCCGACGGGATCTTCGCCGACGACAGCCTCGCCGGGGACCTCGCCCCCGGCGGCCGGCTGGACCGGCTGCTCACGGCCGGCCGCCGACTGGACCAGGGCGCGGCCCTCACCTGGGCGATCGACCCCGAGCTGGTCGAGGCCGTGCAGGACATGGCCGACGCGGGGGGCTACCAGGTCCGCGGGGACAACGGCCGGCCGGTCGCCGGGGGCGGCTCCGCGCTGGCCCAGCAGTTCCTGGACCAGCTGCAGCAGGCCACCGCCGGCGCCGTCGTGCTCGCCCTGCCCTACGGCGACCCCGACCTGGTGGCCCTGGTCCGCCACGGCGCGCCGGGCGAGGTGGCCCGGGCCCGCACCGACGGCCAGGCCGTCCTGGCGCAGCTGCTGCCCTCGGCGATCGTCGCGCCCGAGCTGGCCTGGCCGGTCGACGGCTACCTCGACCGGGCCACCCTGGCCGCCCTGGCCCGCTCGGGGGCGACCACCGCCGTCCTCGACGGGCGCGCGCTGCCGGCCACCATCGACCTGAGCTACACGCCCTCCGGCCGGGCCCGGCTGGCCTCCCGCGCCGGACCGGTGGCGGGTCTGCTGGCCGACCCCGTCCTGACCGACCTGCTGGCGCAGGCCCGGCCCGCGCCGACCAGCCCGGTCCTGGCCGCGCAGCGGGTGGTCGCCGAGACGGCCATGGTGACCGCCGAGCTGCCCAGCACCGGTACCGGGCGCACCATCGTGGCGATGCCGCCCCGCCGGTGGGCGCCCTCGCAGACCTACCTCGACCAGCTCGTGGCCGTGGGTTCCGCTCCCTGGGCGGCACCGGTCAGCCTGCGTGAGCTGGCCGCGTCCCGGCCCCCCGAGGTCGACCGGGAGCGGCTGCGCTACCCGCGGGACGAACGGCAGGCCGAGCTGCCCGAGTCCTACCTCGTCGCGAGGGACACCTTCCGCGAGAGCACCTCCGTCCTCGCCGCCGTCCTCGAGGACGGCACGGCCCTGGTGCCCGGCCTGCTGTCCTCCCAGCGGCGCCTCGCCTCGTCCTGGTGGCGCGGGCGGCCCGAGGCTCGGTCGAACCGGTTCGCGCTGGAGAGCAGCTACCTCTCCGGGCTGCGCACGAGCGTCACGGTGCAGCCCGGCAGCTTCACCTTCGGCAGCAAGACGGGCAAGATCCCCATCACCCTGGTCAACGACCTTCCCGAGACCGTGAACGTGGTGCTGCGCCTGCGGCCCCAGACACCGCGGCTGCGCCTGTCGCAGGTCCAGGTGCCACCGATCGGCCCGGGCCAGAAGATCCAGGTCGAGGTGCCGGCGACGGCCGTCGCCGGCGGCCCGGTCGTGGTCGACGCCACCCTGCACACACCCGGCGGCGCCCAGCTGCAGACGGCGCCCGTCGCCCTGCGCATCAACGTGACCGAGATCGGCGCGGTCGCGCTGTACATCACCGTCGCCGCCGCCGTGGTGCTCTTCCTCGCCGCCGGCATCAGGGTCGTGCGCCGGGTGCGCGGCAGCGACGACGACGGGGACGGTCCCGCCGACCCGGACGATCCCGCCGAGCCGGCCGGCCGGACCGCGGACGTGACCGCGTGACCGGCGACGGGGGGTCGTTGCTGCGCGCGTCCTCGGTGATGGCGGCGGGCACCGTGGCCTCCCGGGCGCTGGGCTTCGTCCGGGCCGCGGTGCTCGCGGCGGCGATCGGCACCGCGGTCACCGGTGACAGCTTCCAGGTCGCCAACACCGTGCCGAACATCGTCTACATCCTGCTGGCCGGCGGCGTGCTCAACGCCGTCTTCGTCCCGCAGCTGGTGCGCGCGATGGAGGCCGGCGCCGCCCGGGCCCAGGACTACACCGACCGGCTGCTGACCCTGGCCGCCGTGGTCCTCGCCGTGATCACCGCGGTGGCCACGGTCGCCGCACCGCTGCTCATCGGGCTGTACACCCTGATGGCCGAGCCCACCGCCTCGGACGCCCACGTCACCGCGCTGCTGGCGTACTGGTGCCTCCCGCAGATCTTCTTCTACGGGCTCTACACGATGCTCAGCCAGGTCCTCAACGCGCGCGGCAGCTTCGGCCCGATGATGTGGGCGCCGGTCGCCAACAACCTCGTCGCGATCGCCATCGGGCTGGCCTTCATCGCCCTGTTCACCGTCGACCCCGACGTGCCCACCTCGCTGAGCCGGGGCGAGATCGCCTTCCTCGCCGGCGGCACCACCGCGGGGGTCGCCGTCCAGGCGCTGGTGCTCGTGCCGGTCCTGCGGGCCACCGGCTTCCGGTTCCGGTTCCGGCTCGACCCGCGCGGGGTGGGGCTGCGCCGGGCCGGGGACCTGGCCCGCTGGACGCTGCTGTTCGTCCTGGTCAACCAGGTGGCCTACGCCGTGATCGTCAACCTGGGCTACGCCACCAGCACCGAGGCGAAGGCGGCCGGGATCTCCACCGGCGTCGGCATCCTCGCCTACTCCAACGCCTACCTGATCTTCGTGCTGCCGCACTCGATCGTCACGGTCTCGGTGATGACCGGCATGCTCCCCCGGATGAGTCGCGAGGCAGCCGCAGGTGATCTGGCCGCGGTGCGCGCGTCGCTGTCGGAGGCGTGGCGTCTGACCGGCGTCGGTGTCGTCGTGGCGGCCGCGGCGCTGGTCGCGCTCGGCCCGGAGCTCACCGGCCTGCTGTTCGACAGCCCCAAGGTGACCACGGAGGGCGCCCGCTACATCGGGGTGGTCGCCGCCGCCTTCGCCCTCGGGCTGCCGGCCTTCTCCGCGCAGTACGTCGCGCTGCGCGGGTTCTACGCGTTCGAGGACACCCGCACTCCGTTCCTCCTCCAGCTCGCCGTCGCCGGCACCAACATCGTGCTGGCCCTCGCGGCCTACGCCGTGCTGCCGCTGCGCTGGCGGATGGCGGGGGTGGCGCTGGCCTACTCGCTGACCTACGTCGGCGGGCTGGCGCTGTCCACCGCGGTCCTCCGGCGACGGACGGGGGGGCTCGACGGTCATGCCGTCGTACGCCACTACGTGCGGCTGCTCGTCGCGGCGGTGCCGGCCGGGGTGCTCGGCTGGGCGGTCGCCCGGGGCGTCGACCGGCTGGCCGGCGACGGCCGGCCGGCGACCTTCGCCGCGCTCGTCGCCGGCGGCGTCGTCGTGCTCGCCGTCTACGCCGCGCTGGCCAGGGCGCTACGGGTGCGCGAGCTCACCGACCTCCTGGCGCGCGTCCGCCGCTGACGACCGGCCGTCCGCGCTCAAGGCGCGCCCGACCCACGCCGACGTAGACAGCATGCTCGACGTGCTCGCCACCCTGCGCCGCGCCACCACGCCCGGACCCGGCTCCCACGCCGATGCCGGGGGCATCGTGCTGGGCTGGCTGACGAAGCTCACCGTGACGCTGGCGATCGTCGGCGTCGTGCTGTTCGACGCCATCTCGGTCGGCTCGACCAAGGCCACCCTCGCCGACCAGGGCCGCTACGCCGCCCGGGAGGCGTCCGAGACCTGGCAGCTGTCCAAGAGCATCCAGCAGACCTACGTCGTGGCCCAGCAGGTCGCGGCCGAGCAGAACAAGCACAACGCGGTCTCGACGACCGGCTTCAAGATCGACCCCGACGGCACCGTGCACCTGCTGGTCCGTCGCGAGGCCCCGACCCTGGTCCTGTTCCGCTGGAGCCGGACCCGGGAGTGGACCCAGGTACGCGCCTCGGTCCAGGGCCTCAGCGCCCGCTGAGCCCCTGGGGGACCGAGGCGCGACCGGGCCGGACGGACCAGGACTGACCGGCCGACCGGCGGGGTAGGGCCACCTACGATGGTGCGGTCCGCCTCGTGCGGAGCGTGCCGCCGTCCCCGCGTCCCGACAGGAGTCCCGTGCCCCCGAACGCCGTCGAGCCGGGCACCCGGCTCGTCGACCGTTACCGCCTCGACAAGCACCTCGGCGAGGCGGCCGGCACCACGTACTGGCGCGCGCACGACGAGCTGCTCGACCGGGCCGTCGGGGTCTGCCTCCTCCCGGCCGACGCCGACCATGCCGACCATGCCGATCGCGTGCTGCGCGCCGCCCGGCGGGCCGCGGCCGTCACCGACCCGCGGTTCCTGCGCGTGCTCGACGCCAGCGAGGTCGACGGCGTCGTGTACGTGGTCAACGAGTGGGTGAGGGCCACCAGCCTCACCGCCCTGCTGGCCGACGGCCCGCTGCCCGGGCCCGAGGTCCGGGCCATGACCGTCGAGATCGCCGAGGCGCTCGGTGCCGCCCACCGCGACGGGCTGGCCCACCTGTGCCTGGAGCCCGAGCACGTCCTGCGGACCCACCACGGGCAGGTCAAGATCGTCGGCCTCGCCGTCGAGGCGGCGGTGCGCGGCCTGGACGCCGACGGGCCCTGGGAGCCCGCCGCGGCGGCGCGCCGGGACACGCAGGGGGCCGCCCAGGTCGCCTACGCCGCGCTGACCGCGCGCTGGCCGGGCGGGACCACCGCGGGGCTGGCGCCGGCGCCGCACGACGGCGAGGCCCTGTGCAGCCCCCGCCAGGTCCGCGCCGGGGTGCCGCACGATCTCGACGAGGTGGTGGCCCGGGCGCTGGAGGTGCCCGGAGCGCACGGCCCGCCGCTGCACGACCCGGGCGCACTGGCCGCGGCCCTCGGCGAGGCCCACACCACCCGGGTGCCGGCGGTCGGGCAGCTGCCCGCGCAGTCGTCGACCGACTCCTACCCGCCGGGACACATCGCGCCGTACGAGGACATCGGCCGGCGCCGCCCGGCCAGGACGACCCTGCTCGCCTGGGCGGCGGTCGCGCTGGTGCTGCTCGTCGGTCTCACCCTGGCGGGCAGCCAGACCGTGCTCACCCTGCTCGACGGCGACGACGAGACCCAGGCGGCCGGACCGTCGGCGTCCCCCTCCGCGACGCCCTCCGCCACCGGCGCCCCACTGGCCGTCGAGTCGGTCCGCAGCTTCGACCCCGAAGGCGACGACGGCGAGGAGAACGAGGACCGGGTCGGGCTCGCGGTCGACGGCGACCGCGCGACGGCCTGGACCACGAAGACCTACTTCGACCAGTTCGGGGACACCGGCCTCAAGCAGGGCGTCGGCCTGCTGCTCGACCTCGGCTCGGCCCAGGACGTCTCGGCCGTGACCGTGCGGACCCGGGGTGGCGGGACGGGGCTCGAGCTGCGTGCCGCGGACCGCGCGGGAGCGGTGGCCGACGACTACCGGGTCGTGGCCGACCCGCAGCCAGACGTCGACGGCCAGGCCACCCTCCGGCCGCGCGAGGCGCTGCGGGCCCGCTACCTGCTGGTCTGGCTCACGGCACTGCCCGCAGTCGGCTCCGACTTCCGCGGGGAGATCACCGAGGTCGCCGTCCGCGGCGGGTAGCCCTGCTGCTCGCGTGCGCGGCGCGCTTGAGCCATCGACCGCCCGTGTCGACCTACCGTGGTGCAGGTGACACCGTCGGGCGACCGGACCGAGGACGGGCGCAGCGACGCGGACCTGCTCGCTGCGCACGCCGACGGCGACCCGGACGCGTTCGGTGAGCTGGTCCGGCGCCACCGCGACCGGCTGTGGGCCGTCGCGCTGCGGACCCTGGGGCATCCCGAGGAGGCCGCCGACGCGCTGCAGGACGCGCTGCTGTCCGCCTTCCGAGCCGGGCGCGGCGGGTCGGCCTGGCGGGGCGACTCGGCCGTCACCACCTGGCTGCACCGGATCGTGGTCAACGCCTGCCTGGACCGGGCCCGCCGCCGCGCCGTACGGCCGGCCGACCCGCTGCCCGAGCACGAGGACCGTCGCCTCGCCGACCGCCGCGACGACATCGGTGCCCGCACCACCGCCCTCGACGTCGCGTCCGCGCTGGCGACCCTGCCGGTCGAGCAGCGCAGCGCGCTGGTCCTGGTCGACATGTACGGCTGGTCGGTCGAGGACGCCGCCCGGGTGCTGGACTGCCCGACCGGCACGGTGAAGAGCCGGTGCGCGCGCGGCCGGGCCCGGCTGCTGCCGCTGCTGCGCGACCGGAACCCGCAGGGCGACCCCGACGTCCCACCCGGGACAGCACCGGCCACCGGAGCACCACCGAGCACGGAGGGAGGCGAGCAGTGACACACGACGACCGGCCCGACCGGCCCGACCATCTCGAGCCGGACACGCTCGCCGACCTGCAGGAGGGCCTGCTCGACGCCGACGGCGAGGCGGCCGCCCGACGGCACCTCGAGTCCTGTGCGGCCTGCCGCGCCGACCTGGCGACCCTCACCGACCTCCCTGCCCGCCTCGCCGCCGTCGCTGACGCCGGTCCGGTGCCGGACCACGTCGCCCGCCGCCTCGACGACGCGCTGGCCGCCCTGGCCGCGTCCCCCGCCGTCGGCGACGAGCCGGTGGCGGCCGCGGCGGCCACCACCGTCACGCCCCTGCGACGGCCCGACGGACCCCGCGGCATGCGACTGCTCCAGGCCGCCGCGGCCGTCGTGCTCGTGCTCGGCCTGGGCGGGATCGCCGTGTCGGCGCTGCCGCGCGGCGGTGACGGCGACGCGGCCACCACGGGCGCCGACTCGGGCGCCGAGTCCGCGGGCGGCGCCGTGGGGGGCGCTGCCGGCGGGCCGGCGCCGATCACCGCCAGCGGGCGGGACTGGACCCCGGCGTCGCTCGCCGCCGGGTCCGGCGGCCTGGTCACCGGCGACCTCGGCCCCCCGGTCGCGGAGTACCGCGGCGAGGCCGGGGCACGGACCGCTCCGTCCCCGGGGGCGGCCCGCGACACGGCCGGCCTGCCGGCGGGGCGGCTGGCCGACCCGGTGGCCCTGCGGATCTGCGTGACGCGGCTGTCCGACGCCGCGACCGAGCCGCTGGCCGTGGACCTCGCCACCTTCGAGGGCCGCCCGGCCGCGGTCGTCGTGCTGCCCGACCCGGACGACCCCGGGCAGCTGTTCGTGTACGTCGTCGAGCCCACCTGTCCCGTGGGAACCTTCCTGCACTTCACCCACGTGCCGCGGTCGTGACACCGTCCGACGGGGAATGACCGACCTCTAGGATCGGTTCCAGAGACGACCGCCCGGCCTCCCCCTCGGCCGTGCGCGACCCCACCGGAAGGCTCAGACCGCAGTGGACGACGTACGCAACGTGATCATCATCGGCTCCGGGCCGGCCGGCTACACCGCCGCGATCTACGCGGCCCGCGCCAACCTCGCACCCGTCCTGTTCGAGGGCTCGGTGACCGCCGGCGGTGCGCTGATGAACACCACCGACGTCGAGAACTACCCCGGCTTCCCCGAGGGCGTCATGGGCCCGGACCTGATGGACCACCTGCGCGCCCAGGCCGAGCGCTTCGGCGCCGAGCTGGTCAGCGACGACATCACGGCCGTCGACCTCACCGGCGAGGTCAAGGTCGTCACCGACGGCAGCGGGGGCGAGCACCGCGCCCTGGCCGTGATCCTGGCCACCGGCAGCGGCTACCGCGAGCTCGGGCTGCCCGACGAGAAGCGGCTCTCCGGCCGTGGCGTGTCGTGGTGCGCCACCTGTGACGGGTTCTTCTTCCGCGACCAGGACATCGTCGTGGTCGGCGGCGGTGACACCGCGATGGAGGAGGCCACCTTCCTCACCCGGTTCGCCCGTAGCGTCACCGTCGTGCACCGCCGCGACTCCCTGCGCGCGTCGAAGATCATGCAGGAGCGGGCGTTCGCCAACGACAAGATCAGCTTCCGCTGGAACAGCGAGGTCGTCGCGGTCCACGGGGAGAGCAGGGTCGACGGCGTCACCCTCCGCGACGTGACGACCGACGAGGAGACCAGGCTCGACGTCACCGGCCTGTTCGTCGCCATCGGGCACGACCCGCGCAGCGAGCTCGTCGACGGGCAGGTGCGTCGCGACGACGAGGGGTACGTCCTGGTCGAGCACCCGACCACCCGGACCAACCTGGCCGGTGTCTTCGCCTGCGGCGACGTCGTCGACCACATCTACCGGCAGGCGATCACCGCCGCCGGAACGGGTTGCGCGGCCGCCCTCGACGCCGAGCGGTACCTCACCTCGCTCGAGGACGCCGCGGCCACGCAGGACCCGGTGCAGGTCGCCCAGGCCAGCCTCACCGTCTGACCCCCCGTCACGCACGACCAGAGAGGACCTCCTGTGGGAGCCAAGACCGTCACCGACGAGAGCTTCATCGCCGACGTGCTGCAGCGGGACAAGCCCGTGCTCGTCGACTTCTGGGCCGAGTGGTGCGGGCCGTGCCGTCAGGTGTCGCCCATCCTCGAGGAGATCGCCGGGGAGCACGGGGACAAGATCGAGATCGTCAAGCTGAACGTCGACGAGAACCCCCGCACCGCGGCCGACTACGGCGTGGTGTCGATCCCGACCCTCAACGTCTACCAGGGCGGCCAGGTCGTGAAGTCGATCGTCGGCGCGAAGCCGAAGGCCATGCTGCTGAAGGATCTCGCCGACTTCATCTGAGGTTCTCCACAGCACCCGGCGAGGGGGTACGAGGGCGGCCCGCAGGGGTAGGCTCCGACCTCCCGGCGTCGACCCGCCGCCCGCCGAGACCTCGCAGGAGCGTCCGCGCCCATGCCCCTTGCCAGCCACTCCAGCCCCGGCACCCCGCCGGGTGGCGTCCCGGCCTACCGCCGCGGCGACTCCGGACCCGCGGTCGCCGAGATCCGGGCCAAGCTCGGAGTGCTCGGCCTGCTGCACGAGGGTGAGGGCGCCGAGCTCCTCGACCCGGAGGGTGCGCTGTTCGACGAGGCGACCGACCGCGCGGTGCGTGCGTTCCAGCAGGCGCGCGGGATCTCGGTCGACGGCGTCGTCGGGGCGCGTACCTATCACGCCCTGGACGAGGCCCGGTGGCGGCTCGGCGACCGCATCCTGTTCTACGTCCCGGCCCGGCTGATGGCCGGGGACGACGTGGCGAGCCTCCAGCAGCGGCTGCTCGACATGGGCTTCGACTGCGGCAAGGTCGACGGCCTGTTCGGTGCCGAGACCGAGCAGGCGCTGCGCGAGTTCCAGCGCAACATCGGGGTGGCCTCGGACGGCACCTGCGGCCCGGCGACGTTCAAGGCGCTCACCCAGCTCAGCCGCACGGTCGTCGGCGGCCGTCCGCACGACATGCGCGACTCGGAGGCGATCACCCGGGCCGGGCCCGCGCTCGCCGGCAAGCTCATCATCATCGACCCGGGACTGCCGACGGGCGACATGTCCTCCGACGACGAGGTCGTCTACGACATCGCCTCCCGGCTCGAGGGGCGGCTCAGTGCGACCGGGGCCTCCGCGTTCCTCACCCGCGGCCCGGAGGGCGCCGGACCGGACGGGCCCAGCGAGGAGGACCAGGCCAGCTTCGCCAACGCCGCCGGCGCCGACCTGCTGCTGTCGGTGCATGCCAACCGGCACCCGAGCCCGGCCGCCTCCGGCGTCGCGACCTACTACTACGGCAACGACGGCTACGGCCACTACTCCACCGTGGGCGAGCGGCTGGCCGACCTGGTGCAGCGCGAGATCTGTGCCCGCACCGACCTGGTCGACTGCCGGGTGCACGCGAAGACCTGGGACGTGCTGCGGCGCACCCGGATGCCCGCCGTGCGGGTCGAGGTCGGCTACCTGTCCCATCCGGGCGACGCTGCGCGGCTCGCCGACCCGGCGTTCCGGGACGCCCTCGCGGAGGCCGTCGCCGCGGCTGTGCAGCGCATGTACCTCGCGCCCGAGGACGACGCCGTGACCGGGGTGCTGCGGATCCCGGACTGGCTGCGGGTCTGACGGCCTCGCCCTAGACCGGGCGCAGCGCCGGCTCGGGGTTCATCGAGCCCAGCAGCCGCTCCAGGGCCACCTCGACGTCCTCGCGCCACGACAGGGCGGTGCGCAGGTCCAGCCGCAGCCGGGGGAACAGGTGGTGCGGCCGGACCGTCTTGAAGCCGACGGCCAGCAGGAAGTCGGCCGGGACCACGCACCCACCGACCGGCAGCTCGCTGCCGTCGGCCGGGGTGGCCCGGCCGAACGCCTCCACCGCCCGCACCCCCCGCCGGGTGAGGTCCTTCGCGGCGGTCTGGACCAGCATCCGGCCCAGCCCGGCGCCGGCGAACTCCGGCAGCAGCCGGGCGGTCATCAGCAGCACCGAGTCGGCCGAGACCGGCGAGGTCGGGAACGCCAGGCTGCGCGGCACGTGCACCGGCGGTGCATAGGTGACGTAGCCGGCGGGCAGCGAGTCGACGTAGGCGATCTTGCCGCAGGACCCCCACTCCAGCAGGGTGGCCGACAGCCACGCCTCCTTCTCCAGCTCGACGTCGCCGGCCTCCTCGGCGGCCTCGCGCGCCACCGGGTCCAGCTCCCAGAACACGCAGCGCCGGCAGGCGCGCGGCAGGTCGCTGAGGTTGTCCAGGGTGAGGCTGGCGCAGCGCCGGGACACCTGCACCTCCGTCGCGGCCGGTCCCGAGGTCGCCCCGAGGGTAGCCCCGCCCACCGGCCGGCCGTAAGCCCCCAGGGAGGTCGAGGCGGGCAACGCGATCCCATGACGTCGAGGTGTCGACGTGTCGACGTGTCGACGTGTCGTCGTGTCGAGGTGTCGACACGTCGCGAGGTGGACAGGTCGACGTGCCTGGAGTCGCGAGAGCGAGGGTCCCCTCGTCGAGATGTCGTCGTGTCGACAGATCGACAGAACGACAGATCGCCCTGTTGCTGTGTCGTCACGGTTCTCCGCCCCCGCGGCGCAGGCCCGCGCTTGTCGACACAGCGACACAACGACACAACGACACAGACAGACACAGCGACACAGCGACACAGCGACACAGGTCCCCGAGCCACAGCACGTAACTGGTAGCTGCCGCCTCAGCTGTCTCGTGCGTCCCGGGTGTCCCGGTGTCCCCGCACCGCGTAGCGGCTCAGGCGGGGTCGTCCCCGCCGGTCGGCACCTCGGTGTCCGGCGCCATCAGGCGCACGATCCGCTCGAGGTCGTCGATCGAGGCGAACTCGACCACGATCCGGCCCTTGGCCCGCCCGAGGTCGACCTTGACCCGGGTCTCGAAGCGGTCCGACAGGCGCTCGGCCAGGACCGCCAGCTTGGGGGCGACGGGGGTGGGTCCCCGCTGGGCCCGGGCCCGCTGGGGGCGTCCCCGCCGAGGGCGACGATCTCCTCGACGGAGCGGACCGAGAGCCCCTCGGCGACGATCCGCTGGGCCAGCCGCTCCTGGGCGGCGGCCTCGTCCAGGCCGAGCAGCGCCCGGGCGTGCCCGGCGGAGAGCACCCCGGCAGCCACCCGCCGCTGCACCAGCGGCGGCAGCTTGAGCAGGCGCAGCGTGTTGGAGATCTGGGGCCGCGAGCGTCCGATCCGCCCGGCGAGCTCGTCGTGGGTGCAGCCGAAGTCCTGGAGCAGCTGGTCGTAGGCCGCGGCCTCCTCCAGCGGGTTGAGCTGGGACCGGTGCAGGTTCTCCAGCAGGGCGTCGCGCAGCATGACGTCGTCACCGGTGTCGCGCACGATCGCCGGGATGACCGTGAAGCCGGCCTCGCGGGCGGCGCGCCAGCGCCGCTCCCCCATGATCAGCTCGTACCGGTCCTCCGCCAGCGGGCGGACCACGATCGGCTGGAGCAGGCCGACCTCGCGCAGCGAGTGCACCAGCTCGGCCAGGGCCTCCTCCTCGAAGACCTCTCGCGGCTGGCGGGGGTTCGGGGTGATCGCGTCCAGCGCGATCTCGGCGAAGTGCGCGCCTGCCACCACGGCACCGTCGCCGGCGTCGGGCGGCGCGAGCGCCGGCTCCGCGCGGCCCGGGATGAGCACGTCGACCGGCGACGGCCCGGCGGGCCCGGCGCCCTCCGGCTTCCCGGTGCCGGGGGCGGTCGGGATCAGCGCGCCCAGGCCGCGGCCCAGACCTCGTCGACGGTCACTCACGGCAGGTCCTCCGTCCCGTTGCGGGGCACTGCCCGCAACGCCATCTCCCGCGCCGCCTCCAGGTAGGACAGCGCACCGGTCGAGCCGGGGTCGTACGTCATCACGGTCTGCCCGTAGCTCGGGGCCTCCGAGATCCGGACCGAGCGCGGGATGGTCGTCCGCAGCACGGTGTCCGGGAAGTGGGTCCGTACCTCGTCGGCGACCTGGGCCGCCAGCCGGGTCCGGGCGTCGTACATGGTGAGCAGGACCGTCGAGACGTGCAGGTCGGGGTTCAGGTGCGCCCGGACCAGCTCGACGTTGCGCAGCAGCTGGCCGACGCCTTCGAGGGCGTAGTACTCGCACTGGATCGGGATGAGGACCTCGGGCGCTGCCACCAGGGCGTTCACGGTGAGCAGCCCCAGGCTGGGCGGGCAGTCGATGAGCACGTAGTCCGGGCGCGCCCCGGCCGGGACGTAGCCGGCCAGGGCCCGCTGGAGCCGGCCCTCCCGGGCGACCAGTGACACCAGCTCGATCTCCGCGCCGGCCAGGTCGATCGTCGCGGGGACGCAGGACAGCCCGTCGATCCCCTCGACCGGGGCCACCACCTCGTGCAGGGGGCGCCCCTCGATGAGGACGTCGTAGACCGACGGCACCTCGGAGTGGTGCTCGACGCCCAGGGCGGTGGAGGCGTTGCCCTGGGGGTCCAGGTCGATGACGAGCACCTCGAGACCCTGCAGCGCGAGGGCGGCCGCCATGTTCACCGTGGTCGTGGTCTTGCCGACGCCACCCTTCTGGTTGGCCACCGTCAGCACCCGGGTCGCCCTCGGGGTGGGCAGCGGATCGCCCACCCGGCCGGCGAGCACGCGCAGCGCAGTCTCGGCGGCCCGGGCGATCGGGGTGTCGTCGTGACCTGCCGGCGCCGCGGCCGCCGAGGGCGCGGGGGTCGTCGGCTGGTACGGCGGCGCCGGGTCGGTCACGGTCAGCTCCTTCGCGGTGGGTGTCCCCACGGCCGCCAACGGGCTGGCGGGCCTGGGCTCGGAGACCGGAGCGGTAGCTGTCCCGGGCGGATCCGGTAGGTCGTCCAGTGGGGGAAGTTCCTCGACCGCGGCGTCGGCACGGGGTCCCGGGCCTTCCCGGACCGGGTTCATCGGGGCCTCCAGGAAGGTGCCCCCCTCCACCGGCTCGGTTTCACGTGAAACATCCGGCCACTCCGGATGACCGGGTGCGCCGTCGGTTTCACGTGAAACATCGGTGCGGGACGGCTCGTCGACCGGCCAGCCCAGCGCGCCGGAGGGGGGACCAGAGCGCGACGGCCAACCCAGTCCGGTGGACCTCATCACACCTGCTCCTCCTGCTCTCACGTCTGGGACACCGCGTCCGGGTCTCTCACGTCCGCGAACTCACGTCCGGGGTCGGCGCTCGGCGCCGGGGACGACCCTATGCCGTCCGGCCCGGGAGCCGGAAGCGTGGTTCAGGAGGTGGGCCGGCCGGAGCGGCCGGGGCGGCCGGCTGGGCGTCGGTCAGCGGACCGGACCAGCCGGACCACCCGTACCGGCGTCTCCAGGAGACCGGTCCCGAGGACCTCCACCCGGCTCGAGGTCACGCCCAGCCGGTGCAGGACCGGTGCGGCGGCGGCGAGCTCGGCCTCGGCCCGGGCACCCTTCACCGCGAGCAGGCTGCCGCCCGGCTCGACCAGCGGCAGGCACCAGCGAGCCAGGGTGTCCAGCGCCGCCACGGCACGCGCCGTGACGATCGGGGCGGTCCATCTGCCGTGCAGCTCCTCGGCGCGCCCGCGCACCACCTCGACGTTGGTGAGCTCCAGTCGTTCGACGACCTCGGTCAGGAAGGTGCTGCGGCGCAGCAGCGGCTCGACCAGCCGGACCTGGAGGGCCGGGTTCGCCAGGGCCAACGGGATGCCGGGCAGGCCGGCGCCTGACCCGATGTCGGCCACCAGCCCATCCGGCGGGCAGGCCTCGGCGAGGACCGCGGAGTTCAGCAGGTGCCGGGACCAGAGCCGAGCGGTCTCCCGGGGTCCGATCAGGCCGCGGACCACCCCGTCGGTGGCCAGCAGGTGGGCGTAGGCCTGCGCCCGGGCCAGCTCGGCTCCGAACACCCGCCCGGCTGTTTCACGTGAAACATCGCCCACCTGAGCCGAGTCGGCCGGGCCACCGACATCGGCCGGGCCGGCCGACGCGGGCGTCACGCGGGGAGGACCACGACCCGTCGGCGCGGTTCCTCGCCCTCGGACTCGCTGCGCAGCCCCGCCTCGGCCACCGCGTCGTGCACGATCTTGCGCTCGAACGGGGTCATCGGCTCCAGAAGCGCCTTCTCACCACTGGCCCGGACGGCCTCGGCCGTGCTGCGCCCCAGCTCGGTGAGGACCACCTTGCGACCGGCGCGGTAGCCGCCCACGTCGAGCATCAGCCGGGTCCGGCCACCGGTCTGGGCGTGCACGGCGAGCCGGGTCAGCTCCTGCAGCGCCTCGAGCACGACGCCGTCGCGTCCGATCAGGTGGTCCAGGTCGCCACCCACCACAGAGACCAGCGCCCGGTCCCGCTCGACGTCCATGTCGATGTCGCCGTCCAGGTCGGCGATGTCGAGCAGGTCCTCGAGGTAGTCCGCGGCGATCTCGCCCTCCCGCTCCAGATCCAGCGGGCCGCGGGCCGGCTCGGCGGACCTGCCCGAGCGGGCCGCCGGTGGGGTGTCGTCGGCGCTGTCGGGCGCGCTGTCGGGCGCGCTGTCGGGCGCACTGTCGTCAGTGGCGTCCCCCCTGGCATCAGGGGCGCCGTCGGAGAGGCTCTCCTCGAGCTCGGTGTCCTCGACGGCTGTGGTGTCCTCGACGGCTGTGGTGTCCTCGGGCGACGTGCTCATCGCGGGGTCCTCCGGTGGTTCTGCGGTGGTGCGGGCTTCTGGTCGGGGGGCGGCGCGCGAGGCGCCGCGGCTCACTTCTTCTTCTTCTTGCTCTTGGGCTGCTGGCGCTGGCCGCCGGGCCGGGTGGAGCCGGAGCCGTTCGCCGAGGGGTCGGCGGGGTCACCCGACCCCGGCGCCTCGGGGCCGGCAGCCGGCTCGGTTCCGCTCGCCCGGGAGCCACGGTGGGCCGCCTTCGACGCCTTGCGCCGTTCCAGCGCCTCGGCCGCGGGGGAGCCCGGCGCCGGGTTGCGCCGGATCACGTAGAACTGCTGACCCATGGACCACACGTTGGTGGTCAGCCAGTACAGGAGCACGCCGATCGGGAAGTTCACCCCGGAGACCGCGAAGACCAGCGGGAACACGTAGAGCAGGATCTTCTGCTGCTGGGCGAACGGGTTGTTCATCGCGTCGGCCGGCATGTTCTTGCTCATCAGCTGCTTCTGGGTCAGGAAGGTCGTCCCCGACATCAACGCGATGAGGATGGCCGTGACCACCTGGACGCTGACGTTGTCCGCGCCGATGAACTTGTCCGAGATGTTGGCGCCGAGGATCTGCGCGTCGGCAGCCTGCTGGGCGAGCCGGTCGGTGAGCGAGCCCTTGCCGTCGGGCGGGTTCTTCCCGATGCCGTTGAGGACGTGGAAGAGCGCGAAGAAGATCGGTGCCTGCAGGATGATCGGCAGGCACGAGGCCAACGGGTTGGTCCCGTTGTCCTTGTAGAGCTTCATCATCTCTTGCTGCTGCTTCTGGCGGGACTCGGGATCGGTCTTGCCCTTGTACTTCGTCTGGATCTTCTTGATCTCCGGCTGCAGGATCTGCAGCCCGCGCTGGGCGTTGATCTGCTTGACGAACAGCGGGATCAGCAGGATGCGGATCACCACGACGAGGCCGGCGATCGACAGAGCCCACGCCCAGCCACCGCTCGGGTCGAACCCGATCGTCTTGAAGAAGGTGTGGAACGCCACCATGATGAAGGTGACGACCGCGTAGAGCGGCTCCAGCAGCTGGGCGACGGGCATCACGGACAGGCTCCCTGGTGGGCGCCGGAGGGGGCGCTGGTTCGTCTGGGGGGAACGGGGTCGATCCCGCCAGGGTTCCACGGGTGGCAGCGCAGCAGCCGGCGGCCTGCCAGCCACGGCCCCACCAGCGGCCCACGGACGGTGATCGCCTCGACGGCATAGGCCGAGCAGGACGGGTAGAACCGGCAGCGTGGCCCGAGCAGCGGCGACAGCACATGCTGGTAGACCCGGATCGGGGCCACCAGCACCCAGGTGAGCACCCGGAGCCCGAGGGTCACGAGGGTCACGAGGTCACCGACCGGGCGCCGGGCGAGCCGGCGCGGTGCCGGGCCTGCTCGAGGGCCCGGTCCAGAGCACGCTCGAGGGCCCGGTCGAGCGCACCGCCGAGCATGGCGTAGGTCGCACCCGCGGCCGGGGGCAGCACCCGCACGACCAGCCGGGTCCCCGCCGGCAGCAGGGCCAGCCGCTCCCGGACCAGGTGACGCAGGCGACGCCGGACCAGGTTGCGGGTCACCGCGGGGCCCACGGCGCGCGGGACCACGAATCCGACTCGCGGCGGCCCGCCCGCCGGTGCCGGCGAGCCGGTCGGTGTCATCGGGCCGGGCGGTGCCGTCGAGCCGGGCGGTGCCATCGGGCCGGGCGGGGAACCTGCCGGCACGGCGGCGTGCAGGACGAGCATCCCGTCGCCCCGCGCGGCCCGGGACGAGCGCATCGTCGCGGTGAAGTCGGCGGAGCGGCGCAGCCGGGCTCCGGCCGGGAGCACGTCGGTCAGGCCGAGAGCTTGGTGCGGCCCTTGCCCCGGCGGGCCGCCAGGATGGCGCGGCCGGCCCGGGTGCGCATGCGCAGGCGGAAGCCGTGCGTCTTGGCGCGACGGCGGTTGTTCGGCTGGAACGTGCGCTTGCTCACTCGTGGGCTCCCGGACTGCTCGCTGCTCGGTGGTGCTGGTCGCCGACGGCAGGTGCCGTCGCGCGGCACGCGGGGTGCCGTGGTCTGGTGTCGGTCGGGTCCCGGCGCCACGCGAGCGCGCGGCAGCGGCGGTCGGGGACACGACCGGGCAACGGTACGGTCGCCCGGTGGGCAGGGTCAAACCGAGCGGCACCCCCGGCGACGGTCGTCCGACCTGCCATCGTCGCAGGTGGGCGCGCGGATGGCGGCGCGACACGCCGAGGATGGGCGTCCACGCGTCGGACATCGGGCCGGTGGGTTGTGGACAACCGCTTGCTGACCGGCCCGGCGCGTCGTTAGTGTCTCGCGGGTCGCCGGGTCCTTCCCCACCTGTCGCGCCCCGGGAATCGCCGCTGACGCCCGCACCAGACCAGGACATACCGGGGCAACGTGTGTACACAGGTTGTGGACGACGATGTGGACAGACCGGCCGTACCCCTCGCGGGGGTCGGAACCAGCAGGTGCCAGACCGTGCGTCACCACGCACGCGGGAGGGAACAGCGCGTGACCGACGAGAACGGCACCCGGACGACCCAGGTCGACGACCTCGACCAGCACGATCAGCACCCCGGACCGGAGCAGGGGTCCGCGTCCGACTGGGCGCCGGTGTGGTCCCGGGTGCTCGGCGTCCTGGCGCAGACCGTCACCCAGCAGGAGCGCGCCCTGGTCCGGCTGAGCAGGCTGGACGGTGTGGTCGGCGAGACGGCGCTGCTCTCGGTACCGCACCACTACGCCAAGGACCTCATCGAGGCCCGGCTGCGGCAGGTGATCTCCGCCGCGCTGTCCGAGCAGGTCGGTCACGAGCTGCGGCTGGCCGTCGTGGTCGACCCCGGCCTGGACGTCGACGGTCCCGCCACCCCGGAGCCCACCGCCGGCACGCTCGCTCCGCCCGCCGCGGTCGACGCCGGCCACACCACCCAGTCCTCACACGGCACTCTGGGCGTTCAGGCCGCTCATACCGCCCAGACCGCCCATGCCGATCGAGCCGGCGCTCCGGCGCCCACCGACACGCCCGGCACCGGCCGCGAGCCGGGGGCCCGTGCGAGCGAGCCCACCCGGCTGAACCCGCGTTACGTCTTCGAGACGTTCGTCATCGGCTCGAGCAACCGCTTCGCGCACGCCGCCGCGGTCGCCGTCGCCGAGGCACCGGCCAAGGCCTACAACCCGCTGTTCATCTACGGCGACTCCGGGCTGGGCAAGACCCACCTGCTGCACGCCATCGGGCACTACGGCATGAGCCTGTTCCCCGGGGTGAAGGTGCGCTACGTGAGCTCGGAGGAGTTCACCAACGACTTCATCAACTCGATCCGCGACGGCAAGGCCGACGGGTTCCGTCGCCGGTACCGCGACGTGGACATCCTGCTCGTGGACGACATCCAGTTCCTGGAGAACAAGGAGCAGACCCAGGAGGAGTTCTTCCACACGTTCAACACGCTGCACAACGCCAACAAGCAGATCGTCATCTCCTCCGACCGGCCCCCCCAGCAGCTGGTCACGCTGGAGGACCGGCTGCGCAACCGGTTCCACTGGGGCCTGATCACCGACGTCCAGCCCCCCGAGCTCGAGACCCGCATCGCGATCCTGCGCAAGAAGGCGGCCCAGGAGAGGCTCGCGGCACCGCCCGAGGTGCTCGAGTTCATCGCCAGCAAGATCTCGACCAACATCCGTGAGCTCGAGGGGGCCCTGATCCGGGTCACGGCCTTCGCCAGCCTCAACCGGCAGGGCGTGGACCTCGCGCTGGCCGAGATCGTCCTCAAGGACCTGATCCCGGACCACAACCAGCCCGAGATCACCTCGGCGACGATCATGGCCCAGACGGCTGCGTACTTCGGCCAGTCGATGGAGGACCTGTGCGGGTCGTCCCGGTCGCGGGTGCTGGTCACGGCCCGGCAGATCGCGATGTACCTGTGCCGTGAGCTCACCGACCTGTCCCTGCCGAAGATCGGCCAGCAGTTCGGCGGCCGCGACCACACGACGGTGATGCACGCGGACAAGAAGATCCGTCAGCTGATGGCCGAGCGGCGCAGCGTCTACAACCAGGTCACCGAGCTGACCAACCGGATCAAGTCCCAGTCGCGGACGGTCTGAGGTGCGCCGCTCCCACACCCGGCCGCCGGCGGCCGGGAGGCACGTTCACACCATGGGGACAAGGCTGTGGACACGATCGCCTGTGAGCCGGTCCGGGCTGTGGACGACGGTGGACAACCACGGTCGTGCACAGGCGACGGGGCGTCGTACCCAGGCCCGTGCCCTGGGTGTCCCCAGGCCGCCGTACCCTCTGACCTGCGACGATGCCGGTTCTCCCCAGTGTCCACCACCCCTGGTGAGAAGACCACAGTTACCTAGGGAGTTGGATCGGCACACCATGGAGGGGATCGGCGGACCCGTGGACAGACGGGACCAGACGACGGGAGGTACTCGGTGAGGTTCCGGGTGGAGCGTGACGTGCTGGCCGAGGCGGTCGCCTGGGCGGCCCGCAGCCTGCCGGCCCGACCACCGGTGCCGGTGCTGGCGGGTCTCATGCTCGACGCGGACCGCGAGAACGGCGGCCGGCTGGTGCTCTCGAGCTTCGACTACGAGGTCTCGGCCCGGGTCGAGGTGCCGGCCGAGGTCACCGAGCCCGGCGCGGCACTGGTCAGCGGCCGGCTGCTGGCCGACATCTCCCGCAGCCTGCCCTCCCGCCCGGTCGACCTGGCCACCGACGCCTCCAAGGTGGTCGTGACCTGCGGCTCCTCGCGGTTCACGCTGCTCACGCTGCCGGTCGAGGACTACCCGGCCCTGCCCGAGATGCCCGGTGCGTCCGGATCCCTGCACGGCGACGCCTTCGCGGCCGCGGTCGCCCAGGTGTCGGTGGCGGCCGGTCGCGACGACACCCTGCCGGTGCTCACCGGGGTGCGGCTGGAGATCGAGGGCTCCACGATCACGATGGCCGCCACCGACCGGTACCGGCTGGCCGTGCGGGAGCTCGCCTGGTCGCCGGAGCAGACCGGGCTCGAGGCCATCGCGCTGGTCCCGGCCCGCACGCTGGCCGACACCGCCAAGGCGCTGGCCTCCGCCGACAAGGTCACCGTCGCCCTCGCGGCCCCCGGGGCCGGTGAGGGACTGGTCGGGTTCGAGGGTTCCGGCCGACGCACGACCTCCCGGCTGCTCGACGGGGAGTTCCCGAAGTACAAGTCGCTGCTGCCCGCGGAGTCCGCGACCGTCGCGACCGTCGAGACCGCCGGCCTGGTCGAGTCGGTGCGCCGGGTGGCGCTGGTCGCCGAGCGCAACACCCCGATCCGGCTGAGCTTCTCGGCGGGCGAGGTCACCCTCGAGGCCGGGACCGGCGACGAGGCGCAGGCCTCGGAGTCGCTGGCCGCGACGCTCGACGGCGACGACATCTCGATCGCGTTCAACCCGGCGTACCTGCTCGACGGGCTGGGCGCGCTCGGGGCCGAGTACGCCGAGCTGCGGTTCACGGCGCCGACCCGGCCGGCGGTCCTCGCCGGCAAGGACTCGGCCGAGGCCACCGCCGGCGACGACTACCGCTACCTGCTCATGCCGGTCCGGCTCTCGGGCTGAGCCGGCGCTCGCATCACCGCCCCGGCTGGGGCAGGCTCGGTCCACCAGGATCACCGCGTCGGAAAGGCGTCACCGCATGGAGATCGGACTCGTCGGCCTGGGCAAGATGGGCGGCAACATGCGCGAGCGCCTGCGCCGCGCCGGGCACACCGTCGTCGGGTACGACCGTGACCCGGGGCTCAGCGACTCCGGCTCGCTCGCCGACATGGTCGACGGGCTGCCGGCGCCCCGCGTCGTCTGGGTGATGGTGCCGGCCGGGGACCCGACGCGCGCCACCGTCGAGGAGCTGGCCGGCCTGCTCGGCGAGGGCGACGTCATCGTCGACGGCGGCAACTCCCGGTGGACCGACGACAAGGTGCACGCCGCCATGCTCGCCGAGCACGGCATCGGCTTCGTCGACGCCGGCGTCTCCGGAGGCGTGTGGGGCCTGGACAACGGCTACGCGCTGATGGTGGGAGGCGAGAAGGAGTCCGTGGCCCTGGTCCAGCCGGCGTTCGACGCCCTCAAGCCCGAGGGCGAGTCCGGGTTCGTGCACGCCGGCCCGGTCGGGGCAGGGCACTTCGCGAAGATGGTCCACAACGGCATCGAGTACGGCCTGATGCAGGCCTACGCCGAGGGCTACGAGCTGCTCGAGGCGGCCGGCGTCGTCGAGGACGTGCCCGGGGTCATCCGGAGCTGGACACAGGGCACCGTCATCCGGTCCTGGCTGCTCGACCTGCTCGTGCTCGCCCTCGACGAGGACCCCAGCCTGGGGCAGATCCGTGGCTACGTCGAGGACTCCGGCGAGGGCCGGTGGACCATCGAGGAAGCCATCAACCACGCCGTCCCGGCGCCGGTCATGTCCGCCGCGCTGTTCGCCCGCTTCGCCTCCCGGCAGGACGACTCGCCGGCGATGAAGGCGGTGGCCGCGCTGCGCAACCAGTTCGGCGGTCACGCCGTGACCAAGATCGCCCGGGGCGAGACCGAGTCCCCGGCGTAGTGCCCCGGACGGCCGGGCCGGCAGCATGAGGCTCACCCACCTGTCGCTGCGCGACTTCCGGTCCTACGCCGAGGTCGAGCTGCCGCTGGACGCGGGGGTGACGGCGCTGGTCGGCCCGAACGGGCAGGGCAAGACCAACCTCGTCGAGGCCGTCGGCTACCTCGCCACCCTCGGGTCGCACCGGGTGGCGCAGGACGCGCCGCTGGTGCGGCTGGGTGCCGAGCGCGCCGTCGTGCGCGGCCAGGTGGTGCGCGAGGACCGGGCCCTGCTCGTCGAGCTGGAGATCACGCCGGGCCGGGCGAACCGGGCGCGGGTCAACCGGGCACCGGTGGCCCGCCCGCGGGACGTGCTCGGCATCCTGCGCTCGGTGCTGTTCGCGCCGGAGGACCTCGCCCTCGTCAAGGGCGACCCGGCCGAGCGGCGGCGGTTCCTCGACGACCTCCTGGTGCTGCGCCACCCCCGGTTCGCCGGGGTGCGCGCCGACTACGACCGGGTGCTCAAGCAGCGCAACGCCCTGCTGAAATCGGGCTCCGGCCGGCGCGCGTCGAGCGCTGGGGGGGCGGTGGACCTGCGGACCCTCGAGGTCTGGGACTCGCACCTCGCCACGGTCGGCGGTGAGCTGCTCGCCGCCAGGCTCGAGCTCGTGGAAGGCCTCCGACCGCTGGTCGACAAGGCCTACCAGTCCGTGTCCGAGTCGGCCTTCGCCTCCAGCGGGCCGGCCACGATCGCCTACCGGAGCAGCCTGTTCGAGCCGCGCCGGCCGGATCGAGGCGCCGGCGCCGGGGGGTCGGCGGAGCAGGGGCCCGAGGACCTGCCGATGGTCGCGGACAAGGACCTGCTGGCGGCTGCGATGCTGGAGCGGATGGCGGGTGAGCGCAAGGCCGAGCTGGAGCGCGGGGTGTCCCTGGTGGGTCCGCACCGCGACGAGCTCGTGCTCACGCTGGGCGCGATGCCGGCCCGCGGCTACGCCAGCCACGGCGAGTCCTGGTCGTTCGCGCTCGCCCTGCGGCTGGCGTCCTACGACCTGCTGCGGGCCGGGGCCGAGCCCGGCGGTGAGCCGGTCCTGGTGCTCGACGACGTGTTCGCCGAGCTGGACAGCCACCGCCGCGACCGGCTGGCGGCGATGGTGGCCGGAGCCGAGCAGGTCCTCGTGACCGCGGCGGTGGCCGGCGACGTCCCCGAGGCGCTGGCCGGCGCCCGGGTCGACGTCATGGGTGCCGAGGTCCGGCGGGTCCGGTGACCGACGGTGCGGACGCTGCGGACGGTGCGGACGGTGCGGACGGTGCGGACGGGCCCCGCGACCGGCCCGCCCCGCCGCGGTCCGGGCTGGAGGTCGCCCGCGAGGCGCTGGCCGCCGCGCGGGTGGAGGCCCGGCGGCGCGGCCTGGTGCCCGGCCGCCCGGCCGCGCCGGCGGACCGCCACGACCAGGACGGCCGCCGCCGCCGGCGCCGGGTCGTCGACGAGACCCGCAGCGGCGCCCACCCCGACGAGCGGGACCCGCAGCTGATCGGTCCCACCCTGGCCCGGCTGGTGGCCGACCGGGGCTGGGAGACCGACAAGGCGGTCGGCGACGTCATGGGACGGTGGGCGGGGATCGTCGGGCCGCAGGTCGCGGCGCATGCCGTCCCGGTGTCCTTCGACGACGGGGAGCTCGTGCTGGTGGCCGACTCCACTGCCTGGGCCACCCAGATCCGGCTGCTCGCGCCCACCCTGCTGGCCCGGCTCGTCGACGAGCTCGGCAGCGGTGTGGTGACCACCGTGACGGTGCGCGGGCCGGGTGCGCCCTCGTGGAAGCGGGGCCGGCTCGCGGTTCCCGGCCGGGGCCCGCGCGACACCTACGGCTGAGCCGGTCCGCCCGCCCGGAGCGCCACGGGGACCGTTGCGACCCCCCGGTCGAGTAGGGGGAGCCATCCCCACCCGGGTTCGTCCCGGAAATGCGTCCCCAGACGCCCCTGGACGCGGGTTCTGCCGTCGCGGACCGGTAGGATCAGGGGCGAGCGCGCGGTTCCCCGCGCCAGAGCCCCGACGCTGTCCCCCGGGCGTGCCCGCGCGCGCGACGAAAGGTGTTCCGTGACCCAGCCGGCCCAGCCCACCGTGCCGACCGAGCCCACCGAGCCCACCGTCCCCACCACGGCCGGCCCTCCGCCGCCGCCCCCCTCGGCCCCGTCGTACGACGCCAGCCAGATCCAGGTGCTCGAGGGCCTCGAGGCGGTCCGCAAGCGACCCGGCATGTACATCGGGTCCACCGGCGAGCGCGGTCTGCACCACCTGGTCTACGAGGTGGTCGACAACTCCGTCGACGAGGCGCTGGCCGGGCACTGCGACCGGATCGAGGTCACCCTGCTCGCCGACGGCGGGGTCCGGGTCACCGACAACGGCCGGGGCATCCCGGTCGACGACGTCGAGAGCGAGGGCCGTCCCGCGGTCGAGGTCGTGCTCACCGTGCTGCACGCCGGGGGCAAGTTCGGCGGCGGCGGCTACAAGGTCTCCGGCGGCCTGCACGGCGTCGGGGTCTCGGTCGTCAACGCGCTGTCGTCGCGACTCGACGTCGCGATCCGGCGCGAGGGCCGGCTGCACACCCAGTCGTACTCGCTCGGTGTCCCCGACGCACCGCTCGCCACGGGCGGTGCCGTCGACACGACCGGCACGACCATCACCTTCTGGGCCTCCCCGGACATCTTCGAGACCACCGACTACAGCTTCGAGACGCTGTCCAACCGGCTGCGCGAGATGGCCTTCCTCAACCGCGGGCTCACCATCGTGCTGCGCGACGAGCGCCCGGCGAGCACCGACGAGGCCGAGGCCGACGAGGTCGACGAGACGACGCAGACCGAGGTGGTCTACCGCTACGACGGCGGCCTGGTCGACTACGTCAACTACCTCAACGCGCGCAAGGACGCCGTGCACCGCACGGTCGTGTCCTTCGAGGCCGAGTCCGAGTACGTCGACGGCGGCATGTCCCTCGACGTCGCCATGCAGTGGAACACCGGCTTCTCCGAGTCGGTGCACACCTTCGCGAACAACATCAACACCCACGAGGGCGGCACCCACGAGGAGGGCTTCCGCGCGGCGCTGACGACTCTGGTCAACAAGTTCGCGCGCGACTGGAACATCCTCAAGGAGAAGGACGCCAACCTCACCGGTGACGACGTCCGCGAGGGCCTGACCGCGATCGTCAGCGTCAAGCTCGTCGACCCGCAGTTCGAGGGGCAGACCAAGACCAAGCTCGGCAACACCGAGGCCAAGTCGTTCGTGCAGAAGGTCGTCAACGACCGGCTCGGCGAGTGGTTCGAGAAGAACCCGGGCGAGGGCAAGGACATCGCCCGCAAGGCGCAGGGTGCGGCCTTCGCGCGGCTGGCCGCCCGCAAGGCGCGCGACGCGGCCCGCAGCCGCAAGGGCCTGCTGGGCGGTGGCAGCCTGCCGGGCAAGCTCGCCGACTGCCAGTCGACCAACCCCGAGGAGTGCGAGCTCTTCATCGTCGAGGGCGACTCGGCCGGCGGCCCGGCCAAGCAGGGCCGCGACCAGCGCACCCAGGCGATCCTGCCGATCCGCGGCAAGATCCTCAACGTCGAGCGGGCGCGCCTCGACCGGGTCCTGGGCAACCAGGAGGTGCAGGCGATCATCTCCGCGCTGGGCACCGGCATCCACGACGACTTCGACCTCAACCGGCTGCGGTACCACAAGGTGGTCCTGATGGCCGACGCCGACGTCGACGGCCAGCACATCCGGACCCTGCTGCTGACCCTGCTGTTCCGCTTCATGCGCCCGGTGGTCGAGCAGGGCTACGTGTTCCTCGCCCAGCCCCCGCTGTACAAGATCAAGTGGGCGAGGCCCGCGGAACCGGAGTACGCCTACTCCGACCGCGAGCGGGAGGCCCTGATGGCCGTCGGTGTCCAGGCCGGCAAGCGCACCCTGAAGGACGAGCCGGTGCAGCGCTACAAGGGCCTCGGCGAGATGAACAACGACGAGCTGTGGGACACGACGATGGACCCGGAGCGACGGGTGCTGCTGCAGGTCACCCTCGAGGACGCGGCGCTGGCCGACGTCATGTTCACCGAGCTGATGGGCGAGGACGTCGAGAGCCGTCGCAAGTTCATCCAGCGCAACGCCAAGGACGTCCGCTTCCTCGACATCTAGGCCGCCGCCGCCGACCCCGCATAGAGACAGCTCGCGACCGCCGCACCGCCGCGCAAGGAGAGACATCCCGTGACTGACACCACCGACCTCCCGCCGGTCCCGCCGGGCGGCCGGATCGAGCCGGTCGACCTGCAGGTCGAGATGCAGCGCTCGTACCTCGACTACGCGATGAGCGTCATCGTGCAGCGCGCGCTGCCCGACGTCCGCGACGGGCTCAAGCCGGTGCACCGCCGGGTGCTCTACGCGATGTTCGACGGCGGCTACCGGCCGGACCGCGGGTTCTCCAAGTGCTCACGCGTCGTCGGTGACGTGATGGGCCAGTACCACCCGCACGGCGACACGGCGATCTACGACACCCTCGTCCGGCTCGGCCAGCCGTGGTCGCTGCGCTACCCGCTGGTGCAGAGCCAGGGCAACTTCGGCTCGCCCGGCGACGACCGCCAGGCCGCCATGCGCTACACCGAGTGCCGGCTCGCGCCGCTCGCCATGGAGATGGTGCGCGACATCGACCAGGACACCGTCGACTTCGCCCCCAACTACGACGGCCGCCAGCAGGAGCCGACCGTCCTGCCCTCGCGGTTCCCGAACCTGCTGGTCAACGGCTCCGGCGGGATCGCCGTCGGGATGGCCACCAACATCCCGCCGCACAACCTGCGCGAGGTCGCCGCCGGCGTGCAGTGGCACCTCGACCACCCCGAGGCCTCGCAGGAGGAGCTGCTCGCGGCGCTGCTGGAGCGCATCAAGGGCCCGGACTTCCCCACCAAGGGCCTCATCGTCGGCACCCACGGCATCCGCGACGCCTACACGACCGGCCGCGGCTCGGTGACCATGCGCGCGGTCGTCGAGGTCGAGGAGGACAACCGCGGACGCACCTGCCTGGTCATCACCGAGCTCCCCTACCAGGTCAACCCCGACGCGCTGGCCCGCAAGATCGCCGAGCTGGCGGACACCGGCAAGGTCGCCGGCATCGCCGACCTGCGCGACGACTCGTCGTCGCGCACCGGCATGCGCCTGGTCGTGGTCCTCAAGCGGGACGCCGTGGCCAGCGTCGTGCGCAACAACCTGTACAAGCACACCCCGCTGCAGGACACGTTCGGCTGCAACATGCTGGCGCTGGTCGACGGCGTGCCGCGCACCCTGGCCCTCGACGCGTTCGTCCGGCACTGGGCGACCCACCAGATCGAGGTCATCGTCCGCCGCACGCAGTTCCGCCTGCGCAAGGCCGAGGAGCGCGCGCACATCCTGCGCGGCCTGCTCAAGGCGCTGGACCGCATCGACGAGGTCATCGCGCTGATCCGCAGCAGCGCGTCCGCCGACGCCGCCCGGGACGGCCTGATCGAGCTGCTCGAGATCGACGAGCTGCAGGCGCAGGAGATCCTCAACATGCAGCTGCGCCGGCTCGCGGCGCTGGAGCGGCAGCAGATCCTCGACCAGTACGAGGAGTTCATGCGTGCGATCGAGGAGTACAACGCGATCCTCGCCTCCGAGACCCGCCAGCGGCAGATCGTCAGCGAGGAGCTCGCGGAGATCGTCGAGCGCTACGGCGACGAGCGGCGCACCCAGGTGGTTCCCTACGAGGGCGACATGTCCGCCGAGGACTTCATCCCGGAGGAGGACGTCGTCGTCACCATCACCCGTGGCGGCTACGCCAAGCGCACCCGCAGCGACCTGTACCGGGCGCAGCGTCGCGGTGGCAAGGGCGTGCGCGGCGCCCAGCTGCGGCAGGACGACCTCGTCGAGCACTTCTTCGTGACGACGACCCACCACTGGATCCTGTTCTTCACCAACAAGGGCCGCGTCTACCGCGCGAAGGCCTACCAGCTGCCGGACGCCGGCCGTGACGCCCGCGGTCAGCACGTCGCCAACCTGCTGGCCTTCCAGCCCGACGAGCAGATCGCGCAGATCATCGACCTCAAGGACTACCAGGTCGCGCCCTACCTGGTCCTCGCCACCAAGCGCGGGATCGTGAAGAAGACGCGGCTGACCGAGTACGACTCGAACCGCTCCGGCGGCCTGATCGCGATCAACCTGCGCGAGGACGACGAGGGGACCAGCGACGAGCTGATCTCGGCCAAGCTCGTGACGGCCGACGACGACCTGCTGCTGGTGAGCCGCCGGGGGATGTCCGTGCGCTTCACCGCCACCGACGAGGCCCTCCGTCCGATGGGGCGGCCGACGTCCGGCGTCACCGGCATGCGCTTCAAGGGCGACGACGAGCTGCTCGCCATGGAGGTCGCCGGAGCCGACCAGTCCGTCTTCACGGTCACCGACGGCGGCTTCGCCAAGCGCACCCCGGTCGAGGAGTACCGGCTCCAGGGGCGCGGCGGGACCGGGGTCCAGGCGATGAAGTTCAACGAGGTCCGGGGCTCGATCGTGGGCGCCGTCGTGGTCGACGACGACGACGAGGTCTTCTCGATCAAGGCCAGCGGAGGTGTGACACGGGTCTCGGTCGGGGAGGTCAACCGCACCGGACGTGTCACCATGGGGGTGCGGTTCATCTCGCTCGCCGACGATGACACCGTCGTGGCGATCGCCCGGAACGCGGAGCGGGCGGCGGTCACGGAGGAGATGGACGAGCACGACGAGCCGGACGCCGAGGGGTCCGGGGAGTCGGGCGAGTCACCGGTCGAGGACGTCGCCGACGACGTCGCCGGGACCACCGGCCCCGGTGCGGCCAGCGCGAGTGACGAGGTGACCGAGCAGTGACCAGTGGCCAGACATCGGCGGGCGGGGAATGGCGTGGGGGTCCCCCGACCGCCACGATGTCCCCTGTGACCGACACGCTGCCCGGCTCGACGACGGCCCGCCCGGCTGCCCGGGTGCGGGCCCGGCGGGCCAGGTTGGTGCTCAGCCGGGTCGACCCGTGGTCGGTGATGAAGCTCGCCTTCCTGCTCTCGATCGCGCTCGCGATCGTGGCCGTGGTGGCGGTCTTCGTGCTGTGGTCGGTCCTCGACGCGATGGGCGTCTTCGACTCGGTCGGCAGCACCGTCGAGAGCGTCACCCGCTCCAGCGACAACGCCCAGGGCCTGGACATCCTCGACTACGTCGGTCTGGGCCGGGTGCTCTCGGTGACCATGGTGCTCTCGGCGGTGAACGCCGTGCTGCTCACGGCGCTGTGCACGCTGGCCGCCTTCCTCTACAACATGGCCGCCAGCCTGGTCGGCGGCCTGCACCTCACCTTCAGCGAGGACGTCTGAGACCCACCTCGCCGATGCCGGTGCGGGGCACCTCGGGTTGTCGGGCGGCGCGCGTGCTGGGGTAGTCTGGCCGGCGTTCCCCCGGGCCTATAGCTCAGCTGGTTAGAGCGCTGCCCTGATAAGGCAGAGGTCAGTGGTTCAAGTCCACTTAGGCCCACTCCGGCGCCCCGTCGTACCCGCGACGGGCTGCCACCCGCGAATCCCTGGAGGGGCGCGATGAAGAAGCTGCTCGCAGTGGTGGTGGCGGCCGTCGGAGGCGCGCTGGCATGGAAGAAGCTCAACGCCGACCGCTCGGCCGAGGCCGATCTCTGGGCCGAGGCGACCGACCCCGTCGACTGAGCACCACCGACCCGATGGGGTCACCGGGGGACGTAGCTCAACTGGCAGAGCACCGCCTTTGCAAGGCGGGGGTTAGGGGTTCGAGTCCCCTCGTCTCCACGCAGCAGCAGCGTTGCCCTGTCTGCGGCTAGCTGCTCCCCGAACCGGAGTCGGTGCCGCCGGTGCCGCCGGTGCTGCGTGAGCTGCCGGCGCTGCGTGAGCTGCCGGAGCCCTTCGGGCTCTTGGCACCCTTGGCCGCGGCGTCGGTCACCTTCTTGGCCCGGGCGGGAGTGACCTTCTCGGTCGTGGCGACGGGGGCCTCCGTGGCGGCCTCGTCGGCGGCGTCGGCGATCGCTTCGTCAGGCCCCGCGCCGGCCGGGTCGTCGGTCTCGGCGGCGGCGGCTGCCGGGACGGTCCCCACGGGGGCCGTCGGGGCAGCAGCAGGCAGGCTGGTGCCAGCAGTGCTGCCGGCTGCGCTGTCCCCCGGGGTGGTCCACGCGTCCACCGGGTCCTGGCTGCGCGCCACCCAGGCCTTCCAGCCGGCCCAGGCCGCGCCGCCGACGCCCACGAGGAGCAGCAGCTTGCGCAGTCGGTGCTTCTTCGGCTTGGGAGCCGACACCTCGCCGCGCAGGGCGGCCAGCGCTGCCGCGCTGCGGTCGGCGATCTCGTGACGCTGCGGCTGGGTGGCCGCCAGGGCGGTGGCGATCGCGCCGGTCACGGCGGGCACGACGTCGGCGCGGACCTTCTCGACCGCCGGCTCGACGCGTGGGCCGGCCCACTCCTTCGCCGAGTCGACCCGCGGAGCGGCCCAGTCCCGTGCCGAGTCGACCCGCGGGGCGGCCCAGTCGACGGCCGACTCGACCTTGGGGGCGGCCCAGTCGCGGGTCGCGTCGGCGGCCCGGACGGTCTTCTCCCGGGCGTCTGCCGCCACCGGGCTGACGGCCTTCGAGGCCTTGCGGGCCTTCTTCCGGCTGGTCTTCTGCAGGGTCGTCAGGCGGGACACGGGGAACCTCCGGTCGGACGATCGAGTGAGTCGGCTCCTGCCCAGCGTCCTCCTGGCGAAACCGTGGGTCCAGAGGGGGGCGGGCCGGACCGTCCCCACGCGCGGCGCCCGCAGGCGCGTGCAAGGATGGTCGGCCAAGCCTGCGACGACGCCATAGCCGCAGACGCGCGCAGAGAGGACCTCCGTGGCCGACGAGCTCTACGCCACCCTGAAGACCAACCGCGGCGACATCGTGGTCCAGCTGTTCCCCGACCACGCGCCGAAGACGGTCGCCAACTTCACCGAGCTCGCCGAGGGCAGCCGCGAGTGGGTGAACCCGGGCACCGGCGAGAAGAGCACCGGCAAGCTCTACGACGGCACGATCTTCCACCGGGTCATCAGCGGGTTCATGATCCAGGGCGGCGACCCGCTCGGCACCGGCACCGGCGGGCCCGGCTACCGGTTCGCCGACGAGTTCCACCCGGAGCTTCAGTTCGACCGCCCGTACCTGCTCGCGATGGCCAACGCCGGCCCCGGGACCAACGGCTCGCAGTTCTTCATCACCGTCGGCGCGACGCCTCACCTCAACCGCAAGCACACCATCTTCGGTGAGGTCGCCGACGGCGGCAGCCGCGAGGTCGTCGACGCGATCAGCGCCACCGCGACCGGTCCGATGGACCGGCCGGTGGAGGACGTCGTGATCGAGAGCGTCGTCGTCGAGCGCAAGCAGTCCTGACGCCGGTGTCCGAGCCGGGCTCCGAGGGCACCGAGGGCACCGAGCCGCGGTCGTCCTCCCCGGCCGCGGACCCCGCGGTCTGCTACCGGCACCCGGACCGCGAGGCGCACATCCGCTGCGTGCGGTGCGAGCGCCGGATCTGCCCGGACTGACATGGTGCCCGGCCTCGGTGGGCTTCCAGTGCCCGGAGTGCGTGCAGGAGGGCAACCGGTCGATCCGGCAGTCCCACCACGATCTTCGGCGGCCGGGTCAGCGACGACCCCGGCTGGGTCAGCAAGGTGCTGATCGGCATCAACGTCGTCGCGTTCGTGCTGCAGCAGGGCGTCGACGGGTTCACCACGCGGTTCTTCGACATCGGGCTGGCGCGCGACGTCACCGGCCAGACGATCGGCGTCGCCGACGGTGAGTTCTACCGGCTGCTCACCTCGGCGTTCCTGCACGGCGGTCTCGTGCACCTGCTCGCTCAACATGTACGCGCTCTACCTGTTCGGGCCACCCGTCGAGGCGGCCCTGGGCCGGGTGCGCTTCGCCGCGCTGTACCTGGTGTCCGCGCTCGGCGGCAGCGCGCTGTCGTACGCCTTCGCGAACCCAGCCCAGCCGTCGCTGGGGGCGTCCGGCGCCGTCTTCGGCCTGCTCGGGGCCTTCCTCGTCGTCAACCGGCGTCTCGGACGCAGACACCAGCGGCGTCATGGTCCTGCTCGGGATCAACGTCGTCTTCGGCTTCCTGGTGCCCGACATCGACTGGCGCGCCCACCTGGGCGGTCTCGTCGTCGGGGTCCTGTCCGCGCTGGCCATCGCCTACGCCCCCGCGCACCGGCGGACCGCCGTGCAGGTCGCGGGGCATCGCTCGCCGTGGCGCTGCTCGTCCTCGCCGTCGTGGTGTGGCGCACCGCGGAGCTGCGGGCATGACCGGCCGGGACGCCGTCGTCGTCGACGCCGTCCGCACGCCGGTCGGCAGGCGCGACGGCGGCCTCGCCGGCGTGCACCCGGTCGACCTGTCGGCGCACGTGCTGGACGCCCTGGTGGCGCGCACCGGACTCGACCCGGCGCTCGTCGACGACGTCGATCTGGGGCTGCGTCTCGCAGACCGGTGAGCAGGCCGTGAACGTCGGCCGCAACGCGGTGCTGGCGGCCGGCTGGCCGGAGGAGGTCGTCGGGCGTGACGCTGGACCGGCAGTGCGGCTCGTCGCAGCAGGCGGTCCACTTCGCGGCCGCCGGGGTGATCTCCGGGCAGTACGACATCGCGGTGGCCGGCGGCGTCGAGTCGATGACCCGGGTGCCGATGCTCGTGCACCGTCAGCCAGGGCGCCCGGCCAGCCGTTCGGCCCGCGGATGCTCGGCCGCTACGACGAGCGGCGCTGGTCCCGCAGGGCGTCAGCGCCGAGATCATCGCCGAGCGCTGGGGGCTGTCCCGCGACGCAGCTCGACGAGATCGCCGTCCGCTCGCACGCAGCGCGGCCGCGGCGGCCGGACGTCGGGCGCGTTCGACGCCGAGCTCGCGCCGGTCGGAGGACGGTCGTCGCCGACGAGGGCATCCGCCGCGGACACCACGCTCGAGACGCTGGCCGCGCTGCGCCCGCGTTCCGCGCCGACGGCGTCGTCACCGCCGGCAACTCCTCGCAGATCTCCGACGGCGCGGCGGCCCTGCTGGTCACGACCTCCGAGGTCGCCGCCCGGCACGGCTGGACGCCCGCTGGCCCGGCTGCACGCGTTCGCCACCGCCGGCGTCGACCCGGTGACCATGCTCACCGCGCCGATCCCGGCGACCGCGCGGGTGCTCGACCGGGCCGGGCTCTCGCCTCGACGACATCGACGCCTTCGAGGTGAACGAGGCGTTCGCGTCGGTGGTCGGTCGCCTGGCTGGCCGAGACCGGCGCCGACCCGAGCGGGTCAACCCGCGCGGCGGCGCGATCGCGCTCGGCCACCCGCTCGGTGGCTCCGGCGCCCGGCTGATGACCACACTGGTCCATCACCTGGTGCAGACCGGCGGCCGCTGGGGCCTGCAGACCATGTGCGAGGGCGGCGGGATGGCCAACGCCACCGTGCTCGAGCGGCTGCCGGGCTGAGCCGACCGCCCCGGGGCGGGGTTGTCCACACTGGGGATAACCGGTGTGGACGACTTACACCGCTGTGTTTCCGCAGGTGGGCGCTCCCCGGGGGCGCGCCGCGGCGCGGCTGGCCGGCTGCCGGCTGGCGGTCGGTTACTTCCAGCGGGTGGACAGGACGAAGCCGACGATGATGAAGCCGAAGCCGATCGCCATGTTCCACAGGTCGATCGACCGATGGGGTACTCGGTCTGGGTGACGTAGTAGACGACCACCCAGAGCAGCCCGACGACGAAGCAGGCCACCATGACCGGCACCAGCCAGCGCGGGCTGCCGACCCGGACTGCCTTCGGCGGTCGACTCCGGCGGGGTGTAGGCGTTGCGGCGGCGGATGCGGGACTTGGGCACCGGACGGGCTCCTCGGGCGACGGGTCGGGCGGGCCGACGGCACCGTCACCGGTGACCGGGCCGGGCACCAGGGCGGGTGCCGTTCGTCGGTTAGCGTAGTCGGCACGGCGTCGCCCCCGCGAGGCGCACCCGGGAGCCCGTCCGAGCGGTCCATGACGAACCGAAGGAGGCCCCGGTGCGCGCGCTCTGGCGAGTCGCCACGCCGCTGGCCTTCGCTGCCGCCGGCGTGCTGTTCGCCACCAGCGCCGGCGTCGGCCAACGGTGGCCAGCTGCGCGGCGGACCCGCAGCGACCTCGGCGACCTGATCCGCGCCGAGCAGCGTCGCGCCGACGACCTCACCGACCGCGTCGAGCGGCTGCGCGGACGAGGTCGAGGACGCCACCGACCGGGCCGGGGCCGACCGACCGGCGGGTGGCCGCGGCGCAGCGCCGGTCCCGCGGGCTCGAGCTGGCCGCTGGCACCGCGCCGGTCACCGGCCCCAGCGTGACGGTGACCCTCGACGACGCGCCGCGTTCCGCCGACCGGGTGCTGCCGGAGGGCACCACGGTGGACGACGTCGTCGTGCACCAGCAGGACGTGCAGGCCGTGGTCAACGCGCTGTGGGCCGGCGGCGCGGAGGCGATGCAGCTCATGGACCAGCGGATCATCTCGACCAGCGCGGTGCGCTGCGTCGGGAGCACGCTGATCCTGCAGGGCCGGCTCTACTCGCCGCCCTACGTCGTCACCGCGATCGGTGACCCCGAGCGGCTCTACCGCCGCGCTGGACTCGGCCGCCGGGGTGCCAGATCTACCGCTACTACGTCGACACTGTACGGGCTCGGGTACGAGCACCAGCGTCTCGACCGACGACGGTGCTGCCGGCCTACGACGGGTCACTCGACCTGCTGCACGCGAGGGCCGCGACCTGATGCGCACCGCGGCCCGGAGCCTCGGCGAGCTGCTCATCACCGCCGGCCTGGTGCTGCTGCTGTTCGTCGCCTACCAGCTGGTGTGGACCAACTACGAGGCGCACCGGCGGGCCGACCGCGTCGCCGACGACATCCGCGAGGCGTGGGCCCGCCCGCCGGCCACCGGCGGGGACCGGGCGCCCGGGGAGGCCCCCGAGGCCGCGAAGGTCGACTTCGGCGAGGGCTTCGCGTTCCTGCACATCCCGCGGCTCGGGGCGTCGTGGTCGGTGCCGGTCGTCAAGGGCGTGCGGCTGTCCGACCTGGCGCGCGGCATCGGGCACTACCCCGAGACGGCGCGGCCGGGCGCGGTCGGCAACTTCGCGGTGGCGGGGCACCGGGCGACCAACGGCGAGCCGTTCGCCGCCCTGGACAAGCTGCGCGCCGGCGACGTGGTGGTCGCCGAGACCCGGCGCCGGTGGTTCACCTACGTCGTCGACCGCACGAAGATCGTCACGCCGGAGCTCGACGTGGGTGCTCGACCCGGTGCCCGGCAAGCCCCGTGCGACGCCGACGGAGCGGCTGGTCACGCTGACGACCTGCAACCCGCGCTGGGCGTCGTACGAGCGGCTGATCGTCTTCGGGCACCTCGAGGGCAGCCGGCCACGGCGCGACGGGCCGCCCGACGCGCTCGTCCAGGCAGGAGGCAGGCCCTGATGTACGCGTGGATCTGGCGGCACCTGCCCGGCCCGTGGCCGGTGCGCACCCTGCTCGCCGCAGCGGCGGTGGCCGCGGTCGTCCTGGTGCTGCTGTTCACCCAGGTGTTCCCCTGGGCCGAGGACTCGCTGCCCTTCCTTCAGGTGACGGTGGACGAGTGAACGGCAGCACCGACGTACGACCTCGTCGCATCCTGGTCGTCGACAACTACGACAGCTTCGTGTTCAACCTGGTGCAGTACCTCGGCCAGCTCGGCGCGCAGTGCACCGTCCGGCGCAACGACGAGGTGGCGCCGGGCGACGCGCGGTCCTACGACGGGGTGCTGCTCAGTCCCGGGCCAGGCACCCCCGAGCGGGCCGGGGTCTGCGTCGACCTCGTCCGCGAGGTCGCGGGCGAGGTGCCGGTGCTCGGCGTGTGCCTGGGTCACCAGGCCATCGCCGTGGCGCACGGCGCGGTCGTCGAGCGGGCGCCCGAGCTGCTGCACGGCAAGACCAGCGAGGTCCGGCACGACGACACCGGCGTGCTGGCCGGGCTGCCCTCGCCGTTCACCGCCACCCGCTACCACTCGCTCGCCGTGCGCGAGGACAGCCTGCCGCCCGAGCTGGAGGTCACCGGCCGCACGGACAGCGGCGTGGTGATGGCGCTCCGCCACCGCGAGCTCGCCGTCGAGGGCGTGCAGTTCCATCCCGAGTCGGTGCTCACGCAGGGCGGGCACCGCCTGCTCGCGACCTGGCTGGGCACCTGCGGCGACCCGGGCGCGCAGCGGCGCAGCACCGGGCTGGGCCCGGTCGTCGCCCGCGCCTGAGCCGGGTCAGCCGCCCGGCTGGGGCACACCGGTGTCCGTGGGCAGCGGCGTCTCGGTGGGCGACGGGGTGGGCGTCTCGGGCGGGGCCGGCGGCGCCACCGCCACGACGAGGGTGACCGTGGTACCGAGCCGCACCGTCTCGCCGGCGGACGGCGAGGTCCGGATGACCCGACCGGGCTCCACGTCGGCCGTCTCCTCCTCCTGCGTGGTGCCGACGGTGAAGCCCTCCTGCTCGAGCTCCTGCCTGGCCTGGCGACTCGCTGTCGCCCACCACGTCGGGCACCTTGTTGTTGCCGCTGGCGAAGGTGATGTCGACCTTGCTCCCGGCGGGCACGGTCTCGCCCTCCTTCGGGCTGACCCGGATCACCGTGTTCCGGTCCTCGTCCGAGGGCCTGGGCGAGGTGTTCCCGAGCTCGAGGTTCGCCTCGCGCAGCGCCTGACGTGCCTGGTCCAGCGAGAGGCCGACGAGGGTCGGGACGCTGGTCTCCTCGACGCCGCTGGACACGACGACGTCGACCGCGCTGCCCTCGTCGACCTCGTTGCCGTTCTCGGGGCTCTGGTCGATGATGTTCCCCTCGGGGACGGCGTCGCTGTTCTGCTGGGTCTGCTCGCCCAGCGTCAGGCCCTCCTCGCGCAGGCTGGCTCGGGCGTCGGCGACCGTCAGGCCCGTGACGTCGGGGACGGCCACCTGCGGCGTGCTGTCGCCCAGCAGCGAGCGCGCCAGCAGGGCGGCGAGCACGAAGACGGCGAGGACCCCGAGCCCGAGCAGCAGGTAGCCGGCGGTGCGGCCGCCCCGGCCCCCCTCGGGAGCCGCGTGCCGGGAACCCGGCCGCACCGGTGCCATCGTGGTGGTGCCCGGCAGCACCGTGGCGCTGCTCATCGCCTGCGTCGCCTCGGCGGCGGCCGGCGCCGGGACCACCGTGGTGACCGGGCGCCCGCTGAGCGCGGCGGCGATGTCGCGCCGCATCTCGTCGGCCGTCTGGTAGCGGTCGTTGCGGTCCTTGGTCAGCGCCTTGAGCACGATCGTGTCGGCACTGCGGGGCACGTCCGGGTCCAGCCGGGAGGGGGGCACCGGCTCCTCGCGGACGTGCTGGTAGGCCACCGACACGGGTGACTCGCCGACGAACGGCGGCCGACCGGTGAGCAGCTCGTACAGCAGGCAGCCGGTGGAGTAGAGGTCGCTGCGGGCGTCGACCTGCTCGCCGCGCGCCTGCTCCGGGGAGAGGTACTGGGCGGTGCCGATGACCGCCGACGTCTGGGTCATCGTCGCGCCGGCGTCGTCCATGGCGCGGGCGATGCCGAAGTCCATGACCTTGACGTCACCGGCCTTGGTCAGCATGACGTTGGCGGGCTTGATGTCGCGGTGCACGATGCCCTGCTGGTGGCTGTAGGCCAGCGCGGCGAGGACGCCGTCGACGATCTCGAGCGCGCGCTCGGGCACCAGCTGGCTGCCGGACGTGAGCAGGTCGCGCAGGGTGGACCCCTCGACGTACTCCATGACGATGTACGGGACCGGGTTGCCGGCGAACTCGTCCTCGCCGGTGTCGTAGACGGCCACGACCGACGGGTGGTTGAGGGACGCGGCCGAGTGCGCCTCGCGGCGGAACCTGGCCTGGAAGGAGGGGTCGCGGGCGAAGTCGGGCCGCAGCATCTTCACCGCGACGGACCGGCCGAGGCGGCTGTCGCGGCCGAGGTGGACCTCGGCCATGCCGCCACGGCCGAGCAGGTCGCCGATCTCGTACCGGCCGCCGAGCTGGGGCGGCACCGCGATGCTCACTGCTTGCCGCCCTTCTTCTTGCCCTTGGCCTTGCCCTTGCCGTTCGAGCTGTCCGAGTACCGTTCGAGCCGTTCGAGCCGGACTCCTGCACCGGTGCAGCCGCCACGGTCTCGACGGTGACCGTCGTGCCCGGCGTCGAGCGTGCCGGTGGGGTTCACGTCCTTCACGGTACCGACCGCTCCCCCGCCCGCGGACTCGGCGACGGCGACCTCCAGGCCCAGGCCGGTGAGCTCGGCGCGCACGTCAGCCAGCTCCCGGCCCCGGTAGTCGGCGGCGACGACCTCGACGGCGCCGGGCGCCGTCTGGTCCCCCACGCTCACGTCGCTGCCCGAGGTCGTGGTGGTGGCGGTGTCGGCGCCGCAGGCACGCACGACCAGCCCGAGCAGCAGCACCAGCAGGACCAGGCCGATGGCGTACGGCAGCCAGCGCGGCAGGGCCGAGGGGTCGGGCAGCCGGAAGCCGGGGTCGGTGTCGGTGCCCAGCCGGGGCGCGACGACGGTGGTCTCCCCGCCGACGGCCGGGTCGGTGTGCGGGCCGGCATCGGGCTCGTAGGCCCCTCCCACACCGGGCAGGGCCTGGGTCCTCGCGACCGCCGCCGCACGGGCCGGGGCCGCGGCGACGACCGGCCGCAGGGCCAGGGCCTCCCGTCCGAGGTCACCGGCGCTGTCCGCCCGGTCGGCCGGGTCCTTCGCCAGCATCCGCATGACCAGGCCGCGGACCGGGTCGGGCAGGTCGTCGGGCAGCGCCGGCGGCTGCTGGCTGACCTGGGCGAGGGCGACGCTGACCGGGGTGTCACCGTCGAACGGGCGGCTCCCCGTGAGGCACTCGTAGGCGACGATGCCCAGGGAGTAGACGTCGCTGGCGGGGACCACCGAGCGGCCCGACGCCTGCTCCGGGGAGATGTAGTACGCGGTGCCCATGATGGCGCCGGTCTGCGTCAGCGGCACGGCATTGGTGGCGCGGGCGATGCCGAAGTCGGTGACCTTCACCACCCCGTCCGGGGTGACGAGGATGTTGCCGGGCTTGACGTCGCGGTGGATGACACCGGCCTCGTGCGCGGCCTGCAGGCCGAGCGCCGCCTGGCCGATGATGTCCAGGGTGCGCTCCGGCGACAGGGCTCCCTCGCGCGACATCAGGGCCGACAGGGGCTCCCCCGGCACCAGCTCCATCACGAGGAACGGCGAGCCGCCCTCGTCGTCCTGGCCCTCGCCGAAGTCGTAGACGGCCGCGATGCCCTGGTGCGAGAGCCCGGCGGTGTGCTTGGCCTCGTTGCGGAACCGGGTCAGGAAGGTCGGGTCGTCGGCGTACTCGCGGCGCAGGACCTTCACCGCCACCTGGCGGCCGAGCACGGTGTCCTCGGCCGCCCAGACCTCGCCCATGCCGCCCCCGGCGATCCGCGTGGTGAGGCGGTAGCGCTGGCCGAGGACCTGGTCGGTTCCCGGTGTCACCGCTCGAGCACCGCCCTCATCACGGCCTGCGCGATCGGCGCGGCCAGTCCGTTCCCGCTGATCTCCGGCTGCTTCGCACCGTCCTCGACGATGACCGCCACCGCGACCTTGGGCTCGTTGTCGGACGGGGCGAAGGACACGAACCACGCGTGCGGGGTGCGGCCCCCGCCCTGCTGTGCCGTGCCGGTCTTCCCCGCCACGCTGACACCCGGGATCTGACCGTTGGTGCCGGTGCCCTGTGCCACGACCTGGGCCATCATCCGGGTGAGGTCTGCGGCGGTCTGCGGGCTGACCGCCTCGCCCACCTGGCTCGGCTTGGTGGTGTCGAGCACCTCGAGCTTCGGGCCGCGCACCTGCTGGACGAGGTAGGGCCGCATCACCACACCGCGGTTGGCGATCGCGGCGGCGACCATCGCCATCTGCAGGGGCGTGGCGCGGACGTCGAACTGGCCGATCGCCGACTGCGCGGTCTGGGGCTCGTTCGCGTTCTCCGGGAAGCGGCTCGCGACGCTGCGCATCGGCACCTCGAAGGCGCTGTCGAAGCCGAACTTGCGGGCCTGCTCGCGCAGTGCCCCGCCGCCCAGGTCGAGGCCGATCGCGCCGAACGAGACGTTGCACGAGTTGGCCAGCGCGATCGTGAGGGTCGCCTCGCCGGCCGTGGTGCACGGCCCGCCGTTCTCGTTGGGCAGGGTCGCCGAGGTGAGCGGCAGCTCGAGCCGCGCGCCGTTGTCGACCTTGCTCTCGGGCGTGTAGCGACCGCTCTCCAGCGCGGCGGCGGCCGTCACCAGCTTGAAGGTCGAGCCGGGGGGATACGTCTCGCGCAGTGCCCGGTTGAGCATCGGACGGGACCCGCGGGTGCTCAGCCGCTGGTAGTTCTTGCTCACCTCGGACGTGTCGTGGCCGGAGACCTGGCCCGGGTCGAACGAGGGGGTGCTCACCATCGCGAGGATGGCGCCGGTCGTGGGGTCGAGCGCCACGACCGCGCCGTTGGCGCCGAGTGCCTGCAGGCCGTCGTACGCCGCCCGCTGGGCGCGGGGGTCGAGGGTGAGCTCGACGCTGCCGCCCTTGGGCTGGCTGCCGGTCAACAGGTCGATGATGCGCCGGACGAACAGCGAGTCGTCGGTGCCGGCGAGCACCGAGTTGCGTGCCTGCTCCACGCCGGACGCGCCGTACACGACGGAGTAGAAGCCGGTGGCCGGCGCGTACAGCTTCCCCTCGGGGTACTGGCGCAGGTACTTCAGCCGGTCGTCGGTCTCGATGCTGCGGGCCACCGGCTTGCCGCCGACGAGGATCGGTCCCCGCTCGCGGGAGTACTCCTCGGCGATCAGCCGCGGGTTGTTGTTGTCGCTGTGCAGCGACTCGGCCCGGACCACCTGCAGGTAGTTGGCGTTGAGCAGCAGCAGGCCGAACAGCAGCATGACGGCGACGGACAGCCGGCGCAGCGGGGCGTTCATGGCCGCCTCACAGCCGCACGACCTGGGTCTTGGCATCGGCCAGCGACGGCGACGGCGGCGGTGCCGGGCGGCGGGCGGCGTCGCTGATCCGCAGGAGCAGGGCGACCAGCGCCCAGTTCGCCACCAGCGACGAGCCGCCGTAGGAGAGGAACGGCACGGTGAGTCCGGTCAGCGGGATCAGCCGCGTGACGCCGCCGACGACCACGAAGACCTGCAGGGCGACGCTGAACGCCAGGCCGGCGGCCAGCAGCTTGCCGAAGGAGTCGCGCACCGCGATCGAGGTGCGCAGGCCCCGCTGCACGAGCACGGCGTAGAGGACGAGGATCGCCATGAACCCGGTGAGACCGAGCTCCTCGGCGAAGGCGGCCACGATGAAGTCGGTCTGGGCGTAGGGCACGATCTCCGGCCGGCCCTGGCCGAGCCCCTGGCCGAGCAGGCCGCCGCTGCCCATGCCGAACAGGCCCTGGACCAGCTGGTAGCTGTCGTCGTCGATGTTGCGCGGGGCGAAGGCGTGCAGCCAGATGTCCACCCGCTCCTGCACGTGGCTGAACATCGACCACGCCACGAACGAGCCGGAGAGGAACAGCCCGAGGCCGATGAGCAGCCAGGACAGCCGTTCGGTGGCGACGTAGAGCAGGGCCACGAAGACGCCGAAGAACAGCAGCGAGGTGCCCAGGTCGCGCTCGAAGACGAGCACGGCCAGGCTGGCCGCCCAGGCGAGGATGACCGGGCCCAGGTCACGTGCGCGGGGCAGGTCGATGCCCAGGAACCGCCGGCCGGCGAGCGCCAGCACGTCGCGCTTGACCACCAGGTAGCCGGCGAAGAACACCAGCAGCACCAGCTTCGCGAGCTCGCCCGGCTGGAAGGAGAAGCCGGCCAGGCGGATCCAGATGCGCGCGCCGTTGATGGTGGTGCCGATGATCGGCAGCAGCGGCAGCAGCAGCAGGACGAGCCCGGCCAGCATGGCCGTGTAGGTGAAGCGCTGCAGGACCCGGTGGTCGCGCACCAGCAGCAGCACCACGACGAAGAGCACGATGCCGACGGCCGTCCAGGTGAGCTGGGCGGGGGCGGCGAGCGAGGGTGCGTCGCGGCCGAGCTGCTCGGCCCGGTCGGTGTAGGCGAGGTCGAGACGGTGGATCATCGCCAGGCCCAGGCCGTTGAGCGTCGTCACCACGGGGAGCAGGACCGGGTCGGCGTGCGGGGCGACCCGTCGGACGACCACGTGGGCCGCGACGAACAGCAGAGCGAGACCGCCGCCGTAGCCGAGCATGCCGGCCGGGACGACGCCGTCGTGGGCGAGCCCCACGGCGGCGTAGGCGGCCATCGCGATGGCCAGCGAGAAGACCAGCAGCACGAGCTCGGTGGTGCGGGGGTTGCGGGTGCGCAGCCCCCGCACGCGGCCGCTCATGAGCCGTCCCCGCAGTCGGCCGAGTCGATGACGGTGCCGTCGCTCAGGGTGGCGCTGCTGGACGGGGTGGGACTGGCCGCCGGGGCGTCCGACGCCGTGCCGGAGCCGCTCGGTGCGGGGTCCGGCGTGGCAGTCGGTGGCGCACTCGGGCTCGCACTCGGGCTGGGACTCGGTGACGGGGTTGCCTCGGCCAGGCGCCGGCACGCGGTGGCCTGCTCCCGCAGCTGGGACACGAGCCGCTCGGCGTCGCGCAGGCCGTCGGTGGCGATGTCGGCGCGGACCTGCTCCTGCTGGTAGGTGGGCAGGTCGCCCAGCGCGATCTGCTCGGCGCGGTAGAGCGTGGAGGTCCGGATCGGGCCGACGTCCTGGGTGAGGCCACGGAAGATGGCCACGTTGCTGTCCTGCGCGCCGACGTAGTACTGGGTCCGCGACCACTGGTACGCGCCGTACCCGGCGCCGCCGACGAGGACGAGCAGCAGCATCGCGAGCAGCGCGCGGCGCAGCCGGTGCGGGCGGTGGTCGAGGTCGTAGTCGTCGCCGTCGCCGTCGCCGTCGGCGTCGGCCGCGACCGGGCGCAGCGCCGCGGCCTTGGCGGCGGGGGTGTCCTCACGGGCGTGCCGGACGGCGCCCTCCGCCGCGGCACCGACGGTCACCGGCACCGCCGACGGTGGCTTGGTCTCGACCTCGACGACGTCGGCCACGATGGCGGTGATGTTGTCGGGACCGCCCCCCTTGAGCGCCAGGTCGACCAGCCGCTCGACGGCGACGTCCGCGCTGGCCTCCGCCGCCAGGGTGTCGCGCAGGGTCTCCTCGCTCACGACGTTCGAGAGGCCGTCGCTGCACAGCAGGTAGCGGTCCCCGGTGCGGGTCTCCCTCACCGACAGGTCGAGCTCGATGTCGTCGCGCCCGTCGACAGCGTTGGTGATGACGTTCTTCTGCGGGTGGTGGTCGGCCTCCTCGGCCGTGATCCGTCCCTCGTCGAGCAGCGACTGGACGAAGGTGTGGTCCCTGGTGATCTGCTGGAGGGCGCCGTCGCGCAGCAGGTACCCCCGCGAGTCGCCGACGTGGACCAGGCCGAAGCGTCCGCCGGCCCGCAGCAGCGCGGTGACCGTGGTCCCCATCCCGGCGAGCTCGGGGTCGCCACCGACCATGTCGCGCAGGTGGGTGTTGGCCGTGTGGACGGCCCCCGCCAGCCGCTCGAGCAGGTCGCCGCCGGGAGAGTCCTCGTCGAGCCCGGCGAGCACGCCGACCGCCACGGACGAGGCCACCTCCCCGGCCGCGTGCCCCCCGACGCCGTCGGCGATGACGAGCAGCCGCGGGCCGGCGTACCCGGAGTCCTCGTTGATCTCGCGCAGCAGGCCCACGTCGGAGCGGGCGGCATAGCGCAGTGCGAGCGCCATGAGCGTCGACCCGCTACTTCCGCAGCTCGACGACGGTCTTGCCGATGCGGATCGGCACGCCGATCTTCACCGGCGTGGGACCCGTGACCTTGGTCCGGTCGATGTAGGTGCCGTTGGTCGAGCCCATGTCCTCCACCAGCCACTGGCCGTCACGCGGGAAGAAGCGCGCGTGCCGGCTGGACACGTAGTCGTCGTCGAGGACGATGGTCGAGTCCTGGGAGCGGCCGAGCGTCACGGGAGCCTCGCCGAGCCGGACGGTCGTACCGGACAGCGCCCCCTGGGTGACGACGAGCGTGCTCGGCACCCCGCGCCTGCCCTTGCTGGGCTTGGGCGAGCGGTCCTTGCGCGACGGTGCAGGGGCCGGTGCCGGGGTGGCGGGGCGCCGGCTGCCGACGGTGCTGCGGCCCACCCGGCGCCCGAACAGGTCCGAGCGCATCACCGACACGGTGGTGAGCACGAACAGCCAGAGCACGGAGAGGAATCCGAGCTTGATGATCGTGAGCGTGAGCTCGCTCATCTCGCTCACCGGTGCGTCACCTCGCGCCTTCGTGGAAGGTCATGACCGTGCTGCCCAGCCGTACCTCGGCGCCGTCGCGCAGGCGCAGCTCCTCGACCCGCTGGCCGTTGACGACCACCCCGTTGGTCGAGCCGAGGTCCACCACGGTCACGTCGCCCCCGGAGCGGCGCAGCTCGGCGTGGTTGCGGGAGATGCCGGGGTCGTCGATGCGCAGGTCGGTGTCGGAGCCGCGGCCGATCCGGGTCACGGCACGCACCAGCGCGTACGTCGTCGCGCCGACCTCGACCCAGGGCACGGCGGAGCCGCTGCCCGCCGCCGGGACCGAGGTGGACGACTCCTGGGCGGTGGCGGCCGCGACGGCTGAGCTGCGGACCTGGAACCGGCCGGTCGGCAGGTCGGCGTCGCGCTCGAAGCCGACCGTCACCGGGCCGAGGAAGGCGTAGCCCTGCTCGTCGGCGTGCTCGCGGACCATGGCCGCGAGCTCGCTCCCGAGGGCCTCGGCGTAGACGCTGAGCCGCTCGTGGTCGTGGTCCCCGAGGGCCACGACGAAGGAGTTCGGGACCATCGTGCGGCCACGGGCGACGATCGCAGCCCGGTCGTCGCACTCCCGCTGGAGCGCGGACGCCAGCTCGACCGGCTGCACCTCGGCCTTGAAGGCCCGCGCGAACGGCCGGTTGACCATCTCCTCGATGCGACGCTCGAAGCGTTGCAGGACGCCCATCGGGATCTGGCCACCTCCTCGGAGCAGTCGGCTGAGCCCGGCCACGTGATCGTAGCCGGGCCCGGTGGAGGTCCTGTTCCCCCGGGACCCGTGCGCTAGTCCCCCGGCCGCGCGGGTGTCCGGGCCCGTTCGCGGCGGTCCGGACCGACGGTGACGCCCTGTTATCCTTCCTGGGCTCGCGCGAGTGGCGGAATAGGCAGACGCGCACGGTTCAGGTCCGTGTGTCCGAAAGGACGTGGGGGTTCAACTCCCCCCTCGCGCACCATGGGCAGGGGGCCGCCCCCTCTGTCATCCCGGGACGCTCGTGACCGCACCCCCGGCCGGACGTCAGCCGGGGGGAGCGGCCGGCGCCTCGGCCAGCCCGTCGACCAGCGCCGTCACCAGCGCAGGGACGTCGGCGCGCGCGACGCGCATCGTGGCGACGCAGGAGCCGTCGCGCCACACGCTGAGCACCACCAGCCCCGCGTCGTCGTGCCAGGTGACGCGCATCCAGCGGTGCTGCCCGCGGGCGTCGTGCACCGCGACACCGCCGGTGGGCAGCGTGAGCACCTGCCCGGGCTGCGCGTGCGGGACGGCCACGCCGCCATCATCCGACGCCTGCCTCCGGAACGGAAGACCCGGACGGGTGCCCGGCACGGCAACGGCGCCGGTCGCGGGCCCCTCCTCCCGCGACCGACGCCGTCGGTCCGACGCCGGCGGCGCACCCCGGGGGATGCGTGACCGGCAGGTCTCAGAACAGCTTGCGCCAGGTCTTCGGCCCGACGTTGCCCCGGCCGTTCCAGCCCTGCGCGCGCTGGAAGCGCGCCACCGCGCTGCGGGTGTACGTGCCGTAGTACCCGGTCTGGCGCAGGTGCAGGCGGCCCTGGACCCGCTTCACCGCGGCACCGGTGCTGCCGGGGCGCAGGGTCCGGGTGAACGTGGCGAGCGAGCCGGACGAGGCGCGCCGGGTGGTCGTGCTGACCCGCAGCGGACGGCGGAAGACCTCGGCCACCCAGACCCGGCCGTTGACGCTCACGGCGCCGATGCCGACCTCGGTGTAGTCGCGGTCGAGGATGTTCGCCTTGTGCCCGGGGCTGTCCATGAAGGCCCGGTGCACGGTCGAGGCGTCCGGGCCGTAGCCCACGTTCTCGCCCACCCAGCGCCAGTTGTCGACGTCCGAGGTGAGCTGCGGGTTGTGGTAGAGCCGGCTCTGCCGGGCCATCCGGCGGGCCTGCTCGCGGGCGACCTCGACCAGCGCCGAACGGGTGGCCAGCCGCGGGATCCCCCGGTTGGCCCGCTCGTTGTTCAACCGGTTGGTGAAGGCGTCCTCCACGGACGTCGCGCCGGCCGGGGCGGCGGTGACCGCGCCGGTGACCAGGGTGGCGACGACGACGGCCAGCGCGGTCACCAGGGCTGCGACGGTCCGCCGGGGCGCCCTGGCGCAGCCGTCCGCGGCGCTCGCCGGCGCGCTGGCGGGTACGGGGGTGAGGGCCACGTGGTGTCGTCTCCGGTGTCGGTTTTCGAACGTGCCCTGACTACGTCGGCGTGGTCCGGCCGGGGCATGACTCGGCTGATCGGGTGACGCGGCGTGCGGCACACTGGTCCCGTGCCTGAGCTGCCCGAGGTGGAGGCGCTCGCCGCGTTCCTCACCGAACGCGCGGTCGGACGTGTCGTGGCCCGGGTGGACCTCGCCGCCCTGAGCGTGCTGAAGACCTACGACCCGCCTGTCACGGCCCTGCAGGGGCTCGAGATCACCCAGGTCGTCCGGCACGGCAAGTTCCTCGACCTGGACGTCTCCGGCGTCCACCTCGTCGTGCACCTCGCCCGGGCCGGCTGGCTGCGCTGGTCGGACGCGCTGTCCCCCGTCCCGCCGAGGATGGGCAAGGGGCCGCTCGCCGCCCGAGTGCACCTCGACGACGGGTCCGGCTTCGACCTCACCGAGGCGGGCACCCAGAAGCGGCTCGCGGTCTACGTCGTGCACGGGCCCTACGACGTCCCGGGGATCGCCCGCCTCGGCCCCGACCCCCTCTCCCCCGGGTTCACGCGGGACGACCTCGCCGCCCTGCTCGCCGGGTCCCGGCAGCAGCTCAAGGGGCTGCTCCGGGACCAGTCGGTGCTGGCCGGGGTCGGCAACGCCTACTCCGACGAGGTGCTGCACGCGGCGCGGCTGTCCCCGTTCCGGCTCGGGGCGTCCCTGACCGACGCCGAGGTCGAGGGCCTCTGGAGCGCCCTCCAGACGGTGCTGAGGGACGCGGTGCAGCGCGCGACCGGTCTGGCCGCGGGCAAGCTGAAGCAGGAGAAGAAGGTGGCCCTGCGGGTGCACGGCCGGACCGGGTCGCCCTGCCCGGTGTGCGGCGACACGGTGCGGGAGGTCTCCTTCGCCGACTCGTCGCTGCAGTACTGCCCGACCTGCCAGACGGGCGGGAAGCCGCTGGCCGACCGGCGGCTGTCCCGGCTGCTCAAGTGAGCCTCGTCACGTCAGCCCCGGCGTGACGGGGACGGCCGGGCCGTGCTCGCGGGCGTGGACCCGGTGCCGGGGACCTTTCGATGTCCTCGGGCGAACCGTCGCGCGCCCTACCACGTCTAGACTGGCAAGTCCGGGTGAGGCGCGCCCGGACCCGTCCCTGTGCCCGGCGCCGACCCCCGCCGGCGGCTTCCCGCCCGCCCGGCCCGGACAGGAATGGACCTCGTGACCTCGACCGCGACGCCGCCTGACCTGTCCGGCAGGGTGCGCACGCGCTCGACCGCCGGGCGCGGCCGGCGGGTCAAGCCGCGCCAGCGTCCCGTCTGGGGACGGCCGGTCGTCGTGCTGCTGCTGGTCGGCGCCGTGGTCGCCGCCGCCTGGCTGTGGTGGCTCGCGACCGGCCTGCTGGACGCGGCGCGCACCGTGCAGGAGCGCGCGGCGGTCGCCCAGGGGGAGCTCGAGCAGTTCCGCGACACCCTCAAGGAGGGTGAGGAGGAGCAGGCCAAGGCCCATCTCGACGCCGGCAGGGCGGCCCTCGCCGAGGCGAAGGAGGCCGCCGGGGCGGCCCAGGTCCGCACCGCGGCGCACCTGCCGTGGGTCGGCAGCACGGTCGCCGACCTCGACCACCTGCTCGCCGCCGCCGAGATCATGACCCGGTCGGGCACCAACGCCCTCACCGTCTACGAGAAGTTCTCCGGAGAGAACTCCGAGCTGTTCGCCGACGGTCGCTTCAGCATCCCGGCGATCCGGGACGCCCAGGCGTCGGTCGCCCGGATCGAGGCATCCCTCGTGCGGGCGCAGAACGAGCTCGAGCAGGTGTCCGGGAAGGGTCCCAAGGGCGGTGAGGCGCTCGAGAAGAAGACGAAGGCGCTGGACCAGATCGGCTCGCTGCGGCAGGAGATCGTCTCGCTCGGCCCGCTGCTCGAGGCCATGCCGGACGCCGTGGGCGCCGACGGCCGCAAGACCTACCTCGTCGCGGTGATGAACCCGGCCGAGATGCGCGCCTCCGGCGGTGCGCCGCTCTCGGTGGCGTTCGTCCGCTTCAAGGACGGCAAGATGTCGGTGCCCACGAAGGGCCAGACCTCGGCGCTGACGACCCTGAACAGCGAGTTCTACTGGGACCGGCTGACCGGCGCCAAGGACCCGTTCGCCCTTCCCGAGGGCGAGGCGGAGCGGTTCGTCAACACCACGTTCAACCCGAGCTTCGCCACCTCCGGTGAGCAGATGGTGCGCGCCACCCAGGCCAACTTCGGCTACAAGACCGACGGGGTGATCGCCCTCGACATCACCGCGATCGGTCACCTGCTCGACTTCACCGGGCCGATCAAGACCGACTACTACGGCACCCTGACCGGTGAGAACGTCGCGAAGAAGCTCGTGGTCAACGCCTACAAGTTCGGCAACGACGACTCGCTGGTCCAGGCCCGGCACGACGTGAACGACCAGCTGATGACGATCATGCTCAACCGGCTGACCGAGGGCGGAGGGCTGATCGGGAAGGCCCGGGCGCTGGGGCTGGCCGTCCCCGGTCGGCACCTGCAGATGTACTTCCGCGACCCGAAGCTGCAGGGCGTCGTGGTGCAGAAGGGGCTCGGCGGCGTCATCCCGGTCCGGCCCACGGGGAACCTGACCGCCGTGTACACCCAGAACGGCAACGGCAACAAGATGGACGTCTTCCAGGAGCGCGTCGTCGAGGAGGTCGTGCGGCTGCGGGCCGACGGCTCGGCGGTCGTGCGCCGCACGGTCCGGCTGGAGAACCCGACCCCGCCCTACCTCGCGCCGTTCCCCGACCGGCTCCGGGGCTACGACACCCGCTGGGCCACCAACCTGATCATCAACCTGATGCCCAAGGGCGCCGAGGTCACCCGGTCGCCGGAGGTGTCGCTGCCGGCGACCGTCGGCTCGGGTCGCGACCAGGACGGCCGCACCTACGCGAAGGCCGCGGTGGTCCTGCCCCCCGACGGCTCGGCCGAGGTCAGCTGGACCTACCGGGTCGCGCGGGCCGCGGTGGTCAAGGGCGACCGGATGTACTTCCGCAACTACGTCGCCCCGCAGGCGATGCTCAAGGACCCGACCCTGAACCTGTCGGTCGTCGCCCCGAAGGGGTGGACCGTGCAGCCGGCGCAGGGCTGGACCGGGACCGCCGAGGGCGCCGGCGCCACCGTCGCCATGGACCGGCTCCAGGTCCTCAAGGTGCAGCTCACCCGGTCCTAGCCGTCCTGACCGGGGCCGGTGCCGCGGTGACCGAGGGTCAGCCGCGCAGCCGGGCATCGTGGGCCCGGCAGCTCTCGTAGGTCGGCAGCAGGCCCGCCGCCCGGGCCTCGGCCAGGGTCGGTGCCCGGCCGTCCTTGGGAGACAGCAGCGGCTCCACGCCGGACGGCCAGCCGATGCCGAGCGCGGTGTCCAGCGGGTGGATGCCGTGCTCGCGTCCGGGCGCGTAGCCCTCCGAGCAGAGGTAGGCCACCGTGGTGGCGTCCTCCAGGGCGAGGAAGGCGTGGCCGAGGCCCTCGCCGACGTAGACCGCCCGCCGGTCGGTGGTGTCGAGCAGGACCGAGTCCCACTGCCCGAAGGTCGGCGACCCGGTGCGGACGTCGACCACGACGTCCAGGGCCGACCCGGCCACGCAGGTCACGTACTTCGCCTGTCCGGGCGGGACGTCGGCGAAGTGCACGCCGCGCAGCGTGCCGCGGGCGCTCACCGAGAGGTTGGCCTGGGCCAGTCGCAGCGGGTGCCCCACGGCGGCCTCGAAGGTCGCGTCGCGGAACCACTCGAGGAAGACGCCGCGGTCGTCACCGTGCTGGACCGGAACCACCTCGTAGGCGCCGGCCACCGACAGCTCGCGGACCTGCACCTCAGCCGCCCCCGGACTCGGCGAGGACGTCGAGCAGGTACTCGCCGTAGCCGCTCTTGCGCAGCGGCTCCGCCAGGGCCCTCAGCCGGGCGGCGTCGATGTAGCCCTCGCGGAAGGCGACCTCCTCGATGCAGCCGACCTTGATGCCCTGACGTTCCTCGACCGCCTGGACGAAGGCGGCCGCCTGCATGAGCGAGGCGAACGTCCCGGTGTCCAGCCAGGCGGTACCGCGGTCGAGCACGGTGACGGTCAGCTGCCCGCGGTCCAGGTACTCGGCGTTGACCGCGGTGATCTCCAGCTCGCCGCGCTCGCTCGGCTGCAGGCGACGGGCGATGTCGACGACGTCGTTGTCGTAGAAGTACAGGCCGGGCACGGCGTAGCGGCTGCGCGGCTTCGCCGGCTTCTCCTCGATCGAGACCACCGAGCCGTCGACGTCGAACTCCACCACGCCGTACGCCGTCGGGTCCGCGACGCGGTAGGCGAAGACCCGGCCGCCGGCGACGTCGTTGTTCTGCTTCAGCGACCGGCCGAGCCCGGCGCCGTAGAAGATGTTGTCCCCGAGCACCAGCGCCACCGACTCGTCGCCGATGAACTCGGCCCCGATGACGAACGCCTGGGCCAGCCCCTCCGGCCTCGGCTGCACGGCGTAGGCGAGGCGCAGGCCGAGGTCGCTGCCGTCACCGAGCAGCTGCTGGAACTGCGCCTGGTCCTCGGGCGTGGTGATCACGAGGATCTCGCGGACGCCGGCCATCATCAGGGTCGAGAGCGGGTAGTAGATCATCGGCTTGTCGTAGACCGGCATGATCTGCTTGCTGATCCCGCGGGTGATCGGGTACAGCCGGGTGCCCGAGCCGCCCGCCAGGATGATGCCGCGCATGGCCGGGCACGTTACCCGCTCCCGGGGCGCCGTCCGCCGCTCGCCGTCCGCCGCTCCGTCCGAGGCGAGCCGCGCCCTAGACTCGCTGCCCATGCGCAGGAGGCGGGCCGGGCGATGAGATGGCTCGTCACGGGTGCCGGCGGCATGCTCGGCACCGATGTCGTCGACGTGCTCGCCGCCGCGGGCGCGGAGGTGACCGCGGTCGCGCGCGCCGACCTCGACGTCACCGACGCCTCGGCGGTCGCGGCCGCGGTGCCCGGTCACGAGGTCGTCGTCAACACCGCGGCGTGGACCGACGTCGACGGCGCCGAGACCCGCGAGGCGGACGCGACCCGGGTCAACGGGCTGGCGCCGCAGCTGCTGGCAGCCGCCTGCGCGGCGGAGGGTGCCCGGCTGGTCCACGTGTCGACCGACTACGTCTTCGACGGCACCGCGCGCGTGCCGTACGACGAGGACGCGCCGCTGGCCCCGCGCTCGGCGTACGGCCGCTCCAAGGCGGTCGGCGAGCAGGCCGTGCGCGCGCTGCTGCCCGCCAGGTCCTACGTCGTGCGCACCGCATGGCTCTACGGCCAGCACGGGGGCAACTTCGTCCGCAGCATGGCGGCCCTCGAGGCCACCAAGGACACGCTCGACGTCGTCGACGACCAGGTGGGCGCGCCCACCTGGACCCGGGAGGTCGCGCACGCCGTGCACCGCCTGGTGACGGCGGGGGCACCCGCCGGCACCTACCACGCGACCGCGACCGGCCAGACCTCGTGGTGCGGGCTGGCCCGCGCCGTGTTCGAGGAGATCGGCGCCGACCCCGAGCGGGTCCGGCCCACGACGACCGACCGGTTCCCGCGGCCCGCCCCGCGCCCGGCGTACAGCGTGCTGGGGCACGGCGCGTGGGCGAGGGCGGGGCTCGCGGCCCCCGGCGAGTGGCGCGCGATGCTGCACGCGGCTGCGCCCGCCGTGACGGGCCGGTAGCGGGTGCGGATCGCGATGCTCGGGACGCGTGGCGTCCCGCCGCGCTACGGCGGCTTCGAGACCGCCGTCGACGAGATCGGGCGCCGTCTCGCGGCGGCCGGCCACGAGGTCGTCGTCTACTGCCGCAACCCCGGGCAGACCCGGCGCGAGCACGCGGGGATGCGGCTGGTGAACCTCCCCGCCGTCCGGCGCCGCGAGCTGGAGACCCTCTCGCACACGTTCCTCTCCGCGCTGCACGCGGCGGTCCGCGCGCGTCCGGACGTCGCGCTGGTGTTCAACGCCGCCAACGCGCCGCTGCTCCCGGTGCTGCGGGCGGCCCGCATCCCCACCGCCGTCCACGTCGACGGGCTCGAGTGGCAGCGCGCCAAGTGGCAGGGCCTGGGTGCCCGCTACTACCGCGCCGCCGAGCGCTGGAGCGTGCGCCTGGCCGACGAGGTGGTCGCCGACGCCCGCGCGATCGCCGACCACCTGCGCGACGCCTACGGGTGCGAGGCGACCTTCCTCCCCTACGGCGCGCCGCTGGTCACCGCCGGGTCGGACCGTCTGGCGTCGCTGGGCCTCGAGCCCCGCGGCTACCACCTCGCCGTCGCCCGCTTCGAGCCCGAGAACCACCTCGCCGAGCTGGTCGACGGCCGGCTGCGCAGCGCGGCGGCCCAGCCCCTGGCCGTGGTCGGCGGCGCGCCGTACGCGCAGGAGTACGAGTCGGCGGTCCGGGCCCGCGCCGCGGGCGACGACAGGGTGCGCTTCCTCGGCCCGGTCTACGACCAGGACGTGCTCGACCAGCTCTACGCCGGCGCGACGTCGTACCTGCACGGTCACTCGGTGGGCGGCACCAACCCGTCGCTGCTGCGGGCGATGGGGGCCGGTGCCCCGGTCACCGCGTGGGACGTCGTCTTCAACCGGGAGGTCACCGACGGCGGAGCGCGCTACGTCGGCGACCCGGACGGCGTCGCCGCCGCGCTGCTGGCCGACGAGACCGACCCGGTGGCGGCGAAGGAGCGCGGCGAGGCGCTGCGGGAGCGGGCGCGCACCGCCTACGTGTGGGACGACGTCGCGGCCGGCTACGAGCAGCTGTGCGAGCGGCTGCGCCGGCGGCGCGGGTGAGCCCGCGGCGGGTGGTGGTCAACACCGCCATCCACCGGCTCGGGACCTCCGGCTCGTCGACGGCGACCCGGGTCCTGGTCGAGGCCCTGCGGCAGGTCGACGACGTCGAGGTGCGCGAGGTGGCGCCCGGCCGCCGCCGCGGCCGGCTGTCGGTCCTCAACGCCCTGGCCGACGCGCGCTGGGACCTGTGGCAGGCGTCCCGCTCCGTCCCGGACGTCGACCTGCTGGTGTCGCCCACCAACATCGGGCTGCGCGGCCGGGCCCGGCGGCACCTGCTGGTGGTGCACGACGTGATGCCGCTGCGGCACCCGGAGCTGTTCGACCGGCGGTTCGCGGCGTACTTCCGGCTGCTGGTGCCGCGCAGCCTTCGCTCCGCCGACCGCGTCCTCACCCTCTCGGAGCGCTCGGCCACCGCGTTGCGCCGTCTCGCGCCCGGTGTCGACGTGCGCGTCGTCGGCTGGGCCCATCCCGGTGCCGGGGACTCCCGGGCACCCTTCCCCGCGCGCAAGGTCGTGCTCATGGTGGGCGCCACCGAGCCGGTGAAGAACCAGGTGGCCGGGGTGCACGCCGTCGCCGGCCTGCGGGCGGGCACCGGCGAGGACCTCGCCCTGCGCCTGCTCGGCCCGGCCGGCCGGGCCGAGGCCCAGGTGCGGGAGGCGCTGTCCGAGGCCGACCCGCGCGGCGCGTGGACCTCCCGCGAGACCGACGTCCCCGCCGACGTGCTGGACGCGGCCTATGCCTCGTCCTGGCTGCTTCTGCAGCCCTCCCTCGACGAGGGGTTCGGGCTGCCGCTGGTCGAGGCCGCCCGGCACGGCCTGCCGGTCGTGCACTCCGGCCGGGGGCCGATGTCCGAGGTCTTGCCGGAGGTGGATGCCGGCGGCGTGACGCCAGGGGCGTTCGTCTCGGCCATGGCCCCGTTGCTCGACGAGCCGGCCTGGTCGCAGGTCGCCGACGCGACCGCCGCCCGCGCGGCCGCGTACGAGCCGGAGGCCTTCCACGCCGTCGTGCGCGAGCTGGTCGCGGACCTCCTGCCGGAGGGCCGATGACCGGCCGGCCGCTGCTCGACCTGCACGACCTCGGTCTGCGCCAGACCGGCAACGAGTCCTGGGCCCGGTCGCTCGGGCACGCCCTGCTCGACCTCGGCGGCCCGGACGCCTACGACGTCGCGGTCACCCGTTCGGCTCCCGCCGCCGACCTGGCCCGGGTGGGCCAGGGTCGGTCGGTCGTCGTCTCACGGTCGAGCCTGCGCCGGCTCGCCGTCGACCTGCCGCGCGCCCTGCGCCGCCTCGACAGCAGCGCCGTGCTGGTCCAGTACACGGCGCCGCTGAGCCGGGTGCCGGCGGTCGTCGCCGTGCACGACCTGTCCTTCGAGGACCCGCGGGCCGGCGAGTGGCTCGCTGTCGCCGAGCGGCTCCGGTACCGCGCCACCATCCGCGCGTCCGTGCGCCGCGCGGCCCGGCTGCTCGCCCTGAGCGAGTCGACCCGCGACGACCTCGTGCGCCACTACGGCCTCGACCCCGCGCGGGTGGCGGTGGCTCCGGCGGCGGTGGACCCGGCGTTCGCCCGGCAGCTGTCCGCGCCGCGCGAGGCGGCGGGCGGACCGGCGACGGTTCTCACCGTCGGCAACGTCCTGCCCCGCAAGAACCTCGTCGTCGTCGCCCGGGCCGTCCGGCTGCTGCGCGACCGGGGCGCGGACCTCCGGCTCCTGGTCGTCGGCCGGGTACCGCCCTCCGGCCGGGCGGCCGCGTCCGCCATGTCCGCCCTCCTGGGCAGCCACGTCGAGATCGCCGGGTACCTCGCGGCCGACGAGCTCGCGCGGGCCTACCGCTCCTCGGCCGTGCTCGCCTTCCCGTCCCTGTACGAGGGGTTCGGGATCCCGGTCGTCGAGGCGATGACGGCCGGGACGCCCGTCGTCGTGTCCGACCGGACCTCGCTGCCCGAGGTCGTCGGGGACGCGGGGATCGTCGTCCCGGCCGAGGACGCGCAGGCGTGGGCCGACGCGCTCACCGCCGCGCTCGACCCGGACCGGGCGGCGCAGCTTGCCGCCGCCGGCCGGGCGCGCGCGGCGGGGTACACGTGGGCGCAGTCGGCGTCGGTGGTGGCGGCGACGCTGGAGGCGGCCGCCCGGTCCGGTGCGGACTGAGGCCCCAGGCGCCGTCTCGCGTACAGTCTGGCCCGACATGACCGTGCAGTCGACGACCCCGAGCACACCCCTGGGGCAGGCCTGGCGGCGCTCCCCGTACCGGTCGCTGGTGGCCCAGCGCAGCCTGGTCTGGGCCTTCGCCCAACGGGACTTCCGGACGCGCTACCGCACCAGCGCCATCGGGTGGACCTGGTCGCTGATCCAGCCCCTGGCCAACCTCGCGGTCTTCGCCGTCGTCTTCTCCCTGGTGTTCCGGACCCAGGCACCGCCGCTGGGCAACGGCGAGGGCAGCAGCTACGTGCTCTACCTGTTCACCGGGTTCGTGTCCTGGAACCTGTTCTCGGGTCTGCTGGTCATCAGCATGACCTCGCTGCGCGAGAGCGGGAGCCTGCTGCGCAAGGTCGCGTTCCCCGCCTGGGCGCCGGTGCTGGGCGCGCAGCTCGTCCAGCTCGTGCAGGTGGCCCTCGAGCTGGTCGTGCTCGTCGTGTGGTTCCTCGTCATCGGCAACGTGGGCCTGACCTGGCTGTGGGCCCCGCTGCTGTACCTGGCGCTGGCCCTGTTCGCTGCCGGGCTGGGCCTGGCCCTGTCGACCGCCAACGCGCGGTTCGGCGACGTGGCCTACATCGTCGCGGTCGTGCTGAGCGCGATGTACTTCCTCACGCCGATCCTCTACCCGCTGACCCTGATCCCCGAGGACGTGGGCTGGCTGCGCGCGTTCGTCGAGCACCAGCCGGTCTCGCTCTACGTCCAGGGCCTGCACGACTCGCTCTACACCCTGTCCGGGCCCGGCGTCGGGACGGCCGTGGCCCTGCTCCTGCTCGGGGTGTCCACCTTCCTCGCCGGACTCTGGGTGTTCGACCGCACCACCGAGGACGTGGGTGAGCTGCTGTGACCGGCACCCCCGCGGTCGAGATCGTCGACGTCGGCAAGCGCTTCCGGCGCAGCGCCGACCGGCGCACGTCGCTCAAGGAGCTGATCGTGCGGGGCCGGCCCCAGCACGTCGAGGACTTCTGGGCGCTGCGCGACGTGTCGCTGTCGATCCCCAAGGGCTCGGTCTACGGCGTCGTGGGCCACAACGGGTCCGGCAAGTCGACGCTGCTCAAGCTGATGGCCGGGATCTCCCGGCCGAGCCAGGGCAGGGTCGCCGTCGACGGACGCCTCGCGGCACTCATCGAGCTCGGTGCCGGGTTCCACCCGGACCTCAGCGGCCGCGACAACATCCGGCTCAACGGGTCGATCCTCGGGCTGTCCCGCCACGAGATCTCCTCCGCCATCGGCGAGATCGTCGACTTCAGCGGGCTGGACGAGTTCATCGACGAGCCGGTGAAGAACTACTCCAGCGGGATGTACGTGCGGCTCGGCTTCTCCGTCGCCGTCCACATGCGCCCCGACGTCCTGCTGGTAGACGAGATCATCGCTGTCGGCGACGAGGACTTCCAGCGCAAGTGCTTCGACCACCTCTACGCGCTGCGCAAGTCCGGCCGGACGATCGTCATCGTCAGCCATGACGCGTCGCTCGTCGCCTCCATCTGCGACGAGGTCACCTGGCTCGACCACGGCCGGGTGCGTGCCTCCGGCCCGGCCCAGCGGGTGATCGACTCCTACATCGGCTCGGTCAACGCCGACGAGACGGCGAACGCCCAGAGCGCGGCCGAGGCCGAGGACAGCCAGGAGGCTGCGTCGCGGCGGCCGGGGTCCGGCGAGATCCGGCTGTCCTCGGTCGAGCTGGTCGGGCCGGCCGGCAGCCCGGTGGCCGCCTGCCAGCACGGTGAGCCGCTGCGGATCCGGATGACCTACGACGCGTTCTACGCCGTCCCGCAGCCCACGTTCCAGATCACCGTGCAGCACGAGACCGGGGCGGTCGTCACCAAGGTGAGCTCGGTCGCCACCGGAGACGTCGTCGACTACGCGCAGGGCCAGGGCCGGATCGACTACGTCCAGGAGCTCTGCCAGCTCAACCCGGGCAACTACCAGGTCGACGTCACCGTCCTCGACGAGCGCGCGACGCACGTCTTCGACTCGTGGGTCGACGCCCTGACCGTCGTCGTCCGCGCCGGGGCAGGCGCCGCGCGCGGCGGCCTGGTGAGCTTCCGCGACGGGTTCGACGTGTCGCGGGCGCGGCAGGTCGACGAGGCAAGCAGCGCATGACGCCGGTCCCCCAGGTCGTGGTGCTCGGCGCCGGAGGCCACGCCGCCGTGTGCCTCGACAGCCTCCTCGGCTCCGGTGCGCGCGTCGTCGGCACGGTGGCGCCCCGGAGCCCCGAGCGCGGGCTGCAGGCGCCGCACCTGGGCGACGAGTCGTCGCTGCCCGGCCTGCTGGCCTCCGGCGTCCGGCACGCGTTCGTCGCCATCGGCGACAACCGGGCCCGCGCCGCGGTGATGGCCGAGGCAAGGGCGGCCGGCTTCGAGCTGGTCAACGCCGTGTCGCCGCACGCGCACGTGTCGTCCACGGCGGTCCTGGGGGTGAACGTCGCCGTGATGGCCGGCGCGGTCGTCAACGCCTACGCCCGCCTCGACGACGGTGCCGTGCTCAACACCGGGGCGTCGGTCGACCACGACGTGGTGCTGGGCCGGGTCGCCCACGTCGCGCCGGGCTGCCACCTCGCCGGCGCCGTGCAGGTCGGCGAGGGCGCGTTCCTCGGCGTCGGCACCAGCGTGGTCCCCGGCATCCGCCTCGGCGCCTGGAGCCGCACCGGAGCCGGGGCCGTCGTGGTGCGCGACCTCGACCCCGACGCCCTCGCCGTCGGCGTGCCGGCCCGTCCGAGGGACGCCGGCTGATGGCCGACCGCATCCCGGTGTCCATGCCGGTGCTCGACGGCCGCGAGAGCGAGTACGTCGCCGAGTGCCTGTCGTCGACGTGGATCTCGTCGCAGGGCCGGTTCATCGAGGAGTTCGAGCAGCAGTTCGCGGCGTGGTGCGGGTCCCGGTACGCGGTGGCGACCAACAACGGCACCACCGCCCTGCACCTCGCCCTGGTGGCGCTGGGTGTCGGACCGGGCGACGAGGTGATCGTCCCGACGCTGACCTACATCGCGTCGGCCAACTCGGTGACCTACTGCGGCGCGACACCGGTCCTCGTCGACGTCGACCCGGTCACCCTGACGCTCGACCCGGACGCGGTGGCGGCCGCGGTGACGCCCCGCACGGCGGCGGTGATGCCCGTGCACCTGTACGGGCACCCGGCGGACATGGACCCGTTGCTCGCGCTGGCCGACGAGCACGGTCTCGCCGTCGTCGAGGACGCGGCCGAGGCACACGGCGCGCGCTACCGCGGCAGGCGGGTCGGAAGCCTGGGCACCTGCGCCGCGTTCAGCTTCTTCGGGAACAAGATCATCACCACCGGCGAGGGCGGGATGGTCACCACCGACGACCCGGACCTGGCCCGGCGCCTGCTCCAGCACCGCGGCCAGGGCCAGGACTTCGAGCGCCGCTACTGGTTCCCGATCGTCGGGTTCAACTACCGGATGACCAACGTGGCCGCTGCCATCGGGGTGGCCCAGCTGGAGCGGGTCGAGGAGCACCTGGCCGCCCGCGAGCGGGTGCGCGCCTGGTACGACGCTGAGCTGTCCGCGGTGGCCGGGGTCGTCACCCCCGGCCGCAGGGACTGGGCGGACCCGGTCACCTGGCTCTACACCGTGCAGGTCGAGGGCGCGGACCGCGACGACCTGATCGCCCGGCTGGACCGCGAGGGCATCGAGACCCGTCCCGTCTTCTACCCGATGCACGTGCTGCCGCCCTACCTCGACACCGACGGCTCGTACCCGGTCGCCGACCGCTCCGCGCGTTCCGGGCTGAGCCTGCCGACCCACGGTGCCCTCACCGAGGACGACGTGCGGCGGGTCTGCCGCACGCTGGACGCCTGCCTGCGAGCGGCCCGGTGAGCGCCCGTGAGCCCGAGGTGCCGACCGTGGACGCGGTGGCCGCCCAGCTGGTGGATCGCGAGCCCGTGGTGCCGCGCGCCGGCGCCGCCGAGGCGCGGGCCCGGCTGGGCGAGCTCCTGGACCACGACGACCCGCACGTGGTGAGCGAGGGCCTGCACCGGCTGCTGCTCGGGCGGCCGCCGGAGGAGGGCTCCGGGGCTGCCGGGGCGCTCGCCGCCGGCCTGCCCACGGCCCGGCTCGCCTTCGACCTGCTCGGGTCCGACGAGAGCCGGGCGCGACCACTTCCGGGGCGGGACGCCCTGGTGGCCGACGTCGTGCACCGGCTCACCGCGCTGGCGTGGGGCGTCCCGGCCGCTTCCGGTGCCCTCGAGCTGCTCGGCGACCCCGATGCGGCGTTCGTCCTGGCCGCCTACCGGGTCGCGCAGCGACGTCCGCCGACCCCGGACGAGCTGGCCGCCGCCCGGCAGGGGCTGGTGGCCGGCGACGGCCGCGAGGCTCTGCTGCTGGCGCTCTGGGCCGACGGGCGCGCCGAGCACCGGCTCTTCGGGCCGCCACCCCCGGGCATCCGCGGCAGGTTCGGGGCGCTGCGCCGCCGGGCCCGGTTCCCGGCATTCCGCGCCCACGTGCTCGCCGCCGAGGCCTCCGCCACTGCGGTGCTCGCCTGGCTCAGCGAGCTGGCACCCGCGGCGGCCGCGCCCTCCACCGAGGAGGCCTCCGCCCGCGAGCTGGCGGCGGCGGAGGTCCGCGTGCTGCACGCCAGGATCGCCGAGGTCGCCGCCGGGCTGCGCGCGCTCGCCGGTCGGGGGTCGTGGTGAACGGAACCGGGCTGCGGGTCGGCGTCCTGAACACGGCGATCCCCTTCACCCGCGGTGGTGCCGAGCTGCTGGCCGAGAAGCTGGTGCAGGAGATCGGCCGGGCCGGCCACGAGGCCGAGCTGGTCCGGTTGCCGTTCTCCTGGGACCCCCCGGAGGCGGTCGTCGACGCCATGCTGTCGACGGCCTCGATGCGCCTCGCGGGCTACGACCGGGTCGTCGCGCTGAAGTTCCCCGTCTACCTGGTGCCGCACGACGACCTGGTGGTCTGGCTGCTGCACCAGTTCCGCCAGGTCTACGACCTGTGGGACCACCCGGCCGGCTGGCCGGACCTGCCGGGTACGAGAGCCGTCCGCGAGCTGGTCACCGCGGCCGACCGGGCCGCCCTGGCCCGGGCCAGGAAGGTGTTCTGCAACTCGGAGGTGACCAGAGACCGGCTGCGCAGCCACCTCGACCTGGCGGCCGAGGTCCTGCTCCCTCCCCTGCTCCAGGACGTCGAGTTCCGCAGCGGTCCCCACGGCGACTACCTGCTGGCCCTGGGGCGGATCTCCGGCGCCAAGCGACAGCTGCTCGCCGTCGAGGCGATGGCGCACCTGACCGGCGGGCGACTGGTCGTCGCGGGGCCGCCGGACTCGCCGGAGGACGCCCGCCGCCTGCGCGACCTGATCCGCGACCGGGGACTGGACGACCGCGTCGAGGTGCTCGCGGAGTTCGTCACCGAGGAGCGCAAGCGTGACCTCCTGGCCGAGGCCCGCGCCGTGGTCTACCTCCCGGTCGACGAGGACTCGTTCGGCTACGTGACCCTCGAGGCCGCGCACGCGTCCAGGCCGGTCGTCACCGTCTCGGACTCGGGCGGCATCCTCTCCCTGGTCGACGACGGCCGGACCGGGCTGGTGGCGGAGCCGGACGCGAGGTCGGTGGCGGCGGCCTACCGGAGGCTGCTCGACGACGACGCGCTGGCTGCCAGGCTCGGCGCCGGGCTGAGGGAGCGCGCGCTGGACTGGGGACTGTCCTGGCCGTCGGTCGTGGCGAGGCTGCTCGGATGAGGGTCGCCGTCCTCACCCCGCTCGACGAGCGCAGCGCCATCGCGGCCTACCTGCTGCCGGTCCTCGACGAGGTGGCACGTCAGTGGGACCTCGAGGTCTGGTACCCGGCGTGCGACCGCCCGCGCTGGACCCACCACCCCACCCGCCCGTTCTGGGACGGTGCCGCCGCGGCCCGGGAGCTGGCCGGTCACGACCTGGTCGTGCACGTGGTCGGCAACAGCGCGCTGCACCTGGAGGTCGTGCGCGCTGCCCGCCGCCGGCCCGGCCTGGTCGTCCTGCACGACGGCGCGCTGGTCCACCTGGTCGCCGCCCTCGACCAGCAGGCCGGCACCACCTTCCTCGCCGATGCCGTCTCCGGCGGCGGGGACGCGGCGCGGGAGTCGCACCGGCGCTACCTGGCGGGCGACGGACGAGAGCTGCAGCGGCTGGCCGGCATGCTGCCGCTGACCGACGTCGTGCTGCAGGACAGCCTCGGAGTCCTCACCCACTCCCACTGGATGGCGCGCCGACTGCTCGGCCAGACCCTGGGCCAGGTGTCGGTGGCCCGGCTGCCGTCGCTGGTGCCGCCGGACCCGGCGCCCGCGCCGGCGGGCGGGGCGAAAGCCGGCGGCGACGACGCGGACGTCGTCCTCGTCGTCGCCGGGGTCGTCAACGCGAACAAGTGCGTGGACCGGCTGATCCGGGCGGTCGCCGGCAGCGACGTGCTGCGGCGGCGGATGACGGTGCGGGTCGTCGGCCCGGTCGACCGCTCCGTCGGCACCGGCCTCGTCGAGCTGGCCGGGCGCGAGGGCGTGGGTGAGCGCGTGGAGCTGCTCGGCGGCCTGGCCCGGGCCGGCTACGAGGCGGTCCTGGCCGGCGCCGACGTGTTCGCGTGCCTGCGGGACCCGGTGCTCGAGGCCGCCTCGGCCAGCCTCCTGGAGACGATGTCCACCGGCCGGCCGGTCGTCGTCTACGGGCACGGCCACTACGCCGAGCTGCCGGCCGACGTCGTGGTGGCGGTCGACCCGGCCGCCGGGACCGCCGCCCTGACCGAGGCGCTCGAGCGCCTGGTCACCGACCCGGAGGCGGCCCGGGCGACAGGGCTGCGCGGCGCGGCACACGTCACCGCCTGCCACGACACCGGTCAGTACGCCGAGGCGCTGGTGGCTGCCGGCCACGCCGCCCTGGCCGCCGAGCCGCTGGTGGCCGCGGTCGCCCGGCGGCGCCGGGACCTCGTGGCCGCCGGGCTGGCCGGTGACGCGGCAGCGCGGCAGCAGGCTGCCCAGGCCCTGCATCGGCTCCTCGTCGCGGGGGGTCGGTCGTGACGGACGAGCAGGCCCGGCCGCCGGCGGTCTCCTACGCCCAGCACGGTGAGGACATCGTCCTGCTGCGCGCCTTCGCCGGCCAGCAGACCGGCCGCTACGTCGACGTGGGCGCCTTCGACCCGACGGTCGACTCGGTCACCCGTCTCTTCTACGAGCGCGGATGGCGCGGGGTCAACATCGACCCCAGTGCGGAGGCGATCGCGCGATTCGCCGCCGAACGGCCGGACGACGTCAACCTCGCCGTCGCCGCCGGTGCCGAGGACGGCACGCTGACGTTCTTCGTGACCGACGTCCCCGGCTGGTCCACCACCGATCCGGGCGCCGGCGCGGTGCTCGGTCGCCAAGGACACGTGACCGAGGAGGTCACGGTGCCGGTGCGCCGGCTCTCCTCGCTGCTCGACGAGCTCGAGCCGGGGCCGATCGACTTCCTCAAGATCGACGCAGAGGGCGCAGAACCGGCCGTCGTGGCGGGGCTCGACCTCGAGCGGCACCGCCCCCGGGTGGTCGTGCTGGAGGCGGTGGCCCCCGGGGCCGCGCCGGACCACGACCGGCAGGCGCTCGACCGGCTGCGGCAGGCGGGCTACGAGCTGGCCGGCTTCGACGGGCTCAACCACTACCTCACCTGCGAGCCGGAGCTCGCCGCGTCGCTCGCCGCGCCTGCCAACCCCACCGACGTCTACGTCAAGCACAGCGTCGCCGAGCTGGAGGCCGCCCTGGAGCGCGTCACGGCGACGGCGGAGCGGGCGTTGTGGCTGCACGCCCGTAACGACGAGGTCGAGGGCCTGCTGCACGACCGCGAGGCCGAGCTCGCCGAGGCGCTGCGCGAGCGGGACGCCAGCCACGCCCGGCACGAGCGCAGCGAGCAGGAGCTCGCGGCCATGCGCGCGAGCTCGTCCTGGCGGCTGACGGCGCCACTGCGCCTGCTGCGCCACGGCGCCGGCGAGGGCCGCTCGGTGACCTCGGCCGTCGACGACCTGCTGCGGCGGCGGCCCGGGCTCCGGTCCCGGCTGGTCGCCGTGGTCGAGCGGCACCCGCGGGTGGCCGGGGCCCTGCGGTCGGCGGTGGCCCGGGCCTCCGCCGGTGCCCTGCGCGGCGGCCCGGTGCACGACACGGTGTCCGAGCGGCGGTCCACCGCCGCCGAGGCGCTGGCGGAGCGGGCCCGGCGGCGGGCGGGTCGTCCGTGAGGATCGTCGTCGACCTCGGTGACGTCGGCGTGGCCGGGACCGACGACGTCCACGCGACGGACGCCGCCCTGCTGCCGGCTCCCGCGCGCGCCGTGCTGGCCGGGCTCGCGGCGGCACCTGGCGCGGACGAGGTGCTCGTGGTGGTCCCCGGGCCGGGACCGGGCAGGCCCGACCCGGTCGTCGTGCGCGACGCGCTCGCGGCCCACCTGCCACTGCACCGCGTGGTGACCGCCCCCGCGCTGCCCGGCCACGACCCGCGCGCTGCCCGCGCGCTCCGCCACGCGCTGGTGGCCGCACTGCGCCCGGACGCCGTCGTCGCCCTCGTGGGGCCGGGCACGGACGGCCCCACCCGCGTCGGAGGCCTGCCGACAGCCGTGGTGGTGTGCGGCGGGCCGGCCTCGGCCGCAGCCGGCCCCGATGCCCCCGATGCCCCCGATGCCCCCGATGCCCCCGATGCCCCCGACCTCGTGCTGCCCACGGCCGGCCGTCCGGACGGCGAGGTGCCGGCGGCACTGCGCGCCTGGGTGGCGGCGCTCCCGTCCACCGTCCCGTCCGGCACCCCCGCCCCCACGAGTACCGCGCGCCCCACACTGGCCCTGGTGTCCGCCTGGCCGCCGGCCCGGTCCGGCGTCGCCGACTACGCCGCCTTCACCGCGCCGTACCTGTCGGGTCGCTACGACGTCACCGTGGTGACCGACGAGCAGGAGGCGGCCACCGGGGGGCTGCAGCGGGAGAGCCGTGACGGGTTCGCGCAGACCTGGTGGCGCTACGACCGGGTCGTCTACCACCTCGGCAACAGCGTGTTCCACAGCGCCGACCTCGCCCTCCTGGCGCAGGCACCGGGTGTCGTCGTCCTGCACGACGCCGTGCTCACCGGTGCCCTCTGGGGGACGGGCGACGGGCTGGGGCACCCGCGGGGGCCGGACGGGCTGCTCGCCGACGCCGGACCGCCACCGCCGGAGGGGGCGCCCGACCTGCGTGGCGTCCGGGAGGCGCTGGCCCCCGCGCTGGGCGTGGTCGTGCACTCCGAGCACGCGGCCACGCTGCTCCGGGAGGCCGGGGTGACCACCGACCCGGTCGCGGTCACCCGCCTCGCGACGCCCGCCCGGGAGCCGCGCGGCCCCGCTCCCGCCGAGGCGGACGACCGCCCGGTCCTGGCCCACTTCGGCTTCGTGAACCCCTTCAAGGGAGCGGACCTGCTGGTGGCCGCCGCGGGCGCGCTGCTGGCCCGCGGCGTGCGGTGCCGGGTGGTCTTCGTCGGCGAGTTCACCGGCGGCGGCCTGCTGGCGCAGACCTGTCGGCTGGCCGACCGGCTCGGGGTCGACATGACCGTCACCGGGTTCGTCGACGAGCCCGGGTGGGAGTCCTGGCTGGCGCGCTCGGCCTGCGCGGTGCAGCTGCGCGAGCAGTCGCACGGGGAGTCGTCGGCGGCGCTGGGCGAGCTGCTCGCCCGGGGGCTGCCCGTCGTGTGCACGGACATCGGCTCGTTCGCCGAGCTGCCGGAGGGCGTGGTCCGGCACGTCCCGCCCGGCGCCGCACCGGACCGGCTGGCCGACGTGCTGGCGCCGCTGCTGGCCCCGGACGCCGGCCGCGAGCTCGCCGCGGCCGCGACCCGCTTCGCCCGGGTCGACTGCGCCCCGGAGGTATGGGCCGACGCGGTCGCCTCGGCCGTCGAGCGGGCCTATACCGGCAGCCTCGCGCTGCGCTGGGCCGAGGAGTCCGCGTACCTCCCCGACGGCGGGCCGGTCGACCCGATGCCGGACGCTTTCGCCGTCCGCGGGAGGACCGGGCTCGGTCACGCCGCCTGGGTCACCGACGTCTCGGTCTACGCGAACACCGCGTTCTTCACCGGGATCCAGCGGGTCGCCGCGCGGCTGCACCACGAGCTCGACGACCTGCTGCCCCGGCTGGCGACCGGCCTGCACCCCGCGCGCATCACGGAGGGCCTGGACGACCCGCCGCACCGCGAGATCGCCCGGGACCCGATGAGCTGGCGGCCCGCGGTCGCGCTCGACGAGGCCGAGTGGCTGCTCTGCGTCGACCTCAACGTCCGGCTGGCCCGGCACCGCGAGCAGCTGCTGGCCGCGCGGTCGCGGGGCCTGCGGGTGGCCGTCGTGGTGCACGACCTCATGCCGGTGCTGCACCCCGAGTGGTTCCCGCGGGAGTCGGCCGGCGGTGGGTTCGCCGGCTGGCTGCGGACCGTGCTCGACGTCGCCGACCTGGTCGTGGCCAACAGCGACGCGACCGCGGCCGACGTGCAGCGCTGGGTGGACGAGCACCCGCCACGGCGGCCGGACTCGCTGGCCCTGGCCACCGTGCCGTGGGGCTGGGACTTCGACGGGGCCCCGGCCCTGGACCCGGTGGCCGAGCAGCGGGAGCCCGACCACTTCCTCGCCGTCGGGACCATCGAGCCCCGCAAGGGGCACCGGCAGGTCCTCGACGCGTTCGAGGCCCTGTGGTCAGCCGGGTCCCCGGCCCGGCTCACGGTCGTCGGTCGCCGCGGCTGGATGGTCGACGACCTCGTGACCCGGATGACCGGGCTGGGGCGCACCGAGCCACGGTTCCGGTGGCTCGAGGGCGCCGACGACGCCGAGCTGCACCGCCTCTACGCGACCTGCACGGCGGTCGTGATGGCCTCCCACGGCGAGGGCTTCGGCCTGCCGGTGGTGGAGGCGGCCCTGCGGGGCGCTCACGTGGTCGTCCGCGACATCCCGGTCCTGCGCGAGGTGGCCGGCGGCGAGGCCACCTACTTCTCCGCCTCCGGCGGGGACCTGGAACGCGTGCTGACGACGACCCTCGTCAGGGCCGGCCGTGGTCCGCTCCCGGTGCGGCCGACCACCGACCTGCGGCGGTGGGCCGACGTGGCGTCGGACCTGGCGGCCGTCCTGCGCGACGACGTCCCGGCCACCGCGACCTGGCGGCCCGCCGACCGGCGCTGGCGCTGAGCCGGCCCCCCTCGGCGCGGCGGGGGGACCAGGGCGGGCCGCTATAGTGAGCGGCGCATTCGCCGCGGGCGCCCGTCGTGCGGCGTCGGCGCACGGGCCCCCGGGTACGGGCTGGGCCCCGGTGCGGTGGCCGGCGACACAGGGCGACGCCCCGCGCGACGACGACCCGCATGACGACGACCCGCATGACGACGACCCGCATGACGACGACGCGAGAGGGACCAGAACATGCCGCGAGCCTTGGTGACCGGGATCACCGGTCAGGACGGGCTGTACCTGGCGGAGCTCCTCCTCTCGAAGGGCTACGAGGTCTACGGCCTGATCCGCGGGCAGAACAACCCCAAGGAGCAGCTCGTCCGGGAGACCGTGCCGGACGTGAAGCTCATCTCCGGGGACCTGCAGGACATGTCCAGCCTGATGCGGGCGCTGGAGACCTCCTCGCCGAACGAGATCTACAACCTCGGTGCGATCTCCTACGTCGCCTACTCCTGGGAGCAGGCGGCGCTGACCAGCGCGGTCACCGGGATGGGTGTCCTGAGCATGCTCGAGGCGGTGCGCATGTGGGCGCACTCCGACCTGCAGAAGGTCCGCTACTACCAGGCGTCGAGCTCGGAGATGTTCGGCAAGGTCCAGGCCGTCCCCCAGTCCGAGACCACCCTGCTGTGGCCGCGGTCGCCGTACGGCGTGGCCAAGGTCTACGGCCACTACATGACCATCAACTACCGCGAGTCCTACGGCATGTACGCCACCAGCGGCATCCTGTTCAACCACGAGTCGCCGCGGCGCGGCCCCGAGTTCGTCACCCGCAAGGTCGCTCGGGCCGCCGCCCGCATCGCCCGTGGCGAGCAGAAGGAGCTGCGCCTGGGGAACCTGGACGCGCGGCGCGACTGGGGCTTCGCCGGCGACTACGTCGAGGCGATGTGGCTGATGCTCCAGCAGGAGACGCCCGACGACTTCGTCATCGGCACCGGCGAGACGCACTCCATCCGGGACCTGGTGCAGCTGTCCTTCTCGCACGCGGGTATCGACGACTGGGAGGCCCACGTCGTGCAGGACCCGCAGTTCTTCCGCCCGGCCGAGGTGGACCTGCTGATCGCCGACCCGAGCAAGGCACGCGACGTGCTCGGCTGGAAGCCCACCGTCACCTTCCCGCAGCTCGTCGCCATGATGGTCGACGCCGAGCTGGCCGCACTCGACCACAGCTGAGCGTCGGTGCCCACAGCGCTGGTCACGGGCGTCGCCGGGCAGGACGGTGCCTACCTCACGCAACAGCTGCTCGCCGACGGGTTCCGTGTGGTCGGGCTGGTGCAGCCGGGATCGTCCGTGCCGGCGCACCTCGCGCCGTTCCTGGCCGGTGCCGAGCTGCGCGCCGGTGACCTGCGTGACGGCGCCGGCCTGCAGGCCGTCGTCGACGACACCGCCCCGGACGAGGTGTACAACCTGGCCGGCATGTCGTCGGTGTCCGACTCGTGGGAGCGGCCGCTGGAGCACGCCGACGTCAACGGCCTGGGCGTGCTCCGGCTCGTCCTGGCGCTGGTCGCCTACGCCGAGCGCACCGGGGCCCGGCCGCGGCTGCTCCAGGCCTCCAGCGCCGAGATCTTCGGCGCCGGCGAGAGCACACGTGACGAGACCTCGCCCGTGCAGCCGCGCAACCCCTACGCCGTCGCGAAGGCGTTCGCCCACGAGGTCGTGGCGACCTACCGGGAGAGCTGCGGGCTGCACGCCAGCACGGTGATCCTGTTCAACCACGAGAGCCCCTTGCGGACCACCGCGTTCGTGTCCCGCAAGATCTCGCGCGGCGTGGCCGAGATCGCGCTCGGCCGGGCCGAGCGCCTGGTGCTGGGCAACCTCGACGCCCGTCGTGACTGGGGCTTCGCCGGCGACTACACCCGGGCGATGCGGCTGGCCCTGGGGCACGACGTGGCCGGCGACTGGGTGGTGGCCACCGGCGAGGTACGCAGCGTCCGGGACTTCGTCCGCGAGGCGTTCGCGGTCGCCGGGGTGGCCGGCTGGGAGCAGCTCGTGACCAGCGCGCCGGAGTTCGTCCGCCCGGCCGAGTCACCGGCGCTCATCGGTGACCCCGGCAGGGCGCGCCGGGAGCTGGGCTGGGTGCCGGAGGTGTCGTTCGGCGACCTCGTGGCGAGCATGGTCCGGGCCGATCTCGCCGAGCTCGAGCGCGAGGGGTCCGACGGTCTCGTCGTCGACGCCGCACGGAAGGGCAGCTGATGACCACGTCCTCGACCGAGGTCGACGCCGAGCCCGTGCCGGGGGACGAGGCGCCTCGCGCGCGCCGCGGGCCGCGCCTGCCGCGGCTGCGCCGGCCACAGCCGGGGCCGGCCCTGCTGCTCGACCTCCTGGTCGTCGCGGTCGCCGGTGCGGCGACGCTGTGGACGACCCAGGGCAAGTTCCTCTGGCTCGACGTCAACTTCGACCTGCGCTACTACCACGCCTACCTCGGCTGGTCGCTGTTCACCGACGGCGTGCACCTCGACCTGCACCCCGCCGGTGTCGGCAGCTACCTGAACCCGGCGCTGGACGCGCTGAACTACCTGGCCATGTCGGTGCTGCCCGCCTGGGCCGGCACCGCGCTGCTGCTGGCGATCCACCTGTCCAGCGCGGTGCCCGTGTACCTGATCGCCCGGCTGCTGATGCCCCGCTGGCGCCCCTCGTTCGCGGCCGCCGCCGCCCTGCTGTCGCTCGGAGGGGCCCTGGTCACCTCCGAGTGGGGGACGACCTTCGGCGACCTGACCTCCGCGCCGTTGGTCCTCTGGGGTCTCTGGGCGCTGCTCGGCGCGACCCGACGCAGCACCTGGCGGCTGCTGGTCGCGGGGCTGCTCGTCGGGATCGCCGTCGGGGTGAAGCTCACCAACAGCCCCTACGGCGTGGCCACCGTCGTGCTCGGCGTCTTCCTGCTGCCCCGCGTCATGCCCTTGCTCCGCCTGGGGACCGGGCTCGTCGTCGGCTTCGCGGTATCGGCCGTCCCGTGGATGACCGTGATGTGGCAGGAGACCCGCAACCCGGTCTTCCCGCTGCTCAACGCCCAGTTCCAGTCGCCCTACGCGGCGCCGCTGACCCAGACCGACGGCCGCTTCGGGGCCCGCGGCCTCGGCGAGGCCCTGCTCGTCCCGTTCAAGCTGGTGGCCGCCCCGGCAGGCTTCAGCAGCGAGCTGCCGTCGTCGGACTGGCGCTGGCCGCTCTGGGCGGTGAGCGTGGTCCTCGTGCTCGTCCTGCTGCTCCTCCAGCTGCCGGGATCGTCCCTGCCCCGGCCGTCGCTGCCGGCGTCGTGGCGGTGGGCCGAGCCGTCGTTCCGGGCCCTGGTCGGGCTCCAGCTGTTCCTGTTCGTGGCGTTCCTGCTCTGGGTGATGATCTTCGGCATCCAGCGCTACGCGATCGTCATCGAGATCCTCGCGGTGCCGGCGGTCCTCGCCGTCCTCTCGTTGCTCACCGCGCGCCTCGCCGGCATGACCGTCCTGACGCTGCTCCTCGCCGTCGGCCTGGGCTGGAACACGGTCACCCTGAACTGGGGCCGGATCCCGATCCCGGACGGTCCCGCGATCGAGCCCGGCTCGGTCACCGCGCTGCAGAAGTACCGGACGATGGTGGTGTCGAACACCCAGCCGAGCACCTTCGTCGCGGTGGCGGTGGGCGGCGACGCGGCCGACGGAACCCGCCCGGTGTGGCTGGGCGAGCCGTACAACGACGCGGACCGGGAGCGCGGTCTGCGGCGGATGGCTCCGGGGGAGATCGGCATCCTCGTGCGCGGCGACTCGGCCGACCCGGTGGGCTCGGCCAAGCAGGCGGCCGACTGGTACGACCTGCGCGCCACCGGCGAGTGCACGCCGGTCGTGGTCCCGCTCGGCGACCCGATGCTGGTGTGCGAGGTCGACGAGGACTCCTCCACGCCCGAGGCGCGCTCGTGACAGACATGACGGTCGTGACGGTCGGACGGGCCGGCCAGGCCACCACAGATGTGTCGTCCAGCAGGAGGGACCGGTCATGAGCACCACCTCGCCGTTGCCGCGGGACAGCCGCGTGTACGTCGCGGGCCACCGAGGGCTCGTCGGGTCGGCCGTGTGGCGTCACCTCGAGCGGGAGGGCTTCACCGACCTGGTCGGTCGCACGTCCGGCGAGCTCGACCTGCGGAACCGGGACGCGACCTTCGCCCACTTCGACGCCACCCGCCCGCACGCGGTCGTGCTGGCGGCGGCGCGGGTCGGCGGCATCATGGCCAACAGCACCCGTCCCGCGGACTTCCTGTCGGACAACCTGCAGGTGCAGGTGAACGTCCTCGACGCGGCCGCGCACCACGGCGTCGAGCGGCTGCTGTTCCTCGGGTCGAGCTGCATCTACCCGCGCCTCGCCGAGCAGCCGATCCGTGAGGACTCGCTGATGACGGGACACCTCGAGCCGACCAACGACGCCTACGCGATCGCGAAGATCGCGGGCATCCTGCACACCCAGGCGCTGCGCCGGCAGTACCGCCGGCACTACATCTCGGTGATGCCGACCAACCTCTACGGCGTCGGCGACAACTTCGACCTGCAGAGCAGCCACGTGCTGCCCGCGATGATCCGTCGTTTCCACGAGGCCAAGCGGGCCGGCGCCCCCTCGGTCACGCTCTGGGGCACCGGGTCGCCGCGGCGGGAGTTCCTCCACGTCGACGACATGGCGGCCGCCTGCCTGTTCCTGCTGGACACCTACGACGAACCGGAGCACATCAACGTCGGCGTGGGCGAGGACGTCACGATCCGGGAGCTCGCCGAGACCGTCGCCGGCGTCGTGGGGTACGAGGGCGAGCTCGCCTGGGACACCAGCAAGCCCGACGGCATGCCGCGCAAGCTGCTCGACGTGAGCAAGATCCACGCCCACGGCTGGAAGGCGAGGATCGGGCTGGTCGACGGCATCACCGCCACCTACCAGTGGTACGTCCAGCAGGAGTCCACGGCCCGGCGCTAGCCGTTCGTCCCGGTGCCGTCGGAGGCAGCGATGTCGGCGATGTCGGCGTCGACCATCAGCCGGGCCAGCTCCTCGGCGTGCGTGCCGGCGGTCCAGCCCAGCTGCGCCGCCGCCCTCGCCGGGTCGCCTATCAGGGCGTCGACCTCGGCCGGCCGCTCGTACGCCGGGTCGTGCCGCACGTGGTCCTGCCAGTCCAGGCCGGCGTGCGCGAACGCCGTGGCGGCGAAGTCGCGGACGGTCGTGCCGACCCCCGTGGCGAGCACGACGTCGTCGGGCGCGTCCTGCTGCAGCATCCGCCACATGCCCTCGACGTACTCCGGGGCATAGCCCCAGTCCCGCACGGCGTCGAGGTTGCCCAGGTACAGCTCGCGCTGCTGCCCGGCGGCGATCCGGGCCACCGCCCGGGTGATCTTGCGCGTCACGAACGTCTCGCCTCGCCGCGGCGACTCGTGGTTGAACAGGATGCCGCTCACCGCGAACAACCCGTAGGCCTCGCGGTAGTTGACGGTCACCCAGTGCGCGTAGAGCTTGGCGGCACCGTAGGGCGAGCGCGGGTGGAACACCGTGGTCTCGCTCTGCGGCGGCGGCGTCGACCCGAACATCTCCGACGTCGAGGCCTGGTAGAAGCGGCACTCGACGCCGGCGGCCCGGATCGCCTCCAGCAGCCGGATCGTCCCGACGGCGTCAGTCGACGCGGTGTACTCCGGCAGCTCGAAGGACACCTTGACGTGGCTCATCGCGCCCAGGTTGTAGACCTCGTCCGGGGAGATGTCGCGCACCAGGTTCACCAGGTTGACGCCGTCGGTGAGGTCGCCGAAGTGCAGGAACAGCCGCCGGTGAGACTCGTGCGGGTCCTGGTAGATCCCGTCGATGCGCGCCGTGTTCAGGCTCGACGACCGGCGGACCAGGCCGTGCACCTCGTAGCCCTTGGACAGCAGCAGCTCGGCGAGGTACGAGCCGTCCTGACCGGTGATGCCGGTGATCAACGCGGACCGCGCCACTGCTCCGACCTCCGTCCGTGCTGGTGCCGTCGCCCGGCTGGCGCAGGGCGGTCCATTCCTACACCAGCGGCCGTCCGGCGACCGGTTGGCCAACCCGCAGCGTCGGGTGGAAGGCTGGCCCCGGCCTCGCCGTGGACGTCGGGCGCGCACGGACGACCGGTGGTCAGCGAGGCCGCGCGCCGTGAGGAGGAACGATGGGGGACACCGCCCCGGCCCGGCTGGTCGTGGTCGTGCCGGCCCGCGACGAGGAGCCCCGGCTGGCCGCCTGCCTGAGCTCGCTGGCCGCCCAGGTCCCCCCGCCGCGGGTCCTCGTGTCCGACAACGCCTCGCAGGACGCCACCCGGGCGGTGGCCGAGTCGTTCGCCGACCGGCTCGACCTCACCGTGCGGACGACCGGTCCGCTGGGGCCCAGCGAGCACTTCGTGTCGGCGGGGCGGTGGGCGCTGACCGAGGAGCCGGACGCGGCTGCCTACGCGTTCCTCGCCGGCGACGACGAGTGGCTGCCGGGGTTCACCGACCACGCTCTGGCGGCACTCTCGGCCGACCCGGGCGTGGGAGCCGTCTTCCCCGCCTTCGTCTGGACCGGCGGTGACGACCCGGACCGGCTGCTCGCGCCCTGCGGGTTCCCGCAGCCGGAGGCGCGGGCGAGGCAGCGGCGGGCACTGCTGCTGCCCGACCGCCGTGAGCTGGCCAACCTGGTCTACGGGGTCCTGCGCCGGGACGCCTTCCGTGACCTGGTCACCTCGTGGGAGCGCGGCGGCGACGCCTTCGCCGCCGACTACGCAGCGGCCTGGTGCCTGGTGGGCCGGCACCGCGTCGTGGCCGAGCCCGCTGCGGTCGGCCGCCGGCACGTGCGCCGCGGCGCCGACCTCGTCGAGCGGGTCGCGATCCGGCGCGGCACCCGGACCGACCCGGTCTCGCAGGGGCTGGTCTACCTGCGCCTGAACCTGCGCGTGAACCGGCTGATCGGGCAGGCCCTCGCCGCTGCGGACCTCCAGGGTGCCGCACCGGCCGGCTGGCAGGTCCAGCTGCTGCGCGCACCGCAGTGGGTCGCCGGGGCCTGGCACCAGCTGGCCGGGCGCCGGCGGGCCTCAGGCGCGGCCGCCGCCCCCGTCGTCGGTGCGGGCGCCCCGGTCGCCGCCGAAGCGGGGCCGGACGGCGCTCATCAGGGCGAGGGCGGCGAGGACGGCGGCGAGGGGCGCGACGGTCGCGCGGAGCAGCGCACCGCCGGGTAGCAGCAGCACCAGGACGAACGTGGCCGTCCCGGCTCCCCAGGACAGCGCGATGCGCGACCAGCGGTCCAGGGCGGCGAGGCTGGCCTGCTGCACCACGGCGACGAACATCGCGCTGCTGGCACCGGCGAGGACCGCGAGGGTTCCGGCGCCCAGCTCGTAGCGCGGGCCGAGGTACACCGTGAGCAGCCACGGGCCGGCGAGGGTGAAGACCGCGACGAAGGCGAGGCCGAGGGCGACCGCGGCCAGGTCGGCGCTGCGGCGCAGGTGGGTGAAGGTCCGCTCGTCGCCGTCCTCGACGCTCTGCGCCAGGTGCGCCAGCAGCGGGCTGAACGCCGCGGAGACGAACTGGGTGGGGATCCGGCTGAGGGTGACGGCTCCGGCGAAGGCGCCGAGCGTGTACGCGTCGACCCGGTCGATCCCCGCCAGCCAGGGGACCGAGCCGTTGTTGGCCAGCAGCGGGCCCACCGACCCCACCAGCAGGTAGAGCAGCGGCCGGATGGCCGCCTCCGCACCCCGTAGCCGGGGCGGGGCCAGCCAGTGCCTGCACAGGACGCTGCCCACCGCGAGGCTGCCCGCGACGGCCGCGCAGCTCGTGACGGCCAGTGTCGTGACGCTGTCGGTGCCGGTGGCGACCAGGACGGCGGCCAGGCCGAAGCGCAGCACGCCGTCGGTGCCCAGCTGGGCGGCGATGGCCGGGAAGTTCCGGCGGCCGGTGGCCGCGCCCCGCTGCAGGGCCTGGGCCGCGGCCAGCGCGGTGAACACCGGCAGCAGCAGGGCGGCCCCCAGGTGGCCGGCGAACAGGCGCTCGGCCAGCCACGGGGCCACGGCGAGCTGCAGCACGCCGATGCCACCGACGACGACCGCGGAGCGCCCGGCGAGCAGCCCGGTGACCAGCCGCACGTCGCGGCCGGCCGCGAGGTCCCCTACGAGCAGCCGCGCGAGGTAGGCCTCGAACACCCCGAAGCTGGTGCCGACCAGCGTGGCGACCGTCCACCAGACGGCGAAGCCGGCGTACTCGGTCGCGCCGAGGGAGCGCGCCGTCAGGGCCATCATGGCCACCGTCCCGAGGCCGGTGACGGTGAGGCCGGCGGCGACGACGGCGGTCCCGGTGGCGAGCTGGCGCCGGGTCCCGCGGACCGGCGCCGGGTCCGGGGTCAGCTCGGCGATGACGGCCCCGTGCGCCGGGCGATGCCGTCGCGGAACTCGGTCACGAGCGCCCGCCGGCTCCAGTCGGTGTCCAGTGCGAAGTCGTCGCGCTCATCGAGGAAGGCAGCCAGCGCCGTCGCCGGGTTGTCGCCGCGGTCCCAGGGCCGCGCGACGTAGTGGCCGGCCGGCAGCTCCTCGATGAGGGTGTCGGCCACCAGCACCAGGCCGCCCACCGGCAGCAGCGGGGCGAGCCGGCGCAGCTCGCCCAGCACGTGCTCGTGGGTGTGGTTGCTGTCGAGGACCAGCACGGCCCGCTCGGCGTCGCCCAGGAACTCCCGGGTCGCCTCGACGGCCTGGTCGGAGGTCGAGTCGGCCTCGAGCAGCGTCACGCCCTCGGCGGCCGGGTGACCTGCCAGGGCCTGGTGGGTGTGCGCGAAGATCTGCAGGTCGATGCCCAGGACCGCGGGCTCCTGCCCGCAGAGCCGCATCAGGCTGGTGTCGAGCAGCATCGACCCGCCGCGTGCCACGCCGGTCTCGACGACCCGCTGCGGCCGGTAGCTCCAGAAGATCTCCTGGAGCACCATCACGTCGTCGGGCAGCCGGATGATCGGCACCCCCAGCCACTCCCACGTGTACGTGTAGTGGTGCCGGTCGGCCGCGACCTGCAGGTCGACCGCCTGCCCGCGCAGCCCGTCGTCCTGCGCCAGGGCGGCCCGCCAGCCGGTGCGGTCGCCGGCGAACTCGTCCGCGGCGGGCACGACGTCGTCGTGCGAGCGCTGCTGGTGGTCCTGCGTGGTCTCAGACACCCTGGAACATCTCCTTCGTCCTGGACGGGGTCCAGCCATGGTCGCGCAGTCGGACGACGTCCGCCGCATCGTGCTGCTGGGAGGCCTGCGTGCCGGTCGGTGCGTGCTGCGGGCCGGGCTGCGCCGGGGCGCCCGGAGCCCAGGTGACCCCGAGCGCCCGGACCAGGTCGCTGACCGGCCGGACCTCGCCCGACCCCACCGCGACCGCGCCGGCCAGCCGGTGCCGGACCACGGTCCGCACGGCCTCGCCGACGTCGCCGGCGTGGACGAAGTCGTGCCGGCTGCCCGGTGTCCGGAGCCGGAGCGGCTCGCCCGTCTCCCGGGCGCGCAGGGCGTCCGCGACCAGCGCCGGACGGCGCCGCTCGGGGTCGACGACGTAGTACGGGCGGACCCAGCTGCAGGTCCCGGCCTCGATGCGCGGGGTGAGCGCGCGCCGCAGCCGGGCCTTCGCCGCGGTGTAGGCATCGGGCGCGTCCAGCGCGTCGTCCACGCCGGTCCCGGTGCCGACGAACCACGCGCCGCTGTCGGCGCACGCGTCGGCGAGCTCCTGCGACGCGGCCACCCACGCGTCGTTGCGCGCGTCGTCGCGGTACCCGGCCGTGCCGCTCGCGGTCCAGGCGAGGTGCACGACGACGGAGGGCCCGACCCGGGCGACGAGAGCGCGGGCCGCGCCGGGCGCGAGCAGGTCGGTGCTGCTGTCGACGGGCACCGGGTCGAGGTCGTCGGCCGTCCAGCCGGCCAGGACGTGGCGCCCGATCAGCCCGGTGGCCCCGGTGATCAGGGCGACGGCGGCCACGGCGGCGCCTCCCGGTCGCGCTCGGAGATCGCCGAGACCGGCAGGGGCCAGCGGATCCCGACGGTGGGGTCGGCCCAGGACAGGACGCGCGCGCTGCCAGGGTCGTACGGGGCGCTGATCAGGTAGGTGAGCGACGTGTCGTCCTCGAGCGTCTGGTAGCCGTGGGCGACCCCGGCCGGCACGTGCAGGGCGTGCGGGCGCCCGGCCGAGAGCTCGACGGCCACCCAGGTGCCGTACGTCGGCTCCGCCGGGCGCAGGTCGACGAGCACGTCGAGGACCGCGCCGTGGGTCACCCACAGCGTCTTCGCCTCCTCGTGCGGGGCGGCCTGGTAGTGCATGCCACGGACCGTGCCGGCCCGCCGGTTGGTCGCGACCGACACCTGCGCGACACCGGTGTCGGCACCCGCCGCGCGCAGGACGTCGAGGTCGGCCACCCGGTGGAAGGTGCCGCGGTCGTCGGTGTGCACCTCGGGGTGCAGGAGCAGGACGCCGCGCAGCCCGAGCGGCTCGACCGGCATCAGGCCAGCCGGCGCAGCTCGGGCACGGCCACCCAGACCCGCGCCTCCGGCAGCAGCTCGCCCACCAGCGGGACGATCTCGGCCGCGATGTTCCACGGCAGGACGAGGACGTCGCTCGCGCCGGTCGCCGGCAGCTCCGTCGGCGCCACGATCGGCGCGCCGGTCCCGGGCAGGAACCTGCCCTGCTTCTCGGGGCTGCCGTCCACGACGGCCACCAGGTCGTCGGCCTTCGCCGCGGCGGCGTTGAGCAGGGTGTTGCCCTTGGCGGCTGCGCCGTAGCCGGCCACCGTGTCGCCGGCGGCGTGCCGCTCGTCGAGCCACCGGCGAAGCCCCTCGGTCGTGGCGCGGCTGCGCGCCTCGAACGCCCGCCAGGTGGCCTCGTCGAGCAGCCCGCCGGCCAGCTCGCGGTCGATCGTCGCCGCGACCGAGGCCGTCGCCGGGCGGGCCCCGCGGCGCATGATCGTGTAGCGGTACGAGCCGCCGTGGGTGGCGAGGTCCTCGACGTCGACCAGCTCGAGGTCGTGCCGCTCGACGAGCCTGGCCACGGCGTGGGCGGACAGGTAGGAGTAGTGCTCGTGGTAGATCGTGTCGAACTGGGTCTCGTCGAGCAGGGTGAGGAAGGACGGGTTCTCGACCGTCACCACGGTCCGGTCGTCGCAGAGCACCGCGAAGCCCCCGACGAAGTCGTCGAGGTCGGGCACGTGCGCCAGCACGTTGTTCGCGGCCACCAGCCGCGGGTGCCCGTGCGACGCGACGACGCTCCGGGCGGTCTCCCGGCCGAAGAACGCGGTCACCGTGTCGACCCCGCGGGACCTGGCGATCTCGGCCACGTTGGCCGCCGGCTCGACGCCGAGGACCGGCACCCCGAGGTCGAGGAACTGGCGCAGCAGGTAGCCGTCGTTGCTGGCGACCTCGACCACGAGCGACCCCTCGGCCGCCAGGGAGAGGTCGGCGTCCATCCGGGTCGCGTAGTCCTTGGCGTGCGCGAGCCACGAGGCGCTCACCGAGGAGAGGTAGGGGTAGTCCCCGAACAGCCGCTGCGGCAGGACGTACTCGCCGACCTGGCCGAGGCCGCAGGCCGGGCAGACCCGCAGGTGCAGCGGGAAGGCCACACCGTCGCCGGTGCCCTGGTGCGGCGTCGCCGGCAGCTCGTTGGCCAGCGGCTGCCGCCCCAGGTCGAGCACCGACACCAGGGGCTCGGCGGCGCAGGCCCGGCAGACCCGGGACCCTCGCGGCGTCAGCTCGTCGAGCCGGCCGTCATCGGTCACGGTGGGTCCCCCCGATCGTCGCGGTGTAGTCGCCCAGCTGCTGGGAGACCAGGTCGGCGGCCGGGCGACCGCCCAGCTCCTCGGCGTACCACTCGAGCGTGAGCTCGACGCCGCGGCGCCAGTCGAGCAGGCTGGCCCAGCCCAGCGCCTCGGCCGCGGCCGCGGAGTCGAGGGTCAGCTCACCGGTCTCGTGGTAGCGGGCGCCCTCGGGCACGACAGAGGCCGGCGCGGGCGGGTCGCCCCCCAGCCGGGACCAGCAGCCGGCCGCGTGGTCGAGCACCTCGGCGACGGTCACCGCCTGGTGCCCGGCCGGGCCGAAGTTCAGCGCCGGGGGCAGGTCGGCGCCGGTGGCCAGCGCCTCGGCGTAGACCAGGTAGCCGCGCAGCGGCTCCAGGACGTGCTGCCAGGGGCGGACGCCCGCCGGGTTGCGCAGCTCCACCGGACGGCCGGCCCGCCACGCGCGCACGAGGTCGGGGAGCAGGCGGTCCCCGGCCCAGTCGCCGCCGCCGATGACGTTGCCGGCGCGGGCGGTCGCCGTCGCCACCGGCCCGGGCGGCCAGGAGGACACGACCAGCTCGCAGGCCGCCTTGCTCGCGGCGTAGGGGTCGTGCCCGCCGAGCGCGTCGCCCTCGCGGTGCGGTCCCGGCTGCCGGGGGTCGTAGACCTTGTCGGTCGTGACGACCAGCGCCGCCGTCGCGGACGGCATCCGGCCCAGCGCATCGAGCACCTGGGCCGTGCCCAGCACGTTGGTCCGGAACGTGGCGGCCGGCTCGGCGTAGCCCACCGCGACCAGCGGCTGGGCCGCCAGGTGCAGGACGACCTCGGGGTCGAAGTCGGCGGCCGCCTCGACCCAGCGGTCGGTGGCCACGTCGGCGCGGACGTCGGTGACACCCTCCGGCGCGAGCTGCTCCCACAGCGACGGGTCCGACGGCGGCTCGGGCAGGGACACCCCGAGCACCTCGGCGCCCAGGTCGCGCAGCCAGCAGGTGAGCCAGGCGCCCTTGAAGCCGGTGTGGCCGGTGACCAGGACCCGGCGACCGGTCCAGAACTGCCGGCTCGGGAGGGCACCTCCGGGCGGGGCGTCGGTCACGCGGGCGCCCAGGGTGCGGCCCCGCCGTCCCACAGGCGGTTGAGCTCGTCGCGGTCCCGCAGGGTGTCCATCGGCATCCAGAAGCCGTCGTGGCCGTAGGCCGAGAGCTGTCCGCGGGTCGCGAGGGTGGCGAGCGGCTCGGCCTCGAAGGTGCAGTCGTCGCCGGTGAGCAGATCGAGGACCGCGGGCTCCAGGACGAAGAACCCGCCGTTGATCCGGTCCTGGGACTCGACCGGCTTCTCGCGGAACCGGGTGACCATCCCGTCCGCGATCTCCAGCGCGCCGAACCGGGGCGCGGGGTGCACGGCGGTCACGGTGGCCAGGGCGTCCTGCTGCCGGTGGTGCGCGACCAGCGCGTCCAGGTCGACGTCGGCGACGCCGTCGCCGTAGGTCAGCAGGAAGGTCGAGTCGAGCATCGGCGCCAGCCGTCGCAGGCGACCGCCGGTCATGGTCGCCTCGCCGGTGTCGACCAGCGTCACCCGCCAGTCCTCGGCGTGCGAGGACAGCACCGTCTGCCCGCCGGTGGCGAGGTCGACGGTGAAGTCGCTCGCGTGCACCCGGTAGTTCGCGAAGAACTCCTTGATGACGTAGCCCTTGTAGCCGCAGGCGACGACGAAGTCCTTGTGCCCGAAGGACGCGTAGTGGCGCATGATGTGCCAGAGGATCGGCCGCCCCCCGATCGCGACCATCGGCTTCGGGATCGCGTGGGTCTCCTCCGAGAGCCGCGTGCCGCGGCCACCCGCGAGGATCACGACCTGCATCATCACTTCCCTGAAGGCGGGGGACGGGGCGCTCTGCGGACTCGCGCGGCCGGACGGCGCGCGCCGAGCCCCGTCGGGGCACGTGCAGGATAGCCAGGGCCGGGACCGGCCGGGCCACCCGCGGGGTCAGCCCCCCAACGCGCGGTACACGGCGACGTGGGCGTCGGCGCAGGCGGACCAGGTGAACCCCGCGGCCCGCTCCAGCCCCCGCCGGGTGAGCTCGCCGGACCGGTCCAGGGCCTGCTCCACCCCGGCCGCGACGGCCTGCGGGTCGTCGGGGTCGAACAGCACGCCGGCGTCGCCGACGACCTCGGGGAGCGACCCGGCCGACGCCGCGGCCACGGGGCAGCCGCTGGCCATGGCCTCGACCGGCGGCAGCCCGAACCCCTCGTACCTGCTGGGGAACACCATCACCGCGGCCCGCCGGTAGAGCTCGACCAGCTCGGCCCGGCCGACCAGCCCCCGGACCTGCACGCCGTCGGGGACCTGCGGGAGCTCGTCGGCCCGGGCCCCGGTCAGGACCAGCTCGAGGTCCGGGTTGCCCCTGCGCAGCCGCCGGAACGCCTCGAGCAGGACGGCGTGGTTCTTGTGCGGCCAGCCCTTGGCCGGGTAGAGCAGCAGCTGCTCGCGGGGCCCGAGGTGGGGGCGGAACTCCTCGGTCCGGACACCGAGGTGGGCGACGTGCACCCGCGCGGGGTCGATGCCGAGGTGGTGCACGATCCGGGCCTTGCAGAACTGGCTGATCGTCACGACGGCGTCGGCCGCCCGCGCCGCGCGGTCGTACGCCACGCCGCGGTAGGCCCGTTCGGCGCGGCCGAACAGGTCGGGGAGGTCGCGGTGCTGCACGTCGAGCAGCGAGACGACGCTGCGCTGGGCGGCCCGCCGCGGGGGGACCGGCACGGTGAAGGGGTAGTGCAGGACCTCGGCGCCCGCGGTGTACCGCTGCAGCCGCCGCCGGAGCAGCGTGCCCAGCGCCAGGGCCCGCAGACGGTCGGCCTGGCCGGGCCCGGTGGGGAACTCCGACGCCACCCGCTCCGGGAGGCCGCCGGCGAAGCCGGCCCCGACCGGGGCGACCAGCGCGCGCACGTCGAGGTCGCGGGAGGCGAGCTCGTGCACCAGCTCGCGGGCGTAGGTCTCGCTGCCGCCCATGGTGCCGGGCACCAGCGTGAGCATGCTCAGCAGGACCGTCACGGTCGGCCGCGGGTCGGTGCGGGCGGCATGCGCCTCCTCGTCGGTGCGGAGCGGCGACACTACCGGGCGCTGCCACCGGCGGCGCCGGTCCCTGTAGCGTGCCCGGTCGGCACGCTGACCGGCGGTGCACAGGCTCTGGGAGGTTGCGGGTGGGACCCGGCTCCGAGGACGCAGTGGATGCAGGCGTTGCAGTCGATGCAGCCGATGCAGCCGATTCAGCCGATGCAGTCGGCGCAGCCGGCGCACCCGGCGCAGCCCCGGCCGACGTCCTGCTCGTCGTGCCCACGCTGGGCCGGCGCCCTGAGTACCTCGAGCAGACCCTGGCCTCGGTCGCGGCCCAGGACGTGCCGGTCGACCTCGTGGTGGTGTGCCCCGCGGGCGCCGCGGAGGCACGGGAGATCGCGACCCGCGCGGGTGCGCGGCTCCTGGACGACCCGGGCAGCCTGTCCGGCGCGGTCAACCTGGGGCTCGCGACGGCCGCCGAGGGCCAGCGCTACGGCAACTGGATCGGCGACGACGACCTGCTCGCGCCCGGCTCGCTCGCCGCGACGAGGGCCGCCCTGGACGCCGACCCCTCGGCGGCGGTCGCGTACGGCTCGTGCACCTACATCGACGAGGTCGGCCGCCCGCTGTGGACCAGCCGGGCCGGCCGGGCCGCGTCCTGGCTGCTGGCGTGGGGCCCGGACCTGGTGCCGCAGCCGGGGATGCTGTTCCGCCTGGCCGACTTCCGGGCGGTGGGCGGCCTGGACGAGACGCTGCAGTTCGCCATGGACCTCGACCTGCTGCTGCGGCTGCGCCGCCGCGGCCGGCTGGTCTCGGTGGGCCGGCCGGTGAGCAGCTTCCGCTGGCACGCGTCCTCGCTCACGGTCTCGGACCGCTCCGCCTCGCTCGCGGAGTCCGAGCAGGTCAAGCGGCGCTACCTGCCCGCCGCGCTGCGGCCGGTGGCCCCGGTCTGGGAGGCACCGGTCCGCGTCGCGACCAGGCTCGCCGCGCGCCGGCTCGGCGCCCGGTCGGCGGCCAGGGCCACCGGAGCCGCGCCGTGATGCCCGAGGACCGGCCGCGCCGGCTCCTCGTCGCCGTCCCCGCGTGGAACGAGGCGGCGACCGTCGGCCTGGTGGTCGCCGACCTGCGCGAGCAGGTCCCCGACGCCGACATCCTCGTCGTGGACGACGGGTCCACCGACACCACGGCGCTCGAGGCGCGCGCCGCCGGCGCGACCGTGGTCGTGCTGCCGTTCAACGTCGGCGTCGGGGGTGCCATGCGCACCGCGTTCCTGCACGCGGCCCGGACCGACTACGACGCGGTCGTCCAGGTCGACGCCGACGGTCAGCACGACCCCGCGTCCGTGCTCGACCTGGTGGCCGGGCTGTCCACCTGCAGCGTCGTGATCGGCTCCCGGTTCGCGCCCGGCTCGGGCTACCGGGTGCGGGGGCCGCGCCGGTGGGCGATGCGGATGCTCGGCGTGGTGCTCAGCCGGGTCGCGCACACCCGCCTCACCGACACGACCTCCGGGTTCCGGGCGTCGGACCGGACCGCGGTCCGGCTCTTCGCGCGGCACTACCCGGCGGAGTACCTCGGCGACACCATCGACTCGCTGGTGATCGCCGCCCGGGCCGGGCTGACGATCGGGGAGGTGCCTGTCACGATGCGTACGCGCCAGGGCGGCCGGGCGAGCCATGCGCCGGTCAAGGCGACGCTCTACCTCGCGCGGTCGGTGCTCGCGCTGGCCGTGGCCCTCACCCGCCACAAGGACAGGTACGGCGATCCGGAATGACGACTGACCACCCCTCGCTGCTGGGCCTGGCCGCTGCCCTGGTCACCACCGTGTTCGTGGGCGAGCTGCTGCGCCGCGGGATCCTGCGCGAGAAGTTCGCCGCCCTGTGGCTCGTGGTCTCGGTCGGCGTCCTCGTCATGGCGGCGTTCCCGCGCATCGTGACCTGGCTGGCGCAGGCACTCGGGGTACAGGTGCCCGCCAACCTGCTGTTCTTCCTCACGGCGGTGCTGCTGCTCCTGGTCAGCGTCCAGCTCAGCTACGAGGTGAGCCGCCTCGAGGCCCGCACCCGGCGCCTCGCCGAGGAGGTCGCGCTGCTGCGCGAGGACGTGCGGGCCCTGCGCAACGACGACCGCCGCTAGAGCCGCGGCGGCAGCGACGACCGGCCGGAGGCGTCGCTGGTCACCAGGACCGGCACGGCGCCGACCTCGACCGTGGTGCCGCCGAGCGGCAGCTCCTGCGCGGTGTCGCCCAGGGTCTCGGCCGAGGTCGAGCCGAACGGTGTCGTGACCTGCGCGGAGCCACCGGGGCTCCAGTACACCCGGGCCTGTCCGCGCGGCGTCGTCAGGGCGCACACCCACACGTCGGCGCCCTCAGCAGGGCGGCAGGAGTCGGCCGTCGACCCGAGCAGCCAGCGGTGCACGACCTCGAAGGCCCGACCGGCCACCGTCGGGGTCGCGTTGTCGGCCTCGACGAGGTCGGTGTTCGCGATGTCGTGCAGGTCCCACGAGTACCAGTACACGCGCTGCACCCCGTCGGCGGCGTCGAGCAGGTAGCTCATCGCCACGTTGGTCATCTGCTCCTCGGGGGCGGCCGGGGTCGCCGTGTCGCCGCCCTGGAGGCCGAAGTTGATCTCGGTGTCCCAGATCGGCTTGTCCGCCGGGACGCCCTGCAGCTCGAGGATCCGGCGGGCCTCGGTGAGCAGCGCGGTCTTGCGCTCGAGCCCCTCGCCGTCCTCCGGGTAGAGCTGCAGCGAGACCACGTCGACCAGGTCGGCCAGGGGGACGCCGCGGACCTTGGTGGCGTAGAGCAGCCGGAGCCCGGCCCGCGCCCCGAGCGTGCGCACCGCCATCGCCGGGGCGACCAGCGTGGGCGTGGGGGTCACCGAGTCGACGACCGTGCGGGCGGCCGCGGTGAGCCTCGCCATCTGCCGGTAGCTGCCGTTCCAGTAGCCCTCGACGTTGGCCTCGTTCCAGACCTGGAAGGAGACGTCCGGCGCGTTGTAGCGCTCGACCACGGCCGCGACGTAGGCCTTCCAGGCCTTCATCCTCGGCATCGAGGCGGCGCCGTTGCCGTACGCCCCGACCTTCTTGGGCTTGCGGGAGTGGAAGGTCGGCGTCTGCCCCAGCACGATCAGCGCGCTCGCGTCGTGGGCGCGGGCCGCCTCGACGAGGGCGTCCAGCCGGGAGAAGTCGTAGCTGCCCGGTGCGGTCTCGACCTGGCTCCACACCGCCCCGGAGTCCCAGATGCGCAGCGACCCGACCGGGCCGCGCGGCCACGACTCCCCGACGGGGTCGGAGTCGTGCATGCCGAAGAAATCGGGGCCGAGCCCGCCGGGCACCTCTGTCGCCGTCGGCGTGGGGCGGGGTGCCGGTGCCGCGTCGTCATCGTCCGTCCCGCCGGAGTCGGTCGTGCAACCGGTCAGGACGATGCCGAGCAGGAGTGCGAGGGCCGCGGCGATCGTGGGGAGGGGTCGTCGCATGGTGGCGACACGGTACCCGCAGGGTGGGTTCGTGACGCGCCCCCGGGGGAGCAGTGCGAGCATGGCCGCCGTGACCGCCAGCGAGCGGGCGCCAGGACGCGCCGAGGTCTCCGTCGTCGCGCACCGCGGTTCCTCCGACGACGCCCCCGAGCACACCCTGCACGCCTACAAGCGGGCCATCGACGCCGGCGCGGACGCGCTCGAGTGCGACGTCCGGCTCACCAAGGACGGTCACCTGGTGTGCGTGCACGACCGTCGCATCGACCGGACCTCCACCGGTCGCGGCATCCTCTCGACGCTGGAGCTGGCGGAGCTCTCCGAGCTCGACTGGGGCTCGTGGCGCGACACGTGGGAGGACTTCGAGGACCCCGAGATCCCCGACCGGGACAAGTCGCAGATCCTCACGCTGCGGCGGCTGCTCGAGGCCCTGGCCGCCGCGGACCGGCGGGTGGAGCTCGCCATCGAGACCAAGCACCCGACGCGGTACGCCGGGCTGGTCGAGCGCCGCCTGGTCGCCCTGCTGGACGAGTTCGGCTGGGCCGGTGCGGGCTCGCCGGTGCGGGTGATGTCGTTCTCGCAGCTGTCGCTGCGCCGCCTGCGCTCGCTGGCCCCGGACCTGCGCTCGGCGATGCTCTTCGAGCGGGTGCCGCTGCGGTTCCGCGACGGCACCCTGCCGGACGGCGTCGCGATCGCCGGGCCGAGCATCGAGGTGGTTCGGGCGCACCCCCGTTACGTCGCGCGGTGCCACCGCCAGAATCACCCGGTGCACGTCTGGACCGTGGACGAGGACGACGACGTCGCGCTGTGCCTCGACCTCGGGGTCGACGCGATCATCACCAACCGGCCCGGCCGGGTCCTCACCGCGCTGGGCCGCCCGCCGGCGCCGGTCCCGGAGACCTGAGGCGATCAAGCCCGTCCGGGTCGTTTCAGGCCACGAGATGCGGGCACGGGACCCGGACGGGCCACACGCGCCACCAGCAGTGTCTGAGGGAGTCGAATGTCGGGGGAGAGCGCACCGGGCGTGCACGCGCCCCCGATCGAGGTCCGACCTGCCGCGGTGACCGTGGTGCGGGTCCCGCACGAGCGCACCGGGGTCCGGCAGGCCAGGCACGCCTTCGCCGACCAGATCCGCGTCGCGGGGGTCGGGGCCGACGCGCGGGACGACGCCATGCTGGTCCTGTCCGAGCTGGTCAGCAACGCGGTGAAGCACGCGACGCCGCTGCCCTCCGGGGAGATCACCGTGCGCTGGCGGGTCGACGCCGACGTGCTGCACCTCGAGATCACCGACGGCGGTGCCAGCACCCGGCCCCGCGCCGGTGTCGCGGCGCTCTCGGCGCTCGGCGGGCGTGGGCTGGACATCGTGCGCACCGTCAGCCGGCAGTGGGGTGTCACCGAGTCGCAGGGGGAGGTCACCGTGTGGGCCGACGTGCCCCTGTCCACGGTGGGACTCCACGGCGCGGGCGTCGTCCCGGGGCGCGACAGCAGGTAGCTAGCCTTGCGCGGGACCAGATCCCCCGGGCAGGAGCCGTCACCATGGGCAAGTCCGCCAGCCGTCGCCAGGCCCGACCCGCCGCCGGTGCCGCCACCACGGCCGGGGGTGACGTGCCCGTGGTCGGTGCCCGCGAGCCGTGCCCCTGCGGGTCCGGCCGCCGGTACAAGGCCTGCCACGGCCGCAGCGCCGGCCAGGCCGCCGAGGCGTTCGTCGCGCGGCCCTTCGACGGGCTGCCCGGGGAGTGCGACTGGGTCGCGCTGCGCGAGATCGTGCCGGCGGCCACCGCGACGCTGACCTTGAGCGGGGCGGACGCCGACCGCCGTGCGACGCTGGCCACGGTGCTGCCGATGGCGTGGCCGGGCCTGGTCCGGCAGGACGGCGAGGTGTTCGTCGGCCTGCAGGTCCCCGGCGGGTCCGGCGATGCCAACCGCGACGTGGCCCACGCCCTCGAGCTGGCCCTGGCCGCGGAGCCGGGGACGCCGATCGCGTCCGGCGCGCTGCCCGGGCCGGGTGCCAGGCTGCAGGACCTGCTGGACACCTCGGCCCCGCTCGCGGTGACCGTGCACGAGGGCTTCGAGTTCTGGCTCGAGGGCGTCGAGGACCGCAGCCCTGAGGTGGTGGCCTCGATGCAGCGCGCCAACGAGGCCGCCGTGCCGACCGTGCGCCTCACCGCCGTCGACGCGGCCTACTGGTGCCGGATCCGCGACCGGGCGCACCTGCGCTGGGTCGTGCCGCACGACGAGGACGCGCTGCTCGACGCGCTGGCCCGGTTGCACGCCACCGGCGACGACACGGTCGGGGAGGGGTCGCGCTACGTCGGCTCGTTCCGTGCCCACGGCCTGGTCGTCCCGGTGTGGGACCTCGCGGCCGAGACGTCGGCCGAGGCCCTCGAGGAGCCGCTGGACGCCTTCGCCGGCCGGCTGGCGGAGGCGCTGGCCGAGACCGGGCCGCTGCCCGATGCGGCCCGCCGGGCGCGCGACGGCCTGCGCAGCCGGCAGCTCACCCTGCGCTGACCCGGACCGCCCCCTGGTCGCCCGGGGCGGGCTCGGCTATCGTCCCGCCAGGTCCGGGCGCTGCTGCATCCCCCGTCGGTGGCGCCCGGGCCCCTTCCGGACGTCGGTGCCGACCGTCAGTGCTGCCCTGTCACCGCTGCCCCGTCACCGCTGCCCCGTCAGTGCTGCCCGTCGGTGCTGCTCGTCAGCGGGTCCCGGCTGATCGGGCAGGACATGCACCGCGGGCCGCCCCGGCCGCTGCCCAGCTCGGAGCCGGCGATCCGGACCACCTCGATGCCGGCCTGCTCGAGCCGCGCGTTGGTCTCCAGGTTGCGCTCGTAGGCGACCGCGAGCCGCGGCCCGATCGCCAGGGTGTTGTTGCCGTCGTCCCACTGCTCGCGCTCGGCCGTGATCGGGTCCAGGCCGGTGTCGATGATCCGCAGGGTGTCGATCCCCATCGCCTTCGCGGCCGCCACGAGGAACGGCTCCGGGCCCTCGACGTGCAGCTCGCCACCGTCGGTCACCGTGTACGCCTCGAGGGTGTCGGCGATGTTGGGGTACATGACCACCGCGTCGACGTCGACCATCGTGCACACCGTGTCCAGGTGCATCGTCGCCCGCTCCTGGGCGATCGGCACCGCCAGCACGGTGCCGGCCAGGCCGCGGTCGAAGACGGTCCGCGCCAGCCGCTCGACGCCGGCCGGCGTGGTCCGCTCGCCGACGCCGACCGCCACCACCCCCGGGGCCAGGAGCAGCACGTCGCCGCCCTCGACCGGCTCGTTCTCGGGGCCGTGCACCAGCTCGGTCCCGGCGAAGCGCGGGTGGTGCCGGTAGATCGCCCGGGTCAGCGTGGTCTCCCGGACCCGGGCCGGCATCGCGAGGCTGGTGACGGCGACCCGGTCGCGGATCCAGACGCTGGAGTCGCGGGTGAACAGCAGGTTCGGCAGCGGGTCGATGACGAAGTCGTGCCGGTCCATGAACCGGTAGACCAGCCCCCCGACCGGCCGGATCTCCTCGTGCGCCAGCCCGGCCATCAAGGTGCCCGCGAGGTCCCGCGGGTGCAGGTCGGTGAGGTAGCCGGTCACGAACTGGTGCAGCGACTCACCCAGCCGCGGGTCGCCCAGCACCGCGTCGATCGCCTCGGTCCGCGCCTCCTCGACCTCCATCGCGGTGGCCAGCAGCTCGGCCAGGTAGAGGACCTCGACGTCGTGGTCGCGCAGGGCCTGGGCGAACGCGTCGTGCTCGTCCTGCGCACGCCCGACCCAGGGGATGCCGTCGAACAGCAGCTTGTCGTTGTTGCGGGGCGTGAGCCGCGTGAGCTCCGGGCCCGGCCGGTGCAGCATCACCGTGCGCAGCCGGCCGACCTCGCTGTCGACGCCGAGCGGGGCAGCAACGGGGGTCTCGGTCATGGCCGAAGGGTAGCCGCGCCGACGGGACGCACCACGACGGAGTGTGGCGAGGGTCACGCCCCGCGTGCGGCCGTTCGCGCGTCGCTGCCGGGTGGGCGACCATGGGGCTGATGCCCCGCCTCCTCCCGTCCGGCCGCCGGCTCGCGCTGGCCGCCGTCGTCACCGCGCTCGCCCTGGTCGCGGTGCAGGTCGCGACGGTCGTCGGCCACCGTGAGCCGCGCGTCCCGGGGGTGCGCACCAGCGGCGGCTGCCCGGACGCCCCGATGGCCTCTGACGCGGCGCCGGTGCACCTGGTCGCCGACCTCGACACGGTGCAGGTACGGGAGGGCGCCTCGGCGCCGGCGCTGCTCGCGGTCGCCGAGCAGGTGGCCTCCGGTGCGATCCCCCTCGTGCGCCCGCGACCGGTGCAGGGGGCGGATCCTCTGCGCTACCTCTACGACGAGGGCGTCGCGCTGCGCCGGGTGGTCGGCGTCCTGGGCTACGCCTACGCGGCCACGGCCGACCCCCGGCACCTGGACGCCATGGCGGCGCAGACGCTCGGCGCGGCCCGTTGGGCCGACTGGAACCCCGACCACCCCCTCGACACCGCGCAGGTCGGCGCCGCCGTGGCCCTCGGCTTCGCGTGGTCGCGGCACCGGATGACCCCGGCGGAGCGCGTCGAGGTGCTCGCCGCCCTGGAGACCCGCCTCGTCACGCCGTACGTCTGCGGCGGTCCGAGCGGCCTGGGGGCCCGGCGGACGGGGGAGGGCAACCAGGTGACCGTCGTCGGCACCGCGGTCGTGCTGGCGGGGCTCGCGGCACGCGGTGCGGCCGCCTGGTCCGACCCCGCGGTGCGCGCGGGGACCGGTGCGCTGGCCCGGCACGCGGTGGCCGACGGCTCGGGGCGTTCGCTGGCCGACGGGCCGACCGCCGAGGGGCTCATGTACACGAGCTACGAGGCCGCGAACGTGGCCCTGCTCGCCGCCACGGTGCGGGCGAGCGGTCGCGCGCCGGGCGTGGCCCGGCCCCTCGCGGCGGCGCTGCCCCGGCTGGACGCCCTGGCGGCGTGGTACGAGCACTGCGGGCGCGTCGTCGAGCCGCCGCTGCAGGACGGCTGGGCCGTGTACCCCTGGGTGGACCGCACCACGGCGCTGGCCGCGCTGGCCGCCTCGCCGGAGTCGGGGGCCCGGCTGCTCGACGTGTACGAGTCGCTGCAGGCGCGCGGTCGGCTGACCCAGCCCGGCGTCGGCGAGTGGGTCGCGCCGGACGGCATCGCGGAGCTGGTGCTCTCGCAGGTGCAGCCGGGCAGCGCCCCGCCCGCCCCGACACCGGACGTGCACGTCGGCGGGGGGCCGGCCACGGCGCGCTACTACGGCTGCGCGACCCACGGCGACACGTACGCGGTGCTCGCCGCGGTTCCCAACTCGGCCCCGCACGCCCACGACGACATCGGCAACGTGGTCGTGAAGCAGGGCGAGCAGACGCTGCTCGACGACCTCGGGCAGCAGTCGTACGGCTTCACCGGCGGACCGGTGTGGCGGGCCGGCACCATGTCGCACAGCACCCTCGGGGTACGGCAGGACGACGGCAGCGTGCTGCAGCGTCGCACCGGCGGGGGCGCGGTGGCGGTCGAGGGCGACGAGATCGTCATGACCTCGACGTCGGCCCTCCCCGGGGTGACGAGCTGGCAGCGCCGGGTGTGGAGCGGCGACCAGGTCGTGCGGGTGCATGACCGGCTCACCGCGGCGGGCGGCGCGTCCCGGCCGCTGTCCATGTCCTTCCTGCTCGCCGCCGCCCCCGCGGCGGTGGTGCGGCAGCCGGACGGGGCGCTGCGGTTCACCGTCGCGGACGGCTCGGTGTGGGAGCTCGACCTGCCGCAGGGGACGACGGCCACCGTGACCGACGCCGCCCCGCGGCCGCCGTACGTCGATGCGCCCGACCTCGCCCCGCTGGCTGCCGCGCGCACCCTCGTGGTGCTGCAGGTGGACCTGGTGGGCAGCGCCGACCTCACGACCACCCTGCGCCGCGCCGGCTGACGACGCCGCGTCGGGCCGCCTGCCGTCCCCGCGGGGGCCGTGCATAGGGTCGGCGCATGGCGCTCCTCTCCGGCAAGGTCGCGATCGTCACCGGCGCGGGACGCGGCATCGGCCGCGGCGAGGCGATCGAGCTCGCCCGCGAGGGTGCCCGGGTCGTGGTCAACGAGCTCGACGCCGAGGCCGGCCGGGCCGTGGTCGACGAGATCGCCGCGGCGGGCGGCGAGGCGGTGCTCGACACCGGCGACTGCGCCCAGGAGTCGACCGCCGACGGGCTGGTCGCCACCGCGCTCGGGACGTGGGGCCGGCTGGACGCGCTGGTGAACAACGCGGGCATCCTGCGGGACCGCACCGTGGCCAAGATGTCCGCCGACGAGTGGGACGCCGTCATCACGGTGCACCTGCGCGGACACTTCCTGCCGACCCGCGCCGCCTGCGCGCACTGGAAGTCGACCGGGACGGGCGGCCGGATCGTGTGCACCGCGTCGTCGTCCGGGCTGCTGGGCAACTTCGGCCAGGCCAACTACGGCGCCGCCAAGGCGGGCATCGCGGCGTTCTCGACGATCGTCGCGATGGAGATGGCCCGCTACGGCGTGCGGTGCAACGCGATCTCCCCGGCGGCGCGGACCCGGATGACCGAGTCGGCGTACGGCGCGGTCAAGGACCTCTCGGGTGACGACGGCGAGGCCTTCGACTTCTGGCACCCGGACAACGTGGCGCCGCTCGTCGCCTACCTCTGCAGCGACGCGGCAGGCACGATCAGCGGCAAGGTCTTCGGCGTGCAGGGCGACGCGGTCGAGCTCTACCAGCCGTACACGTCGGTCGCGGTCATCCAGAACCACGACACCCGCTTCACCGCCGAGGGCATCGCAGCCCGGGTGCACGAGCTGTTCGACACCAGCGGCATCGAGCCCGAGGTCGAGAACATGATGGCCAAGCTGCGCTTCACCATGACCGAGCGCGCCGACCTCTGACCCCCCGCTCTTGTCAGCCGCTGGCGCCGGTATACCGGCGCCAGCGGCTGACAAGAGTCAGAGGGAGCGCAGGAGGTCGGACGCGGCGAGGGTGGCGAGGACGAGGCACACCGCGGCGCCGACCCGGCGGATCGTCGAGAGCCGGACGTGGCGCAGCAGGGTGCGGCCCAGCCCGACGGCGAGGGCGGCGACCAGCACCAGCGCCGTCCACGAGCCGGCGAACACCGACACCGGGTCCTGGGTGCGGGCCGCGAGCCCGGCGGTGAACAGCTGCGACAGGTCGCCCCACTCGGCGAGGAACAGCACCCCGAAGCTCGTCGCGGCAGCCCGCATCCCGCTCGCCTCGCGGGTCGCCCGGGCCGCGAGCCTGCGCTCCTCGTCGGCCTCGTCCTCGTCGGCGTGCCCGGCGCCCCGCCAGAGCAGGACCGCGCCGGTGAGGAACAGCAGACCGGCGGCGGCGGTGACGACCGGCTCCGGAAGCAGCGACAGCAGCCCACCGGCCGTCACCGCGATCAGGCACTGGACGAGGAACGCCGCCGAGACGCCGATCCAGACCGGCAGCGCCCGGTAGCGGGTCGCCAGCACGAGGGACGCGACGAAGGTCTTGTCCGGCAGCTCCACCGGGAAGACGACGACGAAGGCCGTCGCCGCGTGGCCGAGGTCCACCTAGCCGAGGCCCGCCGCCGCGGCGACGGCGGCGGCCAGCACGGCCTTCACCGGACGGCCGAGCCGGGCGGCGGCGGCCGCCACGTCGTCGTACTCGGGGACCGCGTTGACCACCCGCCCGTCGAGGCGGGCGACCTTCACGGCGACGGCGCAGCCCTCGACGTCGACCGTGCGCATCTCGCGGGCCAGCGCGTGCTTGGCGACCGGGTGCTCCCGCACGCCGATCGTCGTGCTCTCGGTGAAGACCACCCGGCGGACTGCGTCGACCGAGTCCGGCGCCGCCAGCACCGACAGGGTGTGCGCCGGCCGGCCCTTCTTCATGAGGATCGGGGTCAGCCACGCGTCCGACGCGCCGGCGGCGAGCAGCGCGGACAGGACGGCGGGCCACACCCGCGGGTCGAGGTCGTCGACGTTGGCCTCCAGCACGACGCCGGCGGCGCCCGCGCCGTCGCTCGCCCCGCCCGCGACCGGGTCGCCCAGCACCACCCGCAGCACGTTGGCCCGCCCGGCCGGGTCGCGGCCGCCCGCGCCCCCGCCCGTCGCCGTCACCGTCATGGGCGGCATCGGACCCCAGCCGGTCACGGTCGCGGCCAGCAGGGCGGCACCCGTCGGCGTGCACGCCTCGCCCTCGACGCCGCCGGCCCCGACGGGCGCGCCGGTGCCCGCCAGCAGGCCGAGGACGGCCGGCACCGGCACGGGCAGCACGCCGTGTGCCGTCCGCACCTCGCCGTGGCCGAGCGCCACCGGCCCGCAGCGCACGTCGGTGACGCCGAGGTCGTGCAGCGCGGCACTCACCCCGACGACGTCGGCCAGCGAGTCCAGCGCCCCGACCTCGTGGAAGTGCACCTCGGCCGGGTCGATGCCGTGGGCCGCGCCCTCGGCGCGGGCCAGCCGGGCGAAGACGTCCAGCGCCAGGTCGCGCACCGGCTCCGGCAGCGGCGCCCCCCCGACCAGGTCGCGGATGTCGGGCCAGCGTGCGCCGCACGTCGCTCGGCGGCACCCCGACGTCGACCTTGGTGGCAGCCAGCCCCGCGCGGGTGACCACCGTCGAGGTGAGCCGGACCGGCTCGGTCCCGAGGGCGTCGACCGCTTCCTGCAGCACCGCCAGGTCGGCGCCGGCCCCGACGAGGGCGCCGAGCAGCATGTCGCCGGACGCCCCCGCCGAGGCGTCCACCCAGAGCAGGCTCATGCCTGCACGCCGGCGCGGCGCGCCACCCGGGCGGCGAAGACGCCTGCGCCGAAGCCGTTGTCGATGTTGCAGACCGCCACCCCCGGTGCGCACGAGTTGAGCATCGCGAGCAGCGCGGCCAGCCCGCCGAACGAGGCGCCGTACCCGACCGAGGTCGGCACCGCGACCAACGGGACGCCGGTGAGGCCGCCGACCACGCTGGGCAGCGCGCCCTCCATCCCGGCGACCACGACGAGGCAGTCGGCGTCGTCCAGGTCGCCGCGGACGGCCATCAGCCGGTGCAGCCCGGCGACGCCGACGTCGTCGATCCGGCGGACCCCGGCGCCGAACGCCCGCGCGACGAACGCCGCCTCCGCCGCGACCGGCCCGTCGGAGGTACCGGCCGCCACCACGCAGACCGTCCCGCGCGGCTCCGGCAGGGCGCCGACCGCGGCCGCCCGGGCGACCTCGTCGATCGTCACGTCGGGGAAGGCGGCCCGGACGGCGGCCAGCGTGTCGTCCGGCAACCGGGTGGCGAGGGCCGCGCGTCCACCCTGGTCGGCCAGGGCACGCAGGATCGCCACCGTCTGCTCGGGGGTCTTGCCGGCGCCGTACACGACCTCCGGGTCGCCGGTCCGCAGCCCGCGGTGGGTGTCGACGCGGGCGAAGCCGAGGTCGACCGGACCGTTCATCGGACCGTCGGCCAGACGCTCGACGGCCGACTCGACGTCGACACCGCCGGCAGCGACGTCGGCGAGCAGCAACCTCAGCTCGGCGCGGTCCACGGCTGCGAATCTAGTCGGCGGGTAGCGTGCGTCCCCGCCCGCCCGCCGTCGTGGAGGATCACTGTGCCCAGCTGGTCGACCGAGACCTACCAGGTCCTCACCCTGGCCGCGGTGGCGACGGCGGGCCTCTGCCTGCTCGCTCTGCTGGTCGTGCTGGCCCGGCTCAGGGTCCTCGGCCGCGCGGTCCGTCGCTCCGGCCCGGGGCCGCGCGCCACCGCCGAGGCGGGCACCGACCCGCGCGCGCTGCGGCACGTCGCCGTCGTCCGCTACGACGCGTTCGCCGACATGGGCGGCCGGCTGTCGTTCTCGGCCGCGCTGCTCGACGACCAGGGCGACGGGCTGGTCCTGTCCTCCATCAACGGGCGCTCCGAGACCCGCACCTACGCCAAGGCCCTGGTCGGGCTGCAGAGCGAGCACACCCTCTCGCCGGAGGAGCACGAGGCGATCACCGCCGCCCGCCAGGCGTGAGTGCAACTAGGGTCGCGGCCATGCCCGGAGTCCCGCCCGCCCGCTACGCCTACCTCGGCCCCGAGGGCACCTTCGCCGAGGCGGCGCTGCGCAGCCTGCCGGCCGCCGCCAGGGCCGACCTGCAGCCGCAGGTCAGCGTCACGGCCGCGTTGGAGGCTGTCCGCCGCGGCGAGGCGGACCACGCGCTGGTGCCGATCGAGAACTCGGTCGAGGGTTCGGTCTCGGCCACCCTGGACGAGCTGGCCGTGGGCGAGCCGCTGATGGTCACCCGCGAGGTGCTGCTGCCGGTGTCGTTCGCGCTGATGGTCCGGCCCGGCACGGGGCTGCACCAGGTCCGCCGGGTGGCGACCCACCCGCACGCGGCCGCCCAGTGCCGGCGGTGGCTCGCGACCGCGCTGCCGGACGCCGTCGTGGTGCCGGCACTGTCCACGGCGGCCGCGGCCGCCGGGCTGGCCGACGGCACCGGGTCGCACGACGCGGCGGTCGCTGCGCCGATCGCAGCCGAGCGCTACCGGCTGGACGTCCTCGCGCGCGACGTCGAGGACAACCCGGACGCGGTGACCCGCTTCGTGCTCGTCAGCCGGCCCGGCGAGCCGCCGCTGCCGACCGGTCACGACAAGACCTCCCTGGTGGCCTTCATCTCCGACGACCACCCGGGGGCGCTGCTCGAGGTGCTCACCGAGCTCTCGGTCCGCGGGGTCAACCTCACCCGCATCGAGTCGCGTCCGACCGGCGAGGGCATGGGCCGGTACTGCTTCTCCATCGACTGCGAGGGCCACGTCGACGACGCCCGGCTGGGCGAGGCTCTGAGCGGGCTGCGCCGGATCTGCCCCGACGTCCGCTTCCTCGGGTCGTACCCCCGCGCCGACAGCGGCCCGGCGGCCGAGGCCGCCGAGCGCGACGCGGCCGAGAAGGACGCGGTCTACCGCGACGCGTCGGCCTGGCTGGGCCGCATCCGCAACGGCCGGGTCTAGCGCGGCGCGGAGCGCTCGAGACGCTCCACCTGCTCGGTCCGCCCCGCCTCCGGGTCGCCGACCTCGGCGTCGCGCACCCCGGCGCGCACGGCCTCGAGCTGGGCGCAGAAGGCGATGCCGAGGAACAGCGCGATGGAGGTCAGCTGCGCCCACAGGAGCAGGGCGATCACGCCCGTCAGCGGGCCGTAGGTCGAGCCGAACGACCCGCTGTGCTGGACGTAGAGCGAGAGCGCGTAGGTGAACAGGATCCACAGCACCAGGGCCACGCCGGCGCCGATGCCGACCCAGGACCAGCCCGGCTGGCGCCTGCGCGGCGCCTTCTCGACGATGATGGCGAACGCGCCGAAGGCGAGCAGGATGCCCACCGGGAACCTCAGCACCTGCCACACGGTGAGGCCGACGCCCTGCCACTGGTAGGTGCGGGCCAGCACCTCCCCGACGGTGCCGCCGGCGACGACGATGAGGAACCCGACGACCGACAGCAGGCCGGCCGAGCAGGCCATCAGCACCGCGCGGCCGTACTTCTGCAGCGCCGGACGGTCGCGCTGGATGCCGTAGATCCGGTTCGCGCCGCGCTCCACCTGACCCATCGACGTCGTCAGTGCGACGAGGGCGACGAGCAGGCCGAGCCACAGCGCGACCTGGCCCCGGCCACCGGACTGCTGCCCGCCCTGCTCGAGCGTCTGCCGCACCACCTCGTCGGTGCTGCCCGGGGTGATCCGCAGCACCACCTCGCGCAGGACGGTGCCGATGCGCTCGCTGTTCAGGGTGCTCGACAGGCCGATGAAGGCGATGCCGAGGGGGATGAGCGACAGCACCAGCTGCAGCGCGAGGGCTCGTGAGTGGCTGAAGCCGTCGCCGTACCGGAACCGGACGAACGCGGTCTTCACCAGGTGCAGCCGGCCGTAGTGGCGCAGCACCTCGTGCGCCTCGTCGGTCGTGTGGTCCGCCAGGGACATCGTGGCGGTCTGCGGGACCCGCGTCACCGACGACATCAGGGCACCCGGACCGTGAGCGAGGCGGGCTCGATGCGGATGTCCATGACCTTGCCGTCCTCGATGACGTCGCCGTCGAGCTGACGTGGCTGGGCGTGGCTGGCCTCGATGCGGACGTGCTTCGCGGTGAAGCGCTCCATCCGCCGGTCCGGGACGTCGGCCCGGCGCATCACCCGGCCGGTGACCCGGGCCCAGTCGACGACGTTGCGGACGGCGATGACGACGACGTCGAGCACGCCGTCGTCCGGGACGGCGTCGGGCAGCAGCGGGATGCCGCCCTGGAGGCGCCCGACGTTGCCGACCACGACCGTCCGGACCCGCCGGTGCATCGGCTCGCCGTCGTCGATCGTCAGCGTGACCCGCAGGCCCCGGCCGCGCAGGTGCTTGCCCGCCGACACGACGTACGCCGGCCAGCCGACGGCCTTCTTCAGACCCTCCGGGGCGTCGCGCATGATCGCCGCGTCGAAGCCGAGGCCGGCCATGACGACGAACTTGCGGTCCTCGACCGCGGCGACGTCGATCACCCGGTCGCGCCCGGAGAGGCCGATGCGCAGGCACTCCTCCTCGTCGTTGATCGGGAGGTCGAGGTTGCGGGCGAGCAGGTTGCCGGTGCCGGTCGGCAGGATCGCCATCGGCACGCCGCAGCCACCCATGCCGGTCACCGCGGCCATCACCGTGCCGTCGCCGCCGGCGACGAAGACGACGTCGCAGCCCTCCTTGATCGCCCGGCGGCACATCCCCACGCCGGGGTCCTCCTCCGTGGTCTCCAGCCACAGCGGGGCAGACCAGCCGTGCTGGTCCATGAAGGGCTCGACCCGCTCCTTGAGCGCCGGCAGGTCGGTGACCTTGGTGGGGTTGTAGACGATGCCCGCGCGCTTCACCTGGCCCCCGCCCGCGCGCGGGCCGCCTGAGGGTCCGGCGCCTCACCGCCCAGCTGGGTGAACCGGGCGAGCGGGCCCCGGGCCAGGATCAGGCCGGCCGCGACCGCCACGGTGATGCTGCCGTTGAGGTAGGCGGCGAGCAGGTCGGAGACGTGGTGCGCGCCGCGGTAGAGCCGCCCGAGGGCGACCAGCAGCGGGACGGCAAGCAGCAGGGTCATCGCCGCGGTCCGCACCCAGCGGCGGCGCACGTACCAGGCGACCAGCAGGGCGCTGCCGAGGAACAGCGCGGTGGCGGCGCCGGTGTGCCCGCTGGGGAAGCTCGAGGTCGGGATGCCGCTGTCCATCCGCTCGACGTCCGGTCGCGGCCGTTTGACCGCGAACTGCACGCAGAGGAACACCAGCGCCTGCGCGGACACCGCGAGGACCAGGAAGACCGACGGCCGCCACCGGCGCATGGCGACAACCAGCGCGGCCGCCACGACGAGCAGGGCGCCGACGATCGCGCCGGTGTTGCCCAGCCCCGAGAGCAGGTAGCTGACGTCGTCGAGCGCCGGCTCGCGGTTGCGGGCGAGCTCGGCGTTGAGGTCCTCCTCGGCGGTGATCCAGGCCGCGCGGTCGAACACCCTTGTGATGAGCAGGCCGATGCCGAGCAGCAGCAGGTAGTCGAGGACGAGCAGGACGGCGACGACGCCGGCGGTACGGGCGACTCGGGCCTTCATGGCAGGGGCACTCGCTTTCTCGGTGCCGTCGGGCCGACGGCGGCAGGCAGGGTGGCGGTGCTGCGCGGGTGGCGGGGTCAGTCGTGCTCGGACATCTCGGGACCGGCCTCGGGGTCGATGCCCTCGCCGACCGTGGACGGGCGCTGGCCCTGGTCGCGCCGGTGGATCTCGAAGGCCGCGCCGGTCCCGGCGACGACCGCGACGGCCACCACCCACCCGGCCAGGACGTCGCTCACGAAGTGCACGCCGAGCCCGATCCGGTCGAAGCCGGTGAGCAGCACGGCGGTGGCGGCCGCCAGATAGGCGACCAGGCGCCCGACCCCGCGCAGCACAGGCAGGAACACGAGCACGAGCACGAGGGCGCCCAGCATCGAGTTCAGCGCGTGCCCGCTGGGGAAGCTGTAGCCGGACGCCGTCGTGACCGCCTCGGGGAACTGCGGCCGGGCCCGTTCGACGACGAGCTTGAGGACGACGCCGAGGACGCCGCCGATCGCCATCGTGAGCAGCGCCCAGGCGGCCAGGCGCCGGGCGCCCCGGCGCCACAGCCAGACCGCCACACCCAGCACCGCGAGCCGGAAGACCCACGGGTCCAGCGCGACGGACCCCACCCGGAGCACGTCGACGAGGGTGCCGTCGCCGCGTGCCACCTCGTTCAGGCGGTCGGCGGTGCCCCGGTCGAGCCGCTCGAGCGGCTCCCACTCCGACTCGACGAGGAGCAGCAACAGCGTGAAGGGCACCGCGACCAGCGCGGCCACCAGCCCGCCCAGCAGCAGCCGCCCGAGCAGGCCGCGCCGCGGCGCACGGCTCTCCCGGCGCTCGTCGACGGGCCGGTACAGGACGTTGCGCACCCGCCGGTCGTACCCCCGCTGGCCTCGGACCATGCCCGGCGGGGACCGGCCGCCCGGCTTGTCCGCTTGTCCGCATTCCCCCGATGCCACCGTCGTCGCGCGGCCGCTGACGATGGTTCAGGGCGCTACGCGCCGCGCCGTACGCGGGGGACGGATATCGGCTGCGGCCACGCCCCGTCCGCTGGATACCCTCGCGGCATGCTGGACCTCAAGCTCGTCCGCGACGACCCGGAGGCCGTCCGGGCCTCGCAGCGCGCCCGCCGCGAGGACCCCGGCCTGGTCGACGAGGTCCTGGCCTCCGACGAGCGGCGCCGCGCGGCGATCGTCGCCTTCGAGAGCCTGCGGGCCGAGCAGAAGGACCTGGGCCGGCGGATCGCGCAGGCCTCCGGCGACGAGCGCGCCACGCTGATGTCGCGGACCAAGGACCTGGCGGGCGAGGTCAAGGCCGCCGACGCGGCCTCCGCGGCGGCGCTGGCCGAGTTCACGGCGCTGATGGGCCGGCTCTCGAACGTCACCGAGCCCGGCGTCCCGGCGGGCGGCGAGGACGACTACGTCGTGCTCGAGCAGGTCGGCGAGCCGCCGGAGCTCGACTTCCCGCCCCTGGACCACCTCGAGATCGGGCAGCGGCTCGGCGCGATCGACACCGAGCGCGGGGCGAAGGTGTCCGGCGCCAGGTTCTACTACCTCACCGGCGTCGGCGCCCAGCTGCAGCTCGCGATGCTCAACCTCGCGATGGCCCAGGCCGTCGAGGCCGGGTTCGTGCCCGTCGTACCTCCCGTGCTGGTGAAGCCGGAGGCGATGGAGGGCACCGGGTTCCTGGCCCAGGCGGCCGAGAACGTCTACCACCTGCCCGACGAGGACCTGTACCTCGTCGGCACCTCCGAGGTGCCGCTGGCGGCGTACCACATGGACGAGGTCATCGACGCCGACCGGCTGCCGCTGCGCTACGCCGGGTGGTCGACCTGCTTCCGCAAGGAGGCCGGCTCGTACGGCAAGGACACCCGCGGCATCCTGCGGGTGCACCAGTTCGACAAGATCGAGATGTTCTCCTTCGTCGACCCGTCCGACGCCGCCGCCGAGCACCAGCGACTGCTCGGCTGGGAGCGGGAGATGCTGGCGAAGGTCGAGCTGCCGTACCGGATCATCGACGTGGCCGCGGGCGACCTCGGCGGGTCGGCGGCGCGCAAGTACGACTGCGAGGCGTGGGTGCCCACGCAGGGCCGCTACCGCGAGCTCACCTCGACGTCGAACTGCACGACCTTCCAGGCCCGGCGGCTGCGGGTACGGATGCGCGACGCCGACGGCACCCGGCCGCTCGCGACCCTCAACGGCACGCTCGCGACGACCCGGTGGATCGTTGCGATCCTGGAGAACCACCAGCAGGCCGACGGGTCGGTGCGCGTCCCCGTGGCGCTGCGGCCCTTCCTCGGCGGCCGCGAGGTCCTCGAGCCGGTCGCGAAGGCCTAGGCCGACGGCCGCGGCCCGGGGGCTTCGGTCATGGGCGCCACGTCGTGACCGGCTCCGTCCAGGTCCGTCCGTCGTCCTCCGAGACCAGGGTGTCCAGGTGGATCCTGCCGTCGTGGACCGCGAGGTCCAGGCCCAGCCGCGGTTCGCTCAGGACCTGCCGTCCGCCCTCGTAGACCGTCGCGAACTCCCCGCGGGTGAGGCTGTCGGCCCGCCAGACCGTCAGGCCGGGGCGCGTCGTGAGCTCCCGGTACGACCAGGCCAGCAGACCGCCGTCCGGGGTGCGGGCGAAGCTCACGTCGAGGCCGATCTCCTCCGGGTGGCCGGCCTCGCTCATCTCGGCCCGGGTGAGCGGCAGCCAGGGCCGGCTGGCGACCTTGCGCAGGCCTCCTGAGCGCTCGCTGACCAGGAAGACGTCGACGCGGTCCGACCAGAGCGGCCAGTGGAAGTACGTCGGGGCGTCGTCGTCCGAGAGCGAGGCGACGGGGACGTTCCGCGGCGACCGCGGCAGCTCGGCGTACCGCCGCTCGCCGGAGTCGACCCACCAGGCCCGGTCGTATCCTGACCGAGGGGTCGGGTACACGTACTCGATGCCCCACGGCCGCTGCCCGAGAGTGGGCCGCCCCATCGACCGGCCGACCACCCAGGTCGCGGGGAGCGGCGACGCGGTGGCGCTGCGCACGTCGAGCACGCACCAGCCGGACTGGCCGTTGGCGTAGCCCTTCACGGGGTCGGTCAGGTTGCGGTCGCACTGGAACACCAGCCGTGGGTCGTCCGGCGCGCGTTGCTCGTCGACCATGCGCACCCGGCGCAGCCGGCCGTCGGAGGTCAGCAGCCGCTGCCACGCGTTGAGCTCGTCGTTGAGCAGGAAGCCGTCGTGCCCGATCCTGGTGATCGACTGGACGTTGTTCTGCACCGGCCTCAGGTACGTCGTCGTCCGGTACCCGTCCGTGGTCAGGGCGAGCGCCCGGAACGACGGGTGCGCCCGGCAGTCCGGACACGGCGGGCAGGCGAGGCAGGTGGTCTCCCACAGCGAGACCCGCACGTCGGGGTCGCCGAAGGCGGCTGCCGCGTGGACGAGGACCGCGTTGTAGCTCAGCACCGTCTGGCGCGGTGTGAGCCGTTCGGTGCCCTCGGCCGGCCGGAACCGCTCGACCGGGCGGTCGGACTCGCTGCGCGTCGGGCCGGGCTGCGGCCGGTGCGAGTCAGCCGGGTCCGGTGTCCGGCTGGTGAGGCCCCCCAGCGCGACCGCGCCCCACGCCACGACGACCACCACCACGGTCGCGGCTGCGACCACCGCGGCCGCCCGGCGGCGACGCTCCCGGTCGATGCGCCGGTGCACCTCGCCGAGGCGGTCCGGCGAGCGGCCGACGACGCCGTCCGCGAGGTGCGCCAGCTCCCGGAGGTCCTCGACAGTCATGACTGGCTCCACTCGTCGGTGGCGGAGGACACGCGGGGGGGTGCCGGCGGGTCCAGGGCCGGGTCCACCCGCAGCTTGGCGAGCGCCTTCGCCGCCTGGCTCTTGACGGTGCCGGTCGAGCAGTCGAGCAGGTGGGCCGTCTCGGCCTCGCTGCGGTCCTCGAGGTAGCGCAGGACCACCACCGCGCGCTGTCGGGGCGGCAGGTGCCGCAGCGCCCGCCACAGGTCCTGCCGCTCGACGGTGAGCTCCGCCTCCGGTGGCGCAGCGGTCTCCGGAAGCGGCGAGGTCGGCGTCTCACCGGTCCACCGCCGCCGCCACCAGGACGCCGAGGTGGTCGCCATGATCCGGCGCACGTACGCCTCGGGCTCCCACTCGATCCGGTGCCAGGCGAACCAGGCCTTGGCCAGCGCCGCCTGCAGGAGGTCCTCCGCCCCCTGCTGGTCACCCGTCAGGAGGTAGGCCGTCCGTAGCAGCCCGGCCGACCGGGCGAGGACGAACGCGTCGAACTCCGTCTCGCCCGCCACGACACCACGACCCCTCGGCCTTCACCGACAGTGTGCCGGTGCGCCTGTCAAGACGCGCTGGACTTCCGATCGCGTTGCCCGGGCCGACACGTCCCCAGGGGACGCTCGGCGCCCCGGCCGGCCGGGCACGCGCGCCCTCCGCGAGGATCGGGGCCGTGGAGAGTGCCCGGGACCGTGCGCCTCGTCTGGTCGCGACCGACCTCGACGGCACCGTGGTGCGCCGGGACGGCACCGTCTCGGACCGCACGGTCGCCGCGCTGCGCGCCGTGGAGGCGCTCGGTGTCCCGGTGGTCATGGTCACCGGGCGCCCCGCCCGCTGGATGGCCGAGGTCGCCGAGCGGATCGGTCACACCGGGCTGGCGGTCTGCGCGAACGGCGCAGCGCTCTACGACCTGCACACCGAGCGCGTCGTCTCGCACGACCCGATCCCGGTGGAGGTCGGCCTGGAGGTCGCCCGCCGGCTGCGTGCGGCGCTGCCGGACGTGGCCTTCGCGCTGGAGACGCTCGAGGGGTTCAGCCACGAACCGGCGTACGTCGCGCGGTGGGACGCCGGGCAGCAGCGCGCGGTCGCTCCGCTGGAGCAGCTGTGGACCGGGCCGGCGCTGAAGCTGCTGGCCCGGCACGAGGCGATGGGTCCGGACGACCTGCTCGCCGCCGCCCGCCAGGTGGTCGGCGACCTGGTCGAGCTGACCCACTCCTCCACGACCGCGCTGCTCGAGATCTCGGCCGCCGGGGTGTCCAAGGCGTCCGGCCTGGCGCGGTTCGCGGCCTCGCGCGACATCGACGCCGCCGACGTCGCCGCGTTCGGCGACATGCCGAACGACCTGCCGATGCTCGCCTGGGCCGGGCGCGCGTACGGCATCGCCGACGGCCACCCGGACGTGCTCGCCGCCGTGGCGCACGTCGTCGACCCCCCCGAGCTCGACGGCGTCGCCCGCACCCTCGAGCGCCTCTTCGCCCTCTAGCCCCCGCCCGCGTCCCGGATTCGACCACGTGAGGTAGGCCGGGGCCCACGGCAACAGGCGTCGCTGCCCCGTGCGGTGTGCCGGTGCCTGTTACGGGCCGGTACGGCTCGCGGCGGACGGCCCGGCTAGAGGTACTGGCCGGTGCTGTGGCCGGGCTCGCCGCCACCGGATCCGTCCGGACCACCCTGGCCACCCGGCGCGCCCGGCGGCATGCCGGGGATGGACAACCCGCCGGGCAGCGCCCTGCGGCGCATCTCCTCGAACTGCGCGCGGGCGGCCATCTGCTGGGCGAACAGCGCGGTCTGGATGCCGTGGAAGAGCCCCTCGAGCCAGCCGACCAGCTGGGCCTGGGCCACCCGCAGCTCGGCCTCGGACGGCACGACGTCCTCGGTGAACGGCAGCGAGATGCGCTCGAGCTCCTCGACCAGCTCGGGCGCGAGGCCCTCCTCGAGCTCCTTGATCGAGCGGGTGTGGATCTCGCGCAGCCGGGCCCGGCTGGCCTCGTCGAGGTCGGACCCGCGGACCTCCTCGAGCAGCTGCTTGATCATGCTGCCGATCCGCATGACCTTCGCCGGCTGGTCGACGAGGTCGGTGACCGAGCGGTCGTCGACCTCGTCGCTGCCGGCCGCCGCCTCGACGGCCATGCCGTCGGGCCCGACGACGACGACCCGCTGCTCCGACGCCTCGGGTGCGGCCTGCTGGGCGTCCTGCTCCGACGACTGTGCGTGCTGCTCGGTCATGGCGCCCATCCTCGCCCACGGCCGGTCCGGCAAACCGGTGGACCCCACGGCGGCGACGCTGGCAGGCTCCCACCGGTGCACGAGACGACAGCGGCATCAGGCCCGGCCGGCGCCCCCGGCCACCGCCGGCTCGGCGTCGACGACCTCGCGGACGTCTGCCGGGTCCTCGAGGCCAGCGACCTCGCGGTCGTCGGCTTCGCCGACTTCACCCCCGACGAGGTGGCGGCCGACCTGCGCGGCGGCGACCACGAGGCGTACGGCTGGTACGACGACGCCGGCGTCCTGCAGGGCTACGGCTGGGTGTCCCGGACCGGCGACAGCAACCAGGTCGAGCTCGACGTCTACGTCCACCCCGACCACGACGCCGGCCTCGGGCAGGCGGCCCTCGCGGTCCTGGAGGCCCGGGGCACCGCGCTGGCTGCCGAGGCGGGCCACGCCCGGCCGTGGTTCGGGATGGGCGTCTACCGCGCCGACCGCCGGACCAGGGGCTGGCTGGAGACCGCCGGCTACGACGTACGGACGACGTTCACGCGGATGCGGATCGACCTCGACCCGGCCGCGCCGTACGTCGCCCCGCCCACCGACGTCGTCGTCCGCCTCGTCGATGCGGCCGACGACGCCGGCATGCGCACGGCGTACGAGATCGAGGAGTCGTCCTTCACCGAGCACTACGGCCACGCGCGCCGCAGCTACGAGTCGTGGCGCGAGCGGCTCGTCGCTGCCGGCGACGACTGGGCCAGCGTCTACGTCGGCGAGCTCGACGGCGAGCCGCTGGGTGTCATGGTCACCACCAGGCAGTTCGAGCCGGACGACGACGCCGGCTACGTCCGCACCCTCGGCGTCCTCGCGGCCGCTCGTGGCCGAGGGGTGGCCAAGGCGCTGCTGCGCGACTGCTTCGCCCGGGCCTCGAGCGGTGGCCGCAAGGCCGTGCTGCTGCACGTCGACGTCGCCAACGTCACCGGTGCCCTGCGGCTCTACGAGTCGGTCGGCATGCGCGCGGTGCTCGAGATCGACGCGTTCGCGAAGGGCACCCTCGCGAGCTAGCCCCCGCGCCCCGCCGGGTCCACCGCGCTGGTGGGCGCCGGAGCACCGCTCGGGCGTCCCGTCGGGCCTGCCGGCGTCCACGACGTGGTGGCGAGACGGCGCTCGGTGAGCAGGGCGAGCACGCGGCGGCGGGACGCGCGCTGCTCCCGGCGCAGGACGGCCGCGTTCACCCGACCCTCCGCTCGAGCGGCATGCGGGACCGGGTGAGCAGCCAGGACGAGCCGGCCGCGAGCGCCGGGATCAGGACCAGCACCTGGGCGAGCTGCCACCCCGGCACGGTCAGCTGCAGGCCCGGCATCGCGCCGATCAGCGCGATTGCCGGGACGAAGCCGGCGGCGACGCCGAGGACCGTGCCGAGACCCGCCACGGACAGCGCCTGGGCGGCCGCGAGCCTCCGGCGCATGCCGGGGGCGGCGCCCACGGCGGCGAGGGTGGCGTGGTCGGCGCGGGCGTCGGCCTGCGCCAGGCCGGTCGCGATGCCCGCCGCGCCGAGGGTGATGACGCCGGCGCCGAGGACCAGGGCCAGCTGGCCGAGCCCGTACTCGCTGACGTACCCGCGCTCGACGCTGAAGTTCAGCTGCAGGCCCGCCTCGGCCAGTGCCGCGGCGGCCGCCTCCTCCTCGTCCTGGGTCGGGAGGCTGTCGAACTCCAGCAGCAGGGTGGACGGGGCGGTCGCCACCCCCAGCGCCTCGGCCGCGCCCGCCGAGTAGACAGCTTCGGCCAGCACCGACCCGACCGGCACGACCGCCGCGGGCAGCACGACCCGGCGTGACGCCGGCTCGCTGTCGGCGTCCTGGGCCGCCGCGGCGGCCGCGGAGGAGACCACCTCCACGGTGACGGTGCCGTCCCGCCCGAGCAGTCGGGGGTCGAAGACGACGACGCCACCGCGCTCGAGCACCTCGACCGCGGCAGCCGGCCGGACCCCCCGGGTCACCAGGGACAGGACGTCACCGCCCCCGACCGGAGCACCGGCCAGCTGGCCGCTGATGACCTGTTCGCTCTCCTGGCAGCGCGGGTCCCTCTCGGCGCGTCGCAGCTGGGCCTCGGTCGGCTGTCCCACCAGGGACCAGAGGAAGCACTCCTGCTCGGCAGGGACGGGCAGGACGACGTAGCCGGGGACGCAGCCCAGGTCGTCGCCGGGGCAGCCGGTGTCCAGCGTCGGCACGATCCCGGCGGTGAAGGGCGGGAGCTCCGGCCTGATGGCGGCGAGCACCCGGTCCGGGTCGATCCGGGTCCGGGTCTCCGACCCGGTCACGGAGTCGTAGGTGGTCCTCGTGAGCTCCACCCCGCCGGTGAGCGCCGGCCAGGTCGGGGTGTACGTCTCCCGGTCCCGCGCGTCCATCGCGGCGACGAAGAGCAGCAGGGCGGTGCTTCCGGTCACCGCGGTGAGGACCGCGGCCATCGCCGGGGCGCTGCGACCACGGTGGCGTGCGGCGTCGCGCAGGGCGAGCCGACCGGCGAGCGGGAGCCGGCGCGACCAGCGAGCAACCAGCCCGATGATGGCCGGGCTGGTGATGATCAGCCCGATCTGGGCGAGCGCCGCCCCGCCACCGATGAGCCCCGCGACCAGAGCGGTGCTCCGGCCGTTCAGCGGGTTCAGCCCGGTGAGCTGGGCGACGGCGAGGCTGCTGCCCAGGGCGGCGCAGGCGATCCCGACGACGACCACCGCCAGGCCGATCACGGGCACCTTGCGGGCCGTGCGGACCTGGCCGCGCCGCCCGGTCAGCGCGACCACGGGGTCCTGCCGCGCCGCCGTACGGGCCGGTAGCACCGCGGCGAGCAGGCCGGTCACGATCCCGAGTGCCGCGATCGCCAGCACCTCGAACGGCCGGACGTCGTAGTGGCCGAAGTCCGCATGGGCGACCGAGGTCAGGACCGGCCTGGCGACGGCGGCCAGGACGAGCCCCAGCGCCACACCGACCGCGCCGCCGACGGCACCGAGCACCAGACCCCCGGCCAGGACCACGGAGCGCACCTGCCGCCGGGTCCCTCCCGCCGCGGCGACCAGGCCGAGTGTCCGGGCCTGCCGGCGGGCGCCCACCGCGAAGGCCGCTCCGGCCAGCAGGCAGACCTCCAGTCCGGCGAGCACGACGACGACCCCGAGCAGCATGACCGTGACCCAGAAGTCGTCGTTCCGCGCACCCGTGTCGGCCGGGTTGAGCTCGTGGTAGGGGACGGCCGACCGCTGCGGCGGGTCCAGCAGCACCGTGCGGGAGGCGACGAGCAGGCCGCGCTCGTTCAGCCCCTGGACGGCAGCCCAGGTGACCGGCTGCGCGCCGACCAGCCAGAGCGACGGCAGGGCGGACGGGGCCACGGCGTCGCCGATCAGGGTCCCCGGGACGCCCCAGATCCGCTCCGCCGCCGGCTCACCCACCTGGTCGACCACGCCGGTGAGCGTGAAGCTCCGGTCGGGGGAGGACAGCCGCAGCGTGGCGCCGACCGGGACCCCGAGACGGTCGAAGAGCTCCGAGGTCACGGCGACCTCGGTCCGGTCCGCGGCGGCGGCGCCGTCACGGACGACGTACCGTCCCGACAGCGCAGGGTCTCCGACCGGGGTCTCGGACCACTCCGTGTCCGCCACCCCCGCCTCGGTCTCGGCGACGACCGACCCGCTCCACGTGGTGAGGACGCGGTAGTCCGGGGGCACCGCCGCGCGCAGCGTGGCGGTGTCGACGTACGGGCTCTGCGACGCGCCCTCGCTGGGGGTGGCCTCCGACGAGCCGTCGTACGGGTCCGGTGCCTGCACCACCGGGCGCGGGGTGAAGGACGGCTCGACGAAGGCCTGGGTCTGGCCCAGGCGTCGGGCGACCTCCTCGTCCGGGTCGAGCTGGGACGAGCGCATGAGCACGTCGGACGCCGTCATCGCGAGGATCGGGAGCGCGATCATCGCGACGATCAGCGCGCTGCGGCCCGGCGCGCGCAGCGCGTCGCGGCGGGCGATGCGGACCATCGGCCGCCAGGAGGCGACCCACCGGGAGAGTCGGCTCATCGGCCGACGCCGGTGTCGAGCAGGGACTCGGGGGCGTCCGTGCGTCCGGTCTCGTCGACCGCGAGCCCGTCGCGCAGGAAGACCACCCGGTCGGCCCAGGCGGCGTGCCGGGCCTCGTGGGTGACGAGGACCCCGGCTGCGCCCGCGTCGCAGCGCGAGCGCAGCAGGCGCAGGACCTGCTCGCCCGTCTCGGTGTCCAGGGCCCCGGTCGGCTCGTCGGACAGGATCAGCCGCCGGTCCCCGACGATCGCCCGGGCGATGGCCACCCGCTGCTGCTGACCGCCGGACATGTCGTCGGGGAAGCGGTCGGCCAGGTCGGAGATGCCGACCTCCTCCAGCGAGGTCAGCGCCAGGCGACGCGCAGCGCGGGCCGACTCGCCGTCGAGCTCGCGGGGCAGCGCGACGTTCTCGACGGCGGTGAGGGCCGGGATGAGGTTGAAGTCCTGGAAGACGTAGCCGATCGAGCGCCGCCGCAGCGCCGCCAGCTCGGCCCGGGTGAGGTCGGTGAGCGTGCTGCCCTCGACGGTGACCGTCCCGGTGGTGGGGGAGTCCAGGCCGCCGGCGCAGGTGAGCAGGGTCGACTTGCCGGACCCGGACGGCCCCATGATCGCGACCAGCTCGCCGGCGCGGACGCGCAGCGAGACGCCCCGCAGCGCGTGCACGGCGCTCGGGCCGGTGCCGTGCACCCGGGTGAGGTCGGTCATCTCGAGCACGGCGGTCATCGGTGGGCGCCTTCCTGGACGGTCTCGGTGCGGGTGACGGGCGTGCGCTCGGCGGAGGCGCGGGCCAGGCGGGCCTCGCAGTGGTCCAGCCAGCGGATCTCGGCCTCGGCGGCGAAGACGAGGGAGTCCAGGACCAGCAGCCAGGCCAGCTCGTGGGGCAGGTCGGTGCGGGCCCCGGCCTTGAGCCGGGTGTAGTCCTGCAACGCCCGGATGGTGGCGGTCCGCTGCTGCTGGACCACCGCGCGGACGTCGACCCCGGGGACGGTGACCGCCATCGCGAGCTTGATCGCGAGCTCGTCCCGCGGCGGGCTGGTGCGGCTGACCGGGGTGCTGAACCAGGCGAGGACCTCCGCCCGGCCGGCCTCGGTGATCCGGTAGACGGCGTGGCCCTCGCCGTCCTCGCCGGCCGGCTCGACCAGGCCGTCGCGCTCGAGCCGGGCGAGGGTCGTGTAGACCTGCCCGACGTTGAGCGGCCAGGTGGCCCCGGTGCGGGTCTCGAACTCGGCGCGCAGCTGGTAGCCGTACATCGGCCCCTGCTCGAGCAGGGCCAGCAGGCCTTGGCGGACGGACATCGGCGGGACCCCCGGGGGCGCGGTCGGCGTACCTACTCGGTACTGGATACGCGGTATGTATACCGGGTATCACAGGTGTCGTCAACACCGATGGCGAGCGCGGCCCCGATCCCACCCGCCTGGTGCATCGGGACGACGCCGAACGGGGGACCCGGAGTTGATCTCGGCGCAGTCGTGCCGAAGAGGTCACGACGGCTGCGCGGCTCCGCGCGTACCGCGCAGGAAACGAGGTGTCGTGCCAGACGAGCTCGCACCGCCGGACGACCGGCCGTCCCCCGGCGACACGGCGGTGGCGGCGGCCGAGCTGCCCGAGCTGCCCGAGCTGCCCCGGCTGCAGGCGTGGGTGCAGCCGATCGTGGCCCTCACCACCGGCACGGTCGCCGGGCACGAGGCCCTCGCGCGCTTCGGCGGGGCCGGGACGTCCCCGGCGGTCGAGCTGGAGCGCGCCTGGTCCCGGGGCCTCGGTCCCGCCGTGGAGGCCAGTGCGATCCTCGCGGCCCTCGCGCTCACCGACCGACCCAGGGACGCCTACCTCGCGGTCAACGTCAGCCCGCGCGCCATGAGCTCCGCCGCGGTCCGCGAGGCCCTGGACCGGGACCTCCTCGGCATCACGGTCGAGATCACCGAGTCCCAGTTCGTCGCGAACCCGGTCCTGACCGAGATCGCGAGCTGGCTGCGGCACCGGGGCGCCCGGCTGGCCATCGACGACGTGGGGGCCGGCTACGCCGGGCTGGAACGGCTGGTGGTGCTGCAGCCGGACCTGCTGAAGCTGGACCGGTCGCTGACGGTCGCGCTGGCCTCCGACCCCGTGACCCGCCGGATGGTGGAGAGCCTGGTGCACTTCGCCGCGCGCAGCGGCGCGGCCGTCTGCGCCGAGGGCATCGAGGACACCACCACCCTGCAGGTGGTGGCCGAGCTCGACATCGCCTACGGCCAGGGCTACTTCCTCGGCCCACCCGCCCCCACCTGGGCGAACCTGTCCGAGGAGGTCGTCCAGGCGGCGGCCCATGTGCACCGCGAGGCGCTGAGCGGGACCCCCAAGCAGTCGCTCAAGATGGACGACCTGGTACTCCTCGAGCGCCTGGCCGACCGGCTGAGCGAGGCCGAGGACCTCGAGGACGCGCACCACGCGGTGGCGGCCGCCGGTCGCCTGGTCGGCGCCGACGACGTCGTCATCGAGATCCTGCACGCCGACGGCCGGCGGATCGAGAAGCTCAGCCACCACACCTGGCTCGCCGGAGAGGCTCGGGACCTGGCCGACGCGCCGCTGCTCCGCTGGGTGCTGGACTCCCGCCGGGCCGCGCAGGTTCTGGTGACCGATCCCCGCGCCGACCCGGACGTGGTCGCGTCGCTGCGCGCGGCCGGCTCGGCCGCCGTCCTGCTCGTCCCGGTGATCACCCGCGGCGCGAGCCTGGGTGCCCTGGCCCTTCACCGCAGGCACCCGGTCCCCTGGACCCTGACCCAGATCCGGCTCGCCCGGATCGCCGCCAGCCAGCTGGCCGCCACGCTGGACCGGCTGCTGCCCGGGCGCTAGCCGTCCGCCCCGGGCGGACGGGCAGCGGGTCAGACGGCGAGCAGGACCTTGCCGACGTGCGCGCTGGCCTCGACCACGCGGTGGGCCTGCGCCGCGTCGGACATCGGCAGCACGCGGTCGACCACCGGCCGCACCCGGCCGGCCTCGACGTGCGGCCACACGTGCTCGCGCACCGAGGCGACGATCGCGGCCTTCTCCTGTGCCGGGCGGGAGCGCAGCGCCGTCGCCAGCAGCGCGGCCCGCTTGCGCAGGAGGACCCCCAGGTCGAGCTCGGCCCGGGTCCCGCCCTGCAGGCCGATGACGACCAGCCGGCCGTTCGGCGCGAGCACCTCGACGTTGCGCGCCAGGTAGGCGGCGCCCATGTTGTCGAGCACGACGTCCGCGCCCTGCCCGCCGGTGGCGCTGCGTACCGCCTCGACGAAGTCCTCGTCGCGGTAGTTGACCAGGACCTCGGCGCCCAGGGCCCGGCAGCGCTCCAGCTTCTCGGCCGAGCCGGCCGTCACCGCCACCCGGGCGCCGGCTGCGGCGGCGAGCTGAACGGCGAAGGTCCCGATGCCCGAGGCCCCGCCGTGGACCAGCAGCGTCTCTCCGGGTCGCAGCCCGGCCAGCATGAAGACGTTGGACCACACCGTGCTGGCCACCTCGGGCAGGGCCGCGGCCTCGACCAGCGAGACGCCCGCCGGGACGGGCAGCAGCTGTCCCACCGGTACGGCGACCCTCTCGGCGTACCCGCCGCCGGAGAGCAGCGCGCACACCTCGTCCCCGACGGCCCAGCCGCCGACGCCCGGCCCGAGTGCCGACACGGTGCCGCTGCACTCCAGCCCCAGGTAGGGCGAGCTCCCCGGCGGCGGGTCGTAGTGACCCTGCCGCTGGAGGAGGTCCGCGCGGTTGACCGCGCTGGCGGCCACCTCGACGAGCACCTCACCCGCTGCCGGGACCGGGTCGCCGACCTGGTGCCAGGCCAGGACCTCGGGTCCGCCCGGGCGGGTGACGACGACGGCGCGCATGGTGCACCAGCCTAGGCAGAAAGGGCCAGTGCGACTCGCCGGTTCAGCCTCAAGGAACCGTCGAGGTCTTCCGAAGCAACACCGTCGGCCACATCTTCCTCAAGGGCTCGGTGGAGGGTCATCCATGCTGCGTGACGCAGGTGTGCGCACCAAGCTGCTCGCCGTACTCGCCATCCCGACCCTGCTCCTCGCGGTCGTCACGACGCTGCTGGTCGGTGGCCAGGTGTCGGCCGCCCGCCAGGCCGGCCAGGTCAAGGCGCTCACCGACGTCGCGATCCAGGTCAACCGCGTGGTGCACAGCCTCCAGGAGGAGCGCAGCGCGACGCTGGCCTACCTGCAGGACCCGCAGGACGGCAGCCAGGCCCGGATGCAGGGCCAGCGCCTGTTCACCGACCAGCAGGTACGCAGCCTGCGGACGCTGGTGGCCGAGTCGCCCGTGGCGCAGATGTCGACGGCGATCCAGGTCGCGGTCGGCCGGTCCGCGACCAGTCACGAGGAGATCCCCGCCGCCCGGGCGTCCATCGATGCGGGCCGCTTCTTCGGCACCGAGACGGACGTGTTCTACAGCAAGGTCATCCGCACCGACCTCGACCTGCCGGGCGTCGTCGCGACCTCCGGCGGCAGCGAGCTGGTCGGCCGGCTGCAGGCCTACGAGGCGGTGTCCACCGCCATCGAGCTCGCCTCGCACGAGCGCGACATCGTCGAGAGCGCCCTGCTGCGCGGCACCCTGACCGAGGCCGACTACGGGCAGGCGGCTGCCCTGGTCTCGCAGCAGCGCACCGCCCTCGCCGACTTCCAGCGCAGTGCCGAGACCAGCACGTACGCCGCGCTCGACGACGCCCTCGCCGCCGCGGAGAACTACGAGATCGACCAGGTCCGGCGTGACCTGCCCGGACTGCTCCAGGGCCGCGCTCCCGACAACGGCCGTTCCGTCGCGTGGGTCGGTGCCGCCAACACGCGCATCGGTCCGATGGTCGACACCGAGTCGACCGTGGTGGCAGACATCGCCGCCGTCGCCGGGCAGACGCAGCGCAGCCAGGAGCAGCGGGCCGTGGTGCTCGTCGCGGCCGCCGTCCTCGGACTGGGCCTGGCTCTGCTGCTGGCGATCGGGCTGGCCCGGCGGATCACCCGGCCGCTGCGCCGGCTCACCGTTGCCGCCGGCGAGATCGGCGCCGAGCTGCCGCGAATGGTCGAGCGGATGCAGATCCCGGGCGAAGGCCCCGGAGTGACCGTCGAGCCGATCCCCGTGGAGTCCAGCGACGAGATCGGCCGGCTGGCCGAGGCCTTCAACACCGTCAACGACGTCACCGTGCAGGTCGCCCAGGAGCAGGCCGCGCTGCGGTCGAGCATCGCCGAGATGTTCGTCAACGTCGCGCGCCGCAACCAGGTGCTGCTCGGTCGCCAGCTCTCCCAGCTGGACGCGATGGAGGCCGGTGAGGAGGACCCCGACGTCCTCGAGCGGCTCTTCACCCTCGACCACCTCGCCACCCGGATGCGCCGCAACGCCGAGAGCCTGCTGGTCCTGGCCGGCATCGACTCGACCCGGCGGCTGCGGCGCTCGATGCCGCTGTCCGACGTGATCCGTACCGCGGTCGGCGAGATCGAGTCCTACGACCGCATCGACCTGTCGATGTCCGAGGACCCCGAGGTCTCCGGGCGGCACGCCCTCAGCGTCGCCCACCTGCTCGCCGAGCTGCTCGAGAACGCCACGCACTTCTCCAACCCCGAGACCCGGGTCGTCGTCTCCGCGGCGGTCACCGGTCACGGCGTCGACCTCACCGTCACCGACTACGGCCTGGGCATGTCCGAGGCCGAGGTCGCCGACGCGAACGAGCGCATCGCCCACCCGCCGGTCGCCGAGATCGCCGTGTCGCAGCGGCTGGGACTGTTCGTGGTGGGGCGCCTGGCCGCGCGGCTCGAGGCATCGGTGCTGCTGCGGCGCGGCCGGTCCGCGGGCATCGTCGTGGCCATCGCGCTGCCGAGTGCCGTCTTCGAGGGGCTGGCCGTCGAGCAGTCGGCCGACGAGCAGGCCGAGCAGCTCGCGCTGGAGGCCGCCGTCGACGAGGTGCGCCCGCCGGTGCTCGACACCTCCGACCCGGTGGGACCGCAGCTGGTCCACCGCCCGACCGAGCCCGCGCCGAGCGTCCCCGCCTTCGCCGCCCTGCAGGCGGGTGCGGCGATGGTCCCCGAGATGGCCCCCCAGCGGCCGGGAACGCCGGAGACCGCGCTGCCGGCCCGGCGGTCCGCCGCGGCGTCGCCGTCCGCCGACGACAGCCTGACGCCGGTCGCCGACGCGACCCTCGTGCCGGTCGCCGACGACACCGCCGCGCCGGTCGCCGACGAGACCCTCGCGCCGCCCACCGTCGCCGAGCCCGGGCAGCCTGTCCGCCGTGGCCTGTTCGCCCGCTGGTCGCGGACCCCCGCCGGGTCCGGTGCCCCCGGGCCCGCGGCGCACGAGGGGGCCGAGCCGGAGACCGACGAGCCGGAGACCGACGAGCCGGAGACCGACGAGCGGAGACCGACGAGCCGGAGGTCGAGGCGCCGGAGGTCGAGCCGGTGGTCGAGGTGCTGGCGGTCGAGCTGCCCGCCGACGCGGCGACCGTCGAGATCGAGGTGGAGATGGTCACGCTGCCGGCCGAGCCGGCCGAGCCGGCCGAGCCGCTGGTCGCGGCTGCCCCGGTCGATGCCCTCGCCGAGGACACCCCGACGCCGTGGGTCGAGCAGGACGACCTCGCACCCGACAGCTCCGCCGAGGTGGTGCCCGAGGCCGCACCTGCCGCCCCGGCCCGTCACGGCGGGCTGTTCGCGCGGTGGTCCCGGACGCCGGCCCCGCCGGTCACCGCTGACGCTGACGCTGTCGTGGTCGACGACGAGGTCGCTGACGCTGTCGTGGTCGGCGACGAGGTCGCTGACGCTGACGCTGTCGTGGTCGGCGACGAGGTCGCTGACGCTGACGCTGTCGTGGTCGACGACGAGGTCGCTGACGCTGACGCTGTCGTGGTCGACGACGAGGTCGGTGACGCTGACGCTGTCGTGGTCGACGACGAGGTCGCTGACGCTGACGCTGTCGTGGTCGACGACGAGGTCGCCGAGGCACCGGTCGAGCCCCACCTGGTCGACGAGACGCCGGGCTCCCGCCCCGCGCCGGGTCGTCGCCGCTTGTTCGGCCGGCGGGCCCGGGCGCAGGACCGGCCCGTCGAGCCCGCGCCGGCAACCTCCGGGGAGGTGCCCGAGGCGGAGGTGCAGGCGGTCGAGCCGCTGGCCGAGCCGGAGCCGGAGCCGCTGTCCGCGCCGGTCTCCGTCGCGCCGGATCCCGAGCCCGTGGTCGCGCCGGAGCCCGAGCCGGTGGCAGTCGTCGAGCCCGAGCCGGCTCCCACCCGCGCGCCGGCCGTCTACGCCAAGGCCGTCGACGTCCTGCCCCACCAGCCGGTCCGCGGCGGCGGTCTGTTCGGTCGGCACCGCCGTCCCCAGTCCGCGCCGGCCCCGGCCGTGCAGCCCGGACCGGTGCAGCCCGGACCTGTGCAGCCCGAGGCGCTGCAGCCTGTGCAGCCTGTGCAGCCTGTGCAGCCCGAGCCCGTTCCGGCCCCCGTCGCCGCGTCGCCCGAGGCACCCGGGACCGCCGACGACCTGGTCTCCGACCTGTTCGGCGGGCCGTCCGTGCCGGTCGCCCCCCTCGCACCGTCCGCGCCGCAGCCGCGGCTGGACGTGCCGCCGGCCGCACCGGCCGAGGTCGCCGGGACCGCCGCCGACCTCGTGCCGGACCTGTTCGGTGCACCCGTCGCACCCGCCTCCGCGTCCCCGCCCGGCGCGCTGCCCGGCCGGACCCCGGTCGCCCCGGTGGAACCGCCCGCCCCGGTCGAGCACCCCTCGGCCGACCTGGACCGGATGGCGGCGCAGGCCGAGATGCACCAGTCGGCCCTGTCCGCACTGCGGGGCCTCTACGAGCCGTCGTTCACGCCCGTGCCCCAGCAGGCGCCGACGGCGCCCGCCGGACTCTCCCGGCGCACGCCCAAGGCCGCGACTGAGGTCCCGGACCCGCGCGAGGGCGCCGCGCCGCCGCCGCGGGCCCGCAGCGCCGCCGAGGTGCGCGGCATGCTCTCCGGCTTCCGCGCCGGCGTCGAGCGGGGTCGTGGCTCGGCCGGCGGCGAGAACGCTCCCGACGACGCGCCCGGCAGCCAGCCCGGCACCCACCCCGACACCCACCCCGACACCTCGACCCGCTGACCTCCCGAGACGAAGGACGTTCCGACGTGACCACCCTCAGCACCGAGGCAGCCAACTTCAGCTGGCTGCTCGGCAACTTCGTGAAGAGCGTGCCCGGGGTCCACCACACCCTCGTCGTGTCCGCGGACGGGCTGCTCATGGCCATGTCCGACGACCTGGACCGCACCCAGGGCGACCAGCTCTCCGCGATCGTGTCGGGGCTGTCCAGCCTGACCCGCGGCGCCGCCCGCCAGCTCGGTGCCGGCGAGGTTCGCCAGTCCATCGTCGAGATGGACAACATGTTCCTGTTCACCACCAGCATCAGCGACGGTTCGGTGCTGGCGGTGGCGGCCGACGCGTCCTGCGACGTCGGCATGGTGGGGTACGAGATGACCCTGCTGGTCAGCCGCGCCGAGGCGACGATGACCCCGCAGCTGGTGACCGAGATGCGGTCCCGGCTGCCGGTGCACGGCGTCGCGCGCCCGGTGGGTGCGGAGAGGTGAGCCGGGATGCCCGACGACACCGCTGCTGAGCCCGGGGCCCAGCGTCACGCGCACGACCTCTACGACGACGACTCCGTCGAGGAGGCCCGCACGGTCCGGCCGTACGCCCTGACCCGTGGCCGGACCCGCCCGGGCCGCGGCGACCTCCCTCTGGAGGCCCTGGTCCGCGGCGTCGAGGGCGCCGTCGACCGCGCCAGCACGCCCGAACGCCGCCGCATCATCGAGCTCAGCAGCGCGTCGATCCTGTCGGTCGCGGAGCTGTCGGCACACCTGTCCCTGCCCCTCGGCGTCGTGCGCGTCCTCATCGGCGACCTGGCCGATGCGGGCCTGCTCGTCGTCCACACCGGTTCACCGACGGCCGCGCCCGCAGCCACGAACCTCAAGGTCCTGGAGAGTGTTCTCAATGGCATTTCCGCGCTCTGACGTCGTGGCCGACGCCACCCCGGCGCAGCAGGTGCCGGGAGGCGGGCCGACCGCGCCCACCACTGTGAAGATCGTCGTCGCCGGCGGGTTCGCCGTCGGCAAGACGACGTTCATCGGCTCGATCTCCGACATCGAGCCGCTCTCGACCGAGGCCGCCATGACCGAGCACTCGGTCGGTGTCGACGACGCCGGTGGCGTCAGCGACCGCAAGACCTCGACCACCGTCGCGCTCGACTTCGGGCGCATCGCGCTGCCGGGTGACCTGTGGCTGTACCTGTTCGGCACCCCCGGCCAGGACCGCTTCCACTTCATGTGGGACGACCTGATCAAGGGCGCCATCGGTGCGGTGGTCCTGGTCGACACCGAGCGGCTCGAGCAGTGCTTCGACGCCGTCGACTACTTCGAGGCCCGGCAGATCCCGTTCGTCCTCGCGGTGAACTGCTTCGACGGCGTGGCCCGCCACGACCTCGACGCGGTGCGCGAGGCGCTGGCGGTCCGTCCCGAGACGCCGGTCTTCTACACCGACGCCCGCAGCCGGGCGGCCACCAAGCAGGCGCTCATCACCCTCGTCACCCTGGCGATGTCCCGCATGCAGGGCTGACCCGAGGCGTCCGACGGGCCGTCCACCTGAGCCGTCCACCTGGCGGTCCGCGTCCGACGGGGGCGCCGGGCCGGAAGAGACCGACACCGACCGTGCGACCCGGTGGATGCTGGGCGCACCGGCCGCCCCGCGTCGGTCCCCCAGGAGGCTGATCCATGCCCTCACTGCCCTCACTGCCCTCACTGCCCTCACTGCCCTCGCCGCGCGCCGCGGTGCGGACCCTGCTCACCGGTCACCACGACGGGGTCGCTCCCTGGGTCCGGGCGCTGGGCGAGCCGGGAGACGACGGGTGGTTCGGGCCCGGCTCGACGATCTGGGCGGTGCACGCCGACGCCGCCACCCTGGTCGGTGGCATCCGGGCGCTGCTGGTCCAGGCGATGCACCCCACCGTGCTCGCCGGCTTCGACCAGCACTCCGACTACCGCGAGGACCCCGAGACCCGCCTGCAGCGCACCGCCACCTTCGTCACGGTGACGACGTTCGGCACCACGCGGCAGGCCGAGGCGGCCTGCGAGCGGGTCCGGCGCGCCCACGGGCCGGTGCGCGGACGGACCCCGGACGGGAGGGCGTACGACGCCGGCGACCCCGAGCTGCTCGGCTGGGTGCACCTCGCGCTGGCCGACTCGCTGGCCGTGGCGGTCCAGCGCTTCGGGCGCACCGCCTTCGACCTCGACGCCTACCTGGCGGACACGGCGGTGGTCGGCAGCCACCTCGGCGCTGCCCACGTCCCGCAGGACGCCGCGGGACTCGCGTGCGCCTGGGACCACTACCGCCCCAGCCTCGAGGCGACCCCCGCCACGGCCGACGCGCACGCCTTCCTGCTCGACCCGCCGCTGCCGGCCAGGATCCGGCTGCCCTACCGGGTGCTGGCCGCGGCCGCCGCGGCCAGCCTGCCGACGTCGCTGCGACCGCTGCTCGCCGCCCGCCCCGCGGTGCCGGACCTTCCGGCGCGGCTCGTCGGCCGGGCCGCGACGAGGCTGCTCGCCGTCGTGCTCGGTGCGAGCCCGGCCGCCCGGGCCGCGCACGCCCGCACGCAGGGCGCTCGTGCGCCTACCGGTCCCTGAACAGCGCGTCGACGTCGGGCAGCTGCGCGAACCGGGTGACCGTCCCGGCGTGCGCGATCTCCTGGGCCGCCGCCAGGAAGCCGCCCCAGGCGGTCCTCGCGAGGGTGCCCCCCACGCTGATCCGGCGTACCCCCAGCGCGGCAGCCTCCTCCACCGAGAGGAACGGGGCGTTCAGCAGCACGTTCACCGGCTTCGGTGCGACCGCCTCGACGACCGCCACGACCTGCTCGGCGGTGCTGAGGCGGGGGGCGTACAGGCAGTCCGCCCCGGCCGCGGCGTAGGCGCGCAGCCGCCGGACCGTCTCGTGGAGGTCCGGGCGGCCGACGACGAAGCCCTCGGACCGGCCGGTGAGGACGATGCCGGTGCCGCTCGCGTCGATGGCCTGGCGCGCGGCGCGGACCCGCGCCACGGCCAGGTCGAGGTCGTGCATCGGCTGGGCCGGGTCGCCGGTGGAGTCCTCGATCGAGAGCCCGGCGATGCCCGTCGCGGCCGCGAGACCCACGTGGGCCCCGACCTGGTCCGGGTCGACGGCGAAGCCGCCCTCGAAGTCGGCGTTCACGGGCACGTCGACGGCGGCGGTCACCACGCGCAGGTGCTCCAGGGTCTGCTCGAGCGACACCTCGTTGTCCGCGACCCCGCAGGTCCAGGCCAGCCCGGCGCTGGTCGTCGCGAGCGCCGGGAAGCCCAGCCCGGCGAGCACCCGCGCACTTCCCGCGTCCCAGGGGTTGGGCATGACGAAGCACCCGGCGGAGTGCAGGCGGTGGAAGACGGCCACGCGCTCGGCCTGTGTCGTCATGGCTCATCTCGTCGGTCGGGAGGGCTGCCTGGTGCGGAGGCTACTCCGGGTCTGCCGGTGACGGATCCCTTGTGCGGCAAGGGCTCCGAGCCGTTTCGAGCCGTTCCGAGGCTTTCCGGGGCTCCGGCGGCGCGGTCGGCTACGGTGACCGGGTGCCGGGCCGGGGGACCATCACGGCGCTGCTCGCGGTGCTGCTGCTCACTGCCTGCAGCGGCGATGACACCCCCGCCGACCGGTCGCAGGCGTCCCGCTCCGCGCCGGCCGCCTCGTTCGTGGCGCCGCCGCCCGTCGTCCTGCCCGGTCTGCCGGCCGAGCTGGTCGACCCCTACGCCTGCCGGGGCGGCTTCCTGTGCGGCGGCCTCGAGGTGCCGCTGGACCGGACGCGGGACGACGGTCCGGCCCTGACCCTCCAGGTGGCGCTGGAGAGCGACCCGGTCGCGCCCCGCGGCGTGCTCCTCGCGCTCAACGGCGGCCCGGGAGCGCCCGGTGCGCCGCTCGCCGCCGAGCTGGTCGAGCGGTTCGGCCCCGAGGTGGTGGCGGAGTACCGCCTGGTCACCCTGGACCAGCGCGGCACCGGCACCACCGCGCTCGACTGCCCTGCGCTGCAGCGTGAGGGCGGGCGCCAGCTCGTCCCCAGCGCGCGCGCGGTGCGCGCCTGCGCCGACTCGCTCGGCGGGGCGCGAGCGGCGTACGGCACCGACGACACGGTCGCGGACCTCGAGCGGCTGCGGGTGGTCCTCGGTGGGGACCCGCTCACGGTCTTCGCGATGAGCTACGGCACGTTCGTGGCCCAGCAGTACGCGATGGCCCACCCCGAGGCGGTACGCGCCCTGGTTCTCGACTCGGCACTGCCGGCCAGCGGCCCGGACCCCGTCCAGCGCGACGTGGTGGGGGCGACCCGGCGGGTGCTCCGCCTGGCCTGCCGGGCGCAGGGCTGCCCGGGCGACCCGGTGGCCGACCTGGCGGCGGCGGTCCGGGCGGGGGACGGCGCGGACCTGCTCGAGCTGGCCACCCTGCTGAGCGCGGCGCGGCCGTCGTACGACTCGTTGCTGGCGGCGCTGCGGAGCGCGGCCCGCGGCGACCGGCGCGCGCTGCAGCGGCTGCTCGCCGCGTACCGGACCGGCTTCGACGCCAGCCCGGAGGTGTTCAGCGCCGGGCTGTCCGTCGCGGCGCGGTGCGGCGACCAGAGGTACCCCTGGGGCCGTTCCGACGCCCCGGTGCGGCGCAGGGAGCCGCTGCTGCGACAGGCGGTCGCCGACGCCGGCGACCCGTACCCCTTCGACGCCGCGGCCCTACGGGGCAGCGGACCGTCCCGCGCGTGCCTGGCCTGGCCGCCGACGGTGCCCTCCGAGGTCCGGCTCCGCGACCCCGCGGTCCCGGACGTCCCCGTCCTCGTGCTGGCCGGTGACCGTGACCTCAGCACGCCGCTCGAGACGGTGCGCTCCCGGGTGCTGACTGCCGCCCCGGAGGCCCGGCTCGTCGTCGTGCGCGGCGCTGGTCACGTCGTGACCGCCCGTCCCGGGCGGGGCCGCTCCGCCGTGCGGGCGTTCCTGCTGCGCTGACAGCACCCGCCCGCCACGTCAGGCGAAGGGCAGCCGCCACTGTCCCAGGGCCACCGACACCGTGGTGGCCGCGACGACCACCAGCAGGGTCACCGCGAGGAGCCCCCAGTCGCGGGCCAGCATCGGCTGGGGCCGGGCCACCGTGCGCGTCACGTCGGTGGCGCCGAACCCGCGGGCCTCCATCGCCGTGGCCAGCCGCACGCCGCGCCGGACGGCCGCCACCAGCACGGCGAGCAGCTGCGCCCCGAACGCCCGCAGGTGCGCCACCGGGGAGCGGCCGGGGTCAAGGCCGCGCGACCTCCGGGCCCGGGCGACCTGCTGCCAGTCGGCCGACAGCAGCGGCAGGAGGCGCAGGGCCGCCAGCGCGCCGTAGGCGAACCGGGCCGGCGCGTGCCAGCGCTGCACCAGGGCGTCGGCGAGGTCCATCGGGTCGGTCGTGGCGAGCACCAGCAGGCCGGGGAGCGTGATCGCCAGCAGGCGCAACGACACCGCGACCGCCGTGGCCACGGCTCCGGAGGAGACGTCGACCGGACCGAGGTCGAGCAGGACGTCGCCGCGGTCGACGACGAGCAGGTTCGTGAGGGCGACCCCGCCGGCTCCCACCAGCAGTGGCCAGCTCCGGCGGGCCAGCGTCCGTACCGACACCCCCGTCAGCGGCACGACGGCCAGCTCGACGGCGAGCAGCACGGCGGGTGTGACCGGGTCGAGGGTGACGAGCAGACCGACGAGCACGATGACGACGGCCGTGATCTTCGCGACCGGGTTGAACCGGGCCAGCGTCGCGTCGGGGTCGGGCGCGAGCGGCGCGAGCAGGCTCATGCCGCCGCCGGGGCGGGCAGCGCCAGCCGCGCGTCGGCCAGCGCCTCGACGAGGTCGAGGTCGTGGGTGACCAGCAGCAGGCCGCAGCCCCCGTCGCGCAGCTCGGCGAGCAGCGCGACCAGCTCGGCCCAGGTGCGCGAGTCCTGGCCGAAGGTCGGCTCGTCGGCCACCACCACCCGCGGCGAGGTCGCGAGGGCGGTCGCCACCGACAGCCGCCGCTTCTCCCCGCCGGAGAGCGTGTACGGGTTCGCCGCGGCGAGGGCGGTCAGACCGAGGCGGTCGAGCAGCTCGTCGGCGCGGGCGGCCGCCGCCGACGGTGCGGCGCCGGACCGCAGCGGCCCGACCAGCAGCTCGTCGCGCACCGTCGAGGTGACGATCTGGTGCTCGGGGTCCTGGAACACGGTCCCGACCCTGCGCACCAGGTCGCGTCCGCGCCACTGCCACAGCGGCCGCGGCGGGTGGGGCGGGTCCAGCGCAGGCGCCGCCCGTACGTCACCCGAGGTCGGGCGCAGCAGGCCGGCGACCGCCAGCGCGAGGGTGGACTTGCCGGAGCCGTTGGGCCCGGTCACCGCGAGTGCCGAGCCGGCCAGCACCTGCACGTCGGTAGGTGCGAGCGCGTCGCGGGTGGCGCTGCTGACGGGATAGCGGAAGCCGACCGCGTCCCCGGTCAGCAGGGCCGGTCCGGGGCCGGTCGTCGCCCGCCGCCGCGGCGCCGGGTGCCGTCCCGGCACCCACACCCCCGCCCGGGCCAGCTCGGCGCCCTGCCGGCCGAAGACGTCCTCCGGCGGGCCGTCGGCGACCACGCCGCCGCCCGGCTCGAGGACCACCGCCCGGGTGACCAGGTCGACGACCTGCTCGACCCGGTGCTCGACGACGACGGCCGTCGACCCGGTCTCGTCGAGTACCCGGGCGAGGACCTCCCGGACGAGCGCGACGCCGTCCGGGTCGAGGTTGGCCGTGACCTCGTCCAGCAGCAGCAGGCCAGGTCGCAGGGCCAGCACGCCGGCCAGCGCGAGCCGCTGCTTCTCACCGCCGGAGAGCCGGCCGGTGTCCGCACCGCGGCCGAGCCGGAAGCCGACGAGGTCGAGAGCCTCCTCGACGCGACGCCAGATCTCGTCCGGGGCGACCCCGCGGTTCTCCAGGCCGAAGGCGACGTCGTCGCCGGCGCGGCCCATGACCAGGGCGGCCTCGGGGTCCTGCAGCACCAGCCCGGCCCGGGCCCGCGCCGCGCGGGCCGGCTGCCCGTCCAGGCAGACCGCACCCTCCTGGTCGCCGCCGTGCCCGGGCTCGAGCAGGCCCGCGAGCGCCGCCAGCAGGGTGGACTTGCCGGCACCGGAGGGCCCCAGCAGCAGCACCCGCTCGCCGGGCGCGATGTGCAGGTCGACCCCGCGCAGCGCCCAGGCGGCGCGCCCGCCGTGCCGCCAGCCCCAGCCGCGGACGTCGACCGCGGCGGCCCCCCTCACGAGCCCCCGGTCAGACCCGGGCCTGGTCGGCGCCGGCCGCGAACGGCGCCAGCACCCCGGTGCGGGCCAGCGCCCGGACCAGCAGCCACGAGCCGCCGCCGGCGACGACGGCGGCGCTCAGGGCGACCAGCCCGGCGTAGCCCAGCTGCCAGGCACCGGACCAGTCGGCGTAGTAGAGGACGAGGTCGACGAGGGCGGCGGCCCCGCCGGCGAGCGCGCCCGCGAGCACGGCCGTGTGCAGCCGCCACGAGGCGTAGAGCGCCATCGCGAAGACGATCTCGGCGGCCACCCCCTGCGCCAGCCCGTAGACGACGACCGTGAGTCCCCACGAGGTGCCGAGCAGGGCCGACACCACCGCGGCGAGCAGCTCGACGTAGACGGCGGCGCCGCGGCGCCGCAGCACCAGCGCGCCGACCACGCCGGGCATCAGCCACACGCCGTACATGAAGCCCTGGCCGGGCGGGAACGCGGTGAACGCCGGCTGCACGGCGTTCCACAGGTTGCCCCACGCCCAGAAGACGACGCCGAACGCGACCGCGAGGGCCGAGGCGACGACGACGTCGACGGTGCGCCAGCTGCCGGTGGCGCTCGAGGGGGTGCCGGTGCCCACCGGCCGCGTGGTGGTGCTCATGAGTTCGCTCCTGTCCGGGACGGACAGGGACGCGTAGTGCTCTGAGTGCCCGCGCCGCGTCGCGCCGGGAGGCACGGACGGCACGGGGGAAACCGACTCCCTGCGCTGGCATTACCCAGATCAGGTACGAGGGTCTGCGGGGTCGTTCCCCGCACTCTCAGCGCTGCTGCGCTCCCCTGTGGTTCAGGTTCTTCGGGTGTGGTGCTGGTGGTTCGTGCCCGACGGTAGCACCGGCCCCGGTGACGTGCCCGCGCGACTTGTCCGCGCGACTTGTCCGTCGGGCTGCGGCGCGGCACGCTGACGGGGTGACCGCGTGGATCGACGCCCTCGAGGCGCTGGAGTCCGAGGACGGCCCCGCGGTCGACGAGGTGCGGCTGGTCGACTTCCCGGTCGACCTCGGGATCCGCCAGCAGCGCCGCACCACGGACCTGATGCGCGAGCTGCGGCTGATCGAGCTCGGCAGCGAGCGGGCCGACGGCTCGTCCACCCCGGGTCGGCTGCTGGCGCTCGCCGAGGGCCTGTACTCGAGGTTCGGGCCGGCTCTGGAGCACCCCCGCGAGGACCTCGAGCGCGCCGCCCGGGCCGGTGTGGGCAGCATCGAGGCGCGCTACCGGCTCTACGCCCAGTCACCGGAGGCGATGCTCGCCTACGCCCGGATGATGGAGGACGCCGACGCGTTCTGCCGGACCGGGCTGCTGATGAACCTGGAGCCGGACCCCGAGGTCTACGCGCTGCGTCGCTGGACGGTCGAGGAGTTCGTCCGGCAGTTCCACGGTCAGCCGCTGCGCCCCTGGCCCCCCGTCACCGGCTCCCCCTCTGCCGGTTGATCACGTGGACGTGGCCGGCCGCCGCCGGCGGTGGTGAGTACGCCACAGGTGGCGGGGGTTGAGCACGTCCACGTGATCAACCGGCGGGGGGTGGGGGGTGGGGTGGGGGTGGGGGTGGGGTTGTGCGGGGTACGGGTGGGGGGTATCGTGGCGCGTGTTCGGTTGGTACCCCGGTGGGGTAAGGACGCAGAGAGGCCACGATGACCACGTACGGCTACAGCGCCCGCAAGGACAGCCACCTCAAGCGGCTGCGGCGGGTCGAGGGCCAGGTCCGCGGCCTGCAGCGGATGGTCGAGGAGGACAAGTACTGCATCGACATCCTCACCCAGGTGTCGGCCGCCACCAAGGCACTGCAGTCGTTCTCGCTGGAGCTGCTCGAGGAGCACCTCGCGCACTGCGTCGTCGAGGCCGCCCAGCGCGGCGGCGCCGAGGCCGACGAGAAGGTGCGCGAGGCCTCCGCAGCGATCGCGCGCCTGGTGCGCAGCTGACGCCGCCCGACCGCCTCACCACCGACTGCCTCACCACCGACTGCCTCACGACACCCACGGAGGACACCATGACCACCACCGCGTACGGCGTCACCGGCATGACCTGCGAGCACTGCGTCCGCGCCGTCAGCAGCGAGCTCTCCGAGCTCCCCGGCGTCACCGGGGTCGAGGTCGAGCTGGTCGAGGGCGGCACGTCCACGGTCCGGGTCACGAGCGACCAGCCGCTGGCGGAGGACTCGGTCCGGGGCGCCGTCGACGAGGCGGGCTACCAGCTGGCGGGGGCGCGGTGAGCGACCGGCCCGGGACCGTGGTGGACCTCGACATCGGGGGCATGACCTGCGCCACCTGCGCGGGGCGGGTCGAGAAGAAGCTCAACCGGATGCCCGGCGTCGTCGCCACCGTCAACTACGCGACCGAGAAGGCGCACGTGACGGTCACCGGCGACGTGAGCACCGACGACCTGGTGGCCACGGTCGAGAGGACCGGCTACTCCGCGTCGGTCCCGCTCGGCGCCCGGCCAGGCACCGACGGTGCTGCCGGCACCGACCAGCCCGGCGAGCCCGGCGGGCCCGGTGCGGACGACGCCGACGTCGCGGCACTCCGGCAGCGGGTGGCCGTCAGCACCGCCCTCGCCGTGCCCGTGGTCCTGCTCGCGATGGTGCCGGCCCTGCAGTTCGACGCCTGGCAGTGGCTGTCGTTGACGCTGGCCGCCCCCGTCGTCACCTGGGGCGCGTGGCCGTTCCACCGGGCGGCGCTGACCAACCTCCGGCACGGCGCGACCACGATGGACACCCTGGTGTCGATGGGGGTCGTGGCGGCGTTCGGCTGGTCGCTCTACGCGCTGTTCCTCGGCGGGGCGGGGGAGATCGGCATGTCGATGCCGTTCACCCTGATCCCGTCGCGTGGCTCGGGCGCGGACGAGATCTACCTCGAGGTCGCCGCCGGGGTGACGCTGTTCCTGCTCGTCGGCCGCTACCTGGAGGCCAGGGCCCGCCGGCAGAGCGGGGCCGCGCTGCGGGCACTGCTGTCGATGGGCGCCAAGGACGTCGCGGTGCTGCGCGACGGCCGGGAGGTACGGGTGCCGGTCGGCGAGCTCGCCGTGGGCGACGAGTTCGTCGTTCGGCCGGGAGAGCGGGTCGCGACCGACGGCGCCGTCGTGACGGGCACGTCCGCGGTCGACGCGTCGATGCTCACCGGTGAGCCGGTGCCGGTCGAGGTCGGCCCGGGCGACGACGTCGTCGGCGGCACCGTCAACGCCGGCGGCCGGCTGGTGGTCCGGGCCACCCGGGTGGGCGGCGACACCCAGCTCGCGCAGCTGGCCCGGCTGGTCGAGGCCGCGCAGAACGGCAAGGCCGAGGTCCAGCGCCTGGCCGACCGGGTGAGCGCGGTCTTCGTGCCGGCGGTGATCGTGCTGGCCCTGGCCACCCTCGCGTTCTGGCTGGTCACCGACGACCGGACCGAGCTCGCCTTCACCGCAGCCGTCGCGGTGCTCATCATCGCCTGCCCGTGCGCGCTGGGGCTCGCCACGCCGACCGCGCTGCTCGTCGGGACCGGTCGCGGGGCGCAGCTCGGCATCGTCATCAAGGGCCCCGAGGTCCTCGAGCGGACCCGGCGGGTGGACACGGTCGTGCTGGACAAGACCGGCACCGTGACCGAGGGCCGGATGGACCTGCTCGAGGTCGTGCCCGCCGAGGGGGTCGAGCGGGCCGACGTGCTGCGGCTGGCGGGTGCGCTGGAGTCCGCCAGCGAGCACCCGGTCGCTGCCGCGGTCGCGGCCGCCGCCGTCCGCGAGCTGGGCGACCTGCCGGGCGTCGAGGACTTCGCGAACGTCGAGGGCCTCGGCGTGCAGGGTGTCGTCGCCGGACCGGACGCGGGCTCCCACGCCGTCGTGGTCGGGCGGCCGGCGCTGCTGGCGCAGTGGTCGCAGCCGCTCCCCGACGACCTGAACGCCGTGCTGCCCTCGTACGAGCAGCAGGGCCGCACGGTGGTCGCGGTGGGCTGGGACGGCGCGGCCCGCGGGCTGCTCGTGGTCGCCGACACCGTGAAGCCGACCAGTGCCGAGGCAGTCGCCCGGCTCCGGGAGCTCGGCCTGCGGCCGGTGCTGCTGACCGGCGACAACGCGGCGGCCGCGGCCACCGTGGCCCGCGAGGTCGGCATCGACCCGGCCGACGTGGTCGCCGGTGTCCTGCCCGAGGGCAAGGTCGACGAGGTGCGCCGGCTGCAAGCGCAGGGGCGGGTGGTCGCCATGGTGGGCGACGGCGTCAACGACGCCGCCGCGCTGGCCACCGCCGACCTCGGCCTCGCGATGGGCACCGGCACCGACGTCGCCATCGAGGCCTCCGACCTCACCCTGGTACGCGGCGACCTGCGGGTGGCCGCGGACGCGATCCGGCTGTCCCGGGCGACGCTGCGCACCATCAAGGTGAACCTCGGCTGGGCCTTCGGCTACAACGTCGCCGCACTTCCGCTGGCAGCCGCCGGGCTGCTCAACCCGATGATCGCCGGTGCGGCGATGGCGGCGTCCTCGGTGCTGGTCGTGACCAACAGCCTGCGGCTGCGCCGGTTCCGTCCGACATGATCTGCCCATGACCGACAGCCCACCTGCCGACGTCGCGGTGCTGCCTGCGCCCCTGCTCAGGCACTGGCGGGCGTGGACCGGTGCGACCGCCGACCAGCTGGCGGTGCTCGGGTCGGCAGCGACCGGCCGCGTCGTGGTGGTCGGCTCCTCGGGCCGGGAGCAGCCGGGGTGGGACGGCGCCGTCCACGGCGTCACCGGCATCGCCGACCCGGCCGGGAACGCGGTGGTGTCCGTGCCGCCGGCGGTGAGCGGCTGGGCCCAGGCGCAGGTCGCCGACGGGGCCGGTCTGGACGACCTGCGGGCCGCGCTGCCCCCCGTCCTCGGCGTCCCGTCGTCCGAGGTCTACCGGGGCGTCTGCCGCTGGGCGGTCGACGTGCCCGGCCCCGACGTGCTGCCCGACGTCGGCCGGTGGCTGCCGGCGAGCGACCCCCGCGTCCCCCGGTGGCTCCAGCCGTTCGGCGGCGACGTGCTCGTGGTGCTGGACGGGGACGCGTACGTGGCCGGTGTCGGGCTCAAGCGCCACGACCGGCACGGGCAGGAGATCTCGGTCGGCACCGAGGAGGCGGCTCGCGGCCGCGGCCTGGCCCGCCGGCTGGTGGCCCAGGCGGCGCGGGCCCTGCTCGCGCGAGGCGTCGTGGCGACCTACCTGCACGAGCCGGCCAACACCGCCTCCGCGCGGGTCGCGGACGCCGCCGGCTTCCCGGACCGTGGCTGGACGGTGCTGGGGCTCTTCGGTCCGCCGGGTCCTGGGGCCTAGGCCTCGCGGTACCGTCGCAGCGGCTGCACTGCAGTCACCGGCGGGGTCGCCTAGCGGCCGATGGCACGCGCCTTGAAAGCGCGCAACGGGCAACCGTTCGTGGGTTCGAATCCCACCCCCGCCGCCGACCCGACGCCCGCCGGTCGCGATGGTCCGGCTCCGGGCCCCGATGACCCCGTGCGCTCCGAGATCCGCCCTAGTGCTCTGGGTGACGACGTCCCACCAGGTCGCACGCCCTGCCTACGAGCCCGCCGACCCGACCACCGGCGGTCTCCTTCACCCAGGCCGCGTCCTCGACCGCGAGCACGCGCAGGGCACCCGCCGCGAGAGCGAACACCAGGACGCCTGCCAGGACGCCGGTGACAAGGCCCATGGCGCCCCCGAGGAGGTGGATGGGTCCCCAGCCCGCGACGCCGGCCGCTGCGGCCGCCAGGACGCCCCGCAGCATCGTCGAGAGGTGCCAGTCGATCCCGCCGACGACGCGGAGCGCCAGCCACACCCGCAGGCCCGCGAGCGTCGCCTGAGCCGCGGTGTTCGCCACCGCCGCCCCCATCGCTCCGTGGCTGGGGACGAGGAGCAGCACCAGGCCGAGGTCCACAACTGTGGCCGCGACACCTGTCCAGATCATCTGCCGTACCAGGCCGTACGCCTGCATCACCGAGCCGGCGACGAGAGCCACGGTGACGAGAGGGAGGACCCCGACGAACACCAGCAGGACATCACCCGCCGGAGCGAAGTCAGCGCCATAGACGACGGTGATCAGTGCCGGTCCGACGGCGAGCAGCCCGGCAGTCATCGGCAGCGACATCAGGAGGGCGAGGCGGGCAGCCCGCCCGACTCCGACGCGGATGCGATCCGTCTGGTCGGCACCCAGCAACGTCGCCAGCGCCGGAGTCAGCGCTCCGACGACCCCACCGGGCAGCTGCTGGGCAGCGAAGACGATGCCGAAGGCGATGGAGTAGTGCGCGATCTCGGTGGCCGTCGCGAACCGGTCGAGGAAGAAGACCTCGGACCGGCGCCAGACGATGAGGGTGAGGACGGCCTGCACCGTCGTCAGCGCCGCGTAGCCCGCCATCTCCCGGTGCAGGCGGTACGCCGGCGCCACGCCCGCGACCGACGTCTCGTCCTCGGGCGGGAGGATGCGGCCGGCCAGGATCGCGGACCACACGAGGCTGACCAGCACGGCGACCAGCTCGACGGCGAACATCCCGGCGACGCCGCCACCGGCCGCGAGAACGACGACCGTGGCCACCGTGCCCGCGGTCCCCGTCACGAGCCCGATGACGGTGTAGGCGCGCCACCGCTGCAGGCCGATGAGTGCGGCGGCAGGCACGGGCTGGAGGACCGCGAGGACGCAGACGCCCGCCACGAGCGCCCACGCCAGGGACTGGGAGTCGGACCTCAGCGCGACCACGACAAGAACCGCGCCGCCCAGGGCCGCGGCCGCCGCCTGGATCCGCCAGCCCCAGCGGACGACGCCACGAAGTGCGCCGGCGGCGCCAGCACCCACGAGGGTCGCGACGTAGCGGGACAGGGCCCTGGACATCCCGACCGAGAGCAGCATGGCCATCGAGAGGGCAGCCCAGGCGATGTAGGTCTGGACCCCGAGCAGCTCGGGTCCCAGATAGCGGGCGGCCACCACGGACTGGACCAGCACGAACAGCGGCGGCAACAGGGTCGACAGACCGTTCCACAAGCCGCCGCTGAGCACCGTCGAACCGGTGGTGGCGTCGGCAGCTCCCGTCACGACCACGCCCGCCAGTCCCCGCGCAACCGCGGCTGCTCGCTCCACAACCGAGCCAGCCGCTCGACCGGCAGGGCCGGCAGGGCCGGCGCGCCACCCAGCACCAGTGCCCGGCGCAGGCCCTCGACGAGGTCCGCGTAGTGCGCCCAGCAGGCAGTGGCCAGCTGACCGACCACGGCGTCGCTGAGGCCCAGGTCCTGGCGGAGGCTCCGGACCCACCCGAAGAGCCGGGCCGAGGACGGGGCCTGCCCGAGGAAGAGGCGCTCCAGGTAGTCCCCGGAAGGATCCTCGCCCTCGCCGTCGAGGAGCGGCAGGACGTGCAGGGCGAAGTACAGGAGGTCCCACAGCGGGAACGACGACGGGTCCGCGTGCTCCCAGTCGACGACCGAGAACTGCCCCGACGCGACCAGGACGTTGCCCGGCGCGAGGTCGCCGTGCGCGAAGACCCGCGGGACCTCGATGGCGCTGCTCTCCTGCATGCGAGAGTCCGGCCGCACATCCCGGGAGGCGGTGTCCTTGGCGACGCGCCGCAACCAGGAGACCACCTGCTCGACAGCTGCCGCCTTCTCGCCCCTGCTCGCGGGGCCGAGGAGCAGCAGGGACAGCGTCGAGCCCGGACAGACCGTCTGGACGAGGACGACATGGTCATGGACCTCGAACCGGCCGAGGGGCGTCGGTCCGTGGGCCGCGACGACCCCGCCTGCCCGCCCCACCAGCTCGAGCCCCGCGGTCTCCCGCCGGGCACTCTCGGACGACCCGGGTCGACGGTCCAGCTTGAGCAGATGGGTCGGTCGCGGGCTCCGGCCAGCGAAGACGAACAAGCCCAGCCGCTTCGAGTCGGCGCCCGACTGCGCGTCGAGGAACCACTGCACGTGCTCGGACGACGGGACGAGCCCCGCCCTGATCGCGCCGGTCAGGATTGCCGGCGCCGCGCCGCGCGCAGTCGTCGCCAGGCAGATCTCCGGCAGGACGGGCGGGAGGCCACCGACCCGGGCCAGGCCGGCACCGACCTGATTGCGCAGTCGCGAGCGGTGGCTTCGCCCCGGCAGCCAGGAGGAGAGCACATAGCTCAGGGCGCGGCGGTGGCGTCGCGGCACGAGTGCTCTCGGGTCGAACACGCCGGGCAGTGCCACGATCCGCTGGGGCGTGTAGCCGGACCGCCAGCTGCCCCGACCGGGCCGGCCGGAGAGCAGCAGACTGCGGGGTCGCCCCCGGGCCGCCATCGCGGCCAGCGCGGCCGGCGCGACCACCAGGTCCACCGGGCCCTCGGGTGCGTCGAGAAGCTGGCCGGCACGCAGCGCCTCGCGCCAGCCCGGCAGGTCTCCGAGCACGCGCGCCGACGCGGGCCACTCGGGCAGAAGGAACCGGCTGTCCGCGCGACGGACGGACAGAGCCGGGGACGTTGACACCGGCCCTATGGTCTCAGACTCAGGTCCAGGAAGAGTCTCTCTGCGAGGATGGAGCAGTGGTGGGGGAGGACACGCCTGAGTCCCTGTCGGCCACGGAGCGGATCACACTCGTCGTCTCGACGCGTGACCGGGCCACGACGCTCCGCCAGGTGCTGCTGCCCTGTCTGGTCGCCGCGACCCAGGCAGGGTTCCGCGTCATCCTGGTCGACCAGAGCACGGACGGGCAGACGAAGGACCTGGTCGCCGAACTCCCTGGTCTGACCTACCTCCGGTCCGAGCCGGGCCTGTCCCACGGCCGTAACACGGCCGTGGCCGTCGTGACCACCGAGCTCCTCGCGTTCACCGACGACGACGTCGCATTCCCCGTGACCTGGCTGCCCACGGTCGTGGGCCTGTTCGACCTGCATCCGGGAGCCGGCGCGGTGTGCGGGCGCGCGCGGGACGCCACCGAGCGAATGCTGCCGGGTCACCTGGCGGGCACGTACGACTGGCCGATACACCCCTTCGGCATGGGCAGCGGGTTCAACATGTCGTTCCGTGCCGAGGCACTTCGTGCTGCCGGCCCGTTCGACCCGGATCTCGGGGCCGGGTCCCGCTATGCGTCCGGTGAGGACACGGACATGCTCTACCGGGTGTCCAAGGCCGGCTGGACCATCGTGTGCGCGGACGGCATCGAGGTCGTGCACTGCGATGGGCGCAGGCCGCGGGAGACGCTGCGGCTGCATCACTCGTACGGCCGTGGCGCCGGTGCGCAGACAGCTGGCCACGTCCGCCGCGGCGACCCGACGGCCGCCGTCATCGCGGTCCGCGAGATCGCCCGGCACGGGGTGTCGTTCCTGCGCTACGCCGCGGCCCGCGACGCGCACCGGGCGATGCTGCAGGTGACCTTCGTGGCCGGAATGGCCCGCGGCTTCCTGTCGCGCCTGGTTCGCGGTCCCTCAGCGGTGGGGCGCCGCTGACCGACGGTCCAGGAGTCGGGCGTACCGGGCGACGACATGCGGTCGGACGTTGATCAACCGGCCGGACCTTCCGCCGTCGGCAACACAGCGCACCAGGTCGTGCAGCCGGCCTCCGTGCCGCCAGATCTCACCCGAGAGGGCGAACAGCGGTGAGTCGACGGTGCTGGCGAGCCAGCCCGGGCGACCGGACCGCAGCAGACGCCGCTCTGCCCGGGCCACGTCGTCCGCCGTCCCGACCGTGTAGAACGGCGACCAGCCGTCCCAGTTGCCTGCCGTGAACGGGAGAGCGACCAGCTGTCCGTGGCGACCGACGATGCGCGGCGAACCGAAGCCCGCCTTGGTCCACATGTAGGTGAAGCCGGCCGCCTCCACCTCGCGCAGGACCCGGTCGTCGATCTCGGCCGGCCGGACGGCTGCGAAGGGGCGCCGGGGGACGACGAAACGGTCCAGCCCGGCGCCGCGAACCAGGTTCCCGACGGCGCGCCGCGGACCGGTCGAGCCGGTCGAGCCGTGCTCAGGATCCGGGCCGTCGACCGGTCCGGTGCCAGGAAGGTCCTCCCGGCGGTTGCGGGTCTGCGAGGTCGGGACGTGCACGACCGGACGGAGGCCCTCGTGGGCCAGAACGGTCGGTCGCCCACGGCGCAGCCCGGTGTCCAGCAGCGGCCACCAGCCGCGGGGCACCAGGTCCGCCGGGAGGCGGTCAGCGACGGCCGCCCGGGCTTCCCGCAGGTGCCGTTCCAGCACTCCGGGGGGCAGCAGTCCCTCCGCGGCGACCCCTCGCCCGGTGCTGCCGAGCAGCAGCTCGATCCGACCGCCGAGCCCGCCGCGGCTGGTGGGTGCGGACAGCAGCTCCAGCGGCGGCTGCAGCTCAACCGTCTCGGCAGTGACGACCAGACCGGCGTGCACCCCGGTCAGGGCGGCGAGGTCGAGCAGGCGCAGGAGGCCGTCGACCTCCCGGACCATCCCGGCCCACAGGCACAGCGTGACGAGGACCCGGCCCTCGTCGGCCCAGCGGGAGAGCTGGCCGTCGCTGGGCTCGGCGGCGTCGCGCTCGCCGACCGGCGGCAGCACCGGCACGGGCACCGGCAGGTGCCTGGCTGACTCGAAGGGTGGGTCGGGGTCGACGACGTGCAGGCCGTGCCCGAGAGGCGCGAGCTCGATGAAGTCGCGATCGTCGTACTGCCGGCCGAAGACGGGCTCAGAGGCTGCGCGGAAGATCTCCGGGACCCGCTCGATGACGTCCACGTGCGGCCGCCCGTAGAGCGCCGTCAGGCGTCGGCCGGCGATCCGACCGAGCTGGGCGGCCACCAGGTCGGGGTCGCCCAGGAAGACTCCCTCGCCCCAGGTCTGTACACCGCGAGCGACGGTCGCGGTGAACGACGCGTACGTCTCGTGCGAGGCGTCCCCGACCGCCTCGTCGAGCTCGACGGACAGGGCTGCCGCGCGCCCGGCGTCGAGCCAGAGGCCCCGCCACCGGGTCACCCCCGCCGCAGTCAGCGTCGCCCAGCTGGCTGCCTCCGCCGACGCCTCCACGGCGAGCGCCGGTGCCGCCGAGAGCAGGGCCGGGGCGAGGTAGGGCGCGGTGCGGATGCCGGCCACTCCCTGCGGCGAGTCGTCCAGGACGTAGGCCTCGACGGGCAGGGGTTCCCCGAGCCTGGCGAACGCGGCCGCGAACAGCACCGCCGGATCGGTCGAGCGCGAGAGCACCTCCGCGTCGGTCCCGGCCAGCGCCGGCCACAGCACCGACTCGGGGTCACCCAGCGCCACGACGTGGTGGCCGACGGCCAGCCGGGTCAGCTGCTCCAGGTGCCGGCCACCGGCGACGAGGGAGCCGCCCGCAACTCCCTCGGCACCACCGGCTGGGTCGCCGGAGCCGAAGTGCAGGCCGCGGCGCGGGGCGTCGTAGTAGCACTCGAAGAGCCACCCCTGCCGCTGCGCGAGACCGGCCAGGACGGGACCGACCGCCACTCGCTGCGCATCGGTGGAGGAGGCCAGGTAGAGCAGCAGGCGATGTCTCACCGGTCGGTCAGGGTGGCCCGCCACACGTGCCACTTCACCATGCCTGCCGGTCCGACACCGCCGATGAGCTCCAGTCGAGCACCCACCTCCGCGGCCGCCCGACGCACCTCCTCGGGCAGGTGGTGCCGGACCAGTCGTTGCCACTCGGGCAGCACGCCCCTGCCGAGCAGCGTACGCAGCAGCCGACGCGGGCGCCACGACACGTAGGACGGATAGGCGAGCACCCAACCGGGCCGGGCATTGGTGGTGTCGAACACGACCTCGCCCCGGGTCCCCGCGACGCGCAGGAGCTCGCGCAGCCCGCTGGCGGTGTCGGACAGGTGGCAGAGGACGTCCAGTGCCAGCACGGAGTCGAACCGGCCGGACTCGAAGGGCAGGGCCCGCACATCAGCCTGGACGAGTGACACCTCCGCGGGCACCCTCCGGCGCGCCTCGGCCAGCATCGACTCCGACAGGTCACACATCGTCACGTCGTGCCGTTGGCTCAGCGGGCCGGACAGCCGGCCGTAGCCACCGCCGGCGTCCAGCACCGTTCCGGCCGGGCGACGCGCGAAGTACTCGCCCACCAGCGCCCGCTTGCGCCGGTAGAGCCGTCGGAACGGGTCGTTGCGCTCCTCGGGGTGGAAGTACGTGCGGTAGTCGGTCCGGTAGACGGAGGACGAGAAGGTCGTCCGCGCGGCAGCGTCTCCCAGCAGGCGAGCGACCTCCGCCGACACCGCCTTGCTGTCGTACCGCTCCGACCTGTCCCGTCCGACGGCGGCCACCCGACGGGTGCTGTCCGGGTCGGCCAGGCGCGCCAACGTCTCGCGGACCAGCCCGTCGGCGTCTCCCGGCGGGACCAGCCACCCGTCGACGCCGTGCGTGATGATCTCGGCGAATCCACCGATGTCACCGGCGATGACCGGACGTCCGAGCGCGAGCGCCTCGACGCAGACGTAGCCGAAGCTCTCCCAGGAGGACGGGAGCAGCACCAGCTCGGCGCGGGCCACGACGCGCAGGGCTTCGTCCCGGTCCAGCTCGCCCATCACATGCACCCGGCTGCCCACTGCCTCGGTGGCGGTCATGAACCGCTCCAGCACGGCACCGCCCTCGTCGCCGGGGTCGCGGCCGACAAGGACGGCGTGCAGGCCCGCGTCGGCCGACAACGCCGCGGCGACGGCGGGCCCGAGGACGTCCAGGCCCTTGCGCCGCTCCAGCCGGCCGATGAACACCACGAACCGATCAGGGAGGACAGTCGTGGGTTCCCCCGCACCCACCTCGCGCACCGCGGCCACGTCGATGGAGTTGACGATCACCGGAATACGATCCTTGGCCAGTTCCCAGTCCGTGCTGACCCGCTCGACGATGGCGTGGGACGGCGCGTACACGACGGTGCTGCGGGTCGTCTGGTCCCGCTCCATCGCGCGTACGAGAGCGGACTCGGGCCGGGGCCGGCCGTCGTTGAGCTCCTCCACGACGTGGGTGGGTGTGGCCAGCCGGGTGACCAGCGGGATCCGGGTGAACCGCGCGATGCCCCAGCCGAGGGCCCCCCACTCCGCGGCGTGCACCACGTCCGGGCGTTCGGCCCGCACAGCCATCACGAGCCGCAATGCCGTGAGCAGCCGCTCGGCCCGGGCGCTGGGCAACCACTGCGGGCGGACCCGAACCACCGGGATGCCGTCGAGCACCGTTCGCTGCGAGTCCGATCCCGGAACGACGACAGTCACGGTGTGGGACTGACGATGCAGCTCGCGAGCCAGGGTCCTCGTGTTGGTGCCGATCCCGCCCGCCTGGGTCGCCGGGGGGTACTCCGGCGTCAGCAGGACGACGCGCACCATGCATCAGCTCCTCGTCGGTGGGCATCGCACCCTATCCAGGCAATCATCCGGGGTCGCCGGGACGCGCGAGGCGAAACTGGCTGTGATGACGCCGTTCGGCTCGTGTCCGGTAGCCGCCGAGACGGGCGGCCGTCGCTCGCGGTCAGGGACTCGCGCGCACCCGCTCAGGTCCTGGGCGTCGGCGCCGATGGGCAGCCCTGGCGTCAGCCGCCGACGTAGGTGGCGAGGTGCTCGCCGGTGAGGGTCGAGCGGGCGGCGACGAGGTCGCCGGGGGTGCCCTCGAAGACGACCCGGCCGCCGTCGATCGCCACGCCTACCTCGTGGTGACCAGAGCCCCGGCCAGGTGCGTGACGTCGTTGTGCGAGACCAGCTCGGGCTGCCCGTCGGTGACCCGGAGGTGGGTCACGCTCCCGTTGACCCAGCGGGGCACGAGGGTCAGCCACTGCTCGCGGCTCACCTGCAGGAGCTGGGCGGTCAGCCGGCTGATCACCCCGGCGCTGGTGACGACCACCACGGTCTCCCCGGTCGTGACGGACCGGCTCACCTGCCGGAGCGCGGCCGACACCCGCTCGCCGAAGGCGCCGAAGGCCTCCGGGTACTCACCGTCGTGTGTTCCCGACGCCCAGCGGGGGAGGGCCACCTCGAACAGGCGGCGTCGTGCGTCGTCTCCGCGCAGCGACCTGTCCCCGGGGCCCAGGTCGCCGGTCGCCGCCAGGATCGCCACGTGGTCGAGCTCGTTCCACCGCTCGTCGGTCACCACGGGGGCGGACCAGCCCGCCGAGCGGGCGGCGAGCTCGGCGGTCTGCCGGTGGCGGACCATGGCGCCGATGGTCAACCGGCTCGGCTCGACACCGCGTGCAGCGAGCGCGGTGCCGACGGCCTCGGCCTGGGTCCGGCCGGTCGCCGACAGACCGTCGTACCCCGGGCCGTCCAGAGCGACCTGGCCGTGCCGTACGAGGAACAGCTCACCCACGGGACCGAGCTCCCCTCACGACGGACGTCTGCCTGGCCGAGCCCGACCGGCCGACCGCAGACCGCGGGGCCTCCCGGACGTCCGGGAGGCCCCGCGGGACGAGCAGACCAGCTTCTACTTGAGCGCGGCGGCCAGCTCGGCCGGGTCCATGGCCTGGGAGAAGTCCGCACCCGGCGGCACCGACGGGTCGCACTCGGGCAGGACGCCCTCCTCGGTGTTGATGTAGTCGGCCAGCGTCACCGTGGTGTAGGCGTCCGTCGGACCGAGCTCGGGGGCGTCGATGCCGGACCACGCGGCCAGCAGCTTCGCCAGGTCGATGGCGTGCAGGTTGGGGGTGCCGTCCAGGGACTGGGTCTTCAGCTCACCCTCCAGGTCGTTGGCCAGGCACACGAGCTCCATGGAGCTGGACTGGCCGGTCATCGCGGGCAGCGGGACCTTGGCTGCCTGGAAGGCCCGGACGACAGCAGGACCGGTGGCGGTGTACGAGTTGATGATGCCGTCGATCTTGGGGTCGTTCTGCAGCAGACCGGCAACGACCTGCTGGACGGTGGCGGGGTCCCAGGCACCCACGAGGGGCTCCTTGGTGACGAGCTCGATGCCCGAGCCCTGCTCGGCGATGGCCTTCTCGATGGCCTCGATCTGCGGCGCGTCGAAGAGGTTGCCCGCAGGTCCACCGACGTAGGCGATGCGGCCGGCGTCGTCGGTCGCCTTGGTCAGGAAGTCGACCCACAGCGTGGCGTTGCCGTCGAAGTCAGGCACGACGTTGGAGGTGAAGTCCCTGGGGACCGTTCCGCTGCCCGGGATCGCGTTGGCGTTGCCGACGAGGACGCCGCGCTGCTGGGCCTGGCGGAAGGCCGGCACGGTCGGCTCGCCCATGTAGTCGAAGGTCTCGATGATGTTGACGCCCTGCGCCACGAAGCTGTTGATCGCCGCGATGTACTTCTGGACGTCTCCGCCCGCGTCGGCGTACTTCACCTCGGTGACGTTCGGGCAGCTCTCGGCGAGCTGCCTGACCAGCGCGGACTTGCCGGTGGCCCAGGCGTTGCCGCCGTACCCGTCGAGGACGCCCACGACGGCGGGCTTGTCGCCGCAGTAGTCGGAGAACTCGAAGTTGAGCTCTCCCGCGATGATCTTGAGCGGGCTGTCGTCGCCGGCGTCGCCGACGGGTGCGGCCGAGCTCGACCCCGAATCCGACGCGTCGGGGGTGGGAGCGGTGGACGACTCGTCGCTGGAACCGCAGGCGGCCAGCAGCAAGGTCGCTGTGACGGCCAGTGACACCGGGATCAGTCTGCGCATTGGAACTCCTTGTCGTGGATCGGTCGACCACCCGCGACCTGCCGATGTATCGCCGGTGCCCCTCACGGTGCGATGCCTCGGAGGGAATCTACCCACCGTTTGGCTGGTAGACCTACCGTTCGTTTGTTAACAGTTCGGTAACGTTCATAGGTTGCGCTTTCTACTTCCAAACGGTTGGTTGGCACGGTAGCGTCGCCCGGGCGGGCCTGTGACGGCAGTCACACGGCCGTGCTGGTGGCACCGTCCCGGCCATGAACGTGCGCCGGTCGAACGAAGGGTGGGCGATGAAGTACGCAGTGGGCGAACCCAAGTGGACATTGCCCGAGGACACCGTCGGGGGCGTGCTCACGGGCATGACCCGCCGCAAGGTGATCTCGCGGGTGAACGAGAACTTGGCCGCCTCGGGGCGGCCCTGGGCCGAGGTCGTCAACGACGACTGGTCGACCCTGATCGACCGTGAGCAGATGCAGGGGCTGGCCGACGAGGTCTTCGAGGAGTTCGTCGCCACGACCGGGCGCAAGTTCCACGCCGGGGCGGAGATCTCCGTGCTCGACAAGCCGGACCTCTACGTGCTCCGGTCCGAGGGTGACATCTACTACGACGCGTCCGAGTTCCCCGAGGGTGCCATCGGGGACGGCGACAACGTCTTCCGGGCGCCTGACGTGACCGGCCAGGTCATGGTCATCCGGCGGGTGGCCGACGTGAACCGGATGATCGACGACGGCGTGCCGGAGGGCACCATCGCGGTCATCGACGACAGCGGCGGCACGCTGACGGCGCCGCTGCTGCCGGACTTCGAGGCGGTCATCTGCCTGGCCGGCACCGTGCGGAGCCACCTCGGCATCCTCGGGCGTGAGTTCGGGGTGCCGACGCTGATGGCCGCCCGCCTCAGCCGCCCGCTGGTCGACGGGGAGACCGTGACGGTGGCGTACAGCGCCGAGCCCCAGGACGCCGAGGCGTTCCTCGACGAGGACCGCAGACCGCGGGCAGTCATCCGCCAGGCCGACGCGAAGGACGCATGATGAGCGACTGGAAGATCTCCGAGGAGCAGCTGCACCTCGTCAACACCGCGCTCTCCGAGCACGACGACACCATCTCGCGGAACCTGATGACCCGGACCGCTCAGGAGTCGAAGCTGTTCCCGATGCTTCCGTACTTCATGATGTCCTTCATCCAGGCGTACTACATGTACCCGAACATCCTCCGAAAGGCGTCCGCGCACGTCAGCCCCGAGGACATGGGCCACCGGATGCGCAACTCCAGCCTCCAGCTCGGGACCCTGACCGCGAACATGGGTGGTGAGCTGCTCTACCTCCAGGGCCGGGTGGAGCTGATCAAGCTCGGCCTGCTGCGGCCGGAGGACAACCTGGAGGACCTCTGGTACGTCATCGACTGGCACCACCGGGTGATGTCGACGTACCGGCGCAACGAGGGCCACATCTGGACCGACAGCGCCGACGACATGTCGCACGTCCTCGACGAGCGCAACCTCCAGGTCCTCGAGGCGGACGCCTACGAGATCAACGACGCGCTGCGGCACGCGGTGGCGCGGTTCAGCGCAGTCACCAGCCAGTACAGCTTCCTCGTGTACTGCGAGAGCCGGGTCGGCATGGACGCCAACGGCCCGTACAACCTCGGCGGCCAGAAGCTCATGCACGTCCGCAACTTCATGACGCTCGGCGAGAGCGGCCTGCCGTGGATGGACGACGTCGCCAAGGACATCCCCTACCAGAACCTCACCCTGTCCCTGATCACCGATGACGTGCGCATCGAGATCACCGACTTCGGGACGCCGTACACCACGCCCGAGTCCTACCAGGACAACCTGCTCGGCGCCGGGCTCTACACCTCCGACATCTTCACCGACCGCCTCGTCCCGGTGGGCATGGGCAGCCGCGAGGAGCTCATCTCCACCCTCAACGACCTGGCGGACGTGATCAAGGCCGCCATCACGCCGCTGCACCGGCGGTTCGCGGAGATGAGCTTCGACCAGATGACGGAGGCCGGCATCCTCGCGTACGTCTACGCGGTGTCCGACGCCTCGTTCATGTCGGGCACCTACGACCAGGTGGAGTGGGAGTCGGTCGACGACCGTGTCCGCCGGCTCTGGCCGATCTACAACGAGGAGTACGGCACCGCCTCGTTCATGAGCGACTACATCGGGTACGACGGCCACTACGGCGCCGCGGGCGAGTACCTCGTCCACCCGTACAGCTACCGCAGCTGGCGTCCAGGCTCCGGCGCGGACCTGCCCAAGCCGGGCCGGGTCGCTCAGCTGGTCCCGGCCTACGTGCTCCTCGACCACGACTACTCGCGGCGATCCAGCGAGAACGCCACGTCGTCGAGGTCGGACCTCCCCCGCAAGACGAGCACCTACCAGTTCCTGGACGGCCGGCTCACCCAGGACGAGCTCAACGCCAAGGCCCGTGGGTACACCTCGCCGCTGCTCGAGGCGCCCTGGCGGCACTTCGACGACGCCTCGGTGAAGTTCGGCTACCGCGATCCCGACGTCGACGCGCTCTACCGGTACACGCAGGAGCACTCGCGCCTGCTCAAGGACCAGGGCTCGAGCCTCCTGAGGGCCGACATCGAGCGGATCCGACGCAGCGCCGGGGAGTCGACCTGGGAGGAGATCGCCGCCAAGGCGGGGGCCAACCGCTAGCGACCGGACGGACGACGACCGGGTCGTCGGCCGCAGCCGGCACCCGGGCAGGAGGGATCATCCATGCGCGTCGACATGCGCCTGAACATGCAGAGCCCACCGTGGGCCACCCCGTTGCCGGTGGTGTACCGGGAGGGCCTGGCCATGGCCAGGTGGGCCGACGAGCAGGGGCTGGACGCCATCCGGATCGGTGAGCACCACGGCACCGAGGACAACTGGTGCCCCTCCATCACGGCCCTGGGGGCCGCGGTGGCGGCCGTGACGAAGCGGATCACGGTGAACCTGTCGGCGGTGCTCCTGCCCCTGCACGACCCCGTGCACGTGGCCGAGGACCTCGCGGTCCTCGACATCATGTGCGACGGCCGGCTCCAGGTCGTGGTCGCGGCGGGTTACAACATCGCCGAGTTCGAGATGTTCGGCGTCGACCGGAAGCAACGCGGGCGCCTGACCGAGGAGGCGGTCCAGGTGATCCGGCAGGCCTGGACCGGCGAGACGTTCGACTACCGAGGCCGTCAGGTCCGCGTGACACCGGTTCCCTCGACCCCGGGCGGACCGCCGCTGATCCTCGGTGGCTCGTCCGGGGCCGCGGCCAAGCGTGCCGTCCGCCTCGGCATGGACTACTTCCCGCTCAACAAGGAGGCCTACGAGGTCTTCCAGCAGGAGCGGCTGGCCGCCGGCCTGCCACGCGCCAAGGAGTACTCCCGCGGCGGTCCGCACATGCTGCACGTGACGGACGACGTCGAGACGACGTGGAAGGTGCTCGGTCGCCACGTCGTCACCGAGGCCGCGAACTACGCGCACTGGTCGAGCACCGACACCCCCACCTCCGGTCCGCTCGGGACCAAGGAGCCGACGCTGGACGAGCTGCGCGCTGGTGGCCGCTACCTGGTGGTCACCCCCGACGAGGCCCTCGAGGTCCTGCGCGGCTACTCCCCCGACACCATCGTCACGCTGCATCCGCTGGTCGCCGGTCTGGACCCGGAGGTCGGCTGGGAGAGTCTCCGGCTGTTCGCCGACACGGTGCTGCCGGCGATCCGGGAGCTGGGGCACCCCTCGTGACGGCCACCTCGACCCCCGCCGACGTCGACCAGTACCTGCACTGGTTCGAGTCGCCCCTCCAGGACCGGGCGACGCTCGGGGGGAAGGGCGCCAGCCTCGCCCGGATGGCCGGATCCCTGGGGCTGCCCGTCCCGCCCGGGTTCACGATCACCACGGAGGCATGGAAGGCGTACGCCAGGGACCAGGCGGTGGTGCCGCAGCGACTGCGGGACGCCGTCGACGCCCGGCTCGCCGAGCTCGGGGAGCGGCTGGGACGGGCGCCGGACGACGTCGACCGGCCGCTGCTGCTGTCGGTGCGCTCGGGGTCGCCGGTGTCGATGCCCGGGATGATGGACACGGTGCTCAACGTCGGGCTGAACGACGACGTGGTGCGCGGCCTGGCGGCGAAGACGACCGAGCGGTTCGCGCTGCAGTCCTACGCACGCCTGCTCGCGACCTACGCCGAGGTCGTCCGGGAGCTCCCGGCGCCCGCTCTCGAGGCGTTCCACCACGAGGCTGCTGACGTGGACGACGCCACCCTGGTGGAGCGCTGGAAGGCGCTCATCGCCGAGCACGGAGCGGCGTTCCCCCAGAACGCTCTCGACCAGGTGCACGAGGCGATCGAGGCGGTGTGGCGCTCCTGGAACCGCCCACGCGCGGTCCGCTACCGCCGCTTCCGGGGCATCTCCGAGGACCTCGGCACGGCGGTGACCGTGCAGGCGATGGTCTTCGGCAACCTCGACGACGACTCCGGCACCGGCGTCGTCTTCACGCGTGACCCCGGGTCGGGCGAGGCCGTGCTGTACGGCGACTTCATGCGCTGCGCCCAGGGTGAGGACGTGGTCAGCGGGTCGACGACCCCGGAGGCGGTCGACGCCCTGCGGGCCCACTCCGAGCAGCTTTGGGGTGAGCTCCAGGCCGCGACGCAGGCGCTGGAGGCCGACACGGGCGACATGTGCGACGTCGAGTTCACCGTGCAGCACGGACGGCTGTTCGTGCTCCAGTCGCGGCCCGGGCAACGCAGTCCGGCGGCCGCGGTCCGGATCGCGGTGGAGATGGTGCGGGAGGGCCTGATCGACGTGCCGACCGCCCTCCAGCGGGTCAGCCTCGGCGCAGTCCAGCGACTCCAGTCGCCCCGCGCGGTCGGCCTCGAGGAGATGACCGTGGTCGCGTCCGGGGTTCCCGCGTCGCCCGGCACGGGCGTGGGCACCGCGGTGTTCGACTCCACCCGCGCGGAGGAGGTGGTCCAGTCCGGCGGCGTCCCGGTGCTGCTGTGCCCCACGACGTCGCCGCAGGACATCAACGGCATGATCGCGGCGTCCGGCATCGTCACCGGCCGTGGTGGCCGGGCAAGCCATGCCGCCGTGGTGGCACGCGGGATGGGCAAGCCGGCGGTGTGCGGGGTCGAGGCGATGACCGTCGACCAGACCGCCCGGCGGGCCACCTTCACCACCGGGGCGGCGCTGCACGAGGGCGAGGAGGTGACCGTCGACGGCGACGGAGGGCGGCTGCTCATGGGCGCGGCCAGGTTCACCGAGCCGGTCCCGGGCCCGTGGCTCCAGGAAGCTTCTCGAGTGGTGCGAGCGGCCCGGTGCCGTACCCGTCCTCGACGCGGCCCCAGACGGCGCGGCTCGGGTGACCGGCCCGGAGGACGACGTCCCGGAGTCGGGCGCGGTGGTGGTGGACGTCCCGTGGGAGGGTGCGGACTCGGCCTCCACCCTGACCCTCACCTGCCGACAGGTCTTCGAGGCTGCCGGGCCGGGGTCCGACGTGTACCTGGCGCTGCCCGCCGAGCTGGCCGGCATCGACTTCCGGCCGCCGCCCGGGCGCTGGGCGGGCGTCGTCGCCCCGCGTGCGGACGACTGGGCGAGCCGCCTGCTCGCCGCGCGACTGGGTCAGCCGGCAGCAGCCGACCAGGAGGACTGACGTGCCGGACTTCGACGTGGTGGTGGTGGGATCCGGCTTCGCCGGGCTCGCCGCAGCCGTCGCCGCGCGCTCGGAGGGGGCCTCCGTCCTCCTCCTCGAGGGCTCCGGCGAGCTCGGGGGTCGAGCCGCCTCTCCGGCGGCAAGGTCATGGGCGCGGGCACGAGGATGCAGCGTCGGCGCGGCATCGAGGACGACCCCGACGACCTCTATCGCTTCTACATGGCGCTCAACCGCTTCCGGCTCGAGCCGGCCGTCGTGCGCGCCCTGGCGGATGCCTCGGGCCCGACCATCGACTGGCTCGAGGACATCGGGGTCGAGTTCGACCCGCGACTGATGACCTCGGGAGAGGAGAAGGTCGCCCGGATGCACATCACCAGCGGGGAGGGTCACGCGGTGGTCGCCACGCTGGTCCGGCACGCCCGCTCGATCGGCGTCGAGATCGCGCTGGGCATGCAGGTCGACCGCCTGGTCGTCCGGGGCGGCGAGGTGCGAGGGGTCGCCGTGCGTGACGACACTCTCGAGACGTCGTCGGTCGTCCTGGCCACCGGTGGCTTCGGCGCGAACCGGGAGCTGATGGACCAGTACCTCCCCCGCGTCGCCGAGGACGACTGGTACTGGTACATCGGCGCGTCCACCTCGTCGGGCAGCGCCTTCGCCCTGGCGGCGCAGGTCGATGCCCAGGTGGTCGGCCACGGCAACGCAGCGCGCCTCATCACGCCGAACTTCGGCAACATCCTCGAGGGCGGCTACCTGCCGGGCTGGCTGCTCGTCGTGAACGCCGAGGGCCGCCGGTTCTACGACGAGACCTCGTCGTACAGCGTGACCGGGCCGATCGTGGAGAGCCAGCCGGCGCCGGTGTTCGCCGTCTTCGACGATGCGGCCAAGCGGGCCTCGTCGCCCGGCACCGTCGAGGCGAGCAAGAAGGTGTCGGTGGGACGACGCGACGGCCGTGCGCAGAAGTGGGTGGACGGCATGCTCGAGGAGCAGGTCGGCCGCGGGACGGTTCTGCGTGCGGACTCCCTCGAGCACCTCGCCGCTCGGATGGGCGTCCCGCCTGACCGGCTCAGCACCACGGTGGCGGTCTACAACGAGGGCTGCGCACTCGGTCACGACTCGCACTACGGCAAGCGCAGCGACGTGCTCAGCCCGGTGGCGACCCCGCCGTTCTACGCCACCGAGCTCCGGCTGTCCCACGTCGCCGTCACCGCCGTGGGTCTTCGCATCGACAGCGAAGCGCGAGTCATCGACGACCTCGGGCGACCCGTTCCCGGGCTGCTCGCAGCGGGGGAGTGCACCGGTGGCGTCGTGGGCGAGACCTACGTGGGCAGCGGGAACTCCATCACGAACGCGTTCGTCTTCGGCCGCATCGCCGGGCGCACGGCAGCGAAGAAGGGTGTCTAGTGGCTCAAGAGTTCCGTCAGGAGAGATTCCGGCTAGCGGCCGGCGCCACCCACGTCTACCTGGTCAGACACGGGGAGTCGGCGCCGCTGCGAGCGGGCCAGCCCCAGCCGCTGGTCGGTGGGCACGGTGACCCGCCGCTGGACCCGGTGGGCCACGAGCAGGCGCTGCGGGTCGCCGACCGGCTGGAGCGGTTGCCGTTGAGCGCGATCTACGTCTCGTCCCTGCAGCGCACCTCCCAGACCGCGCAGCCGCTGGCGACGCGCCTCGGGCTGACCCCGATCGTCGAGCCGGACCTGCGGGAGGTGTTCCTCGGTGAGTGGGAGGGTGGCGTCTACCGCGTCCGCGCCGCCGAGAACCACCCGGAGTGGCAGCGGGTCCAGGCCGAGCAGACGTGGGACGTGATCCCGGGCGCCGAGAAGCAGGTCGACCTGGCGGCCCGGGTCCGTGCGGCGATCGCGAAGATCGCAGCCAACCACCCCGATGAACGGGTTGCGGTCTTCGCGCACGGCGGTGTCATCGGCATGCTGGCCGCGCTGGCCACCGGGGGCCGGATGTTCGCCTTCGCGGCGTCCGACAACGCCTCTGTCACCCACCTCGTCGTGCACGGCGACACCTGGCTCCTGCGACGCTTCAACGACACGGTGCATCTCGGGTCCGACCTCGACCACGCGGGCCAGTGATGATGACGCCTCGACTGGAGGACGTGCTCCTCGACTTCGACGAGGAAGCGCGCACCCTCGTGGTCACGATCAACCGTCCCGCTCGCTACAACTCGTTCCGGGGGCAGACGGTCGACGAGCTGGTGGAGGCCTTCCGCTTCGCGTGGGCCGACGACCAGGTGCGCTCGGTCATCCTCACCGGGGCGGGCGACAAGGCCTTCTGCACCGGCGGCGACGTCAAGCAGCGCGCCGAGACGGGCGACTACGGGCCGACGCGGTCGGGGTTCATCGACATCGACTACCTCCACCGGGTGATCCGTGAGATCCCCAAACCGGTGGTGGCGGCGGTCAACGGCTACGCGATCGGCGGCGGTCAGGTCCTGCACGTCCTCTGCGACCTCAGCATCGCGAGCGATACCGCGATCTTCGGACAGGTCGGACCGCGCGTCGGCTCCTTCGACGCGGGCTGGGGCACCGCCTACCTCAGCCGCTTGGTGGGGGAGCGGAAGGCGCGGGAGATCTGGTTCCTGTGCCGGCAGTACTCGGCGGACGATGCCCTGGCGATGGGGTTGGTCAACAAGGTCGTGCCGGGAGCCGACCTGATGGCCGAGGCGAAGGTGTGGACGACCGAGATGGCGCAGCTGAGCCCCACCGCGCTGAAGTTCTGCAAGTACTCCTTCAACGCCGACACCGAGCACCACGCGGGGATCGACAAGATGTCCGGCGCCGCCCTCGAGCTCTACCTCGCGACGGCCGAGGCCGACGAGTTCTTCACCGCGTTCACCCGGCGTCCGCGTGCTCCGCTCACGACGGAGGGGGACCAGCCATGACGCACGACACCGGTATCGAGGTAGCGGACAACGGTCGCCGTACGCCGGAGGGTGCGCCCGAGTCGTCGACCGGGGGACCGCGGGGCGCCATCCCGGTGGCCCTGTCCCTGGTGGGCGTCTCGAAGTCCTACCCGGGCGTGCAGGCACTCGACGACGTGAGCCTCGAGGTCCGCGCCGGCGAGGTGCACGCGGTCGTCGGCGAGAACGGCGCCGGGAAGTCGACCCTGATGGCGATCGCCTCGGGGACGCTGGAGCAGGAGTCCGGGACCGTGACGATCTCGGGCAAGGAGCTGACGTCGGCCTCGCCGACGATGGCGCGCGACCTCGGGCTGGCCATCTGTCGCCAGACGCCGTCTCTCATGGGCGACCTGCGGGTCTCGGAGAACCTCGCGCTCAGCGTCCGCCAGGACCGTAGGCCGGCCTGGAACCGGATCGGCGCCTGGTCCGAGAGCCTGCTCGAGACCTGGGCCAGCAACCGCCGGATCGACCCCAAGACCTTCGCGCGCTCGCTCGACCCGGCGGCACGCTTCATGGTCGAGATCAGCAAGGCGGTGAGCCAGGAGCCACGGGTCCTGCTGCTCGACGAGCCCACCGAGGCCCTCGGTGTGGAGGAGATCGAGCTGCTGTTCGGCATGATCCGTGAGCTCGCGGCGAACGGCACGGCCGTGGTCTACATCTCGCACCGGATACCGGACGTGATGCGGATCAGCGACCGGGTCACCGTGCTCCGCGACGGCATCCACCGGGGTACGCACCAGACGTCGTCCGTCTCGGAGGAGGACATCGTCACGGCCATCGTCGGGACGCGGCTGGACCTTGCGTTCCCGCCCAAGCGTGGGGAGACCTCGCCCGACGACGATGTCGTCCTCTCCGTCCACGACCTCCGCGGCGAGCGGTTCTCCGGCATCGACCTGGCGGTGTGCAGGGGTGAGATCGTCGGCATCTCCGGCGTGGAGGGCAACGGCCAGGCCGAGGTCATCCGGGCCCTGGCCGGACTCGGACAGGTGCACGGCGACGTCCTCGTCGCCGGTCGGAAGCTCCGCCTGTCGAGCCCGGCCCGGGCGCAGGAGGCCGGGATCGTGTACCTGCCCGCCGACCGGCACGAGGAAGGCATCTGGGCCGGTCTCGGCGTCCGCGAGAACATCACCGCGACCACCTTGGGCGCGACGGCTGTCGCGGGCTTCGTCCGCGGTCGCCGGGAGACCGGGACAGCCCGCGAGCGGGTCCGCGAGCTCGACATCCGCGCCGGCAGCCTCGAGCACGCCGTCGGGACCCTCTCGGGCGGCAACCAGCAGAAGGTCGTCATCGCGCGGGCCACGCAGTCCAGCCCCCTCGTCATCCTGGCCCACGAGCCCACGCAGGGGGTCGACGTCGGGTCCCGCCTCGAGATCTACCGGATCCTGCGCGAGCGCGCCGCCGGCGGAGCGGTGATCGTGGTCTCCTCCGATGCAGCCGAGCTCGAGGGACTCTGCGACCGGGTTCTCGTCATGTCCCGGGGCAGGGTCGTCAGCGAGCTCGCAGGTGACGACGTCTCGGAGTCGCTGATGACGCAGGCGGCGCTCACGGCGGCACATTCGGGGGACTCTTCGGCGACGCTTCGCGCGGAGACGCCGTTGCGCCGGTTCATCACCGGGGACCTGGCTCCTCCTCTGGGCGTGGCCCTGGCCGTCCTCGCCCTGGGCATCTACACCGCGCTGAAGAACGACTTCTACTTCACCGAGTTCAGCATGCAGGGCCTGCTCGCCCTGTTCGCCGTGCTCGCCTTCGCGGCGATGGCCCAGCAGACGATCATGATCTCCGGTGGCATCGACCTGTCGGTCGGCCCGGCGATGAGCCTGCTGGTGGTGGTCGGGTCGTTCTGGCTGCTGCCCGTGCTGTCGACGGGAACCTTGCTGGCCAGTCTTCTCGGCCTGGCGGCGTTGGCCGTGGCGATCGCCATCCTCAACTGGGCGCCCACGATGCTCGGGGTCCCCGCGTTCGTGGTCACCCTGGTGACGTTCACCGCGTTCCAGGGGTTCGCGCTGTACCTCCGCCCCACGCCCGACGGCTTCTTCGACCCCGAGCTCCTCCTGGCTCTCGGAAAGGTCATCGGCTGGGTTCCCTACGCGGCGATCGCCGCGGTGGTCGTATGCCTCGTCCTGGAGCTGATGCTCAGGCGCAGCGCTTGGGGTGCCCGGCTGCGGGCCGTCGGGTGCCAACTCGGTCGCGGCGCACGCGGCAGGGGTCAACGTCTCGCGGGTACGGCTCGGGGCGAACCTGCTGGCCGCCGGCCTGGTCCTCGTGGCGAGCCTGCTGCTCGCGGTGCAGGTGGGGGCGGGCGACGCGACGGTCGGAGTCACCTACACGCTGTCGAGCATCACGGCGGCAGTGGTCGGTGGCGCCAGCATCTACGGCGGCCGCGGCTCACAGCTCGGTGCGCTGGCCGGTGCCCTGCTCATCGTGCAGATCAACACCACGACCGTCTTCCTGGGGCTGGACATCGCCTGGCAGTCCTATCTCCTCGGTGGCCTGACCCTGCTGGCCACCGGGTTCTACTCCATGGCACGGAGGGGGTCCGGCCGTGTCCGGTGACCACGACGTCGTCCCGCGGGTCGATGCCGCGCGACTGCGGGCGGTGCTGCTGTCCGAGGGTGCCCGCATCTGGATCGCCCTCGGTGCCCTGGTGCTGGTGTCCTTCGTCGTCGCCCCCGGCTCCCTGTCGGGGCGGGCGATCCTGACCATGCTCCCGGTGGCAGGCATCCTGGCCGTTGCCTCCCTCGGGCAGAGCCTGACCATCCAGCAGGGCGGCATCGACTTCACCGTGCCCGGGGTGATGACGGTGGCCGCGGTGCTCGTCACGGGCGAGTCGGTGTCGTCCGACGACCGGCTGCTGCGGGCGGTCCTGATCGCGCTCGCGGTGTCGTGCCTCGTCGGTCTGGTGAGCGGGGTCGCGGTCGCCCTCTTCCGGATCACGCCGATCATCGCGACGCTGGCGGTGAACGCCCTGGTCGTCGGGGCCGTCGCGTCGTACGCGAGCTCGGCCCCCAAACAGTCTCCGCCCGCGTTGGCCGGCTTCACCATCGATCGCACGCTCGGGGTCCCCAACACCGTCCTCATCGCGCTCGCCGTGCTCCTGGTCGCGGTGGTGGTGCAGACCCGGATGACGGTCGGCCGCAGGTTCGTCGCTATCGGCGACAACCCCGTCACGGCCCGCGCCATGGGCCTGCCCGTCACGAGGTACGTCATCGGCACCTATGTCGCGGCCTCGCTGTGCTACGGCGCCGCCGGCATCATCCTCGCCGGGTACGTCGTCGCGCCGAGCCTGTCGCTGGGGAACCCGTACCTGCTCGCGACGATCACGGCAGTGGTGATCGGTGGCACGTCCTTCGGCGGAGGTCGGGCCCGGCTCGTCGGGGCAGCGGTTGCCGCGCTGTTCCTCACCCAGCTGAACGTCCTGCTGAACGCGATCAGCGCTCCGCCGTCCACCAACCTGCTGCTCCAGGCGCTGGCACTCGGTGTCGCCGTGGGCGTGGGACCGGTCGTCGACCGCGTGCGCCGGGTCCGGCGGCTCCGTGCGTCGCCGCGCCCTGTGGCAGGGGCAGCGGCATGAGCCTCGACATCGAGCAGATCCGGGAGCGGTACCGGCAGGAGCGCGACCGCCGGGCCCGCCCGTCGGGCACGGACCAGTTCCAGTTCGCGGAGGGCGAGCTCGCGCAGCTCGCCGAGGATCCGTATGCCGACGAGCTGCCGCCGCGCAACCCGGTCGACCGGGACGTCGACGTCCTGGTCATCGGGTGCGGCATCGGCGGGATCGAGATGGCGGCGACCCTGCGCAAGGCGGGGGTCGACGACATCCTGATGGTCGACGGCGCGGCCGACTTCGGTGGCACGTGGTACTGGAACCGCTACCCGGGGATCCGGTGCGACGTCGAGAGCTACATCTACCTGCCGTACCTCGAGGAGACCGGCTACATGCCGACCGAGCGGTACGCCCGCGGCTCGGAGATCTTCGAGTACCTCAAGCGCCTGGCGCAGCACCTCGGGCTCTACGAGCGTGCGCGGCTGCAGACCCGGGTGACGTCGATGGAGTGGGACGCCCAGCGGTCCCGGTGGCACGTGCGGACCAATCGCGGGGACACGATCGACGCCCGCTTCGTGACGCACGCAGAGCGGCATCTTCGACCGTCCGCAGCTGCCGGGAATCCCTGGCATCACCACGTTCAAGGGCAGGATCTTCCACAGCGCTCGCTGGAACTACGAGTACACCGGCAGCGAACCTGGAACGCCTTGCTGACAAGGACGTCGCCGTCATCGGGACGGGCGCGACTGGTTGCCAGATCATCCCGGAGCTCGCACGCGCGGCGCGGTCGCTCACCGTACTTCAGCGGACGCCGACCGCAGTCGGCGTGCGCGACAACGCGCCCACCGATCCGGACTGGTTCGCGTCCCTCGAGCCGGGCTGGCAGCGCCGCCGGATCGAGGGCTTCACCTCGCTCGCCAACGGCGAGGACGCCGAGTGCGGCGTGGACGACGGCTGGGTCGCGATTCTTCCGCCGGATGATCGCCGCAGAGCAGTCGGTCGCCGCCGACCGAACGGACGCCGGAGGCGGTCGAGGCGGCCAAGGAGCTCGCGGACTTCGAGCACAACGAGGAGGTCCGCGCGCGGGTCGACCAGTTCATCGCCGACCCGAGAAGGCCGCGCTGCTGAAGGCCTACTACCGCACGCTCTGCAAGCGCCCGGGATTCAGCGACGAGTACCTGCCGGCCCTCGACCGCGACAACGTCCAGCTGGTCGACGTCGAGCACCGTCGGTCACGGAGCTCTCGCCGGACGGTGTCCTCGTCGACGGCGTGGAGTACCCGGTCGACTGCGTCGTGCTGGCGACCGGCTTCGAGCTGGGCACCACCTGGAGCCACCGCGCTGGCTACGACGTGGTCGGGCGCGACGGCATGCGTGTCTCGGAGAAGTTCGCCGACGGCATGCGCACCGACCAGGGGCTGTTCAGCGTCGGCTTCCCCAACCTGTTCTTCACCGGGCTGACCCAGGGCGGGACCACCACCAACGTGCCGCACATGCTGCAGGAGCAGGCCGACCACGTGACGCTACCTGGTGCGGCGGGCGCTGGACGAGGACTGGGCGACGGTCGAGCGCGTCCCCGCCGCCGAGGCGGCCTGGCAGCTCGAGATCGCGCGGGTGAACGAGGCGCGGCGGCCGTTCCAGGAGGCGTGCACCCCGGGCTACTTCAACGCGGAGGGCCGCGTCAACGACCGCCGGTCGAGCATCACCACCGGCAGCTACCGGCCGGCGACCGGCGTTCTTCCGTCGCTGGCGCGAGACCCGCGAGAACGGCGAGCTCGCCGGCGTGGTCGTCACCCGGCCCGGCGAGGAGTAGCGACTCAGCCGGTCGTCTGCTCGGCGCGTCATGGCGCGGACCATGTCGCGCACGGACGCGCGTGAGACCTTCTGGCTGGCCGTGCGTGGCAGCGCGTCGAGGAAGACGACTCGGTGGGCTTCTTGTAGCCGGCCAGCTGCTCGCGGCAGTGCTCGACCACGTCGTCGGCGGTGACGTCGGCGCCCTCCGCACGGACGACGGCGGCGACCACCGTCTGCCCCCAGCGCGCGTGCGTCGACGCCGACGACCGCGCACGTCGGCCACGCCGGCGAGCGCGCTGATGCAGTCCTCGACCTCGCTGGGGTAGACGTTCGCGCCGCCGCTGACGATGAGGTCGGTGCGCCGCTCGGACGATCGTACACGTAGCCGTCGGCGTCGATCGACGCCGAGGTCGCCGGTGCGGAACCAGCCGTCGCGCAGCGCCTCGGCGGTGGCCTCCGGCGCGGTTCCAGTAGCCGTCGAACAGCCGGGCGAGCGGAACCACAGCTCGCCGACGGTCCCCCGTCGTGCGGCAGCTCGCGCCGTCCTCGCCGGACGTCGATCACCCGCACCTCGGTGTCCACCGCGCGGCCCCACGGTCGCCGTAGCCATGCGCGTCGTCGTCGGCGTCGATGCATCTCGTGGCCGAGCGTCGCGGTCATCAGCCCGCCGGAGTTCTCGGTCATGCCCCAGCCCTCGACGAGCCGCGGGCCGATGACGTCGGGTCAGCTCGGCGAGCTGGTCGGGTCGGCGCGGCTCGGCCGAGTGCAGGACCGAGCGCAGGTTCGCCACGCTCCGGGGGCCCGGCCAGCGGCCGCGGCCACCTCGTCGATGCGCGGCGACGGACACGTAGATGAACGTGACCCGGTCCGCGCTCGAGCACGTCGACCAGGTCGACTCGGGTCCCAGTCGCCCATGATGGTCGCGTCGCCGCCCAGCCGCAGCGTGCAGAGCACGTGGGCGGGCACCACGGACACGAACGACATCGAGCCGGTGAGCGGCCACCCGGGGGTAGGCGCCGAGCCGGTAGGACGTGCTGTTCATCCGGGCGATCGCCAGGCACCGACGGTGCGTGAGGATCGCGCCCTTGGGCGGCCGGTCGTGCCGCTCGTGTAGCCGATGATGGCGGGGTCGTCGGGGCCGACCCAGTCGGGGTCGTGGCCGCCGGACCGTCCGACCCGCAGGCCGGGCCAGGCGTCCCGGGTGTGACGGCGCACGACCTGCAGCCGGCCACGACCGACGCAGGCAGCCCCGCGACCTTCTCGGCGAGCGAGTCGGCGTGGACGAGCAAGGCGGCGCCACTGTCCTCGAGCAGGTAGGTCGCCTCCGGCGCGGTGTTGCGGGCATTGATGGGGCACACGACCAGGCCGGCCTTGGCGCACGCGAGGTAGACCTCGACGTACTCGAAGCCGTCGGTCATCCACGTGGCCACGCGGTCGCCGCGCGTCGAGGCCCGCGCCGAGGAGGCCCTTGGCCAGCCGGTTGGTCCGCTCGTCGAGTCGCGGTAGGTGACCTGCCGCGCCCGCTTGGTCGCGCAGCGCGACTCGCTCCGGGCCCGCCGCGCGCCACAGGCCAGGCGATGTCGCCGATCGTCGTCGGCTCGAGCTCCAGGCCCATGCCATGCCCCCATCGACGAGCAGGGAGGCGCCGTTGACGTATGAGGCAGCGTCCGAGAGCAGGAAGAGCGCCGCGCGCCTGTTCCTCGGGGGTGGAGACCCTGCCCAGCGGGACGGCTGTCGGCGAACCCGCCTCGGCATCGTCGGGCGTCGTCGGGCCCGGTCACCATCGGCGTGAGCGTCGGACCCGGCTGCAGCTCGTTGACGCGCACGCCGTGCGGCCCGGCCTCCAGCGCGGCCGCCGGGTCAGCGCGGTGACGGCGGCCTTGGAGGCGCCGTAGACGCTCAGCCCGGGGACGCTCTTACCGCGGCGACCGAGCCGATGTTGAGCACCACGCCGCGCTGCTGCGCGATCATCACCGGCAACGCGTGGCGAGGCCGTTGAACACGCCCTTGGCGTTCACCGCCATCACCTGCTCCCAGTCGGCGTCGCTCCACTCGCGCAGCGGCCGCGGCGGGCGGATGACGCCGGCGTTGTTCACGAGGATGTCGAGGCGCCCGTGCCGCTCGACGACGTCGGCCACCAGCGGCTCGAAGGCAGCGCGGTCGGTGACGTCGAGTGCGTCGAGCTCGGCGCCGCGTCCCTCGTCGCCCCAGGACGAGAGGCGGCCTCGAGCCGGTCGACCCGACGGTCCGTCGCGATGACGTGGGCCCCGCCCCGGGCGAGGTCGCGCGCGATCTGGGCGCCGATGCCGCTGCCGGCACCGGTCACGAGCGCCACCCGGCCCTCGAACTCCGGTCCCGCCTCCCGGGCACGCCTCCCCTCAGCCGCCGAACCGGAACTGCGGGCGACCAGGCACCGGGACCCGGATCCGCAGCACCGAACCGGCCAACGGCTGCACGGCCGCCTCCTCGGCGGTGAGCCGGTGGCTGGACGTCGTGACGAACAGGTCGCGCAGGTCGCCCCCGCCGAGCATGACACTCGCCGGGCACGAAACCGGGAGGGTGTGCGGATGTCTTCGTTCCCGCCGCCGTCGTAACGACGCACCTGGCCGCTGCCGAAGAAGGCGAGCCACACGCCGTTCTCGGAGTCGACGGTCATGCCGTCGGGCAACCCGATCGCGGGGTCGAACTCGACGAACGTGCTGCGGCCCGAGATGCGCCCGGCCTCGACGTCGACGTCGTAGCGGTCGATGCGGTGCGCGTCGCTGTCGATGTGCAGCATGGTGTGGCCGTCGTCGAGCCAGTCCATGCCGTTGGACAGGGTCAGGTTGCTCGAGCACCACCTCGTACGGCCCCGTCGGGGTCGATCCGGTAGAGGGCGGCCTCGCCGGTGCCCAGGTCGCGCGGCCGCTTGGTCGACATGGTGCCCGCCCACAGCCGACCTCGCGCGTCGCAGACCGCGTCGTTGAACCGTTGTCGACCCGCTCGGGGCCGAGGTCGACGAACGGCGTCGGCTCGAGGTCGGCGTCGTTGAGCCGCACGGTGAGTCCGACCCGACCGCGAAGCCGCCGCCCTCGCGGGATCGCGAACGCCGCCGGTGGCCCGATTGGGTCGCGTGGACGCCGTGGCGGGGTCGAGGGTCAGCAGGGCGCCGCCGTGGATGTCGACGCGGCTCAGCGGCCCGGTCTCGGGCAGCCAGTACGGCCCTCGCCGAGCAGGTCCTTGTCGAGGAAGGCGGACAGGACCTCGGGGCTGCCGATGGTGGTCATCAGACTCCTGGGTTGGCTCCGACGCGTGGGCAACACGTCGGTGGCGATGTACTCCAGCCGGCCGGTTCCGGACGCGACCGGCTCGCCGGGCAGCACGGCCATCAGGTGGAACTCGGCGATGCCGGCCTGGCCGGACGCGCCCAGCACGGCCACGGCGCCGTCGGCGTCGACGACCTCGTAGTGGCCATCGCGGATGGCGTCGCGGGCGTGGTGTAGTGGGGCGGGTCGATGAAGCCGAAGTCGATGTACTGGTTGACCTGGTGGAGCAGGTACGCGCCGAGCTCGGCGACCGCGCGGTCGGGGTCAGGGCCACGAGGAGGCGCGCGGTCCGCGCGGTCCGCCCCTGCAGCTCCGGCGGCCGAGCCGGTCGGCCGCCTGGAGGAACGCGGTGACGTGGCGGTCCTGGAGGCGAGGAAGCCGTCAGCGAGCCGGCCGCCCGCTCGATGGCCGGCGCGGCGGTGCCACCCAGCCAGATCTCCGGCCACCCGGGCGGATCGGGCCGGGCGTGACCGTCAGCGAGGGCAGGGTCCAGTGCCGCCCCGAGAAGCGGAACTCCTCGCCGGTGAAGGCCCGCCGGACGATCTCGACGCCCTCCTCCATGCGGCGGCGCGATCCCGGGTGGACACGCCGAACGCCTCGAACTCGACCTGTCGGTACCCGCCGGCGAGGCCGAGCCGGAACCGACCGTCGCTGACGATGTCGGCGGTGAGCGCGTCCTCCGCGATCCGCAACGGGTGGTGGAGCGGCAGCTGGACGATGTTCGTCGTGATCCCGACGCGCGAGGTGGTCGCCCCGATGGCCGTCGCCAGGGCCATGGTGGACGGGGAGTAGCCGTCACCGACGAAGTGGTGCTCGGTCACCGACACCACGTCGAAGTGTCCTGCGGTGTCGACCCAGCGGAGCTGCTCGAACAGCTGGCCGTAGCGTCGCTCCCACGGCTCGTGGGTGGGGTTGCGGAAGTCGTAGAAGACGCCGAACCGGGTGGGGAACCTCATGGTCGTCTCAGACCGCCGTGTAGCCACCGTCGACGGGCACGCGACGCCGGTGATGAAGCTCGACGCGTCGCTCGCCAGGAACACGACGGCCCGGGCGATCTCCTCGGGCTCGGCGACCCGGCCGAGGGGCACCCGGCTCGCGTAGACCTCGGCGACCGATTCGGCCTCGTCGGGTGCCTTGGCGAGGAATCCCGGCAGCATCGGGGTGTTGACCGGGCCGGGGCACACGGCGTTGACGCGGATGCCTCGGGCGCCAGCACCGTGCACAGCGACTTGGTGAGGCCGATCAGGCCGGCTTTGGTCAACGAGTAGAGGGGCGTGGTGTACGAGCCGACCAGACCGGCCGCCGACGAGGTGTAGATGATCGATCCGCCGCGGCCGGTAGCCCGGATCAGCGGGAGGAACGCCTGCGTGACGAAGAAGCCGCTCTTCAGGTTGATGTCGATCGCCCGCTGCCACTGCTCCTCGGTGATGTCGTCGATCCCGTGGGGGTTGGGCGGCCCACGTTGCTGAGCAGCACGTCGACGGCGGGCATCGTCTCGGCGATCCGGGCGGCGAGCCGCGCAGTCCGCGACGTCGGTGAGGTCGCCCGGAACGCGCGGGCCTCGTGGCCGTTCGCGGACAGCTCCGCGGCGAGCCGGTGACGGCGTCGCCGTCAGGTCGACGAGCGCGACGGCGGCTCCTGCCTCGGCGAGCGCGGTGGCGCTCCTGGCCGATGCCCGACCCGGCAGCGGCCACGACGGCCGATTGCCCCGCAGCGTCACCTGCGCCACCTTCTGCTCGTCCTGGAGCGCCCGAGGGCCTGCTGCGCGACGACGTGGCGCTGGATCTTGCCCGAGGTGGTGCGCGGGAGCGGCCTCGGTGCGGACGTCCCACCGGCGCGGGACCTTGTAGTTCGCCAGCTCGGTGCGGCAGTGCGCCTCGAGATCCGACGGCGTCACCGAGCGCCCGTCCTTGACGACCACCACCGCCTCCGGAACCTCCCCCCAGTCGGGGTCCGGCACGCCGACGACGGCGACCTCGGCCACCGCGTCCAGGTCGAGCAGGACCCGCTCGACCTCGGCCGGGTAGACGTTCAGCCCGCCGACGATCACCAGCTCCTTGGCCCGCCCGGCGATGTGCACGAAACCGTCGCCGTCGACGCGGGCCAGGTCGCCCGTGCGCATCCAGCCGTCGTGGTACGTCTCCGCCGTGGCCTCGGCCTTGCCGTAGTACCCGACCATGCAGGCCGGGGACAGGACCACGATCTCGCCGACCTCGTCCTCCGCCGTGTCGCGAACTCGGGGTCGACCACGCGGACCCGGGCGGCCAGGCACGCCTTGCCCGCAGCGCCGGCCTTGCGCACGGCGTCGGCGGCTCGAGCAGCAGCATGAGCGTCGGGAACTCGCCCATCCCGTAGCCCTGGACGAGGGCGCAGGAGGGGACGCGCCGGTGCCACTCCTCGATCAGCTGGACGGGCACCGGCTCGCCACCGCTCAGGCCGAGGTTGAGGGAGGAGAGGTCGTGGCGCTCGAGCTCCGCGTAGGCGAGGATCCGGCGGAGCACGGCGGGCACGAGGATCGTCTTGGTGACGCCGTGCCGCTCGACGGTGGCGCAGAACGCCTCGGGCGTGAGCCCCGGCTCGGGTTGATGACCACCTGACCGCCGGCCCACATCACGGCCAGCGTGAAGCTGTGGAAGCCCGCCGCCCAGCACATGGCGGGGATGACCAGGTGGACGTCGTCGCGCGTGATGCCGAAGTCGGGGATCTGGTGGAGGGAGTTCCAGAGCACGGTCTCGTGCGTGTGCATCGCACCCTTGGGGAAGCCGGTGGTGCCCGACGTGTACTGCAGGAGGAGCAGGTCGTCCGCACGCTGCCGCCGGCGGCGGTGGACCAGCGGTGGCGCACAGGCCTCGTAGTCGAGGGCGCCGTCCTGGTCGGCGCCGATCGAGACGACCAGCAGGTCGCGGTCCACGCGTCGCGGCCCGCCCGCACGGCGTCCCAGAGCTCGTCCTCGCCGACCATCCACCGCGCCCCGAGTCCTCGACGATGTAGGCGATCTCCTTGGGCTTGAGGAGGTAGTTGCACCGGGAGATCAGCCACCGATCCTGGCCAGCGCGAACAGCAGCTCGAACCACTCGAGCCGGTTGTGGGCGAGCACGCTCACCACGTCGCCGTGCTGGAACCCGTGCGCCAGCAGGCCGCCGCGAGGGCCGAGGCCCGTGCGCTCGAGCTGCTCGAAGGTGACCTCCTGGTCCTCGAACACAGCGCGACCCCTGCGGCCGTCGCGCCGTGCGCGGGCAGGTTGCGCTGGAGCACCGCGTCGAGGTGAACGCGCTGCTCGGCGGCGACCCTGGCGCCGGTCGGCGAGGCGTGCGCGCCTGCTCACCAAGACCCCTCCTGCTCGCGCGTGCGGCCGAGCATGAGCAGGTAGTCCTCGTGGCACTCGAACCAGACGGTGTGGAAGCTGTCGACGGCCGGGCTCACGACGTAGCGGTGGTCGTCGGCGGCCTTGTCGAGCGAGGCGGCCAGCCGGTCGGCGTAGGCGCCGAACTTGCGGGACGACCGCGCCTGCCGAGCCGAGGCTGGGCGCGACCTTCTCGCAGATGTCGGAGAGGTCCTCGATGATCTCGAAGCGCGTCGCGTCGTCGGTGGTGTTCTGCCACTTCGCCGACAGGTCCTTGACCGGCTGGTTGGGTGGAGGAAGGACGTGTAGGTCTCGGTGAGCCGCTCGACGACCTCCGGCGTGCGCGCCTGCGCGACCGTCGCCTCGTACCGGTCGCGGCCGTCGCCCGTGAGCATCCAGCCGGGACGCCGACCCGTGGTGCGCTCGACCACGAGGCGCTCGCCGGCCAACGAGGACAGCTCGGCGCTCACGTCGTCGGCCGCGACGCCAAGCGACGTCGCGAGCTCGTCCGCGGTGGCGCGTCCCTTCAGCCGGAGCGCCTGCAAGACCTGGCTCATCTCGATCTCCTTCGGCGGATGGCTGAGGGGCGAACCTCTGACGCACCTGCGGCGCAGGGTGATCGAGAGGTCCGGGCTCGTCGTACCGGGCAGGTAGCCCGACGGCGACGCGCTGGATCAGGTCGCGGGCGATGGCGCTGGCGCGGGTGCCGGGTGGCGGGATCAGCTCCGTCTGCACCGGCCCGTTGCCGAGCGCGGCGTCGACGTCCTCCTTGGGCATGACCGCGCGAAGGATGAGCTCCTCGTCGGAGAGGGTCTCGCCGCGCTCGTGACGCAGCTCGGCCAGGCTGGGCTGCGGCGGCGTCCAGCTCGTGAGCTCCGCCGCGCGGGGCGTCCCCAGGATGGCGTCGAGGGCGTTCGTCGAACGGGGCGGCGTGCTTGCCGAGGTGCCCCAGGGCGTAGAGCACCATCTCGTCGGGCACGATCCGGTAGCGCTCGCCGGTCACCACGTTGAGGACGGCCTGGATGCCGATCAGCTGCGAGAACGGGGTCGCGCTCGGCGGGTAGCCGACCTCGGTGCGGATGACGGCGGCCTCCTCGAGGACCTCGCTCGAGCTGGTCGGTCATCCCGACGCCCAGCTGGGCGAGCAGCGCGCCGGTCATCCGCCGGGGAACTGGTGCCGGTAGTTGAACTCGGTGCAACTGTTCGGACGCCGACCGGCCGGTCCTCGGTCGGCGATGCTAGCGAAGGGCGCTCGGCGATGCTTCTCGAGCGGGCTCGGTGTCGAGCCGTGCGAGAGCCGGCGGTGCTTGAGGTTCTGACCATGCCCTCGACCGACGGCAGGGACGGCCGTCGGCCAGCGGGCCGATCGCGGTGTGCACGATGCGTGCTCCCGCGTCGATCCCGGTCATGTAGTTGAGCGGGGCCATCCCGGTGGTGTTGTGGAAGTGCAGCTCGAGGGGCACCTTGCCCGCCGCTTCGACGAGCGTGGGCAGCAGGGTCTGGGCGTTCTCGGGCCGCAGGACCCCGGCCTCGTCGGACAGCATGATCGCGTTGACGTTCTCGAACGCCGCCATCTGGCGGGTGACGCCGGCCCAGAAGTCGTCCGTGTGGACCGGGCTGTGGCCATACATGAGGCACGGGGACGCACCTCGCCGCCGGCATCGTGGACGATGTCGCGATCCAGCGCATCTTCTCCATGTCGTACAGGCAGTCGATGGAGCCAGAAGCTGGTCACCCCGTCTGACCACGGTGCGCACCCACAGCTCGATCAGCGAGCGGGTTGATGCTGAACCCCACGATCGCGAGCCGCGCATCCCCGCCCGGCGGCAGGCGCTCGGCATCGCGGCCTGGACGTGGTCGTAGGCGTTCTCCAGGGCTTCCTTGCCGGCAGCGGGACCTCGCCTCGAATACGTCGCTCGCCACCATCTCAATGGTGCAGATCCTACCGGGTGATGTCGTCGGGCAGCGCGAGCTGTGCTTGGCGAGCATGCCCATGCCCCACAGGCTCTGCTGCCGTCGCGCAGGGTGGTGTCGATGAACTCGACGTCGTTGCTCGACCGCGTCCTTCTTCCTAGGGCCGGACGTTGATGAGCGACCGTCCGTGGTCGACCAGCCGTTGCCTTGAAGTGGATCGACTGGATTCGCTGTTCGACAGGGGCCGTTAGTCGGACGATCAGCTTCATCACCTCGATGATGAGAGCTGGTCCCGGCGGCCACCGGGTCGCTGACCTCGACGAACGGCGGGGCGCCGGTTTCGGCGAGCGCCGGGGCCAGGCCGATGGTCGCGAGGCGACCGTCACGGGCTCGACAGCGCCCATGCGTCGCCGACGGCGTCGGCCCGGGGCGGCGCGGGGGCGGCAGGGGCGTCCGGGGCCTCCCGGCGGCGCTCGCACCGCTGCGGCGCCGGCAATGCCGCCGGGCCGGTGGCCCGCCGGGACACCGGCCGGCCGGAGGCGGGTGGCCGTCTGCGCAGCGGTGTCGAGGACACCTCGAGGGTACGCCGTCGATCTGGACTCGGGCGTCCTCCACCCGGCGTCCTTGATGCGGGGAGGAGGACGGAAGCGGTTCAGGCCGCGTGGATCGACGACTCGCGCTCACGCGACGCTCTGCCTTGGTGATCCTAGGCCCCCGGAGCCGCTGCGGGGGGGCGACGGACGTCATGCCGCCACGGCCAGTCAACCAAACGAATGGTTGACTAGTCCTTGCTCTACGAGTTCGTTTGGTTGACTCGGCGCATGACTTCTGGCATCGACCCCAGGTCGCGGTCGTGGGGAGTGCCAGACCGAGCTGCGCGGCCGGACGGCAACCGCCAGCACGTCGACCTGATCGCGGAGGCCGTCGCGCAGGCCCTGCTCGGCACCGGTCTGACCATGCGCGAGGTCGACTTCGTGATCGACTCGGCAGCGACTTCCTCGACGGCCGCAGCATCTCGAACTGCGGGTTCCTCGGCGCCATGGGTGCGCACCACAAGGAGGAGTCCCGCGTCGAGGAGGACGGCCTCTGGGCGCCCACGTACGCCGCGACCAAGCTCTGGGTGGCACGGGGTCGGTCGGGCTCGTCGTCGCCTACTCGAAGTCGTCGGAGAGCGACCCGCGCAACTACTGGTCGAGCCTGGCCGAGCCGTTCACCCAGCGGCCGGTCGGCCTCGACCACCGGTCGGCAGCCGGGCTCTACGCCCAGCGCTACCTGATGCGCCGGCGACGGCGAGGACCTGGACGGTCAGCGACGACGCCTGGAGCAGCGGCCCGTACGGCTGGCAACGACGTGGCCGGCTCGACGTCACCGAGGCCCGGTGGACGAGCGAGGCCGCGCGCCCCTGACGCTCCGCGACCTGTCCCGGCCGGTCGACGGCGCGGTCGCCGTGGTGCTGGGCACCGCGCACGTGGCAGCCAGATCGGCGGGAGTCGGGTGGGTGACGGCATGGGCGCGGCGATCGACGAGCACTTCCTCGCGGCGCGCGAGCCCGTCGCTGCCGGCCGCGCGGCCGCAGCGCGACCGCGTACCGGATGGCGGACTCGATGGCGCGGGCGACTTCGACATCGTCGAGGTGTCGGCGGGCTCCACCGTCGGCGAGCTGATGGTCGTCGAGGCCCTGGGCCTGGCCAGGAGGGCACGGCTGGACGCGTACGCCGGCGACGTCGTCCGGAACCCCTCGGGGGCGCACTGCCGCCGACCCGGTGATGGCGACCGGGCTCGTCCGGCTGCACGAGGTGGCCCGGGTACTGGGCGGCGGAGCCCGTGTTCGACGGCGGCGAGGCGCGGCCTCGTCCACGGCACGGGAGGACTCGGAATGCAGAACCACTGCGTCGTCGCGCTGGAGCGGGCATGACGTCGGTCGCCATCGTCGGCACGGGACAGACGGTTCACGCCCGTCGCCGGCTCGACGTCAGCCAGGCCGGGCTCGCGCGCGAGGCCGCCGGAGGCCCTCGCCGACGCCGGGCTGACGATGGACGACATCGACTCGGTGGTCGTGGCGAGTGGCCCGGCGATGTTCGGCGCGGTGAACCAGCCGGAGAAGTGGCTGGTCGACGCGCTCGGCGCGCGGTGAAGCCGGTCGTCCGGGTCACCAGCGGCGGCGGCACCGGCCTCGCCGGGGCGCTGCGGCGATCAACCGATCAAGGGCGGGACGGCGCGCCGGTCTGGTCGTGGCCTACGACAAGCTCTCCGAGGGCGCGCTCCAGGCCTCGATTCCACGCTCTACGACCCGTTCTGGGGCCGGGACTTCGCCGTCGGGATCATGGGCTTCTCGGCGGCCTACTGGCTCGCCCGGATCGACGAGCTCGGGCACACCGAGGAGGCGGCGGCGATGGTCGCGGTCAAGAACCACGCGAACGCGCTGCTCAACCCGAAGGCGCACGTGCGGAAGGAGGTCACCGTCGAGGACGTGCTGGCCTCCCGGCCGCTCTGCTGGCCGATCAAGGTCCTCGACGTGCCGCCGATCTCCGACGGCGCCTGCGCGGTGATCCTGGCGGCGGAGGAGGACGCCGAGACGATCACGGACAAGCCGGCCTGGATCCGCGGGATGGCCTACTACTGCGAGGCCGACAACGGCCCGGACCGGTCGATGCTCCAGTCGGAGCCGCTCAGGACGGCCGCGGCCCAGGTCTACAGGGAGGCGGGATCACCAACCCGGCGGCAGTTCGACGTGGTCGAGGTCCAGGAGCCCTACACCTGCTTCGAGCTCAGCTACTACGAGGGCCTCGGCCTCTGCGAGGAGGGCGGGGCCGCCGAGCTGATCGCATCCGGCGCCACCGAGATGTACGGGGACATCCCGGTGAACCCGTCCGGGGGATGCATGGGTGCCAACCCGATCGGCGCGACGGCGCTGATCCGCCTGGCGGAGGCGGCGATGCAGGTGACCGGCAAGGCCGGCGACCACCAGATCCCGGAGGCCGAGCTGGCACTCGTCCAGGCCGGCGGCGGCTGGGCCAACCTTCGCGGCGTCGCCGTCGTCGGCTCGAGCAAGGACTAGGAGACTCATGACCACCGAGCTGGCAGCCACCGCCGACATGGCGACGTGTCCGCGGCGATCAATGGCGTACACGCTGACCCGGCGCGCGTCGGCACCTTCCTCGCCGAGCTCGGTCAGCGGCGGATTCTCGGCTCGTGCTGCGCGTCGTGCGCGACGGCCGGGTCCGGCACAGGACTTCTCTGGCGATCTGCGGCGCGGAGACGCCGGACTTCGGGCAGGTGCCCGAGGTCGGTGACCTGGAGGCGTGGACGGTCACCGACGAGGGGATCGTGCGCTGGTCCGGATGGACGGCACGACATCTCGTTCCTCCACGGCATCGTGGACGCCGATCCTGGCTCGCTCGAGGTGGGCATGCGGGTCGGCGGTGTGGGCCGACCAGCCCGGCGGTCACGTCCTCGACCTGGTCGGCTTCGCGCCGGCCCCCGGGCGGACCTGCAGGAGCTCGCCGAGGTGTCGGGGCCGACGAGCCGATCCAGCAGCTGGCGTACGCGATGCGGCTGGCGTACGAGCACGCCTACGGCCACTACTACGGGACGCTCTTCGACGGCATCGCCCACCGCCGGCACATCCGGCGGGTCGCTGTCCCAGCTGGAGGGTGTTGGTCCGCCGCGACCACTGTGCGAGAAGGCTACGTCCCAACCAGCAGTGGGTCGATCTTCCCCGACACCGGGGTGGTCCAGGGCTGCTCGGTCGTGCACTCGGTTCGTCGGCCAGCGCCCGTTGCCGACCGTCTACGCCAAGATCCACCTCGACGTACGTCGACCCGGCCCATCCACATCGTCGGCGGACTGACGGCGGAGGAGGCCCGGCAGGCGGGGGGCGGCCCGGCTCGCGGGTCCGCGCGGTCGGAGCGACCGGCACACCGGCAGCTTCGCACCACATCGACTACTTCGTCGTCGAGGCACCGGATGAGTGACGCGGACGTCCTCGACGTCCGGGTCGAGGATGGTCTGGCCGTCTGACGCTGAACCTGCAGGGACGCCATGAACGTGCTCAACCTGGAGCTGAAGGCGGCCCTCGCCGACTGGCTGGCCAGGCCCGGTCAACGACTCGCGCGGGCCGTCCTCCTTACCGGTGCGGGAAAGGCGTTCTGCGCGGTGGGGACCTGAAGGAGACTCGAACCGGACCGGCCGCGCAGGAGCCCCGGATGCGTCAGGACCAGCTCTGCGCAGGCCCTCTCGCTGCGCGGCTGCCGTGCCCACCGTGGCCGCGGTCAACGGGCATGCCCATGGCGGCGGCCTGAGCCGGCGCTTGCCTGCGACCTGGTGTCGCGGTCCGCGGACCCGCCCATGCACTCGGTTTCGTCCAGCCGGGGCCTCGCCCCGGCTGCGGATCGCCCACTTCCTCCCGCACATCGTGGGCACGGCCAGGGCGAGGGAGTCCTCCTCACCGCCCGGCGCTTCGACGCCGCAGACGCTCGACTCGGCCTGGTCTGCGAGGTGGTGGAAGCGTCGAGCTGGTGACCCGCGCGATGAGCTGGCGCGGCACCTGGCCGGCGGGCCGCCGGTCGCTCTCGGTCTCGCGGAAGACGTCGGTCGACCAGTCCTGGACCACGCCTCGACCAGTTCGCGGATCTCGACCAGTACTTCCAGGCGTTGACGCGCACCTCCGTCGACCACGCAGGGGGTCGCCGCGTTCCTGGAGAGGCGGCCGCCCAGTTCGGTCGGAGGGTCGGATTCGCGACCCTACAAGACGTGTCCTAGTAGCAAACCAAGGAGAGATCACAGTCCCGCATCGTGCGCGCATGCTTCGACAAGAGATGGTCGATGGTGCGCAGCATCCAGCGAAGCACTGCGGGCACGGATGGCCGATGGTGTCGTCGTCATCGGGCGCCCGGCGCCCGCCGACAGCTACCTGTGGGTCGAGCGGGTCGTCTCGGCCACCTTGGTGACGGGTGCGATGCCGTCCACCGGGGGTATGGGTTCCTCTCCGAGCGCCCGGAGCTGGCAGAGGCCTGCGAGGAGCACGGCATCGCGTTCGTCGGGCCGTCGCGGCAGGGTGATGCGCCGGGCCGGCGACACAGCTCTCGGCCCGGGCAGTGTCGCAGGCGTCGGCGTGCCCACCAGCTCGGGTCGCCGTCGCTCGCGACCGTCGAGGACGCCCTGGCCTTCGCCGCGGAGGGCGCCACCTACCCCTACGTCCTGAAGGCGTCCGCGGGAGGGGGTGGCCGCGGCATGACCGTGGTGCGTGATGCTGGCGAGCTGGAACGCGGCTTCGAGCTGTCCGCCAGGAGGCACTGGCCGCCTTCGGCGACGGGACCGTCTTCCTGGAGCGGTTCGTCGAGCGCGCCCGGCACGTCGAGGTCCAGGTGCTGGGCGACACGCACGGGAACGTCGTGCACCTGGGGGAGCGGGACTGCAGCGTCCAGCGTCGTCACCAGAAGCTGGTGGAGGAGGCCCCCGCCGTGGGCCTGCCGCCGGACCTCGTCGAGGGAGTGCGCTCGGCGGCGGTCGCGCTCGCCCGCGAGCTCGAGTACGTCGGCGCCGGGACGGTGGAGTTCCTCGTCGACGTCGACCGGGAGACGTTCACGTTCCTCGAGATCAACGCGCGGGTCCAGGTCGAGCACCCGGTGACCGAGATGGTGACCGGCATCGACATCGTCCGCGAGCAGCTGCGGATCGCCGCCGGCGACCCGCTGCTCTTCGCTCAGGACGACGTGGTGATCGCCGGGCACAGCATCGAGTGCCGGCTGAACGCCGAGGACCCGGACGCCGGTTTCGCCCTCAGCCCCGGCCGGCTGACCGAGGGGACCCCCCGTGGGCGACGGGATCAGGGTCGACACCTTCGCCGAGCCGGGACGACGATCCCGCCGTTCTACGACTCGATGATCGCCAAGCTGATCGTCCATGGCCCCGACGGGCACGGCGGTCCGGCTCATGCGCCGCACGCTCGCCCGGACCGGAGTGGTCGGTGTGACGACCACCGCGTCCTTCCACGACGGGACCTCGCCCACCCGGAAGGTTCGCGACCGCGCCGGTGACCACGCGCTGGCTCGAGCGGTGTCGCCGGGTGGTGTCGACCCGTGCGCCCGTACACCTCCCGGATCTACCAACCGATTGATGTGATCGCGACAGGAGAGCCATGCCCCCCAGGAGCCTCGCCCCGTCTCGGACCGGGTGGCCACCGGCACCCGGGGTCCCGGCTCGCTGAACGGCGAGCGGGCCCGCGACGGCGAGGTGATCGAGGCAGCGGTCAAGATCTTCTGGGAGAAGGGCTACGCGAACGCGTCCGTGCAGGACGTCGCCGACGCGCTGGGCATGCTCAAGGGCAGCCCTCTACTACTACATCGACTCCAAGGAACGGCTGCTCGAGAAGATCTTCGACGACTCGCACGCGAATTGAGCGAGATCGCTGGCCGCCGCGACGTCGACCAGTGACAGCGCGGCCGAGCGCGTCGCGCGGTTCCTCTTCGACTACGCCCTGTCGACCCTGACCCACCTCGGCGCCGCGGCCTCTACGCCCGGGAGTGGCGTTAGGCCTCCGCCACGTTGAGGACCTGCTGGCAGAGCAACAGCGCTTCTACGACCGCCACCCTCCGCCGGCTCCTGCTCGAGGGACAGGAGGAGGGAACGATTCTCGCCGGACTCGTCCCCGCGCCGGCGTGGCTGTTGTCTGGGCCGCCTTCACCGGCCTGCCCGACTGGTACCGGCCGCGACCAGGCCCAGGCCCGCAAGGTCTCGGCGAATGTACGTCGAGCTCGCCCGGCGCACGTGCGGGGCGACGGACGCGTGGGCCGACGCGTCGGGCTACCTGTTCGCGGGCCAACGGGTGTGACCCCGCCACGTCGCGGTGTCCCCCGACTACGACGCGCTCCCCCTCGACGAGGCGCTCGAAAATGCGGCACTCCTGGGGGTGCTCGACCGCGACCTCGGGTCGGATGTCCCCGGTTACCGCCGAGACCTCGTGCTCGCCGCGGTGGCGACCGTGTCCCGCGGGCGGACGGTGTCCTTGAACCTCTCGCTCGGCGAGATCGACCCCGCGCTGTTCGGCCGGGCACGTCGGGAGCATGGCGTGCATCGACCGAACTCAACATCTTCGAGGACGAACTGGACGGCTACAACCCGCAGCTCCGCAGTGGACGGGTTCCGCCACGTCCGGGCCCGGGACCGGGGCTTCTACGGCGGGGTGACCGACCTCGAGACCGCGGGCGACGCCCCTCGGGATCGAGCACCTCGCCCGGAACGGCATCGTGGGCCGCGGCCTGCTGGTGGACGTCTGCGGGCGGTACGCGCGCACCGGCCACGCCCACGACCCGCTCGGACCCTCGCCGATCGGTCGACGGTACTGGCGGCCGTGATGCACAGCCAGGGTGTGGACCCACGAGCCGGCGCGACAAATCGCCGCATCTGGACCGGCTGGGTCGGGGCCTACCGGGGCCTGCCGGCCGGGCAGCGCGCTGAGGAGGCGGTGTGGCGTCAGTTCACGGGGCTGCGGGCCGACGAGGGGATGGCGCGTAGTCTCTGGAACCTGCGACCCGGCGCGGTGGCGACGGACAACCCCGGTTTCGAGTGGGCGCCGGGCAGCAGGGAGGACGGCTTCCTCCACTGGCGGCTGCAGCCCATGCTCGGCATGGTGATGGGGGAGCTGCTCGACTTCGAGACGCTGGCGGGACGCTGCGCGGAGCTGGGCCGGTACGAGTTCCTGTTCGTCGCCGCCCCGCTCCCTGTGCCCGGCGGGCTGAGCTCGCCGGCCAACGCGGTGGCCGTTCTGTGACGCTCCTCGTCCGCCAGCAGCCGGCGGCCACACCCGCAGACGTCGGGGCCCGTCTGCACGACGCCTTCGTCGCGGTGCGATGCTCGTGCTCGCCGGGGACCCGGTGGTGATCTGCGTCGACGCCCCGGCTCTCCTCGGGCAGGCCTCGCCCGAGGACTCCACCGTCGCGAGCGGCCTGCTCGGGCTCGCGAGGGCGCTCGCCTTCGAGGGCGGCGCGAAGGGCTGGCGGATCAACGTGGTCGCCGTCGACGCGGGCGAGGACCCGGATCCGCAGCTCGTGGAAAGCGGCCGCGTCCACTCCTGGACTCACCGGTCAGGTGCTCAACGTGAGCAGCGGGGCCGTCGGCAAGGTCGTGCCATGACGACGGCTGGGTGCGCTGTCGTGACGGGCGCAGCAGGCGGCCTGGGCGTCCCGATCGCGCGCGCCCTCGGTGAGGCCGGCTACGAGCTGCTGCTGGTGGACATGGCGGAGGGCGCGCACGACGTCGCGCGCGACCTCACCGCCGGAGGCATGGCCGCGCGAGCCGTGGTCGCCGACCTCTCGACCGACGACGGCCTCGCGTCGGTCGTCGCCGCGGTCGGGTCGTCGGCCGCGGACCTGCGGCTCCTGGTCAACAACGCCGGCATCACCCGGGACGCCCGGCTCGGCCAACCTCACGGCCGACGCGTTCGACCTGGTCGTCTCCGTCAACCTCGTGTCGGCGATGCGCCGCGACGTACGCGCTCGACGAGCACTTCGTCGACGGGTCGGCGATCGTCAACATGAGCTCCCGCGCGGCGCTGGGCAACTTCGGCCAGGCCAACTACGTGACCTCGAAGTCGGGGCTGGTCGGCTTCACCCGCGCGCTGGCCCAGTCGTGGGCCCCGAGAGTGCGCGCGAACGCCGTCGCGCCCGGCCTGATCGACACCCCGATGACCCAGGCCATGCCGCCCGACGTGCTGGCCAAGTCGGTGGCCCGGGTGCCCGCGCAGCGCATCGGCACCGCCGCCGACGTGGCCGCTGCCGTGGTGTTCCTGGCCTCCGGTTACTCGCCGGCGTACGTGAACGGTCAGGTCCTCACCGTCTGCGGCGGCCGGAGCATCTCGCCCTAGTCCCGTCTCGCCCTCGTCGTCCCCGGCGTTGACACGGGCACTGCCGTGTCATGGGTTCGTTCAAACTATCGTTTGGCAGATCGGGGAGGCGATGGAACAGGCGCTCCAGCAGGTGGACGACTTCCTGGCCCGGGCAGAGGGCTGGCTGGCGGACGCCGTGCCCCAGCGCTGGGTCGAGAACCGGGGTGCGCTGAGCGAGGACGAGAAGGTCGAGATCCGGGCCGACTGGGACCGCCGGCTGTTCGCGGGGGGCTACGCCGGTCTCTCCATCCCGCGGGAGTACGGCGGACAGGGCTCGGCCTGCGCGAGGAGGTGCTCTTCCACGAGGCGGCCGCGCGGGCGCACGCGCCGGAGGGCATCGGCCGGGTCGGCAAGATCCTCACCATCCCGACCCTGATCGCCCACGGCACGGCCGAGCAGCGGGCGAAGTACCTCCCCTCGATCCTGCACGGCGAGCAGGTGTGGTGCCAGGGCTTCTCCGAGCCCGGCGCCGGGTCCGACCTGGCGAACATCGCCACGACCGCGCGCAAGGTCGACGGCGGCTACGTGCTCTCGGGGCAGAAGACCTGGACCAGCTTCGCCCAGTACTCGCAGAAGGCGCTCCTGCTGGCGCGCAGCGACCCCGAGGCACCGCGCCACCGCAACCTGAGCTTCTTCCTGCTCGACATGGACCAGCCCGGCGTGACCTACCGCACCATCCGCCAGATCTCGGACACCACCCACTTCTCCGAGCTGTTCCTCGACGACGCGTTCGTCGCCGACGAGGACCTCGTCGGCGCGCAGGGTGCGGGCTGGGCGGTGGCGATGACGACGCTGACGGCGGAGCGGGGCGGGGTCGAGGCGATCACGCGGTACGTCGACATCCGCGGCGATCTCGACGTGCTGCTCGCATGCTGCGTCACCGGCCCGCTCGACCGAGCCAAGGCCGCAGACCTCGACGTGCGCCTGGAGCTGCTGCGCTGGCAGGTCATCAAGGCTCTCGACTTCGCCGACGACGAGGCCGCGCTGTTCCGTCGGACGTGCATCCTCAAGGTGATCTGGAGCGAGGTGTGGCAGCGCGTGACCGAGACCGGCCTGGCCACCCACTGCCCGCTGCACAAGGAGCACTGGCGCAACCAGTACCTGGAGACCCGGGCCATGAGCATCTACTCCGGAACCAACCAGATCCAGCGCAGCATCATCGGGGACCGCGTGCTGGGGCTGCCGCGATGAGGCAGACGGCAGCGTCCGAGGTGGGCGAGCTCGCCGCCGAGGCGATCGGCGCGATCGTCGGGAGGGCGCTCGGCGGCCGCCAGGTGGCCGACTACGTGGAGGCTGACCTCCTGCCCTGGGAGACCTTCGAGGACGGCGGCTGGGACCAGATCGGCGTCGCCGAGCGGACGGCGGCGGAGGCGCCACGCTGCGCGACCTCGTGGCCGTCGCCCAGCAGTGGGGGGCGTGGTGCGTCCCGCTGCCGTTGCTCGAGAGCATGCTGGCGAAGCGCTGGTCCGCCGCGGCCCGTGAGACGCCCGGACCACTGACCGTGTCGATCGCCTCCGCAGGGGTGGCCAGCGGGTCGGGCCTGGTCCCGTTCGGCGCGATGCCGGCCGTCGCGGTCGCGCTCTCCCTGGGCACCGACACCGACGGGTTCAAGTCCGTGGACGATGCGCGGCCCGATCCTTTCGCGCACGGCTTGCGCTGCGCGGTCACGCCCTGGGTGACGGACCTGCCCCTGGCCGCCCGGCACGAGTTCGAGGTGGTGTGGTCGGCGGAGGTCGTGGGCGCGGCGCAGCGCCTGCTGGACCTGGCCGTCCAGTACTCGAAGGAGCGCGTCCAGTTCGGCAAGCCGATCGGGAGCTTCCAGGCGGTGAAGCACCAGCTCGCCGACATGCACATCGAGGTGCAGCTCGCGCAGTCCGCAGTGCTGTGGGCGTGCCTCGAGCCCGCTCAGTCCCCTCGGGTCACCAGGTACGCCGTGGACGCAGCGGTCCGGGTCGCCGAGGAGGCGATCCAGGTCCACGGCGCCATGGGCTTCACCTGGGAGATGGGCCTGCACTTCTACCTGCGCTCGATGCTCGTCCGGCGTGAGCTGCTCTCGGCGGTCTGAGGAGGTCGACCATGGCGGAGCACCTGCTGCTGGTGTTCAGCAACGCGCGTCCCGAGCTCGAGGCGGAGTTCAACCAGTGGTACTCCCACGTGCACGTGGTCGACCTGGTGGACAAGGTCGACGGGATCGTGGCCGGCCAACGGTTCCAGCTCGCGGGGACGTACCGGGACGCCGCGGCCGACTTCAAGTACCTCGCCATGTACTGGATCCCCGAGGGGCAGCTGGAGGCAGCCCAAGCCGGCCTTCGCTGGCAGCGGGCGGACCGCGAGCGCGCCATGGCGGCCGGTTCGACGCCGGCGGTGCCCAAGCTCGAGGAGGCCTTCGACGGCGACGTGTCCGCCCTCTTCTTCACCAGCATCACCGACCGGTACACCGGTCCCGCCTGACGTGGGCGTCCAGGAGCGCGCGCCCGACTGGACCGCACCTGGTGCCTGGACCGTGGCTCCCGGGGTCCACCGCGTCCCGCTGCCGCTGCCCACCGACGGCCTGCGTGCCGTCAACGTGTACGTGCTCGAGCAGCCCTACGGGCTGGCGCTCGTCGATGGAGGGTGGGCTGTCGCGGGCGCGAGCGCCGCGCTCGACCGGGCACTGCGGTCGCTGGGCTACCGCTCCGCCGACGTAGGACGGGTGCTGGTGACGCACATCCACCGCGACCACTACACCCACGCAGTCGTCCTGCGACGTCAGCACGGCGCCCGCATCTCGCTGGGTGCCGGTGAGCGGGAGTCGCTCGCGGTGCTCCACGACCCGGCGGCGCCGGAGACCCACGCCGACTACCTCCAGCAGGCCGGTGCGGCCGGGCTGGCTGCCTGGTGGCACCGCACCATCGGCGCCCGGGTGCGCGACCTGTCGCTGTGGGAGGCACCCGACGAGTGGCTGGTGGGCGGCGGCCGCGTCGACCTGGGTGACCGGGTGCTTGACGTCGTCGCGACCCCCGGGCACACCAGGGGTCACGTGGTCTTCGTCGACCTCGCGGACGGCCTGATGTTCGCCGGGGACCACGTGCTGCCGACCATCACCCCCTCGATCGGCTTCGAGCCGCTGCCGTCGGCGTTGCCCCTCAGCGACTACCTGACGTCCCTGGCCAAGGTTCGGGCGCTGCCCGATCTCGTCCTGCTGCCCGCGCACGGTGCGGCCGGTGGATCGGTCCACGCCCGCGTGGACGAGCTCCTGGCCCACCATCGCGAGCGGCTGCTCTCGTGCCGCGCGGCCGTGGCCGACGGCTGCGTCACGGCGTTCGAGGTCGCGGGAGAGCTGGCGTGGACCGGGAGGAACCGTCCGTTCCGGACCCTCGACGACTACAACTCCGCGCTGGCGGTGCTGGAGACCAGGGCTCACCTGGAGGTCCTGGTGGCTCGGGGTGACCTGGTTCGGGAACCACCGGACCCGGCGGGCGACGTCGTCAGCTACCGGGTGGTCGTCGTCCCGGGAGGGTCAGAAGATCGCCATGGCGTTCGCCGGTGAGCCGAGCGCACCCGGGAGACGCCAGGGCTTGGCCACGAAGAGGAACTCGAACTGCTGGCGGGCGGCACACGTCTCGCCGAGCTCGGTGAGGTCGAACAGCTCGCCCATCGCGAGCCCGAGCAGTCCCAGCAGTGCCGGGTGCAGACGGGTGTCGGGGCCGCGGGGCGGCGTCACCTCCACGGCGATGTTGTCGGCGCAGATCGCCGCGATGTGCCTGTCCCACAGCCACTCCACCGTCGCGGCGTCCTGCTGGAGGCCGGGGGCCTCGTAGCGCATCTCCCGCGCTGTGTCGCCGTCGGTGAGGGCGCGGATGAGCGCGTCGACACCGAAGCGCACCAGGAGCACGTCGCCCTCCCTGATCTCCACCCCTTGGGCTGCCGCGACCTCGTCGAGGAGTTGAGGGGAGATCTCGCGGCGCTCGTTCGGCACGATCGGCTCCGGGGAGTCGCGCAGGTGACGTTCCACGTCGAGCAGCACTCCGCGACCCACGATGCCGGCGACGGCCGCGTGGTCGATGCCGAGCGTTCCTCCCGGGGTCAGGGCGTCGTCGTCGTCGCGGAGACCGTCGAAGAAGCCGTCGGGCGAGCGGACGTGACGCATCGCATCCCACTGCGACGACAGCTGCGGCGCGAGGTTGTCGACGGTCTCGTCGTAGTAGCCCGGCATGATCTCGAAGACGTGGTGAACGTACGGCTGGCGGTGGGAGAAGATCGACAGAGGCACGTTCATCGGGTGGTCGAGGTTGACGGTGATGCCGTCACGGACAAGCGCGGCGGCCGCCTGGCGGCGGTCCGGCGTGAGCAGCGCGAGGGTGCCGAGCTGGTTGTCGGTGCCCAGCACTCCCCACGCTGTCCGCCAGTGCGGCGCCGATCGGGAGGCGGGGAGCTCGAGATAGGAGGGCAGCGGCCCGCCGGTCACGCGGCCGTCCCGCCGTCGACCGGCATGTTGACCCCGGTCACGAACCCGGACAGGTCGGAGATGAAGAACAGCGCTGCCCGGGCCACGTCCTCGGCGGTGGCCAGGCGGCCCATGGGGATGCCGGCCTCGAGCTGGTCGCGGTCCATCAGCTCGGCGGAGTCCTCGGGAACGAAGAGGTCGAGCATGGGGGTGTCGGCCGCGACCGGGCACAGGCTGTTCGCCCGGACCCGGCGCGGAGCGAACTCCTTGGCGAGCGCACGGGTGAGCATCACGGCTCCACCCTTGGCGGCCTGGTAGCCCGAGTGGTTCGCACGGCCCTTCAGGCCGGACAGCGACGCAGTGATCAGGAACGACCCACTGGTCGCCTCCAACGCGCCGATGGCGTGCTTGGCCAGCAGCCAGGGGCCCTTGACGTTGACGGCCATGAGACGGTCGAACAGGTCCTCGTCGTAGTTCTCGATGGTCGCAAACGGCGCGGCGAGGCCGGCGTTCGCCCAGGCCCCGTGGAGGGCGCCGAAGGTGGACACCGTGAAGTCGACCAGAGCCTTGCTGGACTCCGACGACGTCGCGTCGTACTCGAACGGCCTCGCCACATGGCCGTCCGCCTCGATGGCCGCGGCTGCCTGGCGGGCGCCGGCACCGTTGATGTCGGCGACGACCACGTTGGCGCCCTGCTGGGCGAAGAGATCCGCGCCCGCCCGGCCCATGCCCGACGCGGCACCGGTGATGATGACGGTCTTGCCCGTCAGAACCTGCTGCATGTCGCTCCTACCTCCCCGACGAGACGTCGAAGATCGTGGTCTTCACCTGGGTGTAGTGATGGAGGGCCTCGAAGCCCTTCTCCCGGCCGATGCCGCTGTTCTTGTAGCCGCCGAACGGTGTCTCGACGCCGCCCCCGAACCAGTTGTTCACGAACACCTGGCCGGACTGGAGCTGAGGTGCGACGTGGTGCGCGACGCCGATGTCGCGGGTCCAGATGCCGGAGACCAGGCCGTACTCGCTGTCGTTGGCGAGCGCGACCGCTTCATCGACGTCGCTGAAGCTGGTGGCGACCAGGACCGGGCCGAAGATCTCCTCGCGTGCCAGCAGCGACCCGTGGGGGGCGCTGAGCAGCTTCGGGGCGACGTAGAGCCCGCCGGGGTACTGCTCGAGCACGTGTGCAGGCTGGTCGAGGATCGCCGTCGCCCCGCTGGACTCGACCTGGTCGAGGTAGTGCAGGACGCGGGCGTGCTGCTCCCGGGTGGTGATCGGGCCGATGTCGGGGTCGTCGAGGGCGTGCCCGACCCGGGTCGCCCGCAGCCGCTCGCTGGTCATCTCGAGGAACCGCTCGTAGATGTCCTCGTGGACGAGCAGCCGGCTGCCCGCCGAGCATGCCTGTCCCGAGTTGTAGGTGATGGCCAGCGTCGTCCCGGCCGCAGCAGCATCGAGGTCGGCGTCGGCGAACACGATGTTCGGGCTCTTGCCACCGAGCTCGAGCCCGACGGGGACCAGTCTCCGGGCCCCGGCGACGCCGACGTGCCGACCGATCTCGACCGAGCCGGTGAACATCAGCCGGCGCACCTCGGGGTGGACGACGAGGGCCTCGCCGGTCCCGGGGCCGTCGCCCGGGACCACGTTGAAGACGCCGTCCGGGAGTCCGCAGGCACTAGCGATGCGTGCAAGCAGCAGGACGGAGAGCGGTGCGTCCTCGGCCGGCTTCACCACGATGGTGTTCCCCGTGGCCAGCGCCGGGGCCAGGCTGCGGGCGGCCTGCTGCAGAGGGGCGTTCCAGGGCAGGATGACGCCGATCACGCCGTACGGCTCGTGGGTCGTGTACGCGTGGTACTGCGGCCCGATCGGGATCACGTCGCCGTGCTGCTTGTCGGCCGCGCCGGCGTAGTACTCGAAGTAGCGTGCCGCCACCTCGACGTCGCCGAGACTGAGGCGCAGCGGTTTGCCGGTGTCGAGGCTCTCCACCCGCGCGAGGGCCGCGGCCCCCTCGCGAAGGGCCATGGCGATCCGGTGGAGGATCCGGCCGCGGTCGGAGGGCCGGACGGCACGCCAGGCCGGGAACGCCGCGGCGGCCGACCGGACGGCGCGGTCGACGTCCTCGGCGCTGCCGACCGTCACCTCGGCCAGCGTCTCCCCGGTGGAGGGGTTGATCGACGGCCACCGGTCGGTGGACGCCAGGCGGGTGACGGCACCGTCGATGAAGGCGTCGGTGATCAGCTCGGTGGTGCTCATGCGAGGGCCTCCGCGAGGGTGGCAGCCGTGAGGGACTGCTCGATGTCTGCGACGCAGGCCCGCGTGGCCTGCTCGATCCGCGGGATGTCGTCGTCGGCCAGGTTGTCCTTGAACGCGGAGACGTGCACCGCGGCGATCAGTCGGCCGGCCGCGTCCCGCACCGGAGCGCCGAAACCCACGATCCCGGTGATCGTCTCCTCGATGCTGATCGAGGTGTCCCGCTGGCGGATCTCACTGAACTCCTCGGTCAACCGGGCACGGTCGACGATGGTCCGCGGGGTGAGCGGAGCCAGCGGCCCGCCCAGCACCCGTTCCTCGAGGTCAGGGTGCAGCGCCGCGAAGAGCTTGCCGACGGCGCTGGCGTGCAGCGGGACCGGCTCGCCGAGCTTGATGTCCAGCCCGGCCCGGTAGGTGCCCGCGCGCCGCGAGACGTAGGACACCGTGTCGCCGGCGCGGATCGCCAGGTAGGTGTCGTGCCCGACGGCGCGCACCAGCTGGTCGAGGTGCGGCCGCGCCGCGGCCACGATGTCGACCCGGTCGATCGCCCGGATCGCCAGCCGCATCAGCACCGGACCGGTGCGGTAGCGCTTGCCGGCGTCCACTGCGAGCAGGCCGCTGGCGACCATCGCCCGGAGCAGGTCATGGGTGCTGCTCAGCGGCTTGCCGACCGCGCTGACCACCTCGGAGAGGGTCGCGGTCTGGCCCGGAGCCTGCAGCAGGAAGTCCAGCACCCGCACCAGGCGGTCGACCTTGTCCGACACGAGCACCTCCCTTCGATATCCCGAAACATGCATTCGGCATCACGAAGGACTCTACGGTTCCCCGGCGGCGGGTGTCCAGACCAAACGATCGGTTGACACAGGTTCCCGGCACTGCCTAGCCTGATCCGAGGAGGCGAAGACGCTTTCCGATATCTCGAAGTCTGAGGCAGAAGGGGTGCGTTATGGCCGCGGGTGCCGGTTCCCGGGTGGCAGTGGTGGCGACCCGTTCGGTGGGTGCCTCGCGGGTCGAGGACGAGAGCCTCGAGGAGATGACCTTCGCCGCCTCGTCGGCCGCGCTGTCCGACGCCGGGCTCGCGGCGGCCTCGGTCGGGAGCATCGTGATCTTCGGCCAGGACCAGATGAACGGTCGAGTCATCTCGTGCATGGTGGCCGGCGGACCGGTCGGGGCGTGGACCGCGACGTCACGATGATCGCGTCCTCGGGTGAGCACGCGCTGGTCTACGGGTACCTCCGGCTGCTCGCCGGGCAGGACGACAGCGTCCTGGTGGTGGCGTGGGGCAAGCCCAGCGAGGGACTGCACCCCGAGCACGCCGAGCTCGTGCATGCCGAGCCCTACCTGCTGCGCCGCCTCGGCATGAACGACGCTGTGGCGGCGGCGCTGCAGGCTTCCCGCCTGGGCCATCGGCCCGGCGGCGCCACGACGCTCGCCTGGCCGCTCACCCGCGACGACCTGCCGACGCAGAACGACGCGGTCCATGCCGTGGTCCTGCAGCGCGAGGGCACCTTCGACGCGCACAACGAGATCGCGTGGGTACGCGGCGCCGGTTGGGCGATGGACGTCTACGACATGGGTGCTCGCGATGTGTCGGAGCTCTCTGCGGTCGATGCCGTGGTCCGTCAGCTGGGCAGGCAGGGTGCGCCGCTCCCCGCGGAGTGGGACCGCGCGGAGATCGCGGCACCGAGCGAACCGGCGGTAGCAGCGGTGGCCGAGCGCCTCGGGCTGCAGCGGTCCTGCGTCGTCAACGCGGACGCCACCACCGCGTCGCTGCCGACGTCCTCGCTGACCGCCGGGTTCCTCCGGATGGTCGGTGCGGCCCAGGCGGCCGGCGCCGCTCCCGGCACCGTCGCTGCGGGTCTGGGCATGCAGGGGTTCGCTGGTCAGGGAGCCGCCGCGATGGTCTTCGGCAAGGAGTGAGAGTGCGCAACGTCGGCATCATCGGCTTCGGCCAGACCCCCCACGTCAGCAGCCGCCACGACGTGACGTTCCCCGAGCTCGTCAAGGAGGGTGCCGACCGGACGCTCGACGACGCCGGCATCGAGGTGGACGCGGTGGAGGCGGTCGTGTTCCCGCTCGCGCCGGACGCCTTGGGGGGCGTCAGCAACGGCGAGCGCTGGTGCGTCGAGGCGGTCGGCGCGGTCGGCAAGCCGTTCATGCGCGTCAACAACGGCGGCGCCACCGGGATGAGCGCCGTGCTGACCGCCTGGACCCACATCGCGTCCGGCCTGTTCGACGTCGTGCTCGTCGCCGGCGCGGACCGGGTGTCGGAGTCCGGGTCGGCCCAGTCGGTGCTCAACAAGATGTGGGACGTGGGTTACGAGCGTCCCCTCCCGCTCAACACCATCAGCATGCTGGCGTTGTCTGCGGGTCGCTACATGAACAAGTACGGCAGCACCGAGCTCGACAACGCTCGCGTGTCGGAGAAGAACCGCTACCACGCGAGCCTGAACCCCTACGCCCACCTCCGGAGCCGGGTCACTGTCGAGGACGTGATGGCGAGCCGGATGGTGGCCTGGCCCCTCAAGCTGATGGACCTGTGCCCCGCCTCCACCGGTGCCGCCGGCATCGTCCTCGCCTCGGAGGACTGGATCCGCAGGAACGGTCGCCAGAGTGCCTGGATCCGAGGCATCGGTCAGAACACCGAGTGCTTCTGGATGGGCGATCGGGTCGGCGACCGCGCCCAGGGGGACCATGCGGACGCCGAGGCGCTGGCGACGGCGTTCCAGCGCGCCTACGACATGGCGGGTCTCACCGACCCGCGGCGCCAGGTGGCGGCCGCCGAGATCTACGCGCCCTTCTCCAGCGTGGAGCTGCACGTGGTCGAGGCCGCAGGTCTCGCCGGCCTGGGCGAGGCCCCGGCCAGGATCGCGGACGGCGAGTTCCGACTCGGCGCGTCCGGCACCGTGGTCAACCCGTCCGGCGGCACGCAGTGCTCGAACCCCATCGCGGTGACCGGGGCGATCCGCGTGGGAGAGGCGGCCCTGCAGGTCCTCGGCAAGGCCGAGGACCGCCAGGTCCCGGACGCCCGCGTCACCATCGCCAGCGCGATCGGCGGTGACCACCAGTACTACTCCACGATGGTGCTGGCCGACTCACTGGAGGAGATCTCGTGAACACCCGACACAGCGCCGCGGTCCCGGTCGACGAGCCCCCGGCCGACACGACCTTCCATGAGCAGACCTGGGATCTCGCCTATCGGCACGCCCTCGGGACGACCACGTCGGCCTTTCTCCAGGGCCTCGGCGAGGGGCGGGTCCTCGGCCGGCGGTGCGACACGTGCGAGCGCGTGCTGGTGCCAGCCCGGTCGTTCTGCGACCGGTGCCATGTCGCGACCGGCCAGTGGTTCGAGGTCGGCACCGGGGGTGTGGTCGAGATGTTCACCGTCGTCCACGAGGCGTTCCGTGGTCTGCCGGAGCCGCCGTACGCCCTGGCCTACGTGACGCTCGACGGCGCCGACACCGCGCTGCCTGCCTACGTCCGAGGTGTGGAGCTCACGGACCCGGAGGACTACACGGTGCGGCTGGCCATCGGCACCCGGATGCGGGTGGCCTTCGCCACCGAGCCCACCGGCACGGTGGCCGACTACTGGTTCGAGCCGCTGTCGGACGAGCGTGCCTGACCGGACTGCGCTGAACCAGGACCGCCGGCCGAGCCGGGTCGGTCCCCTGCCGTGGTCTCCCGACGCCGGTCCGCCGCAGCCGGGCACCCTGCCGGCCCTCGTCGACGCGCTGGCCTCGACGTCCGCCGACCAGCTGGCGGTCGTCAGCGGGGACGAGCGGGTCACCTACGCCCAGCTCGCCTCGCGTTCCCGCCGCGCGGCTGCGGCCCTGGCGGGGCTCGGGGTGGGGCCGGGTGACTCGGTCGGCCTGCTCGCACCGAACGGCGTGGATTGGCTGGTGGTGGCGCTGGCAGCGATCCGGCGCGGCGCGACCCTGCACGCCTTCAACACCTGGGTGCGGGCCGCTGAGCTGGACTACCTCCTGCGCGCGTCGGGCGCCGGCGTCCTCGTGGTCGTCGACGAGTTCGCGACGACGGACTTCGTCGCGACCATGGTCGGCCTGGTCCCGGCTCTCGGCTCGTCCCGGGAGACCGAGCTGGACGCCGAGCGCTACCCCGACCTGCGCGCGGTCGTCGCACTCGGCGACCGCCGTACCGCCGCCGGGATCCCCACCTGGGCCGACGTGCTCTCCCAGGCGGGACCCGGAGACGAGGCCGACCTGAGCGACCCCGGGGCTGCGCCGGTCGTCGTCTACACCTCGGGCTCGACCCGGGCGCCCAAGGCTGTCCCGCTGGTGCAGCGACACATGATCGACAACGGTTTCGCCATCGGTGAGCGGATGCGGCTCACCCGGTCGGACCGGGTCTGGCTGGCCAGCCCGCTGTTCTGGAGCTACGGCGTCGCGAATGCCGCCATGGCGACCTTCACCCACGGCGCCACGCTTGTGCTGCAAGAGCGCTTCGAGCCGGCCGACGCGGTCCGCACCCTGGACCGCGAGCAGTGCACCGCGGCCTACCTCCTGCCGACGATGGTCGAGGCGCTCTGTCAGGACGTGGCCGCCGACGTCCGGGCCCTGGACAGCCTGCGCACCGGCCTCACGATCGGGCGGTCCGACGAGGTGGAGCGTGTCGTCCGCGACCTCGGTGTCGAGGGGATCTGCAATATCTACGGACTGACCGAGGTCTACGGCAACTGCTGCGTCACGGACACGGATGACCCGCTCGAGGTCCGGATGTCGAGCCAGGGTCACCCCCTGCCCGGCGTGGAGCTGCGGATCGTCGATGACGGCGGCCGCCTGCTGCCGCGGGGGGAGCAGGGCCAGGTCGAGGTGCGCGGGCGGGTGATGCCGGGGTACCTGCCCGCGCTGGAGGACGAGATCCCGTCACCGTTCACCGAGGACGGCTGGTTCAGGACCGGCGATACCGGGCTGCTGCGCGAGGACGGCCGGCTCCGCTTCGTCGGCCGGCACTCGGAGTTGATCAAGACCGCCGGCATCAACGTGTCACCGGCCGAGATCGAAGCGATCCTGCTCACGTTCCCCGGGGTCCTGGAGGCAGCCGTGGTCGGGGTGCCGGACCCTTCGCGCGGCGAGGTCCCGGTCGCCTTTCTCGTCGCCTCGCACGCGGTGGACGAGGACGCCGTCCGCCGGCACTGCCGCGAGGTGCTCTCGTCGTACAAGGTGCCCCAGCGGGTCGTCCAGATCGACGCGCTCCCGCAGACCGCGACCGGCAAGCTGACCCGCAGGGCGCTTCTCGACATGGTGCCCGACCCTCGAGGTGGGTCGTGAGTGCCGGGGCGGGCACGCACACCTCCCCTCTTGCCGACATGCGGGTCGTCGACCTCTCGCAGCAGCTGCCCGGTCCCTGGTGCACGCTGCTGCTCGCAGGCCTGGGCGCGCGCGTCACGAAGGTGGAGCCGCCGTCGGGGGACGCCGCCCGCCGGATCGACCCCGAGATGTTCGCCAGGGTCAACCACGGCAAGACCAGCGTCCGTCTCGACCTCAAGACCGAGCAGGACCGCAGCACGCTGCACGACCTCGTGCGTGAGGCGGACGTCTTCGTCGAGGGCTTCCGGCCGGGCGTCACCGAGCGACTGGGCTGCGACTTCGACACCCTGTCACGCCTGAACACGCGCCTGGTCTACTGCTCGATCAGCGGATTCGGTCAGTCCGGTCCCGACGCCGCTCGCCCGACCCACGACCTGAGTCTGCAGGCAGTCGCGGGGGCACTCGCTCCCGACGCCGTTGTCGACACCGTCGGGGTGCCGTGGGTGGACCTGGGCACAGCGAGCACGGCCGCTCTGCTGATCGCGGCGCACTGGCGAGCCGGGCGAGCGATCCACCTCGATCTGGCCATGCTCGACGTCGCGAGCACCTGGGCACGCGTCAAGCCGCAGGCGGTGACCACGCGCGAACCCACCTACGGCACGTTCGTCGCCGCCGACGGCAGCGTGTTCGTCCTGGCACTGCTCGAGGACGCCATGTGGGAGCGGCTCTGCACGGCCCTCGACCTGCAGCGCTGGTCGGACCAGACCGGCCTCGGGCGCTACGGCGCCCGGCTCGCCCAGCAGGCAGCGGTGCGGGCTCGGGTGCAGTCCGAGCTCGGGCGGCGGACCCGGGCGGAGCTGGTCTCCCTGGCCGAGAGTCATGACCTGCCGCTGGACGAGGTGCGGTCCGGGCCGGCGGGCCAGGCCGGGCAGCAGGTCGCCTGGCGTCGTGCCCGCAGCGCCTCGGCCGGGCTGCTGCCGTTCGGGCCGGGTGCCGGGCAACCGGTCCCGCCTCTCGAGCAGGGCTGATCCATGGCTGGTTCCACCAATCGTATGGTTGAATAGCCCCCATGGACAAAGTTGTCTCCTCGGCCGGCGAGGCCGTCGCGGACATCCCTGACGGCGCGCGGCTGGCAGTCGGAGGCTTCGGTCTGTGCGGCATCCCGTCGGTGCTCATCCAGGCGGTGCTCGAGGCCGGGACGACCGACCTCGAGGCGGTCTCCAACAACTGCGGCGTCGACGACTGGGGCCTCGGTGCACTCCTGGCCCAGCACCGGATCCGCCGGATGGTCTCGTCCTACGTCGGGGAGAACAAGGAGTTTGCGCGCCAGTACCTCTCCGGTGAGCTGGAGGTCGAGCTGACCCCTCAGGGCACGCTGGCGGAGCGGATGCGGGCTGGCGGGTCGGGGATCCCGGCGTTCTTCACCGCGACCGGCGGCGGCACCCAGGTGGCGGAGGGGGGCCTCCCGTGGAGGTACGACGCGGAGGGGAACGTCGTGGTGGCGTCCCCGCCCAAGGAGACCCGGGACTTCACCGTGGGTGGCGAGACCCGTGAGTACGTGCTGGAGGAGTCGATCGTCGCGGACTTCGGGCTGGTTCGTGCCTGGAAGGGGGACCGGCACGGGAACCTCGTGTACCGCGACAGTGCCCGCAACTTCAACCCGTTGGCAGCGATGTGCGGGCGGGTGACCATCGCGGAGGTCGAGCACCTGGTGGCGCCCGGGGAGCTGGAGCCGAACGAGGTGCACACGCCGGGGGTCTTCGTGCAGCGGGTGGTGCCGCTGACACCCGAGCAGGCCGCCGACAAGCGCATCGAGAAGCGCACGGTCCGTCCCCGGCCCGTCGCCGGTGTGGAGGTCTGACATGACGGGTCATGGCTGGACGCGGGAGGAGATGGCGGCGCGGGCGGCAGCCGAGCTGACCGACGGGTCGTACGTGAACCTCGGGATCGGGCTGCCGACGCTGGTGCCCAACTACGTCGCCGACGACGTGGAGCTCGTGCTGCAGTCGGAGAACGGGATCCTCGGTGTGGGCGCCTATCCGTATGACGGCGAGGAGGATCCCGACCTGATCAACGCCGGCAAGGAGACCGTCACGGTGCGGCGGGGTGCCTCGTTCTTCGACTCCGCGACGTCCTTCGGGATGATCCGCGGCGGCAAGATCGACGCGGCAATCCTCGGTGCGATGCAGGTCTCGGCCGGCGGTGACATCGCCAACTGGATGATCCCCGGCAAGATGGTCAAGGGGATGGGAGGCGCGATGGACCTGGTCCACGGCGCCAAGAGGGTGATCGTGCTCATGGAGCACGTGGCGAAGGACGGCAGCTACAAGATCGTCGACGAGTGCTCGCTGCCGTACACCGGACGTGCGGTCGTGGAGCGGATCATCACGGACCTGTGCGTTCTCGACGTGACTCCCGAGGGCCTGCGCCTCGTTGAGCTCGCGCCCGGTGTGACCGAGGACGAGGTCCGCGAGAAGACCGAGCCCGAGATCCGGTGACGCCTGGGCCGGCGGCCCCGTCCAGCACCACCCCCAGGTCGGAAGTCGTCCGCGGCCACCGGCGCATCGCCAGACCCGCCGCCGAGGGTCCGGGGTGCCCGGCTCAGCCGCCGACGTAGGTGGCGAGGTGCTCGCCGGTGAGGGTCGAGCGGGCGGCGACGAGGTCGGCGGGGGTGCCCTCGAAGACGACCCGGCCGCCGTCGTGGCCGGCGCCGGGACCGAGGTCGACGACCCAGTCGGCGTGGGCCATGACGGCCTGGTGGTGCTCGATCACCAGCACCGACCGTCCGGAGTCGACCAGCCGGTCGAGCAGGCCGAGCAGGTGCTCGACGTCGGCGAGGTGCAGCCCGGCGGTCGGCTCGTCGAGGACGTAGACCTCGCCCTTCTCGGCCATCTGGGTGGCCAGCTTCAGCCGCTGGCGCTCACCGCCGGACAGGGTGGTGAGCGGCTGGCCGAGGCTGAGGTAGCCCAGCCCGACGTCGGCCAACCGGTGCAGGACCTTGTGCGCCGCCGGCGTCGCCGCGCCGCCAGCGCCGAAGAACTCCTCGGCCTCGAAGACCGACATGGCCAGCACCTCGGCGATGTTCCGTCCGCCGAAGGTGTACTCCAGCACCGACGCCTCGAACCGCCTCCCTTCGCACTCCTCGCACGTGGTCGCGACGCCGGCCATCATCGCCAGGTCGGTGAAGACGACACCGGCGCCGTTGCAGGTCGGGCAGGCGCCCTCCGAGTTGGCGCTGAACAGCGCCGGCTTCACACCGTTGGCCTTGGCGAAGGCCTTGCGGATCGGGTCGAGCAGGCCCGTGTAGGTCGCCGGGTTGCTCCGGCGGGAGCCGCGGATCGCCCCCTGGTCGACCACGACGACCCCGTCCCGGCCGGCGACCGAGCCCTGGACCAGAGAGCTCTTGCCGGAACCGGCCACACCGGTGACCACGCAGAGCACCCCGAGCGGGATGTCGAGGTCCACGTCCTGGAGGTTGTGCGTCGACGCGCCGCGGACCTCGAGCACGCCGGTGGCCGAGCGCACCGACTCCTTGAGGACCGCCCGGTCGTCGAGGTGGCGTCCGGTGACGGTGTCGCTGCGGCGCAGCGCGTCGAGGGTGCCCTCGAAGCAGACCGTCCCGCCGGCGGTGCCGGCGCCGGGGCCGAGGTCGACGACGTGGTCGGCAATCGCGATCGTCTCCGGCTTGTGCTCGACGACGAGCACGGTGTTGCCCTTGTCCCGCAGCTGCAGCAGCAGGGCGTTCATCCGCTCGATGTCGTGGGGGTGCAGGCCGATGGTGGGCTCGTCGAAGACGTAGGTCACGTCGGTGAGCGACGAGCCGAGGTGGCGGATCATCTTGGTGCGCTGGGCCTCGCCGCCGGACAGCGTCCCCGACGGCCGGTCCAGCGAGAGGTAGCCCAGCCCGATCGCCGCGAACGAGTCGAGCAGGTGCTGCAGCCCGGCGACCAGCGGACCGACCGAGGGTTCGTCCAGCCCGCGGAGCCAGCCTGCCAGATCGGTGATCTGCATCGCGCACGCGTCGGCGATGCTCCTGCCCGCGATCGTCGACGACCGCGCCTGCTCGCTCAGCCGGGTGCCCGCGCAGTCCGGGCAGGTCGAGAAGGCGATCGCCCGCTCGACGAACGCGCGCACGTGCGGCTGCATGGAGTCGAGGTCCTTGGAGAGCATCGACTTCTGGATCTTCGGGATCAGGCCCTCGTACGTGAGGTTGATGCCCTCGACCTTGATCTTGGTCGCCTCGCGGTACAGGAGGTCGTCGAGCTCCTTCTTCGTGTACTTCGCGATCGGCTTGGCCATGTCGAAGTAGCCGGAGCCGCTGAAGATGCGGCCGTACCAGCCGTCCATGCTGTAGCCCGGGATCGTGAGCGCGCCGTCCGACAGCGACTTGCTGTCGTCGTAGAGCGCGGACAGGTCGACGTCGGTGACCGCACCGGTGCCCTCGCAGCGCGGGCACATCCCGCCCTGGTACACGGCGTTGCGCACGACGGTCTTCTCGCCGCGGCCCCTGTCGGTCGACATCACCCCGCTCGCGGTCCTCGTCGGGACGTTGAACGAGAAGGCCGTCGGCGGCCCGATGTGCGGCGTGCCGAGCCGACTGAACAGGATGCGCAGCATCGCGTGGGCGTCGGTGGCGGTGCCGACCGTGGACCGGGGGTTGGAGCCCAGCCGCTCCTGGTCGACGACGATCGCGGTCGTCAGGCCCTCGAGCAGGTCGACCTCCGGCCGGGCCAGCGACGGCATGAAGCCCTGCACGAAGGCGCTGTACGTCTCGTTGATCATCCGCTGCGACTCCGCGGCGATGGTGCCGAACACCAGCGAGCTCTTCCCCGATCCGGAGACACCGGTGAACACCGTCAGCCGTCGCTTCGGCAGCTCGACGCTGACGTCCTTGAGGTTGTTCACGCGCGCACCCTGCACGCGGATCAGGTCGTGGCGGTCGGCGGCCGGTCGTGGCGACGCCTCGGTTCCTGCCCCCGTGACCGTGCGCCTCGTACCCATCGCGTCCAGTCTCGCGCGCGGTCACACCACCCGGCAACCTCGCTCAGTCCAGGACGTCGTCCACCGGACGCCGCGGTGCGCCGGGACCTGGGCGTGCGTACCCCATCCGCAGGACCAGCTGGGTGTGGCCGACCACCCCGAGCTGCGCACCGAGCCGGGCCCGGGTCGACTCCCGGTCCACCACCTGCCCGAGCGGCTGCGCCTGGACCCCCTCGACCGCCGCGCGCAGCAGCACCGCCATCAGGGCCTCGCCGGCCCGCAGCCAGTCGTCCGGCGTGTCCTGCTCGGTGCCGACCACGACGGCGAGCGGTCGCTCCGCCGGCGGCCGGTCCGCCGCGGCCGACGACGCGGGTGCCGACCCGGTGAAGTCGCGCACCCGGAGGCTGCTCGCCCGCTCGCGGACGTCGGGTGTCGCCTCCTGCGGGACGCCGTCGTGGGCACCGGGCGGCCGCGACGTCCAGCGGGCCAGCTCCTCCTGGTACCCCGGCTCCTCGCGCTCCGCGTCGTCGGCCCGGGCCAGCAGGACCGTGAGGGTGGCCAGGTCGTCGGGGGAGTCGACCACCCGCACCCAGGCGCCCTGCTCGGCCCCGGCGGCGCGGATCTCGGCGACGACCTCGGGGGGGAGCGTCCGGTCCTCGAAGCGTCCACGCTGGGTGTGCCGGTGACGCGCCGCCTCGGCGAGCACGACGTCCTGGCTGGACACCGGGTGCCCCGGGACGGGTACCAGGTGCGCCAGCAGCCCCGGCTCGGCCAGCGGCGGCAGCCGGACGACCTCGGCGTCCATGCCCTGCAGACGCAGCGCCAGGCGGGCCAGGTGCAGCGCCGCCCCGCAGCTGATCACCTGCTGCCGGCCGGCCGGGTCGAGCACGTCCAGCCGGCGCTCGGGATCGGTGTCCCGCGAGAGGCTGAGGACGTCACCGTCGACACGGAAGCGCCACGGCTGGGTGTTGTGCACCGAGGGAGCGAGCCGGGCCAGGTCCACGACCGCGGTCAGGTCGAGCAGCGTCGTCGTCATGACCCCAGCCTGCGAGCGCGCACCCGCGGCGACGAGGGCCCAACGTCCCGAACCGGGCAGTCCCGGGTCCTCGGTGGCTCAGTCCGCCGTCGCGGGGGACGCGGCGACGCACAGGGCTCCCACGTTGCCGTCCTGGTCGGCGATCACGGTGATCGACGGCGCGTCGCTGTCGTCGACGACGGTCCCGCCCGCGGCGACCGCGGCGGCGATCCGCTGCTCGGCCACCTCGGGCGCCACGTAGACCTCGACGTGGAACCGCTGACGAGGCGTCCCGTGCTCGTCGGCATCGCCGAACCACAGGTTCGGTACCCGGCCCGTGGCGTCCCGGATCTCGTCGCTGGGGGACCCGTGGCCCTGGGCCCCGGCGTTCCCGGTCAGCAGGGCGGCCCACACCGGGGCGATGGTCGCGGAGTGCGCCGTGTCGAGGCCGAGCTCGACGACGCTGACCGAGGCCGGGTCGGCCTCGACCTTGTGGTCGACGGCGATCTCGGTGATCCGTCGCGCGAGGTCGACGTCCTGCTGGGTCACCCATTCGACGACGTGCTCGGTGCCCTCGTCGTCGCGGTAGACGGCGTCGGGGCTGACCAGCCTGAGGTCGACGAACCCGTTGCCGAGTGCCACGCTCGGGTGGTGTCCGAGCGCGTCCCCCGCCTCGCCCACCGCGGCGACGAACCGTGCACCGGTGCCGAAGTCGTCGACCAGGTAGCGGGCGTGCAGTCCCTGGGCCAGCTTGCGCCAGTCGGCCAGCCCCGCCTCGGCGATCTCGGCGCCCCTCAGCATGTCCACGGTCGGGGACCCTACCGGCGTGGAGCAGGGACGCACGCGTCCGGACGACGGTCGTCACGCACGTCCGGGTCGAGGCGGTGGGGTCAGGTGCGAGCGGCCGGCCACCCGGCGCTCCGGCGGGTGGGCGAGGACCGGACCCGGTCGTGGACGCCCATGAACCGCAGCGAGCTGCCGACCTTCCCTGCCCCGTGGACGAGCCACATCCACCCGCCGCCTGCCCTGAACCGGTCGTCGGACTCGAGCAGGACCAGAGCGGTCGCCGGGTCCACGTCGTCGAGCTCGCGCAGGTCGACCAGTACCCGGGTGGCGCCGGCGCGCGCGGCCTCGTCGAGCACCCGGCGTACTCCCTCCGCCGTGCGCTGCGAGGGCGGACCGTGCAGCGACACCATCACCAGGCCCAGCTCCTCGTCCGCTGACGTGTGTACTCGCACGTGGCACCACCTCCGGAGCAGGACGCTCCCTCCGGGAGCCTTGACGGACCAGGGCACTTGGTCCCGACGGCTCAGCCGCCCGGAACCACCGCGATCGGTCCGGTGGCGTGGTGCAGCACCCCGTGGCTCACCGAGCCCAGGAACAGCGCCCTCACCGGACCGCGACCGCGACTGCCCACGACGAGCAGGCGGGCGACGGCGCCCGCGGTCGACAGGGCGTGGACGGCATGGTCGTGGACGACGAGCACCTCGGTCTTCACGTCGGGGTGCAGCTGGGCGAAGCCGGCCATCGCCTCGGCGACCACGACCTCCTCCTCGCGCATCACGAGCGCCGGGTCGTACACGAGCGGCAGCTGTGCGTGCGGCGCCAGTCGCGCCGGGTCGGTCCAGGCGTGCACCGCGACGAGGGGTTCGTCCCACTCGTCGGCGGTGTCGAAGGCGAAGCCCAGGGCCGCGTGGGAGCGCGGCGACCCGTCCACCCCGACGACGACGCCGCTGCGCGGGAGGTCGTGGGACGGCGGGGCGGGCACCACGAGCACGGGGCAGGAGGCCAGCGACACCACCTGCAGCGCGGTCGAGCCGACGAGCAGCTGGGTGAACAGGCCGGCGCCACGCGAGCCGAGAACGACGCGCTCGGCCGTCCTGGACTCGGCGACGAGAACCTCCACCGCGGACCCCTTGACCACGGCGGTGGTCACCGGCAGCTGCGGGTAGGTGAGGGCGAGCACGTCGACTGCCTCGTCGAGCAGTCGCTGGCCCGCCTTGCGCAGCACCAGGTCGAGGTCGTGGATGCGCCCCACCGCGGGGCGGACGGGGTACAGCGGCGGCTCCAGAACGTGCACCAGACGTAGTGGCAGGCGCCGGGACGCGGCGGTGGCCGCGGCGTGCTCCACGGCTGCGCGGGCGGCGTCGGACCAGTCGACGCCGACGACGACGGAGTGGTCGTGACCGGTCATGGTGGGCTCCTCACTCGGGACGCTCCCAGCACACCCGCGCCGCGGAGCCACCACGAGTGCGTAACGGGCCGCCTCGACGGGGCGAAGGTCCCTCACGTCAGGACCGGCGGCCCTGCGCGGGCGCGCGGGCCGGTCCCTAGCGTCGGAGCTGGAGCGGCGGGACGACCCGCCGGCCGCGGCGAGGAGGAACGTCATGCACGCACTCGTGTTCCACGGCAAGGGCCAGCGGTCCTGGGACGAGGTCCCCGACCCGATGATCCAGGACGACTCCGACGCCATCGTCGGCATCGACGCGGTGACGATCTGCGGCACCGACCTGCACATCCTCAAGGGGGACGTGCCGGCGGTGACCCCGGGACGCGTCCTGGGACACGAGGCCGTCGGCACCGTCGAGGCGGTGGGCTCGGCCGTCCGCTCGGTCCAGCCGGGCGACCGCGTGCTGGTGTCCTGCATCAACGGGTGCGGCACCTGCCCGCCGTGCCGTGAGGGCCGGTACGGCCAGTGCCGCGGCGGCGGCGGCTGGCTGCTGGGTCACCTCATCGACGGCGTCCAGGCGGAGTACGTGCGTGTGCCGTTCGCCGACATGTCACTTCACCGGCTGCCGGCGACGGTCTCCGACGAGGCGGCCGTGCTGCTCGCCGACATCCTGCCCACGAGCTACGAGGTGGGGGTCCTCGCCGGTGGCGTCCGTCCGGGCGACACGGTCGTCGTGGTCGGTGCCGGCCCGATCGGGCTGGCCGCCGTGATGACCGCACGGCTCTACTCGCCCTCGCACGTCGTGGTGGTCGACCCGGTGGGCAGCCGGCTGGACGCCGCCAAGAGCCTCGGGGCGGACATCGTCGTCCGCAACGGCGACGGCGGCGAGGACCCGGTCGGGCTGGTCACCGACATCACCGGCGGTCTCGGGGCCGACGTGGTCATCGAGGCCGTGGGCGTGCCGGAGACCTTCGAGCTGTGCACGGAGCTTGTCCGCGCGGGCGGGCACGTCGCGAACGTCGGGGTCCACGGGGCTCCTGCGACACTGCACCTCGAGTCGCTGTGGATCAAGGACGTCACGATCAGCATGGGCCTGGTCGACACCTCGACGACGCCCAGGCTGCTCGGGCTCGTGGCCAACCACCAGCTCGACCCCGCGGCGTTGGTGACCCACAGCTTCCCGCTGGCGGAGATGATGGCGGCGTACGACGTCTTCTCGCAGCCCGGCGACTCCGGTGCCCTCAAGGTGGTCTGCAGCTCGTAGCGCGTCCGGAAACCCCCGCCGGCCCGCCCCGGCGGCTAGCGTCGGGCCGGCGAACGTGTCCCGTCGCAGGAGGAGTTCCGTGGCCATGACCGAGACAGGCGTCACCGCTCCGGCCGACGAGCTGGTGGACAGGCTCGCGCACCCGACCGACGACGAGGTCGCCACGCTGGACGCCTGGTGGCGGGCGAACAACTACCTGACGGTCGGCCAGATCTACCTGATGGCCAACCCGCTGCTGGAGCAGCCGCTGGCCCCGCAGCACATCAAGCCGCGACTGCTCGGCCACTGGGGGACCAGCCCCGGGCTGTCCTTCCTGTACGCGCACGTCTCCCGGCTGATCCGCGAGACGGGGCAGGAGGTGCTCTACCTCGCCGGGCCCGGGCACGGCGGGCCGGCACTGGTCGCTGCGGGATACCTCGAGGGCGCGTACACGCAGACCTATCCCGAGGTGACCCTCGACACCGAGGGCATGCGCCGGCTCTTCCGGCAGTTCTCCGCACCGGGCGGCATCCCGAGCCACGTCTCGGTCACGACCCCCGGGTCGATCCACGAGGGCGGCGAGCTGGGGTACGTCCTGGTGCACGCCTTCGGGGCCGTCATGGACAACCCCCACCTGCTCGCGCTGGCGGTGGTGGGTGACGGGGAGGCCGAGACCGGACCGCTGGAGGGGTCCTGGAAGGGCGTGTCCTTCCTCAACCCCGAGCGCGACGGGGCGGTGCTTCCGGTGCTGCACCTCAACGGCGCGAAGATCGCCGGCCCGACCGTGCTGGGTCGCAAGGACCCGGCAGAGGTCCGCTCGCTGCTCGAGGGGCACGGCTACGAGGTGATCGAGGTCGAGGGCGACGACCTGCCGGGCATGCACCACCGGTTGGCCGCCGCCCTGGCGCACGCCTGGTCGGGCATCCGGCGGATCCAGGCGTCGGCCCGTGGCGGTGACTGGGACGGGACCCGACCGCGCTGGCCGATGATCGTGCTGCGCACGCCGAAGGGCTGGACGGGCCCGGACGTCGTCGACGGGGTGCAGGTCGCCGGTACCTGGCGCGCCCACCAGGTCCCCCTGTCCGGGGTGAAGGACGACCCGGACCATCTCCGCCTGCTCGAGGAGTGGCTCCGGTCCTACCGGCCGCACGAGCTGTTCGACGCCGCCGGCTCGCCGACCGAGGTCGTCCGTCGGGCCAACCCCGAGGGGGCGCTGAGGATGAGCGCGACGCCGCACGCCAACGGCGGGCTGCTCACCCGCGACCTGGACCTGCCGGACTTCCGCGACTACGCCGTCGACGTCCCGGGACCGGCCGAGGTGCGGGCGGAGTCGACCCGCCGGCTCGGCGAGATGATGCGCGACGTCTACCGCGCGAACCCGGACCGGTTCCGGCTGTTCTGCCCGGACGAGACGAACAGCAACCGGCTGGGCGCCGTGTTCGAGGCCACCGACCGCGGTTTCGCCGAGCGCGTCACCCCCGACGACGTGGCGCTGTCGCGGCACGGCCGGGTCATGGAGGTCCTGTCGGAGCACAACTGCCACGGGTGGCTCGAGGGCTACACGCTCACCGGCCGGCACGGGTGGTTCGCGACCTACGAGGCCTTCGCGATGGTGAGCGCGTCGCAGACCATCCAGCACAGCAAGTGGCTGCAGGAGGCCGACGACCTCCCGTGGCGGGCAAGGGTGCCCAGCCTCAACGTCCTGCTGACCTCGACCGCGTGGCGCAACGACCACAACGGGTTCAGCCACCAGGGTCCGGGTCTGATCCAGAACGTCATCACTGCCCGGGGGAACATCGGCCGGGTCTACCTCCCACCGGACGCCAACTGCCTGCTGTCCGTCGCCGACCACTGCTTCCGCTCGCGGTCGTACGTCAACCTGGTGGTGATCGACAAGCAGCCGCAGCTGCAGTGGCTGACCATGGACGAGGCCGTCGAGCACTGCGCCCGGGGCGCCGGCGTCTGGTCCTGGGCGGGGACCGACGACGGCACGGCAGACCCCGACATCGTCCTGGCCTGCGCAGGCGACGTGGTCACGATGGAGACAGTGGCGGCCGCCGACATCCTGCGGCAGCGTCTCCCGCACTTCCGCACCCGGGTCGTCAACGTCGTGGACCTCATGGCGCTGCCGCGCCGCAAGGACCACCCGCACGGTATGGACGAGACGTTGTTCAAGGAGCTGTTCACCGACCACGTCGACGTGGTCTTCGCCTTCCACGGCTACCCCGGTGCCGTTCACCAGCTGGTCCACGGGCGGCCGGATGCGGACCGGTTCCGGGTCCGCGGGTTCATCGAGGAGGGCACGACGACCACCCCGTTCGACATGGTGGTGCGCAACCGGGCGTCCCGGTTCCACCTCGTCATGGACGCACTGAACAACGCCCGGCGCACCCCACCTGGGGCGAGCGAGCTCAAGGCGTGGTGCGAGCAGCGCCTCGCCGACCACGCGGCGTACGTCGTCGAGCACCTCGAGGACATGCCGGAGGTCCGGGACTGGGTGCTGGGCGACCCGGTCGGGCAGGTCTAGGGGTGCCGACCGTCCCGCGGTGCGTGCTCGTCGTGAACAGCGGCAGCTCGTCGGTCAAGCTGGCTGTCGTCGACCCGACGTCGGGCCGGCGCGCAGTCACCGCCGAGGCGGAGCGGGCGGGGGACGACGACACGGTGGTGCACGTCCGGCGCGACGGCCGTGACGAGGCGGCCGAGCCGTCGGACGGGTCGCACCGGGGCATCGTGAGCCACGTCCTCGACTCGTTGTCGGACGAGGAGCGCGGCGGCCTGCAGGGGGTGGGTCATCGGGTGGTCCACGGCGGCACCCGCTTCACCGAGTCGGTGGTCGTCGACGACGAGGTCGTGGCCGGGCTGCGCCAGGTGGTCGACCTCGCCCCGTTGCACCTGCCCGACAACCTGGCCGGCATCGAGGCGGCCCGTGCGGCGCTGCCCGACCTGCCGCAGGTGGCGGTCTTCGACACGGCCTTCCACCGGACCCTTCCCCCCGTCGCCTACCGCTACGCGATCCCCGGGGCCTGGTACGAGCAGCACGACGTGCGCCGCTACGGCTTCCACGGCTCCAGCCACCGCTACCTGGCTGCCCGGGCTCCCGAGCTGCTGGGGAGGGGCACCGACGGGCTCCGGCTGGTCACGCTGCACCTCGGGAACGGCTGCAGCGCGACCGCCGTGCGGGCGGGTGAGTCGGTCGACACGACGATGGGCCTGACGCCGCTGGAGGGCCTGGTCATGGGCTCGCGCAGCGGGGACGTCGATCCGGCCCTGATCGGCTACGTCGCGAGGAGGACCGGCCTGGACCTCGACGGCGTGCTCGCCGCCCTCAACGACGACAGCGGCCTCCTGGGCCTGTCCGGGCTGAGCAACGACATGCGGACGGTGGCCGAGGCCGCCGGCCGCGGCTCGGCGGCGGCCAGGCTGGCGGTCGACGTGTTCTGCTACCGGGCCGCCAAGGCGGTCGCCGCGCTGGTCGTTCCCCTCGGCGGCCTCGACGCGCTGGTCTTCAGCGGGGGGATCGGGGTGCACTCGGTCGAGGTGCGCAGCGCGGTGCTGGGCCTCCTCGGCTTCCTCGGCCTGGTCGAGGACCGGGCCGCCAACGCCGAGCACGGCGTGCGGACCCTCGGCCGGGTCAGCGCGGGCGGGGGTCCGGTGGCCCTGGTGATCGCCACGGACGAGGAGCTCGTCATCGCCCGGGACACCGCTGCGCTTGCCCAGTGACCCCGGCCCTCCGTCCGGGGGCCGGAGGGCCCTGATGCGCACCCGGGGGCTTCGGCAGGGTGGGGACGGACGAGAGGAGCCCGTCATGGCCACCTGGCGTTCGTGGCGCCCGAAGGTCCGCCGGCCGTCCTGGGGAGGTCCGGCCCTCGCGGACGAGGCGTCGGCCTTCCTCGACGGCCGGCTGCAGGAGCATCTCTTCGGCGGGGCCGGGGGCCGCCATGCGCCGCCCTGGGTCTGGCTCAACGCCGTCGCGCACGGCGACGCCACCCTCCTCCAGCAGATCGTCGACACCGCCGGTCCGCCCGCGGACCCGATCCTCGACTGGGGCGAGGCGCGCGCGGCGCTGGCCGGCGAGCTGCTCGCCCGCGCCGGCGACGACCGGGCCGTGGTGCAGCGTCTGCAGCGAGAGGTCCTCGTCCCGTTGGAGCAGAACCTCGCCGACGCGACCGAGCTGACCCCGGCCCGGCTCTACGAGATCGCGGTCGACGAGATGAGACTGATCGGCTCGTGAGGTGACCGGCCGGCTGGGGGAGCCACGATGACGAGCTCGACGGAGACGCCGCGGGCCGAGGTCGTCGGCCTGGTGAAGCGGTTCGGGACGGTCGAGGCGGTGGCCGGTGTCGACCTGGCCGTACGCCGCGGTGAGGTGGTGGGCCTGCTGGGCCCGAACGGCGCGGGCAAGACGACGATCCTCCGCACGCTCATGGGCTACCTGCGTCCGACGGCGGGCTCGGTGCGGGTGCTCGGCGGCCGGACGGACGACCCGGCGGTGCGGGTGCGCGTGGGGTACCTGCCGGCCGACGCGTCGCTGCACCCGAGGCTCACGGTCACGGAGCTGCTCGAGTGGTACGGCGACCTGCGTGGCGGAGTGCCCGCCCGGCGGATCGGTGCACTGTGCGAACGACTCGGGGTCGACACCGGTCGCCGGGTCGGTGAGCTGTCGACCGGCAACCGGCGCAAGGTGGGCCTGGTCCAGGCGGTCATGCACGAGCCCGAGCTGCTCGTCCTGGACGAGCCGACGGGTGGACTCGACCCGCTGGTGCAGCGCGAGGCCGTCGCGCTGGTCCGGGAACGGGCGGCGGCCGGTGCGGGGGTCCTCTTCTCCTCGCACGTCCTGCCGGAGGTGGCCGACGTCGCCGACCGGGTGGCCATGCTGCGAGAGGGCGTCGTCGTGCACGAGACGACCGTCGCGGCGCTGCGCGGGCTGGCCCGCGAGCGGATCGAGCTGTACCTCGCGGTGCCGCCCCCGGACCGCCTGCTCGACGGGGTCCCCGGGGTCGTCTCCTGGCAGGCCGACGGTGTCCGCCTGGAGGTCGACGTCGACGGCCCGGTCGCGGACCTCGTCCGGGTCGTCGCGCCGTACGACGTGCAGCGGGTCGTCACGCACGAGGCGGACCTGGAGGACGTGTTCTTCGCGTTCTACGGTCCCGGTGGCCCGGCCTCATGAGCGCCCGTCCCCTGGTGCTGCGCCAGATGCTGCGCGACCGACGTCGCTCGACGCTGTGGTGGACCCTCGCGGTCGCGGCGATGTCGGTCACCTTCGCCGCCGCCTACCCGTCCGTGCGCGACTCGTCGGCCGAGCTCGACTCGTACATGGACTCGCTGCCGGAAGGGCTGGTCGAGCTCCTCGGGGCGTCCGGGGGCATCAGCTCGCCCGCCGGCTACCTGAGCTCGCAGCTCTACGCCAACGTCCTCCCGCTGCTGCTCGTGGTGCTGGGGATCGGCGCGGCCGCCTGGTCGATCGCCGGCGCCGAGGCAGAAGGCACCCTCGAGATGCTGCTCGCCAACCCCGTGGGGCGCACCCGGGTCGCGCTGGAGCGGCTGGTCGGCGTCGCGCTCGTCATCCTGGTGGTCGTCGTCGTGACGACAGCGGCGTTGGCGGTCACCGCCCCGGCACTGGGGCTCGGTGCGCTCCCCGGTGATGCGCTGTGGGCCGCCGGCATCGCCGTGTGGGCGCTGGCCCTGTGCTTCGCCGGCGTGACCTTCGGTGCGGGAGCTGCCACCGGACTGCGGGGGACCGCCGTCGCCGCCGGGTCCACCGTCGCGGCCGGCACGTACGTCCTCTACGGCCTGGCCGGCCTGGTGAGCGCGTTGTCGGACCTGAGGCTGGTCTCGCCGTGGTTCTGGCTCCTCGACGCCGACGCGCTCGGTGAGGGGTTCACGGTCCGGTTGTGGCTGCAGGCGGTGCTGCTGCCGCTGGCCGTGGCCGCGGTCGCCGTCGTGGCCGGTCTCGTCCGGCTACGCCGGCGCGACCTGCACTGACCGAACTCCGCACTGACCGAACTCCGGGCACGGGCCCTCGGTCAGCCGTGGTGGTGGACCACGGCGACGGGGCAGCTCGCGAGGTGCAGCGCGCCTTGGGTCACCGACCCGAGCAGCATGCTGCGCAGCGCTGCGCGTCCACGGCAGCCGACCACCAGCAGCTGCGCGCCCTCGGCGGCCGCGACCAGCGCCCGGACGGGACGGTCGTTCACGACCTTCCGGTGCAGCTCCACGTCCGGGTACTTCTCGGCCCACGGCTCGACCCAGGTGCGCAGCTGCTCGTGCGCCTCCTGCAGATGGCGGACGGGGTCCTCGTGCGTCGGGAACGCGGCGGCGGCGACAGCCGGGAGCACCGGGTCCGTCCAGGCGGCGACAGCCGTGAGCGGGACCGAGCACTCCGCGGCCTCGCGGAACGCGAAGCCGACGGCGTCGTCGGAGATCTCGCTGCCGTCGACGCCGACGACGACCCCGTGACCGTCGAAGGCTGCCGTCGCGGCGTCCGGGACGGCCACGACGGGGCAGGTGGCGTGCGTCGCGAGGTTCATCGTGGTCGATCCCGCGACGAGCGCGCTGAACGCCCCGGCACCGTGCGAGCCCACGACGACGAGGTCGGCGTCGACCGACTCGTCGATGAGGGCGCCGGATGCCGAGTCGTCCACCAGTCGCGTCGTCACGGCCACTGCGGGGTGCGACTGCTCCGCCGTCAGACGGGCGGCCTCGACCAGGTCGTGCGCCACGTCGTACATGTCGGTGAGGACTCCGGCGAGGTAGCCGCCCCCGATCCGCATGTCGTTGACCGCCGGGTCGTAGGCGTGCAGCAGGAGCACGGCGGCGCCGCGACGCTCGGCGTGGTCGAGCCCCCAGCGGACCGCCTGCTGGGACCCCGTCGACCCGTCCACCCCGATGACGACTCTGGGTGCGGTGCTGGTCATGACATGCCTCCGGTCCGGCGCTCAGCGCTCGACGAGCACGGGGCAGGCCGCGTGGTGCACGGCCGCGTGGGTGACCGAGCCGAGGAGCATCCCCCGCAGCGAGCCGAGGTCGCGCGAGCCCACGACCAGCAGCCGGGCGCCACGGGAAGCGGCCACCAGGTCGGCGGACGGCGACGACTCGCCGAGCCGGACCGACACGGGGACCTCGACGAGGTCGCCGGCCACCCGGGCCAACGCCTTCTCGACCATCTCCTCGGACTGCTCCCGGGCGGCCTGCGCGGTCAGGTCGTAGCCCGGGGCGGCGACGTGCGCCTTCGTCCCGTACCGCCAGGAGTGCACGACCAGAACGTCGGCGCTGTGCAGGGCCGCCTCCTCCAGCGCGCGCCGCAGCACCATGTCGGCGGCGCCGGTGTCGTCCACCCCGGCCACCACCGGTCCCTGCACGTCCTCGGTGCCGCGCACCACGGCCACGGGCGTCGGGGAGTGGGCGGACAGGGAGATGCTCGTGGAGCCGAGCAGCAGCCCGGTGAAGCCGCCGAGGCCGCGGCTGCCCACGACGACGAGCTGGGAGCCCGGCGCCCGACGCAGCAGCTCGGTGGCCGGTTCGCCCACCACGAGTGACGTCTCGACCGGCACGTCGGGGGCGACGTCGCGAGCCGTCGTCTCCGCCTCCCGGAGGACGCGCGTCGCCTCGGCCTCCAGCCCGGCCCCGGGTGCCACCATCGACGAGCCGCCGAGCGGGACGTGGTAGAGGGGCCACAGCCAGGTGTGCACCACGTGCAGCCCGGTGCCACGCAGAGCGGCCTCTCGGGCCGCCCAGCGCACCGCCTGGGTGCTCGCCTCGGACCCGTCGACACCGACCAGCACCGGATCATCCGCCCTTGTGTGCACCGTCATGACCGTCACCACCTCCGACGTCCTCGTGGGCCTCCGACGCTAGGAATCGGGGCCGGCAACGGCCCAGGGCCCGGTGACAACAGCGGACGGGACCAAGGTCCCTCCTCCGCCGGACGTGTCCTTGGTCCCGCCCACCGGCTGCCGGTCGGCCCTGCCCGCCGGGCCCGAGAGGGAGTGTCCTGAGCCTCAGGAGTCATGACCGGCGAGGAGGAGCGATGGACACGTCGAAGCACCCGGTGGTGGTGGGGCTCGACCGGTCCCCGCAGGCCTGGGCGGCCGTGGAGTACGCCGCGGGGCTGGCAGCGCGCGCCCGGGTCCCGCTGCTCCTGGTCCACGCGTTCGAGCCGTCGCAGTTCGAGGTGCGTCCGAGTTCCGGCCGGGTGACGGACACGGAGGCTGTATTGCGCAACGTGGCCGGGCGACTGGTCGCGGACGTGCGCGACGTGGTGACCGCGCTGCACCCGGATGTCGAGATCCGCACCCGACTGGAGACGGGGTCGGCGACCGAGAAGCTGCTCGAGGAGTCGGCGCGCGCCGCCGCGGTCGTGCTGGGCTCGCGTGGCGCGGGTGGGTTCGCCGACCTGCTCGTCGGGTCCACGACCCTGCACGTCGCCTCACACGCGCGGTGCCCGGTGATCGCGGTGCCGGCCCCGGACGAGACGGCCTCGGCCCGTCGGGGGGTCGTCGTCGGTGTCGACGGGTCGGCCGTGTCCGAGCCGGCGATCCGCTACGCCTTCGAGGCGGCCGCCGACGTGGACGAGCCGCTGACCGCGCTGCACGCCTGGTACGACGTCACCCGGACCGGGTCCGGCCGGATGATGCTGCTGGGCTACGACCCGGCCGCGGTCCGCGAGGAGGAGCGGCTGGTCCTTGCCGAGTCGATGGCGGGCTGGCAGGAGAAGTTCCCCGACGTCGAGGTGCGCCACGAGGTCGCGCTGGCCCATCCGGTGGCCACCCTGGTGCAGCGGGCCCGAGATGCGCGCCTGCTCGTCGTCGGCTGCCGCGGGCACGGCGCCGTGCGGAGCATCGTCCTGGGCTCGGTGAGCCATGGGGTCCTGCACCACGCCACGGTCCCCGTCGCCGTCGTGCACGGCGCCCACTGACGCGTCCGCGCCGACGGCTACCCGGAGGTCCGGAACTACCGAGGAGGAGATCATGGGCGACACCCGCAGGACGACCAGGGTGCTGGTCGCCGTCGACGGCTCTCAGGAGAGCGGGAGCGCCGCCGGCTGGGCGGTGGGCGAGGCCCGTCGTCAGCACCTCCCGATGGTGCTGGTGCACGTGGAGAGCCGGTTCCTGGGTGAGGACGAGCCCGCGCTGGCCAGCAGGGAGCAGGCCGGGGTGGACGACGTCCTGCGGGAGGCTCGCCAGCTCGCTGCGCACGCCCCCGCGGTGGAGACCGAGATCCTCCGGCTCGAGCCGATCGGGTTCGACGCGGCGCCGCCGATCGCTGCGGCGGCCGGACCTGACGACGTCCTTGTCCTCGGCGCCCGTGGGCACACCCGGGTCGCCGGGCTGCTGCTCGGGTCGGTCAGCCAGTACGCCGCACGCCACGCGCCGGGCACGGTCGTCGTCGTCCGCGACCACCACGACCGGGCCGCCACCCGCACCGTGGTGGGCTTCGACCGGACAGCCGCTGCCCAGCGGGCCCTGGACTGGGCCATGAGCCGAGCCGCCCAGTCGGAGGGCGCGGCTCCGGTCGTCGCACTGCGGGCCTGGCGCCACGCGTCGCTGCAGGGTGCCGCCAACGTCCTGCCGCTGCCGGCGGACGCCGTGTGGCTGCAGGAGCAGGAACAAGCCCTGCTGGAGGCCGAGCTCGCCCCGTGGCGCGACAAGCACCCGCAGGTACGGCTGGTCGCCGAGGTCGTGCCTGGGCACGCGGCACACCTGCTGACCATGGCCTCGGAGCACGCCGACCTGGTCGTCGTCGGCTCCCGGGCCCGCGGCCTCGCCGCAGAGACCCTGCTCGGATCGGTCGCGCAGTCCGTCCTGCACCACAGCCGCTGTCCCGTCGCCGTCGTCCACTGAGCTGCAGGGTGGACGGTGCCGGGTGAGGAGCGGGACGCAGGTGACCCAGCCCACCGGAGCCCTGTCCCGGGAGCAGTGCCTGCACCTGCTCTCGGGCGTGACACTCGGGCGGGTGGTTTTCACCGCCGGTGCCATGCCCGCCGTCGTACCCGTCGCGTTCGCGGTGCTGGGGGGCATGGTGGTGTGCCGCACCGAGACCGGCTCCAGGCTTGCTGTCGCGGCCGAGGGCGGCGTGCTCGCCCTGCAGGCCGACCGCATCGACCTCGCCACCGCGTCCGGCTGGAGCGTCGTGGCGACCGGCGTGGCGGAGATCGTCCGGGACCTGGCGGAGTGCGCGCGGATCGCGAGCCGGGTGCCCGCGTGGGGCGCACGTCCGCTCGACGTGGCCGTGCGCCTGCCGCCGACGGTGCTCACCGGGTGGCAGCTGGCTCGGGGCTGACCCCCGGCCGATCCGGCCGATCCAGCCGATCCAGCCGGTCGGGACGGGTACGGGTCAGCTGGCGAAGCGCGGTGCGCGGCGTACCTCGTCGAGCGGACGCCGCGGGGTCAGGGGCACCTCGTCGCCGAACCCGATGCGCAGCAGCATGTGGGTGTGACCGACGCCGGTGAGCGGGTTGCGGACCAGCCACCGCAGGTCCCGGTGCTCCAGGGGCTGGTTGAGGAAGGACACCGACAGCCCGGACAGCGTCGCTTCCAGCAGCACCCGTTCCAGCGCCTGGCCGGCGCGGACCCAGTCGGCCGGACCGTCCAGCGGCGTGGAGAGCATGCCCAGGGTGGGTGCCTGCTCGAAAGTGGCCGAGTCCCGGACGGTCGACACCGCGTAGCCGAGGTCCCGGAACGCAGCGTCCTGTCCGGCCGGGCGGGGGCCCAGGGACTCGAGCGGGATCCCTTCGCGACGGTGGTGTCCGCCCACCCAGGCCTGGCGCTCGGTGACCCGGGCCGGGTCGGAACGGTCTGCGGCGTCACCGGCGCGGAGCAGCTCCACGACCCGGCGGACCTCGGTCTCGTCGTCGTAGACACGCAGTGCGGCCCCCTCGACAATCGCGGCCGTCGTCAGCCGCTCGATCGCTGCCGGCGGGACCGGTCGGTCGTGGAACGGCAGCCGGTTGGTCCGCCGCAGCCAGACCGCGCGGTAGTAGCCGTCGAGGCTGCCCGGGGCGCGGTGCCGGTGGCCGGTGTCGATCCGGGCGATCAGCGACGGGTCGTCGTCGTCCGGCAGTACCCGGACCAGCGGGTGCATGCCGAGGTGCCCGGCGGCCACCCGCAGGTTGAACAGCGCCGCTCCGCAGGAGATGTGCAGCGAACGTCCCGTCGGGTCGGCGCGCTGGAGATGGCGGCTCGGGTCGGCGTACAGCTCTACGTGCCGGTCACCGAACGCGAAGGCCCACGGCTGGGTGTTGTGCAGCGAGGGAGCGCGTACAGCCGTGCGCGTCAGCAGCTCGACGTCGTGAGCGGTGAGGACGGGTGCGGGACCCGGCCGGCGGTGCGTGGTCGAGGACATGGGTGCCACCTCCGCTGCCGAGCGTTGCCTCCCCCGGGGGAAGGGGCCAGGTACCAAGGTCCCGACCGGCCGGGCCGTCGGGGTCGCTCAGTAGAGCGGGCCCATCACCATGGCGTCCCGGTCGCCCCGGCCCCGCTCTCGCGCGGCCGGTGCCGGGACGGCGACCACGGGCGCGTCGGCGTGGGACAGGACGTAGTGGCTGACGGAGCCCGTCACGGCGCGCCGGAGACCGGTGTGCTCCCGGGTGCCCACCACCACGAGGCGAGCACCGCGCGCCAGCTCGGCCAGGACCGGGCCGGGGCCGCCCTCGTGCACCGTGAGCGTCCAGCGGACCCCGGCCGCGTCCCCCCCGAGGGTGTCGAGCACCCAGCGGGTGGCGCGGGCCCGGGCGTCCGCGGACGCGGCCTCGACGTACTCGCCACCACCGGTGGCGAGCCCGGCGGAGGCCGCGGCCGAGATCTGCCAGGCGTGCACCAGGCGCAGCGGCAGGCCGGTGGACCGGCCGTGCGCCGCGGCCCAGCGCAGGGCGGCCGCCGAGGCCGGGCTCTCGTCGATGCCGACGACGATCTCCTCACGCGGCGACGGAGGCCGGTGTGTGGTCCTGGTCGTCCCACCGTCGGTGGCCATCGAGCCTCCCGCCCTTCGCACCGCCGTTCGGTGCCTCGGCTCGAGCGTCGTGCGCCGGAGCGGTCGGGTCGCAGGTGCGGAGGACCCGTGCCCGGGGGGAGAACGGCCTCTTCGGTGCGGGCGGGCCGGCCGGCGTCGGGCGACGACCCCCGGCCGGGACCTACGTCCCGGGCAGGACAGGCCGGAGGTCCCGGGTGCGGCGAGCCGCAGTGCCGTGCGGTGCCCCGGTGCGTTCCGGTAGACAGGGGTCCCATGACAGAGACACCGGCGCCCGAGGCGTCGTCCGGCAAGGACCCGATCCGGGTCTTCCTGCTCGACGACCACGAGGTGGTCCGCCGGGGGCTGACCGACCTGCTCGAGTCCGAGGGCGACATCGAGGTGGTCGGCGAGTCCGGACTGGCCGAGGAGGCCCGTCGCCGGATTCCCGCGCTGCGCCCGCACGTCGCCGTCCTCGACGGCCGGCTGCCCGACGGTTCGGGCATCGACGTCTGCCGTGACATCCGGTCCGGGCACCCGGAGATCGCGGCCCTGATCCTCACGTCCTACGACGACGACGAGGCGCTCTTCTCGGCGATCATGGCCGGGGCGGCCGGCTACGTCCTCAAGCAGATCCGTGGCCACGACCTGCTCGACGCCGTGCGCCGCGTCGCCGCCGGCCAGTCCCTGCTCGACCCGGCCGTGACCGCGCAGGTGCTCGAGCGACTGCGGACCGGTCCGCCGAAGGACAAGGCGCTGGCGCCGCTGACCGACCAGGAGCTGAAGATCCTCGCGCTGATCGGCGAAGGGCTGACCAACCGCCAGATCGGCGAGCGGATGTTCCTCGCCGAGAAGACGGTGAAGAACTACGTGTCGAGCCTGCTCTCCAAGCTCGGCCTCGAGCGCCGCACCCAGGCCGCCGTGTTCGCCACGAAGCACCTCCCGCAGCCGTGACCCGCCGCGCACGGCGGGCCGTCGGTCCCGTCGAGAGCGCGACGTAGGGGCTGTCCCGTCAGGCCCTTGGTCACTGGGGGGAGGGGGTGGGCGCCGACGATCCTCGAGGTGTCAGGACGAAGAGCCACGACACAGGAGGACACCCCCATGACGGCCACGGACCCACGCTCGAAGAACCCGGTGCTGCGCACCGACGACGCCTTCCTCGCCGAGCCCGTCCACGAGGAGACCTCGCGGCACAAGGCCTACCGGTACACCCTCGCCCTCACCCGCATCTCGATCGGTTGGGTCTTCCTGTGGGCGTTCCTCGACAAGACCTTCGCGCTCGGCTATGCGACCGGGCACGACCAGGAGGGGAACCTCGACCGCTTCGGGGACGCCGCCTGGATCAACGGTGGCAGCCCCACCGAGGGCTTTCTGGCGTTCGGCGCCGAGGGCCCGTTCAAGGGCTTCTACAACGACATCGCCGGCGCGGCCTGGGCGGACTGGCTGTTCATGGCCGGGCTGCTCGGCATCGGCGTGGCCCTGATGCTCGGCGTCGCGATGCGGATCGCGGCAGCGAGCGGCGCCCTGCTCATGGTGATGATGTGGACCGTCGTCCTGCCTCCCCCGAACAACCCCTTCATGGACGACCACCTCGTGTACGCACTCGTGCTGGTGGTGCTGGCGGTCACGTCGGCCGGTCGGACCCTGGGCATCGGGCGACGCTGGGAGCGCCAGCCGCTGGTGGCGCGCTTCGGCCTCCTCAAGTAGCGCGGGCCGGGGCATGACGCGCAACGCATCGGTGCGGGACGTGATGTCGGCGCCGGTGGCCGTGGTCCGGGACCACGACTCGGCATGGCGGGCCCTGGTGCGGTTCACCGAGACGGGGCTGCGCCACCTCGTGGTCCTCGACGAGGCTGATGGTCTCGTCGGTGTCCTCGACGACCGCCAGGTGCTGGCCCGGTGGCCGATGGACGCCATGAGCCTGCGACGGCAGACCGTCGGCGAGATCGTCCGGCCGATCGTGGGGCCGCGCAGCCCGCTCTCCGTCCACGAGTCCGAGCCGGTGTCGGCCGCAGCGGAGGCGATGCTCCGCTTCGAGGTCGACGGTCTGGCCGTGGTCGACGACGCCGCCGCGGTCGTCGGGATCGTCACCGGGTCGGACCTGGTGCGGGCCCTGGTCCAGGGTGCGGCGGAGGACGCCGTGCCGCCGGCTCAGCGGCGGACGGGCACCCGCCAGACGGCGACCGTCCCTCCGGGCGGCCCGGCCTGAGCCATCTCGAACGACCCGCCGCACGACTCGGCGCGCTCGACCATGTTGCGCAGGCCGCTGAGCCGGCCGCCGCCGACGTAGCCGATGCCGTCGTCGGTGACGGTCAGCACCACGTCGTCGGCCACGTCGAGGCTGACCTCCACCCTGGAGGCCCGCGCGTGCCGTGCTGCGTTGGACAGGGTCTCCCGGGCCACCGCGAGCAGGTGCGGCCTGACGGCTTCGGGAACGAGCGAGTCGACCGCACCTGCGGTCCGTAGCTGCGCGGGGAAGCCCAGCGCCGGCGCCGCCGCCGCGACCACCTCGGCCAGCTCCGCGCGTAGGTCGGTGGACAGCTCCGGGGCGGAGAGCTCGAAGATCGTTCGCCGGATGTCCTTGATGGTGGCGTCGATGTCGTCGACCGCGCCGGTGATGCGCTCGGCCACCTCAGGACGGACGGCCATCCGGGCCGCGTTGTCCAGGGTCAGCCCCACAGCGAACAGCCGCTGGATCACCAGGTCGTGCAGGTCGCGGCCGATCCGGTCGCGGTCCTCGAAGACGGCCAGCTGATGGCGGTCCTCCTGCGCCTGGGCGACCTGCAGCGCGAGCGCGGCCTGCTCGGCGAAGGCCTCGAGCAGGCCGAGGTCGCTCTGCCGCAGGGTCTCGGCGTCCGCCCACGCCATCAGCAGCAGGCCCGCGGCCGGGCCGTCGGCGCCGAGCGGCAGGAGCAGCAGGGACGCGAGACCCGGGCCGTCAGCGGCCGTGGCAAAGCCGAGCTCGGCCAGTGCTGCGGGCACCTCGTCCCCGGCGAGCAGCAGCGTGTGCCCGTCGTCCAGCACCCCGGCCGCGGTGGAGGTGACGGCGACGTCCTGTGCCGCCGGGACCGGCCGGGCCGCCGAGCCGGAGACGACGGCCACCGCCAGCAGGCCGTCGTCGTCGCGCAGCAGCACGGCTGCCATGTCGGCGCCGGCGACCTCACGTGCGCGGTCGGCCACCAGCTCGAGGGCCTTCTCGCGCTCGACCTGGCCCAGCAGCGCCGCCGTGATCTCGGCCGCGGCCTCGAGCCAACGCTGCCGGCGAGCAGCCTCCTCGTACAGGCGGGCGTTCTCGATGACGACGCCGGCCGCGGCAGCCAGGGCCACGACGATCTCCTCGTCCTCGGCCGTGAAGCGGCCGCCCGAGCGCTTCTCGGTCAGGTAGAGGTTGCCGAAGATCTTGTCGCGGATCCGGACGGGGACACCCAGGAAGGTGTGCATCGGCGGATGGTGCGCGGGGAACCCGTAGGACTGCGGGTGCTGGCCCAGCTGCTGCAGCCGCAGCGGCTCCGGGGAGTCGATGATGACGCCGAGGATGCCGTGGCCGCTGGGCAGGCTGCCGATCGACGCGCGCTGGTCGTCGGTCAGTCCGTGCGTGACGAACTGCACGAGCCGGCGGTCGGGTCCGGCGCCCAGCACGCCCAGCGCGCCGTACCGGGCGTCGGCCAGCTGGCAGGAGACGCGCACGATCCGCTCGAGCACCGAGTCGAGGTCGAGGTCGGCCGCGATCCCGACGACGGCGTCGAGCAGGACGCGCAGCCGCTCCTGGCTGTCGAGGACGTCACCGACCCTGGTCAGCAGCTCGCCGAGCAGCTCGTCCAGGCGCGCGCGGGCCAGGGGCGGGAGTGCCGCCGACGGCAGTAGCTCGGCCTCGTCCATGGTCCGGCTCCGGCGCAGGTCCCGGGGCGGTCCCCGGAGAGGGTGGTCACCGAGCGTAGTGCGTCGGCGGACGATGTGCCCACCGGTCGAGGACCTCGTGCCCTCACCCGGTCCGGGCCGCCTTCCTAGGGTCGAGGTGACCCACCGGAGGTGGCTTCCCATGACGAGTTCCGGCCCGACCTCGGCGCCGACCGACCGGCGCGGCCTGCGGGTGCTGCCGTACGCGCAGTGCCTGAGCCTGTTGCGCCACGCGACGGTGGGGCGGGTGGGCTTCGTGCACGACGGGGAGCCCGAGATCCTGCCGGTGACCTTCGGGCTGGACCACGACGCCCCGGTGTTCAGGTCGACGTGGGGCGCCAAGCTGGAGACGGCTGTCTCCGGCCATGTGGTGGCGCTGGAGGCCGATTCCGTGGACCGGGCGGCCCGGAGGGCGTGGAGCGTGCTGGTCAAGGGGCCGGCGGCCGTCGAGTACGACGACGCCGTCATCGCGCGGTGCGAGGCGCTCGGCGTCGAGCGCTGGGTGCGGGACGCCTCCGAGTCGTTCTGGGTCCGGGTGACGCCCGAGACCGTCACCGGCCGCGAGGTCGACCTGCCCTGAGGCCGGCGACCCCCCGACCCGCGCCGCACCGCCCGCACGACCCGCTCGTTTGCGACCTCGTTCACCCGACACGCCGTACACCCCACGGCGTGTCGGGGACTCAGGTCGCAAACGATCTTCAGGGGGCGCGGGCGGCGGGTTGTCATGTGACTGCAACGTGGTGTCACTGCGGTCGCAACATGGGCTGGACAGGAGCCGAGGTGGCCGGTCGGCGCGGTCCGCGCGCCGGCCGCAGGAGCGGGAGGACGTCACGATGGTTGCCCGACGTGGTACCGACGACATGATCACGACCGACCGGGGCACGCAGGCGGAGGACGCCGGTGGTGTGCCCCCGCCGGCCGGGCTGCGGGTCAGGCTGCTGGGCGGCCTGGTCGCGGGCGCGGCCTCCGGGGTCGCCATGTTCGTGGTGCTGGCCGTCGTCGCTGTCGCACAGGGCCGACCGGTCATGTACCCGGCGTACGCCGTGCAGGCGATGCTCAGCGGACGCCGGGTGCTGCCCGACCACCCGGTGGCGACCCTGGCCGACCGGCGGGCCAGCGACGTCGTCCTCGGACCGGTCCTGTTCCTGGTGCCGGCGGTGATCGTCGCGCTGCTGGTCATGTGGTGGCTGGGCCGGCGGGCCACCGGGCGGCCGGCGGCGCCCGTCGCGCGGCAGGTCGCGGCGCCTGCCGCGGTCCTGACCGGCGCGCTGTTCGTCCTGACCGTGCTGGCCCTGGGCTTCGAGGAGTCCTCTCCGGCCGTGCAGCGCATCAGCAGCGGGTACGGCGTGCGCCAGCTCGGGCTCACCGCCTGGCTGGTCGGGCACGCCGTCTACGCCGTCCTGCTGACCCTGCTGCTCGGGCCGGCCGTGCGTGCGGTGGCCTTCGTGCGGCGTGACCGGACGCCGGCGGTGGCCCTGCGCGGAGAGGGCACCCGGCGGGACCGGACGGACTGACGCCCGCCGGGCGCGCGCCGCCGCGGAACACGGGCTGGTGCTGTCACGTTGGCGGGGGCATGACCGCCCGTGCCGCCCGTCCTGCCCGCACCCCCCACCTCGACGACGCGCGGACCCTGCTGGTCGCCGAACGCGTCGCGGCCGCTGCGCGCATCGCCGCGCTGGACCGCGACGTCACCGACATCGTCGAGTCGGCGAAGGGCGGTGCCACCGACGACGAGCACGACGTCGAGGGCGCGACCATCGCCTTCGAGCGGGCCCAGGCGATGGCGCTGCTGGAGGAGGCGCGGGTGCAGGTGGGCACGCTGGACGAGGCGCTCGCCAGGGTGGAGGCCGGCAGCTACGGGCGGTGCGAGTCCTGCGGTGAGCCGATCGCGGCCGAGCGGCTGGCGGTGCGCCCGGCTGCCACCCGGTGCATCGCCTGCGCGTCCCGCCGGCACTGACCGGCACCCGACCGGCACCTGACCGGCACCTGACCGGCGCGTCCGGTCCCTTCCGTGGGCGCCCGATCGGGTGAACCTGGTTGATCGTCACGCAGGGTCACGGCCCGCCTGCTAGGCGTACGCGCCGGTGCGTGGTGGAGTGGTGTCATGAGCGCGGCCTGGGAGCTGGCCGGCGCCTCGCTGTCGCTGACCGCGGCAGTCGCTGTGGGCGTCGGCGTGCTGCTGCGCCGCCCGCCGCACCGCATCGCCTGGCTGCTCGTGGCGGCCTTCCTGTCGGTGCGCGCCGTCGCCGACCTCGCCGCGCTGCTCGGCGACGCGGAGCCGGCGCTCGGCTCGCTCGACGCGCTCTACCTGCTCGGCTACCCGGCGCTGGTCGCCGGGCTGCACCTCATGCACCGCGAGGGCGACCGGGCCCGGGACACGGCGGGCCTGGTCGACGCCGCCATCGTGGCGACCACGGCCGGGATGGGCGGGTGGGTCCTGCTCGTCGGGCCGGCGATGGCCGACGCGGGTGCGGCGGAGCGCGCCCTGCTGATGGCCTACCTCGTGCTCGACGTCACCGTCCTCGGCGTCGCCACCCGCCTGGTGGTCGGCGGCCCCACCCGCCCGGTGCCCACCCTGCTCGCCCTCGGTGTCGCCGTCCTGCTCGTCACCGACGTGGTCCACGTGCGGTCAGGGGTGGGCGGCCGCGCCGACCTGTCCGACCCGGTTCACTTCGGCTGGATCCTGGCGGCGGTCCTGCTCGCCGTGGCTGCCCTGCACCCCGGCGTCCGGGAAGGGGTGGCGGTGTCGTCGGGACGCCGCGAGACGATGTCGCACGTCCGGCTCGCGCTGCTCGCGGCGGTCGTGCTGATCCCGCCGGCCCTGATCGGGCTGGAGGCCGTGCGCGCCCAGTACGACGAGATCGCCGTGCTGTCCGCCGGCCTCGGCCTGGTCGTGGTCCTGGTCATCGCCCGGGTCGGCCTGCTGATGCGCGACGTCGCCGCGACCGCCGAGCGCGAGCGGACCCTGCGCGCCGCGGCGGCGGAGTTCGTGGCCGCCGGTGACCGACCGCGCATCCACGCTGCCGCGCTGCGCGCGCTGGACCTGCTGGTGGGCGGCGACGAGGTGACCAGCCGCCTGGTCGACGTGAGCTCGCCAGACCAGGTCGAGGTCGTCGCCGGTGCCGGGCGGCCGGACGTCCGGGGACGCGGCCGGTCGATGGCGGCCGGTCTGCTGCCCTACGTCGAGGCCGGCAGCACCTTCCGCGCTGTCGCCGTCGAGGAGCTCGACCCGGACCTCGTCGACGCGCTGGCGCTACGGGTGGTCACCGGTCAGCTGCGGGTGTTCCCGGTGCGCGTGCACGGCGAGCTGCTCGCGGTCGTCGTCCTCGTCATGCGGGTGCCGCTGGACTCGGGCACGTGGGAGGCGGTCGAGACGCTCGTCGCCCAGCTCGCGCTGGCTCTCGAGTCGGTGACGCTGGCCGACGACCTGCACCTGCGCAAGAGCGAGGCACGGTTCCGGGCGCTGGTGCAGAACTCCTCCGACGCGATCCTGCTCGTCGACCGCGACGCCGTCGTGTCCTACCAGAGCCCGTCGGCGGACCGGATGTTCGGCTACACCGACGGCGAGCTGGTGGGGCACAGCGTCGAGGACCTGTGCCATCCCGACGACCTGGTGCGGGCGCAGTCCGGGCTGATCGACGTGCTGTCCAGCCCCGGCCTGACCCGGCGGCTCGAGCTGCGGCTGCGTCGCCGCGGCGGCGGCTGGCTGGACGCGGAGGCGGCGGTCAACAACCTCCAGGGCGACCCGAACGTGCGGGCCACCGTCGTGACGGTCCGCGACGTGAGCGAGCGCAAGCGCTTCGAGACGCAGCTGACCCACCAGGCGTTCCACGACGAGCTGACCGGGCTCGCGAACCGGGCGCTGTTCATGGACCGGGTCGCGCACGGCCTGGCCCGACGCGACCGCGAGGGCACCGGGCTCGCGGTCCTGCTGCTCGACCTCGACGACTTCAAGACGGTCAACGACGGGCTCGGTCACGCGGCCGGGGACACGATGCTGCAGGCCGTCGCCGAGCGGCTCTCCGGGCTGGTCCGGCCGGGGGACACGACGGCGCGCCTGGGCGGCGACGAGTTCGCCATGGTCCTGGTCGACCTGCCGGGCGAGCAGTCGGCGGTGCACGCGGTCGAGCGGATCATGTCGGTCCTCGGCGAGCCCCTGCTGATCGAGGGCAAGGAGGTCTTCGCCCACTGCAGCATCGGCATCGCCTTCGCCGGGGAGCAGGCTCCCGGTGCCGACGGCCCGGTCACACCGGCCCAGCTGCTGCGCAACGCCGACGCGGCGATGTACGTCGTCAAGACCGACGGCAAGGGCCGCTACGCCGTCTACCAGCCGCACATGCACGCGGCCGCCCTGCACCGGCTCGACCTGCGGGCCGACCTGCAGCGGGCGCTGGACAACGGCGAGTTCGTGCTGCACTACCAGCCGATCGTGTCCATGGGAGACGGCGAGCTCGTCGGTGTCGAGGCACTGGTCCGCTGGCTGCACCCGCAGCGGGGGATCATCGCCCCGGACGCCTTCATCCCGCTGGCGGAGGAGACCGGGCTCGTCGTGCCGCTCGGCCTCTGGGTCCTCGAGCAGGCCTGCCGCCAGGTCGCGCTCTGGTCGGTCGACAACCCCGGCCTGTCGGTGAGCGTCAACGTGTCGCAGCGCCAGCTGCGGCGGCCCGAGTTCGGGGCGGAGGTCGGCTCGGTGCTGGCCGGCACGGGCATCGACCCGTCGCGCATCGCCCTGGAGATCACCGAGAGCGCGATCATGGCCGAGGTGCAGCCGACCATCGAGCGGCTGCAGGTGCTCAAGGAGCTGGGCGTGCGGCTCGCCGTCGACGACTTCGGCACGGGTTACTCGTCGTTCTCCTGGCTGCGTCAGCTCCCGGTCGACGTGCTCAAGATCGACAAGGAGTTCGTCGACGAGCTCGGGCGGCGCGACCAGGGCGGCTTCCTCGTCGCGGCCATCATCGACCTCGCGCACAACCTCGGCCTGCGCACGGTGGCCGAGGGCATCGAGCGGCCGAACCAGCTGGTCCGCCTCCGCGACATGCGTTGTGACCTCGGGCAGGGCTTCCACGTGGGGCGGCCGATGCCGGCCGAGGACGTGGTCGACCTGCTGGCGCTGGAGCGATCGAAGAACCTGCCGTCAGGGACCGGTGCCGGCTGGGCGAGGTGACGCGAGGAGCCGGGCGCGCGCCGGCCGTCGTGCTGCGGTGACGTAGCGGGAGGAGTCGGGCAGCCCGGCCGCGGGTCGGCGTCCCGCCGGTAAGATCGTCGGATGACCGCGCACCCGCAAGGCGTCACGGTCGAGCACGAGCAGGCCCGGCACCGGCTCGTTGCGCAGTACGACGCGATCCCGGTCGGGGCGCCAGTCCGGCTCGCGAAGCGCACCTCGAACCTCTTCCGTCCGCGCGAGCGGCAGCACACGCCCGGCCTCGACGTCTCGGCCTTCGACCGGGTGCTGTCCGTCGACGTCGCCGGGCGCACCTGCGACGTGCAGGCGATGACCACCTACGAGGACCTCGTCGACGCGACGCTCGCGTGCGGGCTGATGCCGACCGTGGTGCCGCAGCTGAAGACCATCACGATCGGCGGGGCGGTCACGGGGCTCGGTATCGAGTCGTCGTCGTTCCGGGCCGGGCTCCCGCACGAGTCGGTGCGGGAGATCGAGGTGCTCACCGGAGACGGGCAGGTCGTCACCGCCACGCCGGACGGGGAGCACGCCGACCTGTTCCGCGCGTTCCCCAACTCCTACGGGACGCTCGGGTACGCCCTGCGGCTCACCATCGACCTCGAGCCGGTGCAGCCCTACGTGCGACTGCGGCACGTCCGGTTCCACGACCTCGACGACCTCGTCGCCGCGATGGGTCAGATGGTCACCGACCGCGACTACGACGGCGAGCCGGTGGACTTCCTCGACGGCACGGTGTTCGGCCCGGGCGAGGCCTACCTCACTCTCGGGACCTGGTCCGCGGAGGCGCCGTACACGAGCGACTACACCGGCATGGAGGTCTACTACCGGTCGGTCCAGAGGCGTCGGGTCGACTACCTGACGGTGCGCGACTACCTCTGGCGGTGGGACACCGACTGGTTCTGGTGCTCGCGCGCGTTCGGCGCGCAGAACCCGCGGGTGCGCCGGCTGTGGCCCAAGCGCTGGCTGCGCAGCGACGTCTACTGGAAGCTGGTCCGCCTCGAGAACCGCTGGCACGTGGCGGCGCGTCTTGACGCCCGCAGGGGACGCGCACCGCGCGAGCGCGTCGTGCAGGACGTCGAGGTGCCGTTGGACCGCACCGCCGAGTTCCTGAGGTGGTTCCTGGCCGAGGTCCCGATCGAGCCGGTGTGGCTGTGTCCCCTGCAGCTGCGCGACGACGGCCCGTCCGCGCTGTTCGCCGACGCCGGCTCGTCGCCCTGGCCGCTCTACCCGCTGCGGCGCGGTGTCCCCTACGTCAACGTCGGGTTCTGGTCCACCGTCGCGATCGAGGACGGCCGGGTCGACGGCGACGTCAACCGGGCCGTGGAGGCCAAGGTCACAGACGTCGGGGGCCACAAGGGCCTCTACTCCGACGCCTACTACACCGAGGACGACTTCTGGGCGCTCTACGGCGGCGAGGACTACCACGCGGTCAAGAAGCGGCACGACCCCCGGTCCAGGCTGCTGGACCTCTACGCCAAGGCGGTGCACCGACGATGACGGCGTTCAGGCTCGACGGCTCCAGGGCCCGTGGCGGAACGGTCACGCTCGGGGACATGTTCGAGGGACTGTTCGGTGCCGACGCACCCGTCCGGTTCTCCGCGTACGACGGCAGCACCGCCGGAAGCCACGACGCACCGCTGGGTCTGCGCATCCTCAACCCGCGCGGCGTGTCCTACCTCGCGACGGCACCCGGCTCGCTCGGCATGGCCCGGGCCTACATCAAGGGCGACCTCGAGATCGAGGGTGCGCACCCGGGCAACCCCTACGAGATGCTCAAGCTCATCGACGACGCCCTGCACATCAACCGGCCGCCGATGTCGCAGGCCCTGGAGTGGGCCCGCCAGCTCGGGCCGCGTGCCTTCGTCCCGCCACCGATCCCGGCGCAGGAGGTCGTGCCGACCTGGCGCCGCGGCCTGCGGCACTCCCGCGAGCGCGACGCGAGCTCGATCAGCTACCACTACGACGTGTCGAACACGTTCTACGAGCACGTGCTCGGGCCGTCGATGACCTACACCTGCGCCTGCTACCCCCACGACGACGCGACACTCGAGCAGGCCCAGGAGCACAAGTTCGACCTGGTCGCCCGCAAGCTCGGCCTCGCTCCGGGGATGCGGCTGCTCGACGTCGGGTGCGGCTGGGGCGGCATGGTGCGCCACGCCGCGACGCACTACGGCGTCGAGGTCGTCGGTGTCACGCTCTCGCGCGAGCAGGCGACCTGGGCGCAGGAGCGCCTGCTCGCCGAGGGTCTCGACCCGCTGGCCGAGGTGCGGCACTGCGACTACCGCGACGTGCGCGAGCGCGACTTCGACGCGATCAGCTCGATCGGCCTGATCGAGCACATCGGTGTCCGCAACTACCCGGCGTACTTCGCCTTCCTGCGCTCGCGGCTGCGCCCCGGCGGCCGGCTGCTCAACCACGGGATCACGCGCCCGGACAACCAGCACCCCGGCCTGCCGCGGCGCGGGTTCATCGGCCGCTACGTCTTCCCGGACGGTGAGCTGACCGGCTCCGGCGACATCGTCACCGCGATGGAGGACGCCGGGCTCGAGGTCCAGCACCACGAGAACCTGCGGGTCCACTACGCACGCACCCTCGAGGCATGGTGCGACAACCTCGTCACACACTGGGACGAGTGCGTCGCCGATGCCAGCCTGCCCATCGCGAAGGTGTGGGGTCTCTACATGGCCGGTTCCCGGCTGGGCTTCGAGCGCAACAGCATCCAGCTGCACCAGGTGCTCGCCACCCGCACCGACTCCGACGGCAGCTCCAGGTACCCCTTGCGCCACGACTTCGGCGTCTGAGCGCTTGACCGGGCTGGCCCTTCCGGACGTCGGCCCGACCGGGTGGCTGCTGCTGGTCGCCGCCGCCGTGGCCGCCGGGTTCGCGAAGACCGGCATCAGCGGGGTGGGGTCGATCGCGTCGGCGCTGTTCGCCGTCGTCCTGCCGGCCCGCGAGTCGACCGGCGCCCTGCTGCCGCTGCTCATCGCGGGCGACCTGGTGGCGATCGCGCTGTACGGCCGGCACACGTCCTGGTCGCTGCTGCGGCGGCTGTTCCCGTGGGTGGCCGTGGGGATCGGCGGCGGCGCGGTCTTCGTCTCGCAGGTGGGCGACGCCGGCATGCGTACCGCGATCGGCCTGCTCCTGCTCGCACTGGTGGCGGTGCAGCTGGTGACCCAGAGCGAACGGCTCCGGGCAGCGCTCGGCGACCCGGGCGCTGGCCCCGTCGCCACCAGCCACCGGCTGGCCGCCGCGTCGGTCGGGACCGTCATGGGGTTCACGACGATGGTGGCCAACGCGTCCGGCCCGGTCATGACGGTGTACCTGCTGCTGTCCGGCTACGGCATGCTGCGCTTCCTCGGGACGGGGGCGTGGTTCTTCCTGCTCGTCAACCTGTTCAAGCTGCCCTTCAGCATCGGGCTGGGGCTGGTGTCCCCGTCGGCACTGCTCGCCGACGTCGTGCTGCTGCCGGCGCTGGCGGTGGGGGCGGTGCTGGGCGCCTTGCTGGTGCGCCGGATCGCGCAGCGCACCTTCGAGCGGGCCGCCCTGGCCCTGGTCGTCGTCAGCGCCCTGCCGCTGCTTCTCTGAGCGGCGAACCGACGTCGGCGGGCTCCGGCCGGCCGGCTGGCCGGTCGGTCGGCCGGACGCGCGCCGTCCCGCTGGTGCACAGTGACGGGGTGAGCGCCCGCCCTGACGACTACGACAAGGTCCTCGACCGCGCCGCGGCGCACGCCCGCGACTGGCTCGCGTCCGTCCCCCGGCGCGACGTGCCGCCGCAGGTCGACGCCGACGCCGTCGTCGCCGCGCTCGGAGGTCCGCTGCCCGAGGGGTCGACCGACCCGGCGGAGGTCGTCGACCTCCTGGCCCGGCACGTCGAGCCCGGCCTGATGGCGATGGGGTCCGGCCGGTTCTTCGGCTGGGTGATCGGCGGCACGCTGCCCGCGGCGCTCGGGGCCGACTGGCTGGTCAGCGCCTGGGACCAGAACACCGGCATGCGGTACGCCACACCCGGCGTGACCGGCACCGAGGAGGTGGCGGCCGGCTGGCTGCTCGACCTGCTCGGGCTGCCCGCCGGCTCCGACGTCGGGTTCGTCACCGGCGGCACGATGGCGAACTGGACCGGCCTCGCGGCTGCCCGCCAGCACGTCCTCACCGGGGCCGGGTGGGACCTCGACGGGGAGGGCCTCGCGGGGGCACCGAAGGTGACCGTCCTCGTCGGTGCGGACCGGCACGCCACTGTCGACCTCGCGCTGCGCTACCTCGGTCTCGGCCGCCCGACCACCGTCGCGGCGGACGACGAGGGGCGGATCCGCCCGGAGGCGCTGCGGGCCGCCCTCGCCGACGTGGACGGCCCGGTGGTCGTCGCGCTGCAGGCGGGCAACCTGCACTCCGGATCGTTCGACCCCTTCGCGGAGTGCATCGACCTGGCGCACGAGCGCGGCGCATGGGTGCACGTCGACGGCGCGTTCGGGCTGTGGGCCGCGGCCTCGTCCTCCCTGCGGCACCTGGTCGAGGGCATCGAGCGGGCCGACTCGTGGGGCACCGACGCGCACAAGACACTGAACACGCCCTACGACTGCGGCATCGCCGTGGTCCGGCACCCCGAGGCGCTGCGCGGCGCGCTGTCGATGCGGGCCAGCTACCTCGTGCACGCCTCGGGCGCGGGCGACCCGCTGGACAAGGTGCCCGAGCTGTCGCGCCGGGCCCGCGGCGTCCCGGTGTGGGCGGCACTGCGCTCGCTGGGCCGCTCCGGGGTCGCGGGGCTGGTCGACGGGCTGCACGAGCACGCGCGGGCGATCGCCGAGGGCATCGCGACGGTCCCCGGCGCGGAGATCCTCAACGACGTGGTCTACACCCAGGTGTCGGTGTCCTTCGGCTCCGACGAGCGCACCGCCGAGGTCACCGAACGGCTGCTGGCCTCGGGCGTCGCGTGGATGTCCGGCTCGCGCTGGCGGGACCGCGCCGTGCTGCGGGTGTCGGTGAGCAACTGGTCGACCGGCGCCGACGACGTGGCGGCCAGCGTCGACGCCGTCCGCGCCGCCGCCGCCGCGACCCCCTGACCGCCACCCCCGACCGCTCGTTTGCGACATGAATCCCCGACACGCCGTGGTCGCCACGGCGTGTCGCGTGACCCAGGTCGCAAACGACGAGGTCGGACGGCGGTCAGCCGGGGTACGGGCGGGCCTGCGCGCTGCCGGGGCGGACCCTCAGGGGCCGGGTGTCGACCGCCTCGAAGGCCGCCGCGGGGATGGTCTTGAGCTCGTCGAGCAGGCCGCCGGGCCAGCGGTCGTCCGCGGTGCCCTGGAAGAACCACGGCGAGCCGTTGTCGGCGAGCACCAGGCCGTGGCGCTTCATCGCCCGCAGCACGGCCCGGGTGTCCGCACGGTACCCCGCGGTCGGGAACGACGACCGGAGCCGGAACCGGGCGCCCATCGGCGGGTACGCCGGGTCGCTCACGTGCCCGGCGTCGTGGCGGGCCGGCCACACGTGCCGTCGGTCGGTGAGGTCGGTGGTGAAGCGGATGGCGTGGTCCACGGTTCCCCGCGCCACCTCGCGGTAACGCAGCAGCCCGGGCAGGATCGGCAGCCCGGCCGCGTCGGCGGAGGTCCAGCCCTGCGGGCGCAGCCGGTTGCTCCGGAGCGACCAGGTGGCACCGGACCCCGCGGTCCAGCCGCCGCCGCGCCGGTAGGTGGCGAAGGTCTCGTAGAGCCGGCACCGGCCGCGGTCGACCACGATCGCGTGCCGGTCGCCGTCGGCCGAGCGGCCGCCCTCGATCCGGGTGTCGCGGCCCAGCGGGTAGCGGACGTCGTCGCTCTCGCCGGCGTAGTCGAACGCGACCCGCACCCGGGCGTGGTCGCCGTCGACGACGGTCACCGGGATGCCGTACGGCACGGGCTGCTCGCCGTAGGACGGACCGAAGTCGGGGTGCAGGTCCCGCGTCGGCGACATGTGGGACAGCCAGTCGGCGCTGCGCGCGTGCACCGGCAGCCGGCTGACGTCCGCGTGCCACCAGCTGTCCGCCGGGAACACGGGGCAGGTGGTGCCGGGGAGGTGCCTGGTACCTCCTGAGGCGACGCCGGGCAGGACGGCGAGCAGCGCTGTGGCCAGCGCGAGGGTCAGCACGCGGGCGAGCGCGAGGGTGCCGCGGGGGCTGCTGCGCCGGGCCGGGAGGCGGGTCACCCGGTGATTGTCGGCATCGCCGCAGGTCGGCCGCACGGCCTCCCGGGTGACACGCCCGGGGCTGGGACAGAACGGACACACGCACTAGCCTGGCGCGTCATGGGTCCGCACCACGACGACGGCCGCAGGGCCGCCGGTTCCGTCCGGGACGACCCCTCGGGGCAGCTGCTCGACGCCGACCAGATCGGCCTGCTCGACGAGAGCCTGCGCCTCGTCGAGGACCGGGCCGACCGGGTCGTGGGCTACTTCTACGCGGCGCTGTTCGTCGCCGCGCCCCAGCTGCGCTCGCTGTTCCCGGCGGCCATGGACGCGCAGCGCGACCGCCTCTTCCGGGCGCTCACCTCGGTGGTGCGCACCCTGGACGACCCGGCCCGCGTCGTCCCCATGCTCGAGCAGCTGGGCCGGGACCACCGCAAGTTCGGCGTGCGTCCCGAGCACTACGACGCGGTCGGCGACGCGCTGGTGCTCGCACTGCACCGGCACGCCGAGGACGTCTGGGTGCCCGAGCTGGAGGACGCCTGGCGCGCGGCGTACGCCGTGATGGCCGAGACCATGCAGCGCGGCGCGCGCGAGGCGGCGTCCCGCGAGCCCGCCTGGTGGCGCGGCGAGATCATCGCGCACGAGCGGCGCAGCGACGACCTCGCCGTCGTGCTGGTGCGGACCGACCGGCCCTACGACTACGAGCCCGGCCAGTACGCCAGCATCGAGACGCCCTACCGGCCACGCTCCTGGCGCACCTACTCGATGGCCACCGCACCCTCCGCGGACGGCATCCTCGAGTTCCACGTCCGCGCCCTGCCCCATGGTTGGGTCAGCGGGCCGCTGGTCTGGCGGGCGCAGGTCGGCGACCAGCTGCGGGTCGGCGCGCCGATGGGCTCCCTCCAGGTCGACCAGCAGTCGGGGCGCGACGTCCTCATGGTCGCCGGAGGCACCGGTCTGGCCACCGCGAAGTCGCTGGTCGACGGTATGACCCGGTGGAACACGGCGCGGGGGGTGACCCTGTTCTTCGGGGCCCGCCGGGCGGGCGACCTCTACGACATGGGCCCGCTGCACCGGATGGCCGCCATGAACCCGTGGCTGACGGTCGTGCCGGTGGTCTCCGACGACCCGTCGTTCAGCGGGGAGCAGGGTCTGCTCGCCGACGCGGTGGCCCGACGGGGCACGTGGGCCGAGTACGACGTGTTCGTGGCGGGGTCGCCGGCGATGACCCGCGCGACGGTCGCCCGCCTGCGCTCGCTCGGTGTCCCGGCGGAGCGGGTGCGGCACGACTCCGTCGAGGGCCTCGCCGACGACCCGCGGGGCACGGCACAGGTGATCGACCTGCGGCGCGGGCGCGCGTCGCGCTCCACCCGCTGACGGCGCTGCGCTACCAGCGCGGGTCGGTGCGCAGCAGCTCGTCGAGCTCGGAGGCCCGCATCGGGCGGCCCATGAGGTAGCCCTGCGCCCGGTCGCAGCCGAGGCGGCGCAGGGTGTCGAGCTGCTCCCGGGTCTCGACGCCCTCGCCGACGACGACCAGGTCGTGCGCGTGCGCCAGGGCGATGACCGCCGCCACCACGGCGTCGTCGCGGGCGCCGGTGCCGAGCCGGCTCACGAACGACCGGTCGATCTTGAGGAACTGCAGGGGCACGGTCTGCAGGTACGCCAGCGCGGAGTAGCCGGTGCCGAAGTCGTCCAGCCCGATGGCGACCCCCATCTCCTGGATCCGGGCCAGCGAGTCGCGCACCGCCGGGCTCGAGCTCAGCAGGCTGCGCTCGGTCAGCTCGACCCGGATCATCGAGCCGGGCACGCCGTACCAGGTGAGCGCCTTCTGCATCCTGGTCACGAAGCTGGAGTCCTCCAGCGACCGTGCGGACACGTTGGTCGTGAGCCGGCGCAGCAGCACACCGGAGTCGAGCAGCCGGGCGCCCTCGGCGGCGACCCGCTCGAACATCCGCGCGTCCACCTCGACGATCAGCCCGGTCTCCTCGGCGACGTCGATGAACTCCGCCGGCAGCACCAGCCGGTCGCCGTCCTGGATGCGCACCAGGGCCTCGGCGGCGTGGATCCGGCCGTCCGCGAGGTCCACGATCGGCTGGAACACCGGCACCAGCAGGCTGTCCGCGAGCGCGCGCCGCAGCATCCGCTCGGCGGCGAGCCGCTGGTCGGCGCGGGCCCGCAGCGCGTCGTCGAACAGCGCGTACTGGTCGCGGCCGCCGTCCTTCGCGCGGTAGAGCGCGAGGTCTGCCTCGCGGTAGAGGTCGCCGGGCGTCCGCGCGGCGTCGGTGGCCACCGAGATGCCGATGCTGACGGTGGCGACCAGCGCCTCGGCGGCGGTGCCGAGGTCGAAGGACCGGCGCATCGCGTGCAGGACCCGGCCGGCCACCGCGTGCACGGCATCGACGGTCGGCAGGCCCTCGACCAGGACGACGAACTCGTCGCCGCCGAGCCGCGCGACGGTGGTGTCGGCCCGGGAGACCGCCTCGATCCGGTGCGCGATCTGGACCAGCAGGGCGTCACCGACCTGGTGGCCGAGGGAGTCGTTGACCGTCTTGAAGCGGTCGACGTCGAGCAGCAGCATCGCCATCGCGCCGCCCGCACGGTGCAGCCGGGCGAGCCCCTGGTCGAGCCGGTCGTTGAGCAGGGTGCGGTTGGCCAGGCCGGTGAGGGTGTCGGTGAGCGCGAGCCGCTCCAGCTCGGCCTGCTCCCGTCGCCGGTCGCTGATGTCGAGCGCGTGCGTGACGAGGTAGAGCCGCTCGCCGTCGGTGCCGTGGACGACCGAGGTGGTCAGCCACGCGTGCACGACGTGGCCGTCGGCGTGCAGGTAGCGCTTCTCGAACTCCTCCGACGAGCTCGCGCCGCTCAGCAGCTGTCCGAGGATCTCGGCGTCCCGTTCGCGGTCGTCGGGGTGGGTGAGCGCGAGGACACCGGTGGTCCGCAGCTCCTCGTGGCTGCGACCGAGCATCGTCTGGAGGGCGGCGTTCGCCCGCAGGAAGCGCCCGGGATCGTCGGCGGACAGGCTGATCATCGACATGCCGATGGGCGCGTTCTCGAACGCGACCCGGAAGTGCTCCTCGCTCGCGGCCAGCCGCGCCGCCGACTCCTCCTGGTCGGTGATGTCCATGCCGGTGCCCCACAGGTGGGTCACCACACCGTCGCCGTTTCGCCGCACGTCGGTCCAGGCCCGCACGTGCCGGACCGAGCCGTCCGGGTGCACGACCCGGTAGACCGCCTCCTCGGCCGGCCCGCCGGCCGCGATGGTCTCGCCCATGACCTGCATGCGGTCCCGGTCGTCCGGGTGCAGACCGGCGAGGAAGTCGTGGAGGGTCGGCTGGCCGGCGGCCGGGTCGCGGCCCATCAGCTCGAGCATCCGCGGCGACCAGGTGAGCAGGCCGGTGGCCACCTCCCACTCCCAGGTGGCGGTCTGGGTGAGCTCGATCGCCGCCGCCAGCCGGGCCCGGCCGACGGCGACGGTCTCGAGCGCCTCCTCGCGCTCGGTGACGTCCATGGTGGCGCCGACGACCTTGACCATGGTGTCGTCGTCGCCGCGCTCGATCTCGGTCCACGACTGCAGGTGCCGCACGGTGCCGTCGGGATGCACGACGCGGAACACGTCGCGGTGCCCGGTGCCGAACCCGCGGGCCCGCAGCTCGATGGCGCCGGCCCGGTCGTCGGGGTGGATGATCGCGAGGAATCGCGTGAACGTCGGAGGCTCGTCCGAGGGCTCGATGCCGACGAGCCGGAACATCTCCTCCGACCAGACGTGCTCCTCGGTCACGAGGTCCAGCTCCCACCAGGCCAGCCCGGTCAGGCCCTGCGCGGCACGCAGCCGGGCATCGTGCTCCCGGCGATGCTCGTCCTCGGTGCGCCGCGCGGTGATGTCGGTGAAGGCGGAGACGACGCCGGTCATGGTCCCGGCCGGGTCGCGGACCGGCAGCGCGTTGACCAGCAGCCAGCGCAGGTCGCCGTCGGGGGTGTGGATGCCCATGACGTCGTCGCGGCGCGGCTCGCCCGTGGCGAGGGCGAGCATCGGCGGGTGCAGGTGGCCGGGGCGCTCGGTGCCGTCCTCCCAGACGGCGCGCCACCGCGGGTCGAGGCTGCCTCGCCCGCGCAGCTGCTCCGCGGTGAGCCCGAGGGCGCGCTCGGCGCCGGCGTTGCTGGACACGATCGTGCCGTCGAGGTCCTGGGTGACCAGGCCGTCCGCCATCGCCGCGACGACCGCCGCGTTGCGGGCCTCGAGGGCGCGCCGCTCGTCGTCGGCGTGGGCGGCGACCAGCCGGCTGGTGGCGACGTCGGCGAGCATGCCGAGCAGGGCGAGGTCGTCCTCGTCGAAGGCGTTCGGCCGTCCCGCCACCGCGGCGATCAGCGCGACCCCCACCCCGTCGTGCACGAGCGGGACGATGATCGATGACCTGGTGCGGGCGCTGGCGCTGAGCAGTGCGTCGGTACGCCGGTCGGTCTCGGAGTCGAGACAGAGCTGTCCCGTCAGGGTGCTCAGGGCGTGGCCGACCAGGGTCCCGGAGCGCGGGATGCGGTGCCCGGGGCGCGGGCCGCCGGCGCCGGCGGTCGCCCGGGCGACGACGACCTCGCCCTCGGGCTCGGAGGCGACGGTGCCGTCGGCCGGGAAGACCGTGAGCACGCTGTCCGCCAGCACCTGGAACACCACCGCCGGATCGGCCGGTGCGGTGGCGATCGCGCGCTGCGCGGCGACCACCCGGCGCAGTCGGCTCAGCGCGTCGTCGGCGAGGCGGTCCGGGGCGTCCGCCGGCCGCGACGCCGACCACGGCTCACGGCTGGCCGGGACGGTCACGCTCTGGCCATCGGCACCCCGCCGCCTGGGGTTGAGCCGTTCGGGTGACCCGCCCCGCCCCCGCCACCCCCCCACGCCCACGCCCCTCGCGTTGATCACGTCCACGTGATCAACACACCCCGGACGCGGTGAGCACGCCGCGTCCGGCGGAGCTTCACCGCCGCCGGTCGTCGGCGGACCCCGGCCCCGCGGGTGCGCTTTGCCCGGCTCGTACGGCGGCGGGTACCCTCGGCGGCGCGGCAGGAGCCCGGTCTCCGGGGGTCTCCGGCCGCGGGGAGGCGTCGCCTAGTCCGGTCTATGGCGCCGCACTGCTAATGCGGTTTGGGGCTTCAACCCCATCGAGGGTTCAAATCCCTCCGCCTCCGCCGACCGACCAGGACGTCCCCACGCCCGGACGTCCGCCCCGGCTGCTACCCGCGGGGCCGGCGCCGGGGGAAGCGGCGCTCCGCGGCCGACGGGCTGGTGCTCAGGGCCGCGCCGACCTGTCCCCAGGTGTGCCCGTGGTCCAGCAGGACGTCGACCAGGTCGCGCTGGGTCGCCGTGAGCTCCTCGATGGCGACGGTGACCAGGTGCAGGGCCCGGAGCGCATCGGTGGAGGCCCGCGCCTCGGTGACCGCGTGCAGGGCGCGCGCCACGTCGTCGCCGAGCCTGCGCAGCTCCAGCCGCGGCACCGGGACGGCGTCGGCGGCCGGTCCGTGCCCCGTGCGGTCGACGGCCGGGTCGGAGGTCCTGTCGGTCATGGGCGTTCCTGCGGGCGCGGCGGGTGGGTGCTGGGCAGCCGGGTCCTCCGGCGGCGAGGTCGGCCCCGGCCCGGCCGGGTGCCCGTGTCCGGGCCGGGGCCCTCCCCCCGCGGTCGTGGTGGCCCCGGTTACTGCTCCGGGGAGTCCGGCTCGGCGCGGCCCTCGATGGTGCGGGAGTCGCCGCCCGAGCGGATCGCCACCTTCTGCGGCGGCATGACGGGCTTGGACACCTCCCGGACGCGGACCTCGAGCAGGCCCTGGTCGTAGCCGGCCTCGACGTGGTCGGCCGTCACGCCCTCGGGCAGGGCGAAGTCGCGGCGGAACGAGCCGTAGCGCAGCTCGCGGACGAGGACCTTGCCGCTCTCGTCGCGCTCCTCGCTGCGGTCCCTGCGTCGGCCGCTGATGGTCAGGCGGCCGTCGGCGACCTCGATGTCGACGTCCTTCTCCACGTCGACGCCGGGCAGCTCCACGGTGATGACCACGTCGGTGCGGTCGGCGCGCATCTCGATCGCGGGGACGTAGCCGGCGGTCGCGCCGCGACGCCGCCCGGCCTGTCCGGACCCACCGGACTGCGCCGCGGGGGCGGCGCCCCACGTGCGGCGGACCAGCTCGTCGAAGTCCTGGTCGAGACGGGCCAGGGTGGTGAACGGGTCCCACGGGGTGCGAGCCATGATTCCCTCCTGTCGGCTCATGCCTCGAGGGGTGTCCCCTCGAGGACGGCTGGCACTCTCATGCCCAGAGTGCTAATGCTCGGGCAGGTTGTCAAGTACCCCGTTCCCGCCGTCTTCTCACCTGTCGGCACACCTTGGTAGAACAGCTACGGGCCTGACCGCGCCCTGCCACCAGTCCCGGACGGGCCCAGACCCGGACGAGCCCAGACCGGAGGTACTCGCGTGCCCGCCGACCGGCCCCACGTGCACCCCGAGACGACCGCCCAGTGGCGGACCTGGCTGCGCCGGAACCATGCCTCCAGCACCGGCGTCGACCTCGTCTCGTGGAAGGCGCACACCGGTCGGCCCCGGGTGTCCTACGAGGACGCGGTCGTCGAGGCGCTGGCGTACGGCTGGGTGGACAGCAAGGCCGGCACCCTCGACGACCAGCGGAGCACGATCTGGTTCTCGCCCCGCAGGCCGAACAGCGGCTGGGCGCGGACGAACAAGGCACGGGTCGAGCGACTGCTGGCCGAGGGCCGGATGGCACCGGCCGGCCAGGCCGCGATCGACCGGGCCAAGGCCAACGGCACCTGGACCCTGCTCGACGACGTCGAGGACCTCGTCGTCCCCGACGACCTGGCGGCCGCTCTCGGGCAGCACCCCGGTGCCGCCGCCCGCTGGGAGGCGTTCCCGCCGTCGGCCCGGCGCAGCATCCTCGCGTGGATCGTGCAGGCCAGGCGGCCCGAGACCCGGGCCCGGCGGGTCGGGGAGACCGCGCAGAAGGCCGCACGCGGCGAACGGGCCCACCAGTGACCGGCACCGCCGGCCCACCACCCCGGGTCCATGTGCAACCGCCGGGCCCGGTCACGCGTCGTCCTCCGGGTAGCCGTCCCCGTACGTCAGGAACCCCTATGCCCGTCCGGCCCCGTCGCCTGCTCGCCGCCGCCGTCCTCGCTGCCCTGCCCCTGGGCGTGCTCCCCGCCCAGGCGGCCCCGGTCGCCCCCGCCGCCGTGCCCCTGTCGGCGTGCGAGAACCCGGACAACGGTGACCCCACCGTCACCTCCGTCGCGATCTCGCAGGGCAGCGTCGACACGACCTCGCGGTTCGCACGCGTCGAGCTCACCGTCACGGCGACCGACTCCGGCGGGCCGGGTGCCCCCAGCGGCGTCGCGGGGGTCACCGCGGCACTGGTCGGTCCGGACGGCACCGCGGTGCCCGAGGACGCCCTGCCGATGGCCGAGACCTCCCCGGGGACCTGGCGGGCCGGTGTGGTGGTGCCCCGCGGGGTCCGCCCCGGCGACTACCGTCCCTCGCTGCTCGTCACCGACGCCGCCGGCAACACCGTCGGGTACGGCCCGGGCGTCCGTCCGGTGCCCGGCGACCCGACGCTGGCGGTCGCCTCGGTCGCGGACCGCGCCGCACCCCGGCTCGTGAGCCTGCGCCTCGGTGCGACCAGGGTCGGCACCCGGCGGCGCGTCGCACGGGTGCCGGTGACGGCGCGGGTCGTGGACGCCCGGGCCGGCGTCACCCGGGTCCTGGTCGGCTCCGGGTCGGGCCGGCGCGGGACGTTCGTACTGCTGAAGGCCACGTCGGGGAGCTCCCTCGACGGCCGCTGGCGCGGCACGATGGTGGTGCCGCGCTTCCTCGGCAGCACCACCTGGCGGGTGACCCGCGTCGCCGTCGTCGACCGGGTCGTCAACGTCCGGACGTACGGCCCCAGGAAGCTCGCGCTGCTGGACCGGACCCGGCGGGTCGACCGGGCGGTGCAGGTCCGCAGCCGGTCCGACCGCCAGCGACCCACCGCGCAGCCGGCCACCTTCTCGGCGAGCACTATCGACGTGACCGGCGATGACCAGCAGGTCGTCGTGCGGGTCCGCGCCGCCGACGACCGCGCCGGTGTCGCCGGGGTGCGGCTGCGGCTGCTCGACCCCGGCCACAGCGACGGCCTGGTCGACACCGAGCTCCGGCGGGTCTCGGGCTCGCGGAAGGACGGCGTCTGGGAGGGCGCGGTCACGCTCTCCCGGTGCGAGAGCGTCGCCGGCACGTGGACCGCGCAGCTCGAGGTGACCGACCGGGCCGACCGGGTCCGGCAGTACCTCACCGGACAGCCGACGCTGCAGGTGGTCGCGCCCGACAACCTGGCGCCGCACGTAGTGCGGACCAGCGACGCGTCCTCCCGCCCGGTGCTCGACGTCGACGAGGACGTCACCGGCATCACCTCCGAGAGCGCGGTCGCCCGCGCGCAGCACGACGACACCACGGTGGCCGGCACCTGGACGTGCACCGACGCGGCGGGGGCGCCGGCGAGCTGTGCCGACGGCAAGGTCCGGCGTGCGACCTTCAGCCCGCACCCGTCCTTCGCCTCCGTGGGTCCGCTGTCGGTCGTCCTCAACCCCGAGCACTCGCTCGGCGTCACCGACCTCGCCGGCAACGTGGTCGGGCGGCGCTACCTCGTCTGAGCGCCCGGCCGGTCGCGTCAGCGGAGGGTGACGGTCTCGCCGTCGACCACCAGCACCTCGCCGTCGCGCAGTGTCACGTGCGGCGTGCCGTCGGCGGCGTACCGCCGGGCGACCTCGTCCAGCACGGCGGACTCGGGGTGGTCCGGGGAGTCCACGTGCGGCACGAACACGCGGTCGAGAACGCCCAGCCCGTCGTACCTCGCCCCGACGCCGTAGAGGGCGGTGACCTCCTCCGGGCTGTCGCAGACCTCGAGCCCGCGCAGGCTCGGCGACAGCACGCAGGGTCCCGCGCTGTAGCCGGCGTAGACGAAGCCGTCCGCCCGCAGGCCCGCCACGACGAGCCCGTCGAGCCTGCTGGCGTGCATCGCGTGTCGCAATGTGAAGACGTTGCCGCCTCGCACCCAGAGGACGTCGCACGAGGCCAGGACCGACGCCAGGTCGCCCCGGCCGTCGAAGAAGTCCCGCAGGTCGATGTCCTCGGTGCTGAGACCGAGGGCGCCGAGCCGCTCGTGCTCGCCCGCCACCGCCTCGGCGCGGACGTCGGGGGGCGCGCCGTCGCAGGCATTCGCGACCACGGCCACGCGGGCACCCGCCCCGGCCAGCCTGACCAGCTCGTCGGAGCGGTCGCCGGTCCGGAACGAGGAGAGGTACAGCCGCACCGGACGAGGGTGCCATCCCACCGGGCGTGGGGTGCCCGGCGGTCAGCCTCCGCGGGCCGCGGGCGCCGCCGTCGAGGCCCGCGGCCCGTCGCGCTGCACGGCCTTGTCCGGGTTTGGGCTCGTACGGGCGGGTACCTGGTCCGTCTAGCCGTCGGGTCAGGTCGGGGCCCAGCCACGGCACACCACCGAATCAAGAGAGAGCCACCCATGACCTATGCCATCGCACCGCTCAGCGTCGGTGACAGCCTGCAGAAGGGGCTGGACTCCATCGTGGAGTTCCTGCCCCGGCTGCTCGGCGCCGCGCTCATCCTGCTCGTCGGCTACCTGGTCGCGAGAGTCGTCAGGACCGTCGTGGCCGCAGCACTGCAGAAGGCCGGGCTCGACCGGCACCTCGAGGGTTCCGACGCCGGGCGCTACGTCGACCGGGTGATGCCCGGCGCCAGCCCGTCCAACGGCATCGCCCGTGTCGTGTTCTGGCTGATCTTCGTCTTCTTCCTGTTCTCGGCCATCGGCGCGTTGAAGATCCCGGCGCTGACGTCGTTCATGAACCAGGTTCTCGGCTACCTGCCGAACGTCATCGCGGCCATCGTCATCTTCGTGGTCGCCGCCGCGATCGCCGGAGCCGTCGGTGCCGCCGCAGCCAAGCTGATGGGCGACACCCCGACCGGCAAGATCGTCGGCACCGTCGTGCCGGCGCTGGTCATGGTGATCGCCGCGTTCATGATCCTGGAGCAGCTGCAGATCGCCCCGGAGATCGTGCGGATCGCGTTCGGCGCCACCGTCGGCGCCCTCGCGCTGGGCCTCGCCCTCGCCTTCGGCCTCGGTGGCCGGCCGGTCGCGCAGCAGATGCTGGAGACGGCCTACCGCAAGGGCCAGGAGCAGAAGGAGCAGGTGAAGGACGACATGTCCCTGGCGCGCGACCGCGGCGCCGAGCAGGCCCAGCAGGCCCAGCAGGCCCAGCAGGCCCAGCAGACCCAGCGGCCCGGGACCGACACCAGCGTCGACCTCGACGCGCACCGGAGGAGCGACTTCCCCACCCACTGACCCGGGGGACCCCCCGTCGCGGCCCGCCGATCCCGGCGGGCCGCGGCTGTGTCCGTGCCGGCCGCCGCCACCAGCGGTCCCGAGCGGCCTAGCATCTCCGCAGGGCCGGACGAGACGAAGGCGGCAGGTGGATCTATGTCGCAGGTGAGGGCAGCAGTGCTCACGGGACCCGGGACCCTGGAGGTCCGGGAGTTCCCGCGGCCGAGGATCGAGCCGCACCAGGCCCTGATCCGGATGGAGCTGTCCGGGATCTGCGGCACCGACAAGCACTGCTACAAGGGCGAGGGCCTCGTCTACGCGGGCACCATGATGGAGACGACCCCGAGGTTCCCGATCATCCCCGGCCACGAGAACGTCGGCGTCATCGACGAGATCGGCGCGGTCGCGCGAGAGCGGCTGGAGTTCTCCGGGCGTCCGCTCGCCCCCGGTGACCGGGTCGTCATGTGCCCCGACGTCGTGTGCGGTCACTGCTGGTACTGCCGCAACCTGCACGGCATGGGCTGGTGCGAGACCCAGCGGTGCTACGGCATGAGCCTGACCGCCGACGTCGCGCCGCACCTGTTCGGCGGGTGGGCGGAGTACATGATCGTCGACACCGACGTCTTCGTGTACAAGGTTCCTGCAGGCATGGCACCGGAGCTCGCCGTCCTGGTCGAGCCGATGGTGGTGACCGCCACGCTGGAGAAGGCCAAGGAGCTGCCGACCTCCGCCCGCGAGGGGTTCGCGTCCGGGGACACGCTGGTGGTGCAGGGAGTAGGGCCGCTCGGGCTGTTCCACGTGATCCGCGCCAGGATGCTCGGAGCCGGCAGCATCGTGGCCGTCGACCTGTCCGCCGAGCGTCTTGCGATGGCGATCCGCTTCGGTGCGACCACGACGCTTCGGGTGGACGAGACCACCTCGGAGGAACGGGTCCAGGCGGTCCGCGACCTGACCGAGGGTCGCGGGGCCGACGTGGCGATCGACTGCGCCGGCGTCCCCGACGTCCTGCCCGAGGGGCTCGAGATGCTGCGCAAGGGTGGCACGTACATCGAGTGCGGTGCCTTCGTCGAGATGGGCACCGTGCCGATCAGCCCGCACCGGCACCTCGCCTCGAAGAGCGTCCGGCTGCTCGGCTCCACCAACCACCCGTACACCGGGTACGACAGCATGCTGCGCCAGCTGGAGATCTATGGCGACGCGCTCGACCTCACCTCGATCATCACCGACTACTACCCGGTCGCCGAGGCAGAGGCGGCGCTGCTGCGCTCGATGGAGCTCGGCAGCGGGAAGGTCGTCATCGACGCCCGCCGCTAGCCGGCGGCGGGCTCTGCACCGGTGCCGCCGATCGCGTCGAGGTCGCGCACGGCGTAGCGGTGGTGCTCCCACTCCTCCCCGAGGATCACGTGCAGGCAGGACAGGACGGTCTCGGGGTAGTCGGGAGCCCACGGGTTCCGGCGCGTCGCCGCGAGCTCGTCCGGCGTGACGGCGGCGAGGAAGTCCCGCACCATCGCGACCCGGCCGGCCCGGACCTCGAGCACCTCGGCGAACGGCGGTGTGCCCGTCGTGAAGACCGACGGGTCGTTGCCGTCCGTCGCGTACTCGGCGTTCGGCTGGCCGAGGGGGTGGTACGGCTGCTCCAGACCCAGGACCGCCTTGCCCAGCCACGTGTCGGTCGCCATCACCAGGTGCCGCAGCGTCTGCGCGAAGGACCACTCGCCGCCGACCGACACGTCGACGGTGCCGGCGGGCATCGCCACCACCCGCTCGACCGTGGTCGTCCAGGTCTGCTCGAGCGCGGCCCAGGCGTCGCGCAGGCCCTGCGGGTCCTCGGCCCGCCGGTCGGCACGTCCGGGAAACCGGCGGTTGAGCTCGGCCTCGACGAGCGGGACCACGTCGACGCCGTTGACGTGGAGGGAGACGTCACCGTCGAACAGCCACGGTGCGTCGATGTCGGCCCCCTGCACGTCGACGGCGCGCATGACGACGTCGGACAGGTCGGCGCGGACGAACCGCGCGCCGCGCAGGCTCGCATCGACGAACTCGGCTCCCTGCAGGCCGTCGGAGCCGGTGAAGGTGGTCATGGAGGCTCTCCTCGTTGGGTTGCTGTGGGTGGATCGGCGACGACCACCATGTCGTGGTGGGTCGCAGCGGCTCAGTAGGCGTCGCCGGTGCGCCAGGACATCTCCTGCAGCAGGAGGGTGTTGCCGTCCGGGTCGGTGAGGGCGGCGTAGCGCACGCCACCGCCGACGTCGTCGATGCCGCTGACGTCCACGCCGCGCTCGATCAGCTCGTCGCGGGCCGCCTCGATGCCGTCGACGACCAGGTGCAGCCCGCGGACGGCGCCGGGGCTCATGTCGCCCAAGCCGCCGAGGCCGGTCGAGAGCAGGATGGAGCACCCCGAGCCGGGCGGGGTCAGCTGCACGATCCGCACGCCCGGCGCCGGCTGCATGTCCACGTCGGCGACGAAGCCGAGCTTGTCCGCGTAGAAGGCCTTGGCGCGGTCCAGGTCGGTCACCGGGACCGGGACGAGCTCGAGCTTGAGGGTCAGGTCCATCGGCACTCCTGCGGTGGGGTCGTCGGGCGGTGCGGGCCAGCCCATCAGACCCCATGCCGCCGACACCTCGCCCGCGCCGGCCGATGCCCCGGCTTGTCTTGACTCGTTCCGGAAAAGGCGGAAGGGTGGGGGCGATGCCACCCACCCCCTCGCTCGCGCCCCCCAGTGACCTGCTGAGGAGCGCGGGGCTGCGCGTCACCCAGCAGCGGCTGGCCGTGATGGACGCGCTCGAGCGGCACCCGCACGCCGGCGCGGACGTGATCCTGTCGGCGGTGCGCCGGACCCGGGCGGTGTCGCACCAGGCGGTCTACGACGTGCTGCACACGCTCGCCGACAAGGGGCTGGTCCGGCGGATCCAGCCGGCCGGCTCGGTGGCGCGCTACGAGCTGCGGATCGGTGACAACCACCACCACGTGGTGTGCCGCAGCTGCGGTGACGTCGTCGACATCGACTGCGCCGTGGGCGAGGCCCCGTGCCTCGACCCGTCGGAGCTCGACGCGCACGCCCCCGGCTTCGTGCTGGCCGAGGCCGAGGTGACCTACTGGGGGCTCTGCGCCGCGTGCGCGGGCTCGGCCCGACCACAGCCGGACCAGCAGCCGGACCAGCAGGCGGACCAGCCCGGCGACGCTCTCACCGCACCAGCCCGTACTGCTTCAGATCGCACCGAGAAGAGGACCCTCCCGTGACTGACACCACCCAGTCCAGCTCGACCGACGCGCCGCAGAACGGCAGCGAGAGCGAGAACCCGGTCATCGACGCGCCGACCCCGAAGACCGGTGGTCGCCCGCACACGAACCAGGACTGGTGGCCGAACCAGCTCGACCTGCGGGTGCTGCACCAGCACTCGCCCCGGGGCAACCCGATGGGGGAGTCCTACCGCTACGCCGACGACTTCGCGCAGCTCGACGTCGAGGCGCTCAAGCGTGACGTGTTCGAGGTCATGACGACCTCGCAGGACTGGTGGCCGGCCGACTTCGGCCACTACGGCCCGCTGTTCATCCGGATGAGCTGGCACTCGGCCGGCACGTACCGGATCGAGGACGGCCGCGGTGGCGGCGGTGACGGCGCGCAGCGTTTCGCCCCGCTGAACAGCTGGCCGGACAACGCCAACCTCGACAAGGCGCGGCGGCTGCTGTGGCCGGTCAAGGCGAAGTACGGCAGCAAGGTCTCCTGGGCCGACCTGCTCGTCTTCGCCGGCAACTGCGCGTTGGAGTCGATGGGCTTCACGACCTTCGGCTTCGGCTTCGGCCGCCCGGACGTGTGGGAGCCCGAGGAGATCTTCTGGGGGCCCGAGGACACCTGGCTGGGCGACGAGCGCTACAGCGGCGACCGTGAGCTCGGCACCAACCTGGGCGCCGTCCAGATGGGCCTGATCTACGTCAACCCCGAGGGCCCGAACGGCAACCCCGACCCGCTGGCTGCCGCGCGTGACATCCGCGAGACGTTCCGCCGGATGGCGATGAACGACGAGGAGACCGTTGCCCTGATCGCCGGCGGGCACTCGTTCGGCAAGACCCACGGGGCTGGCCCGGCCGACGGCGTCGGGCCCGAGCCCGAGGCCGCCTCGATCGAGGAGCAGGGCTTCGGCTGGCGCAGCACCTACGGCTCCGGCAAGGGCAAGGACACCATCACCAGCGGTCTCGAGGTCACCTGGACCAGCACGCCGACGGCGTGGGGCGCGGGCTTCTTCACCAACCTGTTCGAGCACGAGTGGGAGCTCGAGCAGAGCCCGGCCGGCGCCAAGCAGTGGGTGGCCAAGGACGCGGAGGCCACGGTGCCGGACGCCCACGGCGGCCCGGCTCGCCGTCCGACGATGCTGACCACCGACCTCGCGCTGCGCTTCGACCCGGCGTACGAGAAGGTCTCGCGCAACTTCTACGAGCACCCCGAGCAGCTCGCCGCCGCGTTCGCGCGCGCCTGGTACAAGCTGCTGCACCGCGACATGGGCCCGGTCACCCGCTACCTCGGCCCGTGGGTGCCCGAGGCGCAGCTGTGGCAGGACCCGGTCCCCGCCGTCGAGCACGATCTGGTCGGCGACGCCGACGTCGCCGCGCTCAAGGAGAAGATCCTCGGCTCCGGGTTGTCCGTCCCGCAGCTGGTCCGTGCGGCGTGGGCGTCTGCCGCGTCCTTCCGCGGTACCGACATGCGTGGTGGTGCCAACGGCGCGCGGATCCGCCTGCAGCCGCAGCGCGACTGGGCGGTCAACGCCGGCGCCGGCGAGGTCGTCACGGCGCTCGAGGGGATCCAGCAGGACTTCCACGCGGGCTCGTCCGGCGCCAAGGTCTCGCTGGCCGACCTCATCGTGCTGGCCGGTGCCGCGGCGATCGAGAAGGCCGCCCAGGACGCCGGCCACGACGTCACGGTTCCGTTCGTGCCGGGGAGGACCGACGCCACGCAGGAGCAGACCGACGTCGAGTCGTTCGCGGTGCTCGAGCCGCGGGCCGACGGCTTCCGCAACTACCTGCGCGAGGGCGAGAAGATGCAGCCGGAGACGCTGCTGCTGGACCGCGCCAACCTGCTGACGCTGACCGCTCCCGAGATGACGGTGCTGGTCGGTGGCCTGCGCGCGCTCGGCGCCAACGCCGGCGACTCGCCGGCCGGCATCCTCACCGACCGGCCCGGGACGCTGACCACCGACTTCTTCGTGAACCTGCTCGACATGGGCACGGAGTGGAAGGCGTCGGAGACCACGGAGCACGTGTACGACGGCCGAGTGCGCGACACGGACGAGGTCCGGTGGACGGCTACCGCGGTCGACCTCGTCTTCGGCGCGAACTCCCAGCTCCGCGCGATCGCCGAGGTCTACGCGGCCGACGACGCGTCGGAGAAGTTCGTCCGCGACTTCGTCGCCGCTTGGGACAAGGTCATGACCCTGGACCGCTTCGACATCGCCTGACAGGTAGCCGCTCGCTCCGGGCCGCCGATGTTCGCCGGGCTGCGGGCGGCCGGCGACGTCGGTGTCTCGACAGTCATCTGCAGCACGGCCTCGGTCTCGGCCTGCACGAGCGGCCGATCATCTCCCGGCTGAATAGCATGAAGGAGCCGGTCGAGCTCCAGGAGGGCATGGTCTTCGCCCTCGAGACCTACTGCCCGGCCGGCGACGGTGACTCGGCGGCCCGGATCGAGGAGGAGGAGGAGTCGTCGTCACCGCCGACGGCCTCTCGTGCTGACGCTCTTCCCGGCCCAGGATCTGATGGTGGCCAACCCCTACTGACCGGCCCGACCGGTGGCGCACACCGGCGCGGGCAGTGAGGATGCAAGACATGACCGCAGACGTGCTGGGCAAGGTGCCGACCGATCTGTTCATCGGCGGGTCGTGGCGGGGGGCCTCGGAGGGTGGCCGGTTCGACGTGACCGACCCCGCCACCGGTGAGGTGCTGGCCCAGGTCGCCGACGGGTCGGTCGACGACGGTCGGGCGGCGGTGGACGCGGCGGCGGAGGCGGGTCCGGGGTGGGCTGCGACGCCGCCGCGGCAGCGGGCGGAGATCCTGCGCAAGGCATGGCAGCTGATGACCGACCGCGCCGAGGAGATCGCGACGCTGATCTCGCTGGAGAACGGCAAGGCGCTGGTCGACGCGAGGGGCGAGACGGCCTATGCGGCGGAGTTCTTCCGTTGGTTTGCGGAGGAGACGGTGCGGATGGACGGGATGGTGACCACCGCGCCGTCGGGCGCGAACCGGATCATGGTCATGCACCAGCCGGTGGGGGTGGCGGTGCTGGTGACGCCGTGGAACTTCCCGGCGGCGATGGCCACCCGCAAGATCGGGCCTGCTCTCGGCGCCGGCTGCACGGTGATCCTCAAGCCGGCATCGGACACGCCGCTGACGGCGTTGTTGATGGCGCAGATCCTCGACGACGCGGGGGTGCCTGCGGGGGTCGTGAACGTGGTCCCGTCGCGGCGTTCGGGGGCGGTGGTGGCGGCGATGGTGAACGACGACCGGGTCCGGAAGCTGTCGTTCACCGGGTCGACCGAGGTGGGTCGCACCCTGCTCCAGCTGGCGGCCGAGTCGGTGGTGAACACCTCGATGGAGCTGGGGGGCAACGCGCCGTTCCTGGTGTTCGCCGACGCCGACATGGACGCCGCGATCGAGGGCGCGATGGTCGCGAAGATGCGTAACGGCGGGGAGGCCTGTACTGCGGCCAACCGGTTCTACGTGGAGGCCTCTGTCGCCGAGGACTTCGCGGCGAGGCTGGCCGAGCGGATGGGTGCGCTCAGGGTCGGTCCGGGCACCGCGGAGGGCACGCAGTGCGGTCCGTTGGTCAACGACGCCGCCGTGGACAAGTGCGACGAGCTGGTCTCCGGTGCGCTGGCCGGGGGAGCCCGGGCGCTGGTCGGTGGGACGGTGCCCGACCGAACCGGCTGCTACTACGACCCGACGGTGCTGGTCGACGTCCCGGCCGACGCCGCGATCCTGCGCGAGGAGATCTTCGGTCCGGTCGCGCCGATCGTGACCTTCACCGAGGAGGCCGACGCGATCCGGTGGGCCAACGACACCGAGTTCGGCCTGGTGTCCTACGTCTACACCGGAGACCTGGCCCGGGGGCTGCGGGTCGCGGAGGCGTTGGAGTCCGGCATGGTCGGGCTCAACCGGGGCATCGTGTCCGACCCGGCGGCCCCGTTCGGTGGGGTCAAGCAGTCCGGGATCGGCCGCGAGGGCGGGCACGAGGGGCTGCTGGACTACACCGAGTCCAAGTACATCGCCGTCGCCTGGTAGCCGGTCGGCAGCGTCGGTCGGGTCAGGACATCTGGTGGTCGACCACGGCCCGGTCGCTGGCGACGGCGTCGAGCCGCCGGCCACGACGGCACCTTCGTCGAGCAAGTAGCCGGCGCGCGTCGAGGCGATCAGGGAGAAGGGCCTGACCGTCGAGTCGCCCGACGGGACCGAGGTCACCGAGGTGCGGGCGATGCACCTGTGCGAGGTCGCCACCCTGCGCCGGTCCTTCGACCTGGTCCTCCTGCTCGTCAAGGCCTACGACTCGCGCTGGGCCACCGCGCTGATCGAGCCGCACCTGGCGCCCGACGGGCTGGTCGTCGGCCTGCAGAACGGGCTCGTGGTGGCGGAGGCCGGTGGTTGATCACCCCGGCCGGCCACTGGTAGGCAGGTGCGATGACCGACGAGACCTACCCGGAGATCCTGCAGACGGCGCTCGACTGCGAGGACCCGCGGGCGACGGCCGAGTTCTACCGCCAGATGTTCGGACTGACCTACCGCCCCGGTGACGAGGTCCCGCCCGCGGGGGAGCCGGACGAGAACGGCCAGGACTGGCTGGTGCTGCTCGGCCCCGACGGCCGCCGATCGCTCGCCTTCCAGAAGGTCGACACCCTCCAGGCGACGACCTGGCCCGAGGACGGGGTGCCGCAGCAGATGCACCTCGACACCAGCGTGGCGAGCGTCGAGGAGCTCGACCGGCAGCACCGGCGCGCACTGGACCTCGGCGCCAGCCTCCGGCTGGACCGCAGCGACGACCCCGACGAGGCGCTGCGGGTCTACGCCGACCCGGCCGGCCACTTGTTCTGCGTGTTCGTCGCCTGAGCCGCTCGCGGCAGCGGGTCAGCCGATCTCGCGGGCGACGGTGCGGACGAGGTCCGCCGCGGGCATCGCGCGCAGCCGGGACCAGCCCTCGCCGGCCCACAGGTGCAGCCGGTCGGCGTCACCGGCGGCCGCGGCGGCCGCGCGGATCGGCCGGGTGACGTGGTGCACCTCCGGGTAGCCGCGCGGCGCCTGGGCGTCGTGCTCGGTCAGGAACGCGTTGACCAGGGTGCGCGCCGGCCGCCCGGTGAAGGCCCGCGTGGTGGCGGTGCGGGTGAAGCGCGGGTCCGCGAGCGCAGCGAGGTACGTCGGGGACGTGCCGGCCTCGGGGCAGCCGAGGAAGGCGGTGCCCATCGCCGCCCAGGTGGCGCCGTGGTCGAGCGCGGCGCGCACATCCTCACCGTCCATCAGCCCGCCGGCGGCCACCAGCGTCGACGAGGTGACGGCGCGTACCGCGGTGAGCAGCGTCAGCAGGTGGACGGCCGGGCCGGTCTCGTCGTCGTCGGCGAACGACCCGCGGTGGCCGCCCGCCTCGCACCCCTGCACCCACAGGGCGTCCGGGTGCACCGCGGCAGCGAGCAGCGCCTCCTGCACGGTCGTGACCGTGACGACGACGGCTGACCCCGCCGCGCGCAGCGTCTGCACCGTCGCCGCCGACGGGGCGCCGAAGGTGACGCTGACGACGGGCACCCCCGCCACCGCCGCGAGCTTCGAGTCGACATCGTCGTCGTCCCAGCGCGGCGGGCCGGCCTCGACGCCGAGCGTGGCCGCGACCGGCGCGAGCCGCTCCCGGTAGGCCTCGACCTCCGCCGGCTCGGGTGTTCGCGGACCGGGGAGGAACAGGTTCACGCCGAACGGCGCGGCCGTGCGCCGGCGTACCTCCGTGACCTGGGCGCGTACCTCCTCGACGCCGCGGTAGCCCGCGGCCAGGAACCCGAGCCCGCCCGCCTCGCCGACGGCGGCGACGAGCGCGGGGGTCGAGGGACCGCCGGCCATCGGTGCGGCGACCAGGGGCACGTCGAGCGTGGGCAGCACCCCCCGAATCTACGACCGGACCACGCCGAGTCGGCGCAAAGTTGCCCGAACCGGACAGGTATCGCGGATACTGGCTCAGGACCGAGCCCGCGCGCCGTCCGGACCGGCGCGGCGACGGGCACGACCTGCACCACGTGGGGGAGAACCGCCAGTGACACCGGGGCGACCCGCCGTACCCGCTTCCGGCCGACGCGCAGCGCACGCCGTGGTGGCCGCGCTGTGCCTGGCCCTGACCGCCGGCGCCCTCACCGGGGGGCCCGCGGAGGCCGCGCCGCGCCAGCCTGCTGCCGGCACCCCGCGGGTCGACCAGGTCGCCGCGGCCTCCCAGTGCCCGATCGGGCTCGGGCGGCCGCAGAAGGGCACCGCGCCCAAGGCCCGGGCGCTGATGACCGGGCGTGCCGACCTCAACGAGTACGGCTCGTTCCGGCTCGCGAAGAACCCGAAGTGGCGGCCGGTCAGCACTCTCGACAGCAGCGGCAAGGGCCACATGCACTCGCTGCACTACCTGCTGCCGCTGCTGCGCCGAGGGGTCAAGACCGGCAACAAGGACTTCCTCGACCGCTTCTACTTCCTGCTGCACGACTGGTACCGCGACAACAAGCCGGGCGGTCCGAGCAGTCGCTACGCCTGGGGCCCGCCGATCTACGAGGGCTTCCGGTCGCTCGTGATGGTGTGCGCCGCGGCCGGCCCGCGCGGCAGGGCGCCGTGGCTGGCCCGCGCGTTGAAGCGGCAGGGCGAGATGGCTGCGAGCTGGGGTCGGTACGAAGGCGTCAACAACGCCTCGCTGCACCAGCAGATGGGGCTGTACGCGGTGGCGGTCACCCTCGGCAAGCCGGCGTGGCGCACGCTGGCCCGGGACCGGATCGGCACGCTCGCGGCCCGCCTCATCCACGAGGACGGCTCCGACGAGGAGGGCGCGCTCACCTACGCCCAGAACGACTACCGCTGGTTCAACCAGGCCGCCGAGCGGTTCCGCCGCGCGGGCGACTCCATCCCGGCCACGTTCTCCCACATCGCGGCGATCCCGGGCTTCCTCGCGCAGGCGACGCGTCCCGACGGCCGGCTCGAGGCGCTCGGCGACTCCAGCCCGACCCTGCTCGGTGCCCGCAACTGGACCGGGACCCCCGCGGAGTGGCAGGCCACGAGCGGCGCGAGCGGTGTGCCGCCCACCGCCACCTTCCGGGCGTTCACCGGCGGGTACGTCTTCGGCCGCAGCGGATGGGGCAGCGAGCAGCGCCAGCTCGCCGACGAGACGTACTTCAGCATCCGCGCCGGCCAGGGCAGCGGCATCCCGCACGCCCACGACGACGCCGGAGCGCTCACCCTCTACTCGCACGGGTCGCCGCTGCTGCTCGACACCGGGCAGTGGAAGTACGTCTACGGCACCACCCGCTCGTTCGTCGTCGGCCGGGCCGCGCACAACGTGGTGGTGGTCGACCGCACGGCCCGCAGCCGTCCGCGGCCGGCCCTGCGCACCACGCAGGCGCCCGGCCTCGACATGACCACGGTGGTCGACACGGGGTACCGCGGCGTCACCCTCACCCGCACCGTCGCCTACGACCGGGTCGACGACGTCGTGCTCGTGTGGGACCGGCTCGAGTCGTCGAAGCGGGTTCGCGCGGGCCAGCAGTGGGGTCTCGGCAGAGACCGCTCCGTGCACCTCGACCGCGACACCGCGCACACGACCGGGGACGGCGCGAACGTCTCGATGTTCTTCACGTCCGGCGGCGCGCCGCTCGACGTCGCCGTCGGCGACAAGAAGCCGTGGCGCGGGTGGAACAGCGAGTCCTACGGCGACCTGAAGCCGGCCCCCTCGCTGCGAGCCACCCAGAAGGGCACCTCGCTCTCCTGGCTGACCGTCATCGCCCCGCGCGCCGACGGAGTCGGCCACGGGCAGTTCGCCGCGACCTCCACCGTGTCCGGCACGGCCGCCTCCGTCGTGCTGCGGACCCCGAGCGGTTCGGCGCTGGTGACCCTCGACGGTGACTCCGGCTCGCGCACCGCCGCGACGACGCTCACGCCGACCGTCAGCGCCCCCGAGCCGATCGTGCTCGCCGGTACCTCGACCCGGCTGCGCGGCCGCGGCCTGGTCCCCGGCAACCCGGTGACCCTCGAGCAGCTCCCGGTCGGCGGCACGGCGTGGACGCCGGTCGTCACGGGCACCGCGTCCCAGGCGGGGACGGTCGACCTCGGCCCGGCGCCGATGCCGGCCACCGCCGACCTGCGGCTGGTGTCCGGCGGGGTTCCCTCGGCGCCGGTGCGGGTGGTCGCGGCGACCGCGCCGCAGCCACCGGCCGGCGTCACGGCGACGCCGACCGGCGACGGCCGGGTCACCGTGTCGTGGCAGCCGCCGTCCGACACCGGCGGCGCGCCGCTCACCCGCTACGTCGTGCGCATCGACGGCAAGCGCGTGGTCGTCCCGGCCGGTACGACCAGCGTCGTCGTCCCGGGCGTCCGGGCGGGCAACCGCCAGGCCAGGGTCCGCGCGTTCCACGTCGTCGCGATGTCGACGTGGGCGCCGGTCGCGGTGTTCGTGCCGCCGTACCCCTCGGTCAGCGGGCCGACGAAGGTGCGCAAGGGCACCCGCGTCACGCTCCGGTTCGCCGGGCTGCTGCCGCGCCAGGTCACCGACGTCGCGGTGAAGACGGTGAGCAGCGGCAAGGTCCGGGTCCGGCACCTCGACGCCCGCAAGGACGGCACCGCCACGCTGCGGCTGCGGGTCCGGTCGACCACCCGGGTCTCCGCCACCAGCGGCGGCCTGACCTCCGCCGTCCACCGCATCGGCGTCCCCCGCCGCCGCTGACGTCCCGGATTCGACCACGTGAGGTAGGCCAGGGCACACGGCAACAGGTCTCGACGCCTGTTGCCGTGTGCCAGCACCTACCTCACGTGGTCGAATCCGAGGGGCGGGGCGGGGCGGGGCGGGGAGGGGAGGAGGGCGGCGGGCGTGACGCGGTGGGTGCTGCACGTCGACCTGGACCAGTTCCTGGCCGCGGTCGAGGTGCTGCGGCACCCGGAGTACGCCGGCCGCCCGGTCGTGGTCGGCGGTGACGGCGACCCGACCAAGCGCGGCGTCGTGAGCACCGCGTCGTACGAGGCGCGCGTACTCGGTGTCGGCTCCGGCACCCCGTTGCGCACCGCTGCCCGGCGGATCCCGGACGCCGTCTTCCTGCCGGTGGACAAGGAGCACTACGAGGCCGTGTCGGCCGAGGTGATGGCCACCCTGCGCACCGTCACCGACGAGGTCGAGGTGCTCGGCTGGGACGAGGCGTTCCTCGGCGTCGACGACCCGCCGGCCGACGACCCGGAGGCGGTCGCCCGCGAGGTGCAGCAGCGGGTGCTCGAGGCCACCCACCTGCACTGCTCGGTCGGCATCGGCCGCAACCGCCTGCAGGCGAAGATCGCCACGTCGTACGGCAAGCCGGCCGGCGTCTTCCGGCTCACCGGCAGCACCTGGTTCGACGTCCTCGGCGACCTGCCGACCGACGCGCTGTGGGGGATCGGCGCGAAGACGTCCCGCAAGCTCGCCGAGCTCGGCCTCACCACCGTCCGTGAGCTGGCCGGTGCCGACGTCGACGCGCTGGCCGCCCGCTTCGGGCCGGCGACCGGGCCGTGGCTGCAGCGTCTCGCGGCCGGCCGCGACAGCGCGGTGGTCAGCAGCACGCCGTACGTCCGGCGCTCCGTCGGCCGCGAGGTGACCTTCCAGCGGGACGTCGCCGAGTGGGGCGACGTACGACGCGAGGTGGTCACCCTCGCCCAGCGGGTCGCCGGGGAGGTGGCCGAGGAGGGGCGCAGCGCCGTCCGGGTCGTCGTCAAGGTGCGGTACGTGCCGTTCTTCACGCAGACCCACGGCCGGGCCCTCGTCGAGCCGACCACCTCCGCGCGCGCGATCGAGTCAGCAGCACTGGAGGCGCTGGACCGGTTCGAGGACCGCCGCCCGGTGAGGCTGCTCGGCGTCCGGGCCGAGCTCGAGCGCTGAGGCCGCCCGCGGGTCGGACCCGCTGGACCTCAGGGCAGCAGAGCGCCGCGCAGCGGCTGGCGCCACACCTGCCGGTCGAGGTCGTAGATGCCGAAGCCGTGCCGAGATCCCAGCAGCACCAGTCGATTCCGAGGCGCTCGAGCTCGGACCGGACGTGGGTGGTCCAGCGGACCCGGGAGGCGAGGCCGGCCCGCTCGTACGTGCCGAACTCGCCGACGAGCAGCGGCCGTCGGTGTACGGCCGCCCAGGCTGCCGCGCGCTCCAGGTCGGCCGTCACCGCGGAGCGGTCGGCCTCCTCGCCCCAGGTGCGGGCCGGCCACTGGTCGGCGCCGTCGATCCAGGCCGCGCCCTGGTGGGTGAACCGCATCGGGGAGTAGTAGTGCACCGTAGCGACGAGAGAGCTGTCGTCCGGGAGGTCGAGCGCATCGAGAGCGTCGATGCTGTTGTGCCGGACCGGGCCCACGACGACGGTCCGCCTCGGGTCCACCGCTCGCAGGGCAGCCAGCACGCGGCGTAGCAGGCTGTTCCAGCCGGCGGCCTCCAGTGCGCCCGACGGCTCGTTGAGCAGCTCCAGCCACAGTCGGTCGCCGCGGTCGGCGTAGCGAGTCGCGATCCTTTCCCACAGCCCGACCAGGCGGTCGGCGTGCAGCGCGGGCGCGGAGCACACCTCGTCGTAGTGGTGCACGTCGACGACCACCGTCAGATCCCGCGCGAGGGCACTGTCGACGACGTCGTCGACCTGCGCCGCGAACCCCTCGTCCAGGTAGAACGGCGGGGCGTGGTCAGCGTGCGCCGACCAGCGGACCGGCAGCCGCACGGTGTCGAACCCGGCGCCACGGATCACGTCGAGGAGCCGCGCTGTCGGCTGCAGCCGCGGAACGGTGCCGTCGCCCGTGTCGAAGGAGCGCCGAGATTGATGCCGCGCCGCACCGGTCGGACCTTTCCCGTCAGCTGCGGTCCGATGCGGCGACGACCGCCTCGGCCGTGAGTGGCAGGTCGCGGACCCGCACCCCGACCGCGGCGGCCAGCGCGTTGCCGATCGCGGCGGCCACGGGGCCCTGGACCACCTCGCCGGCTCCGACCGACGGCAGGTCCGGCCGGTCCAGCAGCACGACGTCGACGGCGGGCACCTCGGAGAAGCGCAGGATGGGGTAGGTCTCCCAGTCGGTGCTGGTCACCCGGCACCGGTCGAAGCGCACCCGCTCCTTGAGGGTCCAGCTGGCCGCCTGCACCGCGCCGCCCTCGACCTGGTTGCGGACGCCGTCCGCCGACACGACCCGGCCGACCTCGACGGCGAGGGTCAGTCTCCGCAGCCGGACGTCGGCCACCGCCTCGACCTCGGCGACCACGGCGCACCAGCCGCCCTTCTTGTACTGGGCCACCGCGACGCCGTGCCCCACCTCACCGCCCGACCGTGCGCGACGCCCACGCGACCCGGTCGGCGACCGCCGTCAGCACGTTGCGGCCCCGCGGGTCGGAAAGGTGCGCGAGCCGGTAGTCGACCGGGTCCGCGCCGGCGGCCTCGGCCAGCTCGTCCATGAAGCACTCGATCGCGAAGACGTTGGTGAAGGCGCCGAGCGACCGCAGCGACGACGACCGCAGCGCCACGTCGGTGAGCCGGTGCCCGGTGATGCGCCGCACCGGGATGTCGTACGGCGGCACGGCGCCGCGGGTGCTGCCGGCTCCGCGGTCCGGCGGCGGGTCGACCGGGGCCGGCGCAGGTTCGCCGCCCTCGAGGTGCGCGGCGGCGAGCAGTCCTGGTGTACCGGCGTAGCCGGGTCGTGCGCTGTGGCCCTGGCTCCACACGTCGCACTCCCACCGCACCATCCTGCCCTGCGCGTCGAGGGTCGCCGCGAGGTCGACCAGCTGCGCGGATCCGAACGGCGACCAGGACAGCTCGTCCGCCCTGCTCCAGCGCACCTGCACCGGCCGTCCGGGGGTGGCCCGGGCGAGCAGCACCGCGTCGAACGCCACGTCGTCGGCGCCGTTGTGCCCGTACGCGCCGGCGCTCTCCACGTGCTCGACCACGACCCGCGACGGGTCGAGCGCCAATGCCTGCGCGACCGCCGTGCGCAGGGCGAAGACGTTCTGGCTGTGACTCCACACGTGCAGGTCCTCGCCGTCCCACCGGGCCAGCCCGCAGCTGGGTGCGATCGAGGCGTGGGCGAGGAACGGTCGGCTGTACGAGGCCGCCACCTTGCTGCTCGCCGCGAGTGCCGTGGGGTCGCCGGTCTCGTCGACGACGAAGTCCACGTGCGGGCCGGCTCGCAGGTACGACGCGAGGTCGGCCTCGTCGGGCAGCGTCGGCCGCTCGTCCCACGTCGATGCGCGGCGCAGCGCGTCGGCCGCGAGGTCGGCGGTGCGCTCGTCCTCGGCCACGACGCCGAGGAACGAGCCGTCGCGCACCACCTCGACCACGGCGTCGAGCCGGGCCGCGTCGAGGTCGACCGCTCGCAGCACCGCCGCCGGCGACGGCGGTCGCACCACGCGGCCCCAGAGCTGGCCGGGCAGCACCAGGTCGGCGAGGTAGCGCGGCCGGCCGGCGACCTTGTCCGGCAGGTCGAGACGGGCGAGGTCGGTCGAGGAGCCGGTGGCCGCCTGCTGGGGCGCCGCCCGGATCGGCGTCGACGTCGAGGTCGACGCGGCCGGCGAGCTCGCCGTACGTCGCGCGCCTCCCGTCGGGCGCGACGAAGGCGCCGTCGGCCACCTCGACGTCGGGTACGCCGAGCGCGTCACGGGCCGCGGCGGCGAACAGCGCGCGGGCAGACGCGCAGGCCTGCCGCAGGGCCGAGCCGGAGTCGGAGACCGACAGGCTGCCCGCGGTCGGTCCCTCGTCCGGGCCGAGCGAGGTGTGCGCGGCCATGACGCGCACGGACGACGGAGCGACCCCGAGCTCGTGGACGACGATCGCGGCCAGCGCGGTGAGGATGCCCTGGCCGAGCTCGACCTTGCCGGTGCGCACGCTGACGAGCCCGTCGCCTCCGACGCGCAGCCACGTCGACAGCCGTGGCGCGGCCGCGAGGTGGCTCGGGAGGCTCACGACGGGCTCTTCGACGCGCGCAGCACGGCGGCCACCATCCGGCGCTGCGCGCCGCACCGGCACAGGTTGCGGTCCAGGGCCGTCACGACCGCGTGCTCGGTGGGCGCGGGGTCGTCGGCGAGCAGGGCCGCGGCGCTGACCAGCACCCCGGACACGCAGAACCCGCACTGCGCGGCCTGCTCGTCGAGGAAGGCCTGCTGCACCGGGTGCAGCGCGCCGTCGGTGCCGAGACCCTCGACGGTGACGACGTCCTTGCCGTCGGCCGACCACATCGGGGTGTCGCAGGACGGTGCCGGCTTCCCGTCGAGGAGCACGAAGCAGGCTCCGCACAGGCCCACGCCGCAGCCGAACCGCGTACCGGCCTTGCCGAGATCGTGGCGCAGCACGTGCAGCAGCGGCGCGTCAGGCTCGGCGGTCACCTCGCGCCGCTCGCCGTCGACGGTGAGAAGGAACGTCTGCTCGGGCATATCAGCCTCCGGTCAGGACGGTGTGGGCGAGGGTCAGGCCCGAGCCGGCGACCAGGGCGAGCGTGACCCGCTGGAAGGTCTGACGCGACAGCTTGGTCGCCGCCCGCGAGCCCACCGGCTGGAAGGCGGCGATCGGCAGCAGGACGAGCAGGCTCTCGAGCAGCCGCGTCCCGGTGTAGAGGCCGACGACGGCGAGCGTCGCGGCCTGCACCACGGCGCCGATCCCGAACAGCACCGCCAGCGAGAAGACGAACGCCCGCGGCACCAGCTGGAAACCGTGCAGGTACGTCGTGAGCAGCGGCCCCGAGATCCCGGTGGAGCCCTGCAGCCCGCCCGCCACCAGGCCCACCGGCGGGGACAGCACCTTCGTGAGCCGCACCGGCAGGCGGAATCCGGGGTGGACGAGCGCGACGATGACGTAGGCGACGATGACGGCCAGGAGGGCGGCGGACAGGGCGGTGCCGTCGAGCGACTTCAGCGCGACCGTCCCGACGACCGCGCCCACGATGCTGGTCGCCACCAGGCTCGGCAGGTCCCGCGTGTGCTCGTACTCGGCGCGGTGCGAGCGGATCAGCCAGCCGTTGGCGACGATGCCGGGGATCGCCATGATGACCACGGCGTGCTCGACGCCGATGAACGGCGCCATCACTGGGATCGCGACCTGCGGCAGGCCGCCGCCGGTGGCGCCCTTGATGAAGGCCCCGACGCCGATGGCGACGGCGATGACGACGATGTCCAGCAGGCTGGTGCCGTTCACCTCGCCCGGGCCAGCAGTGAGCTCACGCGTTCTGCTCGCTGGGGCTCGTCGCCCAGTGGGTCTCGTCGGCCTTGCTCTGAGCCAGCGAGTCGGCGAAGGGCCAGAACGCGTTCGCGGCGTGCGCCCGCACCGCGGAGGACCCCGGCCGTGGGGTGCCCTCCCGCGCGCAGCGGTGCAGCTCCTCCTGCATCCGCTCGTCGATCGACTCGACCGGGACGTGGCTGATGCGGGGTGCCATGGCTGCCTCCGTGGGCTCACGCTGCCGCAATCGTTTGCGGCCACACTTTAGACCGAGTCGCCCCCGAGCGGAAGCCCGGTCCGGCCGGCCGCCTTGGCGTGCAGGTAGTGCTGCTCCGGGATGCTGGTGGCGAGCTGGGCGGCCACGGCGTACTGCGCCCGCGCCTCGTCCGGGTGACCGGCCATCTCGAGCAGGTGCGCGTGCACCGCGTGCAGCCGGTGGTTGCGGCGCAGCTGCGGGTCGGCGAGCAGCGGCCGGACCATCGCCAGGGCCGCGTCCGGCCCGTCGGTCATCGCGACCGCCACGGCGTGGTTGAGGGTGACGACCGGGCCCGGCGTGAGCGTCTGCAGCATCCGGTAGAGCGTCTGGATCTGCAGCCAGTCCGTCGCTGCGGAGTCGGCGGCCTCGGCGTGCACCGCGGCGATGGCCGCCTGCAGCTGGTACGGCCCGACGGGACCGGACGGCAGCGCGGCCTCCACCAGGGCGACCCCCTCGGCGACCAGGCGCTGGTCCCAGCGGGCGCGGTCCTGCTCGGCGAGGGGAACCAGCGAGCCGTCGTCTCGGGTCCGGGCCGGTCGTCGCGCCTCGGTGAGCAGCATCAGCGCCAGCAGCCCGCTGACCTCCCCGTCGGCGGGGAGCCGCTCGTGCAGCCGGCGTGCCAGCCGGACGGCCTCGCTCGCCAGCGAGACGTCGCTCAGGCCCGCACCGGTGGTGGCGGTGTGCCCCTCGGTGAACACGAGGTAGAGCACATGGGCCACGGCCGCGACCCGGTCCGGCAGCTGGTCCTGCGGCGGTACGGCGAACGGGGCGTCGACCTGACGCAGCCGGGCCTTCGCTCGACTGATGCGCTGCGCCATCGTCGCCTCGGGGATCAGGAAGCCGCGCGCCACCTGCGCCGTGCTCAGTCCCGCGACCGCCCGGAGGGTCAGGGCCACCTGGGACGCCCGGGTCAGCGCCGGGTGACAGCACAGGAGCAGCACTGTCAACGAGTCGTCGCGGTCCGCGACGGACGCATCGGCATCCGCGCCCGGCACCTGCAGCGCATCGCCGGGTGTCCGCAGCGCGACCCGCGTCTCCCGGTCGGCCCGGGACCGGTCGGCCCGCCAGCTGTCCACCAGGCGGCGGGAGGCCACCGTGACCAGCCAGGCCTTCGGGTCGTCGGGCAGTCCCTCGACCGGCCACTGCCGGGCGGCCGCGAGCAGTGCGTCCTGGACGGCGTCCTCGGCGGTGTCGAAGTCGCCGTACCTGCGCACCAGGGCGGCGAGGACGTGCGGCGCGGCGCTGCGCCACACGTCCTCGACGCAGCCTGAGGTCACTGGTCGTCGCCGCCGGGCCACATCACCGGCCGCAGCTCGACGGTGCCGCCGGGCTGGGCGAAGTGCGCCGCGATCTCCTCGGCGCGGCTGCGGGTCTCGCAGTCGATGAGGAAGAAGCCGGCGAGCTGCTCCTTCGCCTCGGCGTACGGGCCGTCCGTCGTCAGGTGGCCCTGCGGGCTCCAGCCGAACAGCGTCGACGACGCAGGGTCACCCAGCGCCTCAGCGGTGACGAGCTCACCCGACGCCGAGATCTCGGTCATCAGGGCGTCGAACTCGCGGTCGGTCCTGTCGTGGTGCTCGTCGGGGAGGGCCCGCCCCTCCGCAGTGAGGCGCTGGGTCGGGTGGCCCCACGGCTCGGGGTTGGAGTGGATCAGGATCACGTACTTCATGCGGGAGCTCCCTCGGGTCGGTGGGTCGGCAGGCCCGTGCGGGCCCGTCACACGAGACGTCGGAGCAGACCGGGCGTCCTCGACATCCTCCCCCCGGGTGCTCGTTTGCGACCTCCCTCCCCGACACGCCGTACTCCTGACCGGCGTGTCGGGGAATCACGTCGCAAACGATCACTCGGGGCACGACGAACTCGCGCAGGTCGTCGTCGGCCTGAGGCCGGCAGGTCGCCGGTAGCGGCGTACCTCCGCCGGTAGCGGCCAGCTCACCACTACCCGCGGCAGTTGATCACGTCCACGTGATCAACCGCCGGGGGTGGCGCGGGTGGGGTGGCGCGGGTGGGGTGGCGCGGGTGGGGTGGCGCGGGTGGGGGTGGGGTGGGGTGGCGGCGGTCAGAGGACGCCGAGGCGGGCGCGGAGGCCGTCGAGCTCGGTGAGCAGCATGGCGGGGACCTTGTCGGTGCCGATCGTCTCGAACCAGTCCTGGATCTGCGGCACCTCCGCGCGCCACTCGTCCTCGCGGACGGCAAGGGCCGCCTCCAGCTGCTCGGGCGTCACGTCGAGGCCGTCGACGTCCAGCGAGTCGACCGTGGGCACCAGGCCGATCGGGGTCTCGACGGCGGCGGCGCGGCCCTCGAGCCGCTCGACGACCCACTTGAGGACCCGCCCGTTCTCGCCGTAGCCCGGCCACAGGAACCCGCCGTCCTCGTCGCGACGGAACCAGTTGACGTAGAAGATCTTGGGCAGCTTGGCCGCGTCGGCGTCCTTGCCGATCCCGACCCAGTGGCTGAAGTAGTCGCCGGCGTTGTAGCCGATGAAGGGCAGCATCGCCATCGGGTCGCGGCGCACGACACCGACCGCGCCGGTGGCCGCCGCGGTCGTCTCGGACGAGAGGGTCGCGCCCATGAACACCCCGTGGACCCAGTCGCGGGCTTCGTAGACGAGCGGGATCGTCGTCTTGCGGCGGCCGCCGAACAGGATCGCCGAGATCGGCACGCCACGGGGGTCGTCGTACTCCGGGGCGATGATCGGGCACTGCGTGATCGGGGTGCAGAACCGCGAGTTGGGGTGGGCGGAGAGCACCGGGGGCTCCTCCTCGGACTGTGCCGGGGTCCAGTCGCGCCCCTTCCAGTCGGTGAGGTGGGCGGGGGGCTCGTCGGTCATCCCCTCCCACCAGATGTCGCCGTCGTCGGTGAGCGCGACGTTCGTGAACATCGAGTTGCCCTTGGCGATGGTGCGCATGGCGTTGGGGTTGGTGTCCCAGCCGGTCCCCGGGGCGACGCCGAACAGACCGTACTCGGGGTTCAGCGCGTACAGCCGGCCGTCCTCGCCGAAGCGCATCCAGGCGATGTCGTCGCCGAGCGTCTCGACCTTCCAGCCCTCGATGGTCGGCTCGAGCATGGCCAGGTTGGTCTTGCCGCAGGCGCTGGGGAAGGCCGCGGCGACGTAGTAGGTCTGCTGCTCGGGTGAGGTGAGCTTGAGGATGAGCATGTGCTCGGCGAGCCAACCCTCGTCGCGGCCCATGACCGAGGCGATGCGCAGCGAGAAGCACTTCTTGCCCAGCAGCGCGTTGCCGCCGTAGCCGGAGCCGAAGCTCCAGATCGTCCGCTCCTCGGGGAACTGGGTGATGTACTTCGTGTCGTTGCACGGCCAGGCGACGTCCTGCTGGCCCGGCTCCAGCGGTGCGCCCACGGAGTGCAGGCACGGCACGAAGTCGGCGTCGTCGCCCATCCGGTCCAGGACCTTCGAGCCCATCCGGGCCATGATCCGCATCGACGTGACGACGTACGCCGAGTCGGTGATCTCGACGCCGAACATCGGCGACTCGGCCTCGAGCGGGCCCATGCAGAACGGGATGACGTACATGGTGCGGCCGCGCATGCAGCCCCGGTAGAGGTCGGTCATGACCGACTTCATCTCCTCCGGCGCCATCCAGTTGTTCGTCGCGCCGGCGTCGGCCTCGTCGCGCGAGCAGATGAAGGTGCGGTCCTCGACGCGTGCGACGTCGCTGGGGTCGGACGCGCACCAGAACGAGTTGGGCTTCTTGTCCTCGGCCAGCCTTACGAGGGTGCCGGCGGCGACCAGCTCGTCGGTGAGGCGTGCCCACTCCTCGTCCGAGCCGTCGCACCACACCACCTGGTCCGGCTGGGTGAGCTCGGCCACCTCGGTGACCCAGTCGCGCAGGCGCTGGTGAGTGGTCGGGGTCTCGATCGCGCTCGCCGTCATCGTCGGGAGGTGCCTTTCCGTGGTCGTCTCGGCCCGTGAGGGTGGCTCACCGTAACCCGAGACCGGGTGGCCGCGGCAGGGGGAGGACCTGAGACGTTGGTTACCAGGGCTTGCCAAGACCGTGCTGATGGCGCACACTCCACGGCCTCGCGGATGCGGGGCGGATTCGACCCGGTTCGTCCGGGGTACCAGGACGGTCACCGTCCACCGGACCACCGACACCCAGGAGCCCGCGATGTCGTCCCTGCGCCCCACCACCGCCGCTGCCTCCGACGCCGGCGGCGCCCTGGCCGGAGTCGTCGTCGCCGTGCTGATCCTCGCTGCCGTCGCGGTAGGGGCGTTCTACTACTTCGGCGGCGAGGCCGATGTCGATGTCGACATCAACAAGCCCGACGTCAGCGTCACCAGCAGCGAGACACCGCGCTGACCCACACCCTGGTGGGCGGCTGAGCGCACCCGATCGCGTTTTGGGCCGCCTGCCCGCGGCCTGTAACATCGCTCGAGGCCCTCGCGGGCCGAGCGCCCGTAGCTCAACGGATAGAGCACTTGACTACGGATCAAGAGGTTAGGGGTTCGAATCCCTTCGGGCGCGCCGGCTGTTCCGTTCTCGGCGTGACGTCCAGCTGCGGGAGCACCTCGGCGCCGAACACGTCGAGGAACTCGCCCAGGTCCTGACCCACGTGGTGCAGGTAGACCTCGTCGAAGCCGAGGTCCACCAGCTCGGCCAGGTAGGCCGCATGCCGGCCCGGGTCGGCCGAGACGACCACCGAGTCGCGCATGGCCTCCGGCGGCACGTGCTTGGCGAGCTCGTCGAAGGTCTCCGCCGAGTCGACGTCCCAGCTCACCGGCGGGCTGAAGACGTTGGTGCGCCACTGCTCGTGCGCGATCTGCAGCGCACGGTCCTCGTCGGCGGCGTAGGACAGGTGCACCTGCACGACCAGCGGACCCGTCCCGCCGGCCCCACGGTAGGCGTCGACCATCGCGCGGAGGTGCGCGGCCGGCTGGGCGATGGTGACCAGCCCGTCCGCCCAGCCCGCGACCCAGCGGGCCGTCTCGACGCTCACGGCGGCACCGATCAGCGGGGGCGGCTGCTCCGGCCGGGTCCAGAGCCTGGCCCGGTCGACGGTCACCAGGCCGTCGTGGCTCACCTCCTCCCCGGCGAAGAGCGCCCGCATCACGTCCACGCACTCCCGCAGCCGCTGGTTGCGCACCGGCTTGCGCGGCCAGGCCGCCCCGGTGATGTGCTCGTTGGAGGCCTCACCGGTGCCGAGGGCCACCCAGAAGCGGCCCGGGTACATCGCGGCCAGCGTGCTGGCCGCCTGGGCGATGATCGCCGGGTGGTAGCGCTGACCCGGCGCGTTCACCACGCCGAACGGCAGCGACGTGGCCTGCAGCGCGGCGCCGAGCCAGGACCAGGCGAAGCCCGAGTGCCCCTGCCGCTCGCTCCACGGCGAGAAGTGGTCCGAGCACATCGCGGCGGTGAAGCCGGCGTCCTCCGCGTGCCGGACGGCGGCCAGCAACGCCGAGGGGTGGATCTGCTCGTGCGAGGCGTGGACTCCGACGACGGTCATGAGTGGAGGTGCCCTGCCGGCGCCCGGCGTACACCCGTCCGCCGGTCAGCCGCTGCGGCGGTGGGTCAGGCCCCCAGGGCGGGGGCGAGCTCGTCGACGACGTGCTCGGCGAACGCCAGGCTGCTGGTCCACGCGGGCGACACCGCGTTGAGCACGTGGGTCGAGTCGCCGTCGCCGCGCACCACGAAGTCCATCTCCAGCCGCCGGGTCGGCAGGTGGACCAGCTGGGCCCGCACGCCGGGACGGCCGCGCTCGTGGAAGTCGGCCGGCCGGACGTCCGGCACCAGCCGGGCGGCGGCACGGACGAGGTGCGGTCGCCACCACCCGGGGAGCTCGCTGCGCAGCAGGGCGGGGACGTCGTGGTGCCGGCTGGTCAGCAGGCGCGGCAGCAGCCGGGCGACCTCGGCGGCGTCGCGGGCGGCGAACCGGTCGAGTCCGCCGTACGACTCGCGCCACAGCGCCGGCAGGGCGGTCGGCCCGAGCTTCGCGCGTCCGTCGACGGTGACCGTGAGGTGGACGCCGAGGAAGGGGTTGCGCGGGTCCGGCACCGGATAGACGTGACGCCGGAGCCGGCCGGCCGGCCAGTCGGCGTACCAGTAGAGCCCCTTGAACGGAAGGACGGCGTAGTCGTCGCACATGCCGAACCAGCGCGCGACGCGGTCGGCCTGCAGCCCCGCCGAGTTCACCACGTGGCCGACCGACCAGGTGCCGTCCCGGGTCACGACCGCACCGGGCCGGGCGCCGACGACCTCGGTGCCCAGCCGGACCTCGCCGCCGCGGCGGCGCACCCTGGCGGCGAGCGCCTCCAGTACCGCCATCGGGGAGGCGCTCGACGTGGTCGGTGACCAGAGGGCCCGTCCGACGGTGCGGGCCATCGGCTCCAGGTCGCGGGCCTGGGTCTCGTCGACCCGCTCGACGGGGACGCCGTTGGCCGTGGCCCGGGCATGCAGGTCGTCCAGCGCCGGCAGCTCGTCCTCGTGGCGGGTCACCACCAGCTTGCCGCAGCGGTTGACCTGTACGCCGTGCTCGTCGCAGAACTCGTGCAGCAGGACGTTGCCGCGCCGGGTGAGGCGGGCCTTCAGCGAGTCGGGGGCGTAGTAGAAGCCGGCATGCACCACGCCGGAGTTGCGTCCCGAGGCGTGCGCGCCCAGGGTGCGCTCCTTGTCGAGCACCACGACCCGCGCGCCGGGCCGGACCGCGAGCACGGCGTCGGCCAGGGCCAGCCCCACGACTCCGCCGCCGACGACGGCGACGTCAGCGCTGCGGGACATCCCGCGAGTCTCGCACCGGGTGGATGCCGGCGGGCGACGGTCAGCGGCCGAGCCGGTCCGCGACCTTCGCGGTGGCCAGCCGGGCCAGCCGGACGGACTCCCGCGCCATCGCGGTCCGGTCGGCGGGGCTGGCGTCGCCGACCGCACCGACCACGGTCATGACCTCGTGCCGGCCGTGCCGGGTCAGGACGACGTACATGGCGAACGGGCCGCCGGCGCTGTCCCCGGCGGCGGTGACCCGCCAACGCGCGGACCGGTCGGCACCCGCCACGTCGGGCACCGGGATCCGCCGGATCCGCAGCGTCAGGGTGTCGGAGGTGAAGCTGCGGCAGCGCTCGAGCAGCCGGATCGAGGCCGAGACGTCGCGGCGGGCGGCCCGCCGGGTGGCGTACGAGTGCAGCGCCTCGCTCACGAGGTGGGGGGAGTCCAGGCTGGCGAACTGCCGGTCGATGCCGAACCTGGCCGCTGTCGGCGTGACCCCGCCGGGCCCGTCCTCGCAGCCGGCCCCCGGGCCGATGTGGGCGAGCCGGCCGCCGCCCGTGCGCTCCCAGCCGTCGCCGACCTCGCCAGGGGTGAGCAGGGCGCCCGCCACGTCGCTCCTCGTGAGCGCGGGTGCGGCCGAAGCCGGCACGGCGAGCACCAGGCCGAGGGCGGTGAGGGACGCGGCGCAGGCGGTGCCGGCGCCCAGGCGGAACCGGTGCATGGTGCTCTCCCCGTCCGGGGGTGCGCTGCGCACCCGTGGTGGATCAAGGCTAGGGCCGGGACCCGGCGGTCGGGGGCAGGAAAGAGCGCGCGTCACCCGGTCGGGGCACACTCGCGGGTGTGCGCATCGACGAGGAGGCCGTCGTCGAGCTGACCCGTGCGCTCGTCCGGGCCCGCAGCGTGCACGATCCCGCCACCGGCGGCACCGAGGCGGCCGCCGCCGGGGTCGTCGTCGACACGATGCGCGCCTTCGGCTGGCATCCCAGGGTGGACGAGGTCGCGCCCGGCCGGCCGAACGTCGTGGCCGTCGTCGACGGCGGAGGAGGTCCCGGACCCACGCTTCTGTTCGAGGGGCACACCGACGTCGTCACGGAGGGGGACCCCCGGTCGTGGAGCGTCGACCCGTTCGGCGGCGACCTGCGGGACGGCCGGGTGCACGGACGCGGCAGCGCGGACATGAAGGGCGGCGTCGCCGCGATGCTGCACGCCGTGCGCGCCGTGGAGCTCGCCGGCCCGCTGCCCGGCCGGCTCGTGGTGGCGGTACTGGTCGACGAGGAGGGTCTGATGCTCGGCGCCAAGCAGTTCGCGGCCACCTGGCACGAGCTGGTCGGCGGCACGATCGACGGCGTCGTCGTCTGCGAGCCGGAGGGCGGGGAGGTCTGCGCGGTCGCCAAGGGTGCCCTCCGCCTCCGGCTCGGGTTCACCGGTGCGATGGCGCACGGAGCGATGCCGGAGCACGGCCGCAACCCGGTGCCGGTGGCGGCCGCGGTCGTCGGCGCACTGGCCCGGGTCGAGGCGGGGCTCGTCGCCCGCCACGGCAGCCACGAGCACCTCGGCCCGTGCTACCTCACGCCCACCGTGCTCCTCGCCGGCGACCCGGACCAGGTCAACGTCATCCCCGCGACCGCGACGCTGTGCGTCGACGTCCGCACCGTCCCCGGTGTCGACCACGCCGCGCTGGTCGACGAGGTGCGCGCGACGGCTGAGCGGCTCGCCACCCCCGCCGGCGTGACCGTGCTGCTCGAGGTGGTCGACGACCGGCCGCCCGTCGACACCCCTCTCGACCACCCCGTGGTGGCGGCCCTGGTCGCGGCGCACGAGAGCGTCACCGGCGAGCCGGCGCGGTACGGCGGGGTGCCGGGGGCGACCGACGGCACCATCCTCACCCGCGACGCCGGCCTGGCCACCGTGGTCTACGGCCCGGGCGGCAAGTGGATCGCGCACCAGGCCGACGAGTACGTCGAGGTGCGCGAGATCGTCACCGCGGCGCGCGTCTACGCCGAGACCGCCCGGCGGTTCCTGACCGGGGCGCCGTCGTGAGGGTCCGCAGCCGGCACGGTCGGCCTGCACACCCGGCGGCCCTCCGTCGAGTGGCGCGTATCGGCGGTCAGCACGCGGTGCAGGCAGCCAACTGGCGCCACTCGACACCTGCCCGGGTACTGCGTCGACCACGGCAGGTCAGGACAGCACGACCGCCGAGCCGCTCACCGAGATCCCGCTGCCCGGGTCGGCCGGGACGGTGACGGTGAGCCGGCTGGGACGGCCCAGGTCGTCGCCCTGGCGCAGGTGCAGCGTCGCGGGCAGCGGGACGAGCGCGAGCTCGCGCAGGTATCCGCCGAGCGCCGCCGCGGCCGCGCCGGTGGCCGGGTCCTCGACCACGCCGCCGGGCGGGAACGGGTCGCGTACGTCGAACGTCGTGGGGCCGGTGCGGTGCACCAGCTGGACGGTGGTCCAGCCCTGCTCGGCCATCAGTGCCGCGAGCGCGGCGTAGTCGTAGTCGAGCCCGGCCAGCCGGTCGCGGGTCCCGGCCGCGACCACGGGGTGCCACGCCCCGGCGTAGGCGACGCGCAGCGGCAGCCCGGGGTCGAGGTCGTCCGCCGGCCAGCGCAACGCCGACAGCAGCCGGTCGGCCACTCCGCCCGCCAGCTCGGCGACCCGCGGTGCGACGCTGGTGAGGGTCGCCGTCACCGACCCGTCGTCGACCGTGGTCGTGACACGCACCTCGCCGGCCGCGGTGTCCAGCAGCATCGTGCCCGGGCCGTGCCGCTCGGCCCAGGCGACGCCGGTCGCGATCGTCGCGTGACCGCAGAACGGCACCTCTGCGAGCGGGCTGAAGTAGCGCACCGCGAACCGGTCGTCCTCGCCCGGCAGGAGGAACGCCGTCTCGGAGTAGCCGACCTCGGCGGCGACCGCGAGCATCGTCGCGTCGTCCAGGCCGGCCGCGTCGAGCACCACGCCGGCCGGGTTCCCTCCGGCGGGGTCGTCGGTGAACGCGGCGTAGCGCAGGACGTCCATCACCCCGCCCGGGCGATCCCGGTGTCGAGCTCGAACCACACGGTCGTGCCGTCGGCGCTGTGCTCGGCGCTCCAGGCGGCCGCGAGGGCCTCGACCAGCATGAGGCCCCGGCCCGAGATGTCGGTGGGCTCGTGGTCCTCGCTGCGCCGCGCCGCCCCCCGGTGCCCGCGGTCCTGCACCGCGACGAGCAGCCGCTCCCCGTCGAGCTGGGCCGTGACCCGCGAGGCGGTGCCGGAGTGGATGACGGCGTTGGTCACCAGCTCGGACAGGCACAGCGCCGCGGTCTCGGCCACCTCGCTGTCGACCTCCCACGCGGACAGCCAGCCGTTGAGCGCCCGCCTGGCCAACGGGGACGCGCTGCTGTCGGCGGGCAGCTCGGTGGTGGCGGTCTGCAGGTGCAGGCCGACCGTGCTCATGACCGCGAGGAGGGTCACGTCGTCGTCGCTGTCGTGCCGGCGCATCTGGTGGGCCAGGCGCGAGCACAGCTCGCGCGGGTGGCGGCGACGCGGCTCGGTGTCGGCCAGCCGCTGCGACAGCTCCTCGATGCCCAGGTCGAGCTGAAGGCTGCGGGTCTCCACGAGGCCGTCGCTGTAGAACAGCAGCAGCGAGCCCGGCGGGAACCCCACCGAGGTGGTGGTCCAGGTGCCCGCGCGCAGACCGAGCGCCGGCCCCTCGGCCAGCGCGACGCCGTGCGGCTCGCCGCCCGGTCCGGCGAGCAGCGGAGGCGGGTGACCCGCGACCGCGAGGTCGACCGTCCCGCGGTCGGCCGAGATCACGGCATAGGCCGCTGTGATGATCTGCTCCGGGCTGCCGAGCGAGGTGACGAGCACGTCCAGCCGCGAGAGCACGACGGCGGGGTCGGGGTCGATGAGGGCGTACGCGCGCAGCGCGGCCCGCACCTGCCCCATGACCACCGCGGCAGCCACGCCCTTGCCCATGACGTCGCCCAGCGCGACGGCGACCCGGCCGTCGGCGAGGGGCACGACGTCGTACCAGTCGCCTCCGACGTCGACCCCCGAGCCGCCGGGCTCGTAGAGCGCGCCGAGAGCCAGGCCCTCGAGGTCGGGCAGCGACTCGGGCAGCAGGCTGCGCTGCAGCAGCTCGGAGGTGGTCCGCTGCTCGCGGAACGCGAGCCCCCGCTTCATCGCCTGGGCGACCACCGCCGACACCGCGCCGAGGAAGGCCTGCTCGTCGGCGTCGAACGCGCCGGGCGCCCCGAAGGACAGCAGCAGCGCGCCGAGCACTGTCTCGTCGCCGTCGTGCAGCGGCAGGGCCGCCATCCGCCGCGTACCCAGCTGGAGCTGCCGCTCGTGCAGGTGCGGGTAGCGGGCCGCCAGGTCGTGCGGTGACTCGACCAGGACGGGGACCGTCGAGCGGACGCACTCGGCGAGTGGCACGTCGGACTGTCCTTCGATCCGGCACCACCGCACTGCGGTGGGGGACACGGAGTCGTCGTCACTCGCGACGAAGGCCAGCTCGCGGCCAGCCTGCTCGCTGGTCGCCAGGCCGGCCCGCACCACGCCGTCGATGTGCAGGACGTGGTCGAGGCAGACGCGCGCGACGTCGTCGGGGGTGAGCACGTCGGCCAGCGCGGCGGTGAGCCGGCGCAGCAGGACGAGACGCCCGGCGGCCTCGCCGGGCGGGACATGCGCCGCACGTCTCACCCGACGAATCTAGCCGCGGACGCCGGCCGCCCGCCGGTTCAGCCGACGGGGAGGTGGTGCGGGTCGAAGCCGAAGGGCAGCTCCAGGCGGTGCGCGCGCAGCAGGTCGTCGTCGCGGAGCACGTCCAGCGTGCTCCCGTCGGCGACGACCGAGCCCTCCGAGAGGATCACCGACCGGGGGCAGATCTCCAGGGCGTACGGCAGGTCGTGGGTGACCATCAGCGTCGTGAGCCGTAGCCGCAGCAGGATCTCGGCCAGCTCGCGCCGGCTCGCGGGATCGAGGTTCGACGACGGCTCGTCGAGCACCAGGATCTCGGGCTTCATCGACAGCACGGTGGCGACGGCGACCCGGCGGCGCTGGCCGTAGGACAGGTGGTGCGGCGGCCGGTCGGCCAGCTCCAGCATCCCGACGGCGTCGAGCGCCTCGGTGACGCAGGCCTCGAGGTCGGCTCCGCGGACCCCGAGGTTGGCAGGTCCGAACGCGACGTCCTCGCGGACCGTCGGCATGAACAGCTGGTCGTCGGGGTCCTGGAAGACGATGCCGACCCGGCGGCGGATCTCCCTCAGGTTGTCCGGGGCCACCGGGAGCCCGGCGACCTCGACGCTCCCGCGCCCTCCGGTGAGGATGCCGTTGAGGTGCATGACGAGCGTGGTCTTCCCGGCCCCGTTCGGGCCGAGCAGCGCGACCCGTTCGCCGGCCGCCACGGTGAGGTCGACGCCGTACAGCGCCTGGTGCCCGTCGGGGTAGGCGAAGGCGAGGTCGCGCACGCGCAGCGACGGCGCCGCGGGCGGCGTCACGTCGCCACCGTCCACGCCGCCACCGACACCACGAGCGCGGCGAGCGGAAGGACAGCAGCGGTCGACCACGCGGTCCGGCCGGCCCGCCCGTCGTGCAGCACGGGCATCGCCCCGGAGTAGCCGCGGCTGAGCATCGCGAGGTGCACCCGCTCGCCCCTCTCGTAGGACCGGATGAACAGCGCGCCGGCCGACTGGGCGACGACCTTGAGGTGACCGATGTTGCGGGCCTGGAACCCGCGGGACTCGCGGGCGATGCGCATCCGCGACATCTCACCGCCGACCACGTCGGCGTACCGGAGCATGAAGGACATGATCTGCACCATCAGCGGCGGCATGTGCAGCCGCTGGACCCCGAGGAGCAGCGCGCGCGGCTCAGTGGTGGCGGCGAGCAGGATCGAGGCGACGACGCCGAGCGTCCCCTTGGCGAGGATGTTCCAGGCGCCGAGCAGGCCGCTCTCGCTGAGCTGCAGCCCGAGCACCTCGACCCGGTCACCGGCGGCGAGGAAGGGCAGCAGGACCGCGAACAGCACGAACGGCACCTCGACCACCATGCGTCGCGCCACCACCGGCAGCGGGACGGTGGCCACGACGGCGACCGCGACCAGCAGGACGGCGTAGACCCCGAAGGCCCAGAACTGCTCGCGGGGCGTCGCCACGACCACGATCACGAACAGCAGGACGGCTGCCAGCTTGCACTGCGGCGGGAGGCGGTGCACGACGCTCGTGCCGGGCCGGTACAGCGCGTGGGAGTGGTCGTGCCCGGCGCTCATCGGCGACGACCGGTGTCCTCGCTGGCGCGGTCGGCCTCGTCGGTGATTTCGCCGCCGCGCCGGCGGACCACCACGGCGAGCCCGCCGACCACCAGGAACGTCACGACCACACCGACCACCCCGGCCACGCCCCCCGACAGCCGCGCGCCGTCGACCCCCTCCGTGCCGTAGCCGGCGAAGGGGGAGTCGTCGAGCGAGTGCTGCTCCTCCTCGGCGCTGATCCCCTGGTCGGCAGCGACCTTGTTCAGGCCGTCGGGCGCGCTGCTCGCGTAGTAGCTCACGACGCCGGCCAGCAGCAGCGCGACGGCGGCCCCGACGAGGACGAAGGTGCGGGTGCTGACGCGGGTGGGGGTGCTCATGCCGGGTCCGTGGCGACCGGCGTGGGCGTACGGGACGTCCGCAGGTCGAGGACCGGGAGCCGGTCGCGCACCCCGCGGACCAGGTCGGGACGCACGGCGACCACCGAGCCGACGGTGAGCGCGGTGATGAACGCCTCGCCGACGCCGATGACCACATGGACGCCGACCATCGCGGCGGCCACCGTGGTGAGCGAGACGTCGGCGGTACCACCGAGGGCGTAGACGCCGACGAACGCCAGCGCGGCCACCGGCACCGAGACCAGTGCGGCCACGAAGGCCGACCCGGTGACCGTGCTCTTGCGGTACGGCAGCACCCGGACCAGCCCCCGGAAGATCGCGTAGCCGACGACGACGGTGACCATCGACATGGTGAGGACGTTGACCCCGATGGCGGTCAGGCCCCCGTCGGCGAACAGCAGCGCCTGCACGATCAGCACCACGGCGACGCACAGCGCCCCCGTGTAGGGGCCGACGAGGATCGCGGCCAGCGCGCCGCCGAGGAGGTGCCCGCTGGTGCCCGCGGCGATGGGGAAGTTGAGCATCTGCACCGCGAAGACGAACGCGGCGACCAGCCCGGCCAGCGGCGCGGTGCGGTCGTCGAGCTCCCGGCGGGCGCCGCGCAGGCAGACGGCGATGCCGCCGACGGCGACGACCCCGGCCGCCACCGAGACCGGTGCGTCGATGAACCCGTCCGGCACGTGCACGGGGCGCCTCCCTCTCGTCGAGCGTCCTTCTCGATCCTGTAGCCGATCGGATGCAATTGCAAGTCATTCGCAACAGGTCCGCCGGCGGACTGGTCGTAGAGTCGCGGCCCGGATCGGGGGTACCGCCCGCGTCCGGCCCCGCCCGCCCCCTCGGAGCAAGGAGCGCCCGCATGACGACCCCCGCGCCGGATGGTGGCGTCCCCAGCGTCCCTCTCGACGTGCTCGAGGAGATCGAGCGCCGGGTGCTCTGGCTCGCGGTCCGGATCGTCGACGCCGCCAACCGGGAGCGCGACACCGGCGACGGGGTGAAGGTCGGGGGTCACCAGTCCTCCAGCGCCTCGTTGGTGTCGGTGATGACGGCGCTGTGGTTCGCCCACCTCGGGGCGGCCGACCGGGTGTCGGTGAAGCCGCACGCCTCGCCGGTCCTGCACGCGATCAACTACCTCCTCGGCGACCTCGACCGGTCCTACCTCACGAGGCTGCGGTCCCGCGGGGGCCTGCAGTCCTACCCCAGCCGCACCAAGGACCCCGACCGCGTCGACTTCTCCACCGGCTCGGTCGGCCTCGGCGCTGCGGCGCCGCTGTTCGCCGCGGTCACCCGGCGTTACGTCGACGCGCACTTCGGCCCGCGCGACCGCAGCAGGTTCGTGGCGCTCATCGGTGACGCCGAGCTCGACGAGGGCAACGTGTGGGAGGCCATCGCCGACCCCGCCACCCAGGGCCTGGGCAACGTCCTGTGGATCGTCGACTTCAACCGCCAGTCGCTGGACCGGGTCGTCCCGGGCATCCGGATCGAGCAGCTGGACCCAGCAGTTCGCCGCCGCCGGCTGGCACGTGACCGACGGTGAAGTACGGCAAGCAGGCTGCGGGCCGCCTTCGAGCAGCCGGGCGGCGAGGCCCTGCGCCGGTGGATCGACGACATGCCCAACGAGCAGTACCAGGCGCTCTTCGGACTCGGCCCGGCGCAGGTGCGCACGACCTTCCTCGACGGCGCCCCGCAGGACGTGCACGACTTCGCCGAGGCTGGGACGACGACGCGCTCGCGGCCACCGTCGTCGACCTCGGCGGGCACGACCTCGCCAGCCTGCTCGACGTCTTCCGCGCAGTGCGACGCGTCACCGACCGGCCGAGCGTCGATCTTCGCCTACACCGTGAAGGGCTGGGGCCTGCCGATCGCGGGCAACCCGCGCAACCACTCGGCGCTGCTCACCGGCGCAGCAGGTCGCGGACCTGCGCGCGGTCGTCGGGCTGGACGAGGCGAGCGAGTGGGACCGGATCGACCCCTCGACGGCGGCGGGCCAGTGGGCGGTCGCCCGCCGCCGAGCACCTCGCGCTGCCGCCGCCCGCCGCCGTCCTCGGCGTCACCGTGCCGAAGGAGACCGGAGTCCGCGCCGGCAAGCCGATCTCCACCCAGGAGGTCTTCGGCCGGGTGCTGGTCGACCTCTCGCGCAACGCCGAGGTGGCGCCGTACCTCGTCACCACCGCGCCGGACGTGGCCACCTCGACCAACCTGGCCGGCTTCATCAACCGCACCGGGGTCTTCGCGCCGGACGAGCGGCGGAGCTGGGGCGACCGACACCTTGCTCAAGTGGGCCGAGGGCCCGACCGGCCAGCACATCGAGCTGGGCATCAGCGAGATGAACCTGTTCCTGCTGCTCGGCCAGCTCGGCCTGGCCGGTGACCTCTCCGGGCAGCCGCTGCTGCCGGTCGGCACGGTCTACGACCCGTTCGTGCTGCGCGGGCTGGACGCGTTCGTCTACGGCGTCTACTCCGGGTCGAGGTTCGTCGTGGCCGGGACCCCGTCCGGCGTGACGCTCGCGCCCGAGGGCGGCGCGCACCAGTCGACGATCACCCCGTCGGTGGGCCTGGAGCTGCCCGGACGTGACCCTGCTCGAGCCGGCGTACGCCGTCGCGCTGGACTGGCTGCTCTGCGACGCCCTCGGGCGGATCGCCGCGGGACCGGCCGCGTCGCCGCCGCCCTCGTCGGCGGCCGCCGAGCACGAGGAGCACGGCGCCTACTACTTCCGGCTCACCACCCGGCCCCTCGACCAGGCGCCCTTCGAGGCCGCCCGGGCGCGGCTGGGCGACGCGGTGCTCCGGCGGCAGGTGCTGGCCGGCGCGTACCGGCTGGTCGACGCCACCGAGGCGGCCGAGGCCGGCGCACCGCAGGTCAGCCTGGTCGCGTCCGGCGCGGTGCTGCCCGAGGTGCTGACGGCGGCGGCCGAGCTGGCCGAGGAGGGCATCGCGGCGCACGTCGTCGACGTCACCTCGCTGGACCGGCTCTACGGCGCGTGGCAGCGGACGCTGCGGCAGGCGATCAGGACGGCCACGACCCCGTCGGTGGCCGGCGCGCTGCGGGCGGTGCTGCCGGACCGGACGCCGGTGGTCACCGTCCACGACGGCGCCTCGCACGCGATGGCGTGGATCGGCTCGGCCCTCGGCGTCCCGGCGGTGCCGGTCGGCGTCGACCGCTTCGGCCAGTCCGGCACCATCGCCGACCTCTACGCGCTGCACGACCTCGACAGCGGCTCGGTCGTCAACGCCGCGCTGGCCGCCATCTCGCTGCGCTGACCCCCCACCCGCCGCCGCGCCACGAGCGGAGGGGTAGGCAGGGGGGACGGGCCGAGGAGGGGAGGGCGGGGTGGCGCAGCTGCCGTCGCGGTGCGAGGTCGTCGTGGTGGGTGCCGGGCTGGCGGGGCTGGTCGCCGCCCGGCGGCTGCACCGGGCCGGCCTCGACGTGCTCGTGCTCGAGGCGGGCGACGACGTGGGCGGCCGGATGCGCACCGACGTCGTCGACGGCTGGCGGCTGGACCGCGGCTTCCAGGTGCTCAACACGGCCTATCCGGCGGTCGCGACCGAGCTCGACGTCACGCTGCTGAGCCTGCGCGAGCTCACCCGTGGGGCGCTCGTGCACGTCGACGGCGCGCGACACCGGCTGGCCGACCCGCGCCGCGACCTGCGCGGCGCGCTGACCACGGCCACCTCCCCGATCGGCAGCCCCCGCGACAAGGTGCTGCTCGCTGCGTCGGCGGCCCGGGTGTGGGCGGGCAGCGGACGGCGGCTGGCGCGGCAGGACGACCGGCCGGCGGTGGAGGCGCTGCGCGGCCGCGGCTTCTCCGAGCGCGCGCTGGACACGTTCTTCCGGCCGTTCTTCGCCGGGGTCGTCCTCGAGGACGAGCTGACGACGTCGGTGCGGTTCCTCGACCTGCTGCTGCGCAGCTTCGTGCGCGGCCGGTCGACGGTGCCGGCGCGGGGGATGGTCGAGGTCCCGCGGCAGCTCGCGGCCGGTCTGCCCGACGGGGCCCTGCACCTGGGCACGCCGGCCCGGTCGATGACCCCGACGGCCGTGCGGACCGATGCCGGGACCGTCGCGGCGCGCGCGGTGGTCTGTGCCACCGACGCGGCCGGCGCCCGCAACTTCCTGCCGTCCATGCCGCTGGTGACCTGGCGGTCGGTCACGACGCTCTACCACGTCGCGCCCGGCGACCCGCTCGGTGAGCCGACGCTGCTGCTCGACGCCGACCGCTCCCCGGTGGTCAACACCGTGGTCATGACCGCCGCGGCCCCGTCCTACGGGCCCGGCGACGGCCGGGCCCTGGTCGCGACCTCGGTGCTCGGCACCGCCGAGCACGAGCCGCTGGTGCGTGACCGGCTCGCCGTGCTGTACGGCACCGACACCTCCGGCTGGGAGCACCTGGCCACCTACCCGGTCCCGCACGCGCTGCCGGCGTCGCCCGCCCCGCACGACCTGCGGCGCCCGGTCCGGATGGACGGCCTGTACGTCTGTGGTGACCACCGGGACACCAGCTCGATCCAGGGGGCGCTCGTGTCGGGGGGCCGGGCTGCCACGGCGGTGCTGCACGACCTGCGGGTGGGGGACCAAGCCGCTCGCAAGTAGGCCGCAAGGTGCTCCGGCCATGGTTCTCGTACCAGCCCAGCAGCGACACCGGTCGCGCCGGGCGAGACCGTGGAGGGAGGGGAGTGCAGTGTCGGGAATCAGCCACGACGTGCTGCGGGCCATCGAGCTCGAGCGCCTGCGTCGGGTCAAGCTGTCGCGCCGCGCACGCGGGATTGCGCGCTGACCGCCGCGGGGTCGGGAGCACCGCTCCCGTCCCCGGGGCCGCGCACCAGCGGCCCTGAGCGAGCACACCCGGAGCAGCACACGGCAGCCGCCGACCACCCCTGGTCGGCGGCTGCCCGGCGTGCGCGCCGACGGGCCGTACGGGTCAGCCGCCCGGTGGGGCGGGGGCAAGGGTCATGACGAGCTCGCCCTCGTCGTCGCGGTCGCCGCTCTCGACGAAGCCGAGCGACCGGTAGAGACCGCCGGCGACGGCGTTGTCCTCCGCGACGGTGAGGGCGACCAGCCGGCAGGCCGGGTCGGCCCGGAGCCGGTCCACCAGTGCGCGGACGGCCGCGCGGCCGATCCCGCGACCCTGCTGGGCGGCGTCGACGACCACGCCGCCGATGGTCCAGCTGCTGTCGCCGGGGTCGAACGCGGCCTGTGCGAACCCGACGACGGCGCCCTCGCTGAGCAACGCGAGCGGCTGCCACACCCCGCCGTCGTACGCCGCCCTGGCGACGTACCAGGCGACCGGACGCACCCAGGCCTCCTGATCCGGCCGGGCCCGCACCTCCAGCACGTCGGCGATGTTGGCGGCGTCCACCTCGGCGATCTCCACGACGGGCACCGCTGCAGTGTGTCGTGGTGCGGGTGCCCAGGCACGGGTCCCCTAGGGTCGGTGATCATGCGGGTCGGTGTCGTCTCCGAGCAGCGCGTGGGCGAACGCCGGGTCGCGCTGGTGCCCGATGCCGTGCCCCGGCTGGTCGAGGCCGGCCTGCACGTCGAGGTCGAGCAGGGTGCCGGCCGCCATGCCTTCGCCAGCGACGACGCCTACCGCGAGGCCGGTGCCGAGGTGGTCGACGACGTCCTGGGCAGCAGCGACGTGGTCCTCACCGTCTCACCGCTGTCCCTGGAGCAGGCCGCACGGTTGCGGCGCGGGGTGCTCACCATCGGATTCCTGCCGACGGGGGAGCAGGCAGACCTGCTCGCCGTCCTGCGCGAGCGCGAGGTGCTCGCGTTCGCGATGGAGCGGGTCCCGCGGATCTCGCGGGCCCAGTCGATGGACGCCCTGTCGTCGCAGGCGCTGGTCGCCGGCTACCGCGCGGCGCTGGTGGCGGCCGAGCGGCTGCCGCGGTTCTTCCCGCTGTTCATGACCGCTGCCGGCACGGTGGCGCCGGCGAAGGTGCTCGTCCTGGGAGCGGGCGTCGCGGGCCTGCAGGCCATCGCGACCGCCCGCCGGCTGGGGGCGGTCGTCGAGGCGTACGACGTCCGGCCGGCCTCCCGCGACGAGGTGCACTCGATGGGTGCGGCCTTCATCGAGCTCGGCCTCGACTCGCTCGAGGGCTCGGGCGGCTACGCCCGCGAGATGGACGACGAGCGCGCCGCCCGGCAGCGCGAGCTGCTCACGCCCTACGTCGGTGCCTCCGACGCCGTCATCACCACCGCGGCCGTGCCGGGCCGCCCGGCGCCGCTGCTGCTCACCACCGCGATGGTGGAGGCGATGCGGCCCGGATCGGTGGTGGTCGACCTCGCGGCCGAGAGCGGCGGCAACTGCGAGCTGTCGGTAGCGGGCGAGGACGTCGAGCACCGCGGCGTCCTGGTGCACGGCATGCGCGACGTGCCGTCGTCGATGCCGGTGCACGCCAGTCAGCTGTACGCCCGCAACGTCGTGAGCCTGCTGCTGCTGATGACGGCCGACGGGCGGGTCGTCCCCGACTTCGACGACGAGGTGGTCGCCGCCGCCTGCGTCAGCCTCCCCGTGAGCTCCTCCTCATGATCCTTCGTGCGTGGACGCACATCCCAGGAGGGCGAGCCGATGTCTGACGGAACGACGCTGCTGACCTTCTTCGTGCTCGCGGTCTTCGTCGGCTTCGAGGTCGTGTCCAAGGTCTCGTCCGTCCTGCACACGCCGCTGATGTCCGGGGCGAACGCCATCCACGGCGTCATCCTCGTCGGCGCCGTGGTCGTCACCGGCCACGCCGACGGCACGGTCGCGCTGGTGCTCGGCCTGGCCGCCGTCGTGCTCGCCACGGTGAACATGGTCGGCGGCTTCGTGGTGACCGACCGGATGCTGGAGATGTTCGGCCGCGGCCGCCGGCGGGAGGACGCGTGAACGTCCTCTCCCCCACCGTCGAGGCGCTGGGCTACCTGCTGGCCGCGGTGTGCTTCATCCTCGCGCTCAAGGGGCTGTCGTCCCCGGCGACGGCGCGCCGCGGGAACGCGCTGGGTGCCGCGGGCGCGGTGCTGGCCTGCGTCGTGGTGTTCCTGGCCGAGGACCTGGACCACGTCGTGCCGATCCTCGCGGCCATCGCCGTCGGCGCGGCTCTCGGCGTACCGGCCGCGCGCCGGGTGGCCATGACCCAGATGCCGCAGCTGGTCGCCCTGTTCAACGGTGTCGGTGGCGCGGCCGCGGCGCTGGTCGCCGCCCTGGAGCTCACCGACCGGGTGTCGATCGAGGGGTCCGACCTCTCCGTCCCCGCGATCGCGCTCTTCGGCGAGGGCGGCTTCTTCGCGTACGCCGGCGGCGGCGCGTTCGAGGGGTCGGCCAGCACGGCGACCTACCTCGCGGCGGCGGCCGGCGCGTTCACGGTCCTTGTCGGCGCGGTGTCGCTCTCCGGTTCGTGCGTCACGTTCGCCAAGCTCCAGGAGCTGATGACCACCCGGCCGGTGGTCTTCCCCGGAGGTCCGGTCGCGATGGGCGGCGCCAGCCTGGTCGCGGTCGGTCTGGCGACCGGGGTCGTCGTCGATGCCCGGGACACCGTGGTGTCGCCGTGGCTGCTGGTGCTGCTCGGCCTCGTCGCACTGGCCGTCGGCGTCCTGTTCGTGCTGCCGGTGGGCGGCGCCGACGTCCCCATCGTCATCTCGCTGCTGAACGCGTTCACGGGTCTCACGGTGGCTGCCAGCGGCTACGTGCTCGACAACACGCTGCTGCTCGTGGCCGGGACCCTGGTGGGGGCCAGCGGCACGATCCTCACCCGGATGATGGCCTCGGCGATGGGCCGCTCCACCGCGTCGATCCTGTTCGGAGCGTTCCGCGGCGACTCCACTGCGGGCTCCACGGACGTCTCCGACCGGCCGGTCCGGTCGTCGAGCCCGGAGGACGTCGCGATCCTGCTCACCTACGCGCGCAAGGTGGTGATCGTGCCGGGCTACGGCCTGGCGGTGGCCCAGGCGCAGCACACGATCCACGAGCTCGTCGAGATCCTGCAGTCCAAGGGCGTCCACGTCGTCTACGGCATCCATCCCGTGGCCGGCCGGATGCCCGGGCACATGAACGTCCTGCTGGCGGAGGCCAACGTGCCCTACGACCAGCTCAAGGAGATGGACGAGGCCAACTCCGAGCTGGCGTCCACCGACGTGGCCCTGGTCATCGGCGCGAACGACGTCGTCAACCCGGCGGCCAGGACGAGTCCCGGCAGCCCGATCTACGGCATGCCGATCCTCACCGTCGGTGACGCCAAGACCGTGGTCTTCCTCAAGCGCTCGATGCGCCCCGGCTTCGCCGGCATCGAGAACGAGCTGCTCTACGAGCCGGGCACCACGCTGCTGTTCGGTGACGCCAAGGACACGCTGACCAAGGTCCTGCAGTCGCTCAAGTCCGTCTAGAGCGCCTTGCGCAGCTCGACCAGGTCGAAGTCGGTGCGCAGCGCGCCGGAGTGCTCGTGGAACGGGAACGGGAGGTGGCGGCCGGTCCGGGCGTAGCCGCGGCGCTCGTACCAGGCGATCAGGTCGTCGCGGAGGCTGATGACGGTCATCGTCACGGCCGTCGAGGACCACAGGTCGCGCACGGTCTGCTCGCAGGCCTCGACCACGGCCTTCCCGACGCCGCCGCCCTGGGTCCCCGGGTCCACGGCGAACATCCCGAAGTACGCCTCGTCCCCGCGGCGCTGGACGAGGGCGCAGCCCACGAGCCGGCCGGCGCGCTCCATGAGCACGAACCGGCTCCCCGCGTCGGCCACCAGCGCGGCGACCTCGGCGTCGCTGGTGCGTGGGCCGGTCAGCAGCTCGGTCTCGGTGGTCCAGCCGGTGGCGGCGGCCTCACCCCGGTAGGCCTTCTCGACCAGCGCGGAGACTGCGGCGACGTCGTCAGCGGTGGCGGTGCGGAACTGCGGCGCGGGCACGGGTCGACCCTAGGTGACGCGTGACCCTGACCCGTCCCACCCACGATCGCCCTTGTCAGCCGGTGGCGCCGGTATACCGGCGCCACCGGCTGACAAGGGCGGGGGAGGGCGGAGGCCCCGGGGGTCAGACCACGCCGTAGAGGCGGTCCCCGGCGTCGCCGAGGCCGGGGACGATGTAGCCGAGCTCGTTGAGCCTCTCGTCGAGGCCGGCCGTGACCACCTGCACCGGCACGGCGACCGAGCCGAACGCCTCGTCCATCACCGCGAGGCCCTCGGGGGCCGCGAGCAGGCAGATCGCGGTGATGTCGTCGGCGCCGCGCTCCAGCAGGAAGTTGATCGCCGCCACCAGGGTGCCGCCGGTGGCGAGCATCGGGTCGAGCACGTAGCACTGGCGGCCGGAGAGGTCGTCGGGCAGCCGGGTGGCGTAGGTCGAGGCCTGCAGGGTCTCCTCGTCGCGGATCATCCCGAGGAAGCCGACCTCGGCGGTCGGCAAGAGGCGGACCATGCCGTCGAGCATCCCGAGGCCGGCCCGCAGGATCGGCACGACCAGCGGCTTGGGGTAGGCCAGCCGCACCCCGGTGGTCCTGGCGACCGGCGTGGTGATCTCGACCGGTTCGGTCCGGACGTCGCGGGTCGCCTCGTACGCGAGCAGCGTGACCAGCTCGTCGGCCAGCCGGCGGAACGTCGGCGAGTCGGTGTTCTCGTCCCGCAGGGCGGTCAGCTTGTGCGCGATGAGCGGGTGGTCGGCGACGTGGGTCCGCATGGCAGCACAACCTAGTGCGAGCAGCAGGGGGTGCCGGACCGGGGACCGCCGCCCCCTGCCGCTCGGCGCTGATCTCTGCCACGATGCGCGGCAGGCGCTGGCGCGCCGACGCGAGGCTCGGGCGGGTCCGGACGAGGACGGAGGGGGCGACGGCATGGACACCCTCGTCGACTTCGCCGTGGTCGTGTTCCGCGAGGAGGGCCGGTGGCAGGTGGGCTCGCTCCCGCACCGGACCGCCGAGAACCTGGACGCATTGGTCGCGGCGGTCCGCCAGCAGCCGACCGAGGGCCCGCGGTTCGCCCTCAGCTCCTACGGCGACGACTTCTTCCTCGCCGTCCGGGCCGAGGGCGACGAGGTGCGGCTGCTGCTCTCGGACGCGTCGGCGGCTGACGACTGGCCGATCGCCGCCGACGTCCTGGACGCGCTCGACGAGCCGGCCCCGGAGGGTGACGAGGAGGTCGAGCTGGCCGGCGACGCCGGCATCTTCGACGACCTCGGCATGAGCGCGATGGAGCTCACCGCGCTCTGCACCGACCTCGAGCTCTACCCCGACGAGGTGCTCGGCCAGGTGGCCTCACGGATCGGGTTCGGGCTGGAGTTCGAGCACGTGCTGGCCGACGACCTGACGTGAGGCAGCTGGCCGGCTGAGCGCCGACTGATCCCGGAGGAAGGCTTGTCGTACTTCACCGCAGTCCTGGCCCGTGAGGGCAGGGGATGGAGCGTCCGCGACCTGGAGGTCGACGGCGCCGCCGACCTGGGCGAGCTGACCGCCGACCTGCGCGGCCTCGCCGACGACGATGAGCCCGTGCTGCTCCTGGTGGAGCGCGAGGACGCCTGGTGGGCCGTCGTGCGGGTCGACGGCGAGGAGGACCCGCGGGTGTTCGTGTCCGACGTCGTCGGGGCGGCCGCGTCGCCGTACGCCGAGGTGCTGGACGTGGGCGACGAGGACGCCGAGGAGGCGCCCGAGCCGGGCACCTGTGCCGGCGACCTCGACCTGCTCAGCGACCTGGGGACGCCCCCGGAGGCCCTGCGCGAGATGTGCGACGAGGAGCTGCTGCCGATGGACGCCCTCGCCTCCGTCGCGGAGGCCGCGGGGTTCGCCGAGGTCCTCGACGCCCTGCGCTGAGCCCTACGCTGCCCGGCGTGACCCCTGCAGCCGGCGCGTACGACGGGTGGATGCGGCTGGCCCTGGCCGAGGCCTCGCGTGCCCTCCCGGCCGGGGACGTGCCGGTCGGCGCGGTGGTGGTCGGGCCGGACGGCACGGTCGTGGGGACCGGCCACAACGTCCGTGAGGCCGAGGGCGACCCCACCGGTCACGCCGAGGTCCGCGCGCTTCGCGCCGCAGCCGCGATCGTGGGGGAGTGGCGGCTGACCGGCTGCACGCTGGTCGTGACCCTCGAGCCGTGCACCATGTGCGCCGGCGCCCTTGTGCTCGCCCGCCTCGACCGCGTCGTCTACGGCGCCGACGACCCCAAGGCGGGGGCCGTCGGGTCGCTCTGGGACGTCGTGCGCGACCGGCGGCTGAACCACCGTCCGGAGGTCGTGGCGGGGGTGCTGGCCGGCGAGTGCGGCGACCTGCTCCGCGCGTTCTTCCGCGGCCAGCGCGGCTGAGCCTCGGGCCCGGGGGACCGGACCGGGCGGCCGGGGCCATGCACCGGTTCCGGTAACCTCTCCCGCGGTGGCGTGTCCGAGCGGCCGAAGGAGCACGCCTCGAAAGCGTGTGACGGTGCAAGCCGTCCGTGGGTTCAAATCCCACCGCCACCGCCAGCCAGATCGGCCACCGGACCAGCCCGGCCGGCCACGGTCCCGGTCCCGGACGGCGGGCGCCCCCGAGGGGTGCCTCCGTCCGCGGTCGGGCCCCGGTCGCGTTGCCCACGGGGTCGTTTCGGAACCCCGGCCGCTGGGAAATCCTGCTCGCGTGAGTACCGACGACCCGCGGGAGGCGCTGGCGGCGGAGGCCGCTCGCCTCGACGAGCGGCAGGCAGACCTCGACGCCCGACAGACGCGGATGGACGGCCAGCCGCACGGTGAGCGCGACCCCGCCGCTCTACGGGACCTGGCCGACGAGTCCGACGCCCTGGCCGACGACCGGGACCGGCACGCCGATGAGTGGGACCTGCTCGCGGAGGACCGCGACGCGGCCGGGGACGAACGCGACACCCGTGCCCACGCCCGGGACGTGACCCGGCGGGCGGCCGAGGAGGCCGGGACCGGGCCGGACGATCTCGGCGTGGAGCGGTACTGGACGGCGCGCGACCGCGACAGCGCCACCTTCGACCGGCACGACGCGGCCGACGACCGGCGCCGCGCGGCTGTCGACCGGACCCGCGCGGCCGACCTGCGCCGTCGCGCCCGCAAGGACCGGGAGGAGCTCGGCCCCGGCGCCGGACCGCCCGACTGACTGACTGACCGACCGCCGGGCGGCCGTGACGGATGCGCCTGTCCGGCCGGGGTCAGCGCTGGCTGCCGGCGGCGACGAGTTCGGCGGCTGCCGCGATCGACTCGCCGAGGTAGGTGCCCGGGACGCCGTCCCGCGCCGCCGGGAGGACGAAGGCGTTCCCGCCGTAGAACACCGGGCAGCCGAGCGCGGCGACGGCGTGCAGCGCCGCCACGGACGGGCGACGGTTGCTCGCCAGGTGCGAGACGACGACGGCGGCGACCGCCGAGGTCGCCGTGACCGCGGTGACCAGCGCCCGCTCGGGCGTGCGGGCGCCGAGGACCCGGCAGCTGTGCCCGGATCGGGCCAGCAGCAGGGCAAGCGCCTCGAGCCCCAGCGTGTGCAGGTCCCGCGGCCCGCAGGCCAGGACCACCGGCCGGGCGGTCCGTGACACCGGGATGCTCGCCGTCTCCCGGCTCAGCCAGCCGCGGACGACCTCGCTGGTCAGGTGCTCCTGCCCGATGTCGCACCGGCCGCCCTCCCACCAGGCGCCGATCTGCCGCATGCCGGGCAACAGCACCTCGTCGACCGCTGCGGCCACGCCCAGCTCGGCCGCGGCGTCGTCCAGGGACCGGCGGATCAGTGCGGGGTCCATCGCCGTCGAGCCGGCGAGCAGGGCGGCCACGTGACCGGCGCCCGGGCCGGTGCCGGCGAGCAGCCCCCGGACGACCGTGGCCGCCTCGGCGGCTTTGCGGCCGCGCGCGATCTCGTCGCGCATGAGCCGCAGCTGCTGCAGGTCCTGCTCGAAGTAGCGGCGGTGACCGCCGACGCTGCGCGTCGTGGCGGGGACGCCGTAGCGCCGCTCCCAGGACCGGAGGGTGGGCCCCGGCACCCCGAGGGCCGCACTCACCTGCTGGATCGCCCAGCCACCGTCAGGGACCGATGGCGGTCGGCCCGGGCTCACGGCGCGGCGCCGGCTGGCGAGGCCGGTACGGGCATGAGCCCATCTCACGCCCGTCGGCCAACTTGTGCAAGCCGTCGGGCATCTTGCATAAGTTCGGGCCTTCTGCGGCACCCCGCCGCCGCGCATGCTGGAGGCCGGTCGTCGCTCCGCGGCCGCTCCCGCTCCGAAGGTCGTCCCCGTGTCCTCAGCAGTGCACCCCCCCGGACCGGCGCTGCGCGCCGGGTGTCCTCATGGCGTCGTCACCGATCTGCTGCTGCGCTGCGGCCGTGGCGAGGCGGCGGCGCTGGCCCGCCTGTTCGACCTCTTCTACCGCCCCGTCCATGCCGTCGTCGCCTCGCGGGTGCCCACGGACCGGACCGAGGCAGCGATGGCCGAGGTGTTCGTCCGGATCTGGCGCCGGTCGCCCGGCTACCGGCCGGCCCTCGGCAGCGCCGTGGGCTGGATCATGCAGGAGGCAGAGGAGTCCGCGCCCGGCACGGTGCACCTCGCTGCCACCCGCCCGGCGCTGCCGTGACGCGCGACGACGACCGGGCCGGTCTCGAGCGCGAGGCCGCCGGGCTCGCGGCCCGCCTGCTCGAGCTGGACCGGGTGCGCACCGGCGTGGACGTCACGGCTCCGGATGCCCGTGACGTCGCTGCGCTGCGCCGGCTGGCCGACGACCTCGACGTGCTCGCGGACGAGTTCGACCACCATGCCGACGACCGGGACCGCCTGGCGGAGGACCGTGACGCCGAGGCCGACGGGCGCGACGCGCGGGCCCACTCCCGTGACCTCGCCCGTCGTCGCGCGGACGAGGCGGGGCGCAGCTCCGACCCGGGGGTGGAGCGCTACTGGGCCACCCGGGACCGCGACGACGCAACCTTCGACCGCCACGACTCCGCCGACGACCGCCGCCGCAGCTCGGCCGACCGCGCCCGGTCCGCCGAGCTGCGGCGCCGGGCTGCCAAGGACCGCGACGAGCTCGGGCCGGTGCCGCCGCACGACGCGTGACGCCCGCAGGCTCAGGACCTAGCGGCCGGCTTCCGCCGTCGGGGGGTGGGCGCCCCGGTGCTGTCGTGGACGCTGGTCTCGACCGGCGGCGGTTCGTCGTCGCCGCGCTTGCGCAGCAGGCCGATCCCGGGCAGCCCGGTGACGACCCGGCGCAGGTCCTCGACGATCTCGAGGACCTCGTGCAGGTCCGGCCCGACCCGGTCGAGGTTGCGCAGGACCGGCAGGACGTCGCTCTCGACGTGGTCGAGCAGCTGCGGCATCCGGTCGACCAGCCCGATCGCGGCCGTGACCTCGTCCGGGTGCAGCGCCTCGGCGAAGCGGTCCATGGACGGCGCCATCCGGCGCAGTGCCGGTTCCCAGGCCTGCAGCGACACGTCTGCTCGGTCCAGCACGCCCTGGGCGCCGTCGACGGCGCGGCTCGCGTCCCGGGTCACCAGCTCGGCCGTGTCCAGCATGCCGTGGGTCCGCTCGGTCGCCTCGCCGGCACGGGCCACGACCGCCTCCACCCGGTCGGTGACGCCGTCGAGCCGGTCGAGCAGCGACTCGACCCGGGTGAGGGCGCCGGCGGCGCGGGGCACGAGCCCGAGGGCGGTCTCGAGGGTCTCGGCGGCGGCCACGGCGCCGCCGAGGACGGTCGCGGGTCCGGGCAGGGGGAGTCGCATGGCGCTGCTCGTTCCCCGGCGGACCCCGCGGCACGCCCGGTCGCGACCGGCAAGCCCGTGGGTCAGCAGCCGGCCGGCACCGGCTCCGGGGAGGGCGTCAGGGCGTTCGCGGCGTCGGCCGGCGGCCGGAGGCCGTTCCATGCGGCACCGAGGACGAGGTCGACCGAGGCGTTCGCTCGCCGGTCCGCCACGGTGGGCACGTCTGCCGCAGCCCCCACCTGACCGGCAGGGGCCACCTGGGCGGCGACCGTACGGGCCGCGCCCTGTCCCCGGGCGGACGACCGGACCTCGGCGGCGCCGGTGACGGTCCGGTCCAGCGGGTCGTTGTCGACCCGCTTCACGGTGAACCCCCGCTTGCGCAGCTTCCCGGCGACCGTGGCGGCGAGGCCACGGGTGTCGGTGGCGTTGTAGACGTTGACCCTCACGTCCGACGGCACGACCACGACCGGCGTCGCCCCGGGCGCGGGGCACCGGACCCGGGGCGTCGTCGCCACCTCCGTCGTCGTCGGTCGCCCGGTCCACCACACGTACCCGGACCCGGCCACCAGCGCGGCGGTGACGACCATCGCCAGCAGCACCAGCAGCGGCCGGCGGTGCGCGCGGCCGTCGGTGCGACGCCCCGGCACACGGCCGCCCGTACCGGGCGGGGTGAACATCGACACGGGCGCGCGGCCTAGTCGGACAGCTCGAGCACCCGCGCGTGCAGCACCGGCCGCTGGGCCAGCGCGGCGCGCAGCGCGCGGTGCAGGCCGTCCTCGAGGTAGAGGTCGCCGCGCCACTGCACGACGTGGGCGAACAGGTCGCCGAAGTAGGTCGAGTCCTCGGCGAAGAGCGCTTCGAGGTCGAGCTCGCGCTTGGTGGTGACCAGCTCCTCGAGACGCACCTGGGTCGGTGCCAGCTCACCCCACTGGCGCTGGCTGTACCCGTGGTCGGGGTACGGCTTGTGGTCGCCGACGGCCTTGAAGATCACCCTCGCGAGCATAGGCTGGCGGCTTCGGGGCATCGCGCAGGGAGAGGTCTCATGTCGGCAAAGGACAGCGCCACGGACGTCGTCGCCGACGTGCAGCAGGGGTACGCGTTCGAGGGCCCGGTCCTCGACCTCGGCGCGCTCGTGGTCGACGGTGCCGCGCGGCCGGACGCCGCGGTGCGCATCCCGTTGCGGATGTTGAACCGGCACGGCCTGGTCGCCGGCGCCACCGGGACCGGCAAGACCAAGACCCTGCAGCTGATGGCCGAGCAGCTCTCGGCAGCGGGCGTACCGGTGATGGCCGCCGACATCAAGGGCGACCTCTCCGGTCTCGCCGAGCCCGGCGAGGCGAGCGACCGGGTGACCGCCCGCGCCGGCGAGGTCGGCCAGGCCTGGGAGGCGGAGGGCTTCCCCGTCGAGCTGCTCGCTCTCGGTGGGGAGGGGGAGGGCCTGACCCTGCGCGCCACGATGACCTCCTTCGGCCCGACGCTGCTCGCCAAGGTCCTCGGGCTCAACGACGTGCAGGAGTCCTCGCTCGGGCTGGTCTTCCACTTCGCCGACAAGGCCGGTCTGCCGATGCTCGACCTCAAGGACCTGCGCGCCGTCGTGCAGTTCCTCACGAGTGACGAGGGCAAGGACGAGCTCAAGGATCTCGGTGGGCTGTCCCGCGCGACGGCCGGCGTCATCCTGCGCGAGCTGATCGCCTTCGAGGACCAGGGCGCCGACGAGTTCTTCGGCGAGCCGGAGTTCGAGACGGCCGACCTGATGCGCCTCGATGCGCAGGGCCGGGGCATCGTGTCGCTGCTCGAGCTGCCGCAGCTGCAGGACCGGCCCAAGGTGTTCTCGACCTTCCTCATGTGGCTGCTCGCGGACCTGTTCCAGGAGCTGCCCGAGGTCGGCGACGTCGACAAGCCCAAGCTGGTGTTCTTCTTCGACGAGGCACACCTGCTCTTCGACGACGCGTCGAAGGAGTTCCTCGACGCGATCGCGCAGACGGTGCGGCTGATCCGCTCCAAGGGCGTCGGTGTCTTCTTCGTGACCCAGACGCCCAAGGACGTGCCCGCCGACGTGCTGGCCCAGCTGGGCAACCGGGTGCAGCACGCGCTGCGCGCCTTCACCCCCGAGGACGCGAAGGCGCTCAAGGCCACCGCCTCGACGTTCCCGCACTCGTCCTACGACCTGGAAGAGGACCTGACCCAGCTCGGCATCGGCGAGGCGATGGTCACCGTCCTGTCCGACCGTGGTGCGCCGACACCGGTCGCCTGGACCCGGCTGCAGGCGCCGCGGTCGAAGATGGCACCCGCCGACCCCGCGGTGCTCACGGCCGCGGTGGCCGCGTCGCCGCTGCACGCCAAGTACGCCGAGACGGTCGACCGCGACTCGGCCTACGAGCGGCTGACCAAGAAGGTCGAGGCCGCCGGGGAGCCGGACGTGCTGCCGGACGAGACGCCGGCGCCCGCCAAGGCGCCACGGTCCGGACGGACGCCGAAGCCGGCGAAGTCCACCGCCGAGAAGGTGATCGAGTCCTCGGCGTTCCGGTCGGCGGCCCGGTCGGCGGCGACGGTGATCGGCCGCGAGATCGCCCGCTCGATCTTCGGCACCCGTCGCCGCTGAGGACGTGCCGGCCGGTCGGTGCCGGTCGGTGGCGCCGGCGTGGCGGAGGATGCGAGATTCGAACTCGCGAGGGTGTTACCCCAACACGCTTTCCAAGCGTGCGCACTAGGCCACTATGCGAATCCTCCCGGCCGAGCAGGATACCGGAGCGCAGCAGGCCCCAGGACCGTGCCTCGTCGGCACCGACCGTGCCCGGGGACACCCGTCGCCCGGCCGGTGGCTGACGTTAGACTTCGCGGCGACCCCTCGTGCGGCGTCATCCCGCTGAACTCCCCCAGGGCCGGAAGGCAGCAAGGGTAGGCAGGCTCTGGCGGGTGTGCGGGGGGTCACTTGCGTCGCCGGACCGGTCCTCCCCGGCCCTCGGGACAGGCCCGCCGGAGGGTCGGCGCGGCGGACTAGGGTCGGCGGCGTGACCCAAGCGCTCTACCGCCGCTACCGCCCGGCGATCTTCGCCGAGGTGATCGGGCAGGACCACGTCACGCGACCGCTCCAGCAGGCGCTCAAGGGCGACCGCACCCACCACGCCTACCTGTTCAGCGGGCCGCGCGGCTGCGGCAAGACCACCAGCGCCCGGATCATGGCCCGCTGCCTCAACTGCGTCGAGGGCCCGACCCCGACGCCGTGCGGGACGTGCGAGTCCTGCGTGGGGCTCGCGCCGGGAGGCGGCGGCAGCCTCGACGTGATCGAGATCGACGCCGCCACCCACGGTCTGGTCGACGACGCCCGCGACCTGCGGGAGCGCGCCTTCTATGCGCCGGCGTCCTCCCGCTACAAGGTCTACATCGTCGACGAGGCGCACATGCTCAGCGCCGGTGCGTCCAACGCCCTGCTCAAGGTCGTCGAGGAGCCGCCGCCGCACGTGAAGTTCGTCTTCGCGACCACCGAGCCCGACAAGCTGATCGCGACCATCCGGTCGCGGGTGCACCACTACCCGTTCCGGCTGGTGCCGCCCGGGGAGCTCGCGACCTACCTCGCCCAGGTCTGCGAGAAGGAGGGCGTCACGGCCGACCGCGGCGCCATCTCGCTGGTCGTGCGCTCCGGTCGCGGATCGGTCCGTGACGCCATGAGCATCCTCGACCAGCTGGTCTCCGGGGCTCCGGACAGCGGGATCACCTACGAGTACGCCGCAGGGCTGCTCGGCCTCACCGACGCGACGCTGCTCGACGACACCGTCGAGGCGTTCGCCGCCGGTGACGCGGCGACGGTGTTCCGGGTCGTCGACCGGGTGGTGGAGGGCGGCCACGACCCGCGCCGGTTCGCCGAGGACCTGCTGGAGCGGCTGCGGGACCTCGTCGTCATCGACGCCGTGCCCGACGCGGTCGGGGCGATCCTCGGTGAGCACCCCGCCGACGAGCTGGACCGGATGCGCCAGCAGTCCGCCCACTTCGGTGCGGCGCAGCTGTCCCGGGCCGCCGACATCGTCAACGAGGGCCTGATCGAGATGCGCGGCGCCACCGCCCCGCGGCTGCAGCTGGAGCTGATCTGCGCCCGGGTGCTGCTGCCCGCCGCCGACGACGCCACTCGCGGGCTGGCCGCCCGCCTGGACCGGCTCGAGCGCCGCGCCGCGATCGCCGGTGCGCCGTCCGAGGCGGTCGCCCCGGCGCCCGTCCGGGCGGCTGCGACGCCGTCCGCCCCGGCCGCGTCGCCCCCGCCGTCCGCGCCGCCCGTCACGACCCGGGCCGAGGCACCTGCCGGGCGGGCGCCGACCGACCCGGCGCCGGCGCCGTCCACGCAGCAGCCGTCGACGCCGCAGGACGAGCCGCGCGCCGACACCACCGGCGGCCGTACCCCGGAGCCGGACGTCACCCCGGACCCGCAGGTGGCGTCCGAGGCAGCGCCGGCCGCCGAGGGGGCGCTGGACCTCGTGACGGTGCGCCGGCTGTGGCCCAACGTCCTCGAGGAGGTCAAGGGCCTGCGGCGGTTCACCTGGACCTTGCTCAGCCACAACGCGCAGGTGGCGGCCCTCGACGGCTCGCGGATCACCCTGGCCATGGTCAACGCCGGCGCCCGCGACAGCTTCCTGCGCGGCGGCAGCGACGAGATCGTGCGCGAGGCGCTGGTGCGGGTGCTCGGCGTCGACTGGAAGGTCGACGCCATCGTCGACCCCTCGGCCTCGCCCGCGCCGCCGACGACGCCTACGACCTCCACGACGCCGACGACGTCCGGTGCCCCGGCGGCGGCGGCGTCCGGCGACGAAGCAGCTGCACCGGCTGCACCGGCTGCACCGACCGGGCGGGCGGCCGCCGAGGCCGCCGTCGCGGCGGAGGTGGCCCGGGAGTCCGGCGGTCCGCGGGTCGAGGACACCCCCTCGGCCGACGACGACGACGCCGACGACGGCGACCTGACCTCGCACGACCTGCTGGCGCGCGAGCTCGGCGCCAAGGTCATCGGCGAGTACGACGCCAGCTGAGACGTCCGTACGCGGCATACCTCCACCGGCAGCGGCGTGTACGCCACGGTCGGCTCCGGTTGATCACGTCCACGTGATCAACCGGCAGCGGGGCGGCGGGGGGGGGCTGGCGGCGGGGGGGTCGGGCGGGCCGTGGCGGCCGGGCGGGGGCGTCACCCCGTAGGCTCGCCGGACGAGAGACAGCGCACCACCCGAGGCCGAGAGCGAGCGAGCGCACGTGCACCCAGACGACAACGACGGCCGCCAGGACGGGCCCGGCGACGCGACCGGGGGCCTCGGCGCCCTGGGCGGCCTCGGCGGGGGCGACCTGTCCTCGCTGATGGCCCAGGCCCAGCAGATGCAGCAGCAGCTCATGCAGGCGCAGGAGGAGCTCGCCCAGGCCGAGGTCATCGGCACGGCCGGCGGCGGCCTGGTCCGCGCCACCGTGACCGGCGCCGGCGAGGTCGTCGGTCTGCAGATCGACCCCAGCGCCATCGACCCGACCGACGCCGAGGGACTGGCCGACCTGGTGCTCGCTGCGATCCGCGACGGCAACCGGGCCGCGCAGGACCTCCAGTCGCAGGCCATGGGCCCGCTCGCCCAGGGCCTCGGCGGCGCGGCCGGTGGCCTCGGGCTGCCGGGGCTGTAGGCGACGCCGTGTACGAGGGCGTGGTCCAGGACCTCATCGACGAGCTGGGGCGGCTGCCCGGCGTCGGTCCCAAGAGCGCCCAGCGGATCGCCTTCCACCTGCTGGCGGCCGACCCCGCCGACGTCCGCCGGCTTGTTCACGCCCTGACCGAGGTCAAGGACAAGATCCGGTTCTGCCGGACCTGCGGCAACGTCGCCGAGGCCGAGCAGTGCCGGATCTGCCGCGACCCGCGCCGCGACGACACCGTGCTCTGCGTCGTCGAGGAGTCCAAGGACGTCGTCGCGATCGAGAAGACCCGCGAGTTCCGGGGGAAGTACCACGTCCTCGGCGGCGCGATCAGCCCGATCGAGGGCATCGGGCCCGACGACCTGCGGGTCCGCGAGCTGATGACCCGGCTCGCCGACGGCACCGTCACCGAGCTCATCCTGGCCACCGACCCCAACCTCGAGGGCGAGGCGACCGCCACCTACCTGGCGCGGCTGGTCAAGCCGATGAACCTTCGCGTCACCCGACTCGCCAGCGGCCTGCCCGTCGGAGGTGACCTCGAGTACGCCGACGAGGTCACGCTCGGGCGCGCCTTCGAGGGCCGCCGGCTCCTCGACGTCTGACCACCCGGCCGGCGTACCCCGACCCCACGCACGGAGGATCCCGATGAGCACCAACGACGACCTCGGCGACTTCACCATCGAGATCGCCGACCAGGTCGAGAGCTTCTGCGTCGCGGTGCGCGAGATCGCCGCCGCCGAGGACCCCGACTACGCCATCTCGCTGCTGCTGCTCGAGACCTCGCAGGTCCTGCTGGCCGGCGGCCGGCTCGGCGCCATCTCCGACGTCGTGCCGGAGGAGCGGTTCGAGCCCGACGCCGGGCACGACCCGGACGTCGAGGGCATCCGTGACTCGCTGGCCAACCTGCTCGAGCCGATCGACGAGCACGCCGCGCTGTTCGACCCGTACAGCGACGAGCCCGAGGTCTTCACCTCCCGGCTCTCCGACGACATCGCCGACGTGATGAGCGACCTGCTGCACGGCCTGCAGCACTACCGGGCCGGACGGGCGAGCGAGGCGCTGTGGTGGTGGCAGTTCTCCTACCTGTCGAACTGGGGCTCCACCGCCTCGTCGGTGCTGCGCGCGCTGCACTCGGTGGTGTCGCACGTGCGGCTGGACACCCCGGTCGACGACACCGTGCGGGTCGAGGACCGGCTGCTCGCCGAGACGGTCGCCGAGGTGCACACCCCCTGACCCGTCCGCAGATCAGGCGATCCGCACGCCGCGGGGCAGCCGGCGCACCGGTGTGCGCAGCCGCCGGATCGTGACCGCGACGGCACCGCCCGCCAGCAGCACGTCGAAAGCGAGCCCGTAGGGCCAGACCGGTCCGCCGTCCGGCCGGGGTCGCCCGGACGCGAGGACCCCCGGTCTGCGCCGGGCCTCCCGGACCGCGTCACCGAGGTCGCCCAGCGGGTCCAGGGGCCGCGGGAGCACCATGCCGTCGGCGCTCCTCGGGGCGGGCAGCCGCGGCGCGGCGTCGGCGAGGATCACGAACGGGTTGGGGGCGAGCAGCGGCCAGGTCCGGTCCGGCCGGGCCTCCTGGTAGCTGTAGGTCTGGTCGTCGTAGGTGCTCTCGACGGTCTGCGTCGTCAGCGCGGTGGCCAGGCCGAAGGCGATCAGGGTGCCGATGGTCAGGGCGAACACCGTCAGGTAGGACACGCAGCGCCGAGGTGATGCTGCGCGCCAGCAGTGCCGACCAGGCCTGGGCCAGCGCCACCACGACGCCGAGCAGCAGCGCGACAACGACCAGCGTGGTGACCACGTTGAGCAGGGGCAGGCTGCCTTCCGCCATCGCCCAGACCACCACCGGCAGGGTGAGGCCGAGGAAGACCAGCGCGGTGCCCCAGGCCGCCGCGAGCTTGCCGAGGGCGAGCTCGGCCGCGGTGAGCCGGGTGACCTGCAGCACCGCGAGCGTGCCGCGCTCACGGTCGCCGTTGACCGACTGCGCGCTCAGGGCGGGCACGACGAGCAGCGCCAGACCGAGGACGAAGAGCATCGCACCGCCGAACAGCGGCGGCCCGGCCTCCCGGCCCTGGTCGGTCTCGCCGATCGCGGACAGGCCGAGGCGCAGCAGCACGGCGAAGAGCAGCACCACGCCGGTCCAGGCCCCCAGCAGCCACTTCCAGCGGCCGGCCCTGATCCGCAGCCGGAACTCCTGGCGGGCCACGGTCGAGACGCCGCGCCACGAGGCGGCTCGACGGATGGTCGCCGGAGCGACCTCCGTCGGCTCGTCGGTCCGGGTCACCGTCGCTCCTCGGTGAGCTCGAGGTAGGCCGCCTCCAGGTCGCCGCCGCTCGGCGCGCAGGCGACGAGCCGCACGCCGCCACGGACGAGCGCGACGACGAGGTCGGCCGCCTCCTCGTCCGAGCCGAGCGCGACCTCGACGCCGGCGGGCGACGGCGTGCTGTGCGCGAGCCGCATCTCGTCCAGTGCGGCGACGAGCCCGGCGTCGTCGAGGGCGCGCAGGCGCCAGGGCCGGGTACGGGCCTGCGGCAGCGCGCGCACCGCGTGCTCCCCGACGGTCCGCCCCGACTCGATGAACACCACCCGGTCGGCGACCTCCTCGAGGTCGGACAGGACGTGGCTGGACACGAGCACGGCGACGCCGTCGGCGGCCTGGGCGCGCAGGAGCTCGCGCAGGTCGACCCGGCTGCGCGGGTCCAGCCCGCTCGCCGGCTCGTCCAGCACCAGCACCCGCGGCGGTGCACCAGCGCGCGGGCCAGGCCCAGCCGCTGCTTCTGCCCCCGTGAGAGCACGTGCACGGGGGAGTCGGCGTACTGCTGCAGGTGGATGGTCTCGAGGAGCTCCGCCACCCGGGCGGCGGAGTCGTGCCGCGGCAGCAGGTAGGCGGCACAGAACAGCTCCAGGTACTCCCGGGCGGTGAGGTTGTCGTAGACGCCGAAGACGTCCGGCGACCAGCCGAGCAGCGCGCGGACGGCGTCCGGCTCGGCGACCGGGTCGTGCCCGCCGACCGTGATCCTCCCGGCGTCGGGGACCAGCAGGGTCGCGAGCGCGAGGAACAGGGTGGTCTTGCCCGAGCCGTTCGGTCCCACCAGCGCCGTGACCTGCCCGGACGGGGCGGTCAGGTCGATGTCGCGGACGGCCTCGACGCCGCCGAAGCTGCGCCGCACGCCGGTGGCGACGATGCCGCTGGCCGCGTCCATGGCCCGATCCTGACGCACGACGAGAGGGTCCGGGTGCCGGAACACGCCGGGGCCGGCTGCCCGCCGTCCGTAGAATGGCCGGCGCAAGAGCCCGAGGACGTCGAGGCAGGAGGAAGCTCCCGTGGGCCTGGTCGTGCAGAAGTACGGCGGTTCCTCCGTCGCCGACGCCGAGGGCATCAAGCGGGTCGCCAAGCGCATCGTCGACACGCGCAAGGCCGGTCACGACGTGGTCGTCGCCGTCTCGGCGATGGGCGACACCACCGACGAGCTGGTGGACCTGGCCCAGCAGGTCAGCCCGCTGCCGGGCGGCCGCGAGCTCGACATGCTGCTGACGGCCGGCGAGCGCATCTCGATGGCGCTGCTCGCGATGGCCATCGCGAACCTCGGTCACCAGGCCCGGTCGTACACCGGCAGCCAGGCCGGCGTCATCACCGACTCCAGCCACGGCAGGGCCCGGATCATCGACGTGACCCCGGGACGCATCCGGTCCGCTCTGGACGAGGGCGCGATCGTCATCGTCGCCGGCTTCCAGGGCGTGTCCCAGGACACCAAGGAGATCACCACGCTGGGCCGCGGCGGAACCGACACCACGGCGGTCGCCCTGGCCGCGGCGCTCGGGGCCGAGGTGTGCGAGATCTACACCGACGTCGACGGCGTCTTCTCGGCCGACCCGCGCATCGTCCCGACCGCCCGGCGGCTGCCCCGCATCTCCTACGAGGAGATGCTGGAGATGGCGGCCTCCGGGGCGAAGGTGCTGCACCTGCGGTGCGTGGAGTACGCGCGCCGCTACGACATCCCGGTCCACGTCCGCTCGTCGTTCTCCCAGCGCGAGGGCACCTGGGTCACCGATCTACCGCAAGGGGCCGACCAGATGGAGCAGGCGATCATCTCCGGCGTCGCGCACGACCGGAGCGAGGCGAAGATCACCGTCGTCGGTGTGCCCGACAAGCCCGGCGAGGCCGCGGCGATCTTCCGGGCCGTGTCGGCGGCCGAGATCAACATCGACATGATCGTGCAGAACATCTCGGCCGCGGCCACCGGCCGTACCGACATCTCCTTCACGCTGCCCAAGACCGACGGCCAGGCCGCGATGTCGGCCCTGGACCGGATCCGGGACCAGGTGGGGTTCGAGGACCTGCTCTTCGACGACCAGGTCGGCAAGGTGTCCCTGGTCGGTGCCGGCATGCGCTCGCACCCGGGGGTCTCCGCGACGTTCTTCGGCGCGCTGGCAGACGCCGGCGTCAACATCGAGATGATCTCGACCTCGGAGATCAGGATCTCGGTCGTGGTCCGCGGAGGTGACGTCGACTCCGCGGTCACGGCGGTGCACACGGCCTTCGAGCTGGACAGCACCGAGACCGAGGCCGTCGTCTACGGCGGGACCGGGCGGTGAGCGGCCTCACCGTCGGGGTGGTCGGTGCCACCGGGCAGGTCGGCACCGTGATGCGCCGGCTGCTCGCCGAGCGCGACTTCCCCCTGACCGCGGTCCGGTTCTTCGCCTCCTCCCGGTCGGCCGGCAGCACGCTGCCGTGGCATGACGGCGAGGTGGTGGTCGAGGACGCCGAGACCGCCGACGTGGGCGACCTCGACCTCGCGCTGTTCTCCGCGGGCGGCTCGACGTCGAGGGCCCTGGCCCCGCGCTACGCCGCGGCGGGCGCCGTCGTGGTCGACAACTCCTCGGCCTGGCGGATGGACCCCGATGTCCCGCTGGTCGTGTCCGAGGTCAACCCCGAGGCGATCGCCGAGGCGCGCAAGGGCATCATCGCGAACCCGAACTGCACGACCATGGCCGCGATGCCGGTGCTCAAGCCGCTGCACGACGAGGCCGGCCTGGTGCGTCTGGTCGCGAGCACCTACCAGGCGGTGTCCGGCAGCGGGCTGGCCGGCGTCGACGAGCTGGACAAGCAGGTCCGGCAGGTCGTCGACCGCGCCACCGACCTCGTGCACGACGGCTCGGCGGTGACCTACCCGGCCCCGCAGAAGTACGTCGCCCCGATCGCGTTCAACGTGCTGCCGATGGCCGGCTCGGTCGTCGACGACGGCTCGTTCGAGACCGACGAGGAGCAGAAGCTGCGCAACGAGTCGCGCAAGATCCTCGGCATCCCCGGCCTGCTCGTCTCCGGAACCTGCGTGCGGGTGCCCGTGTTCACCGGTCACTCGCTCTCGCTCAACGCGGAGTTCGCCCGCCCGCTGTCGGTCGAGCGGGCCCGCGAGCTGCTGTCGAGCGCGACCGGTGTCGAGCTCGTCGACGTGCCGACCCCGCTCCAGGCCGCCGGCCGCGACCCGTCCTACGTCGGTCGGCTCCGGCAGGACCCGGGCGTGCCGGAGGGTCGCGGGCTGGCGCTGTTCGTGAGCAACGACAACCTGCGCAAGGGCGCAGCGCTCAACGCGGTGCAGATCGCCGAGCTGGTCGCCGCCCGCCGCTGACGCCCTTCGGCCGGGCGGCGCCACGACCGGCGGCGGCACCCGCGAGGCCGGTGACGGCCAGAGTCCCGAGGAACACCACGTACGTCCACGTCGCGACGTCCTCGACCCCGAGCGCGCCGGTGGAGCCGGCGGAGTCGAGGGAGTCGGGGAACCTCAGGACGGCGACAAGCTGGCCCAGCGCCATCACGGCGCAGGCCGGGAACACCACGGCCGCCGCGTCCCGCCGGTTCACCCACCAGGTCTGCACGGCCACGATGCCGAGGCCGACCAGCCACGCGCCGACCGCCTGGGCCGTGAGGGGGGTGAGGGGCCACGGCCACCACCCGGCGTCGTCCGGCCGGAGCAGGAGGAGGCCCCCCGCGCCGGCCATCGCCAGGCCCTGGGCGCCGAGGGGGTGCCGCAGCGCAGCCGGCAGCGGTGCCGAGCGGGAGCCGGCGCCGGGCGCCGGCTGCCCGCGGACCTGGCGCCACCACAGGGCGCCCAGGACGACCGGCACCACGGCGTAGACGGCGAGCCAGCCCCAGGTGAGCGCGCGGGTCGAGGCCGGGCCGGCGTCGAGGTGGAAGCGGTCCAGGTGGGCGAGCGTCACCAGCAGGGTCAGGGTCGTGAAGACCCAGACCCCCGGAACCGCGAGCCGGGCCTGCTGCCAGGTCCGTCGTGCTGCCGCCTGGCTCTCCAGGACGGCGGCCGCGAGGTAGCCGGCGCCGAGGAAGGCCGCCGTGAGCGGCACGTCGATGGTCCAGGCGAAGTACCGGTCGGTCTGCTCGCTGCGCAGGGTGAGTGGCACCGACTGGGCGAGCACCAGCACCGCCGCGACCCACAGCATCCGCCGCATGCCCGGGCTCAGCACGGGACGCCCCCGCCGGCCGGCAGCCGGACCCCGAAGCCCTGCACGGCGAGCCGCAGCAGCACCTGACCCGGTGCGCGCAGCCGCTGCACCCGACGGGCGCTGAGCACCTCGAGCTCGTCCAGGCGCCCGGCCAGCACGTCGGCACCTGCCCGGCGGGCCAGGTCCAGGCTCCGGGCGTTGTCCCAGACCTTGTCGCGGGCCTCGCGCAGGAACCGGGTGGTCCCGCAGCGGTTGAGGGGCCGCAGCAGCCGGTCGGTCGCGGTCGGGTGACCGAGCCGGGTCAGCTCCCTGTCCTCCTCGGGCACCCGCCGGGCGAGGACCCGGTCGAGTCGGCGGTGGTCGGCCCGGCGACCGGCGAGCAGCACGGGGTCGTCGAAGTCTGCGGCCGGGATGACCGCCAGCAGGGCCTGCGGGAGGTCGAAGTTGATGTGCGCGTTCATCCCGAGCAGCACCTGCCGCAGGGGTGGCAGCCCGGTGGCCGAGAACGCCACGGACCAGGGCAGCGGGACCGGCCGGCCGCGGTCGGCCGCCCGCAGCACGTCGAGGTAGAGATCGGCGAAGACGACGTCCCAGCGCTCGACCCACGAGGGGTCGGCGAACCCGCCGGCCGCCAGCTCCTGCCGGACGGCAACCGTGGTGCGCAGGTAGGTGCCCAGGAAGTAGCGCCGCTCGTCGCCGTCGCGTTCCATCGCGGCGAGCGCGGCCCGCATCCGCTCGACGAGCGCGTCGATGCCCACCTCGGCCTCCCGGCCCCGAATGTGGCACCGCTGCGACGCCCTGTACAGGGCGTCGCCGTCACCGCCAGGCCGGCTCGCTGCCCTCCTCGAAGTCGGCGAAGGCCCGCTCGAGCCCCAGCAGCACCTCGGCCGTGGTCTCGAACAGCGCCTGCGCCTTGGGGTCGTGGACCTTCTCGACGTCGCCGCGCAGGTGCTGGGCGAGGTCGGTCAGGGCGGCGCGCATCTTCGCGGTGTGCCGCATGGGGTCACTCGGTGGAAGCGCGTCGATGTGCATGTCGGTCATCTCCGTCTCCTTCGCGTCGCTGGGGCGGCTGCAGTCTGCGACGGCACGGTGTCCGACGGCTTGATCGAGCTTGCGCAGTCGGTGGCCGGGACTGCATCGCGTCGTGGCGGGACGGTGCCCGGCGCCCGGGGCGGCGCCGGACCGCGGCCGGGGCCTCCCGACTCCGCCGTGAGGGCCGCATCGAAGAGATCGGCTGTGACCGGCAGATGTGCGTCGGCCTCCGACGGCGACAGCCGGTGCCCCTGACCTGCAGGGACACCGGCTGTCTTCTGTCGGGGTGGCGGGATTTGAACCCACGACCTCTGCGTCCCGAACGCAGCGCGCTACCAAGCTGCGCCACACCCCGATCGAGCCCGGCAAGTCTAGCCGAGCCCGGAGGACGGCCCGACCAGGGTGGCCGGGTCGACCGCAGCCCGCCGGACGGGGTCTGCCCGTGCCGCCCCCGGCGGCTCGGCTCCGGCTCGGTCACGTCGAGTAGCTGATCATCATCGGCGAGTGAGCCCGCTCGTCGGTGCGGGTGACTGCCGCAGCAGAGTCGCTGACCTGCGGGTTTGGAACGGTCGCTGTGCGGGATCTGGGAGCCACATCGAAGTCGCCCGCTCCGTGGGCCGTCGCGCAAGGAGTACCGGTCATGCACAGGCTGTTGCAGAGAGTGACGATCCTCGTCGCGGCGGTGGGTCTGGTGGTCCTGTCCCCCGTCGCAGCCGTGGCTGGGGACCACGGGGACCGTGACACGGGGGACAAGGGAAACGGGAGCCAGTCCAAGGTCCAGGGCAGCTCGCCCTCCGACCCGGACGGGATGGACAACGGCGGGCCGGACAAGCCCGGTGGCTCCGGTGGCTACGACGACGACAAGGACGGCAACAACGGCAGCGGCAACGACACCGACTGCGAGGACGACAACAACGGCCGCGGGGTCCCGGGGCACTGCAAGGACAAGGGCAAGGACGGCAAGGACGAGGGCGACGGCGGCACCGGGGGCGGTGGCTCGGGCGGCAACGGCGGGTCCGGCGGCAACGGCGGCTCGGGCGGCAACGGCGGGTCCGGCGGCAACGGCGGCTCGGGCGGCAGCGGTGGGTCCGGCGGCAACGGCGGGTCCGGCGGCAACGGCGGCTCGGGCGGCAACGGTGGCTCCGGTGGCAGCGGCGGCAGCGGTGGGTCCGGCGGCAGCGGTGGCTCGGGCGGCAACGGCGGCAGCGGTGGCTCGGGCGGCAACGGCGGCAGCGGTGGCTCGGGCGGCACCGGCGGCAGCGGTGGCTCGGGCGGCAACGGCGGCAGCGGTGGCTCGGGCGGCAACGGCGGTGCTCCCGGCGCGCCCGGCGCCCCTGGCGCTCCCGGTGCCCCTGGCGCTCCCGGTGCCCCTGGCGCTCCCGGTGCCGCTGGCGCTCCCGGTGCCGCTGGCGTCGATGGCGTCGCCGGCACCTCGGGTGGCCCTGGCGACACCGCTGTCCTCGGGACCAAGACCGGCCAGACCCAGGGATCCGCGGTGCCGGGCGCGGCTCGCACGGAGGTCCTGGGCACCGGCTCCAGCTCTGGCACCCTGCCGCACACCGGCGCCACGGTGATGGCGCTCGCTCTGGCGGGTACCGCCCTGCTCGGCGGTGGCGTGCTCCTCATGGTGTTCCTGCGGCGCCGTCACGAGGCCCTGCCGGACTGACCGGCAGCGGGTCCCTGGGCAGGCCGACGGCCGGCCACCCTCGGGTGGCCGGCCGTCGCGCGTCGGGAGGGGCGGTCGTCTCAGGCCGGGCGGGCCACCAGGTTGAGCAGGGTGGCCTCGGGCGGGCAGGCGAACCGGACCGGAGCGGTCGGCGAGGTGCCCAGCCCGGCCGAGACGTGCAGGAAGGCGGTGCGGCCGCCCGACTGCCAGGTCGAGAGGCCCTTCGCCTGCCGACGCGGCAGGTCGCAGTTGGTCACCAGGGCCCCGACGCCGGGCACGCAGACCTGGCCGCCGTGGGTGTGGCCGGCGAGGACCATCGCCAGCCCGTCGGCCACCATCGGGTCGAGCACCCGGCGGTACGGCGCGTGCGTGACGCCGAGGGACAGGTCCGCCGACGGGTCGGCCGGGGCCGACACGTCGGCGTACCTGTCGGCGCGGATGTGCGCGTCGTCGGTGCCGACCAGCTCGACCTCCCGGTGGTCGACCTTGACGCGGCCGCGCGCGTTGTCCAGGTCGACCCAGCCCGCTGCGAGCAGGCCCTCGCGCAGGTCCTCGGTCGGCAGCCGGCGCTTGCCCAGCCGCACCTCGCGGGCGGGCAGGAGGTAGCGCAGCGGATTCTTGAGGACCGGCGCGTAGTAGTCGTTGGACCCCATGACGAAGGCCCCGGGCCGCTCCAGCAGCGGGCCCAGTGCGTCGAGCACCTCGGGCACCGCCTCGAGGTGCGCCAGGTTGTCGCCGGTGTCGACGACGAGGTCGGGCTCCAGGCCGGCCAGCGCGCGCACCCAGTCCTTCTTGCGCTGCTGGTGCGGGGTGAGGTGCAGGTCCGACAGGTGCAGCACCCGCAGCGGCCGCTGGCCCGGCGGGAGCACCGGGACCTCGACCCGGCGCACCCGGAAGGCGCGCACCTCGTAGCCGGCCGCCCAGCCGAGGCCGGCCGCCGCGATCGCTCCGGCTCCGGCGACGACGCCCAGGGGGACCGAGACTCGTCGGGGGATGCGCTGCACCCGTCGATGCTGACACACCGCGCGGGCCGCCACGGACTGCGCTTGAGAGGATGCGGCCCATGTCGACCCTCAAGGACCGTCTCCAGTCAGACCTCACCGCGGCCATGAAGGCGCGCGACGAGCTGCGGACCTCGACCTTGCGGATGCTGCTCACCGCCGTGAAGACCGAGGAGGTGTCCGGCAAGGCCGTCCGTGAGCTCGCCGACGCGGAGGTCGTCACGGTGCTGACCCGCGAGGGCAAGAAGCGGCGCGAGGCGGCAGAGGCGTTCGACCAGGGCGGGCGCCCCGAGCGGGCCGAGCGCGAGCGCGCCGAGGGCGTCGTCATCGGCGGGTACCTGCCTGCCCAGCTCGGCGACGACGAGCTGCGTGACCTGGTGGCGGCGGCCATCGCGCAGACCGGCGCCGCCGGGCCGCAGGCGATGGGTCAGGTCATGAAGGTGGTGACGCCCGGCACCGCAGGCCGCGCGGAGGGCGGCCGGGTCGCTGCCGAGGTGAAGCGACAGCTGTCCACCGGCTGAGCCGACGGCCAGCGGCCGCAGCCGGCGGCCGGTCGGTCAGCGGCAGCCGGGGCGGTTGGAGTTCCCGCAGGTGTCCGCCGGGCTGGGCTGCGGACCCAGGGTCTGGTCCGGCGTGGGGACGACGCTCGGCTGGGCCGGCGGGGCGGCCTCGGCCGGGGGGCCGGCGCTGACGTAGAGCACGACCCGCTGGCCGGGGTAGACCTGCGCGTCGGACCCCGGGTAGGAGTACGCCACCGTCCCCGCCGGCGCGTAGGTCACGTAGACCGGGTCGCTGCTCACCACCGGGTCGAGGTCGGCCTTGCGCAGGATCGACTTTGCCTCCTCCACGCTACGCCCGGTGACGCTCGGGACGGAGGTCGCGGACCCGGAGCGGACGTCGTCGGCCGCGGTGGTGAACGACGACACGGGCGTGTCGGCCAGGGTGTTGCTCATCATCTGCTGCCAGATGGGCCCGGGCAGGCAGCCACCGCAGACGTCGCCGTAGTAGACGCCCCCGATGACCCGGTTCTGCAGGGGGTAGCCGCCGGCCGGCGGGCTCGGGTTGCCGGCCCACACCGCGGTGGCCAGGTCCGGCGTGTAGCCCACGAACCACACCGAGACCCGGCGGTTGGTCGTCCCGGTCTTGCCGGCGGCCGGGCGGCCGATCGAGGCACGCCGGCCGGTGCCGTCGGTGATGACGCCCTGGAGCAGCTCGTTGATCCCGTCGGCGATCTTCTGCTCGAGCACCTGCTCGCAGCGCGCGTCCGGGACCGGCAGCCGGGCGCCGGTCGGGTCGGTCATCTCCAGGATGGCGATCGAGCTGCAGTGCGTGCCGCGCGCGGCGAAGGTCGCGTAGGCCTCCGCCATGCCCAGCGGCGACACCTCGTCGACACCGAGGGTGAACGACTTGTACGGCCCGTCGAGCTTCTTGCCGTCAGCGCGGTTGAGGCCGAGCGCGGTCGCGATCTGCCACGGCCGGCACACCCCGACCCGCTCCTCGAGCTGGGCGAAGTAGGTGTTGATCGAGCCCTCGATGCCGGTCTCGAGGGTGTACGTGCCGTTCTCGCTCGCGATCTCGTTGTAGGGGTCCCACGGGTCGGTGAGGGTGCCTTTGCAGCCCTCCACGTCACCGATCTCCTTGTGGTACGGCGCGTAGATCGGGTAGCTGAAGGGGTAGCCCTCCTCGAGCGCGGCGGCCGCGACGAACGGCTTGAACGTCGATCCCGCCTGGAAGCCGCTGCTGCCGCCGTAGGCGCGGTCGGTCGCGGGGTTGAACTTGATCTCGCCCTTCTTGTTGCGGTCGCCGTAGCCACGGCTGACCGCCATCGCCCGGATCTGGCCGGTGCCCGGCTGCACCGAGACGAGCGCCGACGCGACCTCGTCGGTGGGCTCGACGTGCGCAGCGAGCGCCTCCTGGGCGTGCTTCTGGGCGCGCAGGTCCAGCGTCGTGGTGATGGTGAGGCCACCGCGCAGCAGCAGGGCCCGCCGCTCCTCGATCGTGGCTCCGAAGGTCTTGTCGTTAAGGATCGTCTTGAGCACGAAGTCGCAGAAGAAGGCGACCTTCGAGTCGTTGCAGCCGTTCTGGCGGGACTTCTTCGACAGCTTGAGCCCCAGGTCGGTGGCCTTGGCCGCGTCGACCTCGGCGCGGGTCGCGAGCCCGGTCTCGGCCATCCGCTCGAGCACCACGTCGCGGCGGGCCAGGGCCCGCTCGGGGTTCCGGGTCGGGTCGAACGCGGTCGGCTGCTGGACGATGCCGGCGAGCAGCGCGGCCTGCGGCAGCGTGAGGTCGCGGGCGTGGCTGCTGAAGTAGCGCCGCGCCGCGGACTCGGCGCCGTAGGCCCCGTCGCCGAAGTAGGCGATGTTGAGGTAGCGCTCGAGGATCTGCTGCTTGCTGTACTGGTCCTCGATGGCCACGGCGTAGCGCAGCTCGCGCAGCTTGCGGGTGTAGGACTGCTCGGTGGCGGCCTTCTCGGCAGCCGCGCGCTCCTTGGGGTCCGGGTTCTCCCGGGCCACCTCCAGCAGCACCTGCTTGACGTACTGCTGGGTGAGCGTGGACCCGCCCTGGACGTCGCGGCCGGAGGAGTTGTTGACGAAGGCGCGCATGGTGCCGCGCAGGTCGATGCCGCCGTGGTCGTAGAACCGGGAGTCCTCGATCGCGATGACTGCCTTGCGCATGATCGGGGAGACCTCGGTGAGGGGCACCGAGACGCGGTCCTGGTCGTAGAAGGTGGCGATCAGGCGGCCGTCGGAGGCCAGGATGCGCGAGCGCTCCGGCAGCGGCGGGATCTCGAGCTCGGCGGGCAGCGACTCGAAGCCCTCCGCGCCGTCGCGGGCCGCGAGGCCGAACCCGCCGACCATGGGCAGCGTGACGCCGGCGACGAGGACGCCGCACAGGACGCTCACGAGCAGGAAAAGGATCAGGCGGGAGACGAAGCCGCCGTCCCGGGCCGGTCGCAGGGAGTCCACGGTCCCAGCGTACGTGCCCTCCGGACGGGGGCCGTCCTAGTCCGTACTGACTAGGTCAATTTGGACCGAACGGTCCTGTCGCGCCTCCCGTCGGCTTCCGTAACGTCCCACGAGGAAGATCGGGCAACCTGCCCGTCGGACAGGAACCACCCGCACCAGGTACGAAGGACGGTCCGGAATGACGACGTGGGCAGAGGACTGGGCGTCCCGGGGGGCATGCCGCACGAGTGATCCGGACAGCCTGTTCGTGCAGGGCGCCGCGCAGAACCGGGCCAAGGCCGTCTGCATGGGCTGCCCGGTGCGCACCGAGTGCCTGTCCGACGCGCTGGACAACCGGGTCGAGTTCGGGGTCTGGGGCGGCATGACCGAGCGGGAGCGGCGGGCCCTGCTGCGGCGCCGGCCGAACGTCACCTCGTGGCGGGCCCTGCTGGAGACCGCACGCGGCGAGTACGAGCGCAGCATCGGGGTGACCGCGCCGAGCGCCCTGCCGGTGGCCATGTAGCCGTCGGCCGGATGACGTGGGCTCCCTTCGCGAGGGGGCGACACGGGGCGGTCCCGGAGGGGAGGACCGCCCCGTCGTGCTGTTCACCCACGGGCGAGCGCCGCGCCGATCTCGCGCAGCCCGGCCAGGTCGTGGACGTCGCCCGGCTGGGCCGGCACGTCGACCACCGGCACCCGGGGGTGTGCCGCGGTGAAGCGGGACCGCAGCGACTGCTCCCGCTCGATGATCCGCATCCGGTCGGCGTGCAGCCGCAGCACGCCGGCGGCCAGCCGGTGCTCCGGGTCGTCCTCGAGGGTCTCCGCCCCGGCGGTGGCCCGGGCGGCCGACAGGGCGCGGGCGCCGGTCGTGTGCACCCGGTTGAGCACCAGGCCGACCAGTGGCATCCGCTCCTCGCCGAGCCGCTCGACGAAGTAGGAGGCCTCCCGCAGCGCGTCCCGCTCCGGAGCGGCCACCACGACGAAGGCCGTGCCCGAGGTCTTGAGCAGCCGGTAGGTCGCGTCGGCCCGCTCCCGGAAGCCGCCGAACATGGTGTCGAGGGCGGCCACGAACGTCTGGACGTCCCGCAGCACCTGCGCGCCGAGGACCCGGGTGAGGGCGCCGGTGACCGCTCCGATCCCCGCGCCGAGCACCTTGCGGTAGGCCCGCGTGCTGCCGCGGGCGCCGCCCATGAGGATCCTGATGAACCGGCCGTCGAGGAACGATCCGAGCCGCTTGGGCGCGTCCAGGAAGTCCAGGGCCGACCGGCTCGGGGGGGTGTCCACGACCACCAGGTCCCAGCGCTGCTCCGCCCGCAGCTGACCGAGCTTCTCCATCGCCATGTACTCCTGCGTGCCGGAGAAGCTGGACGACAGGGACTGGTAGAAGGGGTTGGCCAGGATCGTCTCGGCGCGGTCCGGGCTCGCGTGGGCCAGCACGACCTCGTCGAAGGTCCGCTTCATGTCGAGCATCATCGCGTCGAGGGACCCGCCGGCCGACTCGTCGACGCCCTTCACGCGGCGGGGGGTGTTGTCCAGCGACGTGAGCCCCATCGACTGGGCGAGCCGCCGGGCCGGGTCGATGGTCAGCACCACGACGGTGCGGCCCTGCTCGGCCGCGCGCAGCGCAAGCGCCGCGGCAGCGGTGGTCTTGCCGACGCCGCCCGCGCCGCAGCACACGACGATCCGGGTGAGCGGGTCGCCGATGACGGCGTCGAGCTCCAGCCCGCCGGACGTCGGCGCGGTCACGCCATGCCCTGCACGCAGAACCGCTCGGCCAGCGCGTACAGGCCACCGAGGTCGACGCCGTCGGCGAGCAGCGGCAGCTCGTAGGTCGGCCGGCCCAGCGCCTTGAGCGTGCGCCGCTGGCGCTTCTCGAGGGAGACCCGATGGGCATGCTCGGCGACCTCGTCGAGGAGAGCGCTGACCACGCTGTCGCGGACGCCGACCCCCGCGGCCGCCAGCCCGGCCGTGAGCTCCGCCCGCGGCAGCTGCCCCTTGGTCGCGGCCGTCAGCTCGGAGACCTTGAGCATGGGCGTGCGCACCGCGTTCACCACGACGCCGCCCAGCGGCAGGCCGGCCTCGGCGAGCTCCTGCGCCGCGTCGGCGGTCTCCTGCACCGGCATCTCCTCCAGCAGCGTGACCAGGTGCACCGCGGTCTGCGGCGAGGTCAGCAGGGCCATGATCGAGTCGGCCTGGCCGCGGATGGGGCCGACCTTGGCCAGCCCGGCCACCTCGGCGTTGACGCCGAGGAAGCGGGTGATCCGCCCGGTCGGCGGGGCGTCCAGCACCACCGCGTCGTAGACGGGACGGCCGTCCTTGCCCCGGCGCCGGACGGCCTCGAAGACCTTGCCGGTGAGCAGCACGTCGCGCATCCCGGGCGCGATGGTCGTCGCGAAGTCGATCGCCCCGACCCGGCGCAGGCCACGGCCGGCGCGGCCGAGCTTGTAGAACATCTCGAGGTACTCGAGCAGTGCCTCCTCGGGGTCGACCGCGAGGGCCAGCACGTCGCCGCCGCCGGGTCCGACGGCGACCTTGCGCTCCGCGTAGGGCAGCGGCGGGACGTCGAAGAGCTGGGCGATGCCCTGCCGGTTCTCGACCTCGACGAGCAGCGTGCGGCGGCCGTCGCGCGCCAGCGCCAGGGCGAGGGCCGCCGCGACGGTGGTCTTGCCGGTGCCGCCCTTGCCGGTGACGACGTGCAGCCGCACGCCCTCCCAGTCGGAGTCGCCCCGGGGGGTGTCGCCGGCCATGCGGGGGAGCGTATCTGCCGTACATTCGCGGCCCGTGACCGCACGTCCCCGGCTCGAGAGCGCGCGCCTCGTCCTGGTCCCGCAGACGATCGCCGCGGCCCGGGCCCTGCTCGACGGCGCCGACCCGGGGATGCCGCTCGCGGAGGGCTACCCGCACGCGGACACCGTCGACGCGCTCCGGATGTTCGTGGACCACGGCGGGCCGGACGACGGGGGGTGGTTCGTGGTCCTCGCCGAGGACGGGCGGGTGGTGGGCGACCTCGGTACCTTCGGGCCGCCGGACGACCGCGGCCGGGTCGAGATCGGCTACGGGCTCGCTGGCCCCTGGCGGGGCCGCGGTCTGGGTGCCGAGGCCGTCGGGACCTTCGTCGCCTGGCTGGCCACCCAGCCGGGCGTGCGGACCGTCGTGGCCCGGGTCGAGGTCGGCAACGAGGCCTCACGCCGGCTGCTCGCCCGCCTCGGCTTCACCCTCGTCGACGAGTCCGACGGCCACTGGACCCTCGAGCGCCCCTCGCGTTGATCACGTCCACGTGATCGACGTCCGCCGGACGCGGTGAGTACGCCGCTGCCGGTGGCGGTACGCCGCGTCCGGGCCCGCGGGACGACCCTCACGCCAGCGCCTCGGCCACCGCCGCGAGGACGGCCGGCCACGCCGGCGCCAGCGGGTCGATCAGCGCATAGTGCCCGGCGCCGGCGAGCTCGTGGACGACGACGCGGTCCCCGGCCGCCGCCGCGGCCCCCGCGAACGCGCGGCTCACCCCGATCGGTACGACCTGGTCGGCCGCGCCGTGCACCAGGACGGTCCGGACGCCGGTCGGCAGCAGCTGCGCCGGGTCAGCCTCGGCCCACCGCCCCGGGTGTCGCCGCGGGCTGCCCAGCAGGCCCCGCGCGGCCCCGCCGCCGAGGTGCAGCCGGTCGGCCAGCCGCAGGTCGAGCACCCCGGCGAGCGGCACGACCGCGGCCGGGAGGGCCGCCGGTGCACGCCACGGCGAGCCCTCGGGCAGCCGGTGCCGTGCGGCCAGCCAGGCGACCAGGTGGCCGCCGGCCGAGTGCCCGACGAAGCAGACCCGCGTCGCGTCGACCCGTCCCGGCAGGGCGGCGGCGAGCAGCCCCACCACGGTGTCGGCCATCAGCGCGAGGTCGTCGAACGTCCGCGGCCAGCCGCGGCGCAGCGCTCCGACGCGGCGGTACTCGACGGTCGCGACGACGTGCCCCGCGGCCGCCAGCGCGGCCGACTGCGGCCCCGCGTGCGCCCGGTCGTACGCCGCCTTCCAGAACCCGCCGTGCACGACGACCACCAGCGCCGCGGGCTCCTGCCCCGCGGGCAGCCGCACGTCGACGACGTGCTGGGGCAGCGGGCCGTACGACAGCGTCAGGTCGGGCGGGGGAGCGGCGCGGTCGAGGACGTCGGCGTCGGCCACCGCTAGCCCTGGACCGCTCCGCCGTCGACGTTGAGGCCCTGGCCGGTGACCCCGCCGTTGGCGATGCAGAACCAGACCGCCTCGGCGACCTCGTCGACGGTGATGAGCCGCCCGATCGGCTGCTTCTGCTCGAGGAACCGCCGGGCCTCCTCGGCGCTGCTCCCGCTGAAGCGCCGGATCGCCTCGACGGCGCCGTCGGTCATCGCGGTGTCGACGTACGCGGGGCAGACCGCGTTCGCGGTGACGCCGGACGTCGCGAGCTCGGCAGCCGTGGCGCGCACCATGCCGAGGACGCCGTGCTTCGCCGCGCAGTACGCCGCGAGGTACGGCTCGCCGCGCTTGGCAGCCATCGACGCGACGACCACCAGCCGCCCCCACCCGCGCTCGACCATGCCGGGCACCGAGCGTCGCACGGCGCGGAAGGGTGCCGTCAGGTTCAGCTCCAGCTGGTCGGCCCACAGCTCGTCGGGCAGCGAGGCGATCGGCGCCGACGAGCCCGCACCGGCGTTGGCGACGAGCACCGACAGGCCTCCCCACTCCCGCTCGACGGCGGTGACCGCGGCGTCCGGCGCGCTCGGGTCGCGCATGTCGCCGGGCAGCACCAGCGTCTCGCCGCCGACCAGCGCAGCGGTCTCCCGCAGCTCGTCCGCACTGCGCGCGGCGAGGGCGACCCGGTAGCCCTCCGCGGCCAGCCGGACGGCCACCGCCCGCCCGATGCCGCGGCCGGCGCCGGTGACCAAGGCCGTGCGCAGCACGTCGGACGGGGCGGCGGCGGGGGGCACCCGCGGACCGTCGCACGCACGGTGGGCAGGGTCAAGGAGGCCGTCGGCGGACGCTGTCCTAGAGTCCGACCATGACCAAGTGGGAGTACGCCACCGTGCCGTTGCTGATCCATGCGACCAAGCAGATCCTCGACACGTGGGGAGAGGACGGCTGGGAGCTCGTCCAGGTCGTGCCCGGCCCCGGCGGGGGCGACCAGGTGGTGGCCTACCTCAAGCGGCCGACCTCGTGAGCGCCGTCGAGGCGCGGATGCGCGAGCTCGGCCTTGCGCTGCCGGACGTCGCCGTACCGGTCGCGACGTACACCCCGGCGGTGCGCACCGGCGACCTGGTGTGGACGTCGGGCCAGCTGCCCAACGTCGACGGCACGCTGGTGGCGACCGGGAAGGTCGGCGCCGGCGTCGACCCGGAGGACGCCAAGGGCTACGCCCGTATCTGCGCGCTGAACGCGCTGGCCGCGGTGAAGTCGGTCGTGGGCGACCTGGACAAGGTGCGCCGCGTCGTCAAGGTGGTCGGCTTCGTGGCGAGCGCCCCGGACTTCGCCGGACAGCCCGGGGTCGTCAACGGTGCGAGCGAGCTGCTCAACGAGGTGTTCGGCGACTCCGGCGTGCACGCGCGCAGCGCGGTCGGTGTCGCGGCGCTGCCGCTGGACGCCCCGGTCGAGGTCGAGATCGTCGTCGAGGTCGACCCCGCCTGACCGGGGGCGACCCCGTCGCCCGGGGGGCGGTCAGGACACGTCCGCGGCGGTGGCAGCTGCCAGGAAGGCGATCTCGTACGCCGCGCCGCTGAGCTGGACGGCCACCTTCGCCAGGTCGGCGGCGGAGGCCGAGCCGGCCTCGGCGAGATCGGCGCGCAGCCCGGCACCGAGCTCCCGGCCGGCACGGGCCGCCTCCAGCTGCAGCATCACCACGGTCTCCGAACGCAGGCCGAGACCGAGCAGCGTGCGGGCGACACCGACGACGGCTGCCGAGCTGACCAGCCGGCCCTCGTCGTCGTGCCACACCAGGCCGGTCGCCACGAGGTCCGCGGGCGCGGTGGGGAACAGCGCCCGGATCCGCTCCTCCGAGACCGGCACCGCAGCAGGCAGGTCCGCGGAGCCGTCCCGGAACCGTCGACGACGGTCCGCGACGATGGCGGAGTAGTCGCCCGGGCTGTCGAGCAGCCGTTTGATCGCGCCCAGCGTGAAGCCCTCGCGCTGCAGCGAGGCGATCAGCTGGAGGCGCACGGTGTGCACCCCGGAGTAGTAGGCGACCCGGCCGACGATCACCGGCGGCTCCAGCAGGCCGCGGGACTGGTAGGCCCGGACGTTGCGCGGGGTCATCCCGACCGCATCGGCGATCTCGGCCACCGTCATCCCGTGGTGCGTCACGTGTCACCCCCATGGCTCCCGTGCAAACCGGCGGAGGCGGGCGGGTCCATCCCATGCCGCGACCACCGGTACCGGGACCAGACCGTACAGGTGCCGCGCGCCCCGCGGGCCGGTCCGCGACGCCCGAGCACCTACGATGCCCGGCGTGCAGGACGTCCCCCTCCCCTTGCTGGACCGGGCCCGGGCCCACCTCGCGGCGGGCGCGCAGGCCGCGGTGGCGCCGACCCGGGACGCCGCCACGGTCGCGCTCCTCCGCGACGCCGATGACGGCGATGACGGCGATGACGGCGATGACCGCGGAGCCGGCGGTGACGGGATGGAGGTCTACCTGCTGCGCCGGGCCGGGACGATGGCCTTCGCCGCCGGCATGTACGTCTTCCCCGGCGGGTCGGTGGACCCGCGTGACGCCGACCCGGCCGGTGCCTGGGCCGGTCCCTCGCCCGCGCAGTGGGCGGGCTGGCTGGGGTGCGACGAGTCGCTGGCGCGGGCGCTGGTCCGCGCGGCCGTGCGCGAGACCTTCGAGGAGTCCGGCGTCCTGCTGGCCGGCCCGGACCACGGCCGGGTCGTCGCCGACACGACCGGCGAGGACCTCGAGGGCGACCGGCTGGCCCTGCTCGCCCGGGCCGCGTCGATGACCGAGGTGCTCGACCGCCGCGGGCTGGTCCTGCGCAGCGACCTGCTCCGCCCGTGGGCGCACTGGATCACCCCGGAGTTCGAGCCCAAGCGCTTCGACACGCGGTTCTTCGTCGCGGCGGTGCCGCAGGGGCAGCGGCCGCGCGACGTCAGCGGTGAGGCCGACGCCACGACGTGGCTGCCGGTCCGGGCCGCCGTGGCCGGCCACGACGCGGGCGAGCTGGCGATGCTGCCCCCGACGATCGAGGCGCTGCGCGGGATCGCGCGGCACCGCACCGTGGCCGAGGTCCTCGCCGCGCCGCGCGACGTCCGCCCGGTGCTGCCACGTCTGGTCCGCGTCGGCGACCGGCTGGCGCTCGAGCTGGGCGAGCCGTGACCGGGACGCCGTCCTGGGCCACCCTGGTGCGCGCCGGCAACCCCGGCCCGATGACGCTCGAGGGCACCAACACCTACGTCCTGCGGGCCGCGGGTGCGTCGGCGGCCGTGGTGGTCGACCCCGGCCCGGACGACGTGGCGCACCTGACCGCGGTGGCCGCGGTCGCCCCCGTCGGGCTGGTCCTGCTCACCCACGGGCACCCGGACCACTCCGACGGCGCGCGCACCCTGCTGGAGATGACCGGCGCCCCGTGCGCGGCGCTGGACCCGGCGTTCTGCGTCGACGCCGACCCGCTGCGGCCCGATGCCGTCCTGACCGGCGTCGGCGGGCTCGAGGTACGGGTCCTCGCCACTCCGGGCCACACCGGCGACTCGGTGAGCCTCGTCGTCGCCGACGACGAGCCGGGGCTGCTCACCGGCGACACGATCCTGGGCCGCGGCACCACGGTCGTGGCCCACCCGGACGGCCGGCTCGGGCCGTACCTGCAGTCGCTGGAGGCCATCCGCGACCTGGCCGGCCCGCTCGCGCTGCTGCCCGGTCACGGGCCGGCGGGCGGCGACGCGGGCACGCGGGCGGCCGACTACCTCACCCACCGGGCTCAGCGGCTGGAGCAGGTACGCGCGGCGCTCGCGGCCGGGGACACCACCGCGGACCAGGTCGTCCGCCGGGTGTACGCCGACGTGGACCGGGCCCTGTGGCCGGCCGCCACGCTGTCGGTGCGGGCCCAGCTCGAGCATCTCGCGGACCTCGGCGAGCGCTGAGCCCCCCGGCCGGCCCCTGGTGGGGTCAGCCGGCGCGGCGTCGCAGCCGGTCGAGGTCGAGGATCACGACGCCGCGGCCCTCGAGGCGCAGGAACCCGCGCCCGGCGAAGTCGGCGAGCGCCTTGTTCACGGTCTCGCGGGACGCGCCGACCAGCTGGGCGAGCTCCTCCTGGGTGAGGTCGTGCGTCACCCGCAGCCCGTCGTCGGCCTCGACGCCGAACTTCTTCGCCAGGTCGAGCAGCGCCTTGGCCACCCGGCCCGGCACGTCGCTGAACACCAGGTCGGCCATCGCCTCGTTCGTGCGGCGCAGGCGACGGGCCAGGGCTGCCAGCAGCTGGGCCGCGACCTCGGGGTGCTCGGTGAGCCAGGGTTGCAGGGCCGCGTTGCCGAGCCCGCGCAAGGTCGCGGCCGTGATCGCCGTCGCCGTCGCCGTGCGCGGACCCGGGTCGAACAGCGACAGCTCGCCGAACATCTCGCCGGGGCCCATGACCGCGAGCAGGTTCTCGCGGCCGTCCGGGGAGGTCCGGCCGAGCTTTATCTTGCCGGCCGTCACCACGTAGAGCCGGTCGCCCGGGTCGCCCTCGTTGAACAGGGCCTGGCCGCGAGCCAGCCGGACCTCGACCATCTGCGACCGCAGCTCCTGCTGGTGGCCTGCTTCCAGTCCAGCGAACAGCGGCGACCGGCCGAGGCCGTCGACGGTCGCCTCGGCGCCCACCGCGCCCGATGCGTCCGTGTCCTCCGTGCCGTCACTGCGGTCCATGCCGTGCCGCCTCCTCGCGAGGGGGGTTCCCCGACTGCGCGGACAGTCTGCCGCACCGGTGACCCGGGCGGGCTCAGGCGGCCCCGGTACGTCCCTTGAGCGGTAGCGCGCGCAGGGCCAGCGCCGGCTCGTCGCGGTAGCGCGCGATGAGCTCGCTGGTCGCGTGGTCCAGGCGCTCGTGCAGGGTGCGCCGGTACGCCGAGAGCTCGGCCTCGGCGGCCGCGAGCCGGCCGAGCAGCGTGGGGTCGTCGTCCGCGGCCGCCATGCTCTCCCACAGGACGGCGAGGTCCGGCAGCGGCGGCGCGCCGTCGGCGTCGTGCACCGGGAGCACCGCCAGGCGCCGGCTGAACTCCTGGTGGCCGGTGAGCACCGAGCGCAGCCGGCTGTTGGCGGGATGGGCCTGGTCCGGCCCCAGCGCCGTGTCGACGCGGGCCTGCAGGATCCGTCGCCAGTACGAGACGCGGGACTCCTCCGTGATCAGCTCCTGCCGGTAGTCGCGCAGCCGGTCCAGGTCGAGGTGGGCGAGGTGCGCCACGCGCTCGGCGGGACGCCGCGGCGCGGTCGGCCGGCGTCGTGTCCCGCCGGCGCCGGGCCGGGTACCGGGGGAGCCGGCCGCCGACCCGCGGGTCGAGGTGCTGCTGATCACGTGCGGCCTCCTGGCCAAGGTGTCCGGCGGACGTTCCGCAGGGCCGGTCACCTGCGAGGTCGTCGGATGCGGGGCAGGCCTTGAGAGCAGGTCACCCGTACGGTCGACGCCCGCCTGGGCGCACCCGACCGGCCCCCTCCCTGCGCGCGGCCGCTCCGCGGGCCACGTCCTACGCTGGGGCGTGTGACCCCCCGCCGCGCTGCGCGCTTCGCCGACGAGTCACCGGTGGCGCGCACCCGGCGGGCCCGACGCATCGACCGGCTGCTGCAGGAGACCTACCCGGACGCGCACTGCGAGCTGGACTTCAGCACGCCGCTGGAGCTCGCCGTCGCGACCATCCTGTCCGCACAGTCCACCGACGTCGGGGTCAACAAGGTGACGCCGACGCTGTTCGCGCGCTACCCCACCGCGGCCGACTACGCCGCCGCCGACCGGGCCGAGCTCGAGGAGATGATCCGCTCCACCGGCTTCTTCCGGGCGAAGACGAACTCGCTCATCGGTCTCGGGCAGGCGCTCGTCGAGCGCTACGACGGCGAGGTACCGGGTCGCCTCGCCGACCTGGTCACGCTGCCGGGCATCGGGCGCAAGACGGCCAACGTCGTGCTGGGCGACGCCTTCGGTGTTCCCGGCATCACCGTCGACACCCACGTCGGGCGGCTGGCGCGCCGCTTCGGCTGGACGACCGAGCTGGACCCGGTCAAGGTCGAGCACGAGGTGGGAGCGCTGTTCCCGAAGCGCGACTGGACGATGCTCAGCCACCGGGTGATCTTCCACGGACGTCGCCGCTGCCACGCGAGGAAGCCCGCCTGCGGGGCCTGCCCGGTGGCCCGGCTGTGCCCGTCCTACGGCGAGGGCGAGATCGACCCGGTCAAGGCCGCGCGGCTGGTGAAGTCCCCCGCGCAGGTGGCGGCGTCCCCGTGACGCGCTGGGGCCGGCGGTGGGGCAGCGCCGTGCTGCTCGTCCTGCCCCTGGTGCTTGCCGCCGGCTGCGGCGGCACCGACGGTACGGGTGCCACGGTGCCCGCGGCCGACGACGGCACGGCTGCCGGTCCCGGCGCGACCGCGGCAGCGACGCCGGCGTACCGGCTGCCCCCGTGCCCCGCCCTCCCCCGCCGGGCGCCGGTGCCGGGCGGCCTGCCCGCCCTCGAGCTGCCGTGCCTCGGCGCGGGGCCGGCGGTGCGGCTGTCGGACCTGCGGGGAGAGCCCACCGTGCTCAGCGTGTGGGCGGCCTGGTGCACCAACTGCGACCGCGAGATGCCGCTGTTCGCCGACGCGGTGCGGCGGGCGGACGACCGGGTGCGGTTCTTCGGGGTGCACTACAAGGCGCCGGCGGCGTTCGGGCGACGCTCGGCGGCCGACTTCGGGGTGCCGTTCCCGTCGGTCCACGACGACGACGGCGACCGCACCGTCCTCGCGCTGAAGGCGGGCGCCCCCCCGCAGACGCTGTTCTACGCCGCCGACGGGACCCTCGCCGGGCGGCACCCGGGGGAGATCAGGTCCGTCGACGAGCTGGACGCCCTCGTGCAGCGCTACCTCGGGGTGGCCCTGTGACGGCGTCGACGGAGGAGAGCGCGACGGCGTCCGTCCCGGGCTGGCTGCACACGCTGGCCACCCGGGCCCGCGAGGTCCGCCCGGAGGAGCTGAGCAGGTTCCTGCCACCGGCCGAGGGCGGGCGGCCGTCGGCGGTGCTCATGCTCTTCGGTGACGACGGCGCCGGCTGGGAGGCGGCCGACGTCCTGCTCATCGAGCGCGCGCACGACATGCGCAGCCATCCCGGCCAGGTCGCCTTCCCCGGCGGGGCGGTCGACCCGGAGGACGCGGACGAGGTGTCGGCGGCACTGCGCGAGGCCGCGGAGGAGACCGGCATCGACCCCGCAGGGGTCGAGGTGCTCGCGGTCCTGCCCTCGCTGTTCCTGCCGCCGAGCGGCTTCGTGGTCAGCCCGGTGCTCGCCTGGTGGCGTCGCCCGTCCGCGGTGTCGGTGGTGGACCCGACCGAGGTCGCGTCGGTGCACCGGGTGCCGCTGGCCGAGCTGCTGGACCCGGCGAACCGCTACCGCGTCTCGCACCCCTCCGGCTACGTCGGGCCGGCGTTCGACGTGGCCGGGCTGTTCGTCTGGGGCTTCACCGCCGGTCTGCTGGACCGGCTGCTGCGGCTGGCCGGCTGGGAGCGGCCGTGGGACGCGGCCGATGTCCGTGCGCTGCCGGCCTGGGCGCTCGACCCCTCGCTGCTCGTCCGTCGGGAGAGCCCGTCGTGACCTGGCCCGACTCGGTGAACTGGCTCGACGTCCTGCTGCTGCTGTCGGCCGCCTCCTTCGCGTTCTCCGGCTACCGCCAGGGCTTCGTGGCCGGCGTGCTCTCCTTCGCCGGCTTCCTGGCCGGCGGGGTGGTCGGCCTGGTGCTGGCCCCGTCACTGGTGTCCTCGGTGGGGGCGGGCGTCGGTCAGTCGGTCCTCGCCGTCGGTCTCGTGCTGTTCGCCGCCACGGTCGGGCAGGTGACGCTCGGCTGGCTGGGGTCGATGGTGCGTTCGCGGATCACGTGGCGTGGCGCGCGGCTCGTCGACAACGGTCTCGGCGCCCTGGTGAGCGTGGTCGCGATGCTGGTCGTCGCCTGGTTCCTCGCGTCCGCGCTGCGGCCCGGCCCGGTCCCGTCGCTGTCCCGCGAGATCGGCGGCTCGAAGGTGGTCGCGGCCGTCGACCAGGTGATGCCCGACCGGGCCCGCACCCTGTTCTCGTCGTTCCGCCGGGTGATCGACCACTCGACGCTGCCGCCGGTGTTCGGCGGGCTGTCGCCGGAGCGCATCCGTCAGGTGCCCGTGCCCGACCGCGCCGTCACCGGCTCGGCGGCCGTCCAGCGGGCCTCGGCCAGCATCGTGAAGGTCACCGGGACCGCCGAGGACTGCCGCCGCACCCTCGACGGCACCGGCTTCGTGTTCTCCCCCAGGCACGTGCTCACCAACGCCCATGTCGTCGCCGGCGTCGACGAGCCGCAGGTGCGGGTCGCCGGCACCGGGGACCGGTTCGCGGCCCGGGTCGTCGTGTTCGACCCCCGTCGCGACCTCGCGGTGCTCTACGTCCCCGACCTCCGCGCGCCCGCGCTGCCGCTGGACCGGACCGGTGACCGCGGCGACAGCGCCGTCGTGGCCGGTTTCCCGGGCGGCGGGCCCTACCGCACCGTCGCGGCCAGGATCCGCGACGAGATCGACGCCCGCGGGCCGGACATCTTCCACCGCAGCACGGTCACCCGCGAGGTGTTCGCGCTGTACGCCGACGTCGAGCCGGGCAACTCCGGTGGCCCGCTGCTCAGCACCGACGGCGCCGTCTACGGCGTGATCTTCGCCAAGTCGCTGGACGACCCCGACACCGGCTACGCCCTGACCGTCGACGAGGCCCGGCCCGTCGTGCGGGCCGGGCGTGACGCGACGGCTGCGGTCGACACCGACACCTGCGCCTGACCAGCGGCGGTCAGCCGGGCCGTACACCCGCGGCCCGCCGGGTGGCCAGCACACTGGTCAGGGTCGTGAGGACCAGGATGCCGACGACCACGGCGAGCGAGACCAGCGTGGGGATCTCGGGCACCGACTCCCACCGGAGGTGCGCCCAGTGCAGGGTGAGCTTCGCGCCGATGAACGCGAGGATCGCGGCCAGCCCGTAGCCCAGGTGAACCAGCCGGCTGAGGGCGCTCTCGAGGACGAAGTAGAGCGCGCGCAGCCCGAGCAGGGCGAACGCGTTGGTGGCGAAGACGAGGAACGGGTCACCGGTGATGCCGTACACCGCAGGCACGGAGTCCACGGCGAACACCACGTCGGTGGCCAGGACGGCGGCCACGACCAGCGCGAAGGGGGTCGCCGCACGGCGCCCCCCCACACGGCTGGTCATCCGTGGCCCGTCGTAGTCGGAGGTGACCGGCATCAACCGGCGGATCAGCCGGACGCTGCGCATCCGGTCGACGTGCACCTGGTGCTGGCTGCCGCGGACGGCGTCCCGCCCGATCTTCACCGCGGTCAGCAGCAGGATCAGTCCGAAGACGAGGAACACCGCGTCGAAGCGGGACAGCGCGGCGGCGCCGAGGGCGATGAACACCGCCCGCAGGACCAGGGCGCCCACGATGCCGAACAGCAGCACCCGCTGACGCAGCTCCCTCGGCACCGCGAAGGCCGCCAGGAGCAGCATGAAGACGAACAGGTTGTCGACGCTGAGGGACTTCTCGACCAGGTAGCCGGTGACGTACTCCAGGCCGGTCTGCGAGCCGAACCGCCACCAGATGTAGCCGCCGAAGGCCAGTGGCAACGCGACGTAGAAGGCCGACCAGGCGACCGCCTCGCGCATCCCGACCTCGTGCGGTCGCCGCGTGAGCAGGAAGTCGACCAGCAGGAGGGCGAGGACGCCGCCGACGGTGACCGCCCACAGGGTCGGGTCGGCGACGGAGTCCAGCCCGGCGCCGGCCGCCGACACGGCCGCGGGGTCCGGTGGCAGAGCAGGGGTGGGGGTGGTCGGCAGTGACGACATGAGACTCCTCGGACTCGAGCGGTCCGAGGTCTCCTCCACCCGCGGGCGCGGGCCCCGTCCGAGGTGCCAGGTGGCAGCCGTACTGACCGGATCGGGTCTGTGGGAGTACTCCCCTCGCCGAGGATCCTACCGGGTGCGCCGGCCACGCAGCTGCAGCGTCCGGGGCGGCTCGCCAGGCACGGCCGGCGCCTCGGCGAGCGACTCGGCGGCGGCCAGCAGGCCGGCGACGTCGATGTCGTACGGCGGCGCGTCGGCGTAGGGCCGCAGCCGCTGCGCGCCCCGCCGCAGCAGGGTCCGGGCCCCGGTGCTGTTGCCGCGGGCGCGGTGCGTGAGGCCGACGGCGAGCTGGGCCAGCCCCTGCCAGAGGTCGCGCTCGCCTGCCGGGGCGGCCTTCCAGGTGCCCTCGAGGACCTCGTGGGCGTGGAACGGACGGCCGTCGTCGAGCAGCCGCTGTGCCTCGGCCAGCGAGTCGGCAGGGGGCAGGACGAGGTCGTCCGGGACGCGCTCGACGCCGGCGGCGCCGTGCGGCATCGGCCGGCCCAGGCCGTCGCGCGGGCGGGCGTTGCGCGCCCGGCCGGCCGGGTCGCGGTCCCGGTCGCCGGTCCCGGTCACGCGGTGCCCGCCTGGTCCTCGACGGTGGGGTCGGCCAGCCAGTCCCGCACCACGGTGCTGAACGCCGACGGGTCCTCCTCGTGCGGGAAGTGCCCGACACCGGGCATCAGGTGCCAGCGGTAGGACGCCTCGACGTAGCGTCCCGACCCAGCCGCGCTGCTGGGCAGCACGCACCTGTCCAGCGCACCGTGCACCTGCAGCGTCGGCACCGTCACCGGGCTCGCCATCCGGCGCGCGTAGCGGATGCCGTCGGTCCGGGGGAGCGACCGGACCTGCCAGCGGTAGGACTCCAGGGCGCAGTGCGCGACCCCCGGGATCTGCGCGGCCTGCCGGTAGCGCGCCTCGGTGCCGGCGTCGGGGAAGCCGGGCCCGGCCCAGCGACGCAGCAGCTGCCCGACCTCGTGGGCGTCGTCGGCGACCAGCCGGCGCTCGGGCAGCACCGGAGCCTGGTAGCCGAGGACCTGGCGGCTGGCGCGCACCTGCCGCGGGTCGGTCAGGTGGGCCCGCCGGAGGCGGCGCGGGTGCGGCATCGACACGGCCACCAGCCGACGTACCTGGCGGGGGTGGACGACGGCCAGGGTCCAGGCGACCAGCCCGCCGAGCCCCTGGCCCACCACGACGGCGTCCCGGTCACCGAGCGAGCGGATGACCCCGGACACGTCCTCGGCCAGCGTGCGCGGGTCGTAGCCGCGGGGCGGCTTGTCGCTGGCGCCGAACCCCCGCAGGTCCATCGCGGCGACCCGGTGCCCGGTCTCGGCCAGCGCGGGGAGCTGGTGGCGCCACGACCACCAGAACTGCGGGAACCCGTGCAGCAGGACGACCAGGGGCCCGCTGCCGGCGACCGCGACGTGGAAGCGCGCGCCGTTGGCGGCGACCATGTGGTGCTCCCACGGCCCGGGGACGCGGGCGACTGCGGCCTCCGGGGGCTGGCCGGTGCGGGATCTCACCCCGGCATCCCACCAGAAGCGCCGGCCGGGGGCGCAGGGCGGTCAGCCGCTGGTCGGGCTCTTGAGGAACGCCACGGTGTCCTTGCTGGTCCGCAGCGTCCGCTCGGGGGGGCCGACCTTGGACACGGCCTTCTTCCCGACGAAGGCCAGCAGGCCGGCCACGAGCAGGAGCAGCACCGTGACGATGAGGAAGGCCACCCACGCCTCGAGCCCCAGCCAGGCGAGGAACAGCGCGATCGTGAGGAAGAGCAGGATCGAGGCGACGACCCCGAGGTAGGCGGCGGCCCCGAACATCGCCCCGCCCTTGGCGGCGTTCTTCACGTCGACCCTGATCTCGGCCTTGGCCAGCGCGATCTCGCTGTGCACGAGGGCCGAGAGGTCCCGGCTGGCGTTCGCGAACAGCATCCCGAGGGTCTCCTCGGGCTGCGTGGCGGGCGCTGGGTGGTGGCCGTCCGTGTGCGTCATGCCCGCCATCCTGCCCCGTCTTCGGCCTCCGATGCACGGGCCTGCCGGTGCCGGCTCATCGCGGGTCGAGCGTGGGGAGCACGTCGGCGGCGACCTGGTCGAGGACGGCCAGGTCCCCGGCGTACACGCCGTCGGGGCGCGGCCGGTGCACCACGACCTCGTCGAAGCCCAGTGCGTCGGCCCGGCCGAGGACGTCGCGCAGGTGCTCGACGGAGTCGAGGCCGAACGCGCCGGAGGAGTCGACGCTGAGGTAGCGCTGCAGCGAGGAGGGCGCACGACCCTGGGCGTCCAGAGCCTCGTCCAGCCGCGAGCAGGCGTCCGGCAACGCTGCCCACCAGGAGCTCTCCCCGGCGTCGGGCGGCGTCACGCCGGTGGTCACCCACCCCTGCCCGTGCCGGGCCACCACCCGCATCGCCCGCGGTCCGTTGGCCGCCACGACGAACGGCAGCCGCGGCTGCTGGACGCAGCCCGGCAGCATCTTCGCCTCCCGCGCGCCGAACCACTCGCCGTCGTACGTCGTGCTCGGTGCGGTGAGGAGCCGGTCGAGCAGGTCGACGAACTCAGCGAACCGCTCGACCCGCTGCCCGGGGGCCAGCTCCTCCTGGCCGAGCACCGTGGCGTCGACCCCCGTGCCGCCCGCGCCGACACCGAGCTGGAACCGGCCGCCGGACAGGTCGTCGAGGGTCATCAGCTCCTTGGCGAACGGCACCGGGTGGCGGAAGTTGGGGGAGGCGACGAAGGTGCCGAGCCGGATCGTGGTGGTCGTCATCGCGGCGGCGGCGAGGACGGGCACGGTGCCGAACCACGGCCCGTCCGCCAGTGACCGCCACGCGAGGTGGTCGTAGGTCCAGGCCGAGTGGAAGCCCCACTCGTCCAGCCGCTGCCACTGCGGCCGGGCGTCCGCCCAGCGCTCCTCCGGCAGGACGACCACCCCGAGCCTCATGCGGAGGACCCTAGGCCGCCCGCCCGCGCCGCCCCCCGGTGTGATCGTTTGCGACATGGTTCACCGACACGCCGAGGCTCCGCCCGGCGTGTCGGTGACCGATGTCGCAAACGAGCGTCGGGGTCGGGGTCGGGGTCGGGGTCGGGGGGGCGAGGGCCGCGGTCAGTCGTCGTCGCCCTTGCCGGCGTCGAGGCCCTGGCCGATCAGGTTCATCACCGTAGGGTCGGCCAGCGTGGTGACGTCGCCCATCTCGCGGTGCTCGGCGACGTCGCGCAGCAGGCGGCGCATGATCTTGCCGGACCGGGTCTTCGGCAGCTCGGCGACGAGCAGCACCTGACGGGGCTTGGCGATCGGGCCGAGCACCGTCGCGACGTGACCGCGCAGCTCCTGGATCAGCGCCTCGCCGGCCTCGGCGTCGTCCTCGACCGCCGAGGCGGCATCACCACGCAGGATGACGAACGCGACGATCCCCTGGCCGGTGGTCGCGTCGGTGGCACCGACCACGGCCGCCTCGGCGACCTTCGGGTGCGACACGAGTGCCGACTCCACCTCGGTGGTGGAGATGTTGTGGCCGGACACCAGCATCACGTCGTCGACCCGGCCGAGCAGCCAGAGATGGCCGTCCTCGTCCTTCTTCGCGCCGTCACCTGCGAAGTAGAGGTCCTTGAACCGGGACCAGTACGTCTCCTTGTACCGCTCCTCGTCGCCCCAGATGCCGCGCAGCATCGACGGCCACGGGTCGGTGAGGACGAGGTAGCCACCCCCGCCGTCCGGCACCGGCTTGGCCTCGTCGTCGACGACGTCGGCGCAGATCCCGGGAAGCGCCGTCATCGCCGAGCCCGGCTTGGCCGCGGTCACTCCCGGCAGCGGGCTGATCATGATGGCGCCGGTCTCTGTCTGCCACCAGGTGTCGACGATCGGCGTGCGGTCCCCGCCGATGACGCGGCGGTACCAGATCCACGCCTCGGGGTTGATCGGCTCGCCGACCGAGCCGAGCAGCCGCAGCGAGGTGAGGTCGTGCCCGCCCGGCAGCTCCTCGCCCCACTTCATGAAGGTCCGGATCGCGGTGGGGGCGGTGTAGAGCAGCGTCACGCCGTACTTCGCGACGAGCTCCCACCAGCGCGCCTTGTGCGGGGTGTCGGGCGTTCCCTCGTACATCACCTGGGTGGCGCCGTTGGCGCACGGGCCGTAGACGATGTAGCTGTGGCCGGTCACCCAGCCGATGTCGGCGGTGCACCAGTAGACGTCGGTGTCCGGCCGGTGGTCGAAGACGTTCGCGAACGTGTACGACGTCTGCGTCAGGTACCCGCCGGAGGTGTGCAGGATGCCCTTCGGCTTCCCGGTGGTGCCCGACGTGTACAGGATGAACAGGGGGTGCTCGGAGTCGAAGTCCTGCGGCACGTGCTCGGCGCTCGCGGCGCCCACGGTGTCGTGCCACCACACGTCACGGCCGTCGGTCCACGCGACGTCCTGCTCGGTGCGCCGGACGACGAGGACGTGGTCGACGCTCTTGCCCTCGGACATCTCCAGGGCGTCGTCGACCGCCGGCTTGAGGGCGCTGGGCGAGCCGCGCCGGTAGCCACCGTCGGCGGTGATGACCGCCTTCGCGCTGGCGTCGTCGATGCGGGAGGCCAGCGCGCCGGCCGAGAACCCGCCGAAGACCACCGAGTGCGGGGCGCCGATGCGCGCGCAGGCGAGCATCGCCACCATCGCCTCGGGGATCATCGGCAGGTAGATCGCGACCACGTCACCCGCGCCGATGCCGAGCTCGGTCAGCGCGTTGGCCGCCCGGCTCACCTCGTCCTTGAGCTCGGCGTAGGTGAGGGTGCGGGTGTCGCCGGGCTCGCCCTCCCAGTGCAGGGCGACCCGGTCCCCGTTCCCGGCCTCGACGTGCCGGTCGACGCAGTTGTACGCGACGTTGAGGCGGCCACCGACGAACCACCGGGCGAACGGCGGCTGCCAGTCGAGCACCTCGTCCCACCGCGCGGACCAGGCGAGCCGGTCGGCCTGCTCCTCCCAGAACGCCAGCCGGTCCTTCGCCGCCCGGTCGTAGAGGTCGGCCGTCGCGACGGCGTTCGCGGCGAACTCCTCGCTCGGCGGGAACGTGCGCTCCTCGTGCATGAGGTTGGACAGCGCCTCGTGCTTCTCAGCGTCGTTGGCCACGGACCGCTCCTTCGCCTCGACTCGTCTCGTCCGCCTTTCTACCCCACCGGCTCCGACCCCCCGCCCGGCCCCGCCCCGGGCACGGGCGGGGCCCCCGCACGGAGCGGCGTCAGTGCGACGACGGCCTTCTCCATGCCGACACCGGTGAGCGAACGCACCTCGAGCTCGGCGGCCTTGCGCTCGTTGTGCTCCTTGGAGAGCACGGTGCCCAGCCACCCGAAGAGGAAGCCCAGCGGGATCGACACCAGACCCGGGTTGTCCAGGGGGAACCAGTGGAAGTCGATCCCGGGGTCGGTGACCAGCGACGGGCTCTTCCCGTCGACCGCCGGCTTGCCCGACACGACCGGGGAGAAGATGACCAGGATGAGCGCGGAGAGCAGCCCGCCGTAGATGGCGGACACCGCCCCGGTCGTGTTGAACCGCTTCCAGAACAGCGAGTACAGGATCGCCGGCAGGTTGCCCGACGCCGCCACCGCGAAGGCCAGCGCCACCAGGAAGGCGACGTTGAGCTTCTGGGCGAAGATGGACAGCACGATCGCGACGGCGCCGATGACGAACGCCGAGATGCGCGCGACCTTGACCTCCTGGCCCTCGGGGGCCTCGCCGCGGTGCACGTAGTTGGCGTAGATGTCGTGCGCGACCGACGACGACGACGCCAGCGTCAACCCGGCGACCACCGCGAGGATCGTCGCGAACGCCACCGAGGCGATGAAGGCCAGCATGATGGTGCCGCCCGTGGTGCCGAACACGTCGGCACCGATCTCCCGTGCCAGCTGTGGTGCCGCGGTGTTGCCGGCCGGGTCCTGGGCGATGATCGCCTCCGGCCCGACGAGCGCGGCCGCGCCGAAGCCCAGCGCCAGGGTCATCAGGTAGAACGAGCCGATGATCCAGATGCCCCAGACGACCGACTTGCGGGCCGCCCGTGCCGTGGGAACGGTGTAGAAGCGGATCAGGATGTGCGGCAGGCCGGCGGTCCCCAGGACCAGGGCGAGGCCCAGGCTGATCAGGTCGAGCTTGCTGTACAGCGTCGCCGCGGCGTCGGCGTTTCCTGCCGCGTCGACGATGTCCTTGCCGAAGCGCTGGCCGGGCTCGAGGAAGGCCTTGCCCTTGCCGCTCTTCTCGGCAGCGGTGCCGAGCAGGTCGCTGATGTTCCAGCCGAACTTGAACATCACCATCAGCGTGAGGATCGACGCACCGGTCATCAGCAGCAGCGCCTTGATGATCTGGATGTACGTCGTGCCCTTCATGCCGCCGACGGTGACGTAGAAGATCATCAGCAGGCCCACGGCCATGATCGTGAGGTTCTTCGCGGTCTGCGACGAGACGCCGAGCAGCAGCGAGACCAGGGCGCCGGCTCCGACCATCTGGGCCAGCAGGTAGAAGATCGAGACGACGATCGTGGAGACCCCGGCGGCCGCGCGCACCGGGCGCTGACGCATCCGGAACGCGAGGACGTCGCCCATCGTGTACTTGCCGGAGTTGCGCATCAGCTCGGCCACCAGCAGCAGCGCCACCAACCAGGCGACCAGGAAGCCGATCGAGTAGAGGAAGCCGTCGTAGCCGTAGAGGGCGATGATCCCGGCGATGCCGAGGAACGACGCCGCGGACATGTAGTCGCCGCCGATGGCCACGCCGTTCTGCATGCCGGTGAAGGAGCGCCCGCCGGCGTAGAAGTCCGCTGCCGTCTTGGTGTTGCGCGACGCCCAGACCGTGATCGCGAGAGTCGCGCCCACGAACACCAGGAACAGGACGCTGGTCAGTGCCTGCTGGCCGCCGGAGACCTCGGCGGCGAGGATGCCGGCGCTCATCGGGCCACCCCCTCGAGCTCGTCGCGGATGGCGGCGGCGAGCGGGTCGACCTTGTGGTCCATGTGCCGCTCGTAGAGCCAGGCGATGAGGAACGTCGAGGCGAACTGGAGCAGTCCGAAGACGTACCCCACGTTGATGTTGCCGAGCAGCTCGTGGCCCATGAAGTCACGCGCGTAGCCGGAGGCGAGCACGTAGAGCAGGTACCACCCGAGGAACACGACGGTCATCGGGAAGACGAAGCTGCGGAACGTCTTGCGCAGGTGCGCGAACTCCGGGCTGCGCTGGACCTCGAGCAGCCGGTCCTCCTGTTCGACGTTCATGCCCACGGCGGACCTCCGGTCTCGGGCCGTGCCGGCGCACGGCGTTCGGCAGGAACTGTGACGAGCGGGGGACCCGGGCGTGAAGGGGACCTGACGGACGAATGCGACGAACGGTCGTCCTCTGCGACGAGCGGCGGGTCAGTAGCCGCCCGGCGGGGACGGAGGGGCCACGCCGGCACCGGCCGGCGTGTGGGCCTCGGCGGCCTCGACCACCGAGCGCGGGAGCCAGCGCAGTGCTGCCGCAGCCGCGAGGGCGAGCAGGACGCCGCCGACCACGAACGGCGCGGCGAGCCCGAAGCCGCGGGCCAGCAGGCCGCCCAGCGCCGAGCCCACCGGCATCGAGCCGAGCCCCACCAGCCGGTACGCGCTGGTCACCCGTCCGAGCAGGGCGTCCGGCACGACCCGCTGGCGCAGGCTGATGGTGGCGACGTTCCACATCCCGCCGGTGGCCCCGGCGACGGCGAAGGCGACCGCCGCGGTCGGCACCGACGGCGCGAGCCCGGTGGCCAGCAGCGCGGCCGACTGGGTGGCGAGCACTCCCACGACGACCCCGGAGGTGCCCAGCCGGCGCCTGACCCACGACGAGAGTGCCATGCCGATCAGCACGCCCACCGCGAAGACGACCAGCAGCACGCCGTAGCCGCGTTCCGAGAGCCCGAGCGTCTCCTGTGCGAACAGCACGAGGATGCCGAGCACGGCGGCGCTCACGCCGTTGAACACCGCGAGCAGCAGGCACAGGGTGCGCAGCACCCGGGACCCCCACAGGAAGCGCAGGCCCTCCGCCAGCGCCGCGCGGATCGGCGGGGGAGCAGCGCTGCGCGGGGCCCGGGGCACCCGGCCGGCCAGGCTGAGGACCACCAGGGCGCTGAGGAGGTAGGACACCGCGTCGACGGTGAACGGCAGCCACCCGGCGGCGACGAAGAGCACGCCCCCGAGCGGCGGCCCCAGCATCGAGGTCGGCACCGAGAGGCCGCCCTGGAGCCAGGCGTTCGCGACCTCGAGCCGGTCCCGCCGGACGACGAGAGGCAGGAACGCCGACGCGGCGTTCTGGTTGAGGATGCCGGTGGCCCCGGCGAGGAAGGCGAGGACGACCAGCAGCGGCAGCCCCACCCGGTCCTCGACCACGGCCAGCGCGAAGCCGCCGAACAGCACGACCCGCACGAGGTCGGTCGCGGCCATGATGCGCAGCCGGTCCCACCGGTCGGCGAGGGCCCCGGACACCAGACCGAACAGCAACCAGGCCGAGTACTCCGCCGTCTGGACCAGCGCGAGCTGGGCCGGGTCCCGGGTCAGGCGGGCGGCCAGCAGGGGAATGGCGACGAAAGTCAGCCCGTCCCCGGCCGCCGAGATCGTCGACGCCGTCCACAGCCGCCAGAAGCTGCCGCCCAGGCCGGGCCGCATCATGCCCTGGGAGACCGGCCGGCCGACCGGGCCCGGTCGCGCAGCTCGACCGACTCGGGGGCGTGCAGGCGGACCATCGTGCGGGCCACGTGGGGCGCGACGCGGTGCTGCGTGCGCAGGGACACGACCACCATGACGGCGAAGGCGACCGGGACGGTCCACGCGGCGGGCTGGGCGAGCAGCGCGCCGCTCCACCCGTCCCGGTCCACCCCGGCGATGGTCGCCGCCACGGCGGCCGTCGCGAGGCCACCTCCGGCCACGAGACCGGCCAGCGCCCCGACGTCGGTGAGCCCGCGCCACCAGATGCCGAGCAGCAGGAGCGGGCAGAACGACGACGCGGCGACCGCGAAGGCGAGGCCGACCACGTCGGCGATGTTCAGCGACGCGGCGCCCAGCGACAGGACGAACGGAACGGTCACGGCCAGGGCGGCGGCGAGCCGGAAGTCGCGCACCGTGCCGCGCAGGACGTCCTGCGACAGCACCCCGGCCACCGAGACGGTGAGACCCGACGACGTCGAGAGGAACGCCGCGAACGCACCGGCCGTGACGAGTGCGGTCAGGAGCTGGCCGCCGGTCCCGCCGACGAGCCGCTCCGGGAGCAGGAGGACCGCGGTGTCGGTCCGGCCGGTCAGCAGGAGCTCAGGGGTGTAGACGCGGGCCAGCGCCCCGTAGACGGTGGGCAGCAGGTAGAAGACGCCGAGCAGGGCGAGCACGACGAGGGTCGTGCGCCGGGCGGCCCGGCCGTCCGGGTTCGTGTAGAACCGCACCAGCACGTGGGGCAGCCCCATCGTCCCGAAGAACAGCGCGAGGATCAGCGAGTACGTCGCGTACAGCGGGTGGTCGCGGCCGCCGGCCCCCGACAGCGGCCGTGACCAGGAGTCGCCGTCGCTCGGCTCGAGGGTCCTCGCGTGAGGGACGACGCCGCCGGCGGCGAAGGTCAGCCGGGTGTCCCGTGCCGCTCGCCAGGTGCCTGGCGCGAGCCGCACCCGCTCGTGGGCGAAGGTCGTCACCGGTTCCCCTGCGGGGCCGATCCGCCCCGAGACCACGGCACCGACGGCCTGCCGCACGACGAAGGTGGTGTCCTCGGCCACCTGCACCGTGGTGCGCTCCGGGAACCTCGCGGCGCCGTCCCCCGGGCCCGGTGCGCCGTCGGCCCGCCAGGCGAGCACGAGGAACAGCACCGGAACTGCGAGAGCGGTCAGCTTCAGCCAGTACTGGAACGCCTGGACGAAGGTGATGCTGCGCATGCCGCCGGTGGCGACGCTGAACACCACCACGAGTGAGACCAGCAGCCCGCCCACCCAGGCGGGTGCCCCCGTCACCAGCGTCACGGTGAGGCCGGCTCCGACCAGCTGCGGGAGCAGGTAGAGCCAGCCGATGGTGACGACGAGGATGCTCGCCGCCCGGCGCACCGACCGCGACTCGGTGCGGGCCTCGGCGAAGTCGGGCAGCGTGTAGGCGCCGGACCGGCGCAGCGGGGCCGCCACCAGGACGAGCAGAACCAGGTAGCCCGCGGTGTAGCCGACCGGGAACCACAGCATGTCGGCGCCGTACGCGAGGATCAGCCCGGCGACACCGAGGAAGGACGCGGCCGAGAGGTACTCCCCGCCGATGGCCGACGCGTTCCACACCGGCGACACCGACCGTGAGGCGACGTAGAAGTCGCTGGTCGTGCGCGACAGCCGCAGCGCGAACGCCCCGATGAGCAGCGTCGCGGCGATGACGAGGACCAGCGCCAGGACGCCGTACGCCGTGCCGGTCACCCGCGGATCACTGGACCATCTCGGAGAACTCGCTCTCGTTGCGCTCGGCCTGCCGGATGTAGAACCACGCGGCGACCACGAGCGCGGGGTAGACGACGACCCCGAGCAGCAGCCACGGCACCGGTAGCCCGAGGAGGCGCACGGACGTCAGCCCCGGCTCGAGGGCGAACAGCAGCGGCAACCCGCCGAGCAGCACGACGAAGATGAGGCACACGCCGATCGCGAGACGCAGCTGCAGGCGCACGAGGGAGCGCATGTAGACGTCTCCGACGATGGTCTGCTCGTCGATCTCGCGGCGCACCGGCCGGTGCGCCGCCGCCTTCGCCGCGTTGCTGCGCGGCGAGACGACGCGGACCCGCCGCGGCGGGCTCGGGTCGGTCACGGCCGGCTCACGGCTGCCGCGGCCGGGCCTGGCGGACCAGCCGGTCCCTGAGCTCGCGCGTGTGGCGCCGGCTGACCTGCAGGACGTCGTCGCCCAGACGCACCGTCCAGGCGCCGGACTCGACGCGCATCTCGTCGATGTGGTGCAGCGCCACGAGGTAGCTGCGGTGGACCCGCACGAAGCCCGACTCCGCCCACCCCTGCTCCAAAGTCGAGAGCGGGACGCGCACCAGGTGCGAGCCGTCGACGGTGTGCAGTCGCGCGTAGTCGCCGTGGGCCTCGACGTAGCGCACGTCGCTGCGCTGCACGAAGCGGGTCACCCCGCCCAGCTCGACGGCGATCGTCTCGTCGTCGTCCTGCCCTGCCGGCTCGGCGGCGGCCGCGATCGCGTCCCGGACCCTGCGCACCGCCTCGGCGAGCCGCTCGGCGCGCACCGGCTTGAGCAGGTAGTCGACCGCGCGCAGGTCGAACGCCGCCACGGCACCGTCCTCGTACGCCGTGACGAACACGACCTTGGGAGGGGACCGGAAGCGGGCCAGCACCCGGGCGACGTCGAGCCCGTCGAGCCCCGGCATGCGGATGTCGAGGAACAGGGCGTCCACCTCGTGGCTCTCCAGCGCCCGCAGCACCTCGGCGCCGCTGGTGACGGTGGCGACCTCGCCGACCTCGGGGTCGCGCTCGAGCAGCCAGGCCAGCTCCTCGCGCGACGGGGCCTCGTCGTCGGCCACGAGGACGCGCAGCCCGCTCATGGGGCGTCCGCGTGCACGCCGGCGCGGTACTTGGGCACCCGCATGCTCACCTTCGTTCCCGCGCCCGGCGCCGTCTCGACCACGAGGCCGTAGTCGTCGCCGTAGACCTGCCGCAGCCGCTCGTCGACGTTGCCGAGCCCGACGCCGTCGCCGTCCGGCCGGCCCGCCAGGGTGCGGCGTACGGCGTCGGGGTCGATCCCGGTCCCGTCGTCCTCGACCGAGATCAGCGCCTCGCTGCCGTGGTCGCGCGCGACGATCGTCACGTGCCCCGGACCGGGCTTGCCCTCGAGCCCGTGCCGCACGGCGTTCTCCACCAGCGGCTGCACGCACAGGAACGGCACCGACACCGGCAGGACCTCGGGCGCCACCTGCACCGTCACCTGCAGCCGGTCGCCGAAGCGCGCGCGCTCCAGCAGCAGGTAGCGGTCGATCGACCGCAGCTCCTCGGCCAGCGTCGTGAAGTCGCCGTGCCGGCGGAACGAGTAGCGGGTGAAGTCGGCGAACTCGAGCAGCAGCTCGCGCGCGCGCTCCGGGTCGGTGCGCACGAACGAGGCGATCGCGGTCAGCGAGTTGTAGATGAAGTGCGGGCTGATCTGGGCGCGCAGCGCCCGCACCTCGGCCTCCATCAGCCGGGTGCGCGACGACTCGAGCTCGGCGAGCTCGAGCTGGGTCGACACCCAGCGGGCGACCTCGTTGGTGGCCCGGACCAGCCCCGCGCTGGCGCTGGGGCCGTACGCGGCGAGGCTGCCGACGACCCGGTCCTCCACCGTGAGCGGCGCGACCACCGCGGCCCGGATCGGGCAGTCGGGGTCGGAGCAGGTGACCGTGCCCGGGCCGAGCACCTCGGTGCGGCCGCTGCCTGTCGCGACGCCCGCGTGCCCGACGGCCGACCCCGCGTGCCGCGCCTCGCCGGCGCCGTCCCACGCGAGCAGCACGTCGGTGTCGGTGAGCGCCACCGCGGGGGTGCCGAGCAGAGTGCGCAGGTGTCGTACGGCGCGGGCGGCTCCTGCCTCGGTGAGGCCGGCCCGCAGCGGCGGCGCGGCCAGGGTGGCCTCGTGCAGCGTCGCGAACGTCGCGCGGTCGGCCGAGCTGCCGAACGAGCGACGGCTGCGCAGCAGGGGCACGGCCACGAGGACCAGCGCCAGGACCACCAGGGCCACGGCGACCAGCTCGGGAGTGGCGCTCACGGCGGTGACCGTATCGTCGGGGACCGTGCCTGCCGAGTCCTCGACGCCGACCACGACCGGCGACCCGTTCGCCCACCTGGCGGCGCTGCCGGGGGTGGCCGAGGCCGTGGAGCGCGCGCGGACGGCGGTCGACGCCCTGCGCGGCCACCGGGTGCTGCGCCGCTCCGCCGAGCGGGTCTCGTCGGAGTCGGCGCTGCGAGGTGCTCGGGCCTCCGCGGCGCTGGCCGGTGTCGACCTGCCCCTGGACGAGGTGCGACGGACCGCGTCCGCGGCCGACGCGGGTGCCGACCCCGGCCGGGGAGTGGTGCAGGGCGCGCTGCGGGTGGCCGCCGAGATCGGCCCGCTGCAGCGCAGCTGGCGGCGGGCCCCGCTGCAGGCCATGGCCCGGCTGCACACCCTCGCCGCCGCCGACCTCGCGACCGCTGACGAGCTCGGCCGGCCGGCACCCGCCGCGGCGTCGCGGGTGGCGTCCCTGGGACAGCTGCTGTCGTCGACGACCGCGGCGCCGGCCCTGGTCGTGGCGGCCGTGGCGCACGCCGAGCTCGCGACCTGCGGCGCCTTCCCGGTCGGTGGCGGGGTGGTCGCCCGGGCGGCCGAGCGGCTCACACTGGTCACCCGCGGGCTGGACCCCACGTCGGTGTCCGCGCCGGAGGTCGGCCACGTCGAGCTGGGCGCCGAGGCGTACGTCGCCGCGCTGGACCGCTACGCGACCGGGGGCCCGGCGGGCATCGCGGCCTGGGTCGTGCACTGCGCCGACGCCGTCGTGCTCGGCGCACGCGAGGGGGTCGCCGTGTGCGAGGCGATCCAGCGCGGCGCCTGAGCCCCGGGCCGAGGAGGCCGGCACAAAGAACGGCGCCCCGAGAGGGGCGCCGTCCGGGGCACGTCAGACCGGGTTACCAAGCGTGCACCGTGTGTCGGGAGACCAGGACTAGCCTGGCTCGCCGGCCCGTACATGGGCAGGTCGCCGCGTGGGTGCCCAGCTGCCGTGCTTCACCTCTGTGTCTAACGCACCGGGCCCGGTGATCGGAACCCCGTCAGGGGTGTTATTTCCTACCGCAGCGCGCGGACCCGGCGTGTCGCGCGGCCGACACGCGGGGCGAGCGCGCGCGACGTGCCGCGCCGCCGGGTCGCGAGCCAGACCATGCCGGCGGTCGCCGCGCCGGCGCCCACCGCGACGGCGGCCAGGGTGCCCGGCTGGGGCAACGTCACCTTGGCCACCCGGTCGCGCAGCTTGACCGGGCGGCTGAACACCAGCACCGGCCACTCGCGTGCCGTCGCCTCCTTGCGCAGCGCGCGGTCCGGGTTCACCGCGTAGGGATGGCCGACGGCCGAGAGCATCGGCAGGTCGGTCGCCGAGTCGCTGTAGGCGTAGCAGCGCTCGAGGTCGTAGCCCTCGGTCAGCGCGAGCTCCCGGACGGCCTCGGCCTTGGTCTCGCCGTAGGCGTAGTACTCGATCTCGCCGGAGTACCTGCCGTCCTCGACGACCATCCGCGTCGCGATGACGTGGTCGGCGCCCAGCATCTCCCCGATCGGCCCGACGACCTCCGCACCCGACGTGCTCACGATCACGACGTCCCGGTCGGCCAGGTGGTGCTCCTCGATGAGCGTGGCGGCCTCGTCGTAGATCAGCGGGTCGATCAGCTGGTGCAGGGTCTCGGCGACGATGACCTTGACCTGCTCGACGTCCCAGCCGGCCGCCATCGAGGACAGGTAGGCCCGCATCCGCTCCATCTGGTCGTGGTCGGCGCCACCCGCCAGGTAGACGAACTGGGCGTACGCGCTGCGCAGGACGGCGCGCCGGTTGATGAGCCCGCCCTGGTAGAACGAGCGGCTGAACGCCAGCGCGCTCGACTTGGCGATGATCGTCTTGTCCAGGTCGAAGAACGCGGCCGTCCGGCCGGGGGCTGCGGACGCCGTGCGCGGCGGTGCGGGGTCGGCCACCCAGCGAGCATAGGGAGCCGGAGGGGCGCTGCGCAGAGCGGGCGTCGCTGTTTGCCATCGGGCCCGGGCGGGTACATCCTGACGTCGTGCCCTGCTCCGGTGGGACACACCGTGTCCGACTCATCCCCCCCGGGTCGGACCGCAGACGGCCCCCGTCATCCCCCCCGACGGGGGCCGTCGCACGTCCCGGACCGGCCGCCGGCGAGCAGGGGTTCTCCACAGCCGCCCGGCCGGCCCCGCGGTCCACAGATCCGCGGCGCCGCCCCTGACGGGGGTGCCCGGGACGCCACGGTGAGGACTCGTCCTCCCGGAGGTGGTCCGTGCCCGAGCGTCCCCTGCTCGTCACCAGCGACCCGGTGCTGCTCGACGACCTGCTGCGCCTCTCGGCACTGGCCGGCGTCGAGGTCACCGTCGCACCCGACGCGGTGGCGGCGCGCCCGGCGTGGAGCGGCGCGCCCCTGGTCCTGCTCGGCGCGGACGTCGCCCCGCAGGCCGTCCGTGCCGCACTGCCGCGCAGGCCGGGCGTCGTGCTGGTGCCCCGCGCGGGACCGGAGGAGCCGGTCGCGTGGGAGGCGGCGGCGCGGCTCGGGGCCGAGGCGGTCCAGGTGCTCCCCGTCGCCGAGCCGCTGCTCGTCGAGCGGCTGGCCGGCGCCGGCCTGGCGACGGCGCGGACCGTCGCCGTGCTGCCCGGGTCCGGCGGATCCGGTGCCTCGACCCTCGCCGCCGCGCTGGCGGTCGCCGCCGGTCGGCTGGTGCCTCCGGCCCGGACCCTGCTGGTCGACCTCGACCCGTGGGGTGGTGGCCTCGACCTGGTGCTCGGCGCCGAGACGACCCCCGGGTTGCGCTGGCCGGCGCTGGCCGGCACCCGAGGGCGGGCCGGCCCGGACGAGCTGCGCGCCGCGCTCCCGACGGCCGCCGGCGCCACCCTCCTGTCGTGGGACCGCGGTGCACCCACCGAGGTCCCGGCGGACGCGGTCCGGGCGGTCCTTGCGGCCGGTCGCCGCGGTCACGACCTGGTCGTGCTCGACGTCCCCCGGTCGGGGACCCCCGGTCCCGCGGCCGCCCTCGCCACTGCCGACACCGTCCTGCTCGTCGTCCGTGCCGAGGTCCGCGCGGCCGCGGCCGCGGCGCGGGTCGCGGCGGAGCTGGCCGGCCGGGTGGCCGACGTCCGGCTGGTGGTGCGCGAGGCAGCGGGTGCGCGGCTGCCCGCCGGAGCGGTCGCCCGCGCGGTGGGGCTTCCGCTGGCCGGCCGGCTCGCGCCGGAGCCGGGGCTGGCCGCTGCCCTCGAGCGCGGCGAGCCGCCGGGCCGGGCCGCCCGCGGTCCGCTGGCGCTGCTGTGCCGCAGCCTGCTGGCCGACCTCGTCGGCCACCTGGGGCGGGTCGCGTGACGACCGACCTGGTGGCCCGGGTGACCGAGCGGCTGGCCCTGGCGGGTGAGGCACCGAGCGCTGCGTCCGTCACCGCCGCGGTGCGCCAGGAGGGGGCGGTGCTCGGCGGCACCGGCGTCGTGGACCTGCTGGCGGAGGTGCGCGCCGAGCTCACCGGGTTCGGCCCGCTCGAGGTCCTGCTGGGCGATCCCGAGGTGAGCGACGTGCTGGTCAACGCGCCCGAGGAGGTGTGGGTCGACCGGGGCACCGGGCTGGAGCGGGCGGGCGTCCGGTTCCGTGACGAGGCCGCGGTGCGACGGCTCGCCCAGCGACTCGCCGCCTCGGCGGGGCGGCGGCTCGACCTCGCCCGGCCCACGGTCGACGCGCGTCTCGGCGGCGGCGTCCGGCTGCATGCCGTCCTCCCACCGGTGTCCTCGGCGGGCACCCTGCTGAGCCTGCGGGTCCTGCGCCGCCGGGCGTTCGACCTCCCGGAGCTGGTGGTGCGCGGCACCGTGGCCCGCGGCCTCGACGACGTGCTGGTCGCGCTGGTGCGGGCGCGGGCGTCCTTCCTGGTCACCGGCGGCACCGGCAGCGGCAAGACCACGCTGCTCGCGACGTTGTTGTCCCTGGTGCCCGCCGCGGAGCGCGTCGTCCTCGTCGAGGACTCCGGTGAGCTCGCGCCCGACCACCCCCACGTCGTGCGCCTCGAGGCGCGCACCGCGAACGTCGAGGGCGCGGGTGCGGTCGACCTGCGGGCCCTGGTGCGCGAGGCGCTGCGGATGCGCCCGGACCGGATCGTCGTCGGGGAGGTGCGCGGTGCCGAGGTCGTCGAGCTGCTCGCCGCGCTCAACACCGGCCACGACGGTGGTGCCGGCACGGTGCACGCCTCCGCCGCGGAGGTCCTCCCGGCCCGGCTCGAAGCGCTCGGGCTCGCCGGCGGCCTGCCTCGGGAGGCGCTGCACAGCCAGCTCGCGGCCGCCGTGCAGGCGGTCGTGCACCTGGCGCGCGATGCCGCGGGGACGCGTCAGGTGCGCAGCATCGGGGTGCTGTCGCGAGGTGCCGACGGGCTCTGCCGGGTGATCCCGGGGGTGAGCGCGACCGACGGCACCCTCGTCGAAGGACCGGGTGCGGCGGAGCTGTCGCGGCTGCTGGGCGCTGCCCGGTGACGGGGTCGGCGGTCCTGGCCGTCGTCCTGGCCGGGGCGGTGGGGGCCGCGGTCGTCCACGATCCCGGTGCCTCGCTGGCCCGGCTGCGCCCGGCACCGGCCGGCCGGCTGACGAGGGCTCCGGTCGTCGCGACGACCGCCCTGGTGGCGGGGGCCGGGGCCGGCCTGGCCCTCGGGTCGTGGCTGCTCGCCGCGACGGTCGCGACCGCGCTGCTCACCGCCGGCCGGGCGGTGGGAGCGCGCGCCTCCCGGCGTCGCGTCGAGCGGGTCCGGTCCGACTGTGCCGACCTGCTCGGTGCGCTGTCCGCGGAGCTGCGCGCCGGCAGCGAGCCCCGCCTGGCGCTCGCCGCGGTCTGCGCCGGTCCGGTGCCGGCCGTCGCGGCGGCCGCCCGCAGCCCGGCCTCCGCTCCCGCCGCGGCGCTGTCCACGGCGGGGCGCGTGCCCGGGGCCGAGGCACTGGCCGACCTCGCGGTGGCCTGGCGGGTGGTCGAGGCGACCGGCGGCCCCCTGGCCGCCGCGGTCGACCGGCTCGCCGCCACGGCCCGGGCCGAGACGGCGGCCCGGCGGGAGCTGGCGGCCCAGCTGGCGGGGCCACGGGCCACCGCGGTGCTGCTCTCGCTGCTGCCCGTCGCGGGGGTCCTGCTGGGATCGGCCCTGGGCGCAGACCCGCTCGGGTTCCTGCTCGGGACCGGCGCCGGTCGCGGCTGCCTGCTCGCCGGCACCGTCCTGGTCGCCGCCGGGACCGCCTGGACCGAGGCCCTGGCCGGGCGGGCGGAGCACGGATGAGCCCCGGAACGCTGGCGGTGCTGCTGGCCGGTGCCGCCGGGCTGGTGCTCACCGGCGCCGGCCCCCGCGACGCCGCGCGGCTGGGCCGCGTGCTCGTGGCACCCGTCCCGGGGTCGCGCGGGCCCACCCGCACCCTCGTCCCGCCGCCGGGCTGGGTGCCCCGCGCCGCGGCCCTCGGGTCCCTGGTCGCTCTGGTCACCTCGCACGGAGGCACGGCCACCCTGCTCGCCGTGCTGGCCGTCTGCCTCGGCCTGCCGCGCGCGCAGGCCGATCGCGCCCGTGAGCGTGCCGCGGCCGCGCTGGCCCGGGACCTGCCGCGCGCAGCGGACCTGCTGGCCGGCTGTCTCGACGCGGGGAGCACCCTGGCCGATGCCGTGTCGGTCGTCGGTACGGCGGTGGGCGGACCCGTCGCGGTGCGGCTGCGCCCGGTCGCCGCGGTGCTCGCGGCCGGCGGAGAGCTCCGGGTCCCCCGGCCCGGCCCCGCCCCGCACCCGGCCGATCCGGTCGACCGCCTGCTCCGGACCCTGGCCCGGACGGCGGTCACCGGGGCGCCGCTCGCGGGGACCTTGCGCGAGCTGGCTGCCGACGAGCGGGAGCGAGCCCGCTGGCTGGCGACCGGGCGTGCCCAGTCGGCGGGGGTCCGTGCCGTCGGTCCGCTCGCGGTCTGCTTCCTGCCGGCGTTCGTCCTGGTCGGGGTGGTCCCCGTGGTGGTCGGCGTCAGCCGCGTGCTGCTGACCGGCTGGGCGTGACCGTCCACAGCGCCGGCGTCCGCCGGGGCCGTCCACAGCTCCCGTCCGGTCACCGCTCCCGCACCTGGCCGGCCGCCACGGTGGACGAGGACGCGGCACCTGGCCGGTCCCCGGGGGCGCCGCCGGTCGCGGCGCCGACGAGACGAGGCAGGTACGAGATGACGGTGACACGGATGCTGGCACGGGCGCTGACCCGCGCGACGAGCCGGGTGGCGGGTGCCCGGGGCGGTGCGGCCGGGCGTGGTGAGGCGGCCGACCCGGAGGCGGGGATGACCACGGCCGAGTACGCGGTGGGAACGGTGGCCGCCTGCGGCTTCGGCGGGGTGCTGTACAAGATCCTCACCAGCGCCGAGGTGATGGGGATGCTCAAGGACCTCATCGCCAAGGCGTTCGGCCTGGCCTTCTGAGGGGGGCCGGCGAGATGTGCTGGCCAGGCTCCCGCGATCGTGAGCGGGGAACCGCCACGGCCGAGCTGGCCGTCGTGCTCCCGGCGCTCGTCCTGGTCACGCTCGCGGGGGTCTGGGTCGTCCTGGTCGGCGCGGCGCAGCTGAGGTGCGTCGACGCCGCGGGGGTCGGTGCCCGCGCCGTGGCCCGCGGCGAGACGGTCGCCGAGGTCGAGCGGGTGGTCGCCCGGGCGGCTCCGGAAGGGGCGGTCCTCCGGATCGGCAGGGACACCGGGCTGGTGGTCGTCGAGGTCCGGGCGACCGTGCCGCTGCCTGTTCCGTGGCCGGGGCGGGGCGGGGGCGTCGAGGTGGGCGACAGCGCGGTGGCGCTGGCCGAGGACCCGCCGTGAGTGGTGGCCGGCCGGCCCGCCGTAGCCGGCGGGCAGGTGACTCGGGCTCGGCGGGCCTGCTCGCCCTGTGGGCGGCGCTCGTCGTCCTCTCCGTGGCCGGGGCCGGGGCGCTCTACGGCGGGGCCGTGGCGTCACGGCACCGGGCCGCCGCGGCGGCCGACCTCGCGGCGCTCGCCGCGGCGTCCTCAGCGGCGCGCGGCTCGGCCCAGCCGTGCGACGCGGCCGGCCGGGTGGCCGGCGCCCAGCGGGCCCGGCTGGAGTCGTGTCACCTGGCCGGCGACGGCTCGGTGCTCGTGGAGGTCACGGTCAGGGTCCCCGGGCTGGTGGGGCTGCTGGGCGCGCGGCTCGGCCCGGCGCGGGCGCGCGCCCGCGCCGGACCGGCGACCTGAGGTGGGTCAGGTCTCGTCGCGGTGCCGGCCGGACGACGAGGCGGCCGACTCGTCGTGGGAGGTGAGATCGGTGGTGTGGTCGACGACCCGGTCGCCCTCGACGTGCTGGGGGCGGCCCTCGTCGACGTGCGGACGGGCCGCGGGGGCCGCGGTCGCGGTGCTCGTGGCCGCACCGTGGTCGTCCGTGCTGTCGGGGGTGCCGTCGTGCGTGCCGTCGTGGGTGCCGTCGTGGGTGGTCCCGGCACCCGCCCCAGCGGTGGTGGCTGCGCCGCGGCGGCTGGCGAGCTGCTCGTTGAGCCGCTCGTTCTCGGCCCGCAGCTGGGAGCGCTCCTCCTCGATCTCGGACACGGACTGCTTCTGCCGCTGGCGGGCCTCCTTGCGCTCCTGACGCTTGCGACGGGAGCGGCCCATCGACGAGAAGAGCAGCCAGACGCCGACGAAGAAGATCAGCATGGTGGCCAGCCCGACGACGAAGACGCCGCCGACCGTGGTGTCCGCCGAGAGCCCGAACACCTCGATGGTCGCGGACTCGCCGCCGTCGTAGATCGCCCCGGCGGTGACTGCGCCGGCGGCAAGGATGAGCAGTAGCCCGATGATCGCCATGGGGGAGATCTCCTTTCGCTCCCGCTCCCATGCCCCTCCTCCCGCCGGCCTAAGCCCCCACGGCTGCGGAGGGCGCCGCACCGGCCAGGACGACGTCGAGCAGGCGGACGGCCGCCCCCTTGTCCAGCGGCTCGTTGCCGTTGCCGCACTTGGGCGACTGGACGCACGACGGGCAGCCCTCGAGGCACTCGCACGCGGCGATGGCGTCGCGGGTCGCGGTGAGCCAGTCCAGCGCCGCGGCGTGGCCCCGCTCGGCGAACCCGGCGCCACCGGGGTGGCCGTCGTAGACGAAGACCGTCATCAGCCCGGTGTCGGCGTGCTGGGCGGTCGAGACGCCCCCGATGTCCCAGCGGTCGCAGGTCGCGAACAGGGGCAGCAGCCCGATCGAGGCGTGCTCCGCGGCGTGCGCGGCGCCCGGGACCTCCGCGGCCGTCAGCCCGGCGCGTTCCAGCCCGGTGCCGTCGACGCTCCACCAGACGGCGCGGGTGCGCAGGTGCCGCGGCGGCAGGTCGAGCGGCTCCTCGCCGAGCACCTCCCCGGTGAGGATGCGCCGCCGGAGGAACGACACCACCTGGTGGGTGACCTGCACGGTGCCCAGCGACAGGGTGACGTGGTCCCAGGAGCGGCTGACGGCGGTCTCGACCACGTCGATCTCGGTGACGTCGCGGGCCACGGTCGTCCAGTCCGGCTCGGCCCGGGCGACCCGGGCCACCTGCTCGTCGAGGTCGAGGTCGGAGACGAGGTAGGTCTCGCCCTGGTGCACGTAGACCGCGCCGGCGTGCACCGTGGCGTGGGCGGCTGCGCCGTCGACCGTGCCCAGCAGCCGGCCGGTGCCTTCCTCGACCAGCCCGACCGGCCCGGCACCCACCCCGCGGATGTCGGCGAGGTCGCTGGCCCGCTCGGGACGGGTCCAGTGCAGACCGGTGGTCCGGCGGCGGAGCAGGCCGCGCTCGACCAGGCGGGCTGCCACCTCCGCGGCCCCGGGTGCGAAGGCCGCGAGCTCGTGGTCGGCCAGCGGCGGCAGCTCGGCCGCGGCGGCGCACAGGTGTGGCGCGAGCACGTACGGGTTCGCCGGGTCGAGCACGGTCGTCTCGACCGGCTGGCCGAAGAGCGTGTCCGGGTGGTGGGTGAGGTAGGTGTCGAGCGGGTCGTCGCGCGCGACCAGCACCGCCAGGGCCGCCCGCCCGGCCCGGCCGGCCCGGCCGGCCTGCTGCCACAGGGAGGCGCGGGTCCCCGGCCAGCCGGCGAGCAGGACGGCGTCGAGGCCGGCCACGTCGACGCCGAGCTCCAGCGCGTTGGTCGAGGCGACCCCGAGCAGCGCCCCTGACTGCAGGTCGGCCTCGAGGGCGCGGCGCTCCTCCGGCAGGTAGCCCGCCCGGTAGGCCGCTACCCGGGCGGGCAGGTCCGGGTCGATCTCGGCGAGCAGCCGGCGGGTGGTGGAGGAGACGGTCTCGGCCGCCCGCCGCGAGCGCACGAAGGCGACCGAGCGCACCCCGCCGGCGACCAGGTCGGCGAGCAGGTCGGCGACCTCGGCCGGGGCCGACCGGCGCACCGGCGCCTGGTGCTCGCCGGCCAGCTCGGTCAGCGGCGGCTCCCACAGCGCGAACAGCAGCTCGCCCCTGCGGCGAGCCGTCGTCGGTGACCGCCACCACGTCCCGGCCGACCAACAGGGACGCGGAGACCTCGGGCTCGGACACCGTGGCGGAGGCCAGCACGAACACCGGGTCGGAGCCGTAGTGGGCGCACACCCGCCGGAGGCGGCGCAGGACCGCGGCCACGTGCGAGCCGAACACCCCCCGGTAGCGGTGGCACTCGTCGACGACGACGTAGCGCAGGTCGCGGAAGAACCTCGCCCACCGCGCGTGCCCGGGCAGCAGCGAGCGGTGCAGCATGTCGGGGTTCGTGAGCACGTACGCCGCGTGCCGGCGGACCCAGTCGCGGGACTCGCCGGGGGTGTCACCGTCGTACGTCGCGGCCCGCACCGGCTCGAGGCCCAGGCCGGTCAGGGCCCGCAGCTGGTCCGCGGCCAGGGCCTTGGTGGGGGAGAGGTACAGCGTGGTCGGAGGTGTCGCGAGGCCGCCCCGGTCCGCGGCGTCGAGCACGTCGGTCAGGGCGGGCAGCAGGTAGCACAGCGACTTGCCCGAGGCGGTGCCGGTGGCCACCACCGTCGAGCGCCCGGCGCGGACGTGCCCGGCGGCCTCGGCCTGGTGGCTCCACGGGCGTTCGACACCGGAGGCGACGAGGGCGTCGACGAGGTCGCGGTGCGCCCATCCCGGCCAGCCGACGGGGCGCCCGGTGCGTCCGGGCACGCGCTCGACGTGGGTCAGGCGCTCGCGCCGGCCGGGTGCCGCCAGGAGGCGGGCCAGGTGCGCGTCGGCGGGCGACACGTCCTCGCGCGGCTCGGGAAGAGGCACGCCGCGAGTGTGTCACCGGGCCGGGACACCGGCCGGGCGCGCCGCCCGGCGGTCGCGGGCGGCGCCGCCGCGGGTCGGCCGCCCGCGCACCTGTCGGGGCCGGGATGGTTGAATGCGGTCGATCACGGGGCAGGACCTCGTCACGTATCGCCTGGCTCCGACCCGAACTCTGCTGGAGGACTTCGTGGACCTCTCCCTCTCGACCCGCACCGAGGGTGACCGCACGATCGTCGAGGTGGGCGGCGAGATCGACGTCTACACCGCCCCCCGGCTGCGCGAGCAGCTGGTGGACCTGGTGGCCGACGGCAAGTACCACCTCGTGGTCGACATGGAGCGGGTGGACTTCCTCGACTCCACCGGCCTCGGCGTGCTGGTCGGCGGCCTCAAGCGGGTCCGGGCCCACGACGGCTCGCTGCGCCTGGTCTGCACCCAGGAGCGGATCCTCAAGATCTTCCGGATCACGGGGCTCACGAAGGTCTTCCCGATCCACGCGTCGGTGGACGAGGCGGTCAGCGCCACCGAGTGACGCGCCCAACAGTTCGCACCACCCCGAGGAAGGTCCCCCGTGGCCACCGTTGAGCTCAGGTTCAGCGCACTGCCGGCGCACGTCCGGACCGCACGCCTGGTGGCTGCCGCCGTGGCCCGCCGCTCGGGGGTCGACGAGAACGCGCTCGACGAGGTGCGCCTCGCCGTGGGGGAGGCCTGCTCGCGCGCGGTGCACCTGCACCGCCGGCACTGCCCGGACCGCCCGGTCCTGGTCACCCTCGTCGACGACGTCGACGCGTTCCGGGTCGCGGTCACCGACGAGGCCCCCGCCGAGCCCGGTTCGGACGGGTTCGGCGCCCTGACCGACGTCGCCGACCTGGTCGACGCCGAGGCCGTCCCACCCGGCGTCGGGCTCGCGGTGATCAGCGGGCTGGTCGACGACGTCTCGGTCGAGCCCGGCCGCGACGGCGGCGTCGTCGTCCGGATGACCTGGCCCACCGGCTAGCTGTCCGGTCCCGGCCGCTCCGCGGCGGTCGTCGGACCGGCCCGGTTCGCGCCTGACCACCACCGCTGCGTAGACTCCCCGCCGCGCTGGGTCCGCCTCGGCCCGCACGCCTCGCGTCGCGGGTTGTCGGGGCCGGCCCCGAGGGGGTCCCCTCTCGCGCGCGACTCGAACATCCGGGTGCTCCGCGTCGTGCGGTGGTGCCTGGCAGTGGTCCGTCTAGGAGGACGCATGTCGGGGCTCTCCCGTGCCGCCAGCGGTGACACGCTCGATCTGAGCGGCGCCAACCTCAGCTACGTCGTGGTGGTCGCCGCCATCGCACTCGTGGCGCTCGGTTTCGCCGTCTCGCTGCGCAGCAGCGTGCTCGCCGCGGGCCAGGGCACCGAGAAGATGCAGAGCATCGCGGCGGCGGTGCAGGAGGGTGCCTCCGCCTTCCTCACCCGCCAGTTCAAGACCCTGGCCGCCTTCGCGGTCCTGGCGCTGGTGCTGCTGAGCCTGCTCCCGGCCGACACCGCGGGCATCCGCGTCGGCCGGTCGCTGTTCTTCGTGATCGGCGCCGGCTTCTCCGCGTTCATCGCCTACGCCGGCATGGGCCTGGCCACCCGGGCGAACGTCCGCGTGGCCGCCGCCGCGCGGGAGGCGAACGGCGCGGCCACCGCGATGAGCATCGCGTTCCGCACCGGTGGCGTCGTCGGGTTCCTCACCGTCGGCCTCGGCCTCCTGGGCGCCGCCTCGGTCGTCTTCATCTACGAGGGCGACGCCCCGACGGTGCTCGAGGGCTTCGGCTTCGGTGCCGCGCTGCTCGCCATGTTCATCCGGGTGGGCGGCGGCATCTTCACCAAGGCCGCCGACGTCGGCGCCGACCTGGTCGGCAAGGTCGAGCAGGGCATCCCCGAGGACGACCCGCGCAACGCCGCCACCATCGCCGACAACGTCGGTGACAACGTCGGCGACTGCGCCGGCATGGCCGCCGACCTCTTCGAGTCCTACGCCGTGATGCTGGTGGCCGCGCTGATCCTCGGCAAGGCCGCCTTCGGCGAGGAGGGCCTGGTCTTCCCGCTCATCGTCCCGGCGATCGGTGCCGTGACGGCGATCATCGGGGTGTTCCTCACCAAGCTGCGCCCGACGGACAAGAGCGGCATGCAGGCCATCAACCGCGCCTTCTTCACCTCGGCCGGCATCTCGGCCGTGCTCTGCGCGATCGCTGCCTTCGTCTACCTGCCCGGCTCGCTCAGCGAGCTCGCCGCCGTCCCGCAGGACATCGTCGCCGACGCCGGAGACCGCGACCCGCGGCTGCTCGCCATCGGCGCGGTCGTCATCGGCATCGCGCTGGCGTCGATCATCCAGCTGCTCACCGGCTACTTCACCGAGGGCAACAAGCGCCCGGTGAAGGACATCGTCCGGACGTCGCTCACGGGTCCGGCCACGGTCATCCTGTCCGGCTTCACCGTGGGTCTCGAGTCGGCCGTCTACACCGCGCTGCTCATCGGCTCGGCCGTGTTCGGCGCGTACCTGCTCGGCGGCGGCTCGGTCATCCTCGGCCTGTTCTGCGTGGCCCTCGCGGGCACCGGGCTGCTGACCACGGTCGGCGTCATCGTCGCCATGGACACCTTCGGCCCGATCTCGGACAACGCGCAGGGCATCGCCGAGATGTCCGGCGACATCGACGAGGCCGGCGCCCGCGTGCTCACCGACCTCGACGCGGTCGGCAACACCACCAAGGCGATCACCAAGGGCATCGCGATCTCGACCGCGGTGCTCGCGGCCACCGCGCTGTTCGGGGCGTTCACCGACTCGGTGAAGACGGCGGTCGCCGACACGGGTGCCCAGCTGGACGACAGCATCCGCAACCTGCAGTACACCGGCGTGCTCAATGTCTCCGACCCGAAGAACCTGGTCGGCCTGATCATCGGCGCGTCCGTGGTCTTCATGTTCTCGTCGCTGGCGATCAACGCGGTGACCCGTGCGGCCGGCGCGATCGTGTTCGAGGTCCGCCGCCAGTTCCGCGAGATCCCGGGGATCATGGAGGGCACCGCCAAGCCGGAGTACGGCAAGGTCGTCGACATCTGCACCCGCGACTCGCTCCGCGAGCTCGCGACCCCGGGTCTGCTGGCCGTCCTGGCCCCCATCGCCGTCGGCTTCGGCCTCGGTGTCGGCGCGCTCGGGTCGTACCTGGCCGGCGCCATCGCCACCGGCACCCTGATGGCGATCATGCTCGCCAACTCCGGCGGTGCGTGGGACAACGCCAAGAAGCTGGTCGAGGACGGCGCCAACGGGGGCAAGGGCTCGCCCGCCCACGAGGCGACCGTGATCGGCGACACCGTCGGTGACCCGTTCAAGGACACCGCGGGCCCGGCCATCAACCCGCTCATCAAGGTGATGAACCTGGTGTCGCTGCTCATCGCGCCGGCCGTCGTGTCGCTGTCCGTCGGCGACGACGCCAGCACGGTGGCGCGGGTCCTGGTGGCCCTCGTGGCGGCCGCGATCATCGCCGGTGCCATCTACTGGTCCAAGCGCCGCAGCATCGCGGTGGCCGAGGAGAAGGACGAGGTCGGTCTCGCCCAGGTCTGACCCTCACCCCCGGCGCCGTCCGGACTCGACCACGTGAGGTAGGCCAAGGCCCCCGGCAACAGGTCTCGACGCCTGTTGCCGGGGGCCTGCGCCTCTCACGGCGTCACGACAGAGGTGGCACGGATGTCGCACCACAGCAGTGGGTACGCCGGAGCCGACCGGCTGCGCGACGCGTACCTGCGGGCGGGCTACACCGTCGACGGCGTGCAGGGCCTCCTCGGACCCGTCGCCGTGGACGCCCTGGCCCGGCACGAGACCGTCCCGGCCCGCCGCGCGACCGCGGACGCGGGCCCGCTCGCGACCCTCGTCCGGCTGCACCTGCTGCAGCTGCCGGTGCCCCAGGACGAGGCCGCGGCCGTGCTGCCCCTCGACGTCGGCGTCTCGCTGGGGGTGCTCCGTGCCGACGGCGACGAGGTACGGGCCCGGCTCGACGTCCGGCCGTACGCCGAGAGCGGCCCGGCCGACGGGAGCGGGGCCGGGACCACCGATCCCTGGTGGGTGGTGTCCGACCTCGGCACCGGGCTCGACGGCGTGCACCGGCCACTGGACGGCGAGCACGTGCTGGGCGTCGGGGGCGCGTCCACGACCCTCGCGCAGCTCACCCCGCGCGACCCGGTGGGCCGCACCCTCGACATCGGGACGGGCTGCGGCGTGCAGGCCCTGCACGCCGGCCGGCACAGCCGCGAGGTGGTCGCCACCGACGTCTCGCGCCGTGCCCTGCTGCTGGCCGGGCTCACCGCGGCGCTGTCCGGCGCGGATGTCGAGCGGCGGCAGGGCGACCTGCTCGACCCCGCGGCGGGCGAGTCCTTCGACCTGGTGGTGAGCAACCCGCCGTTCGTCGTGGGCGCCCCCGACGCCCGCACCTACCGCGACAGCGGCCTGCCGCTGGACGAGGTCGGCGCGCACCTGGTCGGCCGCGCGCCGGCGCTGCTGGCCGAGGGCGGCACCCTGGTCGTGCTGGCGAACTGGCTGCACCGCGACGGCTCGGACTGGCGGGACCGGGTCGCCGGGTGGCTCCCCGGGCACGGGGTGGACGCCCTGGTGGTGCAGCGCGAGGTCCTCGACCCGGCGGCGTACGTCGCGACGTGGCTCGCCGACGCTGGGGAGCGAGGCGGTCCGGCGTACGTCGCCCGCTACGACGCCTGGCTGGGCGCCCTGGAGCGTGAGCGCGTCGACGCCCTGGGCCTCGGGTTCGTGGTGCTGCGCCGCACCGACGCCGAGCGCCGGGTCACCCTGCTCGACTGGCCGCACCCGGTGGAGCAGCCGCTCGGACCGCACCTGGCCGCCTGGCTGGACCGCCAGCGCTGGCTCGCCGCACACGAGACCGACGAGGCGCTGGCGGCAGCCCCCGTGCAGGTCGCGCCCGACGTCGTGCAGGAACAGGTCGGCGCGCCCGGCGCCGAGGACCCGGAGCACATCGTGCTGCGGCAGCAGGTGGGCCTGCGGCGTGCGTCGGCGGCCGACACGCCCACCGCGGCGCTGGTCGGTGCGTGCGAGGGGACGCTCCCGGTGGGCACACTGGTCGCCGCGGTGCGCCAGGTGCTCGGGGACGACCGGCCGGAGGACGCTGCCGACCTGTTCTCCCAGGTGCGTGACATGGTCGAGGCGGGGGTGCTGACACCATCGCCTTGACACGGCGGGGCACCATGAGCGCGCAACCGGCTCGCGCCGCGAGCCCGACGACGATGTCGCAACACGTGCAGGAACCGACCACAGGACAGGCAGGGACGAGCAGCCGATGGCCGCGAACGACCAGGAGCAGACCGGCACCCGGAGGCTGGTGATCGTCGAGTCGCCCGCCAAGGCGAAGACGATCGCGGGCTACCTCGGTCCCGGCTTCGACGTCGAGGCGAGCGTCGGTCACATCCGTGACCTGCCCACGCCCTCCGAGCTGCCGGCGTCGGAGAAGAAGGGCCGGTTCGGCAAGTTCGCCGTCGACGTCGACGCCGACTTCGAGCCGTTCTACGTCGTCGACGCCGACAAGAAGAAGAAGGTCGCCGAGCTCAAGCGCGCCCTCAAGCAGGCCGACGAGCTGTTCCTCGCGACCGACGAGGACCGCGAGGGCGAGGCCATCGCCTGGCACCTGCTGCAGGTGCTCGAGCCCAAGGTGCCGGTCCGCCGGATGGTCTTCCACGAGATCACCCGCGACGCGATCCGGGCGGCCGTCGAGCAGACCCGCGACCTCGACCAGAGCCTGGTCGACGCGCAGGAGACCCGCCGCATCCTCGACCGCCTCTACGGCTACGAGGTGTCGCCGGTGCTGTGGCGCAAGGTCCGTCAGGGCCTGTCCGCCGGGCGCGTGCAGTCGGTCGCCACCCGGCTGGTCGTCGAGCGGGAGCGCGAGCGGATCGCGTTCCGGGTCGCGTCGTACTGGGACGTCGAGGCGACCTTCGACACCGCGGCCACCGAGGGCTCGCGCTCCCAGTCCTTCGACGCACGTCTCGTCGCGGTCGACGGCAAGCGGGTCGCCACCGGCCGCGACTTCGGCAGCGACGGGCAGCCGGTCGCACGGTTCGAGGGCGTCCAGCTCGACGAGACGACCGCGGTCGCACTCGCCGACGGCCTGCGGGAGGCGGCGTTCTCGGTCCGCTCGGTCGACGACAAGCCGTACACCCGCCGGCCGGCGGCGCCGTTCATGACCTCGACGCTGCAGCAGGAGGCCAGCCGCAAGCTGCGGATGTCGGCGCAGACGGCGATGCGGGTCGCGCAGCGGCTGTACGAGAACGGCCACATCACCTACATGCGTACCGACTCCACGACGCTGTCCGAGTCGGCGCTGAACGCCGCCCGGTCGCAGGCCCGGGAGATCTACGGCCCGGAGTACGTCCCCGACGTCCCTCGGCGCTACGAGCGCAAGGTGAAGAACGCGCAGGAGGCGCACGAGGCGATCCGTCCCTCCGGCGACTCGTTCCGGACGCCGGGGCAGCTGGCCGGGGAGGTGAGCCGCGACGAGCTGGCGCTCTACGACCTCATCTGGAAGCGCACGGTCGCCTCGCAGATGGCCGACGCACGCGGCCAGACCGCGACGGTGCGCCTCGGTGCCACGAGCAGCGAGCAGTCCGGTGCCCGCGACGCCGAGTTCTCGGTCAGCGGCACCGTCATCACCTTCCGCGGCTTCATGGCGGCCTACGAGGAGGGCCGCGACGAGGAGGAGAACGCCCCCCGCAGCGAGAGCGACAGTGACGAGCGCCGCCTGCCGGTGATGCGTCAGGGCGACGCCGTCACCGCTCTCGAGCTGCGTCCGGACGGGCACGCGACCTCGCCACCGGCCCGCTACACCGAGCCGACCCTGGTGCGGGCGCTGGAGGAGCGCGGCATCGGCCGGCCCTCGACGTACGCCTCGATCCTCGGCACGATCATCGATCGCGGGTACGTCTTCAAGCGCGGTTCCGCGCTGGTCCCCGCCTGGCTGGCCTTCGCCACGATCGGCCTGCTGGAGCGGCACTTCGGGTCGCTGGTCGACTACGACTTCACCGCAGCGATGGAGGAGGACCTCGACCGCATCGCGGGCGGTGAGCAGAACCGCGTCGACTGGCTGCGCAAGTTCTACTTCGGCGGCGGTGACCGCGACCCGGGGCTGCACGAGCTGGTGTCCGGCTTCGGCGACATCGACGCCCGCGAGGTCAACTCGATCCCGATCGGCGAGGGGATCATCCTGCGCGTGGGCCGCTACGGCCCCTACGTGCAGCGCGGGCCGGACGGCGACGAGACCTCGCAGCGCGCGTCGGTGCCCGAGGACATGGCTCCGGACGAGCTGACGGTCGAGAAGGCGGAGGAGCTGCTGGCCGCCCCGAGCGGTGACCGCGAGCTCGGTACCGACCCCTCGACCGGTCTGCAGGTGGTGGCAAAGGCCGGTCGCTACGGGCCGTACGTCACCGAGGTCCTGCCCGAGGACGCCGCGAAGTCGGCCAAGCCCCGGACCGGGTCGCTGCTCAAGACGATGTCGCTCGACACCGTGACCCTCGACGACGCGCTGCGGCTGCTCAGCCTGCCGCGGGTGGTGGGTGTCGACCCGGCCGACGACACCGAGATCACCGCGCAGAACGGCCGCTACGGGCCGTACCTGAAGAAGGGCACCGACTCGCGGTCGCTGGACACCGAGGAGCAGATGTTCGACATCACCCTCGAGCAGGCCCTGGCGATCTACGCCCAGCCCAAGCAGCGCGGGCGCCGGGCCGCCGCCCCGCCGCTGAAGGACCTGGGTGCCGACCCGGGCACCGGGCTGCCGGTGGTCGTCAAGGAGGGCCGTTTCGGGGCGTACGTCACCGACGGCGAGACCAACGCGACCCTGCGCAAGGCCGACTCGGTCGAGTCCGTGACCATCGAGCGGGCCGCGGAGCTGCTCGCCGAGAAGCGCGCCGCCGGACCGTCGAAGAAGCGCACCGCCACGAAGTCGGCCGCGAAGAAGACCACCAAGAAGTCGGCGACCAGGAAGCCGGCGAAGAAGGCCGCCAAGAAAGCCCCCGCCAAGAAGTAGCCCGCCCCCGACCCCTCCACCCCTCCGCCCCTCCACCCCCGGTCGGTTGATCACGTGGACGTGGCCGAGCTCCGCCGGACGTGGTGAGTGCGCCGCCTTCGGCGGCGCCTGGCCACGTCCACGTGATCAACCGGCGGGGGAGGGGTGAGGGGGAGGGGGACGGGGCGGCTCGCGTGTAGGGCAGGTGGGCAGGTCGGCAGGTGGGCAGGCGGGCGGCCGGGCAGGTGGGCAGGCGGGCGGCCGGGCAGGTGGGCAGGCGGGCGGCCGGGGCGGGCGCGCTGGCTACGCTGACCACGTGAGGCCACTGTGAGCACCGCTGCCGCTGCGCACCAGCCGGTCGTCCCGGACCACGACCTGCGGGGCGTCCTGCGCATCGAGGCGTTCCGCCGGCTGTGGACCGCGCTGTCGCTGTCCAGCCTCGGCGACTGGCTCGGCCTGCTCGCGCTGACCGCGCTCGCGCCCCGGCTGGCCCAGGGCGGCTACGCGGCCGCGAACCTCGCCGTCGCGGGCGTCTTCATCCTGCGGCTGGCCCCCGCGATCGTCGTCGGCCCGTTCGCCGGCGTCGTCGCCGACCGGTTGGACCGCCGCTGGACGATGGTCGTCTGCGACGTCGCGCGGTTCGCCCTGTTCCTCTCCATCCCGCTGGTGGGCACCCTCACGTGGCTGTTCATCGCCACCTTCCTCATCGAGGTCGCGAGCCTCATGTGGATCCCGGCCAAGGAGGCGACGGTCCCCAACCTCGTCCCGCGGGAGCGGCTCGAGACCGCCAACCAGCTCAGCCTCTTCACGACCTACGGCTCGGCCCCGGTCGCCGCGGCCCTGTTCGCCGGCCTCGCCCTGGTCACCGGCATCATCGACAACCCGGTGCCGCAGATCGACGCCGTCGACCTCGCCCTCTACGTGAACGCGGCGACCTTCCTCGTCAGCGCCGCGACGATCTTCCGGCTCACCGACATCCCGGCCCGCGAGCGGGTGGAGGGGGCGGACCGGCCGACCATCTGGGCCACCCTGGTCGAGGGCTGGAAGTACGTCGGCAGGACCCCGCTGATCCGGGGCCTGGTCGTCGGCATGCTCGGTGCGTTCGCCGCCGGCGGTGCCGTCATCGGGCTGGCCCGCACGTTCGTCACCGACCTCGGCGGCGGCGACCCCGGCTACGGCCTGCTGTTCGGCACGGTGTTCCTCGGGCTGGCCTCCGGCATGCTCCTGGGGCCGCGGCTGCTGCCCGACTTCAGCCGCCGTCGGCTGTTCGGCCTCGCCCTCGGTGGCGCCGGCTTCGCCCTGGCCCTGCTCGCGCTGATCCCGCACCTCGTCATCGCGGTGATCGTCACGTTCGTCATCGGTGCCTTCGCCGGCGTCTCGTGGGTGACCGGCTACACCCTGCTGGGTCTCGAGGTCGCCGACGAGGTGCGCGGCCGCACCTTCGCGTTCGTGCAGACGATGGTCCGCGTCGTGCTCGTCCTGGTGCTCGCCGTCGCGCCGCTGCTGGCCGCCGCGATCGGTCGGCACCGCGTCGAGGTCACCGAGGCCATGACCCTGACCTACAACGGCGCGGCCTTCGTGTTCCTCCTCGCGGGGCTCCTCGCCGCGGGCCTCGGCTTCGTGTCCTACCGGCACATGGACGACCGCCGCGGCGTCCCGCTCGCCGGGGACCTGGCAGCCGCCTTCGCCTCCGAGCCGGTCGGCGTGCGGGGGCACGGCCCCCGGGAGGGGTTCTTCATCGCTCTCGAGGGCGGGGAGGGTGCCGGGAAGTCCACCCAGGCCCAGGCCCTGCGTGCCTGGCTGGAGTCGCAGGGACACGACGTCGTCGTGACCTTCGAGCCCGGCGCGACCGAGGTCGGCCGCCGGCTGCGCTCGGTGCTGCTGGACCACCCGGAGCCGCCGGACGGCGACGACGCGGCGGCCGCTCCGGCGCAGCTCTCGCCGCGCGCCGAGGCGCTGCTGTTCGCCGCCGACCGGGCCGAGCACGTCGCCACCGTCGTGCGGCCGGCGCTGGAGCTCGGCCACGTCGTGATCACCGACCGGTTCATCGACTCGTCGGTCGCCTACCAGGGGGCCGGGCGTGACCTGGCCGGCGGCGAGGTCGCGCGGCTGTCGCGCTGGGCCACCGACGGCCTGCAGCCGCACCTCACGGTCCTGCTCGACGTCCCCGCCGCGGACGGCCTGGCGCGCCTCGGGACGCCGGACCGGCTCGAGTCCGAGCCGCTCGACTTCCACGAGCGGGTGCGCGAGCGGTTCCTGGAGCTGGCGCGGCGCGGCGGCAGCCGCTACCTGGTCGTCGACGCGACCCGGCCCGCCGAGGACATCACCGAGACGATCAAGGCCCGGCTCCAGCCGGCGCTCCCGCTCAGCGCGACCCAGCTCGCCGAGATCGAGCGCGCGCGGGCCGCGGAGGCGCAGCGGCAGCGGGTCGCGGAGGAGGCCCGGCAGCTGGAGGCGGCGCGGGCCCGGGCCGAGGCGGAGGAACGCGCCCGCGTGGAGGCCGCGGCTGCCGAGGAGGCGCTGCGGCGGGCCGAGGCCGAGGCCGCCGCGGCCGAGGAGGAGCGCCGGGTCCGCGAGGAGTCCGCCGCGGTCGAGCGGGCCAGGCTGGCCGCTGCCCGCGAGGCGGCGGCGCAGCAGGCCCGCGAGGAGCACGCGCGGGCCCGGGCCGAGCAGGCCGAGCAGCGCCGGCAGCGCAAGGACGCGTCCCGCCAGGAGACCCGGTCCGCCCGGCAGCACCCGGCGCCGCGTGAGGACCGCCCGGCGCCCCCGGACGAGCCGGCGACCCGGGAGCTGAGCCTGGTCGACGAGCTCTTCGGGGCCGACGACGACCACACCGTGCAGCTGCCCCGGGTCGACGACCGCCGCGACGACCGGTGACCTCCGCACCGGGCGTGTGGGCCGACCTGGTCGGCCAGGAGCCCACCGTCGCGGTCCTGCGGGCCGCCGCCGCGGCCGCGGCCGGGACGCTGCGGGGCGAGACCGGCGCCGGCATGACGCACGCCTGGCTGTTCACCGGTCCGCCCGGCTCGGGCCGGTCCACCGCGGCGCGGGCCTTCGCCGCCGCCCTGCAGTGCCCGCACGGGGGCTGCGCCGACTGCGACGCGTGCCGCACCGCGCTGTCCGGCAGCCACGCCGACGTCGAGGTGGTCAACACCCGCAAGCTGTCCATCGGGGTCGACGACGCGCGCGCGCTCGTCTCGCGCGCCGCCCGGTACCCGGCCGGCGGTCGCTGGCAGGTCATGGTCGTCGAGGACGCCGACCGGCTCACGGACCAGGCGGGCAACGCGCTGCTCAAGGCGGTCGAGGAGCCCACGCCGCGCACCGTCTGGCTGCTGTGCGCGCCCGCGGTCGACGACGTCCTGCCCACCGTCCGCTCGCGCTGCCGGCACCTCCAGCTGCGTACGCCGCCGACCGCCGCGGTCGCCGAGGTGCTCCAGCGGCGTGACGGCGTCGACGAGGCGATGGCCGGCTTCGCCGCTCGCGCCGCGCAGGGGCACATCGGCCGCGCCAGGCGGCTGGCCACCGACGAGGACGCCCGGCTGCGGCGGCACGCCGTCCTGCGGCTGCCGCTGTCCCTGCAGGAGCTCAGCGGCGCCCTGCGCGCGGCCGGCGACCTGGTCGACGCGGCCACCGCGGAGGCCGACGAGCAGGCCTCGACGCTGGCGGCGAGCGAGGCCGACGACCTGCGGCGCGGGCTCGGCGTGGGGGCCGGGGGCAAGCAGCCGGCCGGTGCCGCCGCGGCGCTCAAGGAGCTCGAGGGCGAGCAGAAGAAGCGGGCCACCCGCGCCAAGCGCGACTCGATCGACCGCGCGCTGGTCGACCTCGCCGGGTTCTACCGGGACGTGCTCGCCGTGCAGGCCGAGGCCGACGTCGAGCTGGTCAACGAGGAGATGCGCGACGCGGTCGCCGGTGTGGCCCGGTCGTCGACGCCGGAGACGACGCTGCGCCGCATCGACGCGGTCCTCGGCGCCCGGACCGCGATCGAGGCGAACGTCGCCCCGCTGCTCGCGGTCGAGGCGATGACCGTCACCCTGCGCCGGGGCTGACCGGGCTCAGGTCAGCGGCACGATCTCGGGGGCACCCAGGCGGGCGGTGTCGGCGGACTGGTCGTCCGGCTGCTCCTGCGAGAGTCGTTCGGCCTCGACCCGCGCCAGGTAGTGCTCGACCTCCTTGGCGACCTGCGCCGCGCTCCAGCCCAGCACCGGCGCGAGCAGCCCGGCCGCGACCGGTGCCGACGTCACGCCGCGGTCGAAGGTCTCGATCGAGATCCGCGTGCGCCGGGCCAGCACGTCGTCGAGGTGCCGGGCGCCCTCTGCGGTCCCGGCGTACACGACCTCGGCACGCAGGTAGTCCTCGGCGCCCTCGAGCGGCTCCCCGAGCGAGGGGTCCGCGTCGACCAGCGCGAGCACCTCGTGCACGAGCGAGCCATAGCGCTGCAGCAGGTGCTCGAGCCGGGCGACGTGCAGGCCGTGCCGGGTCGCCAGGCGGTGCCTGGCGTTCCACAGCGCCGTGTAGCCGTTGGCGCCGACGAGCGGGACGCGGTCGGTGCAGCACTCCGGCACCTTGCCGTCGAGACCGTGGCTCACCGCGTCCACGGCGTCCTTCGCCATCACCCGGTAGGTGGTGTACTTCCCGCCCGCGACGACCACGAGGCCGGGCACCGGGTGCCCGACGGTGTGCTCGCGCGACAGCTGCGAGGTCGACTCGGACTCGCCGTGCAGCAGTGGCCGCAGGCCGGCGTACACCCCCTCGACGTCCTCGCGGGTGAGCGGGGTGACGAGGACCTCGTTGACACTCTCCAGCAGGTAGTCGATGTCCCGGCTGGACGCGGCCGGGTGCGCCTTGCCCAGGTCCCAGTCGGTGTCGGTGGTGCCGATGATCCAGTGCCGGCCCCAGGGGATGACGAACAGCACGCTGGTCTTCGTCCGCAGGATGAGCCCGGTGCTGGACTGGATGCGGTCCCGCGGCACCACGAGGTGGACGCCCTTCGAGGCACGCACGTGGAACTGCCCGCGCTCGCCGGCCATCGCCTGGGTCATGTCGGTCCAGACCCCGGTCGCGTTGACGACCTGGCGGGCCCGGACCTCGAGCTCGGTGTCGGACTCGAAGTCGCGGACCCGGACGCCGGTGACCCGCTCGCCCTCGCGGAGGAAGCCGACCACCCGCGCGCGGTTGGCGACGAGAGCGCCGTACGCAGCGGCTGTGCGCACCACTGACATCGTGTGCCGAGCGTCGTCGACCTGAGCGTCGTAGTACTGGATCGCGCCCACCAGCGCGTCCTTGCGCAGCGACGGGCACTCGCGCAGGGCGCCGCGGCGGGTCAGGTGCCGGTGGTGCGGGAGGCCGCGAGAGGTGCCGGACGAGATGCCCATCGAGTCGTACAGGGCGACGCCGGCACCGGCGTAGACCCGCTCCCAGCCACGGTGCTTGAGGGGATAGAGGAACGGCACCGGCCGTACCAGGTGCGGGGCCAGCCGCTGCGCGAGCAGGCCGCGCTCCCGGAGCGCCTCGCGGACCAGCCCGAAGTCGAGCATCTCGAGGTAGCGCAGCCCGCCGTGGATGAGCTTGCTGGAGCGGGAGGAGGTGCCGGCAGCCCAGTCGCGACCCTCGAAGAGCCCGACGCTCAGACCGCGCGTCACCGCGTCGAGCGCCACCCCGGCGCCGACGACGCCGCCCCCGATGACCACGACGTCGAGCTCCTCGCGGACGGCCGCGTCCAGCGCGGCCTGGCGCTCCGCGGGGCCCAGCCGGCTCGTCGTCGAGAACGGCCCGACGGGGGTGTCCTGCATGGGTGACCGTCCTCACTGCTGCCGGGCGGCCATCGTAGTGAGCGCGCCGCCGAGGGCCGCCGGTCGTCGGTGCGCCGTTACGCTGAGGGCCTTCGGACGGCAGGTCCGACGACTCGGAGGACACTCGGAGGACCTGGCATGGGAGCAGCGCCGCGCGGGGTCGTCGTGCTGCTCGCGGGGGTCGTGGCGACGGGTCTGCTCGGCGGCTGCTCGCCGGCCGACGACGGCCGCGGCAGCGGACCCTCCGCCTCGTCGCCGTCCTCGTCGTCCGGGCCGTCCTCCGGCCCGGCGACCGCATCGGCCGGTGCCGCGCCGAGCCCGCGGCTGGCCCGCTTCTACGAGCAGGACCTGACCTGGCACGACTGCAGCGGCGGCTTCGAGTGCACCCGGCTGACCGTCCCGGTCGACTACGCCCGCCCCGAGGCCGGCACCCTGCGGATGGCCGTCAACCGGCTCCCGTCCGCGGGCGAGCACCGCGGCTCGCTGCTGGTGAACCCCGGCGGGCCCGGGGTCTCCGGCCTGCAGTACGCCCGGTCGGCGCGGTCCGCGGTGAGCGCCGCGGTGCGCGAGCACCACGACGTCGTCGGCTTCGACCCGCGGGGGGTCGGTGCCACCCGGCCGATCGACTGCCTCACCGACCGCGAGCTCGACGCGTTCCTCGCCCAGGACGGCACACCCGACTCGCCGGCGGAGGAGGCGGCGCTGCAGCGCCAGGGTGAGCTGCTCGGCGACGGCTGCGTCCGGGACGACGCGGCGCTCGTGCCGCACATGGGCACCCGGGACGTGGCCCGCGACATGGACGTGCTGCGCGCCGCCCTCGGCGACGACCGGCTCAGCTACCTCGGCAAGAGCTACGGCACCTACCTGGGTGCCGTGTACGCCGACCTCTTCCCCTCCCGCGTCGGGCGCCTCGTGCTCGACGGACCCGTGGACCCTGCGGCGACGAACCTGGACAACGCCCGGTCGCAGGCCACCGGTTTCCAGCGGGCGCTCGACTCCTTCCTCGACGACTGCCTGCGGCGCTCGTCCTGCCCGTTCGACGGCACCCGCGCGGACGCGGAGGCCGAGCTGCAGCGGATGCTCGACGCCACCGACACCCGCCCGCTGTCCGGCATCGGCCGCCGCGAGACGACCCAGGCGCTCGCGACCTACGGCGTCGCCGTCGCGCTCTACGACGAGGGCTACTGGCAGTTCCTCCGCCAGGCGCTGGGCCGGGCGCTGCGCGGCGACGGCGAGTCGCTGCTGCTGCTGGCGGACCTCTACAACGACCGCGGTCCGGGCGGGAGGTACACCAGCAACACGAGTGAGGCGATCTACGCCGTCAACTGCCTGGACCGCCCGGAGTCCTCCGACCTCGCGACCATGCGGGCCGACGCCGAGGAGGTCGCGAAGGTGTCGCCCGTGTTCGGTGGCTTCATCGTCTGGTCCAACCTGCCCTGCCGGACCTGGCCGGCCCCCGCCGAGGGTGCGCCCGCCCCGCTCGCCGCCGAGGGGGCTGCACCGATCGTGGTCGTCGGCACCACCCGCGACCCCGCCACGCCGTACGAGTCGGCCCAGGCGCTGGCCGAGCAGCTCGACTCCGGACACCTGCTCACCTACGAGGGCGACGGCCACACCGCCTACCGGCGCGGCAGCGACTGCCTGGACGCAGCCGTCGACGCCTACCTGCTCGACGGCACCGTGCCCGCGGACGGCGCCCGCTGCGGGTGAGTCCGTCGGGAGGGTGCCCCCGTCCCGGCCTGTAGACTCCTGCGCCGTGCCGGGGCCGCCGCCCCGGCCGCCCGCCGCCTTAGCTCAGTCGGCTAGAGCGACGCACTCGTAATGCGTAGGTCGTCGGTTCGACTCCGACAGGCGGCTCCCCAGAAAGTCAGTAGCGAACGGCCCGGGTCCCACCGACCCGGGCCGTTCGTCGTCTCCCGCCGCGGCAGCCGGGCGGCGCACGTCGTCATGCGTAGGTCGTCGGTTCGACTCCGACAGGCGGCTCCCACTCGAACGGCCCGGGTCCCCCCGACCCGGGCCGTCCGTCGTCTCCCCCCGCGGCAGCCGGGCGACGCACGTCACGTCGCACCGTGACGTCGTCTTCGGCGGCGGCGGCGAGGACCCGCTCCGGCAGCATGCGGAGCGGGTCAGCGGTGCCGAGGGTGCCGGCGGGCGTCGGCCGAGCGGGTGACGAATGGTGACCGCGGGGCCGGAGGGGCGTAGCGTGTCCCGGGACCGCCGTCCACCGCGGTGCACGTCGTCCGAGGTCCTGCAGCGGGCCCGCCGCCGCGGCACGTGTCGCCACCCCTCTCCAGGAGATCGCGCATGACTGCACAGTTCCCGGGCACCCAGCGGGCCGACCTGCAGGTCGTTCGTGACGGCGAGCCGGCCGCCGCCGGCGACAGCACCGGGCAGGCTCTCGGCCTGCTGGAGAACGCGCGCAAGGTGGCGGACTCCACCGTCGCCGAGGCCCGGGACGAGGCCGAGCGGCTGCTCGCTGCCGCCCGCGAACGCGCCCAGCAGGTGCAGCGGGACGCGAAGGAGCTGGTGCAGAAGCTGCGCGCCGACGCCGAGCGCGATGCGGCCCAGGCGCGCCACCAGGCCTACGGCGAGTCCGAGCGGATCGTGGGCGAGGCCCGCACCGAGGTCAGCGGCCTGCAGGCGGCCGTTGCCGGGCTGAGGCAGGAGCGCGACGCCGCCGAGGCCGCGCTGCGCGACCTGGCCGGCCGGTTGCAGGGCGCCCTGGAGCACCATGCCGGCCCCGCTCAGGCCGAGCACCACGAGGGCGGCCAGCACCACGGCGGCGCTCACCACCAGGGCTGACGCCAGCCCCGGTCCCGCCCTCCCTGCCTCGCCGTGGCGAGGCCTCCGCGCGCTGCCTCGTCCGGCGGGCACTTGACGGGGCCTGTGTGACAGGTGTGCACTGTCGGGGCTGTTGTGGCGTCGATCGACCGACAGCCCCGACGCCACCTCTCCGGTGGCGCGCGAGAGGAGACGGCCGATGGCGCAGCCCGCCTGCCGTGTCCCGACGTCCCGGCCCGGGTCGGCGCCCCGTGGCGTCCGGCGGCGCGGCGCCGCCCTGCTCGCGGTAGCGGCCCTGGTCCTGGCGCCGGTCGGCCCGGTCGCGCTCGCGGCCGACGCCCCCGGGGTCCCGAGCCGGTCCGAGGTGGACGCGGGGCGGGCCCGCGTCGCCGCCACCGCGGAGCAGGTCGGTGCGCTCGAGGCCGGGCTGGCCGCTGCCGGCGCCCGCTCGGACCGCCTCGCCACCGAGGTCGCCCGGGCCGTCGAGGCCTACAACGGCGCCCGGGTGCGGCTGGCCGTGGCCCGGCAGGAGGCGGACCAGGCGCGCCGTGACGCCGACGCCGCCCAGCGGGAGGTCGCCACCGCGCGGGAGGCGCTGGGCAGGTTCGCGGCCGCTGCCTACCGCTCCGGCGGGGACCTGGGCGGTCTGTCGACCTTTCTCTACGCCGCCAGCCCCCGCGACCTGATCAGCAGGGCCGCCGCACTGCGCTCGATCGGCGACGACCGCCGCAGCGCCCTCGAGGGGTTCCGCTCCGCCCAGGCGTACGCCCGGGTTCTCGACCGGCGCGCGTCGACCCTGGTGGCGAGCCGCCGGGCCGCCGCCCGCCGGGTCGCCGCTGCCAAGTCGGCCGCCCAGGCGCGGTGGGCGACCCAGCAGCAGGCCGTGGGGGCAGTGGCTGCCGAGCGCGAGACGCTCGTGCGCCGGCTGGCCCGGGCCCGGGACACGTCGGTGCGGCTGGAGCGGGCCCGGCAGGCCGGGCTCGAGCGGGCCCGCCAGGAGGCGCTGCGCCAGGCAGCCGAGCGCAAGGCCCGCGAGGCCGCCCGGGCGGCGGCGGCCGCCCGCGCCGCGGCGCAGGCCAAGGCGGCCGAGGACGCCCGGCTCGCGGCCGCCGAGAAGGTCCGGCGGGACGCGGCCGAGAAGGAGCGGCGGGACGCGGCCGAGAAGGAGCGGCGGGACGCGGCCGACAAGGACCAACGGGACGCCCAGGCGCAGCGGGCCGCCGAGGACGCGGCCCGCGCGGCGGCCGTCCCGGCCGGACGCGGCGGTGGCGGCGGCGGCGGCACGCCGGCACCCGCGCCCGCACCCGCGCCGGCCCCGGCACCAGCGCCGGCCCCGGCACCGGACCCGGCCCCCGGCGGGCGCTCCGCCGGGACCTCGGCCGGCGCGCAGGCAGCGATCGACTACGCCCGTGCCCAGATCGGCAAGCCCTACCGGTGGGGGGCCGCCGGTCCCGCGAGCTTCGACTGCTCCGGGCTGACCATGCGCGCCTGGCAGGCCGGCGGTGTCGGGCTGCCGCACTACTCGGTGGCGCAGTACGCGCAGGCCCAGAAGGTCGACCTGGGTTCACTGCGCCCGGGGGACCTGGTCTTCTTCGCCAGCGGCTCCGACTACCGCTCGATCTACCACGTCGCCCTCTACATCGGCGGCGGCCAGATGATCGAGGCGCCCTACACGGGCGAGAACGTGCGGGTCTCCAGCATCTACCGGTCCAGCCTGTTCGGCGCGGCCCGGCCGTGAGCGGCGGACCCGCCGGGTCGTACGGCGAGCGGCACGGCCGGGCGTTCGGCGGCTGGCTGGTCCTGCTCGCGCTCGGCTACGGCGTCCTGCACCACGCGGGCACGTTGTTCACCGGCCTCGGCGAGGTGGCCGACACCCAGACCCGGTGGGCCGACTGGATCGACCTGCTCACGCCGTACGTCGTCACCGGCACCGTGGGCGGGGCGCTGCGGGCGGGGGGTGCGGGCCGCGGGCCGTGGAACCTGTTCTGGTTCGGCGCCGTCCTGTACACCCAGGGCCACGGCATCCACCTGGCGGCCAACAGCATCCGCAACGCGGTGCCCGGCGACGGCGAGCCCGCCTACCTCTGGGACGAGCACCTGGGCCACTACCTCTGGTACGTGGGGTTCTACCTGCTGGTCGTCGCGCTGGCCGTGGCGCTGGCCGACCGTCGTCCCCGCGGAGGGGTAGCGGCCCACCTGCTGGCCCTGGTCGTCGGGTTCACCAGCTTCACGAACTCGATCGAGGGGCAGACGCCCTGGCTCGGTCTCGGCGCCGCGGTGGTCTTCGCGGCCTGGGGGCTGCTGACCCGCGACGGCATGGGCCGGCTCCTGCTCACCGGCTACGGCACGTCGCTGCTGCTGTTCGTCGGGTTCGGCCTCTGGCAGGGCGGGTTCCCGGAGTTCTCCGAGCTCGGCTGGATCTAGTGCGGTCGGCGGCCTCGTCCGGCACGCTCAGTGGGCCTCGCCGCGGGCCTTGGCGTCGGCGAGACGCTTGCGCGACGCGATGATCTCGGCCTCCGCCTCGACCCGGCCGGTCCACGTCGCGCCCTCGACCGACTTCCCGGGCTCGAGGTCCTTGTAGACCTCGAAGAAGTGCTGGATCTCCAGCCGGTCGAACTCCGGCACGTGGTGGATGTCGCGCAGGTGCTCGGACCGCGGGTCGGTGGCCGGCACGCAGAGCACCTTGTCGTCGCCGCCGGCCTCGTCGGTCATCCGGAACATGCCGAGAGCGCGCGCCTTGATCAGGCACCCGGGGAACGTCGGCTCCTCGAGCAGCACCAGCGCGTCCAGCGGGTCGCCGTCCTCGCCGAGGGTGTTCTCGATGAACCCGTAGTCGGCCGGGTAGCGGGTCGAGGTGAACAGCATGCGGTCCAGCCGGATCCGTCCGCTCTCGTGGTCGACCTCGTACTTGTTGCGCTGCCCCTTGGGGATCTCGATGAGCACGTCGAACTCCACGCAGGGCCTCCTCGTACCTCGGTCGCACGCAGGTCGCAGCACGTCCGGTCGGTAGTGTCCCGTACGCCGGTGCGTGCAGCGACCCCGGCAGCGACCAGGAGCGAGGTGGGGCCCGATCAGCCGGCTGCCCGGTCGCCGGGGTGTCGCCGCGGCCGCCACCGCACTGCTCGTGGCCGGCGCCGTCACGCTGGCGGCCCTCGACCTCACCGGCCACCTCGCGGGCGGGCTCGTCGCCGACCCCACGCCCCCACCGACCGCCACGGTCCCGCTCGACCCGCCACGCACCCCCGCGGGTGCCGTCCTGCCGGCCGAGCCGACCGGCGGCACGGGACCCGCCGCGCCGGCGGGGCTCGACGTCGCGGGGCTGGCGGCGGCCCTGGCCACCCCGGCGCTGGGCGCGGGTGCGGCCGGTGCGGCCGTCGTCGACGTCGAGACCGGCCAGCTGCTCCTGGACCTCGACGCCGGCTCCGCGCGGACCCCCGCCTCGGTGGCGAAGCTGGCGACCGCAGCGGCCGTCCTGCACGCCGTCGGTCCCGCGCACCGGCTGGCCACCACCGTGGTGGCCGGCGCCGCTCCCGGCGAGGTGGTGCTGGTGGGCGGTGGCGACGCCAGCCTGACCACGCGTCCTTCACGGCCCTCCGAGCTGCCGCAGCGGGCCGCCCTGACCGCGCTCGCCGACGCCACGGCCGCAGCGGTGCGCGGCGACGGCGGCAGCGTCACGGTCACGGTCGACGACTCGCTGTTCACCGGTCCGGCCGTGTCGCCGGACTGGCGCAGCAGCTACGTCCCGTCCGGCGAGGTGTCCCCGGTGAGTGCGCTCTCGGTGGACGCCGGCCGGGTCTCGCCCGGCTCCCTGGCGCGGTCGCCCGACCCGGCGCTGGCCGCCGGCGCCGACCTCGCCAGGCTGCTGCGAAGGCGCGGTCTCGACGTCGCGCCGGGCGTCGCGCGCGCCGCGGCGCCGACCGCGGCCAGGGAGCTGGCGAGGGTCGAGTCGCCGACCGTGGCCGAGCTGGTCGAGCTGACCCTGCGCACCAGCGACGACGACCTGGCCGAGGCCCTCGCCAGGGTGGCGGCGCTCGGGATGGCGCGCCCGGCGTCCTTCGCGGGCGGGCAGGAGGGCGTCACCGCGGCCCTCGGCGAGCTCGGCGTGCCGGTCGACGGGGTCGTGGTGCTCGACGGCAGCGGTCTGGCGCGTGGCTCGAGGATCCCGCCGCTCACGCTGGCCGGGCTGCTGCGGCTGGCCGCCGACGGAAGCAGCCCGGAGCTCGCCGCCCTGGTCGACGGGCTGCCCGTGGCCGGGTTCACCGGGACCCTCGAGCAGCGCTACCTGGACGACCGGTCCGGCGGCGGGGCCGGCCTGGTGCGGGCGAAGACCGGCACCCTGACCGGGGTCAGCGCGATCGCCGGGCTCACCTCGGTCGCCGGCCGCCCGGTGGCCCTGGTGGCCATGTCCGACCAGGTGCCGGTCGGTGCGACCCTGCAGGCCCGGGCCGACCTCGACCGGTTCGCCGCCCTGCTGGCCGGCCCGGCGGCGGGGTCCGGGACGGCCGAAAGTCCCCCGACGCCGGGTGGTTGACCGGCGCCCCGGCGGGAAGCATCGACCTCGGAAAGGGAGGTACACCATGGGTTTCCTGCTGTGGATCCTGGCCGTCATCATCGGCATCTGGGGCGTCGTCACACTGATCCGTGGGCAGGTGCTGCTCGGCATCGTGCTCATCGTCGCGGCATTCGCCGTCGGCCCCGGCGGCTGGTTCATCTTCGACTAGCTGTCCTTCCGCATCACCCTGCTTCGCGCTGCCGGCCGAGGCGGTCCTCCGGGACCGTCCCGGCCGGCGGTGTGTGCGGGGACCGACGCCGGCCGGCGTCGGCGCCGTCGGCCACGACGTACGGTGAGGCGATGAACTCCTCGATGGTCGACTGGGACCTCGCCGTGGCGACCGGCCGGCGGCTGGTCAGCTCCGGCCCGGCCGTCACCCCGTCCGAGGCCCAGGCGGCCGTGACCCAGCTGCGCGCGTTCGCGGTCGAGGCGCACGGCCACGTCGCGTCGTTCACCCGTCTCGACGCCCCCACCGACGGCGCCGCTGTCGCCGTGATCGACCGGCCCGGCTGGATCCAGGCCAACGCCTCCGGCTTCCGGACCGTCCTCGAGCCCCTCGTCGAGAAGATCCAGGAGCGCCGGCCACGGGTCGGGTCGCCGGTGTCCGACCTGGTCGGGGCGAAGGTCACCGGTGTGCAGACCGGGTCGCTGCTGGCCTTCCTCGCCACCAAGGTGCTCGGCCAGTACGAGCTGTTCCCGCCCTACGGCGCCGACCCCGGCGACAAGCCCGGCCGGCTGCTGCTCGTGGCGCCCAACATCGTCTCGGCCGAGCGGGACATGGGCGTCGACCCGCGCGACTTCCGGCTCTGGGTCTGTCTGCACGAGGAGACCCACCGGGTGCAGTTCGGGGCCGTCCCGTGGCTGCGCGCGCACCTGCTGGACGAGATCCGCGCCTTCGTCGCGGCGACCGACGTCGACCCCGCGGCGCTGGCGGCCCGGCTGCGTGCGGCGGCCGCGGTGGCCTACGGCGCGGTGAAGGACGGCTTCGACCCGGACAAGACCGACGGGGGCTCGCTCGTCGAGGCCGTGCAGACCCCTGAGCAGCGCGAGATCCTCGACCGGATCACGGCCCTCATGTCGCTGCTCGAGGGGCACGCCGACTTCGTCATGGACGGCGTCGGCCCGGCGGTCGTGCCGTCGGTCGCGACGATCCGGGCGAAGTTCCAGAAGCGGCGGCGCGACGCGTCGCGGGTCGACCACGTCGTCCGGCGCCTGCTCGGCATCGACGCCAAGCTGCGGCAGTACCGCGACGGCGAGCGGTTCGTCCGTGGGGCCGTCGACCGGGTCGGCATGGAGGGCTTCAACCAGGTCTGGGCCCGGCCCGCGAACCTGCCGAGCAAGGACGAGATCGCCGACCCCGCCGCCTGGGTGGACCGGGTGGTCGCCACCCGCGAGCTGCCCGCCTGACCCACCCGGGCGGCAGGATGGGGGCGTGGGCCCGCAGCCGGAGGTGGCCGCCGTACGGCGGGCGGTCCGCGCCGCCCTGGCCGACCTCGCCGCGGGCGAGCTGGTCCTCGTCGCGTGCAGCGGCGGGGGCGACTCGGTGGCGCTCGCGGCGGCGCTGGCGTTCGAGGCGCCCCGGGCCGGGATGCGGGCCGGCGCGCTGACCGTCGACCACGCCCTGCAGCCCGGTGCGGCCGAGCGCGCCGAGAAGGTGGCTGCCGACCTCACCGGCCTGGGGCTCACGCCGGTCGAGGTGCTCTCCGTCGCCGTCACGCCGGGCCAGGGGCCGGAAGGCGCGGCGCGCGCCGCCCGGTACGCCGCGCTCGACGACGCGGCGCACCGGCTCGGCGCGGCGGCGGTGCTGCTCGGGCACACCCGCGACGACCAGGCCGAGACCGTCCTGCTCGGGCTGGCCCGCGGCTCCGGGGCGCGGTCGCTGGCCGGGATGGCGGCCGTCCGCGGCAGGTACCGCCGCCCGTTGCTCGGCCTCCCGCGCGCCACCGTCCGGGCTGCCGCCGCAGGGACGCCCACCTGGGAGGACCCGCACAACGCCGACCCGGCGTACGCGCGGCCCCGGGTCCGGCACGACGCCCTCCCGGCGCTGGAGCGGACCCTCGGCCCGGGCGTCGCGGCCGCGCTGGCCCGTACCGCGACCCAGCTGCGCGCCGATGCCGAGGCGCTCGACGGCTGGGCGGCGCGGGCCGCCGCCGAGGCAGGGGCCGACGGCGGGCTCGACGTCGAGGTCCTGGCCGGCCTCCCCGCCGCGGTCCGGACCCGGGTGCTGCGGACCGCGGCGCTCGCGGCCGGCGCCCCCGCGTCCGACCTGTCCGCCGGGCACGTCGAGGCCCTCGACCGGCTGGTCACCGCCTGGCACGGCCAGGGCCCCCTGCACCTGCCGGGCGGGGTCCGGGCGGTCCGGGCGTGTGGGACGCTGGCGCTCTCCCGGCCGGACCACAGCACCTGAGGAGCACCCCCGCGTGGACGAGAAGGACCTGGGCACCGACCTCGAGAAGGTGCTCATCAGCGAGGAGCAGATCCGCACCCGGCTGGCCGAGATGGCCGCCGAGATCGCGGTCGACTACGAGGACCGCGACGTGCTGCTCGTCGGTGTGCTCAAGGGCGCGGTCATGGTGATGGCCGACCTCGCGCGGGCCATCCCGGTCCACGTCGAGATGGACTGGATGGCCGTGTCGTCGTACGGCAGCGGCACCAAGTCCTCCGGCGTCGTGCGCATCCTCAAGGACCTCGAGCGCGACATCACCGGCCGGCACGTGCTCATCGTCGAGGACATCATCGACTCCGGGCTGACGCTGTCCTGGCTGATGTCGAACCTCGGGTCCCGCGGCCCGGCCTCGGTCGAGGTGTGCACCCTGCTGCGCAAGCCGGAGGCCGCCCAGGTCGACGTCCCGGTGAAGTACGTCGGGTTCGACATCCCCAACGAGTTCGTCATCGGCTACGGCCTGGACTACGGCGAGCGCTACCGCAACGTGCCCTTCGTGGGGACGCTCGCCGCGCACGTCTACTCGTCCTGACCCGGGCGGGAACGCCCGGCGGGCCCCGGCGCGTTGGACGTGCGTCGGGACGCCGTCCGCACGCTCGGACGGCGTGACCCCACGCTCAGGCGCCGGGGTACCCTCAGAGTCCGACCCACCCACGCCCGGCAGGAGGGACGGGGCGACCCGCCCCGGTTCGATGGACGTCAAACGCTATTTCCGAGGCCCGTTCCTGTGGGTCCTGCTGGTGATCATGGCCGTGCTGCTGATCACGTCTGTCACCTCCGCCGCGGGCGGCTTCGCGAAGGTCGACACGTCGGTCGCGCTCAAGGAGATCGCCGACGGCAACGTCAAGACCGCGAAGGTCGTCGACCGTGACCAGCGCCTCGAGCTCGAGCTGCGCAGCGCCAACGACGACGGCGACACCAAGATCCAGACGGACTACGTCCAGGCCCGCCAGCGGGAGATCATCGGCGCCCTGGCCGCCTCGAACGCGGACAGCTACACCGACAGCGTCCCGCGCACGTCCTGGCTGGTGTCGCTGCTCATCAACTTCCTGCCCATCGTCATCCTGGTCCTGCTGTTCCTGTTCTTCTTCAACCAGATGCAGGGCGGCGGCAGCCGGGTCATGCAGTTCGGCAAGTCCAAGGCCAAGCTGATCAGCAAGGACACCCCGAAGACGACCTTCAAGGACGTCGCCGGCGCCGACGAGGCCGTCGAGGAGCTGCACGAGATCAAGGAGTTCCTCGAGAACCCCGCGAAGTTCCAGGCGATCGGGGCGAAGATCCCCAAGGGCGTGCTGCTCTACGGCCCGCCCGGTACCGGCAAGACGCTGCTCGCCCGGGCCGTCGCCGGTGAGGCGGGCGTGCCCTTCTACTCGATCTCCGGCTCCGACTTCGTCGAGATGTTCGTCGGTGTCGGCGCCTCCCGGGTGCGCGACCTGTTCGAGCAGGCGAAGGCCAACGCTCCCGCGATCGTGTTCGTCGACGAGATCGACGCCGTCGGCCGGCACCGTGGCGCCGGCATGGGCGGTGGGCACGACGAGCGAGAGCAGACCCTCAACCAGCTGCTGGTCGAGATGGACGGCTTCGACGTCAAGGGCGGCGTCATCCTCATCGCCGCGACCAACCGGCCGGACATCCTCGACCCCGCGCTGCTGCGCCCGGGCCGCTTCGACCGCCAGATCGCGGTCGACCGTCCCGACCTCCAGGGCCGGCACAAGATCCTCGAGGTGCACTCGAAGGGCAAGCCGCTCGCCGAGGGCATCGACCTGAAGGCCTTCGCCCGCCGCACGCCGGGCTTCACCGGCGCCGACCTCGCGAACGTGCTCAACGAGGCCGCGCTGCTCACGGCGCGGACCGACAAGAAGCTGATCGACGCCGAGGCGCTGGACGAGGCGATCGACCGCGTGGTCGCGGGTCCGCAGAAGCGCACCCGGATCATGAGCGAGAAGGAGAAGAAGATCACGGCGTACCACGAGGGCGGGCACGCCCTGGTCGCCGCGGCCTTGCAGAACACCGACCCGGTGCACAAGATCACGATCCTGTCCCGGGGTCGTGCCCTGGGCTACACGATGGTGCTGCCGGACGAGGACAAGTACTCCACGACGCGCAACGAGATGCTCGACCAGCTGGCCTACATGCTCGGCGGCCGGGCCGCCGAGGAGATCGTGTTCCACGACCCGACCACGGGCGCGGCCAACGACATCGAGAAGGCCACCAGCGTGGCCCGCGCGATGGTCACGCAGTACGGCATGACCGAGCGGATCGGCGCGATCAAGCTCGGCTCCGAGGGCGCGGAGCCGTTCCTCGGCCGCGACATGGGCCACCAGCGCGACTACTCCGAGGAGGTCGCCGGGGTCGTCGACGAGGAGGTCAAGCGCCTCATCGAGACCGCGCACGACGAGGCCTGGGAGATCCTGGTCGCCAACCGCGACATCCTCGACGACCTCGTGCTGGAGCTGCTCGAGAAGGAGACGCTGGACAAGGCGCAGGTCGCCGGCATCTTCACCGACATCCGCCGGCGCCCGGCCCGGCCGGCGTGGACCGGGTCCTCGAAGCGCAGCCCGCAGGCCGGCCCGATCATGTCGCCGAAGGAGCTGGCGTCCCCCAACGGGGCCAACGGGCAGGACAAGGAGCACAGCATGGGGGTCACCGAGCCCACCGACGTGCCCGACTCCCCGCTCCCCTCCGACGAGATCCCGGGTCGTCCGCTGGGCTTCCAGGACTAGGCCCCGTGGTCCGCCAGTACGACCACGAGGCTGTCCGACGTGCCGTGCACGACCTGCTCGTCGGGATCGGCGAGGACCCCTCGCGCGACGGCCTGCGGGACACCCCCGAGCGGGTCGCCCGCGCGTACCGCGAGATCTTCGCCGGGATGCAGCAGGAGCCGGACGACGTCCTGACGACGACGTTCGACATCGGGCACGACGAGATGGTCCTGGTGAAGGACATCGAGGTGCGCTCGACCTGCGAGCACCACCTCGTCCCGTTCTTCGGGGTGGCGCACGTGGGCTACATCCCCTCGCCCGACGGCCGGATCACCGGGCTGTCGAAGCTCGCCCGCCTGGTCGACGTGTTCGCGCGGCGACCGCAGGTGCAGGAACGCATGACCACCCAGATCGCGGACTCCCTGATGCGGATCCTCGAGCCTCGTGGGGCGATCGTCGTGCTGCAGTGCGAGCACCTGTGCATGTCGATGCGCGGGATCCGCAAGCCGGGGTCGAGCACCGTGACCTCGGCTGTGCGCGGCCAGCTGCGCGACCCCACCACCCGGGCCGAGGCGATGAGCCTCATCGTCTCGCGATGAACGCACCCGCACCGGTCGCGCCGCCCTCGCCCGCCGGACTGCCCGCGCGGCTCTGCGGCCTGGGCCGCACCCTGGTCATGGGCGTCGTCAACGTCACGCCCGACTCGTTCTCCGACGGTGGTGAGCACCTCGATCCCGCGTCCGCCGTGGCCCACGGGCTCGACCTGGTCGCCGACGGCGCCGACCTGGTGGACGTCGGCGGGGAGTCGACCCGCCCGGGCGCCGCGCGGGTGGGTGCCGACGAGGAGCTGCGCCGGGTGCTGCCGGTGGTTCGGGGCCTGGTGGCCGAGGGCGTCGTCGTCAGTGTCGACACCATGCGGGCCGCGGTGGCCGGAGCGTGCCTCGAGGCGGGTGCCGCGGTCGTCAACGACGTGAGCGGCGGGCTCGCCGACGAGGCCATGCCGGCGCTGGTGGCCGACGCCGGCACGCCGTACGTCGCCATGCACTGGCGGGGCCACAGCGCCGACATGGCCGAGCGGGCCGTCTACGCCGACGTCACGACCGAGGTCCTCGACGAGCTGCGCGGGCGGCTCGACGCACTGGCCGCCGCGGGGGTCGACCTGGACCGGGTGGTCGTCGACCCGGGGCTCGGCTTCGCCAAGGACGCCGAGCAGAGCTGGACGGTGCTGGCCCACCTCGACGCCCTCGGCGTGCTCGGGCGGCCGGTGCTCGTCGGGGCGTCGCGCAAGGGCTTCCTCGGCCGGCTGCTGGCCGGTCCGGACGGCGAGCCGCGACCCACCGCCGGACGCGAGGACGCCACCACGGCGGTCTCGACGCTGGCGGCCGGTGCCGGCGCGTGGGCGGTGCGGGTGCACCGGCCGCGGCCGTCCCGCGACGCCGTCGAGGTGGTCGCCGCCTGCCGCGCCGCTCGCCGCGACGAGGTCTGGGCCGGGCCGTGACCACCGACGACCCCGCAGCGGTGCTGCGCGCGAACCAGTCGCTCTACGACGCGTTCGAGACCGGCGACGCCGACCTGATGGCCGCGCTGTGGCTCGACGGTCCGGACGCCGCGAGCGTGAGCTGCGTGCACCCCGGCTGGTCCCCGCTCGTCGGCCGGGACACGGTGCTGCGGTCGTGGACGATGATCATGGCCAACACCTCGTTCATCCAGTTCGTGCTCACCGACGTGGCGGTGCACGTCGCGGGCGAGGTCGCGGTGGTCACCTGCGGCGAGAACATGCTCACCGGGCTGGACGACGTCACCGGCGGCGAGCTCGGCGGCCTCGCCGGCGGACGGGCGGTCGCCACGAACGTGTTCCGCCGGACACCCGAGGGCTGGCGGCTCTGGGTGCACCACGCGTCACCCGTCCTGACGCGCGACGACGTCGAGGCGCCGTGAGCCGGGACCGGATCCGCCTGCTCGGCCTGGCCGGGTTCGGGCACCACGGCGTGCTGCCGGAGGAGCGGGCGGCCGGGCAGCCGTTCGTGGTCGACGTGCTGCTGGCGCTCGACCTGGCGCCGGCGGCGGCGTCCGGCGACGTCGCCGACACGGTGCACTACGGCGACCTGGCGCAGCGCGTCGTCGCCGCGGTGGAGAGTGACCCCGTCGACCTGGTCGAGACGCTGGCGCAGCGGATCGCCGACATCGCGCTGTCCTACCCGCTGGTCGAGGAGGTCGAGGTCACCGTGCACAAGCCCGAAGCCCCCGTCGGGGTGCCGTTCGAGGACGTCGCGGTGACGATCGTGCGACGGCGCACGTGACCACCGAGGACCGGCCCCGGCGCCGCATCGTCCTGGCGCTGGGCAGCAACCTGGGCGAGCGCCTGGAGCTGCTGCAGGGAGCGGTGGACGCCCTCGCCGACACTCCCGGCCTCCGGGTGCTCGGTGTCTCGCCGGTCTACGAGACCGACCCGGTGGGCGGTCCGGACCAGCCGGACTACCTCAACGCCGTGGTCGTCGCCGAGGGCCGGCACTCACCGCGCACCCTGCTGGAGCGGGCCCTCGCGGTCGAGAACGCCTTCGACCGGGTGCGCGAGGTGCGCTGGGGGCCGCGCACGCTCGACGTCGACGTGATCGTGGTCGGCGAGCTCGTCGTCGACGAGCCGGACCTCGAGGTGCCGCACCCGCGGGCCGCCGGACGCGCGTTCGTCCTGGTGCCCTGGCTCGACGTCGACGCCGCGGCCGAGCTGCCGGGCAGCGGCCCCGTCGCCGCCCTCGTGGAGCAGCTGGGGCGCGACGGCGTGCGCCGCCGGGACGACCTGGTGCTCGTCACGCCATGAGCGGCGAGCACCTGGCGGGTCCGCGAAGCCGGTCAGCCCGGGCCGCGACGTGAGACCCACGCGCCTCGGCACCCTCGTCGCGCTGCTGGTCGGGGTGACCGCGGTGACCTGGGGAGTGCTCGTCGTCAGCGCGGACCGCGGTGTGTCGCTGCCCCCGCTCACCTGGACCGCCCCGGCCGGGCTGGTCCTGCTCGCCGTCGTGGTGCTCCTCGCGGCGCTGGGGCTGCGCTCCCGGCTGCGGACGCCGGCGAAGCGGCCGCACCCGCTCGTCACGGCCCGGATGGCGGTGCTCGGGAAGGCCAGCGCGCACGTCGGCCCGCTGGTCGGCGGCCTGTACGCCGGGTACCTGCTCGTGCTGCTGCCCGACGTGGACCTCGACGCCCGCCGCGACCGGGCGCTGCTCTGCCTGGTCGCGGTGCTCGCGTCGGTGGCCCTCTCGGCCGCCGGCCTGCTGCTCGAGCGCACCTGCCGCGTCCCGCCGGCCGACGCCGACGACGAGCGGCCCACCGCCCTCGCCTAGCCGCCGGCGCGTGCCTCGGACGCCGCGGCGGCAGCCGAGGGGGCGTCCTGCTGACGCTGCCGTCGCTGCCGGCGGCGTTCGCGCAGCTCCCTGGCCGATCCGGTCACGACGAGGACCCCCGCCACCAGGCCCACGGCGTCGGCCGTCAGCAGCCCGGCGCCGGCGTCCGGGGCGTCGGCCACCAGGTAGGCGACCTGCTCCACGACGTGCAGCAGGCCCAGCACCAACGAGACCCACAGCGCCGGGCGGCTGCGCCGCAGCCCCACCCACGCGGCCATCGTCAGCCCGATCACGGCGAAGAACATCGCGTTGCCCAGCGAGTCCTCGCCGAAGACGGCCATCAGCCCGGCGAAGACCACGACGCCGAGCCAGCCGGCCACGGCCAGCGAGGCGGGGCGCGACAGGGGTGCACGGGCGATGGGCATGGGACCTCCTCCGGGATGTGAGGAGAATGTTAGGAAGGTATCTTCCCAAGGTCAAGGGCCCGGCGCACGAGGGTGACGACGCCTACTGCGAGGTAGGCCAGCAGCGCAGCACCGACTCCCCCCCAGGCGAGGGCCGAGACGGTCTCCAGCGGGCGCGGCGCGAACCGCCACAGGTAGGACAGCGCCCACAGGGCGGACAGCGCGGCCAGCAGCCCGCGCCGCAGGCCGGTGAGGCCGGTGCGGCCGGGACGCGTCGGTCGCGCGCACCGGCGCACTGCGGCCACCACGGCCACCCCCACCGCGCAGGCAGACAGGGGGACCAGCAGCACGTCGACGGCGGCCGCCAGCCCGGGGGCGCGGCCGCGCGCCAGGTCGACCAGCACCGCGAGCGGGACCAGCGGCACGAGCAGGGCGGCGAGCAGGGACCCCGGGTGGGTGAGATGCCAGGAGATCCCCCGTGACCCGGCCTCCAGCCAGACGCGCCAGGTCAGGTCGGCACCGGCCCCGCGTGCCGTCCGTCCCAGGACGCCCCACCCGCGTCGGCCGGCGGCACCGGCCGCCAGCTGGTCGTGGACGTCGACCCGCAGCTCCTCCCGGCGCTCGCTGCGCGCCGGCTCGGGTGCGGTCGCGGTGTACCGGTCCACCCACCACAGGGCCAGCCGGACGGCGACCGGCGGCCGGCTCACGCGGGTGCCTCGCCGACGAGCCGGCGCTGGGTCGCGGTCTGGGCGCCGGCGGCTGCCTGCCGCCCCGCCGCGGTGACGGTGTACATCCGCCGCCGGGGACGGCCTTCGCCGGCCGCGGCCGCGGCGTCCTCCCAGCTCGCCTCCAGCAGCCCGGCGCGGCGCAGCCGGTCCAGCGCCTTGTACAGCGTGCCGTGGGCGACCAGGCCGCTGCCGTTGCCGCCGGCGAGGTCCTGGGCGAGCGAGAAGCCGTAGACACCGTCGGGCGCGTGGTCGACCGCAGCCTCGAGGATCGCCAGCTCGAGGGCGATCAGCGTCCCGCGCTTCCGGTATGCCACGGCCCCACTGTAGGAACTCCGGGCCGCTCGGGGGAGTCGACAGTGCGCCGGAGTCGAAGGTGCGCCGCCGCCGGATCTCAGGCGGTGGGCACCGTCTCGAGCTCGACGGCGTCCGGGTCGACGCCCTGCAGGTCGGACTCGACCGACCTGCGCAGCGCCTCGTGCAGCGTGGCGGGCGTGAGCACACCGCAGTAGCGGTCGCCGTCGAGGACCGCGACCCAGCCGGCGTCGTGCTGCAGCATCTCGGCGAAGGCCGCCTTGAGCGAGGAGCCGGTCGGCAGCCACGCCTCCATCCGCTTGGCGCGGTCGCCCACCGTGCCGTCGCCGGCCTCGTCCGCGGCGAACCACCCGTGCAGGTTCTCCTCGTCGTCGAGCACGACGGCCCAGCGCGCCCCGGCGGACTGGAGCGAGGCGGCCGCGTCGGCGATCCGGTCGCCCAGGTGCACCACCAGCGGGTGCTCGAGGTCCGGCGTCCCGATGGTGGTGACCGACAGCCGCTTGAGACCGCGGTCGCTGCCGACGAACTGTCCGACGAAGTCGGTGGCCGGCGCCCCGAGCAGGCGGGGCGGCGAGTCGTACTGCTCGAGCCGGCCGCCCTCGGAGAACACCGCGATCCGGTCGCCCATCCGCACCGCCTCGTCGAGGTCGTGCGTGACGAACAGCACGGTCTTGCGGACCTCCTGCTGCAGCCGGATGAACTCGGCCTGGAGCCGCTCGCGGACGATCGGGTCGACGGCGCCGAAGGGCTCGTCCATGAGCAGCACCGGAGGGTCCGCCGCGAGCGCGCGGGCGACGCCGACCCGCTGGCGCTGGCCGCCGGAGAGCTGGTGCGGGTAGCGCGTGGCGAACCGTCCCGGCTCCAGGCCGACGAGCTCGAGCAGCTCGTGGACCCGGGCGTCGACGCGCTTGCGGTCCCAGCCGAGCAGCTTGGGGACGGTGGCCACGTTGGCGGCGACGGTCTGGTGGGGGAACAGCCCGGTCTGCTGGATGACGTAGCCCATCCGGCGTCGCAGCCCGACCGGGTCGACGTGGGTGACGTCCTCGCCCTGCAGCAGGATCCGGCCGCTGGTCGGCTCGATCAGCCGGTTGACCATCTTCAGCGTCGTGGACTTGCCGCAGCCGGAGGGCCCGACCAGGACCACCGTCTCGCCCTCGGGGACGTCCAGGTCCAGCTCGTGAACCGCCACGGTGCCGTCCTCGTAGCGCTTCCCGACGCCGTCGAGTCGGATCATCGGTTCGGGGGTAGCGTCCACCCGTGGCCCTTCCGTACGGTGCACCGCTGGTGCACGCCTCTGGTCGAGTATCGGCCGCGGACGAGCCGGCCAACCCATGGTTCACCTGGCAGTACGTCCAGGACAACTCCGGGGACCTGCGCAACGCCGTGGAGACCCATGTCCTCCTCACCGTGCAGTCGGTGCTGATCGCCACCCTGGTGGCGTTCCCGCTGGCCCTCCTGGCCTACCGCTACCGCCGCCTCGCCGGACCCGTGCTCGGCGTGACCGGCGTGCTCTACACGATCCCGTCGGTGGCGCTGTTCGCGTTCATCGCGCCGTTCTCGGTCTTCGGGCTGCGCAAGCGCACCGTGGTCTTCGGCCTGGTGATCTACGCCCTGCTGATCCTCGTGCGCAACATGCTGGTCGGACTGCAGGGCGTTCCCGAGGACGTCCGCGAGTCCGCCCGCGGGATGGGCTACAGCCGTGGCCGGATGCTGTGGCGGGTCGAGCTCCCGGTCGCGATGCCCACGATCATGGCCGGCATCCGGGTGGCGACGGTCTCCACGGTGGCGCTGGTCACGGTGGGCGTGCTCGTCGGCGAGGGTGGCCTCGGCCAGCTGATCATGCGGGGCTTCAACAACAACTTCTACCGGGCCGAGATCGTGACCGCCTCGGTGCTCACCGTGGCCCTGGGCCTGGCGTTCGACCTCCTGCTCGCCCTCGCGACCAGACTGATGACCCCGTGGTCCAGGGGGCGGGCGTGAACCTCCTCGGCGACGCGTTCGTCTGGCTCAACGACCCGCTGAACTGGCAGGGGGCCAAGGGGGTCCCCCACCTCACGTACGAGCACCTGTACATCTCGGGTCTCGCGGTGCTGATCGGCGCCGTGGTCGCCATGCCGCTGGCCATGGTGCTCGGTCACACCGGCCGTGGCGGCGGCGTCACCGTGGCGGTCACCAACGTCTCGCGCGCCATCCCGACGCTGGCCCTGCTGACGATCTTCGCGGCCACCGCGATCGGCTTCGGCAACCGGGCCACGATCGTCGCGCTGGCCGTCTTCGCCGTGCCACCGCTGCTCACCAACACCTACGTCGGAATCCGCGAGGTCGACCGCGACGTCGTCGAGGCGGCGCGCGGGATGGGGCTGTCCGAGACGGCGATCCTGCTCCGCGTCGAGACCCCCCTCGCCGTGCCGCTGATCGCGGCCGGCGTCCGGACCGCCGCCGTCCAGGTCGTGGCGACGGCAGGCCTCGCGGCGCTGGTCGGTGGCGGCGGGCTGGGCGTGGTGATCAACGACGGCTTCGGCCAGCAGGACCGGCCGCAGATCCTCGCGGGCGGGCTGCTGGTGGCGGGGCTGGCCCTGCTGGTGGAGGGGCTGCTCGCGGTCGTCCAGCACCGGGTGACCCCGGGACGGGAGCGGCGGTCGCTGCTCGGGCGCCGTCGTGGCACGGCGGACCCGCCCGACCTGCCGGACGAGGGTGACGGGACGGGTGGTCCCTCGTCCGTGGACGGGCAGCGGGCTGTCACCGTTCCGTGACCACCCCCGCGGTTGCGGTTGTCACAACCCCGTGCTGGGGTGTAACCGAACACGCGGGTCCGACCAAGGGCCCGCCCGACACGCGTGGTGGCCGAGCCGGCCGCCACGGGACACAGAAGGCGGCCCTCCATGAGTTCCCGCACCCTGCGCACGGTCGGCACCGCCGGCCTGCTGCTGCTCACCCTCACGCTGTCCGCCTGCGGCGACAGCGGCTCGTCCGGCACCAAGGCCGAGCCCACGGCGTCCGGCAGTGACACCGCCGCGTCCGGACAGGCCTGCGAGGCGCAGGCGGGTGACGGGCTGGTCGCGCTCGAGGACGACAAGAAGCTGCAGACCGTCGACAACATCATCCCGGCGGTCAACGCCGACGCGGCCACCGCGCCGCTGCTCGACGCGTTGAACAAGGTCCAGGCGGTGCTGACCCAGGACAAGCTGGTGGCGCTGAACAAGGCGACCGACGTCGACCGCAAGACCTCCCCGAACGCCGCGAAGGAGTTCGTCGCCGCCGAGGGCCTCGCCGAGGGCGTGTCCGGGGGCAGCGGCAAGGTCGTCGTGGGCGCGGCGAACTTCTCCGAGAACCAGACGCTGGCCAACGTCTACGCCCAGGTGCTCGCCGCGGCCGGGTTCGACACCAGCGTGAAGACGGTCGGCAGCCGCGAGGTCTACGAGCCGGCCCTGGAGAAGGGCCAGCTGCAGGTCGTCCCCGAGTACGTCGGCACGCTGACCGAGTTCGTCAACAAGGCCGAGAACGGTGCCGACGCCGAGCCGCTCGCGAGCGGTGACCTCGAGGCGACCGTGCAGGCCCTGACCGAGCTGGGGGACACGGTCGGCCTGAAGTTCGGCGACGCGGCCGAGGCCGACGACCGCAACACGTTCGCGGTGACCACGGCCTTCGCCGAGGAGTACGGCGTGCAGACGCTGTCCGACCTCGCCGAGACGTGCACCAGCGGGCTGGTGCTGGGCGGCCCGCCGGAGTGCCCGGACCGTCCCTTCTGCCAGCCGGGCCTCGAGCAGACCTACGGGCTGTCCTTCGACAGCTTCACCTCGCTGGACGCCGGCGGGCCGCTGTCGAAGACCGCGCTCAAGCAGGGCAAGGTCACGATCTCGCTGCTGTTCTCCTCCGACGCCGCCCTCGCCGCCGGCTGACAGCGGCGGTCGGTCAGCCGGCGGCCGGGGGGACCAGCGGGTGCAGCTCGCCGACGGGGAGCTCGACGGGCAGGACGTTCCCGGGCTGGGCGAGCGGGCAGGCCCAGGCGGGGTCGTACGCGCACGACGGGTTGTAGGCGAAGTTGAGGTCGGCCACCAGCGTGCCCCGGCCGGTCGACAGGTCGACGTCGCCGCCGAGGTCGGCGCCCTTCACCGTGTCGAGCAGGTAGCGGCCCGCGCCGTAGGTACCGCGGCCCGCGAGGGCGTCCTTGACCGGGACGAACAACCCGCCCCCGTAGGAGTCCAGCCACCAGACGTCGAGGTCGCCCAGGCCGGGCAGGTGCACGACGCCGATCCGCTCGAACGGCACCACCCCGTCGGTGGCGGTCGGCACCTCGAGCCGGCGCGGCTCGACGTCCGGGTCCACCTCGGCCTCGAAGCGGTACGCCGGGTCGTAGGGCTCCACCCGCGCCCCGGCGAACCCGGCGCGGTCCTCGGCCGGCAGCGGGCTGTCCGGGTGGCGGCCCAGCAGCTCGTCGCGCCCCGCCCGCCAGGCCGCGTGCCCGGCCGCGGGGTCGGTGCTGGCCCGGACCTCGGCGTAGAGCGCCTGCACGGCGCGCCGCCAGGAGAGCAGCGTGAGGCTCATGGTGGGACTCCCTAGGGGCTGGTGTGACTCGAGTGACTTGTGAGGCGTTCCCGCGTGGCGCCACCACCCGGGGCCCGGCCGGGCGTACGGTCCCAGCCATGGCTGGACGGCACCGGAAACCCCCCACCTGGCGTCGGCTGCTCACCGCGATGGTGCGCAGCCGCGACGACGTCCGCACCGCGGCGCTGCGCGCGGAGGTCGTCGCGCTGCGGGCGACCGTGGCCGGCCTGCGCGCCGAGCTGGACGAGGCGCACGCCCTGGCTGCGCTCGCGGCGGTGCGCGAGCAGTCGCTGGCCACCGCGGCGGACGAGCGGTGGGTCACCCTGCGGATGCCCCTCGTGCGGCTGGCGCTCGGCGACCCGGCCGACGTGGCGGCCGGCCCCGACGTCGCGGCCGCCCTGGCCGCGCCGGACCGTGGGGACGACACGGTCGTCACCGAGATCGTGCTCGGGCCCGCGCCGGCTCCGGCCGACCGCCTCGCCTGGAGCGTCCTGGCCAACCTGCCCGAGCGCCGGCTGCTCGACCCCACGGCCGACCGCGAGCAGGAGCCGCTCGACCACGCCCGGGAGACCCCGGTCGTCGCCGAGGTCCGCCGCACCGCCTGACCGCGTCCGGGGCAGGGTCACTTGTCGACGTCGCCGACGACGAAGAACATCGACCCCAGGATGGCCACCATGTCGGCCACCAGCGTCCCCGGGAGCAGCTCGGAGAGCACCTGCACGTTGTTGAAGGACGCCGAGCGCAGCTTGAGCCGCCACGGCGTCTTCTCACCGCGGGAGACGAGGTAGTAGCCGTTGAGGCCCAACGGGTTCTCGGTCCAGCAGTACGTCGCACCCTCCGGCACCTTGAGCACCTTGGGCAGCCGCGTGCTCACCGGACCCGGGGGCAGCGAGGCGAGCCGGTCGAGGCAGGCGTCGGCCAGGTCCAACGCGACCCGGACCTGCTCGGCCAGCACCTGGAACCGCGCCAGGCAGTCGCCCTCGGTGCGCGTCACGACGGGCACGTCGAGCTCGCCGTAGGCGAGGTACGGCTCGTCGCGGCGCAGGTCGAAGTCGACCCCGGAGGCGCGGGCGATCGGCCCGCTCACCCCGTAGGCCGCGACCGTCTCCGGCGCCAGCACCCCCACGCCGCGGGTGCGGGCCTGGAAGATCTCGTTGCCCAGCACCAGGTTCTCCAGGTCGGGCAGCCTCCGCCGCACGTCGCCGACGGCCTGCCGGGCGCGTCCGGTCCAGCCCGCCGGCAGCTCCTCCTTGAGGCCGCCGACCCGGTTGAACATGTAGTGCATCCGGCCGCCCGAGACCTCCTCCATGACGGCCTGCAGCGTCTCCCGCTCGCGGAAGGCGTAGAAGATCGGCGTGATCGCGCCCAGCTCGATCGGGTACGAGCCCATGAACATCAGGTGGTTGAGCACCCGGTTCAGCTCGGCCAGCAGGGTGCGCAGCCAGACGGCGCGCACCGGCACCTCCATGCCGAGCATCCGCTCGACCGCCAGCACGACGCCGAGCTCGTTGGCGAACGCCGAGAGCCAGTCGTGCCGGTTGGCCAGCACCACGATCTGGCGGTAGTCGCGCACCTCGAACAGCTTCTCCGCGCCCCGGTGCATGTAGCCGACGACCGGCTCGGCGGTGACGATCCGCTCGCCGTCGAGGACCAGCCGCAGCCGCAGCACGCCATGCGTCGCGGGGTGCTGCGGCCCGATGTTGAGCACCATGTCCTGGGTCGCCAGGGCGTCGCCACGGGACGGGTGGGTGGCGGACTCCACGACGTCGGCACCCGCCCCGACGCCGACGACCCGCTCGGTGTGCCCGCTCGTGCTCACGAGGCCCGAGTCTGCCAGCCTTCGCCGCCCCGCGGCGGAGCGCGGCACCGGACCCCGCGACTGGGTAGCGTCGGGGTCATGGAGCCGTTCGACCCGCCCGGTGAGCCCTGGGTGCGGGTGTCCCCCCGGCTCGCGACCTTGCGACGGCTGCTGAGCGTGGCCGCCGCCCTGCTCGTGCTGGTGGCGGCCGCCGTGCTGCTCGCCCAGGTCGCGGTCTGGCTGGGCGTGGTGGCCGTGCTGGTCGGGCTGGTCGGGATGGTCTGGGGATGGGTCGTCATCGGGCGCAGCGTGCGCTCGTGGGGCTACGCCGAGCGGGCCGACGACCTGCTGGTCACCCGCGGGATCCTGCGCCGGCAGCTGGTGGTGGTGCCGTACGGCCGGATGCAGTTCGTCGACGTCACGGCCGGGCCCCTCGACCGCCGCTTCGGGCTCGCCACCGTGCAGCTGCACACCGCCGCGGCGGCCACCGACGCCCAGATCCCGGGCCTCGTGCCCGCCGAGGCGGCGCGCCTGCGTGACCGGCTGGCCGCCCGCGGAGAGGCCGGCGCCGCGGGTGTCTGACGTCCTGCCCGCCGCGGCGGGCACCGGCGAGTACCACCGGCTGCACCCGCTGAGCCCGCTGCTGCGCGGCTGGAAGGTCTTCGCCGCGGCGGTGGCCATCGCCGCGCAGCAGGCCTATGGCGACGTCTCGGTCCCCTGGCTGCTCGGCGCCGTCGCGGTGAGCGTCCCGCTCGGCGTCGCGTACGGCTGGCTGGCGTGGCGGGTCACGCGGTACCGCATCGGCCCCGACGACCTGCGGCTCGAGACCGGCATCCTGCACAAGCGCAGCCGCCAGGTGCGGCTGGACCGGCTGCAGGCGGTCGACGTGGTCCGCCCGTTCGTCGCCCGGGTCCTCGGCCTGGCCGAGCTGCGGCTGGAGGTGGCGGGCGGCTCGTCGTCCGAGGCGCCGCTCGCCTACCTGTCCGAGGAGGCGGCCCACCGGCTGCGCGCCGAGCTGCTGGCCCGGGCCGCCGGCCTGCACCACGAGACGCCGGAGGCCCCGGAGCACATCCTCCTCGAGGTGCCGCTCGCGCGCCTGGTGGAGTCGACGGTGCGCTCGGTCGCCGTGCTCTCCGCCCTGGTGGCGCTGCTCCTCCTCGCGGTCATGGCGGTGATCGCCAGCGAGATCTCGCTGCTCGGCTTCGCGGTGCCGTTCGCTCTCGCGATCATCCCGGTGACGGTCGGCAGCGTCGTCGTGGCCTTCGGCTTCACCGTGGCCGAGTCGCCGGACGGCCTGCGGCTGCGGCACGGCCTGCTCGAGACCCGGGCCCAGACGGTGCCGCCGGGCCGCGTCCAGGCGGTCCGCCTCACCGAGCCGCTGCTCTGGCGCTCGAAGGGCTGGTGCAAGGTCGAGGTCGACGTGGCCGGCTACGTGGGCGAGGGACAGGGCCGCGCGTCGGTGCTGTGCCCGGTCGCGCCGCGCACCCAGGCTCTCCGGCTGGTGGCCAGGGTGCTGCCCGGTGTCGACGTCGACGCGGTCCCCCTGGCCGGCGTCCCACCGTCGGCCCGCTGGCTGGACCCGTTCGCCTGGCGGCAGCTGGGCGTCGGCGCCGACGACCGGGTACTGGTCACCCGCCGCGGGCGGCTGACCCGCGTGACCGACGTCGTCCTGCACGAGAAGGTCCAGAGCGTGCGGCTCGCCCAGGGGCCGGTCCAGCGGCGGCTGGGCCTGGCCAGCGTGCACCTCGACACCACCCCCGGGCCGGTGACCGCCACCGCGGCGCACCGCGACCAGCACGAGGCCCGGGCCCTGGTGGACGCCGAGGTGGAGCGGGCCAGGGTGTCGCGCGCCTCCGCCCGTCCCGATCGATGGATGACCTCTCCCGAGCCCGCGCGACCACCTACTGTGCAGCGGTGACACGGCGAACCCTGGCCGACCTCGACCTGGCCGACGCCGGGTTCGTGGACGACCCGTACCCCACCCTGGCGCGCCTGCGCGGCACGGCGCCCCTGGTCTGGCACGAGCAGACCTCGCAGTGGCTCGCGGTGACCTACGCCTCCGCCAACGCGGTGCTGCGCGACCGGCGCTTCGGTCGGCTCTGGGTCGACAAGGAGCCCGTCGAGGCGTTCGAGCCCTTCAACGCGCTGCACCGCGACCAGATGATGGAGAACGAGCCCCCGGCGCACACCCGCCTCCGGTCCCTGGTGGCCAAGGCCTTCGCCCGCGGTCACGTCGAGCGGCTCCGGCCCCGGGTGCAGGCCACCGCGGAGGCGCTGCTCGACGCGGCGGACCTCACGTCGTTCGACCTGATCAGGGACTACGCCGAGCCGCTGCCCGTCGCGGTCATCGCCGACCTGCTCGGCGTCCCGGAGCAGGACCGGCCGCTGCTGCGCCCGTGGTCGGCCGACATCGTGGCGATGTACGAGTACGACCGGGCCGCCGACGTCGCGTCCCGGGCGGTGACTGCCGCCGCCGAGTTCGCCGCGTACATGCGCGACCTGGCTGACGAGCGGCGCCGCGCCCCGCGCGACGACCTGGTGAGCCACCTGGTCGCGGCCGAGGACGACGGTCGCCGGCTCACCGGTGACGAGCTGGTCGCCTCCGCGATCCTGCTGCTCAACGCCGGGCACGAGGCGTCGGTCAACGCGTTCGGCAACGGCGTGGTCGCCCTGCTGGCCGTCCCGGAGCAGCTGGCCGCGGTCCGGGCCGGCATCGACGACCCCGACGTCGTGGCCGGCGCGATCGAGGAGATGATCCGCTTCGACGCGCCGCTGCAGCTCTTCGAGCGCACCGCGAAGGAGGACGCGGACCTCGGCGGGACCCAGGTGCGGGCCGGGACGAAGGTGGCCGCGCTGCTCGGTGCGGCCAACCGCGACCCCGCGCAGTTCTCCGCCCCGGACGTGCTCGACGTGACCCGCCGCCCCAACGCGCACATCGGGTTCGGCGCCGGGCTGCACCACTGCCTCGGAGCGCCACTTGCGCGGATGGAGCTCCAGATCACGTTGCCGACCCTGCTGCGCCGCTGCCCCGACCTGCACCTTGCCGGTGACCCGCTGCGTCGGCCGACGTTCGTCCTGCGCGGCTACGACTCGGTGCCGGTCGGCGCCTGAGCCGCGCGCAGCCCCGGCGGCAGCGCGGCCCCCACGCCCTGCACGAGCCAGCCGAACCCGCCCAGCCCGGCCGGGTCGCTCAGCTCGGCGAGCTCGCCGCGGGCCGAGAGCGCGCGGACGTAGGCCGCAGGGTCGGTCTGCGCGAGGGCGTGCGGCGGGCGCGGTGCGGTCACGCCGAGCGCGGCGAGGGCCGTGCGCTGGTCGGTGCGCACCGTCGCCGTCGCGCCGGCCAGCACACCCGCGGCGGCGCAGGCGTCCAGGGCGACGTGGCTGGTCACGTCGCAGCTGCCGTCCGGCACGGGTCGGACCTGACGCCCGTCGCGGTACGCCGTGACGCTGCCGCGCACCGGCCGGCTGTGGCGATCGTGGGCGTAGTCGACGGCGACGGCGACGCCGCGGCGCAAGGAGCCGACGAGGCCGGCCCAGGTCTCGTCGCGCGGCCCGCCGACCTCCGCCCTGGCGCCGGGTCCGGCCGCCGGCCACCACCGGTCGAGCCAGTCCGCGTCCCGGCCGGTCGCCTGGTCGCCGGCCCGCTCCTCGCCGGTCGCCGGGTCGACGAGGACCAGCCGCCAGCACCGCCCGTCGTGCTCGGCCACCTCGACCGGGACGTCGTCGAGAAGCTCGTGCGCGACCAGGAGGACGTCCGCCCCACGAGGGACCGAGCCGGTCCACCCGATGGAGGCCGGCAGGCCCGCCGGCCGGCCGGCGACGTCGACGCCCGTCAGGGACAGGTCCGGCGCCAGCCGGTGCAGGTCGACGAGCAGCTCGCCGCTGCCCGCCCCGACGTCGACCACGGCCCGCAGGCGGGCGCCCCGCGCCAGGGACAGGAACGCCTCGGCGATCAGCGGCGACGCGTGCACCGAGGTGCGGAAGTGCGCCGCCGGCCGGTGACGGCGGTAGAACCCGGACGGCCCGTAGAGCGCGCGCTCGGTCGCCACCCGCCAGGTCACCCACCGGTCCGCCATCAGGCAGGGATCGTCCCAGAGCGGCCTCGCGGCTCGACACGGGTGCACCGGCGGGCCGATCATTCCGGCGTGGAGCCCCGGCGCACCCTGATGATGGTCGTCGCGCACCCGGACGACGACGCCTACGGGCTCGCCGGCACGGTCGCCCTGCATGGCGACGACCCCGGCTTCCGCTACGTGCTGGTGCACGCGACCGACGGCGCCGCCGGGGAGATCCCGCCGGGCTTCCCGGCCACCCGAGAGACCCTGGGTGCCGTCCGCCGGGCCGAGGACGAGGCCGCGTGGCGCGTGCTCGGTCGGCCGCCGGACCGGCACGAGTGGTTGGACTACGACGACGGGGCGGTGCCGGACGTGCCGTTCGAGGAGCTGGTCGACCGGATCGCCACCGTGATGGCCGAGGAGCGCCCCGACGTCGTCGCCACCTTCGGACCGGACGGCATCACCGGGCACCCGGACCACATCAGGGTCGGCGCGGCCACCGACGCGGCGTTCGACCGGGTCGCCGCGACAGCGGGACCCGGGCTGCACCGGCTGCTGCACGGGGCGATCCCGCAGTCCGTGTTCGAGCGCTGGAACGCGACCCGGGCGCGCAAGGGCATGACGCCGTGGAACCCGCACGCCGTCTACCACCTGCGGGGCGTTCCGGACCGGCAGATCGGGGTCACCGTCGACACCTCGTCAGTGGCCGTCCGGATCATCAACGGCCTGAAGGAGCACCGCAGCCAGCTGCACGTGATCAGGAACCCCGACGCCAGCGACGAGCAGTGGGCGCGCAGCGTCTCACGTGAGCACTGCGTGGTCGTGCACGGTGGCGCAGGGCGGCTGCTTTCCGACGTCTTCGAGGACCTGCCGGCGCGCGAAGAGGTGCGTCAGCCGCTGAGCAGCGACACGGTCGCAGGGTCCTCCGCCCCGTCGTAGTAGCGGTCCAGCACGTCCCGGAACACCGGCTCGTCCGGACCGACGCGGGCGAACAGCGTCATCGACGAGCGGAGCTTGAGCGCGTCGACCGGTCCGAGGACCGCGACCGGGTCGGTGCCGGTGCGGTCCGCCAGCGCCTGCGCGCACTCCCTCAGCCGGGGTCCGAGGACCGGGTGCGCGAGGTACCCGCGTGCCTCCTCCGGGCCGGTGATCCCGAAGTGCGCGGCGGTGCTGCTGCGACCGAGACCGGCCAGCTGCGGGAAGACGAACCACATCCAGTGGCTGCGCTTGCGGCCCGCCCAGAGCTCGGCCAGCGCCTCGTCGTACGTGCCGCCGGCGTCCTGCGCCGCCACGAACCGCTGCAGGTCGAACGGGTCCTGGTCACCTGTCATCGTGGCCTCCGGGCGGCTGGTCGAGCACCCCGATGACCCGACCGCCGTGGTCCGGTCTACACCGGGACGGGCGGCAACGACGAGAGGCGGGCCGGTGCGCAGGCTGGTGGTGGTGGAGTTCATGTCGCTGGACGGCGTGGTGCAGGCTCCTGGCGACGCCCACGAGGACACCGAGGGCGGCTTCGCCCAGGGCGGCTGGCAGCGGTCGTACATCGACGAGACGTTCCTGCAGCAGGCGGTCCCGGGGATGGCGGCGACCGACGCCCAGCTGTTCGGTCGCAGGACCTACGACAAGATGGCCGCGTTCTGGCCGACGGTCGGCGACGACGACCCGTTCGCCAGGCACCTCAACCACGTGCCGAAGTACGTCGCCTCCCGCACCATGACCGAGGCGTCGTGGGCCGGGACGACCGTGCTGTCGGACGCCGCGACCCAGGTGCGCGAGCTCAAGGAGCGGGAGGGCGGCACCATCTCGGTGCTCGGCAGCGCCGACCTCGTCCAGACCCTGATGTCGCACGACCTCGTCGACGAGTACGCGCTGGCCATCCATCCGGTCGTCCTGGGCGGCGGCAAGAAGCTGTTCCGCGACGCCGGTCAGGCGCGCCGGCTCGAGCTGGTCTCGTCCGTGACGACGACCACCGGCGTGGTCATGACGAGGTACCGACCGGCCGGGTGACCGGCCACGCCGTACGCTGACAGCCGTCCGGTACCCCCGCAAGGACTGGAACATCCTGTGACACCCAACCCCTCGGTCGACGACCGGCCTGCTCGGCTGTCGGTCGGGGTCGTCGGCGCGGGGCGCGTCGGCGTGGTGCTCGGTGCCGCTCTCGCCCGGGCCGGCCATCGAGTGGTCGCGGCCTCGGGGGTCTCGGACGCCTCGCGGCGCCGCGCCGGGGCCCTGCTGCCCGGCGTTCCGGTCGTACCGCCGACCGAGGTGCTGGCGGCGGCCGAGCTCGCGCTGCTCACCGTCCCGGACGACGTGCTGCCCGAGCTGGTCGCGGGTCTCGCGGCCGCGGGCGAGGTGCGCCCGGGTCAGCTGGTCGTGCACACCAGCGGGCGGTACGGCGTGGCCGTGCTCGACCCGGTGACCCGGCTCGGGGCGTTGCCGCTCGCCCTGCACCCGGCGATGACGTTCACCGGACGGTCCGAGGACCTGGCCCGGCTGACCGGCGCCTGCTTCGGCGTGACCGCCCCCGAGCCCCTGCGCCCGATCGCCGAGGCGCTGGTCGTCGAGATGGGCAGCGAGCCGCAGTGGGTCGACGAGGAGGCGCGCCCGCTGTACCACGCGGCGCTCGCCGGCGGCGCGAACCACCTCGCCACCCTCGTCAACGAGTCGGTCGACCTCCTGCGGCGCTGCGGTGTCACCGACCCCGAACGGCTGCTGGCGCCCCTGCTCGGTGCGTCCCTCGACAACGCACTGCGCGCCGGGGACGCCGCCCTGACCGGACCGGTGGCGCGGGGGGACGCAGGCACCGTCGCCGCGCACGTCGCGGTCCTGCGCGCGGTGTCGCCGGACACCGCGTCGGCGTACGTCGCGATGGCGAGGCTCACCGCGGACCGCGCGCTGGCCGCCGGCCTGCTCAGACCGGAGGCAGCCATGGCCCTGCTCGACGCCCTCGCGTCGGACCCGACGTGACCACGCACCTCGTCCACACCCGCGCCGACCTGCGGGCCGCGCTCGCCGGGCGCGACGGCGAGGTCGGCGTCGTGATGACGATGGGCGCGCTGCACGCCGGACACCGCGAGCTGGTGCACGTCGCTCGTTCGCGGTGCGACGTGGTGGTGGTCACGGTGTTCCTCAACCCCTTGCAGTTCGCGCCGTCGGAGGACCTCTCGCGCTACCCGAAGACGCTCGAGTCCGACGTCGCACTGTGCGAGGAGGCAGGGGTCGACGTCGTCTTCGCGCCGTCGGCCGACGAGGTCTACCCGGCGGGCCGACCCCAGGTGCAGGTGCACGCCGGGCCCCTCGGTGACGTCCTCGAGGGGGCGTCGCGGCCGGGGCACTTCGACGGTGTGCTCACCGTCGTCGCCAAGCTGCTCAACCTCACGACGCCGGACGTGGCGTACTTCGGCCAGAAGGACGCCCAGCAGCTGCTGCTGATCGCGCGGATGGTGCAGGACCTGAACTTCCCGGTCGAGGTCGACGCGGTGCCGACCGTGCGCGACCCCGACGGTCTGGCGCTGTCGTCCCGGAACATGTACCTCACGACCGAGGACCGGGCGGCGGCCCTGTCGCTGTCGGCGGCGTTGTTCGCCGGAGTGGCCGAAGAGGCCGCCGGTGCGGACGCCGTACGGCACGCGGCGCGTGCCGTGCTGGCGGCCCAGCCCGCGATCGAGGTCGACTACCTCGCGCTGGTCGACCCGATGACGCTGGCCGAGGTCCCCGACGAGGCGACCGGCGGCGCCCTGCTGGCCGTCGCGGCCCGGGTCGGCACCACCCGACTGATCGACAACGTGCCGATCGCGCTGCGGGAACCCTGATGCTGCTCGCGATCGACGTGGGCAACACGCACACCGTGCTGGGGCTGTTCGACGGCGCCGACCTGGTGGAGCACTGGCGGATCGCGACCGAGGCGCACCGTACGGCCGACGAGATCGCGGTGGTCCTGCACGGCCTGCTGGCCCAGCACCCGGGACGGCGGCGTGGCGACGAGGTGGTCGACGGCGTCGCCCTGTGCTCGACCGTGCCGTCCGTGCTGCACGAGATGCGCGACATGCTGCTCCGCTACTACGGCGACGTGCCGTCGGTCGTGGTCGAGCCCGGCGTCCGGACCGGGGTCCCGGTCCTCACCGACAACCCCAAGGAGGTCGGCACCGACCGGATCGTCAACGCGGTGGCGGCCGTCGAGCTCTACGGCGGTCCCGCGATCGTCGTCGACTTCGGGACCGCGACGACCTTCGACGCCGTCTCGGCGAACGGGGAGTACCTCGGCGGCGCGATCGCGCCCGGCATCGAGATCTCGGTCGACGCCCTGGGCAGCCGCGGTGCCCAGCTCCGGCGGGTCGAGCTGGCGCGGCCGCGCTCGGTGATCGGCCGCAGCACCGTCGAGGCGCTGCAGTCGGGCATCCTGTACGGCTTCGCCGGCCAGGTCGACGGCGTCGTGGCCCGGATGGCGGCGGCCATCGTCGGTCCCGACGGCGACCCCGACGTCGTGACCGCGATCGCTACCGGGGGCCTCGCGACCCTCGTCCTCGACGACGCCGCGCTCCTCGACGCGTACGAGCCCTGGCTCACCCTGATCGGCCTGCGCCTCGTCTTCGAGCGCAACACCCCCCACCCCTGACCCCGGACCCCTGACCCCTGACCCCCCCGCCCCGTTGATCACGTGCACGTGGCGAGCGTCCGCCGGTGGTGGCGTACTCACCGCTGGTGGCGGCTGCTGCCCACGTGGACGTGATCAACCCCGGCCGGGAGGGGGACTGGCGCGGAGGCGGGTGGTGGCCACGGCGGCCGGGGGTGGGCGGGTCCGGTCGGTAGCCTGGGGCGTGTGAGTGAGCCCAGCGTCCCGCCGGCCGAGCCGGTCCCCACGGACCAGCCCGAGCAGATGCGGGTACGCCGGGACAAGCTCGACCGGATGCGCGAGCGCGGCGTCGACCCGTATCCGGTGTCGTTCCCGCGCACCACCACGCTGGCCGACCTTCGCGCGGCCCACCCCGACCTCGACCCGGACCAGCAGACCGGGGTCCGGGTCGGCGTCACCGGCCGGGTGGTGCTCTCGCGCACCGGCGGCAAGCTGTGCTTCGCGACGTTGCGCGACGGCACCGGCGAGCTGCAGGTCATGGTCTCCCTCGACGGCGTGGGCGACGAGTCGCTCGCCGCGTGGAAGTCCGACGTCGACCTCGGCGACTACGTCGGCGTCGAGGGCGAGGTGATCAGCTCCCGGCGCGGCGAGCTGTCGGTCCAGGCGAGCAGCTGGACGATGCTGGCCAAGGCGCTGCGCCCGCTGCCCGACAAGCACAAGGGGCTCACCGACCCCGAGGCCCGCGTGCGGATGCGCTACGTCGACCTCGCGGTCAACGCGGACTCGCGCCAGATGGTCCGCAACCGCGCGACCGTGCTGAAGTCGGTCCGCGAGACGCTGGACCGGCACGACTTCCTCGAGGTCGAGACCCCGCTGCTGCAACCGCTCCACGGCGGGGCCGCGGCGCGTCCGTTCGCGACCCACCTCAACGCGTTCGACCAGCCGATGTACCTGCGCATCGCGATCGAGCTCTACCTCAAGCGCCTGGTCGTCGGCGGGCTGGACCGGGTCTACGAGATCGGGCGCAACTTCCGCAACGAGGGTGTCGACTCCACGCACAGTCCCGAGTTCACGATGCTCGAGGTCTACGAGGCATACGGCGACTACGGCACGATGGCCGATCTGACCAAGGAGATCGTGGTCGACGCCGCCCGGGCGCTGGGCTCGACCGTGGTGCCCGACGGCCGCGGGGGCGAGATCGACCTCGAGGGGGAGTGGCGCCACCTGCCGATCCTGGAGGCCGTGTCGGACGCGGTCGGCGAGGAGGTCGGCGTCGACACCCCGGTCGAGGTCCTGCGCAAGCTCGCCGACAAGCACGACGTCGCGCTGCAGCCGGCCTGGACCGCCGCCGAGGTGGTCGTCGAGCTCTACGAGCAGCTGGTCGAGGACCACCTGCTGCAGCCGACCTTCGTCACCGACTACCCGGCCGAGGTCAAGCCGCTCGCGAAGCCGCACCGCTCGACGCCCGGCCTCGTCGAGGCCTGGGACCTCATCATCGGAGGCGTCGAGCTGGCGCCGGCCTACTCCGAGCTGAACGACCCGGTCGAGCAGCGCCGGCGGCTGGTCGAGCAGTCGCTGAAGGCTGCGGGCGGCGACCCCGAGGCGATGAACCTCGACGAGGACTTCCTGCGCGCGATGGAGTTCGGCATGCCCCCGCAGGGTGGGATGGGTCTGGGCATCGACCGGCTGATCCGGCTGCTCACCGGCGTGGCATCGCTGCGGGACACGATCGCGTTCCCGCTGCTCAAGCCCGAGGGCGGCTGAGGTGTCGGTCGTCGCCGCCCTGGTGCCGCCCGTGGTGGCCGCCGTCGCGTTCGTCGCCATCGCCGTGGCCGTGAAGCGCTACGCCGACCGTGAGGCCCGCGAGGAGCGCGACGACCGCTGACTCCGGGCAATTCTGTGCCACGGATATTCGGCGCTGCCCAGGTGGATATCGAACAAGGACCGTGCCATTTTCCCTGACATGGTTCTTTCGCTATTGTCGATCCTGAAATTCACTATTCCTGCCGAACCTTATGGAGAGATTGCCTCATGGCCCAGAAAGTGCAGGTCATCCTGGTCGACGACATGGACGGCGGCAGTGCCGACGAGACCGTGTCGTTCTCGCTCGACGGCATCGCCTACGAGATCGACCTGAGCGACAAGAACGCCGCGGCGTTCCGTGACTCGCTCGCGCAGTACGTCGGCGTGGCGCGGCGGGTCGGAGGCCGGTCGTCCGGCCGCAGCGGTGCTCGCCGCAAGACCGGCGGCGACAACCGCACCGCCCAGATCCGGGAGTGGGCGCGAGCCAACGGGCACAAGGTCAACGAGCGCGGCCGCATCCCCGCCACCGTCGCCGAGGCGTACGACAAGGCCCACTGACGCCGTTGCCCCCTCGGTTCCCGCGGGGGACCGGACGGGGTTGTGGGGCAGGGCGCCCACAACCCCGTCCGGCCCTGGCGCTCCCCTCCGTCAGGTGGTCGACCCTGCGCTGAGGTCGTAGACGGTGGTGCCGCCCACGCTCTGCTCGGGGAAGGTCGACTGGACCCAGGCGGCGATCTCGGTGGACGCCGAGGAGCCACCGTTCTGGCCGCCGAAGCCGCCACCACCGAGGAAGTAGTGGATCGCTCCGGCGGCCACGTAGGCCTGGAACTGCTCCAGCGTCGGTGACGGGTCGCTGCCGTTGAAGCCGCCGACCGCCATCACCGGCAGGTCGGTCGCCAGCTGGTAGCCGGAGGCGTTGTTGGACCCCACCGCCGCGGCCGCCCAGGTGTAGGACGACGCGTCGGCCGACAGCAGCGCGGCCATCTCCGCGCTCACGCTCGACGCCCCGAGCAGGCCGCCGGCCCCGCCGCCGACCCTGCCGCCGACCCCGCCACCGGTCCCGGGCAGGGCAGTGCCCCCGGCCTGCGGCGGGGCAGCGCCGAGGCCGCCCGGACCGCCGCGCCCTGCGCCCGAGCCCGAACCGGCGACCGCCGGGCCTGCTGTCGGGATCGAGCCGGTGTGCGGCTGGCTCGCGGTCTGCACGGCGTACGCCGCCGGGCCGGCCAGTGACACGACCAGCGCGAGCCCGGCCACCGCCGCGGCCACCCGGGCCGGCACCAGCGTCACCGCAGCCAGCGCCAGTGCTACGAGCAGCCCGACCGCGAGCACGACCGGCGCCAGCCACGGCACGAAGCCGCTGCTGCGCTCGAGCAGGACGTAGGACCAGGCGGCGGTGACCCCGACCGTCAGCGCGAGGACCGCGCCGGCTACCGGGTGGCGCCGCCGGCGCCAGAGGACCGTGGCGCCGATGCCGACCACGGCACCTATCGCCGGGGCGAGCGCGACGGTGTAGTACGCGTGGTAGATGCCGGCCATGAAGCTGAACACCAGGCCGGTCACCACCAGCCACCCGCCCCACAGCAGCAGGGACGCGCGGACCCGGTCGGCGCGCGGGGCGTGCCGCACCAGGGCGGCGGTGGCCACCAGGAGCACGAGCGCCGCGGGCAGCAGCCACGACACCTGGCCGCCGTTCTCGGCGCCGAACAACCGGGTCCACCCGGTCGAGCCCCACATCGAGGTGCCGGTGCCCGCACCACCGCCACCCGTGACGCTGCCGGTCTCGTCGCCGGTGAGCCGGCCCAGCCCGTTGTAGCCGAAGAGCAGCTCCACGACGCTGTCGGTCTGCGACCCGCCGACGTACGGCCGCATGGACGCGGGCACCAGCTCGACGACGGCGACCCACCAGCCCGCCACCCCGACGAGGGTCGCGCCGGCGACGAGCAGCGAGGTGACGCGGCGGCGGACCGTCGCCGGCGCGGCGACCAGGTAGACCAGGGCGAGCGCCGGGACGACGAGCAGTGCCTGGAGCATCTTGGACAGGAACCCGAGGCCGACGAGAGCGCCCGCGAGGGCCAGCCAGCGGGTGCTCGCCGTCTCGGTCGCGCGGACCGTCGCGTACGCCGCTCCGACCAGGGCCAGCACCAGCAGCGCGTCGGGGTTGTTGAAGCGGAACATCAGCACGGCCACCGGTGTGAGCGCCGTGACGGCGCCGGCGATCAGCGCGGCCGGGTGCCCGTGCCACCGCCGCACCGTTGCGTGCACGAGCCCTACCGTCGCGACCCCCATCAGCGCCTGCGGCACGAGGATGCTCCACGCGTTGAGCCCGAACAGCCGCACCGACAGCGCCATCACCCACAGGGAGGCCGGCGTCTTGTCGACGGTGATCGAGCTGGCGGCGTCGGAGGAGCCGTAGAAGAAGGCCTTCCAGCTCACCGACCCGGCCTGCGCGGCGGCCGAGTAGAACGAGTTGCCCCAGCCCGACGCGCCGAGCCCCCACAGGTAGAGGAGCGCGGTCGCGGCCAGCAGGCCGAGCAGCGCCGGTCGGGCCCACGACGGATCGGCATCCGGCCCGCGGAGCAGGCGCCGGGTCCGGTCACGAGCGGCCGGCGTCGCGCCGTGCCGGTCGGGCACGGGTGCGGCGTCGGTCGCGTTCGGTGGTTCGACGAGCGTCGTCATGGCGGGATCTCCGTACTGGTCAGCGGATGCGTCGAGAGGACTGTCGGGGGCGAGCCTGAGAGGTCGCTGTACGACGCCTGCTCGCGGTGTGGGAGTCCCGGCGCTGCCCGGGCACTGGTGGGTCCTGCAACCCCGGGCAGCCGAGCTCGCACCCCATGCGTCGTCGCTCGACGACGGGACCGGTGGGAGCGCCGCGAGCGGACGTGGCTGATCCGCAGACGGGTCACAGCCGGCGTACAGCCGAGGCGTCGACAGTCCTTGGCAGACGGGCGGACGAGAAGTCCGCCCCGCACACCGCCGAGCACCCAGGAGACCAGCGTGACCACCACCCGAGACCACGACATGCCTCCGCCTCCGCCTCCGCCTGCGCCTCCGCACCCGGGGGAGGGAGCCCGGCCGCGGCGCTGGAGCACCGGTCACACGGTGGCCGCCGCGGTCGTCAGCCTCGGGGTGCTCGCCGCCGGCGGCGTGGCCCTCGCCGCCCGCGACGACGCCACCGCCGCGACGGTGCCCGGGGCACCCGGCGCCGGCCAGCAGGGCCAGCTTCCCGGTGGCCAGCCGCCGGGTGGCCAGCTCGGTCAGGCACCGGACGGACGGCCTCCCGGCGGCCCCTCCGGAGACCACGACGGCGACGGCTCCGGCCCCGGTGCTCCGGGTGGTCAGCGGCCCGACGGCACCGGCGCGACGGGCAGCGTGACCACATGACCGGTCTCGTCGACCGCGCCGCCGTCCCGCTCCCGTGGGCGCCCGCGGCGGCCCCGTCCTTCCCGGCCGCGCCGACGGCGCCCGTGCTCGATGTCGTCGTGCCGGTCTACAACGAGGAGGTCGACCTGGCCGGCAGCGTCCGGCGGCTGCACCAGCACCTGTCGACCCAGCTGCCGTACACCTTCCGGATCACGGTGGCCGACAACGCGAGCACCGACGCGACCTTCGACATCGCGGCCGCCCTGGCCGGCGAGCTGGCACACGTCCGCGTGGTGCACCTCCGGCAGAAGGGACGCGGCCGTGCGCTGCAGGACGTCTGGTCCCGCTCCGACGCGGACGTCCTCGCCTACATGGACGTGGACCTGTCCACCGACCTGTCCGCCCTGCTGCCGCTCGTCGCGTCGTTGGTGTCGGGACACTCCGACCTGGCGATCGGCACCCGGCTGCACCGCGGGTCGCGGGTCGTCCGCGGCACCAAGCGCGAGGTGATCTCACGCGGCTACAACCTTCTCCTGCGCGGGACGCTGGCCGCCAGGTTCTCCGACGCGCAGTGCGGCTTCAAGGCGATCCGCCGGGACGTCGCCGAGCAGCTGCTGCCGCTGGTGGAGGACACCGGGTGGTTCTTCGACACCGAGCTGCTGGTGCTGGCCGAGCGCAGCGGGCTGCGGATCCACGAGGTCCCGGTCGACTGGGTCGACGACCCCGACAGCCGGGTCGACGTGCTCGCCACGGCCCTGGCCGACGTCCGCGGCATCGCCCGGGTCGGTCATGCGCTGGCCGCCGGCCGGCTGCCGCTGAACACCGTCCGGTCCCAGCTGGGGCGGGCGCCGCTCACGCCTCCGGCGGAGGTCCCGGCGACGCTGACGCTGCAGCTCGTCCGGTTCGCGGCGATCGGTGTGGTGAGCACGCTGGCCTACCTGGTGCTCTTCGTCGCCGCCCGCCCGGCGGTCGGTGCCCAGGCGGCGAACTTCGCCGCCCTGCTGCTCACGGCCCTCGGCAACACTGCTGCCAACCGGCGGCTGACCTTCGGCGTGACGGGTCCCGACCGCCGCGGCCGCCATCACGCCGGAGGGCTGGCCGTGTTCGGCCTCGGGCTGCTCCTCACCAGCGGGTCGTTGGCGGCCCTGCACACCTGGGCCGATCCGACACGCGGGGTCGAGCTGCTGGTCCTGGTCGCCGCCAACCTCACCGCGACGCTGCTGCGCTTCCTGCTGCTCCGCCGCTGGGTCTTCGCCGACGGGCGTCGCTGAGGGTCAGTCGGCGACCAGGCAGAACAGGTTGCCCTCGGGGTCGGCCAGGGTCTGCCAGGACTGACCGTCCTGGTCATGCACCTCGGCCACCCGGGCGCCGAGAGCCACGGCCCGCTCCACCGCGGCCGGCAGGTCGTCGACCGAGGGGACGTGCAGGTCCAGGTGCAGCGAGTTCTTCGCGGGCCGCGGGTCGTCGGTGCGCTGCAGCACCAGCCGCGGAAGGCCGGGCGCCATCGGCTGCAGGCCGACGTACTGCTGCCATCGTCCGCGTACCTCGACGCCCAGCAGCGCCGACCAGAACGCGGCCAGCCGCTCCGGGTCCCGGCAGTCGACGGTGACGGCGTCCCAGCGCAGGTCCATGGGGGCATGGTGCCGCACCGGCCCGCGTGGCGCCGACCCGCGAGCCGTTGCGGCGCCGGATCCTGCGCGCGGCCCGCCCGTCCACGGCGCGACGAGGCATTCGCCACCCACCCGGACCTGATCCGGACCACGACCGACCTCCTGCCGGACCTCGGCAGCTCGGTGCTCACGGCGCGGGCGTACCTGGCCGGGCCGGACCACCGGCGCCCGGTCGAGGTGGTCATCGCCGACGCACCCTTCGTGGAGGGCGCGGCAGCGGAGGGAGCTCGTGGTGTCCGCACGCTCTGAGGTGACCGTCCGCTCCGCCGCTGCGGCGGTCACCGGCTGACGGGGAGTCAGGCGTCGCGCATCTGCTTCTGCTCGAGCGTGACCCGCTGCCCCGGCATCTCGACGATTCGTGACGGCGGCACGTTGTTGTTGAGCCGGAACAGGTTCCCGGGGTCGAGGCGGTCCTTCACCTCCGTCAGCCGGCGCAGGTTCTCGCCGAAGGCCGCCCCTCGCAGGTCGCCGTCGATCTCCTGCTCGCCACTGAAGTTGAGGTAGGTCCCCCGGGCCGACGGGAGCGCGGACGCCTCGGCGACCATGCCGCGGGTCCACGACGTCGCCGCGTCGTCGTCCTGCGGGTCGAGCCAGTTCCCGTCGACGCTGAGCATGTACGCCGCGCTGCGGTCGCCGAACGCGGACTCCGCCGCCGGGACCCTGCTCGTCGCACCCCCCATCTGCGGGATGTGGATCAGGGTCAGCGGGTGCGGTCGGCTCGTCGCGCGCCGCACGACGAGGTCGATCGCTGCCTCGTCGATCTCGTCGAGGTAGACCGACTTCCAGTAGCTGCGCATCGCGCCCTTGGCGAAGAACGGGTCGAAGCCGGACTGCACCACCCGGTAGGGCTCGGCAAGGCTGAGGTCGAAGAGCAGGGGGCCCATCTCCCTCAGCGGCTGCAGCACCTGCTCTCCCCTCTCGGGGGGCCCGCAGTGCACGGCGGCCAGGATCACCGCGTCCTGCCCGCGGATCTCGGGAGGCAGCGCCTCGGCGTCGGGGAACGTCCAGCACAGGGCCCGGCTGGTCACCTCGTCCGGTGCGGTCCGCGTCCACGCGGCCCACCGGGTCAGCACGTCCTTCGCCGCCGTCATCGGGTAGATCGGGGCCGCCTGGAAGACGATCGGGCCGACCGGGTACGCCTCGAACTCCATGGACACGACGACCCCGAAGTTGCCGCCGCCGCCGCGCAGTGCCCAGAAGAGGTCTGCCTCCTCCGTCGCACTGGTCCGCAGCAGGCGGCCGTCGGCGGTGACCAGCAGCGCCGCCCGCAGGCTGTCACAGGCGAGCCCGAAGGCACGGTGCAGCCACCCGATGCCACCCCCGAGGGTGAGCCCGCCGATGCCCGTGGTCGAGATGATCCCGCCCGGCACGGCGAGGCCGAAGGCCTGGGTCTCCCGGTCGACGTCACCCCACGTGGCCCCGCCCTGGGCTGTCACCGTGCGCGTCGCGGGGTCGACCGACACGGCGTTCATCGCGGACAGGTCGATGAGCAGGCCACCCTCCGGCGCCGAGTGCCCGGCGATGCTGTGCCCGCCGCTCCGGACGCCGACGAGGAGTCCCTCGGCCGCCGCCAGACCGACCGCGTCGATGACGTCAGCGGTCCCGGAGCAGCGCACGATCAGTCCCGGGCGACGGTCGAACAGCGCGTTGTGCGCGGCGCGGGCCTCGTCGTAGCCGCCGTCCCCCGGCACCACCACCTCGCCGCGGAAGGTGCTGCGCAGCTCTGCGAGCCGCTCGTCGTCGACGGTGACGTGGCTGCCGTCGAGGCGCGTGATGGTGGTGGACACGATGCCTCCCTGGGTCAGGCGGTCCCCCGGGTTCCCCCACGTTGCGCCTCTGCGACCCGACCGTCAACGGCGGCAGACCGCCGCGATCCGGACGACACCGCGGTGTCCGGCTGCCTGCAGCGCGGAGGTCTACTGCCTGGCCTTCCAGGCGACCGTCCCCGACGTGCAGCTGTCGGTCACGGCGCCGCTCGCGTCGTGGTGGGTGATCGTGTACGACCACGTGCCGCTGATCCGGGTCCGGGCATCGTTGAAGCGACCCGCCAGCCGTCCCTGGAAGTCGGTCGTCGTCCCGTCGTCGTTGCGCACGGTGTCCGGACCGAAGGCGAAGGTGAAACGGCCCTTCCTCGAGACCCGGAACGTCGGGTACTCGTCGGTGACGAGGCCGGTGTCGCCCGACGTGCACGTCAGCCTCAGCACGGTCACCGCGCGGAGGACGCGGCGGCGGTCAGCAGTGACCTCGAGAACCACCGGGTTGCCCTCCGGCGTCACCCCGCCGTACATGCTGCCCACCGCCGCGCTGGGCGAGCGGACTCCTCCGGGGGCCGCCGTCGCCTCCGGTGCCAGGGGCACCCCGACGACCAGTGCGCTGGCGACCGCGCCGACCGTTGCCACTCGCCGCCTGTGCATCCTCACCGTGTCCATCTCGTCGACCGCCCTTCCGGGGCCTTGGCCGGCCGGGCTCGCGTCCGCCGGCACCGGTCGCCTCGGCCGGCGACCACGGAGGGACGACGCAGCCAGGTCCGTCGCGGTTCGCCCAGGGGGGGTCCGGACGGATCAGCGCCCGGTGGGCAGGACGACGTCGGTCCCCGTGACGACCACCCGGAAGCCGTCCTGCCGCGGCTCCAGACCAGTCAGGCGGAGCCCCCGGGGCAGGTCGCGAAGGCGGTACCGGAGGGAGTAGATGCCCTGGAGCTGGTCCACCAGCCGCTGCTCGCCGACCTCGGTGCCGTCGAGGACGAAGCCCGTCGGGACGACCTTGATCGCCCTCCCGTCGGCGGTCACGCGGCCCACCGCCGCCAGGTCGCGGGTCTGCCCGAGCAGGGAGATCGTCCCGCTCATCCGCACCCGACCGTCCCCCTCGGGGGCGAGCTCGACGCCGCGCACCCCGGCCCGGCGGAGCACCTCGTCGTACGTCACCAGTGCGGTGCCCCGGACCGCGGCGGCGGTGGCGCGGCCGTCCCCCGGCGTGGTCAGGTCGCGCGCGGTGACGACCAGGTCGCGGGCGCGTCCCTGCTCGACGTCGACGCCGGCCGCCGTGAGCCGCACCCGGGAGAAGCGCCCGTCGACCAGCTGGGTGAGGAAGGGGAAGCCCTCGGCCTCGAGGTGCGGGCTGCTGACCCCCTCGGCGGCGAGGCGGGACTCGGCCCGGCCGGTGACCACCCGCTCGGTGACGAGGTCGGCGCCGACGGCACCGAGCAGCAGGACGACGACGAGGACGAGGAAGGCGCGCACCGACGACGCCTACCCGCACGGCGTGATCGCTACGCCGAGCCGACGCACCGGCGTCAGCCGGGGTGGACGACGACGTCCGGCGGGTGCTCGGGCTGGGAGTGCAGCCGCCAGTAGAGCTCGGCGATCTCGTCGACGTCGAGCGCTTTCGGTCCGGCGAGGACACCGTCGATCGTCACCGTGGTGACGCGGACGCCGTCGCCGGCGACCTCCTTGTGCAGTGACCTGGCCAGGCTCCGAAGGCCGGCCTTGGCGACGCCCACCGCCGCCGCGCCGGTCGACGCGCGGTCTGCCGCGATGCTGCCGGTCAGCAGCACGGTGCCGCGGCCGGCCGCTCGCATCGCGGGCACCGTTGCCCGGACGGCCGTCAGCGCGCCGACGACGCCGACATCGAGGGCCAGCCGGAGCCGGTCGGGCTCGAGCGCCGTCACCGCGCCCTCGACATAGGCCGAACCGTTGTAGACCAGCACCGTGACCTCGCCGAGCTCGGCGCGCAGGGAGTCGAGGGCAGCGCGCAGGGCGTGCTCGTCGGCGACATCGGCGCCCGCGGTCGCGACTGCGGGCGCCCCGTCGGCCGCGACCTCCGCGGCCAGGGCGCGCAGGTCGGCCGGGCGCCTGGCCAGCAGGCCGATCGCCGCACCCTCGCGGGCGAAACGCAGGGCGATCGCCCGCCCCAGGCCGGGTCCGGCGGCGACGACGACGAGGACCTCCGTGGCCGGTGCGCTCACGGGGCGACCGCCTCCCGCGGCGCGCGCCGCATCAACCAGCAGGTCGGCCCGCCGTCGGGCATCGGGACGTCGCGCACGGGCTCGAAGCCCAGTCGGCGGTAGACCGCCACGTTGCTCTCGCTCGCGGTCTCCAGGTACGCCGGGAGCCCGGTCCGGTCCGCGGCGGCGAGGATCGGCGCGCTCACGGCCCGGCCCAGCCCGGTGCCCTGGCGGCCGGGTTCGGTGGCCAGGACGCCGAGGTACCAGTGCGGCCCGGCGTCGGCGGGCACGGCCAGGGCGGCGTCGTAGGTGGCCCAGGCGGAGCGTTCGCCGGCGGTGAAGCCGGCCTGGACGCCCGCCCAGCGCTCCGGCGGCACCTGCCGGTAGAGCCCGCCCGGCGGGTCCCAGAGGGCGACCGCGGCGCCGCCGTCGGCAGTCCAGGCCTCCCCGCCCTCGAGGCGGATGTCCAGGAGCAGGCCGAAGAAGGCCGGGGCGCACCTCGCGTAGCGCTCGTCGGACGGCCAGACCCAGCGCAGCAGCGGGTCGGTGGCGAACGCGGCGACCACGGTGGCCAGGGCTCGCCCCCGCCCGTCCGGGGGGCAACGGAGGACCACGGGCACGCACCCGATCATGCACCTGACCGGCGCTCCGGGGCGTCGGCGGGCGTTCGCTGCGGGCGTAGCCGGGACGGGACCGTCGCCGGAACAGGGTCAGGAAGGGGTTCGTTGGTTCCGAGTAGTCAGTGAGTGGCACCCGGGATCGGGTACCGGAACGATGACGGACAGCAAGTATCGGTCGGCGTGCGGACTAGCATGCGAGGGACAGGTGACCTGCCACCGCGGGGGGTCGCACAACCTGCCCGACCGCTCTCGTGAGGAGCGCAGAACATGTTCGAGAGATTTACCGACCGCGCGCGGCGGGTTGTCGTCCTGGCCCAGGAAGAGGCCCGGATGCTCAACCACAACTACATCGGGACCGAGCACATCCTGCTCGGCCTGATCCACGAGGGCGAAGGCGTGGCTGCGAAGGCTCTCGAGTCGCTGGGCATCTCCCTGGAGGCCGTGCGCTCCCAGGTCGAGGAGATCATCGGCCAGGGCCAGCAGGCGCCGTCGGGCCACATCCCGTTCACCCCGCGGGCCAAGAAGGTCCTCGAGCTGTCCCTGCGCGAGGCGCTGCAGCTCGGCCACAACTACATCGGGACCGAGCACATCCTGCTCGGCCTGATCCGCGAGGGCGAGGGCGTCGCGGCCCAGGTCCTGGTCAAGCTCGGGGCCGACCTGAACCGGGTCCGCCAGCAGGTCATCCAGCTGCTCTCCGGCTACCAGGGCAAGGAGACCGCCACCGCCGGCGGTCCCGCCGAGGGCGCGCCGTCGACGTCGCTGGTCCTCGACCAGTTCGGCCGGAACTACACCCAGGCCGCCCGCGAGGGGAAGCTCGACCCGGTCATCGGGCGCGAGAAGGAGATCGAGCGGGTCATGCAGGTGCTGTCCCGCCGCACCAAGAACAACCCCGTGCTCATCGGTGAGCCCGGTGTCGGCAAGACGGCCTGCGTCGAGGGGCTGGCCCAGGCCATCGTCCGCGGCGAGGTGCCCGAGACGCTGAAGGACAAGCAGCTCTACTCCCTCGACCTCGGTGCCCTGGTCGCCGGCAGCCGCTACCGCGGTGACTTCGAGGAGCGGCTGAAGAAGGTCCTCAAGGAGATCCGCACCCGCGGCGACATCATCCTGTTCATCGACGAGCTGCACACGCTGGTCGGTGCAGGCGCCGCCGAGGGCGCCATCGACGCGGCGTCCATCCTCAAGCCGATGCTGGCCCGTGGCGAGCTGCAGACCATCGGCGCGACCACCCTCGACGAGTACCGCAAGCACCTCGAGAAGGACGCCGCTCTGGAGCGCCGCTTCCAGCCGATCCAGGTCGCCGAGCCGACGCTGGCGCACACGATCGAGATCCTCAAGGGGCTGCGCGACCGCTACGAGGCGCACCACCGGGTCTCCATCACCGACAGCGCGCTGGTGGCCGCGGCCACCCTGGCCGACCGGTACATCTCCGACCGGTTCCTCCCGGACAAGGCCATCGACCTGATCGACGAGGCCGGCTCGCGGATGCGCATCCGCCGGATGACCGCGCCGCCGGACCTGCGCGAGTTCGACGAGCGCATCGCCAGCGTCCGCCGCGAGAAGGAGTCGGCGATCGACGCGCAGGACTTCGAGAAGGCCGCGTCGCTGCGCGACCGCGAGAAGACCCTGCTGCAGGAGAAGGCCCAGCGCGAGAAGGAGTGGAAGGCCGGCGACATGGACGTCGTCGCCGAGGTCGACGAGGAGCTCATCGCCGAGGTCCTCGCCACCGCCACCGGCATCCCCGTCTTCAAGCTCACCGAGGAGGAGTCGCAGCGGCTCCTGCGCATGGAGGACGAGCTGCACCGGCGGGTCATCGGCCAGGAGCAGGCCATCAAGGCCCTGTCCCAGGCCATCCGGCGCACCCGGGCCGGGCTCAAGGACCCCAAGCGGCCCGGTGGCTCGTTCATCTTCGCCGGCCCGTCCGGCGTCGGGAAGACCGAGCTGTCCAAGACGCTCGCCGAGTTCCTGTTCGGCGACGAGGACGCGCTGATCCAGCTCGACATGTCGGAGTTCTCCGAGAAGCACACCGTGTCGCGGCTGTTCGGCTCGCCTCCCGGCTACGTCGGCTACGAGGAGGGCGGCCAGCTCACCGAGAAGGTCCGGCGCAAGCCGTTCTCGGTGGTCCTGTTCGACGAGGTCGAGAAGGCCCACCCGGACATCTTCAACTCGCTGCTGCAGATCCTCGAGGACGGTCGCCTGACCGACTCGCAGGGCCGGGTCGTCGACTTCAAGAACACCGTGATCATCATGACCACGAACCTCGGCACCCGCGACATCAGCAAGGGCTTCAACCTGGGCTTCGCCGACTCCAGCAACATCAACTCCGGCTACGACCGGATGAAGGCCAAGGTCCAGGACGAGCTCAAGCAGCACTTCCGGCCGGAGTTCCTCAACCGCATCGACGACATCGTGGTCTTCCACCAGCTCACGCCGGAGGAGATCATCACCATCGTCGACCTGATGCTGGCCAAGCTCGACGAGCGGCTGCGGGACAAGGACATGGGTCTCGAGCTGACCCAGTCGGCCAAGGACCTGCTGGCGAAGAAGGGCTACGACCCCGTCCTGGGTGCCCGGCCGCTGCGCCGGACGATCCAGCGCGAGATCGAGGACATCCTCTCCGAGAAGATCCTGTTCGGCGAGGTGCGTCCCGGCCAGATCGTGCTGGTCGGCACCGAGGGCGAGGGCGAGGAGCAGACCTTCACCTTCGCCGGTGAGGAGAAGGCCGCCCTGCCGGACGCGCCCCCGGTCGAGACCGCGACCGGCCCCACCGAGTAGCCCCACTCCGCCCGCCGCAGCGGGCCCTGCCGTCGCGGGCCCGCTCGTTTGCGACCTGAGCCACCCGACACGCCGTGCACCCCACGGCGTGTCGGGGGCCGAGGTCGCAAACGATCTTCCGGGGCGGCGGCGGGGGCGGGGCGGTCCGAACCGGGGACGGCCGTGCCGCGTCATCTCTGACACCACGGACGCCGGGCTCGCTCGGCCGGCAGTGCGGGTCGCGTGGCACTCATCGGTCTCGCCCGGCGCTGGCCGGGACGGGGGTGACGCACGTGCACATCCACTTCCTGCTCATGAATGCCTTCTCCCTGGGCGGCACGATCCGGACCACGCTGAACACGGCGGCGGAGCTGGCGCGCCGCCACGACGTCGAGGTGGTCAGCGTCTACCGGCGCCGGCCGACAGCCCGGTTCGCCCCGGACCCCGCGGTACGCGTGCGGGTGCTCTCCGAGCAGGTGCCTCCCGACGGTGACCTCGCCCGGCACCCGCTCGGCCGGTGCGCCGGGGTGGAGGAGGCGATGCGGCGGGTGCCGAGCGTTCTGGTGCCGCGCAGCGAGCGTCGCTACCAGAACTTCAGCCTGCTCACCGACGTCAGACTGGCCCGCTACCTGCGCAGGTTCGACGCCGACGTGCTGGTCACGACCCGCCCCGGCCTGAACCTCGCCGCGGCCAGGCTGGCGCCGCGCTCGGCGGTCAGGGTGGGGCAGGAGCACCTGTTCCTCCAGCAGCACCCCGAGGCGCTGAGGCGTCACATCGCCCGGCACTACCCGAGGCTGGACGCGGTGAGCTCCCTCACCGAGCGCGACGCGCTCGACTACCGCGACCTCCTGGGCGGGCGGACCCGGGTGGTGCGGATGCCCAACGCGGCGCCCGCCACCGCCCTGCGCCGGCACGGCGAGGCCCGGGTCGTCCTCGCGGCCGGCCGGTTGACCCGCCAGAAGGGCTTCGACCTGCTGCTGGACGCCTGGGTCGGGGTGGCCCGCCGCCACCCCGGCTGGCAGCTGCACGTGTACGGCTCTGGACCCGAGCGCGACGCCCTCGTCGCGCAGGCGGACCGTCTCGGGCTCGGCGGGTCCGTGCGTCTGCGCGGCTACACGGACGACCTGCTGACGAAGATGGCCGAGGCCTCGGCCTTCGTCATGAGCTCGCGGGTCGAGGGCTTCCCGATGGTGCTGCTCGAGGCGATGGCCGTCGGGCTGCCGGTGGTGAGCTTCGACTGCCGCAACGGCCCCGCCGACATGATCCGGCACGGTCGCAGCGGGCTGCTCGTCCCCGACCGGGACGTGGCCGCCCTGAGCCGCAGCCTGGGTGACCTGGTGGCCGACGCCACGCTGCGCCGTCGCCTGGGCGACGCGGCCCGGGAGGCCGCGACCGACTTCGATCTCGAGGCGATCTGCGCCCGGTGGGAGGAGCTGTTCGCCGAGATCGCCGGCGCGAAGGCGGCCCGGGGGAGGGTCCGTGCCTGACCCCGGGTGCAGTCCCGGCAGTGGCCCCGTGTTCGTGGTGGGCCCGATGGGCTCCGGGACGACGCTGATGCGACTCGTGCTCGACAGCCACGAGAACCTCGCGATGGCGCCGGAGACCGGGCTGGCCCGGCTGATCCTGGCGCACGAGCACGTGCCGTTCTGGAAGTTCGGCGGCGAGTGGTACTCCCGGCTCGGTCTGAGCGCGGACGACCTCGACGCCGAGCTGCGCGCGTTCTACGGCGGCCTCTACCTGCGGTTCGCGCAGCGCCGGGGGGCGCAACGATGGGGGGACAAGACGCCGTTCCACACCTGGCACATGGACCGGCTGGCCAGGGTCTTCCCCGACGCCGCCCTGATCGGGACCGTGCGCCATCCCGGCGCCGTCGCGCTGTCGCTCCAGGAGCGGTTCGGGTTCACCTGGCAGGCCGGAGTGCGGCACTGGGTCCGCTCCACCACCGAGATGGTCTACCGCGGGTCCCGGCTGGGCGACCGGTTCCTGCTCTGCCGGTACGAGGACCTGGTCACCGACCCCGAGTCGCCGCTGCGCGAGCTCTTCGCGTGGCTGGGGGAGCCGTGGCAGCCACGGGTGCTCGCCTTCCACGAGGTGCATCGCGCCCGGGGGACCGACCCGCGGGTCGAGGGCCGCACCCGGTCCGACCGGCCGATCGACTCCGACCGCGTCGCCCGCTGGACGCTCTCGGTCGACGAGCCCGGTCGCGAGGTCCTGCGGGCCCAGACGGCTGCGCTGGCCGCCCTGCTCGGCTACGACGTCGACCAGCCGGCACCCGCCCGCCCGCTGCGCGGTGTCGGCGGGCACGGCCTGCTCGTGACGGGGGCCGATCTGGCGGTGCTGGTGGCCGGCGGGAGCGGGATCGACTGGGAGCACCGGCCGCGACCCACGCTGGAGAACCGCACGATGCGGGCGCAGGACCTGCGCACCCTGCGCGACGCGGCCGCGCGGGCGGCCGGCCGGCACCCGCCGGCCGAGACGTACGGCCGCGCGGCCCGCGAGACACCGGGGTGGCTGCGTCCCGCCGTCCGGTTGCTGCCGTCCCCGGCGCGTGCCCGGGTCCGGGAGATCCGTCGTGCGCTGCGGCAACGGTGACCCTGTCCTGCTCCGTCGTGTTCGACAGGGGGGTCCTGCACCTGCGCTACCCGCCGGCATCCTCCGCGCCGGGGCCGTCCGGCCGCGGGATCGGTCGTCGGCCCGCGATGCCGAGGTCGCCGCGGTGGTACCAGCCGAGCTCACGGTCGCCCTCGAGCCAGCACAGCAGGACGGCGGCGCCGTCCAGCTCGCTCGGGAAGTCGACCAGGAGCGGAGCCAGCCCCTTGAGCTCGGCACCGGTCTCCTGCACCGCGGTGAGCAGCTCGTCCAGCCGGGCCTGGGCAGCCTTGAGCTCCGGCAGGCCGCCGAGCCGGGATGCGGCGCCGCCCGCGGCCGCGGCGGCGAGCTCGGCGGCGTCGGCGCGCAGCGCCACGACCTCGTCGAGGACGGGCAGCAGGTCGCGGAGCTGGCTGACGGCCTCGTCGACGGTGAAGAGCGGCACGCGCACCAGCGTCCCACCGTCCGCGGGGCGCGTCCGGCCGGGTGGTGACCCGGTCAGTAGGTGAGGGTCCGGTCCGCCTCGAACGCGAGCTGCACCAGCCGGTCGGGCATCGCGAACTCCGCGGGTTTCCCCGCCAGGTCGGACTCGGTCACGCCGCGTGCCTTGCTCGACATCCCGGACACGTAGACGTGGCCGCCGGTCGCGGCGACCGCGTCGAACGAGTCCCGCAGAGAGCCCGTGCCCAGGCCCTGGAGCGAGTCGAGCACCGCATCGCGCACCAGCTGTACCGCGTCGCCTGCGAGGAAGACGTCGACCTGGTGACCTTCCTCGAGGGCTGCCTTCGACACGAGCAGACCGAGTGCGGCCCGTGTCGGTGCCTCCGGGCCGCACGTGATGTGGACCAGCAGCTTTCCCACGGTGACACCTCCCCCGGGCCCGACCGGGTGCCGACGCCCTCCGAGGAACGATCACCCGAACCGGCGGCCGCGTCAACGGTCCGGGCCCGGGGCGTCCCGGAACCCCGGGTGTCGTGCTCAGGGCAGGTACAGCCGTCGGACGACGTCCTCGATCGCCGGCTCGGTGATGGCCAGGTCGCGCAGCTCGACGCGGGCCGACACCGCGGCGACCACGGCGGCCGCGGAGGTCTCCTCCTGGCGGAACGCGAGGTGCTGGCGCAGCCCGTCGGCCTCCACCTCGCGCAGCGTGGTGCCCGGGACGTCGGACAGCGGCGGCCCGGGCTCGGCGAGGTCCACGACGAGCACCCGCTCGGCACCCACGCGGGCCACCAGGCCGGGCAGGGTGCCGTCGAAGGCGACCTTGCCGTGGTCGACGACGAGGATGCGGTCGCACAGCCGCTCGATGTCGGGGAGGTCGTGCGTCGTCAGCAGGATCGTCGTGCCGCGCTCCGTGCGCTCCCGGACGAGGAAGCCCCGTAGCCGCTCCTTGCTCAGCAGGTCCAGCCCGATGGTGGGCTCGTCGAGCACGAGCAGCCGGGGTGAGTGCAGCAGCGCCGCCGTCACCTCGCCACGCATCCGCTGGCCGAGCGACAGCTGACGGACCGGGGTGTCGAGGAACGGATCCATGTCGAGCAGCTCGACGCACTCCGCGAACCGAGGGCGCCACTCGGCGTCGGGCAGCCGGTGGATCGCGGCGAGCAGCCGGAACGAGTCGCGCAGGGGGAGGTCCCACCAGAGCTGGCTGCGCTGGCCGAAGACGACCCCGATCCGCCGGGCCAGCCGGACGCGGTCGCGTACCGGCTCGAACCCGCAGACGCTGACCCGGCCCGAGGTCGGGACCAGGATCCCGGTGAGCATCTTGATCGTCGTCGACTTCCCGGCGCCGTTGGCGCCGATGTAGCCGACGCACTCGCCGGGTTCGATCGCGAACGTCACGCCGTCGACGGCCGGCACCACGTCCCGGGTCCGCCTCAGGCCGCCGGCCTTCCGGCGTACGACGAACTCGCGCCGCAGGTCCTGCACGTCGACGATCACGACCCGGCCCCCACGTACCGGCGCAGCCCGACCCGCCAGAGCAGCAGGGCGGCGCCCAGCGTGAGCAGCGACACGGGCAGCGAGCACCACGACAGCCAGCCGGGCAGTCCGAGCGGGTCGGGCCGGCCGAGCAGCGCGAGGGCGGGCAGGTACGCGACGAAGCCGACCGGGACGACGAAGGTGAAGAAGCGGCGGACGGCCGTCCCGAAGACGGTGAAGGGGAACTCCGAGAGGTAGTTGCCGCCGTAGGTGAAGGCGTTGGCGAACTCCATCCCCTCGACCACCCAGAAACCGATCGTCGACGTCGCGACGAAGACCGCGCTGAAGATGACCGCGCCGGCGACCGGGGTCACCACGAGCAGCGCTGCCCGCGCCGGCGTCCAGTCGATCCCGGCGACGTGCAGGGCGATGCCGAGGACGACGATGCCGGTCAGCACGCGGCCCAGCCGGCGCAGCGAGAAGTCGCTCGTGACGAGCTGCCCGAGCGCCGACAGCGGCCGGAGCAGGAAGGCGTCGAACGTCCCCTCCCGCAGGTAGGCCGGCAGCCGGTCGACGTGCCCGACGGCGAGGTCCGCGATGCCGAAGCTGGTCACGGCCAGGCCGTACATGACCGCGACCTCGGCGTAGCCGAAGCCGCCGAGGCTGTCGACCTGGTGGAAGATGACGTAGACCTCGACGAACTCCACCAGCACCAGCAGCACCTGGCTGCCGAGCTCGACCGCGAACGAGGACCGGTAGGAGGCCTGCGCGCTCACCCGGGACCGGACGAGGGCGAGGTAGGCCTGACGCACCGTGGGCGCGCCGGCGGCCGTCGGGCGCACCGCGGTGTCAGCCACCCTGGACCACCAGCCGCCGGGTCGCCCGCGTGAGCACCAGCCGCCCGGCCAGGAGCAGCCCGGCCGTCCACGCGAGCTGCACGAGCACGGTCCGGACGGCGCCGAGGCCGGTCGCCTGGCCGGTCACCAGGTCGATGGGCAGCTGGACGATCGCCGGGAACGGGGTGGCGTACGCGACCGCCTGCAGCCAGCCCGGGAACAGCTGCACCGGCACGAGGTGGCCGCCGAGCAGGCCGGAGACCAGCACGTAGAGCAGCACGAGGCCACGGATCTCGGTGAGCCAGAACGCCAGCAGGTTGAGCAGGAAGCGGCAGGCGAAGGAGACGCAGACCGCGAGGAACACCGACAGGGGGAGCAGGGCGAGCGCGGTCGGGTCGTCGGGCCAGTGGAAGCCGAAGAAGACCGCGCCGAACGCGATCGGCGCCGCGGCCCGCGACACCAGCCCCCAGGCCGCCCGGCCGAGGTCGCTCGCCAGCCAGGACAGCTGGAGGTCGACCGGGCGGGCCAGGTCGACGGCGATGTCACCCGTGCGCACCCGGTCGGCCAGCTCGGTCCACCCGAAGATCATGACGACCGCGATGAGCCCCTGGGCCACCCAGGTGTAGGTGGACAGGCTGGCAGCGTCGTACCCGGCGACCGTGCCGCCGGCCGACTCCGCGACCCCGAGCAGGATCGAGAGCTTGATGACGCCGAAGACGGTGTTGACGAAGACCCCGGCCACCGCGGCCTGCCGGTAGGTGGACCACCGGCGGAACCCCGCCCCCGCCAGCGCCGCGGCCGGCCGCCAAGTGATCACGTGGACGTGGTCGACCGGCACCGAACGCGGCCCGTACGCCACTGTCAGGTCGAGTTGATCACGTGAACGTGATCAACTCGGGGAGAGGGGGGCGGCACAAGGGCGAGACCTTACGCCCTGGTCAGGGCAGGCGGTAGGAGCCGCCGTCGGCCACGACGAGGCCGTCGCCCACCAGGCCGGCCAGCGCCCGGTCGCACTGCACCCGGTCCGGCCACACGGCCGCCAGCTCCTCCGCGCCGGCCGGCCCCGGCCGGTCCCGCAGCACCGCCATCAGCAGGCCGCGCACCTGGCGGTCGGTACCGGCGAAGGCCTGCACCCGCCGTGGCCTCCCGTCGTAGGCCGGCGACCCGGCCAGCCGCCAGGCGCACCGGTCGCGCAGCGGGCAGGCCTCGCACCGGGGGCTGCGGGCCGTGCAGACCAGCGCCCCGAGCTCCATGACCGCGACCGCCCACCGGGCCGCGACCGCCGGCTCGTCCGGCAGCACCGCCTCGGCCCGGGTGCGCTCGGCCGCGGCGAGGGACGGCGGGGGCTGCTCCGCACCGCCCAGCGCCCGGGCGAGGACCCGGCGCACGTTGGTGTCGAGCACCGCGTGGCGGGCGCCGTGAGCGAAGGACATCACCGCGGCCGCCGTGTAGTCGCCCACCCCCGGCAGGGCACGCAGCCCCGCGTACGTCCTGGGCAGCTCACCACCGTGCCGCGCGACGACCTCCCCGGCGGCGGCGTGCAGCCGCAGCGCGCGCCGGGGGTAGCCGAGGCGCCCCCAGAGCCGGACGGCCTCACCGGCGGGCTCGGCGGCCAGCGCGGCCGGCGTCGGCCAGCGGTCCAGCCACGCCCGGTACACCGGGGCGACCCGCGCGACCGGGGTCTGCTGCAGCATCACCTCGCTCACGAGGACCGCCCAGGCGCCGGTGCCTGCCGCCCGCCACGGCAGGTCGCGCGCGTGTCCGGCGTACCAGGACAGGACCGGGGCGTGCAGCGGCGAGTCGGGCATGACGACCGCGATCCTCGCACCCGTGCGGGGCCCGGCCGTCCCGGGGCACGGCCTGCCTCAAGGTCGGCCCCCGGACTGACGATTCGTGACGCAGGGCGCAGCACACCGCGACGTCCTCTCGGACCGACGCGTGCGGAAGGTGGCGGGCCCGCCAGTGAGTCGCCGATGTCGATGACCGGTGCGCACCCCGGGGCGACCCTTCCCGACGGCGGCGACGCCACCCTGCCGCTGGCCGTCGTGGTGGTGGCCGAGACCCGCACCAGGACCCGCGCGCTGCGGACCCTCCTGTCCGTCCCGGGGTTCCACGTCGCCGGCGAGGCGCTCACCGCCGCGACGGCGGAGGCCGCGGTCGTCGCGCACCAGCCCGGTGCCGTCCTGCTCGACCTGGACCCCGCGCACGGCGGCATCGAGGCCATCGAGCGGATCATGGGCACCCGGCCCACGCCCGTCGTCGTCTGCGGGGCCCTGGCCGGCCACGCCGAGGCGGCGTTCGCGGCCGGGGCGGTCGACGTCGTCGGCGCGCTGGACGCCGCGCCGGGCTCGCCGGCGTACCCGTCGGCCCTGCTCCGGCACCTCCGGGTGGCCAGCCGGGCCCGCGTGATCACCCATCCGCGCAACCGGCTCCGGGCGCGCGGCCTGGAGGGCGTCCGGCCGGTGCCGCCGGTGCCGCCGGTCCCCGTGGCCCGGCCGCCCCGGCCCGTCCTCCCTGCGTCGGCCGTCCCCCAGTCGTCCCCCGCGGCGCCCGCGACCGGTCTGCGGCAGGTGCGGATCGTCGTCGTCGGCGCCTCCACCGGCGGGCCGCCGGCCCTCGCGACGCTGCTGAACGACCTGCCGCCGGACCTCGACGTGCCGGTCCTCGTCGTCCAGCACATGGCTGACGGCTTCGTCGAGAGCCTGGCGACCTGGCTGGACGACATCTCGCCGCTGCCCGTCGTCCTCGCCCAGCACGGCCGGCGGCTGCTGCCCGGCGTGGTGCACGTCGCGCCGGCCGGTGTGAACACCATCGTGCGCCCCGGGCTGCGGGTCGAGCTGCGGACCCCGCCGGCCGGCCAGTTCCACGTGCCCGGCGTCGATGCGGCGTTCACCAGCGCCGCGGCGGTGTGCGGCTCGCACGCCGTCGGCGTGCTGCTCACCGGGATGGGGCGCGACGGTGCGGCCGGGCTGCGCGTCCTGCGCGACGCCGGCGCGCTCACGCTCGGCCAGGACGAGCCCACCTGCGTGGTCTACGGGATGCCCGCCGCCGCGCTGGCCCTGGGCGCGGTGCACCGGGAGCTTCCCCTCGCGCAGATCGGGCCGGCCGTCGTCGCCGCCGTCGACTCCGGCCTGGACGGCCTGTCGGGGGGACGGCCGTGACCACCCGGACGGCCCCGCCCGTCCTGAGCGACCCGGAGTTCCGCGTGCTGCGGGACTACCTGCTCGCGACCGCCGGCCTGGCTTTCGACGAGAGCCGGCGCGGGTCGCTGGCCTCGGTCGTCGCCGAGCGGGTGCGCGCCACCCGGTCCCCGGGCGTGGCGTCCTACCTGGCCCTGGTCGACTCGCCGGACGGCTCGGCCGAGCGGCAGGCGCTGCTGGACGCCGTCACCGTGCAGGAGACCCACTTCTTCCGCAACGCGCCGCAGATGACCGCGCTGCGCCGTCGGGTGCTCCCCGAGCTGCTGCGTCGCGCGACCGGGCGCCCCCGGCCGCTGACCGTCTGGAGCGCGGGATGCTCGACCGGGGAGGAGCCGTACACGCTCGCGATGATGCTGCGGAGGCTCGCGCCGGACGCCGCGGACCGCGGCCGGGTCACGGTGCTGGGCACCGACCTCTCGGAGGGCGCCCTGCAGGTGGCGAGACGCGCGACGTACGCGGGGCGCACGCTGCAGCTCGTGCCCCCCGAGGCCCGTGGCACCGGGTTCGTGGCGGCCGACGACGGGTCGCTCACCGTCGCCGAGCCGGTCCGGAGCCTGGTCGAGCTCCGGCAGCACAACCTGGTCAACGACCCACCGCCGTTCGGGCCGGGCGAGGTGGACCTCGTCGTGTGCCGCAACGTCACCATCTACTTCGACCGGCCCAGCACCAGGTCACTCATCGCCACGTTCCACGGCGTGCTCGCCGACGGCGGTTACCTGCTGCTGGGGCACTCCGAGACGCTGTGGCAGGTCAGCGACGACTTCACCCTGGTCCCGGTGGGCGACGCCTTCGTCTACCGGCGCGGGTCCGAGCCGCGGCCCAGGGCACCGCGCCGCCGTCAGCCGGTCGCGGCGCCCGCGCAGCGGTCGATGCCTGCCGCCCGGCGTCCCGGGCCGGCCGCGCCCACGACCGGACCGGCAGCCCCGTCGCCGGCGGACCGGCTGGCCGAGGCAGCAGCGCTGCTGGCCTCGGGTGACTACGACGCCGCCGCGCGCGGTGCCGAGCAGGCACTGCTGGGCGACCCGCTGCTCGCCGCGGCGTACGTCGTGCTCGGCCGGGCCCGCACCGCGCTGGGGCACGACGAGGCTGCGATCGAGACCCTGCGCAAGGCGGTGTACCTCGTCCCGGGCGCCGGCGAGGCCCACCTGCTGCTCGCCGGAGCGCTCGCGCGGCTCGGCCAGCACGCGGCGGCAGCGGTCGCCTACCGGGCGGCTGCCGCGACGCTGGACCGGCTCGACCCGGCAGCCGCCGCCGCCCTGTTCGGCGGCCGGGACCTGGCCGAGCTGGCCGACCTGTGCCGGCGGCTGGCCGAGCGGTCGGCCCGCCTGGCACGTGACGGTGCCCCGGTCGCGGCGGGGCGCGTCCCGTGAGCGGCTGGGTGACCTTCGTCATCGCCGGGCGCGAGCTCGCCGGGGCGCTCGACGAGGTGCGCGAGGTGGTGCGTGCCACCGGCATCGAGCAGCTCTCGGGTTCCCGGGCACCGGTGAGCGGGCTGCTTGAGCTGCGCGGGACCCCGGTGCCGGTCGTCGACCTGCGTACCGAGGCCGACCCGGACGGCCGCGGTGACGTCCTCGTGCTCGGCACCGCCGAGGGCCTGGTCGGCCTCGCGGTCGACAAGGTGCTCGCGGTGATCGAGTCGGACGACCTGGTGCCGCTGCGCGGCGAGGTGCCGCTGTCGACCGGCCTGCCGGCCTACGTGCGTGAGGTGCGTCGTGACGCGGCGGGGCGGCCGGTCCTCGTCGTCTCGCTGGGCGTCCTCGCGGGCCTCGTGACGGTCTGACCCGCCGCCACCACCACCGGACGGCCGGTGGTCAGACGTACCGCTCGAGGATCGAGGACTCGGCAAGCCGGGAGAGTCCCTCGCGAATGCTGCGGGCCCGCGACTCGCCGACGCCGTCGACGGTGAGCAGGTCGTCGATGCTGGCGGCGAGCAGCTTCTGCAGGCTGCCGAAGTGGTCGACCAGCCGGTCGACGACGGTGCCCGGCAGACGGGGCACCCGGGCCAGCAGCCGGTAGCCGCGCGGACTCACCGCGGCGTCGAGCCCCTCGCCGCCGTGGTAGCCCAGCGCGCGGGCCACCGAGGACATGTCGAGCAGCTCGAGGGCGTCCAGGCCGTCCAGGTCGGTCATGACGTCGGCGACGGTGCGCGACCTCCGGCCGGTGCTGGCCGGCAGGTAGTCACGGGCGATCAGCTCGCGGTCGGGGTCGACGCCGGCGATGAGCTCGTCGAGCTGCAGGGTGAGCAGGCGGCCGTCGGTGCCGAGCTCGACGACGTAGGACTCGATCTCGCCGGCGATCCGGCGGACCATCTCCAGCCGCTGGGCGACCGCCGACACGTCGCGCACGGTGACCAGGTCCTCGATCTCCAGCGCCGAGAGCGTGCCCGAGACCTCGTCGAGGCGCAGCTTGTAGCGCTCCAGGGTCGCCAGGGCCTGGTTGGCCCGGGACAGGATCTGGGTGGAGGCCTCCAGGACGTACCGGCCGCCGTCCACGTAGATCGCGATGATCGACATCGACTGGCTCACCGACACCACCGGCAGTCCGGTCTGCTTGTGGACCCGGTCGGCGGTGCGGTGCCGGGTGCCGGACTCGTCGGTGGGGATGGTCGGGTCGGGCACCAGCTGGACGGCCGCCCGGAGGATCTTGGTGCACGCGCCGTCGACGACGATGCCCCCGTCCATCTTCGCCAGCTCGCGCAGGCGGGTGGCGTTGAACTCGACGTCCAGGACGAAGCCGCCCGTGCTCAGGCTGTCGACCATCCGGTCGTAGCCGAGGACGATCAGGGCCCCGGTGCGGCCTCGGAGGATGCGTTCGAGGCCGTCGCGCAGCGCGGTGCCCGGCGCGACCGCGGCGAGCGTGGAGCGCAGGGAGTCGTCAGCGCGCTCGGCAGGTGCCACGTGCTTGCTCCCCGGTCGACTGGCCGACTGGCCGACTGCTGGTCACGCGGAGTGTATCGGCGCAGCACCGCCGGGACCTGGTGCGCGCCGGGTCACGAGACGGTCACGACTCGCGCCCCGGTCGGTCGGCCGGTGCGGCGGTCAGCGGCGCCGGTGGCCGAAGGGGATCACCTCGGCGCCGGGGAAGGCCACCCGCAGCGCGTGGTCGAGGTCGCGCACCTCGATGGCCTCGATGCCCGGCGGCACCCGGCCTGGGTCTGGCGGGACCAGGGCGTGGGTGAAGCCGAGCCGGGCCGCCTCGGAGAGTCGCCGCGCCGTGCCGGTCACCCGCCGGATCTCCCCGGCCAGGCCGACCTCGCCGACGGCGACCAGGCCGGTGGCCAGGGCCTCGTCCTTCGCCGCCCCCGTGATGGCCAGGGCGAGCGCGAGGTCGGTGGCCGGTTCCGTCAGCCGCACCCCGCCGACGGTCGCCGCGTAGACGTCGCAGACGCCGACCTTGAGCTGGCTGCGGCGCTGGAGGACCGCGAGGACCATCGCCAGCCGGCCGCTGTCGATGCCGCTGGTGGTGCGCCGCGGCGAGGTGAGCGCCGAGGGCGCGACGAGGGCCTGCACCTCCGCCACGAGCGGGCGCTTGCCCTCGACGGTCACCGTCACGCAGGTGCCCGAGACGGGTTCGCGGCGCTCGGACAGGAACAACCCGCTCGGGTCGGCGAGGCCCTCGATGCCGTCGTCGGACAGGTCGAAGCAGCCGACCTCGTCGGCCGGGCCGAAGCGGTTCTTCACCCCGCGGACCAGCCGCAGCCGCGACTGCCGGTCGCCCTCGAAGTGCAGGACGACGTCGACCAGGTGCTCCAGCAGCCGGGGCCCCGCGATGCTGCCGTCCTTGGTGACGTGGCCGACGAGCACCGTCGCGATGCCGCGCTCCTTCGCCACCCGGGTCAGCGCGGCCGCCACCTCGCGGACCTGGCCGACGTTGCCGGGCGAACCGTCGACCTCGCCGCTGGCGATCGTCTGGACCGAGTCGACGACCAGCAGGTCGGGCTTGACGGCGTCGAGGTGGCCGAGCACCGCGGCCAGGTCGACCTCGGCTGCGAGGTAGAGGTCGTCACGCAGCGCGCCGATGCGGTCGGCGCGCAGCCGGACCTGCGCCGCAGACTCCTCGCCGGTCACGTAGAGCGCCCGGGCGCGCTCGGCGAACCGGGCCGCGACGTCGAGCAGCAGCGTCGACTTCCCGACCCCGGGCTCACCGGCCAGCAGCACCACCGCCCCCGGCACCAGCCCGCCGCCCAGCACGCGGTCGAGCTCGTCGACGCCGGTGGGCACCGCCCGGGCTGCCTCGACGTCGACCTCCGAGATCGGCCGGGCCGCCGACGAGACCGGCCCGGCCCGCGTGGTGCGCACCGCGGGCGCGCTCAGGTCGAGCAGCGTTCCCCACGACTGGCACTCGCCGCAGCGCCCGACCCACTTGGTCGCGGTCCAGCCGCACTCCGCGCAGCGGTAGGACGGTCTGTCGCGGGTCGCAGCCTTGGTCACCCGGCCGACGGTAGGACGGGGGTCGGACACGACCGGGGAGGCGCGCGGCCCGAGCCGGCCCTGCCCGCCCCCGCAAGGTGATCGTTTGCGACCTGAGCCACGCGACACGCCGTACCGACCCGGCGTGTCGCGTGATCCAGGTCGCAAACGAGCGTTCGACGGGGGACGTGGCGCGGTGGCGCGGTGGGGTGGGGGTGGGGGTGGGGGCGGGTGGGTCAGGGGGCGCGGAAGGCCTCCTCGACCATCCCGTCGCGGAAGAACTCCTCGCCCAGCCCGGCGATCAGCGGCTCGACCTGGCTGGTCATCAGGCGGATGGCGTCGAGCTTGGTCTCCAGCAGGTCGCCCTCGAGCCGCAGGTGGGCCAGCAGGTCCTCGACCGGCGTCACCGGCGGCTCGACGCCCATGAAGACGTTGAAGCGGTCCAGCGGCTCCCGGAAGCGCTCGACCCAGTCGTGGGTCTTGGTCGCGTACGCCAGCACCGCACCCGGCTTCCCGACCCGCTCGAACGCCTCGGTCGCCCAGCGGCACGCGGCCTTGTGGTCGTCGTGCCCGGTCATCCCGTCGGGGCCGAAGGTCAGCACGGTGTCGGGCTGCACCGCAGCCATCAGCGCCGTCACCCGGCGGACCGCCTCGTCCGGGTCGACGTGGGCGCAGCCGCCGTCGGGGTAGTCGAGCCAGTGGTGCTCGGTGACGCCGAGGCGCTTCAGTGCCCGCTCCATCTCGGCCGTGCGTACGGCGGCCAGCGGCTCGCCGCTCGGCCAGCGGGCCTCGTCGGGGGACCCGAGCTCGCCGCGGGTGGCGGTCACGCACACGACCCGGTCACCCGCCCGCACGGCCCGGGCCATCAGCCCGCCGCAGAGGTAGGTCTCGTCGTCCGGGTGCGCCCAGACGCCCAGGACGGTGCCCAGGGAGTTGTCACCGCCCATGCGCCGGAACCTAGCCGCGTCGGGGCGGGATGACCAGAGACCTCGTGACCGCGCCGCTCAGCGACGTCGCCGGGGACCGGCCGGGTGCAGCACGAGCCGCCGCCGGTCGTGCGCCTCGCAGAGGTCGGCGAGGACGTCGTAGCCCTTCTGGCCCATCAGCTCCACCAGCTCGGCGCGCATCGAGACGTAGACCGGCTCCCGCCCGACGTGGGCCTCGGTGTTTCCGCTGCAGTACCAGTCGAGGTCGTGGCCGCCGGAGCCCCAGCCGCGGCGGTCGTACTCGCCGATCACGATGACGAGCACCTCGGTGTCGTCGGGCCGGGTGACCCGCTCGAACGTGCGGCGGATCGGCAGCTGCCAGCAGACGTCGGGCTTGGTCTCGAGGAAGTGCCGGCCGGTGCGCAGCGCCAGGCCGTGCAACGCGCAGCCGCCGCCGCCGGGGAAGTCGGGGCGGTTGGCGAAGATGCAGGCACCGTCGACGACGCGCGTCTTGCGCGCACCCTCCTCGTCCTTCTCGGTCCACTTCTTCGGGTCGAAGTGCTGCCAGGTCTCCGGCGTGAGCTGCTTGACGAACGACTTCACCCGCTTCTCGTCGTCCTTGTCGGAGAAGTGCGCCCCGAGGGTGCAGCAGCCGACGCCCTCCGGCTGGTCGGCGTAGATGCCCTGGCAGCCGTTGCCGAAGATGCACTCCCACCGCGACGTCAGCCAGGTCAGGTCGCAGCGGAAGGACTGGTCAGGGTCGGCGGGGTCGGGGAAGTCGACCCAGGCGCGGGCGAAGTCGAGCGGAACCTCAGGCACGACATCAGCCTAGGCGTCGTAGGTATCCGACGTGCGGTGCGGGAGCATCGGGGTACGGCACGGCGACCTACGACGGGAGGCGGAGCGTGCGGCTCGCGGTCCTCGACGTCGGCTCCAACACGGTGCACCTGCTGGTCGTCGACGCGCACGAGGGGGCCCGGCCGCTGCCGGTGAGCTCGGACAAGTCCGAGCTGCGCCTCGCGGAGCACCTGACCGACGACGGCGAGGTCGACGAGGCGGGACGGGACCGGCTGGTGGCGTGCGTCCGGCGGGCCCTCGACGTCGCCGAGGACCGGGGGACCGAGGACCTGCTGGCGTTCGCCACCTCCGCGCTGCGCGAGGCCGGCAACGGACCGGAGGTGCTGGCCCACGTGCGCGAGCAGACCGGGGTCGACCTGCAGGTCCTCAGCGGGGACGACGAGGCCCGGCTGACCTTCCTCGCCGTCCGTCGGTGGTTCGGCTGGTCCTCGGGACGGCTGCTGGTGCTCGACATCGGTGGCGGCTCGCTCGAGCTGGCGGCCGGCATCGACGAGCTCCCGGACGCGATCGCGTCTCTTCCGCTCGGGGCGGGCCGGCTGACGAGGGAGATGCTGCCCGGCGACCCGCCGTCGGCGAAGGACGTCAAGGCGCTGCGCAAGCACGTGCGCACCGAGGTGGCACGCCGGCTGCGCCCGTTCGAGGCGCTGGGTGAGCCCGACCACGCGGTGGCCACCTCCAAGACGTTCAAGCAGCTCGCCCGGCTCACCGGGGCCCCGCCGTCGGCGGACGGCGAGCTGGTGCCCCGCGTGCTGACCCGCGACGACCTGCACGAGTGGGTGCCCCAGCTCGCCGAGATGAGCCACGAGGAGCGGGCCGGCCTGCCCGGCGTGTCGCAGGGTCGCGCACCACAGCTGCTCGCCGGCGCCGTGGTGGCCGAGGCCACGCTCGACCTGCTCGACCTCGACGAGGTCCAGGTCTGCCCCTGGGCGCTCCGGGAGGGCATCATCCTGCGCCGGCTGGACTGGATGCGCGGCGAGACCTGACCGGAACGGTGGGGACACACCGGGTGCATAGGCTGGCCGGGTGCAGCGGACGGTGCAGGTGCCGGGGGCGAAGGTCGCCCTGTCCAGTGCCTCCTGCTACCCCGAGTCGTGCAGCACCAGCTTCGAGATGGCGGCCTCGCTGGGCTTCGACGGCGTCGAGGTGATGGTCTGGACCGACCCGGTCAGCCAGGACCCGCACGCGCTGCGCAGCCTGTCCGACCGCTACGGCGTCCCCGTCCTGGCGATCCACGCGCCGTGCCTGCTGCTGACCCAGCGGGTGTGGTCGACCGACCCCTGGACCAAGCTGCAGCGGGCGCAGGCCGCCGCGGAGGAGGTAGGCGCACCGACCGTCGTCGTGCACCCGCCGTTCCGCTGGCAGCGCGACTACGCCCGGGGCTTCGTGGACGGGCTGCACCGGATGCAGGGCGAGACCGACGTCACCTTCGCCGTCGAGAACATGTTCCCGTGGAAGGCGCGCAACCGCGAGGTCGCCGCGTACCTGCCGCACTGGGACCTGCTCGAGCTCGACTACCCGGCCACCACGCTGGACCTCTCCCACACGGCCACCTCGGGATCGGATGCCGTGCAGGTGGTCGAGGCGCTCGGCGAGCGGCTCAAGCACGTCCACCTCGCCGACGGCTCCGGGTCGAACAAGGACGAGCACCTGGTTCCCGGCCGTGGCGGGCAGCCGTGCGCCGAGGTCCTCGAGCGGCTGGCCCGCGGCGGCTACGCCGGCACGGTCGTGCTCGAGGTGAACACCCGCCGCGCCGTGAACCGGGACGAGCGCGAGGCCGACCTGGCCGAGGGGCTGGCGTTCGCCCGGCTCAACCTCGCGGCCCCCGCCGACAGCTCGCCGTGAGCGCGGCATGACCACCCCCCGCCGGCTCTTCGACGGCGTCGCCGCCGACTACGACGCCTTCCGGCCCGACTACCCGGCGCAGCTCTTCGACGCCCTCGAGTCGGCGATGGGCCAGCCCCTCCTGTGGTCCTCGGTGTGTGACGTCGGCTGCGGCACCGGCATCTCGGCGCGGGCACTGGCCGGCCGGGGCGCGACGGTGACTGCCGTGGACCCGGGCGAGGGTGTCCTCCGGGTCCTGCGCACCCGCTCGACGTCGCGGGTGCTGCCGGTCGCCGGTGACGGCAACGCGCTGCCCCTGGCCGACGCGCAGTTCGACCTGGTGTCCTACGCGCAGTCCTTCCACTGGACCGACCCGGAGCGGTCGCTGGCCGAGGCGTTCCGGGTCCTCAAGCCCGGCGGGGTGCTCGCCTGCTGGTGGAACCGGCACGACACCTCGGTGCCGTGGTTCGCCCGGCACCAGCAGCGGCTGTTCGCTGCGTGCGGGTGGTCCGGGCACGCCGACGAGCGGTGGGTCGCGGACGCGCTGGCCGCACCACCCTGGGACCGGCCGGTCGCCATCGTCGAGGTGCCCTGGTCACGGACCATGTCCCTGACCGACTTCGGCCGCAACCTCCTGACCAAGTCCTACGTGTTCGGGCTCGGGGACCGGGCCGCCGACGTCGTGTCGGCCGAGGTCGACCACCTGGCCGGCGAGCACCCAGGCGGCTTCGTCGTCGAGCCGTTCTCGACCTACGCCGTCATGGCCCGCCGATGATGGAACTCGAGCTCACCGGGGAGATCTGGTACTGGCGTGGCCCGTCGCCGTTCCACTTCGTCACGGTGCCGGACGAGGCCTCCGCGCAGCTCGGGGCCACCGCGTCGTCGGTGAGCTACGGCTGGGGCATGATCCCGGCCACCGCCTCGATCGGCGGCACCCGCTGGGCCACGTCCTTGTTCCCCAGGTCCGGTGGCTACGTCGTCCCGGTGAAGGACGCTGTGCGGCGGGCCGAGGGCCTCGACGTCGGGGACGTCGTGACGGTCCGCCTCGCCGTCGACGTCTGAAGGTCCGGGCCGGTTGAGTAGTCGTACTCGGGACACCGCGGGGCGACAGGCGCACCCTGGGCCCATGAGCGAGCAGAGCAGCACGTCGATGCAGGACCGGTCCCGACCCGTTGCCGACGACCCCGTCGTCGCGGCCGCCCTGGTCGAGCTCGTCGCAGAGGGGACCCTCACGCCGCACCAGGCGGAGCGGGTCGGTGCGGTGCTCGCCGTGGCGGGGGCGGACGGACGCCTGACGGCGAGCCGCGGCGGACGACTGGCCGAGATCGCCGGCTACCTCGGCGGTGCGCTGCTGCTGGGCGCCGCGGCGCTGTTCCTCACCAGCGGGTGGGACGACCTGGGCGAGGCCGCGCGGGTCACCGTCCTGGCAGCGCTGTCCGCGGCGCTGCTCGGCGCCGGCTGGTTCGTCGTCGGCTGGTCCGGGCACCGGGCTCGTGCGCTGGGCGCCGACCGCGGCTCGGCACGCCGCCGCCTGGTGTCGGTGCTGTGGACGTTCGGCGCCGCCTCCGCAGCGGGTGCGACCGGGCTCGGAGTCGACGGCTGGGAGCTGGTCGCCGGCAGCGTCGTGGGGCTCGTCGTGGCGGGCGCGGGCTACGCCCTGGTGCCCGGCCTGGTGGCACAGCTCGGCCTGTGGGCCGGCTCGGTCGCCCTGGTGACCGGGCTGGTCGCCGAGCTGGGGGACCAGCCCGACGCCACGGCGTACGGCATCGCGCTCGTCGCCCTGGGCGGGCTCTGGGTCGCCCTCGGCCTGACCGGGGTCGTCCGGGACCGGGAACCGGCCCTGGCGACCGGCGCGGCGATCGCCCTGTTCGGCGCCCAGCTTCCGGTGCTCGACGGGGGCCACGAATGGGTGGGGTACGCCCTGACGGCGGGGGTCGCCGTGGCCGGCTTCGCGGGCCACCTGTGGACCAGGAGCTGGTCGGTGCTCGGTGCCGGCGTGCTCGCCACGACCCTGGTGGTCCCGGAGGCGCTGCACGACTGGACCGAGGGCTCGGTGTCGGCCGCCGGGTCGCTGCTCGTGGCCGGGCTGACCCTGCTCGCCGCCAGTGCCCTCGGGCTGCGGATGCGCGCCGGGTGACGGGCATGATGGGGGCATGACCGGGCGGCGGCGATGAGCACGCCGGCCCGGCGCGGACCGGGGCGGCCGGCGGACGGCGGGGACCGGCGGACCACCATCCTCGACGCCGCGCGGGCCCAGTTCGCCGAACGCGGCTACGGGGGCGCCAGCGTGCGGGGCATCGCCCGGCAGGCCGAGGTCGACCCGGCGCTGGTGCACCACTACTTCGGCACCAAGGAGCAGGTGTTCGTCGCCGCCATGGAGCTCCCCTTCGACCCCGCCGAGCAGCTGCCGCAGGTGCTCGAGGGCGATCGGGACGGGGTGGGGGAGCGGCTGGTCGCCATGTTCCTCGCCCTCTGGGAGCAGCCGGACTTCCGGGAGCCGATGCTCGGCCTGCTGCGGTCCGCGCTCACCGGCGGGCAGGGTGCCGCGACCCTGCGCGAGTTCGTCGGCTCGGCGCTGCTCACGCGGGTCGCCCGGGCCGTCGGCCAGGAGGACCCGCTTCGGGTGGAGGCGGCTGCCGCCCAGATGCTCGGCGTGGTGCTGCTGCGGCACGTCGTCGGCATGGAGCCGCTGGCCTCGGCCCCCGTCGACGAGGTCGTCGCGCTGATCGCGCCGTCGGTCCAGCGCCACCTCGTCGGCTGACCGCCCGCCCTGCCACGCCGGCCTGGTTCCGCCGCCGCCAGGGGTTGACGTGCCGGCGTCGACGGCGCATATTCATCGTATGATGAATAACAGCGGCGGGGCCGTCGGCCCTGCGATCGCGCTGGACGGGCTGCGGGTCGTCCGCGGCGGCCGGGTGGTCCTCGACGACGTGTCCCTCCAGGTCGCCCGCGGCAGCGTCACCGGGCTGCTCGGCCCCAGCGGCGGCGGCAAGTCGACCTTGATGCGCGCCGTGGTCGGCGTGCAGGTGGTGGCCGCCGGCCGGCTGGACGTGCTCGGCCTCCCGGCCGGCTCGCCGGGCCTGCGGCGCCGGGTCGGCTACGTCACCCAGGCGCCGTCGGTCTACGCCGACCTCACGGTTCGCGAGAACCTGCGCTACTTCGCCGCGATCCTGGGTGCCCCGCGCTCGGACGTCGACCGGGTCGTGACCGAGGTCGGGCTCGGCACGCACGCCGAGGCGCTGGTGGGGCGGCTGTCCGGTGGCCAGGAGGCGCGGGTCTCCCTCGCGGCCGCGCTGCTCGGGGAGCCGGAGCTGCTCGTGCTCGACGAGCCGACCGTCGGCCTGGACCCGGTGCTCCGCCGCGACCTGTGGGCGCTGTTCCGTGCCCTGGCGGCGCGCGGGGTCACCCTGCTCGTGAGCAGCCACGTCATGGACGAGGCGGCCCAGTGCGACCGGCTGCTGCTCCTGCGCGAGGGACGGCTGCTCGCCGACGACAGCCTCGACGGCGTCCTCGCGGCGACCGGCACGCCGGACGTCGAGGCGGCCTTCCTCGCGCTGGTCGATTCCGCCGATGCCGCCGGTGCCGCCGCTGCCGCCGACGGTCGCACCGGACACCTGAGGACCGGGAGCCCCTCATGAACCCGACCCGGACCTTCGCCACCGCCCACCGCGTGCTCAGCCAGCTGCGCCACGACCCCCGCACGATCGCGCTGATGCTGGTCGTCCCGTGCGTCCTCGTGGGCCTGCTGGCGTGGGTCTTCGAGGGCACCGCCACCTTCGACCGCATCGGGGCGCCGCTGCTCGGCGTCTTCCCCTTCGTGGTGATGTTCCTGGTCACCAGCATCGCGACCCTGCGCGAGCGGACGTCCGGGACCCTCGAGCGCCTGCTCACGATGCCGCTGGGCAAGCTGGACCTGCTCGCCGGCTACGCCCTCGCCTTCGGCCTGGTCGCCGTGGTCCAGGCGGGCCTGGTGACCCTGCTGTCGCTCACCTGGTTCGGCCTGGACGTCGCCGGCCCGACCTGGCTGCTCGTCGTCGTCGCGCTGGCCGACGCCCTGCTCGGGACCGCGCTCGGGCTGCTGGTGAGCGCCTTCGCCGCCTCGGAGTTCCAGGCGGTGCAGTTCATGCCGGCCTTCGTCCTGCCGCAGTTCCTGCTCTGCGGGCTCCTGGTGCCGCGGGACCAGATGCCCGACGTGCTGCACGCGGTGTCCGCGGCGCTGCCGCTGTCCTACGCGGTCGACGCGCTCGGTGACGTCACGACGAACACCGAGGTCGCCACGGGGACGTGGGCGGACCTCGGTGTCGTCGCTGGTGCGGTGCTGCTGGCACTGGCGCTCGGGGCGGCCACCCTGCGGCGGCGTACGCCGTGAGGCGTCAGTGGTAGCGGCGCATCGAGCTGGCCGCGGGACCGGACGTCGCCCGCTCCCGGTCGTCCCGCAGGTCGACGTCGCGGTCCCCGGACCCGGCTGAGCCCGCGCCGGCCTCCGCTTTCGGGTCCTGGGCCGTCAGCGGAGCGGCGATGTCCTCGAGCGGCTGCTGCTCCGCGTCGACCGCCAGGAAGGCCGCCACGATTCCGGCGGCGATCATCAGGCCGGCGCCGATGTAGTAGCCGTTGATGACCTGGTCCCTGCCCTGCTCGATGAACTTGCCGAACAGGATCGGGCCGATGATGCCGCCGAGACCGGTACCGACCGCGTAGAAGAACGCGATCGCCATGGCGCGGGTCTCCATCGGGAAGATCTCGGACACGGTGAGGTAGGCCGCGCTGGCACCCGCCGAGGCGAAGAAGAAGACCACGCACCACATCGCGGTGAGGGTGAGGGCGCTGAGCGCCCCGTTGTGGAAGAGCACGCCGGTGAGGATCAGAACCAGGCCGGAGACGACATAGGTCATGGTGATCATCACCCGGCGGCCGACGGTGTCGAAGAACTTGCCGAGGAGCAGCGGTCCGGCGAAGTTCCCGATGGCCAGCGGGATGAGGTACCACGGCGCCACAGCGTCGTCGACCTTGAGAATCTTCGTCAGGACCAGCGCGAAGGTGAAGAAGACCGCGTTGTAGAGGAACGCCTGGCCGATGAACAGCGAGAGGCCGAGCACGAAGCGCTTGGGGTAGAGCTGCCAGGCGGTCTTGGCGATCGTGCCGAACCCGATGGTCTTGCGCTGCCGGATGGTCAGGTAGTCGTCGTCGTCCTCGGCCTTCGGCAGCCGCTCGTCGGTGGAGTCCTCGACCTGACCCTCGATGTCGCGGACGATGCGCTCGGCGCCCTGCTCCTTGCCGTGGATGAACATCCACCGTGGGCTCTCGGGTACGTTGCGTCGGACGAACAGGATCGCGATGCCGAGGATCGCGCCGAGCCCGAACGCGATGCGCCAGCCCATGTCCTTGGCGAAGTAGTTCTCGTTGAGCAGGAAGACCGACAGGGCCGCGCCGAACGCGGTGCCCAGCCAGAAGGACCCGTTGATGATGAGGTCGACGCGGCCGCGCACCCGGGCCGGGATGAGCTCGTCGATCGCCGAGTTGATGGCTGCGTACTCGCCGCCGACCCCGGCGCCGGTGAAGAAGCGGCAGACGAAGAACCACATCGGGTTCATCGAGAACGCCGTGAGGACGGTCGCCACCAGGTAGACCATCAGCGTGACCAGGAAGAGCTTCTTCCGCCCGAGGCGGTCCGTGAGGTAGCCGAAGAACAGCGCCCCGAGGCATGCCCCGGCCACGTAGATGCCGGCCGCGAGGCCGATCTGGCTCTCGGTGAGCTCGAGGCCGCTGCCCTTCTCGGTCAGCCGTCCGGCGATCGATCCGACGATCGTGACCTCGAGGCCGTCGAGGATCCACACGGTGCCGAGGCCGAGGACCACCAGCCAGTGCCACCGGGACCAGGGCAGCCGGTCCATGCGGGCCGGGATGTTGGTCGTGACCGTGCCGGTCTGGACGTCGCTCATGTGCCGCCTCCCGTACGACGTGCTGCGGCCAGGAGCGGTCGCAGAGGACGCCAGCGGTGGTGCCCGCAATGATCGCCGTGAAACATGGGCGCAACGCCCCCGCGGCCGGGTGTCACGGGCGCCCCGGGGCGGGGCTAGCCTGACCCGGCGCACGCCACCGCGGTCGTGCCACCCGAGGAGGTAGGTCCCGTTGCTGCGGCGAGTGCTGCTGTCGATGTCCCGCAGCCGGCGGATCCGGCACCTGGTGGAGACCGCCCCGGTCTCGCGGTCGGTCGTGCACCGGTACGTGCCGGGGACCACCTCGGAGGAGGCGGTCGAGGCGACCCGGACGCTGACCGACAAGGGTCTGCTCGTGTCCCTGGACCACCTCGGTGAGGACACCCTCGACGTCCAGCAGGCCACCGCCACGAAGGAGGCCTACCTCCGCCTGCTCGGGCTGCTGGACGCCGACGGCCTCACCGGAGGCGCCGAGGTGTCGGTCAAGCTGTCCGCCGTCGGCCAGGCCCTCCCGGGCGACGGGGAGAAGGTCGCCCTCGAGAACGCCCGGGCGATCTGCGAGGCGGCGACCACGGCGGGCACGACGGTCACCCTCGACATGGAGGACCACACCACCACCGACTCGACGCTGGGCATCCTGCGCGAGCTGCGGCAGGACTTCCCGGGTACCGGCGCCGTCCTGCAGGCCTACCTGCACCGGACCGAGGCCGACTGCCGCGACCTGGCCCACCTGGGCTCCCGGGTCCGGCTCTGCAAGGGCGCCTACAAGGAGCCGGAGTCGGTCGCGTTCCAGGGCCGCAGCGACGTCGACCGGGCCTACGTCCGGGCGCTGAAGGTGCTGATGGCGGGGGAGGGCTACCCGATGCTCGCCACGCACGACCCGCGCCTGGTCGCGATCGGCGAGGACCTGGCGCGCCGGCACGGCCGCGCGAAGGACTCCTACGAGTTCCAGATGCTCTACGGCGTCCGCCCGCACGAGCAGGAGCGGATCGCGGCGACCGGCCAGCGGATGCGGGTCTACATCCCCTACGGCGACGAGTGGTACGGCTACCTGGTCCGAAGGATGGCCGAGAAGCCCGCGAACCTCGCACTGTTCCTACGCTCGGTGCTGACCAAGGGATAGCCCGACCGCGGAGGTCAGCGCATGACGACGTCAGGTACGACCCAGCGGGTGGCAGTCCTCGGGGCCGGCAAGATGGGCGAGGCGCTGCTGTCCGGCATGCTGCGCAGCGGCACCCCGGCCGCGGACCTGCTCGTCACGGCCCGCCGCCCCGAGCGCGCGGCCGAGCTGCGCGAGCGGCACGGCGTCGAGGTGGTGCCCTCCGCCGAGGCGGCCGGCCGGGCCGACACCCTCATCCTCACGGTCAAGCCGCAGGACATGGCCGCTCTGCTCGACGAGGTGGCCCCGCACGTGCCGCCGGAGCGGCTGGTCGTCTCGGCCGCGGCCGGCATCACGACGTCGTTCATCGAGGCGCGGCTCGCGCCGGGGACGCCCGTGGTGCGGGTCATGTCGAACACGCCGGTCCTCGTGGACGAGGCCATGAGCGCCCTCTCGGCCGGGTCCAGCGCAGAGGAGCAGCACCTGCTGCGGACGGAGGCGATCTTCGCGCCGGTGGGGCGCACCCTGCGGCTCCCCGAGTCGCAGCAGGATGCGGTCACCGCGCTCTCGGGCAGCGGCCCGGCGTACTTCTTCTACCTGGTGGAGGCCATGACCGACGCCGGCATCCTGCTCGGCCTGCCCCGGCAGGTGGCGCACGACCTCATCGTGCAGACCGCGATCGGCTCCGCCGTGATGCTGCGTGACTCGGGCCAGCACCCCGTGATGCTGCGCGAGGCGGTGACCTCCCCGGCCGGCACGACGATCAACGCGATCCGTGAGCTGGAGAACCACGGGGTGCGTGCGGCGATGCTCTCGGCGCTGGAGGCTGCCCGCGACCGGGGCCGCGAGCTCGCGAGCGGCGGATCGACGTGAGTGCCGACCTGGGCCTGGACGTAGTGCAGCCGGGGCTGCTGTTCGACCTCGACGGCACGCTGGTCGACTCGGTGTACCAGCACGTCGTGGCCTGGCACGAGGCACTGGCGGAGTGCGGCATCGGCCTGTCGGTGTGGCGGATCCACCGGCGCATCGGCATGAGCGGCGGGCTGTTCCTCGACGCGCTGCGCCGTGAGACCGGCTTCCCGCTCGACGACGAGCTGGCCGACCGGCTGAAGGAGCTGCACGCGGCCGGGTACCTGCGGCGCAAGGCGTCGGTCCAGCCCCTGCCCGGTGCCCGCGAGCTGCTCGCGCACCTGCACCAGCGGTCGGTCCCGTTCGCCATCGCGACCAGCGGCGCCCGGCAGACGGCGGACTCGGCGCTGTCGATGCTCGGGCTGCCGGACGACGTGCCGGTCGTGACCCGGGACCTCGTCGAGCGGGCCAAGCCCGACCCGCACCTGTTCCTCGCGGCGGCCAAGGCGCTGGGCATCGACCCGCGGCACTGCTTCGTCGTCGGGGACAGCGTGTGGGACCTGCTCGCCGCGCAACGGGCCGGCGCACTCGGCATCGGCCTCCTGTCCGGGGGCTACGGCCGCGAGGAGCTGGAACGCTCCGGCGCGTACCGCGTCTACGCGGACCCCGCCGAGATGCTCACCCGGCTCGAGGAGGTCGGGGTCCGGCCGCTGCGGGACGACTAGCGGGTCGGCACCCTGGTCGTGGCCCGGACCTCCGGCCAGCCGCAGCCACGCAGGGTCCTGGCCAGGAACCGCCGCTCGGGGGCGTCCACGGCGAGCCGCCAGCGCCACTTCACCGCGACCCAGTCCGCGGCGTAGGTGCAGCGGTAGGCCCTGACCGGCAGCCAGTCCTGCGGCTCCCGGCCGTCCCGGTGCGCCGCGGAGCGCCGGGTGACGGCGACCAGGCTGCCCGGGTAGCCGAGGTCGTTGGCGTACTGGCGGCGCACCGCCGGACGCCAGCGGGACGCGCCCGAGCGCCATGCCTCGGCCACCGGCACCATCTGCTCGACGGTCAGGCCGCGGGTGCGGGTCCGGTGGCGGCCGTCGTAGGGCGAGCGCCAGCGCCCGCCCGTGAGGCGGCAGCCGGTGCCGACCCGGGGAGGCCTGAGGGCCTCCGCGAGGAGGACCTCGCGGTCGGTGCGGCAGCCGTCCCGGTCGGCGTCGGTCCATGCGGGGAAGCGCCCGGACCTGAGGGCGCGGTCATGCTCCGGCGCACGTCGGAGCGCGCGGAGCAGAGCTCTGGTCGGCCGCGTGGGGAACGGCGTGGTGGCCGTGGCCGGCGTCGAGGCAGCCGACCGGTTGCCCGCCGCGTCGAACGCCTCGACGGTCCAGGCGTAGGCCCGTTCGGGAGCGAGGCCGGCGTCCCGGAACGACGTGCTGCCGGCGCCGAGGCCGGCGACCTCGGCCCCGTCGCGCCGGACGGTGTAGCCGGCGACGCCCACGGCGTCGGACGACGCGGACCAGGTGAGGCCGGCCGCCGTCGGGGAGGAGGCCTTGGCACGGACCCCAGCGGGCGCCGTGGGGGCAGTCGTGTCCGGCGGGGCCGGCGGCCGCCGGCACGGGACGACGCCCGAGTCGGCGTACTGGCCGTCGGTCGAGGCGAAGGTGAACGTGGCGTCGTCGCTGCCGAGGGCGAGGTGGAGGGCGCCGGGGCGGGTGGCCTGGGCGAGCACCCGCGGCTCGGGGACCTTCGCGTTGAGGATCGGGCGCCCACCGGTCCCCACGACGAACTGCGTGAGCCCGCCCTCGGCCGCGTTGCCCGCGGCGTCCAGCGGGGTCCACCGCTCGTACGTGTGGGCGTGCGCGGCCATCAGCAACGTGACGTTCTGCTGCACGAGCAGCGACCAGACCTGGCTCAGGCCGGTGCGCCCGACGCCGCTGACGGCGGTGTAGCGGGGGTGGTGCAGGTAGGCCAACGTGCAGGCGCCCTGGTGGGCCGCGAGATCCGCCACCAGCCAGTCGTACTGCGGCGTGCCCGGGCTCACCTGCGCGAACTCGGTCGTGGAGTCCAGCACCACCACGTGCCAGCCGCCGAGGTCGTAGCTGTAGTAGTGCGGGACCTGCCCCCAGAACGCGAAGTAGGGCGCCCCGAGGTCGGTGCGCATCTCGTGGTTGCCCACGGTCGGGTTGGTGCTGCTGCGGAACCGTCCGTAGCCGGCGTCGTCGCCGTACCAGGTGTCGAGCTCGAACGCGCTGCCGTTGTCGTAGACGTCGCCGAGGTAGGCGAACGCGTCGGCGTCCCAGGAGTCGACCAGGTCGACGACCGCCGCAGAGGCCGGCGAGCCGTCGGCCCCGTCGCCCACGGCCGCGAGCGTCACCCGCCCGTCCGGCCCGGCTGCCGCGGTGCGCGGCACGAACGGCGGCGGTGCGGGTGACGGCGTGGCGTTGGCCACGGTCACGGTGACCCCGGCCGAGAGGGTCCCCTGGTTCGTGGTCGCGGTGGCCGTGAGCGTGCGGGTCCCGTTCGGCAGCCGCCGGGAGTCCAGCACCATCGAGTAGGCCGGGTCGTGGTCGGTGACCAGGTAGCCGCCGTCCCAGGTGAAGAGCACCGACTCGACGGTGGCCCCCGTGGTCACCGTCGCGGTGACCGGCACCACGCCGGTGACCGTCGGGTCGGGGACGCAGACGACGAGCGGCGCGGGCTGCGGGCTGCACGACTCGGCGGCCAGGGCGGTGTCTCCGGCGGGTCCGGCCTGACCGCCGAGCAGGACGGCAGTGGCGGCCACGACCGCCGCACCTCGGATCCCCCCGTGCCGCACCCGGGCAGTATGGCCTCCGGCCGGGCCCACCTAGGCCGTGAAGCGGAACTCGAGGGTCCGGAGCAGGTCGTCACCCAGGTCGAGGCGGACGGTCCGGCACGTCCCGGCGTAGGACTTCGGCGCCTTCCAGTTGTACTGGTACGAGCCGTCGCCGAAGTTCTGCAGGTCCGAGCCGCCGGCGGGCGTGACCTCCTCGACCAGGTCCTCGGGCGAACCGCCGTCGCACGGGTGCAGCACGGCGGTGACCCGCGCCGAGTCGACGTCGGTGACCGGGGCACCACCGGCATCGGCCAGCCGCCACTTGAGCGGCAGGCTGCGGCCGGCCTTGACCACGTTCACGACGTCCGGGGTCAGCGGTGGGGTCCACCCGGAGAAGCCGTAGACGACATGGAACCCGCAGTCCACCGTGGTGGACCGGCCGGCGACGTCCGTGCCGGTCACCGGCGCCGTCTGGTTCCCCACTGCGGTCGTGGTCACCGGGACGAGCTCGGTGCTGCGCAGCGGGCCGGAGGTGCCGTCACTGACGCCCGCGGCGACGCCGGTGTCGGCCTGGCGCAGCAGGAAGGTCGGCGCCGGGGCGCAGGTGACCGCCGGGTCGGTGAGGTCGACCTGCACCGGCCCGTACGTCACCTCGCTGGTGTTGCCGGCCACGTCACGACCGCTGCGCACCACGGACGAGATGCCCTCGTCCGGCTGAACCGGGTCGGGGCAGGAGGCGACCCCCGACAGTGCGTCGCCGCAGTCGATCCGCACCGTGGGGACGGCTCACGTACCAGCCGTTCGCCCCGTCCGGGGAGGCCGGTTCGATGGCCGCCGTCACCAGGGGTGGGTCGCGTCGCGCTTGACCGTCACGGTCCTGCTGGTGACGCCGCCACCGCTGTTGGCCGTGCAGGTGTACTGCGTCGGCGGCTGGTCGACCGTGACCGTTGACGGCTCGCAGCCGACCGTCGTGACGGGTGACTCGGCGATCGGTTGCCGCCCAGGTGAGCGCCACGTCACCACGGTGCCAGCCGTCGTCGCCCGGCAGCGTCGAGTCGACGGTCGGCGTCACCTCCGGTGGGGTCCGGCATGGGACCGTGCCCGAGTCGGTGTAGGAGCCGTCGGCCGAGGTGAACGTGAAGTCCGCGTCGGCCTCGCCGAGGTCGAGCACCAACGCGCCAGGGGTCGTGGCCTCGGTGACCACGCGAGAATCGTTGCCCTTCGGGTTGAGGATGGGCCGGCCGCCGGTGCCCACGACGAACTGGGTGATCCCCTCGGTGGCCGGGTCGCCCAGCCGGTCCAGCGGCGTCCAGCGCTCGTAGGTGTGCGCGTGCCCGGCGAGGATCAGGTCGACCCCGCGGTCGGTCAGCAGCTCCCACACCGCCTGCAGGCCCCCGCGGTTCACGCCGATGACGTTCGTGTAGCGCGCGTGGTGGGCGTACATCATCGTGCAGTCGCTGTCGTTCGCCGCGAGGTCAGCGGCGAGCCATCGGTACTGCGCCGAGTTGACGCCGAGCTGGGCGAACTCCGTGGTGGAGTCGAGCACGACCACGTGCCAGCCGCCGATGTCGTAGCTGTAGTAGTGCGGGACCTCGTCCCAGAACTCGAAGTACGGCGCCGCGGTGGGTGACTGCATGTACTCGTGGTTGCCGACGGTGGGGTTGGTGATGTCGCGCAGCCGCCCGAAGCCGTCCGGTTCCTCGTACCAGGCGTCGAACTCCTGGGCCGTCCCCCGGTCGTAGACGTCGCCGAGGTAGGCGAAGGCGTCGGGCTGCGCGGCCGTCAGGACGTCGACGACCCCGTGCGACTCCGGCGAGCCGTCGACGCCGTCCCCCACCGCTGCCAGCCGGAAGCGCTCGCCCGGCCCGGGCGGGTCACCGGTCCACGGGACGAAGCTCCTGCCGTCGGGTGGCGACGGCGGGTTGTCGACGGTGAACTCACCCCCGACGCGTGCACTGGTGACTGCCCCGCCGACGAACACCGGTCGGACGCTGAACACGTTGCTGCCGTTGGGGAACCTCGTGGTGTCCAGCACCATCCGATAGGGCGCGTCGTGGTCGGCCAGCAGGTAGGTGGGCGCCGGTGCCGGCGTGGCGATCTGACCCCACCAGAAGACCATCCGGTCGACGAGGCCTGCGGGGTCGACCGTGACGCTCGCGGTCAGTGCCGTCGTGCCGGTGAGTGTCGCGCCGACGGCGGGGGTGTCGAGGCAGACCGTTGCTGTGTACGGCGTCCCGGACGCCACACCGGTGAACGTCGAGCAGGTCGCCGCGGCGGTCGACGGTGCGGCGACCAGGAGCTGCGCGGACAGGACCGATCCGAGCATCCCCGCTAGGAGCGACCCCCGCCTTACCGAGCTCCCCGTCCCCATGCCTCGCAATGTGCGCTTGATCACCGCCCTCGTCCAGGGCGCAAATCGGAAGGATTTCAGAGGGGCATGTCGACGAACGGGGAGCTGTAGACGCTCTCCGCACCGAGCGTCGCGGCGCCCTCGTCCGGGTCGACGCGCTCGCGCTCGGCCTCGACGACCATGCCGAGCAGGCGCACGTCGCCCGGCGTCGCGATCCCGGTCACGCCGGGCAGTGACAAGGCCCACGACACGGCGGCGGTGATGGTGCGCTGGTCGTCGAACGGCTCGTACCACGTCGCGAAGCGCTGGCCGTCGGCGCTGGAGTGCTCGCCGGGGGGCGCCGGCCAGTTCTGCCGGGCGACCGTCTTGATCAGCATGAGTGCAGCGTCCTGGCGGGCGACCTCGTCGGCGAGCTCCTCGTAGGCGCCCCGGAAGGCGGCGTCGCCGTGCAGGGCCACGTTCATCGGGGTGAGCACCGTGGCGAACGGGTGCCGGCGCAGCGCCTCGAGATGTGTCGACGGGGCAGCGTCGCCGTGACCGGTGATGCCGACGGCGCCGGCCAGCCCCTCGTCGACCGCGCGCAGCACGGCCTCGAGCGCGCCGCCGCGAGCCGTCACCTGGTCGAGCTCGTCGAGGTCGCCCACGGCGTGAAGCTGGATGAGGTCGACGTGGTCGGTCTGCAGCCGCTCCAGCGAGCGGTTGACGGATGCCCACGCACCCTCGGCGTCGCGGTCGCCGGTCTTGGTGGCCAGGAAGACCTGGTCCCGGATGCGCGGCATCCACGGACCGAGCCGGAGCTCGGCCTCGCCGTAGGACGCGGCGACGTCGAGGTGGTTGATGCCGGCGTCGAGGGCCTCCTGCACCGAGGCGTCGGCCACCTCCTGGGTGACCGCGCTGAGCGCGGCCGCGCCGTAGAGGAGGACGGAGCTCTCGTGGCCCAGCCGACCTAGTCGACGGTGTTCCATGGTCAACGTCCTTCCAGCCGGCGGTTGCGCGCTGCGGAGCGCACCGTGACGACCAGCATGCCCCCCAGGCCGGCGGTGGCGATCCCCAGCCCGACCCGACCGTCGAGGGGCAGCGCGATGCCGAGCCCTCCTCCGACCACCCAGGACAGCTGGAGCAGCGTCTCGGACCGGGCGAACGCCGAGGTCCGCACGGCCTCCGGCACGTCGCGCTGCACGATGGCGTCGAGCGACAGCTTCCCCAGCGACTGCGCCAGTCCGGCCGCGAAGGCGACCGCCACGACGGTCACGACCCCGTATGCCACGGCGCCGGCGAACGCCGCAGCACTGGCCACGGCCAGGACGACGACGATGACGGTCAGCGGAGCGCGCGTGCGCAGCCGCGACCCGATCCCGGTGCCGGTGGCGTTGCCGACGGCGGCCGATGCCGCGACCAGGCCCAGGGCGACCGTGTCGTCCAGCCCACCGATGGGCTGCTCCCGCAGCAGGAACGCGAAGAACATGATGAGGAACCCGGAGAAGGCCCGTAGGGCGCCGTTCGCCCGAAGCGCCGTCACGACGGACGCACCGACGGAGGTCCGCCGCATGATCGGGCCGGTCTCGTCCAGTGACAGCGTCGTCGGGGTCTCGCCCTCCGTCGAGTCGACCTGGGCGGGCAGGCGCAGGGCGACGACCACGGCCACCCCGAAGAGCGCGAACGTGGCCCGCAGTGACCACTGTGGTCCGATCAGCGTCAGCAGGGCCGCGAGCCCGGCTCCGAACGCGGCCGCGACGATGCCCGCGAGCGAGATCCGGGAGTTGGCGGCGACCAGCGTGCCGCCGCGCGGCAGCAGCCGCGGCACCGTCGCCGCGCGGCTCACGCCGTAGGCCTTGGACGCCGCCAGGCAGGCGAACGCGGCCGGGTAGAGGGACAGGTCCTCGCTCACGACCGCGCCGGCCAGCACCCAGGTGGCGAAGCAGCGGACCAGCATGGTGGTGGCGATGGCGTAGCGACGGCCGTGCCGGAACCGGTCGAGCAGCGGCCCCAGCACGGGGGCGAGCACCGCGAACGGCGCCATCGTGATGAGCAGGTACAGCGCGACCCGGCCGCGGGCCTCGCCGGTGGGCACGGAGAAGAACAGCGTGTTGGCCAGCGCCACCGCGACCATGGCGTCGCCGGCGGTGTTGAAGCCGTGCAGCTCGATCAGCCGGCCGAGCCCGGACTCACCCGCGCCCTTGCTGTGGGTGACGCGACGGACCCCGCGGGCGGTGCGGACAGCGCCGGAGCGGGTCATCCGGGCCGCGCCCCGACCACGCCGGGCGGCGCCCCGGGACACCCGGGTGAAGCGCTCGCGCCGCGTCTGGACCACGGCCCCATCCTGCCGGGTTCCCCGGACGCGCACCCCCTCAGGCGGGCGCCCGTGCCGCGGCAGGTCGCCGGGATGGGAGGATCAGGCCTCGTGAGCCCTACCTCCACGCGCCGCCCCGCCGCAGACGCCGTCCTCGCCGGAGCCCTCGACGAGGCTCGCGCGGCGGCCGCGGAGGTCGCGGCCCGCCCGGAGCACGTCGGCGAGCACCTCGGCGTCGACCTCGAGGACGAGCGGCTGGCGACGCACCGGTTCGCCTGCGCGGACCCGGCCTACCGGGGCTGGCACTGGGCGGTGACCCTGGCCCGCGTCCCGCGCGGCAAGTCGGTGACGCTGTGCGAGGCCGTCCTGCTGCCCGGCGACGAGGCCCTGCTGTCGCAGGAGTGGGTGCCGTACTCGCAGCGGCTCGCACCGGGCGACCTCGGCGTCGGCGACCTGCTGCCCAGCGATCCCGACGACGACCGGCTCGAGCCCGGCTACCTCGCCGCCGGGCGTGGCGAGGACACCGACCCCGCGGACGACGAGACCGACCGCGTCGCGCTGTGGGAGCTCGGTCTCGGCCGTGCGCGCGTCCTGTCGGCGATCGGGCGTGACGACGCTGTCGACCGGTGGTACTCCGGCGAGAACGGCCCGACGGCCGCCCTCGCCGAGGCGGCGCCTGCACCCTGCAGCACCTGCGGCTTCCTGGTGATGCTCGGCGGCGCGCTCCGCCGGGTGTTCGGGGTCTGCGCCAACGCCATGTCGCCCAGCGACGGACGCGTGGTGTCCCACGACCACGGCTGCGGCGCCCACTCGGAGGTCGCGGTGCTCCCGCCGCCGGTCGAGGTGGCACCACCGGTCGACGACGACTCCGGCCTCGACCTCGTCGTCCTGCATCCCGCGGCGCACGCGCCGGGCTCGGTCGACGCGACCCCCGACGCCGAGGAGCTCGGCCACTCCTGACGGCGGTGCGCCGGCCCGCGCGGCCGGCCCTTCCGGGCAGGCGGGGTCAGTGGTGGTCCGCGAAGTGGTGGTGGGCCTGGCCCCCCGCCGGTGTCGCGGCGAGCGCGGGCGTGGTGACCGCGGAGACCGCGAGGGCGCCGGCGAACATCAGGGCGACGAACCGCCCGGTGGAGCCGGCCGTCCGCGCGAGTGCAGGACGGCGCAGCCGGCCGGCGGCTACCACCAGGGCGACCACCGCCAGCTCGAGCGCCACGGCCAGGACGTCGGCCCGCCCGAGGGCCTCGGCCCGCCACGGCTCCGGGCCGATCGGCAGGCCGGTCGTCCGCGTGATCAGCCAGAGCCCCACCACCACGAGGTTGGCGTACGACACCGTGCGCGGCAGCGGGGCGTCGTCGCGTGCCAGCGCCGCCACCGCCCAGAGGACCTGGGCGGTGCCGACGACGGCGAAGAACGCGCCGAACAGCCACCACTGCTCGTAGTGCTCCTGGAGCACCGCGAGGTGGACGAGGCCGGCACCGAGCGAGGCGAACCCCGCCCAGCACCGGGCCACGTCCGCGCGGCCGAGTCCGTTGACGCGGGTCACCCCGCGACGCAGGCCGGCCGCCTCAGACGGCGGGGACGTCACCGCGGACGTTCTTGTCCTGCGAGAGGCCGACGCCGAGGAGCACGATCGCGCTGGCGAAGTGCAGGACGTTGTCCGCGCCGTTCAGCGACAGGATGTTGGCGTCCGTGCCGATCAGGAACAGGCCGAGGATGCCGACGAGCAGGTAGACGGCGCCGACAGCGGTGTTCGCGCCCTTGGCCGACGCGACGGTGCGGCTGCTCGCCAGGAGCAGGGCGCCGATCGCGAGGTGGACGATGTTGTGCAGGGGGTTGACCTCGAAGATGATCAGGTTGTCGCCGGTGTTCGTGCCGGCGAAGTCGGAGAAGCCGGTGACGGCGAACCCGAGCAGGCCGACGAGGAGGTAGACGACGCCGAAGATCGCGGCGAGCAGACGATTCGGGGAACCAGACATTCGACAGCGTTCCTTTCCGCGGCCCTGTGGGCCGTGCCGAGGGACCACCTCTGTGGTGGTCCGTCACGGGGGGTTCGGATCCGTCCTGTCGCTGGATGGGTTGCCTGCCGGATCGCGGCGCGCGGCGTCCCGACGCCTGCGGACAGTGCGGAGACCGATGAGTCCCAGTACTACCCCGCACACCATCACCCACACCCATCCCAGGTGCCCCTCCGCCTCCAGGCGGTCCCGGAGCACGAGGGTGACGACCAGCCCGACCGCGAACAGCGCCGTGCCGATCGCGACGACCCGGACCTCGTCGGTCTCGAGCGGCTCGGGCGGTATGCGGCGCGGCACGGCGCGGCGGGGTGCGTCCACCCTCGCAGGCTAGCGACCCGGACCCGCGACCCGCCGATGCCGATCGCCGGGGTTTCGGCACCCGGCGGGTGGCTGCTCTGGCACTCTGTGCGCCAGCGCGACGAGGCGCCGAACCCGCACCTTCACACCTTGCGAGGTCCCCATGTCCGCGTCCTCCGAAGCACCTGCGACGTCCCGCGCCCCGATGCCGTCCTCCGGCCTCGACCGATTCTTCCGGATCACCGAGCGCGGGTCGACCGTGACGCGGGAGATCCGCGGTGGGCTGGTCACCTTCTTCACGATGGCCTACATCGTCGTCCTCAACCCGCTGATCATCGGCACCGTCCCCGACGCGGACGGCAGGTTCCTCGGTGGCGGCGACGCCCCGGACCTGGCGCTCGTCGCGGCAGCCACCGCTCTGGTCGCCGGCGTGCTCACGATCCTCATGGGGGTGGTCGCCAACTTCCCGCTGGCCCTGGCCACCGGGTTGGGACTCAACGCCTTCGTGGCCTTCTCGATCGCCTCACAGATGAGCTGGGCCGACGCGATGGGTCTCGTCGTGATCGAGGGCCTGGTGATCCTCGTCCTCGTGCTGACCGGTTTCCGCAAGGCCGTCTTCCACGCCGTCCCGCCGGGGCTCAAGGTCGCGATCAGCGTCGGCATCGGCCTGTTCATCGCCTTCATCGGCCTGGTCGACGCGGGCATCGTCCGACGCAACCCCGACGCCTCGAACACGCCGGTGCCGGTCGGCTTCGGAGCCAGCGGGGAGCTCGCCGGCTGGCCGACGCTGGTCTTCGTCCTCGGCCTGCTCGCGATCATCGTGATGGTGGTGCGCAACGTGAAGGGCGCCATCCTGATCGGCATCGTCGGGGCGACGGTGCTGGCGGTCGTCATCGAGGCGATCGCCGACATCGGCCCGAGCTTCCTCGGCCCGGGCAAGTCCAACCCGCACGGCTGGGGCCTGAACGTCCCGACGCTCCCGGACACCTGGGTCGACACCCCCGACTTCGGGCTGCTCGGCGAGTTCAGCCTGCTCGGCTCGTGGGACCGGGTCGGCTTCGTCGCCGCGTTCCTGTTCGTCTTCACGCTGCTGCTCGCCGACTTCTTCGACACGATGGGCACGATGACCGCGATCGGAGCCGAGGCGGGGCTGCTCGACGAGAACGGCGCCCCGCAGAACGCGCAGCGGATCCTCATCGTCGACTCGGTGGGCGCCGCGGCAGGCGGTGCCGCGGGCATCTCGTCCAACACGTCCTACATCGAGTCGGCCGCGGGTGTGGGAGAGGGCGCGCGCACCGGGCTGGCCAGCGTGGTCACCGGCGTCCTCTTCCTGCTCGCGACCTTCCTGGCGCCGGTCGTCGCGATCATCCCCTACGAGGCGGCCACCCCTGCGCTCGTCGTCGTGGGCTTCCTGATGATGGTGCAGGTCAGGGGCATCGACTGGGACGACATGGAGATCGCCGTGCCGGCGTTCCTCACGATCATCCTGATGCCGTTCACCTACTCGATCACGGTCGGCATCGGCGCCGGGTTCGTCACCTACGTGCTCATCAAGGCCGTCCGCGGCAAGGCGGCGCAGGTCCACTCCCTGCTGTGGCTGGTGGCCGCGTTGTTCGTCGTCTACTTCGCGATCAACCCGTTGGAGCAGCTGCTCGGCGTGTCCTAGTCGCGGCCGCGCGGGGCGGGCACGGGGCCAGGTCGCCCGGCGCGCCCGGGCGGCCGTAGTGCCAGCCCTGGCCGTGGTCGACGGCACAGGCGAGCAGTGCGTCGGCGTCCACCTGCGTCTCGACGCCCTCGGCGACGACCGAGGCGTCGCAGCCGTGGGCGAAGTCGACGAGGGACCGGACGAGGGTCCGGAGCACCGGGTCCGAGGCGACGCCGTCGACGAGCGTGCGGTCGAGCTTGATGACGTCCGGCGACGTCAGCACGATGTGCCGCAGCGACGAGAACCCGGCACCGACGTCGTCGATGGCCAGGCGCATGCCGGCGAGGCGAAGCGGACGCAGCACCTCGCGGACGGCGTCGTAGTCGTTGACCTGGTCGTGCTCGGAGAGCTCCAGCAGGACGCGCTCCAACGGCAGCGCCCCGAGGAACTCGCTGCACTCGGGTGTGAGCAGCGTCGCCGGTGACACGTTCATCGAGATGTACCCGTCGACCGTCGCGAGGTGGTCGGCGGCGCGCTCGAGCGCGAGCAGCTCGAGGCGGTGGCCGCGCTGGACGCTGTGCGCCTCGGCGAAGACGACGTCCGGTGCCTTGCCCCAGTGCTGCGGGAACCGGCTCAGGGCCTCGGCGCCGACCCGGTCGCCGGTCGCCAGCTCGACGATCGGCTGCAGGACGACCGTCGGTCCGCCGGTGGCCATCAGCGGCACCAGCCGGCCCTCGACGTCGTCCCGTCGGGCCTGCTCGCGGACCTCCGGCTCGAGGACCAGCGACGCGGCGCGGGCGAGCACCTCCATCAGGGCCCGGTCGCGCTTGGACAGGGCCTTGTCGGTGGTCAGGCCCGCGGCGCAGAACGTGCCGTAGAGCTGGCCGTCGCTCAGGACGACCGGCACCGAGACGTAGCTGCGGATCCGCGGCATCCGGGAGGCCGGCAGCCGCATCGCCTCGGGGAACTTGGTGACGTCGGGCATCACGGCCGGCAGCCGGCCGTCGATGATCGCCTGGCAGAAGGTGGTCTCCTGGGGCTGGGTCGCGCCCTCCTTGAACAGGAAGGGCACCGAGGACTCGACGACCTCGAGGTGCTGCGTGGTCCCGTCCATCCGCGAGAGGAAGGCGACGGAGAGGTTCAGACCCTCTTTCGCCGTGCGCAGCAGCTCGGCGACCTGGTGCTCGACGTCGGTGCGCTGGGTCCTGGCCATGCCCGGGGACCCTCCTCGCTGCTGCGTCGCGGCCGCGCGGCGACGCCTGCCCGCAACCCTCTCCCGGAGGTATCGGACGACCGGGGTCCGTTCTTCAGTGCCCGGCCCCGGTCGGTTCGGGCAGACTGCCGACGGTGCGCCGCGACCACGACCTCCCGGTCGACCCGGACGTCGAGGTGGGCAGTGAGCCGGCGGCGGACCGGGGCGTCCTCGCGGCTGTCGCGCTCGGTGGCGCGTTCGGCAGCCTGGCCCGCTGGTGGCTCGGGGGGTCGGTGCCCCCCGGCGCCGGCGAGGTCCCCTGGGCGACGCTGGTGGAGAACGTGTCGGGCAGCCTCCTGCTGGGCGCGCTGATGGTCCTGGTCGTCGAGGGGCGGGTGCGGTGGCGGCTGGCCCGGCCGTTCCTGGGCGTGGGGGTGCTCGGTGGCTGGACCACGTTCTCGGCGTACGCGCTGGAGGCCCGTGAGCTGGTCGTCGAGGACCGGGCGGTCGCGGCCCTCGGCTACGTCGCCGGCTCCGTGCTCGCGGGGCTGGCCGCGGCGTTCGCCGGGATGGTCCTGGCCCGCCGCGCACTCGCCGGCGGGCCGTCGACATGACCCTGGTCCTGGTGCTCGCCGGCGGTGCGGTCGGTGCCCCGCTGCGCTACCTGGTCGACCGGTGGGTGCAGTCCCGCCTCGGGTCGGTGCTGCCCTGGGGCACCGTGCTCGTCAACGTCCTGGGGTGCGTGCTGCTGGGTGCGGTGGCGGGCGGGGTGGATGCCACGGACGGGCCCGACTGGCTCCTGGCCCTCGTCGGCACCGGTCTGTGCGGCGCCTTCACCACGTTCTCGACCTTCTCCTTCGAGGGGGTCCGGCTGCTCGAGCAGGGGGAGTGGCGCGCAGCCGCCCTGGCCGTCGGCTCCAGCGTCTCCCTCGGGCTGGCCGGCTGCGCCCTCGCCTGGGCCGCGGCCTCGGCGGCGCTCGGCTGACCCGGTCCGGTGGACGGGGGCTCCTGCCGGACCAGGAGTGGAGACGACCGATGCGACGACCGGCGCGGTAGTTCGTTAGCAGAAGTAATGAGTTATCGTGGGACCGTGCCCACGATGACCCGGACCGCCGAGCAGGCGAGCACCATGCGGGTCTCGGTGATGCGGCTGGCCCGCCGGCTGCGTTCCGAGCGGGCCGGGCACGACCTCACCCTGACCCAGATCGCCGCCCTGGCGACCCTCGACCGGCACGGCCCGCTGACCCCCCGCGAGCTCGCCGACCACGAGCAGGTCCGGCCACCCTCGATGACCCGGACCATCGCGGTCCTGGCGGAGAGCGGGCTGATCACCCGGACCCCGCACGCCACCGACGGCCGGCAGCACCTCGTCGCGCTGACCGCCCAGGCGAAGGACCTGCTCGCGGAGGACCGTCGCCGCCGCGACGCCTGGCTGTCTCAGCGCCTTGCCGAGCTGACCCAGGAGGAACGGGACCTGCTGCGCACGGCTGCCGGGCTGCTGGACCGGATCACCCGCACCCGATGAGCCCGACCTTCCAGTCCCTGCGCAACCGCAACTACCGCTACTACGCGGCCGGCGGGGTCGTGTCCAACACCGGCACCTGGATGCAGCGGGTCGCCCAGGACTGGCTGGTGCTGCAGCTGTCCGGGCAGAGCGGCGTCGCCCTCGGTGTCACCACCGGCCTGCAGTTCCTGCCGATGCTGGTCCTCGCACCGTTCGCCGGGACGCTGGCCGACCGCTACTCCAAGCGCAAGGTGCTCATCGCCACCCAGGCGTTCATGGCCGCGGTCGCCGTGGTGCTCGGCGTCCTGGACCTCACCGGCGTCGTGCAGGTCTGGCACGTGTACGTGCTGGCGCTGCTGCTGGGAGTCGGTGCGGCCTTCGACGCACCGGCCCGGCAGTCGTTCGTCATCGAGATGGTCGGCCGTGACGACCTGTCCAACGCCGTCGGCCTGAACAGCGCCTCGTTCAACCTCGGCCGGGTGATCGGACCGTCCGTCGCGGGCCTGCTCATCGTCCTGGTCGGGACCGGCCCGGTGTTCCTGATCAACGCGGCATCGTTCGGCGCCGTCATCCTGGCCCTGGCCAAGATGCGCCCCGCCGAGCTGATGCCCATGCCGCGGACCGGACGGGGGAGGGGACAGTTCCTCGAGGGCCTGCGCTACCTGCGCGGACGCCCGGACCTCATGACGGTCCTGGTCATCGTCTTCTTCGTCGGCACGTTCGGGCTGAACTTCCAGATGACCTCGGCCCTGATGGCCACCGAGGTCTTCGACAAGGGCGCCGGCGAGTACGGCCTGCTCGGCACCGTGATCGCGGTCGGGTCGCTGTCCGGCGCACTGCTGGCCGCGCGCCGCGGCCGCCCCCGGCTCCGCCTGATCGTCGCGGCGGCCGTTGCCTTCGGCGTCATCGAGGTCGCGGCGGGGCTGATGCCCACGTACTGGTGGTTCATGGCGACGCTGGTCCCGCTCGGCCTCGCCCAGATGACGATGCTCAACGCCGCGAACGCCACGATGCAGCTCTCGGTCGCGCCGGCGATGCGCGGCCGGGTGATGGCGATCTACATCGCTGTCCTCATGGGTGGCACGCCGGTGGGCGCACCGCTCGTCGGTGCCCTGGCCGAGGCCTTCGGCGCGCGCTGGAGCCTCATCGGCGGCGGCATCGTCTCGGCCGCCGCGGCCCTCGTGGCCGGCGGGCTGCTGGCCCGCCGGCGCGGCCTGGTGCTGCGGGACGAGCTGCGGGTGCCCGTGACGTCTCCGTTCCCCGACGGCCGGCTCGACGAGGCCCGGCAGAGCGCCCAGCAGGGGTGAGCACTGGCGCCCGCCGGTGCCGGTGACCAGGATGGCGCCATGACCGACGCACCTCGCAGCCCTGACTACCTGCGCCACCTGCGCAACGACACCGACCGCATGCTCGAGGTCAGCAAGGACCTGGACGCCGAGGTGCCCGCCTGCCCCGGATGGACGGTCCGCGACGTCCTCGTGCACACCGGGTCGGTCTTCAGCCACAAGGTGCGCTGCATGCGGGTGGGCCGGCCCGAGACGGAGGCGGACTGGGACCAGGGGCCGGCGGAGGGCGCCGACCTCGGCGCCGTGCTCGGGTGGTTCCGCGAGCGTCGCGACGAGCTCGTCGGGGAGCTCGAGTCGCGTGACCCCGCCGAGCACGTGTTCACCTGGCACGAGGACCACCAGGACGTCGCCTTCTGGGTGCGCCGGATGGCGCAGGAGGCCGCGGTCCACCGGGTCGACGCCGAGAGCGGCTCCGGCTCGGAGTCCGGCGTCGACCACGACCTCGCGGTCGACGGGATCGACGAGGTGCTCGACTGGTTCCTCAGCTACCAGGCCGAGGACGTCGGCACCGACGCACCCGGCCGCGGCACCGTCGCGGTGCGCACGTCCGACCGGATCTGGCGCCTGACCCTCACGCCGGACGCCGTCGACGTCGCCCGGCTGCCCGGCCCGTCCGACGCGGTGGTCAGCGGCGAGGCGTCCGAGCTGTACCTGTGGCTCTGGGGCCGACGTCCTGACACCGCGGTCCGCACGGACGGCGACGCCGAGCTGCTCGCCGGCCTGCGCCACCGGCTGCGCGTCGTCACCCAGTAGCGGGTGCCGACCTACGACGTCGTCGTCGCCGGGCTCGGCGGCTTCGGCAGCGCGGCCGCCGCGCACCTGGCGACCCGTGGCGGGCGCGTCCTCGGGCTCGACCCGCGCCCCGGCGCGCACGCGGAGGGCTCCAGCCACGGCGAGACCCGGATCGTGCGCCAGGTCTACTTCGAGGGAGCGGCCTACCTGCCGCTGCTTCAGCGCACCTACGAGCTGTGGGCCGACCTCGCCGACGAGGGCGGTACCCCGCTGGTGCGGCGCACGGGGGGCCTGTACCTCGGCCGGCCGGACACCAGGATCTTCGGCGGCAGCCTCGACGCCGCGCGGCGGTGGGACCTCGAGCACGAGGTGCTCGACGCGGCAGAGGTCCACCGTCGGTTCCCTGCCCTGTGCCCGCCCGAGGGAGTGGCCGCCATCTACGAGCCGAGGGCCGGCACGGTCCGTCCGGAGGCGGCGGTGGCCGCCCAGCTGCGCCGGGCCGCGGCCTCCGGCGCCGAGCTGCGCCACGACGAGGAGGTCACCGGGTGGACGGCGACCGCGGACGGTGTCCGCGTCCGGACGACCCGGGGTTCGTACACCGCCGGCGCGCTGGTGCTCGCACCCGGGCGATGGGCACCCGGGCTGGTCCGCCTCGACCTCCCGCTCGTCGTGGAGCGGCGGGTCCAGCACTGGTTCGCGCCCCCGGCCACCGGACGACTTCCGGCCGGGCCGGCTGCCCGTGTGGATCTGGGACCGGGCCGACGGCACCTCCCTGTACGGCGCGCCCGCGCAGGACGGCCGGAGCGACGTCAAGGCCGCTGTGCACTTCTCGACGACCAGGCCGGCCGACAGCTGGGACGTGCCCGCGCTGGCCCTGGCGCTCCGGGAGCTGCCTCCCCGGCCTGGGCGACCGGCACAGCCGCGAGGCCGAGTGCTGGTACACCCTCACGCCGGACGAGGACTTCGTGGTCGGTCCGCACCCGGAGTTCCCGCGGGTCGTCCTCGCCTGCGGGTTCTCCGGGCACGGGTTCAAGTTCACCCCGGTGCTCGGCGAGGTCCTCGCCGACCTGGCCACCGGCGGGAGCCGCGAGTTCGACCTCTCGCCGTTCGACCCCGGGCGGTCGGCGGTACCGCGGCCGGCGTGAGGCTGTTCGTCGCGCTCCGGCCCCCGTCCGACGCGCTCGCCCACGCCGGAGCCGCGGTCGACGCCGTCCGGGCCGTCGAGCCCGGCCCGCGCTGGGTGCCGCCGGAGCGCTGGCACCTCACCCTCGCGTTCTACGGCGAGGTCGCCGACGGTGACCTCGCCGGCGTGCACCGGCGCATCGACCGAGCGGTCGCTCGGGCGACCGCCATGACGCTGCGCCTCCGCGGCGCCGGCTCCTTCCCACGGCGCGCGGTCTGGCTGGGGGTCGACGGGGACGTGCAGGAGCTGCGCCGGGTCGCTGCCGGGGTCAGCCGCGAGCCCCGGACCTACCGGCCGCACCTCACCGTGGCGCGGCTGAGGGGCGACACCGACCCGGCGGCGGCGGTGGCCGCGCTGTCGTCGTACGACGGCCCGCCCTGGCCGGCCGAGGCGGTGCACCTCGTCCGGTCCCACCTGGGCCCGCACCCGCGGCACGAGGACGTCGCCAGCTGGCCGCTGCGGCCCAGGCCGTGGTGAGGCCTCCGCATAGGGTCAGGGCGTGGACCCGAGGACCCGGCGCCGAGTGGTCCTCGGTGCGCTCGTCCTGCTCGTGCTGCTGGTGGTCGTCGGAGCGGTGGTCTGACGCCGGCTACGTCGGCTACGTCGGCTACGTCGGCTACGACGCGTAGGCCTCCGGCGCGGTCCCGCCCGGGCCGGGTGCCAGCCGGCGTGGTGGGACGAGCCGACGTAGCGGACCTTCCCCTGCGTCCGCAGGACGTCGAACGCCTCCCAGATCTCGTCCCACGGGGTGTCCCGGTCGACGTGGTGCATCAGGTACAGGTCGAGGTGGTCGGTCTGCAGCCGGCGCAGCGACTCGTCGGGTCCAAGGGGTCGAGCCTTCCCCCCGGGGAGGCCGAGGCAACGCCTAGTCTCGTCCGGTGACGACCAGGGCGAGGCCGGGATGAGCAGGATCGGCGCCCCGTCGCAGGTCTCGGTGGGCCGGCAGGCGTGGGCCGTCCGCCTCGTCTTCGGCACCAACGGAGCGCTGTTCGCCACCTGGGTGTCCCGGCTCCCGGCGGTGCGCGACGACCTCGGCGCCGACGAGCGCGGTCTCGGCTTCGCGCTGTTGTTCCTCGCGGTCGGCTCGCTGCTCGCGATGCCGTTGTCCGGCCGTCTCGTCGCGTCCGTGGGCGCACGGGCGGTCCTGTCGACGTGCGTGGTGGTCTGCTGCCTCGCGTACCCGGCCCTGGCCCTGGCCCCGGACCTGGTCGTGCTGGCTGCGGTGCTGCTCGTCATCGGTGCCGGGGTCGGGGTCTGGGACGTGGCGATGAACGTGTCCGGTCACGCGGTCGAGCGCGCCGCCGGCCGCGACCTGATGCCCGGGTTCCACGCCGCCTGGAGCATCGGCTCGGTGGTCGGAGCCGGCGTGGGTGCGCTGGCCGCGCGCGCGGGTCTCGCCCCGTTCCCGCACTTCGCCCTGGTGTGCGTCGCCGCGCTCCTGCTGGCCCTGGCCTCCGTCCGCGTGATGCCCGATGCCAGGGATCAGGAGCCCGCCGGGACGGCCGAGGGTGAGCACCACCTCCCGCCCGGCACCGGTCCCCTGATCCTCGACCGTCGCGTGCTGGGGCTCGGCGTCATGTGCTTCTGCGCCGCGTGGGCCGAGGGGTCGGCCAACGACTGGCTGGCGCTCGTGCTCGCCGACGACCGCGGCGCCTCTGCCGCGATGGCTGCCGCCGGGTTCGCGGTCTTCGCCGCGGCCATGACCGTCGGCCGGCTGGTCGGCACGACCGTGGTGGCCCGGATCGGGCGGGTGCGCGCCCTCCGGATCGGCGCTCTCGTGGCCACCGCGGGGGTGGCGCTGCTGCTGGCCGTCCCGGTCCTGGCGCTCGGCTACGTCGGGGCCATGCTCTGGGGCATCGGCATCTCCATCGGCTTCCCGCTGGCCATGACGGCCGCCGGCGAGACGCCCGGGCGCGGACCGTCGGCCATCGCGACGGTCGCGACCATCGCCTACGCCGGCTTCCTCGCCGGGCCCCCACTGATCGGCACCCTCGCCCACCAGGTCGGGCTGGACGACGCGCTGTGGGTGGTGGTGGCCCTGACCGTCGGCATGCTGGTGCTGGCCGGCAACGCCAAGGACCCGTCCGGGGTGCGAGGCTAGGCAGGTGCCCGAAGACCTCGACGGTGCCCTGCTGCAGGTGCGCCGACTGCTGCTCGACCCCGACGTGCTGGTGCGCGCCGTGGCGGCCGGCAAGCGCCGGTCCGCGGTCCCGGACTGGCGGCGGGTCGAGCTGCGTCCCGTCGACCTCAAGGAGGGCCGTCACCTGCAGGTCGTGACCTACGACGACCGGCAGGCCACCACCAGCAACCAGGCCTACGGCGAGCAGGCCGCGGCGGAGGTCGACGCGCTGCTCGCGCAGCCGTTCGGCAACTGGCACGTGCGCACCACGAGCGAGACCGTGCAGCTGCGGGTCACCAAGAAGGGGCAGGCCCAGCTGCACCGCACGGCTGACGCCGCGACGCAGAGCACCGGCCACGACCGCGAGGCCCAGCACCTCATCGAGCCGGGGGACCCCCTGTTCCGCGTGCTCGGGGCCGGCGCCGGGAAGCGTCGGCAGGTCGACGCGTTCCTGCGGGTGCTGCAGTCCGCGGTGGCAGGTGCGGACCTGCCCGCGGACCGGCCGCTGCACGTCGTCGACCTCGGCTGCGGCAACGCCTACCTCAGCTTCGCGGCCTACCGCTTCCTGGCGCAGGACCGCGACGTCCGGCTGACCGGTGTCGACCAGCGGCCCGAGATGCGGGAGCGCAACTCCGCCCTCGCCGAGGAGCTCGGCTGGTCGTCCGCGGTGCGGTTCGTCGCCGGCAGCATCGCCGGCAGCGGCGCCGACCTCGGCGCGGTCGACGTGGTGCTCGCGCTGCACGCCTGCGACACGGCGACCGACGACGCGCTGGCGCAGGCCGTGCACGCCGACGCGACGGTGCTGCTCGCCTCGCCGTGCTGCCACCACGACCTGCAGCGGCAGATGTCCGCCGCCAGCGCCCCCGCCCCGTACGGCATCGTCGCCCGGCACGGCATCCTGCGCGAGCGGCTCGGCGACGTGCTCACCGACGCCGTGCGCGCCGCCCTGCTGCGCCGCGTCGGCTACGAGGTCGAGGTCGTGCAGTTCGTGTCGGCGGAGTACACGCCGCGCAACACGATGATCCGGGCCGTGCGCGCCGGTGGCCGACCGGCCCGGCCGCGCGCCGACGCGGACTACGACGAGCTGGTGAGCGCCTGGGGCGTCACCCCGCACCTGCAGACGCTGCTCGCCGACGACCTTGCCGGCCGCGGCTAGCGCGGTCGCCGCGGCGGTGGCAGCCGGGCTGCTGCTCGCCGCGCCGGCGCAGGTGGTGCTCACCATCCAGGACCCGTCGCTCGACGAGTCCAGCGGCCTCGCCGTCTCGGCCCTGCACCGCCGCACCGTGTGGACCCACGACGACGGGGGCACGGTGGCGCAGGTCGTGGCGCTGGACCGCCGGGGTGCCACCGCCGCGACCGTGACCCTCGCCGGCATCGACCCGTACGACCCGGAGGCGCTGGCGCCGGGGCCCGGGCCCGGCGGGGCCCCCGCGCTGTACCTCGGCGACATCGGCGACAACCTGCGCACCCGACCCGACGTCTCGGTGTTCCGGTTCGACGAGCCCGCCGTCCTCTCGGACGCCACCGTCCCGGCGACCTGGTACCGGTTCACCTACCCCGACGGTCCGCACGACGCGGAGGCGCTGCTGGTGGGGCCGGACGGCAGGATCTGGGTCGCGACCAAGGGGATCTCCGGGCAGGGCCTCTACCGCGCCCCGCGCCGCCTCGTCCCGCAGGAGCAGGGGACCAACCGGCTGACCCGGGTGTCGAGGGTGCCGTCCCTCGTGACCGACGGTGCCTTCCTGCCGGACGGACGCTTCGTCCTGCGCACGTACACCTCGGTGTTCCTCTACGACCGCCCGGGCCACCTCGTGGCCCGCGCCGAGCTGCCGCCGCAGCCGCAGGGGGAGTCGGTGGCCGCCGACGGGGACCGGCTGCTGGTCGGCAGCGAGGGGGTGGGCTCCCAGGTGCTGGCCGTCGCGGTGCCGGCGGCGCCGTCCGCGCCGTCCGGGGCCCCGCCGGCGTCCGGGGCCCCGCCGGCGGAGGCGGATGCCGGCTCGGGCGTCGTGCCCGGCGGCCTGCCGGCGCGCGTCGAGTACCTCGCCGGGGCGGCGGCGGGGCTCGCCCTGGTGGCCGGACTCGTCCTGGCACGCCGACGCCACCGGCGCGAGGACTGATCGGCCGGCGGCGTCGGTGCTGCGGTCAGGCCGGCGCGGCTCAGCCCGCCACTCTGAGGCCGGGCGCCGCCGTCGCCGCCGCCGGGGCGAGTCGGATGCCGACCGCGGCCACCACGATCAGCGCCGGGACCACCAGCATCGCGGTGTGGATGCTGGTGGCGTCCGCCAGCGCGCCCAGGCCGAACGGGCCGGCGCCGGAGGCCAGCGCGGCGCCGAGCCCGGCCCGGGCCGAGGCGCGGTCGGGCTGGCCGTCGGACGCCGAGATCGCGCGAGCCAGCCCGAGCGGGAAGTAGAGCGCGACGCCGAGCCCGCAGGCCAGCAGACCGGTCACCGCGAGGACCGGCTCCCGGCTCAGCCAGAAGAGCAGGAAGCCCGCGGCGTTGAGCAGGAGCGCGCCGTAGAGCAGCCGGTCCACCCGTATCCGCAGGGCGAGGCGGCCGCCCACGGCCCGGCCGACGAACATGCCTCCGACGAACGCGGTCACCGCTGCGGCCGCCGCCGCCGCGCTGATCCCGGTGCGCTGGCGCAGCAGGTCGCTGGACCACAGGATCAGGCAGAACTCGACACCGATGCCGGCGGTCACGACCACCCAGGCGACCCAGAACCGACCGCTCAGCCGGGCGGCGCGCCGGTCACCGCGCCGTGGCCCGCGGTCGGTGAGCGGCGGGACGGACCGGGACACGAGGGCCAGCACGACGACGACAGGGAGCAGGACGAGCATCGCCGGACGCCACGACCCCAGGGCCACCGCCGCACCCACCGCCAGCGGTGAGACCGCGCCGACACCGGCCGCGACCGCGTTCGCCTCGGTGATGGCTGCCGGGCCGTTCGGCCCGTGCACGGCGGTGAGCACGGTCGAGCTGCAGGTGACGACGAAGGAGCCGCCCAAGGAGCAGAGCAACGTCCCGCCCAGGGTGGCCGGCAGGGCACTGCCCAGGGTCAGGACCGCGATCCCGGCACTGAGCATCGCCAGGCCGGTCCAGATGACGGCGACCCGGCCGATCAGCGAGACGAGGTGCGCGACCACCAGCGCGCTGGCCAGGGCGCCGACCGCGAGCGCCGTCCCGTGCAGCCCACCCACCGTGCGGCTGAAGTCCAGCTCGTCGCGGATCAGGTTGAGTGCGGGACCGAAGCCGTAGATGAACCAGCCGTAGACCCCGAGCTGCGCGTAGGTCAGCCAGGTTCGTCCGTCACGCTCCAGCCTCACCGCCGAGACGTCACAGGGCGGCGACGACGTGGTCGATGCACGCGGTGAGCGCCTCGACGTCGTCGGGGTCGACCGCCGGGAACATCGCGATCCGCAGCTGGTTGCGGCCGAGCTTGCGGTACGGCTCGGTGTCGAGGATCCCGTTGGCGCGCAGCACCTTCGCGACCGCTGACGCGTCGACCTCGTCGGCGAGGTCGATGGTGCCGACGACCGCCGACCGGGCGGCCGGGTCGGTCACGAACGGCGTGGCGTACTCCGACTTGTCCGCCCAGGTGTAGAGCCGGCCGCTGGAGTCGGCGGTGCGCTCGGTCGTCCATGCCAGGCCGCCCTGTGCGGCGAACCAGTCGAGCTGGTCGGCGAGGAGGAACAGCGTGGCCAGCGCCGGGGTGTTGTAGGTCTGGTCGAGCCGGGAGTTGTCGATCGCGATCTGCAGGTCGCTGAACGCGGGGACCCACCGGCCGGTGGCCTGCACCTGGTCGACCCGCTCGACCGCGGCCGGCGACATCACGGCCAGCCAGAGACCGCCGTCGCTCGCGAACGACTTCTGCGGCGCGAAGTAGTAGACGTCGGTCTCGGCGATGTCGACCGGCAGCCCACCGGCGCCGCTGGTGGCGTCGACCAGGACCAGCGCGCCGTCGTCGGCGCCCTCGACCCGGCGCAGCGGCATCGCGACGCCGGTGGACGTCTCGTTGTGGGTCAGGGCGTAGGCGTCGACACCCGGCTCCGGGCGGGGCAGCGGGTGGGTGCCCGGCTCGCTCGACACCACGCTCGGGTCGGCGAGGAACGGCGCGGCCCGGGTCGCGGCGGCGAACTTCGAGGAGAACTCGCCGAAGACCAGGTGCTGCGACCGCTCGCGCACCAGGTTGAGCACCGCGATGTCCCAGAAGGCGGTGGTCCCACCGTTGCCGAGCACCACCTCGTACCCGTCCGGCAGCGAGAACAGGTCGCTGAGCCCGGCGCGCACCCGGCCGACCACGCTCCTCACCGCCTTCTGCCGGTGCGAGGTGCCGAGGTACGACGTGCCGCTCGCCGCCAGCGCCGCCAGCGCCTCCGGGCGGACCTTGGACGGGCCGGAGCCGAAGCGTCCGTCACGGGGCCTGATGTTCTCCGGGATCAGGATGTCGCTCACCGGGCCAGCGTAGGCGCGGCGTCGGGACGTCGCCCGGTCGCCCGTTCTCCGAGACCACGGCCCGGGGAAGGGGTCAGCCGGCCCAGCCCTTGACGGCGTCCGGGGTGCGGGGGCCCTCGCCGACGTACCGCGCGGACGGCCGGATCAGCCGGCCGGTGCGCTTCTGCTCCAGGATGTGCGCGGACCAGCCGGCGGTGCGCGCGCAGGTGAACATCGGCGTGAACATGTGCGGCGGCACCTCGGCGAAGTCGAGGACGACGGCTGCCCAGAACTCGACGTTGGTCTCGAGGACGCGGTCCGGGCGCCGCGAGCGCAGCTCTTCCAGTGCCGCCTTCTCCAGCGCCGCGGCGATCTCGTAGCGGGGGGCGCCGAGCTCCTGGGCGGTACGGCGCAGGACGCGGGCCCGCGGGTCCTCGGCCCGGTAGACCCGGTGGCCGAAGCCCATCAGCCGCTCGCCGCGGTCCAGCACGCCCTTGACGTACGCGTTCGCGTCGCCGGTGCGCTCGACGCCGTCGAGCATGTGCAGCACCCGCGAGGGCGCGCCGCCGTGCAGCGGGCCGGACATGGCCCCGACCGCGCCGGACAGGCAGGCCGCCACGTCGGCGCCGGTCGACGCGATCACCCGCGCGGTGAACGTCGAGGCGTTCATGCCGTGCTCGGCGGCGGAGATCCAGTACGCGTCGACGGCCTGCACGTGCCGGGGGTCGGGCTCGCCCCGCCAGCGGATCATGAACCGCTCGACGATGCTGCGGGCCTTGTCGACCTCGGACTGCGGCACCATCGGCAGTCCCTGGCCGCGGGCAGACTGCGCGACGAACGACAGGGCCATCACCGACGCGCGGGCCAGGTTGTCGCGCGCCTCGGCGGCGTCGATGTCGAGCAGCTGCCGGAACCCCCACGCGGGCGCGAGCATGGCGAGCGCCGACTGCACGTCCACCCGGACGTCGCCGGAGTGGACCGGCAGCGGGAACGGCTCGGCGGGCGGCAGGCCGGGGTTGACCTGGTTGTCGACGAGCAGGCCCCAGACGTTGCCGAAGGAGACCTTGCCGGCGAGGTCCTCGATGTCGACGCCGCGGTAGCGCAGCGAGCCGCCTTCCTTGTCCGGCTCCGCGATCTCGGTCTCGAAGGCGATGACGCCTTCCAGGCCGGGCTTGAAGTCGGGGTCACTGGTGGCGGAGGTCATGGATCGGTGCTCCTCGCTGCGCGGCGCTGGTGTCGGCCGGGCGTCGGTGCGGTGTCGTGCAGGGCAGGGTCGGGCCCCGAGGGGACTCGGCTGACTCGTCGGGACGGGCTCGTACGAGGGAACCGGGAAGCATTCTGACCCGATCGGGGCGCTGCTGTCGCCTCGGGGCGTACGGGCGCCGTGGCAGGGTGAGGACCGTGCAGGGTCCCGGAGCGCCCGCGCCGGGGCCGGACCCGGCGGCCATGCGGCGCGCGTACGAGCAGGTCGGCGTCGACGTCGACGACCTCGGCCCGGACCCCGTGTCGGCATTCAGCCGGTGGTTCGCGGACGTCGCCGGTGCCGGGGTCGTCGAGCCGAACGCGATGGTCCTGGCCACGGTGGCGGCCGACGGCACGCCGTCGGCACGCACGGTGCTGCTCAAGGGCTACGGCGGCGACGGCCTGCGGTTCTTCACCAACCTCGGGTCGGACAAGGCCGCCGACCTCGCCGTCGACCCGCGCTGCGCCCTGGTCTTCCCGTGGCACGCCGTGTCGCGGCAGGTGCGGGTCAGCGGGACGGCCGAGCCGCTGCCGAGGGGCGAGGCGGAGGCGTACTTCGCGAGCCGGCCGCGGGACTCGCAGCTGGGGGCGTGGGCCAGCCGGCAGTCGTCGGTGGTGGCCTCGCGGGCCGAGCTCGACGCCGCGTTCGCGCAGGCGGCGGCCCGCTTCCCGGCCGAGGTGCCGCTGCCGCCGGGGTGGGGCGGGTTCCTCGTGGTCCCCGTGGCGTGGGAGTTCTGGGCCGGCCGCACCGGCCGCCTGCACGACCGGCTGCGCTACCGCCGGTCCCCCGACTCCGGCGCCTGGACCCTCGAGCGCCTCGCCCCCTGACCCCCACCCACCACCCACACCCACCCCCGCGGGTTGATCACGTGCACGTGCGCTGCCGCCGCCGTACGTGGCGTGTGTGCCGCGTCCGGCTCCGGTTCGCCACGTCCACGTGATCAACCACCGCAAGGTGGGGGGGCCGGCCCAACCCCAACCACCCCCACCCCACGCCCCGCGGGTTGATCACGTGCACGTGCGCTGCCGCCGCCGTACGTGGCGTGTGTGCCGCGTCCGGCTCCGGTTCGCCACGTCCACGTGATCAACCGGTGGAGGGTGGGGAGATGCAGCGACCCCCGGGCCGTTGCGCGGAGGGGACGTGTCCTCCGCCGGCCCGGGGGTCGGGTGACTGCCTGGGATTCGCCGGCACGTGGAGCCGGTGATCCGACGGCGTCGGTGCTGCACGTGGCGCTAGCTGACAGCCACCTCACGCGTCCAAGAAGTACTCAAATCCTCGGATCACCTCCCTTCCGTGTACGGAAACCGTACGACGCGGGGGAGCCGATCACAACGGTTTACGCCTCGGGTGTCCGCAGGGCGATCCACACCTGCTCGGCGCGGCCGAGGACGCGGCCGTCGGGGTCGTACGCCGCGGTGGCCGCGAACGCCTTGCGGCCCTCCGTGCGCAGCAGCCGGGCCACGACCACGCACGCCTCGCCGGCCCGCGGCCGGGCGTCGACGGCGGCGGTCATCCGTCCGAGCACCATCGGGCGGCCCACCGGGTCGCTGGACCACGCGCCCGGGCAGTCGAGGGCCGCCCAGACGAGGTGTGCCGGCAGCGTCCCGTCCGCCTCGGCGAGGTCGTCGCCGGGGGTCCACGCGGTGGCGACCACGCCGTCCCGGCCCGGCACCCGGCCGGGGCGCAGCCCGAGCCCGTCCGGGGCCGGCCGCGCGGTGCCGCAGACGAAGCACTCGGGGAAGGGGTGCCCCACCTCCCCGGCGTACCCCTGCATCGCCGAGAGCGCGGTCGCCCGGTCGACCGGCTCCACCACCCGCTCGGACAGCGTCGCCGGACGGGCCTCGGCGATCACCGCTCCGCCGAAACCGAGGGTCGTGACCCCGGCGTCGGTCGTGCGGACGTCGAGGTCCAGGTCGAGCGGCGGCGGCTGGCGCAGCGTCACCTCGACCGGTCCGTCGGTGTCGACGAACGCGGCCAGCCGGCCGGAGACGTACCCGCCGTTGCCGCTGCCCGACGGCCCGCAGAACCGGGACCCGACGACCAGGTTGGGCGCCTCCGTGGTGCTCATGTCGGCCGAGGGTAGGCCGCCCAGCGACGCGGCACGGCGGCGGCCACCCGCCGGGGCAGGGTCGTGAACGGGGTGACCTGCGGGACGCCGCCGACCCGCGTCGGTCGCCGCCAGGTGCCCACGGCCGAGCCCGCCGACACGACGGTCGCGAGGAACATCCCGTTGCCCCCGGGCACGACCCGCGCGCTGTGCTCGGGCGCGACGACGGCGGACCGGTCCGCGTAGCCGAGCACCAGCTCGTCGAAGCCCGGCAGCAGCAGCACGCCCAGCGCCTCCCGCCGGCAGCCCTCCAGCCGGGACGGCGTCTCGGGGTCCATGAGGTACGCCTCGCCCCCGACGGTGAGCTCCTCGAGGTCGCCGGACGCCGCGGCGGCTGCGCGTCGCGCATCGGTCAGCGTCAGGCCGGTCCACCAGGCGAAGTCGCGCGCGGTGGCCGGGCCGTGGCTGCGGAAGTAGCGCAGCGCCCACCGCGCGACGGCCCGGTCGCGGTCGTGCGCGGCGTCGTCGGCCGGCCCGGTCGGCACCCACTCGTCGACCAGGACGACGTCCTGGCGGCGGCCGCGCAGCGGGCCGAGGCAGACGAGGCCCTCGACGGCCAGCGCGCCGAACAGGTGGGCGGCGCGCTGCCCCTCCGTGCTGACCCCTGCCTCCTGCCAGACCGTCATGAGCGCGTCGCGGGCGATCCGCCCCCCGCCCTGCAGCGTCCGGACGGTCGCGGCGCGCACCGCGTCCAGCGCGGCGTCGTCGATGCCCAGCTCGGCGCGGCGCCGGGCGGCGGCCGTGGCGACCCGCGGCGGGCCCAGCGCGAGCAGCCAGCGCAGGTCCTCGGCGGCCACCAGGTGCAGCGTCCCGCGCATCGGCCAGGTCCGCACCACGGCGCCGGAGTCCAGTGCGGCATCCACATCCGGCACCGAGCGGCCGTCGCTGCGGAGGGCGATCGACACGAGCGCGCCGGGGAGGTCCTGCGCCTGGGTGCAGGTCGCCCACCGCACGGCGTCCGCGGGCGTCGGGTGCGGCTCCCCGGCAAGGCGCTGGGCGGCGACCCGCAGCAGGGCCAGCTCCCGCCGGCCGATCACCGGGCAGCCAGCGGCTCGGGCGGCACGGGCGGCCGGGGCGGCTCGAGGCCCGCCCGGCCGGTGGCACGGGGGCGGCGGGTGGTCACGGTGCCAGAATGCCCAACGTGAACGACCTCATCGACACCACGGAGATGTACCTCCGCACGATCTTCGAGCTGGAGGAGGAGGGTGTCGTCCCGCTGCGCGCCCGGATCGCCGAGCGGCTCGGGCAGTCCGGCCCGACGGTGTCCCAGACGGTGGCCCGGATGGAGCGGGACGGGCTGCTCAGCGTCGAGGGCGACCGGCACCTCGAGCTCAGTCCGCACGGCCGGGTGCTGGCGACCCGGGTCATGCGCAAGCACCGGCTCGCCGAGTGCCTCCTCGTGGAGGTCATCGGCCTCGAGTGGGAGCTCGTCCACGAGGAGGCCTGCCGCTGGGAGCACGTCATCTCCGAGACCGTCGAGCGCCGGCTGCTCGAGGTGCTCGGCCACCCCACCGTGTCGCCCTACGGCAACCCGATCCCCGGGCTGGAGGAGCTGGGCGAGCAGGACGGCGACCCGCTGGGCGACACCGAGGCCCTCATGTCGCTCGACCAGGTCGTCGCCGGTTCCGGGTCACCGGTCGTCGTACGCCGGCTCGCCGAGCCGCTGCAGGGCGACACCGCGCTGATGTCGCGGCTGCGCCGGGCCGGCGTGCGCCCGGGGGCCTCGATCACCGTGGGTCCGTCGGCGGACGGCGTCCTGGTCGGCTCCGGCGGGGAGTCGACCGAGCTCAGCGCGGCGGTCGCCGCGCACGTCTTCGTCACGGCGCGGTAGTCCGCCGGTCCGACCTCCGCCGGGCCACCTGCGTGAGAGGGTCGGGGGCATGCGCACCGTCACCGTCCACGAGCTCAAGGGCGTCCTCGACGAGGGCGGTGCCGTCGTCGTCGACGTACGCGAGCCCGACGAGTACGCGCAGGGCCACGTGCCCGGCGCCCGCCTCGCGCCGCTGCACACCGTGCCGTCCCTGGTCGGTGAGCTGCCGCTGGACCAGCCGGTCTACCTCGTCTGTGCCGTCGGCGGCCGCAGCGCGCAGGCCGCGGCCTTCCTGGCCCAGCACGGCGTGGACGCGGTGAACGTCGACGGCGGCACGCGGGACTGGCAGGAGGCCGGCTACCCGGTCGAGGGCTGACCGCCCTGGGACGGGTCGCCCCGGGCCAGGCCACGACCGGGCAAGGGGTGGGTCGAAGGGGGTGCCTTTGCACCGATCTGTGCTCGTCGGCGACTCGCGGGCCGGGCGGGCTTGGAATCGGCCGTGTCCGTCCCGTAACCTTCTTTCCGCCTCCCCCGGACGGGGGTGGGCGCACGTGCGGCCGCCGAGTCCTGCCCCGCGCGCGCAGTCGGACAAGAGCCGCCTGGCAGGAGCGGGGGACCCACGTACGTGGTCCTCGAAGAGGTCCTTGGGGTGAAGTCGCACCGGTCCTGACCGGAGCGACCGGGCACTTTCCCGCCCGAACCCGACAGCTCACCTCGTAGGCGTGGGAGAGGAACGACGCTTGTCCAAGCACCGCCGGCCGACGCGTGTCCAGCGCCTCGGCTCCTTCGCCGCCAACAGCCCCCTGCAGCTCAGCATCGCCGCGGGCGTCGCCGGGACGATGACCGTCACCGGCACCGTGGTCGCGGTCGCCGCCGACTCCAGCACCGGCGAGCGCCCCCAGCGCAGCACCGAGCGGTCCTCGGCGCCGGCGTTCGTGCGCGACGCCGCGGACGTCGCGGCCGCCTCCACCCAGGCCTCGCTGCACGCGGCCGTCGACCAGGCCAGGCAGGACCGCCGCGAGGCCATCGCCCGGGCCAAGGCCCGAGCCGAGCGCAAGGCCGCGCTGGCCAAGAAGCGCGCCGCCGAGAAGCGGGCGGCCGAGAAGCGCGCCGCCGAGGCCCGGACCTTCACCGCGGCCACCCGCGGTGTCGAGCGGATGAGCGCCTCGGCCGCCAACGCGCTGCAGATCGCGCGCGCCGCTGCCTCCGGCGCGTACTACACCCACGGTGGCTCCGGCCCCAGCGGCTTCGACTGCTCCGGGTTCACCGCCTACGTGTTCGGCAAGATGGGCATCTCGCTGCCGCACTCGTCCTCCGCGCAGCGCTCGATGGTGCAGAGCGTGTCCAACCCCCAGCCCGGCGACCTGGTCTTCGTCTACAACGGCGGCGGCGGCAGCGTCGGTCACGTGGCCATCTACGCCGGCGGCGGCTACTGGTGGGAGGCGGCGAACCCGAGCTCGGGTGTCGGCTACCACCGGGCCTGGACCACCAACGTCTCCTACGGCCGGGTGCTCTAGCACCCCACCGCCGGCGCCCGGCGCGCCACCAGTCGTGCGGGCTGGCATCCCCCCCGTCAGTCCGCACAGGGACCCCGAAGCCACCCCCCCCGGCCTCGGGGTCCCGCCCTGTCCGGGCCGCGGTCAGCCGGGGAGTCGCTCCACGGCCGCGAGCGTCCGGTCGTCGGTGACGTGCAGCACCAGGACCCCGCCCTTGCGCAGGTCGGCGAGGTTGTCGGCGTCGACCTGCCCGCCGAGGGACGCGCAGACCGCGGCGGCCAGGTCGGGGATCACCTCGCGCTGGCCGCACCACGCGGCGGCGCCCGTGCCGTCCAGCAGCCCGGCGACCGCCGCGGCCGCCGCGTCCGGCGCGCTCTCGTAGGCTCCCGCGGTGGTCGCCGGCAGCGGTGTGACGGCGACCCGGGCCGCCCGGGCGTACGACTCGAGGGTCTCCCGGCAGCGGCGGACGTCGGCGGCAGCGGCCCGGCGCACGCCGTAGGCCTGCAGGAGGGCCGACACCGTCGCGGCCCGGCCGCGGCCGGCGGGGTCCAGCGGCCGCTCGGCGTCGGTGCCGGTCCAGCCCCGCCGGTCGCCGGCCGACGCGTGCCGGACGACGACGAGCGCGCGGGTCCGGCGGGTGTCCGCCGCGTAGCGGGCCAGCACCCCGCGGTCGTGGGTGGGGGAGAGCAGGGCGAGCGCAGCAGGCACCGGCAGCCAGCGCAGCACGTCGACCTCCCGGTTCGGGCTGAACTGCCCGTCGAGCGCCTCGCAGGCCCAGTAGCGCACCCGCTTGGGGCCCTCGAGGACGGCGTAGCGCAGCGAGCCGAGCCGACGGCCCGGCCGGGCCCGGACGCCGGTCTCCTCCTCGATCTCGCGCAGCGCCCCCAGCAGCGGGTGCTCGCCGTGGTCGAGCTTGCCCTTGGGCAGCGACCAGTCGCCGTAGCGCGGCCGGTGCACGACCGCCACCTCCGGCGACGCCGGGTCGCCGCGCCAGAGCACCCCGCCGGCCGCCTCGACGCGGGGCTCGTGCTCCCCGGCCGGGGGGCTCATGAGTCCGCGGGCCGGTCGTACGCGCGGCGGACGAGCGTGGTCTGCAGGTCGACGAGCCCGGGCCGTCGTGGTGTCCGGGTCCACGACCCGTCGGCACCGAGCGCCCAGTGGTCCACGTCGTCGTCCCAGGCGCGGGCGAGCAGGCCGGACAGCTCGCGCCGGTGCGCCCGGCCGGTGACCCGGACCAGGGCCTCCACCCGCCGGTCGAGGTTGCGGTCCATCAGGTCGGCGCTGCCGATCAGCACCTCCTCGTCGCCCCCCGCGTGGAAGCGGTAGATGCGGGAGTGCTCGAGGAACCGGCCGAGGATGCTGCGCACCCGGATGGTCTCGGACAGGCCGGGGACCCCGGGCCGCAGCGCGCACATGCCGCGTACCCAGAGGTCGATCGGCACACCGGCGCGCGAGGCGTCGTACAGCGCGTCGATGACCGTCTCGTCGACCAGGCTGTTGACCTTGATCGAGACGCCGGCCGGCTTGCCCTTCTTGGCCTTGCGGGCCTCTCGCGCGATGAGTGACAGCAGGCCGGGGCGCAGGTCGTCGGGTGCGACGAGCAGCGAGTCGTAGCGGCGGTGCCGGGTGTAGCCGGAGAGGTGGTTGAACAGGTCGGCGACGTCGACGCCGACCGTCGGGTCGGCCGTGAGCAGGCCGAGGTCCTCGTAGCTGCGCGCGGTCTTCGGGTTGTAGTTGCCGGTGCCGACGTGCACGTAGCGGCGCAGCCCGCCCTCCGCCTCGGAGCGCACCACGAGCGCGAGCTTGCAGTGCGTCTTCAGCCCGACCAGGCCGTACACGACGTGGCAGCCGGCCTGCTCCAGCTTGCGGGCCCACCGGATGTTGGCGTGCTCGTCGAACCGGGCCTTGATCTCGACGACGACGAGCACCTGCTTGCCGGAGCGGGCCGCCTCGACCAGGGCGTCGACGATGGGGGACTCGCCGCTGGTGCGGTACAGCGTCAGCTTGAGGGCGAGCACCGCCGGGTCGCCCGCGGCCTGCTCGATGAACGCCTGCACGCTGGTGGCGAACGAGTCGTAGGGGTGGTGCAGCAGCACGTCGCCCTTGCGCAGGGCGGCGAAGACGTCGCCGACGGCGCCGGTCTCGCCGCGCAGGGCGGGGTGGGTGTGCGGCACGAACGCCGGGGAGCGCAGGTCGGGACGCGTGTCGGACTCCGAGAGTGCCCAGAACGCCGACAGGTCGAGCGGCGCGTCGATGCGGTAGACCTCGTCCTCGCTCACGTCGAGCTCGCGCACCAGGAGGCCGAGCACCCGGTCGCTCACCGCCGCGTCGACCTCCAGCCGCACCGGCGCGCCGAACCGGCGACGGGCGAGCTCGCGCTCCAGGGCGTGCAGGAGGTTCTCGACGTCGGCGTCGACCTCGAGGTCCTCGTTGCGGGTGACGCGGAACGACGACACCTCGACCACCGTCATCCCGGGGAACACCTGGTCGAGGTTCGCGGCGATGAGGTCCTCGAGCAGGATCAGCCGGGTGCCCGCGGAGTCGGCCGGCAGCAGCCGCGGGAGCAGCGGGGGGACCTTGACGCGGGCGAAGTGCTCGGTGCCGGTGGTCTGGTCGGCGACCACGACCGCCAGGTTCAGCGAGAGACCCGAGATGTAGGGGAACGGGTGGGCGGGGTCGACGGCAAGCGGCGTGAGCACCGGGTGCACCCGGTCGGTGAACAGCGCGCCGAGCGTGCGGCGCTCGTCGCCGGTCAGCTCGGCCCATGACACCAGCGCGAGGCCCGCCTCGGCGATCTCCGGCAGCAGGTCACGCTTGGCCAGCCGGCTCTGCCGTCCGACGAGGTCGTGCGCCATGGCCGAGACCCGGTCCAGTCGCTGGCGGGGAGTGGCGCCGGACGGCCCGGGCGTCGTGACCCCGGCAGCGACCCGGCTGCGCAGCGCGGCGACGCGGACCATGAAGAACTCGTCGAGGTTGCGGGAGAAGATCGCGACGAACCTCAGCCGGTCGAGCAGCGGGACGTCGGGGTCGGCGGCGAGCTCGATGACCCGGGCGTTGAACTCCAGCCAGCTCGCGGTGCGGTCGAGGAACCGGTCGGCCGGCAACCGCGAGGTGTCCGGCGGTGGTGCGGCGGCGGTGTCCTCGATCTCCTCCGCGCTCTCGTCGGCGTACCGAGGCGGCTCCGGCTCGACGTCGTCGGTCCACGTCGGTGCGGTGCTCACGGCGCCCATCGTGCCCGTCGCGTGCGGCCGCCACCAGGGACAGGGTGAACGGACGGTGAACGCCGGTCGACGACTCGCCCAACGCGACGGCAGAACGGGAGCCGTCGCATGGCGTGTCGGCCCGCGGGGTGCTCCAATCGCGACATGACCCTGCACCCCGGTGTCGAGGCTGAGAGCGACCGGCTGGAGGTCGTCGAGTCCGTGCGGCCGCGACTGGCCGACGTCGCAGCGTCACGGGACGTCGACCGGCTCATCGACGAGGCCCTCGAGGGGCTGCTGCCGGCGCGGGTCACGACGTACCTGCCGATCCTGGTCGAGCGTCGCGTCCGCGACCAGCTGCGCCACCTGCCCGACGCCGGACCGGCCTAGCCCTCCGGCGCGGCCATGGACCGGCGCTCCCGGGCACCGGGCTTGCGCAGGTACATGTCGACGTCGGCCGCGGCGATCAAGCCGTCCGGCGTCTCGCCGGGGTCGCCGGTGATCCGGGTGCGTCCGACGGTCACGGCCATCGCCACGGACATGCCGCCGACGTCGACGGGTGCTGCCACCGCGGCCTGCAGGCGCTCGACCAGGTCGAGCATCTCCGTGTCGCCCAGGTCGTCGGTGACGATGACGAACTCGTCCCCGCCGAAACGCGCGGCCGTGTCGCCTGTGCGCACCTGCGCCTCCAGCCGGTGCGCGACGATCGCGAGCACCTGGTCGCCGAACGCGTGGCCGAGGGTGTCGTTGACCGGCTTGAACGCGTCGAGGTCGCAGAACAGGACGGCGCCCATCCGGTCGCTGCGCCGGGCGGCGTCGATGGCGGCCTGCACCCGCTCCGTGAGCGCGGCCCGGTTGAGCAGCCCCGTCAACGGGTCGATGCGGGCCCGACGGGTCAGCTCCTGGTGCTCGGCCCGGCGGTCACCGACGTCCTCGAACTGGCTGATGCCGTAGAGCGCGGTGCCCTCCCCGTCGCGCACGACCGAGGTCTGCAGGGACACCCACACGAGGTGCCCGTCGGCGTGCAGGTAGCGCTTCTCGAGCTGGTAGCGGTCGATCTCGCCGGCCTGCACGCGCCGGATCACGTCGTCGTCGGACGCGCGGTCCGCGGGATGGGTGAGGTCGGCGATCGCCAAGCGCTCGAGGTGCCGCCGGCTGTGCCCGGTCATACGCGACATCGCCTCGTTGACGCGCAGGAAGCGACCGGTGCTGTCGGGGCTGAAGTCCACGAGCGACATGCCGACCGGCGCGTTCTCGAACGCCAGCCGGAAGGACTCCTCGCTGGCCCGGACCCGTGCCAGGAGGCGGGCGTTGTCGATCGCGATGCCGGCCTGGGTCGCGAACATCTCCAGCAGTGCGCACTGCACGTCGTCTGGCCGGCGGCCGTCGACCGGCAGGTCCACCGACAGGACGCCAACGAGCCGGCCCGAGATGCTGAACAGCGGCGCGAAGAGCGCGTCCATCGGGTGCCAGGCCTCGGGGTCGTCGCTGACCGGGATGTCGGGGACCCAGGTGGTGAGGTGCGTGACGTCGGGCTCGGTGAAGGGCAGGTAGCGCAGCTGGCCCAGCGGCTGGGCCCGGTCGATCTCGTGCTGCCAGGTGGCGAGGTCGCTGGTGGTGCCGAGCAGGGTCTCGCTGACCTCGGCCGGGCCGGCCACCGTCACGACCTCGACGGTGCCGTCGTCGTGGACCAGGTTGACCACGGCGACGGTGAAGCCGAGGCCCTCGACCACACCGTCGACGACCGCGCGCAGCGTGGACCGCAGGTCGGCGCCGGCGCTGAGACGGAGGATCAGTCGCTGCAGCTCCCGCATGGCGGGCAGGCTGACGTCGCTCACCGCGCCCTTCCCTCCCCATGGAGCTCGTGCTCCCGGCGTCACCGTCCCGGGCCGCCTGCCGCCTGTCCCGGGTCCTCTGTACATCGGCCGTGCTTTGCCGCGTCTTTACCCGATTCACGACCGGGTTGCCCGAGTTGTCCCCCGAGCTGCCCCGCCCTGCCCTGCTCGGCGGACGCTACGGGTGCGGGCTGGGTCCGGCAACCGGGTCGCGCAGATCAGCGCGGAACCCTTCCGTGCAACCGTCGGTGACCGGGGCCCTCCCGCCCGGCTACGGTGCTGCGATGACGACCCGCACCTTTCCGGCCGGTTTCGTGTGGGGCTCCGCGACGGCGGCCTACCAGATCGAGGGGGCGGCCAGCGAGGACGGCCGCGGGCCCTCGATCTGGGACACCTTCAGCCACACGCCCGGCCGGACGCTCAACGGCGACACCGGCGACGTCGCCGACGACCACTACCACCGCTGGCAGGAGGACCTCGGCCACATCGCCGACCTCGGCCTCGGGGCCTACCGGTTCTCCGTCTCCTGGCCGCGCGTGCAGCCGGGCGGCTCGGGCGCATGGAACCAGGCGGGGATCGACTTCTACTCGCGACTGGTCGACGGCCTGCTCGAGCGCGGCGTGGCGCCGGTGGCCACGATGTACCACTGGGACCTGCCGCAGGAGCTGCAGGACGCGGGTGGCTGGCCGGTGCGCGACACCGCGCTGCGGTTCGCCGAGTACGCCGCCGGCATCGTGGGGGCTCTCGGCGACCGGGTGCACACCTGGACCACGTTCAACGAGCCGTGGTGCACGGCGTACCTCGGCTACGCCTCCGGAGTTCATGCCCCGGGAGTCACCGACCCCGCCGCCGCCCTCGCCGCCGTGCACCACCTCAACCTGGCGCACGGGCTCGCCGGGAGGGTCGTGCGCGAGCAGGCGCCCTCGACGCAGCTCTCGGTGACGCTGAACCTGCACGTCATGCGGCCGGACAGCGACTCGGACGCCGACCGGGACGCCGCGCGGCGGATCGACGCGGTCGCCAACCGGGCCTTCCTGGGCCCGATGCTGGAGGGCGCCTACCCGGCCGACCTGCTCTCGGACACCGCGGCGGTCACGGACTGGTCGTTCGTGCGCGACGGTGACGAGAAGACGGCTGCCGTGCCGCTGGACGTGCTCGGGGTCAACTACTACTCCAGCGGCCGGGTCAAGGCCTGGGACGGCACCTCGGAGCGGTCGACCGCGGACGGGCACGGCGACGGCGCCGCCTCGCCGTGGGTGGGGGCGGGCGACGTCGACTTCCTGCCGCAGCCCGGTCCGTACACAGCGATGGGCTGGAACATCGACCCCGGCGCGCTGACCGAGCTGCTCCTGCGCCTGCGCGAGCAGTACCCGGACCAGCCGCTGATGATCACCGAGAACGGTGCGGCGTTCGACGACGAGGTCGCCGCCGACGGTTCGATCCACGACGAGCGCCGGATCGACTACCTGCGGCGGCACCTCGGTGCGACGGCCGACGCGATCGAGCAGGGCGCCGACGTGCGCGGCTACTTCCTCTGGTCGCTGCTGGACAACTTCGAGTGGTCCTACGGCTACGAGCGGCGCTTCGGCATCATCCGGGTCGACTACGGCACCCTCGAGCGGACCTGGAAGGACAGCGCGCACTGGTACCGCCGGCTGGTCACGACCGGAGAGCTCGGTGCCGAGGGCTGAGCGCCCGCAGGAGGACGAGGTCGCCGTCGTCCCGGCGAGTGACGCGAGCTGGGCGGACCTGCAGGCCGTCTTCGGCACCCGCGGCGACCCATCCCGGTGCTTCTGCCAGCGGTACAAGATGGCGCCGCGCGAGTCGTGGGCCTCGGTCGGCGCCGACGAGCTCGCCTCCCGCCTTCGCGAGCAGAGCGACTGCGGTCGGACCGACGCGCCCGGCACGACCGGGCTGGTCGCCTACCTCGACGGCGAGCCGGTCGGGTGGTGCGCGGTGGAGCCGCGCCCGGCCTACCAGCGCCTGCTGCGCAACAGCCGGGTGCCGTGGGACGGCCGCGACGAGGACAAGGCCGACGACAGCGTCTGGGCCGTGACCTGCTTCGTGACCCGCACCGGCTTCCGTCGCCGCGGCATCAGCCATGCGCTGGCCCGCGCCGCCGTCGGCTTCGCCCGGGACCGCGGCGCCCGGGCGGTCGAGGGCTACCCGATGACGACGACGAGCGCCCTGCTCGGCGAGCTGCACGTCGGCACCCTGGGCGCCTTCGTCGCCGCCGGGTTCGCCGAGGTCGCCCGCCCCAGCCAGCGTCGCGCCGTCATGCGCATCGACTTCCGGTAGTCGCCGCCGTCCGCGACCTGACTCGAGTGCCCCCGGCAGGATTCGAACCTGCGACGCACGGTTTAGGAAACCGACGCTCTATCCCCTGAGCTACGAGGGCCGACACTGTGTGACGCCAACGTCCCACAACAGTGCCGGCCAGCGTATCGAGCGCTCCGCGAGCGGCGGGCGGCCGGCGGCGCGGGGCTACTTGTCGTTGGCCTCGAGGGCGACCATCTGGTCGGCCAGGATGAAGAAGGTCGGCGCCCACAGTCCGACGAAGATGCCGAAGCGCTCGGCGTGCGCGGCGTCGCCGGAGCCCTTCGCAGCCCGCCAGGTGAGGATGCTCGCGCCGATGGAGGCCAGACCGGCCACCTGGAGGACGTCGCTGTTGATGCCAAGGGAGTGCAGCTTCTGCACGAGCATGGGGTCTCCTCGGTGGGGTCGGCTCGGTGCTATCCCTACCGGTGCACCCGGGCCTGCGGATGCGCGAGGAGAAGCCGTCGATCGGCGCTCGTCCGCAACCCCGGGCCCGGGATCACTCGCCTATGGCCGTACGGGCCGGGACGCGGTCTCGCGTCCCGGCCCGCCGGTTCCCCCCTGAGCGTGCCGGCTACGGCGCGATGTTCTGGTTCAGCCGGAACAGGTTGTCGGGGTCGTAGCGGCGCTTGACCTCGCGGAGCCGGCCGTAGTTGGCGCCGTAGTTGTCGGCCACCTTGTCCTGGTCGTCGGGCGAGGCGAAGTTGATGTAGCCGCCCGGCTGGGAGTGCGGTGCGATGGCCCCGTAGTAGTCCTTGACCCACTCGGTGTTGGCCTCGTTGTCGGCCGGGTCCGGCCACATGCCTGCGATCACGGTGGCGAAGGTCGCGTCGCGGTGCCCGAAGGCCGTGGAGTCCGCCGCGACGTCGTGGCACGCGCCGTTGATCGGGTACAGGTGCACGGTCGAGTTGACCACCGGCACCTTCGGCCCGTGCTCGACGTGCGCCGCGATGACCTCCGGCGTGAGGTCGCCGCCGAAGCTGGCCTTCCAGTAGTGCTGCAGCCCGGGCGGCACCAGAGCGTCGAATGCGCTGTTCAGCGCGGCGTACGGCATCGTGCCCACGTGCTCGGCCACCGGCGCCGCCACGTCCCGGAAGCCCTGCAGGATCTTCTCGCCGTCGGACTCCGCGCCCGTCCAGCAGGAGACCACCGCGACGAACGGCTCGCCGACCCGGTCCTCCGGGACGAACGGCAGCGGGGGCGCGATCTGGAAGGCGGGGAACCCGCCGTACTCCCGCGGCGCGGTGCGGATGAAGTCGCCGAAGTAGGCCAGGATGTCCGCGGCCGCGGAGAGCTCGAAGAACATCGGGCCGCCGTAGATGTCGGACACCGGGTGCAGCCGGAAGGTGAACTCGGTGACCACCCCGAAGTTGCCGCCGCCGCCGCGCAGCCCCCAGAACAGGTCCGGGTGCTCGGTCTCGCTCGCCGTCACGATGGTGCCGTCGGCGGTCACCACCTGGGCCGAGACGAGGTTGTCGCAGGACAGCCCGTAGCCCCGGGCCAGGTAGCCGATGCCGCCGCCGAGGGTCAGGCCCCCGACGCCGGTGGACGAGACGATCCCGCCGGTGGTGGCCAGCCCGTGCATGCCGGTCGCCTCGTTGAAGCCGTTCCAGGTCACGCCGCCGCCGGCGCGCGCGAGGCGCTTCTCGGGATCCACCTCGACCCGGTTCAGCCCGGAGAGGTCGGCCACCACGGCGTCGTCCGCCGTGCCGAAGCCCGGGACGCTGTGACCCCCGCCGCGGACCGCGATCGGGCTACCGGACTCGGCGGCGTGCCGGACCACGGCGGCGACGTCGGCGGCGTCGGCGCAGCGCACCACTGCGGCGGGTCGCTTGTCGATCATCTGGTTGTAGACGTGCCGGGCGTCCTCGTACTCGCCGTCGCGCGGGGTCACGACCGTGCCGGTCACCCGCTCGGTCAGGTCCTTGATGGTCTGGGTGGTCACGTCGCGCACAACCTTTCCGGGTCGTTGTCTCGTGCTGCCGACGTTAGGCAGCGGCGCCGCGGCGCGCATGACCTGAACTGCCCCACGTGGAGGTGCGCGGCCCGATGGTCAGATCTGACCATCGACGGCGCCGCGGATCCCCCCATACCGTGATCGAATGGCCGGCTGGAGTGGTCCGGCGTTGCCGCCACGGTGGGCCCAGGGTGGCGCGCCGAGGCTCGTCGGCCGCGGCCGCGAGCTGGTGGTGTTCGAGAAGGCGTGGGCCGCGGTGGCGGAGGGCAGCCGCCAGGCGGTCTTCCTCGGCGGCGAGCCGGGCGCCGGCAAGTCGCGGCTGCTCGGCGAGGTCGCGGCCCGGCTGCACGCCGAGGGCGCCGCCGTGCTGCTGGGCACCTGCGTGCGCGAGTACGGGCCGCCCTACCAGCCGTTCGTCGAGCCCGTCGGACTCCTCCACGACGCCCTCGCGTCCGGCGAGCTGCAGGTGCCCGGCCCGCCTGACCAGCGCGAGCTGGTGCTGCGACGCCTGGCCACGGTGGCCGGGTTGCGGCAGCCGGCCGAGCCGGAGGCGGTCGCGACCACGGAGTACCGCCGGGTGCTCTATGACGCCGTGCTCCGAGCCCTGACGTGCGCGGCCGCCGACCGGCCGGTCGTGCTCCTGCTCGACGACCTGCACTGGGCCGGCGCGTCGGCGATGAACCTGCTCAGCTACGTCGTCGAGCACAGCGCCGACGAACGGCTCCTGGTCGTGGGTGCGCAGCGGACGACCGCGCCGGACCGCTCGCCCCAGCTGGGCCGCACCGTCGCGCAGCTCTACCGCCTGGACGGCGTGCGGCGGCTGGACCTGCCCGGGCTGGACACCGAGGACATCACCGACTACCTGCTGGGCACCGGCGGGGACCTCACCGCCGGCCGCGCCAGGGTCGCCGCCGCGATCCTGCGCGACCAGACCGGCGGCAACCCCTTCTTCCTGCGCGAGCTCTGGCGCGACCTCGACGCCCGCGGCGGCGTGGCCGCGCTGCGCTCGGCGACCTTCTCCCCGCCCGAGTCGGTGCGCGACACCCTGGCCGCCCGCCTGGACCGGCTGGAGGCGCCGCACCGGCAGGTCGTCGAGCTGGCCGCCGTGGTCGGTGAGGAGTTCGACCTGGCGACGCTGCTGGCCGCGGGCGAGTGGACGGCGGACACCACGCTGGCCGCTGTCGACGAGGCGGTGGCGTTCGGCCTGGTCGAGGAGACCTCGGACGGTTCCGGCGCCTACCGCTTCCTGCACGCGCTGGCGCAGCAGACCGTGCTCGAGCTGATGCCCTCGTCGCGCCGGGTCGCGACGCATGCCCGCATCGCGCAGACCCTCGAGCAGTCGGCGGGCGACCTGCCGGTGCGCCGGCTCGCCCACCACTACGCCAACGCCAGGGTCCTCGGTCACGGCGACAAGGCCCTGCGCTACCTGCTCGAGGCGGCCCGGCTGGCGGCCGCCAGCCTGGCCCACGAAGAGGCCGCGCGCTGGTTCGAGCAGGCGGCCGCCCTCACCGTGGACGCGACCCGCGCGAGTCGTACCTGTTCGCGGCGGCCGCGAGCCACCTGCTCGGCGGGGACTTCGCCCTCGCGCGGACCCTGTTCGAGCAGGTGTCCACGACGGTCGACCCGCAGCGCAAGGTCGAGGCAGCGATCGGCTACGAGTCCGCGTCCTGGCGTCCCGGGACGACCGGGCCACCGGGCCGTCGAGCTGCTCACGGACGCGCTCGCGACGATCGACCGTGACGACACGGACCCGCTCTACATCCGGGCGATGGCCAGCCTGGGCCGGGCCCTCGCCTTCACGGGCGCGGTCGACCAGGCGTCGGACCGTCGGGAGCCGGGCCGTCGACCTGGCCCGCCGGGCCGACGACGACCGGCTGCTGGCCGACACGCTGCAGGCCAGCCTGTGGCTCGGCGTCCGCCCGGCGGACGCCCCCGCCCGGCTCGAGCGGGCCGACGAGCTGGCGGCCCTGGCGCTGCGCACCGGCGACCTGGGCCACCTCGGGCCGGCGGCGCACTACCGGGGGGTCCTCTCGTACCTGCAGGGTGACCCGGCGGGATGGATCGGCGCGCACCGTGACCTGCTCCGGGTGGCCCGCAGCACGGGCCAGGAGTTCTTCGCCTACATGGCCGGCTGCCTCGACTTCGCCCGGCAGCTGGCGTCGGGCCAGCTGGACGCGGCCGAGACGACGTGCGCCGCCCTGCTCGACTTCGGCAACTCGTTCGGCACCGATGACACCGAGGGCTCCTACGGGCTGCAGATGTTCATGGTCCGTCGCGAGCGCGGGGACCTCCAGCAGGTGCGCCACCTCGTCTCCGGCGACGAGCGGCCGGACGAGCACTGGACGCCGGGGCTGCTCGCGATGTACACCGAGCTCGGTCTCCAGAAGCCGGCCGTCCGGCTGCTGCGACGGATGCTGGACGAGGACGTCGCCCGGTACGAGAGCTCCGCCGAGTGGCCTGCCGTGCTCACCTTCCTGGTCGAGGCGGCGGTGGCGGCGCAGGACGCCGGGTCGGCGACGCGGCTGCGGCCGATGCTGGCGGAGTTCGCCGGGCTCAACCTGGTCGCCGGCCAGTTCGTCGCGATCTTCGGCAGCGCCGACCGCTACCTCGGGATGACCGACTCGCTGCTGGGGCGCGGCGACCCGGTCGAGTGGTTCGCGAGCGCGGCGGAGATGGACACCCGGATGGGCGCGACAGCTCACCTGGCGCAGACCCTCGCCGCGCACGCGCACCACCTGCGCCGGGTGCAGGCGCCGCCGGAGCAGGTGCGCGAGGTCGCCGGGCAGGCGCGGGTGCTCGTGGACGACCTCGGGCTGCGGCGGGTGGGCCGGGTGCTCGACGGGCTCGGCCTGGACGCCGGGCCGGTCGCCGGACCGGACGGGCTGACCGCCAGGGAGTCGGAGGTCCTGCGGCTGGTGGCCGTGGGGCTCAGCAACCGGGAGATCGCCCGGCGCCTGGTGATCAGCCAGAACACCGCGGCCAACCACGTGCGCAGCATCCTGGTCAAGACCGGCTGCGGGAACCGCACCCAGGCGGCGCACTACGCCGTCTCCCGCGGGCTGATGCCCTAGCCGCGGAAGCAGCCGGACGGGTCAGACCCCGCTCAGCGACCCGTCGGCCTCGACCCGCGCGGTGACCTCGACGATCACGTCGGCCGGCAGCCCGGCTCGCTCGGCGGCGTCGCGGATGGACTGCGCCGAGGGCGCCTCGTAGAGGCAGTAGGTCTTGCGCTTGTCGGCCGAGAGGAACGAGTACAGCCAGCGCACCCCCTCGTCGTCGTTGATCCGGTTGATGCCGGCGACGCCCTCGGTGGTGAGCTCGAGCTCGTCGGCATAGCGCCGTTCGATCATGAACACAGGCATCTGGTCAGCCCTCCCGGTCGACCTCCACCGTAGCCCCGGCAGCGGTCGGGACGCCCGCGGCTCAGAGCGTGCGCGCCAGGGCCGCAGGTCCCCGCGCGGGCCGGTACACGTAGCCCTTCGGCAGCTTCTCGGTGCCGGGGTCGACCACGGCGAACTGGGCCATCAGCCCGTTGTCCTCGTGGTCGAGCATGTGGCAGTGGATCATGAAGACGCCGGTGTGGTCGGTGAACTTCGCGCGCACCCGGACCCGTTCGCCCGGGTCCAGCCGCCAGGTGTCCTCGAGACCGCGCTCCCAGGCGGGGGGCCGCTTGCCGTTGCGGCTCACCGTGCGCCACAGCTCCTGGTGGAGGTGCACGAAGTGGGTCATGTCTGTGTCGTTGCGCAGCTCCCACAGCTGGGTCGACCCTTCCTCGACCGTGTGCACGACCCGGCGCGGGTCGAACACCCGGCCGTTGAACGTCCAGGCCGCGCCGTGCTTGCCGTGGTGCAGCCCGACCGACCAGACGGCGGAGACCTTCCTGGGCAGCTTCATGGCGGGCGGCGGACGCAGCCTCGACGGAAGACGGCTCGGGTCGGTCGCCTCGCTGCGCACCCGGAACTGCATGATCTGCGCCGTGGGTGAGCCCGCCCCGCCGGGCGGTGCGTCCGGCCGGGCGATGCTCTCCAGGACGACGTCCCTGCCGAGCGCGCCGCTGAAGTCGACGAGGACGTCGGCCCGCTGTGCCGGGCCGAGCAGGATGTGCTGCCGCACGACGGCCCGGGGGAGCAGCCCGTTGCCCGTGCCGATCTGGACGAACGGCCGTCCGTCGGAGAGCGCGAAGTCGTAGGCGGTGAACGGCGAGGTGTTGACCAGCCGCAGGCGGTACTTGCGGGCGGCGACGTCGAGGTACGGCGCGAACCGGCCGTTGACAAGGATCCGGTCGCCGACGGTGGCGTCGTTCGGCGGCGCCATCGGACCGTGCATCGGCGCCATGTGGTGCATCACCGGGACCAGCTGGTTGTCCTGGTCGAGGCTGCGCTCCGACACCATCAGCGGTACGTCGTACCGGCCGGTGGGCAGGCCGAGCTTCCTGGTCCAGCGGTCGTTGACGAGGAACATGCCCTGCTGCCCGAGCCAGTTGTTCCGCGTCGTCACCCCCATCCGGTGGTCGTGGTACCAGAAGAACGCGGCCGGCTGCGGGCGCCCCTCGTCGACCAGCGGGTACCGGTAGGTCCTGGACCTACCGGCCGGGATGAGGAAGCGCGTCGGCTGGCCGTCGTCCTGGTAGCGCTGGTGGCCGCCGTGCAGGTGGACGGACAGCTTGGTCGGCGAGGGGAGCCGGTTGACGAACCTGACCCTCGTGGCCCGACCGGCCGGGCGCACGATCGTCGGACCGGGGTAGGTGCCGCCGTAGGTCCACATCTGGGTCAGGGGTCCGGTCGGCATCACCCGCACACCGGCGCGCACCACGGGGATCCGGATCCGCGCCGAGCGCAGCACCGGCGGCTGCACCAGCGGCTGCTCGAAGGACAGCGGCGCGGGCCGCACCCCGCCGCCGCTCCCGGTGATCGTGAGCGTGCCCCGCATCGTCGCGGCGTGGAAGATGCAGTGGAAGGGGTACGTGCCCGGCGCCAGCGCCCCGACCCCGTCCACGGTCGCGCTGCCGCCCGCGTCGACGACCACCGAGAACAGCGGGTTGCCGCTGGCGTCGCGGTCGTCGGCCGTCACCGAGTGCCGGGCATCGTCGAAGTTGACCACGCCGAGCGTGCCGCCCTGGGCCAGCTCGACGCGCGGCGTGGCGAAGCCGGCGAAGGTGCCGCCGCGGTCGATGCGCACCGTCGCGGCCTGGGGCGCCTCGGCGGCGGCGTTCGCCGTGGCTGCCCCGAGCTCCGGCGGATCGACCGCGGCGGGCGCGAGCAGGACGACGAGAGTGAGGGCGGCGACGAGGCGCCGCAGGGGTCCTCGCAGCACGCCGGAATGTTGGCACAGGCTGGTCTGAGGGGGAGCAGGATTTGCGGAAGTGCCCCGGCCCGGACAAGAAAAAAAGTCCGCCCAAGGGCTGGTCCGGAGGCAGCCGTGGGTCTAATCTCCGGCCCAACTTTCCAGCCGTGAGGGGGCCTAGATGAGGATGAATCGGCACAGGGCGGTCGCCGCCGCCACCGCGGTCCTGGTGGGTGCCACGCTCGCCGTGAGCGCGGCACCGGCGCAGGCCGCGGCCGTCAAGACCGTCCGGGTGCACATGAGCGACAGCGCCATCACCTTCCACGGTGGTGGGGCGTCGACGGCCAACGGGGTCACCACGCTCCCGGCAGGTCGGTACCGCTTCCGGGTGCTCAGCCATGACGGCGCGCACTCGCTGCAGCTGATGCGCTTCGTCAACGGCTACACGGTCGACCAGGCGATGCAGGACTTCGAGCCGGCGTTCGGCGGGGACACTGCCGCCGTCCAGCGGATCGACAACGGGGTCGTCTTCCTCGGAGGCGCGAGCGCCCGTCCGGAGCACCCCGCCAGCATGGTGACCGCGCTACGAGCCGGCGAGGTCACAGCTTTCGACGTCTTCGGGTCGGCCATGGCGACCCTGAAGGTCGCCGGCACCTACGCGCATTCGTCCGCGTCGTTCCGCGGCAGGTACACGGCGCTCACCTTCGGCTGGGACGTGTCCCGGCGCCTGCCGGCATCCGGCACGGTGAAGTTCGCCAACCAGTCGGACCAGCCGCACTTCCTGGTGATCCAGAGGGTGAAGAAGGGCACGACGGCCAAGCAGGTCCGCCGCTACATCAGGTCCGGGGCCCAGGCCGAGCCGCCCTGGCTGCTCAAGGCTGCTGCCGACACCGGCGTGCTGTCGGCGGGCAGGGTGCAGCTCGTGTCCTACGACCTGCCTCCCGGTAGGTACTTCATCGCGTGCTTCTGGCCGGACTACTTCACCGGCACGCCGCACTTCGTCCACGGGATGTGGGGGCTGGTCAGGCTCCGCTGAGCGGGCCGCCGTGCGGTGGGCGAGGGGTCGGCGCAGGCCGTCGATCCCTCGCCCCCGGGGCCGGCGGAGGTCAGTAGGAGTGGCGCACCGACATGACCTCGCGGACCCGGGCCTCGTCGAAGTCGAGCCCCAGCCACTCGAACAGCCCGCTCAGCACGGCCGGGTCCGCGACGTAGTCGTCGTAGTGGACCCGGAAGGCGTCGTCATCGAAAGGCGTCAGCGCCTCGACCAGCTGGTGCTCCATGGCGCGCAGCCGTTCGAGCGCGTCGGGCCGCCCCGCCCACCACTTGCTCTGTGCGACGTCGTCGAGGTCGCGGGTGTTGAGCACGAAGCGGGCGCCGGGGAACACCTGGCGGACGAAGGCGAGCACGCCCGGCAGCGCGCCCGGCATGTCGTCGCGCAGCCAGTCGATCTCCTTGAACCCGATCGTGCGGGTGTCGGGGCCCGGGCGCAGCACGGTGTCGAGCAGCAGCATCCGGAACCCCCGGAACGCCGTCTCGTCGGGGTAGCCGTCGATGCCCCACCACGGGTGCTCGGGCGGCAGCGGCGTCCCGCGGGCCAGCCGGTCCCGGTGCCCGGTCGCCGTCGTGTGCATCCGGAAGAGGTCGAGGACCAGGCCACCGTTCTCGCCCCGGACCGTGACGCCGTCGGCCGAGTTGAGGATGCCCTGCAGCAGGGTCGACCCCGACCGGCCGTACGTCACGACGAACAGGAAGCGCAGGTCGGGACGGTCGCGGCCGCTCGCGGCGTCCGCCGCCGACCGCACCGCCTCCAGCTCGGCGGCCAGGGCGCGGTCGCGGTCCCTCAGCAGCGCGTTGCCGTGCTCCGCCTGCCGCAGCCGGGTCCGCGCCGTGTCCCGCTCGTGCCGGATCTTCGCGAGCCGGCGCGACTGCTGTTCGCGGGCACCCCGGTGTTCCAGCCCGAGCACCGCCAGGCCGCGCCGCATGGCGCCACGGAGCAGCCGCGTCAGCGAGCCCGTCACGCCGTCCTCGCCTCCGTCGTCCGCGCCCGCGCGGTCCGCCGGCGGCCCGGCTGATGCTACTGACGCGTGGCGCGACCGCTGCGGCTAGCCTCGAGGACGTGAGCGAGCAGCCGGGCCGGGACGACCGGGACGACGAGGTGCTGCCGGAGCAGACCGCGGACGACACCGACCGTGGCTGGGGAGAGCGCACCGACGAGGACGACGACGAGCGGCTGATCCGCGAGAAGCCGCCGCACTGGTAGCGGCGCGGCCGCTAGACCTGACCGCCGCGCTGGCGGAGCAGGTCGCGGATCTCCTGGAGCAGGACGATGTCCTCGCTCGGCGCGGAGACCTCGGGCTCGACCCCTGCCTTGCGGCGCTCCATCAGCCTGTTCACCGGCACCACGACGAAGAAGTAGACCGCAGCCGCGACGATCACGAAGTTGATCAGCGCCGTGACGGTGCTGCCGATCACGATGTCGCTGTCGTTGACCTCGAAGCCGGCCCGGCCGAAGTCGGGGGACCCGCCGACCGCGCCGATGATGCCGCCGATGAAGTCGGTGGCGAACGCCGCGACGACACCGGCGAAGGCCGTGCCGATGACGACCGCGACGGCCAGGTCGACGACGTTCCCCCGGAGCAGGAAGTCCTTGAATCCCTTGATCACGTCGCGTTCCTCCTCGAGGTCACCCGTGCAGTCCTGAGCGGACCTGACCTGGCCACCCTCGCAGAGGCCGGTCCTCGTGTCATGGTCGGTGCGCGACGTAGGACAGCCGGTCGGTGACGGCGGCCGCCGCCAGCTGCGACGCGGTCGTGCTGGTCACGGCGAGGAGCACGAGAGACCCGTCACCGCTCCCCGTCAGCGCACGGCTGCGCGGCACGGCGATGACGCGCGCGGCCGAGGCGACGAGCCTTGCCCGCCCCGGGCCAGCGGCCCCCGCGGCGAGCACGTCGACGACGTCGCCGGGCCGGAGCAGTGCCGCCGCCTCGTCGTCGCCCAGCCGCAACGGCGCGGCGACCAGGTCGCGGGGGAGGCCGCGCAGCGACGACGGACCGGCGAACCGGACGTCGGTGAGCACCTCGCCGCGGCGCACCGCGCCGGTCACCACGCGGCCGCTCGTCGTGCTGCCGGCACCGAGCGCGCCGGTGGGCAGTGCCGCCGCCGGTAGACGGGCCGGCCGCACGTCGTCCTGGGTCAGCACGGTGCCCGCCGGCAGGTCCCGTGCCGCGGTGAGGACGACCGAGCCGGCGGGCGCGCCGGGGTCCAGGGCGTGCAGGGCGAACGCCAGCGACCCGGCCATCAGCCCGGCCGCCAGCAGTCGCCGCCGCCAGGCCACCGCGCGCCGCAGCTCGCGCAGCCACCGGTCGACGCCGCCGGGCGGCTGCTCCGGGAGGCTCACCGGCGGCGTCGGCTCATGGCAGGTCGAAGGGGAGCCGCTGGCCGTCGGTCGCGTGCCGGCAGGTGCAGTCGGCGTCCGGTCCGGGCAGCTCGCGCAGGGCGTCGACGAGCAGCTCGCGCACGCCGACGATGTTCTGGGCGAACACCCGCAGGACCTCCTCGTGGGTGACGCCGTCGCCGTGCTCGAGGCCGGCGTCGAGGTCGGTCACCAGGGCGACGGAGGTGTAGCAGAGGCCCAGCTCCCGGGCCAGCGACGCCTCGGGGACGCCGGTCATGCCGACGACCGACCAGCCCTGGCCGGCGTGCCACAGCGACTCGGCCCGGGTGGAGAACCGGGGCCCGTTGACCACTACCAGCGTGCCGCCGTCGACGACCGGGAGCCCGCGTCCCCGGCCGGCGGCGAGGGCCACCTGGCGCCCGGCGGGGCAGTAGGGGTCGGCGAAGGACACGTGCACCACCGGCCCCACCTCGTCGTAGAAGGTGTGGGCCCGGCCCCAGGTGCGGTCGACGACCTGGTCGGGCACGACCACGGTGCCGGGGCCGTTCGCGACCTGCAGCGAGCCGACCGCGCACGGCGCCAGGACCTGGCGCACGCCGACGGCGCGCAGCGCCCAGACGTTGGCGCGGTAGTTGACCCGGTGCGGGGGGTAGCGGTGGTCCCGGCCGTGCCGGGGCACGAAGGCCACCCGACGGCCCGCGACCTCGGCGATGGTCAGCGGGTCGCTGGGGGCGCCGAACGGCGTCTCGACCTCGACCTGCTCACCGTCGAGCAGCGCATAGAGACCGGAGCCACCGATCACCCCGAGGTCGGCCCGCGGGCCGTCGTACGTCGTCATGGAGCATGACCCTAACGACGGGCCGAGCCGCTCCCGCCGGCGTCCACAGCGCCGGTCAGGCGGCGCTGCCGGCTGTGGACGACTTCGCCGCCGACGAGCCGCTCGACGAGGACGAGGACGACGACGAGCCGTTCGACGACGAGCCGGTCGACGACGCGGGCGACGAGCCGGTCGACACGGTGGGCTTCGCGGCACCCCCGGCGTCCTTGGGCTTGCTCGCGTCGCCGTCCTTCTTCCCGGCCCCGTCCTTGCCCGAGCCCGAGCCCGAGCCGGCGTCGGCCGCCGCGGACGTCTCGCTCGAGCGGCTGTCGGTGCGGTAGAACCCCGAGCCCTTGAAGACGATGCCGACGGCGTTGAAGACCTTGCGCAGCTTGCCGGTGCACGCGGGGCACTCGGTCAGCGAGGCGTCGGAGAACGACTGGACGGTCTCGAACTCGTGGCCGCACTCGGTGCAGGCGTACTGGTACGTCGGCACGGACGTCCTCCCGGGTCTCGAGGCAGCAGCTGCTGGCACTCCCGATGTTCGAGTGCCAATGATGCGGCAGCCCCTGGCGTTTCGCAACGCAGGGCCGTGCGCTGCGGCCGGCCGGACGGTGCGGCGGGCGTCAGTCGGTGGGGCGGGCCAGCATGTGCTCGCGCCACCAGGCGTCGACGGCCCTGCGCTCCACCAAGGACCCGCCGTCCGACCACGGGTCGGTCACGACGACCGGGACGGCGCTGTCGGTCAGGGTCCCCGTGCTCACCGAGGCGTACGAGGCTGCTTCGGCCACCGAGAGCAGGGCGCGCTCGGAGAGGCGGACCATGGTGCTCACGAGGGCATCGAGGGCATCGCGTGCGGAACGGGAGGACGCGACCAGGTCATGGTCTGTATTTCGGACTTCGTTGACCTGCGCTTGACCGCCGAACGGGTGAGAGCCGGACGAACGGGACACAGCGACCCGAACGCCTCAGCCCGCGGCCCCGCCCGCCGGGACGACCGCGAGCCAGCGGCCGCCGAACTCGACGACGTCGTGGCAGGTCACCTCGTCGGGCCCCTCGTGCGCGTAGTAGTAGAGCGGCCGCCCGTCGTAGGTGACCTGGACCGATCCGTCGCGCCGCTCGGTGGTCCCGAGCAGGTCGCCGCGCACCCGGCCCGCCGCGCGCGGGTCGCCGTCGGTGAGCACCGGCGGCCACGCGTCGGCGCAGCCGCCGTAGCAGCGCGGCCGGCTGGACCGCTCCTTGTCGAACAGGTAGACCGCCTGCCCGGCCCGGCCGAACAGCACCGACCCGAACGCGCTCGGACCGGTGCGCACCGTCACCCCGGCCGCCGCCGGGGTGCCGGCCGGCGGGGACGTGGAGCCCGGCGTGGAGCTGGTGGTGGGCGCCGGCGTCGTGGCGGGGCTCGACACCGGTGCCGTGGTCGCGCCGGCCGGGGCCGCCGCCTCCTCGGCTCCGGCCCCGCAGGCACCCAGCAGGGGGACGGCCAGCAGCGCCAGCAGGGCGGGGGCGGGGCCGAACGCGTGGCGGGGCACGAGCCGTCCAACGCCCGGGCGCCGGCGACCGTGCCCGAGCGGGTCGGCCGGCAGTACGGTCGTGCCGTCCGGGGTCGAGCCGTCCGCTGCCGGGGGCAGCGTGCCCCGAGGAGCCCGATGCGCCGCGGTCGCGCCACCCACGTGCTTGCGCCGCACGACGACGGGCACTTCCGGCTCGCCGCCCTGCTCGACCAGTACCGCTCGCGGTCGGACGGCACCTGGCGGGTGGTCGTGCGCTACTCCACCGCTCCTGGCAGCACCTACGTCCGCGCCATGCCGGCCGCGGACTGCCGCCCCGTGGACGACCCGGCAGCTCTCCCGGGCCCGTCGCCGGCTGCGCCGCCCGGGCCGGCGGGACAGCAGGATCGCTAGACTCGGCCGCCCGCCGTCCGTCCCGGAGGAGTCTGGTGCCCGTACCGACCCGCCCGGACCAGCCCTCCCGGCGCGCCCGGGGCGCTGCAGCGGCGCTGCTGGCCGCGACCGCGGTCCTCGGAGCCCTCGTGGTGGGACCGGCTGCGGTCGGGACACCCGCCGGCCAGGGGACGGCCGCGGTCGCCGCCTCGCGGCAGGCACTCGCCGACCTCGCCCGTCACGACCCGAGGGCACTGGTCGGGGCGGCCCGGCAGCGCGTCCTGCGCGAGCAGCCCGCGACCGCGGGTGCCACGGCGCTGCGCCGCGCCCTGCGGCAGGGACCGGCGCCCGTCGCCGGTGTCCTCGGCGCGGTCGGTCCGGTGGGCGCCGTCGGTGCGGCCGCCCTCGTGACCGCGGTGCTCGTCGGGGTGCGGCCGCGCCGCTGTCCTTCCGCGGCCCGCGGCCGGGCCCCGCCGCTGCCGGCCCCGGTCCGAACCGCGTAGCGCCGCACGTCCGGCAGCCCGCCCCACCCGGCCGCCACCCCACACCCCGCCCGTCCGCACGCCCCGCGCCGGCGTGCCCGTGCCCCGGAGGCACCGTTGTCCGCACCTGTCGTCCGCGCCCTCGTGGCCCTCGGCCTGCTCGCCGGAGCCGTCTGGGTCACTGTCAGCACCCCCGTCCGCCTCGGGCTCGACCTGCGCGGGGGCACCCAGATCGTGCTCGAGACCCAGGACTCGCCCACCGTGCAGGCGGGTGCCGAGTCCACCGACCGCGCGGTCGAGGTGCTACGACGCAGGGTCGACGCCCTCGGGGTCGCCGAACCCACCCTGACCCGCTCCGGCGACCGGCGGATCATCGTCGAGCTGCCCGGCCTGCAGGACCCGCGGGAGGCCGCGGAGGTCATCGGCCGGACCGCCCAGCTCACCTTCCACCCGGTCCTCGGCATCGCGACCCCGACCCCGACCCCGACCCCGACCCCGACCGACGCAGCCTCGGACGCACCGACCGACTCGGCCTCGGACACCCCGACCCCGACCCCGTCACCCTCGGCCGCGGACGGTGAGCTGGTGCTCCCGGACGAGAGCGGCCAGGAGGTCAGGCTCGGCCCCTCCGCGCTCACCGGTGAGGGGGTCGACGGCGCGGCCGCCGAGATCGACCCGCAGGGCCTCGGCGGCTGGTTCGTGTCCATCGACTTCAAGGGCTCCGGCGGGGACGCCTGGAAGGACCTGACGGGCACCGCGGCCTGCGCGCCCCCCGGCGACCCGACCCGCCGGGTCGCCATCGTGCTCGACGACCAGGTGATCTCCTCGCCCCAGGTCGACCCCTCGGTCGGGTGCGACGTCGGGATCGCCGGCGGCTCGACCCAGATCACCGGCTCGTTCACGGCGGACGAGGCGAAGGAGCTGGCAGTGCTCATCCGCGGCGGCGCCCTGCCGGTCCCCGTGGAGATCATCGAGCAGCGCACGGTGGGGCCGACGCTCGGCGCCGCGGCCATCGAGGCCAGCGCCAAGGCTGCCGTCATCGGGGTCGCGCTCACCGCGCTGTTCATCATCGTCGTCTACCGCCTGCTCGGCGGCCTCGCGGTCGTCGCGCTGGCGAGCTACGCGCTGCTCGCCTACGCCGCGCTCGCCGCGCTCGGTGCGACGTTGACCCTGCCCGGGCTCGCCGGCTTCGTGCTCGCGATCGGCATGGCGATCGACGCCAACGTGCTCGTGTTCGAACGGGCCCGGGAGGAGTACGCCGCCCAGCGCGCGAAGGGTCTGCGCCCCGCGGTCGCGGCCGGCTTCAACAAGGCGTGGAGCGCGATCATCGACTCCAACGTCACGACGCTGCTCGCCGGCGGTCTGCTGTTCTTCCTGGCGTCCGGTCCGGTGCGAGGCTTCGGCGTCACGCTCGCGATCGGCGTGGTCGCCTCGATGGTCTCCGCGCTGGTCATCACCCGGGCGCTCGCCGACTGGGCGGTCGCCCGCAAGGGCGTGGCAGCCCGTCCCGAGATCACCGGGATCTCGGCTCCCGGCCGGGTGCGGGTCTGGCTGACCGACCGCGACCCCGACCTCATGCGCAACGGCCGCCGCTGGATGGCGGGCTCGGCCGTCGCGCTGGTGCTCGCGGCGAGCGGCATCGGGTGGCGCGGGCTCGACCTCGGCGTCGAGTTCACCGGCGGCCGCCTCGTCGAGTACTCCACGACGGCTCCGCTGTCGGTCGACGACGCCCGCGCGGTGGTGTCCGACGCCGGCTTCCCGCGGGCCGTCGTGCAGGAGAGCGGCGAGGACGACCTCTCGGTGCGCACCGGTGACATGACCAACGAGCAGGAGGCCGACGTGCGCGCCGCCCTGGCGGAGGCGTCGGGCGGAGAGGTCACCAAGCAGCGCGACGAGCTGATCGGACCGAGCCTCGGCGACGAGCTGCGCCAGAAGGCGCTCATCGCGCTCGGAGTCGCCCTCGCCGTGCAGCTGATCTATCTCGCGTTCCGGTTCCGCTGGACCTTCGGCGTGGCCGCGGTCGTCGCCATGACGCACGACGTGCTGCTGCTGGTCGGCGTCTTCGCCTGGCTCGGCAAGCCGATCGACGGGGTCTTCCTCGCGGCACTGCTCACCGTGATCGGCTACTCGGTCAACGACTCGGTCGTCGTCTTCGACCGGGTGCGCGAGCTGTGGGGGCAGCATCGCAAGCGCGGCTTCGACCGGGTCGTCAACTCCGCGATCCTGCAGACGGTGCCGCGCACGGTGAACACCGGTCTCGGTGCGGTGTTCATCCTGGCGGCCCTCGCGGTCCTCGGCGGCGACTCGCTCACCGACTTCGCGATCGCGCTGCTCATCGGCATCCTCGTCGGCACCTACTCCTCGATGTTCGCGGCCGGCCCGCTGCTCATCGAGCTCGAGAAGCGCAGCCCGTCGCCGCCGCCCCCGGTGCGGACAGCCACGTCGACCGGGTACCGCGACCGGAGGGACAGCAGCGGCGCCGTCGTCTGAACCGCCGCCCGGCGGCGGGGTGGCCGATTGACGGCCCGTGGCCGGTCGTGGACGCTGCCACGCATGCGGCGGGGCGGGCAGGACGTCGTCCCGCTGCGCTCGGCGGGACGGGTGTGGGCCCTCGTCGCGCTGCAGTCCTTCGGCGGGCCGGCCGGCCAGATCGCCGTCATGCAGCGGGCGCTCGTCGACGAGCGCCGGTGGATCGGTCGCGGCCGCTTCCTGCACGCCCTGAACTTCTGCACCATGCTGCCGGGCCCGGAGGCGACCCAGCTCGCGGTCTACATCGGCTGGCTGCTCAACGGCGTGCGCGGCGGCCTGCTCGCCGGCACGCTGTTCGTCCTGCCCGGTGCCGTCACGGTCTTCGCCCTGTCGGCGGTCTACGTGGCCTACGGCGACACCACCGCGGTGAGCGCGCTCTTCGCCGGCGTCGCGCCGGCCGTGCTGGCGATCGTGGCCCAGGCGCTGGTCAGGGTCGGTACCCGCGCGCTGCGGCGGCGCGCCCTGGTGCTGGTCGCGGCCGCGGCGTTCCTCGCGCTGGCCCTCTTCGCCGTGCCGTTCCCCCTCGTCGTGCTCGCCGCCGGCGTGACCGGGTGGTGGCTCGGCCGCCGCCGCCCGGGGTCGCTGACCTCGTCGGAGCCCGACGGGGACGGGCCGGCGCCCCTCGTCGCCGACGACGCGCTGCACGGCGAGCACCCCGGCCTGCGCCGCACCGGCCGGGTGCTCGCCGTCGGTCTGGTGGCGTGGTGGACGCCGGTGCTGCTCGTCGTGCTGCTCACGGGCCGGGGCACGCTCACCGACGAGGCGCTGTTCTTCTCCGGTGCCGCGCTCGTGACCTTCGGCGGCGCGTACGCCGTGCTGTCCTACGTCGCGCAGCAGGCGGTCGAGGTCTACGGGTGGCTGGGTCCGGGCGAGATGGTGCGCGGCCTGGCGCTGGCCGAGACCACGCCCGGGCCGCTGATCATGGTGCTGCAGTTCGTCGGCTTCCTCGGCGCGTACCGCGACCCGGGGTCGCTCGACCCGTGGGTCGCCGGGACGCTGGGTGCGCTGCTCACCACCTGGGTGACCTTCGTCCCGGCCATGCTGCTGGTCTTCCTCGGCGCGCCGTACGTCGAGCGGCTGCGCAGCAACCGGGCGGTGGCCGACGCCCTCGGCGGGGTCACGGCCGCGGTCGTCGGCGTCATCGCGAACCTCGCGCTGTTCTTCGCGCTGCACACGCTCTTCGGCTCGGTCCGGCGGCGGGACGCGGGACCGCTGCACGTCGACCTGCCCGACCTCCTCACGCTGCGGCCGCTGGCCGTGGTGGTCGCCCTGCTGGCCGCCGTCCTGCTGTTCCGGCTGCGCTGGCCGGTCCTGCGCACGCTCGGTGCCTGCGCCCTGGCGGGTCTCGCGGCCGCTGCCCTGGGACTGCCGGTCCGCTGACCGTCGGCCGGCTCCGTCGTCACGGCCGGCGGGGCGGGCGGCGCGGCGTCTTCCAGTCCGCCAGCCGACCACCCCGCGACACCGCACGGAGCCGTCGTTCGACCTCGGTGCGCGCCGACTCCGTCGTGACGAGGATCAGGTCGTCGGCCACCCGCACCGGTGTGCTCGAGGAGGGCACGAACGCCTGCCCCTCGCGCACGATCAGCGTCACGGCCGCCCCCTTCGGCAGGTTGAGCTCGACGACCTCGACCCCGGCCAGCCGCGAGCCCTCGTCCACGTGGACCTGCAGCAGGTCGGCGTCCAGCCGGGTCAGCGGGGACGACTCGATGTCCAGCTGCTGCGCCGCGCCCTCGGCCACCACCCCGAGCCGCCGGGCGACCCGGGGCAGGGTCGGCGCCTGGACGAGGGTGAAGACGACCACCAGCACGAAGACGAGGTTGAACACGTCCTGGTCGGCGGGCACGGTGGCGAGCACGACGGGCACGGCGCCGCGCAGGCCCGCCCACGACAGGAGCAGCCCCTCCCGGGGGCTGGTCGGGAAGTGCCACCAGGCCGGCGCGGAGAACCGGGTCAGCCGGAACTGGAACGGCAGCAGCGCGGTGAACACCGAGAGCGGGCGGGCGACCACCAGCAGCACCAGGCCGAGACCGAGGGCCGGGAGCAGCGCCGGCCCGAGCTCGCTCGGGGTCGCCAGCAGCCCGAGCATGACGAACAGCCCGATCTGGGCCAGCCAGGCCAGCCCCTCGACGAAGCCGCGGGTCGCCGACCGGTGCGGCAGCCGGACGTTGCCCAGGACCAGGGCGGCGAGGTAGACGGCCAGGAAGCCGCTGGCGTGGGCCACCGCCGCCGCCCCGTACGCCGTCACGCACAGCGCGAAGACGGCGAGCGGGTACAGGCCGGAGGACGGCAGTGCGATCCTGCGGACGCCCCAGGCCCCGGCCAGCCCGATCGCGAGGCCCATCACGGCGCCCAGGGCGAGCTCGTAGCCGATGAGCAGCAGCAGGCCCCACCAGGTCGGTGCCTCGGCACCGGCCAGCGCCACGACGAGGATGACGACCGGCGCGTCGTTGAAGCCGGACTCGGCCTCCAGCAGCCCCCCGAGCCGGGGCGGGAGGGGCACCTTGCGCAGCACGGAGAACACGGCGGCGGAGTCGGTGGGCGCGAGCACCGCCCCGATCAGCAGGGCGTCGTGCCACCCGACGTCCAGGAGCAGCTCCGCCGCCAGCGTGACGACCCCCACGGAGACCGCCGTCCCGACGGTGGCCAGCGCCGCCGCCGCGGGGACCGCCTCGCGGATGTGGCCGTAGGAGGTGGTGAGGCCGCCCTCGGCGAGGATGACGACCAGCGCGGCGTAGCCGAGCGAGCGGGCGAGGGTGCCGTCGTCGAAGTCGAGCCCGAGCGCGTTCTCGCCCAGCGCCAGGCCCAGGGCGAGGTACAGCAGCAGGGTGGGCAGGCCGCTGCCCACCGCGAGCCGCACCGCGGCGATGGCGACGAGCAGCACGAGCCCGCCCGCCAGGAGCAGGACCGCGAGGTCCTCGGTGGTCATCCCGGTCCCACCGGGTGCACCCCGGAGGGGGTCACGACCAAGGAGACCGCCCGGTCGTGCGGCTCGGCCGGCACGTCCGGGCGAAGCTCGCCCTCGTAGAGCAGCGCGACCACCGGCCGTCCGGGAGCCACCCGGGCCAGGGCCCGGTCGTAGGAGCCGCCGCCGCGACCCAGCCGGGTGCCGTCCGGGCCGACCGCGAGCGCCGGCACCACGACCACGTCGGCCCCGGCCACCGCCTCCCGGCCCAGGCGGGGGCCGTCAGCCGTCCACATCCCTCGGGCGGCGGAGGACATCCGGTCGCGTCCTGCGTAGATTGCCCAGTCGAGGTCCAGGTCCTCGAGCAGTACCGGCACGAGCACCCGCACGTCCCTCGACCGGAGCACGTCTGCCAGCTCAGCGGTCGCGGGCTCGGTGCCGACAGAGAGATAGAGCGCGAGGGTCCGGGCGGCCCGGACGGCAGGAAGGGAGAGCACTGCGGCGGTGAGGGACGACGCGGCGAGCTCACGCGCCCGGGCCGGCATGGCCCGCCGGGCGGCGATGACGTCTGCCCGCAGGCGTGCCTTGGCGGGCGGGTCACTCCCCTCCGACGTCGTCACCCGGGCATGCTCCCAGCCGGCGGGCTCCCGCCGCACCCGTGACCGGAGCCCGGAAGGGCCCACCGCCCCGGCCGGACGGCGTCGATGAGCCTCCACCGGCGCCTCTGGCTGGTGCTCGCCGCCCTGTTCCTCGTCCCGCTCACCGTCGGGGCCCTCGTGCTGGTGATCGCGGTGCCCGGAGCGCAGTCCGACCGCAGCGGCGTCGACGCGGCCATGGCCTCCGCCGCCGTCCGCGACGAGCTGGGCGAGGTCTGCGTCAGGGTCGGCTTCGCCGCCCAGTCGGTGTCGGTCACCGCGGCGGCCGGCACGCCGGCGGCGGCGGTGGGCACCGTGGTCGGCTCCAACGTCGACTACGCCGCTGTCCTGGACCCCCAGGGGGCGGTCCTCGCCGAGGGCGGCACCCTGCCGGCCGGGGCCGCGGCCGGCGACCTGCCGCGGTGCACCGACCCTCGGGCCGCCTCGGCCGCGCCCGTCGTGGCCCAGCGCGTCACGCCCGCGGGCGAGGCCGGCCCGGCGGCGACCGGCGTGGTCGCGGTCCGGCTGGACCGCTCCGAGCTCGACGGGGTGCGCCGCCGGGCCGCCACCTCCGGGGCGGTGGTCCTGCTGGCCGGGGCCGACGTCGTCTACTCCACGCTCGGCGATTCCGCGACGGCCGACCTCGTCGAGGGTGTCGGCTCCCGCGAAGGGACCCTCGACGTCGGCGGCTGGCGGGTCGAGGTGTCGCCGCCGCAGCCGGGCGTGCCGTGGACCACGCTGGTCGCCGTGCCCGGCGAGCCGTCGCGGGGCTGGCTGCTCGTGCTCGTGCTCCTGATCGGCACGCTCGCGGCGGGGGCCCTCGTGACCGTGGTCGCGCGCAACCTGAGCCGGCCGTACGCCGAGATCACCGAGGCGGCGGAGGCGGTCGCCCGCGGCGAGCTCGACACCAGCATCCCGCCCTCCGCGGAGGGCGAGGCCGGACGCCTGGGCAGCGCGGTCCACCAGATGACCGACGAGCTGCGCCGCAGCGTCGAGGAGGTCGAGCGCAGCCGCGACGCCCTGCGCGACTCCCTGGAGCGCATCGGCGACACGCTCACCAGCACCCATGACCTCGACGGACTGCTGCAGGTCGTGCTCGAGACGGCGGTCGTCACCCTCGAGGCGCGCGCCGGAGCGGTCCTGCACCTGCAGTCCGACCGGCTCCAGCTCGTCGCCGAGCACGCGCTGCACGAGAACGGCCTGCCGGCCCCGGCGGCGGTCACCCCGGGCACCGGCGTCCTCGGACGGGTGCTGTCCACCGGTGAGAGCGCGCGCGGGCTGCTGGGCACGCCCGGCCTGGTGGCCGCCGACGGCGAGCCGGCCGAGGGCAACGTCCTCGCCGTGCCGCTGCGTGGCAAGGAGAGCGTGGTCGCCGTCGTCGCGCTCTACGACCGCATCGACGGCCGCAGCTTCGAGCAGGCCGACGAGGACGCCCTGCGGACGCTGGCCAACCAGGCGAGCATCGCCGTCGACAACATCCACCTGCACCACGAGGCCCAGCGGCTCTCGACCACCGACCCCCTGACCGGGTTGTGGAACTTCCGGTACCTCTCGATGAGCCTGGCCCGGGAGATCGAGCGGTCGACCCGGTTCGACCGGCCGCTCGCCGTCCTGATGCTCGACCTCGACCACTTCAAGCTGGTCAACGACGTGCACGGCCACGCCCGCGGGGACACGGTGCTGCGCGAGCTGGCGCACCGCGTGCAGGAGCAGATCCGCGAGGTCGACACGTTCGCGCGCTACGGCGGCGAGGAGTTCGTCGTGGTGCTCCCCGAGACCTCGGTGGAGGGGGCGGCGCAGCTCGCCGAGCGGATCTGCGTCGCCGTGCGCCGCGAGGCGTTCCGCCACGAGGACGAGGAGCCGCTGGACATCTCCGTCTCGGTCGGCGGCGCGGCCTTCCCCGAGCACGGTCAGACGCCGGCGACGCTCATGCGGGCCGCGGACAAGGCGCTCTACGTCGCGAAGGGCGAGGGGCGGGACCGCTGGCACATACCCGGCGCCGAGGGCGTGCCCGCCGCAGGCCATTAGGGTCTGCTGGCATGGCGAGTGACGAGTCGACGGCGCCCCCGGCCGCTGATACCGCGCGCCCGGTCACCAAGGCGGTCGTGACCGTGGCCGGGCTCGGCACCCGGTTCCTCCCGGCCACGAAGGCGACGCCCAAGGAGATGCTCCCGGTCGTCGACAAGCCGGCCATCCAGTACGTCGTCGAGGAGGCGGTCGACGCCGGCCTCACCGACGTCCTTCTGGTCACCGGCCGGAACAAGAACGCGATCGAGAACCACTTCGACCGCAACTGGGAGCTCGAGGCGGCCCTCGAGGCGAAGGGCGACCACGAGCGGCTCCGGCGGGTGCGGGACTCCGCCGTCATCGCCGACCTGCACTACACCCGGCAGGGCGACCCGCGCGGGCTCGGCCACGCCGTCCTCTGCGCCGCGCGCCACGTCGGCTCGGAGCCGTTCGCGGTGATGCTCGGCGACGACCTCATCGACGTCCGCGACCGCCTGCTGTCCACCATGCTGGACGTGCGCGCCCGGCACGGCGGCAGCGTCGTGGCCCTGATGCGCGTGCCCAAGGACCAGGTGAACCTCTACGGCTGTGCGGCCGTCTCGGAGTCAGGGGACCCGGACGCCGTGACGATCACCGACCTCGTGGAGAAGCCGCCGGTCGAGGAGGCGCCGAGCGACCTCGCGGTCATCGGCCGCTACGTCCTCGACCCCGGCGTCTTCGACGTGCTGCGCGAGACCGACCCGGGGCGCGGCGGCGAGATCCAGCTGACCGACGCGCTGCGCACGATGGCCGTCTCGGGCGCCCACGGCCCGGTGCACGGCGTCGTGTTCGAGGGGCGTCGCTACGACACCGGTGACCGGCTGGAGTACCTCAAGACCGTGGTGCGGCTGGCCAGCGAGCGCGAGGACCTCGGACCGGACTTCGTGTCCTTCCTCCGCGAGTTCGTCGCCACGGGGCTGCCGCGATGAGCAGCCGATGAGCGAGCTGGACGCCCCCGACGAGCTGCGGTCGGTCGAGCAGCACCTCGCCGACATCCTCGGCTCCATCGAGCCGATCGCGCCGCTCGACCTGCAGCTGCTCGACGCGCACGGCTGCATCCTCGCGGAGTCCGTCACCGCCGAGGTCGACCTGCCGCCGTTCGACAACGCCTCGCACGACGGGTACGCCGTGCGGGCCGCCGACGTCGCGGCGGCCGGCCCGGACCACCCCGTCCGGCTGCCCGTCGTGGGCGACGTCGCCGCCGGGGCGCCCTCGAGCTACTCGGTGCAGCCCGGCCTGTCCGTGCGGATCATGACCGGCGCGCCGGTGCCGACCGGCGCGGACGCGGTCGTCCCGCTGGAGTGGACCGACCGCGGCCTGGCGGCCGTGGCCATCAGCCGGGCGCCCGAGCCGGGCGCGCACATCCGCCGCCGCGGTGAGGACGTGCGGACCGGCCAGGTCGTGCTCGAGGCCGGCACCCGGCTCGGGCCCGGACAGCTCGGCCTGCTGGCCGCCGTCGGCCGCGACCGGGTGGTGGTCCGGCCCCGGCCGCGGGTCGTGATCGTCTCGACCGGCAGCGAGCTGGTCGAGCCGGGCACCCGCACCTCGGCGGGGCAGATCCACGAGTCGAACTCCTACATGCTCACGACCGCCGCGCGCGAGGCCGGCGCGCTCGCCTTCCGGGTGGGCATCGTCCCCGACGACGCGCGCACCCTGATGAACGCGCTCGAGGACCAGCTGATCCGGGCCGACCTCGTCCTCACCAGCGGTGGGGTGAGCGTCGGGGCGTACGACGTGGTCAAGGAGGTGCTCTCGCGGCTGGGCACCGTCTCCTTCGCGAAGGTCGCGATGCAGCCCGGCAAGCCGCAGGGCTTCGGCACCATCGGGCCGGACTCCACCCCGATCATCACGCTGCCCGGCAACCCGGTGTCCTCCTACGTCTCGTTCGAGGTGTTCGTGCGTCCGGTGATCCGCCGACTCCTCGGGGTGGAGCCGCTGCACCGTCCGGCGGTCCGCGCCGTCTGCCTGGAGGGGTTCGGCTCACCGGGCGGCCGCCGGCAGTACATGCGCGGCTGGCTCGACGTCACCGACGGCCGCTACGTCGTGCGGCCCGGTGGGCGGCTCCGGCTCGCACCTGGTCGGTGCCCTGGCCCACGCCAACGCGCTCATCGTCGTCCCCGAGGACGTCACCGAGGTCCCCGAGGGCGGCGCCGTCGAGGTGATGGTCCTGGAGCGTCGGAGCTCATGACCGACCGTCCGGACCGTTCACACCTGACCCACGTCGACGAGCAGGGTGCGGCGCGCATGGTCGACGTCTCGGCCAAGGACGTCACGGTCCGCACCGCCACCGCGTCCGGCCGGGTGCTGGTGTCACCGGAGGTCGTGCGCCTGCTGCGCGGCGGTGGCGTGCCCAAGGGCGACGCTCTCGCGGTCGCCCGGATCGCCGGCATCCAGGCCGCCAAGCGCACGCCGGACCTGGTCCCGCTGTGCCACCCGGTCGCGATCCACGGCGTCACGGTCGACCTGCGGGTCGACGACGACGCCGTGGCCGTCTCCGCCACCGTGCGCACCGCCGACCGCACGGGGGTCGAGATGGAGGCGCTGACCTGCGTCGCCGTCGCCGGGCTCGCGCTGGTCGACATGGTCAAGGCGGTCGACCGGGGCGCCACCATCACCGACGTCCGGGTCGAGTCGAAGTCGGGCGGCCGCTCCGGCCCGTGGACCCGGGACGGCCCCGGCGTGAGGGCGCTGGTGGTCTCGGTCTCCAACCGCGCGTCGGCCGGGGTCTACGAGGACCGCACCGGCCCGGTGCTCGTCGAGGGGCTCGCCGGCCTCGGCTTCGACGTCGACGGGCCCCGGGTCGTGCCCGACGGCGACCCGGTGGCCGAGGTGCTGCGCGAGGCGGTCGCCTCGTCGTACGACGTCGTGCTCACCTCCGGGGGCACCGGGATCACCCCCACCGACCGCACGCCGGAGATGACCCGGACGGTGCTCGACACCGACCTGCCCGGCATCGCGGAGGCGCTGCGGGCGCACGGCACCGCCAAGGGCGTGGCGACGGCCGCCCTGTCCCGCGGTCTCGCCGGGCTGGCGGGGTCCACCCTCGTGGTGAACCTCCCGGGCTCGCCCGGGGGCGTGCGCGACGGTCTCGAGGTGCTCGCTCCGCTGCTCGTGCACGCGGTCGAGCAGGTGCGCGGGAGCGACCACTGACCCGCGGCTGGCCGGCCACCCTCGTCGCGGGCCGGGTCGGGCTGCGGCCGATCGCCCGCGCGGACCGGGCCGCCTGGCTCGAGGTGCGGGCCCGCAACGCCGGCTGGCTCGCCCCCTGGGAGGCGACCCCGCCACGCGACACCGGGCGGGTGCTGTCGTTCACCCAGATGGTGCGCGCGCTGCGCCGCCAGGCACGCGAGGGGACGATGCTGCCCTTCGTCGTCACCTACGACGGCACGCTGGTCGGCCAGGTCACGGTCGGCGGGATCACCTGGGGGTCGCTGAGCTCGGCGCACGTGGGCTACTGGCTGGACCAGCGGGTCGCCGGCCGGGGCATCATGCCCACCGCCGTCGCGCTGGCCGCCGACCACTGCTTCGGCCCGGTGAGGCTGCACCGGCTCGAGGTCAACATCCGCCCCGAGAACGCCGCCTCGCTGCGCGTCGTCGAGAAGCTCGGCCTGCGCGAGGAGGGCACCCGGGCGGCCTTCCTGCACATCGCCGGCGCCTGGCGCGACCACCGGTCGTTCGCGGTCACGGCCGAGGAGGTGCCCGAGGGGCTGCTGGTCCGCTGGCAGGCCGCGCAGCAGCAGGGTCGCTAGGGCTCCGAGTCACACTCGTCACACCAGCCACAGGACAGAACGTGCGACACACCGAGGCAGGTCCCCGGGAGGCCGGGCGAGTCGTCCTACCGTGACGCCCGTGGGGAGCGGGATCATCTACGCGGTCATCATCGTGATGTGGGCTGCGTACTTCATCCCCCGCTGGCTCAAGCGGCACGAGGAGCTCTCGGAGACCCGGTCGGTGGAGAAGTTCGACCAGGCCATGCGGATCCTGTCCCGCCGCGAGGCCACCCCCGACCAGCGGCAGGTCGTCATGCCGCGCCGGCCGGAGGCGCCGCGCCGCACCCTGCCGGCGCGCACCCCGCTGCCGTCCCAGCGCCAGGCGGCCGCGACGGCGCCGGTCCGGTCGCGGCGCCGGACGAGCGCGACCGTGCGCCGGCGCCGGATCCTGGCCGGCCTGCTGCTCGCCACCGGCGTCGCGACCGTCCTCGCACCGTTCACGCCGGTGCCGTGGTGGGTGCCGGCGACGCTGCTCGTCCTCACCGTGGCCGACGTCGCGCACCTGCGGGCCCAGGTCCGCAGCAGCCGCGAGGTCACCCGGTCGCGCGAGGCGGTCCGGCGCAGCATGGCGTCCCGGCTGATGCGCTTCGACGCGCTCGACCGGCTGATGTCGGTGCGCCGCGAGCTGGCCGAGGAGCGCGCCGCCGAGGACGCCCGCTGGGCGGCCGCCGAGGAGGCCGAGGCGCGGCTGCGCACCGAGGAGCAGCGCCGGGCCGACGAGGAGGCCGGCCGGTGGCAGCCGGTGCCGGTCCCGCTGCCGACCTACGTGAGCAAGCCGGCGGCCCCCCGCCGCACGGCCGTGGACCTCGGCAGCCCGGACACCTGGGGCCGGACGCCGCTCCCCGGCGCGCGGGACGCGGAGCAGGCTCCCGCCGCACGCTCCAGCATGTCCGCCCTGGTCGAGGACGCCGACGGCGCCGACGACCAGCTGGAGGCGATCATCGAGCGTCGCGCGGTGAACGACTGACCCTCGTCGCCTGATAACCTCGTGCGTCTTCACCAGGGGCTGTAGCGCAGCTGGTAGCGCACCTCGTTCGCAACGAGGGGGTCAGGGGTTCGAGTCCCCTCAGCTCCACCCGCAGAGTCACGTGTCCGGACGTCCCGGGACACACCGGTCACCCGGTCACCCGGCCCGTGCTCCGGGCGTACCGCAGATACGGCGAAGTGACGATGTACGCCTGGCCGGGCCGGGAGCAGTGTGGGCCCTGAGCCCTCCACCGGGAGGCACGGCGACAAGGAGTGCAGCGTGAGTGACATCCAGAACGACATCGACGAGGCGGCCGGCGGCATCGACCGACGCACCCTCATCCGTCGCGCCGGCCTGGTCGGCGCAGCCGCCTGGACGCTGCCCGTGGTGTCCAGCTTCAGCGCACGGGCCTACGCCGCCTCGGTCCCCGGGTGTTCCTACGACCCGAACGCGGACAACTGTTCGGGCCAGACCCCGTGCGGCGGCGGCTGCTTCTGCAACCGCAACGTCACCCGCGGCGAGCCGAACGGGACGACGTACTGCACCGTGCCTACGGACTGCACGAACCAGGACTGCCTGGACAACAGCGACTGCCCCGCCGGCACCGTCTGCCAGGCGACCTGCTGCGGCACCACGAAGTGCTTCGTGGTCTGCGACCCGGGCCAGGCTCGGGTGCAGGGCGACGTCGAGTGGGCCTCGGCCCCCCGCAAGTAACGGCCTGACGCCGCCGGCGGACCGATCGCGGTCCGCCGGCGGTGCCGTGCCTAGGAGAGAATCGGCTCGTGCCAGCCACGTCGGGGTTCCGGTTCCTCCAGCACGCCTTCCGGGTCACCGCGGACGACCCGGCCCACCTGCGGGCCGCCGAGCGGGCGCTGGCGCCGTTCCGCGCCCAGGTGGACGGACGGCACGCACTACCACCTGTCCGACACCCGGTCCGGCTCGTCGCGCTACGGGCTGGAGGTCGACGGCCGCAACGTGTGGGTCTCACCTCATCCCGGTGGGACCCTCGACCACCTGATGTGGCAGGTCAACGACCGGCTGGCGACCGGCGACCGGTCGCACGTGCTCGTGCACGCGGGTGCGCTGGTCGCGCCCGGCGGGGGAGCGCTGCTGCTCCCGGCGAGCAGCGGCAGCGGCAAGACCACCACGACCCTCGCGCTGGTCCGGGGCGGCTACGACTACCTCTCCGACGAGTTCGCGGTCCTGGAACCGGCCACGTTGCGGGTGCGGGCGTTCGCCCGCGCGCTGTCGCTGAAGCCCGGGACCCAGGCGCTGCTGCCCGACCTCGCGGCGAAGGCGGTCGGCCCGTTCGGGGACGGGGTGAGCGCCTACCTCCCGGCCGAGGCCGTCCGCCCCGGGTCGGTCGCCGAGGGCGGCGAGGTCCGCTGGGTGGTGTTCCCCCGGTACGACCCGGAGGCGACCCCGTCGCTGCGCCGCCTGCGGCCCGCCGAGGTGCTCGTGGGGCTGGCCACGAACACGTTCAACCTCCGGGGGCGCTACCCGGCGGCCCTGCCGGCCCTGCGGGCCGTGGCCGAGCGGGCGGCCGGCTGGGAGCTGCGGACCAACGACCTCGCGGCCACCGTGGCCCTGGTCGACGAGCTCACCGGCCGGTAGCCCACCCGGCGAAGACGCTGACGCGGCTCCGACAACTCTCCTAGAGTCCTGCGCGACGGGAACCGACGACCAGGGAGCCTTGTGGCCGGCGAGCAGGACATCGAGATCGAGGGCCGGGCCGCGGACTCGGTCGCCCTGGCCGACAGCCCCCGTCTGGGCGACGAGGTGGTCCTCGCCGTCGTCGACGGGGAGGGCGTCGTCCTCGACGGGACGACCGGCGCCAGCCACCTGCTCAACGTGACCGGCGCGCTCGTCGCGCAGTGCCTGGACGGGGTCACGACGCTCGAGGTGCTCTGCCAGGAGCTCGCGGACGAGACCGGGGCCGAGCTGCAGCAGGTCCAGGACGACGTGCTGACGCTGGTCCGCGGGCTGGCCGACCGGGGGCTGCTTGCCGGCTTCCGCGCCACGGTCGTCCGAGCACGAGCACGCCGAGACCCCCACGCTCCCGGTCGGGTCGGTCCTCGCCGGACTCGACGCGACGGCCGAGGACGGCTCGACCCTCGACGACGGCTGGCTGGGCGAGGGCGACGCGCTCGTCGTGAGCTGGGGCGCGCGGTGCGGGTGGTGCACCCGGCTCGCCCCGGACCTGGCCGAGCTCGCCCCGGCGCTGAGCGCGGCGGGTGTCCGGATCCTGCTCGTCACCCCCGACGACCGGGCTGCCGTGGCGGAGCAGCTGGGCGAGCACGCCCCGACGCTCCCGGTGGGGATCACCGAGGAGCTGCCCGGCTGGCTGGCGGGGCTGGGTACGCCGGTCGGCTACCTGACCGGACCCGGTGGGGTCACCCGGGCGCCGCTGGCCTCGGGGGCGACCGGCGTCGTCGCGCTCGTCCAGGCGGTCGCCGCGGGCGAGGTGCCGTCGAGCTGAGCGGCGCCCGGCGCGTGCTCCCGGCCGCGCGCCGTGCCGGCTCAGGCCGTCGCGAGCTTGCGCACCATCCGCACCACGTCGTCCCATCCGCGCACCGGTCCCTCGCTGACGAGCCGGCCGGCGGTGCCGTCGAGCAGCAGGAGGTACGGCGAGCCGGGGATCTCGTAGTCCGACCAGGCCTCGGTCGAGAGCACCACCGGCAGCTCGGACCCCGCCTGCACCCGGACCACCTGCTCGACGTCCTCCTTGCCCGCGTCCTTGGTGACGACGACCGCGCGCACGGTGGGGTCGACCTGCCGCAGGCCGTCCTGGGCCATGCGGGTCCACACGTCGACGCAGATGCTGCAGCTGGTGGAGAGGAAGGCCACCAGCCACGGCCCCTCGTCGAGGGCGACCTCGACGGCGTCGCCGTCCGGCGTCGTGCCCACGACCGGGACGACGTCCGAGAGCTCCGGCGCAGCCTGCAGCGACGCCGGGCCGGTCGCCGCGGCCGGCGGGGCGGTCGTCCGGGTCGGTGCCACCGACGCCCGGCCGGCGCCGGGCAGCGGCCGACTCGAGGGTCAGGACCCGGTGCTGGAGGTCCCGGACGGCACGCAGCAGCCCGGCCACCAGCAGGCCGAGCGCGGCCAGTCCGGCGGTCAGCCCGGTGACCAGGGCCGTGGTCGTGCTCATGCGGTCGACACCGCCGTCCGGGCGACGCCGACCACCGGGTAGCGCGCCAGCAGCAGGTACACCAGCCCCGCGTCGACCACGGCCTGCGCCAGGAGCGCGAGTGCCGTGCCGGCGCCCTGGTCGCCGACCACCCCGACCAGCCCGGTCGCACCACCGGTCGCGACGACGGCCGCGGCCAGTGCCAGCACGGTGTCGACCCCCACGTGCAGGAGGCTCGGGGGCGCGTCGTCGCCGACGAAGCACCCGCAGGAGGACGCACCGCGCGCGCGTCCCACGGCGGTGACGACGGCGAAGCCGGCGTAGCAGAGGGCGACGGCGAGCGCCGCCAGCCGCCCGCCGGCGAGCAGGGCCCACGCGCCCACAGCGGCCTCGGCCAGCCCGAGCAGCCGTGCGGCTCGGCGGCCCGACGACGGTGCAGCCCCAGCTCACGCGCGGCGGACACCATCCCCTCGGGGCGCAGCACGCGGGGGACGCCGGCGACCACCAGGAGCAGCGGCGGCGGCCCCGTGCAGCACCCAGGCGTACGACACGGCTCGTCCCCTCCACCGGATCCACGTCTTCCGACCCGAAGACCCTGACAGTCCTCCCGGTCCCGTGCAATCCTCGCTCATCCACGGGTTCGCGGAGGGGGATTGCTCCATGACGGCTGACGCCGTGGCGCCCGAGCCGCGCTACCTGCACGGACCGGGCGTCTGCGGCAACAGCCCGGAGACGATCGACTGGGCCGGCACCCGGGTGCTGGAGCATGGCGGACGGGACCCGGTTCGGCATCCGCAGCTCGAGCCTGCCGCTGCTGGCAGCGCTCGAGGGTCTCTACCCCGACCTCGTCGTCGGCGACGAGGGCCCGGCCCTGTACTCGCTGCACGTCGGGACCGGCGGTCGCCGGCGGGCGGCGCCGCTGCACTTCCTCTACCACGGTGGTCAGGTGCTGCGAGGAACCCGCGACCTGGGGCGACTCGTCCGGTGCCTCGTGTCGCATGCCAGCCAGGTCCTCGAGCGGGAGCTCGCCGAGACGAGCGTGCTCGGCACGACCGTGGTGCTGCCCGACGGCACGGTGCTGCTCGCTCCGCCCGAGCTCGGCGTGATGGCGCGCGAGGTGGACCGGCTGCTCACCTCCGAGGGGGTAGCGGTCGCCGACTCCTCCTGGGCGGTGCTGCGACCCCGGACCGACGGCGGCGCGGGAGTGGCGGTGCCCCGGCCGGGCGTCGGGCCGGACCCGGACGAGCTCGACCTGGACGCGCTGCGCGCCCTGGGGCCGTCGGTGGCCGAGCCTGTCGTCGGGGCGGGCGAGCGGACGCTGGGGCTCTGGTACGCGGCCGTCCCGCCCGCCGCGCTCGGTCCGCTGCGGCGGGCCCAGGCCGCCGCCTCCACGGCGAACCTGCTGCGCCGGCCCTACCCGGGAGGCCCGGCCACGGCGCTCGGCACCCTCCTCGACGTGGTCGGTGCCGGAGGTGTCGTCGGGGTGAACTGGGTCGACTCCGACGACCTGGTCGGCCAGGTGGCCCGGGCCGCGGCCGCCGGCCCCGCGTGACCCGGCGGCCGCGACCGGGCGGCGCGGAGGTCGGTCGTGTCCGCAGCACCTGACGCCGTACCGGCCAGGTACCGCCGGAACGCCGGTGCCCTCTGGCGCGTCTCCGCCGACGTCCTGGTGGTCCTGCCGCCCGGGGCCGCCGACCCGGTCGTCGCACCCGAGCCCGCGGCCACCGTGTGGCAGGCCCTGCGCGACCCGGCCAGCCTGGAGGACCTGGCCGCGACCCTGGCCGACGCGACCGCCGCACCGGTCGAGGTCGTCGCCCCCGTGGTGGCGGAGGTGCTCGGCCGGCTACGTGACGTGGGGGTCGTGGAGGCGCTGCCGTGACGCCCCGGGCGCCAGGGACCGCACTGGCCGTCGACGTCGCGCAGCGGCTCGCTGGTGTCGCGGCACACGGCCTGCCCCGAGGTGCCGGGGCTGCGGCGGGGATGGCCGGGGGACCGGTCGACGAGCCGACGTGGGAGGCCGTGCTGGCCGGTGCGACCCGGGAGCGGCTCGCCGGCCTGCTGCTGGCGGCGGCCACCGACGGCGCACTCGACCTCTCCGCGAAGCGGCTGGAGCAGGTGCGCGCCCTGCACCTGACGTCGATGGCGACCACGGTCAGGCTGGAGCGTGAGCTGCTGCTCGCGCACGGACTGCTCTCCGGCGCGGGGATCGGGGTGCGGGTGCTCAAGGGCCCCGCAGTCGCCCGGCTGGACTACGCGGACCCGGCGCTGCGGCCGTTCGCCGACATCGACCTGCTCGTGGGCGGCGAGCAGGTCGACGCGGCCAGCGACGTGCTCACCGGCGCCGGCTACCGCCGACGGTTCCCCCAGCCCCGCCCCGGGTTCGACCGCCGGTTCGGCAAGGGCAGCAGCTTCCGGACGCCGGACGGGCACGAGATCGACCTGCACCGGACCCTGGTGATGGGGCCGTTCGGGCTCTCCCTGCGGGTGGAGCAGCTGTGGGGGGCCGGCACGCCGTTCGAGGTCGGGGGGGTCGGGATGACCGCTCTGGGCGCGGACGAGCGGCTCCTGCACGCGAGCTTCCACGTGGCGCTCGGCGACGTCCCGCCGCGACTCGCGCCGCAGCGCGACGTCGCGGAGATGCTGCTGTTCGGCGCGCACGACCACGAGCGCTTGGTGGCGCTGGCCGAGGGGTGGCAGGCAGGCCCGGTCCTCGCGTCCGCGATCGCGCTGACCTGGCGCACGCTCGGGCTGGAACCGGTCTCGTCACACCCGCTCGTGACGTGGGCCCACGATCGCGGGACCACGGCCCCCGAGCGGCGCCGCCTCGCCGCGTACGCCAGGCCGGGGACCAGCTATGCGGGCAAGTCGTTCGAAGCGGTGCGGGCGCTGCCGTCCTGGAGCGACCGCGCGGCGCTGCTGCGGGCGCTCCTGCTGCCCTCGCGGGAGTACGTCCGCCAGCGGCACCACGGGCGGCTCACCAGGCTGCGTCACGGACTGCGCCAGGTGCATCGATCCGTCCTCGCGCGGAGGTCGCCGTGACCGCGGCGTACGACCCGTCCACCGTCCTGCGTCCCGCGCCCGACCTGCACGTCGAGCACATCGACGGCGAGACCGTCGTCTACGACCCCCTCCGCCGGGACCTGCACCTCCTGGACACCCGGGCCACCGCCGTCTGGGACCTGCTCGACGGCACCCGCACCCTCGACGAGGTCTGCACCGAGCTCGCGGCCGTGTTCGGGGCGCCGGTGGAGGTCCTGCGCGCCGACCTGCCCGTCGTCGTCGCCGACCTCCGCGAGCGCGGGCTGCTGGCTTCCGCGCCCTAGGCGCGGCCCACGCGGTCAGCCGGCCGTCCACCCGGCGAGCCGGCCCGGGGGTCACCGGACCCGCGGGCCCCCCGTCGACTCCCGCACCACCAGGTCGTACGGCGCCTCGAGCTCGCGGGGGGCCCTGTCCCGCTCGGCCGGACCGCTCTCCAGCCGCTCGGCCAGCAGCTGGACCGCGAGCTGCGCGATCCGCTCCTTGTCCGGCCGGATCGTCGTGAGCGACGGGGTCGAGTAGCGGCCGTCCTCGATGTCGTCGACGCCGACGACCGCGACCTCCCCCGGCACGGCCACCCCGCGCTCGTGCAGCCGCCGGAGGGCGCCGAGCGCAAGCAGGTCGTTGAAGCAGAACAGCGCGTCCGGCGGCTCCGGCAGGGCGAGCAGCCGGTCGACCGCCGCGGCCCCCTCCGCCCGGGTGAAGCTGGTCGTCGGGACCACGAGCGCGGGGTCGACCTCGACGCCGGCCGCGGCATGTGCGGCGAGGTAGCCGCGCTCGCGCACCGGCGCCGTGCCGGACGACGGGTGCGGCTGACGCCCGACGGCCGCGACCCGCCGTCGGCCGAGGGCGAGCAGGTGCGCGACCGCCGCGGTGGCGGCGGCGACGTTGTCGATCGACACGTGGTCGTCCGGACCGTCGTACACGCGCTCGCCGAGGAGCACCATCGGCGTGCTGTCCCGACGCGCCGCCAGCTCGTCCGGCCCGGTGGCGACGGGGCTGAGGATCAGGCCGTCGATGAGCTGGGTGCCGTAGCCGTCCATGACGAGCTGCTCGCGCTCGCGCTCGCCGTCGGTCTGGTCGATGAGCACCGTCCACCCGTGCTGCCGGGCCGCCTGGACGACGTGCCGGGCCAGCTCGGCGAAGTAGGCCACGTCGAGCTCGGGTACGGCCAGCGCCACGATGCCGGAGCGCCCGCGCCGCAGGTTCCGGGCGGCGATGTTGGGCCTGTACGCGAGCTCCGCGAGCGCCGCGTCCACCCGGGCGCGGGTCTCCGCCGACACGTGCAGGTAGCCGTTGACGACGTTGGACACGGTCTTCACCGACACGCCGGCGCGGTCGGCGACGTCGGCCAGCCGGGCCGGCCGGTCGCCGCCGGGCCGCGGCGCGGTGTCCTCGCTCCTCGGGCGCCGGCTCCTCGGGGGTTGGCTCATCGGGCGCAGGGTATCCAGCGCCGCGGTGGCCGGCCGGCTGCGCGCCGGCCGTGGCGGGGGCCCAGAAACATGGCGTTCACCTCTTTACAACGTTGTATATCAGCGGGTAGACCTAGTCACCAGGCCGGACGAACCAGCACATTTCACGGGAGGTACGGGTGTCGACCACGGAGCGGGTGGCCCGGCTCACGCTGGACCCGGCCTTCTGCCTGGGCGAGGTCGACCGGCGGCTGTTCGGCTCGTTCGTCGAGCACATGGGCCGCTGCGTGTACACCGGGATCTACCAGCCCGGTCACCCCATCGGCCGACGACGACGGCTTCCGCAGGACGTGCTCGACCTGACCCGCGAGCTCGGGGTGTCGGTGGTCCGCTACCCGGGCGGCAACTTCGTCTCCAGCTACCGCTGGGAGGACGGCGTCGGCCCGCGCGAGGAGCGACCCACCCGGCTCGACCTCGCCTGGCGGGCGATCGAGCCCAACGACGTCGGCGTCAACGAGCTCATGACCTGGGCCGGGCTCGCCGGCGTCGAGCCGATGATGGCCGTGAACCTCGGCACGCGCGGCGTGCAGGAGGCCGTCGACCTCCTCGAGTACTGCAACCACCCGGGCGGCACCTACTGGTCCGACCTGCGACGCCGGCACGGCGTCGACAAGCCCCACGACATCAGGCTCTGGTGCCTCGGCAACGAGCTCGACGGACCGTGGCAGATGGGCCAGAAGACGGCGTACGAGTACGGCCGGCTGGCCGCCGAGACCGCCAAGGCCATGCGGATGGTCGACGACCGCATCGAGCTGGTCGCCGTCGGCAGCTCGAACTCCCGGATGCCCACCTTCGGCGCGTGGGAGGCCGAGGTCCTCGAGCAGACCTACGAGCACGTCGACTACATCTCGCTGCACGACTACTACGAGGAGCACGACGGCGACCTCGCGAGCTTCCTCGCCTCCTCCACCGACATGGACGCCTTCATCGACGCGGTCGTGGCGACCGCCGACCACGTCGGCGCGAAGGTGCGCAGCAGCAAGAAGCTCAAGCTGTCCTTCGACGAGTGGAACGTCTGGTACCAGACGCGCTTTCCGGGACAGCGCCAGCTGGACTGGACCTTCGCCCCCGAGCTCATCGAGGACGAGTTCTCCGCCGTCGACGCGGTGGTCGTCGGCAGCTTCCTCATCACGCTGCTGCGGCACGCCGACCGCGTGGGCGTGGCCTGCCAGGCGCAGCTCGTCAACATCATCGCGCCGATCCGGACCGCACCCGAGGGCGCGGCCTGGCGGCAGAGCATCTTCCACCCCTTCGCGCTGACCAGCCGGCTGGCCCGCGGGCAGGTGCTGCGCGTCGAGCCCCGAAGTCCCCGGGTGGCGACCGAGCGCTACGGCGAGGTGCCGGCCCTCGACGTCACCGCGACACTCGACCAGGAGACGGGTGACACCGTCCTGCTCGCCGTCAACCGGGACCCCGCGGCTCCCCTCCGGGTGGAGGTCGACCTGCGGCCGCTGGCCGCCGAGCACGGCGACCTCGAGGTCGTCGAGCACCACGTGATGGGTGGCGACGACCTGCGGGCCACGAACACCGCCGGCGCTCCCGACCGGGTCGTCCCGCGCCGCGGCGACGACGCCCACGTCCGAGACCGATGCCTCGCCCTGACGCTGCCCCCGGCGTCCTGGACCGCGCTGCTGATGCGCCCGACGACCTCCGGAGCGACCCGATGACCCGTGTCCTGGACAACAGGCACCTCGCGGTGCTGGCGACCCTCGCCCTCGTCCTGACGATGCTCGCCGCCGCACCGGCGGGGGCGGCCCCCGCGACGAGAACGTCGGGCACGTACACCAACCCGGTCAGCAAGGACTTCGCCGACACGTTCGCCGACCCGTCGCTCGTCCGCGGCAAGGACGGCTGGTGGTACTCCTACGGCACCTCGGACCCGCTGCGCGAGGGGGAGGGGACCGCGCACCGCATCCCGATGGCGAGGTCCCGCGACCTCGTCGACTGGACCTACGTCGGTGACGCGTTCACCGACGCGACCCTCCCGACCTGGGCCGAGCCGGACGCCGGTATCTGGGCGCCGGACATCCGCTACGTCGACGGCGAGTACCGCATGTACTACGTCGTCACCCAGACCACGGTGACGACGGACCGCGACGACAACGCCATCGGCATGGCCACCGCCCCGACCCCGCGCGGCCCCTGGACGGACAGCGGGGCCCCGGTCGTGGGGCCGCGACCCGGCAACGGCGGCTACCTCTGGACGTTCGACCCCACCGTCGTGTCCGACCGGGACGGGTCGCAGTGGATCTTCTACGGCTCCTACAACGGCGGCATGTTCGTGCAGCCCCTCGACCCGTCCGGCACCAGGACCACCGGCGCCTCGACGATGGTCGCGATCGACAACAAGTTCGAGGGTGCCTACGTCGTGCGGCACGGCCGCCACTGGTACCTGTTCGCCTCGACCGCCAACTGCTGCGCGGGCCCGACCACGGGCTACAGCGTCCAGGTCGGCCGGTCCCGCGCACCTCACCGGCCCGTACCTCGACGAGCAGGGGACCCCGCTGCTCGCCTCCCGCGCCGGGGGTACCCCGGTGCTGACCCAGAACGGCAACCGCTGGATCGGGGCCGGGCACAACGCGATCGCGCAGGACGTCAGCGGGCAGGACTTCGTCGTCTACCACGCCCTGGACCGCGCCGACCCCTACCTCGACGGCACCTCCGGCATCAACGAGCGTCCGATGCTGATGGACCGGCTGGACTGGGTCGACGGGTGGCCGCTGGTCCGGGCCGGGCGCGGTCCGAGCGAGTCGGCCCAGCCGGCTCCCGTCACGGCGTCGGACCGCCCGCTGCGCACCGGTGAGGCCTCGACCCTGAGCAGGCCACGTCGTGGCGGCGTCCGGGTCGAGGGGGACCTCGCCGGACGGGCGTCCCTGGTCGCCCGGTGGGCAGGACGGACCCGCGGCGTGCGGGCGACCGTCCGGCCGTCGGCCCACGAGCTGCGGCTCGTCGCGCGCTCCGGCGGGAAGCGGGTCGTGCGCACCGCCCCGCTTCCCGCCGGTCTCGACCTCGGGACGCCGCACAGCGTGGTGCTCGAGCTGCGGGGGAGCAGGGCGTACGCCGAGCTGAGCCAGGCGCGGCTGGGCGACCCGCTGGCCCGGCTCGCCCTCGCCCTGCCGCGCGCCCTGCGCTCCGGAGCCGGCCGGGCCGGCGCGGTGGCCCCCGGCCCGGGGACCGCGGACAACGTCACCGTCGTGGCGCCGGCAGGACCGCCACCGGTCCCCGTCGCCGAGCCGGTGCCGTCGCAGCGGGTGCCCGCGGCCAGCGACGAGTTCGACGGGGCCGGTCTCGGCGCCGGCTGGAGCTGGGTGCGGGAGGACCCGCAGGCGACGGTCGCCGGCGGCGAGCTGCGCTGGCCCACCGAGACCGCGGACCTCAACGGTCCCGGCAGCTCGGCGGGCGTGCTCCTGCGGGACCCGCCGGCCGGCGACTGGGCGATCGCGACCAAGCTCACGATCGACCTCGGCACCGACACGGTCCGCAACTACCAGCAGGCCGGCCTGGTGGTCTACGTCGGCGACGACCTGTTCACCCGGCTGTCGCACGTGGCGATCTGGAACACCCGGCAGACCGAGTTCGGCAAGGAGCAGCCGTGGCCGGACGACGACGGCGTCCAGAACGGCGGCACCATCGTCGGCCCGCCCGCCACCACCACCTGGCTGCAGGATCACCCACCGGGTCGACCCGGCCAACGGCGAGCACGAGCTGCGCGGCTGGACGAGCCGTGACGGCACCGACTGGGTGAAGGGCGGCGTATGGACGCTGCCCGCGGGCAGCGACCTGAGGGTGGGCCTGGTCTCCCAGGGCCGCAACCCGGCGGATCCCGCCGCCACCGCGCAGTTCGACTGGTTCCGCACCTACCGATGACTCCCCGCACCCACCGCACCACCGAGCAGGAGGCACAGCACATGAGCACCGACAGGACTGGCATCTCGCGTCGCGGCTTGCTCGCCGCGGGCGGCGGCGTCGCGGCGGCCGCGGCCCTCTCCGCCTGTGGTGGCGGCAAGTCCGCCGACGAGGTGGCCGGCGGCGCCGCACCGAGCGGCGAGAAGTTCACCGGCACCTACTCCGGGCCCGCGGTGACGCTGTCCTACTGGAACGGCTTCACCGGCGGTGACGGGCCCTTCATGGACCAGCTCGTCGAGCAGTTCCAGCAGGAGAACCCCAAGATCACCGTCAAGCAGAACACCATCGAGTGGGCGGACTTCTACCAGAAGGTTCCCGCGGCGGTGACCGCCGGCAAGGGTCCGGACGTCGGCGTGATGCACCAGGACCAGCTGGCCACCAACGCGGTGCGCAAGGTGATCCTCCCGGTGGACGACGTCGCCGACGCGCTCGGCCTGCAGGAGTCCGACTTCAGCCCGGAGGTGTGGAAGGCGGGGATCTACCAGGACAAGCGCTACGGGATCCCCCTCGACGTCCACTCGCTGGCGATGTACTGGCGCTCCGACGACGCCAAGCAGGCCGGAATCACCGAGCCCCCCACCGACGCGGCGTCCTTCGAGCAGGCGCTGGAGAAGTTCCAGGGGCCGGGCGGCCAGCCGCAGCCGTTCTGGATGCCGTCCAAGTGGCCCAGCCACCTGATGTTCCTGTCGCTGCTGTGGCAGCACGGCGGGGAGCCCTACGCGGCCGACGGCTCGAAGGCGACCTTCGACTCCGACGCCGGCGTCGCTGCGCTCACCTGGCAGGTCGAGCAGATCACCAAGGGCTACAGCCCGAAGAACGTCGCCATCGACACCCAGTACGTCGGGTTCAAGAACGACAAGCTCGCGGTGACCTGGGACGGCATCTGGCAGATCAACGACCTCAAGGGCGCCGACGTCCCGTTCGAGATCGCGCCCATCCCGACGATCGGCGACCAGCCGGCCGTGTGGGCCAACTCGCACCACTTCTTCGTCAGCGCCCAGGCGGCCAAGGACGACAACAAGTTCGACGCCGCCCGCGTGTTCATCGACTGGATGAGCAAGAAGTCCGCCGAGTGGGCCGGCGCAGGGATGATCCCGGCCCGCAAGTCGGTCCGCGAGGGTGCCGACGTGACCTCCTCGACCCAGGCCCCGATCGCCGCCACGATCGACTCGATGAGGTTCCTGCCCCCGGTCCCCGGCCTGGGTGACGTGCAGGGGCAGACCCTCGAGATCGCCGTCAACGAGGCGACGCTGCTGAAGAAGTCGCCCGCCGACGCGCTCAGGGACGCTGCCGGCAAGGCCACCAAGGCGATGGAGGCGAACCTCGAGAAGTACGGCGCCTGACAGTGGCCGTGACCAGTGCCCGTGCGGCCCGCCGGGACGACGACCTCGTCGTCGACCCCGGCGGGCGGCCGGGCGCCGCCGGCGGTGCCGCGACCCGGGCGGGAACGGCCACGCCGTGGCTGTTCCTCGCCCCGTACCTCGGGCTGTTCCTGGGGTTCGTCGTGGCGCCGGCGGTGTACGGGTTCTGGATCAGCCTGCACGACTACGACTACACGCTGCCCGGCAAGCCGTTCGTCGGGCTGGAGAACTACGCCGACCTGGTCGATCCCGGGTCCCTCGCCGCCGAGCGGTTCTGGGGAGGCATGCGGGCCACCGGGATCTTCACCGTGATGAGCGTCCCGCTGCTGCTCGTGCTGCCCCTCGGCGTGGCCCTGGCGATGAACCAGCGGTTCCGCGGCCGCAACCTGTTCCGGGCCGTCTACTTCGCGCCGTACGTGCTCGGTGTCGCGGTGGTCGCCGTCATGTGGCGCTTCCTGCTCGACAACAACATCGGGCTGGTCAACCACTACCTGGGCGTCGTCGGGCTGCCCGACGACATCGCGTGGACGACCTCGGTGCCGGCCGCCTGGTTCGCGCTCGTCGGTGTCACCGTGTGGTGGACCATGGGGTTCAACGCGGTCATCTACCTCGCCGGCCTGCAGGACATCCCCAAGGAGCTCTACGAGGCCGCCGAGGTCGACGGGGCCGGCGCCTGGCAACGGTTCCGGCACGTGACGGTCCCGGGCCTGCGACCGGTGCTCGCCTTCGTCACGATGATCACGATCATCGCCTCGGCGAACATGTTCGGCCAGTCCTACCTGATGACGCGCGGTGCACCGGGCACCGAGACGCGCACGGCGATCTACGAGATCGCGGAGACCGGCCTGCGCCAGTACCAGATGGGCCAGGCGGCCGCGATGAGCTACGTCCTGACCGTCGTCCTGATGCTGGCGAGCGTCGTCGTCTTCCGGCTGTTCCGCGAGCGGAGCGCGTGATGGCCACGGTGACCGCCCGGACGGCGCTGCGCTACGTCCTGCTCACCCTCCTGGCACTGGTCTTCCTGAGCCCGTTGCTGTTCCTGCTCGTGACGAGCCTCAAGACCCGGGCCGAGGCGACCGGCACACCGCCCACCTGGATCCCCCGGGAGATCACGACCCAGGCCTACGACGCCATCCTGGGCAGCAGCGAGACCCCCGTGCTGCGGTGGTTCGCCAACAGCATGGTCGCGGCGTTCGGCAACGCGCTGCTCGTCGTCTCGACCTCGGCGCTGGCTGCCTACCCGCTGGCCCGGATGGAGTTCCGCGGCAAGCGGCTGGTCTTCGGCGCCATCGTCGCGACCCTGTTCATCCCCCCGGTGATCCTCACGATCCCCAACTACCTGATCGTCGGCGAGCTGCGCTGGCTCGACACCCTGGTGGCGGTCATCGTCCCCACGGCCGCCTCGGCGTTCGGTGTCTTCTTCCTGCGGCAGTTCTTCCTCACCCTGCCCAAGGAGCTCGAGGAGGCGGCGATCGTCGACGGAGCCAACCGGCTGCAGGTGTTCCTGCGCGTCGTCCTGCCGCTGTCCAAGCCGGCTCTGGTGACCCTGGGGCTGCTGGCCTTCCTCACCAACTACAACGACTTCCTGTGGCCGGTCTACGTCCTGTTCAGCCCCGAGAACCAGACCCTTCCCGCGGGGCTGTCGACCCTCCAGTCGGCGAACGCCGTGCGCTACGACCTGCTCACGGCCGGGGCGGTCGTGGCCAGCGTCCCGGTGCTGCTGCTGTACGTGTTCGCCCAGCGCTACATCATCGAAGGCGTCTCCAGGTCCGGGCTCAAGGGCTGAGCGCGCCCGTCAGATCCAGGACCGCCACCACATGCGGCGGGCCCAGTCGGCGTACGGGACCACCTCTGCCGAGAGCACCGGCAGCAGCCACAGGAAGTTCGCCACCGCGAGGAGCACGTACGCGCCCGCGACGGCGGCACCCCACTGGCGTCGCCGCGGCGAGGCATCGGCCCCGCCGAGGACCAGGCCGAGGCACTGGGTGACCGCGAGCACGAGGAAGGGCACGAACACGACCGCGTAGAAGGAGTAGATGGTCCGCTCCTGGAAGAAGAACCACGGCAGGTAGCCGCCCGCGACCCCGCACAGGATCGCGCCGGCCCGCCAGTCGCGCCGGGCTGCCCACAGGTAGACCAGCACGGGCAGGGCGACGCACGCCGCCCACCAGATGGCGGGGGTCCCCAGCGCGGTGACTGCCCGCGAGCACTGGTCGACCACGCAGCCCTGCTGGCCGGAGGTCGGGCCCTCGTAGAAGTAGGACACCGGCCGGCCCAGGACGAGCCAGCTCCAGGGGTTCGACTCGTAGTCGTGCGGGCTGCGCAGGTCGCGGTGGAACGAGTACGCCTCGTGGTGGTAGTGCAGCAGGCTGCGCATCGCGCCCGGGAGCCAGGAGGGGCCGCCGGGGTTGTCCTGCGCCCAGTTCCGCAGGTACGCGCGGTCGCCCCCGAGGAACCAGCCGGTCCACGACAGCAGGTAGACCGGGGCCGCGACCAGCACGAGCGAGGCGAAGGCGGGCAGTGCGTCGCGGACGAGCGCACCGACCCACGGGCGCTGCGCTCCCGCCGTCCGCCGGGCGCCCATGTCCCAGAGCACGGTGAGCAGGCCGAAGGCGGCCACGAAGTAGAGGCCGCTCCACTTGGTCGCGCAGGCGGCGCCGAGGAAGACGCCAGCCGCCAGCCGCCAGGGGCGCAGCCCGAGGCCGGGCCCGAAACGCGACCCGAGCGCGGAGTCCAGCCCGGCGGCCAGCCGCCGCCTGACCTGGTCCCGGTCGACGAGCAGGGCGCCGAACGCCGCCAGCACCCAGAACATGAGGATCGGGTCGAGCAGGGCGGTCCGGCTGTGCACGTAGGCGAGCCCGTCGACCGCGAGGAGCAGCCCTGCGACGCAGCCCAGCAACGTGGAGCGGAACAGCCGCCGCCCGATCCGCGCAGTCATGAGCACCGCGAGGGTGCCGAGCAGGGCGACCATGAACCGCCAGCCGAACGGCGTCATGCCGAACAGCTGCTCGCCCAGGGCGATCACCCACTTGCCGCCTGGTGGGTGCACGACGTACGACGGGTCGCCGGTCCACAGGTCGGTGAGGTCGCCGGCCAGGATCTTGATGTTGGCCGGGTCGGGGTCGCCGTCCTTCGCGGCCTTCAGGTAGCCCTGCTCGACGCCGAAGTGCAGCAGCGACCACCCGTCCTTGGCGTAGTACGTCTCGTCGAAGATGAACGCCCGTGGCTGCCCCAGGTGCCAGAACCGGAGCACTCCTGCGACCGCGGCGACCAGCAGCGGACCACCCCACCCCCACCGGCCGTCGGCCGGCAGTGCGGGCGACAGCCGCTCCCGGACCCGGGCGACGTCGACATGCCGGCTGTCGATCGGCGCGGTGGTCGACTGCAGCACCGGGCCAGCGTACGCAGGCCACGTCCGTCACCATGGTGCGCGTGGCCGACGGAGCGGGTGGCGTGCTGGTGCTGGCGGGCACGCCCATCGGCGACCCCGACGACGCCACCCCGCGGCTGCGGCGCGAGCTGGCGACCGCCGACGTGGTGGCCGCCGAGGACACCCGCCGCCTGCGGCGGCTGACCACTGACCTGGGCGTCGAGGTGTCCGGTCGCGTCGTCTCCTACTACGAGCAGAACGAGGCGGCCCGGACGCCGGAGCTCGTCGAGGCCGTGGCGGCTGGCCTGCGGGTGCTGCTGGTGACCGACGCGGGGATGCCGTCGGTGTCCGACCCCGGGTACCGCCTGGTGGCGGCCGTGGTCGGGGCCGGACTCGCGGTCACCGCGGCGCCCGGGCCGTCCGCCGTGCTCACCGCCCTCGCCCTGTCCGGGCTCCCGGTCGACCGCTTCTGCTTCGAGGGCTTCCTGCCCCGCAAGCCGGGGGAGCGGTCCCGGCGGCTCGCGGACCTGGTGACCGAGCAGCGGACCACCGTCTTCTTCGAGGCGCCGCACCGGCTGGCGGCCGCCCTCGAGGCGATGGCCCGAGCCTTCGGCGACGACCGGCCGGCCGCGGTGTGCCGGGAGCTCACCAAGACCTACGAAGAGGTACGCCGGGGGAGCCTGGGCGAGCTCGCGGCCTGGGCTGCCGACGGGGTGCGCGGGGAGATCACGGTGGTCGTCGCCGGTGCTGGGCCCCGGCCCCCGGCTGACCCGGCCGACCTGGTCGGGGAGGTCGAGGCCCTGGTCGCCGGCGGGAGCCGGCTCAAGGACGCCTCCGCGGAGGTCGCCGGCCGTCACGGCACCTCGCGCAAGGCCGTCTACGACGCCGTCCTCGCCGCGCGCCCCTGACGGGCTGCTGCGGCGGGCGGTCTAGCCTGGCGGGCATGGAGTTCCGCCGCATCCCCGGCCTGCCGCCCTACGTCTTCACGATCATCGACGGGCTCAAGCTGGAGGCCAGGCGGGCCGGCCGCGACGTCATCGACCTCGGCTTCGGCAACCCCGACCTGCCCTCGCCCGACATCGCCGTCGAGAAGCTTGCCGAGGCAGCGCACAACTCCCGCAACCACCGGTACTCGGCCAGCCGAGGCATCCCCAAGCTGCGGCAGGCCGTCGCCGCCCTCTACCAGCGCAAGTTCGGTGTCACTCTCGACCCCGACACCGAGGTCATCTCGACGATCGGCGCCAAGGAGGGGTTCAGCCACCTGATGTGGGTGCTGCTCCAGCCCGGCGACGCGGCGCTCGTGCCGAGCCCGTCGTACCCCATCCACATCTGGGGGCCGTACTTCGCCGGCGCCGACGCCCGGCAGGTTCCGGTGGGCACCGGCGAGGACTACATCGCCAACGTGATGGAGGCCTGGGAGCTCGGCTGGCCCAAGCCGCGGGTGGTGGTGCTGTCGTTCCCGCACAACCCGACGACGGCCACCGTCGAGCTGGCCGACCTGCAGCGGCTGGTCGACTGGGCACGGGAGCGTGAGGTCGTCCTGGTCCACGACTTCGCCTACGCCGACGTCGCGTTCGACGGGTGGCAGCCGCCGTCGATCCTGCAGTGCGAGGGCGCCAAGGACTGCGCGGTCGAGCTGTACTCGATGACCAAGTCGTTCTCGATGGCCGGCTGGCGGGTCGCGTTCCTCGTCGGCAACAGCGAGGTGGTCGGCGCCCTCGGCAAGCTCAAGAGCTACCTCGACTACGGCACCTTCCAGCCGATCCAGATCGCCGCGACCGTCACGATGAACGAGGCCTCGGACTACCCGGCCGAGGTCAACGCCGTCTACGAGTCCCGCCGCAACGCCCTCATCGACGGCCTCGGCCGCATCGGGTGGGAGGTCGAGCGGCCGCGGGGGACGATGTTCGCCTGGGCGCCGATCCCCGAGGCGTACGCCGAGATGGGCTCGATCGAGTTCGCCACCCACATCGTCAAGGAGTGCGACGTCGCGGTGTCGCCGGGCGTCGGCTTCGGCCCGGCCGGGGACAGGTTCGTCCGGTTCGCCCTCATCGAGAACGAGCAGCGGATCGTCCAGGCCGTCCGCCACCTCAAGCGCGGCCTGCCCAAGCTCGGCTGACCCCCGCTCACTTGTCAGCCGCTCGCGCCGCTACGCGGCAGCGAGCGGCTGACAAGGGGGTGGCGGGGCGCCCGTAGGCTGGCGGGATGACCGACGCCGCAGCCGACGCAGCCCCGCCGGGGGAGAAGACCCCCGCCGGGAAGGCGTACTACGTCACGACGCCGATCTACTACGTGAGCGCGGCACCGCACATCGGCAACGCGTACACGACGGTGGCGGGTGACGTCCTGACCCGGTGGCACCGGCAGCGCGGGGAGGACGTCTGGTACCTCACCGGCACCGACGAGCACGGCGAGAAGGTGCTCCGCTCGGCCGAGGCGGCGGGCATGACCGCCGAGGACTTCACCGACGAGCTCGTCGAGACGGCCTGGAAGCCGGTGCTCGCCACCATCGACGCCGCGAACGACGACTTCATCCGCACCACCGACCCGCGGCACACGCGCCGGGTGCAGGAGTTCTGGTCGACGCTGAACGACAAGGGCGACGTCTACCAGGGCAGCTACGAGGGCCCCTACTGCGTCGCGTGCGAGGAGTTCAAGCTCGAGAGCGAGCTCGTCGAGGGCGAGAACGGCGACAGGCTCTGCCCGATCCACGGCCGCCCGGTCGAGTGGCTGGCGGAGCAGAACTACTTCTTCCGGCTCTCGGCCTACGCCGACCGGCTGCTCGCGCTGTACGAGTCCCAGCCCGACTTCGTGCAGCCGGCCAGCGCCCGCAACGAGGTCGTGTCCTTCGTCCGGGCGGGCCTGCAGGACCTGTCGATCTCGCGCTCGACGTTCAACTGGGGCATCCCGATCCCGTGGGACGACAAGCACGTCCTCTATGTGTGGATCGACGCCCTGCTCAACTACCTGTCCGCCGCGGGCTACGGCGACGAGGCCGCCGCCGAGAAGTTCGCCCGCACCTGGCCGCCGGACGTCCACCTGGTCGGGAAGGACATCCTCCGCTTCCACGCCGTGATCTGGCCCGCGATGCTGCTGGCGGCCGACGTGCCGCTGCCGAAGACGGTCTTCGCCCACGGCTGGCTGCTGGTCGGTGGCGAGAAGATGAGCAAGTCCAAGCTGACGGCGATCCCGCCCAGCCAGATCGTCGACGTCTTCGGCTCCGACGCGTTCCGCTACTACTTCCTGCGGGCCATCGAGTTCGGCCAGGACGGCTCGTTCTCGTGGGAGGACCTCAGCGCCCGCTACAAGGCGGAGCTCGCCGACCAGCTGGGCAACCTCGCGTCGCGGCTGACCTCGATGGTCGGGCGCTACCGCGACGGCGCCCTGCCGGCCCCGGTCGACGAGCCTGCGCTGGCCGAGGGTGCGGCAGCGGCCGCTGCCGCCGCCGACGCGGCGATCGACCGGCTGGACCTGCAGGGCGCGATCCTCGCGGCCATGGACTACGTCCGGGTGGTCAACACCTACGTCACCGAGCAGGAGCCGTGGAAGGTCGCCAAGGACGACGCCCGCGGCGCCGACCTCGACCGGATCCTGTACGCGACGGCCGAGGCGCTGCGGGTCGTCGCGGTGCTGCTGCACCCGGTGATGCCGAAGGCGACCACCCTGCTGTGGGAGGCACTCGGCGCCGAGGCCACGGTCGGCCGGATCGCTGACGCCCGCGTGCAGGACGCCGGGCGCTGGGGCCAGCTCCCGGCCGGCGCCCCGGTCACCAAGACCGAGCCGTTGTTCCCGCGCATCGAGGAGCCCGAGCAGGCATGAGCCCCGACGGCCCCACCCGAGCGCGGGGCGGGCGGGTGAGCGGACCTCGTGACCGGCCACCGGCGCCGGAGCCGCTGCGGGTGCCGGTCGCCGACTCGCACTGCCACCTCGACATCGCCGACCCGCCCGAGGACTGGCTGTCGGTCGAGGACGCGCTGGCCGCCTCCGCGGCGGCCGGGGTGCCGCGGATCGTGCAGATCGGCTGTGACCTGCCCGGCGCACGGTGGGCGGTCGAGACGGCCCGCCGCCACGACGAGATCGTGGCGGGCGTCGCCCTGCACCCCAACGAGGCGCCGCTGCTCGCGGCGGCCGGGTCGCTGGAGGCTGCCCTGGCCGAGATCGACGAGCTGGCCGCCGACCCGGCCGTGCGCGCCGTGGGCGAGACCGGGCTGGACTTCTACCGCACCGGCCCCGAGGGGCGCGCCGACCAGGAGTCGTCGTTCCGCGCGCACATCGAGCTGGCGAAGCGGCACGGCAAGGCGCTGGTCATCCACGACCGCGACGCGCACGACGACGTGCTGCGCGTCCTCGAGGACGCCGGACCGCCGGACCGGGTCGTCTTCCACTGCTTCTCCGGCGACGTCGCGATGGCCGAGCACTGCGCACGGCGCGGGTGGTACCTGTCGTTCGCCGGCACCGTGACGTTCAAGAACGCCGACGGGCTGCGCGCCGCGCTCGCCGCGGCACCGCTCGACCGGCTGCTCGTCGAGACCGACGCGCCGTACCTCACCCCGATGCCGTTCCGCGGCAGGCCGAACGCGTCGTACCTGGTCCCGCACACCCTGCGGGCGATGGCCGCGGTCAAGGACGTCGACGAGGACACCCTGGCGTCCGCGGTCGCCGACGCCACCGACGCCGCCTTCGGTCCCTGGTGACCCGGGGGCAGACGAGCGGTCGGGGTGGGGCTGCTGGGACTCGTGTTGCCGCCCGGCGAAGCGGGCCGGTACCGTCGTCGGCCTATGAGCGGTCAGCCCAGGGGTCGGCACTCGGCAGGACCCCGGCGGTCCTCGCTGCGGACCGTGCTGACCGTCGGGCCCACCCTCGCGCTCCAGCTCGCCGTCGTCGTGGCGCTGGTCGCCGGCACCACCGCGTTCGTCTCCCTGGAGAAGACCGTCACCGTCTCGATCGACGGACGCGAGCACGAGGTCCGCGGGTCCGCCCGGACCGTGGGTGACCTGCTCGAGGACGAGGGCATCTCCTACGACCAGGCGCACGACCTCGTCGCCCCGTCGCCGCGAACCTCGCTCGAGGACGGCGACACCGTGCAGCTGCGCTACGGCCGGCCGGTCCTGCTCACCGTCGAGGGTCGGACCCGCACCGTGTGGACCACCGGCCGCACCGTGTCCGAGGCCCTGCGGCTGCTGGGCGTACGCACCGAAGGTGCCTGGGTGTCCGCCTCCCGCAGCCGGCGGATCACCCCCGGCGGCATCGAGCTCGACGTGCGGCTGCCGCACCACCTCACCTTCCTCGCCGACGGCGAGCGGCACGAGGTGACCACCACGGCGACCACCGTGCGCAGCGCGCTGGCCGAGGCCGGGCTGCGGCTGCGCGCGCGGGACCGGGTGTCGACCGACCTGGCCACCCAGCCCTACTCCGAGCAGGTCGTGTCGGTGACCCGGGTCGACGGCAAGCGGGTCGTCGAGGAGCGCCCGATCCGCTTCGACACGGTGAAGAAGAAGAGCGACGAGCTCTTCGAGGGCCAGACCAAGGTCGTCGAGCAGGGCAAGGTGGGCATCGAGGTGCGGACGTTCCGCGAGACCTACCTCGACGGCGAGCTCGACGCCCGGACCCTCCTCGAGAAGCACGTGGCCGAGGAGCCCGTCACGCAGGTGCTGCTGGTCGGCACCAAGAAGGTTCCCGACAACACCCCGGCCGCCGACGGGCTCAACTGGGCGGCCCTGGCTGCCTGCGAGTCCGGCGGCAACCCCCGCGCCTACAACCCGGCCGGGCCGTACTACGGGCTCTACCAGTTCCTGGAGAGCACCTGGCGCTCGGTGGGCGGCGTGGGTGTGCCCACCGACGCCAGCCCGTCCGAGCAGACCTACCGCGCACAGATCCTGTACAACCGCAGTGGCGCCGGCCAGTGGCCGGTCTGCGGCAGGAACCTCTTCAGCTGACGCAGGGCGGACCCCGTGGACGACATCCCGGCGGCGGCAGCTCCGGTGCTCCTCGGTCCGGCCGAGGTGCGCCACCTGGCGGCCCGCCTCGGGGTCCGGCCGACCAAGACGCTCGGCCAGAACTTCGTCATCGACCCCAACACCGTGCGCCGGATCGTGCGCGCGGCCGAGGTCGGGCCCGACGACCACGTCGTCGAGGTCGGCCCCGGGCTGGGCTCGCTCACCCTCGCGCTGCTGCCGCAGGTCGCGTCGGTCACCGCCGTCGAGGTCGACCCGGTCCTGGCGGCCGAGCTGCCGTCGACGGTCGCCCGGCACGCGCCGGCGTACGTCGACCGGCTGACCGTCGTGACCGCGGACGCGCTGCGGCTCGAGGCGCTGCCGGGGCCGGCGCCGACCGCCCTGGTGGCCAACCTCCCGTACAACATCTCGGTGCCGGTCCTCCTGCACCTCCTGGACACCTTCCCGTCCGTGCGCCGGGTGCTGGTCATGGTGCAGGCCGAGGTGGCCGACCGGCTGGCGGCCCCGCCGGGCTCGAAGGTCTACGGCGTGCCGTCGGTGAAGGCCGCCTGGCATGCGCAGGTCCGCCGGGCCGGGACGGTCGGGCGCACGGTGTTCTGGCCCGCGCCGAACGTCGACTCCGGGCTGGTCGCGATGACCCGGCGCGAGCCGCCCGAGACGCCGGCGAGCCAGGCGGAGGTCTTCGCCGTCGTCGACGCCGCCTTCGCCCAGCGCCGCAAGACCCTGCGCGCGGCCCTGGCCGGCTGGGCCGGCTCGCCGGCCGCGGCCGAGGACGCCCTGCGCGCCGCGGGCATCGACCCGCGGACCCGCGGCGAGGCGCTCGGCGTGACCGAGTTCGCCCGGCTGGCGGCGTACCGGCCGCTGTCGTGACCCCGACATCCTCGTAGGGTCCGGTCATGACCTCGGTGACCGTGCGCGCACCCGCCAAGGTCAACCTGGGCCTCGCCGTCGGACCGCCGCGCCCGGACGGCTTCCACGAGGTGGCCACGGCCTACCACGCGATCTCGCTGCACGACGAGCTCGTCGCCACCGAGGCGGACGACCTCACCGTCAGCGTCACGACGGCCGACGGGGTGCCGCTGGACGACGTCCCCCAGGACGCCACGAACCTCGCGGTCGCCGCGGCCCTGGCGCTGGCCGAGCACACCGGCGCGGAGCCGCGCGCCCGGCTGCACGTCACCAAGGCGATCCCGGTGGCCGGTGGCATGGCGGGCGGCAGCGCCGACGCCGCGGCCGCGCTGGTCGCCTGCGACGCCCTCTGGCAGACCGGGCTCTCGCGTGACGAGCTGCGTCACCTCGCGGGCCGGCTCGGCAGCGACGTGCCGTTCTCCCTGGTCGGGGGCACCGCCCTGGGCACCGGACGGGGCGAGGTGCTCACGCCGGTGCTCGCCCGCGGCAGGTTCGAGTGGGTCGTCGCGATCTCGGACAGCGGCCTCTCGACCCCCACGGTCTACCGGGAGTGCGACCGCCTGCGCGGTGACGCGGCGGTCCTGGAGCCGCGCGTCTCGCACGCGCTGATGGCGGCCCTGCGAGGGGGCGACGCCGACGCCCTCGGCGCGGCGCTGCACAACGACCTGCAGGACGCGGCGATCTCGCTGCGTCCCGAGCTGCAGCAGACCCTCGACACCGGCGAGCAGGCCGGCGCCCTCGGCGGGCTCGTGTCCGGCAGCGGGCCGAGCGTCGTGTTCCTCGCGCGCAGCCGTGAGCACGCGATCGACATCGCCGTGGCGCTGAGCGCCACCGGCACCTGCCGGGCGGTGCGACGGGCGCACGGACCGGTGGCCGGCGCCCGCGTCGTGGGGGGGTAGCCGGGCGTGGCACGCAACCTGGTCAACCTGGAGGCCGTCGTCAAGGGGTACGGCACCCGGGTGCTCCTGGACGACGTGTCGCTGGGCGTCGCGGAGGGCGACCGCACCGGCGTCGTGGGCCGCAACGGTGACGGCAAGTCGACCCTGTTGCGGCTGCTGACCCGCCGTGAGCCGCCGGACTCGGGTCGGGTGACCCACGTCGGAGGGCTGCGGGTGGCCGAGGTCGGTCAGCGGGACGACCTGGACCCGACGGCGACGGTGCGCTCCCTCGTGGTCGGCGACGGACCCGCCCACGAGTGGGCCGCCGACCCGCGGGTGCGCGACGTCCTCGGCGGCCTGTTCGGCGGGCGGGCCGACCTCGACGCCATGTTGGACCGGGCCGTCGGCCCGCTCTCCGGTGGCGAGCGCCGCCGGGTCGCGCTGGCCCGCGCCCTCGTCGGCGACCACGACCTGCTGGTGCTGGACGAGCCGACCAACCACCTCGACGTGGAGGGGATCGCCTGGCTGGCCCAGCACCTGCTGGCGCGGCGCGAGGCGCTGGTCGTGGTGACGCACGACCGGTGGTTCCTCGACGCGGTCTGCAGCCGCACCTGGGAGGTCCAGGGTGGCTCGGTCCACCCCTACGACGGCGGCTACTCGGCGTACGTGCTGGCTCGCGCCGAGCGGGACCGGATCGCGGCCGCCGAGGACACGCGGCGCGCCAACCTGGTCCGCAAGGAGCTCGCCTGGCTGCGGCGCGGACCGCCGGCGCGCACGTCCAAGCCGCGGTTCCGCATCGAGGCGGCCAACGCCCTGATCGCCGACGAGCCCGCGCCGCGCGACAGCGTCTCGCTGGTGAAGTTCGCCAGCGCCCGCCTCGGCCGCACCGTCTACGACGTCACCGACGTGACCCTCGCGGTCGGTGACCGCGTGCTGCTCGACCGCCTCACCTGGCAGGTCGGCCCGGGGGACCGGGTGGGTGTCGCGGGTGTCAACGGCTCGGGCAAGACCTCGTTGATGCGGCTGCTCGTCGGGGAGGTCAGGCCGACCTCGGGCAAGGTCGTGCGCGGGGTGACGGTGCGCCCGGCGTACCTCTCGCAGGACGTCGTCGAGCTCGACCCGGCGCTGCGGGTCCTCGAGGCGGTCGAGTCGGTGCGCCGCGAGGTCGACCTGGGCAGGGGCCGGACCATCACGGCGACCCAGATGTGCGAGCGGTTCGGCTTCGTCGGCAACGCCCAGTGGACGCCGGTCGGCGAGCTCTCCGGCGGCGAGCGCCGGCGCCTGCAGCTGCTCCGGCTGCTGATGGACGAGCCGAACGTGCTCGTGCTGGACGAACCGACCAACGACCTCGACATCGACACCCTCACCGCTCTCGAGGACCTGCTCGACGGCTGGCCCGGCACCCTGCTCGTCGTCTCGCACGACCGGTACTTCCTGGAGCGGGTGTGCGACGGGACGGTCGCGCTGCTCGGTGACGGCCGGCTGCGTGACCTCCCGGGAGGGATCGACGAGTACCTCGCCCTCCGCCGCGCCCGGACCGAGACGTCCGCGGCACCGCCGGTGGGTGCCGCACCCGCGGCCGAGCCGTCGGGCGGGCGTCCGCCGGGGCCGGACGCGGCGGCGGCGCGGGCGGCCCGCAAGGAGATGGCCCGGCTCGACCGGCAGCTGCAGACGCTCGGCGACCGCGAGGCGCGGCTGCACGACCGGATGGCCGCCGCAGCGACCGACCACGAGGCGGTCCTGGCGCTCGACGGCGACCTGCGCGCCCTGCAGGACGAGCGGGCCGCCCTCGAGCACCGCTGGCTCGAGCTCGCCGACCTGGACTCCTGAGCCCGCCGCGGGCGGCGGCGCGTACGCTCCGCGCATGCCGGTCGCGCTGGAGTGGGGCCCCGTCGGTGCCCGGACCCTCGCCGAGCGCAGCGACGTCGTCGTCGTGGTCGACGTCCTGTCGTTCACGACCTCGCTGACCATCGCGGTCGAGCGCGGCGCCCGCGTCTGGCCGCACACCGGGGGTGAGCCCGCGCGCCAGCTGGCCCGCGACATCGGCGCCGTGCTGGCCGGCAACCGCAGCTCGCACGAGGGCCTGACCCTGTCCCCGGCCAGCCTGCTCGACGTCGACACCGACACGAGGCTGGTGCTGCCCTCGCCCAACGGCTCGTCGATCGCGTTCGCCGCGGTCAACGCCGAGGTGCAGGTCGTGGGCGGCTGTCTGCGCAACGCGTCGGCCGTCAGCCGTCACCTCGACGGCGTCGAGCGGATCGCCCTCGTCCCCGCGGGAGAGCGCTGGGGCGACGGCTCGCTGCGGCCGGCGTACGAGGACCTGGTCGGGGCCGGCGCCGTGGTCGACCGGCTGGTCGGCCGCAACCCCGCGCTGCAGCTGTCCCCGGAGGCGGAGGTCGCCGCGCTGGCCTTCCGCGCCCTGCGCCCGCTCGAGCTCTGCCCGTCGGGGCAGGAGCTGGTGGAGCGCGGCTACGCCGAGGACGTCCGGCTCGCCTCCGAGGTCGACGTCAGCGACGTGGTCCCGGTGCTGGTGGAGGGCCGCTTCGCCGCGGCGTGACCCGGTCGCTCAGCCGTCGGTCTCGAACGGGGCCACCAGCCGCCTCAGCAGGTCGGACAGCGCGTCGCGGTCCCCGGCGGTGAGCGAGGCGAGCAGGTCCCGCTCGCGGGCCAGCAGGTCGGCCAGCGCGGCGTCGACCAGCTCCTTCCCCGTCGGCGTGAGCCGCACGTGCACGCCCCGCCGGTCGCCCGGGTCGGGCAGCCGCTGGACGAGGTCGCGGTGTTCCAGCCGGTCGACCCGGTTGGTCATCGTCCCGGACGTCACGAGCGTCTGGGCGAGCAGCTGGCCGGGGGAGAGCACGTAGGGGCGCCCGGCCCGGCGCAGCGCGGCGAGGACGTCGAACTCCCAGACCTCGAGCTCGTGGGCCTCGAACGCGGTGCTGCGGGCCCGGTCGAGGTGCCGGGCCAGCCGGGTCACCCGGCTGAGCACCTCCAGCGGCCGGACGTCGAGGTCCGGGCGCTCCCGGGCCCAGGCGGCGACCAGCCGGTCCACCTCGTCCTGCACGGGCCCACCTCCTCGACAGTCGGATCATCGCCGATCACTGTCTTGACATCAAGATGCCCGCCACGCAACTATCTTGACATCAAGATTCCTCGTGTCGGCGGCGGGCCGGAGGAGGGGGAGGGGAGAGACCGGTGCGGTGGGACCCTGAGGCCTACCTGGGGTTCGCGGACGAGCGTGGCCGGCCGTACGCCGACCTCCTGGCGCGGGTAGGGGCCGAGGACCCCGGCCGGGTGGTCGACCTGGGCTGCGGGCCCGGCAACCTCACCGCGACGCTGGCGCGGCGCTGGCCGCGGGCCGCGGTCCACGGGCTCGACTCCTCGCCGGAGATGGTGGCCCGGGCCCGCGAGGAGCACGCCGGCCCCCGGGTCACCTTCGAGCTGGGTGACCTGCGCGACTGGCGTCCACGATCGCCGGTGGACGTGCTGGTGTGCAACGCGACCCTGCAGTGGGTGCCCGGCCACGCCGCACTGCTGCCCGGGCTGGTGGGACAGGTCCGACCGGGTGGCTGGCTTGCCTTCCAGGTGCCCGGCAACTTCGGCGAGCGCAGCCACACGGCGATGGCCGAGGTCGCGGCCTCGCCCCGGTGGGCGCCGGTGTTCGCCGGTCACGACCCGGCCCGGCCGGCTGTCGAGCCGGCGCAGACCTACCTCGAGCTGCTGGCGGCCCTGGGCACCACGGTGGACGCGTGGGAGACGACGTACCTGCACGTCCTGACCGGTGAGGACGCCGTGGTGCGCTGGGTGACGGGCACCGGGCTTCGCCCCTACCTCCAGGCGCTGGACGACGACGCGCAGCGCGCCGACTTCGTCGCGGACTACCGGGCCCTGCTGGCCCCGGCGTACCCGAGCCACGCCTGGGGGACGGTGCTGCCGTTCCGCCGGGTCTTCGTGGTCGCCCGGCGGACGGCATGACGGCGTCCGGCCCGGTGGGGCTGCACCACGTGCAGCTCGCCTGCCCGCGGGGCTCGGAGGAGGCGCTGCGCCGGTTCTACGGCGACGTCCTCGGGATGACCGAGCTGCCCAAGCCTCCGGAGCTGGCGGCCAGGGGTGGCGCGTGGTTCCGGTCCGGGGCGCTGGAGCTGCACCTCGGCGTCGAGGACGACTTCCGCCCGGCCCGGAAGGCGCACCCCGGGATCCTGGTGGCCGGCCTGGTGGCGTACGCCGAACGGCTGGCGGCCCGGGGCGTGCCGGTGCAGTGGGACGAGGCGTTCCCCGGGTACCGCCGCTGCTACCTCACCGACCCGCACGGGAACCGGCTGGAGCTGCTGGAGCCCCTCGGGCCGGCCTGAGCGTCAGGGGCGGGTGCCGTCGTGCAGGCCGGGCTTGGCCTCCAGGCCGGAGAGCCCGTTCCAGGCGAGGTTGACCAGGTGGGCGGCGACCTCGGCCTTCGCGGGCTTGCGCGCGTCCAGCCACCACTGGCCGGTGAGCGCCACCATGCCGACCAGCATCTGCGCGTACATCGGGGCCAGCTTCGGGTCGAACCCGCGCTCGGTGAGCTGGTGGGCCATGATGTGCTCCACCTGGCTGGCGGCGTCGCCGATCAGCGACGAGAACGTGCCGGTCGACTGCGCGACCGGGGAGTCGCGCACCAGGATCCGGAAGCCGTCCGAGGACGTCTCGACGTAGTCCAGCAGGGCGAACGCGGCCCGCTCCAGCAGGTCGCGCGGGTGTGCGCTGCTGCCCAGCGCGCCGGTGATGGAGTCGAGCAGGGCCCGCATCTCGCGGTCGACGACGACGGCGTAGAGGCCCTCCTTGCCACCGAAGTGCTCGTACACCACCGGCTTGGAGACACCGGCCTTGGCGGCGATCTCCTCGACCGAGGTGGCGTCGAAGCCGCGCTGGGCGAACAGCGACCGGCCGACGTCGAGCAGCTGCTCGCGCCGCTGCTTGCCGGTCATCCGCCGGCCCTCGCGACGAGCGCGCGGGGCCGCGCCTCCGCTCTCGGTCACCGCTGCACCGTAGCCGTTGCCCCCGCACGCTACGACCGCGGAGCGTGGCGCCTCTACGCTGGAGCCGCCGTCCCGGATCGTCTAATGGCAGGACGCCACCCTTTGGTGGTGGTTATCGGGGTTCGAATCCCTGTCCGGGAGCCGAGGTGCGCCGCGGCGGGGTGGCGGGGTGGCGGCCGGGAGGTGACCGGCGGGTATCCTCCTGGCGTACCAGGAGCACGACACCCGCCCGCCGCCTCGCCGCCAGGAGCGCTCCCCGCGTGAGCCCCGACCGACCGGCCGCCGTGGTCGTCCTCGCCGCAGGCGAGGGCACCCGGATGAAGTCGTCGATCTCGAAGCTGCTCCACCAGGTCGGTGGCCGCAGCCTCGTGCACCACGCCGTGGCTGCTGCCGAGGGCCTCGAGCCCGAGCACCTCGTCGTCGTGGTCGGCCACGCCAGGGACCAGGTCGCCGGCCACCTCGCCGAGGTCACGCCGAAGGCGACCACGGCGGTACAGGACCAGCAGCTCGGCACCGGCCACGCGGTGGCCTGCGCGCTCGAGGGCCTTCCCTCGCTCACCGGCACCGTCGTCGTGACCTACGGCGACGTGCCGCTGCTGACCACCGAGACCCTGCGCCACCTGCTCGACGTCCACGCGGCCGAGGGCAACGCCGCGACGATCCTCACCGCCGTCCTCGCCGACCCCACGGGCTACGGCCGGGTGCTGCGCGCGGCCGACGGATCGGTGCAGCGGGTCGTCGAGCAGAAGGACGGCACGCCGGAGGAGCTGGCCGTCACCGAGACCAACTCCGGGGTGTACGCGTTCGACGCCGCCGCGTTGCGGGCCGGCCTGGACCGGCTCGACACCGACAACGCCCAGGGCGAGCTCTACCTGACCGACGTCATCGGCCATGCCCGCGCAGGCGGCGGCCGGGTGGGGGCTCTGGTCGTCGCCGACACCTGGCAGACCGAAGGGGTCAACAACCGGGTGCAGCTGGCCGCCCTGCACGGGGAGCTGAACCGGCGCACCGTCGAGCGCTGGATGCTCGCGGGCACCACCGTCCTCGACCCGGCGAGCACCTGGATCGACGCCGACGTCACCCTCGAGCCCGACACCCTGCTCGAGCCCAACGTCATCCTGCGCGGCACGACCAGCGTCGCGACCGGCGCCGTCGTCGGGCCCGACTGCCTGCTCGTCGACACCACGGTCGGCCCGGGCGCGTCGGTCACGAGGACGACCTCCGACGGCGCGGTGATCGGCCCGGACGCGGTGGTCGGCCCCTACACGTACCTCCGCCCCGGCACCCGGCTGGGCCGGGGCGCCAAGGCCGGCGGCTTCGTCGAGATGAAGAAGGCCGACGTCGGTGACGACGCGAAGGTCCCGCACCTCTCCTACGTCGGCGACGCCACCATCGGCGCGGGGGCCAACATCGGGGCCGGGACGATCTTCGCCAACTACGACGGGCTCCAGAAGCGGCACACGGTCGTCGGCGAGCACTCCTTCGTGGGCAGCGACTCGGTCCTGGTCGGCGGCGTCACGGTCGGCGACGGCGCCTACGTGGCGGCCGGGTCGACCATCACCACCGACGTGGCGCCCGGCGAGCTCGCCGTGGCCCGCGGCAGGCAGCGGGGCGTCGCGGGCTGGGTGGCCCGGCGGCGGGCCGGCACCAGGACGGCGGCGGCGGCGGAGCGGGCCGCCGCGCGAGCGCAGCAGTCGGGCACGGACGCGGGCACCAGCGACGAAGGGCCGGGAGCATGAGCTTCATCAAGACCACGGGCGAGAAGAAGCTGATGCTCTTCTCGGGTCGTGCGCACCCCGAGCTCGCCGAGGCGGTGGCGGTCGACCTCGGCATCGAGCTCACCCCCACGACGGCCTACGACTTCGCGAACGGCGAGATCTACATCCGCTACAAGGAGTCGGTCCGCGGCTGCGACGCCTTCGTCGTGCAGAGCTGTACCTCGCCCATCAACACCTGGGTGATGGAGACGCTCATCATGGTCGACGCGCTCAAGCGGGCCTCGGCCAAGCGGATCACCGTCGTCATGCCGTTCTTCCCCTACGCCCGCCAGGACAAGAAGGGCCGGGGCCGCGAGCCGATCTCGGCCCGGCTGGTGGCCGACCTGTTCGCCACGGCCGGCGCCGACCGGCTGATGGCCGTCGACCTGCACACCGCGCAGATCCAGGGCTTCTTCGACGGCCCGGTCGACCACCTGTACGCCCTGCCGCTGCTCTCGACGTACGTCAAGAGGCGCGTCGACCGCTCGCGGGTCACGATCGTGTCGCCCGACGCCGGCCGGCTGCGGCTGGCGGAGCGCTGGTCCGAGACGATGTACGGCGCGCCCCTGGCGTTCATCCACAAGACCCGGGACCCCGACCGGCCCAACGAGGCCACGGCCAACCGGGTCGTCGGCGACGTGGCCGGCCGGGTCTGCATCCTCCAGGACGACATGATCGACACCGCCGGCACCATCACCAAGGCTGCCGACGCGCTCTACGCCGAGGGTGCCGCCGACGTGATCATCGCCGCGACCCACGCCATCTTCTCCGGTCCCGCGGTGGACCGGCTGAAGAACTCCGGCGTCAGCGAGGTCGTCGTCACCGACACCCTCCCGATCAGCGACGACATGCGCTTCGACAAGCTCACGGTGCTGCCGATCGCGAGCCTGCTCGCCCGGGCCGTGCGTGAGGTCTTCGACGACGGCTCGGTGACCAGCCTCTTCGACGGCCACGCCTGACGCCTGACGCCTGCCCGGCACGGTGACGCCCCCGCCGCGCGGGTCCCAGCCGGAGCTCGGCCGAGACCCGCGCCGCGACGTCGTCGAAGTGCGCCCAGGCTGCCCGCAGGAGCCGGATGCTGCGCTCGAACGCCGGGGGGACCACCATCGGCCCGCTCTGACCGGCCAGCTCCTTCCCGAGCCGGGCCCGCTTGGCGACCGGCAGGTACCGCGGCAGGTACGACTCGAGCTTGTCGAGAGCCGCCGCCTCGTCCCGCCCGCTGCGTTCGAGACCGGCCGGGCGTCGGCGACGGCGCCGGGGCCATCCCACCAGAACACGTCTGCCCGGGCACACCCCGGCGGCACCTTCCGAGGGGACCACCGGCCGGGGCGCGCCGTGATCATCGCCGAGGGCCCGAGGGGGCCCGAGGGGGCCATGGCGGCGCAGCGGGCACCCCCTCACGATGGGGGGTCCGAGCCCGAGCCAGGTGTCCCCCAGGAGTGGCAATGCGCGTTCTCACGAAGCTGGTCCCCACGTCGTCCCTGGTCGTGCTGCTCGCGGTCATGGTCCTGGTGAGCGGCGGGTCGGCCGTGGCCGGCTCTCTCATCACCAGCGCCAAGATCAAGGACCACACGATCCTGATCAAGGACCTGAACCGGAAGACGGTCAAGGCCCTGCAGGGCAAGGTCGGCAGCGCGGGACCGGCCGGCCCGACGGGAGCCACGGGCGCGACGGGCCCCCAGGGGGCTCCGGGCGCGCAAGGAGCCCAGGGTGCGGCGGGCACCGCGCGCGGCCACGCGCTCATCGGCCCGGCCGGCACGATCTCCAACCCCCAGGGCACGTTCGTGAACCTGGTCGTCACGCGCGTCGCCGCCGGCGCCTACTGCCTGAGCGCCAAGCCCGGGACCAGCACAGGCATCGGCAACTTCGGCCCGGTGATCGTCTCGGCGCACGGGCAGGACTTCGCGAAGCTGGTCGCCACGGTCAACCTCGAGTACGGCAGCATGTGCAACGGGTTCGGCGGGCACAGCGTCTACCTGACCAACCTCGCCGGGACGGCGACCGACGGGTACGTGATGCTCGCGCTGCTCTGACCAGCCTGTGCTCCCTCGGCCGCGCCTGCGGCTCCGCCCGGTTCGACCGCGGCCGGGCGCACGGCTAGACTTCCGTGGTTGCCCGGCGAGGGAAGCCTTTCGGCCTCCGTGATCGACGCGGTGGTCGTCCAGCACGCGACCCGCTGAGACCCCTCTCGCCGGCGCGTCCGACCACCGCACCTGAAGTCCGTCACGAGGAGCACCCCAGCCGTGTCCGAGGTCCGTATCTCCGCCGAGCACCGCACCGAGTTCGGCAAGGGCGCCGCGCGCCGCATCCGTCGCGACAACAAGGTCCCGGCCGTTCTCTACGGCCACGGGTCCGACCCGCGGCACATCTCGCTGCCCGGCCACGACCTGATGATGGCGCTCAAGACCGCCAACGTCCTGCTGACCCTGGACCTCGGGGGCGAGGACGAGCTGGCCCTGCCGAAGGACGTCCAGCGCGACCCGATCAAGGGCTTCATCGAGCACGTCGACCTCGTCCTGGTCCGGCGCGGCGAGAAGGTCACGGTCGAGATCCCCGTGCACGTGGTGGGCGACGCCGCCCCGGAGACGCTGGTCGTCACCGGCCTCAACACGCTGTCGGTCGAGACCGAGGCCACCCACATCCCCACCGGCGTCGAGGTGTCGATCGACGGGCTGAAGGTCGGCGACCAGGTCCACGCCAAGGACGTCGCGCTCCCGGCGGGCACCACGCTGGTGACCGACCCGGACGCGCTGATGGTCAACGTCACCGCGGCGCCGACCGCCGAGCAGCTCGAGGCCGAGCTGTCCGAGGCCGAGGCCGAGGTCGGCATCACCCACGAGCCCACCGACGAGGAGCAGGCCGCCGAGGCGGAGTCCGGCGACTCGGGTGAGGGCGCCGAGGCGTCCGCCGAGGGCGACAAGGCCGAGGGCTGAGGCTCCTCCGTTCCCGTCGCGTCCCCGTGAGCGACGACGACGTCTGGCTCGTGGTCGGCCTCGGCAATCCCGGGCCGGGCCACGCCGGCAACCGGCACAACGTGGGCTTCATGGTCACCGACGTCCTCGCCGGCCGGATGAGCGGGCGGTTCAAGTCGCACAAGTCGCGCGCGGACGTTCTGGAGGGGCGGCTCGCGGGTGTCCGCGTCGTGCTGGCCAAGCCGCGCACCTACATGAACGAGTCCGGCGGTCCGGTCAGCGCGCTGCGGGACTTCTTCAAGGTGCCCCCGGACCGGCTCGTCGTCGTGCACGACGAGCTCGACCTGCCCTTCGGCGGCCTGCGGCTCAAGTTCGGGGGTGGCGACAACGGGCACAACGGGCTCAAGTCGATCCGCCGCTCGGTGGGGTCGGGCGAGTTCCACCGGGTGCGCTTCGGCATCGGTCGCCCGCCCGGCCGGATGGACGCCGCTGTCTTCGTCCTGCGCGACTTCGGCACCGCCGAGCGCAAGGACCTGGACCTCGAGGTCGACCGCACCGCCGACGCCGTCGAGGCCCTGGTGACCGAGGGCCTCGAGCGCGCGCAGAACGCCTACAACACCTGATGCCCGTCCCGGCCCTGCGCTCAGCCGGTGTTGCGCAGGCCGGCGGCGACGCCGTTGACCGTGAGCAGGAGCGCCTCCCGCAGGCGCGGGTCGGCGTCCTCGCCCGCCTCGGCGGCGGCCCGTGACCGGCGAAGCAGCGAGACCTGCAGATAGCTGATCGGGTCGAGGTACGCGTCGCGCACCTGCAGCGTGCGGGCCAGCAGCGGGTTCGACCCGAGCAGCGAGCTCTCCCGGGTGACGGCGAGCACCTCCCGCTCGGTGGCGTCGTGCTCGGCGCGGACGACGTCGAACAGGTGCCGCAGGTCCGGGTCGACGAGCGAGTCGACGTAGTGCGCGGCGATCCGCAGGTCGGTCTTGGCCAGCGTCATGGAGACGTTGGACAGGAACGTCCGGAAGAAGTGCCAGCCGTCGTACATCTCGTCGAGCACGTCGCCGAGGCCGGCCTCGCGCACCGCGGCCAGGCCCGACCCGACGCCGAACCAGCCCGGCACCACCTGGCGCGACTGGGTCCAGCCGAACACCCAGGGGATCGCCCGCAGGCCCGAGAGCCCGGCGCCGCTGTCCGGACGCCGCGACGGGCGCGAGCCCATGTTGAGGTCGGTGAGCAGCTCGACCGGCGTCGACTGCACGAAGTACGCCGGCAGGTCGGGGTGCTCGACCAGCCTGCTGTACGCGGTCTGCGCGGCGTCGGAGAAGGCGTCCATCACGTCGTCGTAGCGGGACAGCTGCGCGGAGGACGTGCGCGGCTCACGGTGCAGGACCGTGGCCTCCAGGGTCGCCGCGAGGGTCAGCTCGAGGTTCTCCCGCGCCAGTGCCGGGAGCGAGTACTTGTCGCTGATGACCTCGCCCTGCTCGGTCACCTTGATCTCGCCGTCCAGCGTGCCCCACGGCTGGGCGAGGATCGCGTCGTGGGTCGGCCCGCCGCCGCGGCCGATGGTGCCGCCGCGGCCGTGGAAGAGGCGCAGCCGCACGCCGTGCCGCACCCCGACGTCGCGCAGCTGCCGCTGCGCCCGGTGGATCTCCCACTGCGAGGTCGCGATGCCCGCCTCCTTGTTGGAGTCGGAGTAGCCGAGCATCACCTCCTGCACGTCGCCCCGGAGCCGCACCAGCCGCCGGTACGACGGGTCGACGAGCAGCTCGTCGAGCACCCGGCCGGCCTCGCGCAGCTCGGACACGGTCTCCAGCAGCGGGACGAAGCCGATCCGCGCCACCCCCTCGTGCAGGTCGACCAGCCCGGCCTCGCGGGCGAGGAGCACGGCCGCGAGCAGGTCGTCGGCGCCGCGCGTCATCGAGACGATGTAGCTCTCGCAGACCTCCGGCCCGAGGGTGTCCAGCGCCTCGCGGATCGTGGTGAAGACGGCGAGCGTGCGTTCGCCCGCCTCGTCGAGCGTGGCCTGCTGCGGGCCGAGCGGCCGACGTCCGGCGAGCTCCTTGCGCAGCAGCTCGAGCCGGTTGCGCCGCGGGAGGTCGGCGTAGCGCCAGGACAGCTCGCCGAGGCGGTCGAAGAGCTGGGCCAGCGCGTGGTGGTGGTGATCGGCGTGCTCGCGCACGTCGAGGGTCGCGAGGTGCAGGCCGAAGGTGGCCACCACGCGGATCAGCCGGTCCATCCGGCCCTGCGCGGCCAGGGCCGCCTTGTGCGTGGCCAGCGAGTCGCGCATCAGCCCGAGGTCGGCGAGCAGCTGCCCGGTGCCGAGGTAGTCGTGGCCCGGCCGGTGCCCGGCCCCGGCCGCGATCCGGTCCCGCGTGTGGGCCAGCTTGAGCTGGATGCAGCGGCCCTTGAGCCGGTAGGGCTCGTCGGCGTTGATCCGGCGGACGCGGGCCGGCAGGTCGGGCAGGGCCACGAGGTCCTGCTCGATGCTCGCCAGCAGCTCCTCGCTGGCGCCGACCAGCGTCCCGGACGTGGACAGGTCCGCCAGGAGGTCGTCGACGAGCGCGGCGAGGTCGCGCAGCGCGTGGCCGTGCTGGAGCACCAGCACGTCGCGGGTCACCTGCGGCGTGACGTTCGGGTTCCCGTCGCGGTCGCCGCCGATCCAGCTGCCGAAGCGCAGCGGCCGCGACCCCGCGGGAAGCTCGACGCCGAGCGAGCCGAGCTGGTCGGCGAGCTCCTCGAGCACGTCGGCCACCGTGTGGAGCATCAGCTCGTCCAGGTAGTACGCGGCGTTGCGGGCCTCGTCGACGGGCTCCGGCCGGTCGTGGCGCAGCTCGGCGGTCTGCCAGAGCAGGTCGATGATCTCGGCGATCCGCCGGTCGGCGCGCGGGTCGTCGACGGCGTCGAGGAGCTCGGCGACCCGGCGGCGCTTGGACAGGATCGACCGGCGGGCCGCCTCCGTGGGGTGGGCGGTGAAGACCGGCCGTACCGCCAGCCGGGCGACGTGCGCCGCGACCTCGTCGGCCGGCAGCCCGGCCGCCCGGATCCGCTCGGCCGTCTGCGCCAGCCAGCCGCCCTTGCCGAGGCGCTCGGCGCGCATCTCGCGGGCCCGGTGCACCTGCTCGGTGACGTTCGCGAGGTGGAAGTAGGTGCCGAAGGCTCGGACCAGCCGGGCGGCGGTGTCGAGGTCCACGTCCTCGAGCAGCGCCGCCAGCCCGGAGGCGTCGGCCCGGCTGCGCTGCCGCACCTCCTCGACGAGGTCGAGCAGCTCGGGGCCCTCCTGGCGGACCAGGGACTCGCCGAGCAGGTTGCCGAGACGTCGGATGTCGGCGCGCAGCGCCGCCTGCGCGCTGTCGCTGCTGGTCCCGTCCGGGGTCTCGGACATGGGACGACGGTAGGTCCGCGCCCGCGGTCCGAGACTCCGGCGCCCGCGATCCGAGACGGGCCGGCGCGACGTACGCTGGGCACGTCCCCCGGTCCGCGTCGCGGATCGGGGCTGCTGTGCTGCGCCGACCCACCGGGAGCCGAACCTCCGTGAGCCTCACCGGACTGCTCGATGTCCTGCTCGACGAGCCCGCCGGCGACCCCGCGCTGCGGTCGGCCGTGGCGGCGGCCCGCTCGGGCGTCCGCGGCGAGCGGGACCTGGTCGCGGCGCCCGGGGTGCGGCCGTTCGCGCTCGCCGCGCTGGCCCGGGCCGGTCGCCCGGTGCTCGCGGTGACGGCCACCGGGCGCGAGGCGGAGGAGCTGGCCTGTGCCCTGCGCGACCTGCTGGACCCCGACGCCGTCGTCGAGTTCCCGGCCTGGGAGACCCTGCCGCACGAACGACTCAGCCCGCGCAGCGACACCGTCGGGCGACGGCTGGCCGTCCTGCGCCGGCTGGCCCACCCCGACCACGACGACCCGGCGCACGGCCCGGTGCAGGTCGTGGTCGCGCCGGTGCGCGCGGTCCTGCAGCCGATGGTCGCGGGGCTCGGCGACCTCCGCCCGGTCGCGCTCCGGGCCGGCGACGAGGTCGACCTCGACGAGCTGACGTCGGCCCTCGCCGCGGCCGCCTACTCGCGGGTCGACCTCGTCGAGCGGCGCGGCGAGTTCGCGGTGCGCGGCGGAATCGTCGACGTGTTCCCGCCCACCGAGGAGCACCCCCTGCGGGTCGAGCTCTGGGGGGACACGGTCGAGGAGGTGCGGTGGTTCAAGGTCGCCGACCAGCGTTCGCTGGAGGTGGCCGGGCACGGGCTCTGGGCACCGCCGTGCCGCGAGCTGCTGCTGACCGAGGACGTGCGCCGCCGGGCCGCCGACCTCGCGGTGACCCACCCCGGGCTGGCCGACGTCCTGGGCCGGCTGGCCGAGGGGATCGCGGTCGAGGGCATGGAGTCCCTCACGCCGGTGCTCGTGGACGAGATGGTGCTGCTGCTCGACGCGCTGCCCGAAGGGACGCACGTCGTCGTCCAGGACCCGGAGCGGGTGCGGACCCGGTCGCACGACCTGTTCGCGACCAGCGAGGAGTTCCTCGAGGCGTCGTGGGCCAGCGCCGCGGCCGGCGCGGCGACACCGGTCGACCTCGGTGCCGCGGCGTACCGGAGCCTCGCGGACGTCCGGGCGGCCGCGGTGCGCCTGGGGCTGCCGTGGTGGTCCTTCAGCCCGTTCGCGGCCGACGAGTCGGCCGAGGGCGGGCAGCCGACCGTCGTCGACGTGCACGCCGTCGAGGGGTACCGCGGGGACACGGCGCGTGCGGTCGCCGACCTCAAGGGCTGGCTCGGCGAGGGGTACCGCGTCGTCCTGCTCACCGAGGGCCACGGACCGGCCGAGCGGCTCGTCGAGGTGCTCGGGCAGGAGGACGTCGCCGCGCGGCTCGAGGAAAGCATCGACGCCGTCCCGGAGCCGCACGTCGTGCACGTGTCGTGCGGCCGGCTGTCCCGCGGCTTCGTCGGGGAGGCGCTCCGGCTCGTCGTGCTCACCGAGACCGACCTCATGGGGCAGGCCGGTCCGTCGACCAGGTCGATGCGCCGGATGCCGAGCCGGCGGCGCAACCAGGTCGACCCGCTGACGTTGCGCGCCGGAGACTTCGTGGTGCACGAGCAGCACGGCGTCGGGCGCTACGTCGAGATGGTCCAGCGCACGGTGCACGGAGCCACCCGCGAGTACCTGCTCATCGAGTACGCGCCGTCCAAGCGCGGCCAGCCGGGCGACCGGCTGTTCGTCCCCTCGGACCAGCTCGACCAGGTGACGCGGTACGTCGGTGGCGAGGCGCCGTCGCTGCACCGGCTGGGCGGTGCCGACTGGCAGAAGGCGAAGGGCCGCGCCCGCAAGGCCGTCAAGGAGATCGCGGCCGAGCTGATCCGGCTCTACGCCGCCCGCACGTCCGCACCCGGCTTCGCCTTCAGCCCCGACACCCCGTGGCAGCGCGAGCTCGAGGACGCCTTCCCGTACCACGAGACGCCGGACCAGCTCGGTGCCATCGACGAGGTCAAGTCGGACATGGAGAAGTCGGTCCCCATGGACCGGATCATCTGCGGCGACGTCGGCTACGGCAAGACCGAGATCGCCGTGCGTGCCGCCTTCAAGGCGGTGCAGGACGGCAAGCAGGTGGCCGTCCTCGTGCCGACGACGCTGCTGGTGAACCAGCACCTGTCCACCTTCGCCGAGCGCTACGCCAGCTTCCCGGTGAAGGTGGCGGCGCTGTCGCGGTTCCAGAGCGACAAGGAGGCCGCCGAGGTCAAGGCAGGGCTGCTCGACGGGACCGTCGACGTGGTCATCGGGACCCACCGGATCCTCTCCGCGGAGGTGCAGTTCAAGGACCTGGGTCTCGTGGTGGTCGACGAGGAGCAGCGCTTCGGCGTCGAGCACAAGGAGCAGCTCAAGCACCTGCGTACCAACGTGGACGTGCTCACGATGTCGGCGACGCCGATCCCGCGCACCCTGGAGATGGCGGTCACCGGGATCCGGGAGATGTCGACCATCCTCACGCCACCGGAGGAGCGGCACCCGGTGCTCACCTTCGTCGGGGCCTACGACGAGAAGCAGATCGGCGCCGCGATCCGCCGCGAGCTGCTGCGCGAGGGCCAGGTCTTCTACATCCACAACCGGGTGGAGTCGATCGACCGGGCCGCCGCCCGGCTCCGCGAGCTGGTCCCGGAGGCCCGGATCACCACGGCGCACGGCCAGATGAACGAGCACGCCCTCGAGCAGGTGGTCCTCGACTTCTGGGAGAAGCGCTCGGACGTCCTGGTCTGCACGACGATCGTCGAGAGCGGCCTGGACATCTCCAACGCCAACACGCTCATCCTCGAGCGCAGCGACGTCATGGGGCTCTCGCAGCTGCACCAGCTGCGGGGACGGGTGGGCCGCGGCCGGGAGCGCGCGTACGCGTACCTCCTCTACCCGCCGGAGAAGCCGCTCACCGAGACCGCCCACGACCGGCTCGCGACGATGGCCGCGCACAGCGACCTCGGTGCCGGCATGTGGATCGCGATGAAGGACCTGGAGATCCGGGGCGCCGGCAACCTGCTCGGCGGCGAGCAGTCGGGGCACATCGCCGCCGTCGGGTTCGACCTCTACGTCCGGCTCGTCGGCGAGGCCGTCGCCGACTTCAAGGGAGACCCGGCGGATCTGCACAAGCAGCCTGACGTCAAGGTCGAGCTACCCGTCGACGCCCACCTCCCGCACGACTACCTGCCGGGGGAGCGGCTGCGGCTCGAGGCGTACCGGAAGCTGGCCTCGGTCGGCTCGCAGGAGGACCTCGACGCGGTGCGGGCCGAGCTCGTCGACCGCTACGGCGAGCTCCCGGCGCCGGTCGAGAACCTGCTGTCGGTCGCGCGGTTCCGGACGGTGGCCCGCAGCGCCGGGCTGTCCGAGGTCGCGCTGGCCGGCAACAACGTCCGGTTCGCGCCCGTCGAGCTGCCGGAGAGCGCCCAGCTGCGGCTGCAGCGCCTGTACCCGGGATCGCTGGTCAAGGGCGCGGTCCGTAGCATCCTGGTGCCGAAGCCCATGACAGCCCGGGTGGGTGGGCAGCCGCTGCGGGACGTCGCGCTCCTGGACTGGTGCCGCGAGGTCATCGAGGCCGTGCTGACCCCCGCACCCGCCGCCGCAGCCGAAGGACCGAGATGACCCGCCTCGCCCGCACCGCCGTCGTGGCCCTCGTGGCCCTCGTCCTCGGCGGGCTCGCCGGGTGCGGAGACCAGCAGCGGCTCGGAGCGGCCGCGGTCGTCGACGGCCACCGCATCTCCACCGACGACCTGCAGGCCGTGACCCGGGAGTACCTCGAGGCCGTGCCCGGCGCGGCCGCCCGGGACGCCCAGCGGGGCATCCTCGAGCGCATGCTGCTCTCCCGGGTGATCTCGGCGCAGGCCCGCAAGGTCGGCGTGCACGCCAGCCCCGGTGAGGTCGCCCGGGAGCGTGACGACCTGCTCGCCAGCACCGGTGGCCGGGACGGCCTGATCCGCCAGCTGGCCGCCGGCCAGCCGCCCGTCGCGCTGCCCCCGTCCTACGTCGACCGGTGGTTCAAGGACCGGGTGCTCTACGGCAAGATCGCCCGCGAGCTGGCCGTCGGTGGCGACATCACCTCCCAGGAGACCGCCGCCCGCACCTCGGCCGCGCTGGTCGGGACCGGGCGGGCCATGGACATCCAGGTGAACCCGCGCTACGGCAGGTGGCGGATCCGCTCCGGCCTGACGCCGCTGCTCAGCGGCGGCCTGGCGAGCACCGCGGCCGAGATCGACGCAGGCTCGTGAGGCCGGTCCGGCCGTGACCGGACGACTCGTCCTGCTCGCGACGTCGCCGCGGGTCGCGCCCGGGCTGCTCGGTGCCGCCGCCTGGGAGGCACTGCGCTCCGGCGCCGTGGTCGTCGCCGCGCCGGGTCACCCGCTCACCCCGTACGTCGAGGCGGCGGGGGTCGAGGTCCGGGCGCCCCGCTCGGACGACCCGCGGCTGCTCGCGGCCGAGCTCGCGGAGCTCGCCGACGCGGAGGGACGGGCACCGGGGAGCGTCGTCTGGCTGGTCGGCGCGGACGGCGACCGCGACCTCGGGCTGGCGCTGGGCGACCTGCTGGCCGGCGGGGGCGCCGCGGTCGAGCTCGAGGTGCTGCCCGGGTCCTACGACCTGCCGGGCGCGCGGCTGCTCGACCTGGTGGCGGTCATGGACCGGCTGCGCTCGCCCGGTGGCTGCCCCTGGGACGCCGAGCAGACGCACGCGTCGCTGGCCACCTACCTCCTCGAGGAGACCTACGAGACGCTGGAGGCGATCGACAGCGGCGACCGCGGTCACCTGCGCGAGGAGCTGGGCGACCTGCTGCTGCAGGTCGTCTTCCACGCGCGGATCGCGGGCGAGCACCCGGACCAGCCGTGGTCGGTCGACGAGGTGGCCGGCGACATCGTCGCCAAGCTGGTCCGGCGGCACCCGCACGTGTTCGGCGGCGACCCCGGCACCCACCCGGCAGGCAGTGACGCGGCGGCCACCGCCGCCGACGTCGAGGCGGGCTGGGAGCGTCGCAAGGCGCACGAGAAGGGGCGTACGTCGGCGGTCGACGGGGTGCCGTTGGCCCTGCCCGCGCTCTCGCTCGCGGCCAAGCTGGTGCACCGGGCCGAGAAGAACGGGGTCCCGGTGGCCCCGGAGACCGGCCCCGGGGTGGGCGACCGGCTGATGGCCCTGGTCGTCGAGGCCCGGGCGGCCGGGCTGGACCCGGAGTCCGAGCTGCGGGGTGCCTCGCGGCGCTTCGCCGACCGGGTGCGCGCCGCCGAGGCGGACCCCCTCCCGGGGAACCCCTGACGAACCCCTGACGGATCGTCGCCCGCGCCCCTACGATTGCCCTCTGGCGTGGGGGCGCCGGGGGGGAGAGACATGGCGAGGAGTTCCCGGGCACGGCGTGGTCTGACGGCCGCCCTGGTGATGCTGCCTGCGCTCGTGGTGCCGGTCGTGGCCGCCTCGCCGTCCTCCGCCCGCGCCTGCGCCGGCCTCACAGCCGCCGGCACCACCACCGAGGGCCGCACCGAGGTCCTGCTGTCACTGCCGGCTGCGCTGACCGGCGCACCGGTCACCGTGGCCGACGTCGCCGTGGCCCAGAACGGGCTGGACCTGCCCGTCCTGTCCGTGGCCGACGTCCGCCCCGCCCTGACCGACGTCGTGGTCGTCGTCGACACCTCCCGGGCCTCGGGCCCCGTCGCGGCAGAGGTCCGGGCCGCGACCACCGCCCTGCTCGACGGGCTCGCCCCGCGCACCTCGGTCGCCGTGGTGACCACCGGTGGCGGACCGCAGGTGGTCAGCGTCCTGGCCCGCGGGCCCGGCGCGGCGGTACCCCTCGTGGCCGCGCTGGCGCCCGGAGGCGGCAACGCGCTGGTCGACGCCGTGTTCACCGGGACCGGGCTGCTCCCCGCCGCCGCCGGCCGGCAGCAGCACGTCGTCGCCGTGACCGCCGGTCCGGACTCGGCCAGCGTCGCCTCCTGGACCACCGCCGAGCAGCTGCTGGCCCGGCGCGGTGTCGCGCTCGACGTGGTCGACCTCTCGGACGGGACGCCGGCACTGCCGGGCGCCCACTGCCCGGGCCTGGTCGCCCCCGGGTCGGCGCCTGCCGCGGCCGCCGAGCTGGCGAGGCAGATCGCGGACCGCCGACTCCTCACCCTCACGCCGGTCACCGGCCGGGGCCAGGTGCTGGTGACGGTCTCGACCGGCACCAGCGCCGTGTCGGCCACCATGACCACCCGCGAGGTGCGCCCGGCTCCGGCGCCGACGCCGCGCCGTCCGGCCGCGGCGGAGAGCTCCGTCGGGGCCGGCACGCTCCTGCTCGGGTTCGCCGTCGGTCTGCTCGGGCTCGCCCTGCTGCTGCTCGTCCTGCTCATGCGGTCGACGCGCGGACGCGGCATGCGTCGGGCCGTGCGTGAGCTCGCAGCGATCCGTTCGGGTCGCCTGCCGGCAGCCGAGGCAGCGCTGCGACGGCACGCGGCGGTGCTCGACATCCGCTCGGCGCTCGGCGGTGGCCCGGGCGCGGCCGAGGCGGCCGAGCAGGAGGCTCACGACGAGGACCTGATCCGGACGGCCGAGGCCGAGCAGGCCCGGGTGGCGGCCGAGCGCGCTGCGGCGTACGCGCGGGCGGCCGACCGGCTCGAACGGTCCCGCCGCCACGCCGAGGAGCTGGCGGCCGCCGAGCGGGCGGCCCGCGAGGCGACCTCCGGCCTGGACCGGATCCACCCGGCGGCGTTCCTGCAGGGGTCCGACCCGGTGTCGCTGGCCGCTCTCGCCGAGGCCGAGCATGCCGTCACGGTGCAGCGGCAGGCGGCGCAGGAGGCCATGACCCGACGGGCCGAGGCCGAGCGGCTGGCCGAGGAGGCCGTGGCGCGCGCCGAGCGCGAGCGGGTCGCCGCCGCCGACGCCGAGCGCAGGCGCCGCGAGGCCGAGCAGGCGGCCGCCGAGGCCCTGGAGCTGGCCGACGCCGAGCTGCGGGGTGCGGGGGAGGCCTCGGAAGCGCGCCGTGTCGCCGAGGAGATGGCCCGGGTGGCCGCCGCCGAGGCAGCCCACGAGCAGCGGGTCGCCCAGGCCGCCGTGGCGCGTCGGATGGTCGCCGAGGCGCAGGCGGCCGAGGCCGAGGCAGCCGAGGACTCAGCGGTCCACCGCGAGCTGGCCGCGCTGCAGGCCGCCGAGGCGGCGGAGGAGTCGCGCCGGGCGGCTGTCGCCCGCCTCGCCGAGGTGCCCGCGCCGGCCGCGGACCCGGCCCCGGCCACGGTCGACCTGCGTGACGGGGCGCGCGCGTTGGCGAGCCCGCCTACCGAGCCGGTCCCCGAGCGGGTCGACCATCCCGCTGACCTGCCGGTCGACCTGCGTGAGGCCGCACCCTCCCTCGTGACCCCGGCCGCGGACACCGCCCGCCGCCGGCACGTGGTGGCGCCGCTGTGGCCCGCCCGCCCGCACGGACCCCAGGGCGGCGGGCCCGGATCCCCCCCACCCCCCGACCAGCCCGACCAGCCCGACCAGCCCGACCAGCCCGACCAGCCGGAGGCGTTCCGCGAGCCCGACGACGCCGCCCCCGACGCGGAGCTCGCGCCGGACGTCGCGCTGGTCGAGCCTGAGGCCGAGGCGACGCCGGCCGAGCCGGAGCTCGGTCGAGCCGGAGCTGGTCGAGCCGGAGCTGGTCGAGCCCGAGCCGGAGGCGAGCCGCGAGCTGGTCGAGCCGGAGCTGGTCGCGCCGGACGTCGAGCTGGTCGAGCCGGAGCTGGTCGCGCCGGAGCTGGACGCGCCCGAGCTGGTCGCGCCGGAGCTGGTCGAGCCCGAGCTGGTCGCGCCCGAGCTGGCCGAGCCGGAGGCAGCGGCGACGCTGGTCGAGCCGGACGTCGAGCTGGTCGCGCCCGAGCTGGTCGAGCCCGAGCTGGCCGAGCCGGAGGCAGCGGCGACGCTGGTCGAGCCGGAGCTGCCGGGCGACGCGTGGTCGGTGCCGAGGGCGCAGTGGCTCGACGCCGAGTCCGCGTGGGCCGATCCCGAGCGCGGCAGCGGCACCGAGGCCGCGGGTGCCGTGTCGAGCCCGGTGGAGCCGGCCCTGCTGGAGTCGGCCTGGGCGGCGTCGGTCTGGGCGACCGACCGCCCGACGGTGCCGGTCGCGGCGGCCGGCGACGCGGGCCAGCCCGCCGAGGGCCGGTTGCTCCAGCCCTCCGACCGGGCCGGCTGGCCGCCCGCGGTCTGGGCCTGGCTGGCCCGGGTGGTGGCCCTGGGGCTGGTGCCCGCCGCGGTCGCGCTGCGCACGCTGGCCGCCGGGGCGTGGTGGTCGGGCCTGGGTACCGCTGGTTCCGTGCTGCTGGCCGCGGCGCTCCTGCTCACCCTGCTCGGCCTGCGCTGGACCTGGGTGGCCACCTCGCCGCCGTACGCGCTGCGCCGCGCGACCGCCAGGCGCCTCGCCGAGGCCGAGCAGCGCCGACGCGACCAGGCGGTGCACGCCGCGGAGCTGCTCTCCCGCCTCGGGGAGGGTGGGGTCGACGACGGTGCCGCCTGGGAGGCGTTCGAGCAGCACAGCGGCCTCACCGTGCCCGGCTCGACCCGCGCGGTGATCGACCCGGGCATGGACCCGGCGGCTCTCGTCCGCTACCTCGGCGCCCGGAGGCGCGACGGCTCCCCGGTGCCGCAGCCGCTGCTCGTGGTCGCCGTCGTGCCCCTCGTCACCACCCTGGTCCCCGCGGCGCTCCTGACGTTGCTCGCCTGACGGCCCGCCGCCGCGGCTAGGGTCGCCGCCGTGACCCCGCGCGATGCCGACGACGCCACGGACGTCCACCTGCTCGCGGGCGCCGTCCTCGACGAGATGCTCGAGCGGCACCCCGAGTGGGCCACAGTGTCCGGTGACCACCGTTTCGACGACCGCCTGAGCGACCAGAGCCCGGCGGGGCAGGCCCAGGAGCTCGCCTGGGCGGACCGGCGGCTGGCCGACCTCGATGGGATCGAAGACGCCGTGCTGGACCCCGCCGACACGGTCGACGTGGCGATGCTGCGCACGGCCCTGCGCTCCCGCCGTCTCGACATCGCGCAGGTGCGCGAGACCGAGTGGGACCCGCTCGCGGCGAACCCCGGCACCGCGCTCTACACGCTGCTCGCCCGCGACTTCGCGCCCCTGGGGGAGCGGTTGCGTTCCGCGGCCGGCCGGCTGGCCGCCGTGCCCGAGCGGCTGTCCACGGCGCGCAGCGCGCTCACGGCGATGCCCCGGGTGCACGTCGAGACCGCCATCGGGCAGTTCACCGGGACCCGCACGCTGATCGCCACCGAGCTCGAGCGGGCGCTCGGTGCGGAGCCGGCCCTGCGGCACGAGGTCGAGCCCGTCCGTGACGCCGCCGTCGAGGCGCTGGACGCGCACATCGCCTGGCTGGAGTCCCGCCTGCAGGACGCCGACGGCGACCCGCGGCTCGGGGCCGAGCGGTTCTCGCAGAAGCTCGCACTGACCCTCGACACCGCGTCCGACGCCGACCAGGTCCTGGCCCGGGCCGAGGCGGACCTCGCGCGGCTGGAGGACGCCATCGCCGAGACGGCCGCCCGTCTCGACGACGGTGCTGCCGAGGGACGGGTGCGCCGCGTGCTCGACCGCCTCGCCTCGGAGGGCCACGTCGACGACGACACCATCGTCGGCCTGTGCGTCGAGGCCATGGCCACGACCACCGACTTCGTCCGCGCCCACGACCTCGTCACGGTCCACGACGACCCGGTCGAGATCATCGTGATGCCGGAGATCCACCGCGGCATCGCCGTCGCCTACTGCGACCCGCCGGGGCCGCTCGAGACCTCACCGCTGCCGACGTACTTCGCGGTGTCCCCGACGCCTTCGGACTGGTCGCCCGAGCGGGTCGCCTCGTTCTTCCGCGAGTACAACGCCCACATGCTGCAGAACCTCACCGTCCACGAGGCGATGCCGGGTCACGTGCTGCAGCTGGCGCACAACGCGCGCTACGCCGCGCCGGTCCCGGTGCGCAAGGCGCTGTGGAGCGGGTCGTTCGTCGAGGGGTGGGCGGTCTACGCCGAGTCGGTGATGGTGGAGGCCGGCTACCGCGCCGACGAGGGGCTCAACGACGCCCTGCGCATGCAGCAGCTCAAGATGCAGCTGCGCATGACCATCAACGCCATCCTCGACGCCAGGGTGCACGCGCACGGCATGACCGAGGACGAGGCCATGCGGCTGATGATGCAGCGGGGCCACCAGGAGGAGGGTGAGGCGGCCGGCAAGTGGCGGCGCGCGCTGCTCTCGAGCGCCCAGCTCTCGACGTACTACGTCGGCTACGTCGAGGTCGCCGACCTCGCGCGCGACCTGGCGTCGGCCCGGCCGGACCTGTCCGTCCGCGAACGGCACGACGCGATGCTGGCCCACGGCTCACCGCCGCCGCGGCACCTGCGCTCCCTGCTGGACCTGCGCCGGTAGCCTGAGGCGGTCCGTGGTCCGCACCAACCCCTGAGGAGCACCCGTGGCGAGCATCGACGCCGTCGGCGCCCGCGAGATCCTCGACTCGCGAGGCAACCCCACCGTCGAGGTGGAGGTCGCCCTCGACGACGGCACCATCGCCCGGGCAGCTGTCCCCAGCGGGGCCAGCACCGGCCAGTTCGAGGCCCACGAGCTGCGCGACGGGGGCAAGCGCTACGCCGGCAAGGGCGTCGAGAAGGCCGTCATCGCGGTCCTGGACGAGATCGGTCCCGCACTGGTCGGCTTCGAGGCCAGCGAGCAGCGCCTCGTCGACCAGGCGCTGATCGACCTCGACGGGACGCCGACCAAGTCCCGCCTCGGCGCCAACTCGCTCCTGGGTGTCTCCCTCGCGGTCGCGCGTGCCGCGGCCGAGTCGGCCGAGCTGCCGCTGTTCCGCTACGTCGGCGGCCCCAACGCCCACCTGCTCCCGGTGCCGATGATGAACATCCTCAACGGCGGGGCCCACGCGGACACCGGGGTCGACGTCCAGGAGTTCATGGTCGCGCCGATCGGGGCCACGACCTTCCGGGAGGCCCTGCAGTGGGGTGCGGAGGTCTACCACGCGCTGAAGTCGGTGCTGAAGGACAAGGGGCTGGCGACCGGCCTGGGCGACGAGGGCGGCTTCGCCCCGGACCTGCCCAGCAACCGCGACGCGCTCGACCTCATCGCGGTCGCCGTCGAGAAGGCGGGCTTCTCGCTCGGCGACGACATCGCCCTCGCGCTGGACGTCGCGGCGACCGAGTTCTACGCGGGCGACAGCTACGCGTTCGAGGGTGCCAAGAAGTCCGCCGAGGAGATGACGGCGTACTACGCCGAGCTGGTGTCGTCCTACCCGCTGGTGTCCATCGAGGACCCGATGAGCGAGGAGGACTGGGCCGGCTGGAAGGCCATGACCGACCAGCTCGGCGACAGGGTGCAGATCGTCGGGGACGACTTGTTCGTCACGAACCCGGAGCGGCTGGCCCGGGGCATCCGCGAGACGACCGCCAACGCCCTGCTGGTCAAGGTCAACCAGATCGGCACGCTCACCGAGACGCTGGACGCCGTGTCCATGGCCCACCGCAACGGCTACCGCTGCATGATGAGCCACCGCTCGGGTGAGACCGAGGACACCACGATCGCCGACCTCGCGGTCGCCACGGACTGCGGGCAGATCAAGACCGGCGCGCCGGCCCGCTCGGAGCGGGTGGCCAAGTACAACCAGCTCCTGCGCATCGAGGAGGAGCTCGACGACGCCGCCCGCTACGCCGGCCGGACGGCCTTCCCGAGGCACCAGCCCTGATGCCGGCCGGCGACGGCCGCGAGCCGCGGCGGACCAACCTGACGGGCCGGGCAGCCATGCTCGCCCTGGTGGTCTGCCTGCTCGCGATCTCGCTGGCCTACCCGCTGCGCGAGTACCTCTCGCAGCGCGGCGACATCGCCGACTTCCGGGCGAAGGTGGCCGAGCAGGAGGAGAAGGTCGCCGCGCTCGAGCGCCAGCACGACCGGTGGGGCGACCAGGCCTACGTGGAGGCCCAGGCCCGCGAGCGGCTGCACTACGTCATGCCCGGCGAGACGGCGTACGTCGTGCTGGAGCCCGACGAGTCGGTGGCGGCCGACGCGGCCGACGCGGCGGCGCAGGCGGTCCCCGCGAAGGCGGGGCGCAGCCCGTGGTTCACGGACCTGTGGCACAGCGTCGAGGTGGCCGGTGGCGGTCGCCCGGCCACCCGGTGAGCCCCGGGGCCGAGCCGCGTGACCTCGCGGCCGTGTCCGCGCAGCTGGGGCGTGAGGCACGTGGCGTGCTCGCCGTCGCCCACCGCTGCCCGTGCGGCAACCCGGACGTCGTCGCGACCTCGCCGCGGCTGCCCGACGGCACCCCGTTCCCCACGTTCTGGTACCTGACCTGCCCGAAGGCCGCCGGTGCCATCGGCACGCTGGAGGCGGGCGGCACCATGCGCGAGATGACCGAGCGGCTCGGCACCGACGCCTCCCTCGCGGCGGGGTACCGGGCCGCGCACGACCGCTACCTGGCGCGGCGGGACGCCGTCGAGGAGGTCCCGGAGATCGCGGGCGTGTCCGCCGGGGGGATGCCCGACCGGGTCAAGTGCCTGCACGTCCTGGTCGCACAGTCCCTCGCCGAGGGCCCAGGTGCCAACCCGCTCGGCGACGAGGCGCTGGCCGCCCTGCCCCAGTGGTGGCGCGGCGGTCCCTGCGTGGTGGTCGAGGAGTGACGCGGGTCGCCGCCGTCGACTGCGGCACCAACTCGATCAGGCTGCTCGTGGCCGACCTCGACGTGGAGTCGGCGACCCTCACCGAGGTCGACCGGCGGATGACGATCGTCCGGCTCGGCCAGGGTGTCGACCGCACCCGGCGGCTGGCTCCCGAGGCGCTGGCGCGCACGTTCGCCGCCTGCGACGACTACGCCGAGGTGGTGACGTCCACCGGCGCGCAGCGGGTGCGCTTCGTGGCGACGTCGGCCTCGCGCGACGTGCAGAACCGTGACGAGTTCGTCGAGGGCGTGCGTGACCGGCTCGGCGTCGAGCCCGAGGTGGTGTCCGGTGACGAGGAGGCCGCCCTCTCGTTCGCCGGGGCCACCCGCGAGCTGGCCGGCCGTGGCCTGCGCGAGCCCTTCCTCGTCGCCGACATCGGCGGCGGCTCCACCGAGCTCGTCCTCGGCGCTCCCGGAGCGGACCCCCGGGCCGGCCGTTCGGTCGACGTCGGCTGCGTGCGGATGACCGAGCGGCACCTGCACGACGACCCGCCCACCGCCGCCCAGGTGGCGGCGGCCCGCTCCGACGTGGAGGCCGCGGTCCGGCTCGCGGCGGAGACGGTGCCCCTCGCCGACGCGCGGACGCTGGTCGGCCTCGCCGGCTCGGTCACGACGGTGGCCGCCATGGCACTCGACCTGCCCGCTTACGACCGCGACCGTATCCACCATGCGCGCGTCCCCGCCGCCGACGTGCACCGCATCGCCGAGCGGCTGCTCGCCATGACCCGCGACGAGCGGGCCGCGCTGCCGTTCATGCATCCCGGCCGGGTGGACGTCATCGGCGCGGGGGCGCTGGTGCTCGCCGTCCTCATGGAGAACGTCCCGGTCGACGACGTCGTCGTGTCCGAGCACGACATCCTCGACGGCATCGCGTGGTCCCTGGCGGAGCGCCCGTGACAACTCCCTGGTGGCCGCTGCACGGCCTCCGGCTCGCGACCGGGGACCTCGTCCTCACGGCCATGACCGAAGACCGACCTGGCGGCGGTCTCGGCCGCGCTGCCGGACGACCTCGAGCTGGACCCCAGCGCCGTCCGCTACCCCGGCCTGGACGAGCGGACCTGGCGCGGCACCGTCGTGCACCAGACGTACTGGCGGTCGATGGGCACCTGGTCGCCGGACGGCTGGGAGGTGTTCTTCGTCGTCCGCCGCGGCGCCGACGTGCTGGGCCTCCAGGGCCTCGAAGGGCCCGACTACCGCAGCCTGCGGACGGTCGACACGTCGTCGTGGCTGGCGACGGACGCGCGGGGGACGGGGGTCGGCACGGCGATGCGTCGAGCCGTCCTGGCGCTGGCCTTCGACCACCTCGGCGCCCAGGCGGCGATCACCTCGGCATGGCACGACAACCACGCGTCGCTCGGGGTGTCGCGCGCCCTGGGCTACCGGCCGAACGGCGAGTCCCTGATGGCGCGAGAGGGCACCGGCGGCACCGGCGGCACCGACACGCTCGTCCACCAGCGCCTGACCAGGGCCGGCTGGCTGGCCTCGGGTGGCGCACCCGACGTCGTCGTCGAGGGGCTGGACGCCGCGCTGCCGCTGTTCGGCCCGCCGGACCGAGGGCCTTCCTGACGGCGCCGGGTCAGCGGGCGGTCTGCGCCAGCACGATCCCGGCGAGCACCACGACGGCCCCGGCGAGCTGCACCGCCCCGAGCGCCTCGGCCAGCCACGCCCACGCCACCACGCCGGCCAGCACCGGCTCGAGCATCCCCACCATGCCGACGCGGGTCGCCGGAAGGTGGTGCAGGCCGGAGAGCACGAGGACGAACGGGATGATCGTGCCGAGCACCACCATCGAGGTGAGGAGCGCCCACAGCGGCAGCGCGTGACCCGCGAGGTTGCCGAGCAGTGCCGCGTCGCCGGTCGTGGACCCCACCGGGAAACCCCACCACGGCTGGACCGCCGACCAGAAGACGGTCGCGAAGACGAACGCCCAGAACGTCGTCGACAGCGGGTCGCGGCGGCTCGCGCTGTGCTCGCCGAGCAGGTAGTACGTCGCCAGCGCGACCCCCGCGGCGAGCGCGGCGGCGACGCCGAGCCCGTCGAGCGTCCCGCCGGTCCAGACCTCGGCGACCAGAGCCAGCCCGGCCAGCGACAGGCCGAGCGCGACCCACACCCGACTCCGCACCCGCTCGTGGAAGACGAACCGGGCCCACAGCGCCACCATCACCGGCGCCGTGTACTCCAGCAGCAGCGCGATGCTGACCGGCATCCGGGCGATCGCCACGAAGTAGAAGACCTGGGTCAGCGCCACGCCCGCCACGCCGTAGGCGGCGAGCAGCGGGAGCTCGGACCGCGAGACCCGCAGCCGTCGCGGCGACACGACGAGGACGACGAGCCCGAGCCCCAGCGCGGCGCCGGCGCAGCGCAGCTCGGTCAGCCGCATCGCGGACAAGCCGCTGGCGAGGATGACCTTCGAGACCGTGCCGTTGAGCGCGAACAGCGCGGCCGCGACGACGAGGTAGACGTAGCCCCTCGTCGGGTGGCGGTGCCGGTCCGGCCCCTCGACCGCGACGGGCAGGGCGGTCTCGACCATCCGCAGAACCTAGGTCATGGTGGGGACAGGAAGGCGCACCGTCCCGCCGGGGACCTCTGGGCCTCAGTAGCCCAGCCGGCGGTGCAGGCGCAGGAAGGTGGGCCGGTACCCCAGCCGCGGCCAGGTCCGGGACGAGAGCAGGTTGGTGGCCCGCCAGTCGGTGGCCAGGCTGGTGAAGCCCTCGGCCGCGCACCAGTCGTGCACCGCCTCGCCCAGCGCCCGGCCGGCACCGAGCCCGCGCGCCTCGGGCAGCACGGCGGCGAAGCCGAGGAAGCCGGCGCGGTCGGGGCGCATGAGAGGGGTGTGGATCGACGACTTGTCGAGCGGGCAGGCCACCGCCGCGCCGACGACGGCGCCCTCGTGCTCGGCGACCAGGTAGCCGAAGCCCTCGTCGTCGAACGAGTCCTCCCAGTCGGCGACGGCCTCCTCGAGGGTCGGCAGCTCTCCCGAGGAGAAGGTCGGGGCGAGCCCCTGGTGCAGCGGCAGCTCGAGGTCCAGCCGGCCGAGCAGCGGGATGTCCCGCCGCTCCGCGGGGCGGATGGTCAGGCCGGGCGGCACCGTCGCAGCCTCCGTCGCGAGCTCGCGGACCGCGTGCACGTGCTGCTGGCCGAAGCCCAGCCGGAACCACGCGTCGACCAGCCCCGCGTCGTGCGCGGGGACCAGGGCGTAGTGCACGTCGTTCCCCTCGGCGACCCATCGGGTCGCGGCCAGGGCGTAGAGGTCGCGGACGACCTCGGGGTCCCGCACGGCCTGGCCGGCCGACTCGACCCAGCGGTTCGGTCCCCAGGCCGATCCCGGCTTGTGCCGGCCGAGCAGGTAGCCGACCAGCCCCTCGTCCACGACGGCGACGGCTCCGGTCGCGCCCGCGGCCACCTCCTCCTCGACCTGCGCGCAGGCCGCGGCCGGGTCCTCGAAGCGGGCGGCCAGCAGCGGCTCGGCCCGGCGGTGCGCCGCGTGCCGCTCGGCGAGCAGCCGGCCGGCCGCCGCGACGTCGCCCGGCTCGAAGGCGCGGATCGCGGGCCTGGGGGAGGCGGGGGCAGCGGTCGTCACGGGCGACGACCGTAGGGGCGCCCGGGCGGAGGGGCCACCGATTTCGACACGCGGACCTGACCCTGGCGTAGGACGCCGCTGGGGTGGAAAGGTCTCCGGGGGCGCCCGCCGGGGCGCCGCACCTCATCGGTTCGAGAGAGGTCCCGCCGTGGGCGAGATGGTCAGCTTCGGAAGCAACGGCGGCACCTGCGAGGCCTACCTCGCCGTGCCGGACGCCGACGGGCCGCATCCGGGGGTGGTCGTGGTCCAGGAGTGGTGGGGCCTGGTCGACCACATCAAGGACGTCAGCGACCGCTTCGCCGAGGAAGGGTTCGTCGCGCTCGCGCCGGACTTCTTCCACGGCGAGCAGACCGACGAGCCCGACGACGCCCGGCGGCTGCTCATGTCCCTGGAGATGGACCGCGCCGCCCGGGACATCCAGGGCGCGGCCCGCTACCTGGCGAGCCGGGACGAGGTCGAGGGCAACGGCATCGGCGCGGTCGGCTTCTGCATGGGCGGCTCGCTGGCCCTGTGGAGCGGGGCGCTGGACGACGAGGTCAAGGTCGCGGTCGGCTTCTACCCCGCGCTGCCCTGGGAGAAGATGGCACCGACCTGGGGCAACTACGCCAACAAGAGCGCGATGATCCACGCCTCCGAGCAGGACGGCACCTCCCAGGCCGAGGGCGTCCAGGCGGCCGTCCGGGGCATCGAGCAGGCCGGCGGCTCGGTCGAGGTCTACGACTACCCGGGCTCCGCTCACGCCTTCTTCAACGACACCCGTCCCGAGGCCCACGACAAGGAGCACTCGGCCGCCGCCTGGCGCCGGACCGTCGACCTGCTCCGCAGCCGTCTCTGAGCCCGGTGCGCGGCCCGGTCCCGCCCGGCACGGGCTGGCCCGGCGACCCGGCGGAGGCCACCACGCCCGTCGCGCAGCACGCCGAGGACGTTCGCCGGCTGGCCGCCGCCGCGACCGGGGTCGGCGACCTCGACGCCGCCGTCTCCGTCTGCCGGGCCTGCCCGCGGCTGGTCGAGTGGCGCGAGCAGGTCGCGGTGCAGCGCCGGCGGTCCTTCGCCGGCGAGCAGTACTGGGGCCGCCCGATCGCCGGGTGGGGGGACCCTGACGCGACGCTGCTCGTCGTCGGCCTGGCCCCTGCCGCGCACGGCGGCAACCGCACCGGCCGGATCTTCACCGGCGACCGGAGCGGAGACTGGCTCTTCGCCGCGCTGCACCGGGCGGGCCTGGCCGCGCAGTCCGCCAGCACGCACGCGGGCGACGGTCAGCGGCTGATCGGCACCCGGATGCTGGCGGCTGTGCGCTGCGCGCCGCCGGCCAACGTGCCGACACCCGCCGAGCGGGACACCTGCGCCCCCTGGCTGGATGCGGAGGTGGCGCTGCTGCTCCCGCGCCTGCGGGCGGTGGTGGCGCTCGGCGGCTTCGCCTGGCAGTCCACGCTGGGCACGCTGGCGCGGCTCGGTCTCGAGGTGCCGCGACCGCGGCCGCGGTTCGGGCACGGCGCCGAGGTGCCGCTCGGCGGGCTGACGGTCGTGGGCTGCTTCCACCCGAGCCAGCAGAACACCTTCACCGGGCGGCTCACCGAGGACATGCTCGACCGGGTGCTGGACCGGGCCGCGACCCTCGCCGGGGTCGCGCCCTAGGCTGCGAGCATGGCGATCACGCCCGCTGCGTCCCCGGCCCGCACCCGCATCCTGGTCGTGGGCGGGGGCTACGTCGGCATGTACACCGCCCTGCGGCTGCAGCGCAGGCTCCGGGCCGAGCTCAAGGCCCAGCGCGTCGAGGTCATCGTGGTCGACCCCCGGTCGTACATGACCTACCAGCCGTTCCTGCCCGAGGCCGCGGCCGGCAGCGTCGAGCCGCGGCACGTCGTGGTGCCGCTGCGCCGCGTGCTGGACAGGTGCGAGGTGCTGACCGGCCGGGTCGAGTCGATCGACCACGAGCGCCGCACCGCGAGGATCAGCCCGGTACGCGGCGAGCCGTACGACCTGAGCTACGAGATCGTGGTCGTGGCGCCGGGCTCGGTGGCGCGGACGCTCCCGATCCCCGGGCTCGCCGAGCAGGCCATCGGCTTCAAGCAGGTCGAGGAGGCCATCGCCCTGCGCAACCAGGTCCTGGAGAAGCTCGACATCGCGACCACGGTCACCGACCACGAGGCGAGGCGCAAGCTGCTCACCTTCGTCTTCGTGGGGGGTGGCTACTCCGGGATCGAGGCGCTCGCCGAGCTCGAGGACATGGCGATGTACGCGACCCGCTACTACCCCGACCTGGCCAAGGGTGACATCCGCTTCGTCCTCGTCGAGGCCAGCGGCCGGATCCTCCCCGAGGTCGGGGAGGACATGGGCAGGTACGCGGTCGACGAGCTCGTGAAGCGCAAGATCGACGTCCGCCTGCACACCCGGCTGGAGTCCTGCGTCGACGGTCACGTCGTGCTCTCCGACGGCGAGGAGTTCGACGCCGAGACCATCGTGTGGACCGCGGGGGTCAAGGCCAACCCGATGCTGGGCAGGACTGGGCTGCCGCTGGACGAGAAGGGCCGGGTGAGGTGCCGGACCGACCTGCGGGTCGAGGGCGTCGACAGCGCCTGGTCGGCCGGTGACTGCGCCGCGGTGCCCGACCTCACCGGCCCGCCGGGTGCGATGTGCGGGCCGAGCGCGCAGCACGCCGTGCGCCAGGCCAAGACGCTCGGCGACAACATCGCCCGGGTCCTCAACGGGCGCGACCCCGAGGTGTACGCCCACAAGTACGCCGGCTCGGTGGCCTCGCTCGGCCTGTACAAGGGCGTTGCCCAGGTCTACGGCGTGAAGCTGCGCGGCTTCCCCGCCTGGTTCATGCACCGGACCTACCACGTGAGCCGGGTGCCGACCCTCAACCGCAAGGTGCGGGTGATCCTCGACTGGACGCTGGCGCTGTTCTTCCGGCGCGAGGTCGTCTCGCTCGGGTCGTTGCAGACCCCGCGCGCGGAGTTCACCGAGGCGAGCCGGTGACCAGGCTCGCAGTCACCGTGCTCGGTCACGACCGACCGGGCATCATCGCCGACACCGCGGCGGTGCTCGCGGAGCTCGGGGCCAACCTCGAGGACTCGACGATGACCATCCTGCGCGGCCACTTCGCGATGGTCCTGGTCGCCGAGGCCGAGGTCACCCCCACCGAGGCCCAGCAGGCGCTCGCGTCGCTCGCCGCGGACGGCTCGCTGGTCGTGTCGGTGCGCGAGGTGCCGCACGAGGCGCCGGCCGCCCCGCTCGGCACCGCCTACCTGCTCTCGGTGCACGGTGCCGACCGGCCGGGCATCGTCGCCACGGTCACCGCGCTCGTGGCCGATGCGGGCGGCAACGTCACCGACCTCTCGACCAGGCTGTCGGGCGACCTCTACGTCCTGCTGGCCGAGGTCGACCTGCCGGGCACCGTCGACCCGGAGCAGCTCAGTCGCGACCTGGCGACCGTGGGGGCCGATCTCGGTGTCGACGTCTCGCTGCGGGTGCTCGACCCCGACGTGCTGTGAGCCTGCTCCCGTCCCTGCCGGAGGGGCGGGTCCGGCCCGCGCTGCACGCACCGCACGTCGTGCTCTCGACCGCCTCCGCCGACGTCGACCCGTCGGACCCCGACGTCGTGCTCCTCGCGGCCGATCTGCTCGCCACCCAGCGCGCCTCGGCCGGCTGCGTCGGGCTGGCCGCACCCCAGATCGGCGTGCCCGCCCGGGTGTTCTCGCTCGACGTCACCGGCCACCCGAGGGCGCGGACCTGCCACGGCACCCTCGTGCTGGCCAACCCCGTCGTGGTGTCCGCCAGCCGGTGGGAGCGCGGCCGTGAGGGGTGCCTGTCGGTGCCCGACCTCACCGGGGACGTGAAGCGGGCGACCCGGGTCACCGTGCGCGGCTTGCTGCCGGGGACGGGGGAGCCGGTCGAGCTGGTGACCGACGCCTTCGAGGCTCGCGCGGTGCAGCACGAGGTGGACCACCTCGACGGCCTGCTCTTCCTCGACCGGGTGGCCGGGGCGCACGCCCTGCACGCCCGCCGGGTCTACCTCTAGCCTGAGCGCCAGCCGGTGCAGCCCCTGTAGCCCAATCGGTCGAGGCGCTCGCCTTAAAAGCGGGTCCAGTGTGGGTTCGAGTCCCACCGGGGGCACGACGGGAACCCACCCGTGACGGACTTCGTTACGCTGGTCAGGAACCGCCCCGTGACGTCGGCGCGGGCACCCGACGGAGGAGTGTCATGGAGAGCCGAAACCCGGTTTTCAACAACAGCAAGGCGTTCTCCCGGAAGGGCTACGCCACCTTCAACGAGACGACGGCCGCTGCGCCCACGGCGACAGCGGGTCAGCTCGAGGAGATGTACAACGCGCCGCCCGCCACGGGCGTCGACACCGGCCGCATGACGATGGACGACGTCGTCATCAAGACCGGCCTGATGTTCGCGGTCCTGCTGCCCCTGGCGGTCGTGAACTACGCCATCGCCAACCCGCTCCTGACCATCGGCGGCGTCGTCGTCGGTCTCGTGCTGGGTCTGGTCATCGCCTTCAAGCAGTCCACCAACCCCGCGCTGATCCTCTCGTACGCGGCGGCGGAGGGCCTGTTCATCGGCGGCATCAGCCGGGCGTTCGAGAACCAGTGGGACGGCATCGTCGGCCAGGCGGTCCTCGGCACGCTCGCGGTGTTCGCCGTCGCGCTGGCGGCGTACAAGAGCGGGCTGGTCAAGGCCACCCCGAAGTTCCGCAAGACCGTGCTCATCGCGATGGGCGGCTACCTGGTCTTCTGCCTGGTGAACCTCGTGGTCATGATCGCCGGCGGTGGGGGCGACTTCGGCCTCCGGCAGGGGCCGCTGGGCTTCGCCATCGGGCTCTTCGCGGTCGGCCTGGCTGCCGCGATGCTCATCCTCGACTTCGACTTCGCCGAGCAGGGTGTCAAGAACGGCATCCCCGAGCGCTTCTCCTGGCTCGCCGCGTTCGGCCTCGTGGTCACCCTGGTCTGGCTCTACATCGAGATGCTGCGCCTGATCGCGATCCTGCGAGGCAGCGACTAGCAGCCGCCGCACGTCCGCAACGGGCCGTCCCCCTCGTGGGGGCGGCCCGTTCCGCTGCCGAGGACGCCGCGATGGTGCTCGCGGACGAACTCGCGCGCCTGCTCAGGTGTGACGCCGTGCTCCACGACGCTTGTCGTGCTCGTGCACGATCGCCGAGGCGTGGCCGTGCGAGATGTTGTGCTCGTCGCGCAGCCAGTTCACCCGCTCGTCGAAGCGGAGCAGGCCGGGTCCGTTCTCGAGGGCCTCGAACCACTGGGGCAGGTCGCGCCCGGTGACCTGGGGCACCCGCTCCACGAGCTGCTGGTGGGTGGCCTCGGAGTGATGCAGGGACATCGGCGCCTCCAGTGCAGAGTCAGCGAACCATGGGGCGAGCCTGCCCCATCGCCTCGGCGCGCCACAACCCCCTGGCTAGGGTTCCGGCGTGCCGCAGGACCACCAGCCCGCCCCCGACCCCTGGGTGCCGTTGCGGGGCGAGCTCGCCGCCGAGGTCCGCCGGGTGCCGGACCGGCTGCGGTCGATGTCGCAGGCCCGGCTGGCCGGCCTGCCGGCGCCCCCGGAGAACGGCTTCCCGCCCTACCACGGCCGGGCGCAGGCGGGACGGGCCGTGGCGACCGACCTCGCGCACGTCGCCCGCTGCCTGGAGGCCGCCGCGGCCGGCCGTCCCCCGCCGGGGTGGCTCCCGGTGCCCGCGCTCTCGGACCTGGCGGCCGGCGACCAGGTGGCGGTGGCGGGGCACGACCTGCTGGGTGCCCTGGACCTCACCGGACCGGACGACGAGGTCTGGTTCGACACCTGTGCCCGGGCGCCGGCGCGGACCGAGGTCGAGCGGGCGGCCCGGCTGCTCGCCGACCTGCGCCGACGCCTGTAGCGCGGCCGGGTCAGCTCAGGCGCTGCAGCACCATCGCCATGCCCTGCCCGCCGCCGACGCACATGGTCTCGAGCCCGTACTCCTGGTCGCGGCTGCGGAGGCCGTTGAGCAGGGTGGTGGTGATACGGGCGCCGGTGGAGCCGAACGGGTGTCCCAGGGCGATCGCCCCGCCGTGGACGTTGAGCCGGTCGAGGTCGATGCCCAGCGCACGGTAGGACGGGATCACCTGGGCCGCGAAGGCCTCGTTGATCTCCACCAGGTCCATGTCGCCGATGCTCATGCCGGCCAGCGCGAGGGCCCGGCGGGAGGCCTCGACCGGGCCGAGGCCCATGATCTCGGGGGACAGGCCGCTGACCCCGGTCGAGACGATCCTGGCCAGCGGGGTGATGCCGAGCTCGGCGGCGCGGGTGTCGGACATGATCACGACGGCGGCGGCGCCGTCGTTGAGCGGGCAGCAGTTGCCCGCGGTGACGGTGCCGTCCTCGCGGAACACGGTCCGCAGCCCGGACACGCCCTCGACGGTGACTCCCGGGCGCGGGCCGTCGTCGGTGGTCACCACGGTGCCGTCCGGGGTGGTGACGGGGACGATCTCGCGCTCGAAGAAGCCGTCGGCGATGGCCTTCTCGGCCAGGTTCTGGGACCGCACACCGAACTCGTCCTGCTCGGCGCGGGTGACCCCGTGCGAGGTCGCGAGGTTCTCCGCGGTCTGGCCCATCGAGATGTACACGTCGGGCAGCAGGCCCTCGGCACGCGGGTCGGTCCAGGTCTGGTTCGAGGCGGCGGTGGCCTCGGTCCGGGCCCGCGCCTGGTCGAACAGGGGGTTGACGTACTGCTCGCCGCCCCCGCCGGCGCCCGCGAAGGCGGGGTAGCGGGACACGCACTCGACCCCGGCGGAGACGAAGGCGTGGCCCTCGCCGGCCTTGATGGCGTGCAGGGCCATCCGGGAGGTCTGCACCGACGACGCGCAGAACCGGTTCACGGTGGTGCCGGGGAGCGAGTCGAAGCCGAGGGCGACCGCGACCCGACGGGCCATGTTGACGCCCTGCTCGCCGTCGGGCTCCGCGCAGCCCAGCATCAGGTCGTCCAGGGTGGCCGGGTCCAGCTCGGGGACCTGGTCCAGCGCGGCGCGGACCACGGTGGTCGCCAGGTCGTCGGGCCGGACGTCGACCAGTGAGCCTTTGAAGGCGCGCCCGATCGGGCTGCGCGCGGTCGCGACGATCACTGCCTCGGGCACGGGGACCTCCTGGACGGACGGGTTACCGGCCGGTAACACGCTCCAGGCTAGCGCGGCGGCGCCTCGGTCTCCGCGGTGGCCAGCAGCTCCGTGGCGGCCCGGGCCTCGGCCCCGCCGCGATGGCGCAGCAGCGCCCAGCGCCCGCGCGGCCCGCGGTCCCGGCCCCCGACCTGCGCGCCGGCGACCTCGGTGCCCGGCTCGTCGGCCGCCTCCGCGGCGGCCAGCGACACCGGGCGGACGCCCTCGCCGCGGGCGAGGTCGGGCGCCAGCTCCGCGGTGCTGCCGAACCACAGCCCGAGCGCGGCGCACATCGAGGGCAGCATGACCGCGGCCGCGCTGGCGTAGCCGGTGACCGAGGGGTGGAACCGGTCCGGACCGAACATCTCCGCGGGCGAGGCGGCGAACTCCGGGCCCAGGATGTCCCCCAGCGAGACGGTGCGCCCGCCGGCCTCGACGACCGCGATCGTCTGGGCTGCCGCGAGCTGGCGGCTGGCCCGGCGCGCGATCCAGCGCAGCGGCTGCGGCACCGGCTCGACCGTGCCCAGGTCGGGGCAGGTGCCCACGACGACCTGCGCGCCCAGGTCGCGCAGCCGGCGCACCGCGTGGTCCAGGTGCCGGACCGCAGCCGCCGGCCGGACCCGGTGGGTGACGTCGTTCGCGCCGATCATGATCAGCGCCGCGTCCGGCGCCCACCGCTCGATCTGCTCGACCTGGGCCGACAGGTCGGAGCTGCGCGCCCCGACGAAGGCGACCACCTTGACGTCCACCGGGCGGTCCGCGCACTCGGCGACGCCGGCAGCGAGCATGGCGCCGGGCGTCTGGTGCGGAGCCTCGACCCCGAGGCCGGAGGCGCTGGAGTCGCCGAGGACGGCCAGCCGCAGCGGCTCCCCGGCGTGGTGGGCGCCGTAGCGGCCGTCGGTGTCGGGGGGAGTGCCGCTGGGCTCGCCGATGGCGCGCCGGGCGAGCGCGGCCTCCGCACGGATCAGTCCGAACGCGCCCGCCGAGAGCACGCCGAGCCCGCCTCCGCCGTAGGCAGCGGCCATGGCGATCCGCCGCGCGACCCGTGCCTTGGTGACCATCGGCCTCAGGCCTTCTTCGCCGCGAGGAAGCCGCGAACCGCCTCGCGGGCGCCGTCGCGGATCTCCGGCCCGTGGGTGAAGGCGGCGACGTCGTACTCGAGCTCGCCCAGCCGGTCGGCCGTCTGCCGGCTGAGGCTCGCATCGGTGCAGAACGCGGCGATCGACCACGTCATCCGGTGGAACGCGTTGAAGATCGAGTCGCCGGTGATGAGGACACCGGACCGCTCGTGCAGCAGCGCCACGTGCCCGGGGGTGTGCCCCGGGGTGTGCACGACGCGCACGCCGCCGGCGACGTCGAGGACCTGCCCGTCGACCAGCTCCTCGTCGACCGGCGTCGGCGCGGAGCCGCGGTTGCGCCGGAACAGCCGACCGCCGAGGGTGCTGCGGTCGAGCACCGGCCCGCGCCCCTCGCGGACGTACGGCGCGTCCCGCTCGTGGACCGCGACCGTCGCCCCGGTGCGGCCGCGCAGCCTCGCCAGCCCGCCGACGTGGTCCGGGTGGGCGTGGGTGACCAGCAGGCGGGTCACGTCCGGCGGGGCGAGCCCGATGTGCGCCAGCCCGGCGAGGACGGCCGAGGTGGCGCGCCTGAGGCCGGCGTCGACCAGGGTGGCCTGGCCGTCGTCGTCGACCAGGACGAAGGAGTTGACGAGGTCCTTGGGCGCCGTGGGCACCCGCCACACCCCTGGCGCGAGCTGCACGGCAGGAGGGCGGGCCACGGCCGCGAATCTAGCGGACCGCGACCGGCTGGCAGCCGGGCCCGGCCACCGCCCTAGGCTTCCTGGCATGCAGGTCTACGAGTCCATGGTCGACCTGGTCGGCAACACCCCGCTGGTCAGGCTCAAGTCCGTCGCCCGGGACGTCCCGGCCACGGTGCTCGCGAAGATCGAGTACCTCAACCCCGGCGGGTCGGTGAAGGACCGGATCGCCGTGCGCATGATCGACGCCGCCGAGAAGTCCGGCGCGCTGCGTCCCGGGGGCACGATCGTCGAGCCCACCTCGGGCAACACCGGCGTCGGGCTGGCCATGGTGGCCCAGCAGCGCGGCTACCACTGCGTGTTCGTGCTGCCCGACAAGGTCAGCCAGGACAAGATCAACGTCTTGACCGCGTACGGCGCCCGCGTCGAGGTCTGCCCGACGGCGGTCGCGCCCGAGGACCCGCGCTCGTACTACAGCGTGAGCGATCGGCTGGTGCGCGAGATCGACGGCGCCTGGAAGCCCGACCAGTACTCCAACCCGGAGAACCCGCGGTCGCACTACGAGACCACCGGCCCGGAGATCTGGGAGCAGACCGACGGCCGGGTGACGCACTTCGTCACGGGCGTCGGCACGGGCGGGACCATCAGCGGGACCGGGCGCTACCTCAAGGAGGCCAGCGACGGGCGGGTGCAGGTCGTCGGTGCCGACCCCGAGGGCTCGGTCTACTCCGGCGGGACCGGCCGGCCGTACCTCGTCGAGGGCGTCGGAGAGGACTTCTGGCCCTCGGCGTACGACCGCTCGGTGTCCGACGAGATCGTGCCGGTGTCCGACCGTGACTCCTTCCACATGACGCGGAGGCTCGCCCGCGAGGAGGGCATGCTCGTCGGCGGGTCCTGCGGCATGGCCGTGGTCGCGGCCCTGCGGGTGGCCGAACGGCTCACCGAGGACGACGTGGTGGTGGTGCTCCTGCCGGACAGCGGCCGCGGCTACCTCGGGAAGATCTTCAACGACGACTGGATGGCCGACTACGGGTTCCTGGACGGAGACGCCTCGGCGGGCACGACGGTCGGCGACGTGCTCGCGAGCAAGGGCGCCGAGGTGCCCACGCTGGTGCACGTCCACCCGTACGAGACCGTGCGCGAGGCGATCGACATCCTGCGCGAGTACAGCGTGTCGCAGATGCCGGTGGTCAAGGCGGAGCCACCGGTCACCGCCGGCGAGGTGGTCGGCTCGGTGAGCGAGAAGGAGCTGCTCGACCTGCTGTTCTCCGGCGACGCCCACCTCGCCGACGCCCTGGAGCGGCACATGTCGCCCCCGCTGCCGATCGTCGGCTCCGGCGAGCCGGTGTCCGCGGCGACGGCTGCGCTGGCGAAGTCCGACGCGGTCCTCGTCCACGAGGACGGGAAGCCGGCGGGCGTCCTGACCCGCCAGGACCTGTTGGGCCACCTCGCGGCCGGCTGAGCGCCGTCCGCACCCGCTGGTTTCAGGGGTGCGCGTCGGGTAGGACGGTCCTGCGTCCGGACAGCGGGCGTGCTCGAAGGACTCCGAGAGGGAGGATTCACATGGCGCTCGACGACGAGGACATGACCACGACCCCGCAGGAGCACGGCCCGGCCGACGGCGGTGCCGGCAGCGGCGGCGACGGCGGCGCGGACGGCGGTGCCGATGGCGGTGCCGACGGTGGTGCTGACGGCGGTGCCGGCAGCGGCGGCGACGGTGGCGCCGATGGTGGTGCTGACGGCGGTGCCGGCAGCGGCGGCGACGGTGGCGCGGACAGCGGCGCCTGAGGTCCTGCCCTGAGCACGACGCACGACCCGGCGGGCGGGTCGGGGGGCGCTCCCTCCCGACCCGCCCTACGGCGCTGCGTCGGCATCGATGCCGACGCCTTCGCCAGCGACGTGTGGGGCCGCGGCCCGCTGCTGTCGACCCGCGACTCCCTGGCCGCCTCGAACCCGACGGGCTTCGAGGACCTCTTCTCCCTCGCAGCCGTCGACGAGCTGCTGTCCCGGCGCGGGTTGCGCACCCCGTTCCTGCGGATCGCGAAGAACGGCGCCGTCACGCCCCCGTCCCGCTACACCCGGTCGGGCGGCACCGGGGCGCTGGTCGCCGACCAGGTCGCCGACGACCGGGTGCTCGAGCTGTTCGCCGACGGCCACACCGTCGTCTTCCAGGGCCTGCACCGCCTGTGGCCGCCGCTGATCGACTTCGCCGGGGCCCTCACCACCGACCTCGGCCACCCCGTCCAGGTCAACGCCTACGTCACCCCGAGCTCGTCGCAGGGGTTCTCGGCGCACTACGACGTGCACGACGTGTTCGTCCTCCAGGTCGCGGGCGAGAAGCGCTGGCGGATCCACGAGCCGGTGCTCCCGGCCCCGCTGCGCGACCAGCCGTGGTCCGACCGCAGGGTCGCCGTCGAGGCGCGGGCCCAGGAGGAGCCGGTCCTCGACGCGGTCCTCCGACCCGGCGACGCGCTCTACCTGCCACGCGGGTACCTGCACGCCGCCGTGGCGCTCGGGGACGTGTCCTGCCACCTGACGGTCGGGGTGCACCCGGTGACGCGGCAGCACGTGCTGGAGGCGCTTCTTGCCGAGGTCACCGACGAGGTGGCCCTGCGCCGGTCGCTGCCGATGGGAGTCGACCTCGGCGACCCCGCGCAGGTCGAGGCCGACGTCACCGCCACCGTGGCCGCGCTCACCGCCCGCCTGCGCGCAGTCACGGCGGCGGACGTCGCCGACCGGCTGGGCGCCGGGCTCGTGGGCAGCAACCGGCCGGAGCCGGTCTCCCCGCTGGCGCAGGCGGCGGCGCTCTCGGCCCTCGATGCGGACAGCGTCCTGCGCGCCCGGCGCCACCTGCGGCACACGCTGGCCCTGGACGGCGACGACGCGGTGCTGCGGCTGCACGACCGCACGCTGCGGCTGCCGGGCGCGACCGCCAAGGCCGTGCGCGCCCTTCTCGGCGGCGAGACGCTGCGCGTCGCCGACCTGCCCGGGCTGGAGCCTGCGGACGCGCTGGTCCTTGCGCGCCGTCTGGTGCGGGAGGCCGTCGTCGTGGTCGAGCCCCGGTGACCGAGGCACCCCCTGCGGCCCCGACCTCCCGGTGCGCGGTGGCCGCGCGCCTGCGCGAGGACCCCATGGCAGGCACCGCCGCACCGGCGGCGGGCTACCTCCTCGTCGAGCAGCCTGGTGGCTGGGGCCGGCAGGCGCTGACGTCCTCCCGGCTGGACCCGGCGGTCGGCTGGGACCTGTCGCGGCGCGCGATCCGGCAGGGCCTGCGGGTGCTGCTGATCCGCCGGCCCGGACGCCGTCCGATGCCGCCGCGCCGGGCCTGGGCGGTGGTCAGCTCACGCCCGGGCCGGGAGGCCGCGTGGTGGGGTGACTTCGGGGCTGACGACGAGCTGCGCACGCTGCCGCTGGACGGCAGCGCGGGCACGCAGTCCGACGCACCGTTCTACCTGGTGTGCACCCACGGCCGGCACGACACCTGCTGTGCCGTCGAGGGCCGGCCGGTCGCCGAGGCGCTGGCCCGGCTGCGTCCCGCGGCGGTGTGGGAGTGCTCGCACGTCGGAGGTGACCGGTTCGCCGCGAACGTCGTGGCGATGCCGCACGGCCTGTACTACGGGCGGGTCGCGCCCGGGCGTGCCGGGGACCTGGTCGCCGCCCACGAGCGCGGCGAGGTGCTGCCCGACCTGCTGCGCGGGCGCTCGACGACCACCCCGGCGGCGCAGGCCGCGGTGGCGCACGTCCGCAGCGAGCTCGGCGAGCCGGCGATCGACGCGCTCACGCCGGCCGGGACGCTGCACCTGGGTGACGGCCGGTTCCAGGTGCGGCTGCGCCGGCAGCCGCGGAACCTCATCGTCACCGTGCAGGCCGGCGCGCGGCCCGAGCCGGGCCTGCTGACCTGCCACGCGCGTCACGGCGCCCACCCGCCCGAGTTCACCGTCCTCGACGTCACCGAGGTCGGCTAGCCCCGGTCCGGGTCCACCTCGTGAGGGCCGCTCAGGTGCCGGGGAGCTCCACCCGGGTCGGGGCGTCCTGGCCGTGGGCGGACGCGTCGTAGCCGACCTGGCAGAAACCGTGGTTGCAGTAGCCCCGCGGGTTCTTGTGCAGGTAGCCCTGGTGGTGGTCCTCGGCGTAGAAGAACTCGCCGGCCTCGGCCGCCGGGCGGATCTCGGTGGAGATCTCGCCGTAGCCCGCCTCCTTCAGCGCCTGCTGGTAGCGGGCCCGGGACTCCTCCACGGCCGCGAGCTGCCCGTCGCTCGTGGTGTAGACCGCCGAGCGGTACTGGGTGCCGACGTCGTTGCCCTGCTGGTTCGGGGTGGTCGGGTCGTGGTTCTCCCAGAACGCCTTCAGCAGCGTCTCGAGGGGTGCTGCCGCGGGGTCGTAGACGACCCGGACCGCCTCGGTGTGGCCGGTCCGCCCGGTGCAGGTCTCCTCGTAGGTCGGGTTCGGGGTGTGGCCACCCTGGTAGCCCACGGCCGTGGTGTGCACGCCGGGGAGCTGCCAGAAGATCCGCTCGGACCCCCAGAAGCAGCCCATGGCGACGAAGATCTCCTCGTGGCCGGGGGGCACCGGGCCCTCGAGCGGGGTACCGAGGACGACGTGGTCGGGAGCGATCCGGTACGGCCGCTCGGCGCGGCCGGGGAGCGCCTGGTCGCGGGCGACGACGCTGTCGGGGACGGACTTCCTGCCGAAGAACATGTGACCTCCTGTGCCACTCCCAACCGGTTCGGCGCCGCGAGTGTTCCGGCCCGGCCTCAGCCGCGGAGCAGCGGGCGGGTGAGGCAGGTGGGCCCGCCGTCACCCTTGTTGACCTGGCTCGCGGCGTAGGTGTGCACCTCGACGCCGGCCTTCTCCAGGGTCGCCCGGGTCCGCGGCGCCGCGTCGGCCATCACGACGACCCCGGGGCGTACGGCCAGCACGTTGCAGCCCTGGTCGTCGAGCTCGTCCGGGTCGGCGGGGAGGGTGCGGTAGCCGCGCTCGGCGAGCATCTCCAGCAGCGGTACCGGCGCGAGCGGCTCGAAGACGACGGCCAGGTCGGGAGCGACGGGGGACACCACCGACATCAGGTGCATGACGTGCGCCGCGCCGAGGTGGTGCGGCAGGTCGGCCCGCTCGACGGTGACCCCGTCGGGCCGGAGCAGCTCGGCGAGCTGGCGATGGGCCTCGGCGTTGGTCCGGTAGCCACGCCCCACCGCCAGCGTCGACTCGTCCAGCCAGCACATGTCGCCACCGTCGGCCGTGGCCGGCCCGGTGAGCCGGCCGAGCACCGGCACGCCGGCCTTCTCGGTCTCGGCCACCAGGAACGCGGGCTCGTCACGGCGGGCCGGCTTGGCCATCCGCAGCTCGACCGCTCCGGTGCCGGTGACGAAGACCGGGTCGTAGGCGAAGCAGGCGTCGACCATGCCCTCCGGTGCCTCGGCGAGCACCACCTCGACGCCGAGACCGTCGAGCAGCTCGACGAACGCCTCGTGCTCGCGCAGCAGCGCATCGGTGTCCGGCTCGCGCCAGCCGGCCCCCGCGAAGTCGCCGGTCGTCGCCGGACGGACGGCGAGCACCCGCCGCAGGGGTGCGGACATCGACCGGACGCCGAAGGTGCCACCGGTCGCGGGGGAGGTCATGGCGGCATCGTGCCAGGATCGCGCCCATGGCGGTCGAGCGTTAGTTCGAGGCGCCCGTGCCCGGTGGCGTGCTGGGCGGGTACGTGCCGGGGGACGGACCGCCTTCCAGCAGCGCGGCCTCGAGCCCTCGACGACCGAGGGCGCGTTCACGATCGACGAGGCTCTGGCCGACGTGGTCGCGGTGCTCGACCGGCTGGCCCAGCAGGGCGAGGTGAGCGAGGAGCAGGCATGCCGCCGGTGCGGCTGTCGATCCCGGCCTACTCCGGCCTGTTCGGCGACCTGGTCGAGCGGCTGCCGCAGCTGACTGCCTCGCTCGCCTCCGTGGCGGTCCCGTTCGGCGCAGTGGTCGGGGCGGACAGCCCGTCAGGCGCTGGACCGGCTGGCCCGCCACTCGGCGGCGAGCAGCGCGTAGTCGAGCGCGCTGCACCACTCGCCCTTCACCCACTCGTTCTCGACGAGCAGGGCCTCGCGCCGCATCCCCAGCCGCTCGAGCACAGCGGCCGAGGCGGCGTTGCGGGCGTCCAGGCGGCCGACGACCCGGTGCCAGCCGAGCTCGTCGAAGGCGAGCCGGAGCATCTCGACCGACATCTCGGTGGCATATCCCCGGCCACGGTGCGCGGGGTGGACGAGGTAGCCCAGCTCGCCGCCGCGGTGCTCCTCCGACCGCCAGATCAAGGTCGCCTCGCCGACCCGCTCTCCGGTCGCGCGGAGCGAGGCGACCAGCTGGAGGCCGTCGCCTTCTCCGCCCAGCGTGTCGCGCGCCAGCTTCTTCCGGAGCGACTCCGCCACCTCGTCGCGGGTGAGCGGCCCCTGGTAGAGGTACCGCATGGTGTCGGCGTCGCTCTGCATCTCGTAGAGGAAGTCGAGGTCGTCGTCGCGGTAGGGCCGCAGGTCGAGCCGCTCGGTGCGCAGCGGGAAGGTGAGGTCCGGCACGGCAGCGAACCTAGCCGGGAGGTACGACGCCCGGCCCCCGCCATACCCTGTCCACCATGCACTTCGAGACGCTCGCGATCCACGCCGGCCAGGAGCCCGACCCGCTGACCGGAGCGGTGGTCCCGCCGATCTACCAGACCTCCACGTACAAGCAGGACGGCGTCGGCGGCCTGCGTGGCGGCTACGAGTACAGCCGCAGCGCGAACCCCACCCGGACGGCGCTGGAGGAGTGCCTTGCCGCGATCGAGGGCGGCCGTCGGGGGCTCGCCTTCGCCTCCGGCCTCGCGGCCGAGGACACCTTGCTCCGGACGGTGTGCCGGCCCGGCGACCATGCGGTGATCCCCGGTGACGCCTACGGCGGCACCTACCGCCTGTTCGCGAAGGTGCAGGAGGCCTGGGGCGTGGCGTACACCCCCGCCACCGGCCACGACGCGGACGCCGTACGGGCAGCCGTCCGTCCGGGGGAGACCAAGGTCGTGTGGGTCGAGACGCCCACCAACCCGCTGCTCGGGATCGCCGACATCGCCGCGATCGCCGAGGTCGCGCACGAGGCCGGCGCCCTGCTCGTGGTCGACAACACCTTCGCCTCGCCGTACCTCCAGCAGCCGCTCGCGCTCGGCGCGGATGCCGTGGTGCACTCGACGACCAAGTACCTGGGCGGGCACTCCGACGTGGTCGGTGGCGCGCTGGTGCTGGCCGACGACGAGCTCGCCGAGAAGGTGGCGTACCACCAGAACGCGATGGGCGCCGTCGCCGGGCCGTTCGACTCGTGGCTGGTGCTCCGGGGCATCAAGACCCTCGGCGTCCGGATGGACCGGCACTGCGCCAACGCCGAGCGCATCGTCGACCTGCTGACCGCACACCCGAAGGTGACCGAGGTGCTCTACCCCGGCCTCCCGGACCACCCCGGCCACGACGTCGCCGTGAAGCAGATGAAGGCGTTCGGCGGCATGGTGTCCTTCCGGGTCGCGGGCGGCGAGGAGGCGGCGGTCGAGGTCTGCAACCGGGCGGAGGTCTTCACCCTGGGCGAGTCGCTCGGCGGGGTCGAGTCCCTGATCGAGCACCCCGGCCGGATGACCCACGCGTCCGCCGCCGGCTCGCCGCTGGAGGTCCCGGGGGACCTGGTGCGCCTGTCGGTGGGCATCGAGGCCGTCGAGGACCTGGTCGAGGACCTCACCCGCGCGCTCGCCTGACGTGCCCCTGGTCGTCTGCGTCGACGTCGGCTCGACCTTCACCAAGGCGGCCCTGGTCGACCTCGCCGACGGCTCGCTGCTCGGCACTGCCTCGCACCCCACGACGGTCTCGACGGACGTCATGGACGGTGTCGACGCGGTGCGCGCGGCGCTGGGTGCCGCTGCGGACGTCGAGACGCTTGCCTGCTCGTCGGCGGGCGGTGGCCTCCGGCTCGCCGTCGTCGGCTACGAACAGCTGGTGACTGCCGAGGCCGGGCACCGGGTCGGGCTGTCGGCCGGCGCCCGGGTCGAGCACGTCGCGGCCGGGCCGCTCGACGCCGCGGGCCTCGTGACCCTTCGTGCGTCGCGCCCCGACGTCGTGCTGCTCGTCGGCGGTACCGACGGCGGGAACGCGGACACGTTGCGGCACAACGCGTCCGCGCTGGCCGGGGCGCGGCTGGGTGTGCCGGTGGTGGTGGCCGGGAACGCCGACGCGCGCGACGACGTCGTGGCCGGGCTGAGGTCGGCGGGTGTGGCCGTGACCGCGACGGCCAACGTTCTGCCGGAGATCGGCCGGCTGGACCCGCTGCCGGCCCGGAGCGCGATCCGCGAGGTGTTCATCAGCCACGTGATCGGCGGCAAGGGGCTCTCGTCCCGGGCCGACTTCCCGGCCATGGTGCGGGCCGCGACCCCGGACGCCGTGCTGACGGGCGTCGAGGTGCTCGCGGACGGCGCCGGGTCCGTCGAGGGTGCCGGCGACGTGCTGGTGGTCGACGTGGGCGGCGCGACGACCGACGTCTACTCGGTCGTGACGCCCCAGGGTGAGGACGCCGCGCTGCGCAAGGAGGTCGTCGAGGTGCTGTGGCGCAGCCGCACCGTCGAGGGCGACCTCGGGATGCGCTGGGGCGCCGCCGGCGTCGTCGAGGCGGCGGTCGCCGAGCGGCTGCTCGACGAGGCCGCGGCCGACCGGCTCCGGGCTGCCGCGACCCGGCGGGTGGCCGACCCGGCGTACCTGCCCGACGACGAGCAGGGACGCGACGACGACGCCGAGCTCGCCCGGCTCGCCGTGACGGTCGCGCTGCGACGGCACGCGCGCGGCAGCGGCAAGGACCTGCGCCAGGTCGGGCTGGTCGTCGGGTCGGGCGGCGTGCTGCGCCATGCGACGGGCGGGCGTGCCGCGGCAGCTTTGAGCCCGGCCACGGGTGACCTCGCCGGCGGCTGGGCGGTGCCGGAGCGGGCCCGCACGGTGGTGGACAGGCAGTACGTGCTCGCCGCGGCGGGCCTGCTCGCGCCCGGGCACCCGGAGGCCGCGGCCCTGCTGGTGGCCCGCCACCTGCGCGCCTGACGCCTACAGGTCCACCAGCTCGAGGAGGATGCGTGCCTCGTCGCCGTCGGTCAGGTCCTCGGCCGCGCGCACGGCCTTCTTGACCGGCAGCACGTAGGTCCCGGCTCGGCTGTCGGGGAACACCGAGGTCCGCCACGAGGTCGCCCCGACGGTGACGGCGACCCGCACCGACCCGAAGCCGCGCCGGGTCCCCTCGGTGAGCTCGGTGATGTCGGAGGCGACGTCGATCGGCACCGTGGCGAAGTGCCACCCGTCCGGTCCGGAGTGACGCCAGACCTGCGCGGTGAACTCGAAGGTCCCGATCCTGGCCACGGTGCGACGCTACGGCGCCCCGCCGACAGCCGGGACCCGCGAGACGGCGGATCGGCCGTGCCCGGTCCCTCAGGTGAGGACCGGTCGGGACTGCGTGAGGTAGGTCTGGCCCAGGGGTGAGCTCCAGGTCCTGGTGCGGGTGGCGGGGTCGTGGGTGAGTCGCCATCGGCCGTGGGTCTTGGCGTTGTGGTGCTGGCGGCACAGCGGTCCGAGGTTGGCGGCCACCGTGTTGGGTGGTCCGAACGGCTGGATGTGGTCGAGGTCGCAGGTGGTGGCGGCGCGGGAGCAGCCGGGGAACCCGCAGGTCTGGTCGCGGGCGGCGATGTATCCGCGGAGCCGGTCGGAGGGACGGTAGGTGCGGGCGCCGCGGTCCAGCAGGTGCCCGGTGTGGGGTTCGACGGTCCAGCGGACCCAGTCGCGTTCGGCGGCCATCGCCCGGGCGAGGTCGGCGGGGACCGTGCCGTAGCCGGGCAGGTGGCCGGGGTTCTCGGCCAGGCCCAGCGCGGTGGGCAGGTCCAGCACGACCGCGGCGGTCTGCGCGCCGCCGCAGGAGCAGCGCGGCAGCCGCGGCAGCGATCGGACCGCTCGCGCGCCCTCGGGGGTGGTGTCGTCCGGCTGGTCGGGGGCGAGGGTGAGGCCGGTGGCGGCACCCTGGCCGAGGATCGCCTCGACGACCAGGTCGACCCGCAGCGCGTCCAGGCCCGGGTCGCCCAGGCCGGCGGCGACCCGGGCGGCCTGCACGGCTCTGGCCCGGGCGGTGGTCCGGCCCCACATCTCGGCCTCGACGTCGGCGGCCAGCGGCAGGTACCAGCCGGTGCGGCCGTCCCGGTCCGGGACCCGCTCGACCCGGCGCTGGTCGTGGACGGTCCTTGCCCGCTCAGCAGCAGCGGCCGGATCGACCCGCACGACCGCGTCCCGGACCGCGCGGCGCGTCTCCGCGGCGGTCTGGACCGGCATCACCGGCAGCACCTGCGCCTCGACCGCGGCGGCCGCCTCGTCGTCGAGGCCCTCGGTCTCGTGCACCAGGTGAGTGGCGTGCAGGTTGCTGACCAGCCCGGCCGTCAGCAGCGACAGGGTGGCCGGGAACCGGTCCCGCAGCCCCAGCGCCACCCGCACCCTGGCCGAGGCGGTCACCGGCGAGAGCCGCAGCGCCGCCGCGAGCTCGTGCCGGGCGTCCTCCGGGGCCAGGCCGAGCGTCTCGGTGGCGTCCGCGACCGCCGCGATCGTCACCTGCTGCACCGCCGCGACCTTCGCCGCGACCCGCTCGGCCAGCCGCAGCAGGTCGACCAGCCGATCCGGCTCGAGCGCCGCCGGGTCGAAGGACTCCAGCAGACCCGCGACCTCGGCCAGCGTGCCGTCCAGCCCCAGCTCCAGCGCCACCAGCTCCGGGGAGTCGGCGCGCTCGACCAGGGCCTCGACCAGGTCCAGCGCGCTGTAGGACATGCGACGAACCTACGAGCGACCCCGGACACAAACCCTCCACCGGTGCGGCGCCGCAGCGAGCAGTCGGTGCCGGTCAGCCCGTCGTGCCGGGCGCCGGTTCGGGGTCGGCGGGGTCTGGCCGGTGCCGGGTCTCGGTCGACAGCAACGCGGTCAGCAGCCCGGCGGCCAGCACGGCCCCGGTCACGCCGAACGCGGCGCCGAACGAGTAGCTGTCCGCGAGCCAGCCGGCGGCCAGCGGACCGATGACCGCGCCCAGGTCGGCGGACATCTGGAACGCCGCCACCACGGTGCCGCCCTTGCCGTGCACCACGTCGCCGACGATCGCGCTCGGCGCGACCGACAGGAACGCCGAGCCGGCCCCGAAGGCCGCCATCGCCACCGTGTAGACGGCGAGGGAGTCGCTGAGGGCGATCGCGAACATCGACGCCGCCGTGACGGCGCCGCCGATGACGAGCGCCGGCCGGCGCCCCACCCGGTCCGCATACGAGCCGGCCACCAGCAGCAGCCCGCCCTGGGTCGCCGCGGAGACGAAGAAGCCGATGCCGATCCACGTCCCGGAGGCCCCGATGCCCTCGGTGACGAACAGCGGGATCAGTGAGCTGCGCACCCCGAACAGGGCCCAGCCGGTGCCGAGGTTGGCGGTCAGCGCGGCCCGGTAGCCCGAGACGCGCAGCGCCTGCGGCAGTGTGACCGCGGGCGGCGGGGCGCCCGACGACCCGACGTCGTGCAGCGACGCGTGGCTGAGGTACAGCAGCCCGATGCCGCCGGCCACGGCCAGCGTGACGGCGTAGACGAAGAACGGTGCGCGCAGCGAGATCTCGGTCAGCGGACCACCGATCGCCGGCCCGGCGATGGCACCGATGAGGAACCCGGACTGCCACATGCCGGTGGCCCGGCCGCGCTGGTCGGCGTCGACCACGCGCAGGAGCAGCGAGATCGCCGACACCGTGAACATCGCCGAGCCGATCCCGCCCACCCCGCGCAGCAGCAGCAGCTGGGTGTAGCTCTGGGCGAGGCCCGCCAGGGCGCTGCTCACGGCGACGATGCCGATGCCGACGGCCAGCACCAGCCGCTCGCCGATCCGGTTCACCAGCCGGCCGCTGCTCAGGGCGGACACCAGCCGCATGAAGGCGAACGCCGAGATCACGGCACCGGCAGCGGTCCGGCCGACGCCGAACTCACGGGCGTACACGGGGATGGCGGGCGCGACGACCCCGAAGCCGACCGCCACGGCGAAGGCCACGGCGGTGAGGACGCCGACCTCGCGGGGAAGTCCCTGCATCGGGTGGCGCCAGGAGCGGGGTGGGCCCGGAGCGCCGCGAGTCACCCGCCGACGGTAGCCGGGCGGTGGTGGCCTGATTGCAGCGGGTGACGTGAGATGGATCACCCTGGTTTGACCGGCTATGTCGGCCGGGCACACCATGGGAGTTCTGCTCGACCCTGCCCGTTCTCGCCCCGCACTTCCTCGCCCCCCCTGCCCTGGAGGCCCTGACGTGAGCCGAGCCCGGCGACGTCCCCGCCACCGCCGACCGCCCCGCCTCGCCCGGACCGCGGCTCCGGTCGTCCTCGGTGGCGCCCTCGCCGCCGCGGCGGTCTCGGCCACCCCGCTGGGCGACGCCCTGCGCAGCCCGGGCCAGGAGCGGCGGGCGGCGGGCGGACCGGACCGACCGGCCACCGGGGTCCTGTACCTCGCCCCGTCGGGGAACGGGACGCCCGGCGGCGCACTCGCCGGCGAGGCCGGGTCGGACGGGAACGGCGGCGCCCCGCCCGGGTCAGGCGACCGGCGTGGCCAGGAGGGCAAGGCAGCTGACGGTGCCGCGGTGCGGCCGGTCGCGGCCGAGCGCGCTCCGGCTCCCGCCGCGGGCACTCCCGGCCCCGCGGCTCCGAGCGCCCCCGCTCCCGGTGGGCCGCCGGCACCCGCGCCGACGCCGCCGGGCACGCCCCCGCCCGACCCGGTGCTGCCGGTGCCGCTGCCCGCACCGACCCCGACGGCAACCCCGCTGCCCCCGCTCCTGCCCACCCTGCCGGCGCCGCTGCCGACGCTGCCCCCCCTGCTGCCGTAGCCCGGACGCAGGACGCCCCGCCCGGCGGGTGCCGGACGGGGCGTCGTGTGCTGTGGGGGCTGACCTCGAGAGGTCAGTCGTCCCAGGGACCGAAGTCGTCCTCGACCATGCTGGTCTCCTTCCGTGGTGCGCCACCGGCGACCCGCATCTCTGTCACGGGTCCGCGTCGGCGGCTGGTGCGTGTCCTGCCCCCGGGTACGGCGGACCATGCACGCGCTTCGGTGCGCGGATCTGGTCTCGCTCGCCCTGCGGGGGCGGGGTACCGGGCGCTCGTTGTCAGGCGCTCCGGACAGCCACTGGGTGGGCTGCTGCCGTTCACTCTATCGGACTTCCGCCCTGAGGACTTGAGCCGGGTGCGCGGCGGGCTCCTCAGCCGGTGCGCGCCCGGCGCCCGGACCGGCGGGACAGGTAGTCGCTGACGACGTACTGACCGAGCCGCCGCGGGTCGGGCAGCAGCACCCGACCGCCGTTGCGCCGGGCCAGGTCCTGCATGAAGGCCGTGAGCCTCGGGTCGTCATCGAGCTGGAAGACGTTCAGCGTGGCGCCGCGCCGGGTCATCCGGTCGACCTCGACCACCGTGGCCGTCACCGTCTCCGGCTCCGGCGGCCACGCGAAGTACGGCCGGCCGCCCGGCAGCAGGTGCGCGGTCGGCTCGCCGTCGGTCACCACGAGCACGACCGGCTCGTGGTCGGGGTGCTTGTCGAGGAACCTCCCGGCCAGAGCCAGTGCGTGCTGCAGGTTGGTGCCCTGCACGTAGTCGGCGTCCAGCCCCGCGAGCTCGGTCGCCTGCAGCGTCCGGGCGTACGAGGAGAAGCCGACGATCGTCAGGGCGTCCTGCGGGAACTGGCCGGACACCAGCGCGTGCAGCGCCAGCGCGGTCGCCTTCGCGGCGCCCCAGGTGTCCCGCAGCACCATCGAGTACGAGAGGTCGACCAGCAGGCAGACCGCTGCCGAGGTGCGCCGGTCGGTCTCGGCGACCTCGAAGTCCTCGGTCGCGAGCCGGATGCCCGTACCGGCGTCCGTCCGCCGCCTGCCGGAGCGCACGGCGTTGGTCAGCGTCCGGACCACGTCGAGCGGCTGCTCGTCGCCGAACTGCCACGGTCTGCTCGCGCCGGTCAGCTCACCGGTCTGACCGGCGTCGGGCACGTCGTGGCCCCCGCGTCCGGCCGAGCGGAGGTCGGCGAGCACGTGCCGCAGGGCGGTCTGCCCGAGGCGGCGGACCGCCTTCGCGGTGAGGTCGAGCCGCTCGCCGGCCCGCGTGAGGTAGCCCTGCTCCTCCAGCTCGCGCTCCAGCCGGCGCAGCTCGCGCAGGTCGTCGGCCGCGCCCCGGCCGAGCGCCCGGCGGACCGCCTCCTCGTCGACGTCCTCCAGGCTGGCGCCCGGGTAGTCCTGCCCCAGCGTCGACTCGAGCTCGTCGAGGTCGGCCAGGTCCTGCAGGGCGCTGGTCCCCTCGCCCGCGCCCATCGGCTCGTCGCCCGCCATCGGCTCCCGGCTGCGCCGGTCGAGGTCCGGCCGCCGGGCTCGCAGGGACTCGCCCAGCTGCGCCATCTCGCGCGCGAGGTCCATGTCCTCCAGCGCGCCCGCCATCAGCGCCGCCAGCTCCTCACGCTGCTGCGGCGACATCGAGCGCATCATCCGCTCTGCTGCCGCGGCCCGGCGGGCCAGCGAGTCGACGAGCTCGTCGAGGTCGCGCGGGTCGTCGGGGAACATGTCGCCGTAGCTCGCCATGAACTCGTCGAACTGCTCCTGGGTGTGTACGCCCCTCGCGTCGGCGGCGAGCATCGCGTTGAGCCCGGCCATCATGTCCTTGATGCGGGCCAGCGAGGACGCGGCCTCCGGGTCCTGGGCTCGTTCCAGGGCGTCCTTCATGCCGCGGAACTGCGTGTCCAGCACCTCGCGGCGCAGCAGGTCCTTGACCTGCTCGAAGGTCCGGGCCGCCTCGGCGGACCGCCAGTCGTAGTCCTCGAGCTGGCGCACGGCACGGGCCGGGTCGGACGGCAGCGCGTCGAGGCCGGCCTCCCGGAAGCGGGCGTCCTCGGAAGGGTCGGGGAACAGCGTGGACCGCTCCTGCCCGACGGCCGTGTCGATGAGGCGGCGCACCTCCTCGAGGGTCCCGCCGAGGCGGCCCTGCTCCCGCAGCGCCCGGCGCTGCTCGCGGATCCGCCGCAGCATGTCGTCCAGCCCGCGCGGCCCCGACGTGTCGTCACCGCGGCGGAGCAGCCGGCGCAGCGCGTCCCGGGGGGTCGACCCGGCGAGGACGTCGTCGCCGAGGCGGTCCACCGCCCGCCGGAGGTCGTACGGCGGCGTGAGCGGGTCCGGCCCCTCGTGCCAGCTGCCGTAGCGGTAGCCGCGGGGCAGGTGGGGCGGCCGGGTCATCGCCTAGGACCCGTACCTGATGCCGCCGGCGGGGCTGTCGTCCTTGCTGATGCGGCGGTTGAGGAACAGCCCCTCGAGCGCGAACTCCAGCCCTGCGGCGGCGAGCTCGGGGGTCTCGGCACCCTCGTCGACGCCGAGCAGGTCGAGGACGTGGGCCAGGCCGGGGAAGGGCCCCACCTGCTCCAGCAGCCGCCGGCCGGGCACCAGGTCGCCGCTGTCGACGAGCAGGCCCTCGTCGAACTTCTCGATCAGGGCCTTGAGGTCGGAGGCCCCGAGGTGGTGGCGGAAGGTCTCGGCGGTCGCCTTGCGGAGCAGGTGCGCGAGCACCTCGACCTCGCGTCCCTCCTCGTCGACCTCGAACTCCACCTTGCCGAGGAGGCTGGGCACGACCGCAGGCAGGTCGCAGACCCGCGCGACGGCCGGCTCCTCGCCGGTGAGGGCCGCACGGCGCAGCGCCGACGCGGCAGCGGTCTCGGCGGCCGCGACGCCGAAGCGGGCCGAGACACCCGACCGCGCGTCGACGGCCGGCGACTCGCGCACGTGGCGGGTGAACCGGGCCACGACCTCGAGCAGGAAGTCCGGCACGAGGGCGGCGACCTCGGCCTCCTGCCGGATGACCGCGATCTCGTCCTCGAGCAGGTCGGGGTAGTGGGTGCGGATCTCGGCGCCGAACCGGTCCTTCAGCGGCGTGATGATCCGCCCGCGGTTCGTGTAGTCCTCGGGGTTGGCACTCGCCACGAGCAGGACGTCGAGCGGCAGCCGCAACGCGTAGCCGCGCACCTGGATGTCGCGCTCCTCGAGGACGTTGAGCAGCGACACCTGGATGCGCTCGGCCAGGTCGGGGAGCTCGTTGATCGCGAAGATGCCCCGGTTGGTCCGCGGCACCAGCCCGTAGTGCACCGTCTCGGGGTCACCGAGCGTGCGTCCCTCGGCGACCTTGACCGGGTCGATGTCGCCGATGAGGTCGCCGACCGAGGTGTCGGGAGTCGCGAGCTTCTCGCCGTAGCGCTCGCTGCGGTGCCGCCAGCCGACCGGCAGGTCGTCGCCCAGCTCGGCGTGCAGCCGCCGGCACCGCGCGCACACCGGCTGGTACGGGTGGTCGTTGATCTCGCACCCGCCCACCACCGGCGTCCACTCGTCGAGCAGGGCCGTCAGGCTGCGGATCAGCCTGGTCTTCCCCTGGCCCCGCTCGCCCAGCAGCACCACGTCGTGACCGGCGAGCAGCGCCCGTTCCAGGGCGGGCAGCACCGTCTCGTCGAAGCCGAGGATGCCCTCGAACCGCGGCCCGCCCGAGCGCAGCAGGCCGGTCAGGTTCTCGCGGACCTCGGTCTTGACCGGCCGGTAGATGTGGCCGGTGTCGCGCAGCGCTGCCAGCGTCGTCGCCGTGGGCGCGGACGCTGACGTGGACGTGGTCGGTGTGGTGGCGCGGGGTCGCTCGGGCACGCTCTCGACCGTACGTCGGGTGGCCCCTGTTTCCCAGGGCGGTCGTGGCGCGAGGATGGCAGCGTGCAGACGGGCGGCCGGACCGGCAAGCGGGCGGGCGTGCGCTGCGGCGACGGGCTCGCGGTCGACGCCGACCTGCTGCGCGCCGCCGAGTCGGCGACCCGCGAGGCGCTGCTCGCGATGCACGGCGCCGCGCCGGACCTGGCGATGGTGTTCGCGTGCGGCGCCGATCCCGACGAGGTCGGGGCCGCGCTGGAACGGGCCGGGGAGCTGTCGGGAGCGACCACCGTGCTCGGCTGCAGCGCGCCCGGCGTGATCGGCGGCGGCCGCGGTGTCGAGCTCACGTCGTCGGTCAGCGTGTGGACCGGGAGCCTGCCGGGCGTGCGGCTGCGTTCCTTCCACCTGGAGGTCCTGCGCACCTCCGAGACGATCGCCGTCGTCGGCATGCCGGTGCACCGCCCTGACAGCGACCGGGCGGCCGTCATGCTCGTCGACCCGTGGTCGTTCCCGGTCGACTCCTTCGTCGAGCAGGTGGACACCGCGCTGCCCGGGCTGCCCGTCAGCGGGGGCAACGCCGCGGGCCTGCGCGGGGCCGGCTCGACCCGGCTGCTCGTCGACGGCGTCGTCCGCGACCGCGGTGCCGTCGGGGTCGTGCTCGGTGGCGACCTCGAGGCCCGGGCAGTCGTCAGCCAGGGCTGCCGGCCGGTCGGCCCGACGATGACCGTGACGGCCGCTGAGGGTCCCCTGCTGCTCGGGCTCGCGGGCCGTCCCGCCGTCGCCAAGGTCGAGGAGGTCCTGGCGTCCCTGCCGCCGGACGAGCAGGCGATGGTGAGCAGCGGGCTGCACCTCGGCGTGGCGATGGACGAGTACGCCGACGAGCACGGCCTCGGTGACTTCATGGTGCGAGCCGTCGTCGGGGCCGACGCCGAACGCGGCGGGATCGTCGTGGGCGACGTCGTCGAGGTCGGGCGCACCGTGCAGCTGCAGGTCCGCGACGCCGACAGCGCCCGCCGGGACCTGGCCCGGCGGCTCGGGCAGGTGCGCGGCGAGGTCGCCGGCGCGCTGCTGTTCTCGTGCACCGGTCGAGGGGCCGACCTCTTCGGCACGGCCGACCACGACGTGGTCGCCGTGCGCGAGGCACTGACGACGAGTGGGGTCGCCGGTTTCTTCGCCGCGGGTGAGATCGGCCCGGTGGCCGGGCGCAGCCACCTGCACGGCTTCACCGCCTCGGTGCTCGCCTTCCTCGACGCGCCCGGCTGACCAGGCACGCCGGCAGGCTGCTGGCACACTGACCGCCATGACGACGTCGTCGAAGGCACTTCCTGTCTCGATCGAGGACGTCACCGCCGCCCGGGCACTGCTCGAAGGAGTGATCCGGGAGACCCCGGTGCAGGGCTCGCGCCCTCTCTCGGAGCGGGTCGGTGGGCCGGTGTGGCTCAAGTGCGAGAACCTCCAGCGCGCCGGTTCGTTCAAGATCCGCGGCGCGTACACCCGGATCGCGCGGCTCTCGGAGGAGGAGGCCGCCCGCGGCGTCGTGGCGGCAAGTGCCGGCAACCACGCGCAGGGGGTGGCGCTGGCAGCATCGCTGCGCGGGCTGAGCTCGACCGTGTTCATGCCCGAGGGTGCGCCGATCCCCAAGGTGCAGGCGACGCGGGCGTACGGCGCGGACGTGCGCTTCCACGGCGGGTCGGTCGACGAGGCGCTGACGGCCGCGCGGGCCTTCTCCGACGAGACCGGCGCGGTGCTGGTGCACCCGTTCGACCACCCCGACATCGTGGCGGGACAGGGGACCGTCGGCCTCGAGCTGCTGGAGCAGGTTCCCGACGTGCGCACCGTCGTCGTGTGCACCGGCGGTGGGGGCCTGCTCGCGGGCATCGCCCTCGCCGTGAAGGCGACGCGGCCCGACGTGCGGGTCGTCGGCGTCCAGGCCGAGAGCGCGGCGGCCTTTCCCGCCTCGCTCGCCGCAGGGCACCCGGTGCCGCTGGACCGGATGACCACGATGGCCGACGGCATCGCGGTCGGCTGCCCGGGCACCGTGCCGTTCGCCCTGGTCCGTGAGCTCGTCGACGACATCGTCACCGTGTCCGAGGAGTCGCTGTCGAGAGCGCTGCTGCTCTGCCTCGAGCGCGGCAAGCTGGTCGTCGAGCCGGCGGGTGCGGCGGGGGTCGCGGCCCTGCTCGACGACCCCCGGGCGTTCGAGCCGCCGGTGGCCGTGGTGCTCTCCGGCGGCAACATCGACCCCCTGCTGCTCATGCGGGTGCTGCGCCACGGGCTCGCCGTCGCCGGCCGCTTCCTGGCGTTCCGGGTGCGGATCTCCGACCGCCCGGGCGCCCTGGTCGAGCTGCTCACCGAGGTCGCGGCGGCGGGGGCCAGCGTGGTCGAGGTCGAGCACGTCCGTACCGACCCCCGGCTGTCCGTGGACGAGGTGGAGGTCCGGCTCCAGCTGGAGACCCGTGGCGAGGAGCACTGCGACCAGGTGCTGGCCCGGCTGCGCTCGGCCGACTACCCGCTCGTGTTCTGACGGCACGGTCGGCCGGCCGCCGATGAGTTCGTGCGGTGGTCGAGGTCGGTAAGGCGTGAACGACATCGGAATCTGTCGGCGGGACCCGTCAGGATGGCCGGACGACGACTTGTCTGCGAGGGACACATGACTGACGCGATCGTGGCCGAGGGGCTGGTCAAGCGCTACGGCGAGGTGACCGCGCTCGACGGCCTGGACCTGAGCGTGGCCGAGGGGACGGTGCTGGGCCTGCTCGGACCCAACGGTGCGGGCAAGACGACCACCGTGCGGATCCTCACCACCCTGCTCGAACCGGACCAGGGGACCGCGACCGTCGCCGGGTTCGACGTCGTGAGGCAGGCGCGACAGCTGCGCCGGGTGATCGGCCTCTCCGGCCAGAACGCCGCCGTCGACGAGCACCTGACCGGGTTCGAGAACCTCGACATGGTCGGCCGGCTCTACCATCTCGGTCGCGCGGCGAGCCGGGAGCGGGCGCACGAGCTGCTCGAGCGCTTCGACCTGGTCGAGGCCGGCGGGCGGACCGCCAAGACCTACTCCGGCGGCATGCGGCGACGGCTCGACCTCGCCGCGGCGCTGGTGGCGTCGCCGCCGATCCTGTTCCTCGACGAGCCGACCACCGGCCTCGACCCGCGGAGCCGGCTCGGCATGTGGGACGTGATCGCCGAGCTGGTGCGGGGCGGCACCACCCTGCTGCTGACGACGCAGTACCTCGAGGAGGCCGACCGCCTGGCCGACCGGATCGCCGTGATCGACCACGGCCTCGTGATCGCCCAGGGCACGTCCGACGAGCTCAAGGCCGAGGTCGGCGGTGAGCGCCTCGAGCTCACCGTCTCCGATGCGCACCAGGCCGAGGCGGCCCGGCGGGCGCTCGTCCCGATCGGTGCCGGCGAGGCCCAGGTCGACCGGGACGGCCGGCGGCTCACCCTTCCGGTCGACGGAGGATCGGCGGTCCTGGTCGCGGCGCTCCGCGAGCTGGACGCCGCCGGCATCGTGGTGCAGGACATCGGCATGCGCCGGCCGACCCTCGACGACGTGTTCCTCAGCCTCACCGGCCACGCGGCCGAGGAGCCCGAGGACGGCGAGGGCGACGGTGACCCGCCCACCACGGAGCTCAAGGAGAAGGTGGCGGCCCGATGAGTGTGCTGACCGAGACGGTGGCCGACTCGGCCGTCATCACCAGGCGCAACCTGATCAAGATCAAGCGGGTCCCGGACCTGCTGGTCTTCACGACGCTGCAGCCGATCATGTTCGTGCTGCTGTTCGCCTACGTGTTCGGCGGGGCGATCACCGTTCCCGGCGTCGGCTACCGGGAGTTCCTCATCGCGGGGATCTTCGCCCAGACCGTGGTCTTCGGCGCGACCTTCACCGGCTACAGCCTCGCCGAGGACCTGCAGAAGGGTGTGATCGACCGGTTCCGGTCGCTGCCGATGGCTCCGTCGGCCGTGCTCTTCGGGCGCACCGTCAGCGACGTCTTCATCAACGTCATCAGCCTGTCCGTGATGGCGATCAGCGGGCTGATCGTCGGCTGGCGGATCCACACCGGGTTCTTCCCCGCACTTCTCGGTTTCCTGGTGATCCTGCTGTTCGCCTACGCGGTCTCCTGGGTGATGGCCTTCGTCGGGCTGCTGGTGCGCACGCCCGAGATCGTCAACAACGCGTCGTTCATCGTGATCTTCCCGGCGACGTTCATCGCCAACACCTTCGTGCCCTCGAGCACGCTGCCGGGGCCGCTGCGGGCGTTCGCCAACTGGAACCCGGTCTCCGCCGTGACCCAGGCGGCGCGCGAGCAGTTCGGGAACACGAGCCCGAAGCTCCCGCCGGCCGACAACTGGGCGATGCAGCACCCGGTGTCGTACACGCTGCTCTGGGTCGCGCTGATCCTCGCGGTGTTCGTGCCGCTGTCCGTGAGGCAGTACCGCAAGGCAGCCAGCCGCTGAGCCCGCGACGGTTCGAGGAGCTCGCCTGGCGGGAGACGCCGATGGGCGAGATCTCGCTGCGCCGCCGGCGCGACCCGCAGCTCGACGTCGACGTCTTCGAGGTCAGGCTGGGCGACGAGTTCCTGATGTCCAGCCTGTTCACGGTGGCGGAGGTCGCGCTCGCCCGGCTCGCTCTCGAGGCCGGTCCGGACCGTCCTCTCGACGTCGTGGTCGGCGGCCTCGGGCTCGGCTACACCGCGCGTGCGGCCCTCTCCGACTCCCGCGTCCGGTCCCTGACCGTCGTCGAGGCGCTGGCCGAGGTCATCGACTGGCACCGCCGCGACCTGCTGCCCGACACCGTCGGGCTGGCCGCCGACCCGCGGGTCCTGCTGGCCGAGGGCGACTTCTTCGCGTTGGCCTCGGGCGAGGGCTTCGACCACGGCTCGCCGGGCCGCCGCTACGACGTGGTGCTGCTCGACGTCGACCACACACCGCGGCACGTCCTGCACCCGAGCCACGCGCCGTTCTACACCGCGGCCGGGCTGCGCGCGATGGCGCGGTTCCTGGCTCCGGACGGGGTGTTCGCCCTGTGGTCGGACGACCCGCCGGACGACGCCTTCCTGCCGGTGCTCGACGAGGTCTTCACCGACGTGACGGCCCACGTCGTCGACTTCGCCAACCCGCTGACCCGGGGGACCTCCTCGAACACGGTCTACGTGGCCCGCCCCGTCACCCGGTGAAGGGCTCCGTGTCGACGATCTCGACCTCGACCTTGGTGCCGTTGGGCGCCGCGTACGACGTGGTCTCGCCGATGTGCCGACCGTTGATCGCCTCGCCCAGCGGCGACTTCTCCGAGTAGACCTCGACGCCGTCGCCGGCGACCTCGCGCGACCCGAGCAGGAAGCGCATCGTGTCGCCCGCGACCTTGGCGGTGACCACGGTGCCGGGGGCGACGACACCCTTGGGTGCCTTGGGCGCCTCGCCGACCTGGGCGCTCTCGAGCAGCTGCTGGAGCTGGCGGATGCGCGCCTCGCGCTTGCCCTGCTCCTCCTTGGCGGCGTGGTAGCCACCGTTCTCGCGCAGGTCGCCCTCCTCGCGGGCGGCCTCGATGCGGCGGGACATCTCGGTGCGGCCGTCGCCGGCGAGGAAGTCGAGCTCCTCCTTGAGCCGGTCGTAGGCCTCCTGGGTCAACCAGGTGACGTTCTCGGTGGTCTCGGTCACGGCGGGCTCCTTCCTCGATCACTACCTCGTACGGCCCCACGGACCAGGTGGCTCGACAGGCACACCGGCCGGTGGGTGGAACATCGAGGCTAACAACGATCGGGTGGTCCGCGTCCAGCCGACGGCGAGCCGACGCCGGCCCTCAGCGTGCGCCGGGCGCCGAACAGTCGTCGACCACCGCGGTGACCGCGGTGGTCCGGGTCCGGATGTCGACGCTGGTCTCGGTGCGCCCCGAGCGGCCGACGCGGGTCCGCAACGTGGTCACGCCGACGACCTCCCGGTCCCTGCCGAGGGCCCGCAGCCGGCAGGACACCGGGCCCTGGCGGCCCGCCACGGTGACCTCGACCCGGATCTGGTCCGGGCCGCGCACCACGAAGCCCGTCACCTGCCCGGTCACGTCCGGGGCGGCGGCGCCGAGAGCGGCCCACACCACCCAGGCGACGAAGGCGACCGCCAGCACGACCACTCCGGCCACCGCGCCGGGGCGCGCCCGGCGCCCCGGCCGGCCGTAGCGGCCTGCAGGGGGTCCGGTGGGGCGGGGGCTGGTCACGGGAGCCACCTGGTGGGTCGGGGTGTCGGACGGGTGCTGGATGATTGTCCCGTGAGCGAGCACCTGCGGTTGATGGCGGTCCACGCGCACCCCGACGACGAGTCGAGCAAGGGTGCGGCGACCATGGCCAGGTACGTCGCCGAGGGCGTCGACGTGCACGTCGTGACCTGCACCGGCGGCGAGCGTGGCTCGATCCTGAACCCCAAGCTGGAGCACGACCCCCAGGTGCTGGCCAACCTCACCGCGGTGCGTCGGGCGGAGATGGACGCCGCCCGCGAGATCCTCGCGTCCGGCAGGACTGGCTCGGGTGGGTCGACTCGGGTCTGCCCGAGGGCGACCCTCTGCCGCCGCTGCCCGAAGGCTGCTTCGCGGCCATGGACGTCGAGGTGGCGGCCGAGCCCCTCGTGCGCCTGGTCCGGTCGTTCCGTCCGCACGTCCTCACGACCTACGACGAGAACGGCGGCTACCCCCACCCGGACCACATCATGTGCCACCGGGTGTCCGTCCACGCCTTCGACGCGGCCGCAGACCCGGCGCGCTACCCGGACGCCGGCCAGCCCTGGCAGCCGCTCAAGCTCTACTACAACCAGACCTTCTCCAAGCCGCGCACGACTGCGCTGCACGAGGCGATGCTCGCCGCCGGGCTCGAGTCGCCCTACGGCGAGTGGCTGAAGAACTGGGAGGACCGCGACGAGCGCACGATCGGCACGCACGTCCCGTGCAGCGAGTACTTCGAGGTGCGCGACCGTGCCCTGCTTGCGCACGCCACCCAGGTCGACCCGGACGGGCCGTGGTTCGCCTGTCCCCGCGAGCTGCAGGCGCAGGCCTGGCCCACCGAGGACTTCGAGCTGGCCCGCGCCGTGATCGACGTCGAGGACACCGAGGACGACCTGTTCGCCGGGATCCGCGGCACCGAGCTGGCCCGGTGACCACCCTGCTGCTGGCCGCCGCGGCCGAGGAGGGCGACGTGAACCCGGGGCTGCTCGGCTTCGTCGTGGTGGCGCTGCTCGCGGTGGCGACCTGGCTGCTGCTGCGATCGATGCGCCGTCAGATCAAGCGCATCGACCTGCCCGAGGACGCCCAGCCCGACCTGCCCGAGGACGACCAGCCCGACCGGCCCGACCGGGACGACCGGCCGACGGGCCCGTCAGGTCCCTGAGGACGCCGGCCCGGTGCCCGAGGGCACCGTCCGGTCTCGGACGGCCGTGATCTCGGTGCGCCAGTCCGCCTCGCCGGGTCGCTGCAGGCCGGAGAGGAACGTCGGGATCCGCTCGGCCGGCATCGGCACCGCGAGGTGGAACCCCTGGCCCACGCTGTAGCCGAGGGACAGCAGCGAGCGCCACTGCTCCGGCCGCTCGATGCCCTCGGCGACGATGGCCGTCATGCCCAGGGTGCCGGCCATGTCGCGGATCGTGCGCACCAGGCCGGACTCGCTCTCGGTCCCCGGCAGCGCCTCGACGAACTCCTGCGCCAGCTTCAGGCCGTTGACCGGGAGCATCTGGAGGTAGGACAACGACGAGTAGCCCGTGCCGAAGTCGTCGATGTAGAGGTGCACGCCGAGGTCGGCGAGCGCGTGCAACCGCTCGACGATGGCGCCGTCGCCAGGGAGCAGGACGCTCTCGGTGATCTCCAGCACGACCGTCGAGGCCGCGATGCCGCTCGCCTTGATGGCCAGCCGCACCTCGTCGACGAAGCTCGGGTCCTGCAGCTGCCGGCCGCTGACGTTGACCGCGATGTGCAGGTCGTGGTGCGCCTCGTGCTCGGCCTGCCAGCGAACGGTCTCGCGCAGCGCCGTCTGCAGCACCATCCGGCCCAGCGGCACGATCAGGCCGGTCTCCTCGGCGAGCGAGATGAACTGCCCGGGCTGCAGCATGCCGAGGCGCGGGTGCTCCCAGCGGACGAGGGCCTCCAGCCCGATGATCCGTGACGTCGCGAGGTCCACGAGCGGCTGGTAGTGCACGACCAGCTCGTTGCGGTCGATCGCGTGCCGGAGGTCGCTGGTCAGCGACAGGCGCGCGAACGCCGTCTCGTGCATGGCGGGCGCGAAGGCCGCGTAGCGGTTCTTGCCGGCCTTCTTCGCCTCGTACAGCGCCAGGTCGGCGTTGCGCATGAGGTCCTCGGGCGAGGCCGGGCCGGCCTGCCCGACCGCGATGCCGATGCTGGCGCCGGTGGTCACCTCGGTCCCGGCCACGTCGAACGGCCGGGCCAGCGCCTCGACGATCCGCTGCGCGATGACGTTGCAGTGCTCGTCGTCGTCCACGTCCTCCAGCAGGATGGCGAACTCGTCGCCGCCGAGCCGGGCCGCGGTGTCGCCGTCCCGCAGGCAGGTCCGGAGCCGGGCCGTCATCTCGCGCAGGAGGTCGTCGCCGGCGGCGTGCCCCAGGCTGTCGTTCACGGTCTTGAAGTCGTCCAGGTCGACGAACAGCACGCCGTACCCGCCGGCGCCGCGCGAGCGGGCCATCGCGTGGCCGAGCCGGTCGCGGAACAGGGCACGGTTGGCCAGGCCGGTGAGGGAGTCGTGGAACGCCTGGTGGGTGAGCTGCTGCTCGAGCTCGTGGCGCTCGGTGATGTCGTGGCAGGTGACGACGAAGCCCATGAGGTCCTCGTCGATGACCTCGGTGACCACGGCGTCGACGCGTGGGGAGTGGCCGACCTCGCTGATGAGACGGATCTCCCCGCGCGCCGTGCGGCCGCCCTGCGCCAGGCCGACGAGGTCGCGCGCAGCGCCCCGGTCGCGCTCGGCGACGACGTCGAGCCAGTTCATGCCGAGCAGCTCGGGCGCGGGCAGGCCGACGATCGGCTCCACCGCGGGGGTCACGTGGACGATCGTGAGGTCGTGGTCGAGGATGCAGATCACGTCGGAGGCGTACTGCAGCATCAGCCGCAGCCGGCGCTCGCTGCGCCGCTCGACCATGATCTCGCCGACGTCGAGCCGCTCGAGGGCGAGCCGCATCGTCGACGCGAGGCCTTCCAGCGCCGAGGCCGTGCGAGGCCCCGGGAGCCGGTCCGCGATGACGATGCCGCCCTCGCGGGCCGCCCCCCGGGCGGGCAGGGCGACGAGCACGAGGGCGCTGGTCGACGGGATGCCCAGCGAGGCGTGCAGCAGGGAGGGCCCGGTGAGGATGCCGATCCCCGTGTCCGGGCCGGGGAACAGCGCCAGCTCGGCGCCGTCGAGGAACGTCGCGGCGTCTGCGTCGTCGCTGGCCTGCGCGACGGTGCCGCCCGGGTCGCCGTCGACCCGCCAGGACCGGGTGCCCGGCTGGTCGAGCAGCTCGGCGACCGCGATCAGCGCGGCGTCGCGCACGCCGGCCCGGTCCGCGGCACCGACGAGCGCACCGGTCGCGCTCCGGAGCACGTGCTCGCGGCGCAGCGTGCGTCGCAGGCGCGACAGCAGGCTCACGATCCGCAGCACCGAGAGGGTGAACAGCATCGCGGCCCCGCCGAGGACGACGGCCGACTTGGTCGGGCCCTCGCCCGCCGAGTGGGTGACGACCATCACCGGCGAGACGAGGCAGGCCAGCCCGAGCAGCACCACGAAGCGCCAGCTGGCAGCCGGCCGGCCGGACTCGAGCACCGGGCGCGGGTCGGCCATCGTCGGGTGGGCGACGGTGAGCACGACGAGGGCCAGCGCGATCAGCCAGCCGGCGGCGAGCACCGGCAGGTCCAGGATGTCGGCCGCGAGACCGGAGGCGACCCCCGTGAGCAGCCCGGCGAGCAGCAGGCGTGCGGCGAGGTCGGACTGGCCGGCGACGGCGAACCCGAGCCTGGTCGCCACGGCCAGGACCAGCAGGTGCCCGAGGGGGTAGGCGCCGCCGACCAGGGTCTCGAGGACGGTGGCGTCGTTGTCGTGGACGAGCGGGTCGATGAGGACCAGCCAGCCCGCCTGCGCCGCAGCGACGGTGACGACGAGCGCGTCGAGCAGGGAGTCGCGGTCGTGCCTGATCCGGTCCCGCTGGAAGGCGGTGACGGCGGCGGCGAGGACGCCGTAGGCGAGCAGTCGCGGCGCGTCGGTGAACGAGGGGCCGGCGGGGCCGGTGAGGGCCAGCGCCTGGCCGAGGGTCAGCAGCGCGAGCCCGGCGGCGAGCAGCCAGCCCGGGACCCGGTCCTGGACCCCCGCGCGGTGGGTGAGCCACAGCACGGCGGCGGCGGTCGTCACTCCGGCGAGCACCCAGACAGTGGCCCGGGCAGAGGCCGACGGCACGGCGAGGTACCCGGCGGCCAGCAGGGTGGAGCCGCCGACCAGTGCGACAGCCTGCCGCCTGGTCGCTTCCCAGCGACCCATCCGTCCTCCCTCTGCTCGCGCGAGCCGGACCCCCCGGGGCCCCCGGGCGCCCCCACGGCGTTCCTCCTGTATCGGCCGCTGGTCCGGTGACTTGACCCCGCGGCGGGAGCCCCCGGGGGCGGTGCGATGCTCGGCGGGTGCTCCGCGGCCGTTCCCACCGGTTCCGGTACCGGTGGTCGGGGCCGGTCTATGACGTCCTGTCGCTGGAATGGCCCGTCTACCGGGGGCCGCGCCTGGTCGGGATGGACCTGCTGCGGCTGGGCCCCGGCGACGCCGTCCTCGACGTGGGCTGCGGGACCGGGTTGAACTTCCCGCTGCTGCGGGAGCGGGTCGGGCCCGCGGGGCTGGTCGTGGGGGTCGATGCGAGCGCGGGGATGCTGCGCACGGCGCGCCGCCGGGTGCACCGCGCCGGCTGGGACAACGTGGTCCTGCTGCAGTCCGACGCCGCGGTCCTCGACCCGGCCGCCGTGCGCCGGCTGACCGGGGACGGCAGCGGCGTGGACGCGGTCGTCGCGACCTACGCGCTGTCGGTCATGTCCGGGTGGGAGCAGGCCTGGCGGCAGGCGCTGGCGTGCGCCGCGCCCGGGGCGCACGTGGTCCTGGTCGAGCTCGGCCTGCCCACCGGACGTGCCGGTGTGCTGTCGCCGCTGGCCCGGCTGGCCTGCGCGGCGGGCGGCGCGGACCCGGCCCGGGACCCGGGGCGGCTGGTCCGGACCGGCACCCGGGACCCGGTGCACCGCCGGCTCCGGGGCGGCCACGTCCTGGTCGACGCGGGCACGCTGCCCGGCTAGGCGTACGGCTGGTCAGGGTCGTCCCGCTGGTCGACCAGCAGGCTGGTCCCGAACTCCGCCAGCCGCGCGACGGCCGCCGGGTCCACCCCGGTGCCGCGGCGCGCCAGGGTCGCCTTGATCGCCGTGTAGGTGGTCGCCTCCAGCCCGCAGCGGCGGCACATCTCCAGGTGACGGGCCACCCGGCGCGCGGTGACCTCGTCCAGGTCACCGTCGAGGAAGGACTGGAGCAGCCGTCCGGTCTGCAGGCACCCGGCGGCGTCCCGGGTGCCGGTCATCTGGTGCCACCACGACAGGGTCCGGCTCACGTCCGCCTCCTCGGTGCTGTCCCGGATGCCTCGAGCGCGCCCCGGACCCGTTTCCGGGCGCGGTGCAGCCTGCTCATCACCGTTCCCTCCGGCACGCCGAGGGCGGTGGCGGCCGCGGCGCAGCTGAGCCCGTGCACGTCGACCAGCAGCAGCGTCTGCCGGAACTTCGACGGCAGGTCGGCGACCGCCGACTCGACCGCAGCGTCGAACAGTCCGTCGACGACGACGTCCTCCGCCGAGGCGGCGCCCGTGTCGGCGGCCCCGCCCCACCCCTGGCCACCCAGGTCGGCCTCCGGGTCGTCGAGCAGCACCGGGCGCTGCCGCCGGTGCCGGTTCACCTGCGCGTTCCGCAGGATCGTGAGCAGCCAGGCCCGGGGGTGACGCCCGTCGAAGGTGTCGATCGAGCGCCAGGCCCGCAGCAGGGTGTCCTGCACCAGGTCCTCGGCGTCGGCGGGCTGGCCGGTCATCGACAGGGCGACCCGGAGCAGGACCTCGACCTCGGGGAGCACGTCCTGCTGGTACCGCCTGCGCCGGACGGCGGCAGCATCGGCGTCGGTCATCGTGCCCACCACGCAGCGGGAACCCGTTCGTCACGACGAACCATTCCCGACAGAGTCTCACGGCGACCCGCCGGGGGAAGGGCGGGGCGCCGCCGTGTGGTTCCCTCGTGCGTGACCCATGACCTGCTCGTCGTCGGCGGGGGCGCCGGCGGCATGGCCGCCGCCCGCACCGCTGCCCGGCTGCGCAAGTCGGTGGCCCTCGTGCAGGACGGGCCGGTGGGCGGCGACTGCACGTTCACCGGCTGCGTGCCGTCCAAGACCCTGATCGAGGCAGCCGGCCAGAGCGTGCCGTTCGCCCGCGCGATGGCCCGGGTCCACGACACGGTCGCGCAGATCGCGGCGACCGAGACCGCCGACGTGCTGCGCGGCGAGGGGATCGACGTCGTCGAGGGCCGGGCCCGGCTCACCGGACCGGACCGGCTCGTCGTCGACGGCCGGACCCTGACAGCGCCCCGCCTGGTGCTCGCCACCGGCGCCGCGCCCCTGGTGCCGGACGTCCCCGGCCTGGGGGACGGCCCCTTCCTCACGACGGACAGCGTGTGGGAGCTGCGGACCGCCCCCGAGTCGATGATCGTGCTCGGTGGCGGGGCGGTCGGTTGTGAGCTGGCGCAGGCCCTCGCCCGCTTCGGCACCCGGGTCACCCTCGTCGAGGCGCTCGACCGGCTGCTCGCCAAGGAGGAGCCCGACGCCGGCCGGGTGGTCGCGCAGGTGCTCGCTCGCGACGGCGTCGACGTCCGGCTCGGTGCGGGGGTCGTCGGGGTGCGGCACCGCCCGGACGGCGACGTCGCGGTCGAGCTGGCGGAGGGGTCCACGCTCACGGCGGCGCGGCTGCTCGTGGCGGTGGGCCGGCGGCCCGTCACGGACGGGCTGGACCTGGCCGCGGCCGGCCTGGCCACCGACGACCGGGGGTTCGTCCGGGTGGACGAGCGCCTCCGCACCTCGGCCGGCGGGGTCTTCGCCGTCGGCGACGTCACCGGTCTGCTGCAGTTCACCCACGCGGCCGACGAGATGGGCCGGATCGCCGCCATGAACGCCCTGCGACCTCCGCTCCGGCTGCGCTTCCGCACCGACTCCGTCCCGTGGGTGACGTTCACCTCGCCGGAGGTGGCCCGGGTCGGCATGACCGAGGCCGAGGCGGCGAGCCGCGGCGGCCGCGTCGCGCACCTGCCGATGTCGGCCGTCGACCGGGCGGTCGCCGCCGGGCGGACCGAGGGCTTCATCACCCTGGTCGCCGGCCCCCGGCCGGTCCTCGGCAACCTGGCCGGCGGCCGGCTGCTCGGGGCGACCATCGTCGCCGAGCGGGCCGGGGAGATGATCCACGAGCTGGCGCTGGCGCTGCGCACCCGGGCGTTCACCGGGCGGCTCGCGCAGACGGTGCACGCCTACCCCACCTGGTCGACCGGTGTGCGCAGCGCAGCGGCCCAGTTCTTCCTCGAGCTCGACGGTCGCTCGGCCCGGCCGGCCAGACCGGACCCATCGCTCGGACCGGGCCGACCGGGACCCACCGACCGGTAGCCGTGCGGGAAGGATGCGTGCGTCCGGGCGGGTTCCCGCTCGGGTAGAGCCGGTCGGGGCGCCGGGGTCTCCGGCGACCGACGAGAGGACGACGACGACGTGGCACTGCGCAGCCGGGCCCGCGAGCTGGGGAGTCTCGTCCACCGCGGGGACCGGGAGTACGCCGCCGCCCGCCGCGCCCGCTGGGACGCCCTCCCCGAGGTCGTCCGGACGCCCGGCCAGATCCTCGGCCGGCGCGGTGTGGGCTGCGAGGGCACCCACGGGGTCTTCCCGAAGTGCAACCTGGCCTGCACCCCCTGCTACCACTCGCGCGACGCCAACCGGGTGCGGGTCGACGGCCCGCACACCGTGCGCGAGGTGTCGGCCCAGATGCGTCTGCTGCGACGGCTGCGGGGTCCCCGGGCGCACGCCCAGCTGATCGGAGGAGAGGTCAGCCTGCTCCCGCCCGACGCGCACGCCGAGACCCTGCAGGTGATGCGGGAGCAGGGGCGCGAGCCGATGAGCTTCACCCATGGCGACTTCGACTACGAGTACCTCGAGGCGCTGGCTCTCGACGACCAGGGCCGGCGCCGGTTCGGCCGGCTGTCCTTCGCGGCGCACTTCGACATGTTCATGTTCGGGCGACGCGGCATCGAGCGACCTGCGGACGAGCGCGCGCTCGCGCCCTACCGAGCGGCGTTCGCGGCGATGTTCACCCGGCTGCGCCGGGAGCACCGGGTCCGGTCGTTCCTGGCGCACAACATGACGGTCACCCCGCGCAACCTCGACCAGGTCGCCGACGTGGTCCGGGACTCCCACGACGCCGGCTACGGCATGTTCTCCTTCCAGCCGGCGGCGTTCCTCGGGGACGACCGGCGCTGGCACGAGCGGTACCGCGACGCCACGCCCGACGCCGTCTGGGCCGAGATCGAGGCCGGTGCCGGCCGCCGGCTGGACTACCGCGTCTTCGAGAACGGTGACGTGCGGTGCAACCGCACGGCCTACGGCTTCTACGTCGGCGGCGTGTGGCACCCGTGGATCGACGGTGACGACCCGCGGGACCTCGAGGTCCGCGACGCGTTCCTCGAGCGGATGGGACACATCTCCTTCACCGGGCCGCCGCCACCGCTGGTGGCCGCGCAGGTCGCGTGGGTGCTCCTCCGTCGTCCGGGCACCGGCGCGCTCGCCCTCCGCTGGCTGGTCCGGACCGTGGCCCGGGTGGGGCCGGCGACGCTGCTGCGGCACCGGCGGATCCGCTCGGTCACCTTCGTGATGCACCAGTTCATGGACGCCGACGTGGTCGCTCCCGCGTGGGAGCTCACCCAGCAGGGGGTGACCAGCGACGACCCCGCGCTGCGGGCCACCCAGGAGCGGCTCGCGGCCTGTCACTACGCGATGGCCCACCCCCAGGACGGGACGCTGGTGCCGGCCTGCGTCCAGCACGCGGTGCTCGACCCCGTCGAGAACGTCGCACTGCGCCGGCTGCTCCCGATCGTCGAGAGGCGCTGAGCGTGCTCGACACCCGGGTCCGCGCGGCACTGGCTCCCGTCCTGGACGGCGCCGGCGCCCGGCTGGCCGTCGCCGGGGTCCGCCCCCTGCCCCTGACCGCGACCGGCTGGGTGGCCGGGGTCGGTGCGTGCCTGGCGGCGGGCTTCGGCCAGTGGTGGGTCGCACTCGCGCTGTGGCTCGCCAACCGCGTCCTCGACGGGCTGGACGGGGCGGTCGCCCGGGCGCTCGGACCCACCGAGCGCGGCGGGTTCCTGGATGTCGTGGCGGACTTCAGCATCTACGCCGGCTTCGTCCTGGGGGTGGCGGTCGCGGTGCCCTCCGCCCGCCTGGCCTGCCTCGTGCTGCTGGGCGCCTACTACGTCTCGGGGACCGCGTTCCTCGCCCTCTCCTCGCTGCTGGAGCGGCGCAGGCAGGGGGCCGGCGACGGGCGGTCGCTGCGCTTCGTGGGTGGGCTCGCCGAGGGCACCGAGACGGTCGTCGTGTACGTCCTGTTCACCCTGTTCCCCGGACACGCTGCGGTGATCGCCTGGACCTTCGCCGCGGCGGTGGCCGTCACCGCGGTCCAGCGGGTCGTGCTCGGGGTGCGCATGCTCGACGACCTCGAGCCGCTGCCGGCCACCGACCCCGAACGCGGCGACGCACGGTCCGCCGTCGCGGCGCTCGACTGAGACATCGGAGCCCAGGTGCCTGTTGCCGGACGTCCCGCCCGCACCCGAGGTCTCGGGAGGCTCGGCGGCCCCCTTGCCGCGCTGCTGCTGCTCACGGCCTGCACCGGTGCCACCGCGCAGTCGGAGCCGGACGACCCGCCGGCGGCCGGCGACTGGCCGGCCGTCCTCGCCGCGGCGGAGGGGCAGACGGTGCGCTGGTACATGTACGGCGGCGACGACGCGCTGAACGAGTTCGTCGGCGGGTTCCTGTCCGACCGGCTGCGCGACAAGGGCGTCACGCTGGACCAGGTGCGGATCACCGACACCGTGGACGCCGTCAACAAGGTGCTCGCCGAGAAGCAGGCGGGGCGGGACAGCGGCGGCGCGGTCGACCTCGTGTGGGTCAACGGCGAGAACTTCGCGACCGGCCGGCAGGCCGGGCTGTGGCGCTGCGGCTACGACCGGGCGCTGCCCAACTCCCGGTACCTCGACCTCGCCAGTCCCAGCGTCAGCCACGACTTCGGTGTCCCGGTGCGCGGCTGCGAGTCGGCCTGGCAGCAGGCCGACTCGGCGCTGGTCTACGACAGTGCCGCACTCGGCGCGGCCGATGTCGCCTCCGTGAGCTCGCTGCTCGCCTGGGCGCGCGAGAACCCGGGCCGGTTCACCTATCCCGCCCCGCCGGACTTCACCGGCTCGATGGCGGTGCGCACCGTGCTCTACGACACGGTCGGACCCGCGGGCGACCCGCTGGCAACCTTCGGCGCCGACGTGGGGGACGCCGACTTCCGGCGGGCCGCCGCGCCGGTGTGGCGCCGGCTGAACGCGATCGAGCCCAGCCTCTGGCGCGCGGGGCGGACCTACCCGACGAGCCAGGCGGACGTCGAGCGCCTGTACGCGACCGGTGAGATCGACGCCTTCCTCACCTACGGTCCCGGCGCGGTGGGCGGCCGCGTCGCCGACGGGGTCTACCCCGTGACGACCCGCCAGGCGGTGCTCGACGTCGGCAACATCGCGAACACCAGCTTCGTGGCGATCCCCTACAACGCCGCGCACAGCGCCGGGGCGATGGTCCTCGCGAACGAGCTGCTCGACCCCGACGTGCAGCTCGAGCTCTTCCGGACCGTCGGTGCACACCCGGCGATCGACCTCGCGGCCCTGCCCGCCGCACAGCGGGCGCAGTTCGACGCGGTGGACCTCGGCCCGTCCGTCCTGCCTGCCGCCGTGCTGACGGCGAACACCCGGGCCGAGCTCCCCGCCGCGTCCATCGCGAGGGTCGAGGCCGGGTGGAAGGCCGATGTGCTGCAACGCTGACCGGCTGTGACCACCACCCGCCCCGGTGCCGACGTCGTCGGCCGGCTGGCCCGGCCGGCCCGCGTCGCGCTGCTGCTGGCTCCGGCGCTGACCGTCGTCGGCGCCCTCTTCCTCGGCGGCTTCGCCCTCGGCCTCGCCCAGTCGTTCGGGTACCTGCCGTTCCTGGAGGGCTGGAGCTGGAGCCTGCGGGCCTACCGGACGCTGTGGGAGGACCCGGCCGTGCGGGCGTCGGCCGGGCTCACGCTGCGCATCAGCGTCGTCTCCACGGTCGGCGCGACGGTGCTCGGCGTGGCCACCGCGCTCCTCGTCCACCGGGTCGCGCGCGGGCGGCGGGCCCTCGGCGCGGTGCTCGCCGTGCCGCTGACGGTGCCGCACCTGGTCGGTGCCCTGGCGATGCTGCTGCTGCTCTCGCAGTCCGGGCTGCTGTCGCGGATCGGGCACGCGGCCGGCCTGACCGGTGAGCCGGCCGAGTTCCCGGCGCTCGTCGCGGACGGCTTCGGGTGGGGCGTCATCGCCGAGTACCTGTGGAAGGAGACCGCGTTCGTCGCCGTCGTGGTCCTGGCCGCGCTGTCGCGCGGCATCGACGAGCTCGAGGTCGTGGCACGCACGCTGGGCGCAGGTCGCCGGCAGCGCCTCCGGTACGTCGTCCTGCCCCTGCTCGCCCCGTCGGTGGCGGCGACGTCGATCCTGGTGTTCGCGTTCACCTTCGGCAGCTACGAGGTGCCGCTGCTGCTCGGCGGTCCCTTCCCGGCCGCGCTGCCCGTGGTCGCGTTGCAGTACCAGCAGGACGTCGACCTCGACGCCCGCCCGGTGGCGATGGCCATCGCGGTGCTGATCGCGGTGGTCGTGTCGGCGCTCACCGTCGGCTACCTGGCCGTCATGGACCGCCTGGTCCGGAGGCGGACGTGAGGCGCCCGGTCGGTGCCGGGCTGCTGCTGGTCGGGGTGCTCCTGCCGCTCGTGCCGCTCGTGCTGTGGGCCGGCGCCGGCCGCTGGCCGTACCCCGGGCTGCTGCCGGAGCGCGGCACCACCCGGGGGATCCGCCTCCTGGTCGACCCCCGGTCCGAGGTCGCGCACGGCCTCCTCACCTCCCTGACCGTGGGGGCGGCGGTCACCGCGCTGGCGCTGGTGGTCGGCGTCCCGGCCGGCCGGGCGCTCGGGACGTACACGTTCCGCGGGTACCGGCTGGTGCAGTTCCTGCTGCTGGCCCCGGCCGTCGTGCCGGGGTTCGCTGTCGTGCTCGGCACCCAGGTGTTCTTCCTGCGCTACGGCCTGGCGGACACCGTGGCCGGCGTCGTGCTCGTCCAGCTGGTGCCCACGGTGCCCTACGTCACGCTGGTGATGGCCGCGGCCTTCGCGAACCTCGACGCCGGGTACGAGCGGCAGGCCCGGCTGCTGGGCGCCGGCCCGGTCCGGGCGTTCCTGTCCGCCGCGGTGCCGGTGCTGCGCCCGGCCCTCACGGTGGCGGCGTTCTTCGCCTTCCTGATCTCGTGGAGCGAGTACGTCCTGACCCTGCTGATCGGAGGAGGGAGCGTGCGCACGCTGCCGCTGCTGCTGTTCGCCTACGCCCGCGGCTCCGACCTCACCGAGGCGGCTGCGGTCGGTCTGCTGCTCGTCGTCCCGCCCCTGCTGATCGTGCTGGCACTGGCGCGCCGCCTCGCCGCGACACCCGGGCCCGCGCAGGCCGTGGGCCTGGGGCGGCTGTGACCGCCGGCGCGGTGCCGGGCGCGGTCTCCCTGCGCGGGCTCACCAAGACGTTCCCGGGTGGTGCGACGGCCGCTGTCAGCGACCTGACGCTGGAGCTCGCGCCCGCGAGCCTGACCGCGCTGCTCGGGCCCAGCGGCTGCGGGAAGACCACGACGCTCGAGCTCATCGCGGGGCTGCTCGCCCCCGACGCCGGCGACGTCCGGTTCGGGGACGTCTCGGTCCTGCGCCGTCCGCCGGAGCGCCGCCCGGTGGCCATGGTGTTCCAGAAGGCGTTGCTGTTCCCCCACCTCGACGTCGCCGGCAACGTGGCCTTCGGGCTGCGGATGCGCCACGTCCCGCGCCGTGAGCGACGGGCGCGGGTCGACGACGTGCTCTCCCTCGTCCGGCTCGACGGCTTCGGCGGGCGCGGGGTCGACGAGCTCTCCGGCGGGCAGGAGCAGCGGGTCGCGCTGGCCCGCGCCCTGGTCACCGAACCGCGGGTGCTGCTCCTGGACGAGCCCTTCTCGGCTCTCGACCCGGAGCTGCGGGGCCAGATGCGCACCCTGCTGCGCGACGTGCAGCGGACGCTCGGCGTGACCACGCTGTTCGTCACGCACGACCGGGCCGAGGCCGTGGAGGTCGCGGACAGCGTCGCGCTCCTGCTGGCCGGCCGGCTGGCCCAGCACGGCACCGGCCGGGACCTGTACGAGCGGCCCGCGTCGGCGGCGGTGGCCCGGTTCTTCGGGGCGACCAACCTGATCCCCGGCGTCCGGTCCGGACACCGGTTCACCACGGCGTTCGGTCCGGTCACCGTCGGGCCGGGCGGGCCGGACGGGCCCGGGGTGCTGGTGGTGCGGCCGGAGTCGCTGCGGCTCACCGAGGCGGGTGACGCCGACGCGGTCCCGGTGACGGTCACCGCGGCCGACTACCGCGGGACGCACACGGTGGTCACCGCCGTCGCGGGGGAGGTGACGCTGGTGGTCCACGCCGCGGCGGGAGCGGTGGTGCCGGTCGGCGCACCCGCGGGGCTGCACATCCCGGCGCACTCGACCCGGGTGGTGGCGCCCGGGTGACCCCGGCGGCGCCCGCACCTCGACGCCGGACCGGTGCCGCCAGGCTTGCCCTCGAGCCGGCAAAGCGGCCCCGTTGGCCCGGGCGTCCCGGCTGCCCGGAGCCCGGGTAGGGGAGAGTGGGAGGCGTGCCCAACCGACTCGCCGAGGCCACCTCGCCGTACCTGCTCCAGCACGCCGACAACCCCGTCGACTGGCAGCCGTGGGGCGACGCCGCGTTCGCGGAGGCCCGTGAGCGCGACGTGCCCGTGCTCGTGTCGATCGGGTACGCCGCCTGCCACTGGTGCCACGTGATGGCGCACGAGTCGTTCGAGGACGAGGCCGTCGCGCAGTTCCTCAACGCGCACTTCGTCGCCGTCAAGGTCGACCGCGAGGAGCGCCCGGACGTCGACGCGGTCTACATGGAGGCGACCCAGGCCCTCACCGGGCACGGGGGCTGGCCGATGACGGTGTTCACGACGCCGGAGGGCCGGCCGTTCTACTGCGGCACCTACTTCCCGCCCGAGCCGCGGCACGGCATGCCGTCCTTCCGCCAGCTGCTCGGCTCGGTCGCCCAGACCTGGGCGGACCGGCGCGAGGAGGTGATGGCCGCGGGGCAGCGCATCGTCGACGGGCTCACCGGCACCGGGCTGTCGGGCAGCGGCGACGGGCCGCCGACGGCCGACGACCTCGACCTCGCGGTGCGGTCGCTGGCCACGTCGTTCGACGAGGTGCGGGGCGGGTTCGGGGGCGCGCCGAAGTTCCCGCCGTCGATGGTGCTCGAGCACCTGCTGCGCCACCACGCGCGCACCGGCGACCCGCAGTCGCTGCTGATGGCCGAGCGGACGTGCGACGCGATGGCCCGCGGCGGAATGTACGACCAGCTGGCGGGCGGGTTCGCCCGCTACTCCGTGGACGACTCGTGGGTCGTGCCGCACTTCGAGAAGATGCTCTACGACAACGCGCTGCTCCTGCGCGTCTACAGCCACCTGTGGCGCTCTACCGGGTCGCCGCTGGCCCGGCGGGTGGCCCTGGACACCGCCGACTGGATGCTGCGCGAGCTGCGCACGCCCGAGGGCGGCTTCGCGTCCGCGCTGGACGCCGACACCGACGGCGTCGAGGGCCTCACCTATGCGTGGACGCCGGCCCAGCTCGCCGAGGTGCTCGGCGCGGAGGACGGCGCGTGGGCGGCGGGGCTGCTGTCGGTGACCGCTGCGGGGACGTTCGAGCACGGCAGCTCGACCCTGCAGCTGCTCGAGGACCCGGACGACGAGGCGCGCTGGGCCTCGGTCCGGTCCCGGCTGCTGTCGGCGCGCGACGCCCGACCGCAGCCGGCGCGCGACGACAAGGTGGTCGCCGCGTGGAACGGCCTCGCGGTGGCCGCCCTGGCCGAGACCGGCGCCCTGCTCGACCGCCCCGACCTCGTCGACGCGGCGGTGGCGGCCGCCGACCTGCTGGTGCACCTGCACATCGTCGACGGCCGGCTGCGGCGGGTCTCGCGCGACGGCGTCGTGGGCGCGCCGGCCGGCGTCCTCGAGGACTACGCGGACGTGGCCGAGGGGCTGCTCGCCCTGCTGTCGGTCACCGGAGACCAGCGGTGGCTCGGCCATGCCGGAGCCATGCTCGACCTGGTCCTTGGGCACTTCGGCGACGGGAAGGGCGGGTTCTACGACACCGCCGACGACGTGGTCGACTCCGCGCTGTCGTCGATGCGGCGGCCGCAGGACCCCACCGACAACGCCGCCCCCAGCGGCTGGTCGGCCGCCGCCGGTGCCCTGCTCACCTACGCGGCGATGACCGGCTCGGTCGAGCACCGGACCGCGGCGGAGGCCGCGCTCGGCGTCGTCACCCGGCTCGCCGGGCACGCCCGCTTCGCCGGCTGGGGGCTCGCCGTCGCCGAGGCGCTGGCCGACGGGCCGCGCGAGGTCGCGGTGGTCGGCCTGCCGCACGACCCGGCCTTGGTGGCCCTGCACCGGGTGGCCCTGCTGGGCACCGCGCCCGGCGCGGCGGTGGTGGCGGGAGAGCCGGGAGCCGGCGTGGTGCCGCTGCTCGAGGGCCGGCGTGCGGTCGACGGCCGGCCGACGGCGTACGTCTGCCGGCACTTCGTGTGCGACGCACCGACCACGGACCCCGCGACGCTGGCGGCCGCGGTGGGGGCCCGGGACCCGGTGTGACTTGTCGGGGGCCGGGGGCAGGATGGCAGCCATGTACGAGACGACCGAGGAGATCGCCGAGCTCGACCGTCTGCTCACCGCGTCGCTGCGCGGCTCCACCGAGCACCTGCGGTCGATCGTCACCGAGGGCGAGCGCACCCTGGACGCGGCCGAGACCTGCCGACTGCTGACGGGTATGCGCACCCTGGCGCTGGCCACGGTCACCGCACGTGGCGAGCCGCGGATCAGCGGGGCCGACGGGCACTTCCTGCACGCCCGCTGGGTCTTCACGACCAGCGGGACCTCGGCGAAGGCGGGGCACCTGCGTCACCGGCCGGCCGTCTCGGTCGCGCACATCGTCGGCGACGACCTCGGCATCTTCTGCCACGGCGAGGTCGAGGTGCTGACCGAGGACCACCCGGACCGGGCGGCCGTCGAGGAGCACCTCGTCGCGCACTACGGCAGCTCGCCGAGCAGCTGGGGCCCGGACATCCTCTACGCGCGGGTGCGGCCGCACTGGATGGTGTCCTACGCGTTCGCGAGGGACCGGCTGCTGGCCGAGGCGGCAGGGGACCGTACGTCGTGACGGGGGGCATCCGGGTCCGTGGCCTGACCCCGGCGGACCTCGACGAGATAGCGACCTGGCGCTACGACGACCGGTGGGCGGTCTACGACCCCGACGGGCGGCTCGACCCGGACCTCGGCTACTGGGCGGTGGTCGAGGGGGACGGGCCGACCGGGCAGCTGCTCGGCTTCGTCTGTCTCGGCGAGGACGCCCGGGTGCCCGGACTGCCCGAGGTCGAGGGCACTCTCGACGTGGGGGTGGGGATGCGGCCCGACCTCGTCGGACAGGGCCGCGGGCCGGCCTTCGCCTCGGCGGCGCTGGACTTCGCCGCCGCCCGCGGGCCGTCGCGGCTGCGGGCCGTCGTCCAGGACTGGAACGCGCGCAGCCTGCGGCTGGTGCAGCGGCTCGGCTTCGCGCCGAGCGGGACCCATCGGGTCGGCGAGGTGGGCTTCGTCGTGGTGGAGCGGGACGTCTGATGGCCGACCTCACGATCCGGCCGGCCACCGACGACGACTGGCCACGGATCTGGCCCTTCTTCGAGGCGATCGTGTCGGCCGGCGAGTCCTACGCGTTCCCACCGGACCTGACGCTGGAGACCGCGCGGGCGTGGTGGATGGAGGCGCCGCCCGGCCGGACCCTCGTTGCGGCAGGCGTCGCCGGCACGGACGATGTGGTGCTCGGCTCGGCGAAGTGGGGGCCGAACCGGCCCGGCCGCGGCGCGCACGTCGCCACCGCGAGCTTCATGGTCGACCCGGCGGCGGCCGGCCGCGGCGTGGGGCGGGCGCTGGGCGAGCACGTCGTCGCGGCCGCCCGGGACGCCGGCTACGACGGGATGCAGTTCAACGCGGTGGTCGAGACCAACACCGCGGCCGTGGCGCTGTGGCGGGCGCTGGGCTTCACGGTGATCGGGACGGTGCCCGGCGCCTTCGACTCGGCCGCGCACGGCAAGGTCGGGCTGCACGTCATGTACCGGTCCTTGCGGCCGGATCCGCCCACGGCGAACGCTCCTTGACCTGCGGTGTAATCGTGTAATCCTGATTGCATGACGACGAGGACAGCACCCGAGGACAGCTCGGAGGAGGCGCGCGGCTGGTTCACCGGACGGCTGCCGCAGGACTGGTTCACCGGGCAGGTCGAGGTGAGCGTCGACCGCGAGGAGATCACCGTGGTGGGTACCTTGCCCGCTCCGGAGGTCGCCGCCGACGCCTCGGACGCCGAGCGGGCCGCGGCGGCCGACGGACGGGCCCGGCAGTTCCGGGAGTCGACCCGCGACGCGCGCATCGGCATCGCCAGGGAGGCCGAGCACCGCTTCGGCCGCAAGGTTGCCTGGGGGGTCGAGGTCGACGGGCGGCGCCAGCTGTTCACCCACCTCGCGGTTCCCGTGATGACCCGGCTGCGGCAGCCCGAGCGGCTGGTGCTGGACACCCTCGTGGCGGCCGGGGTCGCCCGGTCCCGGTCCGAGGCGCTGGCCTGGTCGGTGCGGCTGGTCGGCACGAACGCCGACGCCTGGCTCGGTGAGCTCCGCCAGGCGATGGAGCAGGTCGAACGGGTCCGCGAGCAGGGCCCGGACCGCACTCAGGCCTGACGCCCCGCCGCCTCCCCCGCTAGCGTCGCGCCATGGTGGACGTGTCGTCGCCGCCGAGGCTGCCTTCGCGGGCGTCGTTCGCGTCGACCGGGCCGGACGCACCGAGTACGCCGAGGCGTTCGGCCTCGCCGACCGGGCCTACGCCGTGCCGATGTCGCTCGACAGCCAGCTGGCCACCGCGCGAAGCCTGCACGACCCGTCCCGTGACCTCACCTGGACGGTGCTGTCGAACTGGACCGACGGTGCCTGGCTCGTCCGCGCCGCCTCGCCGCCACCCTCGCCTGACGTCTCTTGCGGGGCCCCACCCGAACACGGACGACGGCGCAATCCAGCCAGCGGGCCTTCGGCGGCGGGCGTCGACCCGGTTGTGCCGTCGTTGGTGCCGAGTCGGCGGTGACAGGTGCCGAATGGCACAGTGGGTCTCATGTGCCGCAACATCCGGACCCTGCACAATTTCGAGCCGCCGGCGACGACGGACGAGGTGCACGCGGCGGCCCTGCAGTACGTACGCAAGGTCAGCGGCAGTGCCAAGCCGTCGGCCGCCAACCAGGCTGCCTTCGACGAGGCGGTCCGGGACGTCGCGCACGCCACCCGGCACCTGCTCGAGGCGCTGGTGACGACAGCCCCGCCGAAGGACCGCGAGGTCGAGGCCGCGAAGGCGCGGGCCCGCAGCGCCGAGCGCTACGCCCGGACCTGACCGTCGGGTCGGGTCAGGCGGGGGTGCTGTAGGTCGCGATCGAGATCGCGACGTAGTGCGCGACGAACGCGATCAGGGTCAGGGCGTGGAAGACCTCGTGGAAGCCGAACCAGCGCGGTGACGGGTTCGGCTTCTTCGTCGCGTAGACGACGCCGCCGACCGTGTACGCGGCACCGCCGACGGCAAGCAGGATGACGACTGCCGGCCCCCCCGTGCGCATGATGTCGCCGATGTAGAAGATCGCGACCCAGCCGAGCCCGAGGTAGACCGGCGTGTACAGCCAGCGCGGTGCGCCGACCCAGAAGACCCGGAAGGCGATGCCGCCGAGTGCGGCCAGCCACACGATCCAGAGCAGGGTCGTGCCGCCGTCGTTGCCGAGCAGGATGACGCTGAACGGCGTGTAGGTGCCGGCGATGATGAGGAAGATGTTCGAGTGGTCGAGGCGCTTGAGCCGCTTCTCCGCCCTCGGTGACCAGGTGCCCCGGTGGTAGAGCGCGCTGATGCCGAACAGCAGCGCGGCGCTCGCGGCGTACACGGCGGTCGCCACGGTCTCGCGGGTGCCGTCGGCCAGCGCGACGAGCACGATGCCGGCGACCAGGGCGACGGGGAACGTCCCGGCGTGCAGCCAGCCACGCAGCCGGGGCTTCACGGCGCGCACGACGTCGCCGACCGCCTCGCCCATGGCGGAGCGGGCGTCGTCGACCGGTGGAGTCATGCGGGCCACCTTAACCTACGGTGTCGTAAGTTACCAGTCAGTAGAACGAGGCGTGCGCGGCACGGCGGGGACGGCGGCCACGAGGCGCAGGTCTACCCTGGGCGATCGTGCGAGACCTGCTGTACGGCTTCTACGCGAGGCGGATCGCCGCCTCGCTCGACGCCACCCAGATCCCGCGGCACGTCGGGGTCATCCTCGACGGCAACCGGCGCTGGGCGAAGGCCTCCGGTGCCCCCAAGTCCCGCGGCTGGCGAGCGGGGGCGGACAAGGTCGAGGAGGTCCTCGGCTGGTGCGACGAGGTGGGCGTCGAGGTCGTCACGCTGTGGCTGCTCTCCACCGACAACCTGGGCCGTCCGGCCGCCGAGCTCACCCCGCTGCTCGCGATCATCGAGGGCCTGGTCGACCAGGTCGCCGCCACCGGCCGCTGGCGGGTGCACCCGGTGGGGGCGCTGGACCTGCTCCCCGACGACACCGCGCGTGCGCTGAAGGACGCCGCGGCCCGCACGGTCGACATCGACGGCCTGCACGTGAACGTGGCCGTCGGCTACGGCGGACGTCGTGAGATCGCCGACGCGGTGCGCTCCCTGCTGCACGAGCACGCCTCGAAGGGCACCTCGATCGAGGACCTGGCCAACGTCCTCGACGTCGAGCACATCGCCGAGCACCTCTACACCCGCGGCCAGCCCGACCCCGACCTCGTGATCCGCACCTCCGGCGAGCAGCGGCTCTCGGGCTTCCTGCTGTGGCAGAGCGCGCACTCGGAGTTCTACTTCTGCGAGGCCTACTGGCCCGCCTTCCGCAAGGTCGACTTCCTGCGCGCGCTCCGGGCCTACGCCGCCCGCCACCGCCGCTTCGGTGGCTGACGCGTCCGTCGGACGAACGGGTGAGGCTCCCGCGTGTCGGCCCGGACCGGCCTGGATCCCGGCGTACCGTCCGAGCCAGCGGACGGCATCCGCGTCGTCCGCCCGGGAGGCCCACTCCGTGCTGATGCGCGTGCTCGCCAGAGTCACGGGAGAGAGGGCCGGCGTCCGGTCCTGGGGCCGGCACCGGTCGTCGTCACCTGGGGAGCCACCACGTGGTTGATGTCGCGACTCACCGCACCTTCGTCCTCGACACCAGCGTCCTGCTGGCCGACCCGCACGCGCTGCGCCGCTTCGACGAGCACGAGGTCGTGCTGCCGGTCGTGGTCATCATCGAGCTCGAGGGCAAGCGGGCCCACCCGGAGCTGGGCTACTTCGCCCGCCAGGCCCTGCGCCTGCTCGACGACCTGCGGGTCGGCAACGGCCGCCTGGACGAGCCGGTGCCGGTCGGTGACGTCGGCGGCACCGTGCGGGTGGAGCTGAACCACACCGACCCGTCGGTGCTGCCCGCCGGCTTCCGGGCCAACGGCCACGCGACCGACAACGACACCACCATCCTCGCCGTGGCGCGCAACCTGGCGGCCGAGGGGCACCAGGTCACGCTGGTCAGCAAGGACCTCCCGATGCGGGTCAAGGCCAGCGCCGTGGGCCTGCACGCCGAGGAGTACCGCGGGACGGCGGTGGTCGAGTCCGGCTTCACCGGGATGGCCGAGCTGACCGTCGGCGGCGACGTCCTGGACACCCTGTTCGAGACCGAGAAGGTCGACCTCGCCGAGGCGCGCGACCTGCCCTGCCACACCGGACTCGTCCTGCTCTCCGAGCGCGGCAGCGCACTGGGACGGGTCACGCCGGAGAAGCAGGTGCGGCTCGTCCGCGGCGACCGGGACGCCTTCGGGCTGCACGGCCGCAGTGCCGAGCAGCGGGTCGCGCTCGACATCCTGCTCGACCCGGAGGTCGGCATCGTCTCGCTCGGCGGCCGCGCCGGAACCGGCAAGTCGGCGCTTGCCTTGTGCGCCGGCCTCGAGGCGGTGATGGAGCGCCGCCAGCACCGCAAGGTCGTCGTGTTCCGCCCGCTGTACGCCGTCGGCGGCCAGGAGCTCGGCTACCTGCCGGGCAGCGAGTCCGAGAAGATGAGCCCCTGGGCGCAGGCCGTCTTCGACACCCTCGGTGCCCTGGTCACCGGCGACGTCGTCGACGAGATCATGGACCGCGGCATGCTCGAGGTCCTGCCACTGACCCACATCCGCGGCCGGTCGCTGCACGACGCCTTCGTCATCGTCGACGAGGCGCAGTCGCTGGAGCGCAACGTCCTGCTCACGGTGCTGTCGCGGGTGGGGCAGGGGTCCCGGGTCGTGCTCACCCACGACGTCGCGCAGCGCGACAACCTGCGCGTCGGCCGGCACGACGGGGTGGCGGCCGTCATCGAGGCGCTCAAGGGGCACCCGCTGTTCTCGCACGTGACCCTCACCCGGTCCGAGCGCTCGCCGATCGCCGCGCTGGTCACCGACCTGCTCGAGGACCTGCCCGCCTGAGCACCCGGCAGGGCCTGCGGCCAGGACGCGCCACGTCCCGGACGACGTCGGCGGGAGGGCGCCGTCGACGAGCTCACCGACGGGCTGCTCTCGCACCTGTCCTACGAGGAGCGCGAGCTCGTCGAGCCGCTCGCCCGGCTCGGCCTCTCCTGAGACTCACGCGCCGCGGCGGCGATGACCCGGCGCGCAGCGGCGACCAGGCTGGCGTTGTCCGGCGCCGGCGTACCGTCCGGGAGCTCCAGCACGTCCTCGAGGCCGATCCGCGTACCGAGGCCGAGTCGAGCCGCATGGCGCAGGGCCGGCCAGCAGCTGGAGCCCTCGCCGTGGAGCAGGACCGGACGGGTGTTTCCGCCGTCCGCCAGGATCGCCAGCAGACGGTCGGCCTCGCCGACGGTGCTCGCCTCGTCCAGGCCGTCGGGCAGCTCGACGAGGACCCGGAGGCACCGGTCCCGCAACGGTGAGCCGAGCCACGCCTCGACCGCGTCCGCGTGCCACAGCCCGGCCTCCACGCCGATGCCTGACCGGAGCAGCACGGTGGCGACGTCGGCCGCCCCGTCCTCGTGCCAGTTCACCGACGCGAAGTCGGGACGTCCCGTCCAGGTCCGGATCGCCGCGATCCGCGCCGCCGGGTCGGTGGCCGCCCATGCGCCCGTGGTGGCACCAACGGGAATGCCGGGGACGGCGGCGCGGGCCGCCTCGAGCACCGCGGCCAGCGCAGGGCCGTCGAGCGTGTCCCGTCCCTCGGCGTCCTTGACGTGCAGGTGCACCGCGTGAGCACCTGCGGCTGCGGTCCGCGCGACGTCGGCGGCCGTCTCGGCCGCGGTGACGGGCAGCCGCGCGTGCTCGGTGGGCCGCCGCGCGCCGTTGAGGCAGGCCTTGAGCAGCATCCGGGCAGCCTGCCAGGCCCACCAGGTGCCCACGGCTGCGGGGTACGGGCACGCACGGTGCGTGGGCCGCGCCTGACCGACGGTCACCGAGTGTGACCGACATCTCCTGGTCGTCGCGCGTGCAACTGTCTGTGTGAGCAGGCCCACGTGCCCTCGATTGGCCTTTCACCAGGGTCTTTGTGCATGGTCGTGCAGTAAGGACCCCGCCAGCCGACGTGTCGAAATGGTCACGCAGAGTAGCGCTGGTACGCCGCCGCACGAGGAACAGACCACGGGGCCGGTGAGCCGGGGTGACGTCACGCCTGCCGCGCATGAGACGGCAGGCCTGCGCCGGAAGGACACCACCGTGCCCACGCAGTCCCGTTCCACCCGAGTGCGCCCCGCGGGTCGCCGGGTCGCCCTGACCCTCGCGGCCGCCGTGTCGGCCCTGGCCGTCACGGTCACCGCGTTCGCCGCGGCGCCGTCCGGGGGACGCCGCAGTCCGTCGAGCCCGCCGTGACGCGGATCGGCCCGTTGCCCGAGGGTGCCGCGGTGACCCGCGGCGGCGAGCGTCCGGCCGGGCAGGTGCTGGCAGCGATCGAGGCCCGCCAGCGCGCCGAGGCCCGCCAGCGCGCCAAGGCGGCCAAGGCGGCCCGGGAGGCGCGGGCGCGTCAGGCCGCCGCCACCCGCTCGGCGTCGCGCACGGTGGCCTACAGCGGCGACGCGCGCGGCATCGCCCGCTCGCTGATGGCCGAGCGGTACGGCTGGGGCGCGGGGGAGTTCTCCTGCCTCTCCTCGCTGTGGCAGCGCGAGTCCGGCTGGGACCGGCACGCGGCCAACCCCTCGTCAGGTGCCTACGGCATCCCGCAGGCGCTGCCCGGCTCGAAGATGGCCGCGTACGGCAGCGACTGGCGAGACAACCCGGTCACCCAGATCCGGTGGGGCCTCGCCTACATCGAGAGCACCTACGGGACCCCGTGCGGCGCCTGGGGCGCGTTCCGCTCCAAGGGCTGGTACTGACCGGCCGGGTCGCTCACGGACGGGTCATGCGCAGGACGTCGAGCGCCTCGTCGAGCTGCGCCTCGGTGAGGTCGCCGCGGTCCACGTAGCCCTGCTCGAGGACCACCTGGCGGATCGTCTTGCGCTCGGCGAGCGACTGCTTGGCCACCTTGGCCGCCGCCTCGTAGCCGAGGTAGCGGTTCAGCGGCGTCACCACCGAGGGTGAGGACTCGGCGTACTCGCGGCAGCGTTCGACGTCGGCGGTGATGCCGTCGACGCAGCGGTCGGCGAGCAGCCGTGTGGCGTTCGACAGCAGCCGGACCGACTCGAGGACGTTGCGCGCCATCACCGGCATCATGACGTTCAGCTCGAAGCTGCCGGACGCGCCGGCGAACGCCACGGCAGCGTCGTTGCCGACGACCTGCGCGCAGACCATCAGGGTCGCCTCCGGGACGACGGGGTTCACCTTCCCGGGCATGATCGACGAGCCGGGCTGCAGGTCGGGCAGCGCGATCTCGGCGAGGCCGGTGCGCGGGCCCGACGACATCCAGCGGAGGTCGTTGCACACCTTGGTGAGGGACACCGCGACGGTGCGCAGCGCCCCGGACAGCTCGACGAGCGCATCGCGTGCGCCCTGGGCCTCGAAGTGGTCCCGCGCCTCGGTCAGGGGCAGGTCCATCTCGTCGGCGAGCCGCCGCACGACGGCGGCGGCGAAGCCGGGCGGGGTGTTGATGCCGGTGCCGACCGCGGTACCGCCCAGAGGCAGCTCGCCGACACGCGGCAGCGTCCCCTCGAGGCGTTCGATGCCCCGGGCGACCTGCGCCGCGTACCCACCGAGCTCCTGACCCAGGGTGACCGGGGTCGCATCCATCAGGTGCGTGCGCCCGCTCTTCACCACCTCGGCGAACTCGCCCGCCTTGCGCGACAGCGACGCCTGCAGGTGGGCCAGCGCCGGGACCAGGTCGCGCACCACCGCCCGCGTCGCCGCGATGTGGATGGCGGAGGGGAAGACGTCGTTGGACGACTGGGAGGCGTTGACGTCGTCGTTGGGGTGCACGTCGCGACCGAGCAGGCGGGTGGCCAGGGTGGCGACGACCTCGTTGGCGTTCATGTTGCTCGACGTGCCGGACCCGGTCTGGAACACGTCGACGGGGAAGTGCTCGTCGTGGTCGCCGCGCGCCACCTCGGCAGCTGCCTCGCGGACGGCGGCGGCGACCTCGGCGTCGAGGACCCCCAGGTCGGCGTTCACGGCGGCGGCCGCACCCTTGATCGACGCGAGGGCGCCGATCAGCGCGCGCTCGACCGGCGTCCCCGAGATCGGGAAGTTCTCCACCGCCCGCTGGGTCTGGGCGCGGTACAGGGCGTCGCGGGGGACCCGCACCTCGCCCATCGAGTCGTGCTCGGTCCGGAAGTCGTCGGCGGTCATGCCCCTAGTCCTACCGCACGGCTGCACGGGTGGACCGTTGCACCGCTGCGCGGGTGCGACCCCGCCACGACGCGACGGCCGCGGCGGTTGTCCGCCGCGGCCGCCGGTGCTCCCGTCGGCGCCGCCTCCCCCAGGCCAGCGCAGACGTCTGCGAGCACCCCGTGCCCTCCGGGACCGACGACCCGGGACCCCCGTGTCCCCGCGGTCGCCCCCTGCCCAGGTCCCTTCGCGACGCCCACTCTGGAGGCTCGCCGACCCGGGCACATGGGGCGTGCCACCTCAGATCCGGGCCTGAGCTACCTCAGCCCGGTGCGACGGTCCCCGTTGACGGCGGAACCGGAGTGCCGGGACCGTGGGCCTCGTGCCCCGCCGACAGGCCTTCGTCGGGCGCGCCGGTGAGCTCGCCGACGTGCTCGCCGGCATCGCTGCGTCCGCCGAGCGCCGGCCCGGACTGGTGCTGGTGCACGGCGAGGCCGGCGCGGGCAAGACCCGGCTCCTCGACGAGGTGGTCGCCCGCCTGCCGGCGCCGACCGTCGTGTGCCGGGGTACCGGGGTCGGGTTCCTCGGCGGGCGCATCCCCTACGCCCCGCTGGTCGCCGCCCTGCGGTCGCTGCTGGCCCGTCTCCCGCGCGACGAGGTGCCGCAGGTGCTGGGCGCCGACCCCGGCGAGCTCGGTCTGCTGCTGCCCGAGCTGGGGGTCGCCCGTGGGGGGCCGTCGGACCAGGCCCGGCTGGTCGGGGCGGTGTCCTCGACCCTCGACCGAGCCGGTGAGCTGCGGCCCGTGGTGCTCATCCTGGACGACCTGCACTGTGCGGACGTGGCGACCCTCGAGGTCCTCGCCTACCTGTGCGCCGGGCTGGACCGGCAGCGGATCGCGGTCGTCGTCGCGTTCCGGCCGGACGAGGTCGACGACGTGCTGGGGGAGTGGCTGCAGGAGGTGCGCCGCGCCGCGCACGTCCTCGACGTCGCCCTGGGGCCGATGACCCTGACCGAGACCCGCGCCATGCTGAGCGACCTGCTCGGCGACGACGGGGCGGGTCCGCTCGACGAGTCGCTCGTCGCCCGGGTCCATGCCCGGTCGAACGGCAACCCGTACGCCGCCGAGGCGCTGATGCGCGCGGGCCTCGCGGGGGACGAGGCCACCCTGCCGGCCAGCCTGCGCGAAGCGCTCCTGCGCCGGACCCGGGCCTGCAGCGCGCCGACCACGCAGCTGCTCAGGACGGTCGCCGCTGCCGGCGACCGCGCCCCGTCGCAGCTGCTGGGCCAGGTGGCCGGGGCGGGTGAGGGGCTCGACCCGGCGATCGACGAGGCGGTGCGCGCCCAGCTGCTCGTCGTGGAGACCGACGGCAGCCTGTCGCTGCGCCACGCCCTGCTCGGCGAGGCCCTGTACGCCGACCTGCTGCCGGGTGAGCGCCGGGACCTGCACCGCCGGCTGCTGGCGGCGCTGGAGCCGGTGTCCGGCGTCCGGCCCGGGGTGGTGGCCGAGCACGCCGACCGGGCCGGTGACGCCCGCTGCGCCCTGGTGTGGTCCCTGCGGGCGGCCGAGGCCGCCGAGGCGGTCTACGCCTACGACGAGGCGCACCGCCAGTACGAGAGGGTCCGCCGCCTCTGGCCCGCCGTTCCCGACGCGGAGCCGCTGGTGGGTGCGGACGCGGTGGACGTCTTCTCGCGCGCCGCGTCGATCGCTGCCATCTGCGACCACGACGTCGACGCCGTCGAGATCATCGAGCGGGTCCGTTCGTGGCTGCAGGCCGACCCCGACGTCGACCCGGTCCGGCTGGGCGTCCTCGAGGCCAAGTACGCGCGGTTCCTGCTCGAGAACGGCCGCACCGACGCCGCGCTGGTGGCGGCCCGCCGGGCCGTCGACCTGGTGCCCTCGGAGCCACCGTCCCCGGAGCGCAGCGTGGTGGTCTCCGGCCTGGTGCACGTCCTCGACTGGGTCGGTGGCGGCACCGACTGGGGACCACTGGCCGACGAGGCCGTCGACGTCGCTCGCCGCACCGGTGACCGCGCCGCCCTGGCCCGGGCGCTCGTGATCCGCACCACCGTGACGCCGACCGCGCCGACGCTGGTGGCCGACGCCCGCGAGGCCGTCGCTCTCGCGCTCACCGACGGCGACCCCGAGCTGGTCGGGCAGACGTTCAGCAACCTGGTCGACTGCCTGCAGTGCGCCGGTCTGGGCCGGGAGGGCGTCGAGGCGGCCGCGGCGGGGGTCGCCGCGGTCACCGACCGGGGACTCGGCATCCGCTACGGCTCATGGCTGCGGTCGCAGGCCGCGGAGCTCGCGCTGACCCACGGGTGGTGGGACGAGGCGGGGTCGCTGCTCGCCGGCGCGCTCGCCGACATCCGGCACGTGCAGGGCGCCAACCGTGACTACGCGCTGGTGATGCGGGCCCGGCTGTCGTCCTTGCGTGGCGAGTGGGAGGCCGTCGACGCCGACCTGGCTGCTGTCGGCACCGTTCCGGCGGTGCTGGAGCAGCTGCGCTGCGAGGCCGAGGCAGAGGCGTTGCTCTGGCGGGGGGAGCCGGACCGGGCGCTGGCGGTGGTCGTGGAGCACGCCGCGACCTCGACCGACCGGCTGCTGTCGCTGTCGGCACCGCTGGGTTGGCTCGGTGCCCGGGCCCTGGCCGACGTGGGGGAGGACCGGCGCCGGACCGGCTCCGGTGACCCCGCCGGGATCGGCTGGGCGGAGACCGCGGCGGTGGTCGACGACCTGGTCGAGCGGGCCTGCGGCGAGCACGCGCTGCCCGGCGCCCGGCCGCAGCAGCTCCGGGTGCTCTGCGCGGCCGAGCGGTCGCGGTTCGCCGACGGTCCGGTCGTCGCCCCGTGGTTCGCCGCCGTGGCGGCCCTGCTCACCGCCGAACGGCCCTACCTGCTCGCCTACTCCCGGTGGCGGCTGGCCCAGGCGATGGTGACCGAGCGGGACCTCGGCGCCGCGGCCGAGAGCCTCCGTCAGTCGGCCGCCGAGGCGCACCGGCTCGACGCGGCGCCCCTGCTGGCGCAGGTCGAGGCGATGGCCCGGCGCACCCGCATCGACCTGCGGCCGCCGCAGCGCGTGGCGTCCGGACCGGTGGCCGGCGTGGGCGCCACCCTGACCGCGCGTGAACGCGAGATCCTCGGGCACCTCGCCGCCGGGCGCACGAACGGCGAGATCGCCAAGGCCCTGGTCATCAGCACCAAGACGGCGAGCGTCCACGTGTCCAACATCCTGCGCAAGCTCGACGTGTCCACCCGCTACCAGGCAGCCGAGATCGCGGCGCGCTACCTCGTCGACTGAGCCATGTCACCGGCCGGGCCGGCTGCTAGGTCAGGCGGATGTCAGGCCTGCGGGCCGCGGCCGATGGTGAGGGCGACCGGCGGGACAGCTCGGCCCGGATCGCGCAGCTTCTCGTCGAGGAAGGCGAGCATCCGCTCGGGGTTCAGGACCGCCTTGGTCTCCTGGAACAGGAACGACTTGTCGGCGCTGCCGCCGCCCTTGGCCATGAACAGGAACCTGTACGCCGGCTCGGAGCCCGGCAGTGAGGGACCGAGTAGATCGCCACCTGGGCCGGCAGGCCGCCGAGGTGTTCGCGTTCTTGGGCAGGTCCAGCGCGACGAACCGGTCGTTCCCGCTGCTGTCGGGGTCGTCGACGATCCGCTGCAGCTGCGCGAGGTGCGCCGGGCGCAGGTAGTGCGCGATGTCGTGCATCGCCTCGTCGGCCAGCCGGGTCAGGACCGCCGGGTCCACCGCAGGCGGCGGTCAAGGTCCGGTCACGGCGCAGGCCGGGCTGTTCCGCCGGGCCGGGCACTGACGTAGCGTGCGGTCATGGAAGCCGACCGGCAGGGCCCGTCCCAGGAGCCGGCTGCGGCGACCCCGGCACCCGCGGGCAGCGACCACCTCGACGCCGACGCGGAGGCGCAGGAGGACCCCGTGCACGCCGGTGACGCCCGTCACCAGCAGGAGCAGCACGAGCAGGCCCAGCACGAGCAGGCCCAGCACGAGCAGGCGCAGCAGCAGCGTTCCGCGGCGGACTGAGGCGGCGAGGGGGGTGCGCGGCGTTCCGCGACGCCGGGCGACCGGCGCCGTCGCCGTCCTCGCGACGGCACTGGCGCTGACCGGCTGCGGGCTCGGCGGCGTCATCGGCACCGGCTCCGACGACACCGACCCGTCCGCCGGCACCGACGGCACCCGGGCGCCGCTGGCAGCGACCGAGACCGTGACGGTCGGGAAGCGCTCCGTCGCGACGCGGTGCGCGGGCGACCGCCGCAACCCCTCGGTGCTCCTCGTGGCCGACCTGGGCACCGACCTCGGGGACTCCTGGGACACGGTGCAGCCCGTCCTCGGCGACTTCGCGCACGTCTGCGCCTACGACCGGCTCGGGGTGGGGGGCAGCGACCCGCCGCCGGACCGTCAGACGTTCGCCGACCTGGCCGACGACCTGGACGCCGTCGTCGACGCGCTGCGCCTCACCCGGCCGGTGGTGCTCGTGGCGCACGGCCTCGGTGGCGTGGTCGCGGTGACCTGGGCCGCCGAGCACGGCGAGGACCTCGCCGGGCTGGTCCTCGTCGACGCGACACCACCCACGTACGTCGCGACGGCCCTCGGCGTGCTGCCTGCCGAGGCCGGGGCGCGCGGGTCGGCGCTGCGCGCCGAGCTCGCCGCCCTGCTCGGTCCCGGGGGCAACCCGGAGCGGCTGGCCGGCCGTGCGGTGCTGCAGGGCGGCACGGTGCTGGCGCCGCTCGGCGGCGTGCCGCTGGTGGCGCTGACGCGCAGCGTCAGCGACTACGACGACGTCCGCCGTCGTGACGCCGCACGGCTCGACTCGGCCTGGCTGGGCGGTCAGCAGCGGTGGGCCGGCCTCTCGACCGGCGGCAGGGTGCAGATCGTCGACCTCGCAGGGCACGCGATCCAGGACGACCAGCCGCAGGTGGTGGTCGACGTGGTGCGCGAGGTCGTGACGGCGACGCAGCCCTGACGACGGGTCCCTGACGGACGGCTCAGGTGTTGCCGTCGAAGTCGACCGAGGAGTACGCGCGCAGCTTGTCCAGCCGGTGCTCGCTCTCCACCACCCGGATCGTGCCGCTGCGCGAGCGCATGACGATCGACTCCGTCCGCACCGTGCCCGAGCCGCCGTAGCGGACCCCCTTGAGCATCTCGCCGTCGGTGATGCCGGTCGCGACGAAGAAGACGTCCTCGCCGTGGACCAGCTCGTCGGTGGACAGCACCCGGTCGAGGTCGTGCCCGGCGTCGAGCGCCTTCTGTCGCTCGTCGTCGTCCTTGGGCCAGAGCCGGCCCTGGATCACTCCACCGAGGGTCTTGATCGCGCAGGCGGTGATGATGCCTTCGGGCGTGCCGCCGATGCCGACGAGCAGGTCGATGCCGGTCCCCTCGCGGGCGGCCATGATGCCGCCGGCCACGTCGCCGTCGGTGATGAACTTGATCCGGGCACCGGTCGAGCGGATCTCGTCGACCGTCTCCTGGTGCCGCGGCCGGTCGAGGATCACGACGGTGACGTCGGAGGGCGACTCGGCCTTGGCCTTGGCCACCCGGCGGACGTTCTCCGACACCGGGAGCCGGATGTCGACGACGTCGGCCGCCTCCGGACCGGTGACGAGCTTGTCCATGTAGAACACCGCCGAGGGGTCGAACATCGACCCGCGTGGCGACACCGCCATCACCGACAGGGCGTTGCCCATGCCCAGCGCCGTCAGGCGGGTGCCGTCGATCGGGTCGACGGCGACGTCGCACTCGGGCCCCTGGCCGTCGCCCACCCGCTCGCCGTTGAACAGCATGGGCGCCTCGTCCTTCTCGCCCTCCCCGATGACCACGACGCCGTTCATGCTCACCGTGTGGATCAGCTGGCGCATGGCGTTGACCGCCGCGCCGTCGGCGCCGTTCTTGTCGCCGCGGCCGACCCAGCGTCCGGCGGCCATCGCCGCCGCCTCGGTGACCCGGACCAGCTCGAGGGCGAGGTTGCGGTCCGGGGCCTCGACCGGCGGCGCCAGCACCTCGGGCATCGCTGCGGCTCCCTGCTCGGGCGTCTGCGTCATGGCTGCGCGCTCCCTCGTCGGTGTGGTCCGGAATCGTAGTCAGCGCCCTCGTGCGCCCCGGACACCGGGGCGGGGACCGCAGATGCGGCTGTCCTCCCCTGTTCCGGACGCATCTGCGGCAGTAGGGTCGGCGTCGTGGGCGTACTGAGGATCGCGGAGGCCGCCGAGCTGCTCGGGGTGAGCGAGGACACGGTCCGGCGCTGGGCCGAGGTCGGACGGCTCGAGACCACCCGGCTGCCCTCCGGCCGGCAGGGCGTCGACGGGCGGGTTCTCGCGGCGGCGGCGCTGCGGCTGGCCGAGTCCGCCGACCCCGGCCCGGTGGTGGCGCAGTCGGCGCGCAACCGGTTCCGCGGCATCGTCACCCGGGTCGTCCGCGACGCCGTGATGGCCCAGGTCGAGATCCAGGCCGGGCCGCACCGGGTGGTCTCGCTGATGAGCCGCGAGGCCGCCGACGAGCTGGGCCTCGAGCCGGGCGTGGTCGCGGTCGCGGCCGTGAAGTCGACCAACGTCGTCGTCGAGATCCCCGGGACCAGGTGATGCCGCGCGCCCGTCGTCGGCTCGGGGCCGCCGCCGTCATGCTGCTGGCTCTCGCGGGCTGCACCTCGTCGTCGGGCGGGGCCGGCCCCTCAGGACCGACCGGCTCCGGCACCGAGGTCACCGGGTCGATCGTCGTCCTGGCGGCAGCGTCGCTGGCCGAGTCGTTCACCGAGCTGGGCACCGCCTTCGAGGCGGAGCACCCAGGGACCCGGGTCCGGTTCAGCTTCGCCGCCAGCTCGGAGCTGGCCAGCCAGATCGCGGCCGGTGCCCCGGCCGACGTGTTCGCCCCCGCGAGCCCCGCAACGATGGCCCAGGTGGTCGAGGCCGGGGACGCCTCGGACGAGCCTGCGGTCTTCGTGCGCAACACCCTCGAGATCGCGGTGCCCGCGGGCAACCCGGCCGGGGTCACCGGCCTGGCGGACTTCGCGCGACCGGCGCTCACCGTCGCGCTGTGCGCGCCGGAGGTCCCGTGCGGGGCCGCCAGCGCGACGGTCTTCGACCTCGCGGGGCTGACCCCGGCCCCCGACACCCTCGAGTCCGACGTGAAGGCCGCGCTGTCCAAGGTCCGGCTCGGCGAGGTCGACGCCGCGCTGGTCTACCGCACCGACGTGCTGGCCGCCGGTGACGAGGTCGAGGGCATCGAGTTCCCGGAGTCGGCGCGGGCGGTCAACGACTACCCGGTGACCGTGCTCGCGGGGTCGGAGAACCCCGCGACCGCCCGGGCGTTCGTCGACCTCGTCCGGTCCCCGGCAGGAGCCGCCGTGCTGTCCGCGGCCGGCTTCGACCTGCCGTGAGGCCGCGCGGAGGGCGCCGGCGGACGACCGGGCTCCCGGCGGCGCTCGTCCCGCTGGCGCTGGTCGCGGTCCTGTTCCTGCTGCTGCCCGTCGTCGGGCTGCTGGTCCGGACGCCGTGGACGACCCTCGGTGAGGTGCTCTCGCGGGACGAGTCGATCGAGGCGCTGCGCCTCTCGCTGCTCTGCGCGTCGCTGGCGACGCTGGTCTGCCTGGTGGTCGGCGTGCCGCTGGCCTGGCTGCTGGCGCGCGGCGAGTTCGCCGGCCGCAGCCTGCTCCGCGCCGTCGTGACCGTGCCGCTGGTGCTGCCGCCGGTCGTCGGCGGCGTAGCCCTGTTCACGGCCCTCGGCCGCCGCGGCGTCGTCGGCAGGTGGCTCGACGAGTGGTTCGGCTACCAGCTGCCGTTCACCACCGCGGCGGTCGTGGTGGCGGAGGCGTTCGTGGCGCTGCCGTTCCTCGTCATCGCGGTGGAGGGGGCGCTGCGCGGCTCGGACCGTCGCTACGACGAGGCGGCGGCCACGCTCGGGGCGTCCCGCTGGTACACCTTCCGGCGGGTGACGCTGCCGCTCGTCGCACCGGGCGTCGCCGCCGGTGCGGTGCTCAGCTGGGCGCGCGCGCTGGGCGAGTTCGGCGCGACCATCACCTTCGCCGGCAGCTTCCCGGGCACGACCCGGACGATGCCGCTCGAGGTCTACCTGACCCTCCAGCGGGACCCGGCGGCGGCGATCGCGCTGTCCCTCGTGCTGCTCGTCGTGTCGGTCGCCGTGCTGGCCGGGCTGCGCGACCGATGGCTCTCGGCGAGCGGGTGAGCGGGCTCGAGGCCGAGGTCGCGGTCCGTCGCGGGACGCTCGACCTGGCCGTCTCCCTCCGCGTCGCCCCGGGAGAGGTCGTGGCCCTCCTCGGCCCCAACGGGTCAGGCAAGTCCACGACCCTGCGGGTGCTGGCCGGCCTGCTCGCCTGCGACCAGGGCTACGTGCGCCTCGGCGACACGGTGCTCGAGGACACCGTGGCCCGCACGCGGGTCCCCACCGACCAGCGTCCGGTCGGCGTCGTGTTCCAGGACTACCTGCTCTTCCCGCACCTGTCGGCCCGCGAGAACGTCGCGTTCGGGCTCCGGGCGCGCGGCGTCGACCGGGCCCGGGCCCGGCGCCAGGCCGAGGCATGGCTCGAGCGGGTCGGCCTCGCGGCCTACGCCGGCCAGCGACCGGCCGGGCTGTCCGGTGGCCAGGCCCAGCGGGTCGCTCTCGCCCGCGCCCTGGCCGCCGAGCCGGCGCTGCTGCTGCTCGACGAGCCGCTGGCCGCCCTGGACGCCGGGACCCGGCTGGAGGTCCGGTCCGACCTGCGCCGCCACCTCGCCGGGTACGCCGGGGCGGCGGTGGTGGTCACCCACGACACCCTGGACGCGATGGTGCTCGCCGACCGGCTGGTCGTCGTCGAGGCGGGTGCGGTCGTGCAGACCGGCCGTCCCCGCGAGGTCGCGGCGCACCCGCGCACCGAGTACGTCGCGCGGCTGGTCGGGCTCAACCTGCTGCGCGGGACGGCCGCCGCCGGCCGGGTCGACCTGGCCGGCGGCGCGACCCTCACGACCTCAGGGCACGCGGACGGCGAGGTGTTCGTGTCCTTCGCCCCGTCGGCGGTGTCGCTGCACACGAGGCGTCCCGAGTCCAGCGCACGCAACTGCTGGCCGGCCAGGGTCGGCTCCGTCGAGGCGCACGGCGACGTCGTGCGGGTGTCGCTGGCCGGCGGGCTCCCGGTGGTGGCCGACGTGACGCCCCTCGCGGTCGCCGACCTGGGGCTGCGCCCCGGCGGCGAGGTGTGGGCGACGGTCAAGGCGACCGAGACCACGGTGTACCCCGCCTGAGCCGCACCCGGCCGTGGGGGAGGATGGGGCGATGTCCGACCAGTCCGACCAGTCCGAGCAGCCGTCCGCCGCGCCGCCGGCGCCGGGCCGCGAGCGGCGCCGGGGCCGGCAGACCGTCGGTGACATGGTCCGGTCGATGCTCGTCGTCCTCGCGCTGGTCCTGGTCGTGGTCGCGCTGCGCGGCGGCGACGGGCCCGGCGAGCGGGTCCGGCCGTTCGACTACAGCGGCGCACTGGCGTCGGCGCGGGAGCAGGCCCCGTACGAGGTGCTCGCGCCGGTCGGGCTGCCGGCCGAATGGACGCCGACGAGTGCCCGCAGCGGGCGCGACGGGGACACCTTCACCTGGCACCTCGGCTTCGTCACCCCGGCCGGCGACTACGCCGGCCTCGAGCAGGGCGACGGCGACCCGGAGGCCTTCCTCGACGCGGTGGCCGACGGCGGCCGGGACGCGGGCACCACCCGGATCGACGGCCTGCGCTGGCGGCGGGTGGAGGGCGGGAGCCCCGAGCAGCGGGTGCTGGTGCTCGAGGGCGAGGCAGTCACCACCCTGGTGGGCGGCGGCGCCGCGTGGGCCGAGCTGCGTGCCCTGGCCCGGACGCTCCGGACCAGCTAGTCCTTCGGTGCGACCCCGTCGGCCGCCGGGTCGCCGGCGCGGACCGCGGCGTCGAGCTGGGCTCGGGCGCCGTCCAGCCACTCCTGGCAGACCCCGGCGAGCTCCTCGCCGCGCTGCCACAGGGCCAGCGACTCCTCGAGGGTGGCGGCACCGGTCTCGAGCCGCCGCACGACCTCGACGAGCTCCTCGCGGGCCTGCTCGTACGTCGGGCGGTCGGCGTTCGACGCGGGTCGGTCGGGCACGGCCGTCACCCTACGGGCCGGGCTCGACCACGGTGACCGCCACCTCGCCCTCGGCCAGCCTGGCCCGCAGCCTGTCGCCGGCCGCGACGTCCGCCGCCCGGCGCACGACCCCGCCGTCCGGCGCCTGCAGGACCGCGTAGCCGCGCTCGAGCGTGGCGGCCGGCGACAGGGCGGTCACCCTGGCCCGGGTGTGCGCGAGGTTGTCCCCCGCCCGGTCCAGTGCCGCGGCGAGGACCCGCCGGCCGCGGGCCCGCAGGCCGGTGACCTCCTCCTCGCGCGGGGCGAGCAGCCGACGCGGGTCGGCGACCACCGGCCGGCTGCGGGTCGCGCGCAGCGCGGCGGTCTCGCGGTCGAGCAGCCCCTGGACGGCGGCCCGGCTGCGGCGGCGCAGCTGCGCCACCCGGTCCAGCTCCTCCGCGACGTCGGGCACGACCCGCTTCGCCGCGTCGGTCGGTGTCGAGGCGCGCACGTCGGCGACCAGGTCGAGCAGCGGGGTGTCGCTCTCGTGCCCGATGGCGCTGACGACCGGGGTCCGGCAGGCAGCGACGGCCCGGACCAGCGCCTCGTTGGAGAACGGCAGCAGGTCCTCGAGCGAGCCGCCACCGCGGGTGACCACGATCACGTCGACCTCGGGGTCGGCGTCCAGGCGGCCCAGGGCCTCGCTCACCTCGGTGACCGCCGACGTCCCCTGCACCGCCACCTGCTCGACCCGGAACCGGACGGCCGGCCAGCGACGGCGTCCGTTCTCGACCACGTCCTTCTCGGCCGCGGAGGCCCGCCCGCACACCACGCCGACCACCCGGGGGAGGAACGGCAGCGGCCGCTTCCGGTCGGCGGCGAACAGCCCCTCCTGGGCCAGGACCCCGCGCAGGTGCTCCAGCCGGGCCAGCAGCTCGCCGACGCCGACCTGGCGGATCTGGTCGGCCGCCAGGGACAGCGTGCCCCGGGTGGCGAAGAACTGCGGGCGCGCGTGCACGACGACGTGCGCGCCCTCGGCCAGCCCCGCTGCGGGACCGTCGAGCAGGGCCACCGAGCAGGTGACCGTGAGCGACATGTCCGCGCTGGGGTCGCGCAGGGTGAGGAACGCGGTGCGCTGACCGGGCCGCCGGGACAGCTGGGCGACCTGGCCCTCGACCCAGACGAAGCCGAGCTGACCGATCCACTGCGCCATGAGCTGGCTGACCCGTCGGACGGGGACCGGCTGCTCCGGTGAGGTCTCCAGCGGCACCGGGCCACGCTACCGGCGGCGGGCGCGGGTTCGGTGCCGGTACGGCCGCCGACCTACCATGGGGGCATGGCTGACCCCGCTCGTCGAGTCCTGCTCGCCGCCCCCCGTGGCTACTGCGCGGGGGTCGACCGGGCCGTGATCACCGTCGAGAAGGCGTTGGAGACCTACGGTCCGCCCGTCTACGTGCGCAAGCAGATCGTGCACAACAAGCACGTCGTCGAGACGCTGGAGGGCCGCGGCGCCGTCTTCGTCGAGGAGAACGACGAGGTGCCCGAGGGCGCCACCGTCGTCTTCTCCGCCCACGGGGTCGCGCCGGTCGTGCACGAGCAGGCCGCGGCCCGGAGCCTCAAGACGATCGACGCGACCTGCCCGCTCGTGACCAAGGTGCACCACGAGGCGCGCCGGTTCGCCGCCGACGACTACGACATCCTGCTGATCGGCCACGACGGGCACGAAGAGGTCGTCGGCACCACCGGGGAGGCTCCCGACCGCATCCACCTGGTCGACGGCCCGGACGACGTCGAGCGGATCGAGGTCCGCGACCCGGACAAGGTCGCCTGGCTGTCGCAGACCACGCTGTCGGTCGACGAGACCCTCGAGACGGTGCGCAGGCTGCGCGAGCGGTTCCCCGCACTGCTGGACCCGCCCAGTGACGACATCTGCTACGCCACCCAGAACCGCCAGGTGGCGGTGAAGGAGATCGCGGCGAGGTCCGACCTCGTGATCGTGGTCGGCTCGACGAACTCCTCGAACTCGGTCCGGCTGGTCGAGGTCGCGCTCGAGGCCGGCGCCACGTCGAGCAAGCTGGTCGACAAGGCAGCGGAGCTCGACGACGCGTGGCTCGACGGCGTCACCGTCGTGGGTGTCACCAGTGGTGCCTCGGTGCCCGAGATCCTGGTGCGCGGTGTCCTGGAGTGGCTGGCCGAGCGCGGCTACGGCGACGTCGAGGAGGTCGTGTCGGCCGAGGAGAGCCTGCTGTTCGCCCTGCCGCCCGAGCTGCGGCGCGACATGAAGGCCGCCGCCGCCTCGTAGCGGCAGCTCTGCCTAGCGGGTGCGGAGCCGGCGGGCGACCCGCGCCAGGACGACGACCAGCCCGAGCGCGGTCGCAGCGAACAGCAGCGGCGCCGAGAGCGCGAGCACGGTGCCGACGTCGAGCACCAGCTCGCGCAGGCCGCGGGTCCGGCCCCCCGCCCACGCGAGACCGGCAGCGGCACCGGTGAGCAGCAGCGGGGGCAGGACGGCCGCGGTCGCCAGCGACCGGAAGCGGACGACCGCCGGGGCGCCGGCGGCCGCGAGCAGCAGCGCGGCGGCGGTACCCAGCCCCGGTGCCGGGTCGCCGCGCAGGTCCGCCGCGGCGCCGAGGGCGACGAGCAGCACCGACAGCGCGACGACGGCGGGACCGGTCAGGCCGTCGGCACGCGCACGGGCGAGCAGCCCCGGCAGCGGCGGGGGCGGGGCGGTGACGACGAACGGCGCCTCTGCCGCCGGCGGCTGGGTCGACGCCGTGGGCGCCTCGGTGTGCGGCGCGTCGACCGCCAGGCGCGGCTCACCGGCGGTCCCGGTCGTCATCGTCACCCGCCCACGGTAGGTCGGCCGGGCGCCCAGCCCCGGCAGACACGCCCCGGCTGTCGCGCTCACCACGCACGACTGCGCCATGCTGGGCGGGTGCCCGAGGGAGACGACAGTGAACGGATCGGCCTGAGCCGCAGCACGGTCGAGGGTCAGGGGGTCGCCTTCGCCGCCGGGCTGTCCGGGCACAACGGCTGGCGGCGGACCGCGGCGAAGGTCCTTGCGTACGCGTGGCTCGCCGCCGCGGCAGCAGGCTTGCTCGCCGCCGTCGTGCTGGTCGTGCTGGTCCTGCGCTGACCCGCTAGGGCAGGGAGCGGAGCTGGCGCCCGTCGGCCTCGTCGTCCGGTGCGAGCAGGTCCGGTGCGCTCAGCGGCCGGGTCGTCGCCACGACGGGCGTCGGACCGAGCAGGTCGGCGTCGGTGACCTGCAGGTCGGCCATCCGGCGCGCCTGCACCAGGACGTTGCGCTCCAGCGAGCCCACCACCTTGTTGTAGTCGTCGACCGACCGGGTGAGGGTACGGCCGAGCTTGTCGACGTGCTCACCGAGCGTGCCGAGCCGCCGGTAGAGCTCGCGGCCGATCTCGAACACCGACCGCGCGTGCTCGGTCAGCGCCTCCTGCTGCCAGGCGTACGCCACGGTGCGCAGCATCGCGATCAGGGTGGTGGGCGTGGTGATGAACACCTTCTGGGCCATCGCGTCGTCCAGCAGCTGGGGATCGCGCTCGAGCGCCGGCGCGAGGAAGGCGTCGCCCGGGACGAACAGCACCACGAACTCCGGGGTCGGCTCGAACGCGCGCCAGTACTCCTTGGCCGCCAGGCCCTTGACGTGCGCGCGCAGGTGCCGGGCGTGGGCGCGCAGCCGGGCCTCGACGACATCGGGGTCGCGGGACTCGGCGGCGTCGAGGTAGGCGGCCAGGGACACCTTGGCGTCGACGACGACGCGCTTTCCTCCCGCCAGCAGGACCACGAGGTCGGGACGCTGGCTGCCGTTGTCGCCGGTGACCGACTCCTGCTCGCTGAAGTCGCAGTGCTCCACCATGCCGGCCAGCTCGACCACCCGACGCAGCTGCATCTCACCCCACCGGCCGCGGGCCTGCGGTGCGCGCAGGGCGGTCACCAGGGAGTGGGTCTGGTCGCGCAGGCCCTCGCCGGTGGCGGACAGGGCCCGGACCTGCTCGGTGAGCGCGCTGTAGGCCGCGACCCGGTCGTGCTCGAGCAGCCGCAGGTGTCCCTCGACCTTGCCCAGCGCCTCCCGCAGCGGAGCGACGGTGACGGCGACGTCGTCACGCCGGTCGGCCCGGCGCGTCGACCGCGGCGAGCCGCTCCCGCAGGACGCGGACCTCGGCGTCGGCCGCCGGCGCGTCGCGGGCCGAGCAGCGAGCAGGCCCAGGGCGAGGCCGAGGGCGAGGCCGGTGAGAAGCAGGACGATCTCCATGCCGACCAGGGTGGGGGAGACCCCGGACACAACCCGGCAGGCGCGGCCGGCGCCGATTCGGCCGGGGGCGCTCACCGCCGTACCCTTGAACCCCGTGAGCCTCAGCATCGGGATCGTCGGACTGCCCAACGTCGGCAAGTCCACCCTGTTCAACGCCCTGACCAAGAACGACGTGCTCGCCGCGAACTACCCCTTCGCGACCATCGAGCCCAACGTCGGCGTCGTCGGGGTCCCCGACCCGCGGCTGGCCGTGCTCGCGGAGGTGTTCTCCAGCGCCAAGGTGATACCGGCGACGGTGTCCTTCGTCGACATCGCCGGCATCGTGCGCGGCGCCAGCGAGGGCGAGGGTCTCGGCAACAAGTTCCTCGCGAACATCCGCGAGAGCGACGCGATCTGCCAGGTGATCCGGGCCTTCCGGGACCCCAACGTGGTCCATGTCGACGGCGAGGTGTCGCCCAAGTCGGACATCGAGACCATCAACACCGAGCTGATCCTCGCCGACCTGCAGACGCTGGAGAAGGCGCTGCCGCGGCTGGAGAAGGAGTCGCGGCTCGCCAAGGACAAGGACAAGGCGGCGACGCTGGTCGCGGCGCAGAAGGCGGACGAGCTGCTGCAGGCCGGCACCACCCTCTACGCCGGCGCCGCCGACGCGGGAATCGAGACGGCCGACCTGCGCGAGCTGCACCTGCTGACGGCCAAGCCGTTCCTCTACGTGTTCAACCTCGACGAGGACGAGCTGGCGGACGAGGCGTTCAAGGACGAGATGCGCGCACTGGTGTCACCGGCCGAGGCCATCTTCCTGGACGCGAAGATCGAGGCCGAGCTCGCCGAGCTGCCCGACGACGAGGCGCTCGAGCTGCTCCAGTCGCTCGGCCAGGACGAGTCCGGGCTCGACCAGCTGGCCCACGTCGGCTTCCGCACCCTCGGGCTGCAGACCTACCTCACCGCTGGCCCCAAGGAGGCCCGGGCGTGGACCATCCCCGTGGGCGCCACCGCCCCCCAGGCCGCCGGGGTCATCCACACCGATTTCCAGCGCGGCTTCATCAAGGCCGAGGTGGTCTCCTTCGACGACCTCGTCGACGCGCGGTCGATGGCCGAGGCGAAGTCTCGCGGCAAGGTGCGCATCGAGGGCAAGGACTACGTGATGGCCGACGGCGACGTCGTGGACTTCCGCTTCAACGTGTGAGCCGACGCAGAAGCCGCAGGTCGGAGGGTGTGTGGCGGTGACCTCGACCTCGAGCTGGTAGCAGGTGGGGGCGGCCACCAGGGTGACGAGCAACTGGCTGGAGCGGGCCTAACCGTCCTCGCCATCGGGCGGGCCCGCGCCCTCCGGTCCGCCGTCGGGGGCACCTCCCACGGCGTCCTCCGACTCGGCGGTCTGACCGACCAGGCAGGTGATGACCTGATTCCTGGCGGCGGAGTTGGCGTGGTAGTGGTAGCCGGCGTCCTCGATGGTGTGGCCGTTGCACTCGTCGAGGTCGTCGGGAGCGTCGTCTTCCTCGAACGGGCTGTGCACCGCGTAGCCGTCGAGCGCGTAGCCGAACTGCGCGGTGTCGCCGTCGACGGCCTCACCGACCTCGGAACAGCCGACCGCGCCGTGCAGGTGGTAGCCCTCGAAGGGGTTGAAGTGACCTCCGCAGTCGTCGAACGCTGCGATCGTGTACGCGCCCAGGATGGCGTCGACCGGTGCGGACGCGTCGATGCGGACCCCGTCGAGCGTGACACCCAGGACTGCCTGCGGGCTGGCGGCTTCGTCGGCCGCCACGGGCGTGGTGGGGATCAGCACCGTGCTCTCGATGGGTTCACCGTTCTCGAGCCAGTCGAGTCGGCCCTCGACGCAGTGGTTCTGCAGGTCGGGGTCGACATCGGGGCGGGCGGCGGCCTCGAACTCCTCCTGGGTCTCGGTGACGAACACCTTGCCGTCCTCGTCGTACATCTGCCAGTTGTCGTCGTCGTAGGTCTGGGCGAGACCCTCGATGAAAGCGCCGTCGAGGTCGTACAGGTTCTCACCGTCGAACCAGAGGCCGCCGTCCTCGGCGCCGTCACTGGTCGTGTCAGGGCAGAACGGCCCGACCTCGTGGTCGACCGGGTAGCCGGCGACCGTGATCCGGTAGCAGGTCGTCTCGGTGCCACCGCTGAGAGTGCAGTCCTCGGTGGTGGGCTCCTCAGCCAGCGCCCCGTCGAGGAACAGTGCGGTGTCGAGGCCGGACACCGGAGTCGACGCCGACGCGCTCCCGGTCGAGGTCGGCTCGCCGGTTCCCGAATCAGATCCGGAACCGCCGCAGGACGACAGAAGGAGTGCAGCGGCCAGTGGCATCGCCAGCAGTGGGGCCTGACGAAGCCGAGACGCTCGGGGGTCGCGACGAGTTGTCGGAGACATGGGGGAAGCATGGCAGGGGATCCGCATCGGGAAGCGGTCTCTACAGCGGCGCCGGTCTGGTCACCTGTCGCGGTGCGCCCGGGCCTCCTCGAAGTCGAGGCCGGTGGCTGCCCGGACCCGGTCCATCACCTCCAGGGTCCCGACCGTGTCGGCCCACGGTCTCAGGGGCGAGCCGGTCTCGCCCGCCGCCACCCGGTACGCGACCTCGGCGGCTTCGAAGTGGAGCGCGTCGTGCTCGACCAAGGGCTCCACCCACGACAGCGACGGCCCGCCGCGCTGGTGCAGGGTCATCGGGCCCGGGAGGTAGAACCGGGTCCCGAGGTCGATGCGTCCCTCGGTGCCGATGACGCTCGCCGTCGTCGCGGTGTCGGCGAGGATCGTCGTGTGCAGGGTGGCGCTCCCGCCACCCGGCGTACCCAGGGCGATGGCGAGCTGGCCGTTGATCCCGTTGGGGGCGGGCGTGGCGACGGCGGTGACCTCGTCGGGCGCGCCCAGCGTCCAGGTCGCGAAGGTGACGGCGTACGTGCCGAGGTCGAGGAGCGGGCCGCCGGCGAGCTCCGGGCGCGTGATCCGGTGCGGCTCGTCGAACCGCTCGCCCATGTCGGCATGAGCCGCGACGACGCGGCCCAGAGCCCCCTCCTCGAGCACCTGCCGCACGACGTCGAACTTCGGCAGGAAGACCGTCCACATGGCCTCCATGCAGAACACGCCGGCGCGTGCGGCCGCGTCCCCGATGGCGCGCGCCTCGTCCGCGTCGAGACCCACGGGCTTCTCCACCAGCACGTGCTTGCCCGCCTCGATCGCGAGTCGGGCGTGCAGGACGTGGAAGTTGTGCGGTGTGGCGACATAGACGACGTCGACGGCCGGGTCGGCCACCAGGGCCTCGTAGGACCCGTGCGCCACGGGGACCTCCCACGCCGCCGCTGCCCGGGCCGCGGACTCCGCCGTGCGCGACCCGACGGCGTGCACGACCTGGCGTGTGTGTCGTCGCAGCGAGGCGACGAAGATGTCGGCGATCCAGCCCGTGCCGAGGATCCCCCAGCGCAACGGCGGTGCGTCGGCGGAGCTCGCGGTGCGCGGTGTGGGCAGCGATGTCAGCGTCACGACGAACCGGCTCCTGCCTGTGTGGGGAGCGGGGGAGCGTCGGTGCCGTGCCGACGGGCGGTCCCGCCGGGGGCAGGCGCGGCCGCGGTCGTCCGTCGCACGACCAGTGCGGGTGCCAGCCGCGTGGTGGAGGCGACCGACGGCTCTCCGTCGATCTGCCCGCACAGGAGTGCAGCGGCGCGTGTCCCGAGCTCGAGGAGGGGCTGGGCCACCGTGGTCAGCCCCAAGGGACGGATGCCGGCCAGTCGCGTGCCGTCGTAGCCGACGACGGAGACGTCCTCGGGCACGGACAGACCGCGGTCGGCCACGGCGGCCATGGCACCCATCGCCGCGAGGTCGTTGACCACGAAGAGTGCGGTGGGCGGGTCAGCGGCGTCCAGGGCCCGCGAGGCACCCCGGTAGCCCCCGTCCTCGGTGAACGACCCCGTGACCACCGTGAGGCTGTCGCCCAGCCCGTGTCGCCGCATCGCGTCGCGGTAGCCGCGTCGCCGGTCGCGGGCGACCGTGCTCGGCCCGCCGTCCACGTGGGCGATCCGCTCGTGACCCAGCCCGACCAGGTGGTCCACCGCGAGTCCGGCACCGAGGACGTCGTCGTTGCACATCGACCCCAGGTAGGGGATGCCCTGCTGCTCGCTGCCGATGATGACCGCGGGACAGTCGGCCGTGATCGCCTCCCTCGCGCCGTCGGGCAGGCGGTGGCCCAGGGCGATGATGCCCTCGACCCGGAACTCGAGGAGCTTCTCCAGCTCGGCCCGCTCGGCGGCGTCGTCGTCGCTGCCGACGACGACGATGGTCCGGTAGTCCCGGCGGCGTGCCTCGGCCTGGACCGCGTCGAGGACGTCGGCGGTGATCGGGTTGTGCAGGTCCAGGACGAAGACCCCGATGGTGCGCGTGCGGTGCGCGCCCAGCGCGCGGGCGGCGGCGTTGCGTCGGTAGCCGAGCTCCTCGGCGGCCTCGAGGATGACCTGGCGCGTCGCGGGCGCGACCCGGGGGGCGTTCTGGAGCGCCAGGGACACCAGGGTCTTGGAGACCCCGGCCCGGGCCGCGACGTCGCGGATCGTCGGGCGCGGCGACGGCCCGGTCCGTCTCGTCGGTCCCCCAGCGGTCGCGGTGCCGGCCGGCATCAGACGCCACGGCGCTGTGACGCCAGTCCCGCCTCGTGGGCCGCCCTGGCCTCCCGCACCGTGCCGAGCTCGCTGACCTCGGGCACCCCGACCTGCCAGAAGAGGCTGCCCTTCGTCCAGTCGGACTCACGCACGTCGACCACGATGACGCTCGTCCGGTCGTGGGCACGGGCCTGCTCGAGGGCGGCCTCGAGCTCGGTGACGGAGGAAGCGCGCGTGGAGTACGCGCCGAGCGACGCTGCGTGCGCCACGAAGTCGACCCGCACGTCGCTGTGCGGTCCGCGTGAGTCGCGCAGCATGTTGTTGTACGAGGCGCCGCCCTGGTTCCTCTGGAGCCGCTCGATGACCGCGAACCCGGCGTTGTCGCAGACGACGAGGATGAACTTCTTCCCGGAGAGGACCGAGGAGTAGATCTCGCTGTTCAGCATGAGGTAGGACCCGTCGCCGACGAGGCACAGGACCTCGCCCTCGGTGCGGGCGAAGGCCGCGCCCCATGCTCCGGCCGTCTCGTAGCCCATGCAGGAGAAGCCGTACTCGCAGTCGAAGCTCGCCACGGACTTGCTCAGCCAGTTGATGTTGAGCTCGCCCGGCAGCCCGCCGGCAGCGGTCATCACGTAGTCGTCGGGCGTCGCCGTGCGGTGCAGGGTCCCGATGATCTGCGCATAGCTCAGGGGCAGCTGCCCGTCGTCGGCCACCCGGCCCGCGATGAAGTCCTCCAGCTGCCGACGCAGCTCGGTCCCGCGGTCGGTCCACTCCTGCGGAGCCGACCAGTCGCCGAGCAGCGCGGACAGCTCGACCAGACTCTCGCGCGCGTCGCCGACCACAGGTGTCGCGAGGTGCTTCGTCGCGTCGAAGCGTGCAGCGTTCAGTGCGACGATGCGGGCGTCGGCGTCGAAGAGGGTCCACGACCCGGTCACGAAGTCGTTGAGGCGGGTGCCCACGGCGAGCACCAGGTCGGCGTCCCGGCACGCCTCGTTCGGCTCGTCCGCGCCCGTGACCCCGACCGGCCCGCTGTACCTCGGGTGGTCGGCCACGAGCGAGGACTTGCCGGCCACCGTCTCCACGACCGGGATGCCGTGTCGAAGGGCGAAGTCGGCCAGCTCGGCCTCGGCGAGGGAGTAGTGCACGCCGCCACCGGCGATGAGCACCGGACGCTCGGCGGCGCGCAGCGCGGCCGCAGCCTGCTCGAGCTCCGCGCGGTCCGCCCGCGGCCGCGGGACCCGGTGCACGACCGGCTCGAAGAAGCTCGCCGGGTAGTCGTACGCGGTCGCGGCGACGTCCTGGGGCAACCCGAGGAAGGCCGGGCCGCAGTCGGCGGGGTCCAGCAGGGTGCGGGTCACCTGGGGGAGCGAGCTGAGCAGCTGGGCGGGGTGGGTGATCCGGTCCCAGTAGCGCACGACGGGGCGGAAGCTGTCGTTGACGGTCGTGCTCGGATCGCCGAAGTGCTCGACCTGCTGGAGGACGGGGTCGGGCAGTCGCGAGGTGAAGGCGTCGCCCGAGATGAACAGGGCGGGGATGCGGTTGGACATGGCGACGCCGGCAGCGGTGACCATGTTCGTCGCGCCCGGGCCGATCGAGCTCGTCGCGACCATCACCTGCTGCCGCCGGGTGGCCTTGCCGAACGCGACCGCCGCCAGGCCCATCCCCTCCTCGGTCTGACCGCGCCAGACCGGGATCTCGTCCCGGTGCTGTTCCAGGGCGTGGCCCAGGCTCGTGACGTTCCCGTGGCCGAAGATCGCGAACACGCCCGGGAACAGCGGGACCTCCCGACCGTCGACCTCCGTGCGCTGGGCGACGAGGTAGCGCACGAGCGCCTCTGCGGTGGTGATCCTCACGGTGCTCATCGGTCGGTCTCCTTCAGGTCCTGGACGGTCTGCCAGCCCCGCGACTCCCACGAGTCGATGAGGGCCTGCTGCACGCTGACGACGTCGACGGCCTCGGAGAAACCCGGGGTGAACCGCTCACCGGTGGCGAGCGCCTCGAGGAAGGCGAAGTCCTGGATGGTGATGAGGTCCTCGAAGCCGATGCTGTTGGCCTGCCCGGGGACGAAGGCGCCGTGGAAGGGAAACCGCTCCCCGCCGAAGATCGTCGTGTAGCCGGAGTCGGGCGAGTCGGTGACCGCGTAGTACTGCAGCTCGTTGATCCGCTCGTGGTTCCAGATCAGCGAGCCCCTCGTGCCGTAGACCTCGAAGGCGTTCTGGCTCTCGGGGCCGACGACGGTGCGGCTGACCTCGAAGGTGCCGGTGGCCCCGGCCTCGAAGCGGCACAGCATCGAGGCGAAGTCCTCGTTCTCCACCTCTCCCGTCGGGTCTTCCGGCCGTCCCACGCCGTAGTGGCTGGCCGCCCCCGTGGGGAGGGGCCGGCGCGGGATCGTCGTGTTGGCCATGCCGACGACCTCGGTGATCGGCCCGACGAGGAACTGCGCCATGGCCACCGAGTGGCTGAGGATGTCGCTCGTCACGCCGTAGCCCGCCTGGTCGAGGAAGAAGCGCCAGGTGAGCAGGCCCAGGGGGTCGCTGCCGTACATCGACAGGAACCGGCCCCGGTAGTGGGTGATCTCGCCGAGTGCGCCGCTCGCGATGAGCTCGCGGGCATGCAGGACCAACGGCGACCAGACGTAGCAGTAGCCCACCCCGGTGCTGACGCCGGCGGCCTGCGCGTGCCCGAGCGCAGCCACGGCGTGCTCGGGCTTGCCGCCGATCGGCTTCTCGCTGAAGATCGCCTTCCCGGCGGCTGCCGCGGCCTCGATCATCGGCAGGTGCAGCATGTTGGGCGCGGTGACCCACACGGCGTCCACGTCGGGCGCGGTGACGGCCTCCTGCCAGTCCTCCACCGCCCGCTCGAACCCGAAGTCCTCCACGGCCTGTCGCCGGCGGTCGGCCACCGGGTCGGCGCACACGACGAGATGGGGGTCGAAGGAGCGCTGGGGGAAGTGGCCGGGGATGCGCCGAGCGGAGCGCGAGTGCGCCTGGCCCATCCAGCCGAGGCCGAGCACGGCGATGCCGAGACGCTGCTTCATCGGGTCACCCGCCCCGAGGCCGAGGTCATCGGGAGCCGGTCGTCCTGGCCCTGGTCGGCCCACGCCTCGCGGATCCAGTGGTGGTCGGGGTCGTCGCAGAAGGCCATCGTGCGCTCGTCGGCGGGACCGGCGAGCACGTTGAGGAAGTACATCGGGTACTCCGGCTGGGCGGTCGAGGGCCCGTGGAAGCCCTGGGCGACGAGGTGGACGTCACCGTCGAGGACCGTCACCGTCTCGTCCGAGGACCCGTCGACGGTGTAGACGCGGAACAGGCCCTGCCCGTGCGGGTGGCCGTGCGACGCGTCGAGGCGACCCATCCGGAAGTAGTAGATCTCCTCGTTCGTCGGCTCGCAGTCGCCGATGCCGTCGTGGCGGTGCGGCGGCCACGACGAGACGTTGCCGCCCGGGGTGATCACCTCGCAGACGTTGATCCGGTCGGCGCCGGCGAAGGAGTCGGGCGTCGCGATGTTCGTGACCTGGCGGGAGGCGCGGCCCCCGCCGCGGACCTCCACCGGCACGTCCTCGGCCGCGGTCACGCACACGGGGAACTGCGCGGTCGCCCGGGCGGTGCACAGCGCGACCTCTCCAGCGGCAGCCACGATCTCGACGGAGACGCCCACGGGCAGGTACATCCAGTCCGAGACGGCCTCGAAGACGCCGGCGCGTCCGCGCAGGGTGTGGGTGTCCCCGTCGACCGTGACCCGCAGGTCGGTGGCGGACAGAGGGCACGAGGACCCCCTCGAGGCCGTCGAGCACCCGGGTGGCGGGCCCGGCGGCGAGATCGAAGACCTCGAGGCCGCTGTAGGCCCAGCCGGCCTGCTCGGGGGTGACGGTGACCAGGGTGTCGGCGGTCGCCAGCGTGCCGGCGCGGTGGTGGTTGCTCATGAAGGATCCTCTCGGGGAGAGCGGGGTGGCAGTGGGGTGGACGAGGGCGCCGGCGCGGTCGACGGCGTCGCGCACGCTGAGCACCTCGGGGTAGAGCAGGGCACGACCGGGGACCAGGCCACGGATGTTCGGGACCTCCAGGGCGCGCTGCCAGGCGTCGAAGACCTGCTCGTGGTCGCGGCCGACGTCACCGCCGAGCAGCAACACAGGGCACGTCGTAGCCGCGGCGACGCGCGCGGGGTCGGCGGTGGCCGGGATCTTGAGCCAGGTGTACGCCGACGACGACCCGAGCCCGCTCGCGATCGCGACCATCCGGACCAGCGCGTCCTCCGACGGGTCGAGCTCGAGGCCGCCCTCGGGGCGGGTGCGGTAGGGGAGCGGTTCGACGAGGGCCATGACTCCGGCGTCGGCCAGGGCCGTCGTGAGCCGGGCGACCGTCTCGAGGGTGCGCGGCACCCCCGGGTCGGTCGGCTCGATCCGCAGCAGGGTCTTCCCGCCGTCGAGCCCGAGGGACACGACGTGCTCGGCGTCGTAGGCGGTGAGCCGGTCGTCCAGCTCCCACGATGCTCCGGCGAGACCGCCGCGGTTCATCGTGCCCACGGCGAGCCGACCGTCCAGCGCGCCGAGGAGCGCGAGCTCCTCGAGGACGTCGGCACTGCCGAGCACGCCGTCGACCCGGGGGTCCGCGAGCCCGGTGACGATCCGGTCCAGCAGCGAGTGGCGGTCCGCGGCGGCCATCGGGTCGGAGCCGATGGCCAGCTTGCCACGCGAGGTGTGGTCGGCGGCGAGCAGCAGCATCCGGCCGTCCTCGCCCACCAGCGACCGCCGACGCCGGTCGCTGAGGGCCTGCGGGAGCCGTCCGGGCTCGCGGACCCTGGCCTCGATGAGGGCTCGGTAGTCCTTGTCGCTCACGGCGCCCTCGTGGTCAGCCACCGGAGGTCACCCCCGTCGACGTGCCGCTCGGCCGCCGCCAGGAAGGCCTCCAGCTCGGTCAGGCTCGGCATGGCGTCGGCACAGGTCAGGCGGGAGGTGACCAGTGCGCCCGCAGCGTTCGCGAGCCGACCGGTCCGAGCCAGGGCCATCCGTTGACCAGCCCGGCCGCCAGGGCGCCGCCGAAGGCGTCGCCGGCCCCGGAGCCGCACCGCGCCGTCACGGTCACCGGGTCGATGACGACCCGCTCCTCCGGGGTGGCGAGCAGGACGCCGTCGGCGCCCATCTTCACGACAGCCGTCGTCACGCCGCGCGAGAGCAGGGCGTCGGCCGCTGCGTGCGGCTCGGAGACCCCGAGCGCCATCGCGCACTCGGTGCGGTTCCCGATCACGACGCTCGAGAGCTCGATCGCGCGCGACGGCGGCGGCGGTGGCCTCGGCGGGGTCGGACCACAGGCTCGGGCGCAGGTCGAGGTCCAGGACCGTGTGCGGGCGACGGGCGCGCTGCTCGAGCCAGCGCATCGCCGTCCGGGCCGTCGCTGCCGGCCGCCAGGGTGGCCCCGCTGGTCCACAGCACCCGACAGGTGGCGACCGTGTCCTCGTCGACCGCGTCCGAGTCGATCGTGGTGTCGGGCGCATCCGGCTCCCGCAGGAACGTGATCGTCGGCTCGGCCGGGTCCTCCAGCGCGACGAGCACCACGGGGGTGCGCCCGCCCTCCCGAACGGCGACGTACCGCGTCTCCACCCCGAGCGCGGCGAGCTTCGCGACGGTGTACTCGCCGAGGGGATCCGCGCCGACCGCGGTGACGACGGCGGACCGCAGCCCGAGGCGAGCGGCGGCGACGGCGACGTTGCTCGGACTCCCACCGATCGACTTCACGAAGGTCTGCGGATCCAGGAAGGTCGCGCCCGGCTCCTGCGCGTAGAGGTCGACGCTGATCCGTCCGAGCGCGAGCAGGTCGAGCGTGCCGACCGTCATGCGTCCTGCTCCACCAGCGGCGCGACGACGTCACGGAGGTACCGCATCGAGTCGCGGACTCCGGTGACCGGGCCCTCGCCCTCGCCCGGGAGAGCCCCGGTGATGGCCGAGTCCTGCTCGATGACGTACCAGCCCTCGTAGCCCGCGCGCTCGAGGGTGCGGACGACGTCGGCCAGCGCGAGGTCACCCTGCCCGAGCGGCGGGAACAGGCCGGCCTGCACGCCCTCCATGATCGAGGTCGAGCGGTCGAGCAGGGCCGGCACGAGGTCCAGCCGGACGTCCTTGAGGTGGACGTGCCCGACCCGGTCGGCGGCCTGGCGGGCGAACTCCACGGGGTCGGTGCCGCCGATGGCCAGGTGGCCGGTGTCGAGGCACCAGGAGACGTCGCAGTCCTGGAGGATCCGGTCGACGTCGCCCGAGGTCTCGACGACGGTCTGGACGTGCGGGTGCAGGACCTGACGAAGGCCCGCGTCGGCGCAGATGGCGTCGACCTCGGCGAGCATCCGGACGAGGTGAGCGTGCTCGTCGCGGTCGAGGGGTCGGGGCACGGACCAGTCGTCGTCCATCACGGGGCAGGACACCAGGGTCGAGGCCCCGGAGCGGCCGAAGAGGTCGGCCACGGCACGTGCGCGGGTCAGCGTCTCCTCGCGACGGGTGGGGTCGTGCAGCACGAGCGGGACGAACCCCCCGAGCAGTGCCATGCCGTGCCGGTCGAGCACTCCGCGGATGTCCTCGGGGTCGGTGGGCAGGAACCCGGGGGCGCCGTACTCCGTGGCGGAGATCCCCAGGTCCGTCATCTCGGTCAGCACTCGCTCGGTGGGCAGCATGTGTCCCCAGCCGGGGACCTCGCAGATGCCCCACGAGATCGGGCGCGGACGCGATGCGGTCGAGGAAGGTCACGGGATGACTCCGATGGATTGCTGGAACGGTCCAGCAAGAATGGCACAGGTCGGGCCGGACGACCAGGGGGCCGGCCTCCCGGGTGCGGCGCGGGCACGCGCGTCCCTAGCCGAGGGTGCCGTCCACCACCCTGCATGGCTGCACCGGACCGGTGGTCACGTCGACGTCCGTCCAGCCGGCGAACCCTCCCATGTCGGTGACGCCCTCCTGGGACGGCTCGGAGGACGACGGTGGAACGGCCTGTCCCGAGACGGCCATCACGAATGTCTCACCGTCGCGCACGGTTCCTGGCGGCAGAGTGACCCTCAGCAGCTGCATGCTCATCGTGACGCCCAGGCCTGAGAGATCTCGATCCGCCGGCGTGTACCGCCCCGGGGCACACTGCTGCCCGTCGGGCAGGTAGGTGATGTCCGCCGTGACGCCGTACTTCGCCAGCTCGGCCTCGAGTGCCTTGGCATCCTCGAGTCGTCGTACGTCGACGGTGATGGTGCCGGAGTTCCCTTCTTGGACCGAGTACGCCGCGGTGGCGCCAAGTCCCGGAACCACGACGAGCATGGCCGCAGCAGCGGCCGTCGTGGCGGCAGCGCCGAGCAGCAGCCGAGCCCGTGAGAAGCGTCGGCGCCTCACGGGCTGCTCGTCGACGTGCTGGCGAAGGCGGGTCAGCAGAGCGGTCTCGAAGGAGTCGAGCGGAGCGTTCATGAGGTCGCCTCGACGAGGTCGGGAAGGGGGTGGGACAGGGCATGGGCGAGCCGTCGTCGCGCGCGGTGGTACTGCACCCGGGCGTTGCCGGGGGAGATGCCCAGTGCGGTGGCCGCCTCGGTGAGGGAGAGGCCGTCCACCGCCACCAGCTCCACCACGGAACGCTGCCGCTCGGGTAGTGCCGTCAGGGAGCGGTAGAGCGCCCGGGCCGCCCGCTGGCCGTCGATGCGGGCGACGATCCGGTCGGTGGCGTCGTCGTCGAGCAGCTCCCGCGCATCGATCCGATGGACCGCCCGGCGGGCCCTGGCGGTGGACCGGTGGTGGCCGGCAACAACCCGGCGGGCGATGCCATAGAGCCATGCCCGCGGAGCGGCCGCGTCCCCTCGGTAGTCCCGGCTGGCGTGTATCGCCGCCATGAACACGTCGGCGGTGAGATCGGCGGCGTCCTCCGGGCTCTCCAGACGCCGGGAGACGAAGCGTTGCACCGCCTCGATGTGCTCGCGGTAGAACGCCTCCAAGGCATCCGGATCCCTCCCGATCGCGGCGACATGATCAACGGGCTGCATACCTCATTGTGGTCGCAGGGGTCGATCGCGTTACAGGCCGACTCGTTCGTGAACCTGCCCGGTCCGCGGACAGTGGAGGGACCGCGCGGGCAGGTCGCGCGAGCTACTGGACGGGAGCGCTCGGCGCCACGACGACCTGGAGCGCGTGCTCCTGCTCCGGGCCGATCTCCATCCGGAGCTGGACCACGTCGCCGCGGAACTCGACGCGCGCCACCTCGAACGGCACCGATCCGGAGCTGGTCGACCGGTGGTCCGTGGCCAGGACGAGGAAGACCGGCGTGCGGAAGGGGATGCCGAAGCGATCCGCCTCGAACTGGCCGCATTGACTCGCCTCGATCGACACCTGTCCCCGGTCCAGCACGATCCCGTGCTCCTCGGGCCGGAGGTCGTCCGGCAGGTGTCGGCCTGTGCGCAGCCGTTGTTCGAGCCAGTCGGTCTCCGCCCGGCGGAAGAACGAGTAGGCGAGCGCGAGCGGCGTCTGGCCCAGCGAACGCAGCGTGGTGACCCGCAGCACCTCCTCGTCGTCCGTCGCGCGGAGTGCCTCCCGGATGCTCCGTTGGACCGTCGGCACCCCGACGTCGAGCACCAGCACGGACATCTCGCCGAGCCCGCTGCTCAGCAGCCGGGAGAGGCCGAACGCCCTCGACTCCTGCTTCGGCGGGGCAACGAACGTTCCGCGGCCACGGACCCGGACGATCTGACGGTCGTCCTCCAGGATGGCCAGGGCCTGGCGCACGACGATGCGGCTGATGCCGAACTGTCGGGCGAACTCGGGCTCGGACGGGAGCCGGTCCCCCGGACGCCAGGTGCCGGACTCGATGTGCTCCTTGAGCAGCTCCTGCAGCTGGTAGTACAGGGGGACGAAGCTCGTCCGGTCAAGTGCGCCGTGCTCACCGGGCATCGCGCCTGCTCACCTCCCTGATCGACCTCGAGCGGGCGACCGCCACCTGTAGGACAACTATAACAACTTGCTCCGGACAACCAGGGTGCTCCACCTGCGTCCCGCGTGGCCGGGTGCAGGCGGACCGCGCGTCGCTCTGGCGTCAGTCGGCCTCGGAAGGCTTGACAGCCGGGAGGGGCGCCGCTCTACTGACCGCCCTCAGTTGTTCTATCCGGAGACAGGATGGGCGCCATGGAGCGGTCGGCCACGTCACCGGGGATCTCGCGGGACGCGGAGGGCGGGTCCGCGGACGAGCGGCTGCTGGCCGAGTTCGGCTACGCCCAGGAGCTGCCCCGGGTGCTCCGGTTCTGGACGAACTTCGCGCTGGGGTTCGCCTTCATCTCCCCGATCGTCGGGCTGTACACCGTCGTCAGTCTCGGTGCCCAGACGGCAGGGCCGGCCTGGGTGTGGGTCCTCCCGGTCGTCGCCGTGGGCCAGCTCTTCGTCGCCTTCGTGTACGCCCACCTGGCGAGCAGGTGGCCGCTGGCCGGGGGCATCTACCAGTGGTCCCGGCGCCTGATCGGTCCGAAGTACGGCTGGTGGGCGGGCTGGATCTACATGTGGGCGCTGATCCTGACCCTGTCCACGGTCGCGTACGGCGGGGGGTTCTTCCTCGGCCAGCTCTTCGGGCGGGAGAACCCGGGGGCGGGTGAGAGCGTCCTCCTCGGGCTCGCCGTCCTGGCCATCTTCACGGCGGTGAACGCCGCGGGACTCCACCTGCTGCGGTGGGTCGTGAACATCGGCATCGCGTGCGAGATGGTGGCGAGCGTCGGCATCGCCGTCGTCCTCATCGCCCTGTTCCGGAAGCAGCCCGTCAGCACCCTGGTCGACACCGCCGCGACGCCGGAAGGTGTCGCCTTCCTCCCCGCGTTCGTCGCCGCCCTCGCCATCGGTGGCTGGGTGATCCTGGGGTTCGATGCCTGCGGGAGCGTGGCCGAGGAGACGAGAGAGCCGCGGCGCCAGGTGCCTCGCGCGATCGTCATCTCCCTGGTGGTCGTCGCGGTCGTGGACGTGTTGTCCGCGGTGGCGCTGGTGCTCGCCCATCCCGACATCGCAGCTGTGGTCAGCGGCGAGGCGGCCGACCCGGTGTCCGGAGCCGTGGTGGCAGGTCTCGGGGCCTGGGCGGCCAAGCCCTTCCTCGCCGTGGTCGTCATCGCGTTCATCGCCTGCGGCATCGCAGTGCAGGCGACCGGTGTCCGCGTGGTGTTCTCCTTCGCGCGCGACGGCATGCTGCCCCTGTCAGGAGTGTGGCGGCGGGTGCACCCACGCAACCAGGCGCCGGTGCAGGCGGTCTTCCTCGTGGCGGTCCTGTCCGCGCTCGCCTTCATCTATGCGAACGCCCTGTCGGTGCTCGTCGCCTTCGCGACCGGCGCCTACTACGTCGGCTTCCTCGCGCCGGCCGCCGCCTTGCTGTACCTCCGGCTCACCGGTCGCTGGGACTACAGCGCGAGCGGACGGGGGGTGGCCAACACCGGCCTCGCTGTCAACGTCGTCGCGGTGGTGTGGCTGGTCTTCGAGCTCGTCAACATCGCCTGGCCGCGCGACATCGGGCTGCCGTGGTGGCAGACGTACGCGTTCCTCCTGGGCCTGCTGTTCTTCGGCGCGGTCGGCCTCGCGTACTTCCTGTACGCCCGTCCCGACCTGAAGTTCACCGAAGGTGCCGGGGGTGACCAGGCTCCAGCGCCTTCCGCCGCCGGGCGGCTGGAGAGCAGCCCGCCCGACCCGGGCTCATCCGCACGAGGAGGGACGTCGAGATGACGACTGACGACGGGGGAGCCCACCACGGGTTCGACAGGTCGCAGCTGCAGGGGATGCGAGGACTGAAGGCGCTCGCCGAGATTCCCGACACGGCGCAGCGGGCGGCCGTGGAGCGCGGGCTCGAGTACGGGCTCGAGGCGGCCCCGTCGGTCCAGGACCGTCGGATCTCGACGTTCTCGCGTGGCGCGCAGCCGGCGTTCGCGGGCATCAACACCTTTCTCAAAGCGCCGTACTGCGAGGACGTGCGGGAGATCGGGCGCTACGACGCCGCGATCATCGGTGCGCCCTTCGACATGGGCACCACCTACCGATCAGGGTGCCGGTTCGGACCACAGGCGGTCCGGCGGATCTCGGCGGTGTACGACTCCTACAGCCTCGACCTGGCGGTCGACCTGGACGAGGAGCTGAAGCTCTGTGATGCGGGCGACGTGTTCGTCATCCCGTCCAACATCGAGAAGACCTTCGACCAGATCGACCGTGCGGTGTCCCACGTCGCGGGCGAGGGGGTCTTCCCCGTCATCATCGGCGGCGACCACTCCATCGGCTATCCCGACGTCCGCGCGCTCGCCAAGCACGTGGACGGCAACGTCGGGATCATCCACTTCGACCGCCACATCGACATCCAAGAGCGGGACATGGACGAGCGGATGCACACGACGCACTGGTTCCACGCGACGAACATCCCCAACGTCCCTCCCAAGAACCTCGTGCAGCTCGGTATCGGCGGCTGGTACGGGTCCCGGCCGGGGCTGTCCGTGGCGAACGAGCGGGACACGACGGTGATGACCATCGGTGATCTGGAGAACCTCGGCATCGAGAAGGCGGTGGAGATCGCGCTGGAGGTGGCCTGGAAGGACGCGAAGGCGGTCTTCCTGTCCTTCGACATCGATGTGGTGGACGGCGGGATCGCGCCCGGGACAGGCTCGCCCGAGCCCGGAGGACTCCTTCCCCGGGAGGCGCTGAAGGCGTTGCGCATGGTCGCCCGGGAGGGCATCTGCGGCATGGAGGTCGTGGAGATCGCCCCGCCGTACGACGTCAGCGACTCGACGGCACAGCTCGGCTGCCGCGCGATCATGGACGTTCTCGGGGTCCTCGTGGCGGAGGGCAAGCTCGGCGCACGAGCCCGGTCCTAGGCCTGTCAGCCGGCCGCACATCGGCAGATCCGTCCGTCGCGCCGGCCGTTGATGCCCACGGTCAGGGGACGACCTTCCGCGTGAAGGTGAGGTGGGTGACGCCCGTGGGGGAGGAGACCGCCTCCACGTCGTAGGCATCCTCGAGGGCCTCCAGACCGTCCCAGATGCGGACGCCGCGGCCGAGCAGGATCGGGACCTGGACGAGATGCATGTGGTCGACGAGCCCGGCGGCGAGGAAGTCGCGCACGACCGTGGGGCCGCCGCCGATCCGGACGTCCTTGCCCTCTGCTGCTTCGCGGGCCCTCGCGAGCGCTTCGGCCGGGGCGGCGGCAAGGAAGTGGAACGTGGTGCCGCCCTGCATCTCCATCGAGGACCGCGGGTGGTGGGTGAGCACGAAGGTCGGTGTGTGGAACGGCGGGTTCGGGCCCCACCAGCCCTTCCAGTCCTGGTCGTCGGGCCAGCCGGGGGGGCCGAACTTGTTGGCGCCCATGATCTCGGCGCCGATGCCGTGACGGTTGCGCTCGGCGAAGGCGTCGTCGACCCCGGCGGTTCCGCCCGCGTCCCAGAACCGGGTGGCGAACACCCATTCGTGCAGTCGCTCGCCCGCATGGCCGAAGGGTGCCTCGGTGGACTGCGGCTCGCCGGTGGCGAAGCCGTCGAGGGAGATGGACAGGTTGTGGATCCGGGTGAGTGACATCCGCGTGCTCCTCGGTCGGTGACAGCGCTGTGCGATCGGTCCTCCGGAGACCGACCAGGATGACCGGGGATTCTCATCGGCCGCCAGACCTTGCGCGACGGTGACCGAACCGCCGCGCCTCGCCAGGCGTCGCTTCCTCGTCCGTCACGGCGACGGACGGCCCGAGCGAGGTGTGGTCATGGACGTACGCAGATCGTTGATCCTGGTCGCCGCGGCAGCCCTGGTGGCGCCGCTCACGGGAGCGGCCATGATGCCGGCCGCTGCGGCCGCCCTGCCGGCAGCGGTACCGGCGTCGGTCTGCTTCCCGTCCACCGACAACGGCGACCCGGTGCTGACGGCCTTCACCATCGACCCCCTCGCGGTCGACTCCCGGAAGGGGGCAAGGGTCGTGACGTTCACGGCCGCCGCCGAGGACACCGGGGGTCCGAGTGCCGCCAGCGGAGTTCGCGGCGGCCGGGTCCAGGGTCGCCTCGGCGACTGGGAGGACCACTTCGAAGTGGCGCTCGAGCCGGACGGCAAGGGTGCCCTGACCGGCACCCTCGAGGTCCTGCCGCAGGCGCGCGCAGGCACCTGGTACGTCGAGGGCGTGCACATCGAGGACCAGGACGGGAACCTGGCGACGTACAGCCGTGGTGACCTGGCGGAGCAGAAGCTGCCGACGTCCTTCGTCACGACGACCGACCCTGACACGGTCCGGCCGCGGCTGCAGTCCCTGCGCCTGTCGAGCGCGACGGTGGACAGCCGGCGTCACCCGAGCTCCTTCACGGTCACGGTCGATGCCAGCGACGACAGCGCCGGCGTCGCGTCGGTCCGGGTAGGGCTCGTCGGCAGGGCGCATGCGAGGCCCGTGCACGCGAGCCTGCGCCTGGTCGACGGGACGAGCGCCCGGGGCACCTGGCGCGGCCGGATCGTGGTCGGCCGATGGCAGGCGACGGGCGCCCGGCGCCTGTTCGTGGAGCTGTTCGACGCGGTGGGCAACCGGCGCGTCCTGTCGGGCAAGCGGCTCGCGGCGCAGGGGCAGCCCACCAGCGTCCGTGTCCTCAGCGGCGAGGACCGCGAGGCGCCGACGGTGACGATCCGGTCCGTGACCCCGACGACGCTCGACCTGCGCGCGGGCGCGCGGTCGGTGAGCGTCGAGGCGCGGGTCAGGGACGCCGGGGCGGTCCGGCGCGTCGTTCTCGCGATGCTGTCGAGCCCGACCGGTCAGAACAGCCCGGAGAACCGCCGCGTCCGGCTCAGCCGGGTGTCGGGGACGGCGCGGGACGGGATCTGGCGGGGCACCCTGACGCTGCAGCCCTGTGCTGCACCCGCCGGGACGTGGACCGGCTGGGTGAGCGCCCGTGACGGCGCCACGCGCCAGGGCGCTGCGCAGCTGCCCACGGACGTCACCGTCGTCAACGCCGACGTGGTCCGGCCGTCAGGTCAGGTCGCCGGGGAGACCTACGCCGTGCGCCGCTCCGGCCCGGTGACGGTCACCTTCGACGAGGACGTGGTCGGCATCGACGCGGCGAACGCCGTCGTGCACGTCGGCGACCCCCAGGAGGGCCGGCCCGGAGACCCGGCGCCGATCCCGGGGACCTGGTCCTGCGCGAACGCCGCGGAGGCGCCGGTCGACTGCGTCACCGGCCCGGTCCGGACCGCGGCCTTCACCCCGGCGAGCCCGCTGCACGGTGCGACCGACCACACGGTGGTCCTCAACCCGGAGCACCACCTCGGGGTGACCGACCTCGCCGGGAACCCGTGGGACGCGCCCTGGCTGCTCGGCTTCCGCACCGCCTGACCGTGCGCCGCCCGGCGATCTGCCGGCCGATCCGCCTGCGCCGTCAGGCGAGGGTCGGCCGGCGGTCGCCGGGTGGCTCGGCGAGCCTGCACTCGACGAGGTCACCCGCCGCTCGCTTGGCCCGGTAGAGGGCGGCGTCGGCCGCGCTGTACAGCTCTGCCGGGTCCCACGGCGCACCCGGCTCGGTGACCGTCATGCCGATGCTGGCCGTGACGGTCAGGCCGGGGGAGACCTCGCCCCACGCCTGGCTCGCAATGCTGCGCAGCAGCTCGTTCGCCCGCTGCTCGGCGGCCCGCTGGGTGAGGTCGGGGCCGGTGAGCAGCACGGCGAACTCGTCGCCTCCGTGACGGACGGCGAGGTCCTGGGGCCGTACCGCGGCACGCAGCAGGTCGCCCATCCGCCGCAGCACCTCGTCACCGGTGTCGTGACCGTGACCGTCGTTGACCTGCTTGAACCCGTCGAGGTCGAGCAGCACCAGCGCGGTCGCGGGGCTCAGCCCGGCAGGCGGGCGGGCCAGCCAGGCGTCGAAGGCGCGACGGTTGTGCAGGCCGGTGAGCGGGTCGGTGTTGGCCGCCCGCACCAGGCTGTCGTGGTCGCTGCCCCGCCGCTCGGCCCGGATCTGCGCCCGGGCGGACACCAGCACCGCCTCGCGGGACTGCCAGCGCAGCCGGCCGAGGAGCTCGGCGTGGTCGGCCTGGGCGCGCACGGCGGGCGACGGGTCGCGTCCGGCGAGCACCTGGGCGCGCACCCACGACGGGAAGCTGGGCGACCCGGAGGACGCCGAGGCCGACGTGGTGAGCCGCGCGCACGCGGCGACGCCGGCCAGGTCGTCGCCGGACTGCCAGAGGGCCCAGGCCAGCGCGGCGTCCAGCAGCGGGAGCGCCTCGACGTCGCCGTCGGCGGCCAGCGATCGGCGACAGGCCTCGAGGTCCGGGCGCGAGAGGTCCCGGTGCGAGTCGGACAGCAGCGACGCGACGACACCGAGGGCCTCGACGTCTCGGCGCCACAGCGGGGGCAGGTCGAGGGCGAGAGCCTCCGGCACGGCGTCCTCCGCGGCAGTCAGCCGCTCGGCGCAGCCGGCCGGGTCGCCGTTCTCCAGCAGGGCGACGGCCCACTCGACGCGGGTGATGACCCGGTTGACGGCCACGGCCGCGGCGATCGCGGGAGCGTCGGGCTCGTCGCACCGGACCCCGAGGTCGTGGGCCCGGGTGTAGAGCTCGTCCACGAGCTCCCAGAGCCGCAGCGTGTTGTAGGCGCCCGCGGCGACGACGTAGCCCGTGCAGCGGTCCATCGGCGGCTGGCTGTCGTCGTCCAGCAGCGCCACCGCCAGGCTGGCGTCGGCCATCAGGCTCATGCTGTCCGCGGCTGCCGACGAGGCCAGTGCCCGGATGCCGAGCGTGACCGCCTGCAGGGCCCTGAGCCCCGCCGCCTCGGCGCGGCGGCACAGCGGGGTGACGTCGTCGGGGTGCACCGTCCGGCCGGGCGCGACGAGGTCGTGCACCAGGCGCGCCGCGTCGAGGACGATGCCGACGTCGGTCCACCCGTGCCGACTCGCTCGAGCGGTCGCCTCGGTCAGGCCGGCGAGCGCCTCGGCGCGGCGCTCGCTCTGCACAGCCTCGAACAGCGCGTACGCGTCGTGGTAGGCGTCGCGGTGCGCGCTGACGGGTCTCACCGAGTCCTCCCTGGCCGAGCGCCGGGCGAACTGTGCCCGCCGAATCGAACCCACCTGGTCAGGGGAGCATCGGCGGGTCCGGCCGGCTTCTTGACCGGCGCTGGGCCGGTGAGGCCTCAGGCGGTGGTACCGGTGTCGCTGCCGGACCCGGACAGCACCCGGTCGATGCGGGCCGCGAGCTCGACGTCCTTGGCGGTGACGCCGTCCTCGCTGTGCGTCCAGAGCCGGAAGCTCATCGAGTCCTGCTCGCGGGTCACGTCCGGGTGGTGGTCCAGCTCCGCGGCGGCGTCGGCCACCGACTCCGCCAGCGCGTCCTGGCTGTCGGCCGGGACCTCGACCCGGCGGGCCAGTGCCTCGCCGTCGTAGGACCACCCGGGGAGGGCCTCGAGGGCGGCGTCGATCTGGGTGCGGTCGAGGAGCTCAGCCATCGCTGCAGGGCCTTTCCGACGAGGTCACGAGGTCGCGACGTTCATCTCCGCCAGGTTGGCCCGCACACCTGCCAGCCGGGGGTTGCCCGGCCACAGCTGCTCGGCCTCGGCGAGGGCCGAGGCCGACTCCTCGCTCTCCCCGAGCCCGGCCAGCGCCTCGGACAGCGTCACGAGGTCGTCGGCCCGGGTCGACCGGTCGCGGTCCCAGGCGACCGCCTCGCGGGCGTGCTCGACCGCCTCGGCGAGCCGGCCGTGGACGAGGTGGTGCAGGGCGTGGGCGCCCGCGAGGACGGTGCCCGTGCTGGCGGCCCGCTGGGCCTGCTGCAGGGTGGCGCCGATGTCGTCCTCGGCCTGCTCGAGGGAGAGCTGGTTGGACTCCACGGCGCACAGCAGCGCCCAGACGTGCGCGGACAGCGCGTCCAGCCGAGCCGTACGCCCGCGCCCGGCGTGGGCCACCCACGTGCCGGTGGCCTCGGTCGCCTCGGCGAAGCGTCCCTGCGCGTTCAGGGCCTCGGCGAGGGTCCGCAGCGCGGCGACGTCGGAGGGCTTGTCCCGCAGCCGCGCGCGCGCCTGGGTCTCGGCGGCCGCGGTGTCGCCGCTGGACAGCGAGCGGCTGGCGGCCATGGCCGACCGGCGCGGGATCTTGCTGCCCAGCCAGATCAGCGGGTCGTACTTGGTGTCGACCACGCGCTCCTTCATCGGGATGATCGCGTTGTCGGTGATCTTGATGTGCTCCGGGCAGACCTCGGTGCAGCACTTCGTGATGTTGCACATGCCCAGACCGTGCTGGTCCTGCGCCTCGCGCTTGCGGTCCTTGGTGTCCAGGGGGTGCATGTCGAGCTCGGCGAGCCGGATGAAGAACCGCGGACCGGCGAAGGACGGCTTGTTCTCCTCGTGGTCACGCACGACGTGGCAGGTGTCCTGGCACAGGAAGCACTCGATGCACTTGCGGAACTCCTGGCTGCGCTCCACGTCGACCTGCTGCATCCGGTACTCGCCCGGGGCCAGGTCGGCGGGCGGGGCGAAGGCGGGCACCTGGCGGGCCTTCTCGTAGTTGAACGAGACGTCCGTGACGAGGTCCTTCACCACCGGGAACGCGCGCAGGGGCGTCACCGTGATGACCTCGTCCTCGGTGAACGTGCTCATCCGCGTCATGCACAGCAGGCGGGGGCGGCCGTTGATCTCGGCGCTGCACGAGCCGCACTTGCCGGCCTTGCAGTTCCAGCGCACGGCGAGGTCGGGCGTCTGGGTGGCCTGCAGACGGTGGATGATGTCGAGGACGACCTCGCCCTCCTTGACCTCGACGGTGAAGTCCTCGAGCTCGCCGTCGGTGTCGTCGCCCCGCCACACGCGGAACCGCGCGTTGTATGCCATCAGGCCTTCTCCTCCGGCAGGATCGCGAGCTCTTCCTCGGTCATGTACTTGCTCAGCTCCTCGCGGTCGAACAGCGAGAGCAGCTCCGGCGGCATCACCGGCAGCGGCTGCCGGGTGACCTCGACGCCCTCGCCGTCGGGCTTGCAGATGAGGTTGACCTTGCGCCACTCCGCGGACATCGCCGGGTGGTCCTCGCGGGTGTGCCCGCCTCGCGACTCCTCGCGGATCAGCGCGGCGCGCGCCACGCACTCCGAGACGATCAGCATGTTGGGCAGGTCGAGCGCGAGGTGCCAGCCCGGGTTGAAGACCTTGTCGCCCTGCACCGTCATCTTCTTGGTGCGGGCCTTGAGCTTCTCCAGCTCGGCGAGGGCCCCGGTGACCTCGTCCTCGGTGCGGATGATGCCGACCAGGTCGTTCATCATCTGCTGCAGGTCGGCGTGGATGGCGTACGGGTTCTCGCCGCCGGAGCTGGTGAAGGGCTCCTCGGCCTCCTTCTGCGCCAGCTCGACGTCGTGGTCGGTGACGGTCGGCCGGGACGCGCCGAGCGCGTCGACGTACTGGGCGGCACCGAGACCGGCGCGCCGGCCGAACACCAGCAGGTCGGACAGCGAGTTGCCGCCCAGCCGGTTGGAGCCGTGCATCCCGCCGGCGACCTCGCCGGCCGCGAACAGCCCGGGGACCCGCGCGGCCGCGGTGTCCGGGTCGACCTCGACGCCACCCATGACGTAGTGGCAGGTCGGGCCGACCTCCATGGGCTCGGCCGTGATGTCGACGTCGGCCAGCTCCTTGAACTGGTGGTACATCGAGGGCAGCCGCTTGCGGATCTCGGCCGCCGGCAGTCGGGAGGCGATGTCCAGGAAGACGCCGCCGGCCGGCGAGCCGCGACCTGCCTTGACCTCGGAGTTGATGGCGCGCGCCACCTCGTCGCGGGGCAGCAGCTCGGGGGGACGCCGGTTGTTGTCGGCGTCCTCGTACCAGCGGTCCGCCTCCTCCTCGGTCTCCGCGTACTGCTTGCGGAACACCGCCGGGACGTAGTCGAACATGAAGCGCTTGCCCTCGGAGTTCTTGAGCACGCCGCCGTCGCCGCGCACCGACTCGGTGACGAGGATCCCCTTGACCGAGGGCGGCCAGACCATCCCGGTGGGGTGGAACTGCACGAACTCCATGTTGACCAGCGTCGCGCCGGCCTTCATCGCCAGGGCGTGCCCGTCGCCGGTGTACTCCCAGGAGTTGGACGTCACCTTGAACGACTTGCCGATGCCGCCGGTGGCGAGCACCACCGTCGGCGCCTCGAACACGACGAAGGTGCCGTCCTCGCGGGTGTACCCGGCCGCGCCGGAGATGCGCTCGCCGTCCTTGAGCAGGGCCGTCACCGTCGTCTCGGCGAACACCTTGATCATCGCCTCGGCGTCGCCCTCGCGACGCTGGTCCTCCTGCTGGAGGGACACGATCTTCTGCTGGAGGGTGCGGATCATCTCCAGGCCGGTGCGGTCACCGACGTGCGCCAGCCGGGGGTACTCGTGCCCCCCGAAGTTGCGCTGGCTGATCTTGCCGTCCTTCGTGCGGTCGAACAGCGCGCCGTAGGTCTCGAGCTCCCAGACCCGGTCGGGAGCCTCCTTGGCGTGCAGCTCGGCCATCCGCCAGTGGTTGAGGAACTTGCCGCCACGCATCGTGTCGCGGAAGTGGACCTGCCAGTTGTCCTTGGGGTTGACGTTGGCCAGCGCGGCGGCGGCCCCGCCCTCGGCCATCACGGTGTGCGCCTTGCCGAAGAGCGACTTGCAGACGATGGCCGTGCGCTTCCCCTGCATCCGGGCCTCGATGGCCGCCCGCAGTCCGGCGCCACCGGCGCCGATCACGACGACGTCGTAGCTGTGGCGCTCGATCTGGCTCATCGGTCCTTCATCATCCTTCGCGGTGCGTCGGTCGGCCGGCGTCGGTGCGCGGCCGGCCTCAGTTGTAGAGGCGCAGGTCGGAGATCGTGCCGCTGGCCACGAGCCACACGTAGAGGTCGGCGATCACGATGCTGTACATAGACAGGAACGCGAACTGCCCGTGGCGGGCGTTGAGCCTGGAGACCTGCGACCACAGCCAGTACCGGACGGGGTGGCGCGAGAAGTGGTTGAGCCGGCCGCCCATGATGCTGCGGCAGGAGTGGCAGCCCAGGGTGTACGCCCAGATCAGCACCACGTTCGCCAGCAGGACCAGCGTCCCCAGCCCGATGCCGAACCCCCCGTCCTCGCCGTGGAAGGCGAGGACCGCGTCGTAGGTGAGGATCAGTCCGATCGCGACCGCCGCGTAGAAGAACCAGCGGTGCGCGTTCTGGAAGATCAGGGGGAACTTGGTCTCGCCCGAGTAGCTCTTGTGCGGCTCGGCGACGGCGCAGGCGGGCGGGGAGAACCAGAAGGCCCGGTAGTAGGACTTCCGGTAGTAGTAGCAGGTGGCCCGGAAGCCACCCGGGAGCGCGAGGATGATCATCGCGGGCGACAGCCAGGCGGGGAGGGACCCGATCGGCTGCCCGAACGGCGAGGTGCCCTCGACGCAGTCGGTCGACAGGCAGGGGGAGTAGAACGGCGCGATGTAGTGGAAGTCCTCGACGAAGTAGGACTTGTCCCAGAACAGCCGGACCGTCGCGTAGAGCAGGAAGATCCCCAGGGCTGCGGCGTTGAGCAGCGGGAAGAGCCACCACCGGTCGGTGCGCAGCGTGCGGGCCGAGATCTTGGCCCGTCGTCCGTCCCCGGTCAGTGTGCTGCTCATCGCCGTCCTATGCCTCGGGTCGCCAGTCGGAGGATGCGCGGGCAAGTGTGTCACCCGGTATCGAGGGGTGGACACGGGGGAGGGCGTGAGGTCGGCCACAGGCCGTCGCCTCCCGGCCGGTCCGGATCGTCGCCTCGGCGGGCCCGTTGGGGGAGGATGCGGAGGTGTCCGGTTCGGGGGCAGACCAGACCTGGGCGCCCGGTGCCCCGGACAGCCTCCCGGTGAGCCCCGCCGAGCGCAGGCTGCGTCTGCTCGTCGACGCCACCGCGCACCTGTCGGACTCCCTCGACCTGCGCCAGGTGGCCCGCGGCGTTGCCGGCACCGTGGTCCCGGCACTCGCGGACGTCGTCCACGCCTCCACGGCACCGGGAGCATCTTCGTGCCGCTGCGCGCGCGGGGCCGGGTCCTCGGCGTGGTCGGCCTGCACCGCCCGGGCCGGCGCCGGGTCCCGCGACCGCGACATCGACGACGGCCTGGGCCGGCCGGCCGTCTCGTTCGCCGGCGGGCCGGCGGACCTCGACGCCCTGTGCGACCGAGCTGCTGGCGAGCGAGCTGGTCACCGACGCCCTCCGGCACGCCAGCGGACCCGTGGCGCTGCCGGCGCTGCAGCTCCTCGCGTTGATGGCCTCCCGCTGGGGGGCGCGGGCCACCCCGGGCGGCAAGGTCGTCTGGTGCGACCTCCCGCTCCCGCGGGGGCGCGGGCCCGTCGCGAACCGGCCGTAGACTGACTCGTCCCCTTCCCCGTACGGATCGAGCGTCCCTCGCATGCCCAGAGCCACCCGAGACGACCTGCGCAACGTCGCGATCGTCGCGCACGTCGACCACGGCAAGACCACGCTGGTCGACGCGATGCTCTGGCAGAGCGGCGCGTTCTCCGCCCACCAGGCCGAGACCGGCGACGTCGACGTCCGCGTCATGGACTCGATGGACCTCGAGCGGGAGAAGGGCATCACGATCCTCGCGAAGAACACCGCGGTCCGGCACAAGGTCGGTGACCGGGAGATCACCATCAACATCATCGACACCCCGGGCCACGCCGACTTCGGCGGCGAGGTCGAGCGGGGGCTCTCCATGGTCGACGGGGTCCTGCTGCTCGTCGACGCCAGCGAGGGCCCGCTCCCGCAGACCCGGTTCGTGCTGCGCAAGGCCCTGCAGGCCAAGCTGCCGGTGGTGCTCGTCGTCAACAAGGTGGACCGCCCGGACGCCCGCATCGCCGAGGTCGTCGACGAGACGTACGAGCTGTTCCTCGACCTGGATGCCACCGAGGAGCAGATCGAGTTCCCGATCCTCTACTGCTCGGCCAAGGCCGGGCGGGCGTCCCTGACGCGTCCGGAGGACGGCGGCATGCCGGACTCGCCGGACCTCGAGCCGCTGTTCGGCACGGTGTTCAGCGCGGTCCCCGCGCCGACGTACGACGACGAGCGGCCCCTGCAGGCTCACGTCACCAACCTCGACGCGTCGCCCTACCTCGGTCGCCTCGCCCTGTGCCGCGTCCACCAGGGCCGGATCACCAAGGGCCAGACCGTCGCGTGGTGCAGGGCCGACGGGAGCATCGAGAAGGTCAAGGTCACCGAGCTGCTGATGACCGAGGCGCTGGAGCGGGTGCCCGCCGAGCAGGCCGGCCCCGGCGACATCATCGCCATCGCGGGCATCCCCGAGATCACCATCGGCGAGACCCTGGCCGACGCCGACGACCCGCGGCCGCTGCCGGTCATCACGATCGACGAGCCCAGCATCTCGATGACCATCGGGATCAACACCTCCCCGCTGGCCGGCCAGAGCGGGAAGAAGCTCACCGCCCGCCTCGTCAAGAGCCGCCTGGACACCGAGCTGGTGGGCAACGTGTCGATCCGCGTGCTGCCGACGGAGCGGCCGGACACCTGGGAGGTGCAGGGCCGAGGCGAGCTGCAGCTGGCGATCCTCGTCGAGATCATGCGTCGCGAGGGCTTCGAGCTCACCGTCGGCAAGCCGCAGGTCGTCACCCGCATCGTCGACGGCAAGGTGCACGAGCCGGTCGAGCGGCTCACCATCGACGCGCCCGCCGACTACCAGGGCGTCATCATCCAGCTGCTCGCCCTGCGCAAGGGCCGGCTCGAGCAGATGGTCGACCACGGCACCGGGTGGATCCGGATGGAGTACGTCGTGCCGGCCCGTGGGCTGATCGGGTTCCGCACCGAGTTCCTCACCGAGACCCGCGGCACGGGCCTGCTCCACCACGTCCACGAGCGCTACGAGGCCTGGCACGGTGACATCCGCACCCGCCCGACCGGCTCGCTGGTGGCCGACCGCACCGGCCCGACGACCGGCTTCGCGCTGGCCAACCTGCAGGAGCGCGGCACGATGTTCGTCGGCCCGGGCACCCAGGTGTTCGAGGGCATGATCGTCGGCGAGAACTCGCGGTCGGACGACATGGACGTCAACCCGACCAAGGAGAAGAAGCTCACCAACATGCGCCAGTCCTCGGGCGACATCCTGGTGCCGCTGATCCCGCACAAGGTGCTCTCGCTCGAGCAGGCGCTCGAGTTCTGCCGCGAGGACGAGTGCGTCGAGGTCACCCCGGCGGCGGTGCGCATCCGCAAGGTCGTCCTGGACGCCTCGCAGCGGGCCCGTCAGACGGCTCGCCGCAAGCGCGACTGACCCGGCCCGCGGGGCCGCTCATCGGCGCCTGACCAGCGCCGATGTCCCGCGTATGACGGCTTGTCTCGGCGCGGTCACGATTGTGCAACAGAGGCTTCCTGGTCTAGGGCATCGGTGCGACATGTCCTAGAGTCCTGCTCCGACGGACACCGGTGCGGCCGAGTGGACGACCTGCGCGACCGCAGCGCCGACCGACGGGGTCGCTGGTCGGGTAGCGGTGGACCGAAGCCGATCGAGGAGAGGTAGCGCCCGCTCAATGTCGCTCGCATCCGACCACTCGGTCGAGACCCCGCAGGGTCCCTCGGTCGAGTCCACCGAGATCGCCGGCCGCTCGCTGAGCCAGATCGCGTGGGGTCGCCTGCGTCGCGACAAGGTCGCGATGACCAGCCTGGTGGTGCTGGTGATCGTGATCCTCCTCGCCGCGTTCGCCCCGCTGGTGACCAAGCTGGTCGGCGTCGACCCCTACAGCTTCCACAACTCGCCGAAGGAGGGGCTGATCTCCCAGCTCGGCGGCCTGCCCGAGGGGAAGTTCGGCGGCATCAGCCTCGACCACCCGCTCGGCGTCGAGCCGGGCACCGGGCGCGACTTCTTCGCCCGGCTGCTCTACGGCGCCCGCATCTCGCTGCTGATCGCGCTGTCCTCCACCGTGCTGACGATGGTGATCGGCGTGACGATCGGCATCATCGCCGGCTACTCCAAGGGCTGGCTCGACACCGCCCTGGGCCGGCTGATGGACCTCATCCTCGCCTTCCCGCTGCTGCTGATCCTGCTGGCGATGTCCCCGGTCCTCACCCAGCGCCTCGAGGCGACGTTCAACCTTCCCGGCAACGTGGCCCGGGTGTCCTACATCGTGCTCGTCCTCAGCCTGTTCGGCTGGCCCTACCTCGCCCGCATCGTGCGCGGCCAGGTCCTGAGCCTGCGCGAGCGTGAGTTCGTCGAGTCGGCGGTGTCCATGGGCGCCGGCACGCCGCGCATCCTGTTCAAGGAGATCCTGCCCAACCTCTGGGCACCGATCCTGGTCTACGCCTCGATCATCATCCCGACCTACATCGCCGCCGAGGCGACGCTGAGCTTCCTCGGCGTCGGCCTGCTGCCGCCGACCCCGTCGTGGGGCGCGATGCTCTCCGACTCGGTGTCGTACTTCTACACGGTGCCGTCGTTCCTGTTCATCCCCGGCACGGCGCTGTTCATCGTGGTCCTGGCCTTCAACCTGCTCGGCGACGCGATCCGCGACGCGCTCGACCCACGGGCCGGACGCGCCTGACACAACTCAAGACTTCCCCGGCGGCACGCCGGGGAGAACGCGGCACCGACACGTGGAGGGTCGGTGGCGCCCACGGACCGGGACCTGATGTCCCGGACCAGACCAGAAGGAGACACATGGGCAAGGCCAGCATCGGCCTGCGCGCCGTGGTCCTCGCGACTGCGGCGGCGATGGCACTCACCGCCTGTGGCGGCGGCGACGGCGGCGACGGCAACACTGGAAGCAACGGCAGCGATGGCGCCAGCGGCGAGCCCGTCAAGGGCGGCACGCTGACCTTCCTGACGCTCGCGGACCAGATCCAGCACCTCGACCCGCAGCGCAACTACACCGGTGAGGACCTCGCCTTCACCAGCGCGTACCTGAACCGGACGCTGAACGCCTACAAGCTCAGCACCGACGGCGAGACCGCCAACTCGATCACGCCGGACCTGGCCACCGACACGGGCACGGCGAACGAGGACGCGACCTCCTGGTCGTGGACCCTCAAGGACGGCCTCAAGTGGGAGGACGGCTCGGACCTGACCTGCGAGGACATCAAGTACGGCGTGTCCCGCACGTTCGCGACCGACATCATCACCGACGGTCCGTCGTACGCCATCACCATGCTCGACATCCCGTCGGACAAGGACGGCAACTCGGTCTACAAGGGCCCGTACGTCACCAAGGGCAACGACACCGCGGCCTTCGACAAGGCCGTCGTGTGCGAGGGCAACAAGATCACGTTCAACCTGAACAAGCCCGTCGGTGACTTCAACTACACCGTCACGCTGAGCTCGTTCGCGCCCGTGCCCAAGGCCGCGGACACCGGCGAGAAGTACGACGACAAGCCCGTCTCCTCCGGTCCGTACAAGATCCAGGAGTACTCGAAGGGCTCGCAGCTCGTCCTCGTGCGCAACGAGAACTGGAACCCGGACACCGACGAGTACCGTCCGGCCTACCCGGACAAGATCGTCTACAAGTTCGGGCTCGAGGCGTCGGTCATCGACCAGCGCATCATCCAGGACTCGGGCGAGGACCAGCAGGCGATCAGCACCGACCCGATCGAGCCGGCGACGCTGGCCACGGTCTTCGGCTCGGACCGCTTCGCCGACCGTCGCGTCAACGAGCTCGACCCGTACGTCCGCTACTACGCGGTCAACGTGGCGACGGTGCCGAACCTGGAGCACCGCAAGGCCATCGCGGCCGCTCTCGACCGCGAGCAGCTGCGCACCATCGCCGGTGGCGAGTACGCGGGTGACCTGGCCGACGGCGTCATCAAGCCCAACCTCCCGCAGGACTACGCGGAGTCGGGCATGTGGGACAGCCTCCTCGGCGAGGCGATCCCGGACAACGGCAACCCGGAGTTCGCGAAGAAGCTCATCGCAGACTCGGGCGAGCCGCTGAAGCAGATCCAGTTCGACTACCCGCAGACGCCGACCAACGACAAGGCCGCGGCCGCCGTCGTCTCGTCGCTCGGCAAGGCCGGCATCAAGGTCAAGCCGAACCCGATCGAGGCGGGCCAGTTCTACGGCATCGTCTTCGACCCGGACAAGGCCGGCGACCTGATCGCTGCCGGCTGGGGCCCGGACTGGCCGAACGCGTCCACCGTCGTGCCGGAGCTCTTCACCCCCACGGGTGGCTTCGACCTCTCGCAGGTGGACGACAAGGCGTTCAACGAGAAGGTCGACGCCGCCAAGGCGCTGACCGACCGGGCCGCCCAGGGCGAGCAGTGGAAGGCCCTGAACAAGGAGGCCATGGCGCAGGTGTGGGTCGTCCCGACCCGCTTCGGCCGTGAGCAGCGGATGTCCGGCTCCAAGGTGAAGGCTGCCTCGGGCGAGGACGGCCAGGTCTACATCTGGTCGCCCTACGGCTCCTGGTCCTACGCGGACCTGTACGTCGAGAAGTAAGCCGCGACGTACCTGAAGGAATGACCGACCGAGCCGGGGGGCGGGTTCTCCGCCCCCCGGCTCCGTCGAGCCGGGAGACTTCTCCCGGTGCCGGGACACCACGGCGCCTTCGGGCGTCGTAGTCTCCTTATCGCTCCGCCGGCCGCGGCTCGCGGCCGACCAGACGCCTTGGAGGTCAGACGGTGGGTGCCTACATCATCCGTCGGATGGTCGCGATGACGCTGATGATCATCGCTCTCAGCATGATCGTGTTCCTGATCTTCAACGCGCTGCCGGCCGACCCGGCCCGGCTGACCTGCGGCAAGTCCTGCAGCCCGCAGATCATCGAGGCGAACCGGGCCCGGCTCGGCCTCGACAAGCCCCTGGTCAACCAGTACGGCGATTTCGTCAAGGGCATCTTCGTCGGCCGCACCTACGGCTCGGGCACCGCCACCTTCGAGTGCCACGTGCCCTGCCTGGGCTACTCGTTCCGCCGCGGCGAGCAGGTGACCGACCTGCTGTGGGAGCGCTTCCCGGTGACCGCACAGCTCGCGGTCGGCGGCTTCGTCCTGTGGATCCTGGCGGGGGTGAGCTCCGGCATCATCGCCGCCCTGCGGCGGGGCAGGTGGCAGGACCGCGCCATCATGGGGTTCTCGCTGATCGGCTACTCGTTCCCGTCGTTCTTCATCGGGCTGCTGCTGGTCTACTTCATCCAGATCAGATGGGGACTCATCGGCTTCGACGGGTACATACCCTTCGTCGAGAACCCGGTCGGCTGGTTCCGCGGCTTCATCCTCCCGTGGATCTCCCTGGCCCTGATCTCGGCCGCGTTCTACGCCCGGCTCACCCGCAACCAGATGCTCGAGACCATGGGCGAGGACTACATCCGCACCGCCCGGGCCAAGGGCCTGCGCGAGCGGGTCGTCATCGGCCGGCACGGGCTGCGCGCCGGCCTCACCCCCATCGTCACGGCCGCCGGCCTCGACCTCGCGACCCTCCTCGGCGGCGCGGTCATCACCGAGCGCATCTTCAACCTCAACGGCATCGGGGCGCTCGCGATCGGCTCGGTCATCGACGCCGACCTGCCGGTCATCACCGGCACGGTGCTGCTGGCGGCGACCTTCGTGATCGCGGCGAACCTGATCGTCGACATCCTGTACGCCGTCATCGACCCCCGGGTGAGGCTCACGTGATTTCCCCGCCAGATCACTCGCTGCGCTCGCGACCAGGCGGAGGCCCCGCATGAGCGGGGCGTTCCTCGACGTCCGGGACCTCCGGGTCCAGTTCCCGACCGAGGACGGTCTGGTCAACGCCGTCGACGGTGTCGACTTCTCGGTGCAGCGGGGCAAGACGCTCGCGATCGTGGGCGAGTCCGGCTCGGGCAAGTCGGTCACCAGCCAGGCGATCATGGGCCTGATCAACCGCAAGACCGCCAAGATGACCGGCGAGGTCTACCTCGACGGCGAGGAGCTGGTCGGCGCGCGGCCCGAGCAGGTCCGGTCGCTGCGCGGCAAGCGGATGGCGATGATCTTCCAGGACCCGCTGTCGTCGCTGCACCCGTTCTACACGATCGGCAAGCAGCTCGCGGAGGCCGTGCGCGTGCACCAGAAGGTCTCCAAGGAGGAGGCCCTGGGCCAGGCCCGGGACATGCTCGGCAGGGTCGGCATCCCCTCGCCGGAGCGGCGCATCAAGGACTACCCGCACAACCTCTCCGGAGGCATGCGCCAGCGGGTCATGATCGCGATGGCACTGCTCAACAGCCCCGAGCTGCTGATCGCCGACGAGCCGACCACGGCGCTGGACGTCACCGTGCAGGCCCAGATCATCGAGCTGCTCAACGACCTGCAGTCCGAGTTCGGCACGGCGATCGTCCTGATCACCCACGACCTCGGTGTCGTCGCGGACATGGCCGACGACGTGGTCGTCATGTACGGCGGCCGGGTCGTGGAGCGCGGCGCGGTCGAGGACATCTACTACCGGCCGCAGATGCCCTACACCTGGGGCCTGCTCGGCTCGGTCCCCCGGATGGACACCGACCGGGGCACCCGCCTCGAGCCGATCCCCGGCCAGCCGCCGTCCCTGATCCGGCTGCCGAAGGGCTGCGTCTTCCGGCCCCGCTGCCCGTACCACGAGCTCGTGCCGGGCAACCGGTGCGACACCGACCGCCCCGACCTCGAGGCGGTCACCCCGGAGCACGCGGTGCGCTGTCACCTCGAGCCCGCGCAGCGGCGCGAGATCGCCGCCGAGCGGCTCGAGATCCGCGGCGGAGACGTCGTCGGTGGCGGCGCGGCCGGCGACGGGCTGGGGGCCCGGCACAACGCGACGGCCGCAGCGGCGGCCCAGGCCACGCTGCCCGCCGACCGGCCGGCCTCGACCCCGCCGAAGCAGGAGGACCCGCAGTGACCGTCGTCGACGAGACCGGCGCCAGCGAGGTCCTGCGCCGCGACGACGCGCTCCTGCGCGTCGACCAGGTCCAGAAGTACTTCCCGATCACCGGCGGCGGCGTGCTCAAACGCAAGGTCGGCGACGTCAAGGCGGTCGAGAGCATCAGCTTCGACATCGTCCCGGGCGAGACGCTGGGCATCGTCGGGGAGTCCGGCTGCGGCAAGTCGACCGCCGGGCGCACGATCATGAAGCTGCTCGACCCCACCGGCGGCAGGATCGAGTTCGAGGGTCGCGACATCACCCACCTGTCGCGCAAGGAGATGGTCCCGCTGCGTCGCGAGATGCAGATGATCTTCCAGGACCCGTACTCCTCGCTGAACCCCCGGCACACGGTCGGGTCGATCATCTCCGCCCCCTTCAAGGTGCAGGGCGTCAACCCGGCCCGCGGCGTGCAGGCCGAGGTGCAGGACCTGATGGCCCGCGTGGGGCTCAACCCCGAGCACTACAACCGGTACCCGAACGAGTTCTCGGGCGGGCAGCGCCAGCGCATCGGCATCGCGCGGGCGATCGCCCTGCGACCGAAGCTCATCGTCTGCGACGAGCCGGTCTCGGCCCTCGACGTGTCGATCCAGGCGCAGGTCGTCAACCTGCTCGAGGACCTGCAGGACGAGTTCCGCCTGGCCTACGTGTTCATCGCCCACGACCTGTCGGTCGTGCGGCACATCTCCGACCGGATCGCGGTCATGTACCTCGGCCGCATCATGGAGATCGCCGACGCGCAGCAGATCTACGACAACCCGCTGCACCCGTACACCCACGCGCTCACCTCGGCCGTGCCGCTGCCCGACCCGAACGCGGAGCGCAGCCGCGAGCGGATCCTGCTCAAGGGCGACCTGCCCAGCCCGATCGACCCTCCCTCGGGCTGTGTCTTCCGCACCCGCTGCCCCAAGGCCCAGGACCGCTGCGCCGAGGAGATCCCGCTGCTGCGCGAGCTGGCGCCCGGGCACTTCGGCGCCTGCCACTTCCCGGAGGAGAAGGCGAAGCTCTGACCGGGCCGGGCGCCACCGCCCCGCGCGGTTGCGCCGGGCGAACTACCGGGGTGCGGCGAGGTGTCGCTGGAGCCACTGCACCTGCAGGACCAGCTTGTTCTCCTCGACGACGTCCTGCGGCGTCATGTGGGTCACCCCGGACAGCGGCAGGACGTCGTGCGCCCGCCCCGCAGCGACCAGCGCCGAGGACAGTCGCAGGGTGTGGGCCACCACGACGTTGTCGTCGGCGAGGCCGTGGATCAGCAGCAGCGGACGGCTGAGCGCGGGGGCGTCGTCCAGCAGGGAGTTGCGCCGGTAGACCTCGGCGGCCTCGTCGGGACGGCCGAGGTAGCGCTCGGTGTAGAAGGTGTCGTACAGCGTCCAGTCGGTCACCGGTGCGCCGGCGATCGCGGCATGGAAGACGTCCGGGCGGCGGAGCACCGCGAGCGCCGCGAGGTAGCCGCCGAAGGACCAGCCGCGGATCGCGACCCGGGTGAGGTCGAGGTCGGGAACGATCTCGGCCACCGCGTGCAGCCCGACGACCTGGTCGTCGAGGGTGGCGTCGAACGCGTCGCGCACGGCACGGTCCCACGCCCGCCCGCGACCTCCCGTCCCGCGCCCGTCGACGACCACGACCGCGAAGCCGCGGTCGGCGATCCACTGCTCCTCGCGCCAGCGCTCCGGCAGGTCGAGGACCTCGCGGTGGTGCGGTCCTCCGTAGGGGTCGACCAGCACCGGCAGCGGGGTCCCCGGCGTGTGCCCGGTCGGCATCAGCACGCCGACCGCCAGCTCGTCCGGACCGACCCGGTGGAACGCCGGGCGGCCGTGGACGGGAGGCGGGTCGGCGTACGAGCGCACCGCCCGCTGCGGACCGTCGGCCGGACGGACGACGACCGCGGGCAGCGGCCGGTCGGCCGAGCGCTCGACCACGACGAGCGTGCCGCCGCCGCGCAGCCCGGTGTGGTGGCCGCCGGGACCGGTGAGCCGTTCGAGGCCGGCCCCGGCGGACCACGCCCACAGCTGCTGGCGGACCGGGTCGTCGGTGGCCAGCAGCAGGACGCCCTCGCCGGCCACCGACAGCACCGACTCGACCTGCAGCCCGGGTGGGGTGACGGGCTGGCCGTCGACGACCAGGCGCCGGGTGTCATCGAGGTCCGCGGTCACGACCAGCCGACCGTCGGGCAGCAGGGCCGGCACGCCGTCGACCGCGTCGAGCCACACGTCGTCGGCCTGCTCGAGCAGCACCGACGTCGTGCCGTCGACGGGCTGAACGCGCAGCACCAGGGCGTGGCGCTGGTCCCGCGACATGACCTGGAGCACGCAGCCGGCGGCCGTCCAGGACGCTCGGACGAGGTACGGGAACGCCACGCGGTCCCAGGAGACGTCGGTGCACCCGCCGTCGACCCCGAGCAGGTGCAGGCTCACGTCCGCGTCGGCGCTGCCGGCGACGGGGTAGCGGTGCTCGGCGGCCGGCCGGTCGGGGTGCGCCGGGTCGGCGACGTACCACCGCGGCACCGGAGCGACGTCCACGCGGGCCGCGAGAAGGACCTCGCCCCCGGGGGACCACCAGTGGCCGCGGTGGCGGCCCATCTCCTCGGCCGCGACGAACTCGGCGAGCCCCCAGCTCACCTGCTCCTCGCCGGTCGCGAGCACCCGGGACCGCCCCCCGTCGACGGACACGACGTGCAGGGAGCCGTCGGCGGCGTACGCCACCCAGGTCCCGGTCGGGTCCGGACGCGGGTCGAGGACCGGCCCGGCCGCCGCGAGCTCGCGGACCGCGCCGTCACCGGTCAGGTCGGCGACCCACAGCCGGCTGGACAGGGCGAACGTCGCGACGGTGCAGGCGCGGTCGGTGGCGAAGCCGACGATGCCGCCGGCGCCCTCCCGGCTGCGTTCACGGCGGGCCCGCTCGGCCGGCGAGAGCTGCTCGTCACCGCCGGCCAGCAGGGTGCGGGGGTCGGCGACCAGCCGTTCGGCTCCGGTCGCCACGTCCAGGGACCAGAGGGCACCGACGGGGTCGGTGCCGTGTCCCGACCGGACGAACAGCAGCCGGGAGCCGGTGGGGTCCAGGTGCAGCGACCTGGGTGCGCCGCGGGTGAAGCGCTGGGTGCGGGCGTTCTCGCGCGGGAAGGACCCGGCGCCGGTGCCGTCGGCGGAGGGGGAGTCGGGCATCCCCACAACCTAGTGACGCGGCCGGGTCACCCCGCGGCCGCCGGTAGGGTCGCGAGCATGACCACGACTCCTGAGGGGCCGCGCGCCGGCGAGCCGGAGGCGCGTCCCACCTCGCCCGAGGAGGCCGTCCTGCGGGAGGCCGAGTCGGTGCTCGAGCAGGCATCTCCCGAGGTCGAGGAGCGGATGGACCTGCTCGATGTCGCACGCCGGATGCTGCTCGTGCACGCGCACCCGGACGACGAGACCATCGGCAACGGCGTGACGATGGCGAAGTACGCCGCCGAGGGCGCGCACGTCACGCTCGTGACCTGCACCCTCGGTGAGGAGGGCGAGGTGCTGGTGCCCGGCCTCGCCCACCTCGCCGCCGACCAGGACGACGCCCTCGGGCAGCACCGCATCGGCGAGCTGGCGACCGCGATGGAGGCGCTCGGAGTCCGGGACCACCGGTTCCTGGGCGGTCCCGGCAGGTTCCGCGACTCCGGGATGATGGGCCTGCCCACCAACGACCGGCCGGACTCGTTCTGGCAGGCCGACCTCGACGAGGCTGCCGCCCTCCTGGTCGCCGTGATCCGCGAGGTGCGTCCGCAGGTGGTCGTCACCTACGACGAGGACGGCGGGTACGGCCACCCCGACCACATCCAGGCGCACCGGGTCGCGATGCGCGGCGTCGAGCTGGCCGCCGATGCGGCCTACGGCTCGGGCGAGCCCTGGCAGGTGGCCAAGGTGTACTGGAACGCGATGCCGGAGTCGGTCATGCGTGAGGGGCTGCGCCGGCTGCGCGACATCGGTGACACCTCGTTCGACAACCTGGACCCCGACGGCGAGATGCCCACGTTCGTCGTGCCGGACGAGCTCATCACCACGATGGTGGACGGCCTCCCGCACGTGGAGGCCAAGCTGGCGGCCATGCGGGCGCACGCGACCCAGATCGAGGTCGACGGACCGTTCTTCGCCCTGTCGGACAACCTCGGCAACCAGGTCTGGGGCCTCGAGCACTACCGGCTGGTGCACGGGGAGCCCGGCACGGAGCGTGACGCCGCCGGCCGCGAGACCGACCTGTTCGCCGGGCTCGACTGACCGTCCCGCAGCGACCGTTCACTGTCGGTGACCATGGTGCGAAGTGGGTGCGCCGAACGGGTGACCCGAACGTCGCAACCGGGTGAACTCGGGCACGCGGGTGTTCCGCGCAGGCGCACCGGGGCGAGACTGCTCGCAGATGGTCGTCCGCCTCAGCGGATGAATCGGCACCTCGACCCTGGTGGCTGTTGCTCCGTCCGGGTGAGGCACGAGCAGCGGGAGGGGCCACATGCCGGAGACCCGGTTCCACCAGCACACCGACGAGATCCTCGACCTCGAGGCGGAGGCGGGCGGAGGCGACGTCGGCCGGTCCCGCGAGGAGATGCGCCGCCGCCGGCTGCTCCGGCTGGTGTTCTGGGTCGGCCTGCCGACCGCCTACCTCTGGTACCGCATCCTCACCGGCGACCCCGTGTCGGGCATCTGGTTCCCGACCGTCGACCCGCTGCTGCTCTTCCCGGCCATGTTCTTCAGCGCGTTGATCCTGCTGCTCGCCGGGCAGTTCTTCATGACCGGCCGGTCGCCGCACACCGTGATCCGGCCCGAGCAGATCGACGTGCGGCTCGCCGACGTCGTCGGCATCGACGTCGTCAAGGCCGAGGTCGTGCAGTCGCTGCAGCTGTTCCTCGCCCACCGCAGCTTCGCCCGTCAGATGGGCGGCCGTCCGCGGCGCGGGCTGCTGTTCGAGGGCGGCCCCGGCACCGGCAAGACGTACACGGCGAAGGCGCTCGCCGCCGAGGCGGGTGTGCCGTTCCTGTTCGCCACCGCCACCTCGTTCCAGTCCAGCTTCCAGGGCGCCACCGCGCGCAAGGTGCGGCAGTACTTCCGGGCGCTGCGCAAGGCCGCGCGCAAGCACGGCGGCGCCGTCGGCTTCATCGACGAGTTCGACGCGATCGCCCTCGGTCGCGCCGGGATGTCGATGACCCAGGCGCCCGCCGGCACGGGCGGGCCGCTGTGCTGCGGCGGGCTCGAGGGCCTGCCGGCGATGTCGGCGGCCACGGCCGCACCGGCCACGACAGCCACGCCTTTCGTCGGCGGCAACGACCTCCAGATGGCCGTCAACGAGCTGCTCGTCCAGATGCAGTCCTTCGAGGAGCCCACCGGCCGCGAGAAGCTGCTGGGCAAGATCGTCGACGCGGTCAACCTGCTCCTGCCCGCGCACCGCCAGCTGCGCGGCCCGGTCGGCACGCACGCGAACATCCTGCTCATCGCCTCGACGAACCGGGCCGACTCGCTCGACCCCGCGCTGCTGCGCCCGGGCCGGTTCGACCGGCGGCTCACCTTCGAGCTGCCGCCGAAGTCGAGCCGGCGACAGCTCATCGACCACTTCCTCGGTCGCAAGGCGCACGACGAGGAGCTCGACAGCCACGAGCGCCGCGACGCGCTCGCTGCGGTGACCCAGGGCTACAGCCCCGCCATGCTCGAGGGCCTCATGGACGAGGCGCTCATCCAGGCCGTCCGTGAGCGGCGGCCCCGGATGACCTGGGCCGACGTCGAGCACGCCAGGCTGCAGGTCGAGGTCGGGCTGGGGCAGCCGGTGGCGTACACGGCGCACGAGGCCCGGCTGATCGCGACCCACGAGGCCGGGCACGCCGCGGTGGCCTGGCTGGTCGCCCCCGAGCGGCGGCTGGAGATCCTCACCATCATCAAGCGCCGGGAGGCTCTGGGGCTGCTCGCGCACGGTGACAAGGAGGACGTCTACACCCGCTCGCGGGCCGAGCTCACGGGTCTCATCCAGATCGCGATGGGTGGCCAGGTGGCCGAGGAGATCTTCTTCGGCGACGTCTCGACCGGGCCGGCCGGTGACCTGATGTACGCGACCCAGGTGGCCGCGCAGATGGTCGGGTCCGCCGGCATGACCGACACGCTGGTGTCGTACGCGGCCGTGCAGAACAGTGGCTTCAGCGACACGAACCTGGTCGGCCGGGTCCTCGGTGACAGCGACGGCCGGCGCCGGGTCGAGGAGATGCTGCAGCGGCAGAAGGTCGTCGTCCGTGGGCTGCTGGAGGTCAACCAGCACCTGGTGGCCGCGCTGCGCGACGCGTTGCTCGACCGGCACGAGCTGATCGGTGCCGAGATCCTGGCCGTGCTGGAGAAGGCCGCGGCGGCTGCACCGACGCCCCTGCCGATCGACGGCCGGCCGGTCGACGCCCGCACGATCGACCTGCGCGACGCGCTGCCCGAGACGGCTCCCGAGGGCTGAGGCGGCCGGGTCCGGGCTCCCGGGCGACGGCCTAGGGTTCGGCAGGTGCCTGTCGTCCGTGCTGCGCTGCTGGTCCCGGCGGCCGTGGCCGGCGCCGCCGCGGGCCTGCTCGGCTCGTTCGTCCACGAGCTCCGCCTGCTCGGCCTCCCGGGGGGGCTGCTCCTCGCCGCGGCGCTGAGCGCGGGGGTGTTCGTCACCGGCGGGCTGCTGCTCGGTCGCCGTGGCGCGGTCGTCGCGGCGGGTGGCTGGCTGGTCGTCGTCCTGCTCCTCGCGACCCAGCGGCCGGAGGGCGACCTCGTCGTCGCGGGGGGCCCGGCGGGCTACACCTGGCTGCTCGGCGGCACGGTGCTGGCGGTGGGCTGCTGCTCGCCGCGCTACCGGCGCCCTTCAGCGGGCGCCGGAGGCAGCCGATGAAGCCGACGTGGGCTCCGACGCGACGGCGACCGACGCCGGTCCGGCGGCCGACCTCGCCTACCCGGCCGTCATGACCGGTACGGCGGCGGGCGCCGTCGTGCTGCGGCTCGGCGCGTCGCGCTACGCGGTCGCGACGGCCGACGTGGCCGAGGTCGCGCCGGTACCGGCCACCACGCGGCTGCCGGGTGCGCCGGTCTGGCTGTCCGGTGTGGCCAACTGGCGCGGCCGGATGCTGCCGGTCCTGGACCTCCGGCCGCTGCTGGCGTCGGCCGTCCTGCCGCTGGCCAGCAGTGCCCGGGTCGTGGTCCTGGCACGCGGCGAGGTGTTCGTCGGCGTGCTCGCGGAGGCGGTGCCCGGCGTCTTCGACGGCGAGCTGGTCGACCTCGACCCGCCGCCGTCGACGCTGGGCGCCCAGGCCGGGACCCTCGTCCTGGGCCAGGTCACGGACGGCTCGGGGCCGGTCGCGGTGCTCGACGCCGGGGCCGTGCTCGCGCTGCGCGAGCAGGTCGACCGCCGCCGCGGGGCCTGAGCCCGGCCCACCGGCTGCCGGCCGGGCCCGGCGGTTCATCCGTCCGGCCTACAGAACCGGGTGCGGCCGCCCGATGAAGCACGGGACGGGCGCGGAGCCGGTCACCCCGCCCTGGAGGCACGCGTGGACTTCTGGAAGAGGCTCAACGGCGCGTCGACCGTCACCCTCGCGGTGACGCTCGCCACCGCCGCTGCGGCCGTGTCGCTCGACCGAGCGGCCGGTGCCCCCTACTCGCTCACGGCGGTCGGGCTCTGGCTCGCCGTCGGGGTCGTCAGCGCCGGCGGTCTCGCCGCGCTGACCCTGTTCGGGGAGCGTCTCGTCGGCGAGGACGGGCTCGTGGAGCGCTACCGTGCCGGCCTGGTCGTGGCCAACATCATCTGGATCGCCGGTCTGGTGGCCACCACGGGCGGGATCCACCGGCCGTACTACGCGCTGATGGCTGCGCCGCTGCTCATCGCCGCGGTCTCCATGACCCGCCTGCGCAGCCTGCTCATCGGCACCGTCGCGACGCTGGCCGTGGCCGTGGCCGTCGTGGCCTCCGGCCCGGTCGACCGGGCCGAGCTGGGCTACCTCGTCCTCGTCCTGCCGCTGGGGCCCGGTGTCACCTGGTTCGTCGGGGTCCTCTGCGCCGCGGTCTGGGACGAGCGCCGGCTCGCCGCCGAGGAGCGCGACGAGCTCAGCGCGCGGGTCGACGAGCTGTCGTCGGTCCTTGCCCGGGCCGCCGAGGGCGACCTGGCGGTCCGGGTCGACGCCGGTGCCAGCGCGAACGACTCGGTCCGTGCCCTCACCGAGTCGTTCAACAACACGCTGCTGAACCTGCGCCAGCTGGTCGACCAGATCCGCTCCGGCGGGGAGCAGATCTCCTCCAGCGCCGGCGAGCTGCTGGTCACCGCGGAGGAGCACGCTGCCAGTGCCACCCAGCAGTCCTCGGCCGTCGCCGAGACCACCTCGACCATCGAGGAGCTGGCCGCCACCGCCGCCCAGATCGCCGACACCGCGGAGTCCGTCGCCCGCTACGCCGCCGAGACCTTGCGGCACGCGGAGGACGGCCGCACCGCCGTGGCCACCTCGGTGGCCTCGATGGACGCCATCGCCGACCGGGTCACGACCATCGCCTCCCGGGCCCTGTCCCTCGGCGAGAAGGGTCAGGAGATCGGGCGGATCCTCACCGTCATCGACGACCTGGCCGACCAGACCAACCTGCTGGCGCTCAACGCGGCGATCGAGGCGGCCCGCGCGGGGGAGCACGGCCGCGGCTTCGCCGTCGTCGCCTCCGAGGTGCGCAAGCTCGCCGAGCGCTCCCAGGAGTCCGCCGGGCAGATCCAGGCGATCGTCACCCAGATCCAGGCCGAGACCAGCGCCACCATCCTCGCCAGCGAGGAGGGGGCCAAGGAGGTCCGCAGCGGCGCGTCGCTGGCCCGCGAGGTCGTCGATGCCCTGGAGCGGATCAGCGGCATGGTCGACGAGACCACCACCGCCGCCAAGGAGATCTCGATCGCGACCCAGCAGCAGCGCTCGGCGTCGGACCAGGTCGTCTCGGCGATGACCCAGGTGTCCGACGTGTCCCGGCAGTACGCGGTCGGGTCCAAGCAGGCCGCCGCGTCCGCGGCGCAGCTCAACGTGCTGGCCGCCGAGCTCCGGTCGTCGATCGAGCAGTTCCGGGTCTCATGACCCGCGACCGCCGCGCGGGGCGCCGCCATGTCCTGGGCTGACGACCCGGAGCTGGTCGCCACCTTCCGGGCCGAGGTCGAGGAGCGGATCGCCTCGCTGTGCGAGGGCCTGCTCAAGCTCGAGGCACACCCGGCCCCCAAGCAGCTGGTGGCGGGGCTGTTCCGCGACGCGCACACCGTCAAGGGCTCGGCCCGGATGCTCGGTCTGGACGGCGTCGTCGACGTGGCGCACCGCGCCGAGGACCTGCTCGGTGCGCTCAAGGACGGGCGGCTCGCCGTCCGCACCGACCTGGTCGACGTCCTGCTCGTCTCGGCCGAGAGCATCAGCCGGGCGCTGCCCGGTGCCCTCCGCCCGGTGGGCGCCGACGAGCTGGCGGCGGTCGTGGCGGCGCTCGACGCCGCCGTCGCCGGCGAGGACCCGGTCGCCGTCCCCCGGCTGGCCGAGGAGGAGGCGCCGGACCACGACGACGTACGCGGCCGCAGCGACTCGATCCGGGTGCCGACCCGGCGGGTGCACGACCTGCTCGACGTGGTGGGGGAGGCCGAGCTCGACGTGCGCCGGCTCTCGACCGACGGCCAGCGGGTCGCCGCCCTGGCCGGCCAGCACCAGAGGGCCGTCCGGGCCGTCCGCGAGCTGCTGCAGCGCTCCGGCGACCAGGCCGTCCTCGACGCCCTGCGCGGGCTGGTGGGCGTCGGTGACCAGATGGAGCTGGCCGGGCGTGACCTGCTCACCCGCAGCGAGGACGCGCAGGCGCGGCTGGCCGACGTGCGCGACGGTGCGATGGGGCTGGCGATGGTGCCGCTGCGCCGGGTGCTGGCCGGCTTCCCCCAGCTGGTCCGCGAGATCTCCGGCGCCGACGCCGACGCCGACGGGCGACAGAACGGGCGCAAGGACGTCCGGCTGGCCCTGGTCGGCCAGGACGTCGAGCTCGACACCCGCGTGCTGGACGCCGTCGCCGACTCGCTGCGGCACCTGGTCATCAACGCCGTCGACCACGGCTGCGAGACGCCGGCCGAGCGGGTGCGCGACGGGAAGTCCCCCCAGGCCACCGTGACCGTGTCGGCCCGTGCCGCCGGGTCGTCGGTCGTGATCGAGGTGTCCGACGACGGACGCGGCATCGACGAGGAGGCGCTGCGCGAGCTGGCCGTCGCACGCGGCGTGCTGCCGCCCGGTTCCACGGCGTCCGGCCCGGCGCTGCTGCAGGTGCTGTTCTCGCCGGGGTTCTCGACCCGGGACGAGGTGACCCGCACCTCGGGCCGGGGCGTCGGCCTCGACGTCGTGCGCACCGTCGTCGAGGACCTCAGCGGCACCATCGAGCTCACCGCCGAGCCCGGCCGCGGGACGACCTTCGCCATCAGCCTGCCGGTGACCCTGGGGGTCCTGCGCTGCCTGCTGGCCCGGGTCGGCGACGAGCGGTACGCGCTGCCGGTGTCCGGGGTGCTCGAGACGCTGGGACTCGCGACCGCCGAGCGGCACGAGGTCGCCGGTGTCCCCGTCCTCTCGCGGGAGGGGCGGACCATGCCCCTGGTCGACCTCGGCGGCGTCCTCGACGTCGTGGGGGACCGCGACCCGCGGGCCGCGGTGGTCGTGCAGCACGGCGGCACGGGGGACCTGCTCGCCTTCGCCGTCGACCAGCTCGAGGGCGAGCGCGAGGTCGTCGTCAAGGAGCTCGGTCCCTTCCTCGGCCGGCTGCCCACGGTCGCCGGGGCCACCATCGACGGCGACGGCAGCGTCGTGCTCGTCCTCGACGTGCGCGAGCTCGCCGTCCGCCAGCTCGCCGGCGCCGGCGGCGGGACGGCGCCGGTCGCCTCGACCCTGCCGCCCCGGCGCCGTCAGCCGCAGCCGGTGCCGCCGGTGCAGCCGGTGCAGGGCAGCCGGGCCCGGCCGGCCGGCCGACGGTGCTCGTCGTCGAGGACTCGGTGGGGGTCCGGGAGCTCCAGCGGGTGATCCTCGAGGGCGCCGGCTACGAGGTGGTCACCGCCGTCGACGGCCTCGACGGCGCCGCCCGGCTGCGGGACGCACCGGTCGACCTGGTGCTGTCCGACGTCGAGATGCCCGGAATGGACGGGTTCACGCTGACCCGGCGCCTGCGCGCGACGCGCGGCTGGGAGGACGTGCCCGTCGTGATCATGACCTCGCGGGGCGACGAGGCCGACCAGCGCGCCGGCCTGGACGCAGGTGCCAGCGCCTACCTGCTCAAGAGCGAGTTCGACCAGGCCGAACTCATCAGTACGGTCCGTCGCCTTCTCGGGCGCTGACCGGCACCCTCCGCGCACGACCGACAGGATCCGAGGCACCCATGCCCACCGTGCTCATCGCCGACGACAGCCCGACGCTGCGTCGCATCGTGTCCACGGTCCTCGAGCGCGCAGGCCACACGGTGGTGATGTGCGAGGACGGCGTGCAGGCCGTGCAGGGGGTCTTCCGCACCCAGCCCGACGCCGTGATCCTCGACGTGCAGATGCCCCGGCTCTCCGGCTACGTCGCCGCCCGGATGCTCAAGGACGACTGGCAGACCGCGGAGATCCCGGTGATCCTGCTGACGTCGCTCGACGCCGCCTCGGACCGCTACTGGGGCCAGCAGACCGGCGCCGACACCTTCCTCACCAAGGACTTCGAGGCGCCCGAGCTGGTCGCTGCGGTCGCCGAGGTGCTCGTGCGCGCGGACGAGGCCCGGGGCGGGCGCCCCGCGTTCCGGCCGGACCCCGTCGAGCTCGGGGACGACGAGGTCCTGGCGCGGGTGTCCGAGCTGCTGGACCGCAAGCTGTTCGAGGCCTCGGTCGCTGCCGAGGTCACCCAGATCGCGGCCGACGTGCACGGCTTCGAGGAGACCGTGGCCGCCGTGCTCGGGCTGCTGGGCCGGATCGTCGACTACGACCTCGCCGCCGTCTGCATGCTGGACGACCGGCTCACCTACCTCACGGTCGCCCGGGAGGCCTCGCACCAGCAGTACGGCGAGTTCTTCAGCGCCATCGCAGACGCCGCAACCCAGGTGACCGGCGTGCCCGTCATGGTCCACGACCTGGTGCCCCGGGTGGCCGACCCGCACGGGCACCTCGGGCAGGACGACGAGGGACGGATGGCGACGTTCCTCTCGATGCCGCTGCGCGCCGGCGGCAGGGTCGTGGGCTGCCTCGCGCTCTCCTCGGCCACCAAGAACGCGTTCGGCGAGGCCTCCCTCAACACGCTGCGCCTGGTCGAGCAGCCCACGGCCGTGGTCATCAGCAACGCCCGGCTCTCGGGGGCCGTCGTCCACGCCTGAGCGCAGCCCGGCCGCAGGAGTCGCACGCTGCCGCGCGGGTAGTCTCGACAGCGATGTCCGTGCCCGCTGCCGCCACGCCACCCGGCCCCGCCCTGCCCGGTGGCCCCGCCGTCGAGGCCGATGCCTACCGGCGCGTCGTGGCGCAGTTCGCGACCGGCGTGACCGTGTGCACCACCCGGGTCGGCCGGCTGGACCACGCGATGACGGCCAGCGCCTTCACCTCGGTGTCGCTCGACCCGCTGCTCGTCCTGGTGTGCGTCGACAAGGAGGCGCGGTTCCGCGACGCGGTGCTGGAGGCCGGCACCTGGGCGGTCTCCATCCTGTCCGCAGACGGCCGCCGCGCCGCCGACTGGTTCGCGACCAAGGGCCGGCCGCTGGTCGGACAGCTCGACCAGCACCCCCACCACCGCGGGCGCACCGGCGCACCGCTGCTCGACGGGGCCCTCGCCTGGATCGAGTGCCGGACCGCGGCCGTCTACGACGGCGGTGACCACGACATCGTGCTGGGCGCCGTCGTCGCGGCCGCGGAGCGGGACCGGGACGCCGCGGCGCTGCTGTACCACCGCAGCCGGTACGGGCAGACCACCTGAGACCGTGAGATCCCCAGCCGGCGCGTACGCCGGCCTGCCCCCCGCGCGCCGCGCGCTCCTGCTGCTGGCGGCTGTCCTCGGGCTGGCCGCCCTCGGGTGGGCTGCGCTGTGGGTCACGGCCGGCCCCGGCATCGCAGCGGGCACCACGGTGCTCGGCGTCCCGCTCGGGGGGCAGTCGGCGGCCGAGGCGGCCGCCACGCTGCGGAGCCGGCTGCGTGACGACGCGTCCGCGCCGATCGCGGTCCGTGCCGCTGACGTGTCGTCACGGCTGAGCCCGGCCGACTCCGGCCTGGAGCTGGACGTCGACGCGACCGTGGCCGCGGCGCCGGGCCGCAGCTGGAACCCGCTCGAGCTGGTCGCGGTGCTGCGCGGGGGCCGCGAGGTCGAGCCGGTCGTGGCCGTCGACCGGGCGAAGCTGCTCGGCGCGGTCACGACGCTGGCCGAGGAGGTCGACCGCGCGCCGGTCGAGGGGACGGTCCGCTTCGGACGCGCCGGCCTGGCCCGGACCGTCGAGCCGGTCGACGGGCGCCGGCTGGCCCGCCGCCAGGGCGTCGACACGCTGGCGGCGGCGTACCTCGGCGGGCGTCACCTCGCCGGCCGGCCGGTGCGGCTCGAGGTCGTCGCCGACCCGCCGGAGGTCAGCCGCGCCGAGGTGCAGCGGGTCGCGGAGGAGGTCGCCGGGCCGGCGACCTCGGCCGACGTCACGGTGACCGTCGAGGGCGCGCAGGCGGTGCTCACCCCGCGAGACATCGCGGCGGCGCTGACCTTCGAGCGCGACGGCCGGGGCAGCCTCGGCCCGGTCCTGGACGGCGAGGCCTTGCACGCCGCGGTCGCCGACGAGCTCGCCGAGGTCGAGGACCCGGCGCGCGATGCGACGTTCCGGATCCGCGGGGGCACCCCGGTCGTGGTCCCCGCACGGCGCGGCCGCGAGGTGCTGCCGGCGACGCTCGGCTCCGCCGTGCTCCCCGCACTCACCGGCACCGGCGCGGCGCGCACCGTGTCCGTGCCGTTGGAGCCGAGCGAGCCCGAGGTGACGACGGAGGCGGCCAGGGCGCTCGGCGTGGTCGAGCGGGTCACGACCTACACGACCTACTACCCGTCGGACTTCGCGCCGCGACTGCAGAACATCCACCGCGCGGCCGACCTGATGAACCGGACGCTGGTCCTGCCCGGCCGGGTGTTCAGCCTCAACCGCACCGTCGGCGAGCGCACGGCCGAGCGCGGGTTCGCGGCCGGTTTCATCATCAACAACGGCCGGCTCGAGGTCGACTACGGGGGCGGCGTCTCGCAGCTCGCGACGACGGTGTTCAACGCGGCGTACTTCGCGGGGCTCGAGATCGTCGAGCACAACCCGCACAGCTTCTACATCAGTCGCTACCCGGAGGGCCGCGAGTCGACGGTCGCCTGGGGCTTCAAGGACGTGCGGTTCCGCAACGACTCCGAGCACGGTGTCTTCGTCACCACGTCGTACACCAACAGCTCGGTCACGGTGAGCGTCTACGGCACCAAGCGCTATCGCATCGAGTCGGTGAAGGGCCCGCGCTACGACGTGACTCCGTTCCGCCTCATCGACGACCCGCGGCCGCCCGGCACCACGCAGGGCAGCTGCGTGGCGACCTCGGGCGTGCCCGGCTTCCGCGTGGTGGTGACGCGCCTGTTCTACCGCGGGGGCGAGCAGGTGAAGAGCGAGCAGTTCCGCACCAAGTACGAGCCGGAGCACGAGGTGCGCTGCGGCGTGCCCCCACCCGGCCCGAAGCCGAGCCCGTCGCCGAGCGCCGGCGACGACTGAGGTCCGCCGCCGCAGGTCAGGGCGCCGGTGTCCGGTAGCAGTACGGGTGGTGGGTGACGTAGCCCAGCGCGTCGTAGAGGCGCAGCGCCGCGGCGTTGCCGGCGCGCACCTGCAGGTACGACGCGGTCGCCCCCCTCTCCCGCGCCCAGCCGAGCAGCGCGGCCATCACCGCCGAGCCGACGCGCTGCCGCTTGGCCTCGGGCGCGACGTCCACGGACGTCACGCCGCACCAGTCGCCCTCGACCGACACCCGGCCCACGCCGACGGCCACGTCGTCGCGGTAGAGGGTGGCGAAGCCGACGACCGGCGGCGCGGTGAGGATCGCGGTGTGGCCCGCGACGTCGGTGTCGAGGTCGTGCATCAGCGCCAGCCAGTCCGGTGTCGGTACGGGCCCGACGACCGTGCGCAGGTCGTCGCGCGGCGGGATCGCCGCCAGCACCGGCGCCACCGGCGCCACCTGGACGACGGTGACGTGCAGCCGTCGCCAGCCCGTCGCGGCCATCTGCTGGTTCGCCGGGTCGGCGAGCGGTACCTGCAGCAGCGCGGGCAGCCCGCGCTCGGCGTACCACCGCGACGTCCGGTCGAGCGCCGTGGCGAGGTCGACGCCGGGGTCGCCCACTGCCATCGCCGAGTTGGCCCGGCCGGAGATGCCGCCGTGGGCCCGCAGGACCCAGTCACCGAGCACGGCCTCCTCCCGGGCCGGCCAGCCGGCCCGGCAGATCCGCTGCATCTCGGCCGGCGAGACCGTGGGGAGCTCGTGGCCGCGACGCGGCGTAGCCTCGGGCACCACCTTCGCGGCGGTGACGGCGGCGGTCGGGAACGAGTGCACTGCGCCGCGGGCCAGCACCTCGAGGTGGTCCTCGTCGGCCTCGAGCAGGTGGCCGAGGACGTCGGTGAGCCCGCCCTCGACCCGTCGACGCACCGATACCCGGCGTCCGAGGTCCTGGCTGGTCAGCACGCCTGGCCACCCCTCCGGCGTCTAGTGTGCGAAGGACCGCGATACTAGGCGGGTACGGGGGACCGCTACGCCCCAGACTGGTACGACACATCGCCCGGGAGGGACCCGAACGTGACCTACGTCATCGCGCAGCCGTGCGTCGACCTGCTCGACAAGGCGTGCATCGAGGAGTGCCCCGTCGACTGCATCTACGAGGGCAAGCGGATGCTGTACATCCACCCGGACGAGTGCGTCGACTGCGGCGCGTGCGAGCCGGTCTGCCCGGTCGAGGCGATCTTCTACGAGGACGACACCCCGGAGCAGTGGAAGGACTACTACAAGGCCAACGTCGAGTTCTTCGACGACCTCGGCTCGCCCGGTGGTGCCGCCAAGCTCGGCAAGATCGACAAGGACCACCCCCTCATCGAGGCCCTGCCGCCGCAGAGCACCGACGCGGAGCACTGAGCACTCCCGGTCCCCGCGCGGCAGGCCCGGTGTCGGGCCGGCTGCCGGACTTCCCCTGGGACCTGCTCGCGCCCTACGCCGAGACCGCCCGGGCGCACCCCGACGGGCTCGTCGACCTGTCCGTGGGCACCCCGGTCGACCCGACGCCGGAGGTCGTGCGGCGAGCGCTCGAGGACGGGTCCGACGCACCCGGGTACCCGCAGACCCACGGGACGCCGGAGCTCCGGCAGGCGGTCGTCGACTGGTACGCCCGCCGTGGCGTGCCCGGCGTCGACCCCGCTGCCGTGCTGCCGACGGTCGGGTCGAAGGAGCTGGTGGCCGGGCTGCCGACCCTGCTCGGGCTCGGCCCGGGCGACGTGGTCGTGCACCCCGAGGTCGCCTACCCGACGTACGACGTCGGCGCGCGCCTCGTCGGGGCGACCCCGGTCCCCGCTGACGGGCTCACCGCCCTCGGGCCGGAGCGGGTGGCGCTGGTCTGGCTGAACTCGCCGGCCAACCCGACCGGCCGCGTGCTCCCGGTCGAGCACCTGCGCAAGGTCGTCGAGTGGGCCCGCGAGCGGGGCGCGGTCGTCGCGTCGGACGAGTGCTACGCCGAGCTCGGCTGGGGCGAGTGGCAGGACACCGGCACCCCGTCGGTGCTCGACCCGCGGGTGTGCGGCGGGAGCCACGACAACCTGCTCGCCGTCCACTCGCTGTCCAAGCGGTCGAACCTGGCGGGCTACCGGGCCGCCTTCGTCGCCGGTGACCCCGCCCTGGTCCGCGAGCTGCTCGAGGTGCGCCGGCACGCGGGGATGATCGTCCCCGCGCCGGTGCAGGCCGCCATGGTCGCCGCGCTCGGGGACGACGCCCACGTCCGGGACCAGCATGCCCGCTACGCCGCCCGCCGGGTCGTCCTGCGGGCAGCGCTCGAGGGCGCCGGCTGGCGGGTCGACGGCTCCGACGCGGGCCTCTACCTGTGGGTCACGCGCGACGAGGACTGCTGGGACTCGGTGGGCCGGCTCGCCGGCCAGGGCATCCTCGCCGCGCCGGGGGTCTTCTACGGCGCCGCCGGCACGCGGCACGTGCGGGTCGCGCTGACCGCGACCGACGAGCGGGTCGCGGCGGCCGCCCGGCGCCTCGCCGCCGGCGACGGGTAGCCGGTCGGGCCGGCCGCGCGCCGGCTGTCCGGATCGCCCCCGCCCGGAGCGTCCGGCGCCTACCATTCCTCGCACCGGTGACCGCCGGCCCGCGCCCGGGGGGACCATGACGTTCGGCTGCACGCGCACCACCGTCCTGCCCGTCGTGCCCCTGCTTGCCGCGCTCGCCCTGGCCGTCGGCCTGGTGGCCGGGCCGGCAGCCCCCGCCTCGGCGGCGGGCACGTACGCCGTCGCGCTGTCGGCGACCGCACCGGTGGTCACGTACGGCCAGGACGCCGAGCTGCGGGCTGTGGTCACCGCAGGCGGTGTCCCGGTCGCCGGCGTGGGCGTGAGCCTGGACCGCACCAGCCCGACCACGGACTCGGTGGGCTACGACACGACGGACGCGGCCGGGGTGGCCGTCTTCACCGACTACCAGCCCTCGGCCGGGTCGACCTACGTCGCCACCGCGGAGTCGGCGGACTTCGCGGACCCCGGGGACAGCTCGGCGCCGGTGACCGTCGCCGTGGCCTACGCGGTCCGGCCGCTGGAGCAGACCTCGTTCTTCGCGCCGACGCTGCTGTCCCCGGTGGCGGTGCCGCCGGGCGGCCGGATCACGCTGCAGGGCCGGATCGCGCCGGCGGGCTCCACCGCGCCGATGACGGTCGAGCAGCGGTTCGGTGCCGGGCCGTGGAGCCCCCTGGGCACGGTGGCCGTGGCCGCGGACGGCACGTTCTCGAAGCCCCTCGGCGCGCGGTCGGGCGTGGGGACCTGGACCGTGCGGGTGACGCACCCGGCCGAGGGTGCGCTGGTCGCCGGCGCCGGGCAGGCGACGACGGCCGTCACCGTCACCGGCGCCGGCCGGCGCAAGGCGTGGCGCCCGATCGCGGGGACCCAGGCGTCGCCGGCCCGCTGGGGCACCTGCCGGATCGGCTACCAGGTCAACCGCCGCCGGATGCCCGCCTCGGGCCTGGCCGACCTGCGCGAGGCGATGCGCCGCGTCACGCAGGTCAGCGGGATCAGGTTCCGCTACCTCGGCCGGACCTCGGTCACGCCGAGGCGGGGCTACCCCGGGCCGGGACGGAACCGGATCGTCGTCGCCTGGGCGCCCCCGGCCAAGAGCGGTGGGCTGCTCTACGGCCCGATCGCGGGGGTGGGCGGCACGTCGCGCTCCGGCTCGCGCCTGCTGTCCGGCTACCTGCTGATGAGCTCCGACTTCTCGAGCGGCGCCGACCCGGGCTTCGGCTCGGGCGTGCCCCACGGCCTGGTCCTCATGCACGAGCTCGGCCACGTCGTCGGTCTCGACCACTCGCCGGACCAGCGGCAGATCATGGCCCCGGGGTCGCCGCTGCGTGCGTCGGTGTGGGGTGCGGCCGACCTCAGCGGGCTGCGGCGGGTCGGCTCGCACTGCCGCTGAGCGGTCATCGACGGAACGGGCGGCCGCTCTCGACGGCGACGTGCACGTGGTCCCGGTGGCGCAGCACGGCGTTGCCGCGGTCGCCGGGGGTCGCCCCGGGGTGGACGTAGTCGCGCCAGCCGGCACCGGCCGCCCAGGACGTCCAGATGTGGTCGTCGTAGATGACCGAGAGCACCGCGTGGGCGGCGGCGTGGGCCACCACCCACTGCGCGAACACCCAGCCCCGGCGCCGCTGCTCCAGGTCGCCGACCGGCCGGAAGAAGACGTCGATCGCACGACCCTCGTAGTGCGCGGACCCGTCGACGTGCCCGCGGGCGACCCCGCCCGGTGCGAAGCCGCCCGCGACGACCGGGCCGAACACCTCGGTCCAGGCGGCGCGCAGCCGCCGGGCACGGGGCACCAGCCCGCTCGGTCCGGGGTCCTGCGGCTCCACGGCCCCCCGGGCCCAGGAGCAGACCAGCCGGGGGCTGCCGGGCAGCCCGGCCAGGCCGGCGGCGACCTCCGCCGCCGTCACCGGGTCGGCCCCGGCCGAGGTGGCGAGCACCGCCGTCGCCAGCCGCCGTGCGACCCGCTCGCCGTCGGCCCCGCGGGACCCGGCCAGCTCCGCCGCCCGGGTCGTCAGGTGCCGCGCCTCCGTGCCGGTGAAGGACACGTTGCCCTCCGGGACAGGGACCCAGCAGTCCTTGACGACCACGGGTGGTCCGGTCGGCGCCGACCCGGCGGCCCGCTCCGCCGACCCGTCCGACTGCTCCGACCGTCCTGACCGCTCCGACTGCTGCGCCGAGGACACCGTGCAGCCGGCGAGCACCGCGGTGAGTACCAGGGTGGTGACCAGTCGATGTCCCCGCACCCCACGAGACTCGCCCACCCGGGGGCCCTCTGCCAGGCGCCGTGTCCGGATCGTTGTGAGGTGCGTCAGCCTCCGCGCGGCACGTCGACGTGCACGTGGTCCTCGTGCAGCAGGACGGGGTTGTCGGTCGCCCCGCCGGGATAGCGGTAGGTGCGCCAGCCCTGCACCGACCGCGAGGCGCTCCAGATCTCGCGGTCGAAGATGACCGTCGCCAACCGCAGCGACTCGGCGTGGGCGACCAGCCAGAGGGCCGTCTGCCAGCCCTCGACGGTCGAGGCCGGCGTGACCGGGCGGTAGAACACGTCGAGGGCGCGTCCGTCGTAGTGCGCGGAGCCCTCCACGTGGCCGGTGGTGACCCCGCCGGCGTCGAACCCGCCGAGGACCTGCTTGCCGAATACCTCGCGCAGCGCGAGCCGGACCGCGTCGGCCCGGGGTGTGAGCCCGAGCTCACCCGGCTGCTGCGCGGGCAGGTCCGGTCCGTCGAGCGGGACCACGCAGGTCAGCGCCGCACCACGGCGGCCGAGCAGGGCGCGCGCGACGGCCAGCGCCGCACGGTCCGGGCGCGCCACGTCGGGCAGCAGGCGGTACGCGGTGCGCGCCGCCGCGGGGGAGATCGGTGCCTCCCGCTCGTCGGCCAGGACTCCCGCGACGGCAGCCGCCACCCCGTTCTCGGTCGCCCCGATCCGGGTGCCGACCCCGGCGACGGTCGTGGCGGTCATCGCCTCGACCGCGGACCAGTGCACCTCCTCGGCACCGGCGGCGGGACCGACGAGCAGCGTGCAGGGCGGCGCGGCCCCCAGCCCGAGCAGGGGACCGACCGGCGTCCTGGTGACGACGTACCAGCCGCCGGCCACCAGCAGGACGGCGACCACGGTGAGCGACACGAGCCGACGGCCCCGCTGCGTGAGGCGCACCCGTGCTGTCCCTCGTCCCGCGAACCGTCGGCGGTCAGTCGTTGGCGTGCAGGGCGGCGTTGAGCTCGCCCCAGCTGCCGGCCCGGGCCACGGCCTCGATCCGGCCGCTGACGCTGTTGCGCCAGAGCAGCAGGTTGTCGCGCCCGGAGAGCTGGCTGGCCTTGACCACGCTGCCGTCCTGCAGGGTCACCTTCGTGCCGGCGGTGACGTAGCAGCCGGCCTCGACCACGCAGTCGTCGCCCAGCGAGATGCCGATGCCGGCGTTGGCGCCGATGAGGCAGCGCTCGCCGACGCTGATGACCTCGGTGCCGCCGCCCGAGAGCGTGCCCATGATGGACGAGCCGCCGCCGACGTCGGACCCGTCACCGACGACGACGCCGGCCGAGATGCGTCCCTCGACCATCGAGGCCCCGAGGGTGCCGGCGTTGTAGTTGACGAAGCCCTCGTGCATGACCGTGGTGCCGCCGGCCAGGTGGGCGCCGAGCCGGACGCGGTCGGCGTCGGCGATGCGGACGCCGCTCGGGAGCACGTAGTCGACCATCCGCGGGAACTTGTCGACGCCGTAGACGGTCACCGGTCCCCGCCGCATCAGCAGCGCGCGGGTCGTCTCGAATCCGTCGACCGCGCAGGGGCCGTGGTTCGTCCAGACGACGTTGGTCAGCTTGCCGAAGACCCCGGTCATGTCCAGACCGTGCGGCGCGACCAGGCGGTGCGACAGCAGGTGCAGCCGCAGCCAGACGTCGACCGTGTCCGCGGGCTCCGCGTCGAGCTCGACGGTGCGGGCAACGACCTCCCGGCGGGTGCCGCGGTCGTCGTCGTCGCCCGCGAGCGCCGCGAGCCCCTCGGGTGCGGCCTGGTCGCCGGGCCCGAGGCCCGGGCTGGGGAACCACGCGTCCAGCACCGTGCCGGACCCGGCATGAGTGGTGACCAGGCCCACGCCATGGGCCGTCCGAGGGCTCGTGTCGTCCATGCCGTCAGCCTGCCAGAGGGACGTGCGCGACGCGGCGCGGCACTCGCGCGCCGCCACCGGCCCGGTCCCGGCGTCCCTGCCGCGGGCTAGGGTCGCGGACCATGACGCGCCTGGACCTCTCGATGGACGCCGCCGCGCTGACCGTCGTCCTCTGCGACATGGAGTCGGTGAGCGGCAACGAGCGGCGGCTGGCCGAGGCGGTCGAGCTGGTCCTGCACGAGGTCCCGCACCTGAGGGTGCACCGGGACGGCGACACCGTGGTGGCCCGCACCGACCTCGGCCGCGACGAGCGGGTCGTGCTGGCCGGGCACCTCGACACGGTGCCCGTCGGTGGCAACCTCCCCTGCCGGGTGGTGGACGGCCGGATCCACGGGTGCGGCACCACCGACATGAAGAGCGGCGTCGCGGTGCAGCTCCGGCTGGCCGCGCACCTCGCGAGCCCCAACCGCGACGTCACGTACGTGTTCTACGACAACGAGGAGGTCGAGGCCGACAAGAACGGCCTGGGCCGGGTCGCGCGCGACCATCCCGACTGGCTGGCTGCCGACTTCGCCGTGCTGCTGGAGCCGACCAACGCGGCCGTCGAGGGCGGCTGCCAGGGCACGCTGCGCGCCGACGTCGTCCTCTCCGGTCACCGCGCGCACTCGGCGCGGTCCTGGATGGGCGACAACGCCGTGCACAGGGCCGGCGAGGTCCTCCGCCGCCTCGCCTCGTACGAGGCGGAGCAGGTGGAGATCGACGGGCTGGTGTACCGCGAGGGCCTCAACGCCGTACGCATCCACGGCGGGGTGGCCGGCAACGTCATCCCGGACGAGTGCGTCGTGGAGGTCAACTACCGGTTCGCGCCGTCCCGGTCCGAGGCCGAGGCGGCCGACGTCGTACGCCGGGTGCTCGGGGGCTTCGACGTGCGCGTCACCGACTCGGCGCCCGGAGCCCTGCCGGGGCTGTCGCACCCGGCCGCCGCGGCGTTCGTCGCCATGGTCGGCGGGGCGCCGCTGCCGAAGTTCGGCTGGACCGACGTCGCGCGGTTCTCGGCGCTCGGGGTGCCCGCCGTGAACTACGGGCCGGGTGACCCGATGGTCGCCCACCAGCGCGAGGAGTACTGCGACATCGCGCCGATCCTGGAGTGCGAGCAGAAGCTGCTCGCCTGGCTGGGCGGGTAGCCCTCAGGGGCTGTCGGGCTGGTTCACGAACGCCCGGTCGAGCTCCTCGTTCACGGGACCACGGACCAGCAGCACCGCGTCCTGCAGGACCGTGTCGTCCAGGCCGGTGAAGACGACCACCCGTAGCGGGGAGCCGTCACCGGCCGTCGCCTCGTCGAAGGCAACGAGCTCTTCGCCGTCCATCACCTGGACGAGTGTCGCCTCGGGCGCCACGAGCACCACGAGCCGGTTGCCGATCCGGGTCCACCCGGCCAGTGCACTCGCGCGCAACGAGTCGAGGCAGGCAGGGGCGTGGCCCCGGGTGGTGACCAGGGCATCGGTCGGGCTCCAGCTGACGCTGACCTCGTCGACGGAGCGGGTCGGGGGCGACGTCCACCGACCCGTCGACGGGCCCTCGCAGAACGATCGCGTCGGGGCGACCCAGTCGTCGCCGAGGGGGCCGGACAAGGCACTCGCCTGCAGGACGTTGCCGTCCCGGCCGTAGGCGACGAGGCGCTGCGGCACCGGACCGTCCGCCGGCACGGTCAGGGCGAACATCCGGGTGCCGTCCCAGCCCGTGGGGTGCAGGTCGGCCGGCACCCGGGTCCCGTCGCTCGTCCAGATGTCCACCGACGTGACACGCGCGTCGACACCGGCGGTCACGCCGCGGATGTCGCCACCGCCCTCGGTCCCCATCAGCCAGTCGAAGGCCACGCCCCAGTTGTCGGCGTTCGGGTTCCGGGCCGTGCAGCCCCCGGCGCCGGAGCTGCCGTCCCCGCTGGTGTAGCGGTCGCACAGGTCCGGGCCGTCGCCGGTCGTGTCGGTGAGCACCAGCTCGTGCCGGGTCGGCTGCCCCCCGAGGATGAGCGTCTCGGCGAGGACCGGCTCGCCCAGGATGTTGCCGGGGTCCCAGGGGTCGCCGCCGGGTCCCTGCGCCGGACCCGCGGTGTCGGGGCCGGGACCGTCGTCGAGCAGGGCGGTCGCGGTGACCAGGCCGGCCACCAGCGCGAGGCCGGCGGCCGCTGCGAGCAGCCGGCGGTGGACGCCGGACCGTCGGCGGCCGTCGGCGGCGAGCCGGTCCTGGTGCTCCCGCCAGGCGTCGGCGGGCATGGGGCGGGCGGGCCGGGTGTCCGCGGCGGCCCGCAGGCGGCGCTCGAGCAGCTCGCGGTCGGTGGGTGTGCTCATCGGCGGTCCTCCAGCTCGGCCGCGAGGGCGTCCAGCCCCCGCGACACGTGCGACTTCACGGTTCCCCGGCTGACCGCCATCGCCTCGGCCATCTCTGCCTCGGTGAGGTCCAGCCAGTAGCGCAGCACGAGCGCCTCCCGGTGCCGGCGGGACAGCCGCCCGAGGGCGGCCACCAGCTCGTCGCGGTCCTCCCGGGTGACGACGTCCTGCTCGGCGCTGGCCGCGAGGCCGGGTCCGGCGGGCCGGCCCGCGGCGTGCCGGCGTACGACCGCGAGGTGCCGCAACCGGGACCGGGTGAGGTTGACGACGGTGGTCCGCAGGTAGCCGACCGCGGCGTGCGGGTCGCGCAGCGCGCGGGACCGGCGGTGCAGCCGGACGAAGGCCTCCTGCGCGACGTCCTCGGGGTCGTCGGCGCCGAGCATCCCCGCGAGCCGGGTCATCGCGGCGAACTGGCCGAAGAACAGGTCCCGGTAGCCGGCGTCCCGGTCGGCGTCGTCGTCGGCGTCGTCGGCGTCGTCGCCGATGTCGGGATACCCCGGGACGTCGCCCATCCCGGCATCCTTCCGCCCGGCCTCTGCTGCGTGCTGCACACCCCTCAGACGCCCCACCGCCCCCGAGGTTGAGCCCCCACCCACCCTGCCTCCCCCCTCCTCCGGCCGCTGGGATTCGACCACGTGAGGTAGGCCGAGGCACACCGCAACAGGCGTCGACGCCTGTTGCCGTGTGCCAGGCCCTACCTCACGTGGTCGAATCCGTACGCGCCGTCAGGCGGGGACGGAGATGCCGACGCCGCCGAGGGTGGTGGGGCCGAAGTGCGCGATCTCGGCGGGCAGGTCGAGGGGGGCCAGCCGGGCCCTGCGGGCGAGGATCTCGGGGGTGAGCAGGTCGGCGGGGACCAGCCAGCTCACCTCGAGCTCGAGGCCGTCGGGGTCCTTGGCGTAGAGCGCCTTGGTGGTGGCGTGGTCGGTGGCTCCGGCGAGGGCACCCCTGGCCTGCAGCTTCGCGGCGATCTCGGCGAGGTCGGCGAGCGTCTCGACCTCCCACGCGAGGTGGTAGAGGCCCACCGTCGTCCGCCCGGCACCGGAGGCCCCCGCGGCCGAGCCGATCTCGAACAGGCCGAGGTCGTGGTCGTTGGACGAGGCGGGTGCGCGCAGGAAGGCGGCGCCGGTGAGCCCGTCCATGCCCTCGATCGGGGCGAAGCCCAGCACCTCGGAGTAGAAGGCGACGCTGGCCTTCACGTCGCGGACGTACAGGACGGCGTGGTTGAGGCGGCGGACGGGCACGGGGACTCCCTATGTTGTTGAACTCTCAACGATGACGATACCAGAAGGAACTTGAGACCTCAAGCATTCCCGCTACCCTGGCGGGCATGACCGCCGCCTCGCCCCGGGAGTCGCCCGCGCCGTCCGGCCACACCGAGGGCCGGTGGCTCGACGAGGGCGAGCAGCGCGCCTGGCGCGCCTTCCTCCGGGCGGCCGCGGGCGTGGACGAGGCCCTCGACCGGCAGCTCCAGCGCGACGCCGGCATGCCGCACGCGTACTACCAGGTGCTGGCGATGCTCTCCGAGGCGCCGGAGCGCAGGCTGCGCATGAGCGAGCTCGCGGCGCTCACCACGTCCTCGGCGAGCCGGCTCTCCCACGCCGTGGCCCGGATGGAGGAGAAGGGCTGGGTACGCCGCGAGCGGCACCCCACCGACCGGCGCGGGGCGCTGGCCGTGCTCACCGACGACGGCTGGGCGGTCGTGGTCGCGGCCGCGCCGGGACACGTCACGGCGGTGCGCGAGGCCGTGTTCGACCGGCTGGACGCGGACCAGGTCCGGGCGCTGAGCGAGATCAGCGAGCGGATCGCGGGGACCGCCTGACGCCACCCGCAGGCCGCTGCCGACGTGCGCAGGGTGCGCAGGGGTGTGCCGTCCGGCGTGCTGGATAGCCTGCGGGCATGGCACTGGAGTCCCCCGGACCGGACGGCGCCGAGCCCGCGGACTCGGAGGAGCACCCCCACGAGCGGCACAAGGGCCCGGTGACGCTGCGCCGTCAGCAGGTCGAGACGAGCACCACCGACCAGCGCCTCCTGGACAGCCGGGGCCCGACCGACTGGCTGCACGCCGACCCGTGGCGGGTGCTGCGCATCCAGTCCGAGTTCGTCGAGGGCTTCGGTGCCCTGGCCGAGCTGGGCCGCGCGGTCAGCGTCTTCGGCTCGGCGCGGGTGCACGAGGGCGAGCCGGAGTACGACCTCGGCGTCGCCGTCGGGCGGCTGCTCGTCGAGGCGGGCTACGCCGTGATCACCGGTGGGGGACCGGGTGCGATGGAGGCGGCCAACCGCGGGGCCTGCGAGGCCGGCGGGGTCTCGGTCGGGCTCGGCATCGAGCTGCCCTTCGAGCAGGGCATGAACCAGTGGGTCGACATCGGCGTCGACTTCCGCTACTTCTTCGCCCGCAAGACCATGTTCGTCAAGTACGCCCAGGGCTTCATCGTGCTCCCCGGCGGCTTCGGCACCTTCGACGAGCTGTTCGAGGCGCTGTGCCTGGTGCAGACCAGGAAGGTCACCTCGTTCCCGGTGGTGCTGCTCGGCCACGAGTACTGGGACGGGCTGGTCGACTGGCTGCGCTCGACCGTGCTCGCGGGCGGCAAGATCAACGAGGGCGACCTGGCCCTGTTCACCGTCACCGACGACCCGGCGGAGGCGGTACGGCTCGTCACGCAGTCCGACGACGACCCCGACGCGACGCCGTCGCCCGACGGCGAGGCGGCCCGCAAGGGGGCCGAGTAGTGCCGGCGGTCTGCGTCTTCTGCTCCTCCAGCGGGCGGATCGACCCGTCCTACGTCGAGCTGGCCGGTGCCGTCGGCACCGAGCTGGCCCGACGCGGCCACTCCCTGGTGAGCGGCGGCGGCAGCGTCTCGTGCATGGGCGCCGTGGCCCGGGCAGCGCGGGCCGGCGGCGCGCACACGATCGGCGTGATCCCGCAGGTCCTGCTCGACCTCGAGGTGGCCGACCACGAGTCCGACGTCCTGCTCGTCACCGACGACATGCGCGCGCGCAAGGCCCTGATGGACGAGCGGTCCGACGCGTTCCTGACCCTTCCGGGCGGGCTCGGCACCCTGGAGGAGCTGCTGGAGATCTGGGTGTCGCGCACCCTCGCGATGCACGCCAAGCCGGTGGTCGTCCTCGACCCGGACGGCCTGTACGTCCCGCTGCGTGCCCAGGTCGACCTGCTGGTCGACCGCGGGTTCGTCCGGCCCGGCGCCCGGGACGGTCTCACCTGGGTGACCGACGTGACGGCGGCGTTCGACGCGGTCGAGGAGCAGCTGGCGGCCGGCGCACCCCCGGGCCGCACCGCCGCACCGGACGAGGTCCTCGAAGCCGAGCTCTGAGCGGCCGGCGCGTCGGGGGCTCAGGCGAGCGCCCGGCGGGCCACCGCCGGCGGCCGGGTGCCGCGGATCGCACCGATCGTGTCGAGCAACCGCCGGGTGGCCGCCACCTGGTGCGCGCGGAAGACCCGCGCGCCGTGCCAGGCGCTGACCGCGGTGGCCGCCAGCGTCGCCTCGAGGCGACCGTCCTTGTCGACGTCGAGCACCTCGCCCAGGAACTTCTTGTTCGACACCGCGACCAGCACCGGCCAGCCGGTCGCCACCAGCTCGTCGAGCCGCCGGGTGACCTCGAGCGAGTGGTAGGTGTTCTTGCCGAAGTCGTGCGCCGCGTCGACGAGGATCCCGTCGCGGCGTACGCCGGCGGCGACCGCCCGCTCGGCCAGCGCGGTCACCGTGGCCACCACGTCGGCGACCACGTCGTCGTAGGCCACCCGGTGCGGGTCGGTTCGCGGCGGCAGGCCACCGGCGTGGCTGCACACGAGCCCCACGCCGTGCTCGGCGGCGACCGCGGCCAGCCCGGGGTCGGCGCCCTGCCAGGCGTCGTTCAGCAGGTCGGCGCCGGCCGCGCACACCGCGTGGCCGACACCGGAGCGCCAGGTGTCGACCGAGATCGCCAGCCGCGGGTGCCGGTGGCGCACCGCAGCGACGAACGGGGCGACCCGGCGCACCTCGTCGTCCTCGGTGACCTCCTCGCCGGGGCCGGCCTTCACCCCGCCGAGGTCCACCAGCGCCGCCCCCTGCTCGACGGCCGCGTCGACCGCGGCCATCGCGGCGGCGTCGTCGAGGTAGGCGCCCTGGTCGAAGAACGAGTCGGGGGTGCGGTTGACGACCGCCATCACGACCTGGTCGTCGGGGCCGACCTCCAGGTGGCCGAGGCGCAGCGGCGCGGTGCCGGGTCCGGGGTGCACCGGGCAAGCGTGGCACGATCCTGCAGGTGACCCTCGTGCTGCTGCTCGTCGTGCTGGCCGTGATCGGCGGGATCGCGGTCGTCGCCACCGGCCGGGGCGGCGGCCTGGCACCCGCCGACGGCGAGCGCTCGCCCCGGGGTGCCCTGCCGCCCGGCGACGTCGGCCGTGACGAGGTCGACGCGCTGCGCTTCACCCTCGCGGTACGCGGTTACCGGATGGACGAGGTGGACGCGGTGCTCGAGCGGCTGCTCGGCGAGGTCGAGCGCCGCGACGCCCGGATCGCCGAGCTCGAGGACGATGTCGCCGGCGGTGCCGGCGGTGCCGGCGGCGCCGGGAGCCCGTCGGGCGCGGTCTCCGACGATCCCTCCGTGACGGGGGCCTGAGCCGTGGCGGAGCTCGTCGTGACGCAGGACGTCTCGGCCCCGGCGCAGCGGGTCTGGGACGTCCTCACCGACTGGGACGTGCACGACAGGTGGATGATGCTGACCCGCGCCGAGGGTGGCCGCGCCGCGGGGGAGACCATCTCGGCGTTCACCGGGATCGGACGACTCGGCTTCACCGACACGATGGTGATCACCGTGTGGGAGCCGCCGGTGCGCGCCGTGGTGCGCCACACCGGAAAGGTGGTCCGCGGGTCGGGCGCGTTCGAGGTCGACGCCCTCGCGCCCGACCGGTCCCGGGTGGTGTGGTCGGAGTGGGTCGACCTGCCGCTGGGGGTGCTCGGCCGCCTCGGCTGGCCGCTCGTCCGGCCGTTGCTGCGTCTCGGGGTGCAGGTCTCGCTGCGCCGGCTCGCGCGGTACGTCGAGTCCGGCGGGTGAGCGGACCGGTTCCCGGGGCCGACGGGCTGGCCCGGTGCCCGTGGGGGCTCGGCACGCCGGACTACGTGGCCTACCACGACACCGAGTGGGGCCGGCCGGTCCGCGGCGACCGAGCGCTGTTCGAGCGGGTCAGCCTGGAGGCGTTCCAGTCCGGGCTGTCCTGGATCACCATCCTGCGCAAGCGGGAGGCCTTCCGCGCGGCGTTCCGGGGCTTCGACCCCGGGGTCGTCGCCGGGTTCGGCGACGACGACGTCGAGCGGCTGATGGCCGACGCCGGCATCGTGCGCAACCGCGCCAAGGTGCTCGCGACGGTCGCCAACGCGCGCGCCACGCTCGCCCTCGACGGCGGCCTGGACGCCCTGCTCTGGTCGTTCGCCCCCGGGCCGGGCCCGGTGCCGTCGAGCACTGCCGACGTGCCGGCCGTCACGCCGGAGTCGACCGCGATGGCCCGCGAGCTGAAGCGGCGCGGCTTCCGCTTCGTGGGGCCGACCACGGCCTACGCCCTGATGCAGGCCACCGGCATGGTGAACGACCACCTCGCCGGCTGCGCCTTCCGCTGAGCGCCGACGCGAGGGACGCACGGGCGGGCGGACGGGCGGCGGACCGATCAGTGGTCGCGGAAGGCGTTCAGGCCGCCACGGGCCTTGTCGCGCACCGAGTGCTGGAGCACGGGGCTCCAGCCGAGCAGCAGCCCCACCGGGCCCAGCGCCTGACGTGACCAGCGCCAGAAGTCGAACTCGTCGCGCTGGTCGAGGATCAGGCCCTCGGCGTCGAAGCGGAACTGCGAGCGGACGTCGTTGACCACCTTCCGCCCGGTCCGGCCGAAGGTGTAGCGCGCCACCCAGTGCGCCGTCCCGCGGTCGCCCTCGACCTCTCTCTCCCGCAGGTCGACCGACAGGTCGGCCGAGCGCGCGGTGAGCAGCCGCCACATGTCGCCGGGCTCGCCGTCGGCCAGCCCGACGAACACGGGGTCGGTGAACGTCGCACCCGGGGCGTAGCAGGCTGCCATCGCCTCGCCGTCGTGGGCGTCCATGGCGGCGTAGAGCCGTTCGACCGTCCCGAGGCCGGGGGCCACCTCCGTCACCGGCCCTCGAAGGCCGGCTGCTCCTTGCCGAGGAACGCGGCGACGGCGTTGCGGTGGTCCTCGCTCGCCCCGGTGAGCTCCATCATCTGCTGCTCCACGCCGAGGGACTCGACGAGGTCGTGGCCGGCCGAGAACGCCAGGGACCGCCGGATCGCCCCGTACGCCAGGGTGGGCCCGGCCGCGAGACGGACGGCCAGCGCCCGGGCGCGGTCGGCGACCTCGCCGGCGGCCACGACCTCGGTGACCAGGCCGAGCTCGAGCGCCTGCGCCGCCGGGATGGTCGAGGGCATCAGCAGGAGCTCCTTGGCCTTGGCCATGCCGACCAGGCGCTGCAGGGTCCAGGACGAGCCGGAGTCCGCGGACAGCCCGACCGCCGAGAAGGCCATGTTCAGGCCGGCGTCGGCGGACATGATGCGGAAGTCGCAGGCGAAGGCGAAGGCCGCGCCCGCGCCCGCGGCGACCCCGTTGACGGCGGCGAGCACCGGCTTGGGCATCGTCGCGAGGGTCGTCGCGATCGGTGTGTAGTGCTCCGGCACCGTCGACCACACGGCGGCACGCTGCTGCTGGTCCCCCTGCAGGTTCGCCGCGTGCTCGGCGAGGTCCTGCCCGACGCAGAAGGCGCGCCCGGTCCCCGTGAGCACCACCGCCCGCACCGCGTCGTCCTCGGCCGCCGCGGCCAGGGTGTCGCGCAGGGCGACCTTCAGCGCGGTGTCGAGCGCGTTCATGGCGTGCGGCCGGTTCAGGGTCACCGTGGCGACCCCCTCGGACAGCTCGTACAGGACGACGTCGTCGGCGGCGGCGCTCAGGTCGCTCGTGTCGCTCAGGTCGCTCAGGTCGCTCATGGTGCTCAGCAGGCTCCTCGCGGGTCGGACGGTCGGGCCGCGCTCAGGACGGCGCGCTCAGGCAGGTGTCGACGAACCGCGCGGCCGCCGGCAGCAGCCGCACGCTCTCCGAGTCGAAGAATGCGGCCGCCTTGTCACCGGCCCAGTCTCCCGGCAGCAGCTGACGCGGCAGACCCGGGTCCAGGAACAGGAACTTGCGCCACTCGTGCACCAGCCGGGAGCGGACCGCGAAGGTCTGCTCGTCGCTCGGATCCGCCGCGACCCCGGAGACCATCGCCTCGGCGTCGGCCAGCCAGCGCGTGTACGACCGCGCCAGGCCCTCGACGTCCCAGGCGCGGCGCACCAGGCCCAGCGAGTCGCCCTCGTGGCGGGCCGCGAAGCGTTCCGCGCGGACGCCCTCGACCTCCAGCAGGGCGTCGACCTCCTCCGACCAGCGCGGCCCGATCCACGTGGCGTCGTCGAGCTGGGCGTAGCCGAGGAAGGTGAGCCCGGCGCGTACCCGGTCCCGCCTGCTGCGCTCGCCCGGCAGGTCGGTGACGACCAGGTGCCAGGTGCCGTCCCAGCCGGGCTCGGTGGTGCGGTAGATGCGCGCCGCCGAGTCGTCGAGGCGGCGGACGGCGCGCGGGGTCAGGGCGTACCCGGGGCTGCCCGAGAGCCGCACCGGCTCCAGCCAGCCCTGCCGCACCATGCGCGACACCGCGGTGCGCACCGCGGGCGCGGCGACACCCATCGGGGCCAGCAGCCGGACCAGCGCGGCCACCGGGGCACGCCCCCCTCGCTGGCGCAGGTGGTCGCCGAAGAGGTCGAACAGCGCGGAGCGGGCGTTCACGTCGGCGGCACTTCCCGGGTCGAGAGACGGACGCCCGCGACGGCGTCGCGGGGACTCCAGTTTGGCCCGCCGTTTCGTCAGAGGGCCGGTTCGCGGGATAATGCACCAACACACACTCCGTGTCGACGCCTCGCGGGCCTCATCAGTCCGGGTCCGTGGCGTGCCGTACCGAAGGGAGCCAGCATGGCGGCCATGAAGCCGCGAACGGGCGACGGTCCGCTCGAGGTCACCAAGGAAGGTCGCGGCATCGTGATGCGCGTGCCGTTGGAGGGTGGCGGGCGTCTCGTCGTCGAGCTCTCGGCCGACGAGGCCGGCGCACTCGGGGACGCGCTGAAGTCCGTCGTCGCCTGACGGCACACCGTCGGCTCGACCGTCCACCACACCAGGTCCAGGCCCTGGCCCGCCTCGCGGGCCGGGGCCTGGTCTCGTCCCGCGTGCGCCGGGCGGCTAGGGCTTCTTGACCGCGACGAGCAGGCCGTCGCCGGCGGCGAGCATGGCGGTGACCAGTGACTCGTCCTCGCGGACCGTCCGGCCGAGGTCGCGGATGGTCGTGGTCTCCTCGTCGCGCTGGGCCGGGTCGGCCACCCGGTCGTGCCAGAGCGCGTTGTCGAACACCACGGTGCCACCGGGGCGCAGCAGTCGCTGCGCCTGCTCCAGGTAGCCGGCGTACTCCTTCTTGTCGGCATCGCAGAACACCAGGTCGTACGCCGCGTCGGTGAGGCGCGGGAGGACGTCCAGGGCCTGGCCGGAGATCAGGCGGACCCGGTTGGACGCCACGCCCTCCTGCGCGAAGGTCTCGCGGGCGGCCCGGTGGTGCTCCGGCTCCACGTCGATGGTCGTGAGCACGCCGTCGGGGCGCATGCCGCGCAGCAGGTAGACCGAGCCGACCCCGGCGCCGGTCCCGATCTCGACGACGGCCCGGGCGCCGGCCGCCGCGGCGAGGGCGGACAGCGCCGCCCCGGCGCCGGGCAGCACCGGCACGCAGCCGAGCTCCTGGGCCTTGCCCCGGGCGGTCGTGAGCACCTCGTCCTCGGGGACGAACTCCTCGGCGTAGGTCCAGCTCGACTCGAGGTTGCCGGCGATGACGGCCTCCGGTGCGGGGTGCGGCGCGGGCGCGTCGGCACCCGGGCGCCCGCACGGCGGGTACGGGCGCGGCGCGAGCCTAGTGCTCCCGGGGAACCCGGTGGCGGGTGCCGTGCGTTGTCCCGGGAACACGCACCGAGTGAGCAGGGTTGGGCCGGAGGAAGGGAACCGAGGCACGATGGGTGCTCCAGCCGCCGTGATCGCCCGGGGAGGTGGGTTCGTGGTCGACCCGACCCGCCGCGCCGTCGAGCGCCCCGCGGAGACCCACGAGCGCCCGGCCGCCGAGGCGGCCGCCGCCACGGCGGGGCTCGGCGGCACCGACTGGACCCCGCCGTCCTGGGACGAGGTCGTCCGGACGCACTCCGCGCGGGTCTACCGCCTCGCCTACCGGCTCACCGGCAACCCGCACGACGCCGAGGACCTCACCCAGGACGTGTTCGTCCGGGTCTTCCGGTCGCTGTCCAGCTACTCGCCCGGCACGTTCGAGGGCTGGCTGCACCGGATCACGACGAACCTGTTCCTCGACCAGGTGCGCCGCAAGCAGCGGATCCGCTTCGACGGCCTGGCCGACGACGCCGCCGAGCGGCTGCCCGGCCGGGAGCCCGGCCCGGCGCAGGTCTACGACGACACCCACTTCGACGACGACGTGCAGCGCGCCCTCGACGCCCTGCCGCCCGACTTCCGGGCCTGCGTCGTGCTCTGTGACATCGAGGGGCTCTCCTACGAGGAGATCGCCGCCACGCTCAACATCAAGCTCGGCACGGTGCGCAGCCGGATCCACCGCGGGCGCGCCCAGCTGCGGGCCGCGCTCGAGCACCGCGCTCCCGGCCACCGCGAGGCCGCCGGGCCCGGCGGGCCCGACCCGCAGGGGGCGGGCTCGTGACGCACCTCGGGCACCGCATCTCCGCGCTGGTCGACGGCGAGCTCGGGCACGAGGCGCGCGACCGGGCCCTGTCCCACGTCGCGGGTTGCCCCGACTGCCGCACCTCTCTCGAGGCCGAGCGCGCGGTCAAGGACCTGCTGGCCGGCGCTGCCGCGCCGGCCCCCTCCGCCGCCATGCTCGCGTCGCTGCAGGCCCTGTCCCGGCCCGGGGGCCCGCTTCCCCCGCGCTCGCGGACCATGCCGCAGGGACCGGTGGTCCCCGTCCTGCCGCCGCCCGGCCGGGCCCCGCGTGGCGTGCGCGCCGACCCGCGGCGTCCGACCTCCGGGCCGGGCGCCGCGGCCGGCCGCGCCCGCCGGCGGGCGCGCTACGCCGCGGTGGGCGCTCTGTCGGTCGCCGGGCTGGTCCTCGGCACCGCGTTCGCGGCCGGCGCGCCCCGCGGCTCCTCGCAGACCCCGGTCGTGCCGCCGGCCGCCGAGCTGACCGTCGAGCACAACGCCACCACGCGCGGCGTCACGCTCGGCGACCCCGGGCTCGGCGTGGGCGCGGGCTTCGGCGAGGTCACCTTCCCGACCGCCGTCCGGCGGTGAGACGCCTCGCCCTCGTGACCGGGGCCGTCCTGGTCGTGGCCTCGCTGGCGGTGACCGCCCTGCTCGTCTCCGGGTCCCCGAGAGCACCGCGCAGCCCCGCTGCCGAGGGGACCGCGCCCGCGAGCCCCCCGTCGGTCGATCCCGCGGCCAGGGTCCTGCTCGAGCGGGCCGCCGCAGCGGCGGCGACCACCGCCTACCACGGGGTCCAGTTCGTCTCCGCCTGGACCAGCACCGGCACGACCAGCGAGGTGGTCACCGTCGACCACGACCCGGGCCGCGGGACGACGGTCCGCAGCGACGGCACGGTGCGCTCGCCCGCGCGCACGGCCCGGGTGCACACGGAGGGCGTCCGGGTGCTGCCCGCCGGGGGAGCCGTCGGACTGCTCGCCGAGCACTACTCCCTGGCGCGCGGCGGGGCCGAGGTGGTCGCGGGCCGCGAGGTCGAGGTCGTCGTGGCCCGCCGACCCGGTGCCCCGGCCGGCCGGGGAGAGGCGGCCCGGTTCTGGATCGACCGCGACAGCGGCCTCGTCCTGCGCCGCGAGGTCTACGACCGCCGGGGGCGCACCACCCGGGCCAGCGCCTTCGTCGAGGTGACGGTCGGACGCTCCGCCGGCTCGTCGGGGCAGGCCGCCACCGCCTGGCCGACGACTCTCGACGAGGCGTCCTTGCAGCGTCTGCGCGCCAACGGCTGGCACTGTCCCGAGCGGCTGCCCGGCCCGCTGGCGCTGGTGGACGCGCGCCGCGGCGGCGCAGACCGGGGCGACTCGGACATCGTGCACCTCAGCTACAGCGACGGCATCGCCAGCGTCTCGGTCTTCGAGCAGCGCGGCCGGCTCGACGAGGCCGGGCTGGCCGGGCACCGTCGCGTGGTGCGCGACGGGCGGGTGGTGTGGGTCCACGGCCAGGTCCCACGCCGCGTCGTGTGGTCGGCCGGCGGCCGGGTCTACACCGTGGTCGCCGACGCGCCGGAGCGTACGGTGGACGCCGTGGTCGCCGCCCTGCCGCACCGGGGGGACCAGGACGGTGCCCTCGGCCGTCTCGGCCGCGGGCTGGACCGGGTGGCGTCCTGGTTCAACCCGGCCGGCTGAGGGCAGGCCGACAGGCAGACGGACGGCCGACGGATCGACCCGTACGACAGGAGCGCGCAGGACGATGGACGAGGACAAGGGCCCGGACGAGCGCCGGGACGACCGCCCCGGCGAGCCGGCAGGCACCGGCCCGTGGTGGGCCGGGTCGTCCGGCGACGTGTGGGCCGCCCCGCCCCGTGACGAGCCCCACCGCGCCCGGGCCGACGTCGAGGACACCTGGCGTGACGTCCCGCGCCCGGTCAGCGCCACCCTCACCGACGACGACACCCGCACCGACGGCACCCCGCCCGACGACACCCTGACCGCCGGCTGGGCCGACCCCGTGCCCGACCGAGGGACGGGCACGGATACCGGCGACTACGACGTCTGGGCCCGCACCGACAGCGTCGGCCGGGAGCCGCGGCCGGCCGTCGCCGTCCGGACCGGCCTGCTCGTCTCGCTGGCCGCCGTCCTCGCGCTGGTCGCCGGCGTGGTCGGCGGCGGCGTGGGCTACCTGCTGGCCGACCGGGACCGGGGCGGGGTGACCGTCGACGGCGCGAGCCTGGGCTCGGCGCCCGCCCAGGACGTGGCGCGGCCGGAGGGGAGCATCCCCGGCATCGCCGCGAAGGTGCTGCCCAGCGTGGTGCAGATCCGCGTCCGGACCGCGCAGGGGCAGGCCACCGGGTCGGGCTTCGTCGTCGACGAGTCCGGCATCGTCGTGACCAACAACCATGTCGTCGACGACGCGCGCGGGGAGGTCGAGCTGACCTTCAGCGACGGCACCAGCACCACCGCCACGGTCGTCGGGAAGTCCGCGAGCTACGACCTCGCGGCCCTGCGGCTGGACGCCAAGGACCTTCCGGCGCTGCCGCTGGGCAACTCCGACAGCGTGGTCGTGGGCGACCAGGTGCTGGCGATCGGCTCGCCGCTGGGCCTGTCGGGCACCGTGACGAGCGGGATCGTCTCGGCGAAGAACCGCCCCGTCACGGCCGGTGGCGCGAACGGCTCCGGCGACAGCGCCTACATCAACGCGATCCAGACCGACGCGGCGATCAACCCGGGCAACTCCGGCGGGCCCCTGGTGAACCTCGAGGGCGAGGTGATCGGGGTCAACTCCGCGATCGCCACCGTCGGCGGCGGGACCTTCGGGCAGGACGCCGGCAACATCGGGGTCGGCTTCGCGATCCCCATCAACCAGGTCCGCCGCACCGTCGAACAGCTGCTCGACAGCGGCAAGGCCGAGTTCCCGATCATCGGCGCCAGCATCGACGGCACCTTCGGCGGCGAGGGCGCCCGGATCGCCGCCGAGGAGATCGACGGCAACCCGCCCCTGGTGCCCGGCGGGCCCGCCGAGCGGGCCGGCATGCAGCCGGGCGACATCGTGGTGGCCATCGACGGCAAGCAGGTCGCCGACAGCTCGGAGCTGATCGTGGCGATCCGGTCCCAGCAGCCGGGGGACACCGTCACGCTCACCGTCAGCCGGGGCGGCACCGAGCAGGACGTCCGGGTGACGCTGGGCGCCAGCGAGGGCTGAGCGCGGACCGGGCCGTTCCGCCGCGACGGCCAGGCACGGGGTGAGAGGATCGGCGGGTGCCTTTCGACATCGGCCTGGGCGAGCTGATCGGACTCGCGATCGTCGCGCTGATCGTGCTCGGCCCGGAGAAGCTGCCGCGCTACGCGGCCGATGCGGCACGCATGCTGCGCACGGTGCGGCAGATGGCCAGCCAGGCCCGTACCGAGGTCAGCAAGGAGCTCGGGCCGGACCTCGGCGGGCTGCGTGACCTGAACCCGCGTGGCCTGGTCCGCAAGCACCTGCTGGAGCCGGTCGACCTGGACAACCTCGAGACCCTCGGCGACGCGCCGGCCAAGCCCGCCCAGCGGCGCGGTCCCGGTGCCACCGAGGGCCGCCCGCCCGCTCCCCGCTACGACGAGGACGTCACCTAGCCGAGGGGTCTAGCGCCCCGCGGGCGAGAGGCCCAGCGAGCGGCCCGCCAGCCCCCTGGCCCGGTGCCCGAGGCTCTTCGCGACCTTGGCCAGCTCCTGCGCCGCCGGGGCGTCGGGGTCCGAGAGCACCAGGGGCCGGCCGGAGTCGCCGCCCTCGCGGAGCCGGGTGTCCAGCGGGATCTGACCGAGCAGGGGCACCGGCGCGCCCATGGCGCGGGTGAGCCCGTCGGCGACGGCCTGGCCGCCGCCGCTGCCGAACACGTCGATCCGGTCGCCGCAGTGCGGGCAGGGCAGCCAGGACATGTTCTCGACCACGCCGGCGATCTGCTGGTGGGTCTGCAGCGCGATGGTGCCGGCCCGCTCGGCGACCTCCGCCGCGGCCTGCTGCGGAGTGGTGACGACCAGCAGCTCGGCGGGCGGCACGAGCTGGGCGACCGAGATCGCGATGTCACCGGTGCCGGGCGGGAGGTCCATCAGCAGGACGTCGAGGTCGCCCCAGTAGACGTCGCCGAGGAACTGCTGCAGGGCGCGGTGCAGCATCGGTCCGCGCCAGACCACCGGCTGGTTGTTCGCGACGAACATCCCGATCGAGATGACCTTCACGTCCAGGGCCACCGGCGGGAGAATCATGTCCTCGACCTGGGTGGGCCGGCCCTCGACCCCCAGCATCCGCGGGATCGAGTGCCCGTAGATGTCCGCGTCGACGACGCCCACCGAGAGCCCGTCGCGCGCCATCGCCGCGGCCAGGTTGACCGTCACCGACGACTTGCCGACCCCGCCCTTGCCGGACGCCACGGCATAGACCCGGGTGAGCGAGCCGGGCCGGGCGAAGGGGATCTCCCGCTCGACCTGGCCGGACTCGGTCCGCAGCCGGGTCTGCAGCTCCTGGCGCTGGGTGGCCGACATGACGTCCAGCTCGACGTCCACGCCGGTCACGCCCTCGACGGTGCTGACCGCCGAGGTGACGTTCTTGGTGATGGTGTCCCGCATGGGGCAGCCGGCGACCGTGAGGTAGATGGCCACCCGGACCCGGCCGTCGGGCTCGATGTCGACCGACTTCACCATGCCCAGGTCGGTGATCGGGCGGCGGATCTCGGGATCGTCGACGGTGGCGAGGGCGGCCTGGACGGCGTCCGGGGTCGGACGGGTCACGGAGGGGGCAGGCATGCCTTCGATGCTACGTGCCGGACGGGGGGCACCCGGTGCCGCCCTGTTCGGCCCTCTACGGCCTACCATCGGTGTCATGCCACGGTCGGGGGACCTGAGCGATCAGCAGATGCTGGCGTGGCGCCGCTTCCTGCGCGCGCACGCGGAGGTCACGCGGCGCCTCGAGAGCGACCTGGTCGCCGAGCAGCAGCTGCCGCTGGCGTCGTACGACGTCCTGGTCCAGCTGGTCGAGGTGCCCGACCGCAGGCTGCGGATGTCCGAGCTGGCCGGCCGGGTCCTGCTGTCGCGCAGCGGGCTGACCCGACTGGTCGACCGGCTGGAGCGCGAGGGGCTGGTGCGCCGCGAGGCGTGCGACGAGGACGGGCGCGGCATGTTCACCGTGCTCACCGCCGCGGGTCTGTCGCGGCTGCGTGCGGCCAGCCCGGTGCACCTGCGCGGTGTCCGGCAGCATGCGGTGGGCCGGCTCGACGACGACGAGGCGGAGGCGCTCGCCGGCCTGCTCGCGAAGATGACCGACGACGAGGCGTCGCAGCCGCCCGCGCTGTCCGGGGTCACCCCCGCGGGCTGACCGCCCTGCGTCCGTCGGCTCCGTACCTCACCCGCGGAGTGGGGCGGACCCGTCGTCGGGCTCCGCGTCGCGGGCCTGGCGCTCGTCGATCTCGTCGAGCAGCTGTCGCAGCTCGGAGCGCAGGAAGTCGCGGGTGGCGACGTCACCGACCGCCATCCGCAGCGCGGCCAGCTCGCGGGTCAGGTAGTCGGTGTCGGCGATGTTGCGCTCGGCCCGCCCGCGGTCCTGCTCGTACTGCACGCGGTCCCGGTCCGCCTGCCGGTTCTGCGCCAGCAGGATCAGCGGAGCGGCGTAGGAGGCCTGGAGCGAGAGCATCAGGGTCAGGGCGATGAACGGGTAGTTGTCGAACTGGAGCTTCCAGGCGACGGCGTTCCAGACGAGCCACAGCAGGACGAAGACGGTCATGTAGACCAGGAAGCGGCCGGTCCCGATGAAGCGCGCGATCCGCTCGGAGAGCCGGCCGAACGCGTCCGGGTCGTACGTCGGGGTCGGCACTATCACGCGGCGGATCTCCCGCGGCTGGTCCAGGCGCGGGTTGCCGCGCCGCGACTCACGCGCCATGGCGCACCTCGTCGTCGCGGATCGGGCCCGCCGCGTGGCCGGCCGGGTCGGCGCGGTCCCGGTGGCGCCAGTCGTCGGGCAGCAGGTGGTCGAGGACGTCGTCGACCGTGACGACGCCGAGGAGGTGGTCGCCCTCGTCGACGACGGGTGCCGCGACCATGTTGTAGGTCGCCAGGTGGTGGGTGATCGCCGTCAGCGGCACCTCGGGCCGCAGCGGCTCCATCGAGGTGTCGACCACCCCGCTGACCAGAGCCGACGGCGGCTCGCGCAGCAGCCGCTGGATGTGCACGATGCCGAGGAAGCGGCCGGTCGGGGTCTCCATCGGCGGACGGCAGACGTAGACCTGGGCCGCCAGCGCCGGTGACAGCTCGGGCTGCCGGACCCGGGCGAGTGCGTCGGCGACCGTGGCGTCCGGGGGCAGGATCACCGGCTCGGTGGTCATCATGCCGCCGGCGGTGTCGTCGGAGTAGGTGAGCAGCCGGCGCAGCGGGGCCGCCTCGTCGGGCTCCATCAGCTCGAGGAGCTTCTCGGCCTCGGCCTGCGGCAGCTCCGAGAGCAGGTCGGCGGCGTCGTCGGGCTGCATGGCCTCCAGCACGTCGGCGGCGCGCTCCTGCTCGAGCTGGCCGAGGATCTCGACCTGGTCCTCCTCCGGCAGCTCCTCCAGCACGTCGGCGAGCTTCTCGTCGTCGAGGGCCGCCGCCACCTCGACCCGGCGCTTGGACGACAGCTCGTGCAGGACCGACGCCAGGTCGGCGGCGTTGAGCTTCTCGAAGGTGGCGAGCAGGTTCGCCGCGCCCTGGCCGGTCTCGTCGACCTGCAGGCCGTCGGCGTCGCGCCACTCGACGGTGACGGTCTCGCCCCGCCGGCGCAGGCCCTTCCCCGGCCGGCGGACGAACAGCCGGGTGACCTCCCAGTCGCGGGTGCGCTGCTGCTCCATGGCGACGTCCTCGACGACGGCGGACGAGCCGTCCTCGTGCAGCGTCACGGTGCGGTCGAGCAGCTCGCCCAGGACCAGCGTCTCGGTCGGGCGCTGCTGGAAGCGGCGCATGTTCACCAGGCCGGTGGTGATGACCTGCCCGGCGTCGACCGAGGTGACCCGGGTCATCGGGACGAAGATGCGGCGGCGACCGGGGACCTCGACCACCAGGCCCAGGACGCGGGGCTCGTCCCGGCCGATGCGCAGCGACACGACGACGTCGCGAATGCGGCCGACCTGGTCACCCGCGGGGTCGAAGAGCGGGGTGCCGGCCAGCCGCGCGATGAAGACCCTCGTCGGCGCGCCGCTCACGAGGCCCCAGGCTACCGGCGGGTCCCCCGCGCGAGGCGTCGCGGACGACCGCGCGCCACGAAGATCCTTGCCGGCGGTCAGCGGGCCCGCCGCCGGGCCCGCCGGCCGAGCACGAAGGGCAGCCGGCCGCGGGTCGTGGCCGGCGACGCCGGCGGCTCGGCTGCGTGCGACCGGTGGGACAGGTGCCCCGGTCCCTCCACCAGACGGCCGACCGGGTCGAGCCGGACCACCCGTGACTCGCGGGCCCACCGCGCCGGCTGGGCCTCGCCGTCGGCCGGGTTGAGCCGCTTGGCGTGCAGCTCGGGGACGACCCGAGCCCAGGCCTCGCCGTCGGGGGGCAGGGTCGACACGGTGGCCCGGAAGGCGACCACCCGCCCGCCGGTGTCCTTGCTCCGGGCGGTGACGACGGCCTCGGACCCGTCCGGCAGGTCGGGCAGCGGCTGCTCGTCGCCGCCGGTGACGAGGTGCACCGCACCGTCCACCCAGACGTGCCACACGGCCGCGGCGTGCTTGTCGCCGTCGCCCCGCAGCCACAGCAGGGCCGACTTCTTGGCCACCTCCTCGACCAGGGCGCGGGCGAGCTCGGCGTCCCGGTCGGCGGTCACGACTGCGAGCGTGCCACAGGAGCGGTTCCGGCGGTGGGTGAGGATGACCCGGTGTCCCGCCCCGTCGCCGCAGCCCCGCACGTCCTCGGCCGTCCGCCGCGCGCCGACGTGGCCCTGATGGCGGTGGGCATCGCCGCGGTCTCCACGTCCGGCCCGTTGATGGCAGCGATCGTGGCGCCGGCGCTCGCGGTCGCCCTGTGGCGCAACGTGCTGGCGGTGGCGGTGATCTGGCCGGTGGCGCTCGTCCGGCGGCGCGGCGAGCTGCGGGGCCTGACCGCGCGCGAACGCGGCTGGGCACTCGGTGCGGGGGTGCTGCTCGCGGCTCACTTCGCGACCTGGGTGCCGAGCCTGCGGTACACGTCGGTCGCCTCGGCCACCGCGATCGTCGCGACCCAGCCGGTCTGGGTCGCGATGCTGGCCCGGGCGGCGGGCCACCACGTGCCGCGGCGTACCTGGCTGGGCATCGGGATCTCGCTGGTCGCGGTGGTGGTCCTCACCGGCGTCGACTTCTCCCTGGAGCCGCGGGCGCTCGTGGGGGACCTGCTCGCCCTGCTCGGCGGGATCTTCGCCGCGTTCTACACCGTCGCGGGCGCGGAGGTGCGCCGCACCGTCAGCACGACCTCGTACACCGCCCTGTGCTACTCCACCGCGGCGGTCGTGCTGCTCGCGGTCTGCCTGGTGGGCCGCGTCGACCTGGGTGGGTACGACAGCCGCACCTGGGTGCAGCTCGTCGCGCTCACCGTGGGCGCGCAGCTGCTCGGGCACTCGGTCTTCAACGTGGTGCTGCGCTCGACCAGCCCCACGGTCGCCTCTCTCGCCCTGCTGCTCGAGGTGCCGGGTGCGGCGCTGCTGGCGGCCGTCGCGCTGGGCCAGACGCCGCCGCTCGCCGCGATCCCCGCGGCGGCGCTGCTGCTGCTCGGGCTGGCGATCGTCGTGTACTCCGGAGGTGACGAGGTGGAGCCCACGGAGGCGGTGGAGTGACCCGTCGGTAGCCTGCCCGCGTGACGCAGCCGACCAGCGCGAACCCGTCCCCCGTACGCCCCGTCCGGCCCCGCCGGTCCTGCCTGGCGGTGCCCGGCTCGAACCCGAAGATGCTCGGCAAGGCGCAGGGGCTGCCGGCCGACCAGGTCTTCCTCGACCTGGAGGACTCGGTGTCGCCGCTGGCGAAGGTCGACGCGCGCGGCAACATCGTGTCGGCGCTCGTCGAGGGCGACTGGTCGGGCAAGACCCGGGTGGTCCGGGTCAACGACTGGACGACGCAGTGGACCTACGGCGACGTGATCGCGGTGGTCGAGGGGGCCGGTGCGCAGCTCGACGCGGTGATGCTGCCGAAGGTGCAGACCGCCGCCCAGGTGCAGGCGCTGGACATGCTGCTCACCCAGCTGGAGAAGACCCTGGGCCTGGAGGTCGGCCGGATCGGCATCGAGGCGCAGATCGAGAACGCGAAGGGGCTCGTCGAGGTCGACGCCATCGCCGCCGCGTCGCCGCGGACCGAGACGATCATCTTCGGCCCGGCCGACTTCATGGCCTCGATCAACATGAAGTCCCTGGTGGTGGGGGAGCAGCCGACCGGCTACGACGTGGGCGACGCGTACCACTACATCCTGATGCGGATCCTGATGGCCGCACGGACCTACGACCTGCAGGCGATCGACGGGCCGTACCTGCAGATCAAGGACGTCGACGGCTTCCGCAGGGTCGCCGGACGGTCGGCGGCGCTGGGCTTCGACGGCAAGTGGGTGCTCCACCCGGGCCAGATCGACGCGGCGAACGACGTCTACTCGCCGGCCCAGGACGACTACGACCATGCCGAGCTGATCCTCGACGCGTACGAGTGGCACACCTCCGAGGCCGGGGGGATGCGCGGTGCGGTGATGCTCGGCGACGAGATGATCGACGAGGCGTCGCGGAAGATGGCTCTCGTGGTCGCGGGCAAGGGCCGGGCCGCCGGGATGTCGCGCACCACAAGCTTCGAGCCACCGCAGGACTGACGGTGTCCGCCACGGCCGCGCCGGCCGGGTCGCCGTTCGCCGGCCGGGTGGCGCTCGTCACCGGCGCCGGCTCCGCCGAGGGCATCGGCTTCGCCTGCGCGCGGGCGCTCGCCGCGCTGGGGGCGACGGTGCACGTGACGTCGACGACGGACCGGGTCCACGAGCGGGCCGCGACGCTCGGCGCCGACGCGCGTGGCGTGGTCGCGGACCTCACCGTCGAGTCGGACGTCGCGAGCCTGCGCGAGGCCGTCGGCGCGGTCGACGTCCTGGTGAACAACGCGGGCATGCTCAGCCTCTCGTCGCCGGACGTGCAGGCGCCGGTGTCCTCCCTGTCGCTGGCCGACTGGCGGGCGGACCTCGCCCGCAACCTCGACACCGCGTTCCTGGTGACCCGCGCGTTCCTGCCTGCGATGGTCGCCGCCGGCTTCGGCCGGGTCGTCAACGTCGCGTCGACGACCGGCCCGGTCAACGCGATGCCGGACCAGTCGTCCTACGCGGCGGCGAAGGCCGCGATGGTCGGTCTGACCCGCGCCGTCGCCGTCGAGGTGGCGGCCTCCGGCGTCACCTGCAACGCGGTCGCGCCCGGGTGGATCGCCACCGGCTCCCAGACCTCCGACGAGGTACGTCACGGCCGGCGGGCGCCCGTGGGTCGCTCCGGCACCGCGGACGAGGTCGCCGCGGCGGTGGCCTTCCTCGCCTCGCCCGGCGGCGTCCTACGTCACCGGGCAGCTCCTCGTCGTCGACGGCGGCAACTCCGTCCTCGAGGCCCGCTGACCGAGGTCGCGCCGCTTAGTTGTGCGTCGCCCCTGAGGTGTCCCGGGCGGACATCCGCCGGCCGTCGGGCAACGTGCGCCCGCTCAGGAGCGCCACGAGCGAGCCGCTGTCTGCGCGGAGCACCTGGCCCGTTCCCCAGTGCCAGGCGCTGTCGGTGGCCTCGAGCCGGACATCGGTCAGGTCGACCCCGAAGGTGGCGCCGTCGGCGGCAGCGAGCTGGTCGAGGACGGCGGTCACCGCCTCTCCCGGTGCGGTGGCCGCCCGGTCGAGCGCGAGAGTCACGTCCAGGGAGTGGATGACGGCATGGCTCAGCGCTCCGGCGGCGCCGCCGCCCGGTGGCTGCCACGCGTGCAGCGTCGGCGACCGGAGCTGGTCGAGGAGGGCGGCGAGGGGCAGCGCTGCGTCCCGGCCGGCGACCGCGTCGGACAGCACGGTGAAGTCTCCGCCGGCGGCCGCCATCTCGGCCCCGAACTGCTCGGGAGTCAGCCGTGCCGGCATCGTCATGTGCGCGACGACATGCCGGACCTGCCAGTTCTCGCACAGCGACGGGACGTCCCAGGTGTCGTCGGCCGAGGCGGCGAGGAGGTCGGCGAGCCGGTCGCAGGTCGGCGCGACGAAGGACTGCAGGTCGGTCACGGTCATTCTCCTTGCATGAGATGTGAGAGGTGCTCCTCGAGCTTGTCGAGCGAGGTCACGAAGCCGGCGCGGGCCTCGGGCCTGCGCATCGCCTCGGGGACGTGCCGCTGGCGGATGACGACCGAGGTGCTGCCGTCCCCGAGGTCGTCGAGCGTGCTGGTGGTGTGCATGCCGCTGGCCGGCTCCACCCAGGCGAGCCGCTCGGGCGGGACGACCTCGGTGAAGGTGGCGACCATCCGGTGGCTGTCGTGCTCACCTTCCATCAGGGTCTCGAACCGGCCGCCGGACCGGAGCTCGACGACGATGCCGGCGAGCGGGGTGGCCATGCCGCGCGGGCCCCAGAACTGCGTGAGCTCGGCCGGGTCCGTGAGGCAGCGCCACACCAGCTCGCGCGGCGCGCGGAAGACCCGCCGGTAGACGAGCTCGTCGTCGCTCACCGGTCCTCACCCTCCTGGACGCGGGCGAGGTGGGCCTCCAGCCGGTCCATCCGCTCGGACCAGGTGCGCCGGCTCGCCTCGATCCACGAGAGCGCGTCCTCGAGCACCGCCGGCTCCAGCCGGCACGGCCGGGTCTGCCGGTGCTGCCCCCGGCTGATCAGGCCGGACCGCTCGAGCACCCGCAGGTGCTGGGACACGGCCTGCATGCTCATGGCGTACGGCTCGGCCAGCTCTTTCACGGTGGCCTCGCCGGCGCTCAGCCGGCTCACGATGTCGCGCCTCGTGCCGTCGCTGAGCGCAGCGAACAGGGCATCCAGCCGTGGGTCGGCGACTGCGGGAGGCATGGACATACTCAAGCATGCGCTTGAGCAAGCGTCAACTTGAGCTGCGAGGGCAGCCCGGGTACGCGCAGGGGGAACGCTCGCTGTCTGACCGCCTGGTGGGGCAGGCTCGACGCCCATGAGGCTCCTGGTGCTGGGGGGAACGCACTTCGTGGGGCGCGCCCTGGTCGAGGAGGCCGTGGCCGCGGGCGACGAGGTCACGACGCTGACGTCGGGCGCGAGCGGAGCACCCGCCGCCGGTGCGCAGGCGCGGTATGCCGACCGGCGCGATGCCGACGCACTGGGCGAGGCGCTGGGCGACGACGAGTGGGACGCCGTGGTCGACACCTGGTCGGGTTCGCCCCGGCACGTGCGGGCGGCTGTGCACCTGCTCCGTGGCCGTGTGAGGCACTGGACGTACGTGTCGTCGCGTTCGGTCTACCGGTTCCCGTTGGCGCTGGGCGCGGACGAGTCGGCGCCCGTGGTCGACGGCGACCCGACGTCCGACGACGACTTCTACCCGACGGCCAAGCGCGGAGGTGAGCTCGCGGCGCTCGAGCACGACGGGCCGGTCCTGGTCGCGCGTGCCGGTCTGGTGGTAGGCCCGTACGAGAACGTCGGGAGGCTGCCGTTCTGGCTGGAGCGGATCGCACGCGGCGGACGGGTGCCGGCTCCCGGTCCCCGCGGCCTGCCGATACAGCTGCTGGACGCCCGCGACCTGGCCCGCTGGATCCGGTCGTGCGCCATGTCCGTCACGTCGGGGGTCTACAACGTGGTCTCCCCGCTGGGCCTCGTGACGATCGGGGACGTGCTGGGCGCGTGTGCCGAGGTGACCGGCTCCGGCGCCGAGCTGGTGTGGCTGACCGAGGCCCAGGTGGAGCGGGCCGGCGTCGAGCCGTGGACGGGGATGCCGTTGTGGCTGCCTCCGGGCCACGAGGCTGCCGGCCTGCACGACTGCGACGTGTCCGCTGCCCTGGCCGCCGGGTTCTCCGCCCGGCCGGTGACCGAGACCGTCCGTGACACCTGGTCCTGGATCCGGCGTGAGGGCATGCCTCCTGGCACGGCGCGGGGCGGGCAGGGCTACGACGACGCCGCCGCGCAACGGCTGCTCGCCACCGTGACGGGGTGACCGACCTGCTCGACCACGCCGCGACGAGTCCTGCTCGGCACGTGTCGTTCCTCCTCACGGCGAGAGCAGTCTGAGCAACCTCGTCCATCGCTAGGACGACCGCTACTGGCGGACCCGCTGGGACGCCGGTATCCGGCACTACCGAACCCTCGTAGGGAGTCGGCGGGGTGCGGTCGCGCCGACTTCTCCATGATCGGATGGCCGAGCACAGTGGGGGACCGTTCCCGGGCAACCCTGTCCATCCTCAGGACGACGCCATGGGTGACTCAGAGCCGAGCGGTTCCCGGCTACCGCTCGGACTGACCGAAAGTCTGAGCTCGATCAGGCTTCCGCTGCGCCGGCTCCGGCGCGTTCAGTGGCAACATGAGACGTCACTTCGACGGCGGGGCTGGACGCCCAACGGTGAGTGCGATCTTCCCAGCCACGTCACGGTCTCGCAGACGTCCGATCGCCGCCGACATCTCCTCCCAGGGCATCTCGCCCGCGAGCTGGGGATCGAGCTTGTGGTCTGCCACCAAGGTGGCGAGGTAACCGAGGTCGCGCCCAAATGGATCTCCACCGTGGAACAGCTCGAACCCTCGGACGTGGACGCTCGCATCGTTGTACACGTCGCGCGCATCAAACTCGGTGAGTTCGTTGGAGCTGTTGCCGAACATCACCAGCGTGCCCTGGCGGTCGAGCATGGTCACGAGCCTGCCGAGCGTGTGGCCGCCCACCGACTCCAGGATGAGGTCGAACCCGCCTCTTAGCTCCTCGACGTCGGACGCTAGTTCGCCGGCTCCCAGCTGGCGAAGCCCTCCCGCCCGCGCTGAGTTACCGCTGACCAGCGCAGTTACTTCCGCACCGCCCAAATGCGCGAGCTGGATCGCGAAGCGACCGACCCCGCCCGAGGCGCCTGTCACGAGAACTCGCCGACCAAGGAGTCCGGATCCAGCCCGAAGCGTTCGCAGGGCGGTCAACCCGGCAGTAGGAAGCGTCGCGGCCTCAGTAAACGACACGCCACCGGGCAACTCGGCCATCCATCCCTCCGGCACCGTGACACGTTCGGACCACGTCCCTCCCTGTCGGATGCCAACCACCCGAGCGCCTGCTCTCGGGCCACCGTCGACGTCGACCTGTAAGACGCCAGCGAAGTCCCAGCCCGGACGCCACCCATCAGCCGCGGTCTCCAGCATTCGCAGCTCTCCCCGATTGATCGAGAACGCGCGAACCTCCACGAGCGCCTCGCCAGGTGAAGGAGTCGGCTCAGGTACGTCGCGCAAGGAAAGGCGGTTCGGCGCCGAGCTCTCTGCAACAAATGCACGCATCGCACATCGCCTCCGAGACGATCTGGCTCGTCACCCACAACGGACCATAACGACGCCCACCGCGGCCGGCGATCGAATCGACCAGACCCGGCGAGCGTGCGTACCGAAGTGCCGTTACTCCCGCTCTGCGGGACGAGTCCGGGGAACCTTGTCCATCGCTAGGACGACCGGTACCGGCGGACCCGCTGAACATTCGGAATCAGGCACCACCGAGCGCGGACCGACGATGCAGCGAGCGACCCCTCACTGCTGCGACGCGACCCATTCGCCGACGTACTTCGCCCACAGATCGAGCGACTCGTCGGTGTAGATCGGCGACTCGTGCTCCGCGGAGCAGCACACCCCCTTGGCGATCATCGCCGAGACGTCATCAGGGTGCTCGCGCTCGAGCCAGGACGCGAACGGGCGCCACATCGGGTGGTCGCTGTGCTCGTCCCGACGCAAGCCGAACACGGGCCAATCCAAGGACGTCGACGCGCCCGTGATCCGGCCGTCGCGAACCCGGACCGAAAGCTCGCCACCCCGAGGAAGCCAGCCGAGCTGATCAGACCCGAGGTGGTGCCAGTCGAACTGGCACGTCACGAGTGTCATGGCGCCGACCGGGCTGTTACCGACGCAGCCCTTGGGCAACATCTTGAAGTCGGCCGCTTCTGCCCACGCTGTGCCCTCCCGCAACGACGCCTCACCAGGCCAGAAGCGCAGCTCGTCGTCGCCGACCGCGACGTCCTCAGCAGCCTTCCTCGCGTCGTACGCGGCGAGAGCATCGACATAGTCGGCTGCGATCTGCACCGGGGTACGGTCGCGGGCCGGCAGCTGCGTCTCCGCCTCGTCCGAAGACTGGCCGGCGACGCCTCCGAGCACCAGGGCGATGACGATGGCAGCGGCGACCGCGCCGATCCCCCAGGCGGCCCGGTGGTGGCGGCCGGAGGAGTCGATGCCGGCGGTGAAGTCGCGATACTGGGTCTCGGTGTCGGTACTGCCCATGGCGATCTCCGCGTGATGGTGGAGGACGTCGGCGACCCGACGCTCCAGCTCGGTGAGGTTGTCGCCGGTCATCTGGCCACCTCCAGGTAGCTCGCGAGCGCCGCCAGGCCGCGGGTGGCATGTCGCTTCACGGACCCCCGGGAGACGTTTATCGTCTCGGCGATCTCGGCCTCGCTCTGGTCGAGGTAGTAGCGCAGGACGAGCACCTGGCGCTGTCGCTGAGGCAACGTGCGGATCGCCTGCCATAGCCGGTCACCCTCGTCACGGGACATGACGTCCTGCTCCGCCGACGACAGCGCCTCCGGCTTCGGCACCATCCGCAGCATCAATGCGTCCGCCCGCCGGCGGCGACGTAGGTGGTCCCGGCTGCCGTTGACCACGGCCTTGTTGAGGTACGCGATCGCGCTGTGCGGATCACGCAGCTGCCACCACAGGCGATACAGCCCGGCAAAGGCCTCCTGCACGACGTCCTCCGAGGTCGCCTGGTCCTCGCACAGCAGCGACGCCAGCCCGACCAACCTGCGGTGGTGCGTGTGGAAAAGCGCCGCGACAGCGTCTGACCGCCCGGTCCACGGCGGAGCGTCCGCCGCGCTCAGCTCCTGCACCTCACGTGCTCCGTCCATGTGGGATGAGACGACTCACCGTGCCGCCGGTTGACCGGGGCCGGTGGGGAAATAGCCAAGAGGTGATCGAACATTCCGGCTTCGCCCGCTATGTGCCACGCGCTCGCATGACCCACAGGTCATCGGACCGAGTCGTCCCCGCGGCGCACCCGTTGGGTGCCGCTACCCCGCCCGGCGGGAGGAGTCCGGTGAACCTCGTCCGTCGAGAGGACGACCGCTACCGGCGGACCAGCTGGACAGCCGGTCACCGGCACTACCTACCCGCTGCTGTCGGTCTCGGGCGTGAACGGCGTCAGGCAAAACGGGTGACCGGCTGGGTCGAGCAGCACGCGCCAGCGTGGGTCAGGCTGTTCCGGCCTGGTCGCACCGAGAGAAACAGCTCGTTCCGTCGCGGCGTCGATGTCATCCGCTACCAGGTCCAAGTGGACGATCGCGCGACCAGGCCAAAGGGGCGGCTCGTAGGGGTCCACCCGTTGCATCACCAGGACAAGACCGGCCACTTCAACCCCGGCGCTAGACTCCTTGGCCCACAACTCCCGGCCCCCCAGCAAGGCCACGTAGAAGTCCGCAAGTTGCTGCGTGTCGGAGCAATCCAGCGAGACTGCCGCAACGCGTGCTTCGGGGTCGCTAGTCACAAACTCAAGTTACTGGCCGTAGGCGCGCGGACGAGTAAGTGCCGGTTCTACCGAGCGACACTCAGTCGAAGAAGGCCTCAAGGTCACACGGAAAGCCCGGCGGGGGTCGCTCGCCCAAGCACGCCGCGTGCGCCCACATCGTCTGGGACGGGGTTGTCGCATCCTGCGCCCGAGTGGCCGCGATGACGACCAGCGCCAGCGCGTCGTTCGGCAGGGTCCGGCACAGATACAGCCCTGGTACATCCGTCCAGCATGGCGTTGGAAGCTCCCCGCCGATGGGCTGCGTGTAGGTGCCGCTGCCAACCGGCGGGAGGAGGCCGGTGAACCTCGTCCGTCGATGGACGACCGTTACTGGCGGACCAGCTGGACAGCCGGTAACCGGCATGACCGAGCGACCCCCGGCCGCGCTAGCGCAAAAGGCCACATTTCTGCCATCCTCCCCAGCCATGACCGAGGAAGCGAGAACACGGCGCCGGGACGACAGTGCCTGGCCGCGCGGCGCAACCCCCGTTTCGCTCGTCATCGGCGTCATCTCGCTCCTGGTCGGACTCTCGATGGCGAGCAACGCAGAGGCACCCCTCGTTCCTCTCCTTGTGTTCGCCTTCGGCCTAGGCATGGGCGCATCCCTTATCGTCGTTGGCATACTCAAGTGGCTCGACGGCGGACGAGTTCCCTTCGTTCTTGCACTCGCCTCAGGCGTCGGCGCGGTCGTCGCACTGGTGCTGATCATCGCTACTGACAGCCCCAGCGGACCTGCGCTACTGGCCGGCCTCATCAGCGGGCTGATGTTCGCCAATGTCTGGGCGATCCGAACGGCTCGGAGACGTCGGCCGACGCCTGCCACCTAACCCCGGCGCCGCGACGCTGTGGCGCCGATGGACTCGGCGCGACTGAAGGCGGCCGGACGGTAGGTGCCGTTCCCGCTTGGCGGGAGATTCCGGGGAACCCGGTGATGGTGTGACGTCCAGCCGTCGTGGTTCAGACGCGCAGGTGGGTGGGAGGTCGCCAGGCAGGCCGGGGGGTCTGGTCGGGGTCGATCCAGCGGGGCGGGGTGAAGACCGGTAGCCGGTCCGGTCCGATCACCACGCTCCAGCCGTCGTGGTGGATGACGCGGTGGTGGTGCGCGCAGAGGAGCACGAGGTTGTCGATGTCGGTGGTTCCTTCGTGCGCCCAGTGCACGACGTGATGGGCCTGGCACCAGCGAGCGGGACGGCCGCAGCCGGGGAACGCGCAGCCGTGGTCGCGCAGGACGACCGCGCGGCGCAGGGGGCCGTTGACGAGGCGGGTGCGCCGTCCGAGGTGCAGCACCGCGCCGGCGCTGTCGAGCACCGCCGCCTGCAGCCACGCGTCGCAGCCGAGCCGGCGGGTGGACTCGGGGGAGAGCGGGGTCCCGTCATCGAGGTGCGCGGCGACCGGCGCCGACCCGGCCGGGCCTGCTCGGCCGGCGAGCGCCGCGAGAGCGGCGAGGTGGTCGGGGGTGGTGGTGACCGTCATGGTCACCGGGTCGCCACCGGAGCAGGGCAGCTCTGGAGCGGCCACGCCGATCCGGACCAGCTCCATCAGGGCGTCCGCGCGCCGCTTGTCGGCCGGTCGGGGGTCGGGAGTGCCGTCGGCAGCCGGGCGAGGCGCGGCGAGCACGCCGAGGGCCTCGTCGAGCAGGGCGCCGTGCTCGGCGGTGAGCCGGCCGTGGAGCCGGCGACCGCCGTCGTGGCCGTGGACCACGGTGAACGACTCGGCGTCCGAGCGCCGCGCCTCCTCGCGCTCCAGCTCGCACCCACCGGCCGGGTCGAGGACGTGCACAAGGTGCTTGGCGAGCTTCGCGAGTGCGCCGGGGTCGAACAGCCGGGCCTGGGCGACCAGGAACGCCTCACCGCGCGCGCTGGTGGCGGCGTCGACCCCCGCGGGCAGGCCGCGCACCCCGTCGGCCACGGCGTGGGCCGCGTCCAGGGAGACCTCCCCGGCGGCGAGCGCGGCGCGCAGCCGGGGCAGCGACGCGTCCAGCTCGCCGGCCAGCCGCACCTCGGCCTTCGCCGCGCCGGGGTGCTGCCGGCAGCGGCCCCGCAGCCAGGCCGCCGTCGAGGTCGCCCCGGTCGCGACCGCGGCACCGCGCGCGTCGAGCTCGCGGGTGACTGCCAGGGTCGCGGCGTCCAGCCGCGACCTGACCCGCTCGGCGTCGATCCGCAGGTCCAGCAGCTCTCGGTCCGACAACGACCACAGGTTCGCCTCGGCCATCGCGGCCACACCCTCGTCGACCGCGCGGAGCGCGACCCGCGCCGGGTGCGCGAGCGGCTCCTCGAGGGTGCCGGTCGGGATGTCCATGACCCGAACCTAGAGCAGACCCCGGACATGAACCCCGGACGACCGAGAGCCCGGAACCCGTTGTGGGACAGGGGGTTCCGGGCCTGTGGACGACCGAAGGGGGGACGCCGGTCGTCCAGTCGGTCGGGACGAGGTCAGGGCCGGACGAGACGTACCAGCACGAGCCGTTCCTTGCCGCCCTTGACCCGCTTCTCCAGGATCGACCCCACCCCGCGCAGGTACTTCTTGTGCTCCGCGACGCCGGGCTCGAGGGGGTTCCAGTCACGCGTCTTGAGCAGGTTCCGGAAGCTGCCGTACGGCGTGGTGGCGCGCGCGTTGCGCGACAGGACCCGGGCCCGGTCCTCGGCCACACCGGGCGCGACCTCCTGGGCGTACTCGTCACCGACCTTCGGGTGCGCCTTCATCACGATCCCCGCCCGTGCGCCGTCCCGCCCGGCCAGCCAGGACCCGTGGGTGTTGACGACCTGCCCGTTCTCGTAGTCCTGGGAGAACTCCCCGAAGTACCAGACGTTGCCGCGCCGGTCCTGCGCGTAGAAGTCGCGGGTGTCCTCGACGAGCTCGCCCTCGACGTACGCCTTGTCGCGCACGACCCGCGTGGTCACGCCGTCGACCACCCGCGTCCGGTGCGTCACGCGGACGACCTCCCGCTCACGCTCGCCGCCGCCGGTGCTGCGGTAGATCATCCGGGTGCCCGGCACGAAGGGCAGGAACGGGTTGTCGATCGTGGTGCTGAAGCGGGCGCCGGCGGGCGGGCCGGACTGCCCCGAGCTCGACGGCCCCGAGCCCGCCTGCGCGGCGGTCGCCCCGGCGAGGCCGGTGACGGCGAGGGGGAGCGACACCGCCGCGGCCAGCGCGGCGCGTCGGGCCCGGCGGGGGGTGTGCGGTCTGCGCGTCATGGTCCTCGTCCTCCGTCTGGGTGTCTGGGTCACTGGTCTCCGGGTGCTCGTGCGTCAGCGGTCGCCGGCGTCCTCGCCGTCGCCCGTGTCCTCGCTGTCGTCCTCGATGACGACGACCTGGTAGCCCTCGTCCAGCCGGACGTCGACCGTCGGGCCCTCCGGGGTGGTGACCTCGACCTCCCAGGTCGCTCCGTTCTCCGAGTCGCGCTCGACGGAGTTGGCCGTGCCGCCGCCGGTGGCCTCCAGGGCGGCCGCGGTGGCGCGGTCCGCCTGCGGTCCGGTCACGTGCGCGTCGCCGTCGTCGCCCGAGGCGACGGCGGCGGTCCCGCCGGCGGCCACCACCGCCCCGGTCACGGCTCCCGCGATGGCCCACTTCTTCGCTCGTCGCATCGTCTGCTCCTGTCGTGTCGGTCCTGCTGTCTCCCGTGCAGTCCCAGGCTGCGCGGCGGTGCCTGAACCGGCGCTGAACGTGGGGCGGGTCCGGTGGTCGCGCGCGTTCAGCGCCGGCTCAGGTCCGCTGTGGCACCGTGAGGACGTGCGGGTGCTGGTCGTGGACGACGACGCCGACCTCGCGCGCGCCCTCAAGCGCGGGCTGGAGGGCGAGGGGTTCGCCGTCGACGTCGCGGCGGACGGCACCGACGGCCTCTGGCGGGCGACCGAGACCGCCTACGACGCCCTCGTGCTCGACGTGATGATGCCGGGAATGACCGGCCTCGAGCTGTGCGCCACGCTGCGCTCCGACGGCATCTGGACGCCGGTGCTGGTGCTCACCGCCCGCGACGGCGAGCAGGACGAGGCGCGGGCGCTGGACATCGGGGCGGACGACTTCCTGGCCAAGCCGTTCTCGCTCGTCGTCCTGCTGGCCAGGCTGCGTGCCCTGCTGCGGCGGGGCGCGACCGAACGCCCCTCGGTGCTGCGGGCGGGCGACCTCGAGCTCGACCCCGCGACCCACCTGGTGCGTCGCGGGGACCAGCCCGTCGAGCTCACCCCGCGCCAGTTCGCGCTGCTCGAGCTCTTCCTGCGCCGTGCGGGCGAGGTGCTGTCCAAACAGGAGATCCTCGAGCACGTCTGGGACTTCGCGTTCGACGGCGACCCCAACATCGTGGAGGTCTACGTCGGCCAGCTGCGGCGACGCGTCGACGCGCCGTTCGGCCGGGCCGCGCTGCAGACGATCCGCGGCGCCGGCTACCGGCTCGCTGCCGACGGCGGCTGACGTGCGGGCGCTGTGGACGGTGCGCGTACGTACCACCGTCGCCGCGACCGTCGTGGTCGGTCTCGCCCTCCTCGTCGGGGGGTGGCTGCTCGTCGTGACCCTGGAGAGCTCGCTGGAGGACCGGGTCGAGGTCGCCGCCCGCGCCTGGGTCCGCGACCTCGCCGCGCTGGCCGCCACCGGCCAGCTGCCCGCGCTGGTCCCGCCGCACGGGGAGGACGACGTGGGCCAGGTCGTGGCGGCCGACGGCACCGTCCTCGCGTCGACCCGCAACGTCGCGGGTCGCCCGCCGGTCACGAGGGTGCCGGCAGGCCCCACCCCGCGCGTGGTCGACGTCCGCGACGTCCCGGACGGGGACGAGCTCGAGGACTACCGGGTGTGGACCTTGTCGGCCGAGACGGCCGGGGGTCCGGTGGTGGCCTACGCCGCCGTGCCCACCGAGACCGTGACCGAGACGGTCGCCCCGGTCCGGCACGCGCTGCTCCTGGGGCTGCCGCTGGCGCTGCTGCTCGTGGCGGGCGGGACGTGGGTGTCGGTGGGCCGCGCCCTCGGACCGGTCGAGCAGCTGCGGGCGGAGGTGGCGGGCCTCAGCGAGGCCGACCTCTCCCGGCGCGTGCCCGTGCCCCATGGTCGGGACGAGATCGCGCTGCTGGCGCGGACCATGAACGCGATGCTGGACCGGCTCGAGCGGGCCGCGGCCCGCCAGCGGGCGTTCGTCGCGGACGCCTCCCACGAGCTGCAGAGCCCGCTGGCCGCCTTCCGCACCGAGCTCGAGGTGGCCCTGGCGCAGCCCGAGCGCGCCGACTGGCCGCAGGTCGCCCGCGACCTCCTCCGGCGCGGTCACGAGCTGGAGGCGCTGGCGCGCGACCTGCTCTTCCTGGCCGGCGCGGAGCAGGTCACCGCCCGGGCCGGCGCCACCGGGCCGGTGGACCTCGACGACGTGGTCCTCGACGAGGTGTCCCGGGTCCGCGCGGTCAGCCCGGTGCCGGTGGACGCCTCGGGCGTCTCGGCGGCGCCGGTGCGCGGCAGCCGCGAGCAGCTCGCCCGGCTGGTGCGCAACCTGCTGGAGAACGCGGTACGGCACGCCGCCGGCGCGGTGTCGGTGCGGCTCGCGACGTCCGACGACGGCTGGGCCCGGCTGGAGGTCGTGGACGACGGGCCGGGGGTCCAGCCAGGGGACCGGGACCGCGTCTTCGACCGGTTCGTCCGGCTCGACTCCTCGCGCTCGCGCGGCGGGACGGGGCTCGGGCTGGCGATCGTCGCCTCGATCGCCTCGGCGCACGGCGGGTCCGTGGCGGTGGCCGGCGACGGCCCCGGGGCGACCTTCGTGGTGCGGCTGCCCGGCGACGGAAGCCGGTAGCGCACGCACACCCCGCGGCCGGGAGCCAGGTGCCGGCGCGCGCATGTGCAGGACACCGGCCGGGGGCCGCGCCAGACTGTCGGCCATGGGGAGGACGGGAGCGTCGGGGGCGGAGCTGCCCCTGCGGCGGGGCCGCGTCACGGTGCGCGCGGGCAGCCTCGACGAGGACCTCGACGCCCTGCACGTCGGTGACCCGCTGTGGTGGGGCAAGGAGTTCGTCGCCGAGCGCGTGCGCACGATGCCGCCCGGCGTCCCGCTGCTCATGCTGGTGGGCGAGCTCGACGGCCGGCCCGTCGCCGACGCCTTCGCGGTCGGCCAGGGCGTGCAGCGCGGCGGCTACGCCCTCGGCGGCATCTACGTGCTGCCCGACGGACGGCGCAGCGGGGTCGGCCGGGCGGTCCTCGACACCGTGCTGGCGGCCGTCGCGGACTGGGGCCTGCCCGGCGTCGCGGGGTCGGTCTTCGAGGAGGACGAGGCGTCGATGTCGGCGTCCAGCGCGCTCGGTGGCGCCGTGCTCGGCCACCACCGCGAGTCCGTCCTCGACCTCGACACGCTGGACGTCGCCACGGCGCAGCGCCACGTCCGCGCCGCGGAGGGTGCCGGGTTCGACCTGCGCGCGATGCCGGCCGGGGCATCCGAGGACGAGTGGCAGCAGCTGTTCGACCGGGTCGTCCTGCCCTGCTGGCGCGACGCCCCCGACGCCGAGGGCAGCGACCAGCCGATCTCCTTCTCCATGTTCCGCGGCTTCTTCGTGGCGGCGGACCAGGTCCTGGTGGCATGGCGCGGGGGCGAGATGGTCGGCATGACAGCCGTGATGGACCGGGCCAAGGACGACGCGCTCAACACCTTCTTCACCGGGGTGCTGCCGACGGCCCGGGGCGCCGGGCTCTCCACAGCGCTCAAGGCACAGCACGCCCTGGTGATGCGCGCGGCGGGACACCACCGGCTCTTCACGCAGAACATGGACCAGAACGCCCGGATCCTCGCCGCCAACGACCGGCTGGGGTTCACGTCGGTGCCGGGCTACTACTCCGTCGGTGTCGCGGTCGACGCTCCCGGCGCGGGCTGACCCACGTCGCGACCGGACCCCCGTACCCGGCATACTCGCCGGTAACATCACGTCCGCCGAGGAGCCGTGCCATGGGTCGTCTCGCCCAGACCGAGGGTCTCACCGACGTCCAGCAGGAGATCGTGAAGACGGTCCGCGGGTTCGTGGACAAGGAGATCCTGCCGCACGTCGCCGCGCTCGAGCGCGACGACGCGTACCCGACGGACATCGTCGAGGGCATGAAGGAGATGGGGCTGTTCGGCCTCATGGTGCCCGAGGAGTACGGCGGGCTGGGCGAGTCGCTGCTGACCTATGCGCTCGTGGTGGAGGAGATCGCCCGTGGCTGGATGAGCGTGAGCGGGATCATCAACACCCACTTCATCGTGGCCTACCTGCTGCAGCAGCACGGCACCGAGGAGCAGCGGACGTCGCTGCTGCCGCGGATGGCCACCGGCGAGGTGCGCGGCTCGTTCTCGATGTCCGAGCCCGGCCTCGGCTCCGACGTCGCGGCCATCACCACCAAGGCCGTGCGCGACGGTGACGACTTCGTGCTGACCGGCCAGAAGATGTGGATCACCAACGGCGGCAGCTCCAACCTGCTCGCGGTCCTCGTCAGGACCGACGAGGGCGCCGACACCCCGTACCGCAACATGACGACGTTCCTGGTGGAGAAGGAGCCCGGCTTCGGCGAGGTCGCGCCCGGGCTCACGATCCCCGGGAAGATCGAGAAGATGGGCTACAAGGGCGTCGACTCGACCGAGGCCGTCTTCGACGGCCTGCGGCTGCCGGCGAACGCGGTGCTCGGGGGCGAGACCGGCAAGGGCTTCTACCAGATGATGGACGGCGTCGAGGTCGGCCGGGTCAACGTCGCGGCCCGCGGCTGCGGCGTGGCGCAGCGGGCCTTCGAGCTCGGGATCGCCTACGCCCAGCAGCGCGAGACCTTCGGCAAGCCGATCGCCGAGCACCAGGCCGTGCTGTTCCGGCTGGCCGAGATGGCCACCAAGGTCGAGGCGGCCCACGCGATGATGACGATGGCCGCGCGCAAGAAGGACGCGGGGGAGCGCAACGACGTCGAGGCCGGCATGGCGAAGTACCTCGCGAGCGAGTACTGCAAGGAGGTCGTCGAGGACTCGTTCCGGATCCACGGCGGCTACGGGTACTCCAAGGAGTACGAGATCGAGCGGCTCTACCGCGAGGCGCCGATGCTGCTGATCGGCGAGGGCACCTCCGACATCCAGAAGATGATCATCGGGCGCCGGCTCCTGCAGGAGTACGCCCTGCGCCGGTGAGCGGGCCGGACGACGCGACGCGCCGCGGCGCAGCCGTCCCGCCGGGTTCCGCGCGGATGGTCGCGCACCTGCGCCACCAGGCCGCGGCCTGCGGGGAGCTGGGCTCGCCGCTGTACGCCCACCTGCTGGCGCGGGTTGCCGACGACGTCGAGTCCGGCGGGCCGGCCGCGGAGGTGCTCCGCGGGCACGAGCGAGACCCCGGTCCCGCCGCGCTCGGGCTGCGGCTGATGGGCGGCGTGCACCGGCTGGTGCTGGAGCGCCGAGCCCCGGCGCTGGCGCTGACGTACCCCTCGGTCGGCGGGACGGGCGACGCGGACGCCGCCTGGGCGGCGCTGCGCGACGTGCTCGGCGAGCACCGCGACGAGCTGCGGGGCTGGTTGAACCACGCCCCGCAGACCAACGAGGTGGGCCGGGCGGCTGCGCTGATCGGCGGCCTGCTGCACCTCGCCGCGGTCGACCCACGGCCGGTGCGGCTGGTCGAGGTCGGCGCCAGCGGCGGCCTCAACCTGCGTGCCGACCGGTTCCGCGTCGACCTCGGCGACGGACGCTCGGTGGGCCCACCGGGGTCGCCCGTCGTGCTCCGGGCGCCGTGGACCGGGGCTGTGCCACCGTTGCGCGACCAGCTGCAGGTGGTCGAACGGCTCGGCTGCGACCTCGCCCCGGTCGACCCCACCAGCCAGGACGGCCGGCTGCGTCTCACCTCCTACGTCTGGCCGGACCAGCTCGGGCGGCTGGAGCGGCTGCGTGGGGCGCTGCAGGTGGCCGCAGCCGTACCGGCCAGGGTCGAGACCGCCGGAGCCGCCGACTTCCTGGACCGGCTGCACCTCGTCGAGGGGACCACCACGGTCGTGTGGCACTCCGTCATGTGGCAGTACGTCGGGCCGGACGAGCGCACGCGGGTCGAGCAGCGCCTTGCAGACCTCGGGGCCGACCAGACGGACGGGGCCGGGCTCGCGCACCTGTTCCTCGAGCCGCGGCGCCGGGTCTCCGGCGGGGACCACGAGTTCCTCGTCGTGCTGCAGACCTGGCCCGGGCGCACCGAGCGCGTCCTCGGCAGCGCCGCGCCGCACGGCATCCCGATCGCCTGGGAGTGAACCCGGGGTCCCCGCGCCGTCCGGGCTCCAGCAGAATGGCCGCATGCCTGCTCCCTCTGCGCACGACGAGTTCTCGGACATCCCCCGCGGCCAGGTCGTCGGCACCTACGACACGTACAAGGAGGCGCAGCGGGCGGTCGACTTCCTGTCCGACGAGCAGTTCCCGGTGCAGCACGTGTCGATCGTCGGCTCCGACCTGCGGATGGTCGAGAACGTCCTGGGCCGGCTCACCCGTGGGCGGGCCGCGATGGCGGGTGCCGCGACCGGTGCCTGGTTCGGCCTGTTCGTCGGGGTCCTGCTCTCGGTGTTCGCCGAGGCCGACACCAACACCTTCGGCCTCATCGTGTCGGCGCTGCTCTACGGCGCCGTGATGGGCGCGGTCTTCGGCTTCGTCAGCCACACGCTGTCCGGCGGCAAGCGCGACTTCACCTCGCGCAACAAGATCGTGGCCAGCTCCTACGACGTGCACTGCACGTGGTCGGAGGCCGACAAGGCGCGTGAGGTGCTGGCGCGCATGAACCCGGCGGTCTGACGTGCAGTTCGGCCGCTACTACGAGGAGTTCGAGGTCGGGGCCGTCTACAAGCACTGGCCCGGCAAGACGGTCACCGAGTACGACGACCACCTGTTCTGCCTGCTGACCATGAACCACCACCCGCTGCACCTCGACGCCCACTTCGCGGCCGAGACCACCGACTTCGGCAAGAACGTGGTGGTGGGCAACTACGTCTACTCGCTGCTGCTCGGGATGTCGGTGCCCGACGTGTCCGGCAAGGCGATCGCCAACCTCGAGGTCGAGTCGCTGAAGCACCTGAAGCCGACCTTCCACGGCGACACGATCTACGGCGAGACCACGGTGCTGGACAAGACGGAGTCGCGGTCCAAGGACGACCGTGGCGTGGTGCACGTCGAGACCCGCGGCTACAACCAGGACGGCGTCGTGGTGTGCGTCTTCCGGCGCAAGGTCATGGTGCCGAAGCAGTCCTACGGCGAGGCGCGTGGCGGCGAGCAGCCCGGTCGGCCGCAGCCGCAGGACTGACCCGACCCGAGCGTCGTACGGTCAGGCCGCCTGGGGCTCGCGGTGCGCGGCCCAGTAGGTGCGCAGCGCGCGCACCTTGTCCTGGAAGTCGTCGTCACGCCCGATCGGTCCGGAGAACGGAGCCGACAGGGTCGTGGTCCGCTGGGCCGAGCCGTGGTGCACGACCACGACCTTCCGGCCGATGTGGGTGCGCACCTCGATCTCGCGCACCTCCGCCCACGGGATCACCATCGGGGGCAGGGCGTGCACGACCAGGCCCCGCCGGGTGGCCGACGTGCCGATCCACCAGGTGGCCCCCGCCATGGCGAGGAAGACGCCGCCGGCGACCGCCGTGCGCGGGCCGCCGCCGAAGGCGCCGTCGAGCAGCAGGTAGTCGGCCCACACGAGCACCTGGTAGCCCAGCACCGTCAGCACGAAGGCCCGGCGCTGGCGCCAGGTCAGCCGGAGTCGGAACCTCTGATGGGGTCGTGCGGGCACGTCCGCACCGTAGATCGCCACACCAGTCCTTCGGGGCGAAACGCCGACATCTTGAACCCGCGTCCGGCCCCGTCCGCGCGACCGGCTCAGTGACCGGTTCAGTGACCGGCTCAGTGACCGGCTCAGCGCGGCAGCATCCCCCAGCCCTCCAGCGTGTCCCAGAGCCGGTCCACCAGGTCCAGGCCGGCCAGCTCGGAGCGGCTGACGAACCGCACCTCGTCCGCGTCGTCGCCGGCGACCGGCGAGGTGGCCACGGCGACCGCGCAGGCGTAGTCGCGGATGTCGTAGACCTCGCCACCGGGGCCGTCCCGCAGCACCGTCCCGACCCGGATGCCGACCGTCACGTGCAGGCCGGTCTCCTCGCGCACCTCGCGCTCGACGGCCTGGACGTCGCTCTCGCCGGGCTCGACCCTGCCCCCGGGCACCGACCAGAGCCCGCGCCCCGGCTCCCGCCCCCGGCGCACGACGAGCAGGCGGCCGTCGTCGTCGTGGACGAGTGCACCCACACAGGGGACCCGTCGTTTCGCGGGACCTGGCTCCGGGAACACGCCCAGGAGCCTAGGCAACGCGCCGCAGGCGAAGGAGGGTTCAGATGCTCACGGTCCTCATCGTGCTCGCGGTCGTCCTGGTGATCGTCATGGCGCTGAGCATGTTCGGCGGTGGTCCGGCCCGGGTGGTCCGGCGCCGCACGGTGGTCGAGCGCCGCCCCACGGTCCGTCGCCGGGTGGTCGAGGAGCCGGTGGCCGACCGGGTCGTCGAGGAGCGCGTGGTCGAGGACCCGCCCGTCACCCGGCGCGTCGTCGAGTAGCCGTGGAGCAGCCGCCGGCTCTGTCCGGGGGTTGACGCACCGTCGCCACGGCGGGACCGTCGGTTCGTGACAGTGCGATGAGGGCGCAGCCGGGATGTCCGCGCTGCGGGTCGGTGCTGAGCGCGCCGGGCCTCTGGTCGAGCTCCTGGAGCTGCCCCGACCACGGCGCCGTGCCCCCTCTGCACCCCGCCGTCCAGCCGACGCCCGAGGTCCTGCGGGCGGCCGCCAGGGCGTCCTCGGTGCCGCTGTGGCTGCCCTGGCCGCTGCCCCGCGGCTGGCTGGTCACCGGGGTCGTCACCGCCGGCGACGAGCGCACCGGTGCCCGGGCGACCGCGGTCGCCTGCTCGGGTCCCGCCCCGCTGGGCGGGGTCGCCGAGCTGGTCCTGGTGGCCGAGGAGATGGGCGTCGGGCTCGGGGCCCGCTTCGCGGGCATCCACGGCCCGGACGGCGGCGTCTCGCCGGACCGCGCGGCCGACGCCAAGATGCACGCGGCCGGCATCCCGACGGCCCTGTGGACCGTCGAGCCGGGGCCGGGGGCCGACGACCGCACCGCCTACGTGGGTGAGGCGCTGGGCTGCTGGGTGTGGGCCGTGCTGTGGCCGGGCGCCGCGGCCTTCCTGCTCATCGACGACTTCGTGCTCACCGACCTGCGCGACGCCGGGCACGAGCTCGACGTGCCGTGCGGCGCGCTGTCCCCGCGCCTGACGGCCTGACCGGAGGCGCCGCCCGCGCCCCTAGGCTGGTCGGGTGCGCATCGACCTCCACACCCACAGCACGGCGTCCGACGGCACCGAGAGCCCGGCCGAGCTGGTCCGGTCGGCGGCCGCCGCCGGGCTGGACGTCGTCGGGCTCACCGACCACGACACGGTGCGCGGCTGGGACGAGGCGCTCGACGCGCTGCCGCCGGGCGTGCGACTCGTCCGCGGTACCGAGATCTCCTGCGCGTACGACGGCATCAGCCTGCACCTGCTGGGCTACGGCATCGACCCCGCCTACCAGCCGCTCGCCGAGGAGATGGCGATGGCGCTGGACGACCGGGTGCCGCGGGCGCGGGCCATCGTGGGCAGGCTCGCCGACGCGGGTCACCCGATCACCTGGGAGTCCCTGATGGCCCAGGTCCCCGAGGGGGCGACGGTCGGCCGCCCGCACATCGCCGACACGCTGGTCGCCGCAGGGGTCGTGCGCGACCGCACCGAGGCCTTCGACTCGCTGCTGCACGACGGCAGCCAGTTCTTCGTGGGGCACTACTACGTCGACGCCGTGGCCGCCGTCCGGCTGGTGCGCGAGGCCGGTGGCGTCCCGGTGTTCGCCCACCCGGCGGCGCAGAAGCGCGGCGTCACGGTCGGCGACGACGCCATCCGCGCGATGGCGGCGGCCGGGCTGGGCGGGCTCGAGGTCGACCACCGCGACAACGCCCCCGAGAGCCGGGACCGGCTGCGCGCGCTGGCAGCCGAGCTCGACCTGCTGGTCACCGGCTCCAGCGACTACCACGGCAGCGGCAAGCCGAACCGGCTCGGCGAGAGCACCACCGCGCCCGAGGTGCTGGAGGCACTGCTCGACCAGGTGCGCAGCGGGGTCACCGCGTGAGCGCCGCCGGATGAGCGCCGCGGACGTCAAGTTCGCCGTCGAGGTCTTCGTGACCCTGTTCGTCATCATGGACCCGCCGGGCACCGTCCCGCTGTTCCTGAGCCTCACCAGCGGACGCAGCCACGCGATGCGCAAGCGGCTCGCCGGACAGGCCGTCGTCGTGGCGTTCTTCGTGATCACCGTCTTCGCGCTGTTCGGCCAGTCGATCCTCGACTACCTCGGCATCACGCTGTCCTCGATGCAGGTCGCGGGCGGCCTGCTGCTCCTGCTGGTGGCCCTCGAGCTGCTCACGGGCAAGGCCGACGACCCCGTCGAGACCCAGAACGTGAACGTGGCGCTGGTGCCGCTCGGCACGCCGCTGCTGGCAGGCCCGGGCGCGATCGTTGCCACCATCGTCTTCGTCAAGCGCGTGGACGAGCTCGGCTCGGCCCTGGCCGTGGCGATCGGCATCGTCGCCGTGCACGTCGTCCTCTGGCTGTTCATGCGCTTCTCGGTGGTCATCCTCCGCGTCATCAAGGACAGCGGGGTCACGCTGGTCACCCGGATCGCCGGCCTGCTCCTGTCCGCCATCGCGGTCCAGCTCGTCGCCGACGGCGTCACCGCGATGGTCAAGGGGGCCTGACCCCGGACCAGAACCCCAGGAGGGCGGCGACGGTCTCCGCGGGCGCGTCGGCCGCGGGGGAGTGCCCGACGCCGGGCAGCCGGGCGATGCGGGCACCCAGGCGTGCGGCGGTCGCCATCTGGAGCTCCGGGGGCCACACGTCGTCGTCGTCCCCGACGAGCACCAGGGTCGGGAGCCCGAGGGCCGCGACCTCGTCGGTGCCGTCGACGGCGGTGAGCAGGTGCTCGGCGATGCGCCGCAGCGAGGCCGGGTGGTTGGCGAGGAACCGCCGGCGCATCCACTCCTCGACCTCGGGCGTCGGGGGCACCGCCTCGGTCTGCGCCTCGATCTGCCGCTTCGCGACCCAGATCGCCTCCAGGTCCATGACGGCCAGCGCCTGCGCCAGCAGGCTGATGTTCGCGTCGGCCGGCGCGGGGACAGCGGCCGGCCCCGAGCTCATCAGGGTCAGGGACAGCAGGGCGCGGGGGTCGCCCACCGCGGCGACCTGGGACACCAGCCCGCCGAAGGAGTGGCCGACCAGGTGGGCGGGGCGGCCCAGGCCGGCGAGCACGGCGTGGACGTCGTCGGCCAGCACCTCGAGGTCGTACGACGAGGGGTCGTCGTCGCCCGGTGACTCGAACTGCCCCCGCTGGTCGATCGCGAGCACCGGGTGACCGGCGGCCGCGAGCGGGGCGAGGACGGCGATGAAGTCCTCCTTCGACCCGGTGTAGCCGGGGACGAGCAGCGCCGGGGCTCCCGGTTCGCGGTCGTCCGGCGGGTCGGCGACCAGCGCCGCGAGCGGACCCCGGGGCGTGGGCACCTGCCCCGACCGGACGCCGGCCGGGAGGTGCAGGAACGGCGGTCTGCTCATCAGCCGGAACGCTACCCGGCGACGGCTGACACGGCCGGGGGCGGGCCGTGCACAATGGCGCCCGTGAGCCGGACCATCGCAGTCGCCAACCAGAAGGGCGGCGTGGCCAAGACGACCACCGTGGCCTCGCTGGGCACCGCGATGGCCGAGCAGGGCCGCAAGGTCCTGCTGGTCGACCTCGACGCCCAGTCCTGCCTCACCTTCTCCCTGGGCCTGGACCCCGAGTCGGTCGAGCTGTCGGTGCACGACGTGCTGCTCGGCCGGGTCGGCGCCTCGATGGCGATCCAGCCGACGGCCGACGGCGTCGACCTGCTGCCGGCCACGATCGAGCTGGCCGGCACCGAGGCCCAGCTGCTGAGCCGTCCCGGACGCGAGTTCGTGCTGCGCACCGCGCTCGAGGAGGTCTCGGCGGCGTACGACGTGGTGCTGCTCGACTGCTCGCCCTCGCTGGGGGTGCTCACCCTCAACGCCCTGACCGCCGCGGACGAGGTGATCATCCCGCTCCAGTGCGAGATGCTCAGCCACCGCGGGGTCGGCCAGCTGCTCGACACCGTCACCGACGTGCAGCGGATCCTCAACCCCCGCCTGCGCGTCCTCGGCGTGCTGCCGACGATGTTCGACGGGCGCACCAACCACGCCCGGGCGGTGCTCGCCGACGTCTCGGACCGCTACGGTCTGGCCGTGCTCGAGCCGTCGATCCCGAAGTCCGTCCGGTTCGCCGAGGCCCCCGCCGCGGGCCGGTCGGTGCTCGCGACGGCCCGCCGCACCCGCGGGGCCGAGGCCTACCGCGAGCTCGCCGGCGCGCTGCTCGCATGAGCACCCCCGAGGGCTTCGACCGCCTGCGCCGCCGCGGCCACGGACCCACCCCGTCCGGCGGACCCGCGCCGTCCACCGGACCCGCGCCGCTGCGGATGGACCCCGAGGGCCGCAGTGCGCTCTACAGCGTGAGCACCCAGGGCCCGCCGCCCGGCGCGGTCACCGTGACCTGCTCGGAGTGCGAGCAGACCACGACGGTCAGCCCCCAGCGGCTGGCCGTCCTGGCGGTGCCGTCGGTGCACCTGCCGCTGCTGCGCAAGGACCACCCGTCGTGGATGCGCTGCCCGGCCTGCCGGCGCCGTACCTGGGTCAAGGTCGTCATCACGCTGTAGCAGCGCCGCGCCTCGCTGGTGCAGCCCGCCCCGGCCGACGAGTGGCGCGAGTTGGCTTCTCCGGGAGCCGGCTGGCAGCCGACTCGCGCCACTCGACGGGGAGCGACGGAGGCCGCCGCGCCCGGGGTCAGCCGTCGGTGCCGTCGGTGCCTGTCGGTGCCGTCGGTGCGGTCGCCGACGTAGGCGAGCAGGTCCGGCTCGCCGGACCGGATCCGGCCGACCTGCTCGCCCCCGTCACAGGTGAGCAGCGCCAGGTCGAGCCGTCCCGCCCCACGCCCGAGGACCCGCCAGGTCGCGCCGCCGGTCTCCCAGCGGCGCAAGGCGTCGAGGTCCTCGCTCACGAGGGTCCGGTCAGCCCTCTGCGCCCTGGCTGTCCTGCGAGCCCTCGGAGCCTGCGCCGCCCCGGCCGCGGCCACCCCGGCTGCGGCGGCGGCGCGGTGCCGCGCCCTCGCCGGAGGCCCCGGCCGGTCCGCCCTCGGTGCCCGCCGCGGCACCGTCGGCCGGCTGACCGGCCCGGGTGCGGCTGCGGGTGCCGGAGCGCCGGCGTGCTGCCGGCCGGTCGGCCGGTTCCGCCGAGTCGGTCGAGTCGGTCGCGTCGGTCGCGACGGCCGAGTCGGTCGCGGTGTGACCCCGGCCGCGGTCCTGGCCGCCGCGCCCTCTGTCAGAACCTCGGTCACGGTCTCGTCCGGACCCGCCGCCACGGCCGCCGCCCGGGCGTCCCGCGCCGCGGTCGCCGGTGCGGCCGCGCGCCCCGCCGGCCCGCCCGGTCTCGCCGAGGTCCTCGACGACCTCCGCCTCGAGCCCGGCCCGGGTGCGCTGCGCCCGCGGCAGCACGCCGGTGACGTGCGGAGGGATCTCGAGCTCCTCGTAGAGGTGCGGCGAGTTGGAGTAGGTCTCCTCGGGCTCGCCGAAGCCGAGGTCGAGGGCCCGGTCGATCAGCGACCACCGGGGCATGTCGTCCCAGTCGACGAAGGTGATCGCGATGCCCTTGGCGCCGGCCCGGGCGGTGCGCCCGATGCGGTGCAGGTAGGTCTTCTCGTCCTCGGGGCACTGGTAGTTGACGACGTGGGTGATGTCCTGGACGTCGATGCCGCGCGCGGCGACGTCGGTGGCGACCAGGACGTCCACCTTGCCGTTGCGGAAGGCCCGCAGGGCCTGCTCGCGGGCGCCCTGCCCCAGGTCGCCGTGGACGGCGCCGGACGCGAAGCCGCGCTCGGCCAGGTCGTCGGCCACCTTGGCCGCGGTGCGCTTGGTGCGGCAGAACACCAGGGTCAGCCCGCGGCCCTCGGACTGCAGGATCCGCGCCAGCATCTCGACCTTGTCCATCGCGTGGGCGCGGAACGCGTGCTGCTCGACGGCCTTCACGGTCTGGCCGTCGTCGTCGGGGTCGACCGCGCGGATGTGGGTCGGGTGGTGCATGTACGACCGGGCCAGCGTGATGATCGCGCCGGGCATCGTCGCCGAGAACAGCATCGTCTGCCGGCCGGCGGGGACCAGCCGGACGATCTTCTCGACGTCGGGCAGGAAGCCGAGGTCGAGCATCTCGTCGGCCTCGTCGAGGACGAGGGTCCGGACATGGCCGAGGTCCAGGTGGCCCTGCTGGGCCAGGTCGATCAGGCGCCCCGGCGTGCCGACGACGACCTCGATGCCCTTGCGCAGCCGCTCGACCTGGGGCTCGTACGCCCGCCCGCCGTAGATGGACAGGATCCGCACGGCGCGCCGGGCGGCGGCCTTCTCGAGGTCCTCGGTCACCTGGACGCACAGCTCGCGGGTCGGCACCACGACCAGGGCCTGCGGCTTGCCCCGCTCGACGGGCACCGGCGCGGAGGGGTCCTGCTCCTCGTCCTCGCCGACGACGCGCTGCAGCAGCGGGATGCCGAAACCGAGCGTCTTGCCGGTGCCGGTCTTGGCCTGGCCGATGATGTCGTGGCCGTGCAGGGCCACCGGCAGGGTCAGCGCCTGGATGGGGAACGGGTGCGTGATGCCGACTGCCTCGAGTGCCTCGACGGTAGCCGGGAACACGCCGAGCTCGGCGAATGTCTGGGTGGTCAGGAGAATGCCCTTCTCGGGGTCCCGCCGCGCACGCATGTCGGCTGGCCGCACGCCGTCGGGGACGGCGGGCCGCTCGGGCGGGACGTTCGGTCGGAGCCGATCGGTTCGTCGGGCGACCGGGCATCCGTGATACGCGTGCCAGCCTACCCCTGGGTAGGCTCGTCGTCGTGACGGAGCCTTCGGACCCCGGCAACGACGTGTCGGAGACCTCGCCCGACCCCCTCGCCGACGACGACTTCCGGGCCGCCGTGGTCGACCTCCTGGGTGCCCTCGCCTACGGCGAGCTCACCGCGTTCGAGCGGCTGGCCGACGACGCCTCGTTCGCGCCGACCATCTCCGACAAGGCTGCCCTGGCGGCCATGGCGGTGGCCGAGTACCAGCACTTCGTGCTCCTGCGCGACCGGCTGGACCAGCTCGGCGTCGCACCCGAGGAGGCGATGGCGCCGTTCATCCCGGCGCTGGAGGCCTTCCACGAGCGCACCGCGCCGGGCGACTGGCTGGAGGGGCTGGTGAAGGCCTACGTCGGCGACGGCATCGCCGAGGACTTCTACCGGGAGATCTCGGCCTACGTCGACGACTCGACCCGTGACCTGGTGCTCACCGTGATGGAGGACACCGGCCACGCGGCGTTCGCCGTCGAGCGGGTGCGCGCCGCGATCGAGGCCGAGCCGCGGGTGGCCGGCCGGCTGGCCCTCTGGGGCCGGCGGCTGGTCGGGGAGGCCCTCAGCCAGGCCCAGCGGGTCGCCGCCGAGCGTGACGCCCTGGCTGCCCTGCTGGTCGGTGGGATGGCCCACCGCGGGGCGGACCTCGCGGAGGTGGGCCGGATGTTCGCCCGGCTCACCGAGAACCACACCCGGCGGATGGCCACCCTCGGCCTGTCCGCCTGACCGGGCGCCGACGGAGCGCGGTCCGCCCGCGAGGACGGTCCTAGAGGGAGCCGAAGCCGACGCGGCGCGCCTCCGGCTCGCCGATCTCGACGTAGGCCAGCTTGTCGGCGGGGATCACGACCTGCCGCCCGCGCTCGTCGGTGAGGGTGAGGACAGGGGTCTTGCCCGTGAGCGCGGCGGACACTGCCTCGACGACCGCCTCCGAGGTCTCCGTGCTGTCGACCACCAGCTCGCGGGTGGCGTGCTGCACGCCGATCCTGACCTCCACGGGGACCTCCGGGATCCTGCGTCTGCGTGCCATGTCGCGGCCGAGCCTAGTGCGCTCCCGCCCGGGCTCCGGCACGGGGAGCCTCGCGTTCGCGCAGGGCGTGACCGCCGCGCTCGACGGCCGGTGCCGTGCGCCGCCGGATGCCCTCAGGTGTCCTCAGTGCGGCTCGCCGGTGCGGGGGAACCCGCCGATGCCCCGCCAGGACAGGCTCGCGAGCAGGCGGGCCGCCGCGTCGCGCGGGATCGTGCCGTCGTCGGAGAGCCAGTAGCGCGCAGCGACCTGGGCCATGCCCACCAGGCCGACGGCGAGCAGGCGCGCCTGGTCCTTGGGCAGCCCGGCGTCGTCGCGGATGACCTCGCCGATCGCCTCGGCGCAGGCCAGCGTCACCCCGTCGACCCGCTCGCGGACCTCCGGCTGGTTGACCAGGTCGGACTCGAAGACCAGACGGAACGCGCCGCCCTCCTCGTCGACGAACCGGAAGTACGCCTCGATCGTGTCGGCAACCCGCTGCTTGTTGTCGGTCGTGGCGTCGAGTGCGGCAGCCACCGCCGCGACGACCGTGTCGACGTGCTGGTCGAGCAGGGCCAGGTAGAGGTCCAGCTTGCCGGGGAAGTGCTGGTAGAGCACCGGCTTGCTGACTCCGGCGGCGTCGGCGATGTCGTCCATCGCTGCCGCGTGGTAGCCCTGCGCGACGAAGACCTCCTGCGCCGCACCGAGCAGCTGCTGACGCCGCGCCGACCGCGGAAGCCGCGCACCACGGGTCCGGGCGTCCGGGGTTGCCGGCACGTGAGCTCCTTCGTCGGTGGCGCGGGGTCGCGCGGGCACGATCCTAGGTCGGGGCGCGCGCCTCAGCGGTACTCGTCGTCCGCCGGGTCCAGGACGCGGGACTGCTCGGCGAGGTCGGCCTCGTCGGCCTCGAGCCCGTCCGGCCGGGTCCTGTCGTCGTCCGGGACGCGCTCCACGGCCTCGGCCCGCTGCTCCAGCGCGTCCTCGACCGGCACCTCGAGGTCGCCGAGGGGGTCGCGCTCGTCGTGCTCGGTCACGCCTGCACCCTACGCCGGTGGGGCATAGGACAGCGGCGCACCGGGTACGCGCCTTGGGCCACAGAAGGCCCCCTGGCCTGGGACACTGTGGGCACCCGGCCCACGACCGACCCGACGAGCTCCCTGCGAGGACCCCCGTGACCGTGAGCGACCAGCGCGACCTCGTCGCTGCGCTGCTCGGCGTCCCCGGCGTCGCCGGTGCCGCGGTCGAGACGCACGGGGCCGGCCCCGGGACGCTGCGGCTGCAGCTCGCCGCCGGTGCCGACGAGGTCGACGTCGCCGGTGCCGTGAACCGACTGCTGCGCCGGGAGTTCGGCCTGGCCGTGGACGCCGACCGGGTGCGGGTGCTCGAGCAGTCCGCCGCCACCGGCCCGGCGGGTGCTCCGGCCTGGTCCACCACGAGGACCCCGCTCGCCGGCCACCTCGCCGGCTCCGAGGCCGGCTGGCCGGCCGCCCCGGACGCGGACGAGGGCACCCGTTCCGCCGCCGACGATGCCGCCGACGATGCCGCCGACGACGATCACGACCAGCTCGACCACGAGCAGCAGGAGCACGAGCAGGACGACGAGGACCGGCCCGCGGTACCTGGCGAGCCCGGCGGTGGCGGTGTCAGCGGTGTCAGCGGTGTCAGCGGTGTCGTCGTCGACGAGGTGACCGGCCCCGACCCCGATCCCGTCCCGGGGCCCGGCCAGGACCGCCAGGACCGGTCCGGCGCGCGCACCGGCGCCGGACGGCTGGTGATCGAGCGGGTGCAGCTCGTCTCGGCCCTGCTCGGGGTCACCGTGTCGGTGACCCTGCGCGCCGGCGAGCAGTCCCAGGTGGGCGAGGCGGAGGGCGCCGCGACCAGCGGCGCGCTGCACCGCTCGGTCGCCGAGGCCACCCTGCGCTCGGTCGAGCGCCTCGTCGACGGCCAGGTCCGGTTCGCGGTCGAGCACGTCGAGATCGCCAGCACCGGCGGCGAGCGGACGGCGCTGGTGGTGCTGTCGATGGTCACCGATCGCGGCACGCAGCGGCTCTCCGGCGCCTCGGTCGTCCGCGACGACGCCCGGCAGGCCGTGATCCGCGCGGTGCTGGCGGCGGTGAACCGGCGGGTCGGACCGATGCTGCCCGAGGTGACCGGCTGAGCTCCTCCGGGCCGGTCCCGCACTGGCCCGGCCACGAGGTGCCGCTGCCCTCGGGCCCGCTGCACGTGCGCGCGGCGCCCGCGACGCGCGACGGCGCCGAGCCCGCCGTCCTCGTCCACGGGCTGGGCGGGGCCGCGACCAACTGGACCGACGTCATGGACCTGCTGCGGGACCGGGTGGCGCCGCTCGCGCCCGACCTGCCCGGGTTCGGCTGGTCACCGCCGCCCGACGGCGACGACTACTCCCTGCGCGCACACGTCCGCGCCGTGACCGAGCTGATCGAGGCCGGGCCCGGACCGGTGCACCTGCTGGGCAACTCCCTCGGCGGCACCGTGTCGATGGTGCTGGCCGCGACCAGGCCGGACCTGGTCCGGACCCTCACCCTGGTCTCGCCGGCGCTTCCGGTGCTGCGCCCGCGCCGGTCCAACGCGCACCTGCCGGCACTGGCGTTGCCGTGGGCCGGGCAGCGGCTGGCCAGCCGGCTCGGCCGGTTCCCGGTCGAGCAGCGGGTCCGCGCGACCCTCGACCTGTGCTGGGCCGACCCGTCCCGGGTGCCCGCGCGCCGGGTCGAGGAGGCGATGGCCGAGGCCGAGCGCCGGGCCCGGCTCGACCACGACGGCGACGCGATGATCCGGTCGCTGCGCAGCCTGATGTCGGCCTACCTGCGCCCGGACCGCTGGCCGCTGTGGCGGCTGGCCGCCCGGGTGCAGGCGCCCACCCTGCTGGTCTACGGGCTCAAGGACCGGCTGGTCGACCCGCGCACGTCGGCGCGCGCCGCGCGGACCTTCCCCCGCAGCCGGCTGGTGGTGATCCCGGACAGCGGGCACGTGTCGCAGATGGAGCACCCCGCCCTGGTCGCCCGCGAGGTGCGCCGGCTGCTGGCCGCGGCGCAGTAGTCGCGCGGCGGAACCGGCGGCGGGTCAGCCCACCCGGTCCAGCAGCTCCCGCGACCGCGCCAGCACCAGCGCGGTCGCGTCGGCGTCGTAGGAGGGCAGCGAGCTGTCGGTGAACAGGTGCCGGTCGCCCGGGTACACGAACAGCTCGGCCAGCTCGGGTCCCGCCGAGGCCACCAGCTCGCGCGCGGCGTCGATGTCGCCCTCCAGGGCGAAGAACGGGTCCTGGTCCATGCCGTGCACCTGTACCGGCACCCCGTCCGGCCAGGGCCCGAACGCCCACTCGCCGGTGACCGGGATGCAGGACTCGTAGAGGAGGGCGCCGGCCGCGCCCGGCCGGGTCTGGGCGAGCTCCTGGGCCCGCGGCACGCCCCACGAGACGCCGGCATAGACCAGCCGGTCGGGCAGGTCGGCGACGGCGCGCCGGGCCCGCTCGGCGAGCACGTCGGCGCCGACGTCCTTCAGGTGCGCGAAGCCCTCCTCGACGGTCGCGAACTGCGCGCCCTCGTACAGGTCCGGTGTGTGCACGGTGTGACCGCCGGCGCGCAGGCCCTCGGCGAGGTCGTGCACCCCCGCGGTGAGCCCCTGCACGTGATGGAACAGCACGACCTCAGCCATCTCTGCCTCCCGTTGTCCGGTGTGTCCGGCGGCCCACTGTGCCAGCCGGGTCCGACAGCGGCCGGTGCCGAGGGGTCAGAGCGGGGTGACGTAGGCGCCGCTGATGCCGCCGTCGACGAGGAAGGTCGAGGCCGTGATGAAGCTGGACTCGTCGCTGGCGAGGAACACGACGGCGTTCGCGATCTCGCCGGCCTCGGCGAAGCGGCCCATCGGGACGTGCACCAGCCGCCGGGCGGCGCGCTCCGGGTCCTTGGCGAACAGCTCCCGCAGCAGCGGGGTGTCGACCGGGCCGGGGCACAGTGCGTTGACCCGGATCCCTTCCCGAGCGAACTGGACGCCGAGCTCGCGGCTCATCGCCAGCACGCCGCCCTTGGAGGCGGTGTAGGAGATCTGGGAGGTGGCGGCACCCATCACCGCCACGAACGAGGCGGTGTTGATGATCGAGCCGCGGCCCTGCGCCCGCATGTGGGGGAGCACGGCCTTGCAGCAGAGGTAGACGCTGGTGAGGTTGACCTCCTGGACCCGGCGCCACGCCTCGAGCCCGGTGTCCAGGATCGAGTCGTCGTCCGGCGGGGAGATGCCGGCGTTGTTGAAGGCGATGTCGACCCCGCCGTACGTCTCGACGGTGGTGGCCACCATCGCGTCCACCTGCGCGGGATCGGTCACGTCGCAGCGCAGGTAGAGGCCACCGACCGCGTCGGCGGCCGCCTCTCCGCGCTCGTCGTCGAGGTCCACGACGACGACCTTCGCGCCCTCCTCGGCGAACCTGTGGACGGTCGCGAGACCGATGCCGCCCACCCCGCCGGTGACGATCGCGGTGCGGTCCTGAAGTCGGCCTGCCATCTCAGTCCTCCGTGCTGATGAAGACGTTCTTGACGTCGGTGAACGAGTCGAGGGCGTCCGGCCCGAGCTCACGGCCCAGCCCTGACTGCTTGAAGCCGCCGAACGGCGTGGAGTAGCGGACCGACGAGTGCGAGTTGACCGAGAGGTTGCCGGACTCGATCCCCCGGGCCACCCGCAGCGCGCGGCCGACGTCCCGGGTCCAGATCGACCCGGACAGGCCGTACTCGGTGTCGTTGGCCATCCGGACCGCCTCGGCCTCGTCGTCGAAGGGGAGCACGGCGACCACCGGACCGAAGACCTCGTCACGCCACACGGCGTCCTGAGGGCTCCGCGGCCGGACGACGGTCGGCGGGTACCACCAGCCCGGCCCCTCAGGGGCCGACCCACGGAACGCGACGTCGACCGAGTCGTCGACGTAGGCCGCCACCCGGTCGCGGTGGGCCGAGCTGACGAGTGGTCCCATCTCGGTGTCCTCGAGGCCGGGCGCGGCCACCTTGACCCGCCCGACGGCGTCCTGCAGCAGCTCGAGGAACCGGTCGTGGACACTGCGCTCGACGAGGATGCGGCTTCGGGCGCAGCAGTCCTGACCGGCGTTGTCGAAGACGCTGGAGGGAGCCGAGGCGGCGGCCCGCTCGAGGTCCGCGTCGGCGAACACCACGTTGGCGCTCTTGCCGCCGAGCTCGAGGGTCACGCGCTTCACCTGCTCGGCCGCCCGGGCCATGATCCGGGTGCCCACCTCGGTCGAGCCGGTGAAGACGAGCTTGCGGACGGACGGATGGGTGACGAAGCGGTCGCCGACGACCGAGCCCTTGCCCGGCAGGACCGTCAGCACCCCCGGTGGCAGACCTGCCTCCAGGGCGAGCTCCCCGAGCCGCAGCGCCGTCAACGGCGTGATCTCGGCCGGCTTCAGGACCACCGTGTTGCCGGCAGCCAGGGCCGGCGCGAGGCCCCAGCCGGCGATGGGCATCGGGAAGTTCCAGGGCACGATGATGCCGACGACCCCCAGCGGCTCCTTGAAGGTCAGGTCGACACCGCCGGCGACCGGGATCTGGCGGCCGAACAGTCGCTCCGGCGCGGCCGAGTAGTAGTCCAGGACGTCGCGCACGTTGCCCGCCTCCCAGCGGGCGTTGGACACCGTGTGGCCCGAGTTGCGCACCTCCAGCTGTGCGAGCTCCTCCCGCGCGCCGTCGACCGCTGCCGCGAACCGGCGGAGCAGGCGTCCGCGGTCTGCGGGAGCGACCCCGCGCCAGGTCTCGAACGCCGCCTGTGCGCGGGCCACCGCCTCGTCCGTGTCCTCGACCGAGGCGAGCCGCACCGTGGTGACGTGCTCCTCGGTGGCGGGGTCGACGACGTCGTGCGTGTCCGCTTCAGACCCGTGCGCAGACCGGTGGGCAGGGCCGTGGGTGGGGCCGGGTGCCACGTCACATCCTCTCGAACGAGCGGTAGCGCTCCCAGTCGGTGACTGCCGCGTCGAAAGCTGCCAGCTCGACGTCCGCGTTGTTCACGTAGTGGTCGACGACGGCGTCGCCCAGCGTCTCGCGCGCCACGGTCGATGCCGCGAACAGGTCCCGCGCCTCGCGGAGCGTCGAGGGGACCCTCGGGTGGTCGGACACGTAGGCGTTGCCGGTGAAGGGCGGCTCCAGCGGCAGCTCCTGCTCCACCCCGCGCAGGCCGCTCGCGAGCATCCCGGCCAGCGCGAGGTACGGGTTGACGTCACCGCCGGGGACCCGGTTCTCCAGCCTGAGCCCGGCGCCGTGGCCCACCACCCGCAGCGAGCAGGAGCGGTTGTCGTGGCCCCACGCCGTCGACGTCGGGGCGAAGCTGCCCGGCTGGAACCGCTTGTAGGAGTTGATGTTCGGCGCATAGAGCAGGGTCATCTCACGCAGGGTCGCCTGGATGCCGGCGACGAAGCTCTCGAACAGGGGGGTGGCCCCCGCGCCCTGGTCGAAGACGATCTCGCCGTCGCTGCCCCTCAGGCTCATGTGGATGTGGCAGGAGTTGCCCTCGCGGGCATCGAACTTCGCCATGAAGGTGATCGCCTTGCCGTGCTGGGAGGCGATCTCCTTGGAGCCGGTCTTGTAGATCGAGTGGTTGTCGGCCGTCCGCACCACCTCGTCGTACTTGAAGGCGATCTCGTGCTGGCCGAGCTGGCACTCGCCCTTGGCCGACTCCACCACGAGGCCGGCGGCGTACATCCCGTTGCGGATGTCGCGAAGCAGCGGCTCGACCCGGCTGGTCCCGATCAGCGAGTAGTCGACGTTGTACTGGTTCGCCGGGGTGAGACCCCGGTAGGCGCTGTCCCAGGCGTGCTCGTAGGTGTCGTTGAAGACGATGAACTCGAGCTCGGTGCCGGCGAGAGCGGTGAAGCCCAGTGCGGCGGCCCGGTCCGCCTGGGTCCGCAGGATCTGGCGAGGGCTCTCCACGACGGTGGACTGCTCGTCGTCGAGCCACCCGAGGTCCGCGATGACCATCGCGGTCCCGGGCAGCCAGGGGACCAGGTGCAGGGTCGACAGGTCAGGCGTCATCCTCATGTCGCCGTAGCCGCGCTCCCACGAGCTGATGGCGTAGCCCTCGACCGTGTTCATGTCGACGTCGACCGCCATCAGGTAGTTGCAGCCCTCGGTGCCGTGCTCGAGCACGGTGTCGAGGAAGAACCGGGCGTGCATCCGCTTGCCCTGCAACCGGCCCTGCATGTCCGGGAAGGCGACGACCACGGTGTCGAGGTGGCCGTCGTCGATCTTGTCGCGCAGCTGCGCGACGGACAGAACCGGCTCGGTGCGGGTCATGGCGGTCCTCTGCTCTCCCGGGGTCGCTCGGACCTTACTGACCCGGACGTCGTCGCGGCACCGTGTCGGGGAGTTCCGGTCTAGACCGAATTCTCGGCGGGGAGTAGCGTCCGCTCGCGGACCCGCGTCGACCCGGCTGCTGTTCGCACCGGCCAATCGGCTGCGGACGACCTCCGCGGAGGTGTAGACACGGGCCGGATCCAGGAGCAGCGCGGTGTCCGCTGCGGGGGCGGACCTCTTCCGATGGAGGTTGTGTGCAGTGGCAGATGTGACGCAGATGGACGAGGACGAACGGCGCCTCGCCGAGCTGGGCTACAAGCAGGAGCTGAACCGCTCCTGGTCGGGGTTCTCCAACTTCGCGATCTCGTTCTCGATCATCTCGATCCTGGCCGGGTGCTTCACGACGTTCGGCCAGGCCTGGAACAACGGCGGACCGGTCGCCATCTCCTGGGGCTGGCCGATCATCTCGGCGTTCATCCTCATCATCGGCTTCACGATGTCGGAGCTGGTCTCGGCCTACCCGACATCGGGGGGCATCTACTGGTGGGCGGCGAAGCTGGGCGGCCCCAAGGCCGGCTTCTTCACCGGCTGGCTGAACCTCATCGGGCTGGTGGCGGTCACGGCGTCCGTCGCCTACGGCTGCGCCACCTTCTTCGATCTCACCGTGAGCACCTTCTCGGAGTCCTACTCCGAGGGGTACTCGCTGACCCGGGTGTTCATCACCTTCGTGGTCATCCTCGCGCTGGCCTCCGTGCTGAACATCTTCAGCGGCCACCTGATGGCTGTCATGAACAACGTGTCGGTGTGGTGGCACGTCGTCGGCGCGGCGTTCATCGTGCTGGTCCTGATCGTCGTCCCGGACACCCACCAGAGCATGAGCTTCGTGTTCACGGAACGCATCAACAACTCCGGGTACGGCGACGGCAAGTACTGGTTCCTCGTGCTGCCCCTGGGACTCCTGCTCACGCAGTACACGATCACCGGGTACGACGCCTCGGCCCACCTGTCCGAGGAGACCCAGGTGGCCTCCGACGCGGCGGCGAAGGGGATCTGGCGTTCGATCTTCTACTCGGCCGTGGGTGGCTGGATCCTGCTGCTCGCCTTCCTGTTCGCCATCCAGGACAGCGACATCGAGAGCATCGCCGGTGGCGGTGTGGCGGCCATCTTCGTCGGCGCTCTCGGCACGAAGTGGGCGGCGCTGATCCTGTTCATCTCCGCGGCCGGCCAGTTCTTCTGCACCACCGCCTGCATGACCAGCTCGTCGCGCATGACCTTCGCCTTCAGCCGCGACGGAGCCATTCCCGGCTCGAGCATCTGGTCCAAGGTGTCCAAGGTGCGGGTCCCGGCCAACGCCGTCATGCTGGTCGCCGTGGTCAGCGCGCTGATCACGCTGCCCGCCCTGGTCGAGGTCAACCTCGGGACCGCCGAGGAGCCGCTCATCGTGCCGGTCGCCTTCTACGCGGTCGTGTCGGTCGCGGTGATCGGCCTCTACCTCGCCTTCCTGATCCCGATCTGGCTCAGGTGGAAGGCCGGGGACTCCTTCGTCCCGGGGAGATGGAACAACGGCCAGAAGTACAAGTGGATGAACCTCGTCGCGGTCGCCGAGATCGCGATCATCTCGGTGTACTTCGTGCTGCCGTTCACCCCGGCGGCGGTCCCCTTCACCGACGACTTCTCGTGGAAGTTCGTCAACTACGCCCCGATCCTCACCGGCGGTGCGTTGATCCTGCTGAGCCTGTGGTGGAGCGTGTCCGCGCACAAGTGGTTCACCGGGCCCAAGCACACCATCGACAAGGCCGTCGTCGAGGCGTTCGGCGACTAGCACCGCGAGACCAGCCGGGACGACGCGCGTGCCGGTCGTCCCGGCTGGTCTGCCCGGTCAGTCCGGGCGGGTGGCCTCGGCCAGCAGGTCGGCGTACCCCGGGCCGTCGAACTCGGCCAGCGCCAGCTCGTACTTCGCCATGCCCCAGGACCAGAAGTCGAAGTCGATCGGGCTGGCCTCGGCCTGGATGGAGGCCCAGAGCGTCCATCCGTAGCGCGCCATCAGCCCGAGCAGCCTGGCCCGGGCGACGAGGTGCCGGACCCGCCGGCCGACGTAGGCGTCGACCAGGACCTCCAGGTGGTCGGGTGAGAGCTCGGACTCCTGCCAGATGTTGCCCAGCTCGAAGCACGGGTCGTTGTTGCCGCCGTACTCGTAGTCGATGACCCACAGGCGGTCGCCGTCATCGATGAAGTTCGCGGCGAGCAGGTCGTTGTTGCAGGGGACGGTGCCCGGTGCACGCACCGCCAGGGCGGTGGCGACCCGGTCGGCCTCGGGCAGCAGGTCGAGGTAGCGCGCGGGCAGGCGGAAGCCGCGCTCCTGCACGAGGGCGAGGTAGCGACGCTGGACGGCGAGCATGTCGAAGTCGCCGACGAACCGGGGGCCGGCGTGCAGGAGGCGGCACACCGAAGCCACCCGCCCCAGCATCTCCTCGTCGCGGAGGTCGTCCGCCGTCAGGGTGCGACCCTCGACCCACTCGACGACGAGCGCGTGGTCGTCGGGAAGGTAGTCGAGCACCGCCGGGGCGGCTCCGCTCTGCGCAGCCCGACGTGAGTTCTCGTGCTCTGCGTCCCGGTCGATCGCCAGCAGGTCGCCGTCCGAGCTCGAGAGGCGGACCACCGCCGTGCGCTCCGGCGTCGCGACCTTGAAGTTGAAGTTGGTCAGGCCGCCCTCGAGAGCCGACACCTCGCGCGGCTCCCCGGCAAGGGACGGCACGTGCGCGAGGGTCGTCTCGAGCCGCGCCAGCACGGAGTCCGGGGGGGTTGTCTCGGACTCGTCACGCGCGCCGGTCATGGCCCGTGAACCTAGCCCCGGGGCCCATAACGGTCTAGACCGAAAGCCGATACCCTCCGACGGGTGACGGAATCGCCGACCGCTCGTCCGCTCCCGGGCCGGGCGTCCGTGGTCGTCATCGGCGGTGGGGTCGGCGGAGCAAGCGTCGCCTTCCACCTCGCCGAGCTCGGGCGCACCGACGTGGTCCTGGTCGACCGGGCCGAGCTCACCAGCGGCTCGACGTTCCACTCCGCCGGGCTCGTGGGACAGCTGCGCGCGGACCCCACCCTGACGCGGATGAACGCCTACTCGGTCGAGCTGTACCGACGGCTCCAGCAGACCGAGCACGCGCCGGGCTGGGTCGAGTGCGGTGGCATCCGGCTGGCGTCGTCCCCCGAGCGGATGGAGGAGATCCGGCGGCAGATCAGCTGGGCCACGTCCTTCGGGCTGCCGCTGCAGGAGATCTCGCCCGCGGAGGCCCTGGAGATGTTCCCGCTGATCGACGTCACCGGCGTCGTCGGGGGTGCCTACCTCGCCTCCGACGGCTACGTCGACCCGTCGCAGCTCTGCTACGCGCTGGCGAACCTCGCCAGGGCAGCCGGGGTGCAGGTCCACCCCCACACCCGGGTCACGGGCATCGACGCACCGGGGGGACGGGTCGCCCGGGTGCACACCGACCGGGGCACCATCGCCTGCGAGGTGGTCGTCGACTGTGGCGGGATGTTCGCCGCGGAGATCGCGCGGATGGTGGACGTCCGGCTGCCTGTGGTGCCGATGTCGCACCAGTACGTGGTCACCGAGGCGTTCCTGGAGCGCCGCGAGTCCCCGCTGCCGACCCTGCGTGACCCGGACCTGCTCGTGTACTACCGCCAGGAGGTCGACGGACTCGTCATGGGCGGGTACGAGCGCACCGCCGAGCCGTGGACCGCGTCCGCACGCTCCTACGACGCGATCCCTCCCGACTTCAACGGCCGGCTGCTGCCGGAGGTGTGGGACCGGTTCGAGGAGATCACCCACAACTCGCAGGTCCGGGTGCCGGCGATGGCCGACGTGGGGCTGCGCAAGGTCATCAACGGTCCGGAGGCCTTCACGCCGGACAACGAGTTCCTGCTCGGTGAGACCGAGGTCGACGGGTTCTTCGTGGCGGCCGGGTTCTGCGCCCACGGCATCGCCGGCGCCGGCGGCATCGGCAGGGTGATGGCCGAGTGGATCGTGTCCGGCGACCCCGGCATGGACGTGTGGCACATGGACGTCCGGCGGTTCGGGGCGCAGTACCGGTCGCCGTCGTACACGCTGGCCCGGACGCTGGAGAACTACGAGACCTACTACGACATCGTCTACCCCGGGCAGGAGCGGGAGGCCGGCCGGCCGTTGCGCACCAGCCCCGCCTACCCGTGGCACGTCGAGCACGGCGCGTCCTTCGGTGAGAAGTCCGGCTGGGAGCGGGTCAACCACTACGAGTCCAACGCCGCGACCGGAGACGAGTCGCGCCGTCCCCGCGGCTGGGCCGGCCGGCTCTGGTCGCCCGCGACCGGTGTCGAGCACGCAGCCACCCGCGAGGCCGTCGCGCTGTACGACGAGTCGTCGTTCGCGAAGCTGCTCGTCACCGGCCCGGACGCGGCGGGACTGCTGCAGTGGGTCTGTGACAACGACGTCGCGCGCGAGGTCGGGGACATCACCTACACCCAGGCGCTCAACGCGCGCGGCGGCATCGAGTGCGACTTCACCGTCACCCGGCTGGCGGCCGACGAGTTCCTGGTCGTGACCGGGACGTCCTTCGGTGGTCACGACCGGTCGTGGCTGCGACGCCAGGCCCGACGGCGGGACGCCGTCGTGCGCGTCGACGACGTGACCGGTCAGTACGTCACCTACGCGCTGTGGGGACCGGGCAGCCGGGCGGTGCTCGGCTCCCTCACCGGGGCCGACCTGTCCAACGCCGCGCACCCGTTCATGACGGCGCGCGACATCGCGGTCGGCGACGTCCCGGTCCGGGCGCTGCGGGTGACCTTCGTCGGTGAGCTCGGCTGGGAGCTCTACGCGCCTGCCGAGTACGGCCTGGGGCTGTGGACGTCGCTGTGGGAGGCCGGCCGCGAGCACGGGATGGTGGCTGCCGGCTACCGCGCCATCGAGACCCTACGGCTGGAGAAGGGCTACCGCGTCTGGAGCACCGACATCACGCCGGAGACCGACCCGTACGAGGCCGGGCTGGGGTTCTGCGTGAAGCTCGACAAGCCGGGCGGCTTCGAGGGCCGGGAGGCGCTGGTCGCGAAGAAGGCGGCCGGCCCCACCCGCCGGCTCGCCTGCCTGTCGCTGGTGGACCCGCGCGTGGTGGCACTCGGCAGCGAACCGGTGCGAGTGGGCGGCGAGGTCGTGGGACGAGTCACCTCCGGCGGGTACGGCTTCACGACCGATGCGTCGATCGCCTACGCCTACCTGCCGGTCGAGCTCGCGAAGCCCGGTACGCGGGTGTCGGTCAACGTGTTCGGCGACTGGGCCGACGGCGAGGTCGTGGCCCAGCCGCTTGTCGACCCGACGAGCAGCCGGGTCCGCGCCGACGTCTGACCGCTGCGCGTCACGGGGTCGTGCCCGGGGACGGCGCCCCGAGCGTGGTGCGTGCGTCGTCGCGCAGCCCGGTGCGCAGGACGATGCGGGTGCGGTCGGCCCGGAAGACGTCGTGCGCGTACTCGACCGCCACGCCGGACGCGGTGAAGGCCGTCCGCTCGATCCGCATCAGCGGGTCGCCCTCGTCGATGCGCAGCAGGGTGGCCTGCTCGGCCGAGGCGATGACGGGCTCCAGGACCTCGTTGGCGGTGTGCGGGGCGTGGTCGTAGCGGCGCTCGAGCAGGCGGTAGAGCGAGCCGGTGAGCCGATGGTCGAGGAGGTCCGGGAACAGCCGCGCGGGGAAGCACGCGTGCTCGATGGCCAGCGGCTCCCGGTCTGCGGAGCGGACCCGCACGACCTCGTGCACCCGGCCGCGTCCGGCCAGCCCGAGGGCGCCCGCCTCCGTGGGCGTGGTGACCCGGGTGAGGGCGCTGACGACCCGTGCACCGGCGCGTACGTGCGCCCGGCGCATCTGCTCTGTGAACCCCGCCAGCCCGGTCAGGTCGCAGACGATGCGCGGCTGCGCGACGAAGGTGCCGCCGTGCCGGCCCGGCCGACGCACGATGGTCCCGGCCTCCTCCAGCCCGGACAGCGCCTGCCGAAGGGTCATCCGGCTGACCCCGAGGTCGGCGGCGAGCACCTGCTCGGGCGGGAGCTTGTCACCCGGCACCAGCGTGCCGTCGTCGATGCAGGACGTGAGCCACCGCTCGATCCGGACGTAGGCGGGCAGCGAGGACGAGGCGCCGAGGTCCGGAGCCGACTCCAGCGCCTCCGCGACGACGACCTCGCTCACGTCCGCAGCGTAGGACCGCGGTCAACCACCCCGGGCGGTGTCAGGGCAGGAGGCCGATCAGGTGGTCGCCGCGGTCGGCCCGTGCTGCGGGCGCGTCCGGTCAGGTCGGGCGCCCTGTCCGGGACGCCGAGGTGATCCGCAGCAGCCGCCCGACCAGCCCGACGGCGAGAACCGCGAGACCCGCCAGCACCGAGGCCGTCGGCAGGGCTGCGACCAGGGTCAGGCAGCCGAGGAGACCCACCACGTTGACGAGCCGCGGCCAGCGCCGCCGTTCGGCGGGCTGGCGCATGGCCGAGACGTTCGCGACCGCGTAGTAGACCAGGACGCCGCAGGAGGAGAAGCCGATCGCGCCCCGGAGGTCGAAGACGAGCACGAGCGCGACGGCAGCGGTCGCCACCGCGACCTGGGCGCGCCGTGGCACCTGGTGCACCGGATCGACGGTGGCCAGCTGCCGGGGCAGGTCCCGCTCGCGGGCCATGGCCAGCGTGGTGCGGCCGACCCCGGCCAGCAGCGCGAGCAGGGCGCCGAGCGCGGCGGCCGCTGCGCCGACCCGCACCATCGGGACGGCCCAGTCGGCATCGCTGGCGCGCACGGCGGTCGCCACCGGGGTGGTGGTGCCGGTCAGTCCGTTCCCGAGCACCTCGATGAGGGCCGTCCCCACCACGGCGTACACCGCGATCGTCGCGGCGAGCGCCAGGACGATGGCCCGGCCGATCGTCTCGGGCCGCTTGACCTCCTCGGCCAGCGTGGCGATCCGGGCGTACCCCGCGAAGGCGAAGAACAGCAGCCCGGCGGACTGCAGGACCCCGTGGACCCCGCCGCGCGCGACGAGCTGCGGGACCTCGGCGCCGGAGGCCGCCTGCCGCCAGGCGAGGACCACGAAGACCGCCAGCGTGAGCAGGGTCAGGGTCAGCAGCAGCCGGGCGACGTTCGCGGTGCGGGTGATGCCGCGCAGGTGGGCACCGGTCAGCGTCACGACCGCCAGGGCAGCGACTGCTCGGGTCCACCAGCCGTCACCGGGGACGGCGTACACCGCGAAGGTCATCGCCATGGCCGCGCACGACGCGGTCTTGCCGACGACGAACCCCCAGCCGGCGAGGAAGCCCCACCACTCGCCGAGCACCTCGCGACCGTAGACATAGGTCCCTCCGGACGTGGGGTACGTCATGGCCAGCTGCGCCGAGGCGAGCGCGTTGCACGTCGCCACCAGGGCAGCCACGGCCAGCCCGACCAGGAGGCCGGAGCCCGCCGCCCGGCCGGCCGGGGCGAACACCGTGAAGACCCCGGCTCCGATCATGGCGCACAGCCCGACGACGACGGCGTCCCCGGTGCCGAGCCGGCGCGCGAGCACCGAGGTCGTCTGCTGCGTGCTCATCCTCGTCGATCCGTCCATGCCGGCAGCCTGTGGAGCAGGCAGGTCACCGGGCTTGATCGATATCGCTGATCGCGCGGGTGAACCATGACTTGGGGTCACCGAAGCCGAGATCGGTGATCCCGAACGCCCGCAGCTGGGCGACCGCCAGCAGCCGGTGGTGCGCGGCGAAGGTCAGGACATGGGCGACCATCGCGCCGTACGTCATCACGACCGGCTCGGGGGAGAACGCGTCGACGAAGGTCTCGTCGAACCGGCCACCGTCAGCCACCTCCCGGACCTGGCGGACGAATGCCGGCCCGGTCGTGGCCAGCCGGCGCCGCATCGAGGTGACCGACTCACCGTCCTCGACCGTGAAGTCGTACTCAGCGTCGTCCATCGCCGCGCACCACATGCCCATCTGGCCGATCAGTCGCGACAGCGACCACCGCAGCGACTCGCCGTCGATCCCTTCCACCGGGCCGACGAAGGGCTCGTCCAGCTGCTCGGCGGTCAGTCCTTCCGCCCGCCGGACCAGCTGGTCGACCAGCCAGACGTGGTGCTCGACCATCTCCACCACCAGGTCCATGCCGGACATCGTGTGCCTTGCCGGCAGCCGGAGGCCAGCGGGCGGGTGGAAGTGGACGTCGTTGGGCGACGCGATCCGGAACCTGGCCGGTCGGCGTCGCCAGGCAGAGGGTGCCGTGCCGTACTCCCGGCGGAACGCGCGGGTGAACGCCTCGTGCGAGGAGAAGCCGGCCCCGACCGCGATGTCGAGCAGGCTCGCGTCGGTGGTGGTCATCCGGTAGGCGGCACGTTCGAGCAGGACCCGGGAACGGAACCGCGTGGGGGACTCGCCGCCGAGGGCGGTGATCACCCGCTCGAAGTGGTGCCGGGAGAGGTGCGCATCGGCGGCCAGCTCCGTCGCACTGCCCGGGATCGCGTCCAGGTCGGTGGCCAGCCGCTCCACGAACTCGACGAAGCGGTCCTCGGGCCGCCTCACCCCATCGACGCGGCCACCGCTTCGGCGGCCGTCCGAAGGTCCGCGTCGGTGAGGTTGGGCAGCACGTCCTCCCACAGCGGCAGCATCGCACCGGAGGCCTCGAGCATGCCGAGGGGCCGCGGCATGAACCACACGTGGAAGTGGGCTCCGCCGTCGCCCCAGCGGTAGAGGTGGACCCGGGCGACGTCGCCCCGTGCCAGCACAGCGCGTTCCACGCGGGCGCACAGCGAGCCGAAGGAGGCCGCGGCGGCGGGGTCGAGGTCGGCGAAGTTGTCGGCGTGCTGCCTCGAGGCGGCCCACACCGTGCCCGGGAGGCTGCCCCCGACCGGCGGGTGCAGCGTCCAGTGCTCGTCGGACCAGACCGGGGGGGTCGAGGAGCCGCAGCAGACGCCGCAGGGCTCGCCACCCGGCTCGCCACGGCGGGGCGGTTCCGGGAGGGTGCGTGGCGCTGGCGTGCGGGGGACCAGGGGTTCGTGCCATGGGATCGTCATGCCGTGATCCTCGTCGAGGGTCCACCGGCAGCACTTGATCGCGTTCGCTGTTCCGGCGGGCTCCGCTGGCGGGGTCCACCGCCACCCGCCGCCACGAAGCGTCAGGGCTTGCGGAACCAGAGCAGGTAGTCGCCGGCGAGGCCGGGCGGGTGCTCGTCCCAGCACAGGAACGTCTCGCCCTGGAAGGCCAGGTGCGCGCCGACGACCCGGCCCACGTCCCACGCGAGCGGGGTGACGACGTCGCCGGTCGCCGTGCGGGTCACCACGTTGGCCACGTTGACGACGACGTGGCCGCCGGGGCGCAGCAGCCCGGCGACCTCGCCGAAGACGTCGCTCAGCTCGCGCAGGTACGTCGGGTAGTCACCGTCGTCCGTGGCGTACCCGGTCAGCGGGTTCTCCGGGTGGGCCACCGGCGTCATGTACGGCGGGGAGGTCAGCACCAGGTCGACCGGCCGGTCCAGCTCGCCGGCGAGGACGTCGGACAGCCGGCGCGAGTCGCCCTGCACGACGTGGGCGCCGTCCCCGGCGCGGGCCCGGACCAGCTCGACGTGGTCGGCCAGCACCTCCACCCCGACCGCGACCCGGCCGAGCCGGGCCGCCACCGCGAGCGTCGTGCCGTACCCCGCGAACGGGTCGAGCACGACGTCTCCCGGGCGGGTCGTCTCCTCGACCACCGACGCCGCCAGCGCCTCGGTGAAGTGCACGTCGTCCACCTCGCCGGCCGGCCGCTCGGCGCGCAGCTCTGCGGCGCGCAGCAGCAGGTAGGGCTTCACCCCACCGCCTGGGACAGCTCGACCAGGTGGCCGTCCGGGTCGCGCAGGAAGCACCGGATCTCCGCCCCGTGGTCGACCGGCGGGGTGAGGAAGGTGGCGCCGCGGGCCAGCAGCGTGTCGTAGGACGCCCGGCAGTCGGCCACCCGCAGCGTCATCGCGTGGCTGACGGTCGTGACGTCGACCGGCGGCGCGAAGGTGACGTCGGGCTTGTCGCTGGTCGGTCCGCCGCCGGTCACCAGCAGCAGCCAGCTTCCGGCGAACGTGAGGACGGCGCTGGTGCCGCCGTACTCCCGGTACAGCCCGGCGCCGAGGACGTCGACCCAGAAGTCGCGGGACCGGGCGATGTCGCTGACGACCAGGATCTGGGTGACGGCAAGGTCGGCGTCGAACGGGCTCTCGCTCACTGCTGCACCTCCGGATCGGGGCCGGCGTCCCCGGCCGTGGTCCCCGCGCCGACCCTAGAGGCCCCGCCCGTACCCCACCCCTTCATGATCGTTTGCGACCTCAGTCCCCGACACGCCGGGCGTACGACGGCGTGTCGGGGAACCAGGTCGCAAACGATCTTCAGTGGGGGGCGCGGGGTCAGGGGGTCGCGGCCGCGACGAGGGCCTCGAACAGGCGCAGGTCGTCGCTCGCCTCCGGGTGCCACAGCACGCCGAGGGCGAACCGCAGGTCGGGGTCCTCGACGACCTCGGGGGAGTCGTCGTCGGCCCACCCGGTGACGCGCAGCGTGCCGGGCGAGGCCAGGCCCTGGTGGTGGTAGGACGGGACGCTCGCCTGCGGACCGAGCAGCCGGTGCGCCAGCGACCCGGGCTCCAGCCGCACGTCGTGCAGCCCGTAGACACCCGGGGCGGGCCGGTGGTCCTCGTGGCCGACCACGTCCGGCAGGTGCTGGACGAGCGAGCCGCCGCGCACCACCGAGAGCACCTGCATGCCGCGGCAGATGCCGAGCAGGGGGACGTCGCGCTCCAGGGCCGCCTTCATCAGGGGCACCTCGGCGGCGTCCCGCTCGGGACGCAGCCCGGTGGTCTGGGCGTGCGGCTCCTCGCCGTACAGGCCGGGGTCGAGGTCCGCGCCGCCGGCGAACACCACGGCGTCCAGCCGGTCCAGGACCTCGGCGTCGGCGGAGGCGGCGGGCGGCAGCACGACGGCGGTGCCGCCGGCGGCCTCGACCCGCTCGACGTAGCGGAACGGCAGCACGCAGGCGGGCACGTCCCACACGCCCCAGCGGGCCTGCTCGACGTACGAGGTGATGCCGACCACGGGGCGCATGCCCACATGCTGGCAGGAAGGGGAATCACCGGGGGCCCGGACGAGGTTCACTAGTGGCTAGTCCACCCGCGACCGGAGGCCTTCCCGTGTCACTTCCCCCGCTCGTCGAGCCCGCAGCCGAGCTCAGCGTCGACGAGGTGCGCCGCTACTCGCGCCACCTGATCATCCCCGATGTCGGCATGACCGGACAGAAGCGGCTGAAGAACGCCAAGGTCCTCGTCGTCGGGGCCGGCGGCCTCGGCTCGCCCGCGCTGCTCTACCTGGCGGCCGCCGGTGTCGGCACCCTGGGCATCGTGGAGTTCGACGTCGTCGACGAGTCGAACCTGCAGCGGCAGATCATCCACGGCCAGTCCGACGTCGGGAAGTCCAAGGCCCTCTCGGCCAAGGAGTCGATCCAGGAGGCGAACCCGTTCGTCGAGGTCGTGCTGCACGAGGAGCGGCTCGACTCGACCAACGTCTTCGACGTCTTCGCGCCGTACGACCTGATCGTCGACGGCACCGACAACTTCGCCACGCGCTACCTGGTCAACGACGCGGCCGTGCTGCTCGGCAAGCCCTACGTCTGGGGCTCGATCTACCGCTTCGACGGCCAGGCGTCGGTCTTCTGGGCCGAGAACGGCCCCTGCTACCGCTGCCTCTACCCGGAGCCCCCGCCCCCCGGCATGGTGCCTTCGTGCGCCGAGGGCGGCGTGCTCGGCGTCCTGTGCGCGTCGATCGGCTCGATCCAGGTCAACGAGGCCATCAAGCTGCTCACCGGCATCGGTGACCCCCTGGTCGGCCGGCTGATGGTCTACGACGCCCTGGAGATGACCTACCGCACGGTGAAGGTCCGCAAGGACCCCGAGTGCGCGGTGTGCGGCAAGAACCCGGAGATCACCCTCGAGACCGGCCTGATCGACTACGAGGCCTTCTGCGGCACGATCAGCGACGAGGCGGCCCAGGCGGCCAAGGGCTCCACGATCTCGGTGCGCGACCTCAAGGCGATGATGGACGAGGGCAAGGACTTCTACCTCGTCGACGTCCGCGAGCCCAACGAGTTCGAGATCGTGTCCATCCCCGGCGCGACGCTGATCCCCAAGGACCGCATCATGAGCGGCGAGGCCCTGTCCGAGCTGCCGCAGGACAAGCCGGTGGTGCTGCACTGCAAGGGCGGCGCCCGGTCGGCCGAGGCCCTCGCGGTCCTCAAGGGCGCCGGGTTCGCCGACGCCGTGCACGTCGGCGGCGGCGTCGTGGCCTGGGCCACCCAGATCGACACCAGCCTGCCGACGTACTGATGACGGCTGAGCAGCTGCCGCCCGACGACGACGTGGCGGTGGTCGAGGACGCGCCCGCCGGCCGGTTCGAGATCCGGGTCGGCGACGAGCCCGCCGGCTTCCTCGCCTACCGGGCGGTCGGTCCGTCGACGTACGCCGTCGACCACGTCGAGGTCGACCCGGCCCGCCGGGGGACCGGGATCGCCGGCCGGCTCGTGGCCGAGGCCCTCGACGCCGCGCGGGCGCGCGGCTGGCAGGTGCTGCCGTACTGCTCCTACGTCCGGGTCTGGCTGGCCCGCAACCCGTCGTACGCCGACCTGGTGCCCGCCGGCGAGCGCGAGCGGTTCGGGCTGCGCTAGCCCCTGCGCACGGAGGAGCATCATCGGCGGGATGAGGACCTCGACCGTCCGGCTCCCGGACGGCACGACGCTGCCGTACGTCGAGTCCGGCAGCCCGTCGGGCGTGCCGGTCGTGCTCCTGCACGCGGTCGGTGAGTCCTGGCGGTCCTGGAGCCGGCTGCTGTCCTGCCTCCCGGCCGACCTGCGGGCGCTGGCGCCCACCCAGCGCGGGCACGGCGACGCGGACAAGCCGGCGCACGGCTACCGGGTGGGCGAGGCGGCGGCCGACGTGGTCGGCGTCCTGGACGCGGTCGGCGTGGACCGCGCGGTGCTCGCGGGCACGTCCAGCGGGGGCCTGGTGGCGCAGCAGGTCGCGGCCGACCGGCCGGAGCGAGTGTCCGGCCTGCTGCTCGTGGGCTCGCCGCGCAGCCTTCGCGGGATGCCGGTGCCGGCGTGGGTCCGCGACGCCGGGGCCCTGACCGACCCCGTGCCGCAGTCGTTCGCCCGCGCGGCGGTCGAGTCGTTCCCGGTGGGGCGCAGCCTGCCGTCGGAGTTCCTCGAGCAGATGGTGCAGGACGCCGCCCGGGTGCCGGCGGGGGTCTGGCGGGCCGTCGTGTCCGGCCTGCTCGAGGCCGAGCCGCCGAGCGCGTCCGGAAGGCTGGTGGCGCCCACCGTCGCGCTGTGGGGCGACCGGGACGAGGTGCTGGCACGCGAGGACGAGGAGCGGATGGTGGCGGACATCCCCGGGGCGGAGCTGCGCGTGTACGAGGGCACCGGCCACCTCGTCCTGTGGGAGCAGCCGGAGCGCGTCGCCGCGGACCTCGTCGCGCTGGTGCGGGGGCTGGGCGGGGGAGCGGGATGAGCGGCCTGAGCGGCTGAGCGGCCTGAGCGGCATGGACGGACCGTCGTACGACGAGCGGGTGCTCGCGGTGGTCGCCCTCATCCCGCCGGGCCGGGTGATGTCGTACGGCGACGTCGCGGAGTACCTCGGGGCGGGCGGGCCGCGCCAGGTCGGCCGGGCGATGTCGCGCAGCGCCGGGGACCTGCCGTGGTGGCGGGTGCTGCACGCGGACGGCTCGCCGCCGCCCGGCAAGGAGGGGGAGTGCCTGGCCCAGCACCGGGCCGAGGCCACCCCGCTGCGGCCGGACGGCACCCGCGTGGACATGCGGCGGGCCCGCTGGGACGGCCGCTGACCCCCCAGGTGGGTCGGACGGGCGCTAGGCCCAGCCGCGGGACTGCAGGTACGCCTGCGGGTCGGCCGGCCGGCCGAGGAAGGCCTCGACCAGGGCGTCGCCGTCGCGGGAGCCGCCCGGCTCCAGCACGTCGGCCCGGAACGCCCGGCCCACGGCCGGGGAGAGGATCCCCTCGCGCTCGAACCGGCCGACCATGTCCTCGCCGATGACCTCCGCCCAGAGGTAGCCGTAGTAGCCCGCGTCGTACCCGCCGAACAGGTGCCCGAAGGAGCCGAGGAGGAAGGTGCCCTCCGGGTAGGGCAGCTGGGTCACCTCGCTGCTGCGGCGCACGGCGTCGTCCAGGTCGACGTCGTCGGTGGCCTCGTGCAGGTCGAGGTCGAGGCTGCTCAGCGACAGCCCGCGCGCCGTGCGGCCGAGCGCCCCGGCGAAGCGGGACGCCGTGAGCCGGCGCACGACGTCCGGGTCGAGCGGTGCGCCGGTGCGCCAGTGCCGGGCGATGCCCTCGATCACCGCCGGCTCCCAGGCCCACCGCTCCAGCAGCTGGCTGGGGGCCTCGACGAAGTCGCCCTCGGTCGACGTGCCGGCGAAGCGTGAGTACCGGGTGGTGGTGACGCACTCGTGGACGACGTGCCCCAGCTCGTGGAAGAGGGTCTCGACCTCGTCGTGGCGCAGCAGGGCCGGCCGGTCCGGCCGCGGCGCCGAGAAGTTCGTGACCAGCGCCGAGAGCCCCTCGAGCCGGCTGCCGTCGGGCCCGACCCTCGGCCGGACCAGGTCGAAGGCCGCCGCGTGGCTGAACTTGCCCTCCCTCGGGAAGAGGTCGAGGTAGACCCGGCCGAGCAGCTCACCGGTGCCCTCGTCCCGGATCTCCCGCAGGGTCACGTCGTCGTGCCAGGCGGTGCCGGCGTCGGCCGGCGGTGCCTCCGGGAAGGTCAGCCCGAGCAGCCGCCCGATCAGGTCGAACATCGTGGCGAGCACCGCGTCGACAGGGAAGTACTCCGCCAGGTCCGAGGGGTCGAGACCGACCGTGCGCTCGGTGCGGATCCGCCGGGCGTACTCGACGTCCCACAGCTCCAGACGGACGTCCTCCGGTGCGCCGTCCTCGACGAGCAGTGCGCGCAGCTCGGAGTTCTCGGTGGCGACGTGCGCCTCGACGGCAGCCGAGATGCGGTCCAGCAGGGCGCGGGCGCGCTCGGGGCGCCCGGCCATCCGTACCTCGGTGGCGTAGTGCGCCCACGACGGGTAGCCGAGCAGCCGGGCGAGCTCGCGCCGGACCGCCAGGCCCTCGACGACGAGCGGGCGGTTGGCGGTCGCGCCGCGGTTGCGGGACCGCCGGAGCAGCGCCTCGCGCAGGTCCCGGCGGCGGGCCCCGGCGAGGAACGGGTGCAGCTCGGGGTAGTCCAGCGAGACGGCGTACGTCCCGGACTCGCTGCCCGGCCGGAGCCCGTCGACGAAGGAGTCGGGCAGGCCCTCGAGGTCCTCGCGGGTGACCTCGATCCCGTCGGTGTCGGTGGCGATGTTCACGTCGAAGCGCGACTCGATCTCGGCGAGCCGGTCGCGCAGCGTGCGGACCCGCTCCCGGTCCGGCGCGGGCAGCGTGTGCCCGCTGCGCCGGAAGTCGCGCACCCAGCGCTCGACGAGCCGCGCCTCCTCGCCCCGGTCGGCACCGGGCCGGTCCGCGCGCCCGAGCACGAGGGCCGCGAGGTCGTCGCGCAGCGTCAGCCGGGCGCCCCAGCCGGACAGGTCGGCGTAGGCCGCCTGGCCGGCCTCGCGGACACCGGCGTCCGGGTGCACCCAGCCGACGAAACCGGTGCGGCCCACCAGGTCCGCCAGGGCCCCGGCGACGCCGTCGAGGACCTGGACGACCGCGAGCAGCCCGGCCGGCGGGTCGGCCACCAGGGTGTCGACCCGACGGTCGAGGTCGGCGAGGCCGTCCGCGGCGTCGCGCGCCACGTCGTCGGCGGTCGACGTGCGGTAGTCGTGCAGCACTGGGTCCCCCTCGGTCCGGTGCGACAGGTCCGGCCCGACCCTATGTCCGCGGCGTGCCGCACGGCCGCGGGTGGGAACGGCCGACGGGCGGGGTACGGTCGCCCGCATGCCACGAGCAGCGACACCGTCCGCCACGTCGTACGCCGTCGAGCGCGCCACCCTGCGCAACGGCCTGCGCGTCGTGCTCGCCCCCGACCGGTCGGCACCCGTCGTGGCCGTCGCCGTCTACTACGACGTCGGCATCCGCTCCGAGCCCGAGGGCCGCACCGGCTTCGCCCACCTCTTCGAGCACCTCATGTTCCAGGGGTCCGCGTCGCTGCAGAAGATGGAGCACGTCACGTACGTGCAGTCCTCCGGCGGCACCCTGAACGGCTCGACCCGGCTGGACTACACCAACTACTTCGAGGCCCTCCCGTCGAACGCCCTGGAGCGCGCGCTGTTCCTCGAGGCCGACCGGATGCGGTCGCCCGCGGTGACCGAGGAGACCCTCGCCAACCAGCTCGCCGTGGTGAAGGAGGAGATCCGGGTCAACGTGATGAACCAGCCGTACGGCGGGTTCCCGTGGCTCACGCTTCCTCCGGTGCTGTTCGAGTCGTTCCCGAACGCGCACAACGGCTACGGCGGGTTCGAGGACCTCGAGAGCGCGACCGTCGAGGACGCGCGCGACTTCTTCGACACCTACTACGCACCCGGCAACGCCGTGCTCTGCGTCGGTGGCGACCTCGACCCCGACCGGGCGATGGAGATGGTGCGCACCCACTTCGGCGACGTGCCCCGCCGCCCGGTTCCGCCCCGGCCGGACTTCGACGAGCCGGCACCCACCGGCGAGCGCCGGGACGAGCAGGTCGACCCCCTGGCCCCCGCGCCGGCCGTGGCCCTGGGGTGGCGGGTCCCCGACCCGGCGGACCTCGATGCCTACCTGCCCTTCGTGGTCCTCACCTCCGTGCTCGCCACCGGCGACGCCTCCCGGCTGCGGCGGCGCCTCGTGCAGGACGACCGGGTGGCCACCGACGTGGGTGCGCACGTGGGGCTGATGGAGGACGCGTTCGACGTGCGCAACCCGACGGCGCTGCTGGTGGAGGCCCACCACGCGCCCGACGTCCGCACCGACGACGTGGTCTCCGCCGTCGACGAGGAGCTGGACCGGCTCGCCACCGACGGTGTCCCCGACGACGAGATGGCCCGGGTGCAGGCGCGGCTCTCGTCCGCGCTCCTGCAGGGGGCCGACCACGTGATGTCGAGGATCCTGGCGATGGCCACCTACGAGCAGCAGCGGGGCCGCGCGGAGCTGGTCGGGGAGATGCCCGCGCTGCTGGGCGAGGTGACCGGCGAGCAGGTCGCGGCGGCCGCGGCCGCCCTCCGACCCGACGCCCGGGCCCGGCTCGACCTCGTCGCGGGCGGTGCCCGATGAGCCCGCGCAAGGCGTTCAGCCCCCGTCCGGTCCCGGGGCTGGCCAGGCCGCGCACGGCCAAGCTGCCGACCGTCGCGGAGCGGGTGCTCCCCTCGGGGCTGCGGGTCGTCGCGGTCCGCCGGCCGAGCGTGCCCGTGGTTCAGGTCCGGCTCCGCGTCCCCTCGCCGGTACGCCGGGCCGCCGACCTCGCGAAGGCGGCGCTGCTCGAGCGCACGATGATGCTCGGCACCGGCGAGCGCAGCCAGGGGGAGCTGGCCGAGGCCCTGCAGCGGATCGGCGGCTCCCTGCGGGTCAGCGGCGACGCCGACCGGCTGGTGGTCGCCGGTGAGTCGCTGCGCACCGGCCTGACCGACCTCCTCGCCCTGCTCGCGGAGGTGGTGACCTCCGCCGCCTACCCGAAGCAGCAGGTCGAGGGGGAGACCCACCGGCTGGCCGACCAGCTGCGCCGGGCGCTGTCCCAGCCCGGGGTCATCGCCGACGAGGCGTGGCTGCACCAGATGTACGGCGACCACGCGTACGGCCGCGAGCACCCGTCGGCCGAGGAGGTGCTCGACGTGCCGGTGTCCGCGCTGCGCGCCGCGCACCGCCGCCGCCTGCTGCCCGACGGCAGCCTGCTCGTGCTGGTCGGCGACCTGACACCGTCCCGGGCGCTCGACCAGGTCGCCGCCGCGTTCGCCGGCTGGGACACCACCGGCAGCCAGCCGACGATCCCGAAGGTCCCGGCCCCGGTGACCGGACCGCTCCGGCTGGTGGACCGGCCGGGCGCGGTGCAGTCCAACCTGCGGGTCGGCGGCCCGGCCGTCGCCCGCACCGACCCGACCTTCGCCGCGGCCGAGCTGGCGAACGCGCTGTTCGGCGGCTACTTCTCCTCGCGCCTGACCGTGAACATCCGCGAGGACAAGGGCTACACGTACAGCCCGCGCAGCATGATCCGGCACGCGGCCGGGGCGTCGTGCATGCTCACGGCCGCCGAGGTCGCCACCGAGGTGACCGCCCCGGCGATGGTCGAGGTCGCCTACGAGCTGGGACGCATGGTCAGCCTCCCGCCGGGTGCCGACGAGCTGGCCGCGACCGCGCAGTACCTCGTCGGGACCCTGGCCCTGTCCACCGCCACCCAGGCGGGGCTGGCGGGCACGCTCGCGGTGCTGCTGGCCGACGGGCTCGACGTCACCTGGCTGCGGGAGCACCCCGCGCGCCTGCTCGCCGTCACGCCGGCGGAGGTGCACGAGGCGGCGCAGCACATGCTCGCGCCCGCCGGCCTGGTCACGACGATCGTCGGCGACGCCGACCAGGTCGAGGGCCCGCTGTCGGCGCTGTACGACGTGGTGCGCGTCTAGGCCCGTACGCGGTGGTGCAGGTGCACGACGCCACCGGCGAAGCGGTGCTCGTCGACCAGCTCCAGGGAGAGGCGCGCGCCGTCGGGCAGGGCGCGGGTCCCGCCGCCGACCACCTCGGGGACCACGTACAGCTGCACGTCGTCGACCAGGCCGGACCGGATCGCCGCGGCGGCCAGCCCGGGCCCGCCGATCGACACGTCGTGGTCGGCGGCGACGACCAGCGCCCGGACCGCGGCGGGCTCGAAGTCGCGCTCGAGGCGGGTCCGCGCGGTCGTCACCGCGTCGAGCGAGCGGGAGAAGACGACCTTGTCGGCGGCCTGCCACACCGCGGCGTAGTCCTCGACGACAGGTGCCCGGTCGATCTGGTCGGGGTGCTCCCAGGCCGACATCACCTCGTACATGCGGCGCCCGTAGAGGTAGGTGCCGACCGCGCGCTCCTGCTCGGTGACGAAGGCGTGCACCTCGTCGTCGGGTGCCGCCCAGTCGAAGGAGCCGTCGGCGTCGACGGTGTAGCCGTCCAGTGAGGTGATGGCCGAGTAGACCAGGCGTCCCATGTGACCCTCCCGCCTGTCGCCGGCCCCGCCTGTCGATGGCCGGCGCCCATCATGGGCCCTGGCGCGCACCGGTCGTGTCCAGGGTGCGTGGTGGGATGGCCGACGTGACCAGCCAGCCGCGACCGCGCGCCCGGCGGGCGGCCGCACCGTCGCCGTACCGGCTGGTCCGGCCGGTCGCGGCGCCCATCGGGGCGCCGGTCCTCGACCCGGCCCAGCAGGAGGTCGTCGCCCACCCCGGCGGCCCGCTGCTGGTGCTCGCCGGACCGGGCACCGGCAAGACCACGACGCTGGTCGAGGCGGTCGTGGCCCGGGTCGCCGCCGGGGCCGACCCGGAGCAGGTGCTGGTGCTGACGTTCGGCCGGCGGGCCGCCGCCGAGCTGCGGTCCCGCATCACCGCCCGCCTGGGCCGGGCCACCAAGGAGCCCCTGGCGCGCACCTTCCACTCCTACGCCTTCGGTCTGCTGCGCCGCGAGGCCGCAGCACGGGGCGAGCCGGCGCCCCGGCTGCTGTCCGGGCCCGAGCAGGACCTGGTGGTCCGTGACCTGCTGGCCGGCGACCTCGAGGGCGGTGCCCCGGGCTGGCCGGAGCGGTCTGCGCCCGGCGCTGGCCACCCGCGGCTTCGCCCAGGAGCTGCGCGACCTCCTGATGCGCGCGTACGAGCGCGGCGTGAGCGCCGCCGAGCTCGACCGGCTGGGCCGCGCGCAGGGCCGCGACGACTGGCGTGCGGCTGCCGCGGTTCATGCACCAGTACGCCGGGGTCACCGCCCTGCGCGACGCCGCCAGCTACGACCCGGCCGAGCTGATCCGGGCCGTGGTCGGTCTCTGGCTCGCCGAGCCGGCGCTGCTCTCGGCCGAGCGCGCCGCCCGGCCGTACGTGTTCGTCGACGAGCTACAGGACACCGACCCGGCGCAGGTCGAGCTGCTGCGGCTGCTCTCCGGCGAGCGGCCGTGACCTGGTCGCCGTCGGCGACCCCGACCAGTCGATCTACGGGTTCCGCGGGGCCGACGTCGACGCGGGATCCGGACGTTCCGCGAGACGTTCCGGACCCGCGACCGGCGACCCCGCCCCGCTGGTGTGCGCTGGGCACGAGCCGGCGGTCCGGTCCCGCGCTGCTCGCGGCTCAGCCGGCGGGTGGCCCGGGCCCTCGGCGGCCCGAGGCACCACCGCGACCTCCTGGCCGCCGCCCGGGTCCCGCCCGGCGAGCTGACCGTGTCGCTGCTGCGCTCCGAGTCGCAGGAGGCCGCGCTCGTCGCCGCCCGGCTGCGGCAGGCGCACCTGGTCGACGGCGTGCCGTGGTCGCAGATGGCGGTGGTGGTCCGGTCGACGGTGCACGCGATGCCGGTGCTGCGGCGCGCCATGGCGGCGGCCGGGGTCCCGGTGGCCGTGTCCGGCGACGAGCTCCCCCTGCAGCACGAGCCGGCCGTCCGGCCGCTGCTGCTGCTCCTGGGCTGCGCCGCGCGGCCCGAGACGCTCGACGAGGACGCCGCGGTCGAGCTGCTGACCTCGCAGCTGGGCGGGGCCGACGTGATGGCGCTGCGTCGGCTGCGGCAGGCGCTGCGTCGCGACGAGCTGGCGGCCGGCGGTGGGCGCGCCTCGGGCCAGCTGCTGGTCGAGGCGCTCGACGACCCCGCCGTGCTCTCCACGCTGGAGAGCTCGGCGAGCCGGCCGGCGGTGACGGTCGCGGCCCTGCTCGCCGCGGCGCGCGAGGCCGTCGCCGCTCCCGGGGCCACCGCGGAGGACGTGCTCTGGGAGCTGTGGGAGCGCACCGGGCTGGCGACCCGGTGGGAGCGGGCCAGTCGCGAGGGAGGGCCGGCCGGCGAGGCCGCCGACCGCGACCTCGACGCCGTCGTCGCGCTGTTCGACACCGCGGCCCGGTTCTGCGACCGGCTGCCCGGTGCCGGCCCCGAGTCCTTCGTCGACCACCTCGTGGGCCAGCAGATCCCCGGCGACGAGCCGGCCGTCCGACCGGTCGCCGACGACGCCGTGCAGGTGCTGACCGCCCACGCGAGCAAGGGTCTCGAGTGGGACCTCGTCTGTGTCGCGGGCGTCCAGGAGGGCACCTGGCCGGACCTGCGGATGCGCGGCTCCTTCCTCGGCTCCGAGCGGCTGGTCGAGCTGCTGCGTCCCGGGGCCGAGCGCACCGCCGCCGCCGAGGCGACGGCGGCCACCCTCGGCCGGCTGCTGGAGGAGGAGCGCCGGCTGTTCTACGTCGCGGTCACCCGGGCCCGCCGGTCGCCTGCTCGTCACGGCGGTGTCCAGCGAGCGCGAGGGCCTGAGCCCGTCCCGGTTCCTCGACGAGATCGACCCGCCCGCGGCGCACGACCCGCGGCCGACCACCCAGGTCCACCGGCCGATGTCCCTGACCAGCCTGGTGGCCGACCTGCGGCAGACGGTGACCGACCCGGCCGCTCCGCCTGACCTCCGGTCGGCCGCCGCGCACCGGCTGGCCACCCTGGCCGGTGCCGGCGCGCGAGGGGCCGACCCGGCGTCCTGGTGGGGCCTGCCCCCGCTGTCCGACGAGCGACCCGTCCGGGCCGAGGGCGAGCAGGTCGCGGTCAGCCCGTCCAAGGTCGAGTCGTTCCGCCGGTGCGAGCTGCGCTGGTTCCTCGAGCACGTCGGCGGGGGCACCACGGCCGGTGCCGCGCAGACGGTCGGCACGCTGGTCCACGCGGTCGCCGAGGCCGCGACCACCCCGGAGCAGAGCACCGAGGCCGCGCTGCAGGCCCGGCTGCAGTCGCTGCTCCCCACGGTCGACCTCGGGGTCGGCTGGGTGGCGCGCCGGGAGCGCGACAGGGCCGAGGGCATGGTCCGACGGCTGGCCCGCTGGCTGGCCGACAACGGCCGGGAGGTGGTGGCCACCGAGCTCGAGTTCGCCGCGGAGGTCGGCCGGGCCAGGCTCGGCGGAAGGGTCGACCGGATCGAGCGCGACGCGCTCGGGCGGGCGGTCGTCGTCGACCTGAAGACCGGCACCGCGAAGGTGCCGCCGGACGAGCTGCCCACCCACGGCCAGCTGGCCACCTACCAGCTCGCCGTCGAGGCGGGGGCCTTCCCGGGCCTGACGGCGAGCGGCGGGGCCGAGCTGGTGCAGGTCGGCACCGCCGGCGGTGCCAGGTACGCCGTGCAGCCGCAGGAGCCGCTGGCCGAGGCCGACGACCCGGGCTGGGCCGGCCGGCTGGTCCTCGAGGTCGCCGACGGCATGGCGGGCTCGGCGTTCGCCGCGGTCGAGAACCGCTACTGCGGCTACTGCCCGGTCCGCACGAGCTGCCCCGTCCAGGACGACGGCCGGGCGGTGACCACGTGACACCGCCTCGGCAGCCCCGTCGCGCACCGGCACCCGGGCAGGCGCCGCTGTTCGACGCCGCCGGCGCGTCGTCCGCGGCCCCCGGCCCCGTGCTCGGCGCGGCCGAGCTGTCCCGCCGACTCGGCGAGGACCATCCGCCCACCCCCGAGCAGGCCGCGGCGCTCACCGCCCCGCTGGCCCCGCACGTCGTGGTGGCCGGTGCCGGCTCCGGCAAGACCCAGACGATGGGGCTGCGGGTCGTCTGGCTGGTCGCCAACGGCATGGTCGAGCCGCACCAGCTGCTCGGCCTGACGTTCACCCGCAAGGCGGCGTCGGAGCTGGGAGAGCGGGTCCGCCGGATGCTGGCCCGGCTCAGGTTCGCCCACGACAGCGACCCGTTCCTCGACGACCGGGTCGCCGCCGCCCTGCGCACCGGCGAGCCGACCGTCACCACCTACCACGGCTACGCCGCGGCCCTGGTGGGAGAGCACGCCCTGCGCATCGGTCTCGAGCCGAGCACGAGGCTGGTCGGCGAAGCAGTCAGCTGGCAGTACGCCACCAGGGTGGTCGAGTCCTACGACGGAGCGATGGACGGCGTCGACCGGGCGCCCACGACGGTCGTCAACGACGTGCTCGCCCTCGCGGGCGAGCTGGCCGAGCACCTGCGCGAGCCCGACGACGTCGTGGCCCTGACCGCCCGGGTCCGCGAGCACGTCCTCGCGCTGCCGCGGGCCACCGGACAGAAGGCCGCAGGGCAGTACGCCGACGTCACCAAGATGCTCGCGCTGCTCGACGCCCGGCTCGCGCTGCTCCCGCTGGTCCGCGACTACACCGCCCTCAAGCGGGCGCGTGGTGCCATGGACTACGGCGACCAGGTCGCCGTCGCGGCGCGGATCGCCCGCGACCACCCCGAGGTCGCCGAGATCGAGCGCAGCCGGTTCGCCGCCGTGCTGCTCGACGAGTACCAGGACACCGGCGAGGCCCAGCGGGTCCTGCTGACCTCCCTGTTCGGCGGGGGGCACCCGGTGATGGCGGTCGGTGACCCCCGGCAGTCGATCTACGGGTGGCGCGGCGCCAGCGCCGGCAACCTCGAGCGGTTCCTCGACGACTTCGGCGGCGCCGGCCCGGGCGGGGCCGGCGACGGCGAGCGGCGACGACGAGAGACGACGACGATGACGCTGCCGCCCCGGCCGGGTCGAGCCGGCTCACGGTGAGCTTCCGCAACGGCGAGGGTGTGCTCGGGGCCGCCAACCTGGTCGCCGACGGCATCCCGCTGCGCGGCGCTGACGCGGGCAGCCACCTGCGGCCCGGCCCCGGCAGGGAGGGCACCGGCCGGGTCGTCACGGCGCTGCACGAGACGGTCGCCGACGAGGCCGCCTGGATCGCCGAGCAGGTCGCGGCGGTCGGGGACCCGGCCCGCGGTCCGCGGCGGGTCGACTGGGGCAAGGTCGCGGTCCTGGCCCGCAAGCGGTCGCACTTCCCCCGGCTCGAGGCGGCCCTGCGGGAGCGCGGCGTCCCCTGCGAGGTCGTCGGGCTCGGCGGGCTGCTGCTCGAGCCGGAGGTCGTCGACGTCGTCAGCACGCTGCGGGTGCTGGCCGACCCCACCGCCGGCGCCGCGCTGCTCCGGCTGCTGACCGGTCCCCGATGGCGGCTCGGGGCGCGCGACCTCGACGCCCTCGGCCGGCGGGCCCGTCGCCTCGCGGTGGTCTCCCGCGGCGCCGCGCCGGGGCCCGCTCCGGAGACCGGCCCGGCCGGTGAGGGGTCCGGTCGCGCCGACCCGGAGTACGACGCGGTCGACGAGCGCAGCCTGGTCGACGCGCTCGACGACCCCGGCGACCCCGGCGCCTACTCCGCCGAGGGCTACCGCCGGGTGGTGGCACTGCGCGACGAGCTGCGCCGCCTGCGCCGGTACACCGCCTCGGCACTGCCCGACCTGGTGATGTCGGTGGTGCGGGCGCTCGACCTCGACGTCGAGCTCGCGGCCCGGCCAGGGGTCCGCGCCGCCGACGCGCTGCTCGACGTCGAGCGGCTGGTCGAGGTCGCCGACGAGTTCGCGACCTCCGGCGAGGACCCCGGGCTGCTGGCGTTCCTGTCCTACCTCGACGCGGCCCAGGAGCAGGAGCGCGGCCTCGAGATCGAGATCGCGGAGCCCGACGCGTCGCGCGTGCAGCTCATGACGGTCCATGCCGCCAAGGGCCTGGAGTGGGACGTCGTGGCGGTGGCGGGCATGGCCCGCTCGGTGTTCCCCGTCGACGGCCGGCCGGTCGCCGACTGGACCCGGCAGGTCGCGACCCTGCCCTTCCCGCTGCGCGGCGACCGCTCCGAGCTGCCCGTGCTGCGCTGGGCGGACGCCGGCGACCAGGTCGCCGCCCGCGACCTGCTCGCCGAGTTCCGCGACGCGTGCAAGGCGCGCGGCGCGCTCGAGGAGCAGCGCCTGGCCTACGTCGCGGTGACCCGGGCGCGCGACCTGCTGCTCTGCTCGGGGTACTGGTGGGACACCAACACCAGGCCGCGCGGCCCGTCCGAGCTGCTCGGCACCCTGCGCGCGCTCTGCGAGGCCGGTGGCGGCGAGGTCGCGGTCTGGGCCGGCCAGCCCGCGCCCGACGCGCCGAACCCGATGGCTGCCGAGCCGGCGTCGCTGCGCTGGCCCGGCGACCCGCTCGGAGCCCGGCGGACGTCCCTCGAGGCCGCCGCGGCGCTGGTGCACGGTGCGACCGGGCCGGCGCCGCCGGTCGCGGCCGAGCACGTCGCGACGGTCGAGGCCTGGGACGCCGAGCTCGAGCTGCTGCTCGCCGAGCTCGACCGGAGCCGGCGGCGCGCCGGGGACGGGGCCGTGGTCGAGCTTCCTGGCAGGTTGTCGGTGTCGCAGCTGGTCATGCTCCGGCGCGACCCGGGAGAGCTGGCCCGGTCGCTGCGCCGGCCGCTGCCCCGGCGGCCGGCGCCGCTGGCCCGGCGGGGGACGCGGTTCCACCTCTGGCTGGAGGCCCGGTGGGGCCAGCAGCGGCTGCTCGACGTCGACGAGCTGCCGGGCGCCGCCGACGAGACCGCCGCACCGGACGACGACCTGAGGGCACTGCAGGAGGCGTTCGAGGCCAGCCCGTGGGCGCGCCGGGTGCCGGCCGAGGTCGAGCTGCCCTTCGACATGGTCGTCGGTGGCCTGCTGCTGCGCGGCCGGTGCGACGCGGTCTTCACCGATGCGCCCGACGGACTGGTCGACGTCGTCGACTGGAAGACCGGGCCGCCCCGCGCCGGCGCCGAGGCAGAGGCGGCGGCCGTCCAGCTGGCGGTCTACCGGCTGGCCTGGCACCACCTCACCGGGACCCCGCTGGACCGCATCCGGGCCGCCTTCCACCACGTCGCGGCAGGGGTGACCGTCCGGCCGGCGGACCTGCTCGACGAGGAGGCGCTGGTGGCCCTCATCGGCTCGGTGCCGACCGGCTGACCCTGCGCGTCGCACCTCGCCCGGCGTCGTGGACCGGCACAGTGGGGGCGTGCGTCGCGGGTCGTTCGTCGTCGCGGTGGCCGTGCCCGTGGCGGTCGTCGCGCTGCTGGCCGCCGCGGCGCCCCCGGCGGGCCCGCGGCCGGACGTCGCCGCCCGCCTGGGGGCCGCCCCGCCGCCCGCCGCCCCCTCGACGGCGGCTCCCTCGGCCGTTGCCCCCACCCCGACGCCGTCCGTCACCGCGCCACCCGCGGAGCTGCCCGGCGGGGGGCGGGTGCTGTTCCCGGGCCGCCGCCTGGTCGCCCTCTACGGCCACCCCGGGACGGGCGCGCTCGGCGTCCTCGGCGAGCAGGGCGTCGCGGCTGCGGTCGCCCGCGCCCGCCGGGTGGCCCGGCCCTACCGGCGGCTCGGCACGGTGCCGGTCGTGCCCGCGTTCGAGCTGATCGCCACCGTGGCGCAGCGGTCCAAGGGCCGCGACGGCGACTACTCCGGCGAGTCGTCGGTGCGCTCCCTGCGGCCGTGGGTCCGGGCCGCCGGCCGGGCCGGGATGCTCGTCGTGCTCGACCTGCAGCCCGGCCGCGCCGAGCTGCTCGACCAGGCCCGGCGCTACCGCGCGCTGCTGCGCCAGCCGCACGTCGGGCTCGCGGTCGACCCCGAGTGGAAGCTGGGGCCGGGCCAGCTCCCGCTCGGCCAGATCGGGAGCATCGACGCCACCGAGGTGAACCGGACCTCGGCCTGGCTGGCTGCCCTCGTCCGGCGCCGGGACCTGCCGCAGAAGCTGTTCGTCGTGCACCAGTTCCGGCTGTCGATGCTCGGCCGTCCGCACCTGCTGCGCACCGACCGCCCCGAGCTCGCCGTGGTGGTCCACATGGACGGCCAGGGCGGTGCGGCGCAGAAGGAGGCCACCTGGGACGCCGTCCGCCGGGCCCGCCCCGCCGGGACCCGGCTCGGCTGGAAGAACTTCTACGACGAGGACCAGCCGACGTTCTCCCCGCGCCGGACGATGCGCCGGCAGCCGCGCCCGGTGATGATCTCCTACCAGTGAGGCGGCCGCGGCCGTGGAGTCACCGCAGGTCGTCGAGCTCGACGACCAGCGCGCAGTGGTCGCTGACCGGCAGCCGCAGCGCCTCGGCCCGGGCCACTCCCAGCGGCCGGTCGGCCAGCACGTGGTCGAGCTGCACGCGCGGTCGCCAGGAGGGGTAGGTCGCCACCCGGGCCAGCTGGGCCCACCCGGTGATCCGCCGGGGCAGGGCCCCCGGCAGGTTGAAGTCGCCGATGAGCAGCCGCGGGCCCGGCGAGGCGGCCGTCCACCGGGCCACCGCGCGCAGCTGCCGCACGTTCCAGCCGGGGACGAACGACAGGTGCGCCGTCACGACGGTGAACGGCCCGTGGGGCCCGTCGACGACGGCCGCCACGGCGATCCGCGGCTCGTCGGGGACCCGGGTCAGCCCGCGGCGGCCGGGGACGAGCAGCGGCAGCCCGACCGGCGCCGGGGCGAACCGGCGCACCTGCCAGGACAGCACCGGGAGGCGTGACACCAGCGCGACGCCGTACGAGGGGCCGTCGAGGTCCGCGCCGTCGTCGGTGCGCGACGCGGTCCAGGCCGCGCCGGGTGTGCCGTCGATGGCGGGGACGAACCGCCACCACCGGGCGCCGAGGGCGTCGGCGACGGCGGCTGCCTGGTCGGCCCCGCCGGAGCGGTCCTGGTGCCGGTCGACCTCCTGCAGCCCCACCACGTCGGCGTCCAGCCGGGTCGCCGCGGCGTGCAGGTCGTCCGGCCGGACGGCGCCCTCGGGGAGCCCGCGCCCGCTCAGGAGGTTGAACGTCGCGAGCCGCACCGCCCGACCCTATGCGTGGGCCTGCCCGGCCGCCGAGGGGTCCGCGGGCGGGTCGTAGGGTGCCGCGCATGGCCGCTTCCGAGACCGACCCGGCACCCGGGCGCGATGCCGTCGCCGCCGTGCGGTCCGCGGTCGCCGCCGGGGCCGGGGCCATGGTCGACGGACTGGTCGAGTGGCTGAGGATCCCGTCGGTCTCGGGCGACCCGGCCCACCACGACGACGTGCGCCGGTCGGCGGAGCACCTCGCCGGGGCGCTGCGCCGCACCGGCTTCCCGACGGTCGAGATCTGGGAGACCGCCGGGCTGCCGGCGGTCTTCGCCGAGTGGCCGAGCGACGACGCCGGCGCCCCGATCGCGCTCGTCTACGGCCACCACGACGTGCAGCCGGTCGACCCCGCTGGAGCTGTGGGAGCACCCGCCGTTCGAGCCGACCGTCGTCGGCGAGCGAGCTGCACGCGCGCGGCGCGGTCGACGACAAGGGGCAGGTCTGCGTTCCACCTGCTCGGGCTCACGCGCTCACCTGGCGGCCACCGGCCGGACCAGCCCCGCGGTGCACCTCAAGCTGATCGTCGAGGGCGAGGAGGAGTCCGGCTCGCCGCACTTCGCCGCGCTGCTGGCCGAGCGGAGGGACCGGGTGGCCTGCGACGTCGTCGTGGTCAGCGACACCGGCATGTGGTCGCGCGAGGCGCCGAGCGTCTGCACCGGCATGCGGGGCATGACCGACGGCGCAGATCGACTTCCGCGGACCCGTCCGGCGACCTGCACTCCGGCTCGTTCGGCGGCGCGATCCGCAACCCGCTGCACGCGATGGCGAGGCTGCTCGCCGCCCTGCACGACGACGACGGCCGGGTCAGCCGTCGACGGCTTCTACGACGGCGTGGTCCGAGCTCACCGACGACGAGCGGGCGCTGTTCGCGAAGCTGCCCTTCGACGAGGCACGCCTGGCTGGCCAACGCCCGCAGCGGCACGGCCTTCGGCGAGGCGGGCTTCAGCACGCTGGAGCGCGTCTGGGCCCGGCCGACCGCGGAGGTCAACGGCATCTGGGGCGGCTACACCGGCGCCGGGCCACAAGACGATCGTCCCGAGCGAGGCGCACGCCAAGGTGTCCTTCCGGCTGGTCGCCGACCAGGAGCCGGCAGGACGTGCAGCGCAAGGTCGAGGCCTGGCTGGCGCGCGTCGTGCCCGAGGGCATCGAGTGGTCGATGCGCTGGTACGGCCCGCGGCGTCCGGCCCTGCCTGACCCCGCTCGACCACCCGGCCCTGCAGGCCGTCGCGCGCGCCATGGCGACCGCCTTCGGCACCGAGATCCTCTACACCCGCGAGGGTGGCAGCGGGCCGGAGACCGACCTGCAGGACGCCACGGGCGCGCCGGTCGTCTTCCTGGGCATCAGCCTGCCCGACGACGGCTGGCACGCCCCGAACGAGAAGGTCGAGATCCCCCTGCTGAGCAAGGGGGCCGAGGCCGCAGCCCTGCTGTGGGACGACCTCGCCCGCACCCTGCCGCGGTGAGCACGGACGGCCCGCTGCACGACCTGCGTCTCGCCCGGGCGGTCGTCGACCGGTCCGCGCTGCGCCGTGGCGACGCGGAGTGGCTGGCCGAGGCGTGGACCGACCCCGCCGTGCGCGTCGTGCAGGTCAGCGGTGGGCGGGTCGCCGTCGAGGGCGACCGGCTGGTGCTCGACGACCCGGTCGACGTCCCCCCGGAGCAGCGCTTCTTCCTCGGCGAGCACGGCGGTGTGCCGTACTTCGCCGCCGTGCACGACGGCGGGGAGCCGGTGTCGCCCGCACGGGACGACCGCTTCCGCAGCCTGCGCGAGGTGGGTGGTCTGCTCGGCGACCTCGACGCCGGGCTCGTGGTGCACGCCGTGTCGCTGGCCAACTGGCACGCGACCCACACCCACTGCCCGCGGTGCGGCGGACCGACGGTGCCGGTGCAGGCCGGGCACGTCCGCCGCTGCGCCGCGGACGGCAGCGAGCACTACCCGCGGACCGACCCCGCGGTGATCATGTCGGTGGTCGACGCGGACGACCGGATCCTGCTCGGCCGGCAGCAGGCCTGGGGGGCCGGGCGCTACTCCACGCTGGCGGGGTTCGTCGAGCCGGGGGAGTCGCTGGAGGCGGCGGTGCGCCGCGAGGTGTTCGAGGAGGCAGGCGTCGAGGTGGGCGCGGTGCACTACCTCGGCAGCCAGCCCTGGCCGTTCCCGTCCAGCCTGATGCTCGGGTTCCGGGCCGAGGCGGCGACCACGGAGATCCTTACGGCACGACGGGGAGCTGGCCGAGGCGCGCTGGTTCACCCGGGACGCGCTGATCGCCGACGTCCGCGGCGGGCGGATGGTCGTCGCTCCCACCATCTCCATCTCGCGGCGGCTCATCGAGCACTGGTACGGCGACGTGCTGCCCCACAACGCGGAGGTCTGACATGGGCTGGGTCGACCTGCTGGGCTGGGCCGGATCGGTGTTGCTCGTCTACTCGCTGCTCCAGACGCGGGTGCTCCGGTTCCGGGTCCTCAACCTGGTCGCCAGCGTCGCCCTCGTCCTGTTCAACCTGCTGCTGGGCATCTGGCCGATGGTGGCGATGAACGGCGTGCTGGCCGCGATCAACGTGTGGTTCATCGTCAAGCTCGTGCGCGAACGGCACGACGCGCGCGCCTACGCGGTGCTCGAGGTGGGCCTGGACGACACGTACCTGCGGCACGTGCTGTCGGTGCACCGCGAGGACATCGCCACCTTCTTCCCGGCCTTCGCCGGCATCGGCGGTGACGGCGCGGCGCGGTCGGCGTTCCTGGTGGAGCACGGCACCGAGACCGTCGGGGTCGTCGTCGCGCGGCGGGCGGAGGCCCGGACCGCCCAGGTCGAGCTGGACTACGCGACACCCCGGTTCCGCGACTTCACCCCCGGCGAGTTCGTCTACCGGAGCAGCGGCCTGTTCCGCGACCGCGGGTACGACCGGGTGCGCACGCCGCCCGGCATGGTGGCCCCGTACTACGAGCGCCTCGGCTTCCGCCGCGAGGGCGACCACTACGTCCTCGACATCGACGACCTCGAGCCCGAGCCCGCCTGACCTCGCGCACGCCGCGCCGGCCCCGAGGACGCTCGTTCGCGACCTGGCTCACCGACACGCCGGCCTGACGGCGGCGTGTCGGGTGAGCGATGTCGCAAACGATCTTCGTGGGGAGGGCTGCCGGTCAGGCGGCGAGCTTGGCCTGGATGTCCTTGATGCTCGGGTTGGTGAGCGCGGACCCGTCGGGGAAGACCAGCGTCGGGACGGTCTGGTTGCCGCCGTTGACGCTCATCACCAGGTCGGCCGCGCCCGCGTCGTGGTCGATGTCGACGACCTCGTAGGAGATCCCCGCCCGGTCCATCTGGGACTTCAGCCGACGGCAGTAGCCGCACCAGACGGTGCTGTACATGGTCACCAGGGCTGGCACGTGGGCTGGCCTTCCTGCTCGGGTCCCGTCCCTCCGGGAGGGCGGCGGCACGAGCATCCTGCCCGGACCTTCCTTCCCGTAACGCCCCGAGGCGCCCGGGACGTCCCGGTCCGTGCTGTGAGGTGGGCCACCCGGCGGGCGCCCGGGGGGTGTGCACCGCCGGTGCCGCCCGTCAGCAGGCGCTGCGAGGATGGCGGCGTGCCAGGCAGCGACCCGCCCACCGCCGACGACCTGCTCGCCGCGCTCGACCCCGAGCAGCGCGAGGTCGCCGCGACCCTGCGCGGGCCGCTGTGCGTCCTGGCCGGCGCCGGCACCGGCAAGACCCGGGCCATCACCCACCGGATCGCCCACGGGGTCGCCGCGGGCGTGTACGTGCCGCAGCGGGTCCTCGCGGTCACCTTCACCGCGCGCGCCGCAGGTGAGATGCGCACCCGGCTGCGCGACCTGGGCGCCACCGGGGTGCAGGCCCGCACCTTCCACGCGGCCGCCCTGCGCCAGCTGCGCTACTTCTGGCCCCGGCACGTCGGCGGCGAGCTGCCCGAGCTGATCTCGTACAAGGCCGGCCTGGTGGCCGAGGCCGCCGGGCGGCTGCGGCTGCCGACGGACCGCCCGACGGTGCGCGACCTCAGCGCCGAGGTCGAGTGGGTCAAGGTGACCATGACCGACCGCGACGACTACCCGGCCGCGGCGAGCAAGACCGGACGGACCGCACCGGCCGGGCTCGACCCCGCCACCGTCGTCCGGCTGCTGTCGACCTACGAGCAGGTCAAGCGCGAGCGGCACGTCATCGACTTCGAGGACGTCCTGCTCTACACCGTCGCCCTCGTCGCGGAGCACCGGCAGGTGGCCGACGCCGTCCGCGCGCAGTACCAGCACCTCGTGGTCGACGAGTACCAGGACGTCAGCCCGCTGCAGCAGGCGCTGCTCGACCAGTGGCTCGGCGACCGGGACGACGTGTGCGTGGTCGGCGACCCGAACCAGACGATCTACACCTTCGCCGGCGCCTCGCCCGAGTTCCTGCTGGGCTTCCGGCGCCGGCACCCCGACGCCCGCGAGGTGCGCCTGGTCCGCGACTACCGTTCCACCCCGCAGGTCGTCGCGCTGGCGAACCGCATCGTCACCGGCAGCCCGGCCGGGCGACGGACCGCGCTCGAGCTGGTCGCGCAGCGACCGGCCGGCCCGGAGCCGGACCTGCGCGAGCTGCCCGACGAGCCGGCCGAGGCGCGGCACGTCGCCACCCGGATCGGTGACCTGCTCGCCGCCGGCACGCCGGCCGGCGAGGTCGCGGTGCTGTTCCGCACCAACGGCCAGAGCGAGACCTACGAGCAGGCCCTCGCCGACGCCGGGGTGCCGTACGTGCTGCGCGGCGGTGAGCGGTTCTTCGACCGGCCCGAGGTGCGCGAGGCCCGGCTGCTGCTGCGCGGCGCGGCCCGCTCGGACGACGCCGGCGAGCTGGCGGCGACGGTCCGTGGGGTGCTCTCCGGCGGCGGCTGGTCGGCGACCGCGCCGGAGGGCGGGGGCGCGGTGCGCGAGCGCTGGGAGTCGCTGGCCGCGCTGGCGCGGCTGGCCGACGACCTCGCGGCGGCCCGGCCGGAGGCCACGCTGGGCGACCTCGTCGCCGAGCTCGACGAGCGGGCCGAGGCCCAGCACGCCCCGACGGTCGACGGCGTGACCCTCGCGTCCCTGCATGCCGCCAAGGGCCTCGAGTGGGACGCCGTGTTCGTGGTCGGGGTCAACGAGGGCATGCTCCCCATCAGCTACGCCGAGACCCCCGAGCAGGTGGAGGAGGAGCGCCGCCTGCTCTACGTCGCGGTCACCCGGGCCCGCCGCGACCTCTCGGTGACCTGGGCGCTGTCCCGCTCGCCCGGCGGTCGCGCCGGCCGCCGGCCCTCGCGCTTCCTCGACGGCCTGGTCCGCGGCTCGGCCCAGCCGCCTGCGGCCCGCGGCAGCAGGGGCCGCAAGGGGCCGGCGTCCTGCCGGGTCTGCGGGCAGGCGCTGACCGACGCGCTGGCCCGCAAGCTGGGCCGCTGCGTCGACTGCCCCTCGTCCTACGACGAGGACCTGTTCGAGCGACTGCGCACCTGGCGCGGCGAGCAGGCCCGCGAGGCGAGCGTGCCCGCCTACGTCGTGTTCACCGACGCCACCCTCACGGCACTGGCCGAGGTCCGCCCGTCCTCGCAGCGCGAGCTGCTGGCGGTGTCGGGGATCGGCCGGTCCAAGCTGGAGCGCTACGGCGCCGACGTGCTCGCGATCGTCGCCGGCGAGCAGCCGGCGGGCAGCGGCGCCGGGCCGGACCCCGCCGACCCCGACACCCCCGATGCCCCCGATGCCCCCGACGTCCTGGACCTCTGACCGCCCGCCGGGCGCACCGGAGGTCACGACTGCGCCACGACTGCCGACAGCAGTCAAAAAAATGATTGCACCTGACGTGGGTCGCCTCTACCCTTCCTCTACGCGGGCAGTCAGCAGGCTGCACCCGGACACCAGGCCAGCAGGCCGCGAAGCAGAAGTGGAGGTGGGCATCGTGGAGATCTTCGAGACGACGACGTACGCGTGCTCGCCGTTCCGCCTGCTCGGCGCCGACCTCGGTGCCCGCGACTCGTGGACGGCCACCGGCCACGAGGTCGGTGTGCGTGTTCTCGCGCCCGTCGTCGCCGCGGCCCAGGGGACCGGTCTGTCCAGCGCCATGCGCACCCGGACCGACGTCGCCACCGCCGCCAAGGCCAACGCTCTGCTCCCGACCAGCGTCACCGTCGACATCGACGGCGTCGCAGGGATCCGCTCCTGGAGCCCACCGGTGTAGGACCTCCTCCTCACCGGCACCTCCAAGGCCGCGGAACCCGACACCCGGGATCCGCGGCCTTTTTCTGTGCCCAGTCAGTCCGACACGTCGAACCGTCCGACCGGCCCCCCACCGGGGCCCTGGAACCGGGAGACCGAGACCCATGGCTCTCCAGACCGCCCACGACAACCCGGCAGCCAGCCGATCGCTGACCGCCACCCGAGAGATGGAGGTGACACCCATGCAGCTCACCGCGCTCGAGCCCGACCAGCGCACGAGCACCGTCGCGGACCTGACGGCGCTCACCGCTCTGTCGGCCCTCGCCGACCTGACCCAGCGGGTCAACGACGAGCAGCTGCCCTGCCGGGTCAACGACCCGGAGCTGTTCTTCGCCGACTCCCCCGCGGACGTCGAGTACGCCAAGACGCTCTGCCTCGACTGCCCGGTCCGCCTCGACTGCTTGACCGGCGCCATCGAGCGTCACGAGCCGTGGGGCGTCTGGGGTGGCGAGTGGTTCGTCCAGGGGGTCGTCGTCCCCCGCAAGCGGCCGCGCGGCCGTCCCCGCAAGTCCGAGGTCGCAGCGTGAGCGCCCGACAGAGTCGCCAGAGCGTCCTCGCTCTCGACGTCGAGCCCACCGAGCCGACCCGCACCGTCCACCAGACACACGTCCTGAACAGGAGCACCGAGATGCAACTCATGCATGAGGACCTGGCACGTGCCCATGCGGCACAGCGCCTCGAGGAAGCCGTGCGGCGTGAGCGTCAGCACCGGCTCGTGGTCGCCCACCGGGCGCACCGACGGGCCGAGCAGGCCGCTCTGCGCGCCCGCCGTCTCCTCGCCTCCGCCGTCCTCGGCTGACCGCCGGCCACCGGCTACGGCCGGTCCGTCCGTCCGTCCGAGGACCAGGAGGCCCGCCCCGACCTCAGGGGCGACCGGATGAGGGCCCCGACCACCGCACCGTGGTCGGGGCCCTTCCCGTCCCGGGCGGCCTACCGGGAGGATGACCCGGTGCCCGAACGCTCCACCGTCGAGGTCGACGGCCGCCGCCTGTCGCTGTCCAACCTCGACAAGGTGCTCTATCCCGACGGCTTCACCAAGGGTGAGGTCGTCGACTACTACGCCCGCATCGCCCCGGTCCTGCTGCCCTACGTCGCCGACCGGCCGATGTCCTTCCAGCGGTTCCCCGACGGCACCGCGACCAAGGGGTTCTTCGCCAAGAACGCCCCGCAGGGCACGCCGGAGTGGGTGCGCACGGTGACCCTTCCGGCGCCGGGCAGCACCAAGGCCGACCGCGAGACCCTCGACTACGTCGTCGTCGGTGACCTGCCGACCCTCGTGTGGGCGGCCAACCTCGCGGCGCTCGAGCTGCACGTCCCGCAGTGGAGCGTCGGCCCTCGCGGAGCCCCCCACGACCCCGACCGGCTGGTGCTGGACCTGGACCCGGGGGAGCCCGCGACCGCGGTCGAGTGCGCCGAGGTCGCCCTGCTGCTGCGCGACCTCGTCGTCGCCGACGGGCTGGACCCGGTGGTGAAGTCCTCGGGGTCCAAGGGCATCCAGGTGTACGCCTCGATCGCGCCGGCGAGCGACCGGCGCACGTCGGACTACGCACACGACCTGGCCCGCCGGCTGGAGAAGTCCCACCCGCGGCTGGTGGTCTCGCAGATGCGCAAGGAGCTGCGCCGCGGCAAGGTCTTCGTCGACTGGAGCCAGAACAACGCGGCGAAGACCACGGTCGCGCCGTACGCCCTGCGGGCCCGTCCGGAGCCGTGGGTGTCGGCCCCGCTGACCTGGGACGAGGTCGCCGCCTGCCGCAGCCCGGAGGACGTCCGGTTCCGCGCCGAGCAGGTGCTCGAGCGGGTCGACGAGCTCGGCGACCTGTTCGCACCGTTGCTGGAGCCGGGCGCACCGCTGCCCTCGTAGCCGCCGCGGTGGCCTGTGGAGAACCCGGCGGCCGGGTCCGGCGATCTTCCTAGGGTGGGCGGGGCCCCGGTCGGCGGGGCCTGGCAGGCCCGGCGGGGGGTGGTCGCGTGCGCATCGAGGTCGACGGCGGCGCGGTGCTGACCGCGGCGGCCCACCTGCGCGCCCGGGCCGCCCTCGTGGGCGACCGCGCCGGCGACGGTGTGGTCCTCGCCGACGGCCTGCGGGACCCCGGGCTCGGCGCCGCTGCTGCCGCCCTCGGCGACCTCCTGGGTGACGTCCTCGCGGTGGCTGCCCTGGACCTCGACCTGCTCGCGACCCGGCTGCGCGACGGTGTCGAGCTGTACGACAGGGTCGAGCAGCGGGCCCGCGACGCCACGGGTCGCCCGTGAGCGCCGGGGCCGCGGCCCTGCCGTATCCCGCCGACGAGCCGGCGGCGCTGCGCGCGTCGTCGGCCCGGTGCCGGCGCCTGGCGCGCCTGGCCGACCGGGTCGGTGACGACCTGGCGCACGACGCCACCCTGCTGCGCGGCCGGTGGCAGGGACCGGCCGCCCGCGCGTGCGAGGCCGAGATGCGGTCGCTCGTACGGCTGCTGCGCTCGCTCGCGGACCCGCTGCACCGCTGCGGCGGCCTGCTCGACGAGCACGCCGCCGAGCTGGCGGAGGCGCGCGGCCGCGTCGACCGGCTGCGGCGGCAGTACGACGACCTCGCCCTGGTCCAGCCGCCACTGTCGCTGCGCCGCCTCGAGCCCTCCGACGCCCGGGCGGAGGCGCAGGCGGGGCTGGCGGCGCTGCACCGACTCCACGACTTGGTGCTCGACCGGGTCGACGGGCACGCCCGCGTGACCGCGCACCGGATCCGCGGCGCCGCGGCGCAGGTGGTGCCCGGCGCCCGTGCGGGCGGGCGGCCCGCCGACCTCGCCGAGGACCGGCTGGTGTCGCTGCTGCCGTTGCTGGCTGCCTGGCGGGCCGCGGTCGGTGTCGACGGCGCACCGCCGCCGGCCGGCTCGCCCGCCCCGCTGGTGCGGGCCTGGTGGGCGGCGCTGACGGCCGACGAGCAGACCCGGATGGTGCAGCGGTTCGCCACCCAGGTCGGCCGGCTCGACGGCCTTCCCGGCGCGGCCCGCAGCGCCGCCAACGAGCGTCGCCTCGCCGCCGATGCCGCGCTGCTGCGGGCGCGGGGAGCCCTCACCACCGACGAGCTGCGGTGGCTGCGCACCTGCGAGGTGGTGCAGCAGCAGCTCGACCGGGTCCGCGCGGACGAGGATCCGTTCACCCTGGCCCCGCTCACCGCGCAGCTGCTCGTCTACGAGCCGGTCGCCTTCGGCTACGAGGGCCGGGTGGCGATCGCGGTCGGCGACGTCGACACGGCTGACCACGTGGCCTTCCTCGTGCCCGGGCTCGGCTCGACCGTCGACACCGCGCTCTCGTCGCTGACCAGCAACGCGCTGCGGGTGACGGTCGAGGCCAGGCGGCTCACGCCCGGCGACACCACGGCGACCGTGGCGTGGATGGGCTACGACGCGCCCGGTCTCGGCGACGTCGTCGCCGACGACTCCGCCGTGCGCGGCGCCGCCCACCTCGCCCGTGACGTGCTGGCCGTCCAGGCCGCCCGGGTGGTGTCCCCGCACCTCACCGTCGTCGGCCACTCCTACGGCAGCACCACCGCGGGCACGATGCTTCGCGACCGCGACACCGGCACCGACGACGTCGTGCTCGTGGGCAGCCCGGGGCCGAACGTCGAGCACGCCGACGACCTGCGGGTCCCGGACGGGCACGTGTTCGTCGGGGCGAGCAGCCGCGACCCGGTGAGCTACCTGGACAGGTTCGGCAAGGACCCGTCGCACGAGTCGTTCGGCGCCACCCGCTTCGAGGCCGAGGACCCGACGCGCAACTCGTGGCGCCTCGACCTCGACGACCACTCGAAGTACTTCAACGAGGGCACCGAGTCGCTGGCGAACATCGCCCGTGTCGTGGTCGGCGACCACGGCGGCGTCGAGCAGGCGCCGTACCGTGGCGAGTGGTGGCTGCTCCCCGACGGCATCAACAGCGACCCGGAGGCCGACCGTGACCCCACCACCGTTCCGTGACCCGCCGCGAGACGAGGAGCGCGACCATCCCGACCATCCCGACCGGCCCGACCAGCCCGACCCGCCCGGGGGCGGCCACGACCGTGACCTGCTCGCCGAGGCACGGCGGCTGCTGCCGCCCGAGGTCGGCGTCGTCGGGCTGGCGCCGCGGGTCGCCGGCGGGCTGCTGGCCGGGGCGGTGGCCCTGACCGGCTGCGGCGGCGGGTCCGGGCCCGGGCCGGAGGTCGCCGACTCCCGGTCGCACGTGCTCGAGGTCGGCCGCGCCCTGCTCGGCGGGCTGACCGACCTCGGCGCGTTCCCGGCGCCGCCGCGCGGCGCCTGGGCCGGCTGCGACGACCTCGGCGGCAAGGTCGCCTACCGCGTGTCGGGCCGGCTGGACGCGGGTGTGGCCGACGGCCTGGTCGAGGCGGTGCGCCACCGGCTGTCCCGGGCCGGCGTCGACCTGGACGTCGCCCGTCCCGGCGAGCCGGTGACGCTGCAGGGGGAGCACGACGACGTCCGGGTGCAGGTGACCGGCTACGCCGGGCGGCCCGTGGTCCTGCTCGTGCTCCTCGGACCCTGCCTCGAGGTCGGTGCGGCCGACGACGACCTGCTCGCGCGGGAGCCCGACCGGCTGGCCCTGGACTGAGACCGGCGGCACCTGGACCGGAGCGCGCCGGTCGGCCACCCTGGCGGGGTGGCCGACGACGCCGATCCCGCTGCCGATGCCGCTGCCGCTGACGGCGGGCAGGACCGGCCGGTGAGCTGCGCCCTGTGCGGTGCGGCGGCCGGGTCGCTGCCCCTGGGCTGGAGCACGTCGGTCGAGCGCGGCGGCGTCGTGCACCACTGCGAGCGGTGCAGCCGGGAGAACGTGCGCGCGATGGAGTCCAAGCTGGACGCCCAGTGGTGGTGAGTCAGGCCTTGCGGGTGCGCCGGCGGGGCTTCGGGACGGTGAACCCGGGCAGCCAGGTCTCCAGCTCGGCCCGCCAGGCGCCCTGCGCCTCCAGCTGGCACAGCAGCCCGATCGTGCCGGCCGTCACCCGGTGGATCAGCAGGTAGTCCGGGGGCAGGTTCAGCCGCAGGCCGGTGCTGTAGGCCGGTGACCGGGGATCCCCGAAGCGCACCGCCTGGGTCCGCAGCCAGCCGCGGCTGAACCGGAAGGTCTCCTCGCGGGCCGGGTCGAGGATCGGCGCGAGGTAGGACAGCAGCCGCTCGGCGTCCAGGTCGACACCCGGGCGGACGAAGCCCTCGGCCCGCAGGCCGTCGAAGACGCCCTCGGCGTCGCCGTCGACGGCCAGCCGCAGCAGCGGGCCGATCGAGGTCGGCAGGCCGTCGGGCAGCCGGTTGACGGCGCCGTAGTCGAGGACGACCAGGCGGCCGTCGTCGTGCAGCCGGAAGTTGCCGGGGTGCGGGTCGGCGTGCAGCAGCCCGGCGCGGCCGGGGCCGGAGAACAGGAACCGGGTGAGCAGCAGGCCGGCCCGGTCCCGCTGCTCGGGCGTGCCGGTCGCGATCACGCGGGACAACGGGGTGCCCTCCACCCACTCGCTGACCAGGACCCGCGGGGTGCTCTCGACCACGTGCGGCACGAGCACGTCGGGGTCGCCGTCGAACGTCGTGGCGAACGTCTGCTGGCTGCGGGCCTCGAGCTCGTAGTCCAGCTCCTCGGCGACCCGCGCCTTGAGCTCGGCGACGAGCGGCTTGACCTCGAGCCCGGGGACGAGGATTCCCACCAGCCGGCTCAGCCGGCCGATCTGGGTGAGGTCCGCGAGCAGCGCGTCGCCGGCGCCGGGGTACTGCACCTTGACGGCGACCTCGCGCCCGTCGGCCCAGGTGGCGCGGTGCACCTGGCCGATCGACGCGGCGGCGGCCGGGCTGTCGTCGAAGGCGCCGAACCGGTCCCGCCAGTCCTCGCCCAGCTCGTGGGCCAGCACCCGGTGGACCGTACGGGCGGGCAGCGGCGGCGCGGCCTCCTGCAGCTTCGTGAGGGTCTCGCGGTAGGGGCCGGCCAGGTTCTCGGGCAGCGCTGCCTCGAAGACCGACATGGCCTGCCCGAACTTCATCGCCCCGCCCTTGAGCTCGCCGAGGACCTTGAACAGCTGCTCGGCGGTGCGGGCCTGCACCTCGGCGGCCACCACCTCGGCCGGGCGCCCGCCGAGGCGACGGCCGAGACCGAGCGTGGCCCGCCCGGCATACCCCAGCGGAAGACCGGCCAGCCGCACCGTGCGGGCGGCGGCACGCCTCGGGAGGTCCTCCACGCCGCCATCCTGCCCGGCGCGGGCCGGTGCCGTCAGGCCGGGGCGTCAGGCTCCGGGCCCCAGGTGCAGCCGCAGGCGGGATGGGCCGGCCACGAGCGGCGCCGGAGCCGGCCGTCGGACTGGGCGATCTCCAGCGTGCCGTCGACCGCCGAGGGCGCGGGGTCGCCGTCGAGGAACGCGAGCACCTGCAAGGCGGCGTGCGCGGCCACCGCGGTGGCCAGCGCCGTGTCGCACGGGCTCACCCGGTGCCGGCCGCCGCCGGTCAGCTGGGCGGCGATGCTGGGCCACGCGGGGTCGCGGTCGGTGCGGTGCAGGTCGTGGCAGCGCAGGCACGAGGAGCGGCCCGGCAGCACCAGCGGTCCGACCACCCCGGTCGTCTCGCGCACCCGCGCGGCCAGGTGCGGCACCCCGCTGCGCAGCAGCCTGGTCGCCAGCGCGGGGTCGGTGCCCGGTCCGGCGCCGAGGACGGCGAGGTCGGGGAGGTCCCTGCCGCCGGGCAGCCCGGCGCGCACCGACGGGGCCACCCGGCGGGCCGCGCGCAGCGCGGCGTCCTGCCGCCGGGAGCCGACGTCGTGCGGCGAGGCCCCGGCGGGGGCGACGTCGGCCGCCGTGGTCGCCCCGGCGTCCTCGACGACCACCGCTCCGAGGCCGGCCGCCGCGAGCAGCGTCGCCACCGACGCGCCGACCCGGTCGGCCCCGACCACGAGCACCACCGCGCGCCGCCGCCGCGCGAGCAGCCCGAGGCCGCCGTCGACGACCGGGTGCAGCAGGGCCGCCGCCGCGAGGTCGGGGGCCAGCCGGTCGCGCTCGTCGCGGGCCAGCTCGGGCACACCGGCGCTGACCCCGGCGTCCTGCAGCACGCCGGAACGGCCCAGCAGGCCGAGCAGCTCGCCGAGGCGGGCGGCGTCGACCCCGAGCCGGGCAGCGGTCGCCGTCACTCCTCGCAGGTCACGGCTGCCGTCGAGGCTCTCCAGGACCCGGGCGGAGCCGGGGTCGAGCCCACCGATGACCACGGCCCGCGCCGGGTCGACGCCGAGCTGCACGGTCCGCTCGTCGCGCCAGACGGGGCGCAGCCCGGGCTTGAGCTGGGGGCGGTGCGGCGGCATGCGGGCAGCCTGGCACTCCGGCGGGACGGGCCCGCCCGGCTCGTCCACAGGGTCAGGCGACGCCGCAGACGTCGAGGGCGAGCAGGGCCAGCGCCCGCGCCGCGGTGTGCACCTCGCCGAGCGGCACCCGCTCGTCCGGGCCGTGCGCGAGCAGGGCGTCCCCCGGGCCGTAGTGCAGCGTGGGGATGCCCGCGCCGGCCAGCAGCCGCAGGTCCGAGCCGTAGGGCACGCCCCAGGTCGGCGGCGCCCCGGTGCCGCTGACCGCCCCGTGCGCCGCGGCCACCCGGGTCGCCAGGTCCGAGTCGGCGGCGAGTCGTCCGGACGCGAACTGCCCGCCCCACCACTCGACGGTGACCGGGTGGTCCCGCAGCCACGGGTCGGCCCGGCTCGCCCCGGCGACGGCCTGCTCGAGCGCCTCGCGGGCCTGCTCCACCGGCTCGTCCAGCGCCACCCCGAGGCGGCCCTCCGCGACCAGCAGGTCGGGCACCGACGAGGCCCAGTCGCCGGCCTGCACCCGGCCCAGCGACAACGGGTAGGCCAGCGGCAGCCGGGCCATCAGCGGGTCGACGTCGACGTTGCGCTCGGCCTCCAGCCGCTGCAGCGCTGCCAGGACCGGCACCAGCTTCTCGACGGCGCTGACCCCCTCGGTGCGCCGGGAGGCGTGGGTGGCCAGGCCGTGGATGCGCAGCCGGAAGGTCAGGGCACCCGCGTTGGCGGTGACCAGCTCGAGGCTGGTCGGCTCGGGGACCACGCAGGCGTCCGCGGTCCAGCCCCGTGCCAGCGTGGCGAAGGTGCCGAGGCCGCCGTCCTCCTCCGCGGGGACGCAGGCCAGCAGCAGGTCCCCGCGCAGCGGGACGCCCGCGCGGCGCACCGCGGTGACCGCCGCGAGGGCCGCGACCACGCCGGCCTTCATGTCGCAGGCACCCCGGCCGTGCAGCTCACCGGAGACGACCCGCCCCGAGAAGGGGTCCGGCGTGCTCCACGCGCCCGGGTCGCCCACCGGGACCACGTCGACGTGGCCGTTGAGCATCAGGGTGGCGCCGTCACCGCGGCCGGGCAGCCGGCCGACGAGGCCCCACGCCTCGTCGCGGGAGACCTCGACGCCGGGGAAGCCCGGCGCGGCGGCCAGCTCGTCGAGCGGCAGCGACCAGTGGTCGACGTCCAGGCCCAGCGCCGTCAGCTCGGCCGCGAGCAGCGCCTGGATCTCGTGCTCCGGGTCGGTGCCCCCGATGCTGGGCACCCGGACCAGCGCGGCGAGCCGGGACTCGGTGGCGCGCGTCGCGGCGTCGACCTCGGCGAGGACGCGGGCCGGCCAGTCGGTGCGGGGAGCCACGGGGGCAGCCTAGGAGCCCGCAGACGCCGACGGGGCGACCTCCCGGGTGGGAGGCCGCCCCGTCGGGCGGTGCGAAGGTGCGCGCGTCCTCAGGCCTTGCCGAGGATGCGGTTGAGCTTGGTGCCGCACACGGGGCAGATGCCCTGGGCCATGCGGCGGCCCGACTCGCTGACCTTGATCTCGCCGGTGAAGTCGCGCTTCTCCTTGCACTTCACGCAGTACGCGTCTCCGGTGTAGCTCTCAGCCACGGGGTCCTCCTGTCGGTTCGGTTCGGTGTCCGGCAGTGATGCCGCTGACCGGACCTGCGAGCCAGCCTAGAGCAGGGTCGGGACCAAGCGTGGGAGGCGGGGGCCCGAGCGTGCGGCGAGCGTGCATAGGCTGCCGCCATGAGCGACCCCGGAGACCGGCCCGCGCAGCCCTCGCCGTCGGCCGGGGAGGGCCGCGCGCCCTACCCCGGCGCCCCCGCCGGCCTCGCCGACCTCCGGGTCGAGGCGGCCGGGGACGGGGTGGTCCTCGTGACCCTGGACCTGCCGGACCGGCGGAACATGATGTCCGCGCCGATGACAGCCTCGTGGGGCCGGGCGATCGCCGCCCTGCGGGCCGACGACGGCGTGCGGGCCGTGGTCGTCACGGGGGCCGGCAGCGCGTTCTGCGCGGGTGGCGACCTGAGCTGGATCGGGGCCGAGCGGGAGGCGCCGGTCGAGGCGCTGCGGGCCCGGATGATGACCTTCTACCGGACCTGGCTGGCCGTCCGGGCGCTCGAGGTCCCCACGATCGCCGCGGTCAACGGGGCCGCCGTGGGGGCCGGCCTGGCGCTCGCCCTCGCCTGCGACCTGCGCTACGCCGCCGAGGACGCCACGCTGGGCGTGCCGTTCACGACGCTCGGGATGCACCCCGGCATGGGCACCACCTACCTCCTGCCGCAGGTGGCCGGGCCGGGCGTGGCCCGGGAGATGCTGCTGACCGGGCGGATGCTCAGCGGCACCGAGGCTGCGGCCGCCGGGGTGGTGACGCGGGCGGTCCCGAGGTCCGAGGTGCTCGACACGGCGCTGGCGGCCGCCGCCCGGGTGGCCGCGGCGGCGCCGGTGGCGACCCGGCTCACCACCCGGGCGCTGGCCGACGGCGGGCCGGTCACGCTCGACGCGGCCCTGGAGTGGGAGGCGCTGGCGCAGGGCGTCACGCTGGCCACCGACGACCTGCAGGAGGGGCTCGCGGCGGTCCGGGAGAAGCGCCCGCCGCGGTTCACCGGCCGCTGAGCGACCCCTGACGGACCTCGGGACGGCGCAGGGGGGGTTGGCCGTCCCGAGGTCCGTCCCGGGGGCGGTCCGCGACGGGGGGTGTCGCGGAGGCCCGGCGAACGCCGCGCCGTGGGGGCTCGGCGTCCTCGGTCCGGTGTCCGGGGATGTCCTCACGAAGCCCCCGGAGCGCGTGCCCGGACCGCCCGCCTTCCCCTTGCGGGCGTCCCGTGCGCCACGACCCGGGGGCTTCGTCGAGCGAGACGGTAGGAGCCAGCGGCGGGGGCGTCAACGCGTACCGGCCCCGCCCTGTGGACGGGGCTGGGGAGACCCTGGGGACGCGCCGGGGTGTCGCTGTGGAGAGCCGCCCGGCAGCCTGTGGACAAGGCTGGGGATGATCATCCGAAACGCCGCTGACCTGCGCAGACGTCGTCCACGGCCTGTGGACGCAAGAAAGTCAGTAGCGTGGGCGGCATGGCGCAGCGGGGTGTACCTGCTCTGGCGGGGGACCAGGGAGCGGCGGCCGGCGTGAGCGCTGCCGCCGAGTCGCCGCTGGTCGAGGTCCGGCGCTCGGCCCGGCGCCGGCGCACGGTGTCGGCCTACCGCGACGGCGAGCGCACCGTGGTGCTCATCCCGGCCAGGATGAGCCGGGCCGAGGAGCGTCGCTGGGTCGAGGTCATGCTCGAGCGGCTCGCGGCGCAGGACGCCCGGCTGCGGCCCTCCGACGCCGACCTGCTCGCCCGCGCGACCGAGCTCTCACGGCGCTGGCTCGATGGCCGGGCCCGGCCCAGCAGCGTGCGGTGGGCCACCAACCAGGGCGCCCGCTGGGGGTCCTGCACGCCGGTCGACGGGACGGTCCGGCTGTCCAGCCGGCTGCAGGGCATGCCGTCGTGGGTGGTCGACTACGTGCTCGTCCACGAGCTGGCGCACCTGCTGGTGCCGGGGCACGGCCCGGACTTCTGGGCCCACGTCGACCGGTACCCGCGCACGGAGCGCGCCCGCGGCTACCTGGAGGGGGTCTCGGCGACCGCGCAGCTGGGCCTGTCCGACGGTGAGGGCCAACCCGGCCACGCCGACGGTGGAGTCGGTGACGGTGGCGCCGACACCGACGGTGGCGAGTAGCGGGCGAGCAGCGGGCGAGTGGTCACCCGGCCAGCGAGCCGCCGAAGATCTGCCAGGCGAGGACCGACTTGGCCACCAGGCTCAGGACCAGGTAGGCCTTCTCGCCGAAGGCGTAGTCGGCCCAGCGCCCGACGCCGCGGTACTGCAGCCACTGGTTGAGCCCGAAGCTGGCGAAGAACACGAACTGCGCGACGACGATCCCGTACACGAAGCCGGGGACGGTCGCGCTGCCCGCGACGTTGGTCGCGATCGCGGCCCAGGGGGCGAGGCCGGCGACGGTGCCGAACCAGAAGGGCAGCATCGTGGTGTCGGCCCGTCCGGGCGGGTTCATCCGTTCCTGGAGCCAGCCGAAGAGGATCATCGCGATGTTGGCGCCGGCCACGGCGATGACCGTCGTGACCTCGGTGAGGCCCGAGTAGAAGCCGATCAGGACGATCATCAGGGTGGCGCTCAGCGAGTACTCCACCCAGCGGAACCGGTTGATGCCGCGGGCGAGGTCACCCTCGTAGGTGGCCCGCAGGCCGGTCGCGGTGAGCAGGTGGTCGAGCGCTGCCAGCCCGAGGAAGACCGCCACCGCCCAGCCGATCCGCACGTCCACCAGCGCGTCGGGCGCCGGTGCCTGGCTGCCGGGGGGTCCCTGCGGGAACGACGAGGTCACGGTGATCGCGAAGTCACCGGCGAGCACGACGACAAGGACGGCCTGGGCCAGGTGCAGGACCGTGAGCCCGAGGTTCCACCGGCGCAGCCCGGTGAGCCGCTCCGGGGTGACGCCGGTGGCGCGGACGGTGCCCGGCGCGGTCATGCCCGGGCCGCCGCGACCAGGGCGGAGCGCGCCCGGTCCACGAGCCGCTGGAGGTCGTCGACCGCGGCGTCGGGCAGCGCGTCGGCCGGGAACCACGCCACGTCGTGCGACTCGTCGCCGACCACGGGGGCGGCGCCTGCCGGGGCCAGCGCGACGTAGCGGACGTCCAGGTGCTCGCGGCAGGCACCGAAGGCAGCGGCCAGCCGGTGCCGGTCGAGGTCGACCGGTCCGCCGGGGAGCAGCCGGAGACCGGCGATGCCCGACTCCTCGGTCGCCTCCCGCAGCGCTGCGTCGGCCAGCGTGGCGTCACCTCGTTCACAGTGCCCGCCGGTCTGCACCCAGAAGCCGCCCTTGCGGTGCAGGGTCAGCAGCACCCGCTCGCCGGGCTCGTCCAGGACCAGGGCGCTGGCCGTGAGGTGGGCGGGGCCGGTGTCCTTCCAGACCCCGTCCCGGTGCGCGACGAGGTGCTCGACGAACGCCGTGCGCAGGCCGTCCTGGCCGGCGTCGGGCGGCTGCCAGGTGCGCAGGGTCGCAAGGGAGTCCTCGGGCAGGGTCATGCCACGGGCCCGGTCGCGGGCGGCGGCTCCGGCGGCGCCTCGGTGTCGTCCAGGCCGGACAGGTCGAGCGGGGCCGAGCCCCCCGCGGCGAACCCGGCGGGGTCGTCGAGGTCGTCGGGTGTGGGTGCCAGGTCGGGGTGCGCCCAGACGGCCTCGCGGCCGTCCTGGCCGCGCGCGGTGAGCACGGCGCGCCACAGGTCGGCCGCCTCGCGCAGCCGGCGCGGCCGCAGCTCGAGCCCGACGAGGGAGGCGAAGGTCTGCTCGGCCGGACCGCCGCTGGCCCGGCGCCTGCGCACCGTCTCGCGCAGCGCGGCGGCCGCCGGCAGGCGGCCCGAGGCCGCGGCGTCGACGACCTCGTCGACCCAGCCCTCGACGAGGGCGAGGGCGGTCTCCAGGCGGACCAGCGCCGCCTTCTGCTCGGGGGTGTCCTCCGGCTCGAACATGCCGCCGGTCAGCGCCCGCTGCAGCGACTCCGGGTCGCTGGGGTCGACCCCGCGCATCGCCTCCTCCAGCCGGCCGGTGTCCACGCTGATGCCGCGGGCGTAGGCGGCCACCGCGTCGAGCAGGTGGGCCCGCAGCCACGGCACGTGGGCGAACAGCCGCTGGTGGGCCGCCTCGCGCAGCGCGACGTAGAGCCGCACCTGGTCCGCGGGCACCTCGAGGCCGGCGCCGAGCGCCGTCACGTTGGCCGGGAGCAGCGCCGCGGTACCGGCCGGGGCCAGCGGCAGGCCCACGTCGGTGGAGCCGACGACCTCGCCGGCGAGCGCGCCCACCGCCTGGCCCACCTGGGTGCCGAACATCGCGCCGCCGATGCTGCGCATCATCTGCTGCAGGGGACCGGTCATGGCGGCGATCTGGTCGGGGGCGGCCCCCAGGGCCGCCATCGGGCCGCCGTCGCCGGCGAGCATCCCGCCCATGGTGTCGACGGCCTTGGCCGCGATCGGGTCGACGAGCTCGCGCCAGGCCGGCAGCGTCGCCTCGACCCACTCGGCCCGGCTCCAGGCCAGCACCGTCGGCCCCCCCGACGGGAACGCGCACGCCTCGTCGAGCCACAGCTCGGCCAGCCGGAGGGCCTCGCGGACCTGCTCGCGCTCGGCCGTCGCCACCGACCGGTCCCCGGTGGCGCTCACCGCCTGCCGCGCCACGTCGCGCGCGAGGTCCCAGTTCACCGGGCCGCCCTGGTAGGAGAGCAGCTCGCCGAGCCGCGAGAAGGCCGCGCCGAGGTCGCCGGCCCCGCCGCCCAGGAGGGCGGCGAAGGGGTCGGTACCCGGGTCGCCTCCCGGACCGGTGCCCTCGGGGCGCTGGCCCCCGGTGCCGGAGTCGTCGTCGTCGGACGGCGGGCTGAAGCCGAAGGGGAAGTTGCTCACGTCTCGCCTCGCGGTGTCGGCGTCGGGTCGGTCTCCGTACGGGTGTGCTGGCCGGTGTGCTGAGTGTTGCTGCGGCCGGGTGTGCCGGCCGGTGTCGTGGTGCGTCCCGTCCTCCGGGCGCCGGAGTTGGCAAGATGGGGCGCACCATGACTGCTGCGCGTCCCACGGTAGCCACCCGGTGCGGGTCTGCACCGGGCCCCGTCCCTCCGCCAACACCGGGCGGAGGGCGATGAGTTCCCCCGCGGCCGGCCGACCGCGGGCGGTTCGCTCCGGGCGTAGCGGGACGCGCGCACCCGTGGTCGCCGTGACCGGCGCCGCCACCGGGCTGGGCGCCGCCGTGGCGGCCCGTCTGGTCGCCAACCCGGCGGTGGGCAAGGTGCTCGGCCTGGACGACCGGCGCGGGCCGGTGGAGGGCGTGTCCTGGCGGGTGCTCGACGTCCGCGACCCGTCGCTGGTCACCCGGCTCGCGAAGGTCGACACGGTCGTGCACCTCGCGACCGACGCCAGCCTCGAGCGCGACCGGCGCGACCAGGGCGAGCTCAACATCCGCGGCACGCAGGCGGTGCTCACCGCGGCGGCTGCGTCGGGCGTGCGGCGGGTGGTGCTGACGACCTCGGCGATGGTCTACGGCGCGCTGCCGGACAACGAGGTGCCGCTCGCCGAGGACGCGCCGCTGCGCGCGGTGCCGGACGGCGGCCTGCTGTCGGACTGGCTCGAGGTCGAGCGGCTGGCCGCCCAGGCGCCGCGGTCGCATCCGGGGCTGCAGGTCACCGTGGTGCGCCCCGCGACGCTCGTGGGCCCGGAGATCGACAGCCTGCTCACCCGGCACTTCGAGGCGCCACGGCTGCTGGTCGTGCGGGACTCGTCGCCGCGCTGGCAGTTCTGCCACGTCGACGACCTGGCGGCCGCGCTCGAGCTGGCGGCGACCGGTGCCGTGTCGGGGGTGCTGACCGCCGGCTGCGAGGGCTGGCTGGAGCAGGAGGACGTCGAGCTGGTGTCCGGCATGCGGCGGATCGAGCTGCCGTCCTCCCTCGCGTTCGGGACCGCCGAGCGGCTGCACCGGCTCGGCGTGCTGCCGGCGCCGGCCAGCGACCTCCAGTACGTCGTGCACCCGTGGGTGGTGCCGTCGACCCGGCTGCGCGAGGCAGGCTGGCGCCCGGCGTACGACAACCCGACGGCACTCGGCCTGCTGCTCGAGCAGGCGCGCGGTCACCACGCCCTGGCCGCCCGGCGGGTCGGCCGGCGCGACGCGACGATCGGGGCGGCCGGCGCCGCCGTCGCGGTGGTCGGCACCGCGGCACTGGTCCGGGCCGCACGACGGAAGAGGCGCTGATGGACGTGCTGCGGCTGTGCGAGGTGCGGGACACCGCGCTGTCGGTCGACGAGGTCCTGGCGGCCGTGTCCGACCCGGGCTGCGGCGGCACCGCCCTGTTCGTCGGTGCCGTGCGCGAGCAGGACGGCGGCCGGGGGGTCACCGGGCTGGCGTACTCGGCCCATCCCAGTGTCGTGGACGAGCTGCGGGCCGTCGCCCTGGAGGTCGCGGCAGCCCACCCCGAGGTCCGCGCCCTGGCGGCGGTGCACCGCGTCGGTGAGCTCGGGATCGGCGAGCTCGCCGTGGTCGTCGGCGTCTCCTGCCCGCACCGGGGGGACGCGTTCACCGCCTGCCGGGCGCTGATCGACGAGCTCAAGTCCCGGGTGCCGATCTGGAAGCACCAGCTGTTCGCCGACGGCGGCGAGGAGTGGGTCGGGCTGCCGTGACCCGCGGCTAGCCTGAGGTCGTGGAGTCACTCGTCTGGCTGGCGATCCCCCTGGTCGCCCTGACCCTCGGGGTGCTCTGGGCGCTCTGGGCCAGCCGCACCCGGCCCCGCGCGGACACCCACCAGACCCTCGAGGAGCACGCCCGCTTCAAGGCGGCGTTCGACGTGGAGCAGCGACCGCGTCGGGGCGACGGCGACTGACAGGTCGCTCTCGTAGTCTTGCGCGTTGTGTCCCGCCGCGTGCTCGTCCTCGCCGTCGCCGGCTTCCTCACCGTGCTGCTGGCTGCGGTCGCGGCGCTGCTGCCCGTCCCGTACGTCGCGCTGCAGCCGGGCCCGACGGCCAACACGCTGGGCAAGGTCGACGGCACCGAGCTGATCCGCATCGAGGGGCGGCGGACCTACCCCGACCGCGGGCACCTCGACCTGGTCACCGTGTCGGTGGTGGGCGGGCCGAGGCAGCGGCTCGACCTGCTGACCGCCCTGCGCGGCTGGGTCGACGACAAGGTGGCGGTGGTGCCCGAGGCGTCGGTGTACCCCGAGGGGGAGACCGCCGAGCAGGCCGAGCGCGCGAGCAACGCCGAGATGACAGCGTCGCAGCGCAGCGCGACCACCGCCGCCCTGCGTTCCCTCGGCATCCCGGTGGAGAGCAGCGTCGAGGTGAGCCGGCTCGCGCCGAGGTCCCCGTCGCGGGGGAAGCTGCGGGCCGGTGACGTCGTGGTCTCCGTCGACGGGCAGCCCGTCGACGGTGGTGCCGCGCTGCGCGACGCGATCACCGCGCTGAGTCCCGGTGACCAGGTGCGCCTCGTGGTGCTGCGCAGCGGCCGGGAGGTCACGACGACGGTGACCACGGCGGCCGCGGGTGCCGACGACCGCGCGATCATCGGTGTCGAGACGCGCGACGACGTGACCTACCCCTTCTCCGTGGAGATCTCGCTCGACGACGTCGGCGGGCCGAGCGCCGGGCTGATGTTCGCGCTCGGCATCGTGGACAAGCTGACCCCCGGCTCGCTGACCGGCGGGAAGTACATCGCCGGCACCGGCACCATCGACGACAGCGGGATGGTCGGCGACATCGGCGGGATCACCCAGAAGATGGTGGGTGCCCGCCGCAAGGGCGCCACCGTGTTCCTCTCGCCGCCCGGCAACTGCGCCCAGGCCAAGGCCACCAAGCCGGACGGGCTGCGGCTGGTGAAGGCGGTCAGCCTGGACGCGGCGGTCGCCGCGCTGGACGACCTGCGGTCCGGGCGGACCGCAGGCCTGCCGCGCTGCTAGCCGCCTCAGCCCCCGGGATGGTCGGCGAGCGTCTCGGCCAGGGCGTCGGCCAGGCCCGGCACGAGGTCACGTCCGGTCAGCACCGAGGTCTCGTCGTCGTGCGCACGCATCCTCAGCGCGGCCGAGCGTGACCCGTCGCGCAGCACCGCGACGACGATCCTGACCTCCTGCCGCTCGGGATGCGCGGCGAGCCAGCTCAGGGCCTCGCCCTCGTCCTGCGGCATGTCCTTCTCGACGGCCGGCGGCACCATGAGGCGTTCCACGCTCAGGGCGGTGCCGAGGACCTCGGCCGGCCAGGCGATGCCGGCGAGCAGCGAGTCGAGGCTGTCGTGCTCGGGCAGGTCGCCCTGGTCGACCGGCGTGAGGGCCCCCGGCTCGCCGTCCGCCAGGCCCAGCCGGTCGGCCAGCTGAGGCTCGCGGTGCAGCAGGTCGGCGGTCTCGACCAGGGCGAACAGGCGGGGCGGCTGGTCCCAGCCGGCCTCGGCCGCGTGCTGCTCCAGCTCGAGGGTCAGCCGGTCCAGCCGGGGGTTGCCGGCGGGCGTGTCGCTCATGCCGTGATCCTCCCGTGCGGCCCGCGGCGCGGGGAACTCGCCCCCGGGTCGGTAAGTTGACCGGACGGGCGCGCGGGTTGCCGCGCGCACCTCGCCCGACGAACGGACCCATCGCGTGAGCTTCGACATGCCGGCCTCGGCCGGCGGCCCGCCCCCCCGGCCCGTGGCGGGGCCACGCCGGCGCGGGGGCGCCCTGCTGCCGACCCTGGTCGTGCTGGGGGTGCTGGCCATCGTCTTCAGCATCTTCACCGGCATCTACACCGACCTGCTGTGGTTCCGCTCGGTCGACTACGCGTCGGTGTTCTCCCGCACGCTGGGCGCGCGCTCGCTGCTGTTCGTCGGCTTCGGGCTGCTGTTCGCCGCCGCCGTGGCGGTGAACTTCGTGGTGGCCTACCGGTCCCGGCCGGCCTACCAGCCGATGATCCCGGGGCAGCAGGAGCTGGACCGGTACCGGATGGCGATCGACCCGTTCCGCCGCGTGGTCGTAGGCGTCATCGTCACGCTCGTCGGTCTGATCGCCGGCTCGGCGGCCGCGGGGGAGTGGCGCACCTACCTCCAGTGGCGCAACGGGGTGTCGTTCGGCGAGCGCGACGAGCAGTTCAACATGGACATCTCGTTCTTCGCCTTCGACCTGCCGTGGTACCGGTTCGTCCTCAGCTTCGCGTTCGCCGCCGTGGTGGTGAGCCTGATCGCGGCCGCGCTCACCCACTACCTCTACGGCGGCCTGCGGCTGCAGGCCTTCCTCGGCGAGCGGGCCACCCCTGCCGCGCGGGTGCACCTCTCGGTGCTGCTGGGGGTCTTCGTCCTGCTCAAGGCGGTCGCCTACTGGCTGGACCGCTACGGCCTGGCCGTCGGCGAGCACCGCATCAACCGCAGCGACTTCACCGGGCTGACCTACACCGACGTCAACGCCGTCCTGCAGGGCCGCACCATCCTGGCGATCATCTCGCTGATCTGCGCGGTGCTGTTCTTCGCGAACATCTTCCGCCGGACCTGGATCCTGCCCGGCATCGGCGTCGGGCTCCTGCTGCTGTCCGCCCTGCTCATCGGCGGCATCTACCCGGCCCTGGTGCAGCGCTTCACGGTCGCGCCGACGCAGGCCGAGAAGGAGGCGCCGTACATCAAGCGGAACATCGACGCGACCCGCGAGGCCTACGGCATCTCCGACGACGAGGTCGAGATCACGACCTACGACGCCGGCCTGCAGCCCGACCAGGCGCAGCTCGAGGGCGACGTGCCCACCCTGGAGGACGTCCGGCTGCTCGACCCGCAGCTGCTCAGCCCGACGTACAAGAACCTGCAGCAGATCAAGGCCTACTACGACTTCCCCGACTCGCTGGACGTCGACCGCTACACGGTCGGCGGCGAGACGCGCGACGTCGTGGTCGCGGTGCGCGAGGTCAGCCTGCAGGGGCTGCCGAGCCAGCAGCGGAACTGGATCAACGACCACACCCAGTACACCCACGGCTTCGGCTTCGTCGCCGCGCCGGGCAACATCACCAGCGGCGGCCGGCCGTCGTTCATCTCCTCCGACATCCCGCCGCGGGGCGAGCTCGGCACCGACTTCGAGCCGCGCATCTACTTCGGCCAGGAGTCGCCGACCTACAGCATCGTCGGCGCGCCCGAGGGCTCCCCGCCGCGCGAGCTCGACTTCCCCGACGACAGCGCGCCGTCCGGCCAGCGCAACACCGTCTACGAGGGCGAAGGCGGCGTGCCGGTCGGCTCGATGTGGCACAAGCTGCTGTTCGCGATGAAGTACCAGGAGGCCAACATCCTCCTGTCCGGCCGGGTCAACGCCGAGTCGAAGATCCTCTACGACCGCGAGCCCAAGCAGCGCGTCGAGAAGGTCGCGCCGTGGCTGACGCTGGACGGCGACCCCTACCCCGCCATCATCGGCGACCGCATCATGTGGATCGTCGACGGCTACACGACGAGCAACGGCTACCCGTACTCCACGCGCAGCACGCTCGAGGACGTCACCGCCGACTCGCGCACGCTGGCCGGCAACCGCCTGGTGACGCCGGTCGAGCGGGTGAACTACATCCGCAACTCGGTCAAGGCGACCGTCGACGCCTACGACGGCACGGTGACGCTGTACCAGTGGGACGAGCAGGACCCGGTGCTCAAGACCTGGATGCGGGCCTTCCCCGACACCGTCAAGCCGATCGGCGACATCGACGACGAGCTGATGGCCCACCTGCGCTACCCCGAGGACCTGTTCAAGGTGCAGCGCACGCTGCTCGCCAGCTACCACGTGAGCTCGCCGCAGACCTTCTACAGCGGCTCGGACTTCTGGCGGGTGCCCGACGACCCGACCCGCAGCGGCACCCAGGCCCTCGGCACCACCCAGCCGCCGTACTACGTGACCCTGCAGATGCCGGGGCAGGCCGAGCCGGCGTTCTCGCTCACCTCGACGTTCGTGCCGACCGGTGACCGGAACAACCTGGCCGCCTTCGTGGCGGTCAACGCCGACCCCGGGCCGGACTACGGCAAGTTCCGGGTGCTGCAGCTGCCCCGCTCGCTGCAGATCAACGGTCCCTCGCAGGTGCAGAACCAGCTCGAGTCCGACGACGTGATCGCCGAGCAGATCAACATCCTCAAGCGCGGCACCACGGTGAAGTACGGCAACCTGCTCACCTTCCCGGTCGGCGGCGGGCTGCTCTACGTCGAGCCCGTGTACGTCCAGGCCGAGGCCACCACCTCGTTCCCGTTGCTGCGCAAGGTGCTGGTCTCCTTCGGCAACAGCGTCGCGTTCGAGGACACCCTCGACGAGGCGCTCGAGGTGCTCTTCGCCGACCAGGGCGGCAACCCGACCGACGGCGACGGCACCCCGACGCCACCACCGACCGACGGCGGCGAGACCCCGCCCGACACCGGCACCGGGGACAGCCCTGCCCTCACCCAGGCCCTCGCCGACGCCCAGGACGCCATCGAGGCCGCGCAGGCGGCCCTCGCGGCCGGCGACTTCGCGGCGTACGGCGAGGCGCAGCAGGACCTGCGCGCCGCGATCGACCGCGCCGTGGCTGCGCAGCGCAGCGCGGGGCAGGCGACGCCGGCCCCGGACGCCTCGCCGTCGCCGTCCCCCTCGGGGTGACGACCGACCGGTCCACCGATTTGCCGGTGCCACCGGCGCTGACGTAGAGTCGTCAACGCGACGCGGGGTGGAGCAGCTCGGTAGCTCGCTGGGCTCATAACCCAGAGGTCGCAGGTTCAAATCCTGCCCCCGCTACCAAGAAAGTGCAGGTCAGAGGCCTGGTCCGGACAAATCGGACCGAGCCTCTGTCGTCAATGTGCGCAGAGTGTGCGCAGACGACGGCTGCGGATGACGGCGGACGGCGGACGGCGGACGGCGGACGGCGGAGAGATTTGGACTGCGGGGCCCAGTACTGATGCGAGCCGGCGCACCGGACCAGCTCAGGCCGGAAGGTCCGCCCGGCTCACCGTGGTCGACAAGGCTCCGGACGGGGACGTCGTGAATGGACTTTCCACCGGGGCCACCAACGTCCCTGGGCCGGCTGAATCGCAAGCCTTGCCGAACCGGCGTTATCCCCGCGCCGCCGACAGGTGCGCGTCGGTCTCGCTGCCTCCCGCCAACAAGTCCGCCCCGGAACACTCCGCGTATGCACCCCCAGCCTGAGCCCGCAGCCTCGTGCACCGGCCGAACCAGGCGTAACGACTCGCTCGCGGGAGGCAGGGCGACGCAGTCATTAGGTGGGTCGCGGAGGATGGTCGTATGACGCCAAAGCAGAGGGTCCCCGTCGGTCGTCCGGGACCAGGGGATCTCCCCGACCGTGTCCGCATAGCCCTCGATCCAGAAATCTCGTTCTGGGCTGGCGGATCGGTGGCGATGGGCGGCGCGCCCTGGCGCGTAGTCAAACTCGCGGACAGTGCAAGACCCTTCCTGGACGACTTGCGCTCCGCCGGTCCTCTTGGCTGTGTCTCGACCAGCAACCTCGAGCGAGCAGTAGCGCGGCATCTGTTGAATCGAGGGCTCGCCCACCCGGTGATCGAGCCAATGCCGCGAACGTTGTCGGTGACCGTCTTGATTCCTGCCTACGACCGGGTCGAACAACTGGAGGCGTGCCTGACGTCGCTCTCCGGCGAGGACGTCGTGGTGATCGATGATGCTTCTCTTGGTGCCGAGGAAGTCCGGCGGGTTGTGGAGTCACATGGTGCGCGCTTGCTTCGTCACGCTTGCAATCGCGGGCCGGCCGCGGCGCGCAACACGGGCCTCGCGGCGACGACGTCGCCATTTGTCGCTTTCGTCGATTCAGACTGTCTTCCGGAGAAGGGTTGGCTCGATCAGCTGCTGCCCCACTTCACGGATCCGCTTGTGGCAGCTGTAGCGCCGCGTGTCGAGCCGGCGGTGGGCATGTCCTCGCTGCTTGCTCGACACGAGGCGGCCCGCTCGGCTCTGGATATGGGGGCGAAGCCGGAGCAGGTGCGGCCTGGAGGGCGGCTGGGCTTTGTCCCGTCTGCGACTATGGTCGTTCGGCGTGCTGCTCTTGACGGGGCGGGCTTCGATGAGGCGCTCCGGCTGGGTGAGGACGTCGACCTGGTGTGGCGCCTCGTCGACGGTGGCTGGCAGGTTCGCTACGAGCCGGGTGTGACGGTCAGGCACGAGGCCCGCCTCGACCCGCTCGCCTGGTTACGACGGCGCTTCGAGTACGGGACGTCGGCGGCCGACCTGCACAGTCGCCACCCGGACCGGCTCGCCCCGGCACACGTGTCGGCGTGGAACCTGGCCTCGCTCAGCCTGCTCGTCTCCCGCCGCCCGGGGTCTGCCGCTCTCGTCTCCGCGACGGCGGCCGCTCTGCTGGGCCAGCGGCTGCGCCGATCCGGTGGCGGCCCGCTGATGGCGGGAGCCATCGTGGGCAAGGGGCTGGTGTCGGACGCCGTGGCGGTGGGTCACGCCTTGCGTCGGGAGTGGTGGCCCCTGGGAATCCTCTCGCTCACGCTTTCGCGACGGTCGCGGCTCTGTCGGGTCGCGGCGTGCTGCATGCTCGGCCCCATCGCATTCGAATGGTTCGGGCGCCGACCCGACGTGGACCCGGCCCGGTACGCCGGGCTGCGGCTGATCGAGGACGCCGCTTACGGCAGCGGAGTCATCGTCAGCGCGGTGCGCGCGCGGAATGTGGGCCCACTCATGCCTGAGGTGCGACTGCCGTGGGCGTCCGCCTCGAGCCTGCGGACCGTCGGCCGTCGGCTCGGCCGCCAAGCATCGTCACGAGTCCGTCGAGAGCGGCGTCGAGCAGGGGGATGAGCTCGCTGTCCGGGTCGGCGAGCCATTGCTCGTAGCCGGCGACGGACACGCCCAGCAGCGCTTGCGCGACCACTTGCGGCATCAGCGAGTCGACCGGCTCGTCGAGCCGGCCCGCGACGAACCCAGCGATCACACCGCGCCAGGCCGCGTAGCGCAGCGTCGAGTGCGCTTGCAGCGCCGGGACCCGCAGGATCAGGGACATCCGCTGGCGGTGCACCCTTTGATGTGCCGGGTCCACCGTGTTGAACGCGAGAACCGCCTGGTGGAGCGACACGATCAACGGGTGGCGCGGGGGACCCGTCGAGCAGCGCGCGCAGCCGCGACAGCTCACCGTCGAAGTCGCCCCAGACGACGTCGTTCTTGGACTGGTAGTAGCGAAAGAAGGTCCGGCGCCCGATCCCGGCGGCGACCGCGATGTGCTCGACCGTCGTCTGTCGAAGCCCCGACGGTGGAACAGATCGAGGGCGATGCGCTCGAGATCGGCCCGTGTCGTCACCGGTCGTCGACCGACCGGGGCATCCCGGTGCGTGGGAATGTGATTTCATCTGTTTGAACAAGACTCTTCCTTTGGGCAGCCGGTGCCATTACTCTCGCACTCAGTTCGGATGTCGACCCACGAACCTGGAGGCCACTATGGCGCAGGACCCGCACGCAGCCACTGTCGTCGAAGAAGCTCCCGTCGAGGAAGCTCCTGAGGTCTCCGTCGACATCGTCGAGCTGTCCGAGCTGGTCGAGGACGTCTCGATCGACGGCATGTGCGGGGTCTACTAGATCCCGCCGTCGGTCCGACGATGATCACTCTCGACCTGGACACCGGGCTGGACCTGCACCCGCAGGTGTCCGTCCGGCCCGAGGCGTTCGGGGCCCTGCTGTACCACTTCGGGACGCGGCGGCTGAGCTTCCTCAAGGATCCCCTCCTGCTCGACGTCGTTCGTCAGTTGTCCCGATGCGACTCGGCGCGAGAGGCGTGCGCCACCGCCGGAGTCACCCCAGCAGACCTGGCGCAGTACGAGCAGGCGCTCGCCACCCTCGTTGAGACGCAAATGCTGATGCCTCGGGTCAGTGCCGAGGAACCGAAGGAGCTCACACCGTGACCATCGCAGCGATCGCAACGCCCGCCCAACGCAAGGCCCCCCGACTGATTGACCACTTCGAGCGCGGGCTGGACGCTCCCATCTGCCTCACCTGGGAGCTGACCTACGCCTGCAACCTTGCCTGCGTGCACTGCCTGTCCAGCTCCGGACGCCGTGACCCTCGCGAGCTGAGCACCGCTGAGGCCAAGGCGATCATCGACGAGCTGGAGAAGATGCAGGTCTTCTACGTCAACATCGGTGGCGGAGAGCCGACCGTGCGCCCCGACTTCTGGGAGATCGTCGACTACGCCACCGCTCACCACGTCGGCGTCAAGTTCTCGACCAACGGTGTCCGCATCACCCCGGAGGTCGCCCAGCGCCTCGCGGCGAGCGACTACGTCGACGTCCAGATCTCGCTGAACGGTGCCACCCCGGAGGTGAATGACGCGGTCCGCGGCCACGGCCGTTCGCCACCGCCGTCCGGGCGATGGAGAACCTCTACGACGCCGGTTTTGCCGGCTTCAAGCTCTCGGTCGTCGCGACGCGTACCAACATCGACCAGCTCGACCAGTTCAAGGTCATCGCCGACCGCTATCGGGCTCAGCTCCGCCTCACTCGGCTCCGCCCGTCCGGTCGCGGCGCCGACGTATGGGACGAGCTGCACCCCACCGCGGCCCAGCAACGTCAGCTCTTCGACTGGCTCGTCGCCAACGGCGAGGACGTGCTTACCGGCGACTCGTTCTTCCACCTGTCGGCGTACGGCAACTCGCTGCCGGGGCTGAACCTGTGCGGCGCGGGTCGCGTCGTGTGCCTCATCGACCCCGTCGGCGACGTGTACGCATGCCCGTTCGCGATCCACGAGGAGTTCCTCGCCGGCAACGTCCGCTCCGACGGCGGGTTCGCCCACGTCTGGCGCGAGTCCTCGCTGTTCGCCGAGCTCCGAGCGCCGCAGAGCGCAGGCGCGTGCAACTCCTGCGAATTCTTCGACTCGTGCCGCGGTGGCTGCATGGCCGCCAAGTTCTTCACCGGCCTGCCCCTCGATGGCCCGGACCCGGAGTGTGTTCAAGGGTACGGCGAGCAGGCGTTGGCGGCGGTGGCGCCGGGCGCCGCACCGAAGCCGACCGGTGACCACTCGCACCGCACTCGCGCGAGCGCCCCGGTCCCCGTGAGCATCGGTCGTCGGCCTGATCGGGCTTGCGACGAGAACCCCATCAGCGGCCTCGAGCTTGCTGTGATCCAGGCAGGTTCGACCGCACTGTAAGGACGAGGCAGGGTCAGGAAGGTCGTCGTCATGGGCAACAGTGGATGGTTCGAGACCGTAGCGGAAGCGCAGCGGCGTGCCACGAAGAGGCTGCCCAAATCGGTGTACAGCGCGCTGCTGGCCGGGTCCGAGCGCGGCTTGTCCTACGAGGACAACACGACTGCGTTCGGCGAGCTCGGGTTTGCCCCCCACGTGGCCGGTCTGTCGGCGCAGCGCCGACCTGTCCACGACCGTCATGGGCCAGTCGATCTCGTTGCCAGTGATCATCTCCCCCACCGGGGTGCAGGCGGTGCACCCCGACGGTGAGGTCGCGGTCGCTCGCGCGGCGGCGGCCCGAGGGACCGCAATCGGGTTGAGCTCGTTCGCCAGCAAGCCGATCGAAGAGGTGGTCGCAGCCGATCCGCAGACTTCTTCCAGATGTACTGGATGGGGTCCAGGAAAGCATCGTGCGCCGGATGGACCGGGCGCGCGCAGCAGGCGCGAAGGGCCTGATCGTCACCCTGGACTGGTCGTTCTCGCACAGCCGGGACTGGGGCAGCCCGACCATCCCGAGACCATGAACCTCAAGGCCATGCTGCAGTTCGCCCCCGAGGCGCTGAGCCGTCCCAGGTGGCTGCTCGGCTTCGCCAGACCAGGCATGTGCCGGACCTCGACGACCCCGACCTTGCCGACGTCGGGCAGCCGGCACCGGCGTTCTTCGGTGCGTACGGCGAGTGGATGCAGACGCCGCCTCGTCGTCGGACGATGTGGCGTGATGCGTGAGCAGTGGGAGGGACCTCATGCTCAAGGGCGTCAGCCGCGTCGATGACGCCCGGCGAGCGGTTGATGCAGGCGTGACCGCGATCTCGGTCTCCAACCACGGCGGCAACAACCTCGACGGGACGCCGGCTCCGATCCGCGCCTTGCCTGCCGTCGTCGACGCGGTCGGTGACCAGATCGAGGTGGTGCTCGACGGCGGTGTGCGCCGGGGCAGCGACGTCGTCAAAGCATTGGCACTCGCGCCAGGGCCGTCATGATCGGGCGCGCCTACCTGCGGGGCTGGCAGCAACGGTCAGGCCGTGTCGAGAACGTGCTCAACGTGTTGCGGGCCGGCATCGACTCGGCCGTGCTGGCACTCGGGCACTCGTCCGTGCACGACCTGACCCCCGACGACCTGGTCGTGCCTCCCGGGTTCACTCGAACCCTCGGGGTGCCGGAACGGTCGTCGAGCCGGGATGAGGCTGTGACCACCGAGCTCGGCCGTTTGACCTGGCCTCAGCTACGCGGGCGTTCGCCGCTCTGGTGATTCCGTCGGCTCCATCGAGCAGCACGGGCCGCACCTGCCCTGCACACCGACACAGCCGTTGCCGTCGCGGTCGCCGAGGGGGTCGTCGCCGCCGCGTCCGACCTCGACGCGGTACTCGCCCCGACGCTGGCCTACGGGGCTAGCGGCGAGCACGCGCAACTTCCCGGGACACTGTCGATTGGGCTGGACGCCTACGGTTGCTCGTCGTCGAGCTGGGCCGGTCAGCCCGGGCGTGGGCAGGCCGGCTGCTGCTTGGTCAACGGACACGCGGCAACGTGACCGCGCTCGCCGAGGCGGTCACGCTCCTGCGCGCCGAGGGTTCCGAGGCAGCCTGGGTGTCGTGCGGGACTCCCGGCGGCGACGCGCATGCCGGCCGCACCGAGACATCCCTGCTGCTCGCGCTCGACCCCGCGACGGTCCACGCTCGGGTCGCCGCAGCGGGAGCGACGGAACCCATAGCCGCGTTGATGGGACGGTTCGCGTCATGAGGGCATCCGCGCCGTCAGTCCCAACGGCGTGCTCGGCGACCCGTCCGGCGCCTGCGCCGACGAGGGTCGCGCTCTGATCGATGCCCTGGTTGCGCGCACGGTCGCCGGAGTCGGCGCAGTGGGTGCCCATGCCGGACGGCCGGCTGGACCTGTCGTCGTGAGCCGCGTCGCCGTGGTAACCGAGAGCTGCGCGCGGTATCGGGCTGCCACCGTCCTGCAGTTGGCTTCTCGAGGCTGGCAGGTCGTCGCGGTCGACCGTTGCTCGGACGACCTCGGCTTCCCTACGCCATGGGTACCCGCAGCGAGCTCGACGCGGTGGCCGAAATCTGCACAGCACGGGCATGCCCGGCTCGGTCCTGACCATCGCCGGTGACACGTGCAGCGAGGCCGACGTGCGGCTGGCGGTGCGGACCGCCGAAGAGATGTTCGGTGGCGTGGACGCCGTGCTTGCCGTCGCCGGAGTCATCGCGGGAGGGGTGCCGCTGTGGGAGCGACCGGAAGACGAGCTGGACGCCGTTCTGGACGTGAACCTGCGCGGCGTGATCACCCTCGCCCGGGTAGGAGTACCTGCTCTGCTGCGGAGGCCGTCGCCGCGCTCGGGGTCGGTTCATCGCCGTCTCCTCCGCGGCGGCCACCCGGGGTCTCCCTCTGCTGGCCGCGCTACTGCGCGGCCAAGGCCGGCGTCCTGGGTCTGGTCCGCGGTATCGCCACCGAGCTCCGAGGGACCGGCGTCACCGCCAACGCCGTCAGCCCGGGCTCCGACCGACACGCCGATCCTGCTCGAGAGCGCCCGCCTCTACCGGCTGGAGAGCGCCGAGGCGTTCGCCGGGCAACAGTCCATCGAGCGTCTGCTCGCACCTGGGGAGATTGCGGCCACGCTTGCCTGGCTGGCTGGCCCGGAGAGCAGCGCCATCACCGGTGCCGCCGTGGCCGCGGACGGTGGCCTCGCGTTGTGACGCGATGACGTGCTGAGGTGTTGCCCGGACCGGGCTCAGGTCATGACGAAGCCACCGGTGACGTTGAGCGCCTGCCCGGTCATGGCGCTGCTCTCGTCGCTGGCCAGGAACCGCACCACCGACGCGACTTCCGTCGGCTTGATGAACCGACGCATCGGCGCATCGCCGCCCATGCCTTCCGGACGTCAGCGAGGTCCTTGCCCTCGGCGGCCGCGTGTGCCTCCATGATCTGCTCGATGCGATCACCCTCGACCGGTCCAGGACAGACAGCGTTGACGCGAATGTTGTCGTCGACCAGCTCCAGGGCGAGTGTCTGGGTGAGCCCAAGCACGGCCCACTTGCTTGCGACATAGTCCGCGCGGTAGGGCAGACCGCGACGAGCAACATTGCTCGCGATGTTCACGATGCAACCGCCGCCGCTCGCGATCATCGTCGGGATGATTTCCCGAGTGACCAGCATCGTGCCGGTCAGGTTGACCTGAAGCGTGTGCTGTCCAGCTGTCGACCGGCATGTCGCGGACGAGCTGGATGTCGCCGTTGACGCCGGCGTTGTTGACCAGGATGTCGATCCGGCCGCCATGCAGGTCGCGCGCCTGCGAGAGCGAAGTCACAGACGCTGCCCTCGTCCGTGAGGTCGCACGCGACATACTCGGCGTCAGCTCCAGCCTCACGCAACAGCTCCACGGTTGCGTGAGCGGGTTGTACGTCGCCGACCACAACGCTGGCACCCTCCTGCGCGAACCGCAGGGCGATGTGCTGGCCGATACCTGCAGCGGCGCCCGTCACGACGCACCGTCTTGCCGCTGAACGTCACAAGCCCTCCTACGCCGTCGCTAGACGCGCGGTCTCGTACTTGCTCAGCATTGTCTCGTCGATCGTGATGCCGAGCCCCGGTGCCTGGGGCACCGGCAGGTGACCGTCCACGAGGCTGAAGTTCTCCACCAGCAGTTCGTCCCGAAGGGGGTTGTGAGTGCGGTCGTACTCGATGACCGGCTGGTTCTGCAAGGGCACCGGCGAGTACGGTGAAGGGCATCGGCGGGATCGTCGCGATCGCGTGCAGAGCCGCCGCCAGCGCGACACCCGACCCCCAAACGTGCGGCACGGTGAGCGCACCGAAGCTCATGGCCAGCGCCTGGATCTTCTGGAACTCCGAGAAGCCGCCGGACACGCACAGGTCCGGTTGGGCGATGTCTACGCAGCCATCGAGGAACAGGTCGCGGAAGCCGTGGCGGGTGAACTCGGCCTCGCCCCCGCGATCGGGACGTCGAGGGCATCGCGCACCCGGCGATACCCAGCGCGGTCCTCCGGGACGACCGGCTCCTCGAACCACAGGACGCCGCTCTCCTCGAGGTGGCGCCCATCCGGATCGCTGTCGCGGCGTTGTACGCGTGGTTCGCATCGACCAGCAGGTCGATGTCGGAGCCGATCGCGCCGCGGACCGTCGCCACCGCTGCGCGTCGAGATCCACCGGGAGCAGGCCGACCTTCATCTTCAGGATCCCGAACCCGGTCCCGACGTACCCGGCAGCCTGTGTCTCGAGGTCCGCCAGCATCGCCGAGCGGTCGCGGAAGTTCTCGCCGTAGTAGCAGCCGGTCGCGTAGGCAGGCACCTGCTCCTGGAAGGGCCGCCCAGCAGCGCGTGCACTGGTTGGCCGAGGGATTGTCCCCAGAGGTCCCACAGCGCGATGTCCACGGCGCTCAGCGCTTCGATGTAGGCGCCCTTCTGACCGAAGTCCCTGCTGAACGCGTAGAGCTCCTCCCAGATACGCACCGGCTGCTCAGGTGAACGCCCCAAGAGTCGGGGCGCGAGACGTCGTTGATCACGCAGCGACCGGCGATGGGGGACCGTACTCGACCGCCCTCGCCCAGACCGACCAGCCCGTCGTCGGTGGCGATGCGCACCAGCAGGCTGTTGCGCTCCGGGAACGCGGCCTGCGAGGAGTAGAAACGCTGGTCGCCCAACGGTGTTCGAAGGATGTGGGTCGAAATCTGGGTGATCTTCACTCCGCGTTCCCTGACGTAAGCGGGCGTTGGGCAGGAGGTTTAGAGCACCCTTGCGGGCACTCAGCGCTGGACGCGGGCACCGGCGCCACTGACCAAGGCTTCGACCTCGGCGAGGCTTGCCATCGACGTATCGCCCGGTGTGGTCATTGCCAGTGCGCCGTGCGCCGCGCCGTACTCGACAGCGGTGGTGACGTCACCCTTCTCCATCAGCCCGTAGATCAGCCCGGAGGCGAAGCTGTCCCCGCCACCGACGCGGTCCAGGATCTCAAGGCCCGGCCGCGACGTCGACTGGACGACCTGCCCGTCCGCCCACACCAAGGCACTCCAGTCATTGACCGTGGCCGTCTTGACGGTGCGTAGCGTGGTCGCCACGACCTTGAAGTTCGTGTACTCGGCTGAGACCCGGCGCATCATGTGCGCGAAGTTGTCGGCCTCGATGGACCTCAGATTGGCGTCGGTGTCTGGGACCTCGAAGCCGAGGCAGGCCGTGAAGTCCTCCTCGTTGCCGATCATGACATCGACAAACCTGGCGATGCGACGGTTGACCTCCTGCGCGCGCTGGTGGCCGCCATAGTCCGCCAAAGGGACGGACGGTAGTTCAGATCATACGAGACGGTGGTGCCGTGTTTCTTGGCCGCTTGAATGGCTTCTTCCACCAGGCCGGGCGTGGTGTCCGACAGCGCGGCGAAGATGCCGCCGGTATGGAGCCAGCGGACGCCGTGCTTCCCGAAGATATTGTCCCAATCGAAATCGCCGGTCGTGAGCTGAGAAGCGGCGGTCAATCCACGATCCGGCACGCCGACCGCGCCGCGAATGCCGAAGCCTCGCTCGGTGAAGTTCAGGCCGTTGCGCACGCTACGACCGCAACCGTCATAGGGACGCCATTTGATGAAAGAAGTATCGACGCCGCCCTGCAAAATGAAGTCCTCGATGAGTCGGCCGACTTCGTTATCCGCAAACGCCGTGGCCACCGCGGTCCGCAGGCCGAAGCAACGGCGCAGCCCGCGGGCCACGTTGTACTCTCCGCCGCCTTCGCAGACCTTGAAGCTCGCGGGCGGTGCGCACGCGCCCTTCACCGGGGTCCAAACGGAGCATGATCTCGCCGAGCGCCACAAGGTCGTACTCACAGCTCGCGCTGGCTCGGACGGTGAGGGCTGGGGTCGTCGTCATCGCATGTAGCCGAGTCGGTTGCCGGCGACTCTCATGCGGACCCGGTAACGGAGGTGTTCGCCGTCACGTACAGCGACTTCCAGTCTTCGTCACCCCAGTTGAGATTCGCCGCTTGCTCGGGGATCTCGATGGTTCCGAGCCGCGTCCCGTCCTCGGAATAGACCCAGATGCCGCCCGGGCCGGTGACGTAGACGTTGCCCAGCTCGTCCACCTTCATGCCATCGACGAAGCCATCGTCGCCCTTGCCGTCGGCGCTGATGTCGGACGCGAAGATGCGGCCCTCGCCGAGCGGCCCCTCGGAAGCCATGTCGAAGGCCCGGATGTGCGCGCGAACCGTGTCGCCGACGTACAGCACGGACTCATCGCGGGACAGACACAGGCCATTCGGCTGCACCATGTCGCCCACCAGGAGCTCGAGGGATCCGTCGCTTGCGAGCAGCCGATAGACGCCCTGCACGTCCTGCTGGACCGGCCTCACGACACCAACGGTCGCCATGATCCGGCCGAAGCTGGGATCGGTGAAGAGAATTGACCCGTCGCTCGCGACAATGACGTCGTTGGGGCTGTTGAGCTCCTTGTCGTCCCAGTGGGATGCAACCACCTCACGGTCGCCGGCACCGGTTCCGCGTGAGACGGTGCTGGTGGCGTGCTCGCAACACACAAGCCGGCCGTCGTTGTCCAACGTCATGCCGTTGCCCTTGTTGTTGCCATCGCGAACCACGCTCTGCCCCTCGGTGGGGTGCCAGCGCCGCATCTTGTCCGCCGGAATGTCGCTGAAGAGCAACGAACCGTCGGGCATCCACACGGGTCCCTCGGTGAAGATGCAGTCCTTCGCCACCTGCTGGACGGGGACATCCATGTCGTAAAGGTGGTCCAGCGCCTTCGTCCTAGCGCTTGTCATGCGATGAGTCCTTCCTGGCAGCCGACAAGGACAACAGGGCTCCACGGGCCCGGTGGTGCTGAGTCAGGCTGAGCCTGAGAGCTCGCCACCATCGACGTAGAAGGGCGCGCCGGTCGAGAACGAGCAGTCGTCCTGGGCGAGGTATACGACGATCGGGGCCACTTCTTCCGGGGTTCCGGGTCGGCCGACGGGATTGCCCCCGGCCACCGCCTCGGGGTCCGCCTGCGCAGCGAGGAAGTCGCGGCCGATCCCGGTCATGATCAGGCCGGGGACCAGTGCGTTGACCCGGATGTTCTCCTTGACGAAGTCCATCGCCATGGACCGCGTTAGCGACATGACCGCGCCCTTGGACGCGATGTACGCGGCGTTCCCGGGCCAGCCGCGGAACGAGGCCGGCGAGGCCGTGTTGATGATCCGACCGCCGCCGACCCGGCGCATCTCCGGGATCGCGTATCGCGAGCAGTGCAGAATCCCGTCGACGTTGACTGCGAAGACTCTCCGCCAGTCCTCGATGGAGACGTCGACGACGCTGCCCTCCATCGGATTGATTCCGGCGTTGTTGAAGAGCACGTCAACCTTGCCAAAATGTTCGACGGTGGAATGCACCAGGTGCTTCGCATCCTCGTCCTTTGCGACGTTGCACTCGACGAAGATGGCGTCACCACCCTGCTCCGCGATCATGGCCACGGTCTTCTCGCCCCCCGCAGTATCCACGTCGCTGACGGCCACCTGGGCGCCCTCGGCAGCAAGCGCAATCGCGGCCGCTCGTCCTATGCCTGAAGCACCGCCAGTGACGATGCAGGCCTTTCCGCGAAGCTTCACCATTCACTCCTTCTGTACGACCGTCCGTGGGGATGTCTCCGCGGCCGCCGGGGCCGGGTGACCCGAACGGCGGGGGACCCGGCCCGTTGGCGCCGAAGCAGCAACGGGCCGGGTCGGCCACTTACACCGTTGCGGGCGTCTTGCCGGCCTTGGAGTGGTCGAGGGGCCGCGCGAGCTCCTCGGCGTCAACAACGAGGTTGTTGATTCCGCGGTGGTTGAACGCCGAGCGGCCGAAGTAGGCGACGACGTCGGTGAGCGGACCGATCGGGATCTGGTCGAACGGACCATCGTTGATGGTGATCTCACCAGTGCCCTTGCGCACATCGGTCGTCTCGAAGTCGAGCTGCACAAAGACGAGCTGTTGCTTCTCCACGGCCACGCTGTCCGGCGACGGGACCTGCCGGAAGCAGATCGCGTGCTGGCGGCCGATGAAGGGGAACTCGTCCGCATCAACCGGCTGAAGGTTCTCCGCCCGGGCGGAGACGAGCTGGGTGCCGCGACGCGACACCGTGTACTCGTAGTGGTCGGAGTCGCCGTCGGTGGTCTTGGGCGTGATCGACATCTCGCCGATCTTCTTCGGGTAGCCCCAGACCTCACGACCGTGCACCAGCACCAGGTCGTCGTCCACGTACAGCTGGACAAGGAAGTTGCCCTCCGTGCCGTCCTTGTACTTCGAGACGACGCCGATGCCCCACTCGTGGAACGGCCACGCCCAGGTGGTCGTGCCTTCCTTCTCGGTTTCCTTGAACCATCCCATGTAGATGATCACCTCATCGGTGGCCTCCAAGGGGGCCGGCACGAGCTTGCGAAGCTGCTCGATGTCACCCTTGGCCTTGAAGACGATGTAGTCGGCGTCGATCCGACCCGTCTCCTCGTCGCCCTGGGCGCACGCGAGCCAGTCGAGCTCGAAGTTGCGACATACCTCTGCCTGCTTCTTGACCATGATCTCTCCAGACTTCTCGCTCGACGGGCTTCAGGTCGTCGCCCGCTATCTCGTTGTCCCGACTGTGACCGTCCGGCCGTTGCGGCCCGCCGGCCCTCCTGCGAGCACGATGCCCGCGTTCCATTGGATGGAACACCATGTCGGTGTAGTGAATGCTTTCAGGGCTCGGCCGTTGCCGTCAAGACATCTGGCCGACTCATATCTGAAAGGCCGGCGGCACTTCACGGCATCGCGAGCGTGAGGGGGACAGCTCGACGTTTCCGCGACCGCGAACTCGAGCCCGGCGTGCTCGATCGGCGCAACCGGCTCTACCGGCTGCGCCGATCGGCGCTCAGAGGCGACTGCGTTCAGGCGCCCGGCGGGAAAGTCGGTCCCTCGCGAAGTCGACTCCCACTCGGTCCATTCGGCGATCCGGTCGCGATACCGGTCGAACGCAAGGGCGAGCGCACCGTCACCCATGATGAGACGAAGCGGCGGACTGTCGGCGTCGACGACGCGGAGGAGTGCCTCGGCCGCCCGCATCGGGTCCCCCGGCTGCCGCAGCTCGTACTCGTCAGTCATGGCCTCCATCCGCAGCCTCCGGGCCGTGGCGTATGGCTCCATCGGGTTCGTGGTGGCGGGCATCGATCGTTCTGCCCACGTCGTACGCATGGCCCCTGGCTCTATTAGGGTCACGCGGATCCCGAACTCCGCCACTTCCTGAGCGAGTGCCTCGCTGATCGCCTCGAGGGCGAACTTGCTCGCGTTGTAGAAGCCGACCATCGGGAAGGCGACGACGCCGGCGATGCTGGAGACCTGGACGATGTGCCCGTGCCTTTGTTCGCGCAGGAACGGGTAGGGCTGCCTGGGTGACCCACAGAGCACCGAAGAAGTTGGTTTCCATGATCGCGCGGGCCTCGGCCGCGGTGGTCTCTTCGACGGAACCGATGCCTCCGCGCCCTGCGCTGTTCACCACGACGTCGAGCCCGCCGAACACCTGATGGCATCGTTGGACGGCCACCGCCACGTCGTCCTGAGCGGTGACGTCAAGAGTCAGGGGCAGGACGGCGTCGCCGAAGCGATCGCCGAGCGGACGCAACGGGGCGATGTCTCGGGCTGCCATGGCAACCCGGTCACCTCGCTCCAGGGCCGCCTGGGCGAACGCCATCCCCAGGCCGTGAGTTGCGCCGGTGATGAACCAGACCTTCATGCTAGCGACCCTCTTCCTAGACTTTCGCGCGAGCGCAGCGACCGGTCGGCGGTGTCAGCGACCGGACGCTAGCTCGATGAGGTCATCGCTCGTCAGCTCGAGGTCGGCGGCCTTGACGATGTCCTCGAACTGAGAGGCGCGCCGACCCCCGACGATGGCTCCCGAGACTCCTGGCTGGTGAAGAACCCAGGCGACGGCGAGCTCGGCCGGCGAGCAGTCGTAGCGTCCGGCCACCGAGCGGAGAGAATCGACGAGACGGAGATTTTGCGAGAGCTGCGGCTCCGTGTATTGAGCGTGCCCGTGGCGCCAGTCATCGGGCCCGAGCGTGGCCACTCGCTCACGGGTCATCGACCCACTGAGGATGCCGTGCTTGAGCGGGGAGTAAACGATCGCCCCGATGTTGTGCTTCTCGGCGTAGGCGAGGGCGTCGTTTTCTGCCGTGCGATCGATGAGTGAGTACTCCGGCTGCGTCGTGTCGATAGGTGCGATCGTCTCGCACCGTTCCATCTGGTCGGCCGAGAAGTTGGAGACACCGAGAAAGCGGACCTTCCCCTCGACCCGCAGTTCGGCGAGCGCCGACCAGCCCTCCTCGATGTCCGCGTCCGGAAGCGGCCAGTGCAGCATGACCAGGTCCAGGGTGTCGGTCTGGAGGCGCCGCAGACTGGCCTCGATCTCCTGGCGGATCGACGACCGCTCGAGCCGGAACGCGTGAGCCTCTTCCCCCTGGTCGGTGGGCACGAGACCGCACTTGGTGAAGACGAACGGCCGCTCGCGCATGCCGTCCAAGGCCTTGGCCACGATCTTCTCGGCGTGCCCGAAGCCGTAGTAGGCCGCGGTGTCGATCCAGTTGATAGCCGAGATCCAGGCCACGACGAATGGCCGCGATCGACTCGTCGTCGTCAACCGATCCCAGGTTTGACGTCCCACCCTTTCCCGCACCCATGGCCCATGTGCCGATGCCGAGCGGTGTGATGTCGATTCCCGCGCGTCCCAGTGGACGGGTCTTCATCTGCCTTCTCCTAGCGGTCACTGGTTGGTCGCACCCGTCGACAAGCACGGCGACCGCCGCCCCGCACCACGACAGGTCGACGAGCACGCTTGGTGTCGTCGACCTGTCGCGCGCCGAAGTGCTACTTGGTCATGGACCCTGCGTCGATCCACAAGGTCGTTCCGGTGATGTAACGCGCCTCGTCCGACGCCAGGAACAGCAGGGCGTTGCTGACGTCCACGGGCTCCATCCATGGCACGTCCGGCAGATTGCTGAGCTCGCGCGAGGGCACCTCGAAGTCATCGACGGTCGGGGTCCTCGAGGTCGGGACGGAAGACTTTCCAGAGCGCCTTGTTCATGATTAGCGGCGTGTTTACCTGCGTCGGGTGAACCGAGTTGACGCGGATGTTGTACTGCGAAAGCTCGTTGACGAGCGAGCGCATCAGGCCGACGACGCCGTGCTTCGCAGCGGTGTAGTGGGCGGCGTTGGCGAGCCCCTTCACACCGGCGGTCGAGCTAGTGATGGTGATAGATCCACCGTTGCCGAGGTCGATCATGGGCTGGGTCACGGCCTTGGTCGTGTGCCAGACGCCGGTGAGGTTGATGTCGATCATGTCCTGCCAGGTCTGCTCTTCGAGCTCGTGAGCCTGGCCGAGGCTGAGGACACCGGCGTTGGCGCTGACTATGTCTAGCCGGCCCAGTTGGTCGACACCCTGGTCGACGGCAACCTTCAGCGCGGCATAGTCACGGACGTCAGCCTCGGTCGTCACGATCCGGCGCCCGAGCGCCTCGACCTGCTTCACCGTCTGCTGAAAATCGTCCTTCGTGCCGAGACCGTAGGGCACCGAGGCCAGGTCCTGGACGAAGTCGACGGCGATGATGTCGGCACCCTCTTCGGCGAGCCGCACGGCGTGCGATCGGCCTTGACCTCTCGCGGCTCCTGTGATGAATGCAACCTTGCCTTCGACGCGGCCCATTTGAACTGCTCCCTTCGATGCGGTGTTGTCCAGCTTGAGTTCACGCTGACCGTCTGGAGGCGCCACCAACGGGACCATGCGACGGTCATCATTTCATCAGTCGGAACGTTGTCTCAAGGGCCGCAATGGTTACAGACATCCGCGGCGCCGTCAAGACTCGGGCGCGACAATCGGTTACGACGCCGGCTATGGGAGATTGACATCCCGACATCGCCGAACCTAGGGTCTGCCCAACCCGGGGCCAGATGTGGCCGACACGAGGCCACTGTGCGGCATCTAGCCGCGCAGTCGCTACGCGTCTCGGCACGATCGGGGAACGGTGCGCCACTCCTGCGGATGAACGGGACGACACATGAGCCTCGACGGCGTCCACGTGGCCCTGCTCATTGGGGACGACTACCAGGTGCTCGAAGCTTGGTACCCGCTGCTCCGCCTGCAGGCCGAGGGTGCCCGTGTCACCGTCGTCGGCAGCGGGACGAAGAAGTCGTTTAGCAGCAAGGAGGGTTACGCCTTGGACGCCGATGCGGCAGCGTCCGAGGTTCAGGCCAGCGACTTCGATGCCGTCATCGTCCCGGGGGTTTGCTCCCGACCACATGCGCCTGCACCCGGAGATGATTGCGCTGGTCCGAGACATCCATGCCGAGGGAAAGCTCACCGCGTCCATCTGCCACGGTGGGTGGATGCTGGCGTCAGCTGGCGCTCTCAAGGGTCGACGGGCCACCGGATACCTGCCGATCCGCGACGACGTCGAGAACGCCGGCGCCACTTGGGTCGACGAGCCGGTCGTCGAGGACGGGAACGTCATCACTTCACGGACTCCGGTCGACCTCCCGGCCTTCGGCGAGGCGATCGTGAGCTACCTGTCCCGCAGCACGCGCTAGGTCTCTCGCGGAGGCGTCGGTGGCGACCGCGGGTCAGCTCGGTCAGCGAGCCGCCGCTTCTCCGGCGCGTCCGGCGGCGACGACCGGAAGGTCCTCGGGGGTCGCCCCGAGGGCCGAGGAGATCATGCCGGCGGACTTCACGACGAAGGGCGCGAGCGCGTGCGCTTCCGCGAGACTCAGGTGAAAGGTCGGGGAGGAGACACTGACGCCACCGATGACGTCGCCGTTCGAGTCGAACACCGGTGCACCGACGCACCGGATGTTGTCCTCGTTCTCTTCATCGTCGATGGCATAGCCCTGCTCGCGAATCTCCTCGAGTTGAGCCCGGAGCTGACTGACCTTGGTGAGGGTGTGAATCGTCCGTCGCTCGAACCCGGGGACCGACAGGTGGTGTGCTGCCTTCTCAGGCGAGAGAAAGGCGAGGACTGCCTTACCGATCGACGTGCAGTGGATCGGCAGGGGAGTGCCGATCGTCGACGCCATCCGGTAGGGACGGGTCCCTTCGATCTTGGCCACGTAGATGGGGACGTCGCCCGCGAGCGCCGCGAAGTGGATGGCCTCTGGAGTGATGGTCTTGAGCCAATCGAGCCCGACGCGTGCCTCTCGGGCGTACTCGCGCTGGCTGAGGCTCTTGCCGGCGAGTGCGTACGCCTCCTTGCCGAGGCAGTACGAGCGGTCCTCTGCCTGACGCAGCAAACCCCGCGCGACCAGAATTCGCAGAATGCGGTGAGCGGTGGGCTTGGACAGCCCAGCCTGCCCGGCGGCCTCTGCCAGAGTCAGCGGCCCGTCGGCGTTGACGGCAATGGTGAAGAGGTCGAGCGCCCGGTCGATCGCGCTCGGGGGTCCCTGCGAAGCATCGCCGCCGTTGACCGCCGCGACGTGCATCCGTGTCCTGCACTGTCCTACCCTCCAAGGGCCCGGATCACCGCGTCCGACTTATGGGGAAGCAGGAGGCCCCGATGCCACAACGGCGACCCCAGGGTCAACCCTGGGAGCGCTAGTTCGACTCGCAAGATGCCGCGTCTCCTCGGTGAGACGCGTGATCTCGGCCCAGTTGTTCTCCCGTATGACCGACGGAGCGACGAGCCAACTTCCGCCGACCGCGAGCACGGCCGGTACTTCAATGTAGCGCGGTAGCGACTCCGCCGAGATGCCGCCGGTCGGAATGAACCGGACGTTCGGAAACGGCGCGGCGAGTGCTCTCAGCATGGCTGGTCCACCCAGCTGTTGCGCCGGGAAGAACTTAGGATGTTAAGACCGGCATCGAGGGCTTGCTGGATCTCTGTCGCCGTCGCAACGCCGGGAAATATCGGCACGCCCAGGTCCTGGGCCCGCTGCGACGACCCGTGCACTGAATCCGGGCGAGACGATGAAGGACGCGCCAGCGTCCACCGCGCGTCTCCACCTGCTCGGGCGTCACGACGGTGCCCACCCCGACCAGGAAGTCCGGGTCCTCCGCCATGGGACGGATGCACGACTCGGCATCCGGGGTGCGAAGTGTCACTTCCGCGCAGTTCAGTCCGCCGGCCACCAGCGCCTGACGCAGAGGAACGGCACCCGACGGCGCGTCCATGACGACGACGGGCAGGACGGCGGCGTCATAGATCGCGTCGACGACCGCGAGCGGGTCACCCACGGTGGTACCCCCCCCACGACGCTTCGAGGAGTTCGCTCATTACGCGTCCTGCCGACCCTGGGCCAGCCTGAGGTTCACCGCGACCGCAACCAGGATGACGCCGCCTGGACCGCCGTTTGCAGGTACTGGGAGACGCCCATGATGTTCATGAGATTGCCGGCAATGGCGAGGATCAGGACCCGAGCACGACCTCCGGATCCGCCCCTTGCCGCCGTTCAGACTCACGCCACCGACGGCGACCGCCGCAATCGAGTCGAGCATGAAGCTGCCACCGTCCGACGGCAGGACGGTTCCCGTCCGGGCAAGAAAGAGGATGCCGGCCACCGCGGAAAAGACTCCGGCCGTCCCGTAGACCAGCAGCTTCACCCGGGGAACCCGTACACCGCTGAGCCGAGCGGCCGTCTCGTTGCCGCCTACCGCGTAAAGCATCCGTCCGTACTTCGTCTTGTTGAGCAGTAGGTAGCCGATACCGATGAAGACGACCCAGAGCAAAACGGGAGCCGGCACGACCCAGATCCGCGCGTCGCCGAAGTCCTTGATCAGCGTGTGCGGCGACGTCACCGGTGCTGCACCCGTTGCCATGAAAGTGGCTCCCACGATGATCAAGAACGTGGACAACGTAATAATGAAGGCGGGTACTGGAGTCCGGCCTGCGAGGAAGCCGTTCACACAGCCGATGACCAGGCCCAGCAGCAAACCGCAAAGAATCGCCAGGGGCAGGGGCATGTGCGGCACGAATGAGTCCTCCGTCGAACTTGCACCACCCACCACCAGCGCCGCGAAGATCGCCGTCGCGCCCACCGACAGGTCCAGCCCGCGGCAGATGACCGCGAAGGCCTGGGCGATGGCGAGGACGCCGATGACTGCACTCTGAAACAGGACTGTGCTCAGGTTCGTGGGCCTGATGAAGACGCCTTTGCTGACGATAACGGCGACGACGATCAGGGCGCCGAGAACCCACACCATGGCCCCGCCGGGCAGCTGCTTCTTCGCGAGAGGACGCTCCGCGAGGGCCTGCTGACTGCTGCTCGAGTCCGTGATCGTGGGGCTGTCGTGCGACGTGGTCATGGTGTCCTCCGCCAAGGAGTGCGTCGCTGTATAAGGGCCGGGATGGTTACCGCAGCGAGGATCAGGGTTCCCTTGAGAACGTTCTGGACGTATGTATCGACGTTGGCAAGGTTCATGATGTTCGTGAGCATGAGGTAAATGAGGACGCCGAGCATCGCTCTCGGCAAGCTGCCCGGCGCCGCCGAAAAGACTGACACCACCGATCACCACGGCCGCGATCGTGTCGAGCTCCCAGCCACTGCCGATGCCTGGACTTCCGCTGCTGGAGCGCGCAGCGAACAGGATCCCGGCGAGCCCCGCAAGACATCCGGAGAGGACGTAGGCGGTGATCTGGATGCGCGCCACCGGCACACCTGCGAGGCGCGCACTGTCGGCGTTGCCGCCGATGGCGAAGATGTACGTTCCCGTGCGAGTCAGGTGAAGGAACGCGAACACCAGAGCCACCACTGCGGCCCAGATGATGGCGACGAGCGGAAGCGGGCCGACCTTGATCTCGTTGATATCCAAGATTCTCTGGTCAGTGATGATGATGCCCTGATTGCTCACCGTGAAGGCCAGTCCTCGAGCGATACCGAGAACACCGAGGGTTGCCACAAAGGGCGGGATGTGACCAACGGTGACAGCAAGTCCACTCAGCAGGCCCATGCAACCACCCACCAGGATAGCCAACGGGAGGGACATCAAGCCGACGTCTCCGACCGTCGAGGCGGTCACCACGCTGGTCAGCGCCACCACTGCGCCGACGGAGAGGTCGAAACCGCCGGAGATGATGACGACGTACTGCCCGACCGCCAGAATGCCGAGGATCGACGCCTGGTGCAGAAGGCTGTCGACATTGAACGACGTTAAGAAGTTCGGGCTTGCGGCGTAACCGAGGATGACTACGAGCAGGAAGAGGATTTCCACCGCGCGTGAGCTCGAGCGAGCCGCCAAAGCGGGCGACCATGCTTCCATGCGGCGTGCGGTTCTTGTCCGCGGCCACCGCCGGCTTCTCAGTCATGCTGGTGGGTCCAGCGTCGCGGATACTCATGCGATCGCAGCAGACATCGGCACGGCGGCGTTCATGATCGCCTCCTGGGTTGCTTCATCTCTGGACAGTTCAGCCGTGATCCGGCCTTCTGACATGACGAGCACGCGGTCACTCATCCCGAGCACCTCCGGAAGCTCCGAGGACGCCATAAGGATGGATATCCCTTGGGCTGCCAGCTCGTTCATCAAGGCGTAGATCTCGCTCTTTGCGCCCTACATCGACGCCGGCCGTCGGCTCATCGAGGAGAAGCACAGAGACGCCGCGCGCGAGCCACTTAGCGAGCACCACCTTCTGTTGGTTTCCACCACTGAGGAACTGCACAGGTTGGGATGGCGACGGAGTCTTGATCCGCAGGTCCTCGATGTACCTGTTCGTGATCTCGCGAAGTGCGGTCGGCCGCAACGCCACGCTCTTGGAGAGGCGATCCAGCGACGGCAGGGTGAGATTTTCTTGCACTGACCGCGAGAGCACGAGCCCAGCTCCGCGGCGATCCTCCGGCACCAGGCCGATGCCCCTGTCGATGGCTTGCGACGGCTGCTTGGCCTGCAGCGGCCTCCCGTTGACCAGCACGACGCCGCTGTCGGAAGGTATCGCGCCGAACAGGCAGTTGAGCAGCGAGCTGCGGCCGGCTCCGACGAGCCCGGCCAGGCCCAGGATCTCTCCCTGGCGGAGGTCGAAGCTCACATCGGTGAAGTGGTTTCTCACGGAGAGCCCCTGCACCGAAAGCGCGACCTCTTCGCGGACCACAGAGACCTTGCTGTACTGGTCGTTCAAGGACCGGCCCACCATGGCCCGGATGATCTCCGGGACGGACGTCTTCTTGACGTCGTTTGTCTCGACCCACCGGCCGTCGCGCATGACGGTCACCCGGTCGCCGATGTGAAGGACCTCCTCCAGCCGGTGCGAGATGTAGATGATGCCGAGCCCACGTGCACGAAGGTTCGCAACGATGTCGAACAACGTGTTCAGCTCGTGGTCACTGAGCACCGCACCGGGTTCGTCCATGATCAGGACACGGCAGTTGCGGGTCAGCGCCTTGGCGATCTGGATGAGTTGACCGTTGGCGGCGGTGAGCTCGGACACCTTTGCGTCGGGGGACAAGGAGACCTTCAGCTCGTTGAGCACCCGCCGGGCTTCCGTACGCATCGTGGCGCGATCAAGAATGCCGAACTTCTTGCGGGGCTCGTGACCCAGAAACATGTTCTGCGCCACGGTCAGCTCAGGCACAAGGTCGGTTTCCTGGTAAATCGCCGACACGCCGAGGCGGTGGGCGGTCGAGGGCCGCATGCCCGAGGACTGCGTTCCTGCGATGGCGATAACGCCCTGGTCCGGCTGTTCCGCGCCGGTAAGCGTTCGCATCAGTGTGGACTTACCCGCGCCGTTCTCGCCAACGAGACAATGGACCTCTCCTGCGCGCAGGTCGAAGTCGACTCCGCGCAATGCGGCCACACCGGGGTAGGTCTTCGTGATGCCGGTCATCCGGACCAGGACGTCATCGTTCATGAATGTTCGCTCCTTGCTGGTGGCAGGTCAGCAGCAGTTGATGCCGAGTGTCTTCAGCTCGTCGATCCGAGCCTGGATCTTCTCCTTGGCGCCTGGAGCGTCGATCTGGTAGTCAGTCTTGGGCAGGAGGATGGTGGTCTCGGCGAGGGCATCCTTCTTGACCTTGTCCCACGTTTCCATCGTGATCGTCCCGAACTGCGGCGGCGTGGAGATCGTGTAGTACATCTCGCCGTTGAGCATCGCCTCGAGACCGGTGCGCTGGGCATCCTTGCCCCAAATCCAGGGGAACAGCTCGGTACGGCCAGCCGCCTTGATGGCCTGGATCGCGCCGAGGCCCGACTCGTCGTTGTCCGCGATCAAGCCGTCGATCGTCCCCTTGTCAAACCGCTGGAGAAGGTCCTCTGCGCACTTGCGGCCGGGCTCGCCGGCGTACTTGCCGTCACAGGAGCCGACGATCTTGATCTCAGGGTACTTCGAGATGACGGAGTCGATGCCCTTCTGCTCGTCGATGACGGGCGAGGCACCCGTAGTACCGGTGATGTGGATGAGGTTGCCCTTGGGAGAACCGTTCTTCTTCGTCAGGCCCTCGACGATGCTTTCGCCGACCTTCACGCCGGTCTCGACGAAGTCGATCGTGATGAATGCCTTCCACATCCCCTTGCCCGGCTCACCCGGGAGGGCGCGGTCGACGACGATCAGCGGGATACCCGCCTTGTCGGCGAGGCCCGGCACCGGCGCCAGCGGCTCGAACTGCACGGGGGCGACCACCAGCAGGTCAGGCTTCTTCGCCAGGAGGTCGTTGACGTCCTGAAGCTGCTTGGCGACGTCGTCGTTGGCCGAGGCCTGCACGAACGTACAGCCGGCCTCTTCGACGGAGGCCTTCATATCGCGAGAGTTCTCCGCACGCCACTCGCCGCTCAGCGAGCCCTGGGAGTACGCGACCGTACAACTGTCCTTGCCGCCGCCGTCAGCGCCGGACGCGTTGCTCTCTCCGCCTCGCCCGCATGCAGTCAACAGCGCCACGGCACTGATCAACGCGACGGCGAGCGTTCCGGTCCGTCTTACTGGAGACACCTGATACCTCCTGTGTAGTGGCGCCTCCGAACATCGGAGGACGCAGGCACCCGATCGGGCCGATGGATGCCGGAAAGCGCTTGGGGCGGAACACGTGCCCCGTCCTCCGATGCTGCCCGTCTCGGTACGACGGACGCCACCAGGACCACTGCAGTCAGCTACCTCGCACCACTCACGAGAGAGCTTGCTGTTCACCTCGAACCCCACCTTGGCGAACGAGGTCGCTGCGGGCGGCTGCCCACACGCGATTACTACTACTGGAATGTGCTTTCATTCTGTGGAATACACCATGGACGGGTCACAAGTCGGCTGTCAAGGGTTTCGGGTCAACTTGTTCCAGCGAATGGAGTGGCGTTCCACTGGATGGATCGCGCCAGCGGGAGCGGCCTGGCGGACGGCCTTCATCGACCCAGCCATCCGCCGTCAACTGGCAGAACGACACCATTGATGTAATCGGATGCGGGCGAGGCGAGGAACACAGTGGTCCCCGCGACGTCCTGCGGCGTACCCCAACGCGCGGCCGGGATGCGATCGAGGATCGCTTGCCGGCGCGACGGGTCATCCCTGAGCGCCCGAGTGTTGTCCGTGGCGATGTAGCCAGGGGCGACTGCATTGACGTTGACGTTGAACGGTGCCCATTCGTTGGCGAAAGCGTGCGTGAGCCCCGCAATGCCGTGCTTGGCAGCCGCGTACCCAGGCACGTTCACGCCGCCCTGAAAGCTCAGCAGGGACGCCGTAAAGATGATCTTTCCGGCTCCTCGTTCGATCATCGTCCGCCCGACTTCGCGGGTCAGGACAAACGGCGACGAGAGGTTCAGGCCCAGGACGTAGTCCCAGTCCTCGTCGGAGTGGTCTCGCCACTGGCGTTCGCCGAATGACGCCAGCGTTGTTAACCAGAATATCGACTGGGCGGTCACCGGTTGCCAGCTGCCTGCCCAGGTCGGTCACGGCCACCCGGTCCACGAGGTCCGCGTTAAGAGCCGTGAAGCTCCGACCAAACGCCTCCACCGCTTTTCCGACGTCGCTACCCGACTGCTCGAGCGTCGAGCTCACGCCGACGATGTCGGCACCCGCGGCGGCAAGCGCCGTCGCCATCGCCATCCCGATGCCGCGCTTCGCGCCGGTCACGACGGCGAGCTTGCCGGTAAGGTCGAACATCTCAGGCCATGCGTACGGCATGGGAACTCCCTGAGGTCGCACCGACATCGCGGCAGTCGATCAGCACCTTCATGACGTCGCCGCCCGCTTCGAGCGCCTCGAACGCCGCGCGCCACGGTGGCGAGGGGCTCGATCCTGCTGACGAGCGTGAGCGCGGGGACGTCGCCGGAGGCGATCAACGCGACAGCCCGCTCGAAGTCGTTTCGGTCGTACAGGCGGGCCCCGACCAGGGTCAGCTCGCGCCAGAAGAACCGGTGCAGGTTGACCTCTCGTGGCTGCGGATGGATGGCCACCAGACACAGACGGCCACGTACGGCGAGCCCGTCGACGGCGGTGGCCAGGCCGGCTGGCGCTCCCGACACCTCGAAGGCGACAGCTGCGCCGGCGCCGCCGGTCCACGCGTCGACGGAGGCCGGAACGTCGACCGAACGCGGGTCAAGAACAAGGAAACCGAGGTCCTCACCCATCGGAGCGTCGATAGTCGTCGAGCTCGACGATCACCACGTCCGCCCCCTCGAGACGCGCAACGATAGCGATGAGGAGGCCGACAGGGCCTCCCCCGACGACGAGGACTTTCTCGCCGGACCGAACTCCGGCGCGGCGTACGTCGTGAACAGCCACCGCGATGGGTTCTGCCAACGCGGCAGCCTTGAGATCGAGCGTCTGAGGCACGCGGATGAGGACACGCGGCTGGAACGGTCCACCGCTGCTGCATGGAGCCAGCCGAGTCGATGCCGATGAAGTTCAGGTTGTGGCACAGATGCGTGTTGCCGGCCAGGCAGGCTGGGCAGGTGCCGTCCCAGTCCAGGGGCATGACGGTCACGGCGTCCCCCAACTGCCAGCCTTGCACCCCTTCGCCCAGAGCGAGGATGCGGCCGGAGCATCCCGTGTCCAAGGACGATGGGAGCGGCGACGCGCCCATCCATGTCGCCGTGGAGGATGTGCAGGTCGGTACCGCAGATGCCGGTGAAAGCTGGTTCGATCAGGACCTGGCCCGGGCCGGGGAGGAGGATCTCTCCCTCCTCCGTGACGATCTGTCGTTCACCGGCATACAGCGCAGCACGAGCCATAGCAGGGCCTCCACAGGCGTCCGGATCGCAATCGATTGTCGATGCGGAGATCGAGACAGGACCCCGTTCGCGATGCCACCGCCGGCTCACCTACGAAGGGTTCTCGACCACTGTCGCGCGGGAAGGGCAGCAACGTCGCCGAGATCTCGCGCTGAGGAGAGGGCGCAGGTGCGCCGGGTCCGGGCAGTCCTGAAGGTCAGGCTGGCGCGCGAGGCCGTCGAAGCTGGTCGCCGCGACGGATGGACGGATCTGCGCGGCGACATCGAGCGTATGCGTGCGGCGGCGACGGCGGGGGTCCTGGCGGCCTTCGCGATGGCGACGCGGGTTTCCACCGCCGGGTCTTCGACGTCGGAGGCAACACGTACCTTCTCCTGGCCTGGGACGTGCTCGAGCCGAGCTTCACCGGTCTGCAGGTGATCGGTGACCTCTTCCAGATCGGGCACCTGCCGACAACGGCCGACGGGCACGCGCAACTCGGGAGTCCTCGCCTCGGGGGACGCCGAAGAGAGTGCGGCCGCGTTCCGGCGCGTCACGCGACCGGTCAGAGAGCTCCACCGGGCCTTGGTGCTGCATGCGACGATCCCTCGCTGGTCAGCCCGACATGGGCGACAGATGCGGTCCAAGCAAGGTGAGGTCGCGGGAGACAACCGGTCGGCAGCCGCGGCCGCCGGCGCCAGTACGGGATAGGCAGGGGCGGCCGGGCCGATGTCGCTGCGGTTTGCGCCAGCTCCCGGCCTTCGAGCACGCAGGTCAGCCGCCTGAGGCCGTCGGCCGAGCGCCGAGTTGTCCTCGCTCCGATGACGAGCGAGGTGACGGCAGGCTTCGCCAGCGTGTAGGCGAGCGCGAACTCGCAGCCGCTGAGACGCCCCGGCCATCGGCGATGTCGACGAGCACGTCGACGATGTCGTAGAGGGCTCCTCGTCGCGGCAGGCGGCTCATTCCAGTACGCGCAGGCGTTCGCGAGCCCTCCGCGGTCGCTCGCTCGGGCGAGACCGGCCCGGAGAGCAGCCCGCCCGCCAGCGGCACCCCAGACCAGATCTCGAGCCCCTGATCGACGGACAGCGATGCACCAGCTCGTATTCCGCCTCCCCTCGACTGACGAGAGGAGTGGATCCCCGCCCCGGGCCGACGAAGCGGCGGCAGCCCGTCGCGCTCGGAACGCCGAAGGCCTTCATCAGGCGCCAGCGAGAAGTCGGCGATGCTCCGACGCAGCGCAACTCGCCCGACCGGACCAGCCCGTCGAGAGCCTCCAGCGTCTCCTCCAAGGCGTACTGCCGTCCCACTCGTGCAGCTGGTACAGGTCGATGTAGTCGGTCTGGAGCCGGCGAAGGCTGGCCTCGCAGGCGGCGGTACGCCGCGACGGCGGGGACGAACCGGTGTCGTTGGGGCCGTCGCCGTTGGCGCGAACCGGACCTCGGTGCGCTGAGCACATCGTCGGGGCGCTGCCCCTTGACCGCGTTCCCGACGATGCGTCCGACATCTCGCCGGAGTAGATGTTGGCGGTGTCGACGAGGTTGATGCCTGAGTTGATGGACAGAAGCCACCTGCTCCCGAGCCTCGTGGACCTGCACCCACTCCGACCTTGGCAGAAGATCCCTGCGCCGCGAACGTCACGGTGCCCATCGTCAAGAGGACACTTTCAGCCCGGAACGGCCCAGTAGTCGGCACTCCATGTCACGCCCTGGCGAATCTGGACGGAGGGTGGGGTCTTCGCGCGCTGACTCAGGCGGGTTGGACCTGGGTCGTGATTGAATCCGGGCAACGCCATGTGCCCGGCGTCCAGCACCAGTTCGAGGGCGTGAACATGCTCGGCCTCGTCCGACGCGAGCCACAGCGCCGCATTCGGCGATCGCCTGCTCGGGCAGCGCCCCACGCCCACGCAAAAGAGTCCAGTGCCGGATCGCGGCATGCATGTCTTCCATCGTGGCGCCCTCGATGCCGGTGAGGATGTCCCGCGTACCGGGGTTCGAGTTGAGGTAGGTGTTGACGGGGCCGGGAAGGAGCGAGTTGACACGGATGTTGTGTCGGCCGAGTTCGAGGGCGAACGACTTCGCCAGCCCCAGCACACCGTGCTTGGCCGCGGTGTAGTGGGCATAGTCCATCAGCGGTTCCCGGCCACAGATGGATGACGTCAGGATCATGCTCCCGGACCCTTGGGCGATGAGGCTGGGAGCCGTCGCCTTCGCGGTACGCCACACGCCGGACAGATTGATGTCGACCATGTCGTTCCACATGTCGTCCGTCATCTCCCAGAAGGGAGCGAAGCTCGCAATTCCCGCATTCGCGCAGACGATGTCAATGTGACCGAAGTTCCGGATGCCTTGGGCCACCGCGGAGTCGAGAGCTTCTTGATCGCGGACATCGGCGATCTCGGCGACGCACTCGCGACCCAACGTCCGGACATCCTCGGCGACTGCTTGCAATTCGTCCTTGGTGCCCATGTCGTAGGACGCGCTGGCGATCGGAGCACAGATGTCGACGATGACGATGTCCGCTCCCTCTGCGGCGAACGTTCGCGCCATGGCGGCGCCCTGCCCTCGCGCACCCCCCGTGATGAACGCGACCTTGCCGATAGTTGTCCACGAGCCGTCTGCCTCGTTTGATCCCGACGCAGGTTAGCACCGCAGAACGATGTCGTTCCACTGCACGGAGCAGTGTATCGTCTATCGGAACAATCCCAGCACCCGGAAGGGTAGGTCAGAGTTCAGGCGACCGACGCGTTCGAGGTCAAGGTGACCGGTGGATGGAACCCGCGCTGGAGCGAGCAAACTCATCGAGCGGACTGCCCGTCACGATCAGACTCTGCACGTCTATCCGGGCCAGATCGGCGAGATCCGGCAATGACCGCTGTGGGGAGTATTTTGGCGGCTCATAACCGAGAGGTCGTAGGTTCAAGTCCTGCCTCTGCTACCAAAGAAGTGCAGGTCAGAGGCCTGATCCGGAAGTTCGGGTCAGGCCTTTGATCGTTGTCGCGAGCCGTCCGCGAAATTCTGCCGGTCCCGCCGCGTCGATGGTTCCGCGCACCGGATCGACCGACGCCCGGCAGGGACCGCCTTCACTTCCGGCGCCAGCCTGACGATACCGACTTACAGGCTTCTCTCTATCGACAGCTCCTGTCTCCACGCTGACCCGTCGTCACCGCGATCCTTCGTTGCACAGCTCCAGCGGTTGCGCAGCCGGCAGCCCTCGGGGACTCGCGAAAGCGATCGGTCAAGATCACGAGCAAGAGGGGGACACACCCTGCACGAGCGGTGTACTCGTTTCGTCCGTACGAAAGTCGGTAGTCGTCGATCTTGGTCGCTGGACAGTCCTCGAAGGCTTGCCTGCGGTGCTGGGAACTCGTCCCTGTGCGCGGCACCGGGCGACCAGGTGCTCCCAGGTGTGTCGCAGGGCTGCCTACGAGGAGCGGAGGGCAGCCTCCGCCGGAGCGGTTGCGGTGCATTCGTCGATTGGGTGGAGGACGTAGATCACGACCTGGGCGAGTGCGCAGCCGGCGTGATCGGATTGCCGGCGGCCGTCGTGCGTTGCAGGCAATGGCATCCCTGGCGCGGAACGGCAACACAATGTCCCGCTCTTTGAAATGGTCCGGGACTGTCGTCGCCGCGGAACGGCTTGCGCGGAACTGGAGTAGGATCCGCTGGACCTAGGCGGAGAGCGTCCGTCGCGGTGTTCCGCTCCCGGCCAGGCTGCCGGAGGAGCGTGCGCCGTTCATCGCCCCCAGCGGCCGCCTCCGCCGGCGCAGGACAGGTTATGGGCCCGCTTCAACCGTTCGGTAGGGACGGCTAAGTTCGGCGACTCGTAGTGGTCGGGGCGGCTGGTCTCGCCTGACCTCGCCCACGGATACGACGCCGGCCGCGTCGTGCCTCGATCAGTGGTCCACTTCGATCCGGGGTGACGATACGACACCGAGCTCATCGGGCGCCCGTACCCGCCCGGGTCGCCGACGCGGCTGCTACTCGCCGGCGGTTCGTCGACCAGCAGGGGTGCCAGCGGCATGGTCGTGTATGCAAGCCTCGGTCCGACCTAAACGGTGAGAGGGGATCGCAAACCGACGGATGGCGGGCGCCGAGCCGGCCGTCCGAGCGACGGTGCCAGTTCCGAGACGGACGCCGCGCACGCGGACTCCAGGTCAGTTGACACGATTGGTGATCGTCGAATTGCCGCCCTCCGGATCGGGCTCCGATGCCACGTCCGCCGCGACCAAGGCGAGGCGATGGCACCCGTCTTCGCGCGGCTCGGCGCCCTCTTGATGCGTGACCGGGCGCATAGCGGGTTGCTAGCCTGCACTGTGGCTGCTGCGTCGGACGTGCCACCCCAGCAACTGAGGAATCCGAAGCGTAGGCGCATCGTCGCGGGTGTCGCGGCGTTGGTCGCCCTAGCCGCGGGACTGGCTTCATGGGTTTTACGAGACAACGAACCCTGGTGGTCCGCCACTCTGGGCAATGTCGCTGTGGCCGCCCTCCTTCTCGTTCCCGGCGACTTCGCTCTGACCTGGATAGCTTCCGGCTTGAGTCGCATTGATCGGGCAACAGAGGAAGTGCGGAAGACTGGCAGAGTCAGCAAGGGAGACGGCCGAGCGTACGGAACGCTCGCTCATGGACGTCCGTGAGTCGCTGTTCGAGCGGCAGCGCGCGGAGCATCAAACTGGAACTCGATGTCTACCAAAGCATCGTTGGGAATCCATCGCGAGAGTCGCTACTCAGGGCGCTCCGATCAGCAACCGAATCCGGAATCATCACATCGGATGGAGTCAGGGCCCCCGTCTGGGAAACGGACCTCCACTATCGCTTCGTGCTAGGTCAACCACCCGATGAACTACGCATCAATCTGGAGTCTGACTCCGGCCGGGTCATTTCGTCGCACCAATGGGATCCCTCTGCCTCTCCGGACACCTTCTATCAACTGCTCGTCGAAGCAGTCAGGGATGCTGGTCGTGACCTAGGAGTGGGCCTGAACGATCCGACCAGCTCTGTCGAGGACCTCTCAACAATGCTCGTAGAGGTCACGCGACTGCGGTCTCAGGAGCTCCTGGGATATCGAGGGCACCTGCGCAAGATCATCGAACGGCGGGGAGGTTGGTACTTCACCGAGGAGAACATCCTGCCCGCAGAAGATCTCCAGTACCGGGTCGCGGTGGACAGACTCGACGAAATGGATTGGGAGGAACACCTTCGGAACAAGGGCTGGTACGGGGCACCGTCAGCTTTAGAGTTTGCGAGAGCGCTGTATGGGCTCGACATGAATCCGCGGTGACTGTCCGTCCAGAGAGAGTTATGCGCGACTCACGCCATCGTCAACCGGCAAATGGTGCCGGATCAGTTCGTTCGGGGCCGGCGCCGCGCTGACGCTGGCACTGCAGGTCGGCTCTGTCGCGGGGCCTTCCGTGCTGAGTACGATTCCGACCCGCAGGTCAGCCCGACATCCGCGCCGACGCAAGTGGGCGGCGTGCGTCACCCCTTGACCAGTGTCGTCGTGATGGCCTTATGCAGGCCTAAGTCATCTAGCATCGAATTGCGCGCAGACGCGTGACGCGAGATCGATTCGGGGGTATCGGACGACGTGGACGCCTGCGAGCTTGACGCTCTGACGATTGAGCATCTGCGCGGATTCGAACGGGCGACCCTGCCTTCTGAACCGTGGAAATACGGTCCTAGTTGGGCCGAACAACTCGGGGAAGACGTCTCTTCTGTTGATCCTGGACTGGATCTTCAACGGCGTCGACGCCCAGCTGCTGGAAGGCAAGCGAGAACTCTCCGAGTCGGAGCGCGATCTACTGCTTCCTGCAAGGGAGACCAGAGGGGGCGCGCGCCGCCTCTCCCTCTGGTGCCGTGTTCAGGATGGCCGTCGGGCCCGCGGATTCCAGGCAACGAACGGGGTTGCCCAGCTTCGCTTGCAGTTGAGGGGCACGCGACTCTTCGCTGCGTTGGGGGCGCCCCGTCGGGGCGAAGGACCGGAATCTGAGCCGAAGGCCGTAAGCCTGTTCCGACTTCTAAGCGAGAATCTCGGGTTCGCGTACATCCCCTCAACACGCGAGGCGGGGGGCACGCTCTTCGCTGAACAGTTTCGTCAGGCTGTCCAGGACCTGCTGCAGGAGAAGTTTGTACATCGTGAACGGGGCGGAGCGCCTGGCGATTACCGAACGTCCAGGAGAGCGATCGAGCAGATAGAGAGGATTGCTTCCGACCAGGTGCAAATTCTGTGGAAGAAGCTGGACACCGCGCTACCTCAAGGGCTGGTGCGCGAAGCCGTCGTCGAATTTCACACCGAGCCTGAACACCTGGCTCGGTGGCTCGCTGACTTGGCGACTCTAAGGTTGTCTACTGGTGAGCACGATCAGCGACGAGTGTCGCCCGCTCAGGTCGGCTCGGGAACTCAATCGCTCCTCTTGATGGCGCTCCTGCAACGGTCTCGCAGCCCACATCAAGCCGTCCTGCTCGAGGAGCCAGAGGCATTCCTGCACCCAAGCGCTCAGCGAGCGCTCGCACGATCAATCTTCGACAGCCAAGACCTCAGGGCCGTGATCGCCACGCATAGCCCCGTAGTCGTGGACGAAGCCGTAGCTGCCGACGTCGTGCTGGTCCGCGACCACAAGATCTACGCCCCCCGTGACGTGGATGCGCGGCGCCGGCAGATCAACAGTGCCCTTCTGACTGGTCAAGGCTCCGAGGCCGTCTTCTCTCGTAGCGTTCTCCTTGTCGAAGGCCCCGGGGACCGAGCGTTCTTTGAACGTCTGCGTCGGCGGCTGGGCGACTACGTCCCAGTCAGCAGACTGAGTGACTTGGGGATCGTTGCCGTTGGAGGGAAGGCAGGCTTCGGACCGTGGGTACAGCTCCTAGAGAGCTACTTGGATCGGCACTCTGGTGATCGGCCGATCCACTGGCTCGCCGTCGCCGATGGGGTGGATGCTTCTGCTGACCTCGCTCGAGGATTGAGAGAGGGGGGTCTGGCGATCGAGGCTCAGCTCGACCGCCGCCTCAAGGACGTTGCGCAGGCCTTCTCAATGAGAGATGAGACGGCCGGGCTCAAGCACATACGCGACTTCAACAACGCGGCGACGGGACGCGGCTTTCCGGCAGCGTTGCTCCCGGTCGACTTGGAGTACTCCTCTCTGTCCAGAGCTACCGATGACACGGTGCAGGAGATCGCAGCCGCTCTGAACCTGACCGTCACAGATCGAGCACAGCTACTCGCAAAGCTCGGGTCAAAGGCCGGCGCCGGGCCGAGCGTGCACTCGATGAAGCAGGATTGGGTGCGGGCCGAGATCGCCAGCGTGTTGCCTTGGGGCGAGGTATCAGGGGATGTCAAGGCAATCCTTCGAAGGTGGATAACACCTGTGCTTGAAGGAGCTCCACTGCCCATGCCCCTCAGGACGGTCACCCGAAAGCGGAGCAGCCGCGCGCGTCGGAAGAGCCTGACGGGTCGCTAGGGGCAAGGCTCGATCACTAGCGGACCAGCTTGCGACAGAAGGCCGCGCTGCTCGAGCGAGAGGGTTCGACTCCACACCGGCCTGCTTGCCGTTCAGGGAACCCGGCACCCCCACCCGTCGCGGAGCCCGGACGATCGCATTGCCGCCGTGGCGGTCGAACATAACCGTCCTTGTCGAGTGACTTGCATCGTCCACAAACGCCGCTGACCGCTGCCTTCGTCCAGCGGCCGTTAGTTGACTCCGGCCCCGATCGCTCGGCGAGCTCCTTGCGGCAGGTCTGTGTTTTGGCCCAGTTGCGCAGCCGATGGAACATGACATCGGGCCGCCTCGCATGGGCTTCAAAGTCCGGCCGGGCGGCACTGCCTTTCCGACATCACGCCAGGCCTTCGCGGACGCGGGCGAACGCAGCGAGCCTCCTGTCGTCGGAGTCGGGCAGCGTATGCAGGTAACGCTGGGTCGTGCTGATCTGGGCGTGACCCATCCTCTCCATGAGCGCCTTCAGGTCCGCTCCACCAGCGAGTGCCCACGAGGCGTGCCGAGGTCCGCCCGTGTGAGCGGCACCATCGCGGTCAGGTGGGGAGGCTGCAGCCCGGCCACCAGCCACTGGTCGATGGCGAAGTAGGAGATGCCGAGCAGCCCGACCCGTCCGCTGCTCCATTCCTGCGTCCCAGCCCATTCGATGCAGTTGTAGAAGTCGCGGCTGCCGCGCATGGCATAGGGATCGACGTACCCGGGGGAGCGTCCCCAGCCACGCGCATCGACGCGCATCACGGCGTAACCGTCCCTCACCCACTTCTCCGGGTCCACCGTCTCCCAGGCGGTGTACTGAGCGGTGGTCTGTTCCAGCACCTCCGGGTGCTCCTCGACGAGGCGACGCCGTCGCGGTCCATGGCGTTGAGCTTGTGCTCGCGATCAAGCGTCAGGACTGCCAGACCCTGCTCGACCGCAAGCCCTACCTCATACATCAGCTGCCTCGTCGCTCTCGTCGTAGACGTAGACACCGCGGCCGGTCTTGCGGCCGAGGTGACCGGCCTCGACATAGCTCACGAGCAGCGGACACGGTCGAAAGCGTTCCCCGAGCGACGCGTGGAGACCGCGGAGCACGTTGAGCCTGGTGTCGAGGCCGATCAGATCGCCCAGCTCGAACGGGCCCATCGGAAAGCCGAAGCCCAGTCGGGCGGCGGTGTCGATCTCCTCGGGACTCGCGACCCCTTCCATGAACATGTAGAAGGCTTCGTTCCCCAGAGCCGCACTCAACCTGCTCGTCGCGAAGCCAGGGCGGTCGCGGACGACGATCGGTTCCTTGCCGATGCTGCGGCAGGTGCGCCGGATGTCCTCGACGACGGCGTCCGAGGTCACCATGCCCCGGACGACCTCGACAAGCGGCATCAGGTGCGCGGGGTTGAAGAAGTGCATGCCGATGACCCGAGAGGGACGTGTGGTGGCGGCCGCCATCCGTGTGATGCTCAACGAGGACGTGTTGGAGGCCAGGATCGCGTCCTCGTCAGCCAGCCGGTCGAGCTCTGCCATGAGGGCCACCTTGAGGTCGATGTCCTCCGGAACTGCCTCGATCACCAGGTCGGCCGAGCGCACCACGTCTGCCAGTGAGGCTGCGGTCGAGATGCGCGACACGGCGTCTTGCGCGTCCTGCTCGCTCAGCTGCCCTTTGGCGACAGAGCGTTCGGCGAGCCGGCGGACGGCCGGAAGGGCGTCCTGCAGCGCCTGGGCAGACTGGTCGAAGACGCGTACCTCCCGGCCTGATGTGGACAGGACCAGCGCGATCCCTCGTCCCATGATCCCCGAGCCCACGATGGCCACCGGTCGCATATCTCTTGCCTCCACCTTCGACTCGGCACCACCGCGCTGCTCAACTCAGAGGTGCTGTCACGGTTGTCGCGGCGCAGCCGTGGAACCTCGAACGATCAACTGCGGCTGCAGCAACGTGGTCCTGGGAACCTGCTCCCGATCTGACATCTGCTCGAGCAGCGCCTTCGCCGCAAGAGCTCCGAGCTCGTACTGAGGCACGCGAACGGTGGTCAGAGGGGGCTGCACCTTGTCCACGAAGCGCACGTCGTTGTGGCCGACGACGGACACGTCCTCGGGACAGGACAGTCCGCACCTGGCCAGGGCGTCATAGCAGCCGAGGGCCAACATGTCGGTGGCCGCAACCACGGCCGTGGGTTTGGTGACTCCGCTGAAGAGCTTCATGGCAGCAGCCTCCCCAGCTTCCTCCGTGAGCCGGTCACACACCATGACGAAGTCCATGTCGACCGGCAGGTCGAGCGACGCCATCGCGGACATGAAGGCACGGTGCCGGAAGGCACCGGTGGAGGAGCTCAATGATCCGGCGAGATGCGCGATCGAACGGTGTCCGAGCGAGGCCAGGTGCTCGACTGCCAGCGCCATGCCGTGGTCGTCGTCGCTGCACACCGCAGGGATGTCCGGACGACCCACCTGCCGGTTCATCAGGACGAGCGGGATGCGGCTCTTGACGGCTGCATCGAAGAGCTGGTCCTGGAGCGAGGCGACACCGACCACGAGCCCTTCGACCTGTTGCTCGATGAACGTCTCGTACGCCTTGCTCTCCCGCTGCGCCTCCTCGTCGGTGTTCGCGATGAGAGTGGTGTAGCCGTTCGCGAGGAGCACGTCCTCGAGACCGCGCAGGATCGGGGGAAGAACGGGTTCGTGATGTCCGGGACCAGGACCCCGACCGCGAAGGACCGCCGCGTCCGCAGACTGCGGGCGATGCGGTTGGGGAGGTAGCCCACGCTTTGGGCGATCCCGATGACACGGTCGGCAGTCTCGACGTTGACCAGCGAGCGGGTTGCCGGGTTCAGAGCGCGGGACGCGGTGCTCGGGTGGACCCCTGCCCGCAAGGCCACCTCGCGCAGGGTGAGATGCGTCCTCATGCGCTCAACTTAGTGCCGTTCATGCGCTCGCCGTCCGCCTATCCTTCCACGGGGGTTCCGTCCGGAGGCCGGACCGGTCCCACGCTGATCACGCCGAGGGACAGGAGCTTCTCGATCTCCTCGGCGGAGTAGCCGAGCACGCCCCGCAGGACCTCCTCGAAGTTCCCTCCGAGCGCGGGCGCTGCGACCGGCCGAGGGAGCTCCAGGTCCACGAACTTCAGCGGGTTCCCGAGCAGCCGCAGGTCTCCGCCCCCGGCTCGCTCGACGTGCGTCACCATGGCGCGCGCCGAGACCACGGGGTCGGCGAAGGCCTGCGCCAGGTTCCGCACGGGAGCGACCGGTACGTCGAACGACTCGAGATGGGCCAGCCACTCCGCCGACGGCCGCGTCAGGAATGCATCCGACAGGATGCGGAGCAGCACGTCTCGGTGCAGGGTCCGGTCCTCCGCCGTCGCGTAGTCGGGGTCTCGAAGGGCTGGGAGGTCCAGGGCGTCGACCAGGGCCCGCCAGAACCTCTCCTCGCGCGGTGCCACGACGATGTACGCGCCGTCCTGGCACTCGAAGGCCTGCCAGGGTGTGATGAAGGGGTGGGACGAGCCTTGCGGTACCTGCTCGATGCCGGTGTTGAGGAAGAGGGTTCCCACGTGGCCCAGCATCGAGAGCATCACGTCGAACATGGAAAGGTCCACGTGTGTGCCGGTGCCGGACCTGTCGCGGCCCATCACCCCGGCGAGGGCAGCAATCGCGCTGAAGACTCCTGCCTGCATGTCGGCCAGCGGAACGCCGAAGATCACGGGCGGTCGGCCCTGTTCGCCCATGATGCTCATGTGGCCCGTGGCCGCCTGCATGATCAGGTCGTAGGCAGGTCTCTGGCTCCCGGGGCCGGACCCCCCGAACCCGGACACCGACACGAGTACGACGAGCGGGTTGACCTCGCGCAGAGCTTCGTAGTCGATCCCCAGCCGGGCCATGACGCCGGGCCGGAAGTTCTCGATGACGACGTCACTCGTCCGCACGAGGTCGAGCAGGAGCCGGCGACCTTCTGGAGTCTTGAGATCGACCGCGATGCTCCGCTTGGACCTGTTGAAGGACAGGTGTATCGCGCTCTCCTCGCCGATGCCGTAGACCGCTCGTCGCCTCCCGGCATCGCCCTGCGGGGGCTCGACCTTGATCACGTCGGCGCCGAGGTCCGCCAGGATCATTCCGCCCAGCGTGCCGGCGATGACCTGACCGAGCTCGATGACGCGAAGGTGGTCCAGCACGGTGGTTCCTCCCTGTTCTGAAGCGCCGCCCTGCAACCGATTGCAGCCTGCGCCCGAGTGCGCTAACGTCGCGGGCAAGGCCGCCAGAGGAACTCCGGAAGGAGGCGGTACCGAACGGTACCGTAGCAATCGTTTGCACCTTTGGGAAGTAGACCCGTCCATCCCATGAACCGTGGAGGTCGACAGTGGTGGCACCCTCAGCCCAGACGGGCGCACCCGTCCCGCGCCCGCCGTTGGACAGGAATGCAGCACGAGAGATCCTGGAGGTGGAGGGGCCCCTCGTCGACGAGCTTGCCGCGGTTCCACGCATCGCCGACTGGGCGTTGCCCCTCATCGTCGTCCTGACCCGCGGCGAGACCGGCTCGACCATCAGCCCACGAGAGCGGCAGTTGCTGCATCTTCAGGCCGCCGCCACGAACGGCCCGGGCCCGTGGCTGGACTTCCAGGAGGAACGCGCGCGCCGGCTGCTCTCGGAGCCCGAGGTCGCGGCCGCTCGAGGTGCCGGCGAGGAAGGCTCGTCCCCGTTCAGCGTCCGAGAGGCACTGGTCCTGCGCTGGGCTGCTGCGGTCACCCAGAACGAGGCCAAGCGGGAGCGGGACGTCTACACCTCCCTGTGCGAGAACTTCACCGAGGCGGAGATCGTGGAGATCACCGGTGCCGTCGGGATGTCGTGCTTCCTGGACAGGTTCCTGCGCACAGTCATCCCGCCCGACCGGGCGTCGGGAATGACCATCCACACCGGCGAACCGAACCCGCTGGACAGCCACAAGTTCCGGATGTGGTCCGAGCACTGCGCGAAGGCGCTCTCCGCAGATCGACAGGAGGTCTGAACGATGGCACGCCTACCACTGATCCAGGATGAAGACGTCACGGACGAGGCCACGCTCAACCTGTTCAGCGGCGCCAGGGAGCTCCTGGCCTGGACGTCATATTTCGCCCGCACCGCCGCCTACGCCCCGCACATGGCCAGATGGTGGATCCCCATGATCGCCGCCATCCAGCGGGGTGGCGAAGGGGCGAATCTCGACCCACGTATCAAGGAGCTCGCGGTCCTCAAGACCTCGACCCTCAACGAATGCGCCTTCTGCACCGGCCACAACGTGAACCTCGGAAAGCTGGCCGGCCTGAGCCCGGCGGAGATCCAGGCGGTGTCCGGCGAGGACTGGGCGAGCTGCCCCACCTTCGACGAGCGCGACCGTGCGGCGATCCTGTGGGCCGACCGGGTAACGCGCAACGTCGCGGACGTGGACGTCGAGGCGCGACGGGTGGTGGAGAGCCAGTTCAGCCCGGTCGAGGTGGTCGAGCTGACGCTGGTGTCCTGCTTGTTCGCCATGCTCAACCGCTTCAACGACTCGCTGTGGCTCGACCTCGACGACACCGGGGCCCCTGCCGGCTCCAGCCTGCACATCCCGCAGTCCTACTTCGCGCGATACGCCAGCACGATGTACTCACCAGCCGATGCCGATGCCCCCGCCTGACGCTACTTCGGCCCAGCTGTCTCCGACGCGTGCTCACACGCAGCCGGAGGGATTGCTCCGGTCCGTCGATCCCTCCTCTGGTCGTGTGGTCGCCGTCTACCCGGCTCACAGCGACGAGGAGATGGACCTGATCCTGGAGGCTGCCGCGTCAGCCCAGGAGAGCTGGCGCCAGCGCGACACCGCCGAGCGCGCGAGGGTCCTGAGATCAGTCGCCGCCCGCCTCGGGGAGGCAGCAGAGGACTACGCCGCCCTCATCACCCTCGAGATGGGCAAGCCCCTGACCGAGTCGCGCGCGGAAATCGAGAAGTGCCGCCGCACCTGCGAGCACTACGCCGAGCACGGGCCCGGCATGCTGGAGGACGTCGTTGTCCACACCGAAGCACGTATATCGCGGATCACGTACGAGCCGCTCGGTCTGCTGCTGGCCGTCATGCCTTGGAACTACCCCTTCTGGCAGGTGATCCGCTGTCTTGCACCTGCCCTGCTCGCCGGCAACGGGATGATCCTCAAGCACGCCCCCAACGTCTCTGGTTGCGCCCTGGCGCTGGAACGACTCGTGGCCGATGTTGCCGGTGAGCCGAACCTGATGCGGGTAATGCTCGTGGACGAGCCCCGGGTTCAAGACGTGGTCGGCGCCTTGATCAGTGACCGGCGCGTGTCAGCCGTCACCGCGACAGCAAGTGGGCCGGCCGGTCGCTCCGTAGCAACTGCCGCTGGCCAGGCGACCAAGAAGTCGGTGCTGGAGCTCGGCGGCTCCGACCCACTGATCGTCCTGGAGGATGCCGACATCCACCTGACTGCGCGGGCGGCAGCCGCCGCCCGGTTCGCGAACGCCGGCCAGAGCTGCCTCGCCCCCAAGCGCGTCATCGTCCACTCCGCCGTGGCTGAGCAGTTCGAGTCGGCCTTCGCGCGCGAGGTCCAGGCCATGCCGGTCGGTCATCCCCACTCCATCGACACCCGGATTGGTCCCTTGGCGCGTCGCGACCTGGTGGACCAGCTGGACCGACAGGTGCAGGAGTCCCTCCGCTCGGGGGCGAGGCTCGTCCTGGGGGGCCACCGCCTGGACCACCAGGGCAACTACTACGCGGCTACGGTGCTGGCTGACGTGAAGCCGACCATGCCGGTCTTCAGAGAAGAGACCTTCGGTCCAGTGGCCGCGCTGACAGTTGCGGAAACCGACCAAGAGGCCGTGGCGCTGGCCAATGACACCCATTTCGGACTGGGCGCGAGCGTCTGGACCAGCGATACCGATCGTGGACTCGCCCTGTGCCGATCCATCTCGTCGGGCATGGCGTTCGTCAACGCGATCCCCATGTCGGACCCCCGTCTGCCGTTCGGCGGCATCAAGGCGAGCGGCCACGGTCGCGAGCTCGGTGTGATGGGAATGTTTGAGTTCGTGAACGTCCGCACCCTCTGGGTGGACGCACCCCACCCTCAGTGACGAGTCAGGGGGCGGTCGACAGAGATGCCGGCCAACTCCGAACTTCCGTTGCGCTCCTGTCGGATTCGGGACACGCGGCGACAGGCCCGAGGCGACCGCCTGGGTCACCCATCCCTGCACGGTCGAGGGCAGGATCGCGCCCATCGGCAGGTCCCCGAAGAACGGCAGGAAGTGCCGGTCGAGGTAGGACCGGTAGCCGGCCCTGGTCGTCAGCTCGAGGTGGCGGGACGGCCACCAGTGCTCCTCGACGTACTCCCGGAAGGTGATCCGGCCCCTGCTCGGGTCGATCCAGGCGCCGGTCTCGATGGCCGTCTCGGCGGCCCGCGCCTCGTGCAGGGCCAGCCGCTTGGAGTCGAAGGTGCCGACGGACCGCTCCCGCCCGAGCGGGTCGAGGTAGACGCCGGTGAAGCGCACTCGGCCGCCGTCGCGGACCCGTCGCTTCGCGTACGCCACCGGGCACCTCCATGATCGTTGGTCCGTCCGTGGTCCGTGGACTGGCCGGACGGGCGGTACCTGAGCCCGGACGGACCGGCCCCGTTCCGGACGAGAAAATGGCCGCTCATTGCAGTTTTGCGGCAACTCGAGCGTCGTTCCAGAACAGCCAGTTCGAGTCCGCGGGGAAGGCTTCGATAGCACCCTGAAATCGTGTCAGACCGGTACGACAGCCCTCCTGATCTTCAGTAGTTGCACCCAGTGCTTCCTCAGCCTCCCCCCACCGGCAGAAGCCGGCGTCTCCGGTTGCTGAGATCCGCCGCATACCGCCGCGAAGGCGGCCAGTGTCGTACCGCCGCGGGCCGGTGCCCCCGGCGACTGGATCTACTTGTTATGCACGTGATCTGGCAGGCCGCGAGCGAATCGCGACCATGACGTGATGACGCAGAAGTCTTGAGTTTGCGTATGTCCGTGTCAGCCTGACGGCAACGATGGAGATGCTCGCTACTCCCATCGGAAGAACCGTGTGGCGGCGGTGCCGAGCACGGACATCCACACGGCCATGACGACGAGGTCCTTGATGTCGGGCCAGCCGCCCGAGGCGGTCTCGCCAAGTGCGAGCGCCCCGGCGCCGAGGGGCGTGAGGGCCACGATGTCGCCGAGCGGCCCGGGCATCACTGGAACCGGTAGCCACACGCCGGCCGTGAACATCAGCGGGAAGAGCAGGACGGTGCCGAGGGTCGTGGCGAACTTCGCCGTCCGGGCGCGGCCACCGATGAGCCCACCGATGGCCAGGCTCGCCGCGAGCATGAGGAGGAACACGAGGAGGAAGCCGACCGGATTCCGCGGCAGGGCGACGCCGTACGCGATCCGGCCGATGACGACCGCGAGCAGGCCGCCGATGACCGCCGCGGCACCGTGGATGCCGTACTGCGCGACGAGCAGGTCGCGGGGCTTCGCCGGGGTCGTCGCGATCCGCCGCAGGATGCGCTGCTCGCGGTACGTCGCGAGCACGACGGGCATGGCCGTCAGACCCGCCATGAGCATCGCGATCAGGATGGCGACGTTCACGTACAGGCCGAGGAAGCTCGCGCCGACGCTCTCGATCGGCTCCCGCAGGGCCGGGACGAGCCCGAGGATCACGACGAGCGCGGAGGGAAATCCGATGATCCAGAAGACTGCCCCGGGCTCGCGCCTGAACAGCCTCAGCTCGGAGCGCAGCACGGCCCGCGTGGGCGACGCCATCAGCCGTGGTCCCCTTCCTCGCTCGTGAGGTCGAGAAAGGCGTCGTCGAGCGTGGAGTCGACGACGCGCAGCCGACCCGGCCGGATCTCGTGCGCGTTGAGCCAGGCGAGCACCTCGGTCACGGCGTCGTCGGTGAGGCTGACCTCGATGCCCCCGTCCTCGCGGGCTCGCGCGCTGGTCACCCCCTCGATCGCCTCGAGCACGGAAGTGTCGAGGGGTGCGGAGGGTGCGAAGCTCATCGCCGTCGGTGCCCCCGTCCGGCCGATGACGCCCTCGGGGGTGTCGATCGCCTTGATGCGGCCGCGGTCGATGATCGCGATGCGGTCGCACAGATGGCGGGCCTCCTCCATGAAGTGAGTGACCAGGACGATCGTGGCGCCTTGCTCGCGAGCCTCTACGACCAACTGCCACACGTCGCGCCGGGAACGAGGGTCGAGGCCGGTGCTGAGCTCGTCGAGCAGCGCGATGCGCGGCCGCCCGACGAGCGCGAGGGCGATCGCGAGGCGTTGCTGCTGGCCTCCCGAAAGGTCGGCGTGGCGGGTGTCGAGCTTGGTGCCGAGACCGAGCCGCTCGGCGAGCGCGACGCCGTCGACGGGATCATCGTAGAACGACGCGAACAGCGCGATCGCTTCGCGCGCGGTGATCTTCGCCTGCAGCCCTGCCTGCTGGAGCTGGACGCCGATGAGCCTCGTCACGGCTGCGCGATCAGCGGCGGGATCGAGCCCGGCGACCCGCACCGTCCCCGAATCCGGTCTCCGCAGCCCTGCGATGCACTCGACGGTCGTCGTCTTTCCCGAGCCATTGGGGCCGAGGATGCCGAGGATCTCGCCCTCGGCGACGTCGAGATCGATCTCGTCGACAGCCACGGTAGCGCCGTACGTCTTGCATAGACCGCGCACCTCGATCGTCGCCATAGGGATCAGGCTGACAGATCGTGCGGACGCGGCGGCATGACAGATGTCAGCCAAACCGGTGACACGCTGCACTACCCCCGGCGCCATTGCGGGGATTGGCTGGTCACATGCACATCGACATGGACGCCGCCATCGGCGTACACGACCTGCACAGGGTCTATGGCGGCGGGAGCGGTGCCTTCGAGGCCGTGAGCGGGGTCAACCTCCGGGTCGAGCCCGGCTCCATCCACTCCCTGTTGGGAGTCAACGGAGCCGGCAAGACCTCCTTGCTCGAAGTTGTCGAAGGGCTCGCCGCCCCGTCTGCCGGCAGGGTCCGTGTGCTCGGGCTCGACCCGATCACCGACCGCCCGGAAGTACGCCGACGGGCCGGGGTCCTGCTCCAGCGAAGCGGGTTCTCTGGCGACCTCACGGTGCGCGAGACCCTCACGATGTGGGCCGCCACGGTGACCGAGCCCCGTCCTGTCGACGAGTCGCTCGACCTGCTCGACCTGGGCGGGCGGGCCGAGGTACGCATGCGAGCCCTGTCCGGCGGTGAGCAGCGGCGTGTCGACCTGGCCTGCACCCTCACCGGACGCCCGGAGGTGCTGATGCTCGACGAGCCGACCACGGGCCTCGACCCGGAGAGCCGGCACCGCGTCTGGGAGCTGATCCGGTCGCTGCGCGAGGACGGGGCCGCGGTCCTCGTCACGACGCACTACCTCGAGGAGGCCGAGGCGCTCGCCGACCAGATATCGATCATGCGTGCCGGCCGCATCGTCTTGTCGGGCACCCGTGCGGAGATCGTCGCCGGACAGCCCTCCGTCATCTCCTTCCGGACACCTGACCGGGAAGCCCCTCCACTCGTGGCCACGAGGGTGGACTGCACGGGCGGCCACACCATCGTGGAGACCGACGACCTGCAGCAGACGCTGGCCACGCTGCTCGCCTGGGCCGATCAGCACCACGTCCGGCTGGACGACCTCTCCGCGCGCGCCGCCTCGCTCGAGTCGATCTTCCTCGACGTCGCCGAGGGGCGCGGCGCAGCCACCAACGTCCAGGTCACCCACCACGCCGAGGAGATGGCTCGATGACTGCTCGCGTGCTCGGACTCGCTCACTCCAACGCCCTGCTGATGCGACGTAACCTGTTGACCGTCGTCTATGCGGTCGCCGTCCCCCTCCTGCCGCTCGCCATCTTGGCGTACACCCCCGAGAAGACCGGCAGGGCCGGCGCGGGCCCCCTGAGCCTGGTCCTGCTGATGGCCCTGCTCTTCCCGGTCTATTACAACCTGCTCTCCATGTTCGTGACGCGCCGCGACGAGCTGGTGCTCAAGCGACTGCGTTCGGGCGAGGCCACCGACGTCGAGATCATCGTCTCGATGGCCCTGCCCGGGGTGGCCCTCGTCTTCGTCGTGGCCGGCATCACGGCAGTCGTGGCCGGAGTCCTCGGCTTCGGCCTGCCCACCAACCCGATCCTGCTCGTCCTCGGGCTGCTGCTGAGCTGCGTCACGTTCTCCGCCCTGGCCCTCTGGACGGCGGCGTGGACGAGAAATGCCGAAGCGGCCCAGCTGACCAGTGCTCCAGTCCTGGTGCTCGCGACGATCGGGATCACCCGCGCCGCGTTTCCCGAGAGGGCCCAGCAGTGGCTCGACCTGCTCCCCGGAGCTGCCCTGGAAGACCTTGTCCGGGTGGCATGGTTCGGACTCGAGCCCGGCGTCCTCGGCACAGACGTCGTCACGTGGTCGGCGACCTGGAGCGAGGCGCTGCCCGCGCTGGGCTACCTGCTCGGCTGGACGATCATCGGCGCGCTGCTCGCTCGCCGGGCCATCACGTGGGAGCCGCGTGGCTGACAGGATGGGCAGCGTGGTGACCTGGGGCTGGTGGAGGCGGCGTACCCCGGTGGAGCGGGTCGTCGTCTACACGCTGGTCTCCGTGTACGCCCTCTACTGGCTCCTGCTGTTCATCACCTTCGTGAACGCCGTCGTCACGATCACCACGTCCCTCCCCATGGTGGTCACCGCGATCGGCACCCTCGTGCTGGGTGTGGCCGGCACTCGCGTGCTCCGCGACTCGATCCGGTTGTACCCGGACAAGGGGCCGCTGCCGTGGCGGTCGCTCTCGTTGTTGCTCGGGTTGGTGGTCGTGGCCGCGCCACTGGCCCTCCTGCTTCCCGGTGGCGCCCGCGGCGGCCTTTCCCTGGTCATCGTCGGCGCTCTCGCGTGGGGTGCTGGTGGACTCCTCGACACCCGAATACGCAACGGGATCCTGGTCGTGTCAGCGGTGATCACCGGCGCTCTCGGTGGCCACCCCGGGCTGGCGGTCTTCGGTCTGGGTATGGCCGTCTTCCTGGTGTTCTCGGTTCAGAGCTCGCTGTGGCTGATGGGAGTGGTCACCTCGCTGGAGCGGGCTCGTGACAGCGAGGCGGCTCTGGCCGTGGCCCGTGAACGGCTGCGCTTCTCCCAAGACGTCCACGACGTGATGGGCCGGCGGCTCTCGACCATCGCCGTGCAAGCCGAACTCGCCGCCACCCTCGCCGCGCGGGGCGACGCTCGGGCCACCGAGCAAGTACTCGAGATCCGCTCCACCGCCCACGAGGCCCTCCGAGAGGCCCGCGAGCTCGCCCGCGGCTACCGTCCGCTCGACCTGCCGGCGGAGGTCGACGGAGCGGTGTCCCTGCTCGCCTCGGCCGGCATCACGACCATCGCCAACGTGCGCCACGTACCTCTCGAACGCCATGAGAGCGTCGCCCGCGTCATCCGCGAGGCCGTCACGAACGTGCTCCGCCACTCACGGGCCTCCATGGTCGATCTGACGTACGCCGGGGACGAGCTCGTCGTCGCCAACGACGGCGTGGTCCCCGATCGACCCACGGGCAGCGACGGCAGCGGACTCAACACCCTCGCCGACCAGCTGGCCGGCCGCGGCGCTCGGGTGACCTCCGGCATCGAAGGCGACCGCTTCGTCGTCCGCGTCCAATTCGCGCCCGCGGTCGCGGCCTCGGCCGCACCATGATTCGCGTCCTCCTGGCCGACGACGAGCACCTGATCCGGGTGGCGCTCGCCCAGATGCTCGACCTCGAGGACGACATCGAGATCGTCAGTCAGGCCGCCACCGGCCCCGAGGCCGTCGCCCAGGCTCGCGCTCTCAGCCCCGACGTCGCCGTACTCGACCTCCAGATGCCCGGACTCGACGGCATTGCCGCCGCCGCCCGGATCGGCGAGACCCTGCCCGGTTGCGGCTGCCTGATCGTCACCAGCCACGGTCGACCCGGGCTGCTCAAGCGCGCCCTCTCGACCGGCGTACGCGGCTTCCTCCCCAAGACCGCCAGCGCACAGACCCTTGCCGCTGCCGTCCGCGCCGTCGCCGCCGGCGGCCGGTACGTCGACCCGGGCCTCGCTGCCGAAGCCATGGCGCTCGGCGACTCCCCCCTCACCGCCCGCGAGACCGCCGTTCTCGAGGCCGCCTCCGACGGCGCCCCTGTCGACGAGATCGCCCGCCGCACCCACCTCGCCGCCGGCACCGTGCGCAACTACCTCTCCAGCGCAGCCACCAAGCTCGCCGCCACCAACCGCCACGAAGCCGTCAACGCCGCCCAGCGAATGGGCTGGATCTGACTCCGAACCGGCCCGGGTTCGATGCCGCTGCCGGCACCAGCGGAGGCCCGTCTTTGATCGTCCGCGGGTCGCGCAGGCTCCCGTGGAAGTGACGCGCCGACACGCATGCCGACGGGGCGTGGTCGACCCGCGAAAAGCTGCACGACGCGATCGCGTTCTGGATCGAGCACACCTACAACCGGCGCCGCCGATAGCGCAGCCTCGGCGAGCTCACCCCGTCGGGTTCGAGCTAGTCTTCGCCCGGCCGTTGGGACGCATGCTGGCCGGATGTCGGTCGGCGGGCCATTCTGGTGACATGAGCGACCGGCCCGCCCCCGCCCGTGTTCTGTTCGCCGTGTCGTCGGCGACGTTCGACCAGACCGTGGCGGTCGCACCCGCGCTGCGACGGGCAGTTGTCGGCATGCCGCCGGAGTCGACCTCGCTGTCAGGCGACGAGGCCGCGACCCTGCGGTGGAACACGCCCGGCGGAGCCGGCGTGGGTGGCGACATCGACGGCGGCGGCATGGATGGTGACGGCTGAGCTGCCGCACGAAGCCCGGTTGCGCCTCTTCCGGCTCCCCGAATGGGGCAGAACGGCCTTGCTCACATCGTGAGCGCGTGACGGGCGGCCACCACATCCTTCAGGGATCGGCTCAAAGCTGCACGCGACCGACGCTGCTGGGGGGACGGTGGTCACCATGCCCAGCCCTTCGCCCACATCCCTGTCCTTCCCGGACCGCAGGTCGCGCGGCCGCGTGCCTGTCGTCGACGCAGCAGGAGACGCCGTGGCCAGCATCTCGGCGCGCTGGACCGGCACCGGATTCACTGTTCACGACGTCGCCGGTCAGGTGCTGTGCGAGGCGTCAGCGGGCGCCTGGGGGCTCTCCCGGACGTGGCGCGTCACGGGGTCGGACGGACAGCTGATGATGACGATGACGAAGGCGTTGCTGAGAAAGAGTGCTGTCGTGCACCTGGCAAACGGCGAGGACTTCGTCCTACGAGGCAGCGCATGGAAGCGAGATTTTGCCGTCACCGACAGAGCTGGGCGCACGGTGCTCCAGGCAGTCCCTCGAACCGGGGCTCTGGCCCTCAGGCCGCACGACTACCGGGTCGAACAGACAGGGCAGGTCCTCTCGTTGCCGGAGTTCGTGGCGCTCGTGCAGATCTGGCGCATGAACCAGAACGGCGAGGCCGCGTCGGCCGCGGCCGGCGGTGCTGCGGTCGCGGGAACCTGAGCCCGGCGGAGGCCGGGTCGCCACCCGCCGGCTGCGCGAGGACCTGCTGGGCCGCGCCCGCGCGGCCCACAGTGGCCGTGCCGCCCACACCGTGTTCGGTGCCACCGGCCACCTGCTGCGGCAGACCGCGATGGCCGTCCTGGCGGGCACGTGCTCTCCGAGCACAACAGCCCGGGGGAGGCGAACCTGCACGTCCTCCGCGGCCGGGTGTGGCTCGGCGGTGCCTCGGACTCGGTCTGAGCAAGCGCAAAGCGGCCCCCCCAGAGCGAGGTGCACGGCCGCGGCACGGACCCGGTTGGTCCGGGCGCCCGACCCGCAGCGCCTGATCCGTTCGGTGCCGTTCGGGGCCACATGAGCACCGGGACCCGCCAGGTCCTGCGGTGATGCTGCGGTCTGCGGTCTCACCGAGGGAGCGGCCGACTGTCCTGGCGGGACCGGCGCAGGAGCGACCGATCCTGGGGAGCCGTCGGGTCGGGGTGGGCCGCCGCCCCGCCGCACCGGGGCGGCCCGTCGGAGGTCTGGCGCCGACCGCGACGCCACGCGACCAGCCCGGCCACCGAGGCCACCACCGCCGGCAGCACCCAGCCCGGCACGCCGGCCGCCCATCGGGCGACCGCCTCCTGGGCCGTCGACTCCAGATCGGTGGTGTCCCCGAGGCCCACGACGCCGGTCACACCCGCCGTGCCGTCGTAGCGGAGGAACAGCCCGCCGATCACGATGAACATGACCCCGGCGATCGCGCTCGTGCTGTGCACCCGGATCGGTCCCAGCACGAACTCGCGGCCTCGCAGCAGCCGCCGTCGGCCCAACCCGAAGCGCTCCCAGAGCAGCGCGAGGACCAGCAGCGGCGCGGCCATGCCGAGCGCGTAGACAGCCAGCAGCAGTGCGCCCCGAACGGGGCTGGACTGCGTCGCGGCCACGGTGAGGATCGCCCCCAGCACCGGCCCGGAGCAGAACCCGGCGAGGCCGTACACAGCTCCGAGGGCGAGCGTCGAGGCCCAGGACCCTGCATGGCCACCTTGACGCTGGGCCCAGCCCTGGAGCCGGCCGGCGAAGGGCGTCCGGAACCCGCGGCCGACGACCTGGAGCACGCCGAGCCCGACGATCGTCCAGCCGGCCACCGAGATCAGGGTGCTCCGGTGGCCGTAGAACAGCTGCGAGGCCGTGCTCGCTCCCATCCCCAGCGGAACGAGCGTGACGAGCAGGCCGGCGTAGAACACCGTGGTGCGCACCACCATCGCCGTGGGCGAGGCGAACGCATAGGCGAAGAAGGACGGCAGCAGCAGGGCGCTGCACGGCGAGAGCAGGGCCAGCAGACCCGCCGCGAACGCGGCGATCAGACCGATCTCGCTCATCGGGCAGCCGCGGCCGCGTCCTCGATCACGCCGACGAACACCTCGAGCGGCTGTGCGCCCATCACCGGTCGTCCGTTGACCAGGAACGCGGGCGTCCCCGTCACCCCGAGCGACTGTCCCTCGGCGAAGTCCCGCTCCACCGCCTCGGACGCCGCCTCGTCGTCGAGCGCCCGGCGGAAGCGCGGCACGTCGAGCCCGGCCTCGCGGGCGACCTCCACGACGTACTGCTCGGTGACCACGCCCGTGTTGGGGGCGGCCGGTTGGCGGTCGTACATCGCGTCGTGGAACGCCCAGAACGCGTCCTGCTCGGCTGCCGCGCGCCCGGCGATCGCGGCGGTCCGCGACTCGGGTCCGAGATAGGGGAAGTCCCTCCACTCGATCCGCAGGGTGCCGTCGTCGACGAAGCGCTCGATGAGCTCGGGCTCGGTGTCCCGGGCGAACTTCCCGCAGAACGGGCACTGGAACTCCGAGTAGCTCACCATCACCACCGGCGCCTGCGGGTCACCGAGAGCCATCGCGTCGCCCGGTTCGCGGCGGGCGATCCGGGCGAGCGGGTCGTCCTCCGGGACCGCCTCCTGCGCCGTCCCGTCCCGCGCAGGCGGCTCCGTGGCGCCTGCGCGGGCCGACCGGTCTGCGGGGGAGTCGGTCAGCCGGGGGGTCAGCGCGACGGCCGCGGCGACCAGAGCGGCGACCAGTGCCACCACGAGCGGGACTGTCGGGCTCTTAGGGGAACTGCTGGGCATCGGCGGTCCTCCGGGACTCGGACGGCATCCGGCATGCGCGCTCGCCGCGCAGCCGCTGGCGAAGGGCCCAGAGCAGCAGCAGCACGGCCGCGCCCTGGAGCAGAGGTTGGACGGGCTCGAACCAGGTGACGGCCCCGGCGGACCCGAGGGCCACCAGGACGAGCTTGTTGCAGACCGGACAGCCGACCGCGAAGTAGGTCAGCAGGGCACCGAGGTACCCGCCGCGGCGGGGCGGCCCGTCATCCGGTAGCCCGCCGGGCGCGGCGACGTAGGTCGCGGTCAGCAGCCCGGCCAGCAGCGAGGTGAGGACCAGGGCCGGCCACGCCCACCACGTCGGCGGGATCTCCCGCCAGAACAGCCCGGTGTCGACGAGGTCGGTCGGGACGGCGACCAGCACGGCGTAGCCGAGGGCGGACCCGGCCGCGGCCGCCCACCGACGCGCCGGCCATCGCGCCAAGTCCCCGCTGAGCCCGGGCGTCACGATGCCGCGACGACGGGGAGGCCGGACGTGCGCCACTCGAGCATCCCGTCCTGCAGCCGGCGGGCCGGCACCCCGGCAGCGGCGAGCAGGCGGACCGCGTCGTGCGCCATGACGCAGTAGGCCCCCCGGCAGTAGGCCACCACGTCCCGCGCGGCAGCGAGCTGTGGCAGGTGCTCGGCCAGGTCACCGAAGGGGACGCTGACCGCACCCGGGATGTGCCCGGCGGTGTACTCCTCCGTCGGGCGGACGTCGAGCAGTACCACGGAGCCCGAGCCGAGACGGTCCAGCAGCTCGTCGCGGGTGACCTCGTCGACGTCACCCAGCCCGGCACCGCCGAGATAGGCGGACAGCGCGCGCTCCACGTCGGCCGAGTGGACCCGCGCGACGGTCCGCATCATCGAGAACAGCGCCGCGACGTCGTCGCCGGCGAGCCGGTAGTGCACCTTGGTGCCCTGGCGCCGGGTCAGGACGAGGTTGGACAGCTTGAGCACCTGCAGGTGAGCCGACGCCGTGCTGACCCCCAGCCCGGCCTCGCGCGCCAGGGAGTCGACGGTCCGCTCGCCCTGGCCGAGGATCTCGATGAGCTCCAGGCGCTTGGCGCTGGCGAACGCCTTGCCGACGACCGCCAGCCGGTCGAAGACGTCGTTCCGGCCGTCCGTTCCGTGCTCTGACATTCCAATCCTCCAAAGTTCTTTGGAGGAAGATAGTAGGCCTCGACGCGGATCGCCAGTCGCCCCGTCGGCTCAGGCGGTGAACAGGGCGCTGTAGGCGTTGAGCGCCGGCTGCCCGCCGAGGTGCGCGTAGAGCACCGTGGAGTCCTTGGCGATGTCACCGTCGCGGACCAGGTCGATGAGCCCGGCCATCGACTTCCCCTCGTACACCGGGTCGATGATCATCCCCTCGAGGCGCCCGGTGAGACGGATCGCGTCGAGGGTGGACTGCACCGGGACCCCGTACAGGTCACCGGCCCAGCCCTCCAGCACCGTGATCTCCTCGTCGCGCAGCTCACGGCCCAGGCCGATCAGGTCCGCGGTGCTGCGCGCGATCCGCTCGACCTGGGCCCGGGTCTCGGCGATCTTCGCCGACGCGTCGATGCCGATCACCCGGCGAGGGCGGTCCTGCCCGGCGAAGCCGGCGACCATCCCCGCGTGGGTGGAGCCGGTCACCGAGCAGACGACGATCGTGTCGAAGAAGACCCCGAGCTCGTCCTCCTGGCGCGCCACCTCGTCGGCCCAGCCCACGAAGCCCAGGCCGCCCAGACGGTGGTCCGAGGCGCCGGCGGGGATGCCGTACGGCGTGCCGCCCCGGCGGCGCACGTCGTCGAGCGCGGCGTTCCAGCTGTCCTTGAACCCGATCCCGAAGCCCGCGGGGTCCAGCCGGACCTCGGCACCCATGATCCGCGACAGCATGATGTTGCCGACCCGGTCGTTGACGCAGTCCGGCCAGTCGACCCACCGCTCCTGGACGAGGACCGCCTGCAGGCCCATCCGCGCGGCGAGCGCGGCCACCTGCCGGGTGTGGTTGGACTGGTAGCCGCCGATCGAGACCAGGGTGTCGGCCCCCTGTGCGATCACGTCCGGCGCGATGTACTCGAGCTTGCGGGTCTTGTTGCCGCCGTAGGCGAGACCGCTGTTGCAGTCCTCGCGCTTGGCCCAGATCCGCGCGCCGCCGAGGTGCTCGGTGAGCCGTTCCAGCGGGTGCACCGGGCTCGGGCCGAACAGCAGCGGGTAGCGAGGGAAGTCCGCGAGCGGCATGGGTCTCTCCTGAGGTCGGTGCCAGGATCCTGCCCGCGCCGCCGGCCCCGCGCCACGCCGGCCCGCCGGGTGGACGCCGGACGGCCGGGCCGTCCCGGCCGGGTTCGCGGCGCGCTCCCCGGGGCATCACGCCCTGGTCCGACGACGTACCCAGAGCGAAGGAGAACGACATGGGCGAGATGGCGATCGGCACCACCGTCGACCAGCCGTTCGAGGCGACCCTCGAGGCGACCCGGCAGGCCCTCGAGGGCCAGGGCTTCGGCGTCCTGACCGAGATCGACCTCGCGGCGACCCTCAAGGACAAGATCGACGCCGACATCGCCCCGCAGGTCATCCTCGGCGCGTGCCGGCCGCCGCTGGCGCACGCGGCGGTCCAGGTGGAGCCGTCGATCGGGATGCTGCTGCCCTGCAACGTCGTGGTCCGCGCCCTCGACGACGGCGCCACCCGGGTCGAGGCGATGGACCCGGATGTGATGGTCACCCTCACCCGCAACGACGGGCTGGCCGAGGTCGCCGCCGACGCCCGTGAGCGGCTCGCCCAGGCGCTGGGCTCCCTGTCCGGGTCCCCCGCCGCCTGAGCCCGCCGGACCCTCCGCCGCAGCCCTCCTCCCGCGCGGCGCCCCCGGGCGGGAGGACGGGTGGCTAGGATGGGCCCCGGGGAATCGCGGTGGTGTGGCGACACCGCTCCGTGCGACCGCTGAGCGGATCATCGCGAGGGGCGCACGGGTCGACCTCGGGCCGTCCCGGTCCGGGCGTCGGTCTCCCACGCCGTCGAGGTGCGACTCGTTGCTCGGAGTCGCCATCCGAGGCCACGACGGGCAGTCCCGTCGCCCGGCCCCGGGACGGCACGCAGTACCTGCCGTCACGCCGACCGGGCAGGGCACTGGCGAAGGAGGAGTCCGTGGCTCAACGTGGCCCGCGCCACCCGGGTGCTCGCCGTCAGGCACCGCGCACGCAGCGACGCGGCCGTGACGCGGGCAACGAGGGCATCATCCCGGTGCTGGCCCGCACCGTGCGCCAGGTCGAGGCCGCCACCGAGCGAGGACCGGTGCGGCCGTCGGTGCGCACGAAGTTCCAGGCCGTCGCCCTGCTGGTGCGCGAGGAGCGCGCCCGGGTCAGGTCGGACGCCACCCTCGGCGAGATGCGACGGGGCGAGCAGCTGAAGCGGCTCGACGGCGTGGCCACGATCCTCGCCCAGTCCGCGGTGCGGGACGCGTCGCTGCTGGCCCTGCTCGCCGACAACGCCGTGGTCTCGGAGGCCGCCAGGTCGCTGGCCCGCGACCTGCAGCGCGGCGCCGGCCTCGACGCCGACCCGGACGAGGACGTCGCGCCCCCGCCGGCCCCGGTGGCCGGCCCGGTCGTGTCCGAACGCCGGGTCGTGCCGCAGTCGGTCGTCGCACGGCAGCTCGCCAACCCGTTCCTCGCGCCGGACTTCGAGTCCGTCCGGCCGGCTACGGCGGCGCCCCGGCGCCTGGCCGGCTGGGAGCTGCTGGAACCGCTGTTCCGGTCGTTCGAGGAGGCCGGCGGCGGCGCGGCGGCCTGCATGTCGCTCCCCGCGCCGTCCTCCCTCGAGGCGCCCGGTGCGCTGGAGCTGATGCCGCACCAGGCGCGGGTGGTCGCCGCTGCCGCCTCCGGTCACCGCAGCTTCCTGCTGGCCGACGAGCCGGGCCTGGGCAAGACCGCGCAGGCCCTGCTGGCGGCGCAGGCGGCCAACGCGTACCCGCTGCTCGTCGTCGTCCCCAACGTCGTCAAGACGAACTGGGCGCGCGAGGCCACGCTGTGGACGCCCGGGCGGGTGGCCACCGTCATCCACGGCAACGGCGACACGATCGACGGCTTCGCCGACATCGTCATCGTCAACTACGAGGTGCTCGACCGGCACGTGGGATGGCTCGGGGACCTCGGTTTCCGCGGGATGGTCGTCGACGAGGCGCACTTCATCAAGAACAAGAGCTCGCAGCGGTCGCAGCACGTGCTCGAGCTCTCCGAGCGGATGCGGTTCCGGGTCGCGCGTCCCTTGCTGATGGCCCTGACCGGGACCCCCCTGATCAACGACATCGAGGACTTCCGGGCGATCTGGCAGTTCCTCGGCTGGATCGACGACGAGAAGCCGCTCGCCGAGCTGATGCACGCGCTCGAGGAGACCGGGCTGACGCCCGCCGACCCCGGCTTCTACCGGGCTGCTCGCGGCGCCGTGATCGACCTCGGCATCGTGCGCCGCCGCAAGGTCGACGTCGCCGCCGACATCCCGGCCCGGCGCATCGCCGACCTGCCCGTCGAGCTCGACGACGCGGCCGGCCGGTCGATCCGGGAGGCCGAGCGCGAGCTGGCGATGCGACTCGTGGCGCAGTACCGGCGCGCGCTCGCGAGACGCACGTCCGTGCCCGACGACGGGATCGACCACGAGCTGGTCCGGCGGATCGCCACCCGTGAGCGGAAGGCGTCCAGCGAGGCCAAGACCGGCGAGAACGTCTTCAGCATGATGCGGCGCATCGGCCAGGCGAAGGCCGGCCTCGCCGCCGACTACGCCGCGCAGCTCGCCCGCAGCGCCGGCAAGGTCGTCTTCTTCGCCAAGCACGTCGACGTCATGGACGCCGCCGAGGAGGCCTTCGCCAAGCGCGGGATCCGCTTCTCCTCGATCCGCGGCGACCAGACCTCCACGGTGCGCCAGCGGAACATCGACGCGTTCGTGACGGACCCCGACGTGCACGTGGCCGTCTGCTCGCTGACCGCCGCCGGGGTCGGCATCAACCTGCAGGTGGCCTCGAACATCGTGCTCGCCGAGCTCTCCTGGACCGATGCCGAGCAGACCCAGGCCATCGACCGGAGCCACCGCATCGGCCAGACCGAGCCGGTCACCGCCTGGCGGATCATCGCCGCCCAGACCCTGGACGCCAAGATCGCCGAGCTGATCGACAGCAAGGCCGGGCTGGCCGCCCGAGCGCTGGACGGCTCCGACGAGGAGATGTCGTCGTCGGCCGACATCCAGCTCGAGGCCATCGTCGCGCTGCTCACCGACGCGCTGACGGAGTCGCCCGTCAGCGGGTGACCCGGGCAGGATGGCCGCATGGACGTCACCGAGATCCTGCTGCCGGGCGTCGGCGTGCGCTACGAGCTCGACATCGCGGCCGGGGAGCGCCTCGGCGTCGTGTCCTACCGCGACGGCCGGTTCGAGCTGGTCCGTTACGGTCCGGACGACCCCGACTCCTCCACCTCGCTGGTCCTGCTGACCTCCGGAGAGGCGGACACCGTGGCCGAGATCATGGGTGCCCCCCGGATCACCGAGCGGTTCGCCGACCTCACCCGGGAGATCCCGGGGCTCGCCTCGGCCACGGTCGACGTCCACGAGCAGTCGCGGTTCGACGGACGACCGCTGGGCGACACCCAGGCGCGCACCCGCACCGGCGCGTCGGTCGTGGCGATCGTCCGCGGGGAGGACGTGATCGCCTCCCCGACGCCCCAGGAGACCCTCCGCGGCGGGGACTCCCTCGTGGTCGTCGGGACGGACAGCGGCATCCAGGGCGTCCGGACCATCGTCGGCGGCTGAGGACGTGGACGAGGCCGGCACCTTCCTCGTCGAGCTGGGGCTGCTCCTCGTCCTGCTGGGGGTGCTCGGGACCCTGGCCCGCCGCGTCGGGCTGTCGCCGGTGCCCCTGTTCCTGCTCGGCGGCCTGCTGCTCGGCCGGGGCGGGCTCGCCGACGTCGACGCCACCGCCCCGTTCGTCGAGGCGACCGCGGAGATCGGGGTGCTGCTCCTCCTGCTGCTGCTGGGCCTGGAGTTCTCCGCCGCCGAGTTCACGACGTCCCTCGGGCGGCACGCGCCGAGCGGCCTGGTCGACCTCGCGCTCAACGCCACACCGGGCTTCCTGGCCGGGTTGCTGCTCGGCTACGACTGGCCCGCGTGCGCCGCGCTGGCCGGCATCACCTGGATCTCGTCGTCGGGGATCGTCGCTCGGCTGCTGCGCGACCTGGGACGCATCGGCAACCGGGAGACTCCTGCGGTGCTCTCGGTGCTGGTGCTCGAGGACCTCGCCATGGCCCTGTACCTGCCCGTGCTCGCGGTGCTGCTGGCCGGCGGCACGGCGGCCCGGGCGCTGGCCGGCGCGGCGGTGGCGGTCGGGGTGGTGCTGGCGGTGCTCGTCGCCGCCTACCGCTACGGCCACCGGCTCGGCCGCCTGCTCCGCCACGAGGACGACGAGCAGGTGCTGCTTCGCGTGCTGGGGCTCACCCTGCTGGTGGGCGGGCTCACCCACTGGGTGGGGGCGTCCGCGGCGGTCGGGGCCTTCCTCGTCGGGCTGGCCATCCCCGGGGAGACCGCCCGCCGCGCCCGCGAGGTGCTGTCGCCGCTGCGGGACCTGTTCGCCGCGCTGTTCTTCCTGTCGTTCGGCCTGCAGGTGGCCCCGGCCGAGGTGGGCCCGGTGCTGCCTGCGGCCCTGGCTCTCGCGGTGGTCACCGCTGCCACCAAGGTGCTCACCGGCGGCTACGCCGCGCGCCGCGACGGGGTCGGTCGCCGCGGACAGCTGCGCGCCGGTGCCGCCCTCGTCGCGCGCGGTGAGTTCTCCGTGGTCATCGCCGGGCTCGCGGTGCTCGCCGGGTACGAGCAGGTCGGGCCGCTGGCCAGCGCCTACGTGCTGCTGCTCGCCGTGGGCGGCCCGGTCATGGCGCGGGTCGCGGACACGGTGCCGACGGCCCGGACGGGACGGGGTGACGTGCTGCCCTGAGCGATGCCCGCCCGGACGCGTCCCCGACGTGAGCCGCCCGCACGCGCACGGCCCCCGGCCGCGGCTGGAGCCCGGGGCGCGGGCCGGCATCTCGACGCTGCGCGGCGCCATCACGCCCGACGCGGAGATCGCCGAGCGACTGGCCGCCAAGGTCAAGCGCGAGCTGGACAAGTCCGGGCTCGCGGACCAGCCCCTCGGCGTCGACGTGACCGAGCTCCCCGTCCTCTTCGCGCCGCGGAGGCTGGGGATCGAGGTGGTCGACGGTCAGCAGATCCTCATGGAGGCCCGGCGGATCAAGACCTCGGACGAGGTCCGGCTGCTCACGCAGGCCACCAGGTCCCTGCTCACCGACCAGGGCGTGTCCGGGGAGCGGAGGGCGCGCCGCGCCGGGAGCGCCGCGCTGGTCAGCGGCGGCCGAACAACCGGCCCAGGACGCCGCCGGCGGGGCGCTCGGCCTTGGGGTGACCCGGACAGCGGTCCGCGCGGGCGACGCCCGCCATCACCTCGTCGACGTGGCGGCCGCAGCCGGCCCAGGTGGTCTTGCCGCACGTCCGGCACTTGACTGCTCGACACATCGCGGGGCTCCCTTCCGTCGTCGGTCGCGTGCCCGGTCCCGGCCCGGCCGCCGGGTGTGGGTGGTCCCAGTCCAGCAGGACCATGATGGCGTCGTCACGCAGGGTCCCCCCAGGCGCTCGCCCCCACACCTGTCGCCCGTGGGGTCGCTCACACCTGGTCGAGAGCGCGCTGGAGCTCGCTGACCCGCTTGGTGGCCCGCTCGGCCGCCGTCCGTGCCGCCGTGCGCGACTCGACGGCCGAGTCCCGCGCCGCGACGGCGTCGTCGTGGTCGGACTCGGCGCGGGCCAGCTCGGCGCGCAGCCGTTCGACGGTGCGCCGGCTCTCGCCCGCGCCGCGCTCGGCCACGATCGCCGCGTCCTCGGCATCGGCCCGCGTGTCCGCCGCGGCACGCGCGGCCTTCCAGGCCGCCGCCAGCTCTGTCTCGAGCGCCGTCCTGCGCTCGGCGCGCTCCCGTTCCTCCGCCGTCGGCGCCGTCCGTGACGGACGCCGGGGCGCCGGCTTCCGCCGGGCCACCGGCCGGTCCGTGGGTGACCCGAACACGCTGTGGGTGAGGGTCCCGGTCAGCCTCCCCGCCCGCAGCTGCTCGCCGAGCTCCTCGTCGGCCAACGCGGCCAGCAGCGTCTGCTCCAGCCCGCGGGCGGCGTCCTCGCTCACCGGCCGGCCAACCGCGGCCGCGATCCTGCGGGCCTGCCGGACGAGGGCGGCGACCAGCTGGGCGCGCTGCGTGGACAGCTCTCGCAGCTGTGGGCCGCTCAGGGCCTCGGCCGCCTCGCGCAGCCCGGCGCCGAGCTCGAGCAGGGGGTCGATCTCCTCCGCGTGCTCCCGGACCAGCTGGTTGGCCAGCCAGGCCGCGACGCTGGGCCGGCGGAGCGCAGCGACCTCGCGCGCGGCGTCGCCGGCGCCGGCCGCGCGCAGCGTCCGGGCCTGTGCGTCCCGGGCGGCGACGAACTCCTTCGGGCCGAGCCCGTAGAGCTCGTCGGCGATCCGGCCGACCACGTCGGCGCCGTCGTCGTCGGGTCCGGGCACCCCCCGATCCTGGCACCCGGGGCGGCCGCCCGCGGGGTCGTCGTACCGCCGAGGCGGTGGCCCGGGCCGCCCCGGGGGGAACGGGCGGCCCGGGCCACCGGTCTCACCAGCGCAGGGCGGCCGAGACCGACGCGCCGAAGCCGGAGAAGACCCCGTTCGAGGCCGAGACGAGGCCGTCGCCGACGACCTTCGCCTTCCGGTGCTCGGTCCCCGACCAGGTGGCGTCCTTCTTGTCGAAGTACGCGAGCACGGTGAGGGTCGTGCTGAACCGGTGCATGCAGACCTCACCGGTGGTGCTCACGGTCAGCGTCTCGCCGGGCGAGACGGTGAGCACCGCCTCGACGTCGGCGGCGTCGCACGCGCCCGGTGCGGTGGGGAGCGTGCCGTCCTGCGCCCGGACGGTGAGGTCGAGGAAGCCGCCGAGGGGACCGGCGGTGGCTCCGGCGAGGTGGATGGTCGAGTCCGTGACGACGGGGGACGGGTCGAACGTCCGGCGGTCCAGCTGCTCCACGGTGCCGGCTCCGGCAGCGGTCGGGACAGCGAGGAGGGTGGCCGCCGCGAGTGCGGTGACGAGGAGGGGACGGGCGTGCATAGGGTGCTCCAGTCGGCAGGGCCGGGCGTCCGGCGCGGGGGTGACCTCACGACGGTGCGTCGAAGCCCTTGCGCAGCGCTTGCGGTCCACTGGCGGCCCGCTTGCTGCGCGGTCAGCGGCTCCGCGGGCCGCTGCGGGCACCGACCAGGACCGCGGCCAGGACCCACCCGAGGGCTGCCGTGCCGCTGGTCGCCGCCGCGACCCGCAGCCGCGGGCTCAGCGCGAGGACCGGCAGCATGCTGGCGGCGTGCAGCAGGTCGATCGCAGCTCCCGCCTCTGCCGAGCCGAGCCGGGGCCGGGCCACCAGCAGGGCGCCCTGCGCGACGTCCCGGACGGCGAGGGCGCCGGCGGCGACGCGGCCGACCGGCGGGAGGTCCGCGCCGGCGCCAGCCCGGCCGGTGAGCAGGCCCACCAGCCAGGCACCTCCCACCCCGGCCCGGGCCACGCCCAGCACCTGCAGGCGCGCCGCGGCCGGCCCTCGCGCGGCTCGCCCCGCTGTCACCGGCGCCGTTGTCATTTGCGCCGACGCCCCGCGGCGCGCGCGAACCCGGCCGCACCGACGGCACCCACGGCACCGATGACGCCCGCGAGCACGCCGTGGTGCGTGCTGGCCCACAGCTGGGGGCTCCGGCCGTGGGAGCGGTCGTCGAACGCGCCGTGGGTCCCGAAGTCGTGCTCGTCGTCCGCCGGCTCCCACAGGTTCTCCGGCGCACCCGGGTCGCGCGGGTCGGGGGTCTGCTGCGAGGCGAAGCCGGTGCGCCCGAGGTAGCGGTCCAGCAGCCCGGGCGCGACGGCGTTCGCGACGAGGGTCGCCGCGGTGCTGGCGCCGACCCAGTACTCACGGCGCTGGGGGTGGTCGGCTGCGTGCACGACGGCCCGACCGGCGACCTCGGGCTGGTAGATCGGGGGTACCGGCTGCGGGTGCCGCGGGAGCCGGGACAGGACCCAGGAGAACTGCGGGGTGTTGACCGCCGGCATCTGCACCATGGTCACGTGCACGCCGCTCTTCTCGTGCAGGAGCTCGCAGCGCAGCGACTCGTGGAAGCCCTGGATCGCGTGCTTGGCCCCGCAGTAGGCGGTCTGCAGCGGGATGCCCCGGTACGCGAGCGTGGACCCGACCTGGACGATGACACCGCGGTCCCGCGGCTTCATCCGGCGCAGCGCCGCCATCGTCCCGTAGACGTAGCCGAGGTAGCTCACCTCGGTCACCCGGCGGAACTCGTCGGCGGTGATCTGCTCGAACGGGGAGAACACGGAGGTGAAGGCGTCGTTGACCCAGACGTCGATCGGGCCCAGCCCGGACTCGGCTCGCTCGGCGACCGCCTCGACCTGCTCGGCGTCGGCCACGTCCGCCGGCAGCACGAGCGCCTCGCCGCCGGCCGCCCGGACGTCGGCAGCGGCGCCCTCGAGCCCGGCGCGCCCTCGTGCGACGAGAGCGACCCGGGCACCGCGGGACGCGAACGCCGTGGCGGTGGCGCGGCCGATGCCGCCGCTGGCACCGGTGACGACGACGACCTGGGACATCTGCGGTGCCTCCGACCGGACGGGTAGCAGGACCCCCGGCGCCTACCCGGGGCTGGTCCGGCGTACCCGTCGCCGCGCAGGTCGGTCGCCGGCCGGTCGCCGTACGCTCTCGGCATGCGCCTCGTCGTGCTGGGCACCGGGACCGTCGGCCGCGCGCTGGCTGCCGCCTTCTCGACGGCCGGTCACGACGTCGTCCTGGCGACCCGTGAGGTCCCGGTGACGCTGGCTCGTCCGGAGGTGGCCGACTGGGTCGCGGCGCACCCTGGCGTCCCCGTCGTCCCCACGGCCGCTGCCGCGCACGAGGCCGAGGTGGTCGTCAACGCGACCAACGGTGCCGTGTCGGTGGACGCCCTGCGCCGGCTGGGGGACCTCGCGGGGGTCGTCGTGCTGGACGTGGCGAACCCGCTGGACTTCTCCGCCGGGTTCCCGCCGACGCTGACCGTGGCGAACACCGACAGCCTGGCCGAGCAGGTCCAGCGGGCGTTCCCGGACGCCCGGGTGGTGAAGACGCTGAACACCGTCACCGCGGCGGTGATGGTCGACCCCGGCTCGCTGCCGGGCGAGCACCACGTCTTCGTCGCCGGCGAGGACCCGGAGGCGAAGGCGCTGGCCACCCGGCTGCTCGGTGACCTCGGCTGGCCGCCGGGCTCGGTGCTCGACCTCGGGGGCATCCGGACCGCCCGGGCCACCGAGATGTACCTGCCGCTCTGGCTGGCGCTCATGGCAGCGACCGGCGGCCCGGTCTTCAACATCCGTCTCGTGCGGCCCTGACCGCGCGGGCCGGGTGGCCCACGACGACGTAGCGTGGCCGGGATGAGCGAGCAGAGCGAGAGCGCCACGGCTGGTGCGCCGGTCGACGTCGACGACAGCGAGGCGCTCGCGGTGCGGCTGGGCGCGACCAGGTTCGAGCTCACGGTCGAGTCGGTCCGGTCCCTGTCGACGACGATGGTGCGCGTGCAGCTGACGGGGGAGGCCCTGCGCCACCTCACGGTCGACCCGGGGCAGGACCTCATGCTGACCGCGGTCGCCGACCGCCCGGTGGTGCGCAGGAGGTGGACGGTGCGACAGCACGACGCCGAGCGCGGCATGGTCGCCCTCGACGTCGTCCTCCACCCAGGGGCCGACGGCGCCAGCAGGCTGCACGAGGCGGCACCGGGCACCGTCGTCGAGGCCATCGGCCCACGCGGCAAGGTGCGCCTCGCGTCCGGCGCCCGCGCGCACCACTTCCTCGGGGACCAGAGCTTCCTCCCGGCGGCCTACGCGATGGCCGAGGCGGTGGCACCCCCCGCCACCGCCCACGTGACGCTCACCGTGCCGTCGCCCGACGACCGGCTGCCGCAGCGCGGCGACGCGTGCCCGGACGGCACGACGTGGGTCGAGGAGGCGTCCGACGACGCCGCGACGGGGCGGGCACTGCTCGAGGCCAGCGGGCTCGGTGCGCCCGTCGACGGTGCCGTCGTCTACGTCGGTGGCGAGATGACCATGGCGGCGACGATCCGTACCGCCCTCGTCCGGCAGCTCGGCTGGCCGCGCGAGGCGGTGCTGCCGAAGCCGTACTGGCGGCGCGGCACCCCCAACGCCCGGCACGGGGAGCCGGGCCGCGAGTAGCCGTGCCCCGGCGCGGCATCCGGGGACCGGGCCGGTGCCGAACAAGGGATGACGGCGCACCGCGTCGTCCTGACCCGGAGGAGTCCCCGTGAGGCACGTTCCGTCGAAACGCCAGGGCATCGGCCCGCCCGCCGGCGTGGTGCCGTTGCTGCTCGCCGTGAGCGCCGTCGTGGTGGCGCTGGCCCTGGTCATGGCGCTGGTCGCCTGACCTGCCGGTGAAGGGGTCCGGCACGATGACCGGCATGACCGCTGCGCTGCCCCCGACCGCCCCGGTGCTGGTCACCGGCTGCTCGAGCGGGATCGGGCGGGCGGCGGTACGGCACCTCCTGCAGGGCGTCCGCCCCGTGTGGGCGACCGCCCGCCGGCCGGAGACCCTGGACGACCTCGCTGCCGCGGGGGCCCGGGTGCTGGCTCTCGACGTCACCGACGAGGACTCCCGGCTGGCCGCGGTCCGCGCCGTCGAGGCCGAGCACGGCGCCCTGGGGGCGCTGGTCAACAACGCCGGCTACGGCGAGTACGGGCCGGTCGAGCAGGTGCCGCTGGACGCCGTGCGCCGGCAGTTCGAGACCAACGTCTTCGGCCTGCTCCGGCTGACCCAGCTCGTCCTGCCCGCGATGCGCGAGGCGGGCTGCGGACGGGTGGTCAACATGTCGTCGATGGGCGGGCGGATGACCCTGCCCGGCGGCGGGGTCTACCACGCGAGCAAGTACGCCCTCGAGGCCCTCAGCGACGCCCTGCGCTTCGAGACGCGCGGCTTCGGCATCGCCGTCAGCGTGGTCGCGCCGGGACCGGTGCGGACCGAGTTCGCGGAGGCGGCGACCGACCCCGGGAGCCGGCCCGGCCCCTACGCCGCCTTCATGCGAGGGGTGGCCGCACGCAACGCCTCGGCCTACGGCGGCGGCCGCGGCCTGCTGGACGCCGACGAGGTGGCCGCCGTCGTGGTCGAGGCCGTGGAGTCCGCGCGGCCGAAGGCGCGCTATCCCGTCGGGTCGGTGAGCCGCTACACCGTCGGCGCCCGGCGCCTGCTCCCCACCGCGGTCTGGGACGCGGCTCTGCGCCGGCAGTACCCGACGCCATGAGCAGTCGTGCGGACCGGCACTAGGCTCTCCTGGTGACCGACCGTCGCCCCTCCCTGCTCGGGAGGCCGCTGCGCGACGAGTCGGCGCGGCCACCGCGGGTCACCCCGCTCAACGCGGCGCTGCTGACGGTCGGCGTCGACATCGGCGGGACCAAGGTCTCCGCCGGCGTGGTGACCTACGAGGGCGAGGTGCTCGACCAGGTCCGGCGGGACACCCCGCACCGCAGCAAGAGCCCGGACGTCGTCGAGGACACGATCGTCTCCGCCGTCCTGGAGCTCGCCGAGCGCCACGACGTCCACGCGGTCGGCATCGGCGCGGCGGGCTTCATCGACGCCGACCGGTCGAACGTCCTGTTCGCCCCGCACCTCTCGTGGCGCAACGAGCCCCTGCGCGAGGCCGTCAGCTCGCGGCTGCGGCTGCCCGTCGTGGTCGAGAACGACGCCAACGCGGCCGTCTGGGCCGAGTGGCGCTTCGGGGCGGGCCGCGGCGAGTCGCACCTCGTCTGTGTCAACCTCGGCACCGGCATCGGTGGCGCGATGATCGTCAACGGTGCCCTGCAACGCGGCCGGTTCGGCGTCGCCGGCGAGTACGGGCACATGCAGGTGGTGCCCGACGGCCGACGCTGCGAGTGCGGCAACCGGGGCTGCTGGGAGCAGTACGCGTCCGGCAACGTGCTGGTCCGGGAGGCCCGCGAGCTGGCGGCGTCGCGGTCGCCGGTGGCGCACGGCCTGCTGGACCGGGCCGGGGGCGACCCCGCCGCGATCACCGGGCCGCTGGTGACCGCGGCGGCCCGCGACGGCGACCCGGCGGCCCGCGAGCTCTTCGAGGACGTGGGCCGCTGGCTCGGTGTCGGCATCGCCAACCTCGCCGCCGCCGTGGACCCCGGCACGTTCGTCATCGGCGGCGGCCTGTCCGAGGCCGGTGACCTGCTGATCGGCCCGGCCCGGGAGGCGTTCGCGCGCTCGCTCACCGGCCGGCGGTTCCGCCCGGAGGCGGTCATCGTCCAGGCCGCCCTGGGCAACCAGGCCGGGCTGGTCGGCGCGGGCGACCTGGCGCGACCGTTCGCGCGCCGGTTCCGGCGGGCCCGGGCCCGCGCCCGGGACCGCCGGGTGCGGCGCACCGGCCACGAGGTGCCGTGACCGCGCCGCTGCGCATGTCCAACGTCGACGCCGCCTGGCTCGGCATGGACTCGCCGGAGAACCTGATGATGGTGACCGGGGTCCTCCGGCTCGACGAGGAGGTCGACCGTCCGCGCCTGGTCGAGGTGATCGAGCACCGTCTGCTGGCGGCGTACCCGAAGTTCTCGATGCGCCCGCTGCCGTCGCGCACGCCGTTCGAGCAGCCGGTCTGGACCGACGACCCCGACTTCGACCTGGCCCGGCACGTCGTGGACGCCGGGCAGGTGCAGGGGGACGACGGGCTCGCCGGGCTGGTCAGCGGTCTGCTCGGCCGGCCCCTGGACATGCGCCACTCGCCGTGGCAGTTCCACCTGGTGACGCTCCCGCCCGGAGAGGCCGGGGAGCCGACGTCGGCCCTGGTCGCCCGGCTGCACCACTGCATCGCCGACGGCATCGCGCTGGCCAGCGTGCTGCTCTCGCTCACCGACGACGACCCCGACGTGCCGCCGGACGAGCCACAGCCGGGCCGGGCGGGCGACCCGCGGCGGCCCGGCCTCCGGTCGAGGATCACCGAGGGCTCGCGCGACCTCGCCCCCGTGGTGGGGGTGGACCCGCTCGCCCCGCGGTCGCTGCGCCAGGCGGTCGCAGCGCTGCGCTTCGGCTGGCGGGTTCTGCACACCGGGGTCGGGCTGCTGCTCGCCAACCGTGACCCGCGCACCCGGCTCTCCGGCCGGCTGGGCACCGCGAAGGTGGCCGCCTGGTCGCGCCCCCTGGACCTCGCGATGACCAAGCGGGTCGCCGGCCGCCTCGGCGTCACGGTCAACGACGTCCTGCTCGCGGTGACCGCCGGTGCGCTGCGTCGGCACCTCACCGGCCACGGCGAGGTGCCCCACGACCTGCGGGTGTTCGTCCCCGTCGACCTGCGACGCGGGGCGCCGGTGCCCGCGTCGCTGGGCAACAGGTTCGGCATCGTGTTCGTGACGCTGCCGGTCTCGGTCGAGGACCCGGTGGAGCGGGTGCGCCTGGTGCACGCGCGCATGAGCCGGCGGAAGGCGAGTGCGCAGGCCGCGTCGACCTTCGCGATCCTCGCCGTCGTCGGCGCCCTCCCGTCCTGGGCGCACCGGCTCGCGGTGCGCGTGCTCGGCGCCAAGTCGTCCGCCATCGTCACGAACGTCCCCGGCCCGACCCGCCCGGTGTACCTGGCCGGCTCCCGCCTGACCCGGCTGTCGTTCTGGGTGCCGCAGGCGGGGTCGGTCGGGCTCGGCGTGAGCCTGCTCAGCTACGCCGGCGAGATCACGGTCGGGGTGGCCGCCGACTGCAACCTGGTGCCCGACGCCGCGAGCCTCGTCGCAGCCGCCGAGGACGACCTGGCCGAGCTCGCCGCGCGCACCCTGGGAGTGGACGAGGACGCGGTCGAGCTGGCGGCCGTGCCCTTCGACTCCGACCTGGCTGCGGTGCTCGTGGCGGAGGTGCAGCAGGAGTACGTCCGACGCTACGGCGGCCACGACGAGTCGCCGGTGGACCCGGACGAGTTCGCCGCGCCGCACGGCACCTTCTTCGTCGCCCGGGCCGGCGCCACGGTCATCGGCTGCGCCGGGATGCGCCGGCTCGGCGACGGGGTCGTCGAGGTGAAGCGGATGTTCGTCCGTCCCGAGCACCGGCGCCGCGGGTACGCCCGCCGGCTGCTGGCCGCCCTGGAGGCCCTGGCCCGCGAGCAGGGCCACCGGCGGATGGTGCTCGAGACGGGTGCGGTGCAGCCCGAGGCGATCGCCCTGTACACGAGCAGCGGCTACCTGCCGGTCGAGGGGTTCGGCCACTACAAGGACTCGCCGCTGTCGCGCTCCTTCGGCCGCGACCTCTGAGCCACCGGGGGCCGGCGCGACCGCGGGGGGCCGGGCCCAGGAGTGATCCGCGTCGCCTTCGGGCACCATCAGGCCCATGGACCACGAGCTGACCGGGCCGGTCGACCTCGACGACCTCCACCGCGTGGTCGACGGCCGGTGGGCCGACGTCCGCGCCGTCGTCCGGGCCCAGGTGCCCGCCGACTGGTGTCTCCCGGTCGAGGACCTCGACCGGGAGGGGCAGCGGGAGCGGACCCTGCAGCGGGTCCGGGTCCTGGCCGAGGGCGGCCTGCCCCGGCGCGGCTTCGAGAAGGCCTACGGGGGCGAGGACGACATCGGCGGGTCCCTCACCTTCTACGAGATGCTCGGCCTCGTCGACCTGTCCCTGATGGTCAAGGCCGGGGTGCAGTGGGGACTGTTCGGCGGGGCGCTGCAGGCGCTGGGTACCCAGCGCCACCACGAGCGCTACCTCCCGCCGATGATGAGCCTGGACCTGCCGGGATGCTTCGCCATGACGGAGTCGGGTCACGGCTCCGACGTGCAGTCGCTGCGCACGACCGCGACCTTCGACCCCGAGCGCGACGAGTTCGTCGTGCGCACTCCCGACGACGACGCGCGCAAGGACTACATCGGCAACGCGGCACGGGACGGCCGGCTCGCGGTCGTCTTCGCCCAGCTGGTCACCAAGGGCGAGAGCCGCGGGGTGCACGCCCTGCTGGTGCCCATCCGCGACGAGGACGGCGCCGCGTGCCCGGGCGTGCGGATCGAGGACTGCGGCCACAAGGGCGGACTCAACGGCGTCGACAACGGCCGGCTGTGGTTCGACGACGTGCGGGTGCCACGCGACGCCCTGCTCGACCGCTACGGCCAGGTCGCGGCCGACGGCACCTACTCGAGCCCGATCGAGAGCACGTCGCAGCGGTTCTTCACGATGCTCGGGGCGCTGGTCCGCGGCCGGGTCAGCGTCGGGGGCGCCGCCGCCGGCGCGGCCAAGGTCGCTCTTGCCATCGCCGTGGACCACGGCGAGAACCGGACCCAGTTCGCGCGTCCCGGCTCGTCCGGCGAGGTGACGGTCCTCGACTACCTCTCCCACCAGCGGCGGCTGCTGCCCGCCCTGGCGACGTCGTACGCGCTGCACTTCGGGCAGGCCGAGCTGACGTCCGACCTGCACGACGTGCAGACCGGCGGCACCACCGACGACGCCCGTCAGCGCGAGCTGGAGTCGCGCGCGGCCGGGCTCAAGGCCCTGAGCACCTGGCACGCGACCGCGACGATCCAGACGTGTCGTGAGGCCTGTGGCGGGGCGGGCTACCTCTCGTCGAACCGGCTGGTGCAGCTCAAGGCGGACAGCGACGTCTTCGCGACGTTCGAGGGCGACAACACGGTGCTCATGCAGCTGGTCGCGCGGGCGATGCTGACGAGCTACCGCGACCACTTCGGCGAGCTCGACACGTTCGGCACCGTCCGGTTCCTCGCCGACCAGGTCGTCGAGACGGTGCTGGAGCGGACCGCTGCCCGCGGCCTCGTCGACCGGCTCGCGGCCGTGGCGCCCGGCAGGGACGACGACGTGAACCTGCTGGACCGCGACTGGCAGCGCTCGATGTTCGCCTGGCGCGAGTCGCACGTCGTCTCCGGCCTCGCCCGACGGCTCCGGCGCGCGGGCGCCGGTGACGGCGGCGACGCGTTCGACGCGGTCAACCGGGTGCAGGCGCACTCCCTGGCCGCGGCGCACGCCCACGTCCACGTCCTGCTCCTCGAGGCCTTCGCGCGGGCCCTGGGCACCTGCACCGACGACGGCACCAGGGACCTGCTCGGCCGGGCCTGCGACCTGTACGCACTGGCCGAGATCGAGGCCGACCGGGGCTGGTTCCTCGAGCACGGCCGGCTCACCCCGGCGGGCTCCAAGGCCGTCGGCCGGGCGGTCGACGACCTCTGCGGCGCGCTGCGCCCGCACGCGGCGACCCTGGTCGCCGGGTTCGGGATCCCGCGTCCGTGGCTGGGCGCCGAGCTCACCGGCCACGGCTGAGCCGTCCGGCCCTGTGCCGTGACGATCGGCCCGATCCGCGGGACGAACGGAGGAGATCCCGGCAGAACTCCTCAGGAAAGCGGTGGCGCGGACCGATGAGAGGGCCACGAAGGACCACTACGTGGGTGACGTCGGGGGGACGTGTCCACGAGGCAGGTCCGGACTCCTTGCTCCAGGAGGTGGCACCATGTGTCAGCACCAGCCGATCTGCCCGTCGGTCGACAGCCCGGCGCGCCAGCTCGCCCACACGGTCGCGGCGCACCCGGAGCAGGGCTGGTCCCTGCTGTGCAACGGCGTCGTGGTGTTCGACGACCTGGGCGAGCTGCTCCCGGCACGTCCTCCCGCCCAGTCGGCCGCGGTCCGCGCACCGCAGGCCGCCTGAGGGGCGTGGCCGCGATGGCGCAGCAGGTCACGGTCACCAAGCAGACACGCACCTCACCGCCGGTCGAGCTCGACCTGCGTGCGCCCTCGGGCCGCGCGCTGCCGTTCTGAGGACGGGACCGGCGGGTCAGCCCAGGCGCTCGTCGACATAGCACCAGCGCCATGCCTCGCCGGACTCGAAGCTGCGCATCACGGGGTGCCCTGTCTCCCGGTAGTGGCCTTCGGCGTGCCGTTCGGACGACGAGTCGCAGCACCCGACGTGCCCGCAGTCGAGGCACAGCCGCAGGTGCACCCACCGCGTGCCGTCCCGCAGGCACTCCTCGCAGCCCTCGGGGGTGAGCGGCTTCACCGCCACCGGCGCCCTGTCGAGGTGCTCGCAGGCGCCGCCGCGGTCGTCGCGGGCGACCAGCTCGCGCTGCACGTCGCTGCCCTTGTCCTCGAGGCGGTCCAGCAGCGACTCCTCGGCGTCGAGCAGGTTCATGACGTCGCGCAGCACCTCGTCGTCGACCTTGCCCGAGTCGCGCGCGTGCAGCACCACTGCCCGCTCCGCGTGCAGCATCTCCTGCCGCAGCCGGCGGTAGGTCTCGCTCGGCGTCTCGGCGTCGCTGGGGGCGCCGAGACGCTCCCACGCCGCGTCGGACCGGCTGCGGGCCCGCTCCTCGAGCCGGTCGATCACGGCCGGGTCGTCGCCCTCCGCCTTGAGCTCCTCGAGGCGCGCGAGCCCGGCCCGGGTCGCCTTGGACAGCAGCGCCGCCTCCTCCAGCGCGTCCTCGGCCGGGTCGGGGCCGGGCAGCCCGAGCAGGCGGACCAGCCACGGCAGGGTGGTGCCGTTGATGAGCAGGGTGCCGCCCACGACCGCGAAGGCCGCGAGCACCAGGAGGTCGCGGCGGGGCGTGTCGGCCGGCAGGACGAAGGCGGCGGCCAGGGTCACGACCCCGCGCATGCCCGCCCAGGAGACCAGCGCCGCGTGGCTCCAGCTCCACGCCACCCGCCGCATGCGGGCCGGGCCGAAGCGGTAGGCGGCCGTCACCGCGAAGACCCACCCGATCCGCGCGGCGAGCGTGGTCAGCAGCACGAGGGCGCAGACCACGACCAGCCCGGCGGTGCTCGTGCCGCCCTCCGTCGCGTTGCTCACCACCTGCGAGACCTGCAGGCCGATGAGCAGGAAGACGATGTTCTCCAGGACGAAGGTGATCGTGCGCCAGTTGGTCTGCTCGGCCAGCCGGGAGGCCGCGGACTGCAGGGCCGGCGCCTTGTGCCCCAGCACCAGCCCGACGATCACCACGGAGATCACCCCGCTGGCGTGGAACGACTCGGCTGCCAGGTAGGCGACGAACGGCGCCACGAGGGACAGCGTGGTGTCGAGCACCGGGTCCTGGACCCGGTGCCGGGCGGAGGCGAGAGCAGCGGCCACGACGAGTCCTGCGGCGACCCCGCCGCCGGCAGCCAGCAGGAAGTCGCCGGCGACCTCGAGGACGGTCACCGTGGTCGCGATGGCGGCGATCGACGTCCGCAGCGCCACCAGCGCCGTCGCGTCGTTGAGCAGGCTCTCGCCCTCGAGGATCGACACGATCCGGCGCGGCATCCCCACCTTGCGGGCGATGGTCGTGGCCGCGACGGCGTCCGGCGGGGACACCACGGCGCCCAGCGCCAACGCCGCGGCCAGGGGCACGCCGGGGACGACCCAGTAGGTGACCAGGCCGACGAGCACGGTCGTCACCACCACGGCACCGACCGCGAGGATCCCGATCGACTGCCGGTTGGCGCGGACGTCGACGAGGGAGGTCCGCAGCGCAGCCGCGTAGAGCAGCGGGGGCAGGAACCCCAGCAGGACCACCTCGGGGTCGAGCCGGTACTCGGGCACGCCCGGCACGAAGGACGCGAGCAGCCCGACCACCACGAGCACCAGGGGTGCGCTGAGGCCGAGTCGCCGGGCGGAGGCCGCCACGACGGCCACCGCGCAGACGAGCGCCAGGATCTCGAGGGCCTCGGTCATGGCCCGTCACAGCACCCGTCGGGCCGCGTGGATTCCCGGCGACCCGGGTGTGCGTTCAGCGGTACTCCGGGTTGGGGTGGTCGAAGCGGGCACCGGCGTCCCAGGCGGTGCGCTGGTTGCCCTGGGCGGGGACGCCGCCCGCGTCCTTGAGCAGCCGGGCGAGATGCAGCAGGTTCCACGCCATGAAGGTGGTGTTGCGCCGGGTGAAGTCGTTCTCGCGGCCGCCGGACCCCTCGTCGAGGTAGCTGGGCCCCGGGCCGGCCTCACCGATCCAGCCGGCGTCCGCCTGCGGCGGGATGGTGCAGCCCAGGTGCTGGAGCGAGTACAGGACGTTCATCGCGACGTGCTTGATGCCGTCCTCGTTGCCCGTGACGAGCACGCCCCCGACCTTGCCGTAGTAGGCGTACTGGCCGGCGTCGTTGAGCTCGGCGCTGTTGGCGTACAGGCGCTCGATCACCCGGGTGCACACGCTGCTCTTGTCGCCGAGCCAGATCGGCGTGCACACGACGAGGATGTCGGCGGCCTTGACCGTCGCGTAGATCGTCGGCCAGTCGTCGCGGTCGAAGCCGTGCTCGCGCATGTCGGGCTGCACGCCCGGTGCCAGGTCGTGGTCGACCGCGCGCACCTCGTCGACGTGCACGCCCTGCGCGCGCATGATCGCGATGCTGTTGGCAGCCAGGCCCGCGGTGTGCGAGACCTCGGGGGAGCGCTTCAGGGTGCAGTTGAGGAACAGCGCCCGCAGGTCGCTGAAGTCGGTCACGCGGAGCGCCGGGCGGCAGCCTTCTTGGCGGCCGCCTTCTTCGCCGGTTTGGCCGCCTTCTTGGTGGCCTTGGCGGCGCCGGTCTTCTTGGTGCCGGTCTTCGTCGCGCCGGTCTTGCCCTCGCCCTGCTTCGCGGCGCCGGACTTCGTCGTCCCGGAGGCGGCCGGGCTGGCGTTGCCGCCGCCGGATCGGCGCTCCTTGGCCTCGGCGACGCTGCGCCGCAGCGCCTCCATGAGGTCGACCACCTGCCCGGACGAGGTCGGCTCCTCGGCGGGGGCCACGACCTCCTTGCCGGCGACCTTGGCCTCGATCACCTGCTCCAGGGCCTCGCGGTACTGGTCGGCGAACTCCTCGGGCTCGAAGTCGCCGGAGAGCGCCTGGATGTAGGACTCGGCCATGGCGAGCTCCTGCTCGCGGACCTTGATGTCGTCGCCGCCGAGGTCGAGCTGCGGCTCGCGGACCTCGTCGGGCCACAGCAGGGTCTGCAGCACGAGCACGCCTTCCCGCGCGCGCAGCATGGCCAGGCGCTCGCGCTGGCGCAGGGCGACCTTGACCACCGCCACCCGGTCGGCCTTCTCCAGGGCGTCGCGCAGGAGGATGTAGGGCTTCACGTCGCCGGTGGGGTCGCAGTAGTAGGGCTTGCTCATCTGGACGGCGTCGATCTGGTCGGCCGGGACGAAGCTCAGCACCTCGACCGCGCGCGAGGAGGAGATGGGCAGGTTCGCGAAGTCGTCGTCGTCGAGGACGACCATGTCGCCGTCGGGCAGCTCGTAGCCCTTGGCGATGTCGGCGTAGGCCACCTCCTCGCCGTCCACCGAGCACACCCGCTTGTAGCGGATGCGTCCCCCGTCCTCGCGGTGCACCTGCCGGAAGGAGATGTCCTTCTCCTCGGTGGCGCTGAAGAGCCGGACGGGGATGGAGACCAGCCCGAAGGAGATGGCGCCTTTCCAGATGCTCTGCGGCATGGCATCCATGATCGTGCCGATCGGCCCGCGGCGCCACCGCGGGGTCGCCCGACCGCCCCGGACCGCCCGTGCGGGGCGCTTTGTCGACATTCCCGTCCCGGTCACGGCGCGTCTGCGGGGTTGTGTCCGGGGCCCGTGGCACCGTCTGGGCATGACCACGAGCGCCGTCGCCCTGAGGTGGTGCGCCACCTGCCACGACGAGACCATGTTCGAGCAGCCCGAGTGCCGTGACCACCAGGGCGGCGAGTGCCCCGAGTGGGTCTGTGTCGCCTGCGGCGAGGCCCTGCTGCTGGGCTTCGTCCCCTCGGCGCCGGCTCGCCGCCGACGCCGGACCGGGCGCCGGCCGGCTGACCGCGTCGCGTGAGGACGACCGCGTGAGCCGCCGGGTCGAGGGGTCCGGCGACAAGGAGCCGCCGTCGTACGTCCGTGTCGGCAACGCCCTGCTCGCGATCACCGAGGACGTCATCTACGTCGGCATCGCCTTCGTCCTGGCCGTCGCGGCGCTGGTGCTGCTCGTCGCGGCCGGGAACGGGCTGACGGCGGTCGGCGGCGACACGAGCACCTCCGAGGTGGTGCTCGACGTCCTCGACAACCTGCTGCTGGTCTTCATCGTGGTCGAGCTGCTCTACGCCGTGCGGGTCATCCTCGGCAAGCGTGAGGTCGTGGCCGAGCCGTTCCTCGTCGTCGGGATCATCGCCTCGATCAAGGAGATCATCGTGCTCTCCGTGGAGGCGGCGGACCTCATCGGCAAAGGCGAGAAGTTCCGGCACGCGATCGTCGAGGTCGGGGTCCTCGGGGTGCTCGTGCTCGTCCTCGCGGTCGCCGCGATCCTGCTGCGCGCGAAGGAGCGTGAGCCGGAGGAAGGGGAGCAGCAGGTGGGCGGCGAGCCGACCGACGCCCGACCGCGACAGGGCGCCGTGCAGGACTCGTAGGTCCGTCCCGAGCCGGTGCCGAGCCCGGTCGAGCCGGCTCCTGACCTCAGCCCACGAGCTCCTCTCCGGTGCGGTCGGCGGCCCAGCACCGCACGATGTCGCGGACCGACAGGATGCCGGCCACCTCGCCCTGGTCGAGGACGACGAGGTGCCGGAACCCGCCGCGGATCATCGCCTCGGCGGCCTGCTCCAGGCTCCAGGACGGTGCGGCGTAGACGAGGTCGCCGGTGAGGTGGTCCCGCACGTGCTCGGCGTCGGTGTCCTGGCCGGAGCCGACCGACATCAGCACGTCGCGCTCGGTGAGGATGCCGATCCCCTCACCGTCGGGGTCGTGCACCACCGCTGCGCCGACGTGGCGGCCGGCCATCGCCCGGCTGGCCTCGCGCAGCGTGTGGTCGGGACCGATGATCAGCACCTCGGTGCTCATGCCGTCACGGACCTGCATCGTCGAACGACCTCCTCGGGCGGGCGATCGGGCTCGCCCCCATCCTTCCGTGCCGGCGCTCGGCTGGGAAGGGACGCGCCGTCGCGTCGTTATCCTCGGTCGGTGACCAGCGAGACGTACGTCGCGCCCGCGCCGCCCGTCCCGGTGGCAGGACCCAGCCGTGCCGGCCTGACCCGCCGGCTGGACCCGCCGGTCGTGCTCACCCTCGTCTGGGTGCCCCTCGTGCTGCTGCTCGACGTCGGCGCCGGCATCTGGGTCCAGCGGGCCCTGGGTGCCGGCACCTGGCTGCTGCTGCTCGCGCTGCTGCGCCGCGAGTCGGCCCTCGTCCGGGCCCAGGTGGCGGTCGTCGTGGTCTTCGCCACCGCGGTCGAGTACACCTTCTCGCCGCTGCTCGAGGTCTACGTCTACCGCCTGGGCAACGTCCCCGCGTTCGTCCCGCCGGGGCACGGGCTGGTCTACCTGTGCGCCCTCGCCATCGGCCGGGCCGCGTGGGTGCACGGCCGCCGGCGTGCCTTGGTGGCGGCGACCGTCGTCGTCGGCGGCGCGTACGCGGGCTGGGGCCTGCTGCTGGCGGACCGGCAGGACGTCCTCGGCGCGTTCTGGTACCTGTGCCTGCTCGGCTTCCTCGCCTGGGGCCGGTCCCGGACGCTGTACGTCGGCGCCTTCGTCGTGGTCACCTACCTCGAGGTGCTCGGCACCTGGCTGGACACCTGGACCTGGCAGACCCACGACCCCACCGGGCTGGTGCCGATCGGGAACCCGCCCTCTGGCGCCGCCGGCGGCTACGGCTGGTTCGACCTGGCCGCCGTCCTCGCCGGACCGGCCGTGCTCGCGGCCGTGGCCCGGATCCGCCGCAGCTCCTGACCGGGACGATGAGCGCACGCGCGGTGCTGCGGCACCGGTCCTTCACCTACCTGCTTCTCGGCCGGTCGGTGTCGCTGGTCGGGAACGGGCTGGCGAGCATCGCGATCACCTTCGCGGTCCTCGACCTGACCGGCTCGGCGACCGACCTCGGTCTGGTGCTCGCGGCGCGCAGCCTCCCGCAGGTGGTGTTCCTGCTCCTCGGTGGCGTCATCGCCGACCGGTTCCCGCGGCACCGGGTGCTGGTCGTGACCAGTGTCGTCAGCGGGCTCACGCAGGTGGCGGCCGCGGTCCTGCTGCTCGGGGACACCGCGACGATCGGAGCGCTCGCCGCCCTGGAGGCGGTGAACGGCGCGGCGACGGCGTTCATGTTCCCGGCGTCGGCCGGGATGCTGCCGCAGACCGTGCCGGCGGCCGAGCTGCAGCCGGCGAACGTCGTCTTCCGGATGGCGACCACGGCCGCGCTGGTCGCCGGTGCCTCGACCGGGGGCCTGGTGGTCGCCGGAGTGGGACCGGGCTGGGCACTGGTGGCCGACGCGGCGACCTTCCTGCTGGCGGGGCTGTGCTTCGCCCTCGTCCGGCTGCCCACCGGGACCCACCCGCCGGCGAGCAACGTCCTGCGCGACCTGGTCGAGGGCTGGACCGCGTTCCGCAGCCGCACCTGGCTGTGGGTGGTCGTGGTCGCCTTCGGGGTCATCAACGCCGTGCACGCCGCCGGCTGGTTCACCCTCGGGCCGACGATCGCCGACGAGACGTTCGGACGCACCGGGTGGGGCTTCGTGCTGGGCGCCGAGACCGCCGGCATGTTCCTCGCGGGCCTCGTCCTGCTGCGGGTCCGCTTCCGACGGCCGCTGTTCGTCGGGATGGTCGGCGTGATGGCCTGGTCGCCGCTGATGCTGGTCCTGGCCGCGGAGCCGCCCCTGCTGGTCCTCGTCCTCGCCAGCCTGGTGGCCGGCGCCGCCCTCGAGCTGTTCGCCCTCGGCTGGGACCTGTCCATGCAGCAGCACGTCCCGCCGGAGATGCTCAGCCGCGTCTACGCCTACGACGCGCTGGGCTCCCTCGTCGCGATCCCCGTGGGCCAGGCCCTGGCCGGGCCGGTCGCGGGCCTGGTCGGGGTGCGCGAGACGGTCGTCCTGTGCGCGCTGGCGGTCATGGTCGCCGGCCTCGCGGCGACGCTGGTCCCCGCGGTGCGCCGGCTGGAGCGCTCCGCTACGGGGTGAGGCGGGCCACGACTTCGTCGTGCAGGTGGCCGTTGGTGGCCACGGCGCTGCCGCCGGTCGGGCCGTCGGCGCCGGTGAGGTCGGTGAACCTGCCGCCGGCCTCGGTGACGATGAGCGACGGGGCCGCCAGGTCGTGCAGGGCGACCTCGGGCTCCGCCGCGACGTCCACGGCCCCCTCGGCCACCAGCATGTAGCTCCAGAAGTCGCCGTAGGCCCGGGTCCGCCAGACGTCCCGGGCCAGCGCCAGGAACGCGCCGTCGCGGCCGCCCTCGGCCCAGCCGGACAGGCCGGAGTACGACAGCGAGGCGTCGCCCAGCGCGCTGACGTCGGACACCGCCAGGCGCGACGCGGACGCGAGGCTCTTCCCGGTCCAGGCCCCCGAGCCGACGCCGGCCCACCATCGTCGGCCGAGGGCGGGCGCGCTCACCAGGCCGGCCACCACGTCGTCGCCGTCCATCAGCGCGATGAGTGTCGCCCAGACCGGCACGCCGCGGACGTAGTTCTTGGTGCCGTCGATCGGGTCCAGGACCCAGCGCCGGGGCCCGTGCCCGCTCGCGCCGAACTCCTCGCCGAGGAGGGCGTCGCGCGGCCGGGCCCTGGACAAGGTCGAGCGAAGGGACTCCTCGACGCTCGTGTCGGCGTCGGAGACCGGCGTCAGGTCGGGCTTGCTGTCGACCCGGAGGTCGAGCGCCTTGAACCGTGACATCGAGATCGAGTCGGCGGTGTCGGCCAGGACGTGCGCGAGTCGGACGTCGTCGTCGTAGGCCGGCATGTAACGAACGGTACAAGTCCCTTCCCGCGACTCCAGTCACCGCCGCATACTTCCGATCATCGTCGTGGAGCACGTCGGCCACGAGATGTGCGCGTCACGAGAGGTGGGGGGAGACCATGCCGCTCTTCCGCAGGCGGATCCTCGATGTCGTGCTCGAGCCCGCGCCCATCCCGGTGCCCCGGTTCAGCATCGACGGGTGGACCTTCACCGGGACGCCTGACCTGGCCCGCCTGTCGGGTCTTCCCTCGGGTGACCTGCGCGAGCTGGAGACGCTGCTGCACGGCGTCGCGGTCGAGGTCGACACCCCCTACACCTACGAGCGTGCCGCGGTGCTGCTCGAGCGGGCCGGCGAGCACGGCTCGGCCCTGTCGGTGTGCGAGGCATGGCTCGCCCACCCGGCGTCGCGCTGGCCGGAGTACCTGCAGCACACCCGCGCGCTGGACAAGCACCGGGCGCGGCTGCGGGCCCGGATCACGTCGGCGGCCGCGCACGCTGCGGTCGCGCCCGCCTCCTGACGGGCTGCTTCGGACTACTCTCGGGCTCGTGGGCAGCTCCGGCCGGCTCGAGCGGGACGTGGTTCTCGGCCGCTTCCTCGCCGAGGGTCGGATCGCCCAGATGCCTGCCCGGCGCAGCCGGCGGCTCGTCGTCCTCGACCACGTCGCGCGTGCCTTCGAGCCGGGCCGTCGCTACGCCGAGAAGGACGTCGACGTCGTCCTGCGCGCGTTCTACCCGGACCACGCTGCGCTGCGCCGCTACCTCGTCGACGAGGGCTTCCTCGCCCGCGCGGACGGCGAGTACTGGCGCACGGGCGGCACCGTCGACGGCCTCGGACCGCTCACGTCGGCCGCACCGGCGCAGGCCCGACCGGGACCGGTGACCTAGCACCCCCGGTGCCGCGGTGCCGCGGCACCGACCGACGTGTGAGGAGCGAGGCGATGTTCGACACCGTTCTGGACCTGCCGGTGCACGCGCTGGTCGTGCACGCCGTCGTGGTGCTGGTGCCGCTGGCCGCGGTCGGCCTGGTCGCCACGGCCGTGCGTCCCGCGTGGCGCCGTCCGTACCTCCCGATCGTGGCCCTGGTCGCCACGGCGGGTCTCGCGATGGTGCCGGTGGCGACGACGAGCGGCGAGAAGCTGGAGGAGCGGATCGGCGCGGGCGGTGTGGTGGCCGAGCAGATCGAGGACCACCGGCAGATGGCCGAGCTGGTCCTCTACCCGACGCTCGTGATGTGGGTCCTCGCGCTCGCCCTGCTGTACCTGGACCGCCGCGAGAGGACCGGCCGGGTCGTCACGGTGGTCGCGGCGCTGGCGGTCGTCGCCGCGATCGCGGCGGCCGGGCAGGTGTCGCTGGCCGGGCACCTGGGGTCGACGGCGGTCTGGAAGTGCACGGTGGCACCGCAGAGCTGCACCTAGGGCGCACCCTCGTCCGGCGGCTCGGCCTGGTCCTCCGCGTTCGCGTCGCGGCTGCGCAGGAGCCGGCGCAGGGACGCCAGGCGGGCCGGGTCGCTGTGCCCGGCGGCCACCCAGTCGTCCAGCGCGCACTCGGGCTCGTCGTGGCTGCAGGACCTCGGGCACGCCGCCGTCCCCTCGGCCAGGTCGGGGAACGCGTGGATCACCCGGTCGAGGTCGACGTGGGCCAGGCCGAAGCTGCGGACGCCGGGGGTGTCGATCACCCATCCGCCGTCGGGCAGCTCCAGGGCGAGTGCCGACGAGGAGGTGTGACGGCCGCGACCGGTCACGGCGTTGACGTCGCCGGTGGCCCGTCCGGCGCCGGGGACGAGAGCGTTGACCAGCGTGGACTTGCCCACCCCGGAGTGGCCGACGAGCACGCTGACCCTGCCGCGCAGGTGGGCGCGCAGGTCCTCGAGCTCCTCGCCGCGCCGGACGACGACGTGGTCGACGTCGAGCACCCTGTAGGTGTCGAGCAGGGACTCGGGCGGGGCCAGGTCCGGCTTGGTCAGGCAGAGCAACGGGCGCAGCCCGGCGTCGTACGCCGCCACGAGGCAGCGGTCGATCATCCGGGGCCGGGGCTCGGGGTCGGCGAGGGCGGTGACGACGACCAGCAGGTCGGCGTTGGCGACGATGACCCGTTCGAACGGGTCGACGTCGTCGGCGGTACGGCGCAGCGTCGAGGTGCGTGGCTCGACCCGGACCAGGCGCGCCAGGGTGTCGGTGGCACCGGACACGTCGCCGACGACCGCGACCCGGTCGCCGACGACCACCCGGCCCTTCCGGCCGAGCTCGCGGGCCTTCATGGTCACCACGTCGCGGTCATCGACCCGCACCGTGATGCGGCCCCGGTCGACGGTCACCACCATGCCCTCGTGGGCGTCGTCGTGGCTCGGGCGGTCCTTCGTCCGCGGGCGGGAGCCCCGGCCGGGGCGGACCCTGACGTCGTCCTCGTCGAGCTCGCGGCCCCTCCGACCGGTCACGCGTCTCCCGCGAGCATGCGCTCCCACAGGCCGACGAACCCCGGCAGCGTCTTCCCGGTCGTCCCGACGTCCTCGACCTCGATCCCCCCGACCCGCAGGCCGAGCACCGCGGCCATGGTGGCCAGCCGATGGTCGTCGTAGGTCGCCATCACCCCGCCCCGCAGCGGGCGGGGGACGATGACCAGGCCGTCGTCGGTCTCGCGCACCTCGCCACCGAGGGCGGTGATCTCGGTCGCGATCGCTGCCAGCCGGTCGGTCTCGTGGTGGCGGAGGTGCGAGATGCCGCGCAGCCGTGACGGCGAGCCCGCCAGCGCGCACACCGCAGCCAGCACGGGTGCCAGCTCGCCGACGTCACCGAGGTCGAGGTCGGCCCCCTCGAGCCGCTCGGGGCCGGAGACGGTGAGGCCGTCGCCGTCCTGCTCGACGCGGGCACCGAACCGCGGGAGCAGGTGCCGCAGGGCGTCCCCCGCCTGGGTGGTGCGCAGCGGCCAGCCGGGCACCGTCACGCGGCCGGCGGTGACGACGGCGGCGGCCAGGAACGCCGCGGCGTTGGACAGGTCCGGTTCGACGTGGAGGCGCCCCACCTCCAGGGGACCCGGCTCGACCCGCCAGGTGTGCTCGTCGACGTGCTCGACGATGGCGCCCGCGGAACGCAGCATCTCGACCGTCATGTCGACGTGCGCCCCCGAGGGGAGCCGGCCGCCGCTGTGCTGCAGCTCCACCGCGTCGGCGCACCGTGGCGCTGCGAGCAGCAGGGCGCTGACGAACTGCGACGAGAGACCGGCGTCGATCACCACCCGGCCACCGAGCAGCCAGCCGCGTCCGTGCACCGTGATCGGCAGCCGGTCGTCGTCGGCGGTCACGTCAGCACCCAGGTCGCGCAGGGCCCGCACCACCGGGGCGAGCGGACGGTGCCGGGCCCGTGGGTCACCGTCGAAGGTCACGTCGCCCGTGGCGAAGCAGGCGACGGGCGGCAGGAACCGCATCACCGTGCCGGCGTTGCCCACGTCGACGTGGACGCCCCCGGTCATCGGTCCGGGAGTGACCCGCCACTCGTCCGCGTGCTCCTCGAGAGTGACCCCGAGCGCGCGCAGCCCGTCGGCCATGAGCGAGGTGTCGCGGCTCACGAGCGGTCCGACCAGCGTGCTGGGGGTGCGTGCCTGCGCGGCGAGGACGAGCGCCCGGTTGGTCTGGGACTTGGAGCCGGGCAACCGGACGGTGGCCGAGACCGGCGCGTCGACCGACGGCGCGGGCCACGGCGCGCTCCGGGGGCCGGCGTCCGCGATCACGGCCGGAGAATAGTCGGCGGGCCGGTCCGGTGACCGCCGTCGCCCGTCAGCCGGGCAGCTTGGCCCGGGCGGTACGCGCCGCGAGCCTCGCCTCCCGACGGGCCGTCCGGGCGCCGCGCCCGGTCCCCGTGGACGCGTGGTGGGCGGCATGCCGGGCTCGCCAGGCCAGCCCCGGCCGGCCCTCGGTGTCGACGGCGGCGAGCATCAGCCCGCCCAGCATGCCCAGGTTCTTCAGGAAATGGGTCTTCTGGACGGCCCGCGCCGCGGGGTCGTGCTCCTCCCAGAACCGGTGGCCGGCGAGCGTGGTCGGCACCAGGCTGCCGGCGAGCAGGGCCGAGGAGATGCGGGGGAGCCGCCCGGTCGCGAGCATCAGCCCGGCGCCCACCTGCACCGCCCCGTTGATCTTGACGAGGGTCTCGGTGTCCTCCGGGAGGTAGGGCAGCTTCGCGGCGATCCGCGGCGCGACCGGGTCTGCGGCCGGGACCTTCGGCTCGGGTCGGCGCAGGGAGTCGAGGCCTCCGGCCACGAACATGGCGGCGAGACAGGGGCGGGCGAGTCGGCGTACCAGCGTCATGGTCGGCCCATGCCCGACGCCGTCGCCGGTCAACCGTGCGGGGTTCCGGGCGAAGGCTGCCGGTCGCACCCGCGTGGCAGGATCGGCGACGTGTGCGGACGGTACGCGGCCAGCCGGGACCCGGACGACCTCGTCGAGGAGTTCGAGGTCGAGCAGCGACCCGAGAAGGCGCTCGCGCCGAGCTGGAACGTGGCTCCGACGCAGGAGGTCTACGCGGTCCTGTCCCGGGCGCCCCGCGAGGACAAGGGGGCGCCGCCCGTACGCCGGCTGCAGGTCGCGCGCTGGGGGCTGGTGCCGGCGTGGGCGAAGGACGTGTCGATCGGCAGTCGCCTCATCAACGCGCGGGTCGAGACGGTGCACGAGAAGCCGGCGTTCCGCCGCGCCTTCGCCGCCCGCCGCGCCCTGCTGCCGGCCGACGGCTACTTCGAGTGGTACGGCGAGGTGAAGGGCCGCAAGCAGCCGTTCTTCATCCGCCCCGCCGACGGGGGAGTGCTGGCGATGGCCGGCCTGTACGAGCTCTGGCGCGACCCGTCGGTGCCGGCGGACCCCGACACCGGTCCTGGTCCTGATACTGATCACTGGCTCTGGTCGGTGACCGTGCTCACGACCTCGGCCACCGACGACGTCGGCCGCATCCACGACCGGATGCCGCTGCTCGTGGAGCGCGCGCGCTACGACGAGTGGCTCGACCCGGCGCTCGAGGAGCCCGACCGCCTGCGCGAGCTGCTCGTCCCCGCGGCGCCCGGCCGGCTCGCGGCGTACCCGGTCGCCACCACGGTCAACAACGTGCGCAACGACGGGCCCGAGCTCGTCGAGCCGCTGCCGCTCGAGCCGGAGGGCTCCGACGACCGGCCCGCCGACGCCGACGAGCCCCGGCTGTTCTGACGTGCCGGAGGTCTCACCGGTCCCGACGCCGCTGGGCGACGCCCGGCTGCACCGCCACCTGGGCGAGGACCCGGTCGGCACCCTGGTGCTGGGCCACGGTGCCGGCGGGGGTGTCGGCACGGCCGACCTGGCGGCGTTGGCGGGCGCGCTGCCCCACGCCGGGATCGACGTGGTGCTCGTGGACCAGCCGTGGGTCGTCGCCGGGAGGAGGGTCGCCGCTCCGCCGCCGGCGCTGGACCGGGCCTGGCTCGCCGTGCTCGAGTCGCTCCCGACGCGGGGCGCGCTCCTCCTCGGGGGCCGCTCGGCCGGGGCCCGGGTCGCGTGCCGCACGGCAGCGGCCCTCGGTGCCGCCGGGGTGCTCGCGCTGGCCTTCCCGCTGAACCCACCCCGGGACCGGCCCAGCCGCCTGCCGGAGCTGGACGCGCCGAGCGCTGCGGGGCTCCCGGTGCTGGTTCTGCAGGGGACCCGCGACCCGTTCGGCGGACCCGCCGACATCCCTCCGGCGCCCGGGCGGGTCGTGGTCCCGGTCGAGGGGGCGGACCACTCGTTCCGCGTGCTGCGGGGCGGCGACCGCGCCGGCGCCCTCGCCGGGCTGGTGGACGTGGCCAGGTCCTGGGCGCTGGCCGTCACCCGCTGACGGGCGCCGGTCTCCGCCGTCACGGGAATCCCGGCCGGCGGAGCCGGGTTGCACCCCCACATGGCCGCACTCGCGCCCGCCGGGCGCCGTACCGACCCGAGCACCGGCCGATGGCGCGACTGGTCCGCGGTTGACGGGTCCGCCTCCGGGATATCATCGAGGACGATGACGCAGCCCCTCGCAGAGACCGTCGACGAGCGCAACGCGCGCTTCGAGCGCGACGCCATGCAGTACCTCGACCAGCTGTACTCGGCAGCGCTGCGCATGACGCGCAACCCCGCCGATGCCGAGGACCTGGTCCAGGAGACCTACGCCAAGGCGTTCGCGTCCTTCCACCAGTTCCAGGACGGGACCAACCTCAAGGCGTGGTTGTACCGCATCCTGACCAACACCTTCATCAACACCTACCGCAAGGCGCAGCGGCAGCCCAAGCAGGCCGGCACCGAGACCGTCGAGGACTGGCAGCTGGCCCAGGCGGAGTCGCACATGTCGACCGGGCTGAAGTCCGCCGAGGCCGAGGCTCTGGACCACCTGCCCGACTCCGACGTCAAGGCTGCGCTGCAGGCCATCCCCGAGGACTTCCGCATCGCGGTCTACCTGGCCGACGTCGAGGGGTTCGCCTACAAGGAGATCGCCGAGATCATGGGCACGCCCATCGGTACGGTGATGTCCCGGCTGCACCGGGGCAGGCGGCAGCTCCGCGGCCTGCTCGAGGACTACGCGCGCGAGCGAGGCCTGGTGCCCGCCGGCGTGGCTGACGGGGGAGAGGGAGGTTCGCCGTCATGAGCTGCGGCAACCCGCACGACACCCCGTGCGACGAGGTACTCGCCCGCGTCTACGAGTTCATCGACGGGGAGATCGCCGACAAGGAGAAGCGGCACGCCATCACGCACCACCTCGACGAGTGCTCGCCGTGCCTGCGTGAGTTCGGCCTCGAGGAGCAGGTCAAGGCGATCGTCAAGCGGTCCTGCGCCGACCCGGCACCGGCCGACCTGCGCGCCAAGGTGCTGCGGCACATCGCGGCAGCACGCGACGAGCTGCGCACCGAGATCTGAGGCGCGCGGGGCACGGACGACGACGGCCCGGCCGCCAGGTGGCGGTCCGGGCCGTGCGGCCGGCAACGGTCAGCTGTTGGGACGCTTGCCGTGGTTGGCCTTGTTCTTCTTGCGAGCCTTCTTCTTGCGCGACTTCTTCGCCATGTGTCTCTCTCCTGGGTCTCGCTTCCGGGTCCATCCTCCCACGTCCGCGACGACCGGCGGCCCGCGCCCCGCGCGCCCACGGCGAGCGGGCCGCGACGCCTGAGCCTCACCGCACCACTCGTCCGCAGCCACCCGCACCCCCCTACCCGCAGGAGATCCTCGTGCTCGCCACCCTGATCCACGCCCCTCGCGACATCCGCGTCGAGGACGTGCCGGACCCGACGCTGCGTCTGCCGACCGACGCGCTCGTCCGCGTCGTCGCCGCCTGCGTCTGCGGGTCGGACCTGTGGCCCTACCGCGGGGTGACCGAGACCAGCAAGCCCTCCCGGATCGGCCACGAGTTCGTCGGGGTCGTCGAGGAGCTCGGCTCCGAGGTCTCGTCGCTGAAGGTCGGCGACTTCGTGATCGCTCCCTTCGCCCTGTCCGACGGGACCTGCGCGCACTGCCGCAACGGCGTGCACACGTCGTGCACCCGCGGCGCCTGGTGGGGCGGTGAGGACAGCAAGGGGCTGCCGATCGACGCCGGCCAGGGCGAGGCCGTCCGCGTGCCGATGGCCGACGGCACGCTGGTGGCCACCCCCGAGGTACCGGACGACTCGATGGTGGCGAGCCTGCTCACGCTGTCCGACGTCATGGGGACCGGCCACCATGCGGCCGTCTCGGCCGGCGTCGGCGCGGGCTCCACGGTGGTCGTCGTGGGGGACGGGGCGGTCGGTCAGTGCGCGGTGCTCGCCGCCCGCCGACTCGGGGCCGAGCGGATCGTCGCGATGTCGCGGCACGCCGACCGCCAGGCGCTCGCACGCGACTTCGGGGCGACCGACATCGTCGAGGAGCGGGGCGAGACCGGCGTCGCGAGGGTCACCGAGCTGCTGGGCGGCATCGGTGCGGACGCGGTGCTCGAGTGCGTCGGCACGAAGGAGTCGATGCAGCAGGCGATCGACGCGGCCAGGCCGGGCGGCCGGGTCGGCTACGTCGGCGTGCCGGCCGGTGGGGCCGAGCTGCCCATCCGCCAGCTCTTCGCCTCCAACGTCTCGGTCGGCGGCGGCGTGGCCCCGGTGCGGGGCTACCTGCCCGGGCTGCTCGCCGACGTGCTCGACGGCTCGCTGGACCCCGGCCGGGTCTTCGACCTGGTCCTGCCGCTCGCCGACGCGCCGAAGGCGTACGCCGCGATGGACGAGCGCCGGTCGATCAAGACCATGCTGCGGCCCTAGCCGCTCGCCCGGCGCTCAGCCGGAGAGCTGACGGTTGAGCGCCGAGAGCACCGACCTGGCCACGGCGTCGGCCTCGTCGCCGCGCACCGCCGCGCAGCCGGTGAGGACCTGCTCGCCAGTGCGCGGCGCGACCACCGTGAGGACCGTGAGCGCCACCTCGCGCACCCCGGTCGAGACGACCGCGGCCGACTCGACCTCGCAGGGCCGCCCCAGCAGCTCGGCGACCGCGTCGAGGGTCGCCACCGCGACCAGGCGGGCGCGGTGGCTGGCGCCGGCCGGTCCCTGGCTGGTGCCCTCGAACAGGCGGTCGCCGGCGGCGAGGGTGACCGAGGCCTCGGTCTCGCCGTGGCCGCTGCGCACCATGATCGCCGCGATGGCCGGTCGTACCACGCCGTCCTCGTCGCCTTCAGCGGCAGCAGCGGCAGCAGCGGCCTCGGCGGCCCCGGGAGCGGAGCCCGGCGCGGCCGCCACCGGCTGAACGTCCTCGGGCCGGGCGCCGGGGGTGGGGGCCGCGACGGTGCGCACCTCGTCGTCGCCCATCTGGACCACCGACACGATCCGGTGGTCGATGTCGATGTCGTAGCGGGCCATCGCGAGCGACTGCACGTCGCGGACCACCTGCTTCGCCGGCTTGCCCGGGTCCGCCAGGACGTGCACCTCGGTCGGCACGGCGTCCGGTCCGGTGACGACGCTGGCCGCCCGCACCCCCTGGATGTGGCGCAGCGCGTCCTCCAGCTCGGGCAGCAGGCGCAGGGTGGGCATGTGCGGCGGGCTCCTCGGGGGCGGTGGTGCGGGCGGCTGGGGTCAGGTGCGGTCGGACGGCACGGCGTCCCGCAGGTCCGCCACGAACAGGCGGGGCGCCGGTGGCTCCAGGGTCGCCGGTCGGTCGCCCGCGGTGTCTGAGGCGCGCCGGGCGACCTCCACGGCAGCGTCGGCACCCTGGGGCTCCGACGCGGCCGGCCCCGGTGCCCCGGCGGGCCCGGTGCGCCCGGCTGCCTGCTCGGCTGCCGTCGTGGGCCGGGACGCGGCGAACGACAGCGCCGTCGTGAGCGCCTCGCTCGCGGCCCGGGCGTCTCGCCGCGCCTCCTCCAGCGCGCCGAGCGCTGCCGGGAGCACCGTCCGGGCGTGCTCGTCCGCGGCCCGGACCGAGGCCCGCTGCCAGGACCTCAGCCGTCGGGCAGCCTCGGGACCGAGCTGACCGGCGGCCACGGCCGAGGCGAGCTCGTCGTCGAAGCCGTCGGTCGCCGGGTCGCTGCGCGCCGCCAGCAGGGCCGTCACCAGCTCGGACCAGACCTCCGCGCGGCTGTGGTCCACGGTCACGACTGCCTCGGCTCCACGGCCGCACCGTAAAGGACATTCGCCTCCGGGAGCGTGCATTGGCCGCGGATTGGTCAGGACGGAGCAAAGTCGTCACCCGTTCGGAGGCACTGATGACACCTAGTCATTTCGGGCGAGATTGCTCGGACTACTAGCCACAAATCGGGCGAAGGCTTGACGCGAGGTTTACCCACCGCCTTCACTGACATCGCGGACGAGCCGACATGCCCCTCGCGGGGACACGGCTCGACCGGTGTCGGCTCGGGGCATGGGCCGCCACGGCGGGCTGTGACAACTGCAGAGAGCGTGATCGGGATCGGCAGCACAACAGCCGATCAGCAGCAGCGTGCATTGTCTTCGATCGCAGTACGGACCCACCCTCAGCGGAGCGGATCCTGCACGGGCAACTAGCGGAGCCCGTGACATGAATCGCAAGGGGATGAGACCACACATGAAGAAGATCGTTTCCGCTGTCGAGCACCTGCTTCAGTCCGGCGCCGGCTGGAAGTGGTGAAGGACCAAAGCGACCCCTGCGCTGCCGATCCCCATCACGCTCTCTGCGACCCTTCCCCTCACCACGGAGCCCTGCAGATGTCCGAGCTCACACCCCTGGCGCGGCTGTACGTCGTGTCGGTGGTGGCTGCCGCGTCGGTGACGCTGGGCTTTGCCGTCTACCACCGCCCGGCCGACCGGCTCGGGACGGTCGCGATCCTGCTGCTGCTGCACGTCGTGAGCGAGTCGCTGCTCGCCCGGGGCAGCCGGGACATGGCCTCGATCTCGCTCGGCTCGGTCACGTCCATCGCCGCCATCCCCCTGGTCGGGGTCTGGGGCGCCGTCATCGCCGCGTGGAGCGCGGTGCTGGCGCACGACCCCGACGGCGCGCCCGTCACGAAGCGGCTGTTCAACGGGGCGCAGATGTCGCTGTCCGCGGCGGCTGCGGGCGGCACGTACGCCGCGCTCGGCGGGCCGGTCGGCCTCACCCAGCACAGCTTCCCGTGGGTGCTCGTCCCGATCCTCGCGGCCAACGTCGTGCACTGCGCCGTGAACGGCGCGCTGGTCGCCGTCGTGGTCGGCCTGCACAGCAAGGTCTCCCCGCTGCTCGTCCTGCAGGGGACGATGGCGCGGTCGGTCCTGCCGTACCTCGCCTACGGGTTGTTCGGCATCTCGCTCGCCGTCCTCTGGGACCCGGTCGGGCTCGGCCCGGTGTCAGCGGTGCTGCTGCTGCTCCCGCTGTTCGTGGCCCGATGGGCCTACGCGCAGTACGCGGAGGAGCAGCGCGCGTACGACCGCACCGTGCGCACCCTGATGGCAGCGGTCGAGACCAAGGACGTCTACACCCGCGGCCACAGCGAGCGGGTGTCGGCCGCCTCGGTGATGATCGCCCGTGCCATCGGCATGCGGGAGGACCGCGTGGCGTCCCTGCGCTACGCGGGGATGCTTCACGACATCGGCAAGCTCGGGGTGCCGACCCGGGTGCTGCAGAAGTCCGGCCGGCTGACCGACGACGAGTTCGCCGCGGTGCAGCGCCACCCCATGCAGGGCCTCGAGATCGTGCGCGAGATCGACTTCCTCGACGAGGCGAACGCCGGGATCATGCACCACCACGAGCGCCTCGACGGGCTGGGGTACCCGATGGGCCTGCGTGGCAGCCAGATCCCGGAGTTCGCCCGGGTGATCGCGGTGGCCGACGCGTTCGACTCGATGACCACGACCCGCTCCTACCGCGGCGCGCGGGGCCAGGCCGAGGCCGTCGCCGAGCTCCGGCGCTGCGCCGGGACGCAGTTCGACCCGCCGATGGTCGAGGCACTGGTGAAGGCGCTCGAGGACCAGGGGTGGGACCCGGAGGTCACCCCGCTGTTCGCGACGCCCGACCCCGCCCAGGTCTTCGACCAGGAGAGCCGGGCCTACGACCACGACGACCCCGCACACCTCGAGGGCCTGCGGTGACCGACGTGCGCGCCCGGTTCGACGACGCGGGGTCCATGGGGTACCTCGTGGTGGTCGTCGCGGCCGGGCTGCTCGCGGTCGCCTCGGTCGTGGTGACCGCGTCCCCCGGTGGGCTGGTCGACGTCCAGGTCGCCGTCGGCTTCGCGGCCTTCATCGCGCTCGGCGAGCTCGTGCGGATCACCCTTCCGGGCGGACGGGACTCGGCCCCGCTCGCGACCGCCGGGGCCCTGGCCTACGTCCTGCTCACGACCTTCGCGGACCGTCCCGCCGAGCACGGCGCGCTGCAGGTGGTGGCCGTGGCGGTGGTCGCCATGCTCGCCGGGGTGGCGCCGCACGCCGTCGCCGGGCGGGCGCCCCGGGTCGACAGCCTGGCCCGGCGGCTGCTCGTGATCGGGATCTCGGCGGCGGTGTTCCGGGGGACCGACCTCGACCAGGCGGTGGAGCGGTTCCAGGACGCCGCGCTGGCGCTGGTCCTGGTGGCCGTCGTCGTCCTCGGCCTCGTCGTCGACGCGGTGCTGGCGGCCGCCGTCCGGGCCGGCGAGGACCGGGCCCCGTTCAGCGCCGTGCTGCGCAACGAGGTGCGTGCCCAGGCCGGGATCGGCTCGGCGATCGGTGCCACCGGCGCCCTGATCGCGCTGGCCGCCACGATCATGGGCTACTGGGCGCTGCCGGTCTTCGTGGTGCCGCTGCTGCTCACGCAGTTCTCCTTCCGCCGCTACTCCGCGGTGCGCGAGTCGTCGCTGCAGACCATCCGGGCGCTCTCGCGGGTCACCGAGCTCGGGGGGTACACCGAGTCCGGCCACTCGCGGCGGGTCAGCGCGATGGCGGTCGCGGTCGGCCGTGAGCTCGGCATGAGCGACGCCGACCTGCGCGACCTCGAGTACGCCGCTCTCATGCACGACATCGGCCAGCTGTCGCTGGCCGAGCCGATCCCGGGGGGAGCGACGGTCGTCGCGGCGCCCGCCGACCAGGCCCGCATCGCCCGGCTCGGCGCCGACGTGATCCGGCAGACCGGTGTGCTCGACGGCGTGGCGTCGATCGTCGCGCAGCAGGCGGAGCCGTACCGCCGGGCGCACGACGTGCGGCGCCGCGAGGTACCGCTGGCGGCCCGGATCATCAAGGCGGTCAACGCCTACGACGACCTGGTCGGCGACTCGTTCGAGATCCGGAGCCGGCTCGACGCGCTCGAGCGGCTGCGGCTCGGGATGGCCTACGAGTACGACCCGATGGTGGTGGAGTCCCTCTCGCAGACGGTCGAGCGCACCGCCCGCCTGGGCGTCTGACGGCGCCGGGCTCCGGCCGTCACCAGCAGCAGGCCGACGCCGGCCGCGACCAGCACGTCTCCCGGGCTGACCACCTGTGGCCGCAGCGGTAGGGCCACCGGGATGACGTCGCCGAGCCGCGGGAGGCGCGTGCCTGCCCTCATCGGCTCGCGCAGGGCGTCGGCCGGCAGCCGCAGCTCCGCGCGGCTGAGGCCGGCCCGGGCCGCGGCGTCGACCGACACCGGCATCGCCGCGTTCGCCGTGACGACCGCGACGTTGAGCAGCAGGCCGAGGGCGATCAGGGGCACCCCGGGCAGGCGGGCGTTGCCCGCGAGGAAGAGACCCACGAGCACCGTCGTGGCCACGAGAGCGACGATCCGCGCCGCGCCGGAGCCGGGAGCCAGCGCCGACGTGGCCAGCTGCACGGCCGCGGCGAGCACGAGCAGGCGGACCGCGCGCAGCCGGATGTGGGCGAGTCGCCCCGGTCCGGTGACCACCGTCACCGCCAGGGCGGCCGCCGCGACGAGGAGCACCAGGACCACCCCGTTAGTCTCGCCTGCCGGACCGCCGACGCCTGGGAGGCCGACCCCCCGTGTTCGAGACCGTGCTCGTCGCCAACCGAGGCGAGATCGCTCGCCGCATCATCAGGACCGTCCAGCGGATGGGGCTGCGCGCAGTGGCCGTGCACTCCGACGTGGACGCCGGCCTGCCGTACGTGCACGAGGCGGACGACGCGGTCGCCATCGGCGCTGCGGCGCCGGCGGCGAGCTACCGCAACGCCGACGCCGTCCTCGAGGCGGCGCGCCAGTCGGGGGCGCAGGCCGTGCACCCGGGGTACGGGTTCCTCGCCGAGGACGCCGGGTTCGCCCGTCGGGTCCGCGAGGCGGGCCTGGTGTGGGTCGGGCCGCCCGCCGAGGCCATCGAGGCCATGGGTGACAAGATCCGGGCCCGCAACCTGGTCGCCGCCGCCGGCGTGCCGGTCTCCCGCGGGACCACCGAGCCGGTCCCCGACGCCGAGTCCGCCGTCGAGGCGGCCCGGGACATCGGCTACCCGGTGATGGTCAAGGCCTCGGCCGGAGGCGGCGGCATGGGGATGGCCGTCGCCGCCGACGAGGCCGCCCTGCGCACCGAGGTGGACCGGGTGCGGGCCTTCGCCGAACGGATGTTCGGCGACCCGGCCGTCCTCGTGGAGCGCTTCTTCGCGCGCGTCCGGCACGTCGAGGTGCAGGTCCTCGGGCTGGCCGACGGCCGGGTGGTGGCGCTGGGCGAGCGGGACTGCTCGGTGCAGCGGCGCAACCAGAAGCTGGCCGAGGAGACCCCCTCGCCGGCCGTCACGCCGGTCCTGCGCGAGCAGCTGTTCACGGCGGCGGTCCGGGCGGCCGAGGCGGTGGGCTACCGCAACGCCGGCACCGTCGAGTGCCTGCTGGACGTGGACAGCGGGGAGGTCGTCTTCCTCGAGATGAACACCCGCCTGCAGGTCGAGCACCCGATCACCGAGATGGTCACCGGGCTGGACCTCGTCGAGCAGCAGCTGCTCGTCGCGGCCGGCAGGCCCGTGACCTTCGACCCCGACGCGGTGCGCGCGGTCGGCCACGCCATCGAGCTGAGGGTGAACGCCGAGGACCCGGTGCGCTTCTTCCCGGGGCCCGGCGCCATCACCGCCTGGGAGGAGCCATCCGGGGAGGGGGTACGGGTCGACAGCGGGTACGCGAAGGGCACCACCGTCACCCCCCACTACGACTCGCTGATGGCCAAGGTCGTCGTGCACGGGGCGGACCGGGCGCAGGCCCTGGAGCGGGCCCGGGCCGCGGTGGCCGCCTTCCGCGTCGAGGGGCCGAAGTGCAACCTGCCGTTCTTCGCCGAGCTGCTGGAGAACCCCGAGTTCGTCTCCGGCCGGTACGACACCGGGATCGTGGCCCGGATGCGGGCCTGAGCCGGAGGGCCGCTGACGGGTCCTGTGGTTGGATGCCGAACCGGCGGTGACATCGCCGTACGCAGCGAGAGGAGAGCCCCCGTGGCGAAGGAAGTTCGGGCCGAGATGGTGGCGAACGTCTGGAAGATCGTGGTCGCGGAGGGTGACACTGTCGCGGACGGGGACACCCTGGTGATCCTCGAGTCCATGAAGATGGAGATCCCGGTCCTCGCCGAGCAGGACGGCAAGGTCAGCGCGCTGCACGTCGCCGAGGGCGACGTCGTGCAGGAGGGTGACGTGATCGCCGTCCTCGAGTAGCCCGGCGGCCTGCGGGGGAGCCCGGTCCCGCCCACGGACCGGATGCCCGGGCCGAACCCGCTCAAGGTGGCCCGTGAGGGGCCCGATGCACACCCTTGTGACTGGTTCGGAACTGTTGTCGGTCGTGCCCTTCCTCCGTGCGCTGAGCGAGGTGGGTGGCTCGGACCTGCACATCAAGGTGGGCTCACCTCCCCGGGTGCGCATCGACGGCCGCCTGCGCAAGCTGCAGGCGCCGAACCTGACGCCCAGCGACACCGAGTACATGGTGTCCGAGGTGCTGCGCGAGGACCTGGTCGCCGAGTTCAGCTCGACGAACGAGGCCGACTTCGCCTACTCCGTCCCGGGGCTCGGACGGTTCCGCGTCAACGCGTTCCGCTCGCGCGGCTCCGCCGGCATGGTGTTCCGCCGGGTCAGCGTCGGGGCGATCCCGTTGGACGAGCTCGGCCTCCCGCCCGTCATCAGCGCGCTGGCCATGGAGCCGCGCGGCCTGGTCCTCGTGACCGGACCGACCGGGTCCGGCAAGACGACGACCCTCGCCGGGATGATCGACCAGATCAACAACAACCGCGAGTGCCATGTCGTGACCATCGAGGACCCGATCGAGGTCCTGCACTTCGACAAGCTCTCGATGATCAACCAGCGCGAGGTGCGTCTCGACACCGCGGACTTCGGGGTCGCTCTGCGGGCCGCGATGCGCCAGGACCCGGACGTCATCCTGGTCGGCGAGATGCGCGACCACGAGACGGTGAAGGCGGCGCTGGCCGCCTCCGAGACCGGCCACTTCGTCATGTCGACCCTGCACACCACCGACGCGCAGGAGACCATCACCCGCGTCATCGACTTCTTCCCGCCGCACGAGCAGAAGCAGGTCCGGCTCTCGCTGGCCGGGGCGCTGCGCGGCATCATCTGCCAGCGGCTGGTCCCGCGGGCCGACGGGCAGGGGCGCTGCGTGACGATGGAGGTCTGCGTCGCCACCGGCCGCGTCGCCGACGCGATCGCCGACCCGGACAAGACCGGGACCATCGGCGAGCTGATCAAGGACGGCGCCTACTACGGGATGCAGACCTTCGACCAGCACCTGGTCGCCCTGATCCGCGACGGCGTCATCACGCTCGACGCCGCGATGGCTGCGTCGTCCAGCCCGCACGACCTCACCGTCGAGCTGCGGCGCCTCGGCCTGGTCGCCTGACGGCGAAGGACCGGGTCAGCCGGTCCGCACCCCGTGCTCGACGCAGCGCGCCTCCCAGCCGCGGGGCATCACCTGCACGACCATCCGGCGCCGGCACCTGCCGCAGTATCGAGGCGGTTCGAGCTGGCGCCGCTCCGCGCACGCGCCGTGGTCGCCGGTGGTGGCGTCCCCGCACTGCTCGCACCAGGTGCTGTCCTCGACCACGGCCCGTAGGCTAACCACGGTGCACGTGCAACCAGGCGCCCAGGGGCGCGTCGGGCACACCGTGTCGCCCCAGGACACCGCCCGGGCGCTCGGCAGCGGTGACCTCGACGTCCTCGCCACCCCCCGGCTGCTCGCCTGGTGCGAGGCCGCGACCGTCGCGGCGCTGGCGGACTCGCTGGACGCCGGACAGGCGTCGGTCGGCACCCGGGTCGAGCTGACCCACCAGCGGGCCTCGCGGGTCGGCGCGGCGGTCGTGGTGCGCGCCGACCTCGTCCATGTCGACGGCCGGCTGCTCCGCTTCGACGTCGCCGCCGAGGACGCCGAGGGGGTCCTGCTGGCCCACGGTGCCGTCACCCGGGTCGTCGTCGACCGGGAGCGCTTCCTCGGCCGGCTCTGACCCGGTCCGCCGGCCACGGCGCGCGGGTCAGAGGTCGAGACGGTAGGTGAGCAGCAGGGTCTCGGGCGCGGGGTACCAGTCGCGGTCCGGGGTGCGCGCGAAGCCCAGCCGCTCGTAGAGCCGGTGCGCACCGTGCATCGCCGGCAGCGTGCTGAGGACCACGCCCCGGCATCCGTCGGCCCGCGCCCGGTCCAGGCACCACCGGGTGAGGGCGTCGCCCACCCCGCGTCCACGGGCGTGCGCGGCGACGGCGAGCATCCGGAACTCGGCCTCGCCGGGACCGGACACCTCGGCCCACGGCGTGCCCGCCCGGGCGAACGTCACGGTCCCGAGCAGCGTGCCGTCGTCGTCGACGGCGACCACCAGCTGGGCCTCGCGGGCCCGGTCCTCGGCGGCGAGGAGCTCGCTGCGGTAGCCGTCCTCCGCCTCGCCCAGGTAGCCGTCGTGGTCGTAGGCCGCGAGCGTGAGCCGACCCACGGCGTCGAGCTCGGCCGGGTCCGACGGGTCGACTGGGCGGAGGATCACCCGGCGAGCGTAGGCCGGTACGCCGTCGCCGGGTCGTCGAGCCTGGAAGTCACTTCCCGACGCCCTCGGTGAGGCCGCGCAGGAACTGCCGTTGGCCCACGAGGAACATCACGATCATCGGCAGCGCGGCCATCGTGAGCCCGGCGAAGACGACCGGCCAGTCGGTGGTCAGCCTGCTCTGCATGCTCACCAGCCCGACCGGGAGCGTCTTCAGCCCGTCGTCGCTGATGAAGGCCAGGGCGAACACGAACTCGTTCCACGCGAAGAGAGCCTGCAGGAGCGCGGCGGACACGAGGATCGGTCGACACATCGGCAGGATGATGCGCCAGAAGATCTGGCCGGGACCGGCCCCGTCGATCTTGGCGGCCTCGTCGACCTCCAAGGGCAGGTCGATCATGTAGGCCCGGATGAGGAACGTCGTGAACGGCACGCGGAAGGCCGTGTACAGGATGATCAGCGCCCAGTAGGTGTTGAACAGCTCCAGGCTCTGCAGGAGGCGGAACAGGGGCACCAGCGCGACGGTCGGCGCAAGCATCAGCCCGCCGAGGATCAGGAGCAGGATGCCCTGTCCGAACGGCAGCTGGAGCCGGGTCAGCCCGTACGCCGCCCAGGCACTGACCAGTGTCGTGGTCACCACACTCGCGGCGGTCACCACGAGGCTGTTCCCCAGGTACTTGAGGACGCCTTGCTCCCAGGCAGCCTGGTAGTTCTCCCAACGCAGGGCACCGGGCAGGCCGAACGGGTCCCCGAAGACCTCCTGGTTGGTCTTGAAGCCGCTCAGGATCATCCACAGCAGCGGGTAGACGATCGCGACGACCAGCCCGGCCAGCGCCCCCCAGACCAGCAGGCGAACGACCACACGGAACAGGACCCAGCCAGGGGAGGGTGCAGGTCGCGCAGGGCGTGCGACGAGGGCGGTTCCCGTGGCGGTCACGTCGCCGCTCACAGCGCCAGCCGCCGGCGACGCGAGACCGCGATCTGCAGGGCTGCGATGGAGAACGTGATCACGAAGATGACCGTGGCGATGGTCGCGGCGTAGCCCATGTCGTCCTCGAAGAAGGCCTTGCGGTAGAGCCAGGTGCCGAGCACCTGGCTGGAGTTGTCCGGTCCGCCGGCGGTCATGACCATGACCTCGTTGAAGACGAGGAACGCTCCCGAGATGGTCAGGATCACGAGGAGGGTGGTCATCTCGCGGACCATGGGAACCGTGATCGTGAAGAACGTGCGCACCTGACCGGCGCCGTCGATGCGGGCGGCCTCGTAGTACTCCCGTGGGATCCGCTGGATCGCGACCACGAACAGCACAGCCGTGTAGCCGATCGACTGCCACTGGCTCATCGCGATGATGCTCCAGATGGCGGTGCTCTGCTCGCCCAACCACGCGTGCTTCCACGAGTCGAGCCCGACAGCGTCCAGGAACCGGTTGAGCAGCCCGATCTGGGGGTTGTAGACGAAGCTGAACAGGATGCCCGCCACTGTGATCGACATCGTCGCGGGGATGAAGTAGATCGTTCGCAACCAGCCCCTCAGGCGCTGGCGCACGAGCTCCTCCAGGACGGCGGCGAGGACGAGAGCGAGTCCGACCTGGAAGACCAGCGACACCACGGCGTAGGCGGTGTTGTTGAACAGGGCCCGCCAGAAGACCGAGTCCTCAAGCGCCGTCCGGTAGTTGTCGAGTCCGATGAAGATCGGATTGGGCGCGAAAGCGTTCCAGGAGTAGAAGCTCAGACGGATGTTCTCGATGACCGGGTAGTACACGAACACCGCGAGCAGCACCACGGCGGGGAGGACCCATGTCCAGGTCCGCCACCTGTCGAGCAGTCGTGCCATGTCGGTGCTCCTTGCGCGTGTCGTCGTGCGGCCTGTCCGGGCCCGGCACCGTTCGACAGGAACGGCACCGGACCCGGGTCGGACTCTTCGACCGGCCTGCCCGTCGACCGGGTCAGCCGACCTGCTTCTTGGCCTTCTCCGCAGCGTCGCGCACGCGCTGCATCACCTGCTCGGGGGTCTGCTTGCCCCCCAGCATCCCCTCCACCCCGGAGAGGTAGGCGCTGGCCACGTCCGCCGCCGTGACGGTGTCCAGCCAGATGGCGAAGCGGCTGGCCTCACTCATGTCCGTCAGGGTCTCGGACAGCTGAGGGTAGGTGCCCTCGACCTCCGCGGAGCCCGCCACAGGACTGAGCCATCCCAGGTCGGCCACCATCCGCTTCGCATTGTCCTGGCTGGCGAGGAACGTCAGGAAGTCCGCTGCCAGCGCTGCGTTCTCGCTCTTGGCGTTCACCAGGAAGCCGTCAGGTGCCCCGGTGAGCGCCTCCGTGTCGCCGGCGCTGTCGGCAGCCGGCGGAAGACGGAAGAAGCCCCAGCCCTGGGCAAGCTCGGCCGGGGCGCCACCCTCCTCCGTGAGCGCCTTGAACTCCAGCGACTCGATGTACTGCATGGCGGCCTTGCCACCGAGGAAGTTCGCCTGAGCAGCCTCGTGGGCCAGCCCGTTCGCGTCGCTGTTGGCGCACCGCTCGACGATCTGCTGGAACTGCGTCAGTGCCTCGACGTAGCCGGGGTCGCTGAACTCGCCGGTCGCCGGGTCGTAGTCCGTCGCCAGCGTCTCCGGGGCGACGTTGTACGCGTTGAGCTGGGTGATGTAGTGGATGGCCGGCCAGCCGAACTGGTTGCCGAACGCGATCGGCGTCAGGCCGGCCGCCTCCAGCTTGTCGCACGCGGCGAGCAGATCCTCCAACGTGGCCGGCGGCCCTGCGACGCCGGCCTTCTCGAATGCGGACTCGCTGTACGCCAAGTACTTGCCGTCGAGGTTGATCGGCAGGCCGTACATCTTCCCCTCGTACTCGAAGGCCTTGGTGGCTGCGGGGGCGAGGGTCTGTCCGACCTCGGTGTCCGGCCCGATGACGCTGGTGAGGTCGGCCGCGAGGCCCGCTCGGATGAACTTGTTCGCGAAGTCGCCCGCCCAGGAGAAGTAGATGTCCGGGAGGTCGTTGGCGGCGGACAGGACCCGGATCTTGTCCTTGTAGGGCTGGTCGCCGACCTGCTCGAGATTGATGGTGACCTCGGGGTTGGCTGCCTCGTAGTCGGCGACGACCTTCTCGAAGTACGGCGCGTACTGGGGGTCGGCGAACTTGGTCACCATCGTCAGGCTGCCGCTCTTAGTGGTCGGCTCGGCGAGGTCGGGGGAGCCGGAGGCCGACCCTCCACCGTCGTCCCCACCGCAGGCGGCAAGGGTCAGCACCGCGGCGAAGGCCGTCGCGGTCAGGCGTAGCAGTGGGGTTCTCATGACACTCCTCGTGCGGGTAGCGATGGGACGGTGGGTCTCGGGATGTGCTGCCGCTGGTAGTGCGGCGTCACGTGCTGGTCGCCACCTCCCCGGGGTGGCCGAGGGTGGCCGGCAGGGGGGTCTCGTGGCCGAAGGCACCGTGCTCGGCGCAGGTGGCGGTGGCATAGCGTGTCGCGGCCGAGAGCACGAGCTCCGGCCGCTCGTCGAGGGCCAGGCCCACCAGCAGACGCGCGATGAACGCATCGCCTGCACCGAGGGTGTCGACGATCGCGCCGTGGCCGGCAGGCGCCTGCAGGGTGCGGCCGTCGACCAGCAACGTCGCACCCTGCTCGCCTTGCGTTACGGCGACGACCGACGGCCCCAGGTCGGCCACGGCCCGGGCCAGAGTGACCGGGTCGGACGAGGAGCTGGCTGAGAGCACGGCCACGTCCGCATGACGCGCGTGCTGGCGCACGTACTCCCACGGTCGCTCCGAGAAGTCGAAGCTGAGGCGTCGAGCTGCCTCGGCGATGCGAGGGAGGTCCGGCTCCAGCATCGAGCACTCACCGGTGTGCACGAGCTCGGCAGCCGCCACCGCGGCCAGCTCCTTCTCGCTGACGGTGAAGCGGGACACGCCGACGTCACCGTGGGCGAAGACGCGGTTCCCGTCGACCACCCTGACGACGGCGTGAGCGTTGGGTCCGGCCACCGTGCGTACGAGGGATGTGTCGACCTCCTCGTGACACAGTGCCCGCCGGATCAGCTCTCCGGCGACGTCCGATCCGAGCACGCCGACATATCGGGTGGCCGCGCCGACCCGGCGGGCATGCACCGCCACGTTGACCGCGTTGCCGCCCGGGAACATCACAGCGAGCTCGGGGTAGCAGTCGACGACGTTGTCGCCCAGCGTGAGCAGCCGTGGCGTCACGCGCGGGTCCCGAGCGTCCACGGAGCGGCGGGCAGGTCGGCGCGGTGCTGCATGGCGCTCCTGCACGTCGGGTTCGGTGGCGGTCCGTGGGTGAGAAGGTTCTCACTCAGCGTGCTGAGAGCGTTCTCACCTTGGGCGCCCTTGTCAACCGGTTCCGGAGAATCCAGGTCGTCGGAAGCGTCGTCACCCTGGCCGGCGGCGGCGACGAGGGCCCCGACATCTGCCATGGAGCGAGCGGAGGTGGCGCCCAGTTCCGCCACCCAGTCCGGTTCGGCAGCGCTGCCCACGTACGCGACGCAGCGCATCCCGGCCGCTACGGCCGCAGCGACGCCGAAGCGGCTGTCCTCGACCACGAGGGCCGAGGCCGGAGCGACTCCCATGCTCCGGGCCGCATGCAGGAACAGGTCGGGGGCCGGCTTTCCCCGCGCTACCTCCTCGGCGCTGAAGAGCCGGTCGCCGACCAGGGGGAGGAGGCCCGTGAGGCCCAGGACGTGCCGCAGGTGCTCACGTCCCGAGTTGGACGCCACACCTGTCAGGACCCCCGCCTGGTGCAGCACCCGGAGCAGCTCGGGGATCCCGGGGACGACGGTCAGCTCGGCCTCGTAGGCCTCGCGGTAGCGCGCGGAGTACGCGGTCTCCCACCCCGGCTGCAGCGGGCGTCCCAGACCATGCTCCACCTCGCGGTGGAAGTGCTCCGCGGAGCAGCCCACGAAGGTCTCCGCGAACTCGTCCTCCGTCAGGTGCCAGCCGAGCTCGGCCAGGACCGAGACACCGACGCGCGTGCTGATCTGCTCGCTGTCGACCAGCACGCCGTCGCAGTCGAAGATCACCAGCTCGACCGCACCTGGCGGGAGGAGCCGTGGGTGCGCCACCTAGTACTGCACCCGGAACATGTAGCGGCGCTGGTCGAGGTGATGGCCGCGCACGGCCTCGAAGTGCTGGGCCAGTCGACCGGCCAGCTCGCCGATGACCAGTGCCGACACGTCCTGCCGCAGCTCGGCCGGCACACCGGGGAGGCTGAGGTCCTTGACGTCGATGTAGTGCGCCTTGCGGGTGTAGGTGTCCAGGAAGGCCTTCCCACGCTCGGCCATCGGCCGGGTCGCGTCCTCGCCGAGGAACAGCAGGACCGCGCTGTCCTCGGTGACCATCTCGAAGGCACCCTGGAAGAACTCACCGGTGTTGAACCCGGCGGCCTGCTTCCACTGCATCTCCTGCAGGTAGCACATGGCCAGCCCGTAGGCCCAGCCGTAGCTGGGCCCGGAGCCGAGGGTGTAGATGATCGGCTCGTCCTTGAGCGCTGCAGCGATGCCTCGCAGCCGCTCCTCGCTCTCCTCGACGGCGCTCAACGTCGCCTTCGGGAGCGCCTCGAGCGCGCTCGCCACCGCGGAGGCGTCGAGCTCGGCGCCGGTCGCGAGCAGCAGCGAGTAGGCAACCAGTACCTCGAAGAGGTCGCTCTTGCCCTTGAAGGCAACGTCGACGGCCCCCGCCAGAGGACTGCCCTGCTTGGCGACCGCGATCACCGTGGCGCCGCTCGCCTTCGCCGTCTGTGCCGCCTCGACTGTCTCCTTGGTGGTGCCCGTGTAGGACGCCAGGACCACCAGCGATCCGGCTCCCATCAGGGCGGGCGTGCTGCAGTTCAGCTCGTCGCTCTGCAGCTGGAAGGTGGGAAAGGAGGCCTGCCGTTGCAGAATGTAGTGGGCCGGGTAGCTGCAGATGAGCGAGCCGCCGGCGCCGACGAAGTAGACGTTGCGCAGCCCTCTCTCCACGACGCCGGAGATGACCGCGTCGATGGCGGCCCGCTGGCCGACGGTCTCCGTCAGCTTGTCCACCAGGTCGGTGTCGATCGGCCGGAGGGGCAGGGGCTGAGGCATGCGGGGCTCCCGATTCGCTCGTGTTCTTGTCGGTGTGACAACGTTCTCAACCGAAGATTTTGACAACGTTCTCACTAGTCGGCCCGGCCGTCAAGAGGTGTTGGTACATTCCCCGCCATGGCACTGGCACCGCGGCGCGGCTCGGCGACGATCCCCGACGTCGCACTGCGCGCAGGGGTGTCCCGGGCCACGGCGGCCCGTGCGCTCGGTGGGTACGGCTCGGTAAGCGCCGCAGCGAGCGGCAAGGTGCTCGCGGCGGCGGAGGCGCTCGGCTACCAGGCCAACGGAGTCGCCCGCTCCATGATCACCGGGCGCACCATGACGCTCGGCGTCGTGGTGGGTGACATCGAGAACGAGTTCTTCAGTCGCGTCACCCGCGGTTTCACCGACGTCGCGAGGGGCTCCGGGTTCGACACGGTCATCGTCAACACGGACGAGAAGGTCAGCAGTGAGCGTGCGGCGGTCCGCGTGCTGCTCGAGCGTCGGGTCGACGGGCTCATGGTGGCGCCGGCGTCGATGTTCGACGGTGGGCACCTGGTCGACGCGCGCGACTCCGGCGCCCACCTCGTCCTCGTCGACCGCCGGGTGCCGCGACTCGGGCTGGACACCGTTCTGATCGACAGCGTGCAGGCGGCCCGCGAGGCCGTGGAGCGCCTCGTCGTCGCAGGGCACCGACGGATCGGGCTGGTGACCGGAGGCGGGGCGGGTGAGACAGCCGACTCCTCGTCCGACTCGGTGGTGTCCACCAGCACCGACCGGCTGAGGGGGTACCGGGAGGCCCTCGAGGCTGCGGGAATCCATGTCGACCCGGCGCTCGTGTGCGCCGGCGACTTCCATCTCGACGCTGCCCGGGAGCGAACGCGCACCCTGCTGACGAGTGACCGCAGACCGACGGCTGTGCTGGCCACCGACAGCGTGCTGTCGTTGGGAGCTCTGCTCGCCGTGCGGGACGTCGGTCTGCGCTGCCCGGAGGACGTGTCCCTGGTCGGGTTCGACGACCCGGACTGGGCCTCGGTCGTCCGCCCGCGACTGAGCGTCATGTCCCAGCCGGCACAGGAGCTGGGTGCGACGGCGGCGCGACGCCTGCTCGTCAGGGTCCGGGGCGGGACCGGTCGCGCCCGGACGACCATGCTGCGCGCCACCTGGCAGGAGCGCGAGTCCGTCGCAGCCCCCCGGTCCCGCCGCCGGGGCGAGAGAGGGCGGGGCAGATGAGCCGCCCCTCCGGCGGGCGCGGGCGGGGAGCCGCCGGCATCGCGACGTTGCCCCAGGTAGCCGCCGTGGCGGGGGTGTCCACGGCCACGGCCGCGCGCGCGCTCGGCGGGTACGGGTCGGTGCGTCCCGCCACCAGGGAGCACGTGCTCGAGGTGGCGCAACGACTCGGCTACCGGGCCAACGTCCTTGCGCGGAGCATGATCACCGGCTCCACCCGGACGCTGGGCGTGGTGCTGTCCGACATCGAGAACCCGTTCTTCTCCCGGGCCCTGCGGGGCATCTCCGACGTGGCGCATCGCGAGGGTCACGAGGTCGTCCTCGTCAACACCGACGAGGACCTCGAGATGGAGCGCAACGCGGTCCGGATGCTTACCGAGAAGCGGGTCGACGGACTCGTCGTCTCGCCCAGCGAGGGGGTGGACTTCGGTCATCTCGCGGGCGCGATCCGCGGCGGAACGCCGGTGGTCCTCCTGGACCGGCGGATCCCGGGCCTCCGTGCCGACACCGTCGGCATCGACAACCGCGGGGCCGCGCGCGAGGTCACCGAGCGGCTCCTCGCGCGCGGCCACCGGCGCATAGCCCTGGTCACCGGGGCCCCACCCGGGGCCGCCGGGCTGCTCGCGACCCCGCTGATGCGCGGGGCGGAGCGCGCGATCGGGAGCACCGGCGGGCTGCGTGCGGCCGGGTACCGCGACGCCTTGCTCGCTGTCGGGGTGGAGCCGGATCCCCGCTACGTCAGCGCGGAGGGCTTCCGCCGGGAGGACGCAGCCGCTGCCACCAGCCGGCTGCTGGCACTCCCCGACCCACCCACGGCGGTCATCGCCCTCGACAGCCTGCTCGCGCTCGGCGTCCTGCAGGCGATCTCCGAGCTCGGCGTCCGGTGCCCGGACGACGTGTCGGTGATCGGCTTCGACGACGCGGACTGGGCCGAGGCTCTGACACCGCCGCTGTCGGTGATGTCGCAGCCGGTCTATGACATCGGCGCCGAGGCTTGCGAGCGGCTGCTGGCCAGGGTGGCCGGCGACGAGCGGCGGACCGTCCACCGCAAGCTGGCCACCTCGTTCGTCGACCGCGCCTCGGTCGCCGACGCCCCTGGGTAGCCGGAGCCGGTCAGTAGTCCACTCGCTTGTAGTAGCGGCGGGTGGTCAGCGGGTGGTCGCGCAGCACCTCGAGGTGGGCGCTGACCCGCTCCAGGACGGTGGCCAGCAGCACGGGCGAGATCAGCTCCCGCACCCGTGGCGAGACGCCCGGGAGGTCGAGGTCGGAGGTGTCCAGGACGGTGACCTTGTCGGTGTACCGCGGGGCGAAGCGCCCCACTCGCTCGCACAAGGGCCGCGCGCTGTCGTCGCCCGTCAGGACGATCACGCTGACGCCTTCCTCCACCAGCTCGAGCGTGCCGTGGAAGAAGTCAGAGGCATGCACGGGGCGGGTGCGGATCCACTGCATCTCCTCGAGGATGCACATCCCGTAGTAGAAGGCCTGCGGCCAGGTCGAGCCGGCGCCGGTGATGATGTGGAACGGCTCGTCCCTCCACTGCTTGGCGAGCTCCTCGGCGCGCGGCTCGAAGGCACGCTTCACCTCGAGGAGGATCCTGGGGAGGTCCCGCAGCTCGCCCAGGATCCCGGCGACGTCGTCGATCTCGCCGCGCGCGTCGAGGACGGCGAGTGCCACCGCGAGCGACTGCACGTAGAACATCTCGCAGGACGTGTCGTCCTCGGCGAAGTTCACGAACACGTGCTGGGCCTCGTCGGCCAGCGGGGTCCCGTGGTGACCGGTCAGGACGAGGACCTGGGCGCCGCGCTCCTGCGCGTACCGCAGTGCCGTGACGCTCTCCGCCGTCGTGCCGGACAGCGACGGGATCACGACCAGGGACCCGGGTCGCAGGTGGCCCGAGCCCGAGGTGACCAGCTCCGCCGGGTTCTCGAGGAACACCGGGAACCTCGAACGCGCGTGCAGCAGCCAGGCTGCCGGCTGCATGAGGATGCCTGCGCCGCCGGAGCCGAGGAAAATCAGGTTCGGGGCACCGGCGCGGACCGCGTCCGCGACCGTGGTCCTCAGCCGGTCGAGGTGCGCGACGGCACCCTCCTGGATGCGGAGGAATCGCGACTCGTCGAAGTTCAGCATGATGGTCGTCCTGTCCATAGTCGGGGTGGTACGAGTCGTGGCTCGGGCAGCGGTCAGCGACGGCGGACGACGTGGAAGGCGATGTCCTCGCCACGGTGGTAGTCGCGGGCGAACAGCACCCGGCGGCCGTGGGCCGACACGCAGGTCTCCTCGACGAGCAGCCAGGGCCCGAGGCCGTCCAGGGCGTGCCGGGTCGCCACCTCCGGCGGCAGCTCGACGGCCCTGATCCTGGCCACCGAGCTGTCGATGCCGTGACCGTGGCTCGCGAGCATGGCGGTCAGGGAGCCGGACCAGTCGCGGTGCCGGAGTGGGCCGGGCAGGCAGTCGCGCGGCAGGGCGTCGACGGTGTACAGCATGGGGCGGTCGTCACCGAACCTGAGCCGGGTCAGGCGCACGACGACCGCGCCCTCCGGCAGCTGCAGCGCCTCGGCCTCGGCGTTCTCGGCCGGACCCTCGTCGACCGACAGGACCGCGCTGCTCACGCGGTGGCCAAGCCCCTCGAGCATCTCGGTGACGCTCTCGAAACGGTCGACCGGGCGCTCGACGCGCAAGGCGCTCGACGCGGACAGGAAGCGGCCCCTCCCACGACGCACCCGGACCACGCCGTCCTGCTCGAGCAGGCGCAGGGCGTCCCGCGCGGTGCTGCGGGAGACCGAGAACCGGGCGGCGGTCTGGGTCTCGGTGGGGACCTGGTCACCAGGGCCGAGCCCCTCGGCCTGCATGGCCGCCACGAGGGCGTCCCGCACCCGCTCCACGAGGACCGCTGCCGCCATGTCGTCCGACATCCTTTGCCAGTTGTCTGTTTTCAGTGTTACCTTGTCCGACAACTCTCCGGGCGTCAAGCCCGGGTCCGCGACGCCGGCAGCCGCGGCGGGCGGCTACCCGCGACCCAAGGGGGTCTCGTGCCAGCAGGGCCGACCTCGGACGTCGTCGTGGTCGGCGGCGGTGCCTTGGGCGCGGCGACGGCGGTCCACCTGGCGCGCGCCGGGGTCCGGGTCGGCTGGGTGACGCGCGGGCGGCCCGCGGACGGTGCCTCCGGCCGGTCGCTGGCGTGGCTCAACTCGGCAGGGACCCGCTCCGCCGCCTACCACGCACTGCGCATGCGCGGCCTGGCGCGCTACCGCGAGCTGGCCGAGGAGCGGCCGCGCACCTGGCTGGGCCTCGACGGCGGACTGCGGTGGGCCAGTCCCGGCGCGGCGGACGACCTGCGCCATGCGCACGACACGCTGCGCCGCCTCGGGTACGACTCCGTCTGGCTGGCGCCCGAGGAGGTCAGTGCCCGGGTCGCCGGGATCGAGCCGGGCGCCGTGCCCCCGGAGGGCGCGGTGCTGAACCCGCAGGAGGGCTGGGTGGACCTGCCCGGGCTGGTCGCCGAGCTCACGGACGAGCTGCGCTCGCTCGGGGCACGGGTCGTCGGGGACGCGGGTGAGGCCCGGGTCCTGACGGCGGGCGGCCGTGTCACCGGGGTCGCGACAGCCCGCGAGTCGTGGTCGTGCCCTGCCGCTGTCCTTGCCACCGGCGCTTCCGTTCCGGCTGCGCTGGCAGGCGTGGGTGTGCACGTTCCGGATGCCACCTCGACGGGCCTCCTCGTGCGCACCGCTCCGGTGCCGAGCGCTCTACGCGTCGTCCTGCACACGCCTCGGGTGGCGCTGCGACCGGCCCCTGACGGGGGGCTGGTCATGGACGCGGGCTGGTCGGAGCGCGAGGTCCGGTCCGGAGCGGGCGGCTCGTACGAGGTGGACGACGCGACCGTCGAGGGCCTGCTGGCAGAAGCGTCGCGCGTGCTCCACGGCGGACCGGAGCTCCGGCTGGCGTCCTACGGCGTCGGCCCGAAGCCGATCCCCGGCGACGGCGAGCCGGTGCTGGGCGCGGTGCCGGGCACCGTCGGCTACCACGTCGCCTTCACGCACAGCGGGGCCACGCTGGCACTGGTCGTGGGGGAGCTGGTCGCCAGGGGCGTCCTCGACGGGGAGCGTCCTCCCGAGCTCGAGCCCTTCCGGCCGGACCGGTTCACCGCTACGCATACCGAGGCGCCGGGTCGGACCTGAGTCTGACGCCGGCTCCGCCGTCGGTCAGGGCTGGGCGGTGTACGGGTGCGAGGGGAGCGGGCCGCCCCAGTCCCGGTGCCGGGCGGGCAGGTGCGCCGGTGCGTTGCGGCGCAGCGTGCGGATGCCGGTGACGACATCGACGAGGACGACGAGGGCGAGCAGGAGCAGGATGGCGGTCATGGCAGTAAGTGTGCGCTCGTCAACATCACGTCACCAGTGGCAGAGTTGACAGTCCTCGTCGATTTACTGCCATACTGGGCCGCGTGATCCGCTCGGTCGCCGTGCCCGTGCTCGACGGTGTCCTGCCCTTCGAGCTGGGCGTCCTGTGCGAGGTCTTCGGCACCCCGCGGCCGGACGACCCGCTCATCCCCTCCTTCGACTTCCGGCTGTGCACCCTGCGGCCCGGGCCGGTGCGGACCGTGTCGGGGTTCTCGATCACCGTCGCGGACGACCTCACGGCGCTGGCCGGGGCCGACCTGGTCGCCGTGCCCGCGATGCGGCTCACCGAGGCACCGCCCGCCGAGCTGCTCGAGCACCTGGCCGCCGCCCGGGCACGGGGCGCCCGCCTGCTCAGCGTCTGCAGCGGGGCCTTCCTCCTGGCGGCCGCCGGCGTCCTGGACGGTCGTCGGGCGACCACCCACTGGATGCACGTGGGCGAGCTGCGCCGGCTGGCGCCCGCCGCCGAGGTCGACGGCGAGGTGCTCTACGTCGACGACGACGGCGTCCTGACCAGCGCCGGGACCTCGGCCGGCCTCGACGCGTCGCTGCACCTGATCCGCAAGGAGTTCGGTGAGCGGGTGGCCAACCGGCTGGCGCGCCGGATGGTCATGCCCCCGCACCGCGAGGGCGACCAGCGGCAGTACGTCGACACGCCGGTGCCGATCCAGGCCGACACCCTGACCGGCACGCTGGACTGGATGCTCGCCAACCTGGCGACCGAGACCAGCGTCGAGGACCTCGCCCGCCGGGCCCGGCTCTCCCCGCGCACCTTCGCCCGCCGGTTCCGGGCCGAGACCGGCACCACCCCGCACCACTGGCTGACCGGTCAGCGGGTCCTCGCGGCCCAGCGACTGCTCGAGGAGACCGACCAGCCGGTCGAGGCCGTCGCCGCGCTGGTCGGCTTCGGGAGCGCCTCGGTGCTGCGCCACCACTTCAGCCGGCGCGTCGGCACCACGCCGCAGAGCTACCGCCGCACGTTCAGCGGGGCTCCCCAGCAGCAGACCGCGTAGGCACCCCGGTCGGCGGGCAGCGGGTCAGGGTGCGACTCGTCCGGAAGATCCGTGCCGTCGGCCGCGACGTCGTGGCGTCCTCGCGCCGTCACGACCTCGCGCTCTACGCCGCGGGGCTGACGTTCTACGGCGGGATCGCACTGCTGCCCGCCACGCTGGTCGCGATCCGTCTGGCGGGGGCGCTGGTCGGCCAGGAGCGGGTCTCGGCCCGTGGCGAGCAGGTCGCGGCGGCGCTGCCCGGTGCCCTCGGTGCGCCGGACGTCGTGGCGCGACTGGTCGACGCGGGGGCCAGGCTGGACCTGCTGACGCTGGTCGCCGCCCTGCTGCCGTCGACCCTGTACGGCGAGGGCCTGCGCCGGGCGTTCGTCCGGCTGGCCGGGACCGACGAGTCCTACGCCGGCTGGCGGGGGCGGCTCGGCGTCCTGCCACTGCTCGTCGTCACGCCGCTGATGGCTCTCGCCGTGCTCGAGGCGGCACCGCTGCTCGCCGACCTGGTGGCCCGGGGTGCAGGCGGGGTCGCGCTCGCGGTGTACCTGGCGCTCGTGCTCGACTGGCTGCTGCTCTCGGTCCCGCTGGCCTACGTCTACCGGATGCTGTCGCCGCTGCCGGTGTCGTGGTGGGCAGCGGCAGTCAGCGGCCTGGTCACCGCATCGATGCTCGCCGGCTTCCTGCAGGGGTTCGTGCTGTTCCTCGCGATCCCGCTCGACCTCGGCCTGCCCTTCGGCGGCGTCGCGCCGGTGGGCGCGACGGTCGCCGTCGGGCTGTGGCTCTGGGTCCTGCACGTGCTGGTCCTGGTGGGGCACCAGCTCGTGCTGGTCCTCGACCGCCGCCGGGTCGAGCGGGTCGCGGGGCGTGCCGCCTGACGCGACGGCGTCAGTGCACCACCTCGGGAAGGTCGCGCAGGCGAGGGTCGTGCTCGTCGGCGAAGTACTCGTCGGGCTTGGTCCTGTCGATGCCGTCCGCGGCTCCCGCCGCCCGGAAGACCACGGTCGCCACCGCGGCGACCACCAGGTTCGCGAGCAGCGCGAGGAAGCCGGCGTAGATCGAGGACGTCGTGTCCAGCCCCAGCTCGGCCAGCGGGAAGCCGGAGCCGCCGAAGTGCTCCTTGGTGACGGTGACGCTGCCGTCGGCGTTGAACACCTTCTGCTGGATCTGGAAGGTGGTCAAGAAGCCGACGGCCATGCCCGCGACCCAGCCGGCGACGAGCCCCCAGCGGTGGAACCACCGCGTGTACAGGCCGAGGGCGACGGCCGGCAGCGTCTGCAGGATGATGATGCCGCCGATGAGCTGCAGGTCGATCGAGAACTGCGGGTCGAGCGCGAGGATCGCCGCGAGCGCGCCGACCTTCACCACGAGGGACGCGAGCTTGCTGCTGCGCGCCTCCTCCTTGGGTGTCGCGTCCTTGTTGATGTACTCCACGTAGATGTTGCGCGTCCACAGGTTGGCCGCGGCGATCGACATGATCGCCGCGGGCACCAGGGCGCCGATGCCGATCGCCGCGAACGCGACCCCGGCGAACCAGCTCGGGAACATCTCGTCGAACAGCAGCGGGACGATCGTGTTGCCGTCGGCCTTGCCGGCGGCGTCGGTGATCGGGGTGATCCCGGCGGCGATGGCCATGTACCCGAGCAGGGCGAGCAGGCCGAGGATGAAGCTGTAGGCCGGCAGCGCCGCCATGTTCCGCTTGATGACGTTGCGGTCGCGCGAGGCGAGCACCGCGGTGACCGAGTGCGGGTAGAGGAACAGCGCCAGCGCCGAGCCGAACGCCAGGGTCGCGTACTGCAGCTGCGCCGGTCCGGCGAGCACCACGCCGTCGCCCGGGTTCGGCGACTCGGCGAACTTCTTCTCGGCTGCGCCGAAGATCACGTCCCAGCCGCCGAGCTTGTAGGGGATGACGATGACGGCGACGATGATGACGAGGTAGATCAGCGTGTCCTTGACGAACGCGATCAGCGCCGGCGCCCGCAGGCCCGAGCTGTAGGTGTAGGCCGCCAGGATCGTGAAGGCCACGATGATCGGCAGGTGCCCGGTGACGCCCATCGCCTTGAGCACGGCCTCGATGCCCACGAGCTGCAGCGCGATGTAGGGCATCGTCGCGACGATGCCGGTGATCGCGACGAGCAGCGCGAGGGTCGAGGAGCCGTGCCGGGCCCGCACGAAGTCGGCCGGGGTGACGAAGCCGTGGACGTGCGAGACCGACCAGAGCCGGATCAGGACGAGGAACACGATCGGGTAGACCACGATCGTGTACGGCACCGCGAAGAAGCCGATCGCTCCGGCGCCGAAGACGAGCGCGGGCACCGCCACGAACGTGTAGGCCGTGTAGAGGTCGCCGCCGAGCAGGAACCAGGTGATCCAGGCGCCGAAGTTGCGGCCGCCGAGGCCCCACTCGTCGAGGTGCTCGAGGCTCTCGGCCCGCCGCCAGCGGGAAGCGACGAAGCCCATCGCGCTGACGAGGGCGAAGAGCAGGGTGAAGACGGTGAGCTCGACCGCGTTGACGTCGTCGAACATGTCAGACCCTCGTCTTCCGGTAGACGACGAGGGTGATGGCGACGCTCACGAGGATGGCGGCCATCTGGTACCAGTAGAAGAACGGGATGTCCCCGAGCGCCGGGTCGATGCTGTTGTACAGCGGCGGGAACAGGGTGAGCACCAGCGGCACCAGGAGCAGCCAGTTGACCGGGTGGTGGTCGGAGCGCTCCGCCCTTGCCGTGCCGCCACCTCCCGGGCCGTCGGGCCGGCCGCCGGGACGGCCGTCGGGTCGGCCGCCGGGACGGTCGTCGGGCAGAGGGGGCTCGTGGACGCTCACGACGGGACCTCCGGGCCAGGGGATGGGTCGGCGGGGAGGGTATCCCTTTTCAGGTGGAATGCAAACGTTTGGTCACGACCGGACCGGTCGCAGGGCGCTCAGATCGTCTGCGACAGCGCCTTGACCGGCATCCCGAGGTCGCCGATCAGGGCGAGGTCCTCGTCGACCGAGCGGCCCAGCGTGGTGAGGTAGTTGCCGACGATGACGGCGTTGATGCCGCCGAGCATCCCCTCGCGGGTGCCCAGGTCACCGAGGGTGATCTCGCGGCCGCCGGCGTAGCGCAGGATCGTGCGGGGCAGCGCGAGCCGGAAGGCCGCGATCGTGCGCAGGGCGTCGGCGCCCGGCATGACCGGGAGGTCGCCGAAGGGGGTGCCCGGCCGGGGGTTGAGGAAGTTCAGCGGCACCTCGTCGGGCTCGAGCTCGGCGAGCTGGGCGGCGAGCTCGGCCCGCTGCTCGACCGACTCGCCCATGCCGACGATGCCGCCGCAGCAGACCTCCATGCCGGCGTCGCGGACCATGGTGAGCGTCTGCCACCGCTCCTCCCAGGTGTGGGTGGTCACCACGGCCGGGAAGTACGAGCGTGCCGTCTCGAGGTTGTGGTTGTAGCGGTGGATCCCCATGTCCGCGAGGTCGTCGACCTGCTCCTGGGTGAGCATGCCGAGCGAGGCCGCGACGTGGATGTCGACGGCCTCCTTGATCGCGGCCACGCCGGCCCGCATCTGGGCCATCAGCCGCTCGTCGGGCCCGCGCACGGCGGCGACGATGCAGAACTCGGTGGCCCCGGTGGCGGCGGTCTCGACCGCGGCCTTCACCAGCGACGGGATGTCCAGCCAGGCCGCGCGCACGGGTGAGGCGAACAGGCCGGACTGCGAGCAGAAGTGGCAGTCCTCAGGGCAGCCGCCGGTCTTCACCGAGACGATGCCCTCCACCTCGACCTCGGGCCCGCACCAGCGCAGCCGCACCTCGTGCGCGAGCTGGAGCAGGTCGGGCAGCGCCTCGTCCGGGAGTCGCAGCACGGCGAGGACCTGCGCCTCGTCGAGCCCCCGGCCCTCGTCGAGGACCTGGGTGCGGGCGCGGCCGAGGATCTCGGCGGCGATGGTCTGCTCACTGGTCGACGGCACGCCGGAAGTCTGCCGCATCGAAGGTGCCGCCGAGCGCCGGGCCCAGACCTGCGCGCGCGGCCAGCAGGAACTCCGGCGCGCCCAGTGCGCCCGCGCCGGCCGGCAGCGCGCCGGCCAGCGGGCGGGCGGCCAGCGTCTCCAGGTCGCGCACGTTGCTGCGGCAGGCCAGGTCGGGCGTCGACGGCCAGGCCCCGATGACCAGTCCGGCCAGCCGCAGCCCGCGATGGGCCATCGCCTCCAGCGTGAGTGCGGTGTGGTTGAGGGTGCCGAGCGCCGGGTCCACGGTGACCAGGACGTCGGCGGCGAGGGCGCGTGCGAGGTCGGCGACCGTCGTGCCCTCCTCGTCGTACCGGACGAGCAGGCCGCCGGCGCCCTCGACGAGCACCAGGTCGCGGGTCTCGGCGAGATCCCGGACCAGCGACTCGGTGCGGCGCAGGTCGAGCGGTGGCCGCGCCGCCCGGCGGGCTGCTGCGGCAGGTGAGAGCGGGTCCGGGAAGCGGGCCTGCTCGTGCAGGTCGGTGACGCCTGCCAGCCGCCTCACCTCCTCGAGGTCCCCGGGCTCGCCGGGCACGGCACCGGTCTGGGCCGGCTTCACGACCGCCACCGCCGACCCCCGGGCGGCGGCCAGCGAGGCCAGTGCGGCCGTGACGACGGTCTTGCCGACGCCGGTGCCCGTCCCGGTGACCAGCAGCACGCTCACGCGCCGACCCTACGCAGCCGTGGTGACTAGGAGGATCTGCCTATGTCGGTGGCGGTCGTGAGGGGGCAGTCTGGTCGGCGAAGGCGGTGTGCGCCCGGCTCGGGGGGCCTGCGGAGTCGGGCACGCACCGTCTCTCGCGTTCTCCGGCCGCCGTGTCGGGGCCTACGTCCTCGCCGTCACCGGTCGCCCCCCCGTCGATGGCGGCGAGGACCCCCGCGGCGACGGCGCTCCTGCGGGGCCGCCCTGGGCGAGGACCGCCCACGAGGCCGCGTCGGTGACGGGCACGCCACGGCTGCGGCGGGTCGCGACGTGGCTCGCGCCGGCCTGCGCCACGGCGTCCCCGGCCCGGTAGCTCGTCCCGGCCGACCAGTCGCCCCGCCAGGTCATGCCACCTCCGGTCCATGCCAGCGCCCTCTCCCGGCGGGTGCAGTGCTCACCGGCGCCGCGATCGACCACGCGGAGGGCTCCCGACGTCTTGGCGCAGCACCCGTGGATCCGGGCGCCGAGGTGCGCGCGGTGCCGCGCCCGGTGAGGGGCACGGCAAGGGGCCGCCACCCGGTGCGGGCGCGGCCCCTCGCGAGGTGCGGCTGCGGGTCAGGCCTGCTTGGTCTCCCAGAAGATCTTGTCGATCTGCGCGATCTTGTCCAGCAGGTCCTGGGCCGTGCCGGCGTCCATCGAGCCCTTGGCTCCGCTCGCGCCGGCCAGCTTCGTGGCCTCGTTGAAGAGCTGGTGCAGCTCGGGGTACTTCTCGAAGTGCGGGGGCTTGAAGTAGTCGGTCCACAGGACCCACAGGTGGTGCTTGACCAGCTCGGCGCGCTGCTCCTTGATGAGCAGGGCCCGGGTCCGGAAGTCCGCGTCGTCGTTCTCGCCGACCTTCTGGATGATCATCTTGATGGACTCGGCCTCGATGCGGGCCTGGGCGGGGTCGTAGACGCCGCACGGCAGGTCGCAGTGCGCGTGCACGGCGGTCTTCGGGGTGAGTAGACGCGACAGCACTGGTTCGGTCCCTTCGTCGGTACCTCGATGGATCTCTGACGGACACTACTCCCGGCAGGTACCCCTCGCCGGGGGCGCTACCCGTGCCGAGCCACGGGGGTGAGGAGGGTCCGGTGCGCAGCTCCGGGGTGGGCCGCGTGGTGGTCAGGGGGCGCTCGATGGAGCCCACGCTGCGCGACGGCGACCACCTGCTCGTCCGGTGGGGAGCGCGTCCGCGTCCGGGCCGGCTGGTCGTGGTGCGCTGGCCGGGACGGCCGCTGTCGGTCAAGCGGGCCGCGCTGCTCGCCCCCGACGGCTGGTGGGTCGAGCGCGACAACCCTGCCGACGGCGTCGACTCGTGGCAGCTCGGCCCGGTGGCCCCGTCCGACGTCGTGGCGGTGGTCGTGCTCCGGCTCTGGCCGGTGCGGCGTCGGGCCCGCCGGGAATGACAGCGACCCGCGCCCGTCGCGCCGCATAGCCTGCCCCGGTGACGGACGCCCCGCGGCTGCGCTTCTTCGCGGACCCCGCCGAGTTCCTCGCCGTCGCCGGTCCCCACCTCGCGGCGGACCCGGTCCTCAGCACCGTCGTCTCGACGGTCACCGAGGCGAAGATCGCGGCGCGCGCCTCCGGCGAGGAGCCGCCGGCGGACGGCTGGTGGCTCGCGGTCGAGGTGGCCGGGACGGTGGTCGGCGCCGGCATCCGCACCGCGCCGTACCCGCCGTTCCTCCTGCCGATGCCGGCCGCCGCTGCGCTCGTGCTCGCCGCCGCGCTGCACGACCGCGGCGAGGAGGTGCGTGCGGTCAACGGCGCCCTGCCCACGGTGCGGACGTTCGCCGGCGAGTGGGTGCGGCTGTGCGGCGGGCACGTCGAGGTGGCCCAGCACACCCGGCTGCACGAGCTCGGCGACCTGCTCGCGCCGCGCCCCGTACCGGGCCGGCTGGTCGCCGCGACGGACGCCGACGTCGACCTGGTGAGCGCGTGGTTCGAGGCGTTCATGGGCGATGCGGACGAGCAGGCCGGACGCCCCCGCGGGTCGAGCGCGCACCCGGCGCCGCACGGCGACGAGGTGCTGCGCCGGATCAGGGCCGGCACCGTCTGGTTCTGGGCGGACGAGGACGGCACGAGGGTGCACCTCACCGCCGCGAACCCGCCGTCGTTCGGGGTCGCCCGCGTCGGCCCGGTCTACACGCCACCGGCAGAGCGCGGCCGGGGCTTGGCCAGCGCGGCGGTGTTCGCCGTGTCCCGGCTGCTGCGCGAGCGGGGCGCGAGGGTGTGCCTCTACACCGACCAGGCGAACCCGACGTCGAACAGGATCTACCGCGCGCTCGGCTACCGGCCGGTCGTCGACATGGCCAACCTGGTCCTGCGCGACTGAGCGCGGGCGGCCCGGGGCCTCGGAGGTCCGGGGGTCGCGGCTGAGCGCCCCGGGGCCGGTGTGCCAGACTGCCCGTCTCGGGCAACCCCCGCACCGCGAGCGCCGCCGGACCGCGAACACCACGTAGCCGGCGTCCTCTTCGCCGATGTGAGAGGGATGTCCCATGGGGCTGCAGGAGTCCGACGTGCCCACACCCACGAGCCACCAGCCGTACGACGAGACCGACCCCGTCTTCGCGCTGCACCGCGGTGGCAAGCTCGCGACCGTCTCGACCGTGCCGCTCCGGGACCGGGCCGACCTGTCGATGGCCTACACCCCCGGTGTCGCGCGGGTCTGCAGCGCGATCGCGGCGAACCCCGACCTCGTCCACGACCTGACCTGGAAGTCGAACGTCGTCGCGGTGGTGACCGACGGCAGCGCCGTGCTCGGTCTGGGCGACATCGGCCCCCGCGCCGCGCTGCCGGTCATGGAGGGCAAGGCGGTGCTGTTCAAGGAGTTCGCCGGGGTCGACGCGGTGCCGATCTGCCTCGACGCGACCTCGGTCGACGACATCGTCGACGCGGTGGTGCGGATCGCGCCCGGCTTCGGGGGCATCAACCTCGAGGACATCAGCGCGCCCCGGTGCTTCGAGGTCGAGGACCGGCTCAAGGCGCTGCTCGACATCCCGGTCTTCCACGACGACCAGCACGGCACCGCCGTGGTCGTCCTCGCCGCGCTGCGCAACGCTGCCTTGCTCACCGGACGCACGCTGGGCGACCTGCGGGTCGTGGTCTCGGGCGCCGGGGCCGCCGGGGTGGCGGTCACCACCATCCTGCGCGAGGCCGGCATCGGCGAGATCGCGGTCACCGACCGGGGCGGCGTCCTGCACGGCAGCCGCGAGGGGCTCAGCTCGGTGAAGCGCCACCTCGCCTCGGTGACCAACGGCGGGGGTCGGACCGGCAGCCTGGTCGAGGCGCTGCGCGGCGCCGACGTGTTCATCGGGGTCTCCGGCGGCACCGTGCCCGAGGAGGCCGTCGCCGCGATGGCCGACGACGCGATCGTCTTCGCGCTGGCCAACCCCGACCCCGAGGTCCACCCGGAGGTCGCCGCGCGGCACGCCCGGGTGGTGGCGACCGGCCGCAGCGACTACCCCAACCAGATCAACAACGTGCTCGCCTACCCGGGAATCTTCCGCGGAGCGCTCGACGTGCGCGCCAGGGCGGTGACCGAGGGGATGAAGCTGGCGGCCGCCGAGGCGCTGGCGGCTGTCGTGGCGGACGAGCTGAGCGTCGACCGGGTGGTCCCGAGCCCCTTCGACGAGCGGGTGGCCCCGGCGGTCGCGGCCGCGGTCTCGGCCGCGGCCCGGCGGGACGGCGTCGCCCGGACCTGACCGGCAGGGCGGGGGAGCGCGCCGGCCGGGGCTGACGCGGTCAGCCCAGGGGGCGCGGCTGGCTGCGCAGTCTCAGGTGCGGCGCCTCGGGGCGCGGGGCGCCCGCGCGGCGGACCCGCATGGTGTCCTCGTGGACCTCGTCGTCGTGCCTGGTGGCCCGGCCCCGCGCCGCGTTGCGCATGGTCTGCTCCTTCGTCCGCGTCGCGATACACGATGTATCGCGTCCGAGAACACGATACATCGTGAGTTCCGGATGTCAAGATGTATCGCGAGTGGTGCAGGCGGCCGGCCGCCGCACCCGGGCGGGCGACTCAGTGCGGGGAGAGCTGCCCGCTCAGACGGCGGTGCAGGTGGCCGCTGAGCTCGGTGAGCCCGAGGATCCGGACGGTCTTCCCGCGCCGGGCGTACTTCGTGGTCACCGCGTCGAGCGCGGCGACCGCGGAGGCGTCCCACACGTGCGAGGAGGACAGGTCGATGACCACCTGGTCCGGGTCGCCGGCGTAGTCGAACTGCCCGACCAGGTCGTTGCTGGAGGCGAAGAACAGCGCTCCGTGCACCGAGTAGATGACCTCGGAGCCGTCCGGGTCGGTGACCGAGGTGACCTCGACCAGGTGCGCGACCCGGCGGGCGAAGAGCATCATCGCCGCGAGGGTGCCGGCCAGGACCCCGTACGCCAGGTTGTGCGTGACGACGACGACCGCGACCGTCACGAGCATCACCGACGTCTCGCTCTTCGGCATCCGGCGCAGCGTCGACGGGGCCACCGAGTGCCAGTCGAAGGTCAGCCCGGCCACCACGACCATCACGGCGACCAGTGCCGCCATCGGGATCGCCGCGACCAGCGGGCCCAGCGCCACCACCAGGACGAGCAGGAAGACCCCGGCGAGGAACGTCGAGAGCCGGGTCCGCGCGCCGGAGGTCTTCACGTTGATCATCGTCTGGCCGATCATCGCGCAGCCACCCATGCCTCCGAACAGCCCGGTGACGACGTTGGCGACTCCCTGCCCCCAGGACTCACGGGTCTTGGACGAGCGGGTGTCGGTGATGTCGTCGACCAGCTTGGCCGTCATGAGCGACTCCATCAGCCCCACCAGCGCCAGCGCCAGCGCGTACGGCGCGATGAGCCGCAGCGTCGCCAGGTCGTACGGGACGTCGGGCAGGCCGAACCGGGGCAGCGAGTCGGGCAGCCGTCCCTCGTCGCCGACGGTGGGGACGGCGACGGCAGCCACCGTGGTCAGCACGGTCAGGACGACGATGGCGACCAGCGGCGCCGGGACCGCCGTGGTCAGTCGCGGGAGCCCGAGGATCATCGCCAGCGCCAGCCCCACGAGCGGGTAGACGACCCACGGCACGTCGACCAGGTGCGGCATCTGGGCCAGGAAGATCAGGATCGCCAGGGCGTTGACGAACCCGACCATGACGCTGCGCGGTACGAAGCGCATCAGCCGGGCCACCCCGAGCGCGGCGAGCGCGACCTGCATCATCCCGCCGAGGACGACCGCGGCGACCAGATGGTCCAGGCCGTGCTCCTTCGCCAGCGGTGCCACCACCAGCGCGATGGCGCCGGTCGCCGCCGAGATCATGGCCGGCCGGCCCCCGGTGAACGCGATGACGACGGCCATCGTGAACGAGGCGAACAGCCCGACCCGCGGGTCCACCCCCGCCAGGATCGAGAACGAGATCGCCTCGGGGATCAGGGCGAGCGCGACGACGAGGCCGGCGAGCGCCTCGGTGCGGAAGACGGCGGGCGAGGCCCACGAGGGGCGCTGCAGACGGGCACGGGCAGGAGCGGGGAGAGGCATGCGGCCGTTTCGGTCGGGGCACCGCGCAGGCGCCGGCAGGGCCGGCGGCGCGATCGCGAGCACGCGCTGCTGGCAGTGGTGGTCGAGGTGCCGCGAGGGACCGGGCGGGACGACCGTCGCTGCCCTCCACGGTAGGGGCCGGGGTGACCTGGCCCGACCAGTTCGCGGTCCCTGCCGGTGTGAGAGCCGTCTCATCCGAGCGGCGCGGAGGCGCCTGGATAGGGTCGGGCGCATGCTTGCCGCCGCCGCCGTCCGGACCGACGCGGACGACCCGCTCGGTGGCCTGGAGGTGGGGGAGCGACCCGATCCCGTGCCGCCCGAGGGCTGGGCGACGGTACGGCTGCGCGCCGCGTCGCTCAACCACCACGACCTGTGGAGCCTGCAGGGCGTCGGCCTGCCGGACGACCGGCTGCCGATGGTGCTCGGCTGCGACGGCGCCGGTGTGGACCAGGACGGCAACGACGTCGTCGTCCACGCCGTCGTGGGCGACCCGGACTTCCGCGGTGACGAGACACTGGACCCGCGGCGCTCGCTGCTCTCGGAGAAGTACGACGGGACGCTGGCCGACCTCGTCGTGGTGCCGCGGCGCAACCTGGTGCCCAAGCCGGCCGGGCTCAGCTTCGAGGAGGCCGCCTGCCTGCCGACCGCGTGGCTGACCGCCTACCGGATGCTGTTCACCCAGGGCGGGGTCCGCCCCGGGCAGACCGTGCTGGTGCAGGGGGCCGGTGGCGGCGTCGCGACGGCGCTCGTGGCGATCGGCCGGGCGGCCGGTCTGCGGATGTGGGTCACCAGCCGCGACGAGGCCAAGGGCGCGCGGGCCGTCGAGCTGGGCGCGGACCAGGCCTTCGCCGCGGGTGCCCGGCTCCCCGAGCGGGTGGACGCGGTGATGGAGACGGTGGGCGAACCCACCTGGGACCACAGCCTCAAGTCGCTGGCGCCGGGCGGCGTCGTGGTGGTGTCCGGCGCGACCGGTGGGCACCGGGCGGTCACCGACCTGCGCCGGGTCTTCTTCCTGCAGCAGCGCGTCGTCGGCTCGACGATGGGCACTCGCGACGAGCTGGGCCGGCTGATCCGGTTCCTCGCCGAGACCGGTGTGCGCCCGGTCGTCGACTCGACGCTGCCGCTCGAGCAGGCGGCCGAGGGCTTCCGCCGGCTCGCCGGGGGAGACGTGTTCGGCAAGATCGTGCTCACCCGCCCGGCCTGAGCGCGCTGCCGTGACGGAGGACGCTGCCGTGACGCAGGGAGACGAGGACGTCGCCCTGCCTCGCTGGCGCGACCCGGTGTGGCGCGCCGGGGTCGACGCGTGGGTGGCCGACCAGCTGGCGCGGCTCGGCCTGCGGCAGGTGGGCGCGGCCCGGCAGGACCGCTCCTACCCCTGGTCCACGGTGATCCAGGTACCGACGTCGCCAGCCCCGGTGTGGTTCAAGGCCAACGCCCTCGGCATGAAGCAGGAGGCGGCGCTGTACGAGGTGCTCGTGCGGCGGGCGCCCGAGCACGTCCTCGAACCGCTCGCCCTCGACGTCGAGCGGGGCTGGCTGCTGCTGCCCGACGGTGGGCCGACGCTGCGGTCGGTGGAGGGTGCCCGTGCCGACCTCGGCGTGTGGGAGCAGCTGCTCGTCGAGTACGCCGCCCTGCAGCGCAGCCTGGAGCCCTATGTCGACGAGCTGTCCGCCGCCGGTCTGGTCGACGCGACGCCCGAGGCGCTGCCCGCCCTCCGCGACGCCCTGCTCGCCGATCCTTCGCTGCTGCTGCTCGACACCGACCGTGGCCTGAGCTCCGCCGAGCGCGACGCCCTCGTGGCGCACGCCCCGGCGTACGCCCGGCAGTGCCGGGACCTCGCGGCCTTCGGGATCCCGGCGACCCTGCAGCACGACGACCTGCACGACAACAACGTCTTCGCCCCGGCGTCGCCGGGCGGTCCGCTGCGCGTCTTCGACTGGGGCGACGCCGTGGTCGGTCAGCCGTTCGGGTCGCTGCTGATCAGCCTGAGGTTCGTCGCTGAGCTCGCGGGCCTGCCGCCCGGTGCGCCCGAGCTGGCCCGGCTGCGGGACGCCTACCTGGAGGCCTGGACCGACGACTTCGACCGGCGCGACCTGGTGGCCGCGGCCCGGCTGGCGGTCCGGGTCGGCGCGGTGTCACGCGCCGACTGCTTCCGGCGCGCCGTCCTGGAGTGGGACGGGGGCTACCGCACGATCTTCGACGAGGGGGTGCCGAGCTGGTTGCGCGAGCAGCGCGACCCCACCCCGCTCGACCCCCACCCGGCCTGACCGGCGGGAGGGCGTGTTGCCAGCCGGCGTCCGGTCACCGACACTTCGCCGGTGGATCAGCTGACGGTCACAGGTGCGACCTACTCCGTGGGACGGGCCGAACGACGCGACCTGGCTGCGATCGTCGAGCTGCTGCGGGAGGACAGCCTGGGCGCCTCCCGGGAGCTGGACGACCTCGCGCCGTACGAGAGCGCGTTCGCAGCGATCGACAGCGACCTGAGACACCTCCTGGTGGTCGTCCGGGCGGCCGACGGAGCCGTGGTGGCGACGATGCACCTCACCCTGCTGCCCGGCCTGGCGCGCGGTGCGGCGACGCGACTGCAGATCGAGGCCGTCCGCATCGCCGGCCCGGCTCGGGGATCGGGTCTCGGGTCAGCGCTGTTCGAGTGGGCCCATGAGTACGGCCGGGACCGGGGGGCCGTGCTCTCGCAGCTGACCACGGACACGACACGACAGGACGCCCACCGGTTCTATGCTCGGCTGGGCTACGAGGCCAGTCATTACGGCATGAAACGGTCGCTCCTCGACGGCTGAGCGCTCCGGCCGGCCACGCGCGGCACGGGCTACCGGCCGAGCAGCCGCCGGGCCTCGTCCAGGGTCCGCTGGAGCAGGTCGCGCAGGTCGGCCACCTCGGCCGGGGAGTGCGTCCCGCTCCGGGTGAGGGTGCGCAGCTCGGAGCGGAACCAGTCGAGGGTGCGCTCCACGTCGGCGCGGAACGGGTCGCTGCTCGGCGTGCTCGCCTGCCGCTCCTCGCGCGCCCTGGCGCGGCCCTGCCGGCGGACGTCCTTCGCCGCAGCCTTGAGCTCGGTGCGCAGGTCGCGGACCGACCCCGCGACCTCGCTGCGGATCTCGGTGGCGAGGTCGCGCACCGAGCCGGCGATCTCCTGCTCGAGGTCGTCGAGGTCGCCCTGCCGCTGGGTCAGCTCATCCCGGCCGGTCTCGGTGATCCGGTAGACCTTGCGCCCCTCCTGCACCTGATGGGTGACCAGGCCCTCGGCCTCGAGGCGCGCCAGCCGCGGGTACACCGTGCCGGCGCTGGGCGAGTAGAGGCCCATGAAGCGGTCTTCCAGCTCGCGGATCACGTCGTACCCGTGCCGGGGGCTCTCGTCGAGCAGCTTGAGCAGGTAGAGCCGCAGCCTGCCGTGCCCGAAGACCGGGCTCATGCCGAGGCCGGGAGCCGCCGGAGGAGCGTGACGTCGCCGGACACCGTCTTGGCGCTGAGCCGCCCGTCGCCGCTGCCGACGCGGCCGTTCATGGTCGCCTTGCCAGGCTTGCGGTCGCTGGTGACCCCGTCGAACGCGCTGTCCAGGGACCCGGTCATCGTCTTCACGTCGACGCTCATGCCGACGTCCGCGGGCATCCGCAGGGTCAGGTCGCCGGAGACGCTGGACACGTCGATGCGGCCCCCGGCGAGCAGGTCGAGGTCGAGGGTCAGGTCGCCGGACACCGTCTCCGCCTTGACCCGGTCGCTGCGGCCGTCGACGACGGTGAGCTCGCCGGAGACCGTGGTGAACGCCAGGGTGCCGGCCAGCTGCCGGGTCTCCAGGTCGCCGGACACCGTCTGCGCGGTGATGTCGGAGCGCACCCCGTCGAGGGTCACGTCACCGGAGACGGACTTCACCGCGGTCCGGGCCGCCTCGATGCCGGACACCACGGCGTCGGCCGAGACCACGCCGAGCTCGACGGGGCAGGTGTGCGGCACCGAGACGGACACGGTCGCCTCGGCCCGGCGGTTGCCCACCCAGTCGAGCAGGCCGCCCCAGGTCAGCCGCTCGTGAACGATGGTCAGGGTGCCGTCCTCGAGGGTGACGGTCAGGGGGCCGTCGAGGTCGCTGACCTCCACCCGGGCGGCGCCGGACTCGGCGTCCTCGGTGCGCCCGACGACGTCGATGCTGCCGGACACCATCCGGACCTCCAGGCGCCGGACACCCTCGAGGTCGAGGGACTGGGGCTGCTCGATCCGCCACTGCGGCATGATGGGCTCTCCATTCACGATGTATCGCGTCCTGAACACGATACATCGCGATTGCTCGGTGTCAATCCGGGTGGTCAGGGCAGCGACCCGGACCCGCAGGAGGTCGACGACGTCACCGGGCGCACCCGGAGCAGGTCGGTGGCCCGGGCCCGGGAGAGGTTCCAGCCGCCCGGCCCGTGCGAGTCCTGCGCGGCGGCGACGCCGGCCATGCCGGCGAGCACGCAGGACCTGGTCGGCTCGGGCAGGCGGTCCAGCTCCGGCACCGCGTCGGCGGACAGCGCCTGGAGGTACGCCACGTCGATCGAGCCGGTGGCCAGGTAGCGGTCGACGTTGCGCTGCGCGACGAACGCGTCGGGGTCCAGCGCCGCGAGCACGAGCAGGGTGCCGGCCGCCGTCGCGACCACGCCGCGGGCCAGCCAGCCGGCCCGCAGCCGGATGCCGGCAGCCATCACCAGCAGCACCAGGACGCCGAGCCAGGTCTCGAAGGCGTTCATGAACAGCCGGAGCCGGGTGAAGCCGAACGCCTCCTCGTAGAGGTGCAACCGGTAGAGCGCGGACCCGACGACGACCAGGGTCAGCGTGCACAGCGCGCCGAGCAGCACCCTCAGCGCCACCCGCTGGCCGGTGCTCCGGCGCGGTGCCCAGCGCACTGTCGCGGCCACGACCGACAGGGTCAGCAGGGTCACCGCGACCAGCTGGCCGAAGCCGCCGCGGGCGTACTCCGCGTAGGTCATGCCCGCGGTCTCGAGGACGTGCCGGTGCCCGCCGAAGAGCACGGTCAGCTGCACCGCGACGAACGTCGCGAACAACCCGACGAGGACCGCGATCGGCACCAGCCACTCGGCGGGTCGGACCGGCCGGCCGGGTGGCGGCGTCACGGCGTCCCAGCGCGGTGGCGCGGCACCGAGGAAGGCGACGCTCATCGCCGCCCCGGCGACGACGACGACGGTGACCAGCCGCACCGGCAGCAGGCCGAGGTCGACGCGGGGGAGCAGGGCGGCGAACACCGCGTCGGCGCTGGCGAACAACGCGCCGAACACCAGCAGGAGCACGGCGGTCAGGGCGCCGACCCGGGCCGCGCCGAGCCAGCCGCGGGCGGACCGGACGTGCGGGCTCAGGCCGCGCCGCACCCAGGGCAGGCAGCGGAGCGCGGCCATCGGGAGCGAGCTGCCGGCGAGCAGCCCGGCCACCAGCCTGCGGGTCGGGACGAGTGCGTAGGACACGAGTCCCGTGGCACCCAGCAGGCTCAGGGCGACCAGCCACGGCGCGTCCCGGACCGCGACGACGCCGAGCAGCAGCACGCCGAGACCTGCGAACGTGACCTCGTGGGCTCCCAGCCGGTGCCGCACGGTCGGCAGCGCCGCGCTGCCGGCGGCCAGGCCCGTCAGCAGGACGCCGAGGCCGGGCGTGCTGTCGACGACCAGCACCGCGCCCACCAGGCCGGCCAGCAGGGACAACGCGGTCACCGGCCGCGGGGCGGCCCGGCCACCGTCCGGCCAGAGGCGGTCGAGCCCGGCGGAGAGCGGGTCGGGCACCCGGGCTCCGCCGGTGCCAGGTCCGGCGGACGCGCCCCAGGTGTCGGTCATGCCGTCGCCTCCGGGGCGGCCGGCGGGAGGTCGACGACGAACCGGCAGCCGGCCCCGTCGCCCGGTGCGAGCGCGATCCGGCCGCCGTGCAGGCCGACCGCCCAGCGCGCGATGGCCAGGCCGAGGCCGGTGCTGCCGGTGCCGTCGGCGCTGCCGCGGTAGAACCGGTCGAAGACCCGGTCGCGGTCGGCCGGGTCGATACCGGGCCCGTCGTCGGCGACCTCGAGGTGCAGGCCGGCGTCGTCGGTCCGGGCGGTCACCCGCACGGTGCCGCCCGGCGGGCTGTGCCGGGCCGCGTTGTCGAGCAGGTTCGCCAGGACCTGGTGCAACCGGGCACCGTCGACCCAGGCGGACGCGTCGGCCGGCGCCACCTCGACGGCGAAGTGCACGTCCCGGCCGGCCATGGTGGCCTCGGCGACCGCGGCGTCGACGACGGGAGCGACGGGCAGCTCGCAGCGGTCCAGCGGCTCGGTGCCCGCATCGATCCGGCTGAGGTCCAGCAGCTCGCGGACCAGCCGCCCCAGCCGCTCGGTCTGCGACAGCGCCGTCCGCAGGGTCTCCGGGTCGGGCCGGGCGACGCCGTCGGCGAGGTTCTCCAGGATCGCCTGCAGCGCGGCGATCGGGGTGCGCAGCTCGTGGCTCACGTTGGCGACCAGCTCGCGCCGCTCACGGTCGGCGGCCTCCAGGTCGCCGGCCATCCGGTTGAAGGCCCGCGCCAGCTCTCCGACCTCGTCGCGGGAGGTGGCCGGCACCCGGCGGCTGTAGTCGCCGCGGGCCATCGCCCGGGCGGCGGCGGTCATCGACCGCAGCGGCGAGGTCATGCCGCGGGCCAGCACCTGCGTCACGACGAGGGCCAGCAGGACGGCGACCGGCAGCGTGTAGCGCGGCCGCCAGCCCAGGTCGACCAGCCCGTACCAGACGAAGAGCGACGCCACCGCCACGCTGACGGCGACGAGCACGCCGAGCTTGGCCTTGAGGGAGTGCACCGGGTCCAGCGGCCGGGGCCCGGTCACCTAGGCCTCCACCGCGTAGCCGACGCCGTGCACGGTGCGGATCACGTCGGCGCCGAGCTTGCGACGCACCGCCTTGACGTGGCTGTCGACGGTGCGGGTCCCCGAGGCCTCCGGCCAGCCCCACACCTGCGCCAGGAGCTGCTCCCGGGAGAGCACCTGCCGGGGGCGTTCGGCCAGCGCGCTGAGCAGGTCGAACTCCAGCGGGGTGAGGTGGACGCTGTCGCCGGACCGCCGCACGCGGCGGCCCGCCCGGTCGATCTCGAGGTCGCCGAGGTGCTGGACGGGCGCCGCCTGGCCCTGGGCCGCGAGCTCGGCGGCCCGGCGTACCCGGCGGAGCAGGGCATGGACCCGGGCGACGAGCTCGCGCATGCTGAACGGCTTGGTGAGGTAGTCGTCGGCGCCCGCAGCCAGCCCCATCAGGGTGTCGGCCTCGTCGTCGCGCGCGGTGAGCATCAGCACCGGCACCGGCCGCTGCGCCTGCACCCGCCGGCAGACCTCCAGCCCGTCGAAGCCGGGCAGCATCACGTCGAGCACGACGAGATCGGGTGCGTGCTCGGCGGCCGCCGCGACCCCGGCCGGCCCGTCGGCGGCCACGTGGACCGTGAAGCCCTCGGCGCGCAGCCGGGCGGCGACCGCGTCGGCGATGGCGGGCTCGTCCTCGACGACGAGGACGACGGCCGCCGGGGTCGTGGGGGCCGTGGGGGAGGTCATGCCGGCGAGCCTAGGGATGCGGAGTGCGCACGGGCTGCCGGCGAGGTGGAGATCCTGTGGAGGCCGGGCCGGTCACCGGGCGCCGGGGCTCACTCGTCGTCGGCGTCGTCGAGGCGGGCCAGCCAGGTGGCCAGCCGCTCGACCGGGACCTCGAAGTCGGGGTTCTCGTCGACGAACTGCTGCAGCCGGCCGGCCAGCCACGCGACGGAGACGGTCTCCTCCCCGCGGCGGGCCTCGAGCTCCTCGATGCCGCGGTCGGTGAAGTACACGGGTGCCGCGCTAGAGGGTGAAGGCCTGCTCGACCAGCTGGCGCTGCTCGAGGTCGTGGACCCGGTGCGAGCCGGCGGCCGGCGAGGCCGAGGGCTTGCGCGCGACGCACGACAGCGCGCGCCCGCCGAGCTGCGCGGGCAGGTTGAGCGCCATGAACGGCCAGCTGCCCATGTTGGCCGGCTCCTCCTGCACCCAGACCAGCTGGGCGTCCGGGTAGGGCGCCACCGCCTCGCCGATCTCGCGCGCGGCCAGCGGGGCGAGCTGCTCGACGCGCACGATCGCCACCTGCTCGCCGCCGGAGCCGGCCCGCTTGGCCCGCTCGGCGAGCAGGTCGTAGTAGACCTTGCCGGCGCAGAGCAGGACCCGGCGCACCCCGGCCGGGTCGATGCCCCCCTCGGTCTCGGGGATCACCGGCCGGAACGTGCCGGACGTGAAGTCCTCGACGGGCGACGCGGCGGCCTTCAGCCGCAGCATCGACTTGGGCGTGAACACGATCAGCGGCCGACGCGGCTCGTGGTAGGCGTGCCAGCGCAGCAGGTGGAAGTACGACGCCGGGGTCGACGGGTAGGCGACCGTCATGTTGTCCTCGGCGCACATCGTGAGGAACCGCTCGATGCGTCCCGACGAGTGGTCGGGGCCCTGGCCCTCGTAGCCGTGCGGCAGCAGGAGGACGACGGACGAGCGCTGGCTCCACTTCTGCTCGGAGGCGGCGATGAACTCGTCGATGATGGTCTGCGCGCCGTTGAGGAAGTCGCCGAACTGCGCCTCCCACAGCACCAGCGCGTCCGGGCGTGCCACCGAGTAGCCGTACTCGAAGCCCATGGCGGCGAACTCCGACAGCAGCGAGTCGTAGATCCAGAACCGCGCCTGGCCCTCGTCGAGGTGGGCGAGCGGCACCCACTCGCTGCCGGTGACCCGGTCGGTCAGGACGGCGTGCCGCTGGACGAACGTGCCGCGGCGCGAGTCCTGGCCGGACAGGCGGATCGGCTTGCCCTCGAGCAGCAGCGAGCCGAACGCGAACAGCTCGCCCATCGCCCAGTCGATGCCGCCCTCGGACGCCATCGCCGCGCGCTTCTGCAGCAGCGGCATGAGCTTCGGGTGGACGGTGAAGCCGTCGGGCAGCGCGACGAAGGCGTCGGCGATCCGCTTGACCACCTCGAGGTCGACCGCGGTCCGGCGCGTGCCGGCGGCGACCGCCGAGGACTGCTCGGCGGGTGGGTCGATGCCCTGGCCGGTGCCCTCGTCCTGCGAGGACGCGATCGCCTCGCGGGTCTCGGCGAACACCCGCTCGAGCTGCCCCTGGTAGTCACGAAGGGCCTGCTCGGCCTCCTCGACGGAGATGTCGCCGCGACCGATCAGGGACTCGGTGTAGATCTTGCGGACCGACCGCTTGGCCTCGATCAGGCTGTACATCAGCGGCTGGGTCATCGACGGGTCGTCGCCCTCGTTGTGGCCGCGGCGGCGGTAGCAGACGAGGTCGATGACGACGTCCTTCTTGAACTCCTGCCGGTACTCGAAGGCGAGCTTCGCGACCCGGACGCAGGCCTCGGGGTCGTCGCCGTTCACGTGGAAGATCGGTGCCTGGATCATGCGCGCGACGTCGGTGCAGTAGAACGACGAGCGCGAGGCGGCCGGCGACGTGGTGAACCCGACCTGGTTGTTGACGATGACGTGGATCGTGCCGCCGGTGCGGTAGCCGCGCAGCTGCGAGAGGTTCAGCGTCTCGGCGACCACACCCTGGCCGGCGAAGGCCGCATCGCCGTGCAGCAGGACCGCCAGCACGGTGTAGCCGTCCTCGCCCTTGTTGATGCGGTCCTGCTTGGCCCGCGTGATCCCCTCGAGCACCGGGTTGACCGCCTCGAGGTGCGACGGGTTGGCGGCGAGGTAGACCTTGCACTCGCTCCCGTCGGGGGCCTTGAACGATCCCTCGGTGCCGAGGTGGTACTTCACGTCGCCCGAGCCCTGCACCGAGCGCGGGTCCTGGTTGCCCTCGAACTCCCGGAAGATCTGTGCGTAGGACTTCCCGGCCAGGTTGGCCAGCACGTTGAGCCGGCCGCGGTGCGGCATGCCGATGGTGACCTCGTCGAGGCCGGACTCGGCCGCCGAGGTCATCACCTCGTCGAGCAGCGGGATGACCGACTCGCCGCCCTCGAGCGAGAACCGCTTCTGGCCCACGTACTTGGTCTGCAGGAACGTCTCGAACGCCTCGGCCGCGTTGAGCCGGCGCAGGATCGTCAGCTGGTCCTGGCGGTCCGGCTTCGGGAAGCCGACCTCGACGCGCTGCTGGATCCAGCGGCGCTCCTCGGGGTCCTGGATGTGCATGTACTCGATGCCGATGCGCCGGCAGTACGACTCGCGCAGGACACCGAGGATCTCGCGCAAGGTCGCCATCGGCTTGCCGCCGAAGCCGCCGGTCGCGAACTCGCGGTCGAGGTCCCACAGCGTCAGGCCGTGCGTGACGACGTCGAGGTCGGGGTGGCTGCGCTGACGGAACTCCAGCGGGTCGGTGTCGGCCATCAGGTGCCCGCGCACGCGGTAGGCGTGGATCAGCTCCTGCACCCGGGCCTGCTTGGCGACGTCGTCCTCGTGCGAGGCCGAGATGTCGCTGACCCAGCGGATCGGCTCGTACGGGATGCGCAGCGCGCGGAAGACCTCGTCGTAGAAGTCCTGCTCGCCGAGCAGCAGGCCGTGCACGCGGCGCAGGAAGTCGCCGGACTGGGCGCCCTGGATGATCCGGTGGTCGTACGTCGAGGTCAGCGTCATGATCTTGCTGACCGCGAGCCGGGCCAGCGTCTCGGGTGCCGCGCCCTGGTACTCGGCGGGGTACTCCATCGCGCCGACGCCGATGATCGTGCCCTGTCCGGCCATGAGTCGCGGGACCGAGTGGACCGTGCCGATCGTGCCGGGGTTGGTCAGCGTGATGGTCGTGCCGACGAAGTCGTCGGCCGTGAGCTTGTTGCCGCGAGCCCGCCGCACGACGTCCTCGTACGCCGACCAGAAGCCGGCGAAGTCCATGCCTCCCGCGCCCTTGATCGACGGGACCAGCAGCGACCGGCTGCCGTCGGGCTTCTGGACGTCGATCGCGAGGCCGAAGTTGACGTGCTCGTGGGTGACCACCGCCGGCTTGCCGTCGACCTCGGTGAACCCGTTGTTCATCTCCGGCATCTCGGCGAGGGCCTTGATCACGGCGAAGCCGATGAGGTGGGTGAAGGACACCTTGCCGCCGCGGTTGCGCTGGAGCGCGTTGTTGATGACCGTGCGGTTGTCGATGAGCAGCTTGGCCGGGACGGCGCGGACGCTCGTGGCGGTGGGCACCGCGAGGCTGGCGTTCATGTTGGCCACCACGCGGGCCGCCGGGCCCTTGAGCGCCTTGACCTCCTCGCCGGGACGCCCCTCGCCCTTGCCCGCCCCCGGCTTGGTGCCGGGCGACGCGGCGGGGGCGTCCTTCCGTGGGGTCGCGGGGGCGCTCACCGGGCGGCTCTCGGGCGCCTGGGAGACCTGGTCGGCCGCGGCGGTGCCGTCGGCCACCGGCGCCGGCGCCTGCTGCTTCTCCTGCTTCTCCTGCTGCGGGGCGTCGGCCTTCTCCGCCGTCGCCGCGGGCGAGCCGGTGCCGTTCGGCGCGGCCGGTCCGGACTCGGCGGGGCGGTAGTCCTGGAAGAAGTCCCACCAGGCCTTGTCGACGCTGCTCTTGTCGGCGAGGTACTGCTGGTAGAGCTCGTCGACGAGCCACTCGTTGGGCCCGAAGCCACCGGGAGCCTTGTGGGCCTGGCTGGTCTGCTCCTGGCTGGTCTGCTCCTGCCCGGAGGTTGACTGTGACACGGCGCTGATCGCCCTCTTCCTTGCGCTGCTCGACACGTCCGGCGGTGCGGCCCAGCCTAGTCGCACGCCCGAAACGTGCGGGACCCCTGCCTGCAGCCGCCGGAGCCGCCCTCAGAGCCCCAGCGAGCGGGCGATGACGAGCTTCTGGACCTCGGTGGCGCCCTCGACGACCCGCAGGACCCGCAGGTGCCGGAGCACCCGCTCGATCGGGCCCTCGCGCAACAGCCCCATGCCGCCGAACACCTGCAGGCACCGGTCGGCCACCGCGTACGCCTTCTCCGTGCAGTAGTACTTGGCGATCGACGAGTCGAGCACCGGGTTGCCCGCCTCGGTCGTGCCGGTGTCCACCGCCCAGGCCAGGTGGTAGGTCAGCCACCGCATCGCCTCGATGTCGGCCTTGCACTCGGCGAGCGGGAACGACACCCCCTGGTTGGCGCCGAGCGGCTTCCCGAACGCGGTGCGGGTGCTCGCGTGCTGCACGGCCTCGTCGAGGCACAGCTCGGCGAAGCCCAGGGACTGGGCCGCGAACCCGGCTCGGCCGGCGTTGAGGAAGCCCATCGCTGCCTGGAAGCCGCGGCCCACCTCGCCGACCACGTGGTCGCCCGGCACCCGGGCCCCGTCGAACCACAGCTCGGCGGGGTGCGAGTCGGCCATCGTCGCCTGGATCTTGCCGACCCGGTACTGCTCGCGGGGCACCACGAACGCGGTGATGCCGCCGTCGGCCCGCTTCTCCCGGTCGGTCACCGCGAACACGACGGCGAAGTCGGCCCGGTCGCCGTTGGTGATGTAGTGCTTCATCCCGTCGATGACCCAGTCGTCGCCGTCGCGGCGGGCCGACGTCCGGATCGCCTGCGCGTCGCTGCCCGCCTCCGGCTCGGTGAGGGCGAAGCACATCGTCTGCTCGGCCCGCACCACCGGCGCGAGGTACGATCGGGTGCAGGTGCTCGCGGCAGCTGGAGGAGCAGGGGGCTCGGGCCCGACGGGCTCGGCACGCCCAGCGTGAGGGGCGCGAGCCGGAGCCCGGACCGCGCGGCGTCCTCGACGAGCAGGGCGGTGCCCAGGGTGGGGACCCCCGACCCGCCCGCCTCCGCCGGGAGGTGGGCGGCGTAGAAGCCCTCGGCGGCCGACCTCCGGCGCAGGGCGTCGACGGCGGCGTGCAGCGCCTCGCGGTCCGGGTCGAGGCCGGTGAGGTCCGTGTGCAGCGCCTCCTCCACGGGCCGGACCTCGCGGTCGAGGAACGTCCCGAAGGACCTCCGCAGTGCCGTCAGCTCGGCCGGGATCGTGAAGTCCATGCCCTCGATCCAACACCCGCCGGTGCCGGTCGCCGGCCCGCACCGACCTCGTCCGCGCCCACGCCCTGCCCGCCTCCCGCCGGGGATGATCGTTTGCGACCTGGCTCCCCGACACGCCGGGCTCCGCCCGGCGTGTCGGGGGCTCAGGTCGCAAACGAGCGCTCTGACGGCGGCCGGCCCGGGTACCGTCGTGCCACGTGCAGGGGGGAACAGCAGCAGCGCGCCGCGCGGCAGTGGTCTGGCTGGCGCTCGCCACCCTGACGGCGCTCCTGGGGCCGGCCCGGCCGGCGTCCGCCGCCGCCCCGGCGCGACCGGAGGCGCGGCTCGAGGTCGCCATGCGCGACGCCCGCACGTACGCCCTCCGCCAGCTGGCCCGTGCCGACCGCCGGCTCGACGCCGGTCGCTACCCGACCGTCGCGGTCGGCGACTCCCCCTGGCGTACGAGCGGCACCAACGGCTGGCTGGCCGGCTTCTGGCCCGGGCGGCTGTGGCTGGCGTACGAGCTCACCGGGGAGCGGGCCTGGGCCCGGGGCGCGGCGGCCCGGCAGGGGCCCCTCGGGGTCCGGGCCGACGACACCTCGACCCACGACCTCGGCTTCCTGCTCCAGACCTCGTTCGGGCGGGGCGCCGCGCTCGCCGGCCGGGCGGAGGACGCCGCGGTCGTGCAGCGGGCGGCCGCCGCGCTGGCCGGCCGATGGGTGCCGGCCGTCGGCGCGCTCCGCAGCTGGGACGCGCAGGAGGGCCACGACGGGCAGGCCACGGTGATCGTGGACAGCCTGATGAACCTCGAGCTGCTCCTGTCGGCTGCCGGGAACGGCGACCCGTCGTGGCGTGACCTCGCGCTGCAGCACGCCCTCACCGTCGCCCGGGAGCACCTGCGCGAGGACGGCAGCACCGTCCACGTGGTCCGGTTCGACGAGGGGACCGGTCAGCCGGTCTGGCGGGGAACCGTCCAGGGGCTGGCCGACGGGTCGACCTGGGCGAGGGGCCAGTCGTGGGCCGTGCACGGCTTCACCACGGTGTACGCCGCGACCCGCGACCCGCGAGTGCTGGACGCCGCCCGACGCGCCGCCTCCTTCGCGGTCGAGCACCGGCCGGCCGACGGCGTGCCGTGGTGGGACTACGACGCCCCCGGCACCCGGCGGGACACCACCGCCGCGGCGGTGCTCGCGTCCGGGCTGCTCGACCTGGCGCGCGTCGACCCCGACCCGGCCCGGCGCGCCACCTGGCGGGCCGCCGGGCTGCGCACCGTGCGCTCGCTGGTCGGGCCGCGCTACCTCGCGAAGGGCACCGGCTCCTGGTCGGTCCTGCTGCACGGCCGGCACGACGCGACCTATGACGACGCGGGGGTGACCTACGGGGACCACTACCTGATGGAGGCGCTCCTGCGGGTGCAGCTGCTGCCGTCGGCCCGCCGGGCCGGCCGGCTGCGCGCTGTGCGGGCGCTCGCCGGGGGAGGCCTGCGCGCCGACCTCGGTGCTGCCCGGACGATCAGCGCCGTGTCGGCGCGCTGGCGCAACGGGGCGGGGGCGGCCACGAGGTTCGCCGTGCAGGTGTCGGACGACGGCCGGCGGTGGTCCACCGTGCGCCGCGGGGTGAGCAGCCGGCGCACCGCCGCCGCCGAGACCTACGACGTCCGGGACCGCGTGACGAGGTTCGTCCGGGTGCGGCCGCTGGGCAGCACCGACGGGACCGGCGGGCAGCTGCTCCGGCTGGTCGTCCGGCGCTGAGGACCGCCCGTCCGGCACCCGGGGTCGTGCCGCACCGCCCGGGCGGATGCTTCCGGGCGCACGGGCTTCCGGGCACACAGCTTCCGGGCACACAGCTTCCGGGCACACGGGCGGGCCGGAGGGTGTTGGCTCCGGACATGGACCGTCCCGAGCCCGTGGCCGCCTCGCGTCCCGACGGCACCGGAGGACTCGCCTTCGGCGAGCCGAGGGCGCGGTGGGTCCTCGCGGCCACCGTGCTCGGGTCGGGCCTGGCCTTCATCGACGGCACGGTCGTCAACGTGGCGCTGCCCCGGATCGGCGAGTCGCTGGACGCCGGGGTCTCGGGGCTGCAGTGGACCATCAACGCCTACACGCTGACGCTCGCCTCGCTGATCCTGCTCGGCGGCTCGCTCGGGGACCGCTTCGGCCGGCGCCGCGTCTTCGTCATCGGGGTGGTCTGGTTCGCCGTGGCCTCGCTCGGCTGCGGGCTCGCGCCGAACGTCGAGACCCTGGTGGCCGCCCGCGCCGTCCAGGGTGTCGGCGGCGCCCTGCTGACGCCGGGCAGCCTCGCGATCCTGCAGTCGGCGTTCCGGCCGGAGGACCGGATGCGGGCGATCGGCGCCTGGTCCGGGCTGGGCGGCATCGCCGGCGCCGCCGGGCCGTTCCTCGGCGGCTACCTCGTGGAGAGCGTCGGCTGGCGCTGGGTGTTCCTCATCAACCTCCCGTTCGCCGTCGCGGTCGTGCTGGTGACGAACCGGCACGTCCCGGAGAGCAGCGACCCCGAGGCGTCGCGCTCCCTGGACGTGGTCGGGGCGTCCGTCGGCGCGGTCGGCCTGGGCGCGTTGACCTACGGGCTGATCGCCTGGCAGGAGCGCGGCCTCGGCTCGGCTGCGGTGCTGGTGGCGCTGGTCGGCGGGCTCCTCGGGCTGGTCGGCTTCGTCTGGCGGGAGCGCTCCGCCCGCGAGCCGATGCTGCCGCTGGGGATCTTCTCCTCGGCCGCCTTCAGCGCCACCAACCTCGTGACGTTCGCCGTCTACGGCGCGCTGAGCGGGCTGTTCCTCTTCCTGGTCCTCACCCTCCAGGTCGTGTCCGGGTTCTCGCCGATCGCGGCGGGCGCGGCGCTGCTGCCGGTCACGGTGCTCATGCTGCTGCTGTCGTCCCGGATGGGTGCGCTGTCGACCCGGATCGGCCCCCGGGTCCCGATGACCGTCGGGCCGCTGGTCGCCGCCGCGGCGACCCTGTGGCTGACGGGGATCGACTCCTCGGCGACCTACGTCGGTGACGTCCTGCTGCCCGTGGCGCTGTTCGGGCTCGGGCTGGCGATCACGGTCGCCCCGTTGACGGCCACCGTGCTGGCAGCGGCCCCAGATCGGCACGCGGGCATCGCGAGCGGGGTCAACAACGCCGTGGCGCGGGTGGCCGGCCTGCTCGTGGTGGCGGCGCTGCCGCTCGTCGTGGGGCTGGACGGCGCCGCGTACGCCGACCCGGCCCGGCTGCAGCCGGCCTACCGGACCGCCATGCTGGTCTGCGCCGGCCTGCTGGCGCTCGGCGGCGTCCTCGCCGCCCTGCTCGTCCGGCGGGTGCCCACGACCGGGACCGGGGCCGCCGGCGAGCCGGACCACGAGCACCACCCGTACTCCTGCCAGGTGTGCGCCCCGGACGTGGCACCGGCCCCGCGCTGAGCGTGCTGCCCGGGGATGCCGGGACGCTCAGCCGGCGTCGGCCACCCAGAGGCGCAGCCGCTCGAGCGCCTCGCGCTCGATCTGGCGGACCCGTTCCCTGCTGACGCCGAGCCGGCCGGAGATCTCCTCGTAGGTCTGCTTGGGTCCGGGCACCAGCCCGTAGCGGCAACGGATCACCTCCGCCTCGCGGTCGGTGAGCCGGTCGACCAGGCCGATCAGCTCGCCCCGGGAGTCAGCCTCGACGACGAGCTCCTCGGGCGTGGCGTCGGACGCGTCGACGAGGTCGCCGAGGGTCGCGCCGCCGTCCTCGCCGACGAGCGCGTCGAGGCTCGCGGGGGTCCGCGAGATCCGGTCGAGGTCCTGCACCGTCCCGACGTCCACCCCCATCTCGGCCGCCACCTCGGCGTCGGTCGCGTCCCGCCCGAAGGAGGCCGAGAGGTCGCGCCGGGTCCGGCTGAGCCGGCTGAGCTTCTCCACCTGGTGCACGGGCAGCCGGACGGTGCGGCTCTGCTCGGCGATGGCCCGTCCGATCGACTGCCGGATCCACCAGGTCGCGTACGTCGAGAACTTGTAGCCGCGGGCGTAGTCGAACTTCTCCACCGCGCGGACCAGCCCGACGTTGCCCTCCTGGATGAGGTCGAGCAGGGGCATCGAGGCGCGGCTGTACCGGCGGGCCAGCGACACGACCAGCCGCAGGTTCGCCCGGATGAACGTGCGCTTGGCGGACTCGCCGTCGGCGGCGAGCCGGTCCAGCTCCAGCGAGGTCGCGACCTTGCGCGCCTCGCGCAGCTTCATGGCGCGCCGGTGGCCGAGCTGGTCGAGCAGGTGCCGGGCGAGCAGGCCCGCCTCGATCCGCTGGGCCAGGTCCACCTCGGTCGCGGCGTCGAGCAGCGGGGCCTTGCCGATCTCGTCGAGGTAGAGCCGGACCAGGTCCGGGGTGGAGACCTCCTGGTCGAACGCGTCGAACGCGTCGGACGTCTCGACTGACGGCGCAGGGTCGGGGAGGGCGTAGAGGTCGGGGGTGTCGGTGCTGGTGGGGCTCGCGGGCAGGGGAGCGGTCCGGGCCAGAGGCTGCTGGGTCATGCCGTCCCTTCTTCGTGCCGGACACGGGAAAACCGGCACGTCTGCTGAACGTGCGAGGGGCCCGGAGGATTCCGCGCGTGACAGCGGCCCGCCACGGGGTAGACGCGCTCCGTGCCTCCCTCCGTCGCCGGCCCTGCCGAACTCGCCGAGCTCCGCCCGCAGGAGGCCGACGTCCGGGCCCGGACCGCCGGCTGGGTCCGCGCGGTCGTCGCGGCCGGGCTGCTCCCCGACCTGCCGCCGGGGCGGGGCGCCACCGCGGCCCGGTTCCGGGCGCTGGCCGACCTGGGCAGCCTCGACCTCGACCTGGCGCGGCTGGCCGAGGCACACCTCGACGCGCTCGCCGTGCTCGCCGACCTCGGGGCGGGCGGGCTGGCCGCACCGGGCGAGGTGTGGGGGGTCTGGGCCGCGAACCCCCCGCAGGACCCGGTGCGGGCGACCGCCGGCCCGCGGGGCTGGCGGCTGACCGGGACCAAGCCGTGGTGCAGCGGGGCCGGCAGCTGCGACCGGGCCCTGGTCACAGCCCTGTCCGAGGACGGCTACCGGATGTTCGCCGTCCGGCTGGACGACCCCTCGGCCGGTCCGGTCGACGGCACCTGGCCCCCGGCGGCGATGGCGGGCAGCGACAGCCGGTCCGTGCGGTTCGACGCGACCCCCGCCGAGGCCGTCGGGGGACCGGCTGCCTACCTGGAGCGACCCGGCTTCTGGCACGGTGCGGTCGGCGTCGCCGCGGTCTGGTGGGGCGGGGCCCGCGGGGTCGCGGACGCCCTGCGCCGGGCCCACGTCCGCCGGGGCCTGCACCCGCACGCCCTGGCACACGCCGGCGCGCTGGACGCCGGGCTGGCCGCGGCCGGCTGCCTGCTCGGCGACGCGGCCCGGCGCTTCGACGACGACCCCGACGACCGCACCGGCCGGGCCCAGCGCGTCGCCGGCCGGGTCCGCGCAGCGGTCGAGCAGGTCGCCACCGAGGCGATCCTGCGCACCGGCCGGGCGCTGGGCGCTTCTCCGCTGGCGACGGACGTCGAGCACGCCAAACGGGTCGCCGACCTCGAGCTCTACGTGCGGCAGAGCCATGCCGAGCGCGACCTCGAGCAGCTCGGCTCGACCGCGCTGGCCGCCGAGCGGTGGGACGACGAGGCCTTCTCGTGGTGACCTCGATCGAGCCCGCGCACGGGACCGACGAGCAGGTCTGGTCCGGGTGGCTGCCCACCACGGGGTGGCCGGCGCTCGACCTCGACCTGCTCGCAGCGCGCAGGGTGCACGTGCTCGCCGCCCACCCCGACGACGAGGTGCTCGGCGCCGGCGGGCTGCTGCACCTGCTCGGTGCCCGGGGCGCCGACGTCCGGCTGGTGTGGGCCACCGACGGCGAGGCCTCGCACCCGGGCTCGACCTCGCCGCTCGTCGCGCGACTGGCGCCCCTGCGCCGGGCGGAATCGGTGTCGGCGGTCGCGGCCCTGGGACTCACGGGTGCGCCCCGCCGGTACCTCGGCCTGCCGGACGGCGGGCTCGCCGCGAACGAGGGCCGGCTGGTCGACGCGCTGCGCGGCGAGGTCGCCCCGGACGATGTCCTCCTCGCGCCGTGGTCGGGCGACGGGCACCCCGACCACGAGGCATGTGGCCGAGCGGCCGCGGCGCTCGGCGTACCCGTCGTGGAGTACCCGGTGTGGACCTGGAGCTGGTCGCACCCGGACGACCCGCGCGTCCCGTGGCACCGGGCGCGCACCGTGCACCTCGACCCGCGTGCCCGGACGGCCAAGGCATCGGCGGTGGCGAGCTTCCGGACCCAGGTCTCCCGGATCGGCCCCGGCGAGGCCGACGGCCCTGTGCTTCCCGCCCGCTTCCTCGCCCACTTCGCCCGCGACGTCGAGGTGGTGTTCTGGTGACGCTCCCCGCCGGCTACTTCGCGCGGATGTACGCCGACAGCGACGACCCGTGGGGCTTCCGCGACCGGTGGTACGAGCACCGCAAGCGTGCCGTGACGCTGGCGGCGCTGGACCGGCCGCGCTACCGGTCGGCGTTCGAACCGGGGTGCTCGCTCGGCGTCCTCACCGAAGAGCTGGCCGACCGCTGCGACGCGCTGCTCGCGTCCGACCTCGACCCGCGGGCGGTCGAGGCTGCCCGCGCCGCGGTGTCCGGCCGGCGCCACGTCCGCGTCGAGCAGCGTGCCGTGCCCGGCGACTGGCCCGAGGGCGCGTTCGACCTCGTCGTCGTGTCGGAGCTCGGCTACTACCTCGACGACACCGACCTGGCCGAGCTCGTGGACCGGACGACCGGGTCGCTCGAGCCCGGCGGCGCCCTGCTGCTGTGCCACTGGCGGCACCCGGTCGACGACTACCCGCTGGGCGGGGACGAGGTGCACGAGCGGTTCCGTGCCGCGCCGGGGCTGGTCGGGGCGCTGAGGCACGAAGAGACTGACTTCGTGCTCGACCTGCTGACCGCGGGTCCGGCACCTTCGCCGGCCCGGCGCGAGGGTCTGCTGTGACGCCGCGGGTCGAGGCCGTGGCCGTGGTGGTGCCCGCGCACGACGAGGAGCAGCTGCTGCCCGCGGCCCTGGTGGCCCTGCTCCGCGCGGTGGAGCAGGTGCGGGCCGCCGGCGGTCCGCCGGTCGACCTGCTGGTCGTGGCTGACGCGTGCTCCGACGCCACGGTGGCCGTCGCCCGGTCCGCCGGCGTGCGGGTGCGCGAGGTCGACGTGCGGTCGGTCGGCCAGGCCCGGGCGGTGGGCATCGCCGATGCGCTGGCCCGGGTGCCGGGCGTGCCCCGGGACAGGTTCTGGCTGGCGACGACCGACGCCGACTCGGTGGTTCCCGCAGGGTGGCTCGCCCACCAGCTGCGCCTCGCCGACGCCGGCGCGGACCTGGTCCTCGGAACCGTCGAGGTGCACGACTGGGAGCAGCACCCGCCGCAGGTCGAGCAGCAGTGGCGCGCGGCCTACGACCCCCGCGACGGGCACCGTCACGTGCACGGCGCGAACACCGGCGCCCGGGCCGACGCCTACCTCGAGGTCGGTGGGTTCGCGGCGCTCGAGTGCGAGGAGGACGTGGCCCTGGCGGCAGCACTGTCCCACCGCGCGGTGGTGCGCACCGGGGCGGTGCCGGTGGTCACCAGCGCGCGCCGGTCGGCGCGGGTCCGCGACGGGTTCGCGGGCCATCTCCGCCGGCTGGCGGCGCCGGCTCAGTGGACCGGCAGCCAGGGCTCGGGGTCGACCAGCGTGGAGTTGACGTAGAGCTCGAGGTGCAGGTGGCAGCCGGTGGAGAAGCCGGTGGAGCCCACCGTGCCGATGGCCTGGCCCGCCGCGACCCGGTCGCCCACCGTGACCCCGAGACGGGTCTGGTGGTTGTAGGTCGTGGCCAGCAGGACCCCGTCGACCGCACCGTGGGCGATCACGGTCCGCCAGCCGTACGCGCCGTTCCAGCCGGCCTCGATGACCGTCCCGGGCAGCGCGGCGTGGATGGGTGTGCCGCAGGCGGTGCCGAGGTCGGTGCCGGTGTGCAGCTTGTAGACCCCGGTCACCGGGTGCACCCGCATGCCGAACGCGGAGGTGACCCGGCCCGGCACCGGCCAGGCCAGCGTCCCCGCCCTGGCGGGGACGGTCGCGCCGTCGCGGCCGCCGCCCGCGCCCAGCTCGCGGCCGGCGAGGTCGGCCAGCTGGGCCTGCAGCTGTGACGAGGTGCCGGCGCGCTGGGCGTGGGCCTGCTCCTCGGCCCGCGCCGCCTCCGCGGCCCGGGCCAGGGCGGCCTTGCGGGCCTCGGACAGCGCGGTGACGCGGCTCTCGGCGACGATCGCCTCGCGGGCCAGCCGGGTGACGGTCTCGAGGTCCTCCTGGGCCTGGACGTCGGCGGCGGCGAGCTCGTCGCGGACCAGCTCGAGGTCGTCGGCGCGGGCCCCGTAGCTGTCCTGGACCACGCGGAGGTCGGCCAGGACCGACCGCTGCGAGGAGGCCAGGGTACGCAGCGCGGCGAGGCGGTCGGCGAAGTCGGTGGGGGACTGCGAGTCGAGCAGCATCGAGACGTTGCCGAACGCTCCGCCGCCCTGGTAGACCGCCCTGGCCAGCCGCCCGATACGGACCTGCTGCTCCGCGACCGCCTCGGCCCGGGCCTCGGCCGCCTGGATGCCGAGCATGTACCGGACCTGGGCCGCGCCACGCAGCCGAGCCGTGCGCTCCTGCCGGCTGCGGGCCTCCGTGAGCAGCTCCTGCGTCCGCCGGGCCGTGTCGCGGGCCCCCGGCAGCGCCCGGTCGGCGAGCTTGAGGTCGGCGTACGCCCGGACCATGGCCTCCGACGACTCGGCGAGCTCGCTGCGCACCTCGTCGAGGACGGCATCCAGCTCGTCCTGGTCGACGCCGGCGGCGTCGACGCCCGCGGCCGCCGGCGTGGGCTCGCCCGCGTGCCCGGCAGTGGTCGGACCGAGGGCGAGCAGCGTCACCCCGACAGCCAGCACGGCGCGGCCGAGCAGGCGTCGCATGGCGTCCTCACGGGTGGGCGGCGTGGGCCCGGTGCGGGCCCCCGTTTCCCTTCAGTCGGCCTGCACGGCCCGGACCTTGACCCCTGAGGGGACCTCAGTGGTGCGGCTGGCGGCGCAGGAGCTCGGTGATGAGCTGGCCGCGGCTCATGGCCGAACGCCCCTCGATGCCGGCCCGACGGGCCATCTCGTACAGCTCGGCGCGGGGCAGGTCCAGCCGACGGGGCGGGGGGCCGGTCACCCCGTGGTCTGCCAGGTCGGCGTCCCGCGCTGCCACGTACGCGCCGCCGAGGGCGCGGACTTCCCGCCGCGCCGAGGCGGCCTCGAGCCCGTCGAGCAGGGTCCCGGCCAGCGCGTCGTGCCGGTCGAGCAGCGCTGCCAGATCGTGGCCCGCGCGGGTCAGGGCCGGCGACGCCGGGTCGGCGTCCTGGAGCAGCCGGGTGCAACGCTCGAGGTCGGGGTCCAGCGCGTGCATGGCCCGCGCGGCCTCGACGACCTCCGGCCCGGCCGCGGCGAGAGCGTCGTCGCCGAGCACGGCGCGCTCGCCGGCCCGGTGGGCCTGCAGCAGCGCGAGCAGCTCGGCCCGCCACCGGTCCTGGCTGGGACCGGGCGTCACGACCCGGCGCAGCAGGCGGGAGAGTCGTCCGTGGTCGGTCCGCACCACGCGGACCACACTGCTCGGCATGACGAGGGAGTACCCGGTCACAAGTCCGGTCATTCCGGGCGGGGGGCACCTGACCTCGGCGAGCGGTCCGGCCGCTCCCGGGCGACGAGCGGGAGCACGCCCCAGACCAGGACGAAGAACAGCAGCGACCCGCCGGCCAGGACGTACGGCAGGGGCCCGTCGAGGACGACGTCCAGGATGAGCAGGACCGCCCCGTTGAGGGCGAGCAGCAGCATGACCAGCCCCGCCCGGGCCAGGACGTCGGCCACCCGGACGAGCCTCGGCTTGAGCCCTCGGCCGAAGAGGGCGCGGTGCAGCGGGACGGAGCCGATCAGCAGCGCCGACGCGGCCGTGGTGGCGAGCAGCGTCGCGACGTAGAGCGCCACCTGCCCGTCGGTGATCTGGGAGAACCGCTTCGTGAACGCGAGGGTGAGCAGGAAGGCGAACAGGAACTGCACGCCGGTCTGCGCGACGCGCAGCTCCTGCAGGAGCTCGTCGTAGCGGCGGTCCGCCTTCTCGTCCTCGGTCTCGTCGCGGTCCGGCCGCGGCCCGCGGTGGTCGGCCATCCGGTCAGGCCGTCCGGGAGAGGGCCGGGGACGCCACCAGCCCGGCCCGTTCGGGCATCGCCCGGGTGCGGCGGTCGGCGGGCATCACGTGGTCGGAGGAGCCGCCGCACCCCGACGCAGCGTCGGGCACAGCGGTGGCAGGGCGCGCAGGTGCGGGCGCAGGCTGGGGAGGCGGCGGCACGGGTCCCGGTCTCGGCTCGGAGCGGCTGCTGGCCATTCTCCGGACCGTGTCAGCTGCCCCCGGACCTTAGTAGCGGAGCCCCGTGCCGCCAAGGGTCAGGGGCGGTCGACCTCGCCGCGCCAGGCGCCGGTCTCGCGGTGCTGGTCCTCGATGAAGGTCTTGAACCGGTCCAGGTCGCCCGACACCTGACGGGTGACGAACCCCAGGTGGTCGCCGATGCTCTCGACGACGCCCTCGGGCTCGAAGTCCATCTGGACCATGACCTTGGTGCGGTCGTCGGAGAGCCGGTGGAAGGTCACCACGCCCGACTGGCGCGGGCCGTCGACGGTCGTCCAGGCGACGCGCTCGTCGGGCAGCTGCTCGGTGATCTTCGCGTCGAACTCGCGGCGGACGCCGTCGACCTTCGTGACCCAGTGGGTCATCGTGTCGTCGCGCTGCTCGATGCTCTCGACCCCCGACATGAACTGCGGGAACGTCTCGAACTGGGTCCACTGGTTGTAGGCGGTCCGGACCGGGACCTCGACCTCTACTGACTTCTCGACTGTGCTCATGTCAGTCGGCTGCCCGGTCGAGCCGGTGGGAAACCCGGGCCGGGTGTGATGTGGTCGGACGGCCGCCCTCTGCCTCGACCCGGCCTCAGGACTCGGGGCTGCAGGTGTGCACGGTCTCCGGGTGGGCGACGCAGGCGAGAGCGGCGTCCATCGTGCGCACCAGGCCGACGTGCTCGGCCAGCCGCGTGATCTGCAGCACCCGCCGGACCTGCTGGCCGTCGCTGACCACGTGCAGCGAGCCGTCGAGGGCGCCGACCCGTTCACGGACGCGCACCAGCGCGTTGATCCCGCTCGAGTCCATGAAACGGACCCCACGGGCGTCGAGGACGAGGTGTGCGCTGTCCCGGTTCACGGCGGCGAGCATCTCGTCCCGCAGGGCCGGTGCGGTGGCGAGGTCGACCTCCGGAGGGAGCCTGACGACTGCCGGGTCGATGGCCCCGGGCGAGGGATCGATGGCCACGGTGGCCTCCTGAAAAGTGTGACGACAGGGGGTCACACCGAACTGCCTCAGTGCGGGCACAGGATATTGGCGCCGTGGCACCCCGGCAACTGCCACGGCCCGACGCCGTGCCACGGGCGGCGGTCAGCCGGCGGCGGGCCGGGGGGCGGGCTCGGCGGCAAGGTGCCGGCGGGACTGGACGATGCGGAACCGGCTCGCGACGAAGGCCGCGTCGGTCAGCGCGCTGTTGGCCGCGGGGTTCGCCCCGGTGGCGTGGAAGTCGCTGAACGCGGCCGACTGGTTGACGTAGACGGTCTCGGTGAGGTTCTCCGACAGCGCGACGCCGGCATCGAGGGCTGCCTCCTCGGCGGCCTCGAGCACCTTCTCGTCGGTGGAGTAGACCGCCGCAGTGATGGCCCCGTGCTCGCGCACGGTGTCGCGCAGCAGGTCGACCGACTCGTCGGTGCTTCCTGTGACGACGAGGAACGCCACCGGGCCGAAGCACTCCTGCAGGTAGGTGCCCGTGTCGGCCACGTCGACCCGCACGATCGTCGGCGTACGGACCACGGCGTCCGGGAAGTCCGGGTGGGTCACGGCGCGGCTGGCGAGCACGACCTCGCCGTACGACGCCGCCGCGTCGAGCCGTTCGAGGACGCCGTCGTTGACCACGGCGCCGAGCAGCGCGGTCGCTCGGGCGTCGTCGCCGAGCAGCCCGTCGAGGGCGCCCGCGAGGTCGGCGGCGAAGTCGGCGACTGACTTGTGCGCGCCGTCGGCGGTGATGCCGTCGCGGGGGACGAGCAGGTTCTGCGGTGTCGTGCACATCTGGCCGGTGTAGAGCGACAGCGAGAACGCCAGGTTGGCGAGCATCCCCTGGTAGTCGTCGGTGGAGTCGACGACGACCGTGTTGACCCCCGCCTTCTCGGTGAACACCGATGCCTGGTGGGCGTTCTGCTCCAGCCAGGTGCCGAACCCCGTCGAGCCGGTGTAGTCGACGACCTTCACCTCGGGCCGCAGCGCGAGGACCTTGGCCAGGCCCTCGCCCGGGGCCTCGGCGGCGAGCTGGACGAGGTCGGCGGCGAAGCCGTGCTCGGCCAGGGCCTCCCGGGCGACCTGCACGGTGATCGCCAGCGGCAGCACGGCACCGGGGTGCGGCTTCACGACCACCGCGTTGCCGGTGACCAGGCTGGCGAACAGCCCCGGGTAGGAGTTCCACGTCGGGAAGGTGTTGCAGCCGATGACCAGCGCGACACCGCGGGGGACCACGGTGAAGGTCTTGGTCATCCGCTGCGGGGGGCGCTTGCCCTGCGGCTTCTCCCAGGTCGCCTGCGGCGCGTGCCGGGTCATCTCGGCGTAGCCGTAGGCCACGGCCTCCAGCGCCCGGTCCTGCGCGTGCGGGCCACCGGCCTGGAAGGCCATCGCGTAGGCCTGGCCGGACGTGTGCATGACCGCCTGGGCCATCTCGTGGCTGCGGGCGTTGATCCGCGCCAGCACCTCCAGGCACAGCTCGGCGCGGGTGTCCGGCCCTGCCGCCCGCCAGGCGGGCATCGCGGCGGTGGCGTCGGCCATGAGGGCGTCCACCGGCTTGTGCGGGTAGCTGGTGCCGAGGTCGACGCCGTACGGCGAGCGCTCGCCCTCGACCCGGCCGTCGGAGCCGCCCTGGTCGAGCGGGAACGGCGAGCCGAGGTAGGCCTCGAACGCTGCCTTGCCCTCGGCGGCGGACTGCGTGCCGGGGGTCACGTCGGCGCCGTACGCCTTGAGGTTCTCGGGGTAGGCCGACCAGTAGCTGCGCTCCCGGATCGCGGTGAGGGCTCGCTCGAGGGTCTGCCGGTGGGCGGTCCGCCCGGTGGTGGTCGTGGTCATGGTCCGTAACCTAACGCCGTGCCTCCTGAGCCCGGTGTGGTGCTGCTCGACGGCGGTTTCGCGACCGAGCTGGAGCGGCGCGGCCACGACCTGTCCGACGACCTGTGGTCGGCGCGGCTGCTGGTCGACGACCCGGACGAGATCCGCGCGACCCACCTCGCGTTCTACCGCGCCGGTGCCCGGGTGGCGACCACCGCGAGCTACCAGGCGTCGTTCGAGGGGTTCGCCTCCCGCGGGCTCTCGCGCGCGCAGTCGGCGGCCCTGATCACGCGGTCGGTGACCCTCGCCCGGGAGGCCGCCGGTGCGGCCGAGGCCGAGGACGGGGTGCCGCGCCTGGTCGCCGCCTCCGTGGGCCCGTACGGCGCGGTGCTGGCCGACGGCTCGGAGTACCGGGGTGACTACGGGGTCTCGTCGGCCGTCCTCCGGTCGTTCCACCTGGCCCGGCTGGAGGTGCTCGCCGCGGCCGGTGCCGACCTGCTCGCCGTCGAGACCGTCCCCTCGGAGCAGGAGGTGACGGTGCTGCTCGACGTCCTGTCGTCGCTCGGCTCGCCGGTACCGGCCTGGCTGTCACTGACCTGCGCCGACGACCGGACGACCCGGGCGGGGGAGCCGGTGGCGCGGGTGTTCGGCCTGGCCCGCGGCCACGACGGGGTGGCTGCGGTCGGCGTCAACTGCACGGCCCCGGCGCACGTCGAGACGCTCGTGACGGCGGCGGTGGCGGCAACCGGCAAGCCCGGCGTCGCGTACCCGAACAGCGGGGAGTCCTGGGACGGCCCGACCCGGACCTGGGGCGGCGACGGGGCGGTGGTCGACGTCGCTCTCGCGCAGCGCTGGGTGGCGGCCGGCGCCCGCTACGTCGGCGGCTGCTGCCGGGTCGGCTCGGTCGAGGTCGCCCGGCTCGCCGCCGGCCTGGCCTGAGCGGCGAGGCGGAGCAGGGTCCCGCGGTCGGCGATCTTGGCGCGGGCCCGGCCCTGCTGACGGCCGAGCTCGGCCTCCGCCCGCTCGATCGCCGTCCAGCCGGCCCAGTCGACGACCTGGCACCCACGGTCGGCGAGCAGGGCAACGACGGCGTCGGGGTCGGTCCCGGCCGGCGCGGGGAGCGAGCCGGCGTCGGCGTCGGCGAGCAGGCTGCGCACGGTCTCGCGGGCGTCGTGCTTGTTCGTGCCGATCACCCCCGTCGGTCCGCGCTTGGCCCAGCCTGCGACGTACTCGCCGGGTGCGGGCGCCCCGTCGCGCAGCACCCGGCCGGCTTCGTGGGGCACCACCCCCGAGACGTCGTCGAACGGCAGCCCGGCCAGGGGTGCGCCCCGGTAGCCGACGGCCCGGAGCACCATCTGCGCGTCCAGGATCTGGGTCTGCCCGGTCCCCGAGGACGAGCCGCCCGCGGCCAGGACCGTGCGCTCCGTCAGCACCCCCGTGACCCGCTCGTCACCCAGCAGCTCGACGGGGCGGGTGAAGAAGCGCAGGTGCACCCGGCGGGACCGGCCGGCCGGGGGACGCTGCGACCAGGCCCGCAGGACCTCCAGGTTGCGACGCGCGGCCGGCTCGGTGGCCGGCGCGGCGCTGCCGAGGTCGGCGGGCTCCAGGTCGGCGGGCTCCAGGTCGGCGGGGTCGACGAGCACGTCGGCGTCGGCCATCTCCCCCAGCTCGCGCAGCTCGCGGGTGGTGAACCTCGCCTGGAGCGGGCCGCGCCGCACGAGCACGTGCACGTCCTCGACCCGGCTGCGGGCGAAGGCGAGGAGCACGTGCTCGGGGGCGTCGGTGCCGCGCAGCTCGTCCGGCGAGCGGGCGAGCATCCGGGCGACGTCACCGGCGACGTTGCCGGCGCCGACGACGGCGACCTGGCGGGCGTCCAGCTCGAACCTGTCGGGCGGCACGTCCGGGTGGCCGCTGTACCAGGCCACGAAGTCGGTGGCCGAGACGCTCCCGGGGAGGTCCTCACCCGGGATCCCCAGCCGACGGTCGACGGCGGCACCCGTGGTGATGACGACCGCGTCGTAGTGCCGGTGCAGCTCGGCCAGGGTCAGGTCGGTGCCGACGTCCACGTTGCCGAGGAAGCGGACCGCGGGCTGGGCGAGCAGGGTGGCGAGCGCGGCGCCGATGGTCTGGGTCTTCGGGTGGTCCGGCGCCACGCCGTAGCGGACGAGCCCGAAGGGCGTCGGCAGGCGGTCCAGGACGTCGACCCGGACGTCGTCCCCGGAGCGCACCAGGGCGTCGGCGGCGTAGACCCCCGCCGGCCCCGACCCGACCACCGCGACCCGCACGTCTGCCTCCCGGGAGCCGGCAGTGGTGCCGGGCTCCGGCGACATCGTGCCGCAGCCGGGGGGCCGGGCCGGGACCGGGCGGCCTACTTGATCTCGGACCGCATCACCAGCCGGAGGCCGACGAGCAGCGGGAGGAGCAGCCAGACCGTCTCGGTGACGGCGAGCTGGGCCCACGCCTCCCCGGTGACCGGGGAGTCGAAGTCGAACAGCACTCCCTGGGCCTCGTTGATGTCGACCCAGGGCTGCAGGTCCCGGAACCAGTCCTGGCGCACGGCCAGGAACATGAGCAGGAGCGGCTGGACGAACGTGATGACGAAGAACGCCCCCAGGGCCGCCGCCGAGCTGCGGAACAGCACGCCGAGCATGAAGCCGCCCAACAGCCCGAGCACGTTGCCCAGCACGATCAGCGCGGCGTCGGCCAGCGACACGTCCCACGCCGTGGGGGTGCCGGTGATCGCCGTCCCCACGACGTTGCCGAGGGCGCCGATCGCGAAGGCAAGGAGCATCGAGACCACTCCGATGCCCACCGCCGCGAGCGCCTTGGCCCCGACGACCCGGCCGCGGTGCGGGACCAGCGTGAAGGTGGTCAACCCGCTGCGCTGGCTCCACTCGCTGGTGACGGACAGGATCGCGACGATCGGCAGGATCACCGCTACCGGGAAGCCGACGGCGGACCCGAAGGTCGCGTAGGTCAGCTCCTCGTCGGGGGCGTAGAGGATGACCGCACCCGTCGCGACCACGGCGGTCACCGCGATGCTGGCCATCAGCCAGAAGCCGGACCGGGTGTCGAACATCTTGCGCAGCTCGACGCCGGTCAGCCGTGACATGGGCACGGACCGGGTCGTCGTGGTCTGTCGGACAGGGGTCTCCACTGCGATGGCGGTCATGCCGCTGCTCCGTCTCTCTGGGTCTCTGCGGTGAGCTCGAGGAACATCTCCTCCAGGCCTGCGCCACCGGCGGCGCGCAGCTCGCTGACGGCCAACCCGGCCGACAGCGCGATCTTCCCGACCAGCTCGGGGCTGGCCTCGACGCGCAGCGCGTTGTCGTCGTACGACGTCGGGGCGAGGCCGGCGGCCACGAGGGCCCGCCGGAGGTCGGCCGGGCGGGCGGCGCGGACGACCGTGCCGGCCGCACGGAGCAGCTCGTCCTTGGTGCCCTGCGCCACGATGCGCCCCCGGCCGATGACCACGAGGTCGTCGGCGACGACCTCGATCTCGTGCAGCAGGTGCGAGGAGAGCAGGACGGTCCCGCCCCGGTCGGCGTAGCCGCGCAACAGGTCGCGCATCCACCGGATGCCGGCCGGGTCGAGCCCGTTCGCCGGCTCGTCCAGGATCAGCACGTGCGGGTCGCCGATCAGGGCGGTCGCGATGCCCAGCCGCTGGCGCATGCCGAGGGAGTAGTCGCGGACCCGCCGGTCCGCCTCGCCACCGGTGAGGCTGACCAGGTCGATCATCTCGCTGACCCGACGACCCGGCAGGCCCATCGTCTGCTGGGCGAGGGTGAGGATCTCCCGGCCGGTGCGGCCCGCGTGCTGGGCCGACGCCTCCAGCAGGACGCCGACCTCGAGGCCCGGGTTGGGCAGGTCCCGGAAGCGCCGACCGGCGACGGTGACGCTCCCGGACGTGGCCGGGGTCAGCCCGACCATGATGCGCATGGTGGTCGACTTGCCGGCCCCGTTCGGACCGAGGAACCCGGTCACCCGGCCGGTCCGGGCGGTGAAGGTGATGTCGTCGACGGCCGTGAAGGCGCCGTAGGACTTGGTGAGTGACTCGACAGTGATCATGGCGGCAAGCCTCGTGCGGGGGGCGGGGCGGGCGCATCGGTGACCGGCCCTGACCCGACCCCTGTCGCACCCCGGTGCGGCCCTCAGGGTCGACCCCGGGACGGCGCCGGGGTCAGCGGCGGCGTCGCCTGCCCGGCAGCCGCTGGTCGAGCAGGTGGGCCGCGGCGGCGAGGCCGAGGAAGAAGACGGCGACGATCGCAGCGTTGAGGAGCACCCGGGCCCAGCCGTGGTCGGCGACGTCGAGGAACGGGTAGAGCGAGAAGCCGCCCGTGAGCTGCTGGAGGGTGAGCGCGAAGGCCAGCCAGGCGAGCGGGAAGACGGTCGAGAGCTGGACGACCCGCCACGACGTCCGCCCGCGGGGGCCGAACGCCAGCCACCCGATGACGCAGAGGACGGGCGAGGCCGTGTGCAGCAGGAAGTCGGCCGTTGCTGCGGCTCCCTGCAGGTCCTGCAGGTCCTTGAGCGCCAGCCGGAAGACCACGAACGTGACCGCGATGCACAGCACCCCGTCCAGCCGGAGCACCCAGAACCACTCCGGCTTGCGCCCCACCCGCACCGCCAGCAGGGCGCTGGTGACCATCACGATGATGTTCGACTGGACCGTGAAGTAGGCGAAGACGCTGAGGACCCTGCCCTGCTGGGTGTCGAAGAACCCGCTGGACAGCGACGCCGTCGCGACCAGCTGCACGACGATCCCGACGGCGACCACCACGGCGGTCGCGGCGAACCAGAGACGGCCGACCAGGGGTTTGAGCACGGAGGGGAGCGTAGGGGCCGGTCCGTGCGGGGCACGAGTCGATGGGTGCCCCCGGCAGGATTCGAACCTGCGCCACCGCCTCCGGAGGGCGGTGCTCTATCCCCTGAGCTACGGGGGCAGCTGGCGGGGTGTCGCGAAGAGCGAGGTTATCAGTCTGCCAAGACGCCCTCGCCCGCCGTCCGCCGCGGCTAGCCTCCGCTCGTGAGCCCGGACCAGCCCGTCGACGGCGACGGGAACCCCGACGTGTCGGGGCATCTCGCGACCCGTCCGCGGGTGCTCGTCGTCGACGACAGCGACGTCATCCGCACCCTGATCACGGTCAACCTCGAGCTCGAGGGATTCGAGGTGGTGCAGGCCGTCGACGGGCAGGACGCGCTGGAGAAGGTGCTCGAGGTGTGCCCGGACGCCATGACGATCGACGTGGTCATGCCGCGGCTGGACGGCTTCGACACGGTCGCGCAGCTGCGCGCCGACCCGCGGACCCGCGACCTGAAGATCGCCCTGGTCACCGCCTGCGCCCAGGAGGCCGACCTGCGCCGCGGCGACGAGGTCGGCGTGGACGCCTACGTCACCAAGCCGTTCGACCCGTCCACGCTCGTGCGCACCGTCCGCGACCTCGTCGCCCGCCCGGTCCACTGACTCCTTGTCAGCCGCAGGCGCCGGGATACCGGCGCCTGCGGCTGACAAGTCGGTGGTGGGGGCTCGATAACCTGACCGGGTGACCCCCGCCGAGCTGTCCACCGCCGTCCGGGCCGCCGTGCGGGCGGCCGTCGACGCGGGCGAGCTCGGGGTCCCGGTCCCGGACGAGGTCCGGGTCGAGCGGCCCAAGGTCAAGGAGCACGGCGACTACGCCACCTCGGTCGCGCTGCAGCTGGCCAAGCCGGCCGGCCGGCCGCCGCGCGAGGTCGCCGAGCTGCTGGCCGGACGGCTGCGCGAGGCCGTCGGCGTCGCGCAGGTCGACGTCGCCGGTCCCGGGTTCCTCAACATCACCCTCGACGCCGCCGCGCAGGGCGAGCTCGCCCGCACCGTCGTGACGGCCGGCGAGGCGTACGGCACCGGGGACGCCATGGCGGGCGAGAAGGTCAACCTCGAGTTCGTCTCGGCCAACCCCACCGGCCCCATCCACCTCGGTGGCGTCCGCTGGGCTGCGGTCGGTGACGCGCTCGGCAGGGTCTTCGCCGCCCAGGGCGCCGACGTCACCCGGGAGTACTACTTCAACGACCACGGAGCGCAGATCGACCGGTTCGCGCGCTCGCTGCTCGCGGCGGCCACGGGGGAGCCCGCTCCCGAGGACGGATACGGCGGGGCCTACATCGGCGACATCGCCGCGACCGTCTCGGCGCAGAACCCCGGCGTCGTCGACCTGCCGGAGCCCGAGGCGCAGGAGGTCTTCCGGCGCGACGGGGTGCAGCTGATGTTCGACGAGATCAAGCAGTCGATGCACGACTTCCGCACGGACTTCGACGTCTACTTCCACGAGAACGCCCTGCACGAGTCGGGTGCCGCGCAGCGGGCGATCGACAGGTTGACCCAGCTCGGCGTGATGTACGAGAAGGACGGGGCGCTCTGGCTCCGCACCACCGACTACGGCGACGACAAGGACCGCGTCGTCGTGAAGAGCGACGGGAAGCCGGCGTACATCAGCGGCGACCTCGCCTACTACCTCGACAAGCGCGAGCGCGGCTTCGACCGCTGCGTGATCATGCTGGGCGCCGACCACCACGGGTACGTCGCGCGGCTGATGGCGATGTGCGCGTGCTTCGGCGACAAGCCCGGCGAGAACCTCGAGGTCCTCATCGGCCAGTTCGTCAATCTCGTCAAGGACGGCCAGCCGCTGCGGATGAGCAAGCGCGCCGGGACCGTGATCGCGATCGACGACCTGGTCGATGCCGTGGGCGTCGATGCCGGTCGCTACGCGCTGGTCCGGTCGAGCTCCGACTCGGCCCTGGACATCGACCTGGACCTGCTCACGAAGCACTCGAACGACAACCCCGTCTACTACGTGCAGTACGCCCACGCCCGGGTGGCCAGCCTGCTGCGCAACGCGGCCGACCTCGGGGTCGACAAGGGCGAGCTGCGTCCCGAGCTGCTGGACCACGAGCGCGAGGGCGACCTGCTCGGCGCGCTCGGCGAGTACCCGCGGGTGGTGGCGTCCGCCGCCGAGCTGCGCGAGCCGCACCGGGTGGCGCGCTACCTCGAGGAGCTGGCCGGCACCTACCACCGGTTCTACGACGCCTGCCGGGTGCTGCCGCGCGGCGACGAGGAGACGACCGACGTGCACCGCGCGCGGCTCTGGCTGGTCGAGGCGACCCGGGTCGTCCTGGCCAACGGGCTGGCGCTGCTCGGGGTCACCGCGCCGGACCGGATGTAGCGCCGGCGCCGGACCGGGCAGCGTCGTGGACCTCAACGCCGACCTCGGCGAGCAGCCCGCCGGCGCACCGCCCACCGACGACGCGGGCCTGGTCGAGGCCGTCACGAGCGCGAACGTCGCCTGTGGCTTCCACTCCGGCGACCCGGCGACGATGCGCCGGGTCAGTGCGCTGTGCGTGGCACGCGGTGTCGCGATCGGCGCCCAGGTGTCCTACCGCGACCGCGAGGGGTTCGGTCGCCGGTTCCTCGACGTCGACCCGGCCGCGCTCGCCGACGACGTCCTCGAGCAGGTGGCGACGCTCGACGCCCTGGCCCGGTCCGTCGGCGGCCGGGTCACCTACGTCAAGCCGCACGGCGCGCTGTACCACGCGGTCGCCCGCCACGAGGGGCAGGCGGCCGCGGTGGTCGAGGGGGTGCAGGCGTTCGGTGCCGCCCTCGCCGTGCTCGGGCAGCCGGGCTCCCGGTGGCTGGGCCTGGCCGGGGCAGCCGGGCTGCGGCCGGTGCACGAGGCCTTCGCCGACCGTGCCTACGCCCCCGACGGCTCGCTGCTGCCGCGCACCGATCCCGGGGCCCTGGTGACCGACCCGGGCGAGGTCGTCGCGCGCAGCGTCCGGCTGGCGGTCGACCACGAGGTCGTGGCCGTCGACGGGACGGTGCTGCGCGTGGACGCCGCCTCGCTGTGCGTGCACGGCGACACGCCGGGCGCTGTCGGTCTCGCGTCCTCCGTGCGCGCCGCCCTGGTGGGCGCCGGCGTCGAGGTCGCGGCCTTCACCACCCCCGGGCAGCCCCGGTGAGCGACCCGCGGCTGCGCCCGTACGGCGACACCGGGGTGCTGGTCGAGGTCGACGACCTCGACCTGGCGCTGGCCTGGTACGCCGCGCTGCGGGCCCGGCCGCCGGAAGGCACGGTCGACCTCGTGCCCGCCGAGCGCACCGTCCTCGTGCGGCTCGACCCCGCCGTCACGACCGTCGCCCGGGCGGTCGAGGACCTCGCGGGCCGGGCCGTCGAGCCGGGAGCCGCGGCCGCGGCCGGGCCGGTGGTCACGGTGCCCGTCGTGTACGACGGCCCCGACCTCGCGTCGGCAGCCGCGGCAGCGGGATGGTCGGCGCGCGCGCTGGTCGCCGCGCACCAGGAGCGCACCTGGCGGGTGGCCTTCGTCGGGTTCTCGCCCGGCTTCGGCTACCTGGTCGCCGACGGGGACTGGCCCGACCTGCCCCGGCTGGCCGTCCCACGGACCAGGGTGCCGGCGGGCTCGGTCGCGCTCGCCGGGCGCTACAGCGGGGTGTACCCGGCCGCGAGCCCGGGCGGCTGGCAGCTCGTGGGGCGTACTCGACGGGCTCCCGGCCCTGTGGGACGTCGACCGTGACCCGCCGGCGCTGCTCGCCCCCGGCACGCGGGTCCGCTTCGAGGCGGTCGGATGACCGCGCTCGAGGTCCTCGACCCGGGGCCGCTCACGACCGTCCAGGACCTCGGCCGGCCCGGGCTCGCCGCGCTGGGCGTCGGCCCGTCCGGCGCAGCCGACCGGACCGCGGCGCGACGCGCGAACGCCCTGGTGGGCAACCCGCCGGGCGCCGCCCTGCTCGAGGCGACCCTGGGCGGGCTGGTGCTGCGTGCCGTCGGCGCGTGCACCGTGGCCCTCGCCGGAGCACCGGTCGGCCTGCCCGACGTCGTGGCGCTCGAGCACGGTGCGACCCTGACGACCGGGCGGCCGGCGACGGGGGTCCGCAGCTACCTCGCGGTCCGGGGCGGGCTCGACGTCACGCCGGTCCTGGGCTCGTGCTCGACCGACCTGCTCAGCGGCCTCGGCCCGGCGCCGCTGCGGCGGGGCGACGTGCTGCCCGTCGGCACGCTGCCGCCGGCGGGCGCCGAGGTCCCGGCGCCCGTCACGATCCGGCCGGACCTCGTCCTGCCGCTGCTGCCCGGGCCGAGGCTCGACCTGTTCGTGGCCGGCGCGTTCGACCAGCTGCTCGCGTCGTCGTACGTCGTCTCGCCGGACAGCAACCGGGTGGCGCTGCGTCTCGACGGTGCGCCGCTGCACCGCGCGGAGCCGGGCGAGCCGGCCAGCGAGGGCCTGCTGCGCGGTGCCCTGCAGGTGCCGCCGTCCGGCCAGCTGGTCCTGTTCCTCGCCGACCACCCCGTGACCGGCGGGTACCCCGTGGTGGCCGTCGTCCCGGACGCGGCGACCGACGCCGCGGCGCAGGCGCGTCCCGGCAGCCGGATGGCGTTCCGCGCCGCGGACCGGGCTCAGTAGCCTCGCCGACGTGCGCGTCCACCCGGCCGGACCGAGGTCCGGCGAGCTCGCCCATGAGGGACTTCACGGCGGGCCGCCCGCCGACCTCGGTGCCCTCGACCCCCTCGTCTGGCCGATCGGCCTGGCCCGGCACCGCGACGACGGCCACCTCGCGCTGCGCGGCCACGACGTGCGCGGCCTGGTCGCCGAGCACGGCAGCCCGGTCTTCCTGCTCGACGAGGCCGACCTCCGCCGTCGGTGCCGGGACTACCGGGAGGCGTTCGGCGGCGCCCAGGTCTTCTACGCGGCCAAGGCGTTCCTCACCACCACGATCGCCCGCTGGGTCGAGGAGGAGGGGCTGGGCCTCGACGTCTGCACCGGCGGCGAGCTCGCGGTCGCGGTGCGCGCCGGGTTCCCCGGCGAGCGGCTGCTGCTGCACGGCAACAACAAGTCGGTCGACGAGCTGGCCGCCGCCCTCGACGCAGGCGTGGGACGGGTCGTGGTCGACTCGCTCGTCGAGGTCGAGCGGCTCAGCCGCCTCTGCGTCGAGCGCGGCACGACGCAGCGGGTGCTCGTCCGCGCGACCGTCGGTGTCGAGGCGCACACCCATGAGTTCATCGCCACGGCGCACGAGGACCAGAAGTTCGGCTTCTCCCTCGCCGGAGGCGACGCCCTGGAGGCCGTTCGCCGGGTGCGCGAGGCGCCGGGGCTGGAGCTGGTCGGCCTGCACTCGCACATCGGGTCGCAGATCTTCGACGCAGGCGGCTTCGAGGTGGCCGCGCACCGCGTCGTCGGACTGCTCGCCGAGGTCAGGGACGCCCTGGGCGACGAGCTGCCGGAGCTCAACCTCGGCGGCGGCCTGGGGATCGCGTACACCAGTGCCGACGACCCGGCCGACGTCGTGGAGATGGGCCGCTCCCTGCGCGCGATCGTCGAGCGGGAGTGCGGCGCGTACGGCCTGGCGCTGCCCGAGCTCGCGATCGAGCCCGGCCGCGGGATCGTCGGCCCCGGCACCGTGACTGTGTACGAGGTCGGCACCGTCAAGGCGGTCGAGGGCGTCCGTACCTTCGTCTCGGTCGACGGCGGCATGAGCGACAACATCCGCACGGCGCTCTACGACGCCGACTACACCGTCGTGCTGGCCAACCGCGACTCGTCGGCCGGGCCGATGCTGTCGCGGGTCGTCGGCAAGCACTGCGAGAGCGGCGACGTGGTCGTCAAGGACGCCTGGCTGCCCGCCGACGTCGAGCCCGGCGACCTGCTCGCCGTCGCCGCGACCGGGGCGTACTGCCGGTCGATGGCCTCGACCTACAACCACGTGCCGCGTGCTCCCGTGGTGGCCGTCTCCGACGCCGGGGCCAGGGTCCTGCTGCGCCGCGAGACCGTCGAGGACCTGTTCGCCCTCGACCCCGGCTGACCCCCGGGCCGCTCGATCACTCCCGCGGGCGCGGCGGCGACCGGATCGACCGGATCGCGGTCGGTCGCGGTGCGCGGCCGCCACGTCTGACAGGCTGGCCGCATGGGACAGGCGCTTCGGGTCGCGCTGCTGGGGTGCGGCACCGTCGGCAGCGAGGTGGCCCGGCTGCTCACCACCCACGCCGACGACCTGGCCGCCCGCGTGGGCCGGCCGCTCGAGCTCGCCGGCATCGCGGTCCGCCGCACCGGCCGCGACCGGGGCGGGCTCGACGTCGACCCGGCGCTGTTCACCACCGACGCCGAGGGGCTCGCGACGCGGGGCGACATCGACGTGGTCGTCGAGGTCATCGGCGGGATCGAGCCTGCGCGCACCCTGATCCTCGGCGCGCTGGAGGCCGGGGCGTCGGTGGTCTCGGCCAACAAGGCACTGCTCGCCGAGGACGGCGCCACCCTGTTCGAGGCCGCCGAGAAGCACGGGGTCGACCTCTACTACGAGGCGGCGGTGGCCGGCGCGATCCCGCTGCTCCGCCCGCTGCGCGAGTCGCTCGCCGGCGACCGGGTGCGCCGGGTCCTCGGCATCGTGAACGGCACCACCAACTACATCCTCACCCGGATGACCGAGAGCGGCGCGAGCTTCACCGACGCCCTCGAGGAGGCCCAGGCGCTGGGCTACGCCGAGGCCGACCCGACCGCCGACGTCGAGGCCTTCGACGCCGCCGCCAAGGCCGCCATCCTCGCCGCGCTCGCCTTCCACACCCGGGTCACCGCGGCCGACGTGCACCGCGAGGGCATGACCGAGGTGACCAGCGCCGACGTCGCCAGCGCCAGGGCGATGGGCTGCGTCGTGAAGCTCCTGGCGATCGCCGAGCTGTCCGAGGACGGCCGCAGCGTCGGCGTGCGGGCGCACCCGGCGATGATCCCGGTGAGCCACCCGCTGGCCGCGGTCCGCGAGGCGTTCAACGCGGTGTTCGTCGAGTGCGAGGCCGCCGGCGAGCTGATGTTCTACGGCCGCGGCGCGGGCGGCTCCCCGACCGCGAGCGCCGTCCTCGGCGACATCGTCGCGGTGGCGCGGCACCGGGTCTCCGGCGGGCGCGGTCCCGGCGAGTCGGCCTACGCCGACCTGCGGCTGCGCCCGATGGGCGAGACCGTCACGCGCTACCACGTGAGCCTCGACGTGGCCGACCGCTCCGGCGTCCTCGCGCGGGTGGCCACGGCGTTCGCCGAGCAGGGCGTGTCGATCGAGACGGTCCGCCAGGAGAAGCACGGCGAGGACGACGCCGTCCTGGTCATCGTCACCCATGACGCGACCGACGCCGCCCTGTCCTCGACGGTCGAGGCGCTGCGCGGGCTCGACGTCGTGCGTCGCGTGCTCAGCGTCATGCGGGTCGAGGGCAGGTAGCGGGTGGCCCACACCTGGCGGGGTGTCATCGCGGAGTACGCCGACCGCCTCCCGGTCGGTCCCGGCACCCCGGTCGTGAGCCTGGGCGAGGGCGGCACCCCCCTGGTGCACGCCCGCCACCTGTCCGCGCTCACCGGCTGCGAGGTGCACCTGAAGGTCGAGGGCGCCAACCCCACCGGGTCGTTCAAGGACCGTGGCATGACGGTGGCGATCTCCAAGGCGGTCGAGGAGGGCGCCACGGCGGTGATCTGCGCGTCGACCGGCAACACCAGCGCCTCGGCCGCCGCGTACGCCGGCAAGGCGGGCATCGACTGCGTCGTGCTCGTCCCGCACGGCCGGATCGCGTCCGGGAAGCTTGCCCAGGCGCTGGTGCACGGGTCCCGGCTGCTCCAGGTCGAGGGCGGCTTCGACGACTGCCTGCGGCTGGCCCGCGAGCTGGCCGACGAGCTGCCGGTGTCCTTGGTCAACTCGGTCAACGACTACCGGATCGAGGGGCAGAAGTCGGCGGCCTTCGAGGTGGTCGACGCGCTCGGTCGGGCGCCGGACGTCCACTGCCTGCCGGTGGGCAACGCCGGCAACATCACGGCGTACTGGCGCGGATACGGCGAGTACGCCGCGGACGGGCTGTGCACACGGCCGCGCATGTGGGGGTTCCAGGCGGAGGGCGCCGCCCCGATCGTGCGGGGCGAACGGGTGGAGGCCCCCGAGACCGTCGCCACCGCGATCCGGATCGGCGACCCCGCGTCCTGGCTCGGCGCCGTCGCCGCCCGCGACGAGTCGGGCGGCCTGATCGACGCCGTGAGCGACCGGGCGATCCTCGACGCCCAGCGGCTGCTGTCGGCGAAGGAGGGCGTCTTCGTGGAGCCGGCCAGCGCGGCGTCGGTGGCCGGGCTGCTGCAGTGCCACGAGCGCGGCCTGCTGGAGGCCGGCCAGCAGGTCGTGTGCACCGTCACGGGCAACGGGCTCAAGGACACCGAGACGGCGCTTCGCGAGATCAGCATCGACACGACGACGGTACGGGCCGACCTGCGCTCCGCCGCCGGCGCGCTCGGCCTGCTGCCGGCATGAGCCGGCCCGCGTGAGCCTGCTCGGGCGGCCGGTCCGGGTCCGGGTGCCGGCGACCAGTGCCAACCTCGGCCCGGGCTTCGACTGCCTGGGGCTGGCCCTCGACCTGCACGACGAGGTCGAGGTGGTCGCGGGCGACCCGGCCGGGGGCGACGTCGCCACGGTCGCTGTCGCCGGTGAGGGTGCGGGCGAGGTGCCGTCCGACGCGTCGCACCTCGTCGTGCGCGCGGTGCACCGGGCCCTCGACGCGCTGGGCGAGCCGCACCCGCCCCTCACGCTGTCCTGCACGAACCGGGTGCCGCACGGCCGGGGCCTCGGGTCCTCCGCCGCCGCGGTGGTGGCCGGTCTGCTGGCCGGCCGCGCCCTGGTGGCCGACGGCGAGCAGCGCCTCGACGACGCCGGGCTGCTCGAGCTGGCCAGCGACATGGAGGGCCACCCGGACAACGCGGCGGCGGCCCTGCTCGGCGGGCTCACGCTGGCCTGGTCCGAGGGACCCTCGGTGCGCGCCGTGCGGATGGACCCGCGGCCGGAGGTCCGGGCCACCGTCCTCGTCCCGCAGACCCGGCTCGCCACGGCGACCGCCCGGGGCCTGCTGCCGGCGCAGGTGCCGCACGCCGACGCGGCCCTTGCGGCCGGCCGGGCCGCGCTGCTCGTGGCCGCCCTCACCCGGGTGCCGGGCGTCCTGCTGGCCGCCACCGAGGACCGCCTGCACCAGGAGCAGAGGGCGCCCGCGATGCCGGCGACCGCGGCGCTGGTGCGCGCGCTGCGTGCGCAGGGGCGGGCCGCGGTCGTGTCCGGCGCCGGGCCGACGGTCCTGGTGCTGGACGAGGGCGCGCCGCAGCCCCTGGACGTGCCGGCCGGGTGGCAGGTGCTCCCGCTGGCCGTGGCAGCCGACGGGGCGGTGGTCCGCCGCGGCTGACCGGGTGGTTCCGGCCGGGCCGGGGCTCCTCCCGGGGCCCGTGGTGTTAGGGTCGTGAGCGCACCAGCAGCCACGGCACGTGGCCGGTGCCCCGCCACGACATCCTCGGTCACCCGGTTTCGTTCTCGGAGCAGGGTGGCTGACGTCGCAGGACGACCGTGGCCACCCATCGACTCGTCCCCGGACCACGGGACGCGCGGGGGAGCCCACGGGATCGGCGGGGCCGGCCGCACGTGCCACCCCGGAACCTGGTGAGGATCCACCTCCCACGCGCCCGCCGTTCGCAGGCGCCGCAGCCCGATTGGAGCCGCCGTCGCGCGGCCCGTCGCCAGGAAGGACCACTCTGTGTCCGACAGCACCGACCTCCTCGACGCGCCCGAGGCGCGCTCCGGAGACACCTCCGCCGGGGCGCCGACCGCAGCCAAGGCGCCGGCCCGCAAGCGCTCCACCGGCCTGTCCGGCATGGTGCTCGCCGAGCTGCAGGGACTCGCCGGCGAGCTGGGCATCAGCGGCACGGCCAAGATGCGCAAGGGCCAGCTGATCGAAGCCATCCGGGAGCGCCAGGACGGCACCGCCTCCGCCACCCCGCCCAGGGCCCGGGCGGCCAGGGGCTCGTCGGCAACCTCGACGTCCTCGACGTCAGCGGGCGGCGCGACCTCGGGCGAGGCCGGCGACGAGCAGGCTCCGGCCGGCCGGGCACCGCGCACCCGTCGCGAGCGCCAGGGGCGCACCGGCCGACCCGGCCGGGACGGCGACGAGCCGCAGCAGCAGGACCGCAGTGCGCCCAGTGAGCCCAGTGAGCGCAGTGACCGCGGTGAGCGCGGTGGGCGCACCGAGACGCACCGAGAACACCAAGAACACCGAGAACACCGACACCGGCGACGACTCCCCCGACGGCGGCGAGCGACAGGGCGGCGGGCGCGACCGGGGTGACCGGGGTGACCGTCAGCGTGACCGCGGGCAGCAGCAGTCCGGCGGTGGCGCCCAGAACCGTGGCCAGCAGCAGGCCGCCGCCGGTCGCACCCAGGGCGGCCAGCCGCCGGCCGGCGAGGACGACGTCGACTCCGGCACCGGCCGCGGTCGCCGCCGGGGCCGCTACCGCGACCGCAACCGCAGCCGCCGTGGCGGCCGGGACGGTTTCGGGCCGCAGGACACCGGGGACGGCGGCCTGCCCGAGATCACCGAGGACGACGTCCTGGTGCCCGTCGCCGGCATCCTCGACATCCACGACAACTACGCCTTCGTGCGCACGAGCGGCTACCTGCCCGGCGACAACGACGTCTACGTGTCCCTGGCCCACGTGCGCAAGGCCGGCCTGCGCAAGGGCGATGCCGTGACCGGCGCCGTGCGCCAGCCGCAGGAGGGCGAGCGCCGGGAGAAGTTCAACGCCCTGGTGCGGCTGGACTCCGTCAACGGCGCCGACCCCGACAAGGCGCGCGACCGGGTGGAGTTCAGCACCCTCACCCCGCTGTACCCGCAGGACCGGCTCCGGCTCGAGACCGAGCCGGGCATCCTCACGACGCGGGTCATCGACCTCGTGGCGCCGATCGGCAAGGGCCAGCGCGGCCTGATCGTGTCGCCCTCGAAGTCCGGCAAGACGATGGTCATGCAGGCCATCGCCAACGCCATCTCGACGAACAACCCCGAGGTCCACCTCATGGTCGTGCTCGTCGACGAGCGGCCGGAAGAGGTCACCGACATGCAGCGCGCGGTGAAGGGCGAGGTCATCGCCTCGACCTTCGACCGGCCCGCCGAGGACCACACGATCGTCGCGGAGCTGTCCATCGAGCGGGCCAAGCGCCTGGTCGAGCTGGGGCACGACGTCGTCATCCTGCTCGACGGCATCACCCGGCTGGGTCGCGCGTACAACCTCGCGGCCCCGGCGAGCGGCCGGATCCTCTCCGGCGGCGTCGACTCGACCGCGCTGTACCCGCCGAAGCGGTTCTTCGGCGCGGCACGCAACATCGAGAACGGGGGCTCGCTCACCATCCTCGCGACGGCCCTGGTGGAGACCGGCTCGCGCATGGACGAGGTGATCTTCGAGGAGTTCAAGGGCACCGGCAACATGGAGCTGAAGCTGGACCGGAAGCTCGCCGACAAGCGGGTCTTCCCGGCCGTCGACGTCGACGCCTCCGGCACCCGGCGCGAGGACATCCTCATGGGCAAGGACGAGCTCCAGGTCGTCTGGAAGCTCCGCCGGGTGCTGCACGCCCTCGAGACCGGGCAGGCGCTCGACCTCCTGCTCGACCGGATGAAGAAGACCAGCAGCAACGCCGAGTTCCTCCGCCAGGTGCAGCAGACGATGCCGATGCCGGGCTCCACCCCCGGTGCCGGGCACGAGGACGACGACTGAGGTCGCTCGCCCCGCCACGCTGACCGATCGACTGCGCCGCCCGTTCACCCGGGCGGCGTAGTCATGTGCGGCCCCGCTGAGGGCCGGTCGGCCCATCCGGGTGGCGCGTCCCGCGGCCGAAGCTCCCTCTGGACGGTCGCGCCGGGCGCGACGCGACCCCAGGGGCGCGCGCGGTGGCGCCACCCGAACGGGTTAGGCCGGTCACCGGCAGATCGTCCCGGGAGGACTATCCAGGCTCGTTCACCTCGTGCCGAGAACCAGGGGAGACCGTCCAGACCGCGGTCCTCGAACCCATCTCTCGGCAGGAGAACCCGGTGACCCGGCGCAACAGGCTCATGGTGACCCGCGCACGCCGGCGCGGCCTCGCAGCGTTGGGAGCCGCCGCCCTCGGCCTGCTGGCCCTGGTGGCCGGCGCTCCGGGCGCCCAGGCGGCCGCCCCCGCCGGGTCGATCACGCCGTTCGTCAGCTGCTACTTCGACAACGGGAACGGCACGTACACCGTCAGCGTCGGGTACACGAGCAGCAACAGCGGCACGGTGAGCATCCCGGTCGGTACGGACAACCGGGTCACCTTCGGCGCACAGGACCGCGGCCAGCCGACCTCGTTCGCGCCCGGCGTCCACAGCAACGTGTGGGCACCGACCCTGTCCACCACGGACATCTACAACAACGTGAACTGGTCGCTGACCGGCAACACGGTGCGGCTGAGCACCCTGAACCAGTGCTCGATCCGGCCGGTGCCGGCCGGGGGCAACCTGGCCGCCGAGCTCGCGTTCGGCGCGGTCGTCACGACGGCGGGCGCCCTCGTGATGGGTGAGCGCCGTCGGCGTCGGGTCGCCTCCCCGGGAGGCACCCTGTGACCCCCGCGCGCCGACCGCTGCGGTGGTTGGCACGCCGCCTGGCGACCGCCGCCGCGGTCGGTGCCGTGCTCGCAGGCGGCGTCGTGGGAGCGGCTCCGGCGTGGGCGGCGACGATCGACTGCACGCCGATGGGCGACCCGGCCTGCCGGGACCTGGCGCCGGTCGCCGAGTGCGTCTGGGACAACAAGGACGGCACCAAGACGGCGCTGTGGGGATGGGACAACCCCAGCACCTCCACCCTGCGCATCGACGTCGGCAACAAGAACAAGATGTCACCCGGCGCCGAGGACCAGGGCCAGCCGACCCTGTTCCTCCCGGGGCGGACGCGCAACGTGTTCACCACGACGTACACCGGGACGTCCACGACCTGGCGGCTGGGCAACGAGACGGCCACGGCCGGCTCCGGCACCACCGCCTGCTCGACCAAGCCGGTCTCCCAGATCGGCAGCGTCGGCGTCCTGCTGCTCGCTGTTCTCGTGCTCGTCCTCACCTCGGCGCTCGCGCTCGTCGCGCGGCCGCGCCGGTCACCTGTGGAGGTCCGATGAAGGTCCTTGCCGTCGGGGCCCACCCCGACGACATCGAGCTCGGCTGCGCGGGGGCACTCGCGCGCCACGTCGCCGCCGGCGACGAGGTGACGATGCTCGTGCTCACGCCCGGCGAGAGCGGCCCGCAGGGGCTGACCTCGCGGGTCCGCGAGCAGGAGACGGCGAGCGCGCTGCTCGGCGTCCCGGCTGATGTGGGGCCCGTTCGACGACGGGATGATCCCGGTGGGCCGTGAGATCGTGACCGTGCTCGACGAGGCGGTCGCCGTCACCGGTGCCGAGATCATCTACACCCACGCGCCGCACGACACCCACCAGGACCACGTCGCGACCTCGCAGGCAGCTCTCGCGGCGGCGCGGCGGATGTCCCGGGTCCTGTTCTACCAGTCGCCGTCGACCACGTCCTTCGACCCGACGGTGTTCGTCAACGTCGAGCGCACCCTCGGCGCCAAGCTGGACGCGCTGCGTGCGCACTGGTCGCAGGTCATGCAGTGCGCGATGGTCGACCTCGAGGCGGTCGAGGTGGGGGCGCGGTTCTGGGGTACCCGGGCCAAGGTCTCCTACGCCGAGGCGTTCGTGTCGCCCCGCTTCGTCTGGGAGATCGGCTCGCCGACCGACCGGCGCACGCAGCCGCCGGAGGCCGACGCCGAGGAGGCAGGCGCGAGCGCAGCAACGTCGGCGCCGCTGGTCGGGGGACTGCGGCCGTGACCACGGGGCGGCCCCCGCGTGCCGCCCAGGGCGCGCCGGACACCCATGGTGCGCACGGGACGGCCGCGCCGTGGACCTTCCTGTACCTGCTGGCCGCGGGAGCCCTGCCTGGTCGCGCTGCTCGGGGTCGACACGGCCATCATCGTCGCGTCGGTGGCGGTGAACCTGGCCTTCCTGGCCTTCTTCCTGCGGCACGTCTCGTTCGCCGCCGCAGCGGTCCGGTGGGCCCCGAAGGACCTGTACGCGGAGTACGAGGTCGACCTCGGCTACCGGCCCAACGTGAGCATCCTGGTGGCCTGCCACAACGAGGCGCTGGTGGCCGAGTCCCTGGTGCGCGGGCTGGCGGCCCTGCACTACTCGCGGGCCCGGCTCGAGGTCATCCTGGTCGACGACGCGTCCACCGACGGCACGGGCGACCTCCTCGAACGGCTCACCGCAGGCCAGCGGCACATGCGGGTCCTGCGCCGCCCGCCCGGCTCCGGCGGGGGCAAGTCCGGAGCACTGAACGCCGCCGCCGAGGTGGCCCGTGGCGAGGTCATCGTCATCTTCGACGCCGACCACATCCCCCGCCGCAACGTGGTGGACCGGCTGGTGCGCCACTTCCAGGACCCCCGGGTGTCGGCGGTCCAGGGGCGCTGCGTCGTGCGCAACTCGGTGCAGTCCAAGCTGGCCCGCTCGATCGCGATCGACTACTTCTCCGGCTACCTGGTCAACGAGTACGGGCGGCAGGCGCTGTTCGAGCTGCCGGCCTACGGCGGGGCGAACTGTGCCGTCCGCACCTCGACGCTTCGCGAGCTCGGCGGCTGGAACACCAACAGCGTCACCGAGGACACCGACCTCACCCTGCGCGTGCTGCTGCACGGCTACCGGGTGCGCTACGACATCACCGCGGTGGACACCGAGGAGAGCGCGACCACCCTCAAGCGCTTCATCGGCCAGCGGTACCGGTGGGCCCGCGGGCACCAGCAGGTCTGGCGCGACTACCGCCGCGCCGTGGTCACCGACGCGAAGCTCTCGTTGCCCGAGAAGATCGAGACGATCATGTTCCTGCTCGTCTACCACGTCCCGGTGCTGTGCACGATCACGCTGCTCATGACCGCGCTCCGGATCGGCGGCGTCGGTCCTCAGGTGAGCCTGTTCGAGCTGCTGCCGCTGGCGGCGCTGCTGTTCGCCGGCCCGTTCTGCGAGCTCGCCGTCGGGCTGCTCGTCGGGCGCGCGCCGCGCCGGTCGGCCTGGTCGATCGCCTGGATGACCCCGATCTTCTTCGTGTTCATGCTGGTGTGCACCCGTGCCTGGTTCGACGGCCTGGCCGGCCGCTCGTACTCCTGGGTCAAGACGGCCCGCTCGTCGTGGTCCGCCCTGGAGGGCGCCGAGGAGGACCCGCTCGGGCAGGGGGCGGCGGCATGACCGCCCGCCGGGCCACGGTGTTCACGGCCCTGGCGCTGTGCCTGCTCGTGGCGGTGGGGGGCTTCCACCTGCTCAACGGCGTCGCGCGGGACGCGGAGTCGGCCTTCGTCATGGTGCTGCTCGGCCCCCTCGGGGCGCGCGCGAGCGTCCTCGGTGACCACATGTTCCAGCTGCTCCCGCCGGACCAGCAGGCCTTCCGGGCGGTCCTCACGCCGTACTGCTCGTCGCTGATCCCCGTCCTCGCCCTGGCGACCATCGGCTTCTTCATCCTGTCCGGCACCCTGCGGCGGCGGTTGTTGGCCGTCTCGGTGGCAGCGGCGCTGGTGCTGTTCTGCAACGTCCTGCGGATCGCCGGCTCGCTCTGGATGGGCTACGAGTACGGCGGCACCGCCCTGGTGCTCTTCCACGACTGGGTGGGCACGTTCTTCGCGCTGGTCTACACGATGGCGGGCTTCTTCCTGATGCTCTTCCTGCTGCTGCCGAGCGCCGTCGACAAGATCCCCCGCGCGGCACGGGTCAGCGACGTCCTCTAAAGCCGCGGCCACATTCCTCCGAATGGACCAGTGTGAACCTCACTTCGGCGGCTGACTCGTGACCGGGTCCGTGACGACGCTGGTGGCCCTGCTCATCGGGCTCAGCGCGCTGTTCGTCGCCGTCTCGTGGCGTTTCGTCCGCTTCCTGCGGGTCCGGAGCGGCATCGTGGCCGGACTGCGGCACGAGGACTCGGGGGTCCGCGTCGCCGCGGTCCTGCAGGCTGCGGAGATCGGGCTCACCTCCACCGCCCCCGTCCTGCTCAAGGCCGTGCGCGCGGAGAGCGACCCGACCGTCCTCGCCGCGGTGGTGCGCACTGTCGCGGCCCGGCAGTGGGAGCCCGCCTCGACCAGCGGCATCGTCGAGCTGCGGCTGTGGGCCCGCGCGTACTCCGGCAAGCACCCGGAGGTCCGCGCCGCCGTCCAGTCGGCCCCCATGCTGCCGGGCGTCGCCGGAGCGCGTGCCCCCGCCCTCGCTGGACCCCCGCCGCGCCGAGGAGTTCCGCACCCGGTCGGACCAGGTGCCCCACCCGGTCCCCGTCACTGCCGGCGGGCCCGTCACCGCCGTGAGCACCGTCAGCCCGTGGCTGCCCGCCGACCCCGACCCGCTGCACCCCACGACGGTCCTGGTGACCGGCGCGGGCGGGCCCGCGGGAGTCGCCGTCATCCGCGCCCTGCAGGCGGCCGGGCACGAGGCGGTGGCCCTCGACGCCGACGAGTCGGCGGTGGGTCTGCGCCTCACCGAGCAGTCGCACCTGGTGCCGCGCTTCGACGATCCCAGCTACCTCGCCGCGCTGGTCCGTGCCGCCACCGTGTCCTCGGCCCAGGCGCTCATCTGCACCGTGGCCGAGGAGTACCCCGCGCTGATCGCCGCCCAGCCGTACCTGGAGGAGTCCGGCGTCCGCACCCTGATGCCGAGCCGCGAGGCGGTCGAGGCGTGCATCGACAAGTGGGCGTTCGCCTCGGTGATGACCGCGGCCGGGCTGCCGGGACCGGCGACCGGTCTCGGGACCGCCGAGGGGATCCCCGGCCCGTGGGTCGTCAAGCCCCGGTTCGGGCGCGGCAGCCGCGACGTGCACCTCGTCGCGACCGCGACCCGCCTGCGCTCGGTCCTCGGCCTGGTGCCGCAGCCGATCGTCCAGACCCAGCTCACCGGCCGTGAGTTCACGGTGGACGCCCTCGTCGACGTCACGGGCACCGTCGTCTCGTCCACGCCGAGGTGGCGCCACGAGACCAAGGCCGGGATCTCGACCAAGGGAGAGACCTTCGAGGACGAGGAGGTCGCGAACGTCTGCGCCCTCGTGCTCAAGGCGGTCGACCTCGTCGGGCCGGCGAACGTGCAGGGCTTCGTCGCCGAGGACGGTGGCGTGATGATCCACGAGGTCAACCCGCGGTTCTCCGGCGGCCTGCCGCTCACCCTGCACGCCGGCGCCGATGTCGTCGAGGAGTACCTGCGCGCCATCCTCGGCCTGCCGATGCGGCCCGAGCGGCTGGTCGCCCGGCCGGGCGTGCGCATGATGCGGCACCTCACCGAGGTGTTCGAGGCGTGACCGGTCCGCTGCGACTGACCGTGGCGGTGGGCACCCGCCCGGAGGTCGTCAAGCTCGCGCCCGTCGTGGCTGCGTTGCGGGGCGCCGGGCACGCCGTCCGGTGCGTCGGCGACGGGCAGCACACGGACCGGCGGCTCGCCGGCGACCTGTTCGCCGAGCTCGGCTGCCCCCGGACGAGACCTGGGCGCTGGCCGGCTCCGAGGGGGAGCGGGTCGGGGCGCTGCTGGCGCTCGCCTACCGCGAGCTCGAGGGGCACCGGCCGGACGCGACCGTGGTCCTGGGCGACACCTACACCGCACCGCTGGTCGCGATGGCCTCGCGCCGGGCAGGCGTCGGCGTCGTGCACGTCGAGGCGGGGCTGCGCTCGTTCAACGACGTGTCGATGGAGGAGTCCAACCGCCGGATGATGGCCTCGCTCGCGACGCTGCACCTGGCACCCACCGAGCTGGCCCGGAGGTTCCTGCTGCAGGAGGCGGTCGACCCCTCGCGGGTCCGCGTCGTCGGCAACCCGGTGCTCGACGCCGTCCGCCTCGAGGGGGTGGCGCGGGTGCCGATCGGGCGCCGGGCCGGGGTCCTGGTCACGGCGCACCGGGCCACCAACGTCGACGACCCCGAGCGGCTCGCCGTGCTGGTCCGGCTCGTCGAACAGCTCGCCGCCCGGCACGGCGGTGTCGTGTTCCCCGTGCACCCCCGGACGCGGGACCGGCTGGTGACCGCCGGCCTGTGGGAGGGCCTGGCCTCCCTCGCGCACCGTGACGGCGACGGCAGCCGGGGCGTGCACCTCGTCGAGCCCATGGGCTACGGCGACCTGCTCCGCGCGATGGCAGCCAGCGCGTTCGTCGTCACCGACAGCGGCGGCATCCAGGAGGAGGCGTCCTACCTGGGCGTCCCGGTCGTGGTCATGCGCACGACGACCCCCCGCTGGGAGGGCGTGCAGTCCGGGGCCGCGGTGCTCACCGGGCTCGACGAGGCCCGCGTGCTCGACGCGGCGGCCGGCTTCGCCTCTCCCGCCGAGCTGGCCCGGGTCGCCGCCCTGCCGTGCCCCTACGGCGACGGCCGCACCGCCGAGCGGGTCGTCGAGGTCCTCGCCGAGCCGGAGGTCGCCGCGCTCCTGCAGCCGCGCGAGCCCCGGCTGGCGGCCGCCCTGCCGGCTCGCGTCCCGTCGTGACGACCGGCGGGGTACCGGTCCACGCGGTCACCGTCGACCTGGACGACACCCTCTACCCGCAGTCGGCCTGGCTGGCCGGGGCCTGGGCTGCCGTCGCGGACGAGGCCGGCCGGCACGGGCTCGACCCGGTGGCCGTGCACGACGGCCTGCTCGCCGCCTGCGCCGAGGGGTCGGACCGCGGCGGCATCATCGACCGGGCCCTGGCCGCGGCGGGGCTGCCGCTGCCGCTCGCCACCGCGCTGGTACCCGGCCTCGTCTCGGTCTTCACCGGCCATCGCCCGGCCAGGCTGACCGCCTACCCGGGAGCGGTCGAGGCCCTGGCCCGGCTCGCGTCGACCGTCCCCGTGGTCCTAATCACCGACGGCGTCCCCGCCGTCCAGCGCGCCAAGGTCGAGGCGCTGGGCCTCGGGTCCCTGCTCGCCCACGTGGTCGTGTCCGACGAGCTGGGCGGCCGGCACCTGCGCAAGCCGGACCCCGCGCCGTTCCGGCACGCGCTGGCGATGCTGGGGGCAGCCCCGGAGCACGTCGTGCACGTCGGCGACCGGCCGGAGAAGGACGTCCGCGGCGCGGCGGCAGCCGGTATGCGCTGCGTGCGGGTGACCACCGGGGAGTACGCGGCGGTGCCCCCGGAGCAGGAGCGGCCCTGGCGGGTCGCCGGCACGTTCGCGGAGGCCGTCGACCTGCTCGAGCCGCTGCTGGCCGTCGAGGCCGGACCGGCCGAACGCCCCCTCGCGGCGGGAACAGCCGGCGCCAGCGCTCGGTTGTGAGGATCGGACCCTGCTCTGGCACACTGGTCCGCTGGTTCCGGTTCACGTCCTGCGAGCGCGCGGCGACGACCCGGCGACCCCACACCATGAGGAGCGCATCACCGTGAAGGCCGACATCCACCCCGAGTACGTCGAGACGACCGCCACCTGCACGTGCGGCGCGACGTTCACCACCCGCAGCACCGCGAAGAACGGCGCGATCCACGCCGAGGTCTGCTCGCAGTGCCACCCCTTCTACACCGGCAAGCAGAAGATCCTCGACACCGGCGGCCGCGTGGCCCGGTTCGAGAAGCGCTTCGGGAAGCAGTCCGGCTCCAAGTAGCTCTCCGGCGGCCCCGGTCCCGCACCCTCGTGGTGCGGGACCGGGGCCGTTGTCGTCGTGTCCGCGGTCCCGCCTCCCGAGGAGCCTGTCGTGCTCGAAGCCCCCGCCGAGATGCTGGCCGAGCACGCCCGGGTGGAGCAGGAGCTCGCCGACCCCGCGGTGCACGGCGACCAGACGCGGGCCCGAGCCCTGGGCAAGCGCTACGCCGAGCTGACGCCGGTCGTCGACCTCCACCGTGAGCTGCAGGCGCTGGCGGGTGACCTGGCGGCCGCCCGCGAGCTGGGGGCCGACGACGCGTCGTTCGCGGCCGAGGTGCCGCAGATGGAGCAGCGCCAGGAGGAGCTCGAGGCCCGGCTGCAGGCCCTGCTGCTGCCGCGCGACCCGAACGACGACAAGGACGTCATCGTCGAGATCAAGGCCGGCGAGGGCGGCGAGGAGTCGGCGCTGTTCGCCGGGGACCTGCTGCGGATGTACCTGCGCTACGCCGAGCGCGTCGGCTGGCGCACCGAGGTGATCGAGGCGACCGAGACCGACATGGGCGGGTACAAGGACGTCCAGCTCGCGGTGAAGTCGCGCGGCACGCCCGAGCCCGGCCAGGGGGTCTGGGCGCGGCTGAAGTACGAGGGCGGCGTGCACCGCGTCCAGCGTGTGCCGGTGACCGAGTCGCAGGGCCGCATCCACACCAGCGCGGCCGGTGTCCTGGTGCTGCCGGAGGCGGAGGAGGTCGACGTGGAGATCGACCCCAACGACCTGCGGATCGACGTCTACCGGTCGTCCGGTCCCGGCGGCCAGAGCGTCAACACGACCGACTCCGCCGTCCGCATCACCCACGTCCCCACGGGGATCGTCGCCTCGTGCCAGAACGAGAAGTCCCAGCTGCAGAACCGCGAGCAGGCGATGCGCATCCTGCGGGCGCGCTTGCTGGCGGCGGCCCAGGAGGCGGCCGACCAGGAGGCCTCGGACGCCCGCCGGTCGCAGGTGCGCACGGTCGACCGGTCCGAGCGGGTGCGGACGTACAACTACCCGGAGAACCGGATCGCCGACCACCGGGTCAACTACAAGTCGCACAACCTGGACCAGGTGCTGGACGGCGACCTGGGCGACGTCGTCCAGGCGCTCGTCGACGCCGACACCCAGGCCAAGCTGGCCGCCGCCGGGCAGTGACCGTGGCGCCGACGTCGTTGCGGGCCGCGGTGGCCGAGGCGGCCGCGACCCTGGCTGCGGCCGGCGTGCCGTCGGCACGGCACGACGCGGAGGTGCTGGCCGCGCACTCGCTCGGCGTCGGGCGGCGCGACCTGTGGCGCCACGACGCCGTCGGTGCCGGCTTCGCGGCGCTCGTCATCCGCCGGGCGGCCCGCGAGCCGCTGCAGCACATCACCGGCGTCGCGCCGTTCCGGTACCTCGACCTCCTGGTCGGTCCGGGGGTCTTCGTGCCGCGGCCCGAGACCGAGGTCGTCGTCGACGCGGTTCTCGCCCGCATGGCCGGGCTCCCGCGGCCCCGGGTCGTCGACCTCGGCACCGGCTCGGGCGCCATCGCGCTCGCCGTGGCGACCGAGGCGCCGGCCAGCGAGGTCCTCGCCGTCGAGGCCGACCCGGGCGCGCACGTCTGGGCGGCGCGCAACTGCGCGGGCTCCGCGGTCGAGCTCCGGCTGGGCGACATGGCCGAGGCGTGCCACGACCTCGACGGGACCGTCGACGTCGTGGTGAGCAACCCGCCCTACATCCCGCTCGGTGCCGTCGTCCGCGACCCCGAGGTCGTCCGGCACGACCCGGCCGTCGCGCTCTGGTCCGGGGCGGACGGCCTCGACGCGATCCGGGTCGTCGAGCGGGTGGCCGCCAGGCTGCTCCGCGCGGGGGGCTCGGTCGTGGTCGAGCACGCCGACCTCCAGGGCGAGTCGGCACCCGCGGTCTTCGCCGGTGCGGGCTGCTGGGCCGAGGTGCGGGACCATCAGGACCTGGCCGGGCGGGACCGCTTCGTGACGGCCGTTCGCGCGACGCGGGAGGAAGGACGCTGATGGGCTGGATCAGGCGGTACGACATGGCCGAGCCCGCCGAGCGCCCGGTGGGCCTCGACCTGGCGAGCGACGCCGTCCGGCGGGGCGAGCTGGTCGTGCTGCCGACGGACACGGTCTACGGGCTGGGCACCGACGCGTTCTCGCCCGAGGCGGTCGCCCGGCTGCTCGGCGCCAAGGGCCGCGGCCGGGACATGCCGGTGCCGGTGCTGGTCGGCTCACCGCGCACGCTCGACGGCATCGCGACCGGGCTCACCCAGCAGGCCCGCGACCTGGTCGAGGCGTTCTGGCCGGGCGGGCTGACCCTGGTGACCACGGCCCAGCCCTCGCTGCAGTGGGACCTCGGCGACACCGGCGGGACGGTCGCCGTCCGGATGCCGCTGCACCCGGTGGCCCTCGAGCTGCTCCGGTCCACCGGCCCGATGGGCGTCAGCAGCGCGAACCTGTCCGGCCGCCCGGCCCCGAGCACCTGCGACCAGGCCGTCGACCAGCTCGGCGAGGCGGTCTCGGTCTACCTCGACGGCGGTCCGTCCGGCGAGCCGGTGGCCTCGACGATCGTCGACGTCACCGGTGCCGCACCGCGGGTGCAGCGGCTCGGTGCCGTGTCGATCGAGGTGCTCCGCGAGGTCGTGCCCGACCTGGATCCCGGGGACTACGGTGACTCGTCATGAGCGGTGGGCCGACCTTCTGGGGACCGGACTTCGCCGCGCTCCAGGAGCAGGACCCCGAGATCGCCTCGGTGGTGACCGGCGAGCTGGACCGGCTGCGCGGGGGTCTCCAGCTGATCGCGAGCGAGAACTTCACCTCGCCCGCCGTGCTGGCCGCGCTCGGCTCGACCCTGTCCAACAAGTACGCCGAGGGCTACCCGGGCCGGCGTTACTACGGCGGCTGCGAGCAGGTCGACCGGGCCGAGGAGATCGGGATCGAGCGGGCCAGGCGGCTCTTCGCGCCGGACGGTGGCCAGGTGCACGTCAACCTCCAGCCGCACTCGGGCGCGAGTGCCAACCTCGCGGCCTACGCGGCTCTGCTGCAGCCGGGCGACACCGTGCTCGCGATGTCGCTGCCGCACGGCGGTCACCTCACCCACGGCGCGAAGGTCAGCTTCTCGGGCACGTGGTTCACGCCGGTGCCCTACACGGTGCGGCGCGACACCGAGCTGATCGACTACGACGAGGTGCGCGACCTGGCGCTCCGGCACCGGCCGCAGATGATCATCGCCGGTGCGACGGCCTATCCCCGGCTGATCGACTTCGCCCGCTTCCGCGACATCGCGGACGAGGTGGGCGCCTGGCTGATGGTCGACGCCGCCCACTTCGTCGGCCTGGTCGCCGGGGGAGCGGTCCCCTCGCCCGTCCCGTACGCCGACGTCGTCACCTTCACGACCCACAAGGTCCTGCGGGGCCCGCGCGGCGGCATGATCGTGTGCCGGCCCGCCCTGGCGGCCAGGATCGACAAGGCGGTCTTCCCGTTCCTGCAGGGTGGCCCGCTGATGCACGCGGTGGCGGCCAAGGCGGTGGCACTGGGGGAGTGCCTCCAGCCGGCCTACCGCGACTACGCCCGGCAGGTCGTCGCGAACGCGCAGGCGTTGAGCCGAGGGCCTGGCGGGTGAGGGCATGCGTCCGGTCTCCGGCGGCACCGACACCCACCTCGCGCTGCTCGACCTCCAGTCCCTCGGCGTCACGGGCGCCGAGGCCGAGCGACGCTGCGACGCCGCGCGGATCACCCTGAACAAGAACGCGATCCCCTACGACCCGCAGAAGCCGATGGTGGCCTCCGGGATCCGCGTCGGGACTCCCGCGGTGACGACCCAGGGGATGACCGAGACCGCCATGAAGGACGTCGCGTCCCTGATCGGCCGCGCGGTACGCGACGACGACGGGTCGGCGGCGGCCGAGCTGGCCGAGTCGGTGGGCGCCCTCGTGGCCGCCCACCCGGCCTACCCCGAGCCGGCCTGAGGGCGGCTGACGACCTCACGTGCGCGAGTACATGCTCACCCTCGTGGTGGCGGCGGCCGTCACCTACCTGCTCACCCCGGTGGCCCGGCGGATCGCACTGCGCTGGGGCGCCCTGACCCCGGTCCGCGACCGCGACGTGCACGCGATCCCGACCCCGCGGCTGGGCGGTCTGGCGATGCTCGGCGGCTTCGGAGCGGGCATGCTCGTCGCCACCCAGATGCCGTTCCTCGGTCCTCGGCTGCACGACTCCCAGCAGACCTTCGCCCTCCTCGCGGGCGCGGGCCTGATCTGCCTGCTCGGCATCGCGGACGACCGGTGGGAGCTCGACGCGCTCACGAAGCTGGCCGGTCAGGTGCTCGCGGCCGGTGTCATGGTCATCGGCGGCGTGCAGATGCTCTACCTCCCGATCGGCTTCTTCGGGGGCGGCACCGTCGACGGCATCCCCAACTCGTTCGTGCTCGGTCCGGTCGAGGGCACCGTCCTCACCATCGCCCTGGTGGTCCTGACCGTGAACGCGGTCAACTTCGTCGACGGGCTGGACGGTCTCGCCGCCGGCATCGTCGCGATCGCCGCCGCGTCGTTCTTCGTCTTCTCCTACAAGCTCACGGTCGACGAGAGCCTGACCCGGGCCACGACCTCGGGGGTGGTCGCGGCCGCCCTCGTCGGCGTGTGCATCGGCTTCCTCCCGCACAACTTCAGCCCGGCCCGGGTCTTCATGGGCGACTCCGGCTCGATGCTGCTGGGGCTGCTCCTGGCGTCGACCACCGTGACGCTGACCGGCACCGTCGGCCCCAACGCGGTGACGACCTCCCTCGCCCCGTCGCTGCTTCCGCTGGTGCTGCCGATCGCGGTGATGGCGGTCCCCTTCCTCGACGTCGTGCTCGCGATCGTCAGACGCACCCTCGCCGGCCGCTCGCCCTTCGCCCCGGACAAGCAGCACCTGCACCACCGGCTGCTCGAGCGGGGGCACAGCCATGCGCGCGCCGTCCTCGTGATGTACCTCTGGTCCGCGGTGATCGCCTTCGGGGCCACGGCGTCGGTCTTCCTCGACACCCCGGCCCTGCTCGTCAGCCTCGCCGCGGTCTGCGTGGTCGCCGTGCTCGTCACGATGAACATCCCGCGCCTGCGGCGGGCCGAGGGGACGTTCACCGGCCTGCGCCGCGGGAGGTCCCGGTGAGGTCGGGACACCGGGGGACCGGTCCTCGCGCCCTCCTCGCGCCGTCGGTGCTCGGCGCAGCCGGCGGGTGGGCGCTGTGCCTGCTCGGGGGTCTGGCCGTCGACGGCCTCCACGGCCTGGCCGCCGCCGGGCTGGCCGGCGTTCTGGTCCTCGGGTTCCTGCTGCTGGGCCAGGTGCCCGTCGCCCAGGCGGCGCGTGGCCGTGGCGGTCTGGGTGCAGCGCTGCTGCTGATCGGTTACCTGGCGCGGGTCGTCGCGCTGCTCGTCGCGTTCGTGCTCGTGGTGGTCGACGGCAGCCTGGACCGTCGTGTCCTCGGTCTCTCGGTCATGGGTGTCGCCCTCGGCTGGACGGCCGGCACCGTGTGGTCGTGGTGGCGCTGGCAGCCTCCGGTGGTGGACGTCGAGCTGCCTCCGGTCCCGGCCGACGGAGGCCCCGCACCCCGCTGATAGGGTCGCCGACGCGATGGTCGACGACCGGACTGACGGCGACGACGACGGGTCTGCGGCGGTGTCCGGAGGAGCGTCGGAGACACCGCCGGTGCGGGATGTCGATCCCTACGCCGTCCTCAGCTACCTGCTCTCCGGCGTGATCCTCTACGGCGGGATCGGGTGGCTGCTCGACTGGTGGCTGGGCACCCGCGGGCTGGTCGGAGTGGGCATCGTGCTGGGTGCGGCCGGCGGAATCTGGCTCGTCTGGCTCCGGTACAGTAAGCCGTGATCCCCCAGTAGTCCTCGCAGTGTTCTTGCGCACCCGATGCACCGCGCCGAAGGAGACGCCTTGCACCTGGTCAATGTGGCCCAGGCAGCCGAGGGGGAAGAGTTCCACCCCCCCGGTCCGGCGGACTTCGAGTTCCCGCCGCTCTTCGGCGAGGGAACCTTCTTCACCAAGCCGATGCTCATCATCGTGCTCGGCACCCTGCTCATCGCCGGTCTCTTCTGGCTCGCCGCGCGTCGTGCGTCCCTGGTCCCCGCAAAGGCCCAGTTCCTGGGCGAGGGCGTCTACGGCTTCGTGCGCAACAGCATCGTCGGTGACAGCATCGGCCGCGAGGGCCGCCCGTTCGTCGCGTACCTCACCACCTTGTTCTGCTTCATCGCGGTGCTCAACGTCGCGGGCATCATCCCCGTGCTCCAGCTGCCCGCGACCTCCAAGATCGCGATCCCGCTGTTCCTGGCGTTGATCTCGTGGGCGATCTTCAACTACGTCGGCATCAAGCGCCATGGGTTCCTCGGCTACTTCAAGGCCATGATGTTCCCGCCGGGCCTGCCCAAGCCGATCTACGTGCTGCTGGCCCCGCTGGAGTTCTTCTCCACGGTGATCATCCGGCCCGTCACGCTCACACTCCGACTCACGCTCAACATGTTCGCAGGGCACCTCGTGCTGCTGCTGACCGTGCTCGGGCGGGGAGTACCTCCTGGTCGAGAAGGGCGGCGGGCTCGCGGTGCTCAGCGTCGTACCCTTCGCCTTCTCGATCATCCTGACCTTCTTCGAGGCGTTCGTGCAGGTGCTCCAGGCCTACGTGTTCGTCCTGCTCTCCGCGCTCTACATCGCCGGTGCGCTCGCCGACGAGCACTGATCACGACCAGCTGACCTCACCGCCAGAAACCGAGAAGGGACTCACAGTGGACGGCGACCATCAACGGCAGCCTGAACATGATCGGCTACGGCCTCGCGGCCATCGGCCCCGGCGTCGGCATCGGCCTGATCTTCGCTGCCTACATCAACGGCGTCGCCCGCCAGCCCGAGGCCCGTGGTGTCCTCCAGGGCATCGCCATCCTGGGCTTCGCCCTCGCCGAGGCACTGGCGATCATCGGCATCGGCCTCGCCTTCGTCCTCAGCTGATCTGGACACCTCACAGACCTACGTTCGCAGTCGGTGTCGCTGCGCGGCCGAGGAGGAGCCCAACCCGCTCCTGCCGCACCTCGTCCGAGCTGATCGTCGGGACCATCGCCTTCGTCGCTGCTCTTCTTCTTCCTGCGGGCGAAGGTCTTCCCGGTCTTCGAGAAGACCTTCGCCGAGCGCCGGGACGCCATCGAGGGCGGCATGGAGCGCGCCAAGGACGGCCGAGGACGAGGCGAAGGAGACGCTCGCGCAGTACCGCGAGCAGCTCGCCGATGCCCGGCACGAGGCGGCCCGGCTGCGCGAGGAGGCTCGCGAGCAGGGAACGGCGATCATCGCCGAGATGCGCGAGCAGGCGCAGTCCGAGGCGCGGCGCATCACCGAGCAGGCGCACCAGCAGATCGAGGCCGACAAGTCCTCCGCGCTGGTGCAGCTGCGCACCCAGGTCGGCACCCTGGCCACGGACCTCGCCGGCCGCATCGTCGGCGAGTCGCTCGAGGACGACGCCCGGCAGCGCCGGGTGGTCGACCGCTTCCTCGACGAGCTCGAGGAGCGCGCCGAGTCCGGCGCCACCTCGGTCTCGGACCCGGACGGCTCGGGCGACAAGGCCCGCGCATGACGTCAGCCGGCCTGCAGGGCGCCAGCCGCGAGTCGCTCGTCGCGGCGCGCGAGACGCTGGGGACCCTCATCCGGTCCGGTGACACCGACCTGGCCCGCGTCAGTGACGACCTGTTCGCCGTCACGGCCGTCCTCGACTCCGAGGCGGGGCTCCGGCGTGCCCTGGTCGACCCGTCGCGCGACGGCGAGGCGCGGGCCGGCCTCGTCCGCGCCGTGCTCGGGGACCAGGTCGGCGGCGCGGCCGCCGACCTGCTCGTGTGGGCGGTCCGCGCCCGCTGGTCCGCAGCCGCGCGACCTCGCCGACGCGGTCGAGCTGCTCGCGGTCGAGGCGCAGGTCGCCGCGGCCGAGGCGGCCGGCCGGCTCGACGACGGTCGAGGACGAGCTCTTCCGGGTCTGCCGCACCGTCGCCGGTGCCCCCGAGCTGCGCTCGGCGCTGGCCGACCGGTCCGCACCGGTCGAGCGCCGCGCGGCCCTCGTCGAGGACCTGCTCGGCGGGCGCACCACCGACGAGACCCGCCGCCTGGTGCGCCAGGCCGTGGTCGCCCCCCGTGGCCGCAGCTTCGACCGCGTCGTCGGGCTCTTCGGACAGGTGGCCGCCGACCGACGGCAGCGCCTGGTCGCCACCGTCACCGCGACCGCTCCCGCTGACCGAGGAGCAGCGTGAGCGGCTCGGCCGGGTGCTGCACCGGATCTACGGGCACGAGGTGCACCTCAACGTCCAGCTCGACCCCGACCTCGTGGGCGGCATCCGGGTCGAGATCGGCGACGAGGTCATCGACGGCTCCGTCGCCAGCCGGATCGACGACGCCCGCCGGCGTCTCGTCGGCTGACCCGCACCACACGTGACCACCACGCATGACCGAGAAGAGAGCAGGGAACGCGACATGACCGAGCTGACCATCCGGCCGGAGGAGATCCGGGACGCACTCGAGCGCTTCGTCTCGTCGTACGAGCCGGAGAGCCGCCGGGCGCGAGGAGGTCGGGCACGTCACCGAGACCGGTGACGGCATCGCGCGGATCGAGGGCCTGCCCTCGACCATGACCAACGAGCTGCTCGAGTTCGAGGACGGCACGCTCGGCCTGGCGCTGAACCTCGACGTCCGCGAGATCGGTGCCGTCGTGCTCGGCGAGTTCCGCGGCATCGAGGAGGGCCAGCCCGTCAAGCGGACCGGCGAGATCCTCTCGGTGCCCGTCGGCGACGGGTTCCTCGGCCGCGTCGTCGACCCGCTCGGCAACCCGATCGACGGCAAGGGCGCGATCGAGTCGACCGAGCGTCGCGCCCTCGAGGTGCAGGCCGCCTCGGTCGTCCAGCGCCAGCGCGTCAAGGAGCCGATGCAGACCGGCATCAAGGCGATCGACGCCATGACCGCCATCGGCCGCGGCCAGCGCCAGCTGATCATCGGTGACCGCCAGACCGGCAAGACCGCGGTGGCGCTCGACACGATCATCAACCAGAAGGCGAACTGGGAGTCCGGCGACCCGGCGAAGCAGGTCAAGTGCATCTACGTCGCCATCGGCCAGAAGGGCTCGACGATCGCGTCGGTCCGTCAGCGCGCTCGAGGAGAACGGCGCGCTGGAGTACACGACGATCGTCGCGTCCCCCGCGTCCGACCCGGCCGGCTTCAAGTACCTCGCGCCCTACACCGGCTCGGCCATCGGCCAGCACTGGATGTACCAGGGCCAGCACGTCCTCATCGTGTTCGACGACCTGTCCAAGCAGGCCGAGGCCTACCGCGCCGTCTCGCTGCTGCTGCGTCGCCCGCCGGGCCGTGAGGCCTACCCCGGCGACGTCTTCTACCTGCACTCGCGGCTGCTCGAGCGCTGCGCGAAGCTGTCCGACGAGCTCGGCGGCGGCTCGATGACCGGCCTGCCGATCATCGAGACCAAGGGCAACGACGTCTCGGCGTACATCCCGACCAACGTGCATCTCGATCACCGACGGCCAGTGCTTCCTCGAGACCGACCTGTTCAACTCGGGCGTCCGTCCGGCGATCAACGTCGGCATCTCGGTGTCCCGCGTCGGTGGCTCGGCGCAGGTCAAGGCGATGCGCAAGGTCGCCGGCCGGCTGCGCCTGGACCTGGCCCAGTACCGCGAGCTCGAGGCGTTCGCCGCGTTCGGCTCCGACCTCGACGCCGCGTCGAAGGCGCAGCTCGCACGCGGGGCCCGCCTGGTCGAGCTGCTCAAGCAGCCCCAGTACTCGCCGTTCCCGGTCGAGCACCAGGTCGTCTCGATCTGGGCCGGCACCACCGGCCAGCTCGACGACGTCCCGGTCGAGGACATCCGCCGGTTCGAGTCCGAGCTGCTCGACTACCTGCACCGCGAGCACAAGGGCCTGGTCGACGGCCTGCGGGAGACCAAGGAGCTCGGTGACGACACCGTCTCCTCGCTCGAGGAGGCCGTCGAGGACTTCAAGAAGCAGTTCGAGACGTCGTCGGGCGAGCTGCTCGTCAAGGACGAGCCGGTCGGCTCGATGGACGAGGACGAGGTCGAGCACGAGACCATCAAGAAGCACGTGCGCAAGCCGGCGAAGAAGAGCGTAGCGCATGGGCGCCCAGCTCCGGGTCTACCGCCGACGCATCAGGTCGGTGAACGCGACCAAGAAGATCACCAAGGCGATGGAGCTCATCGCCGCGTCGCGCATCGTCAAGGCGCAGCAGCGGGTCGCCGCGTCGACGCCCGTACGCCGAGGCGATCACCCGCGCGGTGTCGGCGGTGGCCAGCTTCGGCGACGTCGACCACCCGCTGACCGGCACCGTCCCCGCCTCGGAGCAGGAGGGCCACGAGGGTCCCGCCCGCGCCGCCGTGCTGCTGGTGACCAGCGACCGCGGGCTCGCCGGTGCCTACTCCTCCAACGCGATCAAGGAGGGCGAGCGGCTCTCGAACCTGCTGCGCGACCAGGGCAAGGAGGTCGTGCCCTTCCTCGTGGGGCGCAAGGGCGTCGGGTTCTACCGCTTCCGCAACCGTGAGATCGCGGGGGAGTGGACCGGCTTCTCCGAGAGCCCGACCTACGCCGACGCCAAGGAGGTCGCCGACGCCGTCATCGAGGCGTTCCTGACGCCCAACGACGAGGGCGGCGTCGACGAGATCCACATCGTCTACACGCAGTTCCTCAGCATGGTCACCCAGAAGACCGTGACCCGGCGGCTGCTGCCGCTGGAGGTCGAGGAGACCGAGGAGGAGCCCGAGGGCGGCTCGTTCCCGCTCTACGAGTTCGAGCCGTCGGCCGAGGCGGTGCTCGACGCGCTGCTGCCGCGCTACGTCGAGAGCCGGGTCTACAACGCGCTGCTCCAGTCGGCCGCGTCCGAGCACGCCGCCCGTCGGCGGGCGATGAAGTCGGCGACCGACAACGCCGACCGAGCTCATCAAGACCTACACACGCAAGGCCAACGCGGCCCGCCAGGCCGAGATCACCCAAGAGATCAGCGAGATCGTCGGTGGCGCGGACGCGCTCGCCAGCGCCAACGCCGGGAGTGAGTGAGAGATGACAGCCGTAGCCGAGAACACCGAAACGACCTCGGGCGAGGACGCCGCGCACGGGCCGGGTCGCCCGCGTCATCGGCCCGGTCGTCGACGTCGAGTTCAGCGCCGACACGATGCCGGAGATCTACAACGCGCTCCAGGTCGACGTCGAGCCTGGCGCGGCGAGCAGCAAGATGCTGACCCTCGAGGTCGCCCAGCACCTCGGCGACAACCTGGTCCGCGCCATCTCGATGCAGCCGACCGACGGTCTCGTCCGCGGCGCCGAGGTGACCGACACCGGCAGCCCGATCACGGTGCCCGTCGGCGACGTGACCAAGGGCCACGTGTTCAACACCCTCGGCGAGCCGCTCGACGTCGACCGAGTCCGAGCTCGACATCAAGGAGCGGTGGGAGATCCACCGCACGCCGCCGACGTTCGACCAGCTCGAGTCCAAGACCGAGATGTTCGAGACCGGCATCAAGGTCATCGACCTGCTCACGCCCGTACGTCCACGGCGGCAAGATCGGCCTGTTCGGTGGTGCCGGTGTCGGCAAGACCGTCCTCATCCAGGAGATGATCTACCGCGTCGCCGAGAACTTCGGCGGTGTGTCGGTGTTCGCCGGTGTCGGCGAGCGCACCCGTGAGGGCAACGACCTCTTCGCCGAGATGACCGAGACCGGCGTCATCGACAAGACCGCCCTGGTCTTCGGCCAGATGGACGAGCCGCCCGGCACCCGGCTGCGCGTCGCGCTCTCCGCGCTGACGATGGCGGAGTACTTCCGCGACGTGCAGAAGCAGGACGTGCTGCTGTTCATCGACAACATCTTCCGCTTCACCCAGGCGGGCTCCGAGGTCTCGACGCTGCTCGGCCGCATGCCCTCGGCCGTCGGTTACCAGCCGACGCTGGCCGACGAGATGGGTCTCCTCCAGGAGCGCATCACCTCGACGCGCGGTCACTCGATCACGTCGCTGCAGGCGATCTACGTGCCCGCCGACGACATCACCGACCCGGCGCCGCACACCACGTTCGCCCACCTCGACGCCACGACGGTCCTGTCGCGACCGATCTCCGAGCTGGGCATCTACCCGGCCGTCGACCCGCTCGACTCGACCTCGCGCATCCTCGACCCGCGCTACATCGGCGACGAGCACTACCGGGTCGCGGCGCGGACCAAGGAGATCCTGCAGCGCTACAAGGACCTCCAGGACATCATCGCGATCCTCGGCATCGACGAGCTCGTCCGAGGAGGACAAGATCCTCGTCGGCCGGGCCCGCCGCATCCAGCGCTTCCTCTCGCAGAACATCTTCGTCGCCGAGGCGTTCACCGGTCTCGACGGGCTCGTTCGTGCCGCTCGACGAGACCATCGACGCGTTCAAGAAGCTGGCCGACGGCGAGTACGACCACATCCCCGAGCAGGCGTTCTTCATGTGCGGTGGCCTCGAGGACGTCGAGGCCAAGGCCAAGGAGCTGGAGAAGAATGGCTGAGACGGCCACGAGGGCGACTGCTCGAGTCGAGCTCGTCGCCGCCGACCGCACGGTCTGGACCGGCGAGGCCAGCGATGGTCCTCGCCCGGACCGCCGACGGCGACGTCGGCATCCTCCCGCACCACGCACCGTTGCTCGGGACGCTCGGTCGACGGCACGGTGCTCGATCCGCCAGGCGAGTCCGGCGACCCGGTCGTCGCCGTCGTCCACGGCGGGTTCCTGTCGGTGGCCGACAACCGGGTCGGCATCCTGGCCGAGGAGGCCGACCTGGCCACCGACATCGACCTCGACGGCGGCGGAGCGTGAGCTCGAGCAGGCGCGCGGCGCTCCGACGACGAGGACGCCGCTTCACCAGCAGCGCCGGGCCGAGGCCAGGATCCGCGCCCACGGCATGGCCTCACTAGCGGTCGGCGTGCCAGCGTCGATCAGCCCGGGGCACCTGATTGCTCTGGTCACACTCCGCCTCCGCTCGTCCCTCGCTGAGGACGTCGCCGGCCGATGAGCCTGATCGTGCTGCTCGACGTGCTCGCGGCCCTGGTGGCGCTCGGGCTGCTCGCCCTGGTGCTCTCGTGCTCCGCCGCCGCTGGTCACCCGCGCCGGCGGAACGTTCGACTGCAGCCTGCGCCTGCCGGGCCGAGCGGCCGCGTACCGGCAAGGGCTGGGTGCTCGGCATCGGCGCGCTACTCGGGCGACACGCTCGAGTGGTACCGCGTGTTCTCCTACTCGCTGCGTCCGCGCGGGTGCTCGGCCGCCGCGACCTGCAGGTCGTCGACCGCCGGGACCCACACGGCGCCGAGGCGTTCTCCCTGCTCGCGGGCGCGGTCGTCGTGCGCTGCGCGGGCCCGGACGGGCCGGTCGAGCTCGCGATGAGCGAGGACACGCTCACCGGCTTCCTGTCCTGGGTCGAGTCGTCACCGCCCGGCATCCCGCCCCCTAGCACCATCCTGCGTGCGCCGGCCCAACGGGCGCACGGCTGTCCGGTGTGGCAGCGCACGGCTCGCGGGTCGGGTCGTCAGCGGTTGGCGCCGGGCACCCAGAGCGACGTCGCCGGCCTCCCGGTTCGCGTAGCGGGCCAGCACGAACAGCAGGTCCGAGAGCCGGTTGAGGTACGTCGCGGTCAGCGGGTTCACGCGTGTCCGGGTGGGCCTCGACGGCGCGCCAGGTCGCGCGCTCCGCCCGCCGGACGACGGTGCGGGCGACGTGCAGGTGGGCCGCGGCCGGGGTGCCGCCCGCGAGCACGAACGACCGCAGCGGGTCGAGGTGCGTCGTTGAATCGGTCGATCTCGCGTCTCGAGGGTGTCGACCTGGGACTGCATCACGCGCAGCGGCGGGTACTCGGGCTCGCCCTCGATCGGGGTGCACAGGTCGGCGCCCACGTCGAAGAGGTCGTTCTGGACGCGGGTGAGCACGTCGGCGACGTCGTCGGGCAGGCCAGCGGCCGCCAGCGCGACACCGAGGAACGCAGCCCGCCTCGTCGCAGTCGGCGTACGCCTCCAGCCGGGGGTCGTTCTTGCGAGATGCGGCCCCGGCCGCCGTAGCCGGTGGAGCCGTCGTCGCCGGTGCGGGTGTAGATGCGGGTGAGGTTGACCATGGGCGCCACTCTAGGAGCGGCGCCGGGACCCGCCTCAGGTGCACCTAGGTGCCGCCCATGGAGAGGTTCCGTGTCGTCGGTGGCGCCCGGCTCGCCGGCGAGGTGCGGGTCACCGGCGCCAAGAACAGCGTGCTCAAGCTGATGGCGGCGGCGCTGCTCGCCGAGGGCCGGACGACGCTCACCGAGGTGCCGCACATCCTCGACGTCGAGATCATGGGCGAGCTGCTGCGGCGGCTCGGCTGCACCGTCGACTACGACCCCGAGGCCGGCCACGGTCGTGATCGACGTGCCGGCCGACCTCGGGCACCAGGCCGACTACGACCTGGTCCGCCGGATCCGCGCCTCGATCTGCGTCCTCGGCCCGCTGATCGCCCGCTGCGGCCGGGCCGAGGTCGCGCATCCCGGGCGGCGACGCGATCGGCTCGCCGGCCCCTCGACTTCCACATCGCCGGGCTGACCAAGCTCGGGCGCCGAGCTCGACCACGAGCACGGCTACATCGTGGCGCCGGGCGCCGAAGCGGGCTGTCCGGAGCGAGCGTCTGGCTCGACTTCCCGAGCGTCGGCGCCACCGAGAACGTGCTCATGGCGGCCGTGCTCGCGGAGGGCACCACGGTCGATCGACAACGCCGCCCGCGAGCCCGAGATCGTCGACCTCTGCCAGATGCTGGAGCAGATGGGCGCGCGGCTCGACGGCGTCGGGACCTCGACCCTGTCGCGTCGAGGGCGTCGACCGGCTGCGGCCGACGACCCACGAGATCGTGCCCGACCGCATCGTCGCCGGGCACGTGGGCGTTCGCCGCGGCCATGACCCAGGGCGACATCACGGTGCACAACGCGCGCACCGCGCACCTGGAGATCGCGCTCGACAAGCTCGGCACGAGCGGCGCCCGCGTCGAGCCGGCCGACGACGGCTTCCGCGTGGTCATGGACGGCCGCCCGCAGGCGGTCGACGCCGTGACGCTGCCCTACCCGGGCTCGCGACCGACCTGCAGCCCCTGGTCATGGCGCTGAACTCGGTCGCCGACGGGGCCGCGATGATCACCGAGAACATCTTCGAGGGCCGGTTCGTGTTCGCCAGCGAGCTGGCCCGGCTCGGCGCGCACGTGCGCACCGACGGTCACCACGCGGTCGTCCGCGGCGTCGAGCGCCTCTCCGGCGCCCCGGTGCGCGGCCAGCGACATCCGGGCCGGCGCCGCCCTGACGCTGGCCGGGCTCGTGGGGGAGGGCGTCACCCACGTCCGCGACATCTTCCACGTCGACCGCGGCTACCCGGGCTTCGACACCGCGCTGCGCGCCCTCGGCGCCGACGTCACGCGGGAGCGCGACCCCGACGCCGACTTCGGCCCGTAGCCGGCTCTCAGGGTGCGGCGAGCAGGGTGCGGGCCGCGGCCTGGTCCTCCTCGAGCACCATGAGCCGCGGCCCGTCGGTCGTGGTCACCAGCCGGGCCCGGATCCCGCGCCGCCTGCAGCCGCTGCCGGTCCAGCTCGCCCTGGATGAACGTGCCCGGCGACGAGACCGCGACCATCAGGCCGTAGTCGTCGGCCCCGCCGGCCGAGGGGCGGCGCTCGACGAGCGACCGGCCGCGGCCGCCGTACGCCCAGCGCAGCAGCAGGGCGAGCAGCCCGACGACGAGCACCGAGGTGATCAGCGCGCTCCAGTCAGGCACCGCACCAGTGTCACCCATGAGCGGCTGGCTAGGCTCCCGGCCCATGACCGGAACGTCTCTCGCCGTCGTCGGAGCTGGCCTGATGGGCTCCGGCATCGCCCAGGTGTCCGCCGTCGCGGGCCACGACGTCGTGCTGCGCGACGTCACCGACCAGGCGCTGGCGCGCGGGCGGGGCGGCGATCGAGAAGTCGCTGGCGCGGTTCGTCGCCAAGGGGACCCTCGAGCAGCCGACGGCCGAGGCCGCCCTGGCACGGATCACCACGACCACGGACCTGGAGGCGGCCGCCGAGGCCGACGTCGTGGTCGAGGCGGCCTTCGAGAGCCTCGAGGTCAAGCAGGAGATCTTCCGCGAGCTGGACCGGGTCTGCCGCGCGGGCGCCGTGCTCGCGACGAACACCAGTGCGATCCCGATCACGACGATCGCGGCGGTGACCGAGCGCCCGGAGTCGGTCGTCGGCACCCACTTCTTCTCGCCGGTGCCGATGATGGCGCTGTGCGAGCTCGTGCGCGGGCTACCGGACCAGCGACGAGACCCTGGCGACCGCCCGGGCGTTCGCCGAGGCTGTCGGCAAGACCTGCGTCGTCGTCAACCGTGACGTCGCCGGCTTCGTGACCACCCGCCTGATCTGCGCGCTGGCGATGGAGGCGGTGCGGCTGGTCGAGAACGGGGTGGCCAGCGCCGAGGACGTCGACATCGCCTGCCGGCTGGGCTTCGGCCACGCGATGGGCCCGCTGGCCACGACCGACCTCACCGGGGTCGACATCCTGCGCAACGCCAGCATGAACATCTACGCCGACACCGGCGACGCGAAGTTCTTCCCGCCCGAGTCGCTGTCGCGGATGGTCGCCGCGGGCGACCTCGGCCGCAAGTCCGGGCGCGGCTTCTACGACTACGACGCCTGACCGACGACGTCTGACCGGCCGCAGACCGGCGGGGGCCGCTGCCCGGACGCGAGTCACAGAAGTCACAGAAGTCACAACCGTCACAGCGTGGCGTCAAGAAATCCTCAAGTCCGCGCCGTACGGTCCTTCGACAGGCGACCCGTGGCAACCGATCCCGCCCCCCGGGCGTCTACCTACGCAGGACACATCGGGCGGATCGAGTGGGGGGTGACCGGGATGGCCGTCGTCGGCGCCACCGAGCGCGAGGTCGTGCTGTCCGGGCGGCTGGACGTGAGCAGTGCCGCGGAGGTCCGCGCCGCCCTGCACGAGGCGATCGACCTCGGCAGCGGTGACCTGCACGTCGACCTGGCCGCCGTCGAGGTCATCGACGCCACCGGGCTGGGCGTCCTGCTCGGCGCCGACCGCCGGGCCAAGCAGGCCGGGCGCCGCATCGTCCTGCGCGACGCCGCGCCCCGCGTCCGCGCGATCCTGCGCGTGACCCGCCTGCACCGCGTGCTCACCCTCGACCAGGCCGGCTCGCCGGTCGCCGTCTGACCCGCCGCCCGCCCCTCGGCCGGTCCCCGGCCGCCCGCCGGCGTGAGGTTACCCACCGGTAGGCTCCGGCTCGTGCGGGACCAGCCGTGGGTGATGCGGACGTACGCCGGGCACTCCTCGGCCGCCGAGTCCAACGCGCTGTACCGGCGCAACCTGGAGAAGGGCCAGACCGGGCTGTCGGTGGCCTTCGACCTCCCGACCCAGACCGGCTACGACCCGGACCACGAGCTCTCCCGCGGCGAGGTCGGCAAGGTGGGCGTGCCGGTCAGCCACCTGGGCGACCTCCGCGCCCTGTTCGACGGCATCCCGCTCACCGGGACCAACACCTCGATGACCATCAACGCGACCGCGATGTGGCTCTTCGCCCTGTACGAGACGGTGGCCCTGGAGCAGGCCGGGGTCGCGGCCGACGACGACGCGGCGGCGGCCGAGGTGCGTGGCAGGCTGGCGGGCACGACCCAGAACGACATCCTCAAGGAGTACCTGTCGCGAGGCACCTACGCCTTCCCGCCCGCCGCCTCGATGCGGCTGACGACCGACCTGATCGCGCACACCGTGACCGAGGTGCCGCGGTTCAACCCGATCAACATCTGCAGCTACCACCTGCAGGAGGCCGGTGCGACCCCGGTGCAGGAGCTCGCCTTCGCGATGTCGACGGCGATCGCGGTGCTCGACGCCGTACGCGCTGCCGGCCAGGTGCCCGAGGAGCGTTTCGCCGACGTCGTCGCCCGCATCTCCTTCTTCGTCAACGCCGGCGTGCGCTTCGTCGAGGAGATGTGCAAGATGCGCGCCCTGGTGCAGATCTGGGACGAGACCACCCGGGACCGCTACGGCGTCACCGACCCGAAGGCCCGGCGGCTGCGGTACGGCGTGCAGGTCAACTCGCTCGGGCTGACCGAGGCGCAGCCCGAGAACAACGTCGCAGCGGATCGTGCTGGAGATGCTGGCCGTGACCCTGTCCAAGGACGCGCGGGCCCGCGCCGTGCAGCTCCCCGGCGTGGAACGAGGCCCTCGGCCTGCCGCGGCCGTGGGACCAGCAGTGGTCGCTGCGGATCCAGCAGGTGCTGGCCTACGAGTCCGACCTGCTCGAGCACGACGACCTGTTCGCCGGGTCCCGGGTGGTCGAGGCGAAGGTGGCCGAGCTGGTGGCGGCCGCCCGCGCGGAGATGGCGAGGATCGAGGACCTCGGCGGGGCGGTCGCCGCCGTGGAGTCCGGCTACCTCAAGGGTGAGCTGGTCGCCGCGCACGCCCGCCACCGGGCGCGGGTCGAGTCCGGGGACGCCGTGGTCGTGGGGGTCAACCGCTTCACCGGCACCGAGCCGAGCCCGCTCACCGCCGACCTCGACACGGCGGTGCAGACCGTGGACAAGGAGGTCGAGGCGCGAGCCGTCGCCGCCCTGGAGGCCTGGCGCGCGGGGCGCGACGACCGTGCGGTCGCGGCCGCTCTCGCGACGCTGCGGGCTGCAGCCGCCACCACCGACAACCTGGTGCCCGCCACCCTGGCCTGCGTCCGGGTGGGCGTGACCACCGGGGAGTGGGCCGGCGCGCTGCGCGACGTGTTCGGCTCGTACCGCGCGCCGACCGGCGTCGGTGGCAACGCCGGCATGAGCGCGATGAGCGGCCTCACCGGGGAGGCGGGTGACGACCTGCACGCCGTGCGCGACCTCGTCACGCGCACCGGCGCGGACCTCGGCGGCCGGCTGCGCCTGCTGGTCGGCAAGCCCGGTCTCGACGGGCACTCGAACGGGGCGGAGCAGATCGCCGTCCGCGCCCGCGACGCCGGCATCGAGGTGGTCTACCAGGGCATCCGGCTGACCCCGGCGCAGATCGCCTCGGCCGCAGTCGAGGAAGGCGTGCACTGCGTCGGGCTGTCGATCCTGTCCGGCTCGCACCGCGAGCTGGTACCGGAGGTGCTCCGCCTGCTTCGCGACGCGGGCGCGGGTGACGTGCCGGTGGTCGTCGGCGGCATCATCCCCGCCTCGGACGCGCGCTGGCTGCAGGACCAGGGAGTCGCTGCGGTCTTCACCCCGAAGGACTTCGGCATCACCGGCATCATCGGGCGCATCGTCGGGGTCGTCCGCGCCGCCCACGACCTCGACTGACCCGGTGGCGTCCCCGCGAGCTCAGCCGTCGTCGCGCCGGCGCCAGCGGAAGTAGCGCAGCGCGATCACCAGCCCGACCACGGCCCAGGCGGCCAGGATGAGCGCCACCCGGCCGAGCTCCCAGGAGCCGGCCAGCTCGCGGCCCTGGAAGCTGTCGGGCAGGAACACCGACCGCATCCCCTGGCACAGCCACTTCAGCGGGAACACGGCCGCGAGCTGCTGCATCCAGCCGGGCAGCTCGTCGTACTGGAAGAACACCCCGGACGTGAACTGCAGCACCAGGACCACGGGGGTCACCAGGGCAGGTGCCCCGCGCCCGGTGCGCGCCAGCGCGGAGAAGCCGATGCCGAGCAGGGTGCAGGTGGTCAGCCCGAGCACGCTGAGCCAGCTGAACGTCCACCAGCTCGCGACGTCGGTGGGGAGGTGGACGTCGAACAGGCTCACGCCGATCGCGAGCAGCGCGGCGACCTGGACGGCGTAGACGGCCAGGACCAGGCCGACCTTCCCGAGGAAGTAGGCGGCCGGCGGCATCGGGGTCGCCTGCAGGCGCTTGAGCGTGCCGTCGTCGCGCTCCTGCGGGATGGCGATCGCGAGGTTCTGGAACGACGTGTACACGATGCCGGACGCGATCATGCCGGCCAGGAAGTACTGGCTGAACCTGACGCCGGGGGCCACCGTGCCGGAGAAGGCGGAGCCGAACACCACGAGGAGCAGCACCGGCAGGATCATCGTGAAGAAGGCGGCCTCGCGGTCGCGCACGAAGGACAGCAGCTCGATCCGGGCCCGTCGGAGGCCGATCGAGGCGACCCCCGGGACCCGCGGGGTCACGGCGCCGCTCACTGCTCGCCCAGCATCTCGAGGTAGGTGTCCTCCAGGCTCGGCCGCTGCACGGAGAGGCCGGGCACCTCGCCGCCGAGCTCGGCGGCGAGCTCTGCGACCACGGCGGTCGGCGTGGCGGTGCGCCGGGACCGCGGCTCGCCGTCGCGGCCGGTCCATGCCACCGTCACCTGCGCGCGGCTCCGGCCGCCGAGGGTCGCCGGCGGCGCCACGTCGAGGATCGCGCCGCGCGCGATGACGGCCACCCGGTCGGCGAGGCGCTCGGCCTCGTCGAGGTAGTGCGTGGTGAGCACGATGGTGGTTCCCTCGCGGGCGAGCCGCTCGACGAGCTCCCAGAACACCCGGCGGGCGGCGGGGTCGAAGCCGGTGGTGGGCTCGTCGAGGAAGAGCAGCTCGGGGCGGCCGAGGATGCCCAGGGCCACGTCGAGGCGCCGCCGCTGCCCGCCGGAGAGGGCCCGCACCCGCTTGCCGGCGCTGTCGTCGAGCCCGACGGTCGTCAGGACCTCGTCCGGGTCGCGCGGCCTGGGGTAGTAGCCGGCGAAGTGCCGGACGGTCTCGGCGACGGTCAGCTCGGACAGGTCGTTCACCGACTGGAGGACCACGCCGACCCGCGCGCGCCAGGCCGAGGTCGGACGGGCGGGGTCCTGCCCGAGGACGCTGACCTCGCCCGCGTCCCTCGTCCGGTACCCCTCGAGGATCTCCACCGTGGTCGTCTTGCCGGCCCCGTTCGGGCCGAGCAGCGCGAACACCTCGCCGCGGGCCACGACGAGGTCCACCGCGTCGACGGCGACCTTGCCGTCGTACCGTTTCGTCAGCCCACGGACGGTGACCGCGTCCTGATCGTCGCCCACGAGGTCGAGTCTGCCGCAACGACGCGAGGATGGGGGACCGGTGGCGCCTCGGATGCGCTCCACCCTGCGCCGCGTCGCCGTCGACGTGACCCCCCTGCGCAACGCCGACTTCCGCCGGCTGTTCGTCGGCCAGGGTGTCTCGTTCGTGGGCTACCAGATGACCGCCGTCGCGGTGCCGGTGCAGATGTACGACGTGACGCGCTCGTCGCTGTGGGTCGGCCTCATCGGTCTCGCCGCCTTCGTCCCGCTGGTCGTCTTCGGGCTCTGGGGCGGCGCGGTGTCCGACGCCGTGGACCGGCGCCGGCTCTACGTCGCGTCGTCGTTCCTGGTGTGGGCCGTGACCGGCGGCCTGCTGCTCCAGGCGCTGCTCGGCCCCGGCGACCGGTACGTCCTGCTCCTCCTGGTGGCGCTGCAGTCGGTGGGCTTCGCCCTCTCCTCACCCGTCCGCGGGGCGATCCTGCCCCGGCTGCTGCACCGCGACCAGGTCCCTGCGGCGAACACGCTGAGCTTCACGATGAGCAGCGTGGGCAGCGTCGTCGGGCCGCTGCTCGCCGGGGTCGTCCTGGCCCGCTGGACCTACGCGACGGCCTACGCGATCGATGCGGCGCTGTTCACCGTCGGCTTCTACGCGGCTCTGCGGCTGCCGTCCCTGCCGCCGCTCGGCGAGGTGGTGCGCCCCGGTCTGCGGTCCGTGCTGGACGGCCTGCGGTTCATCGCCGGTCGCCCGGTCATCCTGATGTCCTTCGCCGTCGATGTCGTCGCCATGGTGTTCGCCATGCCCCGCGCGCTGTTCCCCGAGGTGGCGGACGCCCGGTTCCACGGCGAGACCTCGGTGGGCTGGCTGTTCGCGGCCATCGCCATCGGTGCGGTCGTCGGCGGGCTCGCCAGCGGCTGGATCGGCCGGGTCCGACGGCAGGGGGTCGCGCTGGTGGTGGCCGTCTGCGGGTGGGGCGTCGCGGTGGCGCTGGCCGGTCTCGCCCAGGCGCTGTGGGTCGCGGTCCTGCTCCTCGCGGTGGCGGGCGCGGCGGACCTGGTGTCCGCCGTCTACCGGCAGACGATCCTGCAGACCTTCGCGCCGGACGCGATGCGCGGCCGGATGCAGGGCGTGTTCATCGTCGTCGTCGCCGGCGGGCCCCGCCTCGGTGACCTCCGGGCGGGGGGCACCGCCGCGGTGGCGGGGGCGACGTTCTCCTGGGTGGCCGGCGGCATCGCGTGCGCCGTGCTGGTGCTCGTGCTGGCGTTCGCCGTGCCGGCGCTGTGGCGCTACCGGACGCCAGGCCCCCGCGCCCTCGGCGCGGCCGGCCAGGACACCTAGGGCTGGACGGCCTGCCGCTGCCCGGCCGAAGCGCCGGCCGCGTCTCCCTCGGCCGTGCCCAGCAGGGTCTCGACCTCGGCGAGCACGTCGTCGGCGCAGCCCCACGACAGCGTGACGCCGGCGCCGCCGTGGCCGTAGCAGTGCACGACGCCCCCAGGGGACCCGTCGGCGTGCGGAACGGTGTCCAGCCGGACGGAGGGGCGGGCCGGGCGCAGGCCGACCCGGTGACCGAGCACCTGCGCCCGGCGCAGCGCCGGCACGAGGGCGACCGCGCGGGCCAGGAGCTCGCGAGCCGTGATCGGGTCGGGCTGCAGCGTCCAGTCGCCGTCCTGAGCCGTCCCGCCGACGATCACGTCGTGCTCGCGCGGGACGACGTAGAGCGGACGCTCGCCGGGCCCACGCTCGGACACCAGGAGCCACTCCGCGACGCCGGTCTGGGCGACCCGCACCACCTGGCCGCGCACCGGGTGCAGCGTGGTGTCGGCCGCCAGCGCCCGGGACGCCAGCCCGGTGGCGTTCACGACGACGCCGGCGGTGGGCAGGCCGGCCAGCCGGTGTCGGGTGAGGGTGCCGCCGGCCCGCTCGAGCCGGTCGACGAGGTACCGGAGGTAGACGTCCATCTCGGCGACCGGGAGGGCCAGCCGCCAGCCCCGCGCGTGGCCGGGAGCCGGATCGTCCACGACGGCGAGGTCGGGCACCGCCGGCCGCCACCACGGCTGCACCGGCGCGCCCGCGTGCAGCAGCTCGACGCCGTCGCGCAGCCGCACCCCGGTGCCGGGCTCGTCGGCCAGGGCACACAGCGCGTCGTAGGTGCGTGCCGACCACGCCGTGACCCTGTCCTGGGGCAGCGCCCGGTAGGGGTACCAGAGGGCGGCCGCCACCGCGCTGGTCGTCTCCGGTGGCAGGTCGCGGGCCAGCACGTCGGCCTGGTGGCCCGCCTCGGCCAGGCGGACGGCGCAGGTGAGCCCGACCACGCCCGCGCCCACGACGATGACCCGCACGGCCCCAGTCTGGCCGTTCCCGGGTCGGCCCGCCCGGCAACGGCCGGTATGCCTGCTCAGAGGTCGATGTCGACCGACAGCTCGAACCAGACCGTCTTGCCGGTCCCGCGCGAGTGCACCACGCCCCACGTCCGCGCGAGGGCGTCGACCAGGACCAGTCCGCGGCCCGCCTCGTGCTCGGGCCCGGGGGACTGGAGCCGGGGCAGGTCCGGGCCGTCGTCGTGCACCTCGACCCGCAGGGTGCGGTCGACCTGGCCGAGGCGGAGCCGGACGCGGTCCCGGCCGTGCCGCAGCGCGTTGGCCAGCAGCTCACCGACGAGCTGCAGGCAGGCCGACCCGACGCTCTCCAGCCCCCACGCGGCCAGCGTGGCGGCCACCTCGGTCCGGACCCGGGAGACCTCGGCCGCGCCGTGGGTCACCGTCAGCTCCCACGCCTGCAGCCGGCCCCCCTCGCCCCGCAGCCCCACCGCCAGCACGGCGGCGTCGTCGTCGTGCCCGGCCGGCCCGACCATCGCCTCCAGGGCGGCACCGCAGAGGCCGTCGAGGTCCGCCGACGGCCGCCCGAGCTGCTCGGTCAGCTCGACGATCCCGGAGTGCACGTCGCGCCGGCGCGACTCGACGAGACCGTCGGTGTAGAGCACCACCACGTCACCCGGAGCCAGGTGGGAGCTGGCCGTCTCGAAACGCACGCCGCCCACCCCGAGCGGTGCGCCGGTCGGCAGCTCGATCGTGCGGACCCCGCCGTCGGCGGACACCACGACCGGCGGCAGGTGCCCCGCGTTGCACCAGGTCACCTGGCCGGTCGGGGCGTCCAGCACGGCGTAGACACAGGTCACCAGGGCGGCGTCGCCGAGCCCCAGCACCAGCCGGTCCAGCTCGGTCACCAGCCGGTCCGGCTCCAGGTCCAGCGCGGCGTAGGCCCGGACGGCGGCGCGCAGCTGGCCCATCACGGCCGCGGCGCGGATCCCCCGGCCCATCACGTCGCCGATGACCAGGCCGGTGCGGCCGAGCCCGACGGGGATGACGTCGAACCAGTCGCCGCCGACCTCGGTGTCCAGGCTGCCGGGCTGGTAGCGGAACCCCAGCTCCAGCCACGGGGGAGTGGCCAGGTCCAGCGGCATCAGGCTGCGCTGCAGGGTCAGCGCCACCTCCGTGCTCGCGGCGTGCGCCCGGGAGTTGTCGATCGCGGCGGCGGCCCGCTCGGCCAGCGCCTCCACCAGCGCGACGGCGTCGGGGTCGTACGGCGGCAGGTCGCGTGCCCGGCCCAGCGTGACCGTGCCGATGACCGCCGACCGGGCCACGAGCGGCACGCTGACGCTCGGCCCGAGGCCGAGGGCCCGCGCCACCGCGTACTCCTGCTCGGTCGTGGTAGCCGCGCGCAGCTCGTCGTCGCTGAGACCGGGGAGGACGACCGTGCGGCCGGTGCGCAGCACCTGGTCCAGGGGTGACCCGGGGGGCGGCCGGTAGTCGACCAGCGCCGCCAGCTGCTCGGCGACCTCCGGGTCCTGGTGGGCCGACGCGACCTGGCGCAGCTGCCGGCTGGCCGGGTCCAGCAGGTGGACGACGCACATCTGGCCGAGCAGCGGCAGGCTGAGCTCGGTCACCTGCTGCAGGGTCAGGCGGTGGTCCAGCGAGGTCCCGAGGGTGCGCCCGGCCTCGGCCAGGAACGCGAGGCCGGCGGCGGCGCTGGCCTCCCGGTCGCGCAGCACCGCGCGTTGCAGGGCCTGGGCACACAGCCCGGCCACCGAGAGCAGGAAGGTGCGGTCGGACTCGGGGAAGTCCCGGTCGGTGGCGAAGCCGACGACGAGGGAGCCCAGCCGCGCGCCCTCCGCGGTGAGGGGCAGGATCGCGAACGAAGCGGCGTCCCCGCGGGCCGGCCAGCCGGGATGGCGCTCGAGCGCCGCCGACCGCGAGCCGACCCAGACCGGCTCGTCCCTGCTGAGGGCGGTCGCGATCGGCAGGCTCGAGTCGAGCGGCATCGGGCTGTGGTCCAGCAGGCCGATGCTGGAGCCGACGGCGTGCACGACCCGCAGCTGGTCGCCGGCCTCGTTCAGGAGCCAGAGGGCTCCGGTGGAGGCCCCGATCTGGCGCTGGACGCCGGCGACGACGATTCGCGCGACGTCGGCGGGCGTCTCGGCGTCGCCCAGCGCCGACCCGAGCTCGTAGAGGCGCCGGACCTGCAGCGCGGCCTGCTCGGCCGCCTCGCGGGCGGTGCGCTCCGAGGCCAGCAGCTCGCGGCGCTGGGCGGTCGCCCGGCGCGCCTCGGTCACGTCCCGCAGGAAGGCGGTGAAGACCGGCGGCCCGTCCACCTGGGGTCGGGCGACGGTGAGCTCGACGGGTACCTCGTGCCCGTCCGCGTGCAGCGCCTCGATCTCGACCCGCCGGCCGATGATGGTCTCCTCGCCGGTGCGCAGGTGCCGTGCCAGCCCGCGGCGGTGCGCCTCCCGGTGGCGCTGCGGGATCAGCAGGTCGGCCATCGGCTGCCCGAGGGCCGCGTCGCGGGTGTGGCCGAAGGTCTGCTCGGCGGAGGAGTTCCACTCGATGACGACGCCGTGGGCGTCGATGGAGACGACCGCGTCGAGGGCGGAGGCCAGCATCGCGGACTTCAGCGCCTCGCTGCGGCTGACGTTGCGGCGGGCCTGGTCCAGCTCGATGGCCCGGTCGGCGAGGTTGCTGACCGCCTCCTCCAGCAGCAGCGACTGCTCCAGGACGCTGGCCTCGTGGACGGCCAGGAGGTCCGAGGTCGCGCGGGCCCGCCACGCCTCACGGGTGGGGTCGGGGGCCACGTCGCGCTCGGGGTCGCTGTCGAAGACCCGGCCGCCGACGTGCGCGAGCAGGACGAGCCCGACACTGGACGCCACGGTGGTGAACCGCTCGGCCGTCTCCCGGGAGACGGGCGTCCGGGAGAAGCAGATGACGGCGTAGAGCTCGCCGTCGGGCAGGATGCCGCCGAAGCCCAGGACCGAGCGGACCCCGTAGCGGTGCACGAAGTCCTGGGCCGGCACGTACGGGCTGCCGTCGGCCTCGTCGACGAGGAAGACGTCCATGGCGCCGGGGGAGTGGCCGAGCATCAGCCGGCCGGGGCTGCCGCCCGCGAGGGCGGCCACGTCGACGCCCAGCTGACGCACCAGCTCGGCGATCATGGGTGAGCCGGCCACCGCCCGCTCGCTCGGGAGCGGGATCACCTGGTGGGCGCGCGACTCCCCCCGGGAGCGCCACTCGGGCTCGTCACCGGTGGTGCCCAGCAGGGTGAGGCAGCGCACCGCGTCGACCTGGGCCGGGTCGACCGCGCCGGCCGGCACGGCAGCCAGGGCGCGCTCCCGGAGCCCCGGCTCCAGCCGGCCCAGCGGCAGGGTGGTGAACAGGCGCACGAGCAGGCAGGCCTTCTCGCCGCTGTCCTTGTCGACCAGCGCGTCCGCCAGGTGGCTGACCACCCGTCCGGCGGCCTGCTCCATGGTGGCGGCGCCCCGCCCGGTGGCGCGCAGGGCGGAGTCCAGCCGAACCATGTCGCTCAGCTGGAAATCCCGCATGTCGTGCACGGCGCCTCCACCGCGGTCCTCGGCCGGGCGCCGCTGTCGGCCCCCGTGGGCGAGGCCGCCAGTGTGCCACCTGGCCGCCCTCCCGTCGTCCGGCTGCAGCCGTTTTGTGCGCCCGGGGACCCGACAGCCCGCGAGAGTTTGCCAACAAGTGTTGGCAAAGGAACGTTGGTACGGCATCCTCGGTCCATGGCCGACCGCGTCACCCGTGTGCTGGACGTCACCGACCCCACGGCGCTGCGCGCCCTGGCCCACCCGCTGCGGCTGCGGCTGCTGCGGCTGGTGAGGGCCCATCAGCCCGTCACCGGGGCCGAGCTCGCCGGGCTGACGGGCGAGTCGAGCGCCAGCGTGAGCTACCACCTCTCGGTGCTGGCCCGGCACGGCTTCCTCGAGCTCGACCCCGGTCCCGGGGCGACCCGGCGGCACAAGCCCTGGCGCACGACCTACGACCAGATGCGGGTGCGCTCGGACGACCAGGGCGGGCCGCCCCTGGCCAGCCCCGGCGGCGCCATGCTCGCCGCGCTGCTGGCCGACGCCCGGGCCGAGCAGGACGCCTACCTCGCCGCGGGTACGGCGCCGGGCTCCGCCGTGGGTGACGCCTCGACGTTCTCCCTGAGCCGGCTGGTGCTCTCCGCCGAGCAGGCCGAGCGGCTGGCCGAGGAGGTGGACGGGCTGTTCGACCGGTACCGGCAGGAGGGCGAGCCCGGACCGGGCGAGGCGTGGTTCTCGGTGACCTACGTCGCCGTGCCCGAGGTGATCGCGCAGCCGGGCGGATGACGGCCCTGACGCGCGGCCTGCGGCGCCGCGACCTCCGTCTCCTGGTCGTCGGGTCCACGGTGTCCCTGGTCGGCGACGGGGTCTACGCCGTGGCGATGGCGGTCGCGGTCCTGCACGTCGCCGGCACGGCCACCGCGCTCGCCGCGACGGCGGTGGCCAACCTGGTGCCCCGGGTGCTCTTCGGCCTGTACGGGGGGCTGCTGGCCGACCGGGTCAGCAGGCGGGCGGTCCTCGCGGTGTGCGACCTCGTCCGGCTCGCGGTGGTCGCCGCCCTGGGGCTGCTGCTGCTCGGCGCCGAGCCGCCGCTGTGGGCGCTGCTGGTGCTGGTGGTGCCGCTGGGCGCCGCGTCCGGCGCCGCGGCCCCGGCGTTCAGCGCGCTGCTGCCCGACCTCGTCGAGGAGGACGAGCTGGTCGCGGCCAACGGCCTGCTCGGCTCGGTGGCGCCGCTGGCCCAGATGGTGGCCGGCCCGGTGCTGGGCGGGGTCCTGGCGGCGTACGACGTCGGGCTGGCACTGCTCGTCGACGCCGCCACCTTCGGGGTCTCGACACTGTGCGTGCTCCTGCTGCGACCGGTCCGCGAGCACCACCGGGTGGCGGCGCGGCCACTGCCGTGGGCACAGTTCCGCGAGGGCCTGGGCTACGTGCGGCGGACGCCGTGGCTGGCCACCAACATGCTGGCGGGGCTGGTCGTCACCTTCGCCGTGTCCGGGACCATGACGATGCTGCCGGTGCTGGTCCGGTCCGGCTACGGCGCGCCGACGGCGGACTTCGGCTACCTGCTGGCCGTCGGTGGCCTGGCCGCGACGCTGGCGGCCGTCTGGGTCGGGGCCCGCCGACCGCCGGGACGGCCGCTGCGCGCGTCGTACGCGGCCTACGTCGGTGGTCTCGGCGCGGTGGCCGGCCTGGGCCTGGCGCCGGGGCCGCTGCTGGGCGCCGTGTTCATGGCCGTGTTCTTCGTCGGTGCCACGGTCGGCAACCTGCTCCAGGACAGCGTCCTGGGCGCGCGGGTGCCCCGTGAGCTGCGTGGCCGTGTGTCGTCGCTGGACTGGGTGGCGGCCACCGCGGCGCAGCCGCTGTCCGTGGTGCTGGCCGCCGTGTCCGCCGACCACCTCGGGATCCGGCCGACCTACGTCGTGGCGGGCGTCGCGGCTGCACTGTGCTCGCTGGCCGGCCTCGTGCTCCTTCACCGCACCGGCGAGCCGTCCGGCGACCCTGCCGCCGTGCCGGTGCCGACAGCTCAGAACAGCCGTGAGCCCACGTCGTCGAACCCGCGCAGGGCGTCATAGTCGAGCACGACGCAGCTGATGCCCCGGTCGGTGGCGAGCACCCGGGCCTGCGGCTTGATCTCCTGGGCGGCGAACACGCCGCGTACCGGCGTGAGGTGCGGGTCGCGGTTGAGCAGCTCGAGGTACCTGGTGAGCTGCTCGACGCCGTCTATCTCGCCGCGACGCTTGATCTCCACCGCCACCGTCGCCCCCGCGTCGTCTCGCGCCAGGAGGTCCACCGGCCCGATCGCGGTCGGGTACTCCCGCCGCACCAGCCTCCAGCCGTCGCCCAGCGTCTCGATCTGGTCGGCCAGCAGGGCCTGCAGGTGCGCCTCGACACCGTCCTTGACCAGCCCGGGGTCGACCCCCAGCTCGTGGTGGGAGTCGTGCAGCACGTCCTCGACCGTGATGACCAGCCGCTCGCCGGCCTTGTTGGTGACGGTCCACACGCCGTCGTCGTCGCCGGTGCCGATCCGCAGGGTGCACGGCGGACTCATCCAGTTCAGCGGCTTGTACGCGCGGTCGTCGGCATGGATCGAGACCGACCCGTCGGACTTGACCAGGATCAGCCGAGGGGCGCTCGGGAGGTGGGCGGTGAGCCGGCCGACGTAGTCGACCGTGCACCGCGCGATGACGAGCCGCACGAGCGCCGACGCTAGCCCACGCCTGGCGCCGACTCCTCGGCGGCGAGCATGTCCTCGAGCGCGAGCAGGCGCAGCAGCCGCAGCACGCTGCGCCGGCAGCGCCGCAGCTCGATGCTCCCGGACCGCCTGACCAGCACCGCCCGGGCGAGGAGCAGGGGTGAGATCCCCGAGGCGTCGGCGAACCCGACCCCGCTCATGTCGACGACCAGGCGCGTGCACACGGGCACCCGCCGGGCGGCGAGGGCCTGGTCGACCACCGCCTGCAGCAACGGGGAGCTGGTGATGTCCAGGTCCCCGTCGAGACGCACGGTGACGGTCGCCCCGTCCGGCCGGACGTCGACCGCCAGCGTCGACTGCGCGCTCCGCAACGCCCCGTGCTCCCTCTCCCACGACGGCTGCCCCGTCGGAGCCGTCTGGACGGCCGCAAGCTGCCGGCACGTGGCGCCTGTCTACCCCATGGCACCCGGAACACTCCCGCGACGGGGAACCTGGGAGGATCGCCGGCATGTCGCGTGAGTTCCGCACGGTGGGTGTCGTCGGTCTGGGCACGATGGGCGCCGGCATCGTCGAGGTCTTCGCCCGCGAGGGGCTGCAGGTCGTGGGCGTCGAGCCCACCGAGGAGGCCCTCGAGCGCGGGCGCGGCCACCTCACCCACTCCACGGACCGCGCCGTCCAGCGCGGCAAGCTCACCGAGGACGACCGCGACGCGCTGGTCGCCCGGGTCACCTTCACCACGTCGATGGAGGACCTCGCCGACGTCGACCTGCTGGTCGAGGCCGTCCCCGAGCGGCTCGACCTCAAGCAGGAGGTCTTCGCCGCGGCCGACAAGATCTGCCGGCCCGACACCGTGCTCGCCACCAACACCTCGTCGCTGTCGGTCACCGAGATCTCGGTGGCCACCTCGCGGCCGTCGAAGGTGGTGGGGATGCACTGGTTCAACCCGGCGCCGGTGCTCAAGCTCGTCGAGGTGGTGCGCACCGTCGTCACCGAGCAGGAGGTCGTCGACGACGTGTCGGCGCTGGCCGAGCGGCTCGGCAAGAAGCCGGTGGTGATCGGTGACAAGGCAGGCTTCATCGCCAACGCCCTGTTGTTCGGCTACCTCAACCACGCCGTCTCGATGCTGGAGTCGCGCTACGCGACGCGCGAGGACATCGACGCGGCGATGCGCCTCGGCTGCGGCTACCCGATGGGCCCGCTCGCCCTGCTCGACCTGATCGGGCTGGACACGGCGTACGAGATCCTCGACACGATGTACCGGCAGTCCCGTGACCGCCTGCACGCCCCCGCGCCGATGCTCAAGCAGATGGTGACGGCCGGGCTGCGGGGCCGGAAGACCGGACGCGGCTTCTACACCTACGAGGCGCTCGACTCGCCGAAGGTGGTCGACGACTCGTTCACGCCGGGTCCGGCGGGAGCCCACGAGGCCGGTCGCGACGTGCGGAAGATCGGTGTGGTCGGCTCCGGGACCATGGCCACCGGAATCGTCGAGGTGCTGGCCAAGGCCGGCTTCGACGTGCTCTACGTGACGCGCGGCGACGAGCAGGTCGCCCGGGTGCGCGCCAGCCTCGAGCGTTCGCTGGACAAGGCGGTGATGCGCGGGAAGATGGAGCAGGCCGACCGCGAGGCGACCCTCGGCCGGGTCACCGGGTCGGCCCGGCTCGACGACCTCGCGGACCGCGACCTCGCCGTGGAGGCCGTCGTCGAGGAGCTGTCGGTCAAGCAGGCGCTCTTCTCGTCCCTCGACGAGATCTGCCGCCCCGGCGCGGTGCTGGCGACGACCACCTCGTCGCTGCCGGTCGTGGAGCTCGCGGCCGCCACCGGCCGGCCGGCGGACGTCGTCGGGCTGCACTTCTTCAACCCCGCCCCGGTGATGTCGCTGGTCGAGGTGGTCCGCACCGTCTCCACCGCGGACGACGTCGTGGCCACGGCCCGTGCGGTGTGCGCGCAGGCCGGCAAGCATGCCGTCGAGTGCGGTGACCGGGCCGGGTTCATCGTCAACGCGCTGCTGTTCCCCTACCTGAACGACGCCGTGAAGATGCTCCAGGCTCACTACGCGAGCGTCGAGGACATCGACTCCGCGATGATCGTGGGCTGCGGGTACCCGCTCGGCCCTTTCGACCTGCTCGACGTGGTGGGCCTCGACGTCGCCCTGGCCATCCAGCGGACCCTCTACCTGGAGTTCCGGGAGCCCGGGTTCGCCCCGGCGCCGCTGCTCGAGCAGCTGGTGACCGCGGGGTACCTCGGCCGCAAGGCCGGTCGCGGCTTCCGCGACTACCGCTGAGCCCGTGACCGACGACGGCTGGGTGGTCCGGCAGGTCACCGGGTCGGCCACGACCCGGGCCTACCGCTGCCCGGGCTGCGACCACGAGATCCGGCCCGCCACCCCGCACGTCGTGGCCTGGCCCGCCGCGTACGGCGCCGACGACTCGCTCGACGAGGACGCCGGCCTCGACGAGCGGCGGCACTGGCACACGGCGTGCTGGCGGGCGCGGGGCCGGCGGGCGCCACGGCCCCAGCGGTCACGCAACGCGCCGCGGCACTGAGGAGCACGCGATGACCGAGCACCACCTCTCGACGTACGGCGCGCAGGAGCTGCGCGCGGCGACGGTGCTGCCCGCCGACCGCCGGCCCGTCGAGCTGCACACCGCCGACGGCCTGCGGCTGGTCGGCGAGCTCGCGCTCCCGGTCGACCGCCCCCCGGTGGCCACCCTCGTCTGCCTGCACCCGCTGCCCACCCACGGCGGCTTCATGGACAGCCACGTGCTGCGCAAGGCGGCGAACCGACTGCCGGCGCTCGCGGGGGTCGCCGTCCTGCGCTTCAACACCCGCGGCACGTCGTCGCCGGCCGGCACCAGCGAGGGCGCCTTCGACAACGCGGTGGGGGAGCGCTTCGACGTCGCTGCCGCCATCGAGTACGCGGAGTTCCACGAGAGCCCGCCGCTGCCCGACCGGTGGCTGCTCGGCTGGTCGTTCGGCACCGACCTGGCCCTGATGCACGGCCTCGACCCGTCGGTGCGCGGCGTGATCCTGCTGTCGCCGCCGCTGCGGTTCAGCAGCGACGAGCACCTCGACGCCTGGGCGGCGTCGGGCAAGCCGGTGCTCGCCCTGGTCCCCGAGCACGACGACTACCTCCAGCCGCCCGAGGCCCGCCGTCGGTTCGCGCGGATCCCCCAGGCCGAGGTGGTCGGCGTCGAAGGTGCCAAGCACCTGTGGGTCGGCGAGCCCGCCGTCCGCCGCGTCCTCGACGAGGTCGTGAAGCGGGTCGCTCCGGAGGCCCACCCGCTGCCCACGTCGGTCCGGCTGCCGGACCCGGCGGAGAACGGCTGACGCGGACCGTCGGTGCAGCGCCTGGCGGAGGATTCTGGCAGGGCGGTCAGGGACGGCTGACCTCGCCGCGCGCCGGGTACTCGTTCTCCCTGATCCAGCGAATCGCGTTCACCAGGTTGTCCAGGTGCGGGCGGGCGAAGGGCATCGACTGCACGTGCGCGGAGTAGACGGTCCCGTCGGTGGCGACCAGGAACATGCCGGGCTCGCTGAAGACGTCGGGCTCGGGCTCCTTGACGCCCTTGCTGACGAAAAGGCCCCAGTCGCGCATCGAGTCCTGGCTCAGGTCGTGGGCGACCGACAGGCGTCCGAGACCCCATTCCGTCACCGCCCGCTGCGCGCGGTCGGCGTCGTCGCCGCTGACCGCGACGACGTGGGTGACGCCGACATCCGCGAGGGCGTCGAGCTTGGCGTCGAGCTCGACCAGCTGGTCCTTGCACTTCGGGCAGTGCAGCCCGCGGTAGAAGACCACCAGCGTGAAGGCGACCGGCTCCTGGTCCGAGAGCCGCCAGCGACCGCCGCCGACCAGGGGCAGGTCGAGCGTGGGGGCGGGCTCGCGGGGGGTGGGGCTCATCTGGGGTCCTCTCGGTGGGCTGGGTCCGGCACCCCTTGCCCCCACCCGTCCGGACGAACCCACCGATGTCGGGCGCGGCGTCCAACGGCGCCGGGTAGCGTCGGGTGGCGTGACCGTCGCGTTGCACGTCCGCGAAGCCGGCTCCGGCCGTCCCGTCGTCCTGCTGCACGCCTTCCCGCTCTCGTCGGCCATGTGGCGCGAGCAGCGCAACGCCCTGGGCGACCGGTGCCGCGTCATCACGCCGGACCTGCGTGGCTTCGGCGGCAGCCCGCTCGGTGACGACGAGCCGTCGCTGGACGCTGTCGCCGACGACGTGGCGGCGATGCTCGACGGGCTCGGGCTCGACCAGGTCGTCCTCGGTGGCCTGTCGATGGGCGGCTACGCCGCGATGGCCTTCCTGCGCCGGCACCCCGGCCGGGTGAGTGCGCTGGTGCTGGCCGACACCAAGGCCACGCCCGACGCCCCGGACGCGGCAGCGAACCGGGAGCGGATCGCCGCGCAGCTGGACGCCGACGGCAGCGCAGACGTGCTGGTCTCCGACGTGCTGCCGACGTTGGTGGGCGAGACCACGAAGCGCGAGCGACCAGTCGTGGCCGGCCGGGTGCGGGGCCTCGTCGAGGCGGGGCCCCCGGCGGCGGCCGCCTGGGCGCAGCGCGCGATGGCTGCCCGGCCCGACTCGCTGCCCACCCTGCGCGCCAGCGACCTGCCGACGCTGGTGCTGCGCGGCGACGAGGACGCCCTGTCGTCGCAGGACGACGCGGACGCGATGGTCGACGCACTTCCCAGGGGTCGGCTCGTCGTGCTGCCGGGCGCCGGCCACCTCACCGCGGTCGAGACCCCCGAGGCCTTCGCGGCCGCGGTGGATGCCTTCCTCGACACCCTGCCGCCGGCCACGCGGTGACGGTTCCTCGGCCCCCGGTCTCTGAAGCATGCGGACCGACCTCACCGACCTGCGCTACGAAGCCGGCATGAGCTGCTGTCACGTGCTCGGCGAGAGGCGCCGAGCCGGCCGACATCCAGCCCGACGCCGCTGCCGGCGATGCGCGAGCCCGTCGATGTGGCACACCGAGGCCACCGCGATCGGCACGCCTCTCGTGCCTGCACCGCCTCGTCCGGCGGAGCCCTATCGTGCGACTTGCCCACGGAACCGTGGGTCCTGTGGGCGGCTGGGTTCCGAGTTCCGTGGAGGAGAGGCATGGAGACGACGTTCGACACGGTCATCCGCGGCTACGGCAACAACGCGGGGATCGAGGTCCCGCCCGAGAACCTGGCGCAGCTGGGAGGCAGCAGACGGCCACCTGTCGTGGTCACCATCGGGAGCTACAGCTATCGCAGCACCGCCGGCGTGATGGGTGGCCGAACCCTGATCTCGCTGCCCAGGGCTCATCGCGACGCGTCCGGCCTGAGAGCCGGTGACGAGGTGACCGTCACGCTCGTACTCGACGAGGGGCCGCGCCCGGTCGCCGTACCTCCTGACCTGGCCGCCGCGCTCGAGGAGGCAGGACTCACCGAGACCTTCGCCGGCCTGGCCTACTCACGGCGCAAGGAGTTCGCGAGACTGGTGGTCGAAGCAAAGGCTGAGGCAACGCGTGCTCGACGCGTGGACAGGATCCTCACCCAAGTCGCTGGCGGCTGAGTGGCTCCTCGATCGGGGCACCTGTGGCGTCCGGATCGCTCGGTGTTGCCAGCTCCGACGGCCACCTCATGCCGAGGACATCCGCACTGCATTCAGGCACGGTGGCTGCGTACCGCGTCCACCAGGGTCTTGCGCACGAGGGGGTGGGCGGGCGGAGGCAGCTCCTCCAGGCCGAACCATCCGATGTCGTCGTGCTCCTCGGGAGCGACGTTCGCCGGATCTCCTTGCCAGTCGCTCACGAGCCAAGCGCTCAGGAGTGCCGGCTCCTCCGCAGGTCCGGCGGTCAGCCGACACAGATGAGACGCCGAGCCTGTCGCCATCTGCACGCCGAGCTCCTCGAGCAGCTCCCGCCTGAGGGCGCCCAGCTCTGACTCGCCGGCCTCCATGACTCCACCGGGCAGCTCCCACACGCCCGGGTACGCACGCTTGCGCGGACTCCGATGCACCAGCAGGACCCGGCTCTCCCGAACCAGAGCGCCGACGACGACCTTGTGCATACGCGGATCACAGCACCGGCCACCGACAAGCGACCGACCGCTCGTGCTGCCTCCCTGCTGTTCTCGCACGACCCGCGGGGGTGACCACGCGTCGACCCGCTCGGCCCCGACGGGTGCTAGGTCCGGTCCATCCGGGGGATCGCCACCTGGCGGAGGACGAGCAGCACCGCGGCGGCGACCGGGATCGCCAGCAGGGCACCGACCACGCCGAGCAGGGCACCACCGAGCAGCACGGCGACCACGGTCACCGGGGCCGGGACGTCGACGGCCCGGCGCATCACCCGCGGGTAGACGACGTAGTTCTCGAACTGCTGGTAGGCGACGTAGAAGCCGACGCAGACCAGCCCCACCGTCACCGACTCGGCGAAGCCGAGCAGCGAGACGACCACCGCCGCGATGGTCGCGCCCACCAGGGGGACCAGGTCCAGGAGGGCGACCAGCACCGCCAGCGCGAGTGCGTAGGGCAGGCCCACGATGCGCAGGAAGGCGTACGACGTGACGCCGGCGATGAACGCCACGGTGAGTGCCCCGCTGACGAATCCGCCGATCCTGTTGACGACCTCGTCGCCGAGCAGGGTCACCCGCTCGCGGCGCGAGGCGGGCACCAGGCGGTAGGCCTGACGCTTCATGCTCGGCAGGGCGGCGAGGAAGTAGAGCGTCATGATCAGCAGGGAGAAGGCGCTGAACACGGCGTTGAGCACGATCCGGCCCACGCCCACGACCCCGCCGAAGGCCCGCTGGCCGAGGTCGCCGGAGGTGACGTAGTCCTGGGCCCGCTCGATGACGCCGTAGCTCTCGTCGAACCGGCGGATCGACGGGTTGCGGCGCAGGTCCGCCAGCAGGTCGGGCAGGGCCGTGACCAGCTCGTCGGTCTGCTCGATCGCCGGTGGGAGCACGGCGAACCCGAAGCCGACGAAGGCGCCGATCACGCAGACGAAGACGATCAGGATCGCGAGGCCGCGCCGCATCCCGCGTGCCACGAGCCACTCCGTGAACGGGCTCAGGCCGATGGCCAGGAACAGTGCGACGACGATGAGGATGATGACGCTGCGCGCCTCGACGACCGCCTGGACCAGGAAGTAGGCCAGGAAGACGCCCAGGGCGCCGAGGAAGCCGAGCATGAACGGCGAGTCGCGCCGGATCGGCCGGCCGAGGCGGCCGAAGGCCGGGTCCTCGCTGTCGGAGTGGACGTGCTGCTCCGCCCGCACCGCCTCCCGGGCGGCCGAGCGCGCGCCCTGCGCCGCAGCGCGCGCGTCGTCGCGTGCGCTCTCGGCCTCCTCGACGGCCGTCGCCTCCCCCGGCCGGCCGGGGGAGGCGTCCGGCTCTTCCGCCCCGGCCACCGGGGCTAGCGCTTGGCGGCGGAGGGCTTCTCCGGGGTCAGGGTGGCCTCGCCCCCGGCGGCGTCGGGCTCCGCCGCGCCGTCGGACGTCGCCACCGGCTCCTCGGCCTCGGCCTCGGAGGCCTTCACGGAGCCACCGGCGGGGACCGCGGCGGCAGCCTTGCCCGGCCGGTCGGCCTGGGCGGCCTGCCCGGCGTCCGCACCGTCGGCAGCGTCCGGCGCGCCGGCGGTGTCGCTCAGCGGGTCCGGCAGGGACGCGCCGGTGAGGGTGGCGAGCATCTGGCGGACGTTGGTGAGCTGGGAGTTGATGCTGTCGCGGCGCTGGGTGGCCGCGGTCAGCTCGCGCTCGGACTCGGTGCGGATGCGCTCGGCGGTGGCCTTGGCCTCGGCGACGATGTCGTCGGCCCGGCGGGCCGCCTCGTCCAGCGTGCGCTGGGACTTGCGGTCGGCGTCGGCGCGCAGCTTCTCGGCCTCCAGCCGCAGCTGCTCGGCCCGCTGGCTGACGACCCCGAGCTGCTGCTCGTTGGCCTTCATCTGCTCGGTGAAGTCTCGCTCGGCCTGCTCGCGGCGGTGGGCCAGCGTCGTCTCGAAGTCCGCCGCGGCCTGGGCGGCCTTGGCGCGGTTGTTCTCGAACAGCGCCTCCGCCTCCTCGCGGCGGGCCTTGGCGTCGCGCTCGGAGTCGTCGCGCAGGGTGTCGGCCTTCTTCTTGGCGTCCTGCAGGAGCCGGGCCGCCTCGGTGTCGGCGTCGGAGCGCCGCTCCTGGGCGTAGCGCTCGGCGTCCCGACGAAGCTTGTCGGCGTCCTGCTCGGTGAGCGCCCGGTGCTGGGCGGCCTCGTCGGCGGCCGCGGCGCGCAGGCCGCCCGCCTCCTCCTCGGCCAGGCCGAGGATCTGCTCGATGCGGGCGCCGAGACCCGCGAAGGGGCTGCTCTGCTCGGCGGGCTCCGCGGAGCCCTGGTCCTGCACACGCTTCTCGGCCTCGGCGACGCGGCCGCGCAGGTTCTCGAGCTCGCGCTGGAGCGCGCTGAGGTGGCGGTCGACCTGCGAGGGCTCGTAGCCGCGGCGGACGACCTCGAAGGACTGGGCGGGGGTGTTGGTCATCGATCAGGTCCTGTCGTCACTTCGGTGGGAGCGGGGGTCTGCGGTCATCGTGCCACGTCGGCGTCAGCCGGGTCCCGGGCCGGAGCGCCGGGGACGGAGAGGGCGTCGATGACCCCGGAGAGACGGCCGAGCTCGCCGGCGATCTCGTCCCGCCGGGTCGTGAGCGAGGCCACCTCGGCCCGGGCGTCGTCGAGCATCCGCTGGGCCTGGCTGCGCAGGTCGTCGGCCTCGGTGCGGGCGGCGCCGACGATGCGCACCGCCTCGGCCCGGGCGGTGCGGCGCGCCTCCTCGGCCTCCCGCTGGGCGGCGGTGGTCTGCTCGGCGACGCGCTCGCGCAGCGCCCGGGTGTTGGCCTCGGCCTCGGCCTCGCGGCGCGACGCGCGGGAGTCGATCTCCTCGACCCGCGCGGCGGCGTCCTCGACGGTGCGGGTGGCCCGGTGGCTGGCGTCGGCCAGCCGGCGCTCCGCCTCGGCCTGGGCCGCCGCCAGGACCTGCTCGGCCTCGTCCTGCATCGTCGCGGCCCGCGCCTCGGCCTCGCTGAGCCGCTGCTCGGCGGTGGTGGTCGTGCGGGCCAGCAGCTCCTCGGCCCGGGCCCGGCGCTCGGCGACGGCGCGGGCGCCCTCCGCGTGCGCCTCGGCCCGGATCCGCTCGGCGTCGGTGGCGGCGGCCGCGAGCACCTCGTCGACGGTGCGCTTGGCCCAGGCGGTCTGCTCGGCCGCCTCGGCGAGCAGGGCGTCGGCCTCCGCGCGGGCGCCGGACCGGTGCTGCTCGGCCTCCTCCGTGGCGGCGGCGACCAGCGCCGTGGCCTCCCCGTGCGCGCGCTCGACGTCACCGGCCGCGTCCTCACGGGCCAGCCGGGCCTGCTCGTGGGCCTCGGCCAGCGCGCTGTCGGCCTCGTCGCGCGCAGCGGCGGCGAGGGCTGCCACCTCGTCCTGCACCCGGGCGTGCCGGGCGGCGACCTCGTCCTCGACCTCGCGGCGGCGCCGCGCGGCCTCCTCGCGCGCCTCGCCCACGATCGCCTCGGCCTCCTGGTGGGCCTTGTCGCGCACGGCCTGGGCCTGGGCGCGGGTCGACTCCGCGTCGGCCGCGGCCACGTCGCGCAGCGTCGCCGCCTCGGCCTGGGCCCGGGCCACCAGCTCGTCGGCCGTCCCCGACGCGGAGGACACCACCAGCGCCGCCTGGTCCGCGGCGTCGGTGAGCATCAGCCGGGCCTCCTCGGCGGCGTCGGCCCGAAGCCGCTGCGACTCGGTCAGCGCCGCCTCGAGCCGACGGGCCGCCTCCTCGAGGGCGTCGGCCCGACGCCGGACCGCCTCCTCCTCGAGCCCCAGCGCGGCCTCGTGCCGCACCGCGACGTCGGCGTGCAGGCGGCTGGCCTCGGCGTGCAGGGCGTCGGCCGCGGCCTGCTTCTCGGCCACCGCGCGCTCGGTGGCCTCGATCAGGCGGTCGGCCTGGGCCTGGGCGGCGTGGAGCAGCCGCCCAGCCCGCTCGGCGACCGGCTCGTCGACGTCCGACGGGTCCTGCCCCATGGGCATGCATCGTGTCAGACCTCGGACCGACCTGTCAGACCCCGTCCCCCCGGCACGCGGGACGGCGCGGGTCGTTCGGCCCTCGTCCGGGCGCGAGGGCCGCGGGACCGTGAGGTCATGGACCACGCCCGTCCCCCCGAGGTCGAGCAGGCGAACGGCCGGGTGCTCGGCTGGCTGTCCGGGCTCGGACTGACCGTCGTCCCGTGGATCGTCGCCGGCCTGCTCGCGAGCGTCGTGGGTGCCGTGGCCGGCGAGTCCTGGAACCCCGAGACGACGTTCCCGTGGTGGTTGCTCGCCGCCCTCGTCACGATGCTGGGCTGGATCGGCTACGGCATCGTGCGCATCCCCGGGTTCCGGCGCGGTGCCCTGATCGGCGCCGCCGTCTCGCTGGTCGGCGTGCTCGTGCTGGTGGGAGCCGTGCTGCTGCTCGCTGCCGTCACCGGGTAGCCGGGCCGGGCCCTCGTACCTTCGGCCGTCAGCCGTCAGCCGTCAGACCGTCAGACGTCGCGGAACCTGTTGATCGCGGTCTCGTGGCGGGCCCGCAGCTCGGGGTCGCGCACGCCGAGGCCCTCCTCGGGGGCGAGGCAGAGGACGCCGACCTTGCCCTGGTGGACGTTGGTGTGCACGTCGTGCGCGGCCTGGCCGACCTGGTCCAGCGGGTAGCTGCGGGACAGCGTCGGATGGATCTTGCCGCGGGCGATCAGCCGGTTCGCCTCCCACGCCTCCCGGTAGTTGGCGAAGTGCGAGCCGATGATCCGCTTGAGGCTCATCCAGAGGTAGCGGTTGTCGTACTCGTGCATGAAGCCGCTCGTCGAGGCGCAGGTGACGATCGTGCCGCCCTTGCGGGTGACGAAGACCGAGGCACCGAAGGTCTCGCGGCCGGGGTGCTCGAAGACGATGTCGACGTCGTCGCCGCCGGTGAGCTCGCGGATCTTCTTGCCCAGCCGGGTCCACTCCTTGGGGTCCTGCGCCTGACGGCCGTCCTCGTCCTTCCAGAACCGGTAGCCCTCACCCGACGCCGCGCTGCGGTCGATGACCAGCTCGGCGCCCATCGAGCGGGCGATGGCGGCCTTCTCCTCGCTGGACACGACGCACACCGGCGTGGCGCCGCCGTTGACGGCCAGCTGGGTGGCGTACGAGCCGAGGCCGCCCGAGGCGCCCCAGATGAGGACGACGTCACCCTGCTTCATCCCCGCGCCGTTGCGGGACACCAGCTGCCGGTAGGCCGTGGAGTTGACCAGCCCCGGGCTGGCGGCCTCCTCCCAGGTGAGGTGGGCCGGCTTGGGCATCAGCTGGTTGGACTTCACCAGCGCCAGCTGCGCGAGGCCGCCGAAGTTGGTCTCGAAGCCCCAGATCCGCTGCTCCGGGTCGAGCATCGTGTCGTTGTGGCCGTCGGGGGACTCGAGCTCGACGGACAGGCAGTGCGCCACCACCTCGTCGCCCGGCTTCCAGGCGTGCACCCCCGGTCCGGTGCGCAGCACGACGCCTGCCAGGTCGGAGCCGAGCACGTGGTAGGGGAGGTCGTGGCGCTTCGACAGGGGGGACAGGCGGCCGTAGCGCGCGAGGAAGGCGAAGGTCGGCACCGGCTCGAAGATCGCCGACCACACGGTGTTGTAGTTGATGGCCGAGGCCATCACGGCGACCAGGGCCTCGCCCGGTCCCAGCTCGGGGGTCGCCACGTCCTCCACGTGCAGCGACTCGCGCGGGTCCTTGTCCCGGGACGCACGGCCCTCGAACATCGCGACCTCGTCGGCGTGCACGGTGACCGCGCGGTAGGCCTCCGGTACCGGCAGCGCGGCCAGGTCGTCGGGCGACGCACCGGCCAGCACGGCCTCGAGGATCTCCTGCACGTCGGCCTCCGGGGGCTCGCGACTGGACGGTGCGCTCGGGTTCGGGCCCGATGCTACTGACCGGTAACCAGTGCTCGCGCGCAGGGTGGCGCCCCGCTCAGTCCTCGGAGGGCATCAGCACCCACAGCACGACGTAGACGAGCACCTGCGGGCCCGGCAGCAGCACCGACACCACGAAGGCCGCGCGCACCGCCGCGGGGGACCAGCCGAAGCGCCGGGCGATTCCCGCGCAGACGCCGGCGATCACCCGCCGGCGAGGACGTACGAGACCGTTCATCATCCCCCGACGGTACGTCGGCGGGTCAGTGCGCGCCGTCCGGCGCCGCCTCGACCAGCTCGACGAGGACGCCCATGGCGTCCTTCGGGTGCACGAAGTTGACCCGGGAGCCCGCCGTGCCGCGGCGCGCCTCGTCGTAGAGCAGCCGGACTCCCCGGGCCCGCAGGTCGGCGGTGACGGCGTCGATGTCCTCGACGCCGTACGCCACCTGCTGGACCCCCGGGCCGGAGCGGTCGAGGAAGCGGGCGATGGGCGAGTCGGCCGACAGCGGCGCCAGCAGCTGGATGCACGACCCGGAGCCGCCCACGTCGAGCATCGCCTCGCGGACGCCCTGCTCCTCGTTGACCTCCTCGTGCACGACCCGCACGTCGAACGTGCGGGCGTAGAAGGCGATCGCCTCGTCGAGGTCGCGCACGGCCAGACCGACGTGGTCGATGCGGGTCAGCATGCGGCTATCGTGACAGCGCTGGGATCCACGCTGCTCAGGAGGTCGTCCATGGCTCGCACGTCTGGCTCCGTCATCGTCGCCGGTGCCCGCACGCCGATGGGTCGGCTGCTCGGGTCCCTCAAGGACTTCTCCGGTACCGACCTCGGTGCCGTCGCGATCAAGGGCGCGCTCGAGAAGTCCGGGGTGAGCCCCGACCAGGTCGAGTACGTGATCATGGGCCAGGTCCTGCAGACCGGAGCCGGCCAGATCCCGGCCCGCCAGGCGGCCGTGAAGGCCGGTATCCCGATGGACGTCCCGGCGCTGACCATCAACAAGGTCTGCCTCTCCGGGGTCGACGCGATCGCCCTGGCCGACCAGCTGATCCGCGCCGGGGAGTTCGACGTCGTGGTGGCCGGGGGGATGGAGTCGATGACCCAGGCCCCCCACTTCCTGCCGGGGTCCCGCGAGGGCGTCAAGTTCGGCGACGTGAAGCTGGTCGACTCGATGTCCCACGACGGCCTCTGGGACGTCTTCACCACCCAGGCGATGGGTGCGCTCACCGAGGCGTGCAACGCCGAGCTCGGCATCTCCCGCGAGGAGCAGGACGCGTTCTCCGCGCGGTCGCACCAGCGCGCGGCCGAGGCGTGGAAGAACGGCCTCTTCGACGACGAGGTCGTGCCGGTCGAGATCCCGCAGCGCAAGGGCGACCCGGTGCTGTTCAAGGAGGACGAGGGCATCCGGGCCGACACCACGGCCGAGAGCCTGGGCAGGCTGCGCCCGGCGTTCAGCAAGGACGGCACCATCACCGCGGGCTCGTCCTCCCAGATCTCCGACGGCGCGGCGGCCGTCGTCGTGATGAGCAAGGCGAAGGCCGAGGAGCTCGGGCTCGCCTGGCTCGCCGAGATCGGCGCGCACGGCGTGGTGGCCGGCCCCGACTCGACCCTGCAGTCACAGCCCTCGGCCGCGATCACCAGGGCCTGCGCCAAGGAGGGCATCAGTCCCGCCGACCTCGACCTGGTCGAGATCAACGAGGCGTTCGCCAGCGTCGGCCTCAAGTCGGTCCGCGACCTCGGCATCGACGAGGACCGGGTCAACGTCAACGGCGGCGCGATCGCCCTGGGCCACCCGATCGGGATGTCCGGCGCCCGCATCGCCCTGCACCTCGCCCTCGAGCTGAAGCGGCGCGGCGGTGGTGTCGGCGCTGCCGCGCTCTGCGGCGGCGGCGGCCAGGGTGACGCCCTGGTGCTGCGCGTGCCGGCAGCCGGCTGACCGCCGACGGTGGCTCCCGCGCCGGACGTCGGCGCACTGGTCGAGCGCGCCCGCGAGGGTGACGCCCGGTCGGTCGCGCGACTGATCTCCCTGGTCGAGGACGCCTCGCCGCTGCTGCGCGAGGCGATGGCCGCGCTGGCGCCGTACGGCGGCCGCGCGACCGTCATCGGCCTCACCGGCGCCCCTGGGGTCGGGAAGTCGACCTCCACCAACGCGCTCGTCGCGGCGTTCCGTGGCCGCGGGCGGCGGGTCGGCGTGCTGGCGGTCGACCCGTCCTCGCCGTTCTCGGGGGGCGCGCTGCTCGGCGACCGGGTGCGGATGCAGGACCACGCCCTCGACCGGGACGTCTACATCAGGTCGATGGCCAGCCGGGGCCATCTCGGCGGACTGGCGTGGGCCACGCCGCAGGCCTTGCGGGTGCTCGATGCAGCCGGCTGCGACGTCGTCCTGGTCGAGACCGTGGGGGTCGGGCAGTCCGAGGTCGAGGTCGCGCGCACCGCCGACACCACCGTGGTGCTGCTGGCCCCCGGCATGGGTGACGCGATCCAGGCCGCCAAGGCCGGCATCCTCGAGGTGGGCGACGTCTACGTCGTGAACAAGGCCGACCGGGACGGCGCCGACGCCACCGTCCGGGAGCTGCGGCACATGCTGACGCTCGGTGAGCGCCGCGGTCCCGGCGAGTGGCGGCCGCCCGTCGTCCGCACGGTCGCGTCCCGGGGTGAGGGCCTCGACGAGCTGCTCGAGGCGCTGGACAAGCACCGCGCCTGGCTGGAGGAGACGGGCACCCTGCACGAGCGCCGACTGCACCGCGCGGCCGACGAGGTCGAGGCCATCGCGCTCACCACGCTGCGCGAGCGGGTCGGCGACCTGCGCACCCGCGAGGGCGAGGCGAACCTCGACACGCTGGCCGCCGACGTCGTCGCCGGACGCAGCGACCCCTACGCCGCGGCCGACGCCCTCCTCGCGGGCCTGACGGCCGGCCGGGCACAGTAGGCCCCGGGGTCGCTGTCACATTCCGGGCCGCGGCGGTGCTGTCAGGGCATGGACGTGGTGCAAGGCGACCGGACGGCGAAGGTGGCCGTGCCGGTCTCCGACGACGCAGCGGGTGCAGCCTGGCTGCGGGACGGGAGGACGGCGGACGTGCGGGTGTCGCGCTCGACCGGCGGGGACGTGCGGGCCGACCTCGACCAGGTCTTCCGTCGCGACTACCCGCTGGTGGTCGGCGTCGCCGCCCGGGTGCTGGGCGCGCTGGGACGAGGCGGAGGACGTCGCGCAGGAGGTGTTCCTCTCCTTCGGCCGGTCCGAGGTGCCCCTCGGGGAGGCCCGCGGCTGGCTGTCCGTCGCCGCTGCCCACACGGCGCTGAACCTGGTCCGGTCTGGACGCCGCCGCGCGTCCCGCGAGGAGGTCGTCGCCGCCTCCGCGGACACCGTCGTGGCCGACGTCGCCGAGGCCGTGGTCACCCTCGAGGAGCGCCGGCTGGTGCGCTCCGCGCTCGGCCGGCTGCCCCGCACCCAGGCGGTGGCCCTGGTGCTCCGCCACAGCGGCCTGAGCTACGCCGACGTCGCGGCCGCCCTCGACCTGTCACCCGGCAGCGTCGGCACCACCGTGCGGCGCGCCGAATCCGCACTGCGCAAGGAGATGAACCGTCATGCGTCATCCGACTGAGGGCGTCCTGCGCCGGCTGCTCGACGAGCCCGCCGGCGTGGCCGTCGCCGACCGCCGGCACGTCGTCGACTGCCCGCAGTGCCTCGACCGAGCTCGCCGCAGCGCGCGAGGACGCCGACCTGGTCGGTGCCGCACTGGCGACCGAGGGCGGCGAGCGCCTCGACGTCGCCACCGCGTGGCGGCGCCTGTCGAGCGCCTCGTCCACCGTGGCCGCCACCGAGCTGACCCGCGCGACCGCCCGATCGCGGGCCGGCCGCGCCGACCGGGCCCGCCGGGCCCTGCAGCGTCCGGTCGTCGCGGCGGTCGCCGTCGCCGCGGTGCTCGCCGGCGCCGGAACTGCGGCAGCGAACGACTGGCTGCCGATCTTCCGGACGGAGCAGGTCGCCCCGGTCAGCCTCCGCGCCACCGACCTGGTGGCCCTGCCCGACCTGAGCGCCTACGGCGACGTGCAGGTCACTGGGGAGCAGGACGTCCACGAGGTGGCCGACGCGGCCGCTGCGGCGTCCGAGACCGGTCTCGACGTGCCCGAGGTCGGACGACCTGCCCCGCGGCGTCACCGGCGACCCGGTCTTCCAGGTGGGCGGCAAGGTGAGCGCCACCTTCACGTTCTCGGCGGAGCGCGCGCGCGGCTGCGGCTGACGGCAAGCAGCTGCCGACGCCCCCGGCCGGCCTGGACGGCAGCCAGGTCCGGCTCGACGCCGGGCCCGGGCTGGCCCAGGTCTGGTCCTCCTCGGCGGGCGCGCCCGCCCTGGTCGTGGGTCGGGCCGTCGCGCCGACCGCGTTCTCCTCCGGCGTCCCGTTCGAGACCGTGCGCGACTACCTGCTGTCGCTGCCCGGGCTGCCCGACGACGTCGCCGCGCAGCTGCGGACCTTCACCGCGGACGGCTCCACGCTGCCGCTGCCGGTGCCGGCGGACGAGGTCACCACGTCGTCGGCGCAGGTCGACGGTGTGCCGGCGACGGTGCTGCAGACCAGGGACCGCACGCTGGCCGCCGTCGTCTGGGTGACCGACGGCGACCTGACGCTGGTGGCGGGATCGCTGGACGTCGACGAGGTGCTGTCCGTCGCCCGGGCGCTGCGGTGAGCGTGGCGGAGGAGAGCACGCTGGCAGCCGACGCCGCGCGGCGCTCGGCGGCCGACCTGGTCGCCGGGCTGCCGTCGGCGCCTGCTGTCTGGTGCTCGGGGCTGCGCAAGCGGTACGGGAAGCAGCAGGCCGTCGAGGATGTCGGCTTCCAGGTGGGCCGGGGCGAGGTCGTCGGGCTGCTCGGTCCCAACGGGGCCGGCAAGACCTCGGTGATCAAGATGCTGCTGGGCCTGGTCCGGCCGGACGACGGCGAGGTGATGCTGCTCGGGCAGCCCGCCGCCGACCCGGCCGCCCGCACGCGGGTCGGCTACCTGCCCGAGCTGTTCCGCTACCAGCCGTGGCTCAGCCCGACCGAGGTGCTCACCCTGCACGTCCGGCTCTCGGGCATCGACGTCCCGGCTCGAGCAGCGACAGGACTCCCTGGCGCTGGTCGGCCTCGCCGACCGCGCCGGTGACCGGGTGGGCGGCTTCTCCAAGGGCATGCAGCAGCGCCTCGGGCTGGCCGTCGCGCTGGTGGCCGGGCCCGAGCTGGTGGTGCTCGACGAGCCGACCAGCGCGCTGGACCCGCTGGGTCGCGCCGACGTCCGCGACATCGTGCTCGCGCTGCGGGAGAAGGGCGTCGCGGTGCTGCTGAACTCGCACCTGATCGGCGAGGTCGAGCGGGTCTGCGACCGCGTGGTCATCCTCGACCGGGGACGGGTCGCCGCGTCCGGCACGCTCGCCGAGCTGCTCGGGCAGCGCGAGCTGCACCTGCAGCTGAGCGACGTCACCGCGGAGGCGGAGGCGCGGCTCGCCGCGACCGGGAAGGTCGGCCACGAGGCCGGCGCGTGGACCGTGACGCTCGCTGCCGACGACGAGGGCACGGCAGTGCCCGACCTGGTGCGTGACCTGGCCGCGCTCGGCGTACGGGTGCACGCCGTCGAACCGGCACGGATCACCCTGGAGGAACGCCTGCTCGGCATCCTGCGGGACGGCGCTGCCGATCGCTCCGGAGGGCCCCGATGACGACCCGGACGGCCCGGACGGTCCTGACCATCGCCGCGCTCACCCTGCGCGAGGCGTCCCGGCGCCGGGTGCTGCTCGCCCTCGGCGGCCTCACGGTGGTCCTGCTCGCTGCTCAGCGGCTGGGGGTTCTCCCGGCTGGCGGCGGAGTCGGGCGGCAGCGCGCTCACCAGCGGCGAGGCGCGGCTGACGGCGTCCATCGTGCTCAACCTGGTGATGTTCGGCTTCAGCCTGATCGCGGCGCTGGGGACCGCCTTCCTCGCCGGCCCCACGCTGTCCGGCGAGACGGAGTCGGGGATCGCGCTGGCCATGCTGGCCCGGCCGGTGCGCCGTTCCGCCTTCCTGCTCGGCAAGTGGCTCGGCCTGGTGGTCTTCGGCAGCGGCTTCGTCGTCCGCCGCGGGGCTGGCCCAGCTGCCTCGTGGTGCGGGCGACGGCGGACTACTGGCCGCCGAACGCGGCCGGCAGCGCTGGCGCTGCTCGCCGCCCAGACGACGGTGCTGCTCACCCTCGCCGTGCTCCTCTCGACGGCCGTCTCGCCGATGGCGTCCGGTGTCCTCGCGGTGGGCCTGTTCTGCATGACCTGGGTGGCCGGCGTCGTCGGTGGCGTGGGTGCGTCCTTCGGGAACGAGGCAGTCGCGCGGGTGGGCTCGGTGTCGCGGATCCTGCTCCCCACCGACGGCATCTGGCAGGGCGCCATGCACGCGTTCCAGGATCCCTCGGTGCTCGCCACCTTCGGCGGCGCGGACGTCGACGCCTTTCCCTTCCTGAGCTCGTCCCCGCTGACGCCGGTCTACCTCGCGTGGACGGTCATCTGGGTGGCGATGGTGTGGGGTCTGGCCGCGAGCACGTTCGTCCGCAAGGACCTCTGACCGGACGTCACCGGACTCACCTCCGCGGGCCGTCAGTGCGGCGACGGCGAGGCGGTGCCGCTCCCCCCGGTGCCGCTCCCGGACGGCGCCGGGCTCGACGGGCTCGGGTCCGGGCCGGTGGTCGTCGGGCCCGGACCCGGTGGCGTGGTGGTCTCGCTCGGCGTCGGCAGCGGGGTGGTGGAGGGCTCCGGCGGGCGGGTCGGCGCCACGGGGCAGGCGAAGGTGACGTCCTGCGCCGTCGTCCGACCGGCCCGCAGCGCGACCTCGCGGATGCGCCCCCGCGCGCCGAGGACGGACGTGCCCTCGGGTGCGCCGGAGATCCGGTAGCGGTCGCCCTCGCGCAGCCCGCTGAGCCGTACCGCTGCCGAGCGGTGCCCGTCGACCCAGAGCCAGAGGGGGAACTCGGTGCCCGGGCACGCGACGTCGGTGCGCACCATGCCGGTCACGACGGCGCCCGCCTCGACGACCGACACCACGTGGTGCCGTACGGTGCCGCAGCTGGGGGTGTCGACGAAACGGGCGGCGTAGGCGCCGTCGGCCTCGGAGCCGAGCCGGGCGTTGAGCGGCCAGGACGTCACGAGCAGCGGACCTCCCGTGCACGCGACGGAGTACCAGCCGGCGCTGTTGGTGCGCGCCGGCGGCGTGCGCGGGACGAAGCCCTTCTCGGTCAGGCTGCCGGCGTAGACGTAGAGCCTGCTGACCGGTGCCCCGGACGTGTCCAGGATCTCGCCGCGCAGGTAGGTCGCGCCGGGCTTCCGAGGCGCCGGGACGGGCGTCGTCGCGTCGTCCTTGGTCCGCGTCCGTCCGGTCGCGGGCAGCTTCGAGGCCTGGAGCGACCGGCTCGCCGGGCTCGTGGTGGTGGTCGCGGCGCTCGTCTGGTTCACGGCGGCCGCGATGGTGTCGCGCACGCCGCTCGGGCCGCCCATCGCGAGACCGCCGAAGATCCCGGCGAGGAAGACACCGGTGATGCCGCAGGCGGCCGCGGCGCGGTGGAACCGGCGGGCCTGTGCCTCGCGGTAGACCGCGGCGAAGCGGTCGGGCGGGGGGCGCAGCGGCTCGGGGCGGCGCGGGTGACCGGTCACCGGCCGTCCTCCAGCCAGCCGGCCAGCCGGGCGCGGGCGTCGAAGAGCATGCGCTTGATCGTTCCCGGGGGCTTGTGCAGCGCGGCCGAGACCTCGGCGATGCTCATGTCGGCGTAGTAGTGCAGCAGGACCGGGGTGCGCAGCCGCGCGGGCAGTCGCTCGACGAGGTCACGCAGCCACGGGTCGGCGGCCGGGGTGCTCACCGGGGTCGTCTCCTCGAGCCGGGCGCGCAGCCGGCGGTCGCGCTGCTCGCGGCGCCACCGGTCGCGCACCAGGTTGGTCGCGGTCACGTAGAGATAGCCCTTGGGGTCGTGCACCGTGAACCAGCGGGACAGCAGCCGCGTGAACGCCTCCGAGGCGATGTCGTGCGCCGCCTCGCGGTCGCCCACGAGCGAGGCGCACCAGCCCGCCAGCGGGGCGTAGTGCTCGTTCCAGAGCACCCGCGCCGCGTCCTCCCGGGCCGCCACGGCGGCTGCCGCGAGGCCATGGCTGGGGGGCGCCCCCGCCGTCACCATGACTGCCACGAACCGAGGACGCCGCGACGACGCCCCCGGTTCACCCGGTCTGCTCCACGCCGAGGGGCCGCCGGGGCAGCGCGCGCACCGTCGTCCCCGTCCGCGCAGAGCCGGGCCCCCGTCTCCATCCGATCGAGGGTAGTCCCGGACGGGTACTCTCGGGGGCGCACCGGACGTGACGGCGCGGCGACGAGGTGGCGGCGCCATGTCACACGCGGTCCACGACGACGTGTCGGGGCCCGCCGCCGGGCCGAGTCGCAGGGAGTCGTGGGTGGACGCCGAGCAGATCCAGCAGGGCCGGGAACGCTGGCAGCACCGGTACGACGCGGCGCGGGTGCGTCAGGCCGACTTCACGACGCTGTCCGGCGTGGAGGTCGACCCGGTCTACGGTCCGGCGCCCGGGGACGTGGTCGAGGGGTTCGAGCGGATCGGCTGGCCGGGGGAGTTCCCGTTCACCCGCGGGCTGTACGCCACCGGCTACCGCGGGCGTACCTGGACGATCCGGCAGTTCGCCGGCTTCGGCAACGCGGCCCAGACCAACGAGCGCTACAAGATGATCCTGGCGGCGGGCGGTGGCGGCCTGTCGGTCGCCTTCGACATGCCGACCCTGATGGGCCGCGACTCCGACGACCCGCGGTCGCTCGGCGAGGTCGGGCACTGCGGCGTGGCGATCGACTCGGCGGCCGACATGGACGTGCTGTTCTCCGACATCCCGCTCGGTGACGTGACGACGTCGATGACGATCAGCGGGCCGGCGGTGCCGGTGTTCTGCATGTACCTGGTCGCCGCCGAGCGGCAGGGCGTGGACCTCTCGGTGCTCAACGGCACCCTGCAGACCGACATCTTCAAGGAGTACATCGCCCAGAAGGAGTGGCTGTTCCCGCCGGAGCCGCACCTGCGGCTGATCGGCGACCTGATGGAGTACTGCGCCGAGAACATCCCGGCCTACAAGCCGCTGTCGGTGTCGGGCTACCACATCCGCGAGGCCGGCTCGACCGCCGCGCAGGAGCTCGCGTTCACCCTGGCCGACGGCTTCGGCTACGTCGAGCTGGGCCTGTCCCGCGGCCTGGACGTCGAGCGAGTTCGCGCCGGGCCTGTCGTTCTTCTTCGACGCCCACCTCGACTTCTTCGAGGAGATCGCCAAGTTCCGCGCCGCCCGGCGGATCTGGGCCCGCTGGCTGCGCGACGTCTACGGCGCGAAGACCGAGAAGGCGCAGTGGCTGCGCTTCCACACCCAGACCGCCGGCGTCTCGCTGACCGCCCAGCAGCCGGACAACAACATCGTCCGGACCGCCGTCGAGGCGCTCGCCGCGGTGCTCGGTGGCACGAACTCGCTGCACACCAACGCCCTGGACGAGGTGCTGGCGCTGCCCAGCGAGAAGGCCGCCGCAGATCGCGCTGCGCACCCAGCAGGTGATCATGGAGGAGATCGGGGTGGTCAACGTCGCCGACCCGCTCGGCGGCTCCTGGTACGTCGAGGCGCTGACCGACGGATCGAGGCCGAGGCCGAGGAGATCTTCGCCCGGATCCGGGAGATGGGCTCCGACGGCATCGATGACCGCCGGCATGCTGCGCGGCATCGAGGACGGCTGGTTCATGGCGAGATCGCCGAGGCGGCCTTCGTCTACCAGACGCGCGCTGGAGAAGGGCGACAAGAAGGTCGTCGGCGTCAACGTGCACACCAGCACCGTCGAGCGACGCCGCTGGAGATCCTGCGGGTCAGCCACGAGGTCGAGCGCGAGCAGAACCGCGTGCTCGGCGCCCGCCGGGCGGAGCGCGACGACGCCGCGGCCCGCGCCGCGGTCGCGCGGATGGTCGAGGTCGCCCGCACCGACGAGAACATGGTGCCGGCGATGCTCGACGCCGTCCGGGCCGAGGCCACCCTCGGCGAGATCTGCGACGCCCTGCGCGCCGAGTGGGGCGACTACCGCGAGCCCGCCCGCTTCTAACCCTCCCCGTCGAGTGGCGCGAGTCGGCTGCCAGCCGGCTCTCGGCGGAGCCGACTCGCGCCACTCATCGACCACGAGGGCGGGTCGGCGGCATGGCTGGCTGTGAGGGAGGATGGGCCCATGTCGCAGTCGCGCTTCAACCCGTACGGCGCCGTCGACCTCGCGGCCCTGGCCCGCCCCGCCGCACCGCAGGGGCGGCGACGGCGCCGCGGCCGCGACGACGGGGTGGCTCGGTCGTCGACGTCACCGAGGCCAACTTCCAGGCGGTGGTGCTCGAGCAGTCGCTGACGGTGCCGGTCGTCATCGACTTCTGGGCCGACTGGTGCGGCCCGTGCAAGCAGCTGACCCCGGTGCTCGAGCGGCTCGCGGCCGCGCGCCGAGGGCCGCTGGCTGCTCGCGAAGGTCGACGTCGACGCCAACCCGCAGATCGGCCAGGCCTTCCAGGTGCAGAGCATCCCGGCGGTGTTCGCGGTGGTGAAGGGCCAGCCGGTGCCGCTGTTCCAGGGCGCGCTGCCCGAGGCCCAGGTGCAGCAGTACCTCGACGAGCTGCTGCGCGTCGCCGAGGCCAACGGCGTGACGGGCCGGCTGACGGACGTGCAGCCGCCGGCCGAGCCCGAGGCCGAGCCCGCGGCGGACCCCCGCTACGACACGGCGTACGACGCCATCGAGCGGGGCGACCTCGACGCCGCGGCCGAGGCGTACCGGTCGCTGCTCGCGGACGACCCGACCGACGCCGACGCCCAGGCCGGGCTCGGCCAGGTCGAGCTGCTCGCGCCGGACGCAGGGGGTCGACGAGAAGGCGGCGCGCCGCCTGGCCGCCGAGCGCCCGGACGACGTCGCGGCGCAGACCGCGGTCGCCGACCTCGACCTCCTCGGCGGCCACGTCGAGGACGCTTTCTCCCGGCTGGTCGACCTCGTCCGGCGTACCGACGGCGACGACCGGTCCGCCGCCCGGACCCACCTGGTCGGCCTGTTCGAGCTGGTCGGCAACCAGGACGAGCGGGTCGCGAAGGCCCGCACCGCGCTCGCCAACGCCCTGTTCTGAGCGACCTCACCGGACCGGACCGGCCCGACATGGCGAAGGCCGCCCGCTCCGGCAGGGGGGAGTGGGCGGCCTTCGGCCATGGAGGCTCTGAGGGGGGTGCTCGCCCCTAGACCAGGAAGATGATGAGCAGGATCACGGCGATCACGAGCGCAGCGATGGCGATGGTGCGGGTGTTCATCAGGTCTCCGATCAATCGGGGCAGGTTCTGGAACTGCTTGTCTCCTCGCTCCCGCCCGGCAAACGTCCTCGCGACCGCTGCTCGTGACCGTCCGGCTCGTCGACCCGGGGGTCGGTCTCAGGGACTCCCTGACCGCCGACCCGGGGGGCGACAGGGGGGCTGCCAGGGTCGGGCCCCGATGCGCGGGCGCCATGGCGCGCCCAGGCTCGAGACGTGCACCTCGTCGACACCCCGCCGCCCACCCGGCCGCGCGTCCTGCTGGTCGAGGCCGTCCTGTTCGTCTCGGGGGTCCTGGCGTACTTCCTCACCCGCGGAGCGACCGAGACCGGCTACCCGGTCGCTGCCGGCAACGCCGACCGGCTCGTCGGCGTCGAGCGGCACCTGCGCCTGGACGTCGAGGCGTGGGCACAGGGTCTCGTGCTGCCGCACGACGCCGCGGTCACCCTCGCCAACTGGGTCTACATCTACGGGCACTGGCCGGTCATCGCCCTGGTCGGCTGCTGGCTGCTGTGGCGCCGGCCCGAGACCTACCGGTGGATGCGCACCGCGATGCTGGTCAGCGGCGCGATCGGCGTCGTGGTGTTCATCGGGTACCCGGTGGCGCCACCGCGACTGATGCCGGACCTGGGGGTCGCCGACACGGTGGCGGAGCGGAGCGCGGCGTACCGGGTCCTGCAGCCACCCTCGCTGGTCAACCAGTTCGCGGCGCTGCCGAGCCTGCACGTCGGCTGGGACCTGCTCGTCGGCCTGGCCCTGCTGCGGGCAGGCACGAGCCGCGCGGTGCGGGTGCTGGCGGTCGCCGCCCCGGTCGCGATGGTCCTGGCCGTCGTGCTGACCGGCAACCACTACGTCCTGGACGTGCTCGCCGGCCTCGTGGTCGCCGGGACCGGCGCGGCGGCGGCCACCGTCTGGCAGCGGCGGCGGGCCGGCCGCAGCCCCGCGCCGACGGGTCAGGCCGGTGAGTGCCGCAGCCAGACGGTGCCCAGCGGCGGGACCCGCAGGGTCGCCGAGGCGGGCTGCCCGTGCCACGGCTCGCCGGCCGCCTCGATGCCGCCGAAGTTGCCCACGCCGCTGCCGCCGTACGTCTCGGCGTCGGTGTTGAGCACCTCGTCCCAGCGGCCCTCGAACGGCAGGCCGACCCGGTAGCCCTCGTGCGGCGTGGCCGAGAAGTTGGCGACGCACGCCACGACCGAGCCGTCGTCGCCCCAGCGCAGGAACGAGAACACGTTGTTGCCCGCGTCGTTGGCGTCGATCCAGGCGAACCCGCCGGGGTCGCTGTCGCGCGACCAGAGCGCCACGGTTCTCGGTGTAGACCCGGTTGAGGTCGCGGACCAGGGTCTGCACGCCGCCGTGGTCGGAGGTGTCGAGGAGCCACCAGTCCAGCGACCGCGACTCGGCCCACTCGGACTCCTGGCCGAACTCCGAGCCCATGAACAGCAGCTGCTTGCCGGGGTGGGCCCACATGAAGGCGAGGTAGGCGCGCAGGTTGGCCAGCTGCTGCCAGCGGTCGCCCGGCATCTTGCGCAGCAGCGAGCCCTTGCCGTGGACGACCTCGTCGTGGCTGATCGGCAGGACGTAGTTCTCGGAGTAGGCGTAGACCATCGAGAACGTCATCTGGTGGTGGTGGTACTGCCGGTAGATCGGGCTCGTTGGCCATGTAGCCCAGCGAGTCGTGCATCCAGCCCATGTTCCACTTGAAGCCGAAGCCGAGGCCGCCGAGGTGGGTGGGCCGGGTGACGCCCGGCCACGCGGTGGACTCCTCGGCGATGGTCATGATGCCCGGGCACCCGCTTGTAGACCGTGGCGTTGATCTCCTGCAGGAACGACGACCGCCTCGAGGTTCTCGCGGCCGCCGTAACTGGTTGGGCACCCACTCGCCGTCCTCGCGCGAGTAGTCGAGGTAGAGCATCGAGGCCACCGCGTCGACCCGCAGGCCGTCGATGTGGAACTCCTCGAGCCAGTACAGGGCGTTGGCGACGAGGAAGTTGCGGACCTCGGTGCGGCCGAAGTCGAAGACGTAGGTGCCCCAGTCGAGCTGCTCGCCCCGGCGCGGGTCGGCGTGCTCGTAGAGCGGCGGTGCCGTCGAAGCGGGCCAGCGCCCACGCGTCCTTGGGGAAGTGCGCCGGGACCCAGTCGACGATGACGCCGATGCCGGCCTGGTGCAGCGTGTCGACGAGGTAGCGGAAGTCGTCCGGGCGAGCCGAAGCGCGAGGTCGGCGCGAAGTAGGACGATGACCTGGTAGCCCCACGAGCCGCCGAAGGGGTGCTCGGCGACCGGCAGCAGCTCGACGTGGGTGAAGCCGAGGTCGCGACGACGTAGTCGACCAGCTGGTCGGCCAGCTCGCGGTAGGACAGCCCCTGCCGCCACGAGCCGAGGTGCACCTCGTAGACGCTCATCGGGCGGGCGTGCGGGTCCTGCGTCGCGCGGCGCTCCAGCCACTCGTCGTCGCCCCACTCGTAGTCGACGCGGTGACGACCACCGAGGCGGTCGCCGGCGGGCACCTCGGTGGCGAACGCCATCGGGTCGGCCTTCTGCCGCCAGACGCCGTCCGGCGCCGAGCACCTCGAACTTGTAGCGGGCCCCGTCGCCGACGCCGGGGACGAACAGCTCCCAGACCCCGGTCGAGCCCAGCGAGCGCATCGGGTGCGCGCGGCCGTCCCAGAAGTTGAAGTCGCCGATCAGCCGCACGCCCTGCGCGTTGGGCGCCCAGACCGCGAAGGACGTGCCCCGACGGTGCCGGCGAGGCTGTCGTACGTGCCGGACGTGCGCGCCGAGCACCGTCCACAGCTCGCTCGTGCCGGCCCTCGCCGATCAGGTGCAGGTCGAGCTCGCCGAGCGTCGGCAGGAAGCGGTACGGGTCGTCGACGAGGGTCGCCGGACCGTCGTAGGTCACCTCGAGCCGGTAGTCGGGGACCTGTGGCCGCGGCAGCACGCCGACCCAGACGCCGTCGCCTCGTGGCGCATCTCGACGCGCTCGTCGCCCACGGCCAGGCTGACCCCGGTGGCCCACGGGCGCAGGGTCCGGATCGTCACGCCGCCGTCGTGCGGGTGCGGGCCGAGGACCGAGTGCGGGTCGTGGTGGATCCCGGCGACGAGCCGGTGCAGCACCTCGTCGGAGGTCGGGGCCGCGGCCGGGCCGGTCACCGTCGGGGCCGGGGGAGTCGTGACGGACTTGCCGGTCGGGGTGCCTCGGGGCGGGGTGGTGGGCATGCTGCTCACTCCTCGGTCGCGGCGAGCCTGCGGATCGCTGCCATCGGGATCTGCAGCCAGGTGGGGCGGTTGCGCGCCTCGTAGACGACCTCGTAGACCGCCTTGTCGGTCTCGAAGGCCCGCAGGAGCACGCGGTTGCGCTGCGCGGGTCGACCGCTCGCCGCCTTGGCGTAGCCGGCGCAGAAGGCGTCGCGGTTGCGCTCTGCCCACTCCTGCGCGCGGTAGTCGCGCTGCGCGTCGTCGGGCTGGTCGACGAGCAGGTGCCGGGCGGCGTAGTCGAAGCGAGCGCAGCATCCCGGCGACGTCGCGCAGCGGGGACGTCCAGCTCGCGCCGCTCGGCCAGCGGCCGTGCCGGCTCGCCCTCGAAGTCGAGCAGCTATCCAGCCCGTCGAGCGTCCGCAGCACCTGGCCGAGGTGGAGGTCGCCGTGCACCCGCTGCACGCACGACGGGCTCGTCGAGCGCGGCCACCTGGTCGAACGCCGCGCGCAGCGCCTCGGCGTGCGTCGGCCAGCTCCGGCGACCTCGGCGGCCGCCCGGTCCAGCCGGCCGCTCATGCCGCTCGGCCAGGGCGGCGAGCTCCTTGCCGCTCGGCCGGCCCGGTCGGGCAGCACGCCGGCCAGCGTCGGCGTGCACCGCGGCGGTGGCCGCGCCGAGCCGCTCGGCCTCGCCGGCGAAGTCGCCGCCCACCTCGTCGGCGTGCAGGTCGGCCTCGGCGTAGAGGTCGCGGACGCTGGTGGGCGCCAGCTCGCCAGCCGTCGGTGGCGCTCGTGAGGAACGTCTGCAGCATCGCCAGGCTGGCGGTGACCTCGCTGCCCTCGGCGTCGGCCCAGGTCGCCCTCGACCCAGCCGAGCGGGGCCGGCGATGTGGGTGCTCCCGGCCGCGGCCAGGGCGTCGTGCACCTCGATGTCGGGGTTGAGGCCCGGCTCGAGCCGGCGGAACACCTTGAGGATCGCCGTCGTCGCCGTAGATCAGCGAGGTGTTGCTCTGCTCGCGCGCCCACGACGATCGACGGGCCGCCCGGCGGCAGGTCGTCGGCGGCACGGGTCGCGGTGGAAGCGCTCGAGCCCGACCGGTGACGCCTCGCCGGAGATGCCGGCGAGCCACAGGACGGTCGACGTCCTGTCGTGCAGCGCGTCGTAGACGTGCCGGCGGCCGCCCTCGGCGTCGGTCTCCTCGCCGACGAGGGCGTGCGCGAGGTGCTCCTGCGCGTCGCGGTACGCGACGAGCGGCACCTGGTAGGTCTCGGTCTCCCCGTCGTCGTAGGTACGCACCGGTGACGCGACGTCGGATGCGCACGCTCGGCCGACCAGGTCGTCCCACCCGGCTGGCGACCGCCGTGCGACCATGCCACGATCGGCCGGCCCTTGCCGGCGAACCACCGCTGGTGGCCGAGGTAGGCGGTCAGGTCGACCCGCCGCAGCTGCGACCGGCCGCGGCGCATCAGCGCGTCTCCCTTCCGGCTAGGGCGTCAGCTCGGAACCAGTAGAAGCCGTGTCCGGCCAGCGTGAGCAGGTAGGGCAGCTCGCCGATCTGCGGGAACTGGACGCGGCCGGTCAGCTCGACCGGCGTGTAGCCCTCGCACCGGCGCAGGTCGAGCTCGACCGGCTGCGGGAAGCGGGACAGGTTGTTGACGCAGAGCACGACGTCGTCGCCGAAGGCGCGCACGAAGGACAGCACGCGTCGGGTTGCGAGCCGCCGAGCTCCTCGAAGGTGCCCAGGCCGAACGCCGGGTTCTGCTTGCGCACCTGGATCATCCGACGGGTCCAGTGCAGCAGCGAGGTGGTGTTGCGCAGCTGGGACTCGACGTTGGTGACCTGGTAGCCGTAGACCGGGTCCATGTTCACCGGCAGGTACAGCTGGCCGCGGGTCGGACGGTGGAGAAGCCGCGCGTTGCGGTCCGGGGTCCACTGCATCGGCGTGCGGACGCCGTCGCGGTCACCGAGCCAGATGTTGTCGCCCATGCCGATCTCGTCGCCGTAGTACAGGACCGGCGAGCCGGGCAGCGACAGCAGCAGGGCGGTGAACAGCTCGAGCGGTTGTGCGTCGTTGTCGAGCAGCGGCGCCAGCCGGCGGCGGATGCCGATGTTGGCCTTCATCCGCGGGTCCTTGGCGTACTCGCCCCACATGTAGTCGCGCTCCTCGTCGGTGACCATCTCGAGGGTCAGCTCGTCGTGGTTGCGCAGGAAGATGCCCCACTGGCAGTTGTCGGGGATCTCCGGCGTCTGGGCCATGATCTCCGAGATCGGGTAGCGCGGACTCGCGGCGGACGGCCATGAACAGGCGCGGCATCACCGGGAAGTGGAAGGCCATCTGGCACTCGTCGCCGTCGTCGCCGAAGTACTCGACGACGTCGGCCGGCCACTGGTTGGCCTCGCAGAGCAGCACGCGGTCGGGGTAGTGCGCGTCGACCTCCTTGCGGACCCGCTTGAGGAACTCGTGGGTGCGCGGGGAGGTTCTCGCAGTTGGTGCCCTCCTCCTCGAAGAGGTAGGGCACGGCGTCGAGCCGGAAGCCGTCGATGCCGAGGTCGAGCCAGAACCGCAGCGCCTCGATGATCGCTTCCTGCACCGCGCGGGTTCTCGAAGTTGAGGTCCGGCTGGTGGCAGAAGAAGCGGTGCCAGAAGTACTGCTTGCGCACCGGGTCGAACGTCCAGTTCGACGACTCGGTGTCGACGAAGATGATCCGCGCGTCGGCGTACGCCTCGTCGTTGTCGGCCCAGACGTAGAAGTCGCCGAACGGGCCGTCCGGGTCGTTGCGCGACGCCTGGAACCACGGGTGCTGGTCCGAGGTGTGGTTCATGACGAAGTCGATGATCACGCGCATGCCGCGCGCGTGCGCGGCGTCGACGAACTCCACGAAGTCCTCGATGGTGCCGAACTCCGGCAGCACGTCGGTGTAGTCGGCGACGTCGTAGCCGCCGTCGCGCAGCGGGGAGGCGAAGAACGGCGGCAGCCAGAGGCAGTCGACGCCGAGCCACTGGAGGTAGTCGAGCTTCTCGATCAGCCCGCGCAGGTCACCGTTGCCGTCGCCGTTGCTGTCGTTGAACGACCGGACGAGCACCTCGTAGAAGACGGCGCGCTTGTACCAGTGCGGGTCGCGCTCCGACTCGGGGAGGTCGGCGAAGTTGTCGATCGCGTGGAGGTCGGGAACCGGGACGGGTGGCAGGTCGGCTGTCGACTCCGTCACTGGGTCGCACCGACCTCACGGCCGCGTCGCTCGACGCGGAAGACGTGCGCCGGCTCCCGGAACGGGTCCAGCCGGACGTAGTTCGCCTGCCCCCAGACGTAGGCGTCGCCGGCGATCTCGTCGTGCACGGCCATCGTGTCGTCCCACTCCATCCCCAGGGCCGGCATGTCCAGCCGGACCGTCGTCTCGCGGGCCCCGTGCGGATCGAGGTTCACCACCACCAGGACGGTGTCGCCAGGACCTCCGTCGCTGCCGGTGACGGTCTTGGAGTAGCAGATGACCTGCTCGTTGTCGGTGGGGTGGAAGTGCAGGTTGCGCAGCCGCTGCAGCGCCGGGTGCTCGCGACGCAGCTCGTTGAGCCTGGTCAGGTACGGCGCGAGAGTGCGCCCCTCCGCCTCGGCCGCGGCCCAGTCGCGCGGGCGGAGCTGGAACTTCTCGGTGTCGAGGTACTCCTCGCTGCCAGGCCGCACGGCGACGTGCTCGAACAGCTCGAACCCGGAGTAGACGCCCCAGGTGGGCGAGAGGGTCGCGGCCAGGACGGCCCGGATCTTGAACACCGGCGGGCCGCCGTACTGCAGGTAGGCGTGCAGGATGTCCGGGGTGTTGACGAAGAAGTTGGGCCGCATGTAGTGCGCCGGTCTCGGTCGGACAGCTCGGTGAGGTACTCCTCGAGCTCCCACTTCTCGTTGCGCCAGGTGAAGTAGGTGTAGGACTGGTGGAAGCCGACCATGGCGAGGGTGTGCATCATCGCCGGCCGGGTGAACGCCTCGGCGAGGAAGAGCACGTCGGGGTCGGTCTTGCGCACCTCGCCGAGCAGCCACTCCCAGAAGGCGACCGGCTTGGTGTGCGGGTTGTCGACGCGGAAGATGCGCACGCCGAGGTCGATCCAGTGGCGGACCACGCGCAGGACCTCGGCGTAGATGCCCTCGGGGTCGCGGTCGAAGTTGACGGGATAGATGTCCTGGTACTTCTTCGGCGGGTTCTCGGCGTAGGCGATCGTGCCGTCGGCGAGCTCGGTGAACCACTCGGGGTGGCTCGTCACCCACGGGTGGTCCGGGGTCGCCTGCAGGGCGAGGTCCAGGGCCACCTCCATGCCCAGCTCGGTGGTCCGCCGCACGAAGTCGACGAAGTCGGCCTCCGTGCCGAGGTCCGGGTGGATCGCGTCGTGGCCGCCCTCCGGCCCACCGATCGCCCACGGTGACCCGACGTCGTCGGGGCCGGGGGTGAGCGTGTTGTTCGGGCCCTTGCGGTTGCTGGTCCCGATCGGGTGGATCGGCGGCAGGTAGACGACGTCGAAGCCCATGTCGCGGACGGCGGGCAGCCGCTCGGCGGCCGTCCGGAAGGTGCCGGACCGGAGCACGCCGTCGGCGTCCGGCGCGGGCGCCCTCGGAGCGGGGGAAGAACTCGTACCAGCTGCCGTAGAGGGCGCGCTCGCGGTCGACCCAGAGGGGCATCCGGTCCGTGCTCGAGACCAGCTCGCGCAGCGGGTGCTCGCGCAGCGTCGCGAGGACCTCGGCGGCGTCGGCGGCAGCGAGCCGGGCCGGCACCGGCCGGGAGGTGTCGCGCAGCGCGGTGACCGCGTCGAGCAGCGCCCGCCTGCCGGGCGCCGGGCGGGACGCGGCGGCGGCCCGCTCGAGCACCCGGGCGCCCTCCTCGAGCATCAGCTCGACGTCGACCCCTGCGTCGATCTTGATGTCGGCGTCGTGGTGCCAGGTGGCGACCGGGTCGCTCCACGCCTCGACCGCGAAGGTCCACCGGCCCTCGCTGGTCGGCGTCACCTCGGCCGACCAGCGGTCGGTGCCGGGCGCACCGGGTGTCATCGGGGTGTACGGGCCCTTGCGTCCCTGCGCGTCGCGCAGCACGACGTTGGCGTTGACCATGTCGTGCCCCTCGCGGAACACCGTGGCCGAGACCGTGAAGGTCTCACCCACGACAGCCTTGGCCGGCCAGCGGCCGCAGGCGACGACGGGCTGGGGGTCCAGGATGGGGATGCGTCCGATCATTGGGCAGGAACCTACCCACGCGCGCGCTCCCTGCACATCGGGTGTCCGGTCGGCGGCGCCCCGCCCGACCGGTGCGTCCGCACCAGAGGACGTCCGGGGTACGGGCAGGCGGGCCGCCGGCCCCGGTGGGGCCACTATCGTGCCGCCGGTGAAGGCCATCCGACGGTTCACCGTCCGCACCGTGCTGCCCCCGGCCCTTGCCCCGCTGGGCGAGCTGGCGCTGAACCTGCGCTGGTCCTGGGACACCACGACCCAGCGCCTGTTCGAGAGCCTCGACGCCACGCTGTGGGACCAGATGGGCGGGGACCCGGTCCAGCTGCTCGGTGCTCTGGGGCCCGAGCGGCTCTCGGCCCTGGCCGACGACCCGGCCGTGGTCGCCCGCGTCGAGGGCGTGGCGCAGGACCTGCGCGCCTACCTCGAGGGCGACCGGTGGTACCAGGGCGTCGCCGCGGCGGCGACCGGTGCCGACGACGCCGTGCCCGAGGCCATCGCCTACTTCTCGCCCGAGTACGGCATCACGGCGGCGCTTCCCCAGTACTCCGGCGGACTGGGCATCCTCGCGGGCGACCACCTCAAGGCGGCCTCCGACCTCGGCGTCCCGGTCGTCGCGGTGGGGCTGCTCTACCGGTCGGGCTACTTCGCCCAGTCGCTGTCCCGGGAGGGCTGGCAGCAGGAGCGCTACCCGGTGCTCGACCCCGACGGCCTGCCCATCTCGCTGCTGCGCGACGGCGAGGAGCCGCTCAAGGTGCAGGTCGGCCTGCCGGGCGGGCGGCGGCTGGTGGCCCAGGTGTGGCGGGCGCAGGTCGGCCGGGTGCCGCTGCTGCTGCTCGACTCCGACGTCGAGGACAACGAGCCGGCCGAGCGTGACGTCACCGACCGCCTCTACGGCGGCGGGAGCGAGCACCGGCTGCTCCAGGAGATGCTGCTCGGGATCGGCGGCGTGCGCGCCCTGCGCGCCTTCAGCCGGATCACCGGCGCTCCCGCGCCGGACGTGTTCCACACCAACGAGGGCCATGCCGGCTTCCTCGGCGTCGAGCGGATCCGCGAGCTCACCGAGGACCATGGGCTGGACTTCGACGAGGCCGTCGAGGCAGCTCGCTCGGCGACGCTGTTCACCACGCACACCCCGGTGCCCGCAGGCATCGACCGCTTCGCCCGCGACCTCGTCGCCCAGCACTTCGGCGGGGACAACGCCTGTCCCGGCATCCCGGTCGACCGGGTCCTCGCGCTCGGCGCCGAGGACTACGAGGGTGGCGACCCCACCGTGTTCAACATGGCGGTCATGGGGTTCCGCCTCGCCCAGCGCGCCAACGGCGTCTCCGAGCTGCACGGTCACGTCGCGCGGGAGATGTTCGCCCGGCTGTGGCCGGGCTTCGACGAGCCCGAGGTGCCGATCGGCTTCATCACCAACGGGGTGCACGCGCCGACGTGGGTGGCACCCGAGGTCTTCGCGATGGCCGGGCCCGACCTGGTCGAGAACCCGACCGTCCAGACCGCGTGGGAGGACGTGTCCCGCGTCTCCGACGCCGACATCTGGTCGGTACGCGGGCTGCTCCGTGGCCGGCTGGTGGCCGACGCCCGGCGCCGGGTGCGCCACTCCTGGGTGCAGCGCGGGGCCAGCGAGGCGGAGCTCGGCTGGGTCGACAAGGTCCTCGACCCCGACGTCCTGACGATCGGCTTCGCCCGGCGGGTGCCGTCGTACAAGCGCCTCACCCTGATGCTGCGCGACCAGGAGCGGCTCGCCGGGCTGCTGCGCCACCCCGAGCGGCCGATCCAGATCGTGATCGCCGGCAAGGCGCACCCGGCCGACGACGGCGGCAAGAAGCTGATCCAGGAGCTCGTGCGCTTCGCGGACACCCACGACGTGCGGGACCGGATCGTCTTCCTGCCCAACTACGACATCGCGATGGCCCAGAACCTCTACCCGGGCTGCGACGTCTGGCTGAACAACCCGTTGCGCCCGCTCGAGGCGTGCGGTACCTCGGGCATGAAGGCGGCACTCAACGGCTGCCTCAACCTGTCGGTGCTCGACGGGTGGTGGGACGAGTGGTACGACGGGCACAACGGCTGGGCGATCCCCACCGCCGACGGCGTCATCGACGCCGACCTCCGCGACGACCTCGAGGCAGCGGCGCTGTACGACCTGCTGGAGAAGACGGTCGCCCCGCTGTTCTACGACCGCGACGCGCAGGGCCTGCCGGCCCGCTGGATCGAGATGGTGCGGCACACCCTGCACACCCTCGGGCCCAAGGTGCTCGCCAGCCGGATGGTGCGCGACTACGTCGTCGAGCTGTACGCCCCGGCGTACCGGTCGGGGCAGGCGCTCAACGGCGGCTACGCCGGCGCCAAGGAGCTCGCGACATGGAAGGGCAAGGTGCGAGCCGCCTGGCCGTCCGTGCGCGTCGACCACGTCGAGACCACGGGTGTCGCCGACGCCGCGGAGGTGGGCAGCACGCTGGAGGTGCGCGCGTTCGTCTCGCTCGGCGAGCTCGCGCCCGAGGACGTCGACGTCCAGGTGGTGCACGGCCGGGTCGACGACAACGACCAGATCACCGGGACCTCCGCGGTGTCCTTGCGGCACGAGGAGGCCTACGAGGGGGGCCGGCACCGCTACACCGGCACCGTCACCCTCGACCGGCCGGGACCCTTCGGCTACACCGCCCGCGTGGTGCCGCACCACCGGCTCACGGCCTCGGCCGCCGAGCTGGGCCTGGCGGCCCTGCCCCTCGAGTCGGCCGGGATGGACAGCGGCCTCCTCCGCTAGCCGTTCTGCCCACCCGCACAACCTCGTTTGCGACATCAGTCCCCGACACGCCGGGCGAAGCCCCGGCGTGTCGGGGACCCAGGTCGCAAACGAGCGCCGTGGGGGCGGGCACCGTCAGGGGTGGGCGGCCAGCACGAGCGTGGTCCGGCCGGGCAGGACGAGGTCGGCCCCGCCGTCGTGGCACGCCCCGGCCCGGGGGTGCTCGTCGGAGGTGTCGAGCAGGACGTCGTACGTCCGGCCCCACGCCTTGCCCGGGAGCCGGACGACGACCTCGTCGGCGCCGGTGTTGAGCAGCACGAGCAGCGGGACGGGTGCCGGGCCGTCCGGCTGGTACCTGTCCGGCCGGCCGGACAGGTACATGCCGAGCACCCGGAGGTCGTGGTCGAACCACCGCTCGGGCGACATCTCCTGCCCGTCGGCACCGAACCACGCCAGGTCCGTGGTGCCGTCGGCGTGGGCGGGGCGTCCCTCGAACACCTCGTCGTGGCGCAGTGCCGGGTGGTCGCGGCGCAGGGCGAGCAGCGCCCGGGTCCACTCCAGCAGGTCACGCTGCCAGGGCTCGTGGGCCCACGACAGCCACGACGTGGCGTCGTCGAGGCAGTACGCGTTGTTGTTGCCGTCCTGGGTCCGGCCGGTCTCGTCGCCGGCGACGAGCATCGGCACGCCGGTCGACACCAGCAGCGTCGTGAGCAGGTTGCGCATCATCCGCCGCCGCAGCGCCAGCACGCCGGCGTCACCGGTCGGGCCCTCCGCCCCGCAGCCCCAGCTGTGGTTGTTGTCGGTGCCGTCCCGGTTGTCCTCGCCGTTCGCCTCGTTGTGCTTGTGGTCGTACGAGACCACGTCGTGCAGGGTGAAGCCGTCGTGCGCGGTGACGAAGTTGACCGAGGCGAGCGGGCCACGCGTGGCGAACACGTCCGAGGAGCCGGACAGCCGGTAGGCCAGGTCGCGGACCCCGCCGGAGTGGCTGCGCGCCCCGAGCCAGGCGTCGCGCACCGTGTCGCGGTACCGGTCGTTCCACTCCGCCCACGGGGCGGGGAACGCGCCGAGCTGGTAGCCGCCCGGGCCGACGTCCCAGGGCTCGGCGACCAGCTTGACCCGGGAGAGCACGGGGTCCTGGGCGACCACCGACAGGAACGTCCCGTCCGGCTCGAACCCGTCGTCGCCGCGGGCCAGCGCCGGTGCCAGGTCGAAGCGGAACCCGTCGACGTGCATCTCCTCGACCCAGTAGCGCAGCGAGTCGGTGACCATCGCGAGGGTCCGGGGGTGCCGCAGGTCCAGGCTGTTGCCGCAGCCGGTGACGTCGAGGTAGCGCCGGCCACCCGCCAGCCGGTAGTACGCCGCGTTGTCCAGGCCGCGCCACGAGAGGGTCGGGCCGTCGGCACCACCCTCGGCCGTGTGGTTGTACACGACGTCGAGCAGCACCTCGAGCCCGGCCGAGTGCAGGGCCCGGACCATGTCCCGGAACTCGGTCACCTGCTGGCCGCGCGCCCCTGACGCGGCATAGGCCGCGTGCGGCGCGAAGAAGCCGAGCGTGTTGTAGCCCCAGTAGTTCGTCAGGCCGCGGCGCAGCAGTGTCGGCTCACTGACCATCTCCTGCACCGGGAGCAGCTCGACGGTCGTGACGCCGAGCGAGACGAGGTGCTCGACCGCGGCGGGGTGCGCCAGCCCGGCGTAGGTCCCGCGGAGGGCGTCGGGGACGCCGGGGTGCAGGGCGGTGAAGCCCTTCACGTGGGTCTCGTAGACCACGGTGTCGGCCCAGGGGACCTCCGGCCGGCGGTCGCCCTGCCAGTCGTAGCCGGGGTGGAACACGACCGAGTGCGGGACGAACGCCGCCGAGTCGCGGCCGTCCGGCGTGCGGTCGTCGGCGCCGGGCGCCGGGCCGAGCACCGCCGGGTCGAGGTGCAGCGTGCCGTCGACGGCCCGCGCGTACGGGTCGAGCAGGAGCTTGGCGGGGTCGAACCGGTGGCCGTGCCCGGGGTCCCACGGCCCGCTCACGCGGTAGCCGTAGCGCTGCCCCGGCCGGACGCCGGGGACGTGTCCGTGCCACACGTCGCCGGTGCGCTCGGTCAGTGCCACCCGCCGCTCGCCGCCGTCGTCGTCGAGCAGGCACAGGTCCACCGCGTCGCCCCGGCTGAACACGGCGAACGCCGTGCCGTGCTCGTCGGGATGGGCGCCGAGCCGGGGCACGAGCGGACGCGGTGGCACGGCCACACGGTAGGCGATCGGGCCCGGTGGCTACGGTGACGCCCATGACCGATTCCCTCGTACGGGTCGAGGTGGCGGACGGCATCGCGACGATCCGCCTCGACCGACCTCCGATGAACGCGCTCGACGTGCAGGTGCAGGAGGAGCTGCGCGCCGCCGCGCACGAGGTGGGCGAGCGCCCCGACGTCGCGGCCGTCGTCCTCTACGGCGGCGAGAAGGTCTTCGCAGCCGGCGCGGACATCAAGGAGATGGCCACCATGACCTACGCCGACATGGTGGCGCGCTCCGGCGCGCTGCAGTCGGCGTTCACCGCGGTCGCGACGATCCCGAAGCCGGTGGTCGCCGCGGTCACCGGCTACGCGCTCGGCGGCGGCTGCGAGCTCGCCCTGTGCGCCGACTTCCGGGTCGCGGGCGACAACGCCAAGCTCGGGCAGCCGGAGATCCAGCTCGGTCTCATCCCTGGCGCCGGGGGCACCCAGCGGCTGCCGCGCCTGGTCGGGCCGGCGCGGGCGAAGGAGATCATCTTCACCGGTCGATTCGTCGACGCGCAGGAGGCGCTGGCCATCGGCCTGGTCGACCGGGTCGTCCCGGCGGACGAGGTCTACGCGGCGGCCCGCGACATGGCGGCGCGGTTCGTCGGCGGCGCGTCCCTCGCTCTGCGCGCCGCCAAGGAGGCGGTGGACCGCGGGCTCGAGGTGGACCTCGCCAGCGGGCTCGAGCTGGAGCGGCTGCAGTTCACCGGCCTGTTCGCCACCGACGACCGGGGGATCGGGATGGCCTCGTTCGTCGAGCACGGCCCCGGCAAGGCGCGGTTCACCGGCCGGTGACCGACCCTGTGACCCGCACCGAGCCGTCGGCCGAGGAGGTCGAGCGCGCCTGGCGCGACCCCAAGCTCGCCAACGTGCTCTACCACGACTGGGAGGCGTCGACCTACGACGAGAAGTGGTCGATCTCCTACGACGAGCGGTGCATCGACTACGCGCGCGACCGGTTCGTGGCGGTCGCGGGACCGACCGGCTGGCCGTACGCCGACGCGTTGGAGATCGGCAGCGGCACCGGGTTCTTCCTGCTCAACCTCATGCAGGCCGGGGTGGCGACCCGGGGCCAGGTCAGCGACCTCTCCCCGGGGATGGTCGAGGCGGCCGTGCGCAACGGGACGGCCCTGGGGCTCGATGTCGGGGGCCGGGTCGCCGACGCCGAGTCGATCCCGTACGACGACGCGTCGTTCGACCTCGTCGTCGGCCACGCCGTGCTGCACCACATCCCCGACGTCGAGCTGGCGCTGCGCGAGGTGCTGCGCGTGCTCCGGCCGGGCGGGCGCTTCGTCTTCGCCGGCGAGCCCACGACGCTCGGCGACTGGTACGCACGCCGGCTGGGCCGGCTCACCTGGGCGGCGACCACCCGCGTCACCCGCCTCGGGCCGCTCCGGCAGCGCTGGTCACGTCCGCCGGAGGAGCTCGCGGACTCGTCGAGGGCGGCGGCACTGGAGTCCGTGGTCGACGTGCACACGTTCGACCCGCGCGACCTCGCCGCGACCGCGCTGCGGGCCGGCGCCGTCGACGTCCGCACCACGACCGAGGAGCTGACCGCCGCCTTCCTGGGCTGGCCGGTCCGGACCTTCGAGGCCGCCGTCAACCCGGAGCGGCTGGGCTGGGGGTGGGCGATGTTCGCCTACCGGTCGTGGCAACGGCTCTCCGCGGTCGACCGCGCCCTGGGGCGGGTCCTGCCGCAGCGGCTGTTCTACAACGTGCTGCTCACCGGGACCCGGCCGTGACCCCGACGCGATGACGCGATGACCCGGGGCAGCGGCGCGCCGCGCCCGCGACCGGCGGCAGGTCCCGCTGCACCGGTTCGTGTCCCCGAGCAGCCTGCGGTGGGTCGTCCGGCACCGGGCGGTGACGCCGTACTACCTCGTGCGCTACCTGCGGTTCCTCCGGCTGCGGCTGCGCCACCCGGAGGTGGTCACCGAGGGCTTCGTGTTCCTCGGCCGGGACGTCGAGGTCGTCGCCCGGCCCGGCTACGGGCGGGTCGTGCTCGGCCGGTGGGTGCACCTGGGCGACCGGTGCTCGGTGCGCGCCCACGAGGGGACGCTGCGGATCGGGGACAAGACGGTGCTGGGCCGGGAGGTCACGCTCAACTGCTACCTGGAGGTCGAGCTCGGACCCCGGTGCCTCGTCGCCGACTGGGTCTACGTCGGCGACTTCGACCACCGCTACGACGACCTGGCGACGCCGATCAAGGACCAGGGGCTGGTGAAGTCGCCCGTCCGGGTCGGTGCGGACGTCTGGGTCGGCGTCAAGGCGTCGGTGCTGCGCGGCGCCCAGGTGGGGGACGGCTGCGTCCTCGCGGCGCACACCGTGGTCAAGGGCGAGGTCGCGCCAGGCAGCGTCGTGGCCGGTGTGCCGGGGCGGGTGGTGCGGGACCGGGGCGAGACCTGGGCCGCGGCGGCCGCGCACCGGGACGCGCTGGCCGACATGGCCCGCAAGCACGAACGCGCGGGGCGCGGCGGCCGCCCGGCAGAGGGCCGGCCGGACCGGCGCTAGGGGCGGGGGAGGGGCGGGCGGTCGCCCCGGTCGCCCCGGTCGTCCGTCCCGACGGGGACCGGCTGCGGGCGGGGGACGGCCAGCGCGACGGCGGTCAGCACCGCCCCGGCCGACACCGTGGTGAGCAGCACCAGCGGCAGGGCCCCGAGCACGGCCGCCGGCGCGAAGGCGGCGACCAGGACGAGCAGTGCGGCGAGTCGGGACACGGGGGACCTCGCGGGGGTCAGCGGGCGGCTGGTGGGAGGCCTCTCCCCGCCCCGGCGCGGGGTCAAGCCCCTCGGCGCGCGGCGACCAGCATCCGGGCGTCCAGGTGGGACGCCAGCGCGGCGTCCGGGGACGGTCCCGGGTGGGCCGAACCGCCCTCGATCGCGTCGGCCAGGGCGTGGAAGCGCCGCACGTGGCCCCGGTGGCGCTCCCGGGCATAGCCGGCGGCGCTGTCGCGGGACACCATGAACGCCCAGTCGCTGGACAGGGCGAGCTGCGCCTCCCGCGCCAGGTCGTCGAGGACCGGCTGCCGGGCGGAGCCGGGGGCCACCTGCCGCCGGACGACGTCGAGCAGCCGGTCCGCGACCGACCGGGCGTCCGCGGCGAGGTCGGCGACCGGCTCGCCCGCCCACAGCCGCAGGTCCTTCCCGGCGCCCCACGAGCCGGCCGGCAGGTCCAGCGGCTCCTCCGCCTCCGCGGTCGCCGCGGCCAGCGTGGTCGTGCGCACCCCGGCCTCGGGCAGGCGGCGCAGCACCTCGCCGAGGAACTGCGGCCCCTCGTGCCACCAGTGCCCGAACAGCTCGCTGTCCCAGGCCACGACCGCGACCGGCGCCGGCCCCCCCGGGCGCCGGGCCCGCATCCCGGCGAGCCGGTCGCGGACGGCGGCGACGAAGCGTGCGGCGTCGCGCCGGGCGGCCGCGGCCGCGGCCGCCGGGTCGTACGGCGCCTTGCGGGGGTCGTCCGGGTCGGTGACACGCGAGGGGCGCAGCCCCGTGGGGTGCACGTCGTGGAAGTCGCGGTAGGCGGCGCCACGGGGAAAGCCGGACCGCGACGACCAGACCAGGTCGGTGAGCGCCAGGTCCCGGCCCACGACGGCCACCGACGACCGGCCGGCGCGCCAGGCCCGGTCGGTGCTGCCCCCGGCGGCGACCACGGTCGCCTCGTCCAGCATCACGTGGTCGACGCCGGCCCCGGCGAGGACGGTCTCCAGCCCGGGCGCCCACGCGCACTCCGGGGCCCAGATGCCGGTCGGGCGCCGGCCGAGCCGCAGGGCGGCGTCGTCGAGGCCGCAGCGCAGGGCGAAGGCGGCCACCTCGGCCGGCAGCAGCGGGAGCACGGGATGGGTCAGCGGGCCGCCGAGCAGCTCGACCGCGCCGGCGTCGACGAGCGGGCGCAGCACCGCCGACCCGCCGTGCCGCCAGCCCGCCTCGAACACCTCCAGCGCCTGGCTGGCGGCGCGGAACTCCTCGGCGGCGGTCCGTCGCAGCGCAGGGTCCGGGTGGCCTGCCAGCTCCTCGGCGCGCAGCCGCCACCGGCCCAGCCAGCTGTGGTGCTCGCGCAGCGCGTAGGGGTCGTCGAGCGCCGCCGCGAGCACCGGCGTCACCCCGAGGCTGAGCAGGTCGCGCCGGCCCTCCGCCGCGAGCTCGCCGAGCAGCGTCGTCAGGGGCAGGTAGCAGCCGGCCCACGCCTCGTGCAGCCACTCCTCGCCGACCGGCCAGCTCCCGTGCCGTGGCAGCCAGGGCAGGTGGGTGTGCAGGACGACGGCCAGCGTGCCGACCGGCGGGGGAGTCGTCATGGGGGTGTCGTCACGGCGGGCCAGGGTCGCACACCAGCCGGCCGAGCGGACCGCGCCGTTCGCGACGATCCTACTGGCGGGTAACATAGCGTCCGCGCCACCCGGGCGCCGCTGCCCCGGCAGCGGCTGGCAGGGTGAGCGCGAGGTCCCCGTCACGCGAGGAGAGCCGGCAGCCGCATGAACATCGTCGTCTGTGTGAAGCAGGTCCCCGACACCTGGTCGGAGAAGAAGCTCGACGCGTCGGACTCGACGCTGGACCGGGCCGCGACCGACCCGGTGATGAACGAGATGGACGAGTACGCGGTCGAGGAGGCGCTCAGGCTCCAGGAGGCGCACGGCGGCGAGGTGACGATCCTGTGCATGGGGCCGGACGCCGCGACCGAGACGGTGCGCAAGGCGCTGTCGATGGGCGCGGACAAGGCGATCCACGTGGTCGACGACGCCCTGCACGGCTCCGACGCGGCGGCCACCTCGCTGGCGCTGGCCAAGGCGGTCGGCACGGCCGGTGAGGTCGACCTCGTGCTGCTGGGCTCGGAGTCCTCGGACGCCCGGATGAGCGTGGTGCCAGCGATGCTCGCCGAGCGGCTGGGGCTGCCGCAGCTGACGTTCGCGAAGGAGGTCACCGTCGACGGGTCGACGGTGACGATCAAGAGGCTGACCGACGACGGCTACCAGGTCGTGAGTGCATCGACCCCCGCCGTGGTGAGTGTGGTGGAGAAGATCAACGAGCCGCGCTACCCGTCGTTCAAGGGGATCATGGCGGCGAAGAAGAAGCCGGTGGAGACCCTGGGCCTGGCCGACCTCGGGGTCGATGCGGGCGAGGTCGGGCTCGGTGGGGCCTGGACCCGGGTCGCCTCGTTCGAGTCCGCGCCGCCGCGGCAGGCCGGCACCGTGGTGACAGGTGAGGGCGGGGATCCCGATCTCCTGGCGGACAAGCTCGTCGAGTTCCTCGCGTCCAAGAAGTTCGTCTGAGAAGGGCTGGTCCGAAGACATGGCTGAGGTTCTGGTTCTCGTCGAGCACAGCGACGGTGAGGTCAAGAAGGTCACCGGTGAGCTGCTGACCCTGGCGGCCCGGCTCGGTGAGCCGGCGGCGGTGTTCGTGGGGTCCGGTTTCGACACCGGCCAAGGAGGCTCTGGCCTCTCACGGCGCGGCCAAGGTCTACGTGGTCGAGGACCCCGAGGTGTCGGCCTACCTGGTCGCCCCCGTCGCCGAGGTCCTCGCGCAGATCGTGGCCGACTCCTCGCCGGCGGCGGTGCTGCTCGCCTCCAGCGCGGACGGCAAGGAGGTCGCCGCCCGGCTCGCGATCAGGACCGGCTCCGGGGTGATCACCGACGCCACCGACCTGACCGCCGACGGGGACGGCGTCAGCGCCGAGCAGCAGGTGTTCGGCGGCTCCACGATCGTCCGGTCGACGGTCATCCACCGGCACCCCGATCGTCACGGTGCGCCCCAACAGCGTCCCCGCCGAGCCCGGCCAGGGCGCCGCCGAGCGGGTCGACGTGACGGTCGCGCTCTCCGAGGCCGCCAAGGCCGCCCGGATCACCGACCGGGTCGTCGAGGAGAAGGGCGAGCGCCCCGAGCTGACCGAGGCCGCGATCGTGGTCTCCGGCGGCCGGGGCGTCGGGTCCGGGGAGAACTTCGCGGTCATCGAGGCTCTCGCCGACTCCCTCGGCGCCGCCGTGGGCGCGTCCCGCGCAGCCACCGACGCCGGCTGGTACCCCCACCAGCACCAGGTCGGGCAGACCGGCAAGACCGTCTCGCCCCAGCTCTACGTCGCCGCCGGCATCTCCGGCGCCATCCAGCACCGCGCCGGCATGCAGACCTCCAAGACCATCGTGGCCGTCAACAAGGACCCCGAGGCCCCGATCTTCGAGCTCGTCGACTACGGCGTCGTCGGCGACCTGCACCAGGTGCTGCCCGCCCTCACCGAGAAGGTCCGGGCCCGCAAGGGCTGACCCCGCCCGGGTCCGGGCCGCGCCTGCCTCGGCGGCGGGGCCCGGCCGGTGGGGCGACGTAGACTCACCCGGCGATGACAGCGACTGCTGGCGCGGGCGTCCCGCCGCGCACCGTCTACCTCGACCACGCGGCCACCACGCCGATGCTGCCCGAGGCGGTCGACGCGATGACCGCCCTGCTGGGGCGGGCCGGCAACCCGTCGTCGCTGCACGCCTCCGGCCGGGCGGCCCGCCGCCTGGTGGAGGAGTCCCGCGAGACCGTCGCCGCGGCCCTGGGTGCCCGCCCCAGCGAGGTCCTGTTCACCGGCGGGGGCACCGAGAGCGACAACCTCGCCGTCAAGGGCCTGTACTGGCAGCGGCGCAGCGAGGACCCGGCCCGGCGCCGGGTGCTGGCGAGCGCGGTCGAGCACCACGCCGTGATGGACGCCGTGCTCTGGCTCGCCGAGCACGAGGGCGCCGTCGTCGAGTGGCTGCCGGTCGACAGCGCCGGGCGGGTCAGCCCCGAGACGCTGGACGCCGCCCTCGCCGCCGACCCGGGATCGGTGTCCCTGGTGTCGGTGATGTGGGCCAACAACGAGGTCGGCACCGTGCAGCCGGTCGCCGAGCTGGCTGCGGTCGCGGCGTCGTACGGCGTGCCCGTCCACTCCGACGCGGTGCAGGCCCTCGGCGCGCTCCCGGTCGACTTCGCCGCCGCGGGGCTGGACGCCATGACGGTGACCGGCCACAAGATCGGGGGGCCGCTCGGGGTGGGCGTCCTCGTGCTGGGGCGCAGCCAGGACCTCGTGCCCGTCCTGCACGGCGGGGGGCAGGAGCGCGACGTGCGCTCGGGCACCCTGGACACGCCGTCGATCGTCGGGCTCGCTGCGGCCGCCGAGCTCGCGGCCAAGCGACGGGTCGAGCACGCCACGAGCGTCGCGGCGCTGCGCGACGACCTGGTGCGCCGCGTGCGCGAGGTCGTGCCCGACGTCGTCCTGCGCGGCGACCCGGACCTCTCGGTGACCCGGCGGCTGCCGGGCAACGCGCACTTCTCCTTCCCCGGCTGCGAGGGCGACGCGCTGCTGCTGCTGCTGGACGCCCGCGGCATCGAGGTCTCGACCGGATCGGCCTGCTCCGCGGGCGTGCCGCAGCCGAGCCACGTCCTGCTCGCCATGGGCGTGCCGGAGGACCTCGCCCGGGGGTCGCTGCGCTTCTCGCTCGGGCACACGACGACCGCGGGCGACATCGACGCGGCCGTCGCGGCGCTCGGCCCGGTCGTGGAGCGTGCGCGGCGGGCCGGCCAGACCGGCGTCCCCCGGGTGTGACCGGGATGCGGGTGCTCGCCGCCATGTCCGGCGGAGTCGACTCGGCGGTGGCCGCGGCCCGGGCCGTCGAGGCGGGCCACGACGTCACGGGCGTCCACCTCGCCCTGTCCAGCAACCCGGCGTCGTTCCGTACGGGGGCCCGCGGCTGCTGCACGCGCGAGGACGCCCGTGACGCGCGCCGCGCCGCCGACGTCCTCGGCATCCCGTTCTACGTCTGGGACCTGGCCGAGCGCTTCCGCCAGGACGTCGTCGACGACTTCGTCGCCGAGTACGCCGCCGGCCGCACCCCGAACCCCTGCCTGCGCTGCAACGAGAAGATCAAGTTCTCCGCCGTCCTCGACAAGGCGCTCGCGCTCGGCTTCGACGCCGTCTGCACCGGTCACTACGCGCGGGTGGTCGACGGCCGGCTCCGGCGGGCGGTCGACCCCGCCAAGGACCAGTCCTACGTGCTCGGCGTCCTCACCGCCGGCCAGGTGCGGCATGCGCTGTTCCCGCTCGGCGACACCCACAAGGACGACGTCCGCCGCGAGGCGGAGCGGCGCGGGCTCGCGGTCGCGGCCAAGCCGGACAGCCACGACATCTGCTTCGTCGCCGACGGCGACACGGCCGGCTTCCTCGCCTCGCGGCTGGGCGCCGCGCCCGGCCGGGTCGTCGACACCGACGGCGTGCAGGTGGGGGAGCACGACGGGGCGTTCGCCTTCACCGTCGGCCAGCGCCGGGGGCTGCGGATCGGCCGGCCGGCCGCCGACGGCCGCCCTCGCTACGTCCTCGACGTCTCGCCGGTGACCCGGACCGTCACGGTCGGCACCGCCGAGCAGCTCGACGTGCGCGCGCTGGTCGGCTCCCGGCCGGTCTGGAGCGGGCCGGTCCCGGCCGGGCCGACGCGCTGCCTGGCGCAGGTGTCGGCCCACGGAGCGGCCGTCCCGGCGACCGTGCGGTGCGAGGGCGCCGGCGTGGCCGTCGACCTCGAGCAGCCGCTGCGCGGCGTCGCGCCCGGCCAGGCGGTCGTCCTGTACGAGGGGGACACCGTCCTCGGCTCGGCCACGATCGACCGCACCGCGCGGCCCGCGGCCGCCGCCACCTGAGGTCCCGGCGGGCTGACTACGGTGGTCGACGTGACCGGCACCGACGGCGACCTCCGCTGGCTGACCGCTGTCGTCGAGCGCGCGACCCGCAACGTCGCGGAGGGCGGCGGCCCGTTCGCGGCCGTCGTGGTGCACGACGGCGCGGTCGTCTCCGAGGGGGTCAACCGGGTCACCCGCGACCTCGACCCGACCGCGCACGCCGAGGTCGTCGCCCTCCGCGCCGCCTGCCAGGCACTGGGCGACTTCCACCTCCCGGGCGCGGTCCTGGTGTCGTCCTGCGAGCCGTGCCCGCTGTGCATCTCGGCGGCGCTGTGGGCCCGGGTCGACCGGGTCGTCTACGCCGCCGACCGGGACGACGCCGCCCGCGCCGGGTTCGACGACCGGGCGTTCTACGAGCTGTTCGAGACGCCCCGGCAGTCCTGGGCGGTGCCGGTCGCGCAGGACCGGGTGGACGGTGCCGCCGCGCCGTTCGAGGCCTGGCTGGGCAAGGCCGACCGCGTTGAGTACTGACGACCGGACCGGCGCGGCCCTCGTCGGCGGCCTCGCGACCGGCGTCGGGTCGATGCCGGGCACCGACCCGCGCGAGGCCATCGCCGTCGTGGTGGGCGAGCTCCCCGACCTGCCGCACCTGGTGGAGCTGCCGGCCCGCGGACCGGGCGCCGACCTCGTCGGGCGGGCCGCGGCGATGCTGGTCGACCTGCACGTCGACCTGCAGCCCTCGGGCTGGCGGCTGGTCGACCGGGCCGGGATGGACGAGCGGCGGGCCCGCGGCTACCTCGGCCAGGACCTCGACGAGCTCGAGGAGCACGCCGACGGCGTCGTCGGGCCGGTGAAGCTCCAGGTGGCCGGGCCCTGGACGCTCGCCGCCGCGCTCCAGCTGCCCCGCGGCGAGCCCGTGCTCACCGACCGCGGTGCCGTGCGGGACGTGGTCGACTCCCTCGGCGAGGCGGTCCGCGCCCAGGTGCACGACCTGCGCACCCGGCTGCCGGGTGCCGAGCCGGTGCTCCAGCTCGACGAGCCGTCGCTTCCCGCCGTCCTCGCCGGAGCGGTCCGCCGGTCCTCGGGAGCCACCACGGTGCCGGCGGTCGCCGAGTCCACCGTCGAGGACGTCCTGCGCTCGCTGGTCGAGGTCGCCGGAGCACCGGTCGTCGTGCACTGCTGCGCGCGGCGCCCGCCGGTCGACCTGCTCCGGCGGACCGGGGTGGCGGGGCTCTCGGTCGACCTGCTGCTCGTCGCCGACGGGCTGGACGACGAGCTGGGCGAGGCCGTCGAGGCCGGGCTGGCCCTGTTCGCCGGGGTGGTGCCGGCGCTGCCGCCCGGCGGCGGACTGTCCGACGTGCGGGCTACCGTCGAGCCGGTACGGCGCCTCTGGCAGCGGCTCGGTCTCGACCGCGAGCGGCTGGTCGGTCAGGTCGTCGTCACCACGACCTGCGGGCTCGCCGGAGCCTCACCCGATCACGCGCGGGCCGCGCTGGCGAGGGCCCGGGAGGCGGCGCGCGCCCTGACCGAGCTGGAGGACTGGTGAGCACGAGGGGGGCGTCCGGCCGCGCCGGGTCGCGGGCCGCGGACGCGGCCGAGAGTCGGGCCGCGGCGGCCACCGCGGAGACGGTGGTCACCCCGGCGACGGACGAGGCCCAGCACCGGCACGCCGAGCTGGTGGAGGCCGTCGACCGGGCCCGCTTCGACTACTACCTGCGCGACTCCCCGGTCCTGTCCGACGGCGCCTACGACGTGATGCTCCGTGAGCTGGAGGACCTGGAGACGGCCCACCCCGAGCTGCGCACCCCGGACTCGCCGACCCAGACCGTCGGGGGCACCTTCTCCACCGAGTTCACCGCGGTCGACCACATCGAGCGGATGATGAGCCTGGACAACGCGTTCACGGCCGAGGAGCTCGAGGCGTGGGCCGACCGCGTCGAGCGCGACGCCGGACGCGCGAGCGTCCACTACCTGTGCGAGATCAAGGTCGACGGCGTCGCCATCAACCTGCTGTACGAGAAGGGCCGGCTGGTCCGTGCCCTCACCCGCGGCAACGGCACCACCGGCGAGGACGTCACGCTCAACATCCGCGCGCTCGGGTCCGTCCCGGACCGGCTGACCGGTCCCGCCGTGCCCGACCTGGTCGAGGTCCGGGGCGAGGTCTTCTTCCCGGTGGCCGGCTTCGCCGACCTCAACGCCACGCTCGTCGAGGCGGGCCGGGCGCCGTTCGCCAACCCCCGCAACGCGGCAGCCGGGTCACTGCGGCAGAAGGACCCGCGCGTCACGGCCAGCCGTCCCTTGCGCCTGGTGGTGCACGGTGTCGGCGCGCGCGACGGCTTCGACTTCCCGACCCAGTCCGATGCCTACGACGCCCTGCGCGGGCTCGGCCTGCCCGTGAGCGAACGGTTCCGGGTCGTCGACGACCTCGCCGGCGTCCGCGACTACATCGAGCACTACCGCGAGCACCGGCACGACGTCGAGCACGAGATCGACGGTGTCGTGGTCAAGGTCGACGAGGTGTCGGTGCAGCGGCGGCTCGGGTCGACCTCGCGGGCACCGCGCTGGGCGATCGCGTTCAAGTACCCGCCCGAGGAGGTCACGACCACCCTGCTCGACATCAGGGTCAACGTCGGGCGCACCGGACGGGTCACGCCCTACGGCGTGATGGAGCCGGTGTTCGTCAGCGGCTCGACGGTGGAGATGGCGACGCTGCACAACGCCTCCGAGGTCGCGCGCAAGGGCGTGCTCATCGGCGACACCGTGGTGCTGCGCAAGGCGGGCGACGTGATCCCCGAGATCGTCGGACCGGTCGTCGACCTGCGGGACGGTTCGGAGCGGGCCTTCGTCATGCCGGGCGAGTGTCCGGCGTGCGGCACGACGTTGCGGCCGCAGAAGGAGGGCGACGCCGACATCCGCTGCCCCAACACCCGCTCCTGCCCGGCCCAGCTGCGCGAGCGCATCTTCCACCTCGCGGGGCGCGGCGCGTTCGACATCGACGTCCTGGGCTACGAGGCGGCGGTCGGGCTGCTCGAGGCAGGCGTGGTCCAGGACGAGGGCGACGTCTTCGACCTCGACGAGGCCAAGCTGCTGCGGACCCCGCTGTTCGTCCGCAAGGACGGCGGTCTCACGGCCAACGGCGACAAGCTGCTCGCCGCCCTGGCCGCGGCCAGGGAGCGGCCGCTGTGGCGCGTCCTGGTGGCCCTGTCGATCCGGCACGTCGGCCCCACCGCGGCGCAGGCCCTGGCCCGCGAGCTGCGCTCGGTCGAGGCGGTGTTCGCCGCCGACCCCGACCGGCTCGCCGCGGTCGAGGGCGTGGGCCCGGTCATCGCCGACGCCCTGCGCGAGTGGTGGGAGGTCGACTGGCACCGCGAGATCGTGCGCCGCTGGGCGGCGTCCGGGGTGCGGCTCGAGGAGGAGGGCGGCGACGAGGCGCCCCGTCCCCTCGAGGGCCTGAGCATCGTCGTCACCGGCTCCCTCGACGACTTCTCCCGTGACGGCGCGAAGGAGGCGATCCAGTCCCGCGGCGGCAAGGCGGTCGGCTCGGTGTCGAAGAAGACCGACTTCGTGGTGGTGGGCGACAGCCCGGGCAGCAAGTACGACAAGGCGGTGCAGCTCGGGGTGCCGGTGCTCGACGAGGCCGGCTTCCACCTGCTGCTCGAGGACGGTCCGGAGGCGGCCCGGTCCCTCGCCCGTCCCGCCGAGGCCTGACGCCGGCCGCACCCCGGCACGGACGGCGGCACCTGCGGGGGCGCTCACTAGGATGGCGGTCCGCGTCCCGCCCGTCCGCCCCCAGCCCGAGGAGCCGAGCCCCGCGATGCCCGACGACCCGACCGACCCCGGGGCGCCCGCGATCACGCGGGACGAGGTGGCCCACCTCGCGCGGCTGGCCAGGCTGTCGCTGGAGCCCGACGAGCTCGACCGCTTCGGCGGCCAGCTCGGTGCGATCGTCACGGCGATCTCTCGGATCGGCGACCTGGACACCGCCGACGTGCCGCCCACGTCCCACGCGCTGCCGCTCACGAACGTGACCCGTCGCGACGAGGTGCGTCCGGGGCTGACGCAGGCCCAGGCCCTCTCGGGGGCGCCGGCGGCCGAGGACGGCCGGTTCCGGGTGCCCCGCATCCTGGGGGAGGAGGCCTGATGGCCGACCTCACCCGCCTCACCGCGGCCCGGACCGCCGAGGTGGTCGCCTCCGGCGAGGCCAGCGCGCTGGACGTGGCCGAGGCGCACCTGTCGCGGATCGACGCCGTCGACCACGCGGTCCACGCCTTCCTGCACGTCGACGCCGAGGGCGCCCGCTCGGCGGCTCGCCGGGTCGACGCGCAGCGTGCGGCCGGGGAGCCGCTGGGTCCGCTGGCCGGTGTGCCGGTGGCGCTCAAGGACGTGCTCGCCACCGAGGGCGTGCCCACCACCTGCGGCTCGCGGATGCTCGAGGGCTGGCGACCGCCCTACGACGCGACCGTGGTGGCCCGGCTGCGCGCCGCCGGCGTGGTCGCGCTGGGCAAGACCAACATGGACGAGTTCGCCATGGGCAGCTCGACCGAGCACTCGGCCTACGGCCCCACGCACAACCCGTGGGACCTCGACCGGATCCCGGGCGGCTCCGGCGGCGGGTCGGCCGCGGCGGTCGCGGCCTTCGAGGCTCCGCTCGCCGTGGGCACCGACACCGGCGGCTCGATCCGCCAGCCCGCGGCCGTCACCGGCACGGTCGGGGTCAAGCCGACCTACGGCGGCGTCAGCCGCTACGGGCTCGTCGCCCTCGCCTCGTCGCTGGACCAGGCCGGACCGTGCTCGCGCACGGTGCTGGACGCCGCCCTGCTGCACGCCGTCATCGCGGGTCACGACCCGCGCGACTCCACGTCGATCGACGCGCCGGTGCCCGACGTCGTCGCCGCGGCGCGGCAGCAGGACGTGCGGGGGATGCGCGTCGGCGTCGTCCGTCAGCTCGGCGGCGAGGGCTACCAGGCCGGCGTCGAGCAGCGCTTCCGCGAGGCGGTCGACCTGCTGTCGTCGATGGGCGCCGAGGTCGTGGAGGTCGACTGCCCGCACTTCGAGTACGCGTTGCCTGCCTACTACCTCATCCTCCCGAGCGAGTGCTCGTCGAACCTCGCCCGCTTCGACGCGATGCGCTACGGGCTGCGCGTCGGTGACGACGGCACCGGGAGTGCCGAGGACGTCATGTCGCGCACCCGGGAGGCCGGCTTCGGCGCCGAGGCGAAGCGCCGCATCATGCTCGGCACCTACGCGTTGTCCAGCGGCTACTACGACGCCTACTACGGCCAGGCGCAGAAGGTCCGCACGCTCGTGGTCCGCGACTTCGACGCCGCGTTCGCCCAGGTGGACGTCCTCGTCTCGCCCACGACGCCGACGACCGCGTTCCGCATCGGCGAGCGGGTCGACGACCCGATGTCCATGTACCTCGCCGACCTCTGCACGATCCCGTCCAACCTCGCGGGCAACGCCTCGATGTCGCTGCCCGTCGGGCTGGCCCCGGAGGACGGCCTGCCGGTCGGCCTGCAGGTCATGGCCCCGCCCATGCACGACGACCGGCTCTACCGGGTGGGCGGCGCGCTCGAGGCGGCGCTCGCGGACCGCTGGGGCCACCTGCTCGTCGACGAGGCACCCGACCTCACCACCCTGACCACGTCCACACCGACCGCCACGGCCGCGGAGGCAGCGCAGTGAAGAACATCAAGTCGATCGTCACCTTCGTCACCACCGCGATGGCCGGGCGCACCGCGCTGCAGCGGCTGCGCCAGGCCCGCGAGGACGGCGACCGGCTCGAGCTGGTCGACGCCGTGCTCAACGCGATCGTGCTCGTGACCGGCACGATCATCATCGTGCGCCGGCTGCGCCGCGGCGAGGACGAGGCCTAGCCCGTGACGGTCTCCACCTCCCCGGGGCTGCTCGACTACGACGAGGCCGTCGCCCGGTTCGACCCGGTGCTCGGGCTCGAGGTGCACGTCGAGCTCGGCACCGTCTCGAAGATGTTCTGCGGCTGCGCCACCGAGTTCGGTGCGGCGCCCAACAGCCAGACCTGCCCGACCTGTCTCGGGCTGCCCGGGTCGCTGCCCGTCCTGAACGAGACCGCCGTCGAGTCGACCGTGCGGGTCGGCCTCGCCCTGGGCTGCGACATCGCCTCGTGGTGCCGGTTCGCCCGGAAGAACTACTTCTACCCGGACATGCCGAAGAACTTCCAGACCTCGCAGTACGACGAGCCGATCTGCACCGACGGCCACCTCGACGTGTCGGTCGAGGCCCCCGAGGGGCCGCGCTCCTTCCGGATCGAGATCGAGCGCGTCCACATGGAGGAGGACACCGGCAAGTCCCTGCACGTCGGTGGCGCCACCGGCCGCATCCACGGGGCCGACTACTCGCTCGTGGACTACAACCGGGCCGGCATCCCCCTCATCGAGATCGTCACCAAGCCGGTCGAGGGCACCGGCGCGCTCGCGCCGCAGGTGGCGCGCGCCTACGTCACGGCCCTGCGCGAGCTGATGCGCACCCTCGGTGTCTCCGACGTGCGGATGGAGCAGGGGTCACTCCGGTGCGACGCGAACGTGTCGCTGCGCCGGTCGCCGTCGGACCCGCTCGGGACCCGGTCGGAGACCAAGAACGTCAACTCGCTGCGCTCGGTCGAGCGCGCGCTGCGGCACGAGATCTGCCGGCAGGCGGCGCTGCTCGAGGCGGGCGGCCGGGTGGTCCAGGAGACCCGGCACTGGCACGAGGACAGCGCGAGCACCACGTCGGGCCGGTCGAAGGAGCAGGCCGAGGACTACCGCTACTTCCCCGAGCCGGACCTGGTGCCGGTGGCCCCGTCCGCCGCCTGGGTGGAGCAGCTCCGGGCCGACCTGCCGCCCCCGCCGGGTGTCCGTCGCCGCGAGCTGCAGGCCGCCTGGGGGATCGGCGACCCGGAGATGCAGGCACTGGACAACGCCGGTGCCGTCGACCTCGTCGAGGCGACGGTGGCGGCGGGTGCGTCCTCCGACGCGGCCCGCAAGTGGTGGCTCGGTGAGCTGGCCCGGCAGGCCAACGAGCGCCAGGTCGACCTGGCGGAGCTGCCGGTGACGCCTGCGCAGGTCGCCCAGGTGGTGTCCCTCGTCGAGTCCGGGACGGTCAACGACAGGCTCGCCCGGCAGGTCATCGAGGGAGTCCTCGCCGGCGAGGGGGAGCCGTCCGAGGTCGTCGCGGGCCGGGGGCTGGCCGTCGTGAGCGACGACGCGGCGCTGATCGCCGCCGTCGACGAGGCGCTCGCGGGCCACCCCGACGTCGCGGAGAAGATCCGTGGCGGCAAGGTGGCCGCGGCCGGGGCGATCGTCGGCGCGGTGATGAAGGCGACCCGGGGCCAGGCCGACGCCGGCCGGGTCCGTGAGCTCGTGCTGGAGCGCTGCGGGCAGGTCTAGGGTCGAGGTATGCCGCTGCCGGCCCGCGCCGCGCTGGTCGCGGCGGCCCTGGCCGCCGCGGTCGTCCTCGGGCCCGGCCTGCTGAGCAGCCCGGCCCCCGAGCCGACCGCTTCACCCACCGCGAGCCCGACGGACCTGCGGGACGCGGCGGAGCCGTCGGCGGTTCCCGCGCCGCCCCCGCCGGGCACCGCGGCGCGGGCTCCGGGGAACGCGTTCGTCGACTCGCCGGCCCGGCTGCTCCGGCTCCCCAGGTCCTCCTGACCGGCGCTCAGCGCACCAGCACCGTGTCCGGCTCGAAGGCAGCCCACGCGAACCAGAACGTGTCGATGTGCGCGACGGGCTCGAGCTGCCGGCCGGCGAGCGGGCCGCGCACGGCCCGGCCGAGGATGTCCCAGGTGGTGCCGGTCTGGTCGTCGAGGAAACGGTCGGCTCCCTCGGCCGTGAAGGTGAGCCGCTGCCCTGCGGACCGCGGGACGAAGACCCCGGTCGCCGGCACCGCGCGGCCCGCGTCGACAGCGGCGGCCTCGAGCGCCGAGCGCAGCCCCTCCGCCCCGAGGACGACGACGTCGCGTCCCTCGCCCTGCAGGTCGACGACCCGGTCGGCGGCCAGCCGGGACTGGGTGAGCGCCAGCGGCGGTCCCTCGACCAGGGCCGTCACCCGCTCCTTCGGCGGCAGCCGCGCGTCGGCCTCGCCGTCGAACAGGAACGGGTCGGTGTCGGGCTGGTCGTAGCCCACGTAGGGGTTGCGGCCGTAGTCCCGCCCGCTGTCGGCCGGCCGCGCCAGCACCCAGCCGTCGGGGTGGGCCTCGGACCACTGCGCCCACGACACGGTGGCGACCGGCAGCCGCCGCAGCTCCTCCCCGGCGAGGACGCCGGCCACCGCCCGGCCCTCGATCTGGGCCCACAGCGACTCGGTCTGGCGGTCGTACATGACCAGGTCGGAGTTGTAGAGCCTGCCCGAGGTGCCGAAGGTGAGCAGCCGGTCGCCGAGGCGCCGGTCGAACGCCAGCGCGGAGTTGCACAGCGGGCAGTACGTCACGGCGACCGGCGTGCCGTCGACCGTGTCGTTGACGATCTCGTGCCAGATCATGACCTGCACCGGGTAGGCGCGGGCCCGGTCGCCGACGGTGAAGCTCAGCACGGCCTCCTCGTCGGCCAGCCAGTCGACCTCGTCCGCGCGCTGGAAGGTCGGCTCGTCGACGGGCGGGATGCCGTCCGGCGGCGGACCGCCCGACAGCACCCGCGCCGGGTCGACGAGCGGCTCGGGGAGGCGCTCGTCGTCGATGTCGTCCAGCGCCGAGGGGACCTCCTCGCGTGCGGACTGCTCCACCGCCTCGAGCGTGACCGCCGGCGCCGGTCCGGACGCGTTCCCTCCGGCACCGGACGGGCCCGCGGTCTGCTCGGCGCAGGCGGCCAGCAGCAGCACCCCGGCGACGGCGAGGGCGGCCCGGCGCGGCACCCGGGTCACGACTGCGCGGTCTCCTTCGGCCGGTCGGGGCGACGCGCGCCGACGACCAGCGCGCCGACGCCCAGCAGGACCACCACCAGCAACCCGGTCAGCACCGTCGGGCCGAGCCCCACGACGAAGCGGGTCAGCTCCGACTGCACGCGGGTCGCCGCGTCGACCACCGGGTCCCCGGTCGACCGGCCGGCGAGGACCCGGATCTCGAACCAGCCGTACCAGGTGACGTAGGCGCCGGCGACGACGAGCAGCGCGGCACCGAGCCGGTCCAGCAGGGGACCGGCCCGCCGCAGCCGGGCCACCGCCGACCCGCGCGCCAGGGCGACCGCCATGGCCAGGCCGGTGACGACGGCGCCCATCCCCAGCGCGTAGACCACGAAGGTCAGCAACGCGCCCCCGGCGCTGCCACCGCGCGAGGCTGCTCCGGTGACCGCGAGGAACGGCCCGATCGTGCAGGACAGCGACGCGGCGGCGAACCCGGCGCCGTAGAGCACCTGTGACCGCATCGTGCGGCTCGGGGCGCGCCCGACCCTGGCCAGCGCACCGATGCCCGGCAGGTGCCCGCCGCGGACCAGCATCCAGGCGCCGGCGAGGAGCAGGCCGATCCCGATGACCACCGTCACCACGGGCAGGTAGCGCTCGATCGACAGGCTGAGCCGGGCCAGCACGGCGCCGAAGACGCCGAAGACCGCGACGAACCCGGCGGTCATCGCCACGCTGAAGCGGGCGGCCCGCAGCACCTGGCCGCGGGTGGTGGTCGTCGTCCCGTCGGCCGGGTCGGCGACGAGCATGAGCAGGTACGCCGGGAGCAGCGCGAAGCCGCACGGGTTGAGCGCGGCCACCGCGCCGGCGACGAGGGCGAGCGCCAGGGGGAGGTCGGGTGCGCCCACGTCAGCCCAGCATCGCGCGCGCCGTCTGCTCGAGCTGCTCGCCCGTCAGGGCGCCGTTGACGACCTCGACGTCACCGGCGGCGTCGATGAAGGCGAACGACGGCTGGCCGACGACACCGAACGCGCTCCAGATCGAGCCGTCGGCGTCGACGACGTGGGCGAAGCCGTCGGTGCCCGTGTCGGAGACGAAGCGCTCCATGTCGCCCTCGGGCCCGCGGCCGGGGACCCCGATCAGGGTGACGTCGCCGGCGAGGCGCTGCGCGGTCGCCACGACCTCGGGCGCCTCGGCCCGGCAGATCGTGCACCAGGGCGCCCAGAACCACAGCACCGTGGGCGTGCCGTCGAGCCCGGCGAAGTCGAACTGCCCGCCGCCCAGCGTCGAGGCCTCCAGCGAGGCGGTCGCCTGCGCGATCTGGGAGGCCGCTGCGGAGCCGGCGTCCTGGGAGGCCGCCGACCCGGGCGCGGGGCCGGCCCCGTCCGTGGCGGGCGCCGCCCCGCCCCCGCACCCGGTCACGACGAGCGCGACCGCGGCGGCCAGGGTGAGACGTACGAGCGAGGTCACGCGTCCTCCAGGAGGTGGGCTGGACTGGGCTGGACCTGGGAACCCGCCCGCGACCCCCCCGCTTCCCCCACCCGCCGCCGGTTGATCACGTGGACGTGATCGACCGCCGCCGGCAGCGGTGAGTACGCCACAGGCGGGGGAGGTACGCCACTACCGGTCGGCCGATCGGTGGGGGGCGGTCAGCCCGGGGCGGGGAGCCGGACGACGGAGCCCGCCGGTCGCTCCTCGCGGCCGTCGGCGGTGAGCAGCCACACCGACTGCCTGCCGACGACCTCCCACTCCTCGGGGTCCGCCCGGAAGCCACCGACCAGGGCGGTGTCCTCGTCGATGCCGACGGCGGCCAGCCCGTCGCTCCGGTGCGACACCCGGCGCAGGACCGCGTCCGGCAGCCGGCGGGCGAAGCGGTCGAAGTGCGGCAGCACGGTGAGCCCGGGCACCGCGCCGAGGCCGCGGACGGGGTCGCGGAACGGGTGGCGGATCGCCGGCACCTCGCCGCACAGGGCCATCGCCCCGGCGCTGCACCCGGCGAGCGCGGCACCGGCCCGCCACGCCGCGACGATCGCGGCCCACACCGCGGTGCCGGCCAGCGTCCGGGCCAGGAAGGTCGGGTTCCCGCCGGAGAGGTAGACGAGTCCCGCGCCCTCGACCAGCCCGGCCAGGGCCTCGTCGTCGGCGCTGACCCGGTCGACGACGGGGAGGACGACCTGCTCGGCGCCGAGCCGGTGCGCGGCCTCCCGGCCGAGGCCGTGCCAGCGTGCGAGCGAGTCGACGCCCTCCGGGGCCGCCGCGGTCGCGAGCTGCACGAAGCGGGCCGGCCGCCCGGCCAGCAGGCTGCGCTCGAGGGGCTCCGTCACGGGCAGGTACTCCCCGCTCCCGACGAGGGCCACCGGCCCGGCGCTCGTCGTCACGGTGCCCATGATGCGCCCGGCGTGCCGGTCAGGACAGCGTCAGCCGGACGATGCGGTCGTCGCCCTCCCGGGGGGAGCCGCGGCCGTCGGTGTTGTTGGTGAGCACCCAGAGCGAACCGTCGGGCGCCACCACGACGTCGCGCAGCCGGCCGAACCGCTCGGCCAGGAGGGCGATGGGCCGGCCGGTGCCCGAGGCGAGCAGGGGGATCTGCCACAGGCGCCGCCCGCGCAGCCCGGCCATGAACACCGACCCGCCGGCGACCGCGATCCCGCTGGGGGAGGCCTGGTCGGTCCGCCACTGCCGGGCCGGGTCGTGGAAGGACGAGCCGCCACCGGGCCGGCCCTCCACCTCCGGCCAGCCGTAGTTGTCGCCCGGCTCGATCCGGTTGAGCTCGTCCCAGGTGTTCTGGCCGAACTCGCTGGCCCACATCCGGCCGCGGTCGTCCCAGGCCAGGCCCTGCACGTTGCGGTGCCCGAGGCTCCACACCGGTGACCCGGCCGTCGGGTTGCCCGGGGCGGGGTCGCCGTCGGGCGTCACCCGGAGGATCTTCCCGCCGAGGTCGTCGGGGTCCTGGCTGGCCTGGGTACGGCCGCTCTCGCCGGTGGCGACGTAGAGGAACCCGTCCGGGCCGAACGCGATCCGCCCGCCGTTGTGGATCGGCCCGGCGGGGATGCCGTCGAGCACGGTCCGCTGGCCGGACAGCCCGGCGCCGTCGTACGTCATCCGGACGACCAGGTTCTGCGAGCCGGCGGTGAGGTACGCGAAGAGCGTCCGGTCCGACTCGTACGAGGGCGAGAGCGCCAGCCCCAGCAGCCCACCCTCCCCGCCGCCGTCGACCCCCGCGACCGTCCCCACGGGCTCGACGTCACCGCCGGTGGTCACGTGCACCACCCGGGCCTCGTCCCGCTCGCTCACGAGGGCCGAGCCGTCCGGCAGGAACGCGATGCTCCACGGGGCCGCCAGCCCGGTCGCGACCACCCCCGCCACCTCGACCTCGGCCACCGGCTCCTCGGGCGCACCTGACGGCGACGCGGCGCTCGAGGAGGGCGGCCGGGTCGACCGGTCCGGACCCGGGTCGGCCGCGTCCGGCGTGCCGGTGCACCCGGCGACCGCCACGGCGAGCACCGCGGCGAGGACAGCGGGCGCGGTCGGTCGTACGGCGGTCCGGGGGCGTCGCATCCGCCCACCCTTCCCGCTGCCGGGGCCGACGGCCACCACGCGGCCCGACGTGACCCGATCGTTAGGGTCGGGTCCATGGCGGAGCCCGGGCCCCGACCGGCGGTGACCGAGCCGCCCGACCCCCCGCGCGCCGGGCCGCTGCTCACGGACCTCGTCCTCGAGGGCGGTGGGGTCAAGGGCATCGCGCTCTCCGGCGCGGCCGCGACCCTCAGCCGGGCGGGCTACAGCTTCCCGCGGGTCGCCGGCACGTCGGCGGGCGCCGTGGTCGGTGCGTTCCTCGTCGCGCTGCAGCGGGCAGGCGAGCCCGTCGAGCGGCTCGAGGACGTCGCGCGCACCCTGGACTACACCCGGCTGCGCGACCGCGGTGCGGTCGGGCGGGCCGCGGGTCCGCTGGCCCGCCTGGTCGACGGCTTCTCGCTGGCCTTCGACGGCGGGGTGTTCGAGGGCGACTACCTCCGCTCGTGGGTCAAGGGCGCGCTCGCCGACCTCGGGGTGCGCACCTTCGGTGACCTGAGGCAGGACGACCCGGGCAGCAGCCTGCCGGAGGACATGCGCTACTCGCTGCTGGTCACCGCGAGCGACGTCTCGCGCAAGCGCTTCGTCCGGCTGCCCTGGGACTACCCGCTCTACGGTCTCGACCCGGACGAGCAGGAGGTCGCGGACGCCGTGCGTGCCTCGGCGTCGATCCCGTTCTTCTTCGAGCCGGTCACCCTGCGCGCGCAGGGCGAGAACGGGCCGCAGGTCTCGACCCTCGTCGACGGCGGCGTCCTGTCGAACTTCCCCATCGCCGTGTTCGACCGCAGCGACGGGCGCCCCCCGCGCTGGCCCACGTTCGGCGTACGGCTGTCGATGCGACGCGACGGCCGGGCCAGCACCACCGAGGTCCGCGGCACCGTCTCGCTGGCCCTGTCGCTGGTCGAGACGATGCTCGAGGCCTGCGACGCCCAGCACATCGACGACCCCTGCGTGCTGGCGCGCAGCGTGTTCGTCGACACGAGCGGCATCTCGCCGGTCGACTTCGGGATCACCGACGAGCAGCAGGAGCAGCTGCTGCTCGCCGGGCACGAGGCGGCCGGCAGCTTCCTCGCCGGGTGGGACTGGCCGCGCTACCTGGACACCTGCCGGGCCTTCGAGGGGCCGCCGTGAGGCTGTGGGTGCCGTACGCCGACTGGCCCGCAGCCCTCGACCTCCCGCCCGGGGTCGAGGCCGACGTGTGGGACGGCGGCGACGAGCTGCCGGCGACCCCGCCGGAGGTCCTCGTCCTGCCGTACATGGCCGGGTCGGCCCCCGCCGGGCGGCTGGCCGGGCTGCCGGGCCTGCGGGTCGTCCAGACCCTGACCGCGGGCGTCGACGACGTCCGGCCGCTCGTGCCGGACGGCGTCGTGCTGTGCAACGCCCGCGGTGTGCACGACGCGTCGACCGCCGAGCTCGCCGTCGCCCTGGTCCTCGCGTCGCTGCGCGGGCTGCCGGGCCACGTCCGCGCCGCACAGCGGGGGGAATGGGCGCACGACACCCGGCCGTCGCTGGCCGACCGGCGCGTCCTGCTCGTGGGCTACGGCGCGGTCGGTGCCGCGGTCGAGGCCCGGCTGTCCGGGTTCGAGTGCGAGGTGCGCCGGGTCGGGCGCCGGGCCCGCGAGGGGGTCGAGGCGTTCGAGGCGCTGCCGGGGCTGCTGCCGTGGGCCGAGGTCGTGGTGCTCACGGTCCCGATGACCGACGACACCCGCGGGCTGGTCGACGCCGCGTTCCTCGCCGCGCTCCCGGACGGCTGCCTGGTCGTGAACGTGGCGCGCGGCCCGGTCGTCGTGACCGACGACCTCCTGGCCGAGGTGACCAGCGGGCGACTGCTGGCGGCGCTCGACGTCACCGACCCCGAGCCGCTGCCGCCGGAGCACCCGCTGTGGCGCTGCCCGGGGGTGCTGGTCAGCCCGCACGTCGGCGGCGACACGACCGCGTTCCTCCCCAGGGCGCTGCGGCTGGTGGCCGCCCAGGTGCGGCGGTACGTCGCGGGCGACCCGCTCGCCAACGTCATCACCTCGGCGTACTGACCCGCTGACGTACGCTCCGCAGGTGGGGCCGCGGCCGGTCGAGGACCAGCTCGTCGGAGGTGCCGACGGGCGTGCTCCGGCGGGACGGCGACGCCTCGGCTGGGTCGTCGCCGCGCTCGTCGCCGGGACCGTCCTCGTCGTGGCCCGGCCCGAGCTGGCGCTGCACGGCTCCCCGGTGGAGCCGCCCGGCCCGGTGCCCACCCGGGGCGTGGATCCCGCCCCCCTCCGCGACGGGATCAGGACGGTCACCTGGGAGGAGCGCGGCGACCTGTCGGGCGACCGGGCCTACGTGTCGGCCAGCGTGCGGCGGATCCGGCAGGACAGCCCGAACGTGGCGCGGATCCTGTTCGCGGGCACCCTGCCCGACGGCAGCCGCCTGACCCTCAGCGGCACCGACGTCTCCGACGACGGCGTGGCCACCGTGGTGCACGCGATGCTGGCGGCACCGGGCATCGCACCGCAGGACGCCTCCGTGGCCGAGGTCACGGCGCTCACCAACCCCCAGCAGGTGCTCGGCTGGGCCGCACCGGGTGTCGACGGCCGGACCTACGGGGTCGTCCTCGCGCGGCCAGGTCCGGTGCTGCTCGAGGTCTCGCCCTCGGTGCGCTTCCGGCCCGACGGCACGGCCACCCGCCGCTGGAACCCGGTGCGCTCGCGCGACGGGACCGCCGTCGTCGACCTGGGCGAGCGGGTCGACCCGGTCGTTGCCGTGCGCGCATCCGGGCTCGGTGTCTACCCGGTCGTGACCGTCGTCCGGGTCGCCGCTCCGGACGGCGCGCTGCCGCCGCGGTCCGTGGCGGTCGGCGGGGTCGACGACCCGTCGTACGCCGGGCCGGCCCAGCCGCTGCTGCTGCAGGGGCTGCGGCAGGGTCTCGAGGGCCTGGTGGACCTCGACACGGCCGACCTGCGGGTGCTCTGGAGCGGTGCGCCGTGGCGGGCCCGCCGGCTGGCCCTGGTGCTGGCGACCCGGCCGGACGGCGTCCGGCTGCGCGCGCTGGTCGGTCAGGCCGGTTCGCTCGTGTTCCCGGCCGGGGTGCGCGCACTGCCCACCGGCGCCCCGGACACCGCCCCCTGGCTGCTGGAGCCGTTCACCTCCCAGGACCCGACCTTCCTGCTCTGCCCCACCGGTGCGGCCGTCGTCGTGCGCAGGCCCGGCGGCGGACCGGTGCGGCTGGCGGTCCCGGACGACGGGGCCGTGGCCGTCTACGAGCCGGCCGCCGGCCCGCCGAGCCTGCGCGGCGCCCGCGTGCGGGTGCTCGACGGTCTCGACCGCGAGCTGCTCGACGTCGTCCTGCCGGTCGCGGGCCTCGACGACCCGCTGGCGCTGGACGACTGAGGACGCGCCGCCGTCAGGCCGCCCGGGGCAGCGATTCCCGGTCGACACCGGTGCGCGCCGGTGTCGCGGTGCCGGTCGGGCCGGGGGACCACCGCCGCGCCAGCACGATCCCGGCGCCGACCACCGCGGCGCCTGCCACGGCGTCGAGCAGGTAGTGGTTCGCGGTCCCGACGACCACGGCCGTGGTCACCAGCGGGTAGGCGAGGGCGGCCAGCCGCACCCACCTCCGCCGGGCCAGGCGCAGGACGACCCAGGTGACCCAGACCGCCCACCCGACGTGGAGCGAGGGCATCGCGGCGAGCTGGTTGGTCAGCCCGCCGAGCCCGCGCGGCGCACTGGCCTGCGCGCCCCACCAGCCGAGGTGGGCCGTGCTCGCGAGGGTGTCGACGTAGCCGGGCAGCATCCGCGGCGGGGCCATCGGGACGAGGGTGAAGCCGACCAGGCCGAGGGCGCTGGCCGCCACCAGGGCGTTGCGCACCCGGCCGTAGTACGGGCGGTGCCTGCGGTAGGCCCAGACGAGCACGGCCGGGGTCACGACGTAGTGCAGCAGGGAGTACCAGTAGCTCGCGGCCACGGCCAGCGCCGGCACCGCCTGCAGCGCCGCGTTGGCCCGCGCCTCGACGGCGAGGTGCAGGCTCCGCTCGAGGGCCAGCAGGTCGCCGGCGTGGCCGAAGGCCTCGCCCGTGGTGGCACCGCCGACGAGGCGGGCCGCGCTGTAGGCGAGGTAGAGCACCGAGAGCAGGGCGAGCTCACCGGCCCAGCCGCCGAGGCGGCCGCGGCCACGGCGCACCCGGGGCAGCCGGGGCCCGCGCGTGATCGCGTCGGCCCGGGTGAGCTCGCAGGTGGTCATGTCGTCCTTCGGCGGTTCTTCATCGTCGGGTCGTCGGGTCGTCGGGTCGTCGGGTCGTCGGGTCGGGTGGTCCGGTGGTGGCAGGCCCCAGCAGACCCGGTCCCGCTTGCGGTCCGCTTGCGGTCTGCTGGTGCCGTCGGTCTCGGCGGCCGGACCCGCGCCTGCGTCCCGGCCCCTGCAGTGGCAGCATGCGAGCGTGCCGACGCATTCCTCCTCGCAGGCCACGGGCGCGCCGCCCGACATCAAGCCGCGCTCGCGCGATGTCACCGACGGGCTGGAGAAGACCGCCGCCCGGGGCATGCTGCGCGCCGTCGGCATGGGTGACGAGGACTTCGCGAAGTCCCAGATCGGGGTGGCGTCCAGCTGGAACGAGATCACCCCCTGCAACCTCTCGCTGGACCGGCTGGCCAAGGCGGCCAAGGACGGCGTGCACGCCGCCGGCGGGTACCCGCTGGAGTTCGGCACCATCTCGGTGTCCGACGGCATCGCGATGGGCCACGAGGGCATGCACTTCTCGCTGGTGTCGCGCGAGGTCATCGCCGACTCCGTCGAGGTCGTCATGCAGGCCGAGCGACTCGACGGGTCGGTGCTGCTCGCCGGCTGCGACAAGTCGCTGCCGGGGATGCTGATGGCCGCCGCCCGGCTCGACCTGGCCAGCGTCTTCCTCTACGCCGGGTCGATCCTGCCGGGCATCGCCAAGATGTCCGACGGCAGCGAGCGCCAGGTCACGATCATCGACGCGTTCGAGGCGGTCGGTGCCTGCTCCCGCGGCCTCATGAGCCGGGAGGACGTCGACGCCATCGAGCGGGCGATCTGCCCGGGGGAGGGCGCCTGCGGGGGCATGTACACCGCCAACACCATGGCCAGCGCGGCCGAGGCGCTGGGCATGTCGCTGCCGGGCAGCGCGGCGCCGCCGGCCACCGACCGGCGGCGCGACGGGTTCGCCCGCCGCTCGGGCGAGGCGGTGGTCGAGATGCTGCGGCGCGGCATCACCGCCCGGGACATCATGGTCAAGGAGGCGTTCGACAACGCCATCGCGGTGGTGATGGCCTTCGGCGGCTCCACGAACGCGGTCCTCCACCTGCTCGCCATCGCGCACGAGGCCGAGGTCGCGCTCGACCTCGACGACTTCAGCCGCATCGGCGCGCAGGTGCCGCACCTGGCCGACGTCAAGCCGTTCGGGCAGTACGTGATGACCGACGTCGACCGGGTCGGTGGCGTCCCCGTCGTCCTGCGCGCCCTGCTCGACGCCGGGCTGCTGCACGGCGACGTGCTGACCGTCACCGGCCGGACCATGGCCGAGAACCTCGCGCACATCGCGCCGCCCGACGTCGACGGCAAGGTCGTCCGGGCCATGACCGAGCCCATCCACCGCACCGGCGGGCTGACGATCCTGCGCGGCTCGCTCGCCCCCGACGGCGCCGTCGTGAAGACCGCGGGCTTCGACGCCGACGTCTTCGAGGGCACCGCGCGGGTGTTCGACCGTGAACGCGCCGCGATGGACGCGCTCGAGGACGGCACCATCGCGGCCGGGGACGTCGTGGTGATCCGCTACGAGGGCCCGAAGGGTGGCCCCGGCATGCGCGAGATGCTGGCGATCACCGGCGCGATCAAGGGTGCCGGCCTCGGCAAGGACGTCCTGCTGCTCACCGACGGGCGGTTCTCCGGAGGGACCACCGGCCTGTGCGTGGGGCACGTCGCACCGGAGGCCGTCGACGGCGGCCCTGTCGCGCTGGTGCGCGACGGCGACCGGGTGCGGCTCGACGTGGCGCAGGGGCGGCTCGACCTGCTCGTCGAGGAGGCGGAGCTGGCCCGGCGGCGGACGTCCTGGGCGCCCCTGCCGCCGGTCTACACCAGCGGCGTCCTCGCGAAGTACACCAAGCTGGTCGGGTCTGCGGCATTCGGGGCCGTCTGCGGCTGAGCGGCGCCGGCACGCGGCCGGGTCAGCGGCCGAGCACCCCGCCCAGCAGGCCGCCCGAGCCGCCGGAGCCCGGTCCGCTGTTCGGCCCCGGCCCGCTGGACCCGCTGCCCGACCCGCCGGAGCCCGGCCCGCTGTTCGGCCCCGACCCGCTGGACCCGCTGGACCCGCTGGACCCGCCCAGCAACGAGCCGCCCGAGCCACCGACCGTCCCGGCGAGCGTGCCCACCGTCCCGGCCACTGTCCCCACGGGGTCCGCGACCGTGCCGCCCACGGTGCCGGCCACCGTGCCGACCGGGTCCTTCGCGACCTCCTCGACCGTGCTGCCCACGGTGCCGGACACCCCGCCCACCACCGAGCCGACCGTGCCCAGCGCGCCCTTCACCGGCTCCTCGACGATCTCCTTGACGATCTCCTTCACCGGGTCCTCGACGGCGTCCCGGACCGGGCTCTTCGTCGGGGCCGGCGACGGTGCGGGGGGCTCCCCGGACCCGGGGTCCCTTCCCGGCGCCGAGCCGGAGCCGTCGCCCGGGCCGGAGCTGTCGTCCGGTGCGGAGGCGGACGGCGGCGCGGGCTCGGTCGCGGTGCCGTCCGCGGCGGGGCCGTCGGGGGTGGCCCCGCCCGGCAGCGCGCCGGGCAGGTCGGTCGCGCCGCGCCGCGCGTCGGGACGGCCCGACCCGGTCGGTCCGGGGGACGCGGTGGTGTCGCCCGCCTCGGCGGACGAGGTCGCCGCCGCGGCCGCGGCCGGAGGAGCTGTCGTGGGCAGTGCCGTCGCGGTGGCGCCGGCGGCGACGGCCCCGGTCGCCAGCGCTCCGGCACCGACGACTCGGGCCACGGTGGCAGCCGGCACGGCACCGGCGACCAGCGGCACGTCCGCCAGCCAGGCGACCAGGCCCTGTGCCCGGCGCAGCCTCGGCGCACCGACCGCCACCATCGCGCGGACCACCTGAGGGTCGAACTGGCTGCCGGAGAAGCGGATGAGCTCCTGCAGCGCGGCGGCCCGCGAGACGGGCCGCTTGTAGGGGCGGGCGGCGGTCATGACGTCGTACGCGTCGGCGACCGACACGATCCGGGCGCCCAGGCTGATCCCGGTGCCGGCCAGCCCGCGCGGGTATCCGGTGCCGTCGTAGCGCTCGTGGTGCTCGACGATCACGTCGGCCCACTCACCGAGCCAGGGCAGGAGGCCTACGGCGGTCTCGGCCCCGTGCACCGGGTGCGCCTTGAGCACGACCCACTCGTCCTCGGTCGGCTTGCCGGGCTTGTTGAGCAGCGAGGCCGGGACCTGCAGCTTGCCGATGTCGTGCAGGATCGCGGCCCACCGCAGCAGGTCCCTGTCCCGCTTCGGGATCCGCAGCTGCTCGGCGAGCAGGTCGGTGAACATCCGGACCCGCTCGGCGTGCCCCCGGGTGGGCTTGTCGTGGGCACTGAGCGCGGCGACGAGGGTGAGGATCTCACGGGCGACCGCGCCGGGGTCGGCCCCGGCGTCCCGGACGCGCGACAGCTGCTCCTCGATCGGCCTGCGCCTGATCGCGTCGCGCGCGACCCGCAGCCGTGAGGGGGCACGGTCGGGGAAGAGCATGCTGAGGTCGAGCAGGGTGACGAGCGGCAGCAGGCGGCGCCCGAGCCGGTCGACCAGGACGAGGGTCACGGTGCTCACCGCGGCCAGCAGCGCGAGGTGCCACACCCGGTCCAGGTGCGAGGTGACGGGGGGCAGCGCACGGTGCACCGTCCATGCGGCGGCGAACGAGGTGCCCACGGGGGCGCAGAGCACGAGCAGCCGCAGCAGGGCAGCGCTGACCGAACGCCGCTGCCACCTGCTCCCGGCGCTGCGTGCGTCCTGCCCGTCCTGCGACTCGTGGCCGCCCGCCATGCCCACCCCCCGGCCTCGGTATGACCGTCCCTTGACTCTTCGACGCCCCGCCCCCGGGGGAGCACCGCCACCCGGGTGAACCTGGGCGGGGCGGTCGGGGCCGTCGGGGTCGTCGGGGCCGCTGGGGCGACGGAGCCCGTCCGCCGGGGTCGCCCTCCCGTCATGCGAGACGGCCCGTGCCACTGGTTGACACGGCGGGGGCACCGGGCGAGGCTGTCCGCGTGCGTCTCCTCGTCGTACTTCGCGTGCGCGCCGCCTGACGAACCGTCAGCCGAGCGCGCGACCCCTCGCTGTCCGATCACCGGGCCGGAGGGGTTTTTTGTTGGCCGCCACCCGTCCCACCCGAGAGGTCTCGCGATGTCCGAGCAGGTCAGCCAGCAGGTGACAGGCGCGCAGAGCATCGTCCGGTCGCTGGAGGCGGCCGGCGTCGACACCGTCTTCGGCATCCCGGGCGGCGCCATCCTCCCGCTCTACGACCCGCTGATGGACTCCTCCCGGATCCGGCACATCCTGGTCCGGCACGAGCAGGGCGCCGGGCACGCCGCCACCGGCTACGCGCAGGCGACCGGGCGGGTCGGTGTGTGCATGGCCACCAGCGGGCCCGGTGCCACCAACCTCGTGACGCCGATCGCCGACGCGTACATGGACAGCGTCCCGATGGTGGCCGTGACCGGCCAGGTGCCCAGCGCGGCGATCGGCACCGACGCCTTCCAGGAGGCGGACATCCGCGGCATCACGATGCCGATCACCAAGCACAACTACCTCGTCACCGACCCGGCCGACATCCCGCGCACGATCGCCGAGGCCTTCCACATCGCCTCGACCGGCCGGCCGGGGCCGGTGCTGGTGGACATCGCCAAGGACGCCATGCAGGCGGCCACGACCTTCACCTGGCCGACGTCGATCGACCTGCCGGGCTACCGGCCGGTCGCCCGGCCGCACGGCAAGCAGGTGCGGGAGGCCGCGCGGTTGATCGTGGCCTCGCGCCGGCCGGTGCTCTACGTGGGGGGTGGGGTGCTCAAGGCCCGCGCCTGGGCCGAGCTGCGCGTCCTCGCCGAGCTCACCGGGATCCCGGTCGTCACGACCCTGATGGCCCGCGGCGCCTTCCCGGACAGCCACCGCCAGCACCTCGGCATGCCGGGTATGCACGGCACGGTCGCCGCGGTCACGGCGCTGCAGAAGTCCGACCTCATCATCAGCCTCGGTGCCCGCTTCGACGACCGCGTCACCGGGAAGCTGTCCAGCTTCGCGCCGGACGCCATGGTCGTCCACGCCGACATCGACCCGGCGGAGATCTCGAAGAACCGGCTGGCCGACGTCCCGATCGTGGGTGACGCCCGCGAGGTCATCGCCGACCTCACGGTCGCGGTCAAGGGCGAGAACGACGCCGGCAACCACGGCGACTACGCGGCCTGGTGGGCCCAGGTCGACCGGTGGCGTACGACCTACCCGCTCGGCTACGAGAAGCCGGTCGACGGCTCGCTCGCACCCCAGTACGTCATCGAGCGGCTCGGCGCGATCGCCGGTCCGGACGCGCTCTACGTGGCCGGTGTCGGCCAGCACCAGATGTGGGCCGCGCAGTTCATCGGCTACGAGAACCCCGGCACCTGGCTCAACTCCGGCGGCCTCGGCACGATGGGCTACGCCGTACCGGCCGCGATGGGAGCGAAGGCCGGCCGCCCCGAGGCGACCGTCTGGGCGATCGACGGCGACGGATGCTTCCAGATGACCAACCAGGAGCTCGCGACCTGTGCGATCAACGACATCCCCATCAAGGTGGCCATCATCAACAACGGCAGCCTCGGGATGGTCCGGCAGTGGCAGACGCTGTTCTACAACGAGCGCTACTCCAACACCGACCTGGGCGGGGCCGGCCGCAACGCCGCACGAGCCGGGTCCCGGGTCGAGCACATCCCGGACTTCGTGAAGCTCGCCGACGCCTACGGCTGCGTCGGGCTGCGGTGCGAGAAGGCCGAGGACGTCGACGCGACCATCGACCGCGCGATGTCGATCGACGACCGCCCGGTCGTGGTCGACTTCACCGTGCACCAGGACGCCATGGTCTGGCCGATGGTGCCAGCCGGCACGAGCAACGACCAGATCCAGGTGGCCCGCGACATGGCGCCGCAGTGGGACACCGAGGCGGGGGAGACGCGCCAGTGAGCAAGCACACGCTGTCCGTGCTGGTGGAGAACAAGCCCGGCGTCCTCGCCCGGATCGCCGGACTGTTCTCGCGCCGCGGCTTCAACATCGACTCGCTGGCGGTCGGACCCACCGAGCACGACGACGTCTCGCGCATGACCATCGTGGTCAACGTCGAGGAGCTGCCCCTCGAGCAGGTGACCAAGCAGCTGAACAAGCTGGTGGAGGTCCTCAAGATCGTCGAGCTCGAGGCGCCGACCTCGGTCCAGCGCGAGCTGCTGCTCGTCAAGGTGGCGGCGGACCGGGCGACGCGGTCCCACGTCCTCGAGACGGTGCAGCTGTTCCGCGCCAAGGTCGTGGACGTGGCGCCCGACGCCGTCACGATCGAGGCCACCGGGAGCAGCGACAAGCTCGTGGCGCTGCTCCGGGTCCTCGAGCCCTACGGCGTGCGCGAGCTCGTCCAGTCCGGCATGGTCGCCGTCGGCCGCGGCTCGCGCTCGATGACCGACCGCTCCTCGCGGAGCAGCACCGTCACACCCATCGCCCGCTGACCCCACTGCGGACCACCGACCCAAGGAGACCTGACCCGTGGCCGAGCTGTACTACGACGACGACGCCGACCTGTCCGTGATCCAGGCGCGCAACGTGGCGGTCCTTGGCTACGGCAGCCAGGGCCACGCCCACGCGCTGTCCCTGCGCGACTCCGGTGTCGACGTGCGCGTCGGGCTCCCGGAGGGGTCCAAGAGCCGGGAGAAGGCCGAGGCCGAGGGCCTGCGGGTCGTGACGCCGTACGAGGCGTGCGAGGAGGCCGACCTCATCATGGTCCTGGCCCCCGACCCCGTGCAGCGCAGCCTCTACGCCGAGGCGATCGAGCCCAACCTGGTCGACGGCGACGCCCTGTTCTTCGGGCACGGGCTGAACATCCGCTACGACCTCGTCAAGCCCCCGGCGGGCGTCGACGTGTGCATGGTCGCCCCGAAGGGCCCCGGCCACCTGGTCCGCAGGCAGTTCGTCGACGGCCGGGGCGTCCCGGTGCTCGTCGCGGTCGAGCAGGACGCCACCGGCACCGCCTGGGACCTGGTCAGGTCCTACGCCAAGGCGATCGGCGGCACCCGCGCCGGGGCGATCCGGACCACCTTCACCGAGGAGACCGAGACCGACCTGTTCGGCGAGCAGGCGGTGCTCTGCGGCGGTCTCGCCGAGCTCGTCAAGGCCGGCTTCGACACCCTCGTCGACGCGGGCTACCAGCCCGAGGTCGCGTACTTCGAGTGCCTGCACGAGGTGAAGCTCATCGTCGACCTGATGTACGAGGGCGGGCTGTCGAAGATGAACTGGTCGGTCTCCGAGACCGCGGAGTACGGCGGCTACACGCGGGGTCCGCGCCTGGTGACCGAGCAGACCCGCGCCGAGATGCGCAAGATCCTCGGCGAGATCACCGACGGCTCCTTCGCCCGCGAGTGGATGGCCGAGTACGACTCCGGCCTGTCCCAGTACAAGCGCTACTACCAGGAGAACACCGAGCACCGGGTGGAGCAGACCGGCCGGACCCTGCGGCCGATGATGAGCTGGCTCGACGCCGACGCCTGATCCGCCCGAGGCCGACGGTGGGGTGCCCGGACGGGCACCCCACCGCCGGTCCCCGGCGCGGCGTCGTCGCCCACTGCGGGGGTTCCACTGCGTGGACGGTTGTGAATCCGTTCACAAGCCGGTGCCTACGATGTCCCGGTGACCCAGACAGCCACCCCCCGCCGCCCCGTCGTGCTCATCGCCGAGGAGCTCTCCCCGGCGACCCTCGCCGCCCTCGGCCCGGACTTCGAGGTCCGCGACGTCGACGGCACCGACCGGCCGGCGCTGCTCGCGGCCGTCGCCGACGCCGACGCGCTGCTGGTGCGCAGCGCCACCCAGGTCGACGCCGAGCTGCTCGCCGCTGCGCGCGGCCTGCGGGTCGTGGCCCGGGCCGGCGTCGGGCTCGACAACGTCGACATCAAGGCCGCGACCCAGGCCGGCGTCATGGTCGTCAACGCCCCGCAGTCCAACATCGTCAGCGCGGCCGAGCTCGCCGTCGGCCTGCTCCTCGCCGCCGCCCGCCACATCTCGCCGGCTCACGCGGCCCTGCGGCAGGGGGAGTGGAAGCGCAGCAAGTACTCCGGGGTCGAGCTCTACGAGAAGACCGCCGGCATCGTCGGACTCGGCCGCATCGGCGCCCTCGTCGCGCAGCGGCTGTCCGCGTTCGGGATGACCGTGGTGGCCTACGACCCCTTCGTGGCCGCCGGCCGGGCGGCGCAGATGGGTGTCCGGCTGGTCTCGCTCGAAGAGCTCCTGCGCATCTCCGACGTCATGTCGGTGCACCTGCCGAAGACCGCCGAGACCGTCGGCATCATCGGCGCCGAGCAGCTCGCCACCGTCAAGCCCTCGCTGATCCTCGTCAACGCTGCCCGCGGCGGCATCGTCGACGAGGACGCGCTCTACGCCGCACTCAAGGAGGGCCGCGTCGCGGCGGCGGGTCTCGACGTCTACGACACCGAGCCCTGCACCGACTCCCCGCTGTTCGAGCTGGACACGGTCGTCGCGACGCCGCACCTGGGCGCCAGCACCGACGAGGCCCAGGAGAAGGCCGGCATCTCGGTGGCGCGCTCGGTCCGTCTCGCGCTGGCCGGCGACCTCGTCCCGGACGCGGTCAACGTCCAGGGCGGCGTCATCGCGGAGGACGTCCGGCCGGGCATCCCGCTGGCGGAGCACCTCGGCCGCTTCCTCACGGCGGTCGCCGGCGCCGTGCCCGCGCAGCTCGACATCGAGATCCGTGGCGAGATCGCAGAGCACGACGTGCGGGTGCTGGAGCTGGCGGCGCTCAAGGGGCTGTTCACCGACGTCGTCGAGGACCCGGTCTCCTACGTCAACGCCCCCGTCATGGCCGTCGACCGTGACGTGCAGGTCCGCATGAGCACCGACCGCGAGTCGCCCGACTACCGCAACCTGGTGTCGCTGCGCGCGACCCTCGCCGACGGCACCCAGGTCTCTGTCGCCGGCACCCTCACCGGCACCCGTCACGTCGAGAAGATCGTGGAGGTCGACGGCTTCGACGTCGAGGTGGCGCTGTCCGAGCACATGGCCGTCTTCCGCTACGAGGACCGGCCGGGCATCGTCGGCACCTTCGGCCGGCTGCTGGGCGACGCGGGGGTCAACATCGCCGGGATGCAGGTCAGCCGGGACCGGCGAGGCGGGCACGCGCTGGTCGCCATGACCGTCGACTCGGTCATCCCGGCCGGCGTGCTGGACGACCTGGCCCGCGAGATCGGGGCCGAGACGGCCCGCCAGATCGACCTGGGCGACTAGGACGGCACCGTGCCCGGGCGCGGGACGGCGGCCCGGGGTGTGTCCCAGCATCCGGAACGCGGCGCCATCTGGCGAGACATCGGTGCGGCTACCGGCCTACCGTGACGGACGTGCAGCGGCTGATCCTCGTACTTCGTCGCCGCGGCGGGGCCTGCTAGCAAGGGCCGGCTCCCCGTCGCGGAGACCGGCGCTGGCCCGCCCACGCGACGCCCACGAGGAGCTCGACATGACCCGCACGCACCGTCACCCCCGGACCACCACGCAGCAGTCGCAGGCTGTGCAGCAGGCCGTCCAGGAGTCCCTGGACCGCCGCGACAACGGCGGCGAGACCGGCCACTGAGCGTGGCTCCCTCCGCGCTGCGCATCGCGCTCGTCCCCGGCGACGGCATCGGCCCCGAGGTCGTCGCCGAGGGCGTGCGCGTCCTGGACGCCGTGACCGCCGCCGGGGTCAAGCTCGAGACCACCGAGTACGACCTCGGTGCCCGTCGGTGGCACGCCACGGGGGAGACCCTCCCGGACGGTGTGCTCGACGAGCTGCGCGGGCACGACGCCATCCTGCTGGGGGCCGTGGGCGACCCGACCGTCCCCAGCGGCGTCCTGGAGCGCGGTCTCCTGCTCCGGCTCCGGTTCGCCTTCGACCACCACGTCAACCTGCGGCCGGCCCGGCTCTACCCAGGCGTGACCTCGCCGCTCGCCGGTGTGGCCCCGGGGGACGTGGACTTCGTGGTCGTGCGGGAGGGCACCGAGGGGCCCTACGTCGGCAACGGCGGCGTCGTGCGGGAGCGCACCCCGCACGAGATCGCCACCGAGGTCAGCATCAACACGGCGTACGGCGTGGAGCGGGTCGTCCGTGACGCGTTCACCCGGGCGGCCGCGCGGCCGCGCAAGCACCTGACCCTCGTGCACAAGACCAACGTCCTGGTGCACGCCGGCGGCCTCTGGGCCCGGCTGACGGCCCAGGTCGGCGAGGAGTTCCCCGAGGTCACGACCGACTACCTGCACGTCGACGCCGCGTCGATCTTCCTGGTGACCCAGCCGCAGCGCTTCGACGTGATCGTCACCGACAACCTCTTCGGCGACATCGTCACCGACCTGGCGGCGGCGATCACCGGTGGCATCGGCCTGGCCGCGAGCGGCAACCTCGACGTCAGCGGGACCAACCCCTCGATGTTCGAGCCCGTGCACGGTTCGGCTCCCGACATCGCCGGCACCGGAACCGCCGACCCGACCGCGACGATCCTCTCGGTCTCGCTGCTGCTCGAGCAGGTCGGCCTGCCCGAGGCCGCGGCAGCGGTGGAGCGCGCCGTCGTGGCCGACCTCGCCGAGCGCGGCGACGCGCCGCGGAGCACCCGGGCCGTCGGTGACGCCGTCCTCGCCCGGCTCTGAGCCCACCTGCGCGGGGCGCCCCGGTGCCTCCGGCGGTACCGTCGGATCATGAGTGACCCGGTCATCGAGCTCAGTCCCACGTCCTCGCCCCGCTCTGCCCAGCAGCGCGCCGCGCTCCTGCAGGACCCGGGGTTCGGGCAGGTCTTCACCGACCACATGGTCACCGCCCGGTACTCCCCGGACGACGGGTGGCACGGGGCGCGGCTCTCGGCGTACGCGCCGCTGTCGCTGGACCCCGCGACCTCGGCGCTGCACTACGGCCAGTCGATCTTCGAGGGCCTCAAGGCCTACCGCCAGCCGGACGGCTCGGTCGCGCTCTTCCGGCCCGAGCAGAACGCCCGCCGGTTCCAGCGCTCCGCGCGGCGCCTCGCGATGGCCGAGCTCCCGGAGCAGCTGTTCCTCGACGCCGCGTCGGCCCTGGTGAAGGCCGACCGCGACTGGGTGCCGGACAACCCCGGGGAGTCGCTCTACCTGCGGCCGCTCGAGTTCGCCCTCGACCCGTTCCTCGGGGTGCGACCGTCGCGCGAGTACCAGTTCCTGCTGTTCGCCTCGCCGGCCGGGGCCTACTTCACCGGCGGGGTGCAGCCGGTGACCGTGTGGCTCTCGACCGAGTTCACCCGGGCCGCACCGGGGGGCACCGGCGAGGCGAAGTGCGCCGGCAACTACGCGGCCTCGCTGGTGGCGCAGGCCCAGGCGGCCGAGCAGGGGTGCGACCAGGTGGTCTGGCTCGACGCGGTGGAACACCGCTTCGTCGAGGAGATGGGCGGCATGAACCTCTACTTCGTCATGTCCGACGGCCGGCTGCTGACTCCCGAGCTCACCGGCACGCTGCTGCCGGGGGTCACCCGCGACTCCATCCTCACCCTCGGCGCCGACCTGGGACTCGACGTCCGGCAGGGCCGGATCTCCACCGAGGAGTGGGCGGCCGGCTGCGCCGACGGGACCATCAGCGAGGTGTTCGCCTGCGGAACGGCCGCGGTGGTCACGCCGGTGGGCCGGGTCAAGCACGCGGAGGGCGCGTTCGACGTGGCCGACGGCGAGCCCGGCGCGGTGACGATGAAGGTCCGCGAGGCGCTGCTGGGGATCCAGCACGGCACGGCCTCGGACCCGCACGGCTGGCTGCACGTCGTCGCCTGAGCCCGCCGTCGACGGATTTGCCAGGTTTGCGCTCACGGGGGACGGTAGTGGGGACCCCTGTCACCGAGGAGAGGACCGCCCCGCCATGAGCTCGCCCGACCCGGACAGCAGCACCGCGCCCCTGGAGACCGCAGCCGTGATCGCCGCCGGCATGGCCGCCGGTGACACCGAGGCCGTCATGCGCGCCGTGGCGTCCGCCGAGGTCGTCGTCCCGCAGGCAGCCGGGTCCGACGGCGCCCCCGACGGATCGATCTCGCTCCCGGTCATCGAGCAGGACGGCACGTCCTACGTCCCGGTGTTCACCTCGCAGGCCGCGATGGCCGACGCGGCACCGGACATCGACGACGCCGTGACGGTGAACGCTGCCGAGCTGGCCGCGAGCTGGCCGGGCGAGGACCTCTGGCTGGCCGTCGACCCCGGCACCGAGGACGGCCTCACCCTGCCGCCCGACGCCGTCCGCGCCCTCCCCGGCTACGTCGCCCCACCCCCCGCCTGACCCACCCCCCACCCCCCGCCGCTCGGATTCGACCACGTGAGGTAGGCCAGGGCACACGGCAACAGGCGTCGACGCCTGTTGCCGTGTGCCTCCACCTACCTCACGTGGTCGAATCGCAGATGCGGGGTGCTGGTGGGGGGGTGACCAGGGGGTGAGACGGCGGTTCCGGAGGGTGGGCGCGGTGGGGCACTCTGGTCCGGACATGCGCACCACCGTCTGCATTACCAGCTGAGCGCGCCCGCCGGCGCTGCGACCCCGCACCCGGCCGACGCGCAGACCTCCCGCGACCGCGGGGGGTCTTTTTGTTTGCGGGAGACCCGATGAGCAACACCGCCGGCAGCTCGCCGGAGCGACCACTGGCCGTCGACGACGCGTTCCACGTCTACGACACGACGCTGCGCGACGGCGCCCAGCAGGAGGGCCTCGCGTTCTCCGTCGAGGACAAGCTGGCGGTCGCCGGGCACCTGGACGAGCTCGGGGTCGGCTTCATCGAGGGGGGCTGGCCCGGCGCCAACCCCAAGGACACGGAGTTCTTCCGGCGCGCTGCGACCCAGCTCGACCTGAAGCACGCGCAGCTCGCCGCGTTCGGCGCGACCCGCCGACCCGGTGCGAAGGCCGCCGACGATCCCCAGGTGGCCGCCCTGCGTGACTCCGGGGCGGGGGTGGTGACGCTGGTCGCCAAGAGCCACGCCCGCCACGTCGAGCTCGCCCTGCGGACCACCCTCGAGGAGAACCTCGCGATGGTCGGTGACTCGGTGACGCACCTGCGCGCCGAGGGGCAGCGGGTGTTCCTCGACGCCGAGCACTTCTTCGACGGGTACGCCGCCGACCCGGCGTACGCGCTGGAGGTGCTGCGCGTCGCGGTCGAGGCCGGCGCCGACGTGGCCGTCCTGTGCGACACCAACGGCGGCCGGCTGCCCGACGAGGTCGCGGAGGTCGTGCACGCCGTGCGCCAGGCGACCAGCGCGCGGCTCGGGATCCACTGCCACAACGACGCCGGCTGCGCGGTGGCCAACTCGCTGGCCGCGGTCGAGGCCGGCGCCACCCACGTGCAGGGCACCCTGAACGGGTACGGCGAGCGCACGGGCAATGCCGACATCCTCACGGTCATCGCCAACCTCGAGCTCAAGCGGTCGCGGCAGGTGCTTCCCGACGGCCGGCTGCGGGAGGCGACCCGGGTCGCGCACGCCGTGTCCGAGCTGGCGAACGTCCCGCCCTACAGCCGGGCGCCCTACGTCGGGACCTCGGCGTTCGCGCACAAGGCCGGCCTGCACGCCAGCGCCGTCCGCGTGGACCCGATGCTCTACCAGCACGAGCAGCCCGGCAGCGTCGGCAACGACATGCGGATGCTGGTGTCGGACATGGCCGGTCGCGCGAGCATCGAGCTGAAGGGCCGCGAGCTGGGCTACGACCTCGCGGGGAACGACGAGCTGCTGGGCAGGGTCACCGCGAAGGTCAAGGATCTGGAGGCCAAGGGCTACACGTTCGAGGCCGCGGACGCGTCGTTCGAGCTGCTGCTGCGCGCCGAGGTCGACCAGGGCACGGAGGACTTCTTCCGGGTGGAGTCGTGGCGGGTCATCGTCGACGCGCACACCGACGCGCACACCGAGGGCAGCTCGGCCACGGCCGAGGCCACCGTCAAGGTCTGGGCCGGTGGTGAGCGGGTGGTCGCCGTCGGCGAGGGCAACGGACCGGTGAACGCCCTCGACCACGCGCTGCGGTCCGCGCTGGCACCGGCGTACCCCGAGCTCGCCAAGCTGGAGCTCATCGACTACCGGGTGCGCATCGTCGACGCCGCCCACGGCACGGACGCGGTGACGCGGGTGCTGGTCGAGACCAGCGACGGCGAGACCTCGTGGGAGACCGTCGGCGTCCACGCCAACATCATCGAGGCCTCGTGGGAGGCCCTGCTGGACGCGGTGAACTACGGGCTGCTCCGGCACCGCCGCGACCACACGTGACCGTGGCACCCAGGGTCAGGCGGACCATCCCCAGAACGTCTCGCCCAGGTGGAGCATGAGGAACCACGCGCCGGCGGCGGCCGGCGGCACGGCCAGCACCCACCAGCTGCGGCGCCGGGACAGCCAGACCGCGGCGGCGACGAACGCGGCGTAGAGCGCGTACGCGCCGAACAGGTCCGGTGCCGGCGCCACCAGGCCGGTCAGGAGGTAGAAGAACCCGATCGGCGCCAGGAGCAGGAACGCGAGGGCAGTGAGCACGCGGCGGGCCTGTGCCGGCCGGCCGGACGACGGGCTCGCCGAGCCCGGGCTCGGCACGACGGCGATGGCGAGGGCGCCGATCAGGGGGAGGGCTGCGAGCAGCCGTGGGGGCGAGAGGTAGCCGTCGAGGACGAGGAGCTCCAGGACGAGGACGACGGCCAGCGGGGGGGCCGAGAGCCGGGTGGAGCGGAGGGCGAGGGCCGCGGCGCCGACGGTGAGGAGGGCCACGGCACCGGCGATCACGGCACCGGTGGTGGCGGACTGGCCGGCAGGGAGGCCGTCGCCCGCCGCCGTGCGGACGCCCCGCACCACGAAGACGGCCGCGGCGAGCAGGGACAGACCGGCCTGAGTGGCGACGAAGGGCCGACGGCTCGTGTCCGGTGGTGGGGGAGTCGTCGTCGCGGGCGTGGTCACGCATCGAGCATGCTCCCCGGCCGCCAGGTCCGCATGAGTACGCCTGCTCACCCCCAGATAGCCTCGGCCGGTGCGTATCGCGAGGTTCACCACAGGCGACGGAGCGGCGTTCGGCGTCGTCGAGGGCGACGACGCCGACGGCCTGGCCGTCCGCCGGATGGAGGGGCACCCCTTCGCGCCGTTCCAGCTCGTGGGCGAGCCGGTGCCCCTCACCGAGGTACGGCTGCTGGCCCCGGTGCTGCCGAGCAAGGTCGTGGCGGTCGGCCGGAACTACGCCGCCCACGCGCGCGAGATGGGCGGCACCACCGACCCGGCCACCGAGCCGCCGGTGGTGTTCCTCAAGCCGTCGACCTCGGTGGTCGGACCGGGCGACGCGATCCAGTACCCGGTGGGCGTCTCCGAGGAGGTGTCCTACGAGGGTGAGCTGGCCGTGGTGATCGCGCGGCTCTGCCGCGAGGTGCCCGTCGAGCGCGTGCGCGACGTGGTGCTGGGATTCACCTGCGCCAACGACGTGACCGCGCGCGACCTGCAGCGCACGGAGCAGCAGTGGGGGCGGGCCAAGGGGTTCGACACGTTCTGCCCGCTCGGCCCGTGGGTCACGACCGACCTCGACCCGGGCGACCTCGCGCTCACGACGACCCTCAACGGCGACCTGAGGCAGTCCGGGCGGACGGCCCAGATGGTGCGCGGCGTCGACGAGCTCGTGTCGCACATCAGCATGGCGATGACGTTGCTCCCGGGCGACGTCATCCTCACCGGCACGCCGGCGGGGGTGGGCCCGCTCGCAGTCGGCGACGAGGTCTCCGTCAGCATCGAGCAGGTCGGCACCCTGACCAACCGGGTGGTGGCCCGTGGCTGACACCGGGTCCCGTCCGGTCCGGGTCCGCGTCGCGCCCTCGCCCACGGGTGACCCGCACGTCGGCACGGCGTACATGTCGTTGTTCAACCTCGCCTTCGCGCGGCAGCAGGGCGGGACGTTCCTGCTGCGGATCGAGGACACCGACCGCGCTCGCTACGTCGAGTCCAGCGAGCAGCAGATCTACGACACTCTCCGCTGGCTCGGGCTCGACTGGGACGAGGGCCCGGACAAGGGCGGCCCGTACGCGCCGTACCGGCAGAGTGAGCGGTCCGCCACCTACACGCAGCACGTCGACCGGCTGCTCGCCGACGGCAAGGCGTACCACTGCTGGTGCTCCACCGATCGGCTCGCGCAGATGCGGGAGGCGCAGCAGAAGGCCAAGCTGCCCACCGGCTACGACCGGCTCTGCGTCGGGAAGACCCGCGACGAGCGCGCACAGCTCGACGGGTTCAGCGACGCACCGGTCGTGCGGATGCTGGTCCCCGACGACGCGCCGCTGGTCTTCGACGACGTCATCCGCGGCGAGGTGAAGGCTCCGCGTCCCGACGACCAGGTCATCGTCAAGGCCGACGGGTTCCCGACGTACCACCTGGCCAACGTCGTCGACGACCACGAGATGGGCATCACCCACGTGGTGCGCGGCGAGGAGTGGATCTCGTCGACCCCCAAGCACGTGCTGCTCTACGACTGGCTCGGCTGGGAGCGCCCGGCCTTCGCGCACATGCCGCTGCTGCGCAACACGGACAAGTCGAAGATCTCCAAGCGCAAGAACCCCGCCGCGCGGCTGCTGTGGTTCCAGGAGCAGGGCTACCTGCCCGAGGCGCTGCGCAACTTCCTCGCGCTGATGGGCTACTCGCAGCCCGACGGCGAGGAGATCTTCACCTTCGACGACATGGTGCGCGACTTCGACTGGGCCCGGGTCAACACCGTCGGACCGGTCTTCGACCTCGACAAGCTCAGCTGGCTCAACGGGCACTACGTGCGCGAGCTCTCGGTGCCCGACCTGGCCGGCCGGATCGTCGAGCACCTGGTCCGGGCCGGCGTGCTGCCGCCGGAGCCGACGACCGACCAGCTCGCCCTGGTCGAGGCCGCGACGCCGCTGGTCAACGAGCGGATGCAGGTGCTCTCCGAGGCCGAGTCGATGCTCGGGTTCCTGCTGGTCGCCGACGCCGACTTCCGCGTCGACCAGGACGACGCCACGAAGATGCTCGGACCGGACGCCCGGCCGGCACTCGAGGCTGCCGTCGCGGCCATGACCGACCTGTCGTCATGGGCGCACGAGGACATCCAGGCGGCGCTGCGTGCTGCCCTGGTCGAGGGGCTCGGGCTCAAGCCGAAGGTCGCCTTCGGCGCCGTGCGGGTCGCCGTCACCGGCCGTCGGGTGTCGCCTCCCCTGTTCGAGTCGATGGAGCTGCTGGGCCGGGACCGTTCGCTGGACCGGCTGCGCGCCGCTCTCGCGCTCGCCGACGAGTAGGCCATCCCCGCCATGGCGACCCCTCGTGCGGAGGCCGGTGACCCGCACCCGCTCCTGCTCCGTGCGCCCCGGCCCCCCTGGTGGCGACCGGTGCTCGGGCTGCTGCTCGCCACCGCGACCGTGGTCGTCCTGTCGGTCGCGGTGGTGCTCGTCGCGAGCCTGCTCGTGGGAACCGGCCCGGGGGAGGCGGGGACGGACGACCCCCTCGACCCGGGCACCTGGCAGGGCCTGCTCGCCAACAACCTGGTGATCCTCACGATCGTGCCGGCGGCCGTGCTGGCGGTCCTCGTCGTGCACCGGCAGCGGGCGGGCTGGCTCGCCTCGGTCACCGGCCGCCCGCGCTGGGGACTGCTGGGCCGCTTCTTCCTCGTCGCGGCGGTCGTGGTGGTCGCGAGCTACGGGCTGTCCTTCCTGCTGCCCACCTCGACCTCTCTGGAGGGCACCGCGCCGTCGACCGGTGCGCTGCTGGCGACCCTGCTGGTGATCCTGCTCACGACGCCGTTGCAGTCCATGGCCGAGGAGGTCGGCTTCCGCGGCTACCTCACCCAGGCGGTCGCGTCGTGGGGGCGCCGTCCGGCGCCGGCGACCGCGGCCGGTGTCGCGGTCAGCGCGACGCTCTTCGCGCTGGCGCACGGCGCCCAGGACGCCGCCTTGTTCGCCGACCGGTTCGCGTTCGGCCTGGTGGCGTCGTGGCTGGCCTGGCGCACCGGCGGCCTCGAGGCGCCGGTGGCGCTGCACGCCGCCAACAACCTGGTCAGCCTCGGCAGCGGGGCGTTCGCCGGGACGCTGTCTGAGTCGCTGTCCCTCTCGACGGTGGAGTGGCAGTTCGCGTTGCTGGACGTGGTGTCGATGCTCGTGTTCGCCGTCGTCGTGGCGCGGCTGACCGATCGTTGGGCGCCGGACCGGCTGCGGGTTTTGTCCCCCGCGCAGGCGGTCGGGTATCGTGGCCCGGGCCCGTCCACCCCGTCGCCAGCGGGGGACGATGCACGCCCTTGGGGTATGGGGTAATTGGCAGCCCGACTGATTCTGGTTCAGTTAGTCTTGGTTCGAGTCCAGGTACCCCAGCAAGGCAGGCCGGCACGCTCGCCGGTGTAGAGTTCCTGCTCGCGCGCGCAGCCGGCGAAGGCTGCAGGCGCACCCATCGTGGCCCCGTTGTGTAGCGGCCTAGCACGCCGCCCTCTCAAGGCGGTAGCGCGGGTTCGAATCCCGTCGGGGCTACCACCCAAAGGCCCAGGTCAGCGACCTGGGCCTTTGGCATTCCGGACACCGCCGCAGATCGGCGGGCCGGGACCGGCCCGCGCGACGGCGAGGGCGAGTAGCGTGGGTGACGTTCACAGCGCTGGCCCCGGACCCGGTTACGTGGCGACATGCCGATGGCGGGTCGAGGACGGGATTCCCATGCTGGACAGGACGAGACCGGATGCGTCCGCGGCGTCGACGCACGCCGTCCGAGCGGACGGTCGGTGGCGCCGGGCGACCAAGGCACTGCTCTCCGGACGAGCCGGCCCTGACTCGGTGGTCCGGGCGGATCTGGTGCTGCGGCTGACCGGCGAGCTGGACATCTCCACCGCCCCGGGTGTCGACCGGCAGCTCCGCGAGTACGCCCAGGTCCGCGGCGACTCGGTGGTGATCGTGGACCTCGCCGGCGTGACGTTCATCGACAGCTGCGGGCTGGACTCCCTGGTGAGGGCGCACCACGACCTGGCCGCGCACGACCGGCTGCTGTCGCTGCAGTCGGTGCCCCGCCCGGCACAGCGCTTGTTCGAGCTGCTGCGCCACTGCGGCTACTCCCCGCTGCTCGAGCAGGCGCTCGCGTCGATGCCCGCCGGCGCCGACACCGACGACACCGATGGCACCGACGACACCGACGACACCGACGACCCGAGCGCCCGGCCGGGCGGGCAGGGCACCGACAGGCGGCTGCTGTCGGCGACGGTCACGAGGCTGCACGGGGCCGTCCACCGGCGCGCTGCACTCGACCAGGCCAAGGGACTGCTCATGGGCGTGCACGGGTGCAACGCCGCCCAGGCGGAGGCTCTGCTCGAGCAGATCGCCGCGCGCCACATGGTCACGCTCGACGATCTCGCCGACTGCCTCGGAGCGCTCGCCACCACCGGCCGTGGCGGCGATGCGTCAGCGACGTACGAGCCGGCGGTCGCGGCGGCCGCCCGGGCGGCCTGGGGCGAGCAGCGCGTGGCCGCGCCGGTGCCGAGACAACGCGGGACCCAGTGACTGCATGACCCGGCGAGGCGTCGGGCCCCCGCCAGGATGACCAAGGCGTCCGGACGTCCCGCCCAGATCCTGGCTGCGCTGTCCGCCGAGTCGCTCGGTCCGAGCCCGGCCGACCTGCTCGGAGCGCTGGTGGCCATGTGCGCCGCCGGCGTCCCGGTGACGGGTGCCGGCATCATCGTGATGACCGACTCGGGCCCGGGGGCGATGCTGGCCAGCACCGACGGGCCGGCGCGGACCATGGAGGACCTTCAGTTCACGCTCGGGGAGGGCCCGTGCGTGGACGCGTCCCGCACCGGGCGGCCGGTGCTGCAGCCCGCTCTGGCCAGCACGGCGCCGGGGCGGTGGCCGGGCTTCGCCGCCGGTGCGCTCGAGGCCGGGGTCCGGGCGGTCTTCGCGTTCCCGCTGCAGATCGGCGGCATCCGGGTGGGGGTGCTCGACCTGTACCGCGACGTCGAGGGCGCGCTGGACAGGGGCGAGCTCGCCGAGGCGCTCGCCTACGCCGATGCCGCCACCTCGCTGGTGCTCCAGCTTCAGGCACCACCCGGCGGCGACGGCGACGTGGCGGACCTGGCGGCGCTGGTCGAGGACCGGGCCGAGGTGCACCAGGCGACCGGGATGATCTCGGTGCAGGCGGCACTGGGGCTCGCCGAGGCGCTCGTCCTGCTCAGGGCGCACGCCTTTGCGATGGAGCGCCCGATTCGTGACGTGGCGCGGGACGTGGTGGCTCGGACCCTGCGCTTCGCCCCCGAGGACGATCATCCTGAGTAGGCTCGCAGGAGCCTCGCCGGCACGGGAGAGGAGGGTCCGGCGATGAGCCGTGACAAGCGCCTCGCGCGCGTCTTCGTGGAACTCGCGGACACCCTGGTGGCCCCGTTCGACGTCATCGACTTCCTCCAGACGCTCGTCGACCGGTGCGTCGAGCTGCTGTCGGCCGACGCAGCCGGACTCATGCTGGCCGACCAGCGGGGCCAGCTCCGGGTGGTGGCCTCGTCGGCCGAGTCCGCGCGGGTGGTGGAGATCTTCGAGCTGCAGAGCTTCGAGGGGCCCTGCCTGGACTGCTACCGGAGCGGGCAGCAGGTCGTGAACCTCGACGCCGAGCAGATGCGCGCCCGCTGGCCGAACTTCTCCGCCGAGGCGGCCAAGCTGGGGTTCCGCTCCGTGCACGCCCTGCCGATGCGGTTGCGTCACGAGGTCATCGGCGCGGTCAACCTGTTCTCCGTGGCCGGGTCCGTGCTCGACGACGACGAGGTCGCCGTCGGCCAGGCGATGGCGGACGTGGCGACCATCGGGCTCTTCCAGGAGCGGGCGGTCCGCGAGGGGCACGTCCTCGCCGAGCAGCTCCAGACCGCGCTCAACAGCCGCATCCTCATCGAACAGGCCAAGGGCGTGCTGGCCGAGCGCTCCGAGATCTCGGTCGACGAGGCGTTCGTCCTCATGCGTTCCTACGCCCGCCAGCACGGCCGGACGCTGACCGCGGTGGCGAACGCGGTCATCGACCGCTCGCTGGCGTCCACGGAGCTCCGGCCACGCTGACCGCCCGGCCGGTGGGGCTAGCGTGGAGGCCCGAAGGGGGTTCTGCGATGAACGTGCGGGACGAGGTCGAGATCGAGGTGCTGCGGGCGGTCGAGCGCGAGTCCTGCGTGCATGTCGCCGGTATCGCGCTGGCCTACCCCGGGGTCGAGCCGCCCGACGTCGCGCGCACGGTGGAGCGGCTCGTCGCCCTGGACGAGATCGCCGGAGGCGCGCGCACGACACGTGACGGCGGCGTGCACGACCTGTCCCTCACCGAGCGTGGCGAGGCACGGCTCGCGGCCACCCGGCCCGACGGGGACCCGCACTGACCGGGCTCGGTCTCGGGGCCAGGTCCGCGGTGGCCCTCATCGTCGCGGGGGTTGCCCTGCTCGGTCTGGGTGTGGGCCTGGTCCTCGACCCCGGCCGGGCCACTACCTCGACCACACCCGCGACGGACCTCGGCGGGCGAGCGCTGACGGTGGTCGCGGTCGGGGACATCGCGCGGGAGGCGGCCGACGGCGCGGGCACCGCGGCGCTGGTCCGCGACGTCGACCCGGACTACCTGCTCGTGCTCGGCGACGCCGCCTACGACCAGGGCAGCACCGCCGACTACGCCCGCGCGTACGACCCCTGGTGGGGCGACCTGCGCCCGATCACCCGCCCGGTGCCCGGGAACCACGACTACCGGTCCCGGGACGCCGCCGGCTACTTCGGCTACTTCGCCGACCAGGTCCACGGTCGGCCGTACTACGCGTGGTCCGCGGCCGGCTGGCGCTTCTACGCGCTCAACTGCGAGATCGCGTGCGGACAGGGCTCCGCGCAGCTGGCCTGGCTGCGCGCCGACCTCGCCAGGCACCCGGGCACCCCGGCCGTCGGCTACCTGCACCGACCGCGGTTCACCTGCTCCAGCGGCCACCCGGCGGACCCCCAGGTCACCGGCATCTGGCGCGCCCTGCAGCGCCGCGACGGCCGGCTCGTGCTCGCCGGCCACAACCACGGCTACGAGCGGTTCACCCGGCTCGATGCCGCGGGAGCGCGGGACGGGCAGGGTCTGCGGCAGTTCGTCGTGGGGACCGGCGGCGCCGAGGAGTACCCCCTGACCGGACCCTGCCCGCGTCGCCAGGCAGCCGCCGACGGCGTCGACGGCGTCCTGGTGCTGCGGCTGCGCGCGCACTCGTACAGCTGGCGGTTCGTCGCCGTCGACGGCACGGTGCTGGACCGGGGTCGCACCCGGGTCTAGCGGGGCCTCAGGCCGGTGTGGCCGCGCCCGCCCGCGCCGGCGCGGGGCGCGCCGCGCCGGCCCGGCCGCCGGCGGGAGCGGCAGCGGCCGGTGCCTGGGGCGACTGGCCGCTGGCCCTGCTGGTGCTGCAGGACCTCGCTGAGCTTGGCCGCGGCGGCGCACACGATCTGGGCGTGCAGCCGCCCGGGCTGCCGGCTGAGCCGCTCGACCGGCCCGGACACCGAGACCGCAGCCACGATGCGGCCGGCCGGGCCGCGGACCGGTGCCGACACCGACGCGACGCCTGCCTCACGCTCGCCGACGCTCTGCGCCCAGCCGCGGCGACGGACGGCCGAGAGCATGGTGGCGGTGAACTTCGCCTCGCGCAGGCCGCGGTGCAGGCGGTCCGGCTCCTCCCACGCGAGCAGGATCTGCGCCGCGGACCCGGCCTTCATCGTGAGGGTGGCCCCCACGGGGACGGTGTCGCGCAGGCCGGTCAGGCGCTCGGCCCCGGCCACGCAGACCCGGCTGTCACCCTGCCGGCGGTAGAGCTGGGCGCTCTCCCCGGTGATGTCCCGCAGTCGCGCCAGCACCGGGTTCGCCGCCTCCAGCAGCCGGTCCTCGCCGGCCGCCGTGGCGAGCTCGCGCAGCCGCGGCCCGAGCACGAAGCGGCCCTGCATGTCCCGGGCCACCAGCCGGTGGTGCTCCAGTGCGGTGGCCAGCCGGTGCGCCGTCGGCCGCGCCAGGCCGGTGGCGGCCACCAGCGAGGCCAGGCTCGCCGGGCCTGCCTCGAGGGCACCGAGAACGATGGCGGCCTTGTCGAGGACGCCGACTCCGCTAGAGTTGTCCATGTACCGATACTGCCGTCTCACCCGCCGAGACGCAAGTGGAAGCCGTCCCAAGGAGCGAAACGTGCCGAGCACGCTGGCAGAGAAGGTCTGGGAGTCCCACGTGGTCCGCAGGGCCGAGGGCGAGCCGGACCTGCTCTACATCGACCTGCACCTCGTGCACGAGGTGACCAGCCCGCAGGCGTTCGACGGCCTGCGCCTTGCCGGCCGTCGTGTCCGCCGCCCCGACCTGACCATCGCCACCGAGGACCACAACGTCCCGACGCTCGACATCGACCGGCCGATCGCGGACCTGGTGTCGCGCACCCAGGTCGACACGCTGCGCGCCAACTGCGCCGAGTTCGGGGTCCCGCTCTACTCCCTCGGGGACCGCGAGCAGGGCATCGTCCACGTGGTCGGGCCGCAGCTGGGCCTGACCCAGCCGGGGATGACGGTCGTCTGCGGCGACTCGCACACCTCGACGCACGGCGCGTTCGGGGCACTCGCGTTCGGCATCGGCACCAGCGAGGTCGAGCACGTGCTGGCGACCCAGACGCTGTCCCTGACACCGTTCCGCACGATGGCCGTCACGGTCGAGGGCACCCTGCCGGACGGGGTCACCGCGAAGGACCTCATCCTCGCCGTGATCGCCGAGATCGGCACCGGCGGTGGGCAGGGATACGTCATCGAGTACCGCGGCGAGGCGATCCGCAGCCTGTCGATGGAGGCGCGGATGACCGTCTGCAACATGTCGATCGAGGCCGGGGCGCGGGCGGGGATGATCGCCCCGGACGAGACGACCGCCGCCTACCTCGAGGGCCGGCCCCGAGCCCCGCGCGGCGCCGACTGGGACGAGGCGGTCGCCGCCTGGCGCGGGCTGCGCACCGACGACGACGCGACGTTCGACAAGGAGGTCGTCCTCGACGGGTCCTCGCTGGCTCCCTTCGTCACGTGGGGGACCAACCCCGGCCAGGGCCTGCCGCTGTCCGGCTCTGTGCCGGACCCGGCGTCGTACGACGACGAGAACGACCGCGCCGCCGCCGAGCGCGCCCTGGAGTACATGGACCTCGCGGTAGGCACCCCGCTGCGCGACGTCGCGGTCGACACGGTCTTCCTCGGGTCGTGCACCAACGGCCGGATCGAGGACCTGCGGGCCGCCGCTGAGGTCATCCGGGGGCGCCGGGTCGCCGACGGGGTCCGGGTCCTCGTGGTGCCGGGCTCCGACCGGGTCCGGCTGGCGGCCGAGCAGGAGGGCCTCGACGTCGTGTTCAAGGAGGCGGGCGCCGAGTGGCGGCACGCCGGCTGCTCGATGTGCCTGGGGATGAACCCCGACCAGCTGGCGCCCGGCGAGCGCAGCGCGTCGACGTCCAACCGGAACTTCGAGGGACGGCAGGGCAAGGGCGGCCGGACCCACCTGGTCTCGCCGCTCGTCGCCGCCGCGACCGCGGTGCGCGGGACGCTGTCGTCGCCGTCCGACCTGCCCCCGGTGGGCGCCGAGGAAGGGAGCTGACGTGGAGCCGATCACCGTCCACACCGGCCGGGCCGTCGCCCTGCGCCGCAGCAACGTCGACACCGACCAGATCATCCCGGCCGTGTACCTCAAGCGGGTGACGAGGAGCGGGTTCGAGGACGGGCTGTTCGCGGCCTGGCGCAACGACCCGGACTTCGTGCTGAACCAGCCGTCCGCCCGCGGCGCATCGGTCCTCGTCGCCGGGCCGGACTTCGGGACCGGGTCGTCGCGGGAGCACGCCGTGTGGGCCTTGCGGGACTGCGGGTTCCGGGTGGTCCTGTCGGCCCGGTTCGCCGACATCTTCCGCGGCAACGCGGGCAAGGGCGGGCTGGTGACCGGCCAGGTCGAGCAGAAGGACATCGAGCGGCTGTGGTCCGCGATCGAGGCCGACCCGGCGCTGTCGGTCACCGTCGACCTCGGCTCGCGCACCGTCACGTGGGGCACGGACACACCCGACTCGGCCACCTTCGACCTCGACGACTACACCCGCTGGCGCCTCATGGAGGGCCTCGACGACGTCGACCTCACCCTCCAGCAGGAGGCCCGGATCACGGCGTACGAGTCGAGCCGGCCGGGCTGGCTGCCCACCACGGCCTGACGACGCGAGGCGAACGGGTACCTCCGGTCGTCGAAACCTTTGAGACACAACGGGAAACCGGCCTGTCGGTGTTTGTGCCGGGGCGGTTCTGCGCCTAACGTCGAGCCCGAATCGAGCGAGCGCTCGACCTCCGCATCCTCAAGGGGTTCTCACTGTGAACAAGGCTCAGCTGATCGACAAGCTGTCCACCCAGCTCGGCAGCAAGAAGGCCGCGACCGAAGCGGTCGACGCCGTCGTCGACACCATCACCCGCGCCGTGGCGTCGGGGGAGCGGGTGGCCATCACCGGCTTCGGCGTCTTCGAGAAGGTCGCCCGCCCGGCGCGCACGGGTCGTAACCCGCGCACCGGTGCGGCGGTCAAGATCAAGAAGACGACCGTCCCGAAGTTCAAGGCCGGACAGGGCTTCAAGGACGTCGTCTCCGGCGCCAAGAAGCTCCCGAAGATCGCGGTCGCCACCGCGCGTGCGGCGACCGGCACCGCGGCGCCGGCCAAGAAGACCACAGCCAAGAAGGCGGCGCCGGCCAAGAAGTCGACCGCGAAGAAGTCGACCGCCAAGAAGTCGACCGCCAAGAAGTCGACCGCCAAGAAGTCGACGGCGACGAAGTCCCCGGCGAAGTCGGCGGCGACCAAGAAGGCCGCTGCCAAGAAGCCGGCGAAGAAGGCGCCCGCGCGCAAGCGCTGACGTCCCGTACGCAGACCGAGGCCCGGTCGCCCGCGAAGGGCGACCGGGCCTCGTGCTGTCGGCCCCCTGGCCACCCGGAGGGGCCGCGCGCGGTGGCGCGGGGTCAGCGGCGGTCGGGCAGGGTGGCGACGGTGAGGTAGGTGACCCGCCGGTCACCGTCGTCGTCGCGCACCTCGACCCGCACCCGCTGCCCGACCCGCAGCAGCCGGACGTCACCGGCGTCGAAGGCGGGGGAGTCGTAGGGGAGCTCGACGCCGTCGTCGAGCAGGACCGACCCGGACCGGGTCTGCGGGTTGAACGTGCGCACGGTCGCCTGCACCCTGGCCACGCTACCCGGCGCGAGGGCGCCGGTGGAGCCCGTCGAGCACGGCGCGCGTCCAGGGTCCGACGCCGAGCTCCCGCGCGGCGTCGAGGTCCGCCGCGGTGTCGACGTCCAGGCGCAGCGAGGGCACCCCGCCGACGACCTCGACCGCCCCCGACCGGGCGTGGTCCCCGGCGGAGCCCGGCCCGAACATCGGCGCGAGCGTCGCGGCGTCGCGGGCCAGGAGCAGGGTGGTCCCGCTGCCCGTCGCGTCACGGACGAAGGCCCGCTCGTGGGCGGCCGCCGTGTCGAGGGCGCCGGCCAGCTCGTCAGGGCGCAGAGCCGGCAGGTCGGCCGCAAGGGTCCCGACGAAGGTGTCCGGCCGGGTGGCCGAGGCCAGGGCGGCGCCGTGGGCCAGGGCCGGGTTGAGCCCGGCGTCGGGGTGGTCGCCGGTCACCTCGGCGCCCAGCGCGGTCAGTCGTGCGGCCGCGGTGTCGTCGTCGGTGACCACCAGGACGGCCGCGACCCGGGTGCAGGCCAGCGCCGCGACCGTCGTGTCGAGGGCGAACGCGAGCGCGAGCGCGCCGCGCTGCCCGTCGTAGGGCGCGCCGAGCCGGGTCTTCGCCCCGGCGAGCCGCTTGACCGGCAGCACGAGGCACCACCGCGCTGGCACGTCCACCCGACCAGCCTGCCACCCGGGCCCTGCCGGGCCCGGCCACCCCCGGCCCCCTCGATAGGGTCGAGCGGCGTCACCCGCCCGGGAACGGGCCAGGCGATGCTGCGGGGTCGGTGGGAGGAGTCGGGTGGACCGGACGAGGGTGCGGCGGCCGCGTGGGCGCCGGATCGGGTTCTGGTACCGGCTCGCCGTGGTCCTGCTGCGCCCGCCGCTGATGGTGCTGACCCGGCGCGACTGGCAGGGCGTCGAGCACCTGCCCGCCACCGGCGGCGTGGTCGTGGTGACCAACCACGTCTCGCACGCCGATCCGCTGACGTTCGCGCACTTCCTCTACGACAACGGCCGGCTCCCTCGCTTCCTGGGCAAGGAGGCCCTGTTCCGGGTGTTCTTCGTGGGGGCCGTGCTCCGCGGTGCCCACCAGATCCCGGTCTACCGCGAGTCGAGCGATGCCTCACGTGCCTTCTCGGCGGCCGTCGCCGCCGTCCGGGACGGGGAGTGCGTGGGCATCTACCCCGAGGCCACGCTGACCCGGGACCCCGACCTGTGGCCGATGGTCGGCAAGACCGGGGCGGCCCGGGTCGCCCTCGAGACCGGCGCGCCGGTCGTCCCCATCGCGCAGTGGGGCCCGCAGGAGCTGCTCGGGCCCTACGCGAAGCTGCCGAAGCTGTGGCCGCGCCGCACGATGCACGTCAAGGCCGGTCCCCCGGTCGACCTCGCGGAGTTCCAGGGCCGGGACATCGACGGCCCGCTGCTGCGCGAGGTGACCGAGCGGATCATGGGCGCCATCACCGCCCTGCTCGAGGACCTCCGCGGGGAGAAGGCGCCCGCCGTACGGTTCGACATGCGCGACACCCAGGTGCCGCGCACCGGAGACCCCCGCAAGCCGAGGAGCGCGTCATGACCCGAGTCACGGTGTTCGGCACAGGCTCCTGGGGGACGGCCTTCTCGATGGTGCTCGCCGACGCCGGCTCCGACGTCGTGATGTGGGGTCGCCGCGAGCAGCTCGCGGCGACGATCACGAAGACCCACGAGAACCCCGAGTACCTCGCGGGGATCCCGCTGCCCGACACGATCACCGCCACCCACGACGCGGAGCAGGCCCTCGACGGCGCCGAGGTGGTCGTGCTCGCGGTGCCGTCCCAGACGTTGCGGGAGAACCTCACCACCTGGGCGCCGCTGCTGCCCCGCGACGCCGTGCTCGTGTCGCTGATGAAGGGCATCGAGCTCGGCACGTCCCGGCGCATGAGCGAGGTCATCGGCGAGGTCACCGGGGCGCCGCCCGAGCGGATCGCGGTGGTGTCCGGTCCCAACCTGGCGAAGGAGATCGCCCAGCGCCAGCCGGCAGCGTCCGTCGTCGCGTGTGCCGACGAGGCAGTGGCCGAGAAGCTCCAGCAGGTGTGTGCCACGGCGTACTTCCGGCCCTACACCAACACCGACGTCGTGGGGGTGGAGCTCGGCGGCGCCGTGAAGAACGTCATCGCCCTCGCGGTGGGCATCGCCAAGGGCATGGGCATGGGCGACAACTCCCAGGCATCGATCGTCACGCGCGGGCTGGCGGAGAACACCCGCCTCGGGCTCGCGCTGGGCGCGGACGCGGCGACCTTCGCCGGCCTCGCCGGCGTCGGCGACCTCGTCGCCACCTGTCTGTCGCCGCTGTCGCGCAACCGGACCTTCGGCGAGAAGCTCGGCCAGGGGAAGACGGTCGACGAGATCGTCGCCTCCACCTCCCAGGTCGCGGAGGGCGTGAAGTCGGCGGAGTCGATCCTGGCACTCGCCCGGGCGAACGACGTGGACATGCCGATCGTCGAGAACGTGGCGGCCGCGGTGCACGACGGGCTGCCGCCCGGGGAGATCGTGCGCCGCATCATGAGCCGGTCGACCAAGCCCGAGGTGCGCTAGGCGCTCTGCGCCGGGCGCCGGCGCCGGGCAGACTGGCGGGGTGGACACGCTCGGCCGGACGGCGCGCGACGACGCTGCGGACGCCGCCTCCGTGGCCGCGCTGGCGGACCTGCTGGCCGCGGGCGGGGTGATGGTGCTCTCCGGGGCGGGGCTGTCCACCGAGTCCGGCATCCCGGACTACCGCGGCCCCACCGGCGCGCTGCGGACCTCGCTGCCGATGACCTACCAGACCTTCGTCCGGGACCCGCTGGCCAGGCGCCGGTACTGGGCACGCTCCCAGCTCGGCTGGCGGGTCGTGGCCAGGGCCGAGCCGAACGACGGGCACCGGGCCGTCGCCCGCCTGCAGGCGCGCGGCGCCCTGTCCGGCGTGGTGACCCAGAACGTCGACGGGCTGCACCAGGCCGGCGGTGCCGCGGAGGTCGTCGAGCTGCACGGCAACCTGGACCGGGTCGTGTGCCTGTCCTGCCTCGCAAGGTCCCCCCGGGGCGACCTCGACCTGCGCCTGCGCGAGGCCAACCCCACCTGGGCGGCCGTCGCGTCGGCGGTGCGGCCCGACGGGGACGTCGCCCTCGACGAGGCCTCGGTCGAGCAGTTCCGCGTCGTCGACTGCCTCGCCTGCGGCGGCGTGCTCAAGCCCGACGTCGTCTTCTTCGGCGAGAACGTGGCGCCGGCCAAGGTCGCGGACTGCTACGACCTCGTGGCGCGCTCACGGGCCCTGCTGGTGCTCGGGTCGTCGCTGGCGGTCATGTCCGGCCTGCGGTTCGTGAAGCGGGCGGTGGCCCTGGGCACGCCGGTGGCCATCGTCAACCAGGGATGGACCCGGGGCGACGAGCACGCGAGCCTGCGGCTGCACCTGCCGCTGGGGCCGACGCTGTCCTCGCTCGCCGGCGCCTGACGGGCTCAGCTGCGGGGCAGTGCGGCGAGCAGGTCGTCCCACAGGTCGTCGACGTCCTCGACCCCGACCGAGAGGCGCAGCAGCGTCTCCGGGACCTCGGCGCTCTCGCCGGACCAGCGCCTGCGCCGCTCCAGCGACGACTCCACGCCGCCGAGGCTGGTCGCGTGCACCCAGAGATCGGTCGAGTCGCAGACCAGCTCGACGGCCTGCGGGTCGGCGTCGACCTCGACCGACACCATCGCCCCGGTCCCCGGGTAGTGGACGGTCGCGACGCACGGGTGGCCCGCGAGCCGGGTGGCGAGCTCGGCGGCGTTGGCCGAGGCACGCTCCATCCGCAGGTGCAGCGTCCGCAGCCCGCGCAGGGCCAGCCAGGCCTCGAAGGTCCCGGGCAGCGCCCCCAGCTCGGAGCGGACCTCGACCAGGCGGGTGGCGACGTCGGCGTCGTGGGCCACCGCGACGCCGAGCAGCAGGTCGGCGTGCCCCGAGAGGTACTTGGTCGCGCTGTGCACCACGACGTCGGCGCCCAGCTCGAGAGGGCGGGCCAGGATCGGCGTCGCGAACGTGCTGTCCACCGCGAGCAACGCCCCGGCCGCGGTGCACCGGGCGGCCAGCGCCTCGACGTCGACCACCTTGAGCAACGGGTTGGTCGGGGTCTCGGCCCACACGAGGTCGGCGCCCTGGACGGCCTCGGCCGCCGCCGCGGAGTCGGTCAGGTCGACCTGGCGCACGGTCATCCTGCCCTGCGCCTGCAGGCGGGACAGCACCGCGAGCGACCCGTAGTAGGCGTCGGGCGGGGCGACCACGAGGCCGCCGACGGGCACCAGGTCGAGCACCGCGGCCACCGCCGCCACACCGGAGGCGAACGACGTGCCGACGCCCCCCTCGAGAGCGCCGATGGCGCTCTCGAACATCTCCCACGTCGGGTTGCCGTACCGGCCGTACCCGATCTCGCCCCCTGCGTGGTAGGTCGAGGCCATGACCAACGGCGGGTTCAGCGGCCCGTCCGGCATCCGGGGCGGGCGGCCGGCGGACACCGCGACCGTGGCCGGCGCGAGTGCCGCGTCCTGCGAGGGAGACATGCCGAGGAGTATCCAGGTACGCGGCGCACGGCTGGGTACCGTTGGGACAACCATGACCGATGCCGCACCGGACCACCCCCGCCGCAAGCCCCGCGTGGCCGTCGTCTTCGGCGGCCGCAGCACCGAGCACGCCGTGTCGTGCGTCTCGGCGGGCAGCGTGCTCGCCGCCATCGACCGGGACGTCTACGACGTGGTCCCCGTCGGGATCTCCCACGAGGGCCGCTGGGTGCTCGCGCCGGACGACGCGGAGCGGCTGGCGATCACCGGTGACAAGCTGCCGGAGGTCGAGACGACCGGTGCGGCCGTGGTGCTGGCCGGCGACCCCACCCACCGCGGCCTCACGGTCCACGAGCCGGGCGAGCTGCCTCGTGAGGTCGGCGAGGTCGACGTCGTGCTGCCGCTGCTGCACGGCCCCTACGGCGAGGACGGCACGCTGCAGGGCCTGCTGGAGCTCGCGGGCGTGCCCTACGTCGGCTCGGGGGTCTTCGCCTCGGCGGCCGCCATGGACAAGGGCCACATGAAGACGCTGCTCCGCGGTGCCGGGCTGCCGGTCGGCCCCTACGCGGTGGTCACGCCGCGCGCCTGGGCGGCCGACCCGGCGGCGGTCCGCGAGACCGTCGCCGCCCTCGGCTTCCCGTGCTTCGTCAAGCCGGCCCGGGCGGGGAGCAGCGTGGGCATCACCAAGGTCCACGACGCCGGTGAGCTCGACGAGGCGATCGAGGTGGCACGCAGCCACGACCCGCGGGTCGTCGTCGAGGCCATGCTCGAGGGCCGCGAGATCGAGTGCGGGGTCCTCGAGGGTCTCGACGGCGCCGGGCCCGAGGCCAGCCTGCCCGGGGAGGTGGTGGTCGGCGGCGAGCACGAGTTCTACGACTTCGCGGCGAAGTACCTCCCGGACGAGGGCACCGACCTCGTCGTGCCGGCCGACCTGCCCGCCGACGTCGTGGCCGAGGTGCAGGCGCTGGCGGCGCGGGCGTTCGAGGCGCTGGGCTGCGAGGGGCTGGCCCGGGTCGACTTCTTCCTCACACCTGCCGGGCTCGTGGTCAACGAGGTCAACACGATGCCCGGCTTCACCCCGGTCTCGATGTTCCCGCTGATGTGGCAGGCGTCCGGCCTCGACTACCCCCGGCTGGTCGACCGGCTCGTGCAGACGGCGCTCGCGCGCGACCCCGGCCTGCTGCGCTGACCGCTAGCGGGCAGGGACGGCCGAGGTGACCGCCGGGGCCAGGTCGACGAGGGGTGCGGTCGCCGCGGCCCGGTCGACCGAGGCGGGCACCCGCACCTCGACGAGGGTCGCGCGGTGCACCGCCGTGAAGACGAACGCCGACCTGCGCTCGTCGAGGAACCAGTCGACCCCGTCGACCTCGATGATCTCGGACGTGGCCGCGAGTCCCCCGGGCCGGTCGACCCCGCAGCGCAGGACCACCGCGGGCGAGCCCCAGGCGGCGGTCCGGTCCGAGGCGGGTGCGACCTCCCGTCCCGACCGGCCGTCCACGTCCGACGGCAGGGCCGCTGCGAGGGCTTCGCAGTCCCCGCCGGGCCCGGTCGGGACGGTGACGCGGACGGCCGGCGCGGACGAGCACGCAGCAAGCAGCAGGGCGAGCGCGGCCAGCGTCCCCGGGCGGACGGCCCCCCCGGCCCGGACCGATGCCCGGACGGGGGGCCGTGGACGCCGCGCGCGCCGGTGGGTCAGAGGTGGACGACCGGGCAGGTCAGCGTCCTGGTGATCCCGTCGACGCTCTGCACCCGTGCGACGACCATCTTGCCGAGCTCGTCGACGTTCTTGGCCTCGGCGCGCACGATCACGTCGTAGGGCCCCGTGACGTCCTCGGCCTGCGTGACGCCCTTGACGTCGGCGATCTCGCGGGCGACGGCGGCGGCCTTGCCGACCTCGGTCTGGATCAGGATGTAGGCCTGGACGACCATCGGGGGCCCCTTCCTTCGTAGAGTCTGGCGGTCGCGTGCGTCGCCTCGAAGGGCGACGCTCGCGAGCGAACCTACCGGAAGGGGAAGTGCGCCATGGCCGGCCCCACGACCAGCGCCCGGCACGGCCGGTGACGGGCACCGTCGGCGAGCTCGGTGAGCTGGCCCTGATCGAGGCGGTGACCAGCCGGCTCGGCACCACCGACGCGGTGCTGCTCGGACCAGGTGACGACGCCGCGGTGCTCGCCGCGCCGGACGGTCGCGTCGTCGCGACCACCGACGTCCTCGTGGAGGGCCGGCACTTCCGCCGCGACTGGTCGGCCGCCGCCGACGTGGGGGTGCGTGCGGCCGCCGCGAACCTCGCCGACATCGCGGCGATGGGTGCCGTGCCGACGGCCCTGCTGGTCGGGCTCGCGGTCCCCACGGACCTGCCGGCGGCCTGGGTCCTCGAGCTCGCCGACGGCCTGGGCGAGGAGGCTGCCCGCGCCGGCGCCGCGGTCGTGGGCGGGGACCTCGTCCGGGGCGAGGCCGTCACGGTGTCGGTGACGGCGCTGGGCGACCTGGGCGGCCGCGACCCCGTGACCCGTGCCGGCGCGCGGCCGGGGGACCTCGTCGCCGTCGCCGGCCGGCTCGGCTGGTCCGCCGCCGGTTTCGCGGTGCTGTCCCGGGGGTTCCGCTCGCCACGGAGCCTGGTCGACGCCCACCGGCGACCGGTGCCGCCCTATGACGAGGGCCCGCGCGCCGCGTCCCTCGGCGCCACCGCCATGGTCGACGTCAGCGACGGGCTGGTGAGCGACCTCGGTCACGTCGCGCGCTCCAGCGGGGTGGCCGTCCGGGTCGACACCGCTGCCTTCCACGTCCCGCAGGAGTTCGTGGACACCTCCCGGGCCCTCAACGCCGACCCCCTGCAGTGGCTGCTCACCGGCGGCGAGGACCACGCGCTCGTGGCGACCTTCCCGGCCGACGTCGACCTCCCGATGGCCTGGAGCGTCGTCGGCCGGGTCGAGGCGGGCGAGGGAGTGCTGGTCGACGGGGTGCCGTTCGACGGCCCGGGCGGCTGGCGGTCGTTCTAGTGCGGTCCCTCACCCCCGACGAGTGGCTGCCGCTGGCAGCGGCCCACGAGACGCGGGTCGACGCCTGGGTGCGGCCGCACCTCGACCGCCGGCGCCGCGGTGAGAAGCACCCGGTCGAGGACTTCCTCTTCGACTACTACCACCACTCACCCGCCCGGCTCGGCCGCTTCAGCCCCGGGCTCGGGGCCGTGCTGCTCGGTCCGGAGGCGCTTGTGCGCTACGCCGACCTGGCCGACTGGGCAGTCACCACGGACGGCTCCGGCGTGGCACCCGACCCGACCAGGCTGGCCCGGCAGGCCCGGCGGGTCGCCGACGCCGTCCGGCTGCTGCGGGCCACGGCGGCGCGGGCGCCGTCGTTCGGCTGCTTCGGGCTGCACGAGTGGGCCATGGTCTACCGGCTGCCGCCCGGCGAGGTCCGGCACGAGCGGCTGCCGTTGCGGCTGGGCAGCGCGGCCACGGACGCCGTCGTGGAGTCGCACCCGCTGCGCTGCACGCACGTCGACGCGTACCGCTTCTTCACCGAGGCCGCGGCGCCGCGCAACGCGACGACCCCGACCCGCGCCGGCCAGGTGCACGACGAGCAGCCCGGCTGCCTGCACGCCGGCATGGACCTCTACCGATGGGCGGCTGCCTTCGCGCCGTTCGTGGCGAGCGGGCTGGTGGCCGACTGCTTCGGGCACGCCCGGGAGATCCGCGAGGTCGACATGCGCGCCTCCCCGTACGACCTGGCCGGCCTCGGCTACCCGCCGATCCCGGTCGAGACGCCGGAGGGTCGCGCGGAGTACGTCCGGCTCCAGCGGGAGCTCGCCGAGCGGGGTGCCGGTCTGCGGGCCCGGCTGCTGCGCAGGCTGGAGGAGCTGGCGGCGCAGGTGCCGGGGACGACGACGGCCGGCCCCGTGGAGGAGCCGGCCGTCATCGAGATCGGTGCGTCCTAGCGGCTGACCTTGCCGGCCTTGAGGCAGGAGGTGCAGACGTTGAGCTTCTTCGGGGTCTTCCCGGTCTTGCCGACCATCGCGCGCACGGTCTGGATGTTGGGGTTCCAGCGGCGCTTCGTGCGCCGGTGCGAGTGCGAGATGCTGTGCCCGAAGCCCGGACCCTTGCCGCAGACGTCGCAGTTGGCAGCCACGGTGAACTCCTCGATGGTCAGGCGGGCGGGCGCGTAGTCGGGCACGCAGTCAGGGGCGCCCGGTCGGCGGGCAACCGCAGCAGCCTAACCGACACGCCTGTCACGGCCCAAACCGAGCGACCGTGCTCCGCGCGACGCGCACGGTCCACCCGGCGCGCCGGGACCGGCAGGGCGCCGCACTAGATTCACGCAGGTGACCGCCACCCTGGCCCGCCTCGACGGCGAGTCCGTCGCGCGCTGGGCCACGGCCGCCCGGGACGCCCTCGAGGCGGCCCGTGCGGAGATCGACGACCTCAACGTCTATCCCGTCCCCGACGGGGACACCGGCACGAACCTGCACCTCACCCTCGCGGCCGCGGTCGAGTCCCTCGCCGGCTCCTCGATCCGTGGGGAGGACACCGAGACGCCGTCCCCCGGGCGGCTCATGTCGGCGCTGGCGCACGGGGCGCTCATGGGAGCCCGCGGCAACTCGGGGGTGATCCTCTCCCAGCTCCTGCGCGGCATGGCCGACGGCTTCGACGGGGTGCACGGGCCGGTCGGCGCCGCCGACCTCTCGCAGGCGCTCACCGCCGGCGCGGAGGCCGCCTACGAGGCGGTGGCCGACCCGGTCGAGGGGACCATGCTCACCGTCGCGCGGGTCGCCGCCGAGCGGGCGGCCGACGCGGTGCAGGGCCCGCCCGGCGGCGACCTCTCCGACGTGGTCACCGCCGCCGCCGAGGGCGCCCGGGCGGCGCTGGCCGAGACACCGGCGCAGCTCGAGGTGCTCGCCCGTGCCGGGGTCGTCGACGCCGGCGGCCGCGGTGTGGTCGTGCTGCTGGACGCCCTGGCGTCGGTCGTGACCGGGGCCCGGCCCGCCGAGGTCGAGACCCGGCGGCCGCCCGCCGAGGCCGAGGCGGTCCGGCCGCGCAGCGGGCTCGAGGTCGGCGACCCCGACTCCCACGGCCCCACCTACGAGGTGATGTACCTGCTGGACGCGCCGACCGAGGCGATCGCGCCGCTGCGGGCCGCGCTGGCCCCGCTCGGTGACTCCCTCGTGGTCGTCGGGGCCGAGCCGACCTGGAACGTGCACGTGCACGTCGACGACGTGGGGGCCGCGGTCGAGGCCGGCGTCGAGGCCGGCCGGCCGCACCGGATCAGGGTGACCCACTTCCGCGACGCCGCGCGGCTCTCGGTCGGCGAGCTGCCCGGGGACAGTCGCGGGGTCGTGTCCGTGGTGGCGGGCGACGGGCTCGCCGCCCTGTTCGAGACGGCCGGCGCGACCGTGGTGCGCGGGGGGCCGGGCCGGCGGGCGTCCACCGCGGAGCTGCTCACCGGGCTGCGCCAGGCGCGGGCCCGCGACCTCGTGGTGCTCCCCAACGACGCCGACAGCCTCGCGGTCGCCGAGGCCGCGGCCGGCAAGGCCCGCGACGAGGGACTGCGGGTCGCGGTGATCCCCACCCGGGCCAGCGTGCAGGCGCTGGCCGCGCTGGCCGTGCACGACCCGTCCCGCCGCTTCGAGGACGACGTCGTCGCGATGACCGCGGCCGCGGGGCACTGCCGGCACGGTGGGGTCACCGTCGCGGCGAAGGAGGCCGTGACGATGGCCGGCGTGTGCCACCCCGGCGAGGTGCTCGGCATCGTCGACGGTGACTTCGTCGTGATCGGCGAGGACCTCGCCGAGGTCGCCGGCACCGTGCTCGCCCGCATGCTCGGGTCGGGCGGCGAGCTGGTGACCCTGGTCAGCGGCGCGGACGCCGACCCGGGCCTGGTGCGGGCCGTCGCCGAGCGCGCCCGTCGCCAGCGCCCCGAGATCGACACCGTCGTCTACGAGGGTGGGCAGCCGCGCTACCCGCTGCTCATCGGGGTGGAGTGACCTGAGGTGGTGTCGCTGCGCGCGCCGGTGCGGACCGTGGTCGGAGGTCCGACGGCCAAGGAGCTGACCGACAAGCTCGGCGTCGCGACGGTCGACGACCTTCTGCGGCACTACCCCCGTCGCTACTACGAGCGGGGCGAGCTCACCGACCTGTCGCAGCTGCGCCCCGGCGAGCACGCGACGGTCCAGGCGACGATCCACTCGGTCACCGGCCGCCAGATCCGGCCGAAGCTGCACAAGCTCGACGTCGTGCTCACCGACGGCCGGACCCGCACGACGGTCACGTTCTTCAACCAGCGCTGGCGGGACAAGGAGCTGCACCCCGGCAGCCAGGCGTTCTTCGCGGGCAAGGTCGAGGTGTTCAAGGGCCGCGTCACGCTGACGAACCCCGAGGTCGCCACCGGGGAGGACGCCGAGGACTTCGCCGGGCGGCTCATGCCGGTCTACCCGGCGACCGCCAAGCTGGCGTCCTGGCGGGTGCGCAAGGCGGTGCGGGTCGCCCTCGACGTCGCCCTGGCCGACGACACGACCCTGCCCGACCCCCTGCCCGCCGACGTGCGGCTGCACCGCGGGCTCATGGGGCTCCCCGACGCGCTGCGCCTGATCCACGACCCGGACACCTACGACGACGTGCGCCGGTCCCGCCGCCGGCTGACGTTCGACGAGGCCTTCGTGCTGCAGGCCGTCCTCGCCCGGCGCCGCGCCGAGGTCATGGCCGAGCCCGCGACGGCGCGTACGGAGCGCGGCGACGGGCTGCTCGCGGCCTTCGACGCCCGTCTCCCGTTCACCCTCACGGCGGGTCAGGAGGAGGTCGCGGCGGCGGTCGCCGAGGACCTGGCCCGCGCCCACCCCATGCACCGGCTGCTGCAGGGCGAGGTCGGGTCCGGGAAGACCGTCGTCGCCGTACGGGCCATGCTCACCGTGGTCGACTCCGGCGGGCAGGCTGCCCTGCTCGCGCCCACGGAGGTGCTGGCCCAGCAGCACCACCGGTCGATCACCGCGATGCTCGGGCCGCTCGCCGAGCGCGGGCTCCTCGGCGGGTCCGACGTGGGGACCCGGGTCGCTCTGCTCACCGGCTCGCAGGGCGCGGCGGCCCGGCGCACCAACCTGCTGGACGTGGCCAGCGGCGACGCCGGCATCGTCGTCGGCACCCACGCGCTGATCCAGGACGCCGTCGACTTCCAGGACCTGGGCCTGGTCGTCGTCGACGAGCAGCACCGCTTCGGCGTCGAGCAGCGCGACGCCCTGCGCGCGAAGGCGGCGGTGCCACCGCACCTCCTCGTGATGACGGCGACGCCCATCCCGCGCACCGTCGCGATGACCGTCTTCGGCGACCTGGACGTCTCGACCCTCACCGAGCTGCCGGCCGGCCGGTCGCCCATCGCCTCGCACGTCGTCCCGGCCGGTGAGAAGCCGCACTTCCTCGACCGGGCCTGGAGCCGGGTCCGCGAGGAGGTCGGCGCCGGGCACCAGGTCTACGTCGTGTGCCCCCGGATCGGCGGCACCGACGCCGACGCGCTCGACGACGGCGGGGGAGGGGAACCCGCCCCCGACGACGAGACGGCTGCGCGGCTGCGCCCCGCCCTGGCCGTGCTCGACGTCGCCCCCATGCTCGTCGAGGGGCCGCTCGCCGGGCTCCGGGTCGAGATCCTGCACGGGCGGCTGCCGAGCGACGCCAAGGACGAGGTGATGCGCCGTTTCGCCGCCGGCGACGTCGACGTGCTCGTCGCCACCACCGTCGTCGAGGTGGGGGTGGACGTCGCCAACGCGACCGGCATGGTGGTGATGGACGCCGACCGCTTCGGTGTCTCTCAGCTGCACCAGCTCCGTGGCCGGGTGGGCCGGGGCAGTGCGCCGGGCCTGTGCCTGCTCGTCACCGACGCCGAGGCCGGGACCCCAGCCCGCGAGCGACTGGAGGCGGTGGCCGCGACCCTCGACGGCTTCGAGCTCTCCCGCCTCGACCTCGAGACCCGGCGCGAGGGCGACGTGCTGGGCGCCTCGCAGTCCGGGCGGCGTTCGAGCCTGCGGCTGCTGTCGGTCCTGCGGGACGAGGACCTCATCGCCGACGCGCGCGAGGACGCCACGGCTGTCGTCACCGCCGACCCCGGCCTGCGGCGGCACGCGGCCCTGCGGGAGGCCGTCGAGCAGGTGCTCGCGGAGCAGCGGGCCGACTACCTCGAGAAGGCCTGAGGCCGTGACCCGGGTGATCGCCGGTGCGGCACGCGGCCGCCGGCTGGCGGTGCCCCCGGGGCACGGGACCCGACCCACGTCGGACCGGGCCCGCGAGGCCCTGTTCTCCAGCCTCGAGTCGCTCCTGGGCGCCTGGGCCGGCCGCCGGGTCGTCGACCTGTACGCGGGCAGCGGCGCCGTGGGCCTCGAGGCAGTCAGCCGCGGGGCGGCCCACGCGCTGCTCGTGGAGGCCGACCGGAGCGCGGCCCGCGTGGTCGCCGGGAACATCGCCACCCTCGGGCTGCCCGGCGCCGAGCTGCGGCACGGCCGGGTCGAGCAGGTCGTGGCGACGGGCCTGGCCGGGCCGCCGTACGACGTCGTGTTCGCCGACCCGCCCTACGACCTGGCCGACGACGACCTGCGGGCCGTCCTCGCGGACCTGCGCCGCCACGTCGCCGAGGACGCGGTCGTGGCCGTCGAGCGAGCCACCCGCGGCGGCACGTGGCGCTGGCCGCCGGGCTACCTGGGCCTGCGCTCGCGACGCTACGGCGAGGCCACCCTTTGGTACGGTCGCGCCGCCGCCGAGCAGACCGGGCACAGCCGGCCGGGCGGGACGCGCCACTGAGCGCGTCGAGCACGACGAGCACGACGAGCCGGGAGGGACCCGCATGACCCAGCGCCGCTGCGTGTGCCCGGGTTCCTTCGACCCGGTCACCCACGGCCACCTCGACGTCATCGGGCGGGCCAGCCGCCTCTACGACGAGGTCACCGTCGCCGTCCTGGTCAACCGGTCGAAGGCGGGGCTGTTCGACGTGCCGGAGCGGATCGACATGCTGCGCGAGGTCACCGCGTCGCTCGGGAACGTCAAGGTCGACTCGTTCGAGGGCCTGCTCGTCGACTACTGCCGCGCCCGGGGGATCCCGGTCGTGGTCAAGGGCCTGCGGGCGGTCAGCGACTTCGACTACGAGCTGCAGATGTCGCAGATGAACAACCGGCTGACCGGCCTCGAGACGCTGTTCGTGGCGACCAACCCGGAGTACTCGTTCCTGTCCTCCAGCCTGGTCAAGGAGGTGGCCCGGTGGGGTGGTGACGTGTCGGGGCTGGTCCCGGACGCCGTGCTGGCCCGCCTGCGAGCGCGCATCGAGCAGTCCTGACGCCGGGAGGTCCGTAGGCTGCACCCGCCCGCCCCAGCGCCATCCCCAGCCCCTCACCGCGGAGGCCCCGACCGTGGACGTCCACGACAAGCTCGACGAGCTCATCGCGATCGTCGAGAACTCGCGCGCGATGCCGATGTCGGCGTCCTGCATCGTCAACCGGGGCGAGGTCCTGGGTCTGCTGGAGGAGATCAGGGGGCTGCTGCCCGAGGACCTGCGCCACGCCCAGATGCTGCTGGCCGACCGCGAGTCGGTCGTCGACGAGGGCCGTCGCGAGGCGGCCCGGATCGTCACCCGCGCCGAGGAGGAGCGGGTCGCGCTGACCGCCGACACCGAGGTGGTCGCCGAGGCGCAGCGCCAGGCGGCGCGGATCCGCCACGAGGCGGCCGAGGAGGCCCGCTCCATGCGCGGTGAGGTCGACGACTACGTCGACTCGAAGCTGGCCAACTTCGAGGTGGTGCTGGACAAGACCCTCACCGCCGTCCGGCGCGGCCGGGACAAGCTCAGCGGCCGCAGCACGGTCGGCGACCTGGAGGAGTTCCCCGCCGAGGAGCACGACCGGGACCCGTTCGGGGCCGACCGCGCCCCGTGACGGACGCTGAGCGCACTCGCCGACGTCCCGCCGTCACCCGTAGCCGGTGCCCCGCGGGCGACGATGTGACTGGGCCGCCGACGGTCGGGTAGCCTTTCTGGCGGTCCCGACCAGGGGGCCGAGAGCGTCACGTCTGCGATGAGCATGCCCGAAGAGAGCAGGAGACCCACGACCCGCCTCGACCCGCGATCGCCCCTCGTGCTCGACACGCGCGAGCTGGGGCGGCGGCCAGGGTCGATGCGCCCGGTCTCCCGATCTGTTCCGGCACCGGCCCATCTGGGCAACGACGTGCTCGGTGTCCCGGACGGGTCACCGCTCGAGCTGGACCTCCGGCTCGAGTCGGTGGTCGAGGGCGTCCTCGTCTCCGGAACGGTGTCCGGCACCGCGACGGGGGAGTGCGTGCGCTGCCTCGAGCCGGTCACGGCACCGGTCGTGGTCGACCTGCAGGAGCTCTACGCCCACGCCGGGCAGGAGCGCCACGAGGACGACGACACCGAGCCGCTGCCGGAGATGGACGGTGTGCTCCTCGACATCGAGCCGGCAGTACGTGACGCGGTGGTGCTCGCACTGCCGTTGCAGCCGCTGTGCCGGGACGACTGCCCTGGTCTGTGCCCCGACTGCGGGGCCAGGCTGGCGGACGACCCGGAGCACGGGCACGACGTGGTCGACGCCCGGTGGGAGGCCCTGCGCGGGCTGGCCGCCGGCACCGAGCGCGACAGCACTTCCTGAGCACGACGCAGCACCGCTGAGCACGACGCAGCACCACCGAGCACGACCGACGTCCGAGATCCAGGAGACACACAGTGGCCGTTCCGAAGCGCAAGATGTCGCGCAGCAACACGCGCTCGCGTCGCGCGAACTGGAAGACGACCGCCGCCCCCCTGGTGGCCTGCAAGCGCTGCAGCGAGCCCAAGCTCGCCCACATCGCCTGCCCCACCTGCGGCACCTACAACGACCGCGACGTCCTCGACGTCTGAGCCGTCGGGCGTGAGTGCTCAGCCTGCCGCGGGGGAGGACGACCTGCCCGCCCGCCTGGCGCAGGCCATCGGACTCCAGGTCGACGCCGCCCTGGCGCAGCGCGCCCTGACGCACCGCTCGTACGCGTACGAGAACGGGGGGCTCCCGACCAACGAGCGCCTCGAGTTCCTCGGCGACTCGGTCCTCGGCCTCGTCGTCACCGACACCCTGTTCCGCAGCCACCCCGAGCTCCCGGAGGGCCAGCTCGCGAAGCTGCGGGCGGCCGTCGTCAACATGCGGGCCCTCGCCGACGTCAGCCGTGACCTCGGCCTCGGCGACCTCGTCCGGCTGGGCCGTGGCGAGGAGACCACCGGCGGCCGCGACAAGTCCTCGATCCTCGCCGACACCCTCGAGGCGGTGCTCGGAGCGGTGTACATCGACCTGGGGCTGCCGGCGGCGTCCGGGCTGGTGCACCGCCTCTTCGACCCGCTCATCGACGAGGCGGCGACCCTCGGCGCCGGGCTCGACTGGAAGACCAGCCTGCAGGAGCTGACCGCCACGGCGGCGCTCGGCGTGCCGGAGTACATGGTGTCAGAGGCCGGACCGGACCACGAGAAGGTCTTCACGGCGGTGGTCCAGGTCGGCGGCGAGGCCTACGGCGAGGGCACCGGCCGGAGCAAGAAGGAGGCCGAGCAGGAGGCCGCGGCCACCGCCTGGCGGCACCTGCGCAGCGCCGTGCCCGGCACGGACGTCGCGCCGCCCGAGGTCACGCCCCCCCAGGTCACGCGCTAGGTGCCGGAGCTCCCCGAGGTCGAGGTCGTCCGTCGCGGCCTCGAGCGCTGGGTCGCCGGCCGCCGCATCGCCGCGGTCCAGGTGGCCCACCCCCGGGCGGTCCGACGCCACGTCGCGGGGGGCAGTGACTTCGCCGCCCGCCTCGCGGGTCGTACGGTGACCGCGGCCGCTCGCCGTGGGAAGTACCTGTGGCTGCCCCTCGACGGGGCGGGCGACGCGCTCCTGGCCCACCTCGGCATGAGCGGGCAGCTGCTGGTCCGCGAGCCGGGCAGCACCGACGAGACGCACCTGCGGGTCCGGGTGCAGTTCGACGACGGCGGTCCCGAGCTGCGCTTCGTCGACCAGCGCACCTTCGGCGGCCTTGCGCTGGTGGACCTCGTCGACGGGGTGCCGGCGCCGGTGGCCCACATCGGCCGCGACCCGCTGGACCCTGGCTTCGACGACGCGGCGTGGGCAGCGGCGCTGCGGCGGCGGCGGACCGGCCTCAAGCGCGCGCTGCTCGACCAGACCCTGGCCAGCGGCATCGGCAACATCTACGCCGACGAGGCGCTGTGGCGGGCCCGGCTGCACTGGGCACGCGCCACCGAGACGCTGCCGAGGGCGAGGGCGCTGGAGGTCCTCGGGGCTGCGCGCGCGGTGATGGTCGCCGCGCTCGCCGAGGGCGGCACGTCGTTCGACTCGCTCTACGTGAACGTCAACGGCGAGAGCGGGTACTTCGACCGGCGGCTGCACGTCTACGGCCGGACGGGTGAGCCGTGCGACCGCTGCGGCGCGCGCATCGTCCGGGAGCCGTTCATGAACCGCTCGTCGTTCCGCTGCCCCCGCTGCCAGCGGACCCCTGGCGCCCCCCACCGGTAGCCGGCCGTCCGGCATCACCGGGTCTGCCCGGGTCTGTCGGCGTCCTTGCCCGAGGTTTGGCTCCTCAGTCATGGACCCCCGGCTCGCGAGCCGCTAGGCAGGGGTGCGACCGCGGCACGGCGCCGCGAGCACGGGGGACACCAGCAGGGGGTCAGATGAGGAGCATCTTCGCGAACGGCCGCTACGCCAACATCACCGCAACGGTGGCGCTGGTCGTGGCGATCAGCGGGGGGACGGCCTACGCCGCCAACACGATCCGCAGCAGCGACATCGTCAACGGCCAGGTCAAGCGGGTCGACATCAAGAAGAACGCCATCAACTCCGGCAAGGTCGCCAACGGCAGCCTCAAGGCGAGGGACTTCCGCGCCGGTCAGCTCCCTGCCGGTCCCGCCGGTCCCGCCGGTGCGACCGGGGCCACCGGTGCGACGGGTGCGCCCGGAGCCACCGGCCCGCGCGGCCCGAGCAACGCCTTCGCGTCGTACAACCCGGGCGTCATCAACTGGAGCACGACGTTCGCGAGCCAGCGGACGCTGAACCTGCCCGCCGGCTCGTTCGTGCTGACCGGCAGCGGTCTCGGCAACAACAACGGGGCGGCGACCGCCGACGTCGACTGCCAGCTCCTGCTCGGTGGGACGGCCGTCGCCGACCTCAACACCCTGACCCCCGGAGCGCAGGGGGCCGCCGGCGAGCGGATGACCATCGCCATGACCGGCGCCGGCACCCTGGCTGCGCCGGGGACCGCCGAGCTGCAGTGCCGGTCCTCGGAGGCCGGCAACATCCTCGGGGCCAGCCTGGTCGCCGTCCAGGTCGCCACGCTCACCACGACCTGACCCTGGCGCCCTCCGGGGGCGTGGCCGGCGGGATACTCGCAGGCATGGCGGCCCCGGAGGGCGACGACGTCGTCGGGCAGGGACCCGACGACGGGCCGCCACGCGCGCCGAGGTGGCTGCGCCGTGGCGGCCTGGCCGCGGCCGTCCTCCTGGTGGGCCTGGGACTCTCCCGCGCCGGGCTGCTGTCCTCGGCCGACGAGCCGTCGCGCGGCGACGTCCCCGACGGGTCGCCGTCCGGCTCGGCAGCGACCGCCGGCCCCGAGGGCCCCCGCCTGGTCGCCCGGCTCGGCGACCGGCTGCTGGTGGCGGCCCCCGGGGGCGCCTCGCCCGGCGCGCGGCTGCCCCGCGGCCTGCAGGCAGACGCCCGGCTGGTCCCGGTGCGGCCCGGCGGCGCCGACGTCGACGCGCTCACCCCGGGACCGCTCGTCGGCGCCCACGACGGCCGGCTGTTCCGCGCGGACGCGGACCGGGCGCGGTACCGCACCCTCGGGAGCGCCGAGGCGGTGGTCGCCGCCGGCTCCGTTGCCGCGCGAGCCGTGGTCGAGCGTGACGGGAGGCTGCAGGAGGTCGAGGTCGCGACCGGTGCGACCACCGACGCCGATCCCTTCCCGGGCTTCGTCCCCCAGCGCTGGTCGGCGCTGGGGGCGCTCGGCGGGGCCGGGGCCGGCGCGGTCCTGATGGTCGGCCCGGGAACCGACGGCGAGCGGGTGCTGGCGCTGGCCTACCCGCGCACCCTGGTGGAGTCCGGGCGGCGGGAGCCGGTGCGTGAGCTGGGCAGCTTCGGCGAGCTGCTCGGCATCGCGGACGACTGGGCCCTCACCCTCGGGCCGGGCTGCCCGGGGAAGACCTGCACGCTGGTCGTGGTCAGCGTCACCCGCGACGCGAGCCTGGCCCGGGCCGTCGCCCCGCCCCCGGGCTGGGCCTTCGTGCGCGGGCCCGTCGCGGGCCGCACCCACGAGGCACTGGTCCCCGTGCGGCGGCTGGACGGCGGGGCCGGGCCGGGGGACGTCGCGCTGGCCCGGCTCGTCCCGGGCGGTGACAACGCCCTGCTCGTCCAGGGGACCGACCGGGTGCGCCTGTCCGCCGGGCTGGCCGACGGCCCCGGCGGGTCGGTCTACCTCCTCCACGACCAGGCAGGTCCAGGCGACCCGCGGGCGGCGGTCTGGGACCCGGACCGCCCCAACGCCGCGGCGCCGGTGCTCCCGGCAGTCACCTTCCCCGCCGGTGCGCGTCTCGTCTGTGCCTGCGGGTGACCGGCCCTACCCTCGAGGTCGTGACGGTCGCGCGGAGGCGGCGGACGGGCCCGCTCGTCGTGGCGCTGGTCCTGCTGGCGACGGGGTGCGCGGGCGGCGGCGACCCGGCCCCGGCGCGTCCGGCACCCGAGCTGTCGGCCGAGCTGGTGCAGCTGCGCCGCGACGAGGTCCTCCAGCGGGTCGAGGTCGCGGTGACCAACCGGGCCCGCGTGCCGGTGCGGATCGGGACGGTCGAGCTGCGGGTCGCGGGGTACGCCGGGGCCGGCCCGCAGCCCAAGGACGAGCCGCTGCCGCCCGGGCAGGTCGTCAACCTCCCCACGCCCTACGGGGAGGTCGACTGCCCGGCCACCGGCGAGGTGCAGGTGGGCGAGCCACGGGTCGTGGTCGAGGTCCGCAGGGAGGCCGCGACCAGGTGGTACTCGGTGGAGCTGGTCCCGGCCGACCCCCGCGGCCTGGTCGCGGGCATCGCGCGTGCCACCTGCCGGACCCTGGCGCTCTCGCGGGAGGTCTCGCTCTCCTTCGGGCCGTGGCGCGAGACCGGCTCGGGCGACGACACCGTCCTGCACGGTGCCCTCGTCGCACGGCTGCTGGGGGACGCGCCTTACGACGTGACCCAGCTCGCGGGCTCGGTGCTGTTCGACCTGCTTCCCGCCGAGCCCGACACGCAGCCGCTGGCCCGCCTCACCCCGGCCCGGCGCACGGTGCGGGTCCCGGTGCTGCTCCGCCAGGCGCGTTGCGACGGGCACGCGCGCGGCGAGATCAAGAAGCCGTACGCGTTCCTCGTGTGGGTGGGGCCGCCCGGCGGTGCGCAGGAGGCACTCAACCCGTCGATCGCCGACGCCGACGCCGCGGCGTTCGAGTCCGTCTGCAACCTCGGCTGGCACCCCTGAAGCTGGGGGCGGCAGGCGCGGTCACCCGATCGGGCTAGCCGTGACGCCTGCGGGCCGTCGGCCCCTTGACCCCTCGGTGCGCGGGTGTCACCCTGAAATGGCAGCCCCCCACGCCGCCCCGCCCGGTGACCTCACCCGACCGGTGCGCGCGAGGCCGGGCCCACGCAGCAGGTGCGTCCCGCAACGAGGCGGGGCGGAGGAACGCAGGTGGAGGAACCGCATGGCGAAGGCTCTCATCGGTCATGTCGGTGGCCCTGACCCCCGCATGAGCATGGAGATGCGGCGTCTGCAGGACCGAGTACGCACCCTCGAGACCGAGGTGCTGCGGCTGCGCGCGGAGAACGACCGGCTGGCGGCCGGCATCTCCGACGAGCCGCTCATCTCGCTCGACAAGGAGCCCGTGCTCGCCTGACCTCAGGGCAGCACCCCGCACGACCGCAGTCCCACCCGAGGGGACGCCGCCACGCGCGACGTCCCCTCCGCCCTGCCCGCGGCCTGCGCAGGCCGGAAGCGGGCCGTGACCTGCGCCACGTCCGGTCGTTGGGCACGGCATGCGCAGCCACCCTCGCCCCGTCCTGACCCTCGCCGCGGCCGGCCTCGCGCTCGGCGTCGGCCTCGCCACCGCTGCCCCCGTCGCGGCGCACGAGGGCGGGGTCGGCTCCTCGGCGGACAAGCGGGCGCAGTACCGGGACGGCGTCAGCGTCCCCGTGGTCTCGACCCCCAACATCCGCCTGGTCACCAACGTGCCCGACACGGCCGGCATCTCCGGGGTGTTCGCGCGCTCCGCCCCGTACTTCTACGTGTCCAGCACCGACTCGATCACGGTGTACGACGTGAGCGACCCGACCCGCCCGACCCCCACCGGCGTGCTGGCCAACCTCGTGTTCGAGAACGAGGCCATGAACTACGGCGAGAAGAAGGTCGACGGCGTCGTCAACCGGTTCGTGCTCGTGGGTGTCGACCTCGTGCAGGCCAGCCCCGCCGAGCCCGACCACATCGGCCGGTCGAACGAGGTCATGCTGGTCGACGTCACCGACCCCGCCAACCCGCGGATCCGTTCCCGGGTCCCCACGACGACCAACACCCACACGGTGAGCTGCATCAACGAGAACGACTGCCGCTACGCCTACACGGCCGGTCGCAAGGGCCAGTTCTCGATCGTCGACCTGACCGACCTCGACAACCCCCGCGAGGTCGACTCCGACCCGACGATGCAGGGCACCCAGCCCTTCGCCTCGCCCGCCGGTGACCCCAACGCGGTGTTCGCCAGCGGGGCCGGGCACAAGTGGAACTTCGACGACGCCGGCTACGGCTTCCACACCGGCTCGGGTGGCAGCGCGATGTTCGACGTCTCCGACCCGGTGCGCCCGCGGCTGGTGACCACCACCGACGAGCACGGCGTGCAAGGCCCCTGGAACGACTTCATCCACCACAACTCGGCCCGCCCCAACGCCGCCCAGTACGCCCCGGGCCGCGCGCCCAGCGTGCGCAACGGCAACGTCCTGCTCGTCACCGAGGAGGACTACGAGAACACCGACTGCTCCACGGCCGGCAGCTTCCAGACCTGGCAGGTCGCGGGCGGGCAGACCGCTCCCGGTTCGGCGCCGGGCGGGATCACCCCCCTCGACCGGATCAACCCCGTCGACCTCGGCGAGGGCGTCTCGGCGCCGCACATGGCCTTCTGCTCCGCCCACTGGTTCGACGTCCACCAGAGCGGGATCGTCGCGGCCGGCTTCTACGAGGGCGGCCTGCGGCTGCTCGACGTCCGGGACGCGCGCGACATCAAGGAGTACGGCTACGTCGCGAGCGGCCTGTCGGAGGTCTGGGACGCGTACTGGGCGCCGCAGCGCAACAAGTCCGGCGTCGCCACCGGCAAGAAGACCAACATCGTCTACACCGTCGACGCCGTCCGCGGCCTGGACGTCTACACCGTCGACCTGCCGGGGAGCGGGTCCCCGGACGACGGAGGCGTGCTCGACCTGCTCGGAGGCCTCGCCGGTGCGCTCGGCGCCGGCGGCGGCCGGACGGGCGGAGACCCGGCCACCGGACTGGTCCTGCTCACGCTGGTCGCGCTCGCCGGCCTCGGGGCGGCGCGCCGCCGTCGCCTGGCGCCGGTGCGGGGCGAGGGCCGGTAGGCTCTGGCACGGCCTTCCCCGCCACCCGTACGTCCCGCCGCGCCTCGCGGACCGCCAGCAGCGGCCCGCGCTCCCCGCCGGGGTCGAGGAGTTCTGCTCGTGCACCTGAAGAGCCTCACCCTCAAGGGGTTCAAGTCCTTCGCCTCGGCCACCACGTTCCACTTCGAGCCGGGCATCACGGCGGTCGTCGGTCCCAACGGGTCCGGCAAGTCCAACGTCGTCGACGCCCTCGCCTGGGTGATGGGCGAGCAGGGCGCCAAGTCGCTGCGCGGCGGCAAGATGGAGGACGTCATCTTCGCCGGCAGCGCCGGCAAGGACGGCGCAGCCGGGCGGGCGCCGCTGGGCCGGGCCGAGGTCGCGCTCACGATCGACAACACCGACGGTGCCCTGCCGATCGACTACGCCGAGGTGACGATCTCGCGGATCATGTTCCGCAACGGCGGGTCCGAGTACTCGATCAACGGCCAGCCCTGCCGCCTGCTCGACGTCCAGGAGCTGCTCTCGGACTCCGGGATCGGCCGCGAGATGCACGTCATCGTCGGGCAGGGCCAGCTCGACGCGGTGCTCTCCGCCGGCCCCGAGGAGCGCCGCGGCTTCATCGAGGAGGCCGCCGGCGTCCTCAAGCACCGCAAGCGCAAGGAGAAGGCGCTGCGGAAGCTGGACGCGATGGCGGCCAACCTCACCCGCGTCCAGGACCTCACCGTCGAGCTCCGCCGGCAGCTCAAGCCACTCGGCCGGCAGGCCGAGGTGGCCCGGCGGGCCGCGGTCATCCAGTCCGACCTGCGCGACTCCCGGCTGCGGGTCCTGGCCGACGACCTCGTCCAGCTCACCGCCACGCTGGAGGCCGAGGTCGCCGACGAGACCGCCCTGCGCCAGCGGCGGGCCGAGGTCGAGGCCGACCTCGCCGAGGCGTCCGGCCGCGAGGCTCTCGTCGAGCAGGCGCACGCGGCCGAGGCGCCGACCCTCGCCCGGGCCCAGGAGACCTGGTACCGGCTGTCCTCGCTGCGCGAGCGCTTCCGCGGCACCGGGTCGCTCGCGGCCGAGCGGGTGCGCCACCTCGCCGCGCCGGACGAGCAGCCCGGCGGGACCGGTCACGGCGACCACCGGGACCCCGACCAGCTCGACGCCGAGGCCGAGCGGGTGCGTGCCGAGGAGGCCGAGATCCAGGCGGGCGTCGAGCGGGGGCGCGAGGCGCTGGCGGTCGCGGTGCAGGCCCGCCAGGAGGCCGAGGAGGCCCTCGCCGAGGAGCAGAAGCGGGTCGCCGCGGTCGCGCGCGCCGCCGCCGACCGGCGCGAGGGCATGGCCCGGCTCGCCGGTCAGGTGGCCGCCCGGCGCAGCCGGGTCGACGCCGGCGAGGCCGAGGTCGGCCGGCTCCGGCCGGCGTACGACGAGGCGGCCGAGCGGGCCCGGGCCGCGACGGCCGAGTTCACCGCCCTGGAGACCCAGGTCGCGGGCCTCGACGCCGGCGAGGAGGACCTCGACTCGGTCCACGAGGAGGCCGCGCTGCGGCTGGCCGCGGCCGAGGAGCGGGTCGCGGCCCTGCGCGCCGAGGAGCGGGAGGCCGAGCGCGAGCGCGCGGCCCTCGTGGCGCGCAAGGACGCCCTCGAGACCGGACTGGCCCGCAAGGACGGCGCCGGTACGGTCCTCGCGGCCGACGGCCGGCTCTCCGGCGTGCTCGGCTCGGTGGCCGCGCTGCTCACCGTCGAGTCCGGCGCCGAGACCGCGGTCGCGGCAGCGCTGGGGTCGGCGGCCGACGCGGTGGTCGTCAGCGACCTCCGGGCGGCGGAGGCGGCCATCACCCTGCTCAAGGCCGACGACGCCGGCCGGGCCGGGCTCGTCGTCGGCGGGACGGCGTCCCCCGGCTCCGTGCCGCCGCCGAGCGTCCCGCCGGGCGCCCGCGCGGCCCTCGACCTGGTGTCGGCCCCGCCCCCGCTGGAGCCGGCCGTCAGCCGGCTGCTGGCCCACGTGGTGGTGGTCGACGACCTGGCGACGGCGCGGCGAGTCGTCGAGGCCCGGCCGGACCTCGTGGCCGTGACCCGCGAGGGCGACCTGCTCGGCCGCGACCACGCCGCCGGCGGCTCGGCGTCGGCTCCGAGCCTGCTCGAGGTGCAGGCCGCGGTCGACGAGGCCACCCATCGCCTCGGTGAGGCCGGCCACCGGCTCGAGCGCGCCCGCTTCCAGCTGCAGAGCGCCCTGGACGAGCAGGGCGTCGCCACCCGCGACGTCCAGTCCGCCCTGGACCGGCTGCACGAGTCCGATGCCCGGATGTCGGCGGTCGCCGAGCAGCTGGGCCAGCTGGGGGCGCAGGCCCGGGCCGCGGGCGGGGAGGCGGACCGGCTGCGGCGCGCGATCGAAATCGCGGCCGAGGCCCTGGACGCCGACCGGGCGACCCTGGCCGAGCTGGAGCAGCGGCACGAGGCGGCGCTCTCGGCTCCTGACGAGGGGGAGCCGGACACCAGCCGGCGCGACGAGCTCGAGCAGTCCGGTCGTGAGGCGCGGCAGGCGGAGATGGACGCCCGGCTGGGCGTGCGCACCGGCGAGGAGCGGGTCCGCGCCCTGGCCGGTCGTGCCGACCAGCTCTCCCGGGCCGCGGCCCAGGAGCGCGAGGGCCGGGCCCGTGCCGCCGCCCGCCGGCTGCGGCGGGCCCGCGAGGCCGCCGTGGCCCAGGAGGTCGCCCTGGCGGCCCAGGCCGCGCTGGCCCACCTCGAGCACTCGTTGGCCCGGGCCGCCGAGGGCCGGGAGCGCGCCGAACGTGCCCGGGCCGAGCGCGACGCGGAGCTGGGCGCCCTGCGCACCAGGCTGCGCGAGCTGGGCGCCGAGCTGGAGCGTCTGACCGACAGCGTGCACCGCGACGAGGTGGCCCGCGCCGAGCAGCGGCTGCGGATCGAGGCGCTGCAGCAGAAGGCGCTCGAGGACCTCGGCGTCGACCCCGCGGCGCTGCTCGAGGAGTACGGCCCGCACCAGCTCGTGCCCCCGTCGCCGCCGGCCCCGGACGAGGTGCGCGAGGTCGAGCCGGAGCCGACGCCGTACGTCCGGGCCGAGCAGGAGAAGCGGTTGCGGGCCGCCGAGCGCGCTCTCGCCCTGCTCGGGCGGGTGAACCCGCTCGCGCTGGAGGAGTACGCCGCGCTCGAGGAGCGGCACCAGTTCCTCGCCGAGCAGCTGGAGGACCTCAAGGCCACCCGGCGCGACCTGATGGACATCATCCGGGAGGTCGACGAGCGGGTGGAGCAGGTCTTCACCGCCGCCTTCCACGACACCGCCCGGGAGTTCGAGGGCGTCTTCGCCCGGCTGTTCCCCGGCGGCGAGGGGCGGCTGGTGCTCACCGAGCCCGGCGACATGCTCACGACCGGCATCGAGGTGGAGGCCCGGCCGCCCGGCAAGAAGGTCAAGCGGCTGTCGCTGCTCTCCGGCGGCGAGCGGTCGCTGACGGCCGTCGCGCTGCTGGTGGCGATCTTCAAGGCCCGGCCCAGCCCGTTCTACGTCATGGACGAGGTCGAGGCGGCGCTGGACGACACCAACCTGGGCCGGCTGATCGCGATCATGGAGGAGCTGCGGGAGGCGTCCCAGCTGATCGTGATCACGCACCAGAAGCGCACGATGGAGGTCGCCGACGCGCTCTACGGCGTGTCGATGCGCGGCGACGGCATCACCACGGTGATCGGGCAGCGGCTGCGGGAGGCCGAGCCCGCCTGAGCCGACCGGTCCCCGGCCCGCGGCAGTCACACCCGTCACGTCCGTCACACCGGAAACACGCCTGGAACCGCTCTGTCACGTTTCGGTGTGTTCGCGCCGGTAACCTTGTCCTGGTGCAGACCCTGCTGATCGCCCATGCCGTCCTCGGAGCCCTCGCCCTTCTCGTGGTCGGCTTCGTCGCCTACCCCTACCGCGGGCGCTCGGTCCCCCGTGCCGAGCGGCTGACCGAGAAGGTCCTCGACCTGCGGGACCGCGTCGACCCCGGTGAGGCTCCGCCGCTCGGCGTCCTGTCGAGCCCCGAGAAGTCCCGCGCGATGTCCGCCCGCTTCGAGCGCGTCGAGCAGCAGGTGAAGCGCGTCGTCACCGCCGGCCGCGGCTGACCCCCTCCTCCCGCTCGTTTGCGACCTCCGTTCACCGACACGCCGGGCAGTCGTACGGCGTGTCGGTGAACCAGGTCGCAAACGATCATCTGTGGGGGGACGCGGGGGAGCGACGGGCGCGGGGCGGTCCGGGGAACCTGAGAGACTGACCGGCGATGGACACCCTCACCCTCGTCATCGTCCTGGCCGTGCTCGGCGTCGCCGTCCTCGTGGGCGGCGGGCTCGCGCTCACCCGGGGGCGCCGCTCCAAGGCCCCGCTGCCACCGCTGACCGAGCTCGACGAACGACCCGGCGAACGGCCGGCGGATCGCTCCGGCGACGTCCGGCTCCTCGAGCCCGACACGGTCGCGGAGCCGGCCGTCGAGGCCCCGGAGCCGGTGGCCGGCCGGATGGCCCGCCTCCGGGCCCGCCTCGGGCGCTCGCAGGGAGCCCTGGGCGCCGGTCTGCTCGGGCTGCTCTCGCGAGAGCGGCTCGACGAGCAGACCTGGGAGGAGGTCGAGGACGTCCTGCTCGCCGCCGACGTCGGCGTCGGGCCCACCCAGGAGCTGGTCGAGAGGCTGCGGACCCGGGTCAAGGAGCTCGGCCGGCCGGACGAGGACGCCGTGCGCACCCTGCTGCGCGAGGAGCTGCTCGCCCTGGTCGGACCCACCGAGGACCGCGCCCTGCGCACCCAGGGCCGCGACGGGCGGCCGGCGGTGGTGCTGGTCGTCGGGGTCAACGGCACCGGGAAGACCACGACCGTGGGCAAGCTGGCCCGGGTGCTCGTGGCGGAGCGCCGTCGCGTCCTGCTGGGCGCCGCCGACACCTTCCGCGCCGCGGCCGCCGACCAGCTCACGACCTGGGGCGAGCGGGTGGGAGCCCCGGTCGTCCGGGGTCCCGAGGGCGGGGACCCGGCCAGCGTCGCCTTCGACGCCGTGCAGCAGGGCGGTGCCGGCGGCTACGACGTGGTGCTGGTCGACACCGCCGGCCGCCTGCAGAACAAGGTCGGCCTGATGGACGAGCTCGGCAAGGTCAAGCGGGTGGTCGAGACGGCACGGACCGGTCGACGAGGTCCTGCTCGTGCTCGACGCCACGACCGGCCAGAACGGCCTGATCCAGGCCCGGGTGTTCGCCGAGGTCGTCGACGTCACGGGCATCGTGCTCACCAAGCTCGACGGCACCGCCAAGGGCGGCATCGTCGTGGCCGTCCAGCGCGAGCTCGGCGTGCCCGTCAAGCTGGTCGGGCTGGGCGAGGGCGCCGACGACCTGGCGCCGTTCGACCCGGAGGTCTTCGTCGACGCGCTGCTCGGCACGGCTGCGCCCTAGCCGTACCGGCCGGGCTACCGGGCGACCGACCGGCCCCGGCACGGAGGCCCGTCCTGGGGCATCCTGGAGGCATGGCCGAGCGCAGGGAGCCGAGCGAGACCGAGCGGCTGCTGGCCGAGGTCGACGGCATGCTCACCGGAGCGGCCACCGGCCCCGACGCCCGCCCCGTGCCGCGACCCGCCGGTCCCGAACGATGGCCGGCCACCGTCGTGGGACGCCTGCGGACCGCCCTGCTCGTGGGAGCGGTCTCCGGGGCAGGTGTCTGGCTGCTCTTCGCCGTCCTGCCGTTCCTGCGTGCGACGTCCGGCGCGGTCGGCGCCTTCCTCGCGGCCACGGCCGCGACCCTGCTGTTCCGCCGCCGCCGCTGACCGGTCCGGAGCCACCGGGCGCTGCGCCGGACGCGTTCTCGGCATGCGGACCCCCGGCGCCGGGGGAAACGGCCCCGTAACACGACCGGGGACATCGTCACGCCGACGAAACGTCAGGCGCGCCGGACGGAAACCCGTGGGCACCAGCCTCCTGGGCAGGCCCGGCTCCCCGTGCGTCTTCCCTCATCTGGAGGAACAATCCCGTGACACCCAGCTCCGGCGACACCGCCTGGGTCCTCACGAGCGCCGCTCTCGTGCTGCTCATGACCCCCGGTCTCGCTCTCTTCTACGGCGGCATGGTCCGCGCCAAGAGCGTCCTCAACATGATGATGATGAGCTTCGGCGCCCTCGGGCTCATCAGCGTCCTCTGGGTGCTCTACGGCTACTCGCTCGCCTTCGGCGACGACGTCGGCGGGGGCCTGCTCGGCAACTTCGACTTCATCGGCCTCAAGGGGCTGCTGTCCGCGGCTCCGCTGGGCGGCGTCGAGGGCGAGGCCGCGGGCCTGCCGCCGCTCGCCTTCGTCGGCTTCCAGGCCGTCTTCGCGATCATCACCGTGGCGCTCATCAGCGGCGCCATCGCGGACCGCGCGAAGTTCGGCTCGTGGATGGTGTTCGCCGGCATCTGGGCGACCGTCGTCTACTTCCCGGTCGCGCACTGGGTGTTCTCCTTCGACGGCTACACCGCCGAGGTGGGCGGGTGGATCGCCAACGACCTCAAGGCGATCGACTTCGCCGGCGGCACCGCGGTGCACATCAACGCCGGTGCGGCCGGCCTCGCGCTCGCCCTGGTCCTGGGGAAGCGGGTCGGCTTCGGCAAGGAGGCTCTGCGCCCGCACAACCTGACGCTGGTGATGATCGGCGCGGGGCTGCTGTGGTTCGGCTGGTTCGGCTTCAACGCGGGCTCCGCGCTGGGTGCCGGTGACGTCGCCGCGGTGGCGTGGATCAACACCCTCGTCGCCACGGCTGCCGCGTCGCTCGCCTGGTGCGCGGTCGAGAAGGTCCGCGACGGTCACGCGACGTCGCTGGGCGCCGCCTCCGGCGTGGTCGCCGGTCTGGTCGCGATCACCCCGGCCTGCTCGGCGGTCAACCCGGTCGGCGCGATCCTCGTCGGCGTCATCGCCGGCGTGCTCTGCGCCCTGGCCGTCAGCCTGAAGTTCCGCTGCGGCTACGACGACTCGCTCGACGTCGTCGGCGTCCACCTGGTCGGCGGCATCGTCGGCACGCTGCTCATCGGGATCCTCGGCACCGCCAAGGCTCCGGCCGGCGTCGACGGGCTGCTCTACGGCGGCGGCGTCGACCAGCTCTGGCGCCAGGCGGCGGCTGCCGGTGCCGTGCTGGCGTTCTCGTTCGTCCTCGCCTACGTCATCGGCACCGTCATCGACAAGACGATCGGCTTCCGTCTCGACCAGGAGGCCGAGGTCACCGGTGTCGACCTCGCGACGCACGCCGAGTCGGCGTACGAGCTCGGGTCGTTCACCGGGAGCGGGTTCCGCACCGGCGCAGGCGTCGGCAGCAGCAAGGAGAGGGTGGACGCATGAGACTCGTCACCGCTGTCATCAAGCCCTTCAAGCTCGACGACGTGAAGACCGCACTGGAGTCCTTCGGGGTGCACGGGATCACCGTCACCGAGGCCAGTGGCTACGGCCGTCAGAAGGGGCACACCGAGGTCTACCGGGGGGCGGAGTACACCGTCGACCTGGTGCCGAAGGTGCGCGTCGAGGTGCTCGTCGACGACGCGGACGCCGAGGACGTCATCGAGGTCATCACCAAGTCGGCGCAGACCGGCCGGATCGGGGACGGGAAGGTCTGGTCGGTCCCGGTCGACACCGTCGTGCGGGTCCGGACCGGCGAGCGCGGCGTCGACGCGCTCTGACTCGGGGTCGACGGCCGTGACGGTGCCCACATCGGCCCTGCCGTCGGACTACGCGGCCCGGCGCCGTGAGCTGCTCGCGGAGACGCGTGGCTCCGGCGCCGGGAGCGTCATGCGCCGCCGCGGGCTGGCGGCGCTCACCGACTCCTGGCTGCGCCAGGTGTTCGCCGACGCCGTCGCCGCGACGGGGGCGGAGCCGTCCCGGGCCGCCCTCGTCGCGGTCGGCGGCTACGGCCGGGGCGAGCTCGCACCCGGCAGCGACCTCGACCTGCTCCTGCTGCACACCGACCGGGACCCGGTCGGTGCCCTGGCCGACAAGATCTGGTACCCGGTCTGGGACACGGGGGTGTCCCTCGACCACGCCGTGCGCACCTTCGAGCAGGCCCGCCGGCTGGCGAGCGACGACCTGGCGGTGCTGCTCGGCCTGCTGGACGCCCGATCGGTGGCCGGCGACCCGGCACTCGTCGGCCGGCTGCGCACCGCGGTGCTCGGTGACTGGCGGGCCGCCGCTCGACGCCGGCTGCCCGAGCTGCGCGTCTCGTGGGACGAGCGGGGCGCCCGTGCCGGCGACCTCAGGCACGACCTCGAGCCCGAGCTGAAGGAGGGGCGTGGCGGACTGCGCGACGTCGTGTCCCTGCGCGCCGTCGCCGCCTCCTGGGTCGCCGACCGCCCGCACCGCGACGTCGACGAGGCCGTACGACGGCTGGCCGACGTCCGCGACGCCCTGCACCTGGTGACCGGCCGCGCCGGCAACAAGCTGCTGCAGCAGGAGCAGGACGCCGTGGCCGCCGAGCTCGGCGTCGACGGGGCGGACGCGCTGCTGCGCGAGGTCGGCGCCGCCGCGTCGGCCGTGACCCATGCCGCGGAGGTGACCTGGCGCCGGGCGCTGCAGGCCACCCGGCCGCAGCGCTCCCGGTTCGTCCGCGGGCGGCGCCCGGTGCTGCGGCTGCTGGGCCCGGGGCTGGCCGAGCACGACGGCGAGGCCGTGCTCACTGCCCAGGCCGACCCCCGCTCCGACCAGCTGATCGTGCTGAGGATGGCCGCACGTGCGGCGCGGGCGGGTCTGCCCCTCTCGCCCAGCTCGGTCGACCGGCTGGCAGCCGACAGCCCCGTCGTGCCGGAGCCGTGGCCGGAGAGCGCGCGGCACCTGTTCGTCGAGCTGCTCGGGGCGGGCCCGCCGCTGGTGCCGGTGTGGGAGGCGCTCGACCAGGCCGGGCTGGTCGCCCGGCTGCTGCCCGAGTGGGACCGGGTGCGGCACCTGCCCCAGCGCAACGCGGTGCACCGCTTCGCGGTCGACCGGCACCTGCTCGAGTGCGCCGTGCAGGCGGCGCCGCTGGTGCGCGACGTGCACCGGCCGGACCTGCTGCTCGTCGGCGCCCTGCTGCACGACATCGGGAAGGGCGCCGCGGGGGACCACAGCGAGGCGGGTGTCCCGCTCGCGGTCGCCGCGGCGACCCGGATGGGCTTCCCGGAGGACGACGTGGCGACCCTGGCGCTGGTCGTCCGGCACCACCTGCTGCTCGTCGACGCCGCCACCCGGCGCGACCTCGACGACCCCGCGACGGTGACCGCAGTCGTGGACGTGCTCGGCGGCACCGAGGTGCTCGAGCTGATGTCGGCGCTCACCGTCGCCGACGCGCTGGCCACCGGTCCGGCGGCCTGGAGCGAGTGGAAGGCAGGTCTCGTGGACGACCTCGTACGCCGCAGCGGCCTGCGCCTGCTCGGGGCACCCCCGCCTCCGCCGCCGCCGCTCACCCCGGCGCAGGCAGGGCTGGTCAGAGCCGGCGGGCTCACCGTCGTCGCCGAGCCCGACGAGGCGGTCACCTGGACGATCACCGTCGCGGCGCCCGACCGCACCGGGCTGTTCGCCACGATCGCCGGTGTCCTGGCGCTGCACCGGCTCTCGGTGCGCTCGGCGCAGGTGCGGACCGAGGACGGGATGGCCCTGGACGTGTGGACCGTCGTGCCGGACCGCGACCACGAGCCCCGCGGCGAGGCGCTGCGCAACGACATCACCCGCGCGCTCGGGGGCGACCTGGACGTCACCCAACGGCTGTCCGCGCGCGACGCGAGCCGCCGTCCGCCCGCGGTGCCCCCGCCGCCCGCCCGGGTCGAGCTGGTCGAGGCCGCGTCGGACGTCGCGACCGTCCTCGAGGTGCGGGCCGCGGACCGGCCCGGGCTGCTCTACCGGCTGGGCCGGGCCCTCGCCCTGATGGGCGTGAGCGTCCGCGGAGCCCGGGTGGTGACGCTCGGCGCGGAGGCCGTCGACGTCTTCTACCTGCAGGACCCCACCGGCCGGCCGCTGACCGACACCGCGAGCCGCGAGGCCGTCCGGCTGCTCACGGACGCTGCGGGCTGAGCTGCGCCCGGCGACTAGGCTGGGCGCCCTGCTCGACCAGCCCGGCCTGCCAGTCGCCGTACGCCCCGAAGGACTTGCGTGTTCGCCACCCTCTCCGACCGCCTCGCCGCCACGTTCAAGACCCTGCGCGGCAAGGGCCGGCTCACCGACGCCGACATCGACGCGACCACCCGCGAGATCCGCGTCGCGCTGCTCGAGGCCGACGTCGCGCTGCCGGTGGTCAAGGACTTCATCGCCGCGGTGCGCGAACGGGCCCGCGGTGCCGAGGTCAGCCAGGCCCTGAACCCCGCGCAGCAGATCGTCAAGATCGTCGACGAGGAGCTCGTGGCGATCCTCGGCGGCGAGACCCGGCGGCTGCGGTTCGCCAAGACCCCGCCGACCGTGATCATGCTGGCCGGGCTCCAGGGCTCCGGCAAGACGACGCTGGCCGGCAAGCTCGCGTACTGGCTCAAGGGTCAGGGACACCAGCCGGTCCTGGTCGCCGCGGACCTCCAGCGCCCCAACGCCGTCACGCAGCTGCAGGTCGTCGGCGAGCGGGCCGGCGTCCCGGTGTTCGCGCCCGAGCCGGGCAACGGTGTCGGCGACCCGGTGGCGGTGGCCCGCCAGGCGCTCGAGCACGCGAAGCAGAAGCAGTACGACGTCGTCGTCGTGGACACCGCCGGCCGGCTGGGTGTCGACACCGAGCTCATGCAGCAGGCGGCCGACATCCGCGACGCCGTGCGCCCGGACGAGACGCTGTTCGTCGTCGACGCCATGATCGGCCAGGACGCCGTCGTCACCGCGCAGGCGTTCCTCGACGGCGTCGGCTTCGACGGTGTCGTGCTCACCAAGCTCGACGGCGACGCCCGCGGCGGTGCCGCGCTCTCGGTGGCCAAGGTGACCGGCCGTCAGGTGATGTTCGCCTCCAACGGCGAGAAGCTGGACGAGTTCGACACCTTCCACCCGGACCGGATGGCCTCGCGCATCCTCGGGATGGGCGACATGCTCACCCTGATCGAGCAGGCCGAGAAGGCGTTCGACAAGGGCCAGGCCGAGGAGATGGCGGCGAAGTTCGGCCGCGGCGACGACTTCACCTTCGAGGACTTCCTCGCGCAGATGGAGAGCGTCCGGAAGATGGGCTCGATGTCCAAGCTGCTCGGGATGCTTCCCGGCATGGGCGCGATGCGCGAGCAGATCGAGAACATCGACGAGCGCGAGATCGACCGCACCACGGCGATCATCAAGTCGATGACGCCCGCTGAGCGGCGCAACCACAAGATCCTCAACGCCTCGCGGCGGCAGCGCATCGCGCGCGGGTCCGGACGCACCGTGTCCGACGTGAACGGCCTGGTCGAGCGCTTCACCGAGGCGCAGAAGATGATGCGCCAGCTCGCGGCCGGGGGCGGCATGCCGGGGATGCCGGGGATGCCGGGGATGCCGGGGATGGGCCGGGGCAAGAAGGCCAAGGGCAAGCAGGCCGCGCCGAAGAAGGTCAAGGGCGGGCGGTCCGGCAACCCTGCCAAGCGCGCGCTCGAGCAGCGTCAGGCCGAGGCCCGCGCCACCGGCGACGACGTACCCGGCCTGCCCGAGCTCCCCGAGGACTTCGAGCTGCCCGAGGAGCTCAAGGGCCTGCTCCCGCCCAGCAAGAACTGAGCATGCGCGACCTGCCCCGGTCCTGACGTGGGTGGATCGCGCACGCCTCGGGGGATCGGACGTCCCGCCGTCGCGGATCCGTGGTGGATCACCGAGGTGCCCGGGTGGCAGGGTGACGCGCATGAGTGAGCGAGGGGCGGTCACGCCGCTGCACCTGCGCGCCGTCGTCCTGCCCGAGGGCGGGCGGCGCGACCTGTGGGTGGACGACCGCGGGCTGCTGCGTGCGGACGAGGTGCCGGGGGCGCAGACGCTCGCGACCGACGGCTGGGTGGTCCCTGGGCTGGTCGACGCGCACTGCCACGTCGGCCTCGACGCCGACGGCGGGGTCGACCGGGCGACCACCGAGTCCCAGGCGCTCGCCGACCGGGACGCCGGGGCGCTGCTGCTGCGCGACGCGGGGGTCCCGGTCGACACCCGCTGGATGGACGACAGGGACGACCTGCCGAGGGTGGTCCGGGCCGGCCGGCACATCGCGCGGACCAGGCGCTACCTCCGCAACTACGGCGCCGAGGTGGAGCCCGAGGACCTGGTCGCCGAGGTCGGGACCCAGGCGGCCCGCGGCGACGGCTGGGTCAAGATCGTCGGCGACTGGATCGACCGTGACGCCGGCGACCTCACGCCCTGCTGGCCGGCGGACGTGGCCGCCGCGGCGATCTCGCGGGCCCACGAGCTCGGCGCCCGCGTCACGGCGCACTGCTTCGGCGAGCAGTCGGTGGCCGAGCTGGTCGCGGCCGGCATCGACTGCATCGAGCACGGGACCGGCCTGGCGCCCGAGGCCCTGGACCAGATGGCCAGGCGGGGGACGGCGCTGGTCCCCACCCGGGTGCAGATCGACAACTTCCCGCGGTACGCCGAGCAGGCGGGAGCCAAGTTCCCGGTCTACGCCGCGCACATGCGCGACCTGCACGCGCGCAGCGACGCGACGCTGCGCGCCGCCCACGAGGCGGGGGTGGCGCTCTACTGCGGCACCGACGCCGGGGGAGTGCTGCCGCACGGGCTGGTCGCCCGCGAGGTGCTCGCGCTGCACGAGAAGGTCGGCCTGCCCGCCGAGGTGGCCCTGGCCGGCGCCTCGTGGGCGGCGCGGGACTGGCTGGGGCGACCGGGTCTCACGGCCGGCGAGTCTGCGGACCTCGTCCTCTACGACGCCGACCCGCGCGCCGACCTGCGCGTGCTCGCCCACCCGCGGGCCGTCGTCCTCCGCGGCCGGGTCGTCGCCTGAGAGATCCCGGAGTGACCACCGCGATATCCCCTGCGAGATCCCCTGCCAGATCCCCTGCCAGATCCACGGGGTGCCCCCGCACCGACGCTGCGCGCATCCGGTTCGTCGCCGCGCAAAGGATCTTGGGGGTGGGGAGGATTCGGCAGGTGGCGGGTGGTCTGGCATGATGGCGCGCTGTACTCGGCGTACGACGGGCCCTCTCATCCCGGCGCGCACCGCGTCCCCCGGCCGGGAACGACCGCACCCCCACGCGGCGCGTCCCGCCACCCCGCTCGTAGAAGCAGGAGCTTCCTCCACCGTGGCTGTCAAGATCAAGCTGATGCGCATGGGCAAGATCCGTGCGCCGTACTACCGCATCGTCGTCGCCGACTCGCGCACCAAGCGCGACGGTCGGGCGATCGAGGAGATCGGCAAGTACCACCCCACCCGCGACCCCTCGCTCATCGAGGTCGACTCGGACCGCGCACAGTACTGGCTCGGTGTCGGCGCGCAGCCGACCGAGCCCGTCGCCGCGATCCTCAAGGTCACCGGCGACTGGCAGAAGTTCAAGGGCCTCCCGGGCGCCGAGGGGACCCTGCGCCACCCCGAGGACAAGGCCGACAAGAAGGCCCTGTTCGAGGCGGCGGCGAAGGAGTCGGCGGGCGAGCCCAAGAGCGGGGCCACCACGCCGAAGAAGAAGGCGGCCAAGAAGGCCGAGGCGCCTGCTGCCGAGGCGCCCGCGACCGAGGCGCCCGCTGCCGAGGCTCCCACGAGCGAGGCCGAGGCGCCCGCGCCGAGGCGCCCACGAGCGCGGCCGAGGCGCCCGCTGCCGAGGCGCCCGCTGCCGAGGCTCCGGCTGCCGAGGCTCCGGCCGACGAGCCGGCCAAGGACGAGGCCTAGGCCGTGCTCGAGGAAGCCCTCGAGCACCTGGTCCGCGGCATCGTCGACCACCCCGACGAGGTGTCCGTCCAGGACCGCACCAACCGGCGCGGTCGCACCCTCGAGGTGCGCGTGCACCCCGAGGACCTGGGCAAGGTCATCGGCCGGGGCGGACGTACCGCCAAGGCGCTGCGCACCGTGATCGGCGCGCTGGGCAACGGCCGTAGCGTCCGCGTCGACTTCCTCGACGTCGACGAGCGCTAGCAGCCGACCTCGGGGTCGACGAGGCGGAGGGCTGGTGGAGGTCGTCGTCGCGCGGATCGGCCGTCCCCACGGCCTCCGCGGCGAGGTGTCGGTCGAGGTGCGCACCGACGACCCGGAGGGCAGGCTCGCCCCCGGGACGACGGTGCGCACCGAGCCCGCGTCTGCCGGGCCGCTGACCATCGTCGACGGCCGGGTGCACTCCGGCCGGCTGCTGCTGAGCTTCGAGGGGTACGCCGACCGCGACGCCGTCGAGGGGCTGCGCGGCGTGCTCATCGTGGGCGAGGTCGACCCGGCCGAGCGCCTCGACGACCCGGACGAGTTCCACGACTCGCAGCTGGTCGGCCTCGCCGTGCGCACCCTGCTGGGCGAGCCGGTGGGCGAGCTCGCCGAGGTGCTGCACCTGCCCGGTCAGGACGTGCTCGCGGTGCGCCGGCCCGACGGCACCGAGGTGCTGGTGCCCTTCGTCGCCGCGATGGTGCCGACCGTCGACCTCGACGCCGGCGAGGTCGTCCTCGACCCGCCGCCGGGGCTGCTCGACGAGGTCCCGGACGAGCCGTCCGATGACGACGCGTCCGGCGACGCCACGTCCGCCGGCGACACCGGCGACCCGGGCGACGGCCCGGCATGAGGATCGACGTCGTCACGATCTTCCCGGACTACCTGGCCCCGCTGCGGCTGTCCCTGATCGGTCGGGCCGTCGAGGACGGGCTGGTGGACCTGCGGGTCCACGACCTGCGCCGGTGGACGTCCGACCGGCACCGCACCGTCGACGACTCGCCCTACGGCGGCGGACCCGGGATGCTCATGCGGCCCGAGCCGTGGGGTGCGGCCCTGGACGAGGTGCTCGCCGACGCCGGCGGCGGCGACGGTGACGGAGTTCGGGTCCTGGTCCCGACGCCAGGCGGGGTGCCCTTCACCCAGGCGATGGCCCAGCAGCTCGCCACGGAGCGGCGGCTGGCCTTCGTCTGCGGTCGCTACGAGGGCATCGACCAGCGGGTGCTCGACGAGGTCGCCGGACGGCCCGGCGTGGCTGCGGTGACCGAGGTCAGCCTCGGCGACTACGTGCTCAACGGGGGAGAGGTGGCAGTCCTGGCCGTGGTCGAGGCCGTCGCACGGCTGCTGCCCGGCGTCATCGGCAACGCCGAGTCGCTGGTCGAGGAGTCGCACGCCGTGTCCTCGGGCGGGCTGCTCGAGGCGCCCGGCTACACCAAGCCGGCGGTCTGGCGGGGCCGGGAGGTCCCGCCGGTGCTGCTCTCGGGCGACCACGCCCGCATCGCGCGGTGGCGACGCGACGAGTCCCTGCGCCGCACCGCCGAGCGGCGGCCGGACCTGGTCGCCGCCCTCGACGCCGCCGCGCTGGACCGCCACGACCTCGCCCTGCTCGCCGCCCTGGGCTGGGCCGCCGGCGCGGACGGCCGATTGGCCCGCCCCGCCGAGCCTGTGGCAGACTGAGCGACTGCGGTCAGCCGCGAGCGCCCCCGCCACAGGGAGGGCGCTGCTCCACGACACGACCGCCCCACAACTGCACCCCACCACCGTGGGTGACCTGTGGCACCGCGAGAGATGAGAACCCGATGCAGACGCTGGACGCCCTCGACGCCGCCTCGAAGCGCTCGGACATCCCCGAGTTCCGGCCCGGCGACACGCTCAAGGTCCACGTCAAGGTCATCGAGGGTACCCGCTCTCGCATCCAGGTCTTCCAGGGCGTGGTCATCCGCCGCCAGGGATCAGGTGTGCGCGAGACGTTCACGGTGCGCAAGGTGAGCTTCGGCGTCGGCGTCGAGCGGACCTTCCCGGTCCACACCCCGGTGATCGACAAGATCGAGGTCGTCACCCGGGGTGACGTGCGCCGGGCGAAGCTGTACTACCTGCGCGAGCTGCGCGGGAAGGCGGCCAAGATCAAGGAGCGCCGCGACACCCCCGTCGCCCGCTGACCGCTCCCTCCGACGAGCGGGCTGCCCGGCTACCGAGCGTGCCGGGCGGGACGCCGTCGCGAAGCCGGCCGCTTCGCGACCTGGTGGTGCTCGTCGCCCTGGCGGTGCTCGCCACCGTCCTGGTGCGCACCTTCCTCGTCGCGCCGTTCTCCATCCCCTCGGGGTCGATGGAGAACACCCTGCGGCCCGGTGACCGGATCCTCGTCGACCGGCTGTCCTACCGGCTGCACGACGTGCACCGCGGCGACTCCGTCGTCTTCGACGGCACCGAGGCGTTCGGCTCGCTGAACGGAGGCGGCACCACCGACTACGTGAAGCGGGTCGTCGGCCTGCCGGGGGAGCGCGTCGTCTGCTGCGACGACCGCGGCCGGATCACGGTCGACGGACGCGCGCTGGACGAGCGCGACTACCTGTACCCCGGCGACGACCCGTCCGAGCTGCGCTTCGACGTGCAGGTGCCCGACGGCCACCTCTGGCTGATGGGCGACCACCGCTCGGACTCCCTCGACTCCCGCGCCCACCTGGGCGACCCCGGTGGCGGCTTCGTGCCGGTCGGGAAGGTGATCGGTCGCGTCCTGGTGGTCGTGTGGCCGCTGGATCGCTTCGGAGCCACCGCCGGCACCGCCGTAGGCTTCGCTGCGGCGCAGCCGCGTTCGGGGAGCACGGGGACGGAAGGACGTACACGATGACGACCGACGACGGCGCGCGCCCCGGCGCACCCGCCGAGCCGCGCAGCCCGGCGCCGGCTGACGGTGCGCAGCGCGCGCCGGTCCGCACCCGGCGCAGCAAGCCGAAGCGGGCGTCCTTCCTGCGTGAGCTCCCCGGCATCGTGCTCACCGCGCTGGTCATCTCGGTGCTCATCAAGACCTTCCTGGTCCAGGCGTTCTACATCCCGTCCGGGTCGATGGAGAACACCCTGCTGGTCAACGACCGGGTGCTCGTCAACAAGCTCGCGGACAAGACCGACGAGATCCACCGCGGCGACGTCGTGGTGTTCCGTGACCCGGGCGGCTGGCTCGGCGGCGGCGGCGCCACCACCGACCGCGGCAGTCTGCTCGGCCTCGTGCGGGACGCCCTCGTGTTCGTCGGGCTCGCTCCGGCGGCCGGCGAGGAGGACCTGATCAAGCGGGTCATCGGTGTCGGGGGCGACGAGATCGCCTGCTGCGACGACAACCACCTCACGGTCAACGGGACCCCGCTGGACGAGCCGTACCTGTTCCCCGGCGACCAGGCGTCCGGCGAGACCTTCTCGGTCACCGTGCCGAAGGACCAGCTGTGGGTCATGGGCGACCACCGCTCGGTCTCGGAGGACAGCCGCGCCCACCGGCAGCTGCCCGGCAAGGGCTTCGTGCCCATCGACGACGTGATCGGCCGGGCCTTCACCATCGTGTGGCCCCTCGACCGGACCAGCCTGCTGAGCAGGCCCGACACGTTCGACCGACCGGGGATCGACAAGGCCGGTCGTTGAGCCCCGTCGGCACGCCCTCGTCGTAGGCTCGCCACGATGGGTGTCGTGCGAAGGTTCGTGGTCCGGCGGGAGGGTGGCCTCTACGCCTACGAGAAGGCGCTCGAGCGCGCCGGCCTGACGCCGGTCGCCGGCGCCGACGAGGCGGGGCGGGGCGCCTGTGCGGGGCCGCTGGTGGTCGCTGCCGTCGTCCTCCCGTCCGGTCGCCGCGGCGAGGTGCCTGGCCTTGCCGACTCCAAGCTGCTCACGCCGGCGGCCCGCGACCGCGTCCACGACGAGGTGCTGCGGCGGGCGGCCGCGTCCTCCGTCGTGGTCGTGCCGCCGGAGGAGGTGGACCGGCTGGGCCTGCACGTCTGCAACGTCGAGGGGATGCGGCGCGCGCTCGCGCAGCTGGCCGTGCGCCCGGCCTACGTGCTCACCGACGGCTTCCCGGTGCGCGGCCTGCCGGCGCCCGGCCTCGCGGTGTGGAAGGGCGACCGGGTGAGCGCGTCCATCGCCGCGGCGTCGGTGCTCGCCAAGGTGACGAGGGACCGGCTGATGGCCGGCCTGCACGAGCGGTACCCGCACTACGACTTCCTCGGCCACAAGGGCTACGTCACCCCGGTCCACGACGCGGCGCTGGACGCGCACGGCCCGTGCCCCGAGCACCGGTTCTCCTACGTGAACGTGGCGCGTCGGGTGCCGGGCGACCAGCGGGTGCCGGTCCGCACGTCGAACCGGCTCGTCGAGGGGCCGCTGCCGGGGGACGAGATGGTCGACGGGGTGGACGTCATCGACAGGGTGGACGTGCGGGCAGGCGTCGAGGAGGTGCTGTCCCGGTGAGCGCGGAGGACCTGGAGAAGTACGAGACCGAGGTGGAGCTGGCGCTCTACCGCGAGTACCGCGACGTGGTGGGGCTGTTCAGCTACGTCGTCGAGACCGAGCGCCGGTTCTACCTGACCAACGCCGTCGAGGTGACCCCGCGCTCCACCGAGGGGGGCGAGGTCTGGTTCGAGGTCACGATGGCCGACGCCTGGGTGTGGGACATGTACCGGCCGGCGCGGTTCGTGAAGAACGTGCGGGTGCTGACGTTCAAGGACGTCAACGTCGAGGAGCTCGCGCGCCACGAGCTCTCGGTCGAGCTGCCGGGCGAGTGAGGCATCCCGCAGGCGAAGGCGGAGATCGCGCTCGACAACTCGTTGTCGGAACCGATGGGGTCGGCACCATGACCGGCGCCCTGCACGACGACGAGCTGCCGGTGGACCTCGCGCTGGTGCGCGCCCTCGTCGACGAGCAGCTGCCGGAGCACGCGGCGCTGCCCCTGACGCCGCTTCCGGAGTCGGGCTCCAGCAACGCGTTGTTCCGACTCGGCCCGGAGCTGCTCGTGCGGCTGCCGCGGCAGCCCGGCGGGTCCGCCACGATCCTCAAGGAGGCGCGCTGGCTGCCGGTCGTCGGGCCGGCGCTGCCTGTCGCGGTCCCCGAGGTGGTGGCGTGCGGCCGGCCGGGCCCGGGGTACCCGGAGTGCTGGTCGGTCCTGCGTTGGCTCGACGGCCTGCCGCCGGACGGCGCGACGGGTGGGCCGGCCGGGGCCGCGCTGGCAGCCGGCCTGGCGGCGGTGGTGTCCGCCCTGAGCGACGCACCGGTGCCCGACGCCGCGCTGGCCGACCCGGAGCTGCGTCACTACCGGGGGGATGCCCTGGCCCGGCTGGACGCCGACACCCGGGAGGCCCTGGAGGCGTGCCGGCGGATCGAGGGACCGGACCTCGACGACCTCGACCTCGACGCGGCCCGGGCGGTGTGGGACGACGCGGTCCGGATGCCCGGCAGCTCGGCCACCGCCGCCCCGCGGTGGCTGCACGCCGACCTGGTGGCCGAGAACCTGCTGGTGCGCCACGACGGCCTGGCGGCGGTGCTGGACTTCGGCGGCCTGGCGGTGGGGGACCCGACGGTCGACCTGATCGTGGCGTGGGACGTCCTCGACGCGCCGTCCCGCGGGCTGTTCCGCGAGGCGCTCGGCGTGGACGACGAGACCTGGCTGCGGGGCCGGGCCTGGGCGCTGGCCCTCGCGCTGATCACCCTCGGCTACTACTGGCGGACGATGCCGGCGCGCTGCGCCAACCGCCGCGCCGTCGTGCGGGCGGTGCTCCTGGACGCGTCGTAGTGGCGCGACGCCGCGCCCGCCGTCCCCAGGCGCGGGCTGCCGCGGCCCCGTCCACAGACCGTCGCCGGTGCCGCTGCCACCGTGCCCCGTCGGTGCAGGCTCGTCCTCGTGACGGATGCAGCGGTGGTGCGCGCGAAGGACGCCCTGGGGGCCTACGGGGAGCGGCTGGCCGCCGACCACCTGCGGCGGGCCGGGATGACGGTGCTCGAGACGAACTGGCGCTGCCGGTGGGGCGAGCTCGACATCGTGGCGCGGGAGGGCGACGTGCTCGTGGTGTGCGAGGTCAAGACCCGGTCCTCCACCCGGCGCGGGCACCCGCTGGAGGCGGTGACGCCGGCCAAGGCCGCCCGGCTGCGGTCCCTGGCCGCAGCCTGGATCGAGACCCGGCAGGTCCGCCCGGGCGAGGTGCGGGTGGACCTGGTGGGCGTGGTCCGGCCCCGGCGCGGTCCCGCCACGGTGGAGCACGTGCGGGGGGTGGCCTGAGTGGGGCTGGCCAGCACCCGCGGGGTGGCGCTGGTCGGCGTCGAGGGCCACCTCGTCGAGATCGAGGCCGACCTCGGGGTGGGGGTGCCGTCGTACACGCTGGTCGGCCTCCCGGACGCCTCGTTGTCCGAGTCGCGCGACCGGGTGCGGGCCGCGATGGTCAACAGCGGCCAGGACTGGCCGGCGACCAAGCGGGTCACGGTGAACCTGTCGCCGGCGTCGTTGCCCAAGCGGGGCAGCGCCTTCGACCTGCCCATCGCCGCGTCGATCCTCAGCGCGCAGGGCGTCGTGCCCACGGCGGCGTTCGAGGACGCGGTGCTGATCGGCGAGCTGGGGCTCGACGGCCGGGTGCGCCCGGTCCGCGGGGTGCTGCCCGCCGTGGCCGCGGCGGTCCGGGCCGGCGCGACCGCGGTCGTGGTCCCGCACGGCAACGCGCAGGAAGCGGCACTGGTGCCGGGTGTGCGGGTGACCGGGGTCCGGACCCTGGCCGGGCTGGTGGCCCGCGCCCGCGGCGAGGCGCTGCCGGCCGCCGAGACCGCCGTCGCGGAGCCCGAGGAGGCGGCGCCGGTGCCCGACGCGGCCGACGCCCACCGGCCCGACCTGGCCGACGTGCTCGGTCAGGCGACCGCGCGCTACCTCGTCGAGGTGGCCGCCGCCGGGGGCCACCACCTGCTCATGCTCGGTCCTCCCGGGGCGGGCAAGACCATGCTGGCCGAGCGCCTGCCGGGGCTGCTGCCCCCGCTGGACCGGGCCTCGGCGCTCGAGGCCACCGCCATCCACTCGGTGGCCGGGCTGCTCGACGACGGGTCCGGGCCGCTCGTCGACCGGGCGCCCTACCAGGCCCCGCACCACACGGCCTCCGTGCCGGCGATCGTCGGGGGCGGCTCGACCCAGGTGCGGCCCGGGGCTGCGTCGCTCGCGCACCGCGGGGTGCTGTTCATGGACGAGGCACCGGAGTTCGCCCCCGCGGTGCTGGACGCGCTGCGCGAGCCGCTGGAGTCCGGCGAGATCACCGTCGCGCGGCTGGCCGCGCGGGTGCGCTTCCCGGCCCGGTTCCAGCTGGTGCTGGCCGCCAACCCCTGCCCGTGCGGCCTGGCGATCACCGCCCCCGGGGCCGTGTCGGCCTGCCGGTGCACCCCGATGGCCCGGCTGCGCTACCTGGGGCGGCTCTCCGGGCCGCTGCTGGACCGCGTCGACCTCAGGATCGAGATGCTGGCCGCGACCCGGGCCGACCTGCGCGCGGCCCCGGGGGCAGCGGAGGGGACGGCGGCGGTCGCCGCGCGCGTCGCGGCCGCGCGGGAGCGGATGGCCGGCCGGCTCGCCGGCACCCCCTGGCGGGTCAACGGTGAGGTCCCCGGCCACGTGCTGCGCCGCCGCTGGCGGCTGCCCTGGGAGGTGGTCGCCGAGGCCGAGCGGCTGCTCGACCGCGGCGTGCTGACCGCCCGCGGGGTCGACCGGGTCGTCCGGGTCGCCTGGACGGTGGCCGACCTGGCCGGTCGCGACGTCCCCGACGCCGGCGACGTGCGCATCGCGCTCGACTGCCGTGGGGCCGCCGGGCGGGCCGCGTGACCGGCGACCCGCCGGGGCCGGCGGTGACCGGCCCCGACGACAGGGCGGCCCGCGCGGCCCTGGCCCGGCTGGCCGAGCCCGGCGACCGGTGGCTCGGCCGGGCGGTGGCCGGCATCGGGGCGGTGGCGGTGCTCGAGCGGGTCCGGGAGCCCCGCGCGGGCGAGCCGGACCGGCTGGCGCAGTACCGGGTCCGGCTCCCGGCGCTGGCGGCCGACGCCGGGCTCACCGAGCGCGCGGCCGCCCGGGTGGTGGTCCCCGGCGACCAGGAGTGGCCGGTGTCGCTGGACGACCTCGGCGACCAGGCGCCGTTGTGCCTCTGGGTCGCGGGCGAGCAGCCGCTCGCGCCGACCGTCGCGCGGGCGGTGGCCGTGGTCGGGGCGCGGGCCTGCACGCCCTACGGAGAGACGGTCGCCGCCGAGCTGGCGTCGGGTCTCGGCGACCGGGGGTGGACCGTGGTCAGCGGTGGTGCCTACGGCATCGACGGCGCGGCGCACCGGGGTGCCCTCGCTGTCCAGGCGCCGACCGTGGCGGTGCTGGCCTGCGGGGTCGACGTCGCCTACCCGCGGGGGCACGACGGGCTCCTCCGCGCGATCCGGTCGACGGGCTGCGTGGTCTCCGAGCTGCCGCCGGGGTCGCACCCGACGCGGGCCCGGTTCCTGGACCGCAACCGGGTGATCGCCGCCCTCGGCCGGGGCACCGTCGTGGTGGAGGCCGCCACCCGCAGCGGGGCCCTCAACACCGCCGGGCACGCCGAGGCGTTGTCCCGGGTCGTGATGGCGGTCCCGGGGCCGGTGACCTCGGCGTCCTCGGCCGGCTGCCACCTGCTGGTCCGGACGCTCGGTGCCTCGCTCGTCACCTCGTCCGCCGACGTCGTCGACCTGCTCGCCCCGCTGGGGCAGGACGCCAGCGAGCCGCCGCGCGCCGCGGCCCGGCCGCACGACGGGCTGGACCCGCAGACGCTGCGCGTGCTCGAGGCGCTGCCCCTGCGCCAGCGCGCTGGACCGGACAGCGTCGGGCGGGTGGCCGGCCTCGACGCCCCCACCGTGCTGCGTGCCCTCGGGCAGCTCGGCGCGCTGGGGCTGGCCGAGGCCCGCGAGGGGCGCTGGCGGCGGGCACCGGTGCCCGGCGGCCCCTAGCCGCCCTGACCCGGGGGCGTGCACCGGCGCGCCAGGCCGCGTCCGCCCACGGCCCGGTCGGGCGCGCCGGTGCTTGCACGCGGAAGCGCCGCGGGTCACGGTGTCTCCCGTGGGTGACCAGTGGGACGAGGGGGACGAGGGGGACGAGCCGGCGCCGGCGCTGCCGGTGGCGATGGCCGACGCCCTCGACGGCTACGCCCGGCACCTGCGCTCGGAGCGCGGCCTGGCCGAGCACTCGGTGCGCGCCTACCGCGGCGACGTCGTCACCCTGCTGGAGCACGCCCGGCGGATGGGCCGGGACTCCCCGGCGGCCCTGGACCTGCCGGTGCTGCGCAGCTGGCTGGCGGGGCAGGCCTCGCGCGGCATGGCCCGCTCCACCCTCGCGCGGCGCGCGGCGGCAGCGCGGGGCTTCACGGCCTGGGCGGTGCGCGAGGGGCTGCTCGCGACCGACGCGGGTGCGCTGCTCGCCACCCCGCGCAGCGGACGCGTCCTGCCGGGGGTGCTGCGTCGCGACGAGGCCGGCGCCCTGCTGCGGGTGGCCGGGCTGGCTGCCGACGACGACGCCCCCACCGCGGTCCGGGACCTCGCGGTCCTCGAGGTCCTCTACGCCACCGGCATCCGCGTGGGCGAGCTGTGCGGCCTGGACCTCGACGACGTCGACCGGGACCGCCGTGTGCTGCGGGTGCTCGGCAAGGGATCCAAGGAGCGCACCGTGCCGGTCGGCGCTCCCGCCGTCCGGGCCGTCGACCGCTGGCTGGCCCGGGGGCGTCCCCTGCTGCGCGGACCGGGCAGCGGGGACGCGCTGTTCCTGGGCGCCCGAGGGGGCCGCGTCGACCCGCGTACGGTCCGGCGGTCGGTGCACGGCATGCTTGCCCATGTGCCGGGCGCGCCGGACCTGGGGCCGCACGGCCTCCGCCATTCGGCTGCCACGCACCTGCTGGAAGGGGGAGCCGACCTGAGAAGCGTTCAGGAGCTACTCGGTCACGCTACGCTCGCTACGACGCAGATCTATACCCATGTGTCCGTCGACCGGCTGAAGGCAACGTATGACCAAGCGCACCCAAGGGCCTGACGTGCAGCAGAAGGCTGCCGCCAAGCCCGCGGTGGACGGGGCGGCAGACGTCGTCGACGAGGCGGCCGCGGAGAAGAGCGCCGCCGAGGCGGCCCTGCGCGAGCTGTGGCAGGACTTCAAGAAGACCGGCGACGGACCGCTGCGCGAGCGGCTGATCCTGCACTACTCCCCGCTGGTGAAGTACGTCGCGGGCCGGGTCGGCGTCGGGCTGCCGCCGAACATCGAGCAGGCCGACCTCGTGTCGTACGGCATCTTCGGCCTGATCGACGCCATCGAGAAGTTCGACCTCGAGCGCGCGATCAAGTTCGAGACCTACGCGATCAGCCGGATCCGCGGCGCGATCATCGACGAGCTGCGCGCGATCGACTGGATCCCCCGCTCGGTCCGCTACAAGGCCCGCGAGGTCGAGAAGGCCTACGCCTCGCTCGAGGCCCAGCTGCACCGCACGCCCAGCGAGGCCGAGGTCGCGGCCGAGATGGGCATCAAGCTCGAGGACCTGCACCAGATCTTCAGCCAGGTGTCCTTCGTCAACGTGGTGGCGCTCGACGAGCTGCTCAGCGTCGGCGGGGAGAAGGGCGACAAGCTCAGCCTGGTCGACACCCTGGAGGACACCAAGGCCGAGGACCCGGTCCTCGCCTTCGAGTCCGAGGAGACCAAGTTCCTGCTCGCCAAGGCGATCAACACCCTGCCGGAGCGCGAGAAGATCGTCGTCACCCTCTACTACTACGAGGGCCTCACCCTCGCCGAGATCGGCCAGGTCCTCGGCGTCACCGAGAGCCGGATCTGCCAGATGCACACGAAGGCGGTCCTGCAGCTGCGCGGCAAGCTCGCGGACGGCAAGGACTGACCCGCAGGCTCAGAGGCGGCGCAGCGCGGTGCGGGGTCCCATGACGACCACGGGTCTCCGCGCCGGGTCCAGCCACCGCAGCGTGGCCCGCATCGTCGCCCGGCGCACCGACACGCACCCGGCGGTCCCGGCCGGGCCGCTCACGTGCAGGAAGATCCCGCCGCCCCGCCGGGTGTCGGCCGGCTGCGCGGCGACCCGCTCGCCGTCGGCGTCCCGGTGCACCCCGCCCGGCAGGTTGAAGTCGAGGACCGCGACGTAGCGGTACTGGGCACCGAAGCCGGACAGGTCCTCGGCCCAGGCCGGCCGCCACCGCGCCCCGGCGACCCGGCGCGGCTGGAGGACGTTGTAGGTGTCCGGGTCCCTGGGGTCGTAGACCCACCAGTCGCTGCGGTCGGTCCGCCGGTAGGGCAGGGCCGTGCCGGGGTCGCTGCCGTTGCCGAACGCGGACACGACCCCGAAGGTCCCCGCCGGGCTGGTGCCCGAGCCCTGGCGACGCTCGGCCGCCGGCGCGAAGCCGTTGCGGCCGACCCGGGCGGGCACGGCACGCCCGACCCGTCGCCAGGCCCCGTCGGGGCGCCGCTCGTAGCGGCGGAGGACGGCGTGGCTGCTCGACCAGGTGCGCGCGGACACCACCACGACCTGACCGGCGTCCCCCAGATGGGTCAGCCGGCCGGGGTGGTGCGGCGCCCGCGCCTCCTGGGCGGCCGGTCGGGCGGCGGCGGCGACGGCCGGGTCCGACCAGGCCGGGAGCGCGCCGGGGGCGCACGCGGCGGCGGCCGCGGTGAGGGTGGCTGCCACCATGCGGGCGCGACGTGGCCGTGGCGCCGCGCGGTCCCCGGGTGTGTCGCCCATAGGCTGGACATCATGCCCGCCGAGCCCTCCACCGCGACGGATGTCGTGCCCAACCCGGTCTGGGGTCCGGACTGGCCGGAGGTCCGGGCCCTGTGGCCCCTGGCGCCGACGGTGGCCCACCTCAACCACGGGTCGTACGGCGCGGTCCCCATCCCGGTGCTCGAGGAGCAGCAGTCCTGGCGCGAGCGGATGGAGGTCAACCCCACGCGCTTCTTCAACCGGGAGATGCCCGCTGCGCTGGCGTCCGCGCGGGCCGAGGTCGGCGCGTTCCTCGGTGCCGACGAGGGTTCGCTCGCCTTCGTCCGCAACGCGACGAGCGGCGTGAGCACCGTGCTGGCGGCCTTCCCGCTGACCGGCGGTGACCGGGTGCTGCTCACCGACCACTGCTACGGCGCGGTCCGGATCGCGGCCCACCGGTTCGCGGCGGACCGGGGCGCCGTCGTCGACACGGTGCACGTCCCGATCGGGGACGACGACGCGGCCGCCGCGGCCGTCCTGGCCGGGGTCACGGACCGGACCCGGCTGGTGGTGCTGGAGCACGTGACCTCGCCGACCGCCCACCGGCTGCCGCTGGTCGCTCTGGTGCCTGCGCTGCAGGAGCGTGGCATCGCGGTGCTCGTCGACGGCGCGCACGCGCCGGGCATGCTCGACCTCGACCTGGAGCGGGTCGGCGCCGACTTCTACGTCGGCAACCTGCACAAGTGGGCCTGTGCCCCGCGGGGCACCGCCGTGCTGCACGCGGCCGCGAGCCGGCGGGCGTCGCTGCGGCCGCTCGTCGCCTCCTGGGGGGAGTCCGACGGCTTCCCGCTGGCCTTCGACGACTCGGGCACCGACGACCCGACCGGCTGGCTGTCGGCGCCGCGGGCCCTGCGCGTGCTGGACCGGCTGGGCCTGGACCGGCTCAGACGGCACAACGTCGAGCTTGCCGTGGCCGGTCAGGTCGAGGTCGCCGCCGCGCTGCACGGCGGGGCCGGCGCGCTGCCCCGGGACCCGGCCGTGCCGATGCAGGTCGTCCCGCTCCCCGAGGGGGTCGCGGCGACCCGGCAGCAGGCGGTCGACCTGCAGGACCGGATCGGCGAGGAGTCGGCGGTCGAGGTCGCCGTGACCGTCTGGGCCGGACGCGGATTCCTGCGGCTCTCGGCGCAGGCCTACAACGCCCCCGCGGACTACCGCCGGCTCGCGGCGGACCTGCCGTCGCTGCTCTGACCACGGCGGCGGTCAGGGCGTCCAGACCGGGAGCAACCGGACCCGGGCCGGGCCGAGCAGGGACATCGGGTCGAGGTAGGTGGTGCCGCGGCGCAGCCCCCAGTGCAGGCAGGCGCGCGGGAGGCAGTGCCCGCCGGTGCCCTCGAGCAGCCCGAGCAGCTGGCCCGCGCGCACCGGTTCCCCGCGCGTGACCGCGGCCCCGACCGGCTGGTAGGTCGTGCGCAGGCCGCCGGGGTGGTCCACCGACACCACGCCCCGCCCCGCGACCCGCCCGGCGAACGCGACGGTGCCCGGCCCGGCGGCCAGCACCCCCGCGGCCGGCGCCGCGGCCAGGTCGACGCCGCGGTGCCCCGGGCCGTAGGGCCCGGCGGGCGGCGCGAACGGCGCCGCCACCACCACCATGGGGGGCGGACAGGGGGAGGCTCCACCGCGGGGCGGGGGCTGGGTGGGCCGGCCCGCCCCGGGCGCGATCCCGCCGCTGCTGCCCGCCAGCAGGGCGGCCGCGGTGAGCAGCTCGGGAGCCGCCCGCCGGACGCGGGCGGGGAGGGGGACGCGCACGGGCCGAGCCTGGCGCAGGGAGGGGCGGCCAGCGGGCCGCCCGGTACCGGCTGTGGACGCCGCGGGGCGCCGGGGATCCTGTGGACAGCGCCTCGGTGGGCGATTTCGGCTGCGGCCCCGGCCGGGCGTACACTGCGGGCAGCGGCCCGTCTCGGCGGGCCGACTTCGCACGCCCGCGTTCCGCCACCGGGTCGGCCTCCCAGCCGGCTCACCGGCGGGGGTGCGCTCAGCGGTCCACCTGAACTCGCGACGAGGGACGGTCGGCGAGCGCGCTGCCGGGCGTCAGGAGGTGGACGGCCGACCGGTCGACCACCAGGAACCCACATGCGCCGACCTGTGCCCGAGCGGGCCGGCCGGCGCCAGGAAAGGCAGCCCCGTGGCCAACCAGGTCGTCTCCATGAAGCAGCTGCTCGAGAGCGGCGTGCACTTCGGGCACCAGACCCGCCGCTGGAACCCGAAGATGAAGCGCTTCATCTTCACCGAGCGCAACGGCATCTACATCATCGACCTCCAGCAGTCGCTGTCCTACATCGACCGCGCCTACGAGTTCGTCAAGGAGACCGTCGCCCACGGCGGCTCGGTGCTGTTCGTCGGCACCAAGAAGCAGGCGCAGGAGGCCATCGCCGAGCAGGCGACCCGGGTCGGCATGCCCTACGTGAACCAGCGCTGGCTGGGCGGCATGCTCACCAACTTCCAGACCGTGCACGGCCGGCTGCAGCGGCTCAAGGAGCTCGAGCAGCTCGACTTCGACGACGTGCCCGGCTCGGGCATGACCAAGAAGGAGCTGCTGGTCCTCAAGCGCGAGAAGGACAAGCTCGACAAGACGCTCGGCGGCATCCGCGACATGGCCCGGGTCCCCAGCGCGGTGTGGATCATCGACACCAAGAAGGAGCACATCGCGGTCGGCGAGGCGCACAAGCTGCACATCCCGGTCGTCGCGATCCTGGACACCAACTGTGACCCGGACGAGGTCGACTACAAGATCCCCGGCAACGACGACGCGATCCGCTCGGTCACGCTGCTCACGCGGGTCATCGCCGACGCCGTCGCCGAGGGCCTGATGGCGCGTGTGCGCACCAGCCAGGACGGCGACGAGAAGCCCGAGGGGCTGGCCGCCGACGAGCCGCTGACCGCCTGGGAGCAGGAGCTGCTCCAGAGCGGCACGGCCGCCGAGGGCACCCCGGCAGCCGGCGGGACGGTCGAGGGTGCGGGCGTCGAGGCGTCCGCGGCCGAGGCGCCTGCTGCCCCCGAGGCACCCGCCGCCGAGGCTCCTGCTCCCGAGGCGGCTGCAGAGCCCGAGGCACCCGCCGCCGAGGCTCCTGCCCCCGAGGCGCCTGCCCCCGAGGCGGCTGCCCCTGAGGCGGCTGCCCCCGAGGCGCCCGCCGAGGACGAGAGCACCAGCACCACCTCGGCCTGACGCGCCGCGCCCGGCCGGGCCCCTCCCGGGGGCCCGGTCCGGGTGCGCGCCGGCCGGCACACCGACGACCCAGACACAGGAAGAGAGACCTGAGAAGTCATGGCGAACATCACCGCCGCTGAGGTCAAGAAGCTCCGCGACGCCACCGGCGCCGGGATGATGGCTGCGAAGAAGGCCCTCGAGGAGGCGGGTGGCGACCACGACCAGGCCACCGAGCTGCTGCGCATCAAGGGCGAGACGAAGGTCAAGGAGCGCGGCGCCGAGCGCAGCGCCACCAACGGCCTGGTCGCCGCGGCCGACGGCGCGATGATCCAGCTCAACTGCGAGACCGACTTCGTGGCCAAGAACGAGCAGTTCCAGCAGCTCGCGGCCGACATCGTCTCGCACGCCGCCAAGACGGGCACGGCCGACGTGGCCGCGCTGATGGCCGAGTCGCTCGCCGACGGCCGCACCGTGGCCGAGAACATCGACTCGGTCGCCGCGGTGATCGGCGAGAAGCTCGAGCTCACCGGCGTCGTGGTCCTGGGTGCCGAGGGGCGCCAGGTCGCGTCGTACATGCACCGCCGCTCGTCCGACCTGCCCGCGCAGGTGGGCGTCCTGGTGGAGTTCGAGGGCGACGACCTCGAGGCCGCGCGCGGTGCCGCGATGCAGATCGCCGCCATGCGCCCGCAGTACGTGACCCGGGACGAGGTCCCGGCCGAGGTCGTCGAGAACGAGCGCCGGATCGCCGAGGCGACCGCCCGCGAGGAGGGCAAGCCCGAGCAGGCGCTGCCCAAGATCGTCGAGGGTCGGGTCAACGGCTTCTTCAAGGACGTCACCCTGCTCGAGCAGTCCTCCGTGCAGGACAGCAAGAAGACGGTCAAGGCCGTGCTCGAGGCGGCCGGCGTCAGCGTGAAGAGCTTCTCCCGGTTCGAGGTCGGCGGCGCCTGAGGCGCTGCTGGCAGACTGACCCGCAGACCCCTCGCCGCCCCGCGGCCGAGGAGCAGCGCACCAGGACGACGAGGAGGCCGCGATCGTGCAGGGACCCACGGCGGACGCCGGCCCCTCCGAGCTCCCGGAGCCGGTCGCGGGCCCGTCCGCCACGGCTGACGAGCCGGGGGCCTACCGCCGGGTCGTGCTCAAGCTGTCCGGCGAGGTGTTCGGCGGTGGGCGTCTCGGCGTCGACCCCGACGTCGTCGCCGGCCTGGCCCGGCAGATCGCCGAGGTCGTGCGCTCCGGCGTGCAGGTGGCGATCGTCGTCGGCGGCGGCAACTTCTTCCGTGGCGCGGAGCTGTCGCAGGGCGGCATGGACCGCTCCCGCGCCGACTACATGGGCATGCTCGGCACGGTGATGAACTGCCTCGCGCTGCAGGACTTCCTGGAGAAGGAGGAGGTCGAGACCCGGGTCCAGACCGCCATCGCGATGGGCCAGGTCGCCGAGCCGTACATCCCGCGCAAGGCGATCCGTCACCTGGAGAAGGGCCGCGTCGTGATCTTCGGCGCCGGCGCCGGGATGCCCTACTTCTCCACCGACACGGTCGCCGCGCAGCGCTGCCTGGAGATCGGCGCCCAGGTGCTGCTCATGGGAAAGAAGGGCGTCGACGGGGTCTACGACGCCGACCCGGCCAAGAACCCCGAGGCCGTGCGCTACGACCGGCTGTCCTACGACGAGTTCCTGTCCCGCAGCCTCAAGGTCGCCGACGCGACCGCCATCAGCCTGTGCCGTGACAACGGGCTGCCCATCGTGGTGTTCAACATGACCGACGAAGGCAACATCGCCCGGGCCGTCCACGGCGAGAAGATCGGCACCATCATCGGGCCTGACAGCTGACCCGAGGTCGACCCACCACCCGACGACACCGACGCAGGAGAACATCGTGATCGACGAGACCCTCTTCGAGGCCGAGGAGAAGATGGAGAAGGCCGTCTCCGTCGCCAAGGAGGACCTCGCCGCCATCCGCACCGGCCGGGCGAACCCGAGCATGTTCAGCAAGATCCTGGTCGACTACTACGGCGCGCCCACCCCGGTGAACCAGCTCGCCTCCTTCCACGTGGCCGACCCCCGGATGCTCACGCTCACGCCGTTCGACAAGAGCGCGATGCCCGGCATCGAGAAGGCCATCCGCGACTCCGACCTGGGGGTCAACCCGACCAACGACGGCGCGATCATCCGGGTCGTCTTCCCGCAGCTGACCGAGGAGCGCCGCAAGGAGTTCATCAAGGTCGCGCACAAGAAGGCCGAGGACGCCCGGATCTCGATCCGCAACGTGCGCCGGCACGCCAAGGACGAGCTGGACCGGATGGCCAAGGACGGCGAGACCGGTGAGGACGACGTCACGCGCGCCGAGAAGGAGCTCGAGAAGGTCACCCAGAAGCACGTGGCCTCCGTCGACGACCTCGTGAAGCACAAGGAGGCCGAGCTCCTCGAGGTCTGAGGAGCCGGCCACCCGACGAGCACCGACGACCGACGACCGATGACCGCCGACCAGCAGGCTCAGGGCGGCTCCCCGCTGGAGCCGGTCCCGATGCAGCCGGTGCCACCGCCGGAGCGGCGCACCCGGGCCGGCCGCAACCTGCCGGCCGCGATCGGCGTGGGCCTCGGCCTGGGGGCGGTGATCCTCGGCACGCTCTACGTCTGGAAGCCCTCGTTCGTCGTCGTCGTGGTCGCGGCCGCGGTCCTCGGCATCTGGGAGCTCGCGCACGCGTTCGCGGGGGACCGGGTCCGGATCCCCCTGGTGCCCATGTCGGTCGGTGCCGCGGCCATCGTCGTGGCCGCCTACGCCGGCGGCAGCGAGGCGATGCTGGTCGCGCTGACCCTCACCGTGCTGGCCGCGATGCTCTGGCGGGCGCCGGAGAACCCGAAGGGCTACGTCCGCGACGTCACCGCGAGCGCCTTCGCCGCGCTCTACGTCCCGTTCCTCGCCGGCTTCGCCGCGCTGCTCCTGCGTCCTGACGACGGGGCCGACCGCGTCGTGGTGTTCATCGTGCTCGTCGTGCTCAGCGACGTCGGAGGCTACGCGGCGGGCGTGCTGTTCGGCCGGCACCCGATGGCCCCGACCGTCAGCCCGAAGAAGTCCTGGGAGGGCTTCGGCGGGTCGGCGCTGTTCAGCGCGGTCGGCGGTGCCGTGGCCGTCCCGCTGCTCCTCGACGGCGCGGTCTGGCAGGGTGCCCTGATCGGGCTGGCCCTCATGGCCACCGCCACCCTGGGCGACCTGGGCGAGTCGATGATCAAGCGCGACCTGGACATCAAGGACATGGGCAGCCTGCTCCCCGGCCACGGCGGCATCATGGACCGGCTGGACTCGCTGCTGCCGGCGGCCCCGGTCGCGTACCTCCTCCTCGCCTGGCTCGTCCCGGCATGACCGAGAGGACGACGGACGTGCCCGGCCCTGCCACCCGGCCCGGTGAGCTCGTGTTCGCCGCCCCACGCCGCGCCAAGCCGCCGCGCCACCTCGCCGACCTCGCGCCGGCCGAGCGCCGCGAGGTCGTGTCCGGGCTGGGGGAGAAGCCGTTCCGGGCCGAGCAGGTCGCCGCGCACTACTTCGCCCGCCTCGGCGACGACCCCGACCAGATGACCGACGTCCCGAAGTCGTCCCGGGGCCGGCTCGTCGAGGCGTTGCTGCCCGACCTGCTCACCCCCGTGCGCCACCTCGACTGCGACGGCGGCCGGACCCGTAAGACCGTGTGGCGGCTCTTCGACGGGGCCACCGTCGAGAGCGTGCTCATGCGCTACCCCGGCCGGGTCACGATGTGCGTCTCCTCGCAGGCCGGCTGCGGCATGAACTGCCCCTTCTGCGCCACCGGGCAGGCCGGCCTCACGCGGAACATGTCGGCGGCCGAGATCGTCGACCAGGTCGTCGCCGGCGCGCGGATGGTCGCCCGCGGTGACATCGCGGGCGGCCCGGCGCGCGTCTCGAACGTCGTGTTCATGGGCATGGGCGAGCCGATGGCCAACTACAAGGCCGTCATCGGCGCGGTGCGGCGGCTGACCGAGCCGTCCCCCGACGGGCTGGGCCTGTCCCAGCGCAACGTCACCGTGTCGACGGTCGGCCTGGTCCCGGCCATGGACAAGCTCGCCGGGGAAGGCCTCAGCGTCACCCTCGCCCTGTCGCTGCACGCCCCCGACGACGAGCTGCGCGACGAGCTGGTCCCGGTGAACACCCGGTGGAAGGTGGCCGAGGTCCTGGACGCCGCCCACCGGTACTTCGACGTGACCGGTCGCCGCGTCAGCATCGAGTACGCACTGATCCGCGACATCAACGACCACCGCTGGCGGGCCGACCAGCTCGGCACCGAGCTCAACCGCCGCGGCCGCGGCTGGGTCCACGTCAACCCGATCCCGCTCAACCCGACTCCCGGCTCGAAGTGGACGGCCAGCGACCCCGAGGTCGAGCGGGTCTTCGTCGAGCGGCTGCGCGCCCACGGCATCCCCACCACCGTGCGCGACACCCGCGGCCGGGAGATCGACGGTGCGTGCGGGCAGCTCGCCGCGGTCACCGACGGCGGCGACGTGGCCGCGCAGCAGTGAGCCACGACCGGTTCGCGCGGGCCGGACGGCTGCGCCGGGGCTACCACTGCGGCCAGGTCGAGGCCTTCCTCAACCACGTCGAGGTCTCCCTGCGCGGGGTGTTCCCCCCGCCGACGCCCGCCGAGATCCGCCAGGCCGGCTTCGAGCTGGTCCGCCACGGCTACGACATCGCCGAGGTCGACGCCCACCTCGACGCCCTCGAGGGGGAGGCCGAGCTCACCCAGGGGGCCGCAGGCGGGCGCCGTGGGCGTGCCGACCCCGCCAGCGACGCGAGGTACCTCCGGGACGAGCTCTCGGCCGACTACATGAAGCGGTTCCCCCGCGCCGGGACGCTGCGCCGGGGCTACCACCTCGAGGACGTCGACGAGTTCGTCGACCGGGTCGTCGCCGCGCTCGACGGTCAGGCGACGCTCACCCTGGAGGAGGTCCGCGAGGCGCCGTTCCGTTCCCGGCGCGGTGGCTACCGCGAGGACGCGGTGGACGAGGCGATGGACCGCGTGATCGAGCACCTGCTCCTGGCACGGCGACTCGGTCAGCCGCCCGCGCAGCCCGCGAGCTGACCGAGGGCGCTCAGCCGACGACGGTGGAGTCGCCGAGCACCCGGTCGACCGTCACGACCAGCACGACCCGCTGCGGGTTCGCTCGGGGCACGCGGTACCGCTGCGCGTAGCGGCGCTCGGCGTCGGCCACCGCCTCCGCCTCCTCGACCACCGACGCCGCCCCCTCCAGCGACAGCCAGCGGCGGCCCTCGACCTGGCAGAGCACCGCGCGAGAACCCGCCCGGGCGTGACGCACCTTGCTGGTCGGACGGCTGGTGATCACCCGCGCGACCCCGCGGTCGGCGTCCCAGGTGAAGCCGACCGGGACGACGTGCGGCGTCCCGTCCGGTCGCAGCGTCGTGAGCGTGGCCAGGTGCCGCTCGGCGAGGAACGCCAGTGCCGCGGGTGGCAGGTGCGCCGGGTGCACCGCCACGTCAGGCCCGGCCCGGGCCGGAGAGGACGGTGGCCACCGCGTCGAGCAGCCCCCGGCAGGCCCGCTCGACCTGGTCGAGCACCTCGACGAAGCCGCTCTCGTCGCCGAAGTACGGGTCGGCGACCTCGGCCCCCTCCGGTGCGGCGGCGTCGAAGGACCGGAGCAGCCGGACCCTGGCGCGCTCGCCGTCGGCGCGGGCGATCGCCCGGAGCTCGTCCAGGTGGCCGTGGTCCATCGCGAGCACCAGGTCACGCCCGCTGAGCCAGGACCGTTCGAACGAGCGCGCCCGGTGGGCGCTGCCGTCGTAGCCGGCGCTGCGCAGGGCTGCGGTGGCCCGGGTGTCGGCGGGGTCGCCGACGTGGAACGCGACCGTTCCCGCGGAGTCGACAACCACCCGGTCGCCGAGGCCGGCGTCGTCGACCAGCCGTTGCATGACGACCGCAGCCATCGGCGAGCGGCAGATGTTGCCGCTGCACACGAAGCACAGCCGGTACGGCAGGGAGTCCGGGGCGGGCAGCGCAGGGGAGGCACTCACACCGGCCATCGTCCCAGCCTCGCTCCCGGGAGACGGCTCAGGCGGTGGCGGCGTCCCGCGCGGCCTCCAGTGCGGCGACGTCGATCCGCGACATCTGCAGCATCGCGGCCATCACCCCCTCCGCGACCTTCGGGTCCGGGTCGGCCAGCAGCCGCATCAGGGCTTGCGGGACCACCTGCCAGGACAGGCCCCACCGGTCCTTCACCCAGCCGCACGGTCCCGGCTCGCCGCCGTCGGCGAAGGCGTCCCAGAAGTGGTCCACCTCGGCCTGGTCGGCGCAGTCGATGATGAACGAGACGGCCTCGCTGAACCGGAACTCCGGGCCGCCGTTGAGCCCGACGTAGGTCTGTCCGTCGAGCTCGAACTCCACGGTCATGACGGACCCGGCCGGGCGGGGACCTGCCTCGCCGTAGCGCTGGACCTTGGTGACCCTCGAGTTCGGGAACAGCGTGACGTAGAAGTCCGCTGCCTCCTCGGCCTCGGTGTCGAACCACAGGCACGGTGTCGTCGTCGGCATCGTCGTTCCCTCCGTTGGATGCTTCTCGAGAGGTGGACCCGGCGGAGGGCCGGGACTCATCGGCGCTCAGTGCCCGAGCAGGGCACCGACGAGCGAGGCGCGTCGGGACGGCCGCCCGGTCCTGGCCTCCTCCGCATCCGCGGCGGCCATCACCCGCAGCGAGGTGGTCACGCCGAGCCAGCGCAACGGTTCCGGCTCCCAGCGACGTGACCGGTGACCGACCCACGGCAGCCGCGCCAGGTCCGAGTCGCGGCCCAGCACGAGGTCGGCCAGCGTGCGGCCGGCCAGGTTGGTGGTGGACACGCCGTCCCCCACGTAGCCGCCGGCCCACGCCAGCCCGGTCCCGCGGTCCAGGCCGACGGAGGCGCACCAGTCGCGCGCGATGCCCAGCGGGCCGCCCCACGCGTGGGTGAACGCGGCCCCCTCGACCGCGGGCAGCAGGTCCACGAGCACGCGGTGCAGCCCGGCGAACACCTCGGGCTCGCGGTCGTGCCCGGGACGGATCCGGGAGCCGAAGTGGTACGGCGCTCCGCGACCCCCGAACGCCAGCCGATCGTCCGCGGTGCGCTGCCCGTAGATCACGAGGTGCCGGTGGTCGGCGAAGGTCTCGCGGGCGGCCAGCCCGATCCGGGCCCACACGTCGCCGGGGAGCGGCTCGGTCGCCACCATGAGCGAGTAGACCGGCGCGAGAGCGCGGCGCACGCCCGGCAGCCCTGCCGTGAAGCCCTCGGTGGCGCGGACCACGACCTCGGCCCGGACCCGGCCGTGCGCGGTGACGGCGACGTGCGGCTCGATCGCCCTGACCGGGGTGCGCTCGTACAGGGTGACGCCCCGGCGTTCGACCGCCCGGGCAAGTCCCCGCACGAGCCGGGCGGGATGGAGGGCGGCGCAGTGCGGGGTGTACGTCGCGCCGAGCACGGCATCGGCCTGCAGCCGGCTCCGCGCCGCGTCGGCGTCGAGGAGGGCGAGGTCGTCGTCACCGAAGCCCCAGCGGCGGGCCTCGGCGACCTCGGCGCGCGCCCGGTCCAGCTGCACCGGGGTCCGGGCGGCGACGACGGTCCCCCCCTTGGTGAAGCCGCAGTCGATGCCCTCGTCGGCGCTCACCCGTCCGACCTCGTCGACCGCGCCCTGCATCGCCCGGTACTGCGCGCGGGCGCGGTCGCTGCCGTACCGCTGCGCCAGCCAGCGCAGCGACGCGGGGAACAGCGCCGAGCACCAGCCGCCGTTGCGGCCGCTGGCGCCGAAGCCGGCCACCTCGGCCTCCAGCACCGCTACCCGCAGCGTCGGGTCCGCCGCCGCCAGGTAGTACGCCGTCCACAGCCCGGTGTAGCCGGCGCCGACCACCGCGACGTCGACGTCGAGGTCGCCGCCCAGCGCGGGCCGCGGAGCGAGGTCGTCGTCGACCGTGTCGTGCCAGAGCGAGAGCCGGCGGTAGTCGGTCACGAGCGGGTCAGCGGGCCCACGACGCGACGTACGCCGGCACGGGAGGAGCCCCCCGCAGCCCGGGAGCAGGCTGCGGCGCGCCCGCCACCTCGAGCAGCGGCACGACACCCGCCCAGACGGGCAGGTCGAGGTCCTCGTCGGCGTCGTCCGGCGGGCCGTCGCTCACCTTCAGCGACCACTCCGTCAGCGGCAGCGCCAGGACGAGCGTGGCGGCGAGCTCCTTGCGGTTCGGCTGCCGCGCCTCGGCCCAGCGGCCGGGCAGCAGGTGCTCGGTCACGCGCTCGAGCGCGGCCACCTTGGTCGCGCCCTCGAGCGGGCGGGCGACGCCGAGCACCATCGCGCAGCGGTAGTGCATCGACGACTCGAACACCGAGCGGGCCGCGACCAGCCCGTCGAGCAGGGTCACGGTGAGGCAGGTCGGCACCCCGTCGGCCAGGCTGCGGAACAGGCGGCTGGCGGTCGAGCCGTGGAACACCACGGTGTCCCCGTCGCGCGCGTAGGCGACGGGGACGACGTACGGCTGGCCGTCGGGGTCGCGGACCGCGACGTGCGCGACCCGGCCGGCGTCGAGCACGGCGTCGAGCCGCTCCCGGTCCTCGACCTGCTTCTCCGGCAGCCGGCGGACCGTCGTCCGGCCGGTCGTCGTCATCGCCTCAGAGCCGGGACCAGGCCTCGGTGAGCACCGAGCGCAGGATCTGCTCCATCTCGTCGAAGTGCGACTGGTCGCAGATCAGCGGCGGGGAGAGCTGGATGACGGGGTCACCGCGGTCGTCGGCGCGGCAGTAGAGGCCGGCCTCGAACAGCGCCTTGGACAGGAAGCCTCGCAGCAGCCGCTCGGCCTCGTCGTCGTCGAACGTCTCGCGGGTGGCCTTGTCCTTCACCATCTCGATCCCGAAGAAGAAGCCGTCGCCGCGTACGTCGCCCACGATGGGCAGGTCGGTGAGCTTCTCCAGCGTGCGGCGGAAGTCGCCGGTCTTGTCCCGGACGTGCTCGTTGAGCTTCTCCCGCTCGAAGATGTCGAGGTTGGCCAGTGCCACCGCGGCGGACACGGGATGGCCGCCGAAGGTGTAGCCGTGGGCGAACGCGTTGTTGCCCTGCAGGAACGGCTCCATGATCCGGTCGGTCGCGATCATGGCGCCGATGGGCGAGTAGCCGGAGGTCATGCCCTTGGCGCAGGTGATGATGTCGGGCTGGTAGCCGAACCGCTCCGAGCCGAAGTAGTAGCCCAGCCGCCCGAACGCGCAGATCACCTCGTCGGACACCAGCAGGACGTCGTACCGGTCGCAGATCTCGCGAACGCGTGCGAAGTAGTTCGGCGGCGGCGGGAAGCAGCCGCCGGAGTTCTGCACCGGCTCGAGGAACACCGCGGCCACGGTGTCGGGGCCCTCGAACTCGATCGCCTCGGCGATCCGGTCGGCAGCCCAGAGGCCGAACGCCTCGAGGTCGTCGCCGTGCTCGGTGGCCCGGTAGAAGTTCGTGTTGGGCACCTTGTGGGCGCCGGGGACCAGCGGCTCGAACATCGCCTTGGCGTCCGGGATGCCGGTGATCGACAGCGCACCCTGGGGCGTGCCGTGGTAGGCGATCGCCCGGCTGATCACCTTGTGCTTCATGGGCTTGCCGATGAGCTTGTAGTACTGCTTGGCGACCTTCCACGCGGACTCGACGGCCTCGCCGCCCCCGGTGGTGAAGAAGACCCGGTTGAGGTCGCCCGGAGCGAGGTGGGCCAGCCGCTCGGCCAGCTCGACGGCCTTGGGGTGCGCGTAGGACCACAACGGGAAGAACGCGAGCTCGCTGGCCTGCTTGGCGGCGGCCTCGGCGAGCTCGGTGCGGCCGTGGCCGGCCTGCACCACGAACAGCCCGGCGAGCCCGTCCAGGTAGCGCTTGCCGGCCGCGTCGTAGACGTAGGCGCCGTCGCCTCGGGTGATCACGGGGACGTCGACCTTCTGGTACGCACCCATCCGGGTGAAGTGCATCCACAGGTGGTCGCGCGCCGAGGCGGCCATCGCGGCCGAGTCGTCGTGGGACGTGAGGTCGTGCGAGAGAGTCATCTGGTTCCCCAGTTGTAGAGCTGCTTGCGGAGCTTGAGGTAGACGAACGACTCGGTGCTGCGCACCGAGGGGACCGCGCGGATGCGTTGGGAGACGAGCTCGAGCAGGTGGTCGTCGTCCTCGCAGACGACCTCGACGAGGAGGTCGAAGCTGCCGGCGGTGATGACCACGTAGTCGACCTCGGGCATGTCGACGAGCTTCTCGGCGACCGCCTCGACGTCGCCCTCGCAGGAGATGCCGATCATCGCCTGGCGCGGGAAGCCGACCTGGAGGGGGTCGGTGACCGCGACGATCTGCATGACGCCGGCGTCGAGCAGCCGCTGGACCCGCTGCCGGACGGCCGCCTCGGACAGGCCGACGGCCTTGCCGATGGTCGCGTAGGCCCGGCGGCCGTCCTCCTGCAGCTGCTCGATGATCGCCTTGGAGACGTCGTCGAGGACCACGCCGCCGCCTCGCTCCCTGCCCGCCATGCCCGCGATCCTGGCCCTGTCGAGGGGGCGTTGGCAAGTGAATCAGTCGCGAAACCCGGCAGTTTTTGCTGAATCTGTCGTCGAAGCGGCTCAAGACTGTTGAGAACGGGCCCCCGGGGCTAGGCTGCCGACGTTGCCCACCGGACCCTCGAGGAGCCCCCGTTGTCTGACATCGCCCAGCTGCGCAACTTCGTCGGTGGCTCGTCGGTCGAGCCGGCCGACGGCCGGACCGCCGAGCTCGTCGACCCGAGCACCGGCAAGGTCTTCGCCACCGCCCCGGTGTCCTCGGTGGCGGACGTCGACGCGGCCATGTCGGCCGCCGCGACGGCGTTCGAGGGCTGGCGGGACAGCACGCCCAGCGAGCGCCAGCGGGCGCTGCTCCGGATCGCCGACGCGATCGAGGCCCGCGCCGACGAGATGGTGGCGGCCGAGGTGCAGAACACCGGCAAGCCGATCGCCCTGACCCACTCGGAGGAGATCGCTCCGATGGTCGACCAGATCCGGTTCTTCGCCGGCGCCGCGCGGGTCCTGGAGGGCCGCTCGGCCGGGGAGTACCTCGCCGGCCACACGTCCTTCGTACGGCGCGAGCCGGTCGGCGTCTGCGCCCAGGTGACGCCCTGGAACTACCCGATGATGATGGCGGTCTGGAAGTGGGCGCCGGCCATCGCCGCCGGCAACGCCGTGGTCCTGAAGCCCTCCGACACCACCCCGGTGTCGACGCTGCTCATGGCCGAGATCATGGCCGAGTTCCTGCCCGACGGCGTCTTCAACGTCGTGTGCGGGGACCGCGACACCGGCCGCGCGCTGGTGGAGCACGCCACGCCCGCCATGGTCTCGATCACCGGGTCGGTGCGGGCCGGCATGGAGGTGGCAGGGAGCGCGGCCGCCGACGTCAAGCGGGTGCACCTCGAGCTCGGCGGGAAGGCGCCGGTCGTGGTGTTCGACGACGCCGACCTCGACGCAGCCGCGGAGGCCATCGCGGTGGCCGGGTACTTCAACGCCGGACAGGACTGCACGGCCGCCACCCGGGTGCTCGCCGCTCCCGGCATCCACGACGACTTCGTCGCCGCCCTGGCCCAGCAGGCGCGCGAGAGCGCGAAGACCGGCATGCCCGACGACGAGGACGCCCTGTACGGGCCCCTGAACAACAGCAACCAGCTGGACCGGGTGACCGGGATGCTGTCCCGCGCACCCGAGCACGCGTCGGTCGCGGCCGGTGGCCACCGGGTCGGTGGCGACCTGTCCCAGGGCTTCTTCCACGAGGCCACGGTGGTGAGCGGCCTGCGCCAGGACGACGAGCTGGTGCAGGACGAGGTCTTCGGCCCGGTGATCACCGTCCAGCGGTTCACCGACGAGGACGAGGCCGTGCGGTGGGCGAACGGGGTCCGGTACGGGCTGGCCTCCTCGGTCTGGACCACGAACCACGGCCGGGCGATGCGGATGGCCAAGCGCCTCGACTTCGGCTGCGTGTGGATCAACGCGCACATCCCGCTGGTCGCGGAGATGCCGCACGGTGGCTTCAAGCACTCCGGCTACGGCAAGGACCTCTCGATGTACGGGTTCGAGGACTACACGAGGGTGAAGCACGTGATGTCCAACATCGAGGCCTGAGCGCGCTCCCGGGGTGAGCGTCGATCTCGTCCTGCACGGCGGGACGGTCGTCACGGGTGTGCCGTCCGCGCCGCGCGCGCGCGCGGTGGCCGTCCACGACGGGCGCATCGTCGCCGTCGACGACGACGCCATGGGCCTGCTGTCCGGCGCCGCCCGCCGCGTCGACCTCGACGGCGGGGCGCTGCTCCCGTCCTTCGGCGACGGCCACGTGCACCCGCTGTGGGGCGGCGTGGAGCTGGCCGGGCCGGACGTCCGCGACGCCGGCAGCGTGGCCCAGGTGGTGGCGGCGGTGCGGACCTGGGCGGACGCCCACCCCGCCGCCGCCTGGGTGCAGGGCGGCCCGTACGACCCGACGCTCGCGCCCGGGGGCAGGTTCGACGCCGCCTGGCTCGACGAGGCGGTGGCCGACCGGCCCGTGGTCCTGCAGTCCACCGACCACCACTGCGTCTGGGTCAACACCGAGGCGCTGCGCCGGGCCGGCATCGACGAGGCGACCCCGGACCCGCCCGCCGGCGAGGTCGCCCGCCGGGCCGACGGGAGCCCGATGGGGACCCTCGTCGAGTGGACCGCGATGGACCTCGTGCTGCGTCATGCGCCGGCCCGGTCGCTGCAGGAGAAGCGCGACGGCCTGCTCCACGCGGCCGGGCTGCTGGCCGCCGCGGGCGTCACCTGGGTGCAGGAGGCAGCGCTCGCCCCGGACGACGTCGCGGTCTACCTGGCGGCCGCGGAGACCGGGCGGCTCGCCGTCCGGGCCAACATCGCGCTGCGTGCCGACCCCGGCCGGTGGCGCGACCAGCGCGCGGAGTTCCTCGCCGCCCGGGAGTCGGTCGACGCCTCGGCCTGGTCGGGGGACGTCTCGGCCCGCACGGTGAAGATCTTCGCCGACGGTGTCGTCGAGGCCGGGACGGCCGCCATGCTCGCGCCGTACGACGAGGCCCTGGGCGACCCGGCCGGGTCGCGGGGGCACCCGGTGTGGACCCCGGACGAGCTCGCCGCGGCAGCCGCCGCCTTCGACGCCGACGGCTTCCAGCTGCACGTGCACGCGATCGGCGACGCCGCCGCGCGGCACACGCTGGACGCCCTGGCCCGGCTGCCCGAGGTCAACGGGCTCCGGGACCGGCGACCGGTCCTGGCCCACACGCAGTGCGTCGACCCCGCCGACGTGGGGCGCTTCGCCGAGCTCGGGGTGGTGGCCAACCTCGAGCCGCTGTGGGCCCAGCTCGACCCCCTCCAGGTCGACCTCACGCTGCCGCGCCTCGGGCCGGCGCGCGGTGCGCTGCAGTACCCCATGGCCTCGCTGCTCGCCACCGGCGCCGTGCTGTCCTTCGGCAGCGACTGGCCGGTGAGCTCCTACCGGCCGCTCGAGGGCCTGGCCGTCGCGGTCACCCGGCAGACGCCGGACGGTGAGCCGGCCGGCGGATGGGTCCCCGGCGAGCGGCTGCCCCCTGCCGCGGCGCTGTCGGCGTACACCCAGGGCGTCGCGTACCAGGCCTTCGAGGAGACCTCGTGGGGCCGGGTCGCCGTGGGCCTGCGGGCCGACCTCGTGTGGCTGGCCGGGGACCCGACCACCACCGACCCGCGTCGATGGCCCGGCCTCGCGGTGCAGGGGACCTGGCTCGCCGGCCGCCGCACCTGGGACAGGGACAGACCGGGGCCTGCTGTTTCCGCGTGATTTCGTGGTCACGATCCGGTATCGCCACGGAATCCCTTGTCTGGACCGACCTGCTCTGCCAGGATCGTCAACGGCCGACCGGTCCGGCGGACGTCGGCACCTGTCCGCCGACACCGCGGACGAGACGACCAGGGAGCAGCCTGCGTGCACCAGTTCATCGCCGGGAGCCGCCGGGCCGGCGGGTCGGGGGAGACCTTCGACGTCACGGACCCGGCCACCGGTGAGCCGGTCGAGCAGGTGCTGCTCGGCGACCCCGGCGACGTCGACGCGGCGGTGGCCGCGGCCCGCGCCGCCTTCCCGGCCTGGTCCACCGCCGCGCCCGTCGAACGGTCCACGGCGCTGACCCGGCTCGCGGCCCTGCTCGACGAGCGGTCCGACGAGCTGGCGCGCACCGAGTCCCGGCAGACCGGGAAGCCGATCCGGCTCTCGACCGGCTTCGACGTCCCCGGGACCGTCGACAACGTGGCGTTCTTCGCCGGCGCCGCCCGGGCCCTCGAGGGCAAGGCGGCTGCGGAGTACTCCGGTGACCACACCTCCTACGTCCGGCGGGAGGCAGTCGGTGTGGTGGGCTCGGTCGCCCCGTGGAACTACCCGCTCCAGATGGCGGCCTGGAAGATCCTGCCGGCGGTCGCCGCGGGCAACACCATCGTGCTCAAGCCGGCCGAGCTCACGCCGCTCACGGCGCTGATGTTCGCGGAGGCCGCGACCGAGGCCGGCCTGCCCGACGGCGTCGTGAACGTGGTCACCGGCACCGGGCGGGTCGCCGGCGAGGCGTTGATGAGCCACCCGGGCGTCGACATGGTGTCGTTCACCGGGTCCTCGTCCGTCGGCCGTCGGGTGATGGAGCTGGCTGCCGTGTCGCCGGGCGGACCCAAGCGGGTGCACCTGGAGCTCGGCGGGAAGGCACCGTTCCTCGTCTTCGACGACGCCGACCTCGAGGCCGCGGTGCAGGGCGCCGTCGCGGGTGCGCTCATCAACACCGGTCAGGACTGCACGGCTGCGACCCGCGCCTACGTCCAGCGTCCCCTCTACGAGGCGTTCGTCGCCGGGGTCGCCGACGTGATGGGCACCGTCGTGCTCGGGAACCCGCTGGACGAGCGGACCGACCAGGGCCCGCTCGTCTCGAGGCTCCAGCAGCAGCGCGTCGGGGGGTTCGTCGACCGGGCCCGCGCCGACGGCGCCAAAGTCGTCCGCGGTGGTGTCGCGCCCCAGGGGGAGCTGGCCCGCGGCGCCTTCTACGAGCCGACCCTGGTCGTGGACGCCGCGCAGGACTCCGAGATCGTGCAGCAGGAGGTCTTCGGGCCGGTGCTGGTGGTGCTCCCGTTCGACGGCGACGACGAGGGGATCCGGCTGGCCAACGACACGCCGTACGGCCTCGCGGCGTCGGCGTGGACCCGCGACGTGTTCCGCGCCATGCGGGCCACCCGCGAGATCCGGGCCGGCTGCGTGTGGGTCAACGACCACATCCCGATCATCAGCGAGATGCCGCACGGCGGCTACAAGGCCTCGGGGAACGGCAAGGACATGTCCCAGTACTCGCTGGACGAGTACACCTGCATCAAGCACGTCATGTACGACGGGACGGCAGCGGTCCGCAAGGACTGGCACCGGACCGTCTTCACCGGAAGACCCCCTGCGCCCACCGATGGAGGAGACCCCTCGTGACCGATCGCCGACACGACCCGATGTTCCGCGCGCTCGTGCGGGCCCAGCTGAGCCGGCGTACGTTGCTCCGCGGCGCCGGCGGTGCCGGTGTGGCGGCCGCGCTGGCCGCGTGCGGGACGGGCAGCACCGACGGCGCCGGCAGCAAGCCGGACCCCACCGTCGAGGACAAGTCCGACACCGACAAGGTCGTGCGCTGGGCGAACTGGCCCTTCTACCTCGACTACGACGAGGACACGAAGAAGTACCCGACCCTCGAGAAGTTCCAGGAGCAGACCGGGATCAAGGCCACCTATGCCGAGGACGTCGACGACAACGACTCCTACTACGGCAAGGTGCAGGGCCAGCTGAAGAACGGCGACGACATCGGCAAGGACGTCATCGTCCTCACCGACTGGATGGCCGGCCGTCTGATCCGGCAGGGCTACGTCCAGGAGCTGGACAAGGCGAACATCCCGAACGCGGCGAACCTGAACCCCAAGCTGCAGGACGTCAGCTTCGACCCGGGCCGCAAGTACTCCATGACCTGGCAGAGCGGCTACGCCGGCATCGGCTACCGCAAGGACAAGGTCGGCCGCGAGCTCAAGACGGTCGAGGACCTCTGGGCGCCCGACCTCAAGGGCAAGGTCGTGGTGCTCTCGGAGTTCCGCGACACCGTCGGTCTCATCCTGCTGTCGCAGGGGGTCGACATCTCCGCGGACTTCAGCGAGGACGACTTCGACAAGGGGATCGCCGAGCTCCAGAAGCAGGTCGACTCCGGTCAGATCCGACAGGTCAAGGGCAACTCGTACCTCGACGACCTCCGCAGCGGCAACGCCCTCGCGTGCATCGGCTGGTCCGGCGACATCCTGCTCGCCCAGTTCGAGGAGGAGGACCCCAACTACGTCTTCCAGCTCCCCGAGTCAGGGGGAACGCTGTGGTCGGACAACCTGATGATCCCGATCGGGTCGCCGCACAAGAAGAACGCCGAGAAGCTGATCGACTTCTACTACGAGCCGGCCATCGCCGCCGAGGTGGCGGCGTACGTCAACTACATCTGTCCGGTCGAGGGAGCCAAGGAGGAGATGGAGAAGATCGACCCGGACCTCGTCGACAGCCCGCTGATCTTCCCGACCGAGGCGGACCTGAACAACGTCAAGGTGTTCCGGGCCCTCGACCCGGCCGAGGAGACCACCTACAACGAGGCCTTCCAGAAGGTGATCGGCAACTGATGGCCGAGGGCTCCGACGCCGCCGGCCAGGACCTCCGGCTGGAACACGTCACGAAGCGGTTCGGCAGCTTCGTCGCGGTGGACGACCTGTCCCTGACCATCCCGTCCGGGTCGTTCTTCGCGTTGCTCGGGCCCTCCGGGTGCGGCAAGACGACCACGCTGCGGATGGTCGCCGGGCTGGAGGAGCCGACCGGAGGGACCATTCTCATCGGCGACGAGGACGTCACCGACACCAAGCCGTACAAGCGCCCGGTCAACACCGTGTTCCAGAGCTACGCCCTGTTCCCGCACCTCGACATCTTCGAGAACGTCGCGTTCGGCCTGCGACGCCGCGGCACCAAGCAGGTCAAGGCGCAGGTCGACGAGGCGCTGGAGCTGGTCGAGCTGACCGCCATGGCGCGGCGGAAGCCGGCCCAGCTGTCCGGCGGGCAGCAGCAGCGGGTCGCGCTGGCCCGCGCCATCGTGAACCGGCCGGCCGTCCTCCTGCTCGACGAGCCGCTCGGCGCGCTCGACCTGAAGCTGCGCCGTCAGATGCAGCTGGAGCTGAAGCGGATCCAGACCGAGGTCGGGCTGACGTTCGTGCACGTGACGCACGACCAGGAAGAGGCCATGACCATGGCCGACACGATCGCGGTCATGAACGGGGGGCGGGTCGAGCAGCTCGGCGGGCCGACCGAGCTCTACGAGTCGCCGCAGACCACGTTCGTCGCCAACTTCCTCGGCCAGTCGAACCTCGTGCGCGCGACCGTGTCGGGCACCGATGCCGACGACCTCGTCCTCGAGGTGCACGGTCAGAAGGTGGCGATGCCCTCGTCCCGTCGCACCAGCGGCGACACCGACCTGCTCATCGGGATCCGGCCGGAGAAGATCCACCTGGTCCGGCCCGAGGACGACGACGTCGAGCGCCACAACGTGCTCCCCGGTGGCGTGATCACCGATGCCAGCTTCACCGGGGTGAGCACCCAGTACCTCGTCCGGATGCCCTGGGGGCAGGACCTCATGGTCTTCTCCCAGAACCTCGGCGTGGGCGCCGTGCTGCCCCGGGGGACCACGGTGGACCTGTCCTGGGACCCCGTGCACACCTTCGCGTTCGACGGCACCGGAGACGTGAACGCCGGGGTCGAGCACGACGACTCCCCCAGCGTGGGCTGATGAGCGCCGCGCAGGGCATCGGTGTCGGCGAGCGCCAGGTCGACGGCCCGCCACCGCCCCCGGACGCGCGCCGCCGTCGGCGTCGCTGGCCGACGCCCTACCTGCTGCTCCTCCCGGGCATGCTCTGGCTGACGGTCTTCTTCCTGGTCCCGCTCTTCACGTTGCTCTCGACCTCCACCCAGACCGCCCCCGAGGGCGCCGAGATCGGCGTCTACACGCAGACGTTCCGGCTCCAGAACTACGTCGACTCCATCTCGGAGTACCTCACGGTCTTCGGCCGGTCGTTCCTGTACGCGTTCATCGCCACGGTGCTGGCGCTCGCCATCTCCTACCCGCTCGCCTACGTGATCGCTTTCAAGGCCGGCCGGTGGCGCAACGTCCTGCTGGTGCTCGTCGTGGCGCCGTTCTTCGTCAGCTTCCTGCTGCGCACCGTGGCGTGGAAGCAGATCCTCGCGGACGAGAGCTTCGTGGTCAGCACCCTGAAGAACCTGCATCTGATCGGCGAGCAGACGCACGTCATCAACTCGGCCCCCGCGGTGGTCATCGGCATCACGTACAACTTCCTGCCCTTCATGATCCTGCCGATCTACGCCTCGCTCGAGCGGGTCGACCCGCGGTTCATGGAGGCGGCGGGCGACCTGTACGCCAACGCGCTGACCACCCTGCGGAAGGTGACCGTGCCGCTGTCCATGCCGGGAATCGTCGCCGGCACGCTGCTGACCTTCATCCCCGCCGCCGGCGACTACGTCAACGCGGCCCTGCTCGGCAACCGCGACACCACGATGATCGGCAATGTCATCGACTCACGCTTCCTGAGGATCGTCGACTACCCGACCGCGGCCGTGCTGTCGGTGTCGCTCATGGTGACGATCCTCGTGCTCGTCGGGCTCTACATCCGGCGGGCCGGCACGGAGGAGCTGCTGTGACGACGACGCCGACGACCCCGGCCCGGCCGGGGACCGGGACCGACCCGGGACGCAGGCGCTCGACCGGCCAGCGGGTGTCCCGCTGGCTGTCGCACAACGCGATCCGCATCTACGCGGTCCTGGCGTTCACCTACCTCTTCGTGCCGGTGGCCTACACGCTGGCGTTCTCCTTCAACGACTCCGGGAAGTCGAACATCTCGTGGAGGGGGTTCACCCTCGACAAGTGGGCCAACCCGTGCGGGGCGCCGGAGGTGTGCACGGCCCTCGGCAACAGCCTCAAGATCGGGCTCGTCGCGACGCTGATCGCCACGGCGCTCGGCACCATGATCGCCTTTGCCCTGACCCGCCACCGGTTCCGCGGCAGGTCGGCCACCAACCTGACGATCTTCCTGCCCATGGCGACCCCCGAGGTGGTGCTCGGTGCGTCACTGCTCGCGCTGTTCCTGAACCTGCGCATCCAGCTCGGCATCACCACGGTGATCATCGCGCACGTGATGTTCTGCATCTCGTTCGTCGTCGTCACCGTGAAGGCCCGCATCGCCAGCCTCGACCCGCGACTCGAGCAGGCGGCGATGGACCTCTACGCCGACGAGTGGCAGACGTTCCGTCGCATCACGCTGCCGCTCGTCGCCCCGGGCATCCTGGCCGCGGCCCTGCTCGCGTTCTCGCTGTCGTTCGACGACTTCATCATCACCAACTTCAACTCCGGTGCCGTCAACACCTTCCCGAAGTTCGTCTACGTCTCGTCGTTGCGCGGCATCCCCGCGCAGGCCAACGTCATCGCCTCGGCCATGTTCTTCCTCGCCCTGGCGGCGGTCGTCTTCGGGCAGGTCGTCAGCGGACGACGGAAGAGCTGACGGTGGGCGGCGAAGGCGGCGCCGCCGCGCAGCTGTCCGCGGCCGACGCCCTGGCCGGCGTGCGCCACCTGCCCTACTGGCTGGACGGGCCCGCGCCCGAGCCGTCCCCGGCCCTGGTCGGTCCGACGACCGCCGACCTCGCGGTCGTCGGCGGCGGGTACACCGGCCTGTGGACCGCACTGCTCGCCAAGGAGACCGACCCGGGTCGTGAGGTGGTGCTGCTGGAGGCCCGCACCGTCGGGTGGGCGGCGTCGGGGCGCAACGGGGGCTTCTGCTCGGCCAGCCTCACCCACGGCCTGCGCAACGGCCTGGACCGCTTCCCCTCCGAGATGGCGACGCTGGAGCGGCTGGGCAAGGAGAACCTCGACGCCATCGAGCGCAGCGTCGCCGACCACGGCATCGACTGCTCCTTCGAGCGCACCGGCGAGCTGACGGTGGCGACGGAGCCCTGGCAGGCCGACGAGCTGCGCGCCCTCCCCGCGCTGGCCGAACAGGCGGGCGGCAAGGTCGAGTGGCTCGACGCCCACGAGGTGCGGGCGAAGGTCGACTCACCGACCTACCTCGGCGGGGTCCTCGACCGGGACGGGTGCGCGATGCTCGACCCGGCCCGCTTGGCGCGCGGGCTGCGCGACGCCTGCCTGCGCCTCGGTGTGCGGATCCACGAGAACACCCCGGTCGACGGGCTCGCCGGCTCCGGTACCGCGATGGCGCTGCGCACGCCGTACGGCCGGGTGACCGCCGACCGGGTGGCGCTGGGCACCAACGCCTTCCCGCCGCTGCTCCGCCGGATGTCGAGCTACCTGATCCCGGTGTGGGACTACGCGCTGGTGACCGAGCCGTTGAGCGGCGACCAGCTCGCCGCCGTGGGCTGGGACGACCGGCACGGGCTCTCGGACGCCGGCAACCAGTTCCACTACTACCGGCTGACCGACGACGGGCGGATCCTGTGGGGCGGCTACGACGCGATCTACCACTTCGGCGGCCGCACCGACGACGGGCTGTCCCGGCGTCCTGCGACCTCGCTCACCCTCGCCGAGCACTTCTTCGCCACCTTCCCCCAGCTCGAGGGCCTGCGGTTCACCCATGCCTGGGGCGGGCTCATCGACACCTGCTCGCGGTTCAGTGCCTTCTGGGGCACCGCCCACCAGGGCCGGGTCGGCTACGTCGCCGGCTACACCGGCCTCGGGGTCGGGGCCACGAGGTTCGGCGCCCAGGTGCTCCTGGACCTGCTCGACGGCCGGCGCACCGAGCGCACCGAGCTGGAGATGGTTCGCCGCAAGCCGATACCGTTCCCGCCCGAACCCGTGCGGTGGGCGGGGGTCGAGCTCACCCGCCGCGCCGTGGCCCGGGCCGACGCCCGTGCCGGCCGCCGCGGACCGTGGCTGCGTGCGCTCGACGCTCTCGGGCTCGGCTTCGACTCATGAGGGGACCCGCCCGTGGCTAGGTACGGCCCGATGTTCGGCCCGGACATCACCTTCCTGGGGGTGGACCGCTGCGACCTCGACGACCCGGCCTCCTTCGCGGACGCGGACGTTGTGGTGATCGGCGCGCCCTTCGACGGCGGTACGTCGCACCGACCGGGTACCCGCTTCGGCCCGCAGGCGATCCGTTCCACCGACTACCTCGCGCACGACGGGTCGCGTCCGCACCTCGCGCTGCGCGTCGACGCCCTGCAGGACCTGCGGGTCCTCGACGCGGGGGACGTGGAGATGCCTCCCGGGGACATCGAGCGGTCGCTCGGGGCACTGACCGACGCGGTCGCGGCGGTGGCCACGAGCGGGGCCCTGCCGGTCGTCCTGGGTGGCGACCACTCGATCACGCTGGCCGACGTCACCGGTGTGGCCCGCCACCACGGCGAGGGACGGGTGTCGGTGGTGCACTTCGACGCGCACGCCGACACCGGCGACATCGAGTTCGGCTCGCTGTACGGCCACGGCCAGCCGATGCGGCGGCTGATCGAGTCCGGTGCCGCGCGCGGGGACCGCTTCCTCCAGATCGGCCTGCGCGGGTACTGGCCCGGTCCCGAGACGCTGGACTGGATGGCGGCCCAGCGGATGCGCGCCTACGAGATGACCGAGATCGGCGCGCGTGGGCTGGCGGAGTGCCTCGACGAGGCGTTCGTCCTCGCGGTCGACGACTGCGACGGGGTGTTCCTCTCGGTCGACATCGACGTCGCCGACCCCGCGCACGCCCCCGGCACCGGCACGCCGGAGCCCGGGGGCCTCACCGCCCGGCAGCTGCTCGACGCGGTCCGCCGCGTGTGCCTCGAGCTGCCGGTCGTCGGGGTCGACGTCGTCGAGGTCTCGCCCCCGTACGACCATGCCGACATCACCGCCGCGTTGGCCAACCGGGTCGTGCTCGAGGCGTTGTCCGGGATCGCCGCGCGGCGGGCGGGCGCGGCGGGCGACCCGCGGCGGCCGCTGCTCGAGGGCCGGGCCGGGACAGAGAAGGAGCGGGACTGATGCGGATCCTCCTGGTGGGTGCCGGCGGCGTCGGGTCGGCCGCGGTGGGGATCGCCGCCCGCCGGGACTTCTTCGAGACCGTGGTCGTGGCCGACTACGACCTGGCACGTGCCCAGCGTGCCCTCGATCAGCACCGCGACGACAGCCGTTTCGTCGCGGCGCAGGTGGACGCCTCCCGCGCGGACGCCGTGACCGCGCTGTGCCGCGAGCACGACATCACCCACGTGCTGAACGCCGTGGACCCGCGGTTCGTCATGCCGATCTTCGACGGCGCGTTCGCTGCCGGAGCCGACTACCTGGACATGGCGATGTCCCTGTCCCGTCCGCATCCCGAGTCGCCGCACGAGCGGACGGGGGTGATGCTCGGCGACGAGCAGTTCGCCAAGGCGGCGGAGTGGGAGTCCGCCGGCCGGCTCTGCCTCGCCGGGATCGGCGTCGAGCCGGGGCTCTCCGACGTCTTCGCGCGGTACGCAGCTGACCACCTGTTCGACGAGATCGACGAGATCGGGGTGCGCGACGGGGCGAACCTCACGGTGGCCGGCTACGACTTCGCGCCGTCGTTCTCCATCTGGACGACGATCGAGGAGTGCCTGAACCCACCGGTGGTCTGGGAGAAGGGGCGCGGCTGGTTCACCACCGCGCCGTTCAGCGAGCCTGAGGTCTTCGACTTCCCGGAGGGCATCGGTCCGGTCGAGTGCGTCAACGTGGAGCACGAGGAGGTGCTGCTGATCCCGCGATGGGTCGACGCGCGGCGGGTGACGTTCAAGTACGGCCTCGGCGACGAGTTCATCGACGTCCTCAAGACGTTGCACAAGCTCGGCCTCGACCGCACCGAGCGGGTCCGGGTCGGAGGTGCGGAGGTCTCCCCGCGTGACGTGGTGGCGGCATGCCTGCCCGACCCGGCGACCCTCGGCGACCGGATGCGCGGCAAGACCTGCGCCGGCACCTGGGTCACCGGTCGCAAGGACGGCGCGGACCGGCAGGTCTACCTGCACCACGTGGTCGACAACGAGTGGTCGATGGCCGAGTACGGCTCGCAGGCGGTCGTGTGGCAGACCGCGGTGAACCCGGTGGTGGCCCTCGAGCTGCTCGCCGGCGGCGCGTGGAGCGGCGTGGGCGTGCTCGGGCCGGAGGCTTTCGACGCCGTGCCGTTCCTCGACCTGCTGACGGCCTACGGCTCGCCGTGGGGTCAGCGCGAGGGCGGCTGAGGCGGCGCGGCGCGCAACAGGTTCTCCAGGACCGGGCCGGCGACGGCCGCCACGGTCCGGGCCGCCCGGATCTGGCTGCGTCGCCACGGCGTGGCGGCGCGGCGGTGCGACTCGAACAGGCCGACCACCTCGCCACGAGAGCGCACGGGGAGCATGAGCAGGGAGCCCACCCCGTCCTCGACCATCCACGCGGTCTCCTGCGGGTCGGCATCGGTCCGTCCCAGCACCACCTCCTCCGCGGTGTCCGCCTCCAGGACCTGCCGGGTGAGGGGGTAGTCGTCGAGGTGGTAGCGCATGCCCTTGAAGAAGGCCGCGGACTCGACGACCGCCTCCACGTAGGTCCAGTCCGGGTCGACGTAGGACAGCTCGACGGTGTCGGCGCCGACGGCGGGGGCGATCTCGTCGAGCACCCGGGCCAGTCCGTCGAGGGTCTCGGCCGAGGCGACCTGCAGGAGCGCGTTCGCGAAGCTGCTCGCAGCCCCCTCGTCCGGCATCCGCACGGCGCGTGACATGGCGTGCCTGCACGCCCGCCGGCTCGGGGCGGAGGCCGACGCGAAGCCGGGCTGCGGCCGGCCGATGAAGTAGCCCTGCCCGAAGCCCACGTCGAGGTCGGCGAGCACGACCAGCTCCTCCTCGACCTCGATTCCCTCGGCGCAGATCGTGGTTCCCGTGCGCGCGGCGAAGTGCACGATCGCCTCGAGCAGGGCTGCCTGGTCGGGTCTCCGGTGCACGTCGGTCACCAGGGACCGGTCGACCTTCAGCCGGTCAGGCCGGATCCGCATGACGCTCTGCAGCCCGGCGTAGCCCTCGCCGACGTCGTCGACGGCGATCGACGCGCCGCGCCGCCGCAGCTCGTCGAGGCTCGCGGGCAGGCGCGGCAGCTGCACGAGCCGCTCGTGCTCGGTGATCTCGACCTGGACGCCTCGCAGGTCGGCCGGCAGCCGGTCGGCCAGCTCGGGGTGGCAGAGGGACGACGGGCTCAGGTTGACCGACAGGACCGTGCCGGCGGGGCGCCCGGCACCCAGCTGCAGGGCCCGCTGGACGGCCAGCACCTCGAGCTCGAAGCCGTGACCGTCGGCCTGGGCCTGGGCGAACACGGCGTCGACGGAACGGTCCGGCAGGTGCAGGAAGCGCGAGAGGGCCTCGTAGCCGACGACCTCGCCGGTCGAGAGGTCGACCATGGGCTGGAACACGATCTGCGGGTCGCCGGACGCCAGGGCCGAGTCGAGGGGGGTCATGGCAGCGGCCCGCCGGGCGATCGCGCGCGACGGGAGGCGGTGGGTCACAACTGCCACCCTCCTCTGTCGGCAGTCCGGGGCCGCGACATGATGGGCCCAACGCACCAGGTCGCCCGGCTCGACCGGGCGCCTCGGGGAGGGGAGACCTGCGCATGCCGCACGAGGTACAGGGCGTCGTGGCCATGGCCAAGGGCCGGCCGGTGTCGCTGGAGACGGTGATCGTTCCCGACCCGGGACCCGGCGAGGCGCTCGTGCAGGTCCAGGCCTGCGGGGTCTGCCACACCGACCTGCACTACCGCGAGGGCGGCATCGGCGAGGACTTCCCGTACCTGCTGGGGCACGAGGCGGCGGGCGTCGTCGAGGCTGTCGGCGCGGGCGTCACCGACGTCGCGCCCGGCGACTTCGTCGTGCTGAACTGGCGGGCCGTCTGCGGCCGGTGCCGGGCCTGCCGCAAGGGCCGGCCGTGGTACTGCTTCGCCACCCACAACGCCACGCAGAAGATGACCCTCGCGGACGGCACCGAGCTCAGCCCGGCGCTGGGCATCGGCGCGTTCCTGGAGAAGACCCTGGTCGCCTCCGGCCAGTGCACCAAGGTCGACCGCGAAGCCCCCGCGACGGCGGCCGGGCTGCTCGGCTGCGGGGTGATGGCCGGCTTCGGCGCCGCCGTGAACACCGGCGGAGTCGGTCGCGGGGACAGCGTCGCGGTGATCGGCTGCGGTGGCGTCGGCAACGCCGCCATCGCCGGGTCACGCGTCGCTGGTGCCACCACGGTGATCGCGGTCGACGTCGACGACCGCAAGCTCGAGTGGGCCCGCCGGTTCGGGGCCACCCACACCGTCAACGGCCGCAGCGAGGACGTGGTGGCGCGGATCCGTGAGCTCACCGGTGGCTTCGGTGCCGACGTCGTGGTGGAGGCCGTCGGTCGCCCGGAGACCTACGAGCAGGCGTTCTACGCCCGCGACCTGGCCGGGACCGTGGTCCTCGTCGGCGTCCCGACCCCGGACCTGACGATCGAGCTTCCGATGATCGAGGTCTTCGGCCGGGGGGGTGCGCTCAAGTCCAGCTGGTACGGCGACTGCCTTCCCAGCCGCGACTTCCCGATGCTCATCGACCTCTACCGCCAGGGCCGGTTCGACCTCGACGGCTTCGTCTCCGAGACGATCGGGCTCGGGGACGTGGAGGCGGCCTTCGACCGGATGCAGCGGGGCGACGTGCTCCGCTCGGTGGTCGTGCTCTGATGGCCCCGCGCATCGAGAAGGTGGTCACCGCCGGCACGTTCGCGCTCGACGGAGGCGAGTGGGAGGTCGAGAACAACGTGTGGCTCGTCGGTGACGACGAGGAGGTGCTGGTCATCGACGCCGCCCACGACGCCGACGCGATCCTCGCCGGTGTCGGAGGCCGCCGGGTGGTCGCCGTGGTCCTCACCCACGGGCACAACGACCACGTCAACGCGGCGGTCGAGGTGGCCGCCGCGACCGACGCGGAGATCGCGCTGCACCCTGGCGACCTCATGCTGTGGTCGGAGGAGTACGACGGCGGGCTGCGTCCGGACATCGAGCTCGCCGACGGCTCGTCCTTCGAGGTGGCCGGCACCCGACTGGTCGTCCTGCACACCCCGGGGCACTCTCCCGGCGGAGTCTGCCTGCACGCCGCCGGGCTCGGCACGGTCTTCTCCGGCGACACCTTGTTCCGGGGCGGCCCCGGGGCCACCGGCCGGTCGCACAGCGACTTCCCGACCATCGTCGAGTCCGTGCGCCGGTCGCTGCTCACGCTGCCGCCCGAGACCGTGGTGCGCACCGGCCACGGACCCGACACCACGGTGGGGGCGGAGGCGCCGCACCTGGCCGAGTGGGTCGCCCGTGGACACTGAGCACGTCTTCCACATCGCGCTCGCCGCCGACTGGGAGGCCGCGCAGGAGGCGGGGGACTACCGGGTGTCGACCCTGGGGCGGACCCTGGAGCAGGAGGGCTTCCTGCACGCGTCGTTCACCCACCAGTGGCAAGGGGTCCGTGCCGCGTTCTACGCCGACGTCGGCGACCCGCTCGTCCTGCTCGAGATCGACCCGGGGCGCCTCGACGTGCCGCTCGTCGTCGAGTCGCCGGACGGCCGGCCCGGGGCCGAGGCGTTCCCGCACGTCTACGGCCCGCTGCCGGTGTCCGCGGTCGTCACCGTGCGGCCGCTCGACGGGCCGGTGCCGCGGCCCGGGACCGGTGGCTGACGCCGACGACGTGCGCCGGCTCGCGCTCGCCCTGCCGCACGTCGAGGAGGTCGAGAGCGAGGGCTTCGACTTCCGGGTCGGCGGCAAGGGGTTCGTCTGGTCCTACCCCGAGCGCCGTCCCGGGCACCGCCGGGTCATCCGCACGGACGTCGCCGTGCTGTACGTGGGGGACGAGGCCGAGAAGCAGGCGCTGGTCCTGGGGGAGCCGACGCTGTTCTTCACCGCCCCGGGCTACGAGGACTGGCCGCTCGTGCTGCTGCGGCTCGGCGCGGTCGACGTCGGGCGGCTGGGCGAGCTGGTGACCGACGCCTGGCGGATGCGCGCCCCGGCCGAGCTGCTGGCCGACACGGAGTGACCCGCCGCCGCCGGCCGGCGGCGGTAGGCGAGGTGCGCACGCGGTCAGTCGAGGGCCGCGAAGGACTTCTCCAGGATGCCGAGACCCTCCTCGAGCAGCGGCTGCGGCATGACCATCGGCGGGAGCAGCCGGAGGACGTTGCCGTAGGTCCCGCAGGTGAGCACCACCAGCCCGTCGGCGTGACAGGCCTTGGCGACGGCCGCGGTCGCGGCGGCGTCCGGCTCCCGGGTGCCCGGTCGGGTCAGCTCGACCGCCACCATCGCGCCGCGGCCACGCACGTCGCCGATGACCGGGTGGCTCGAGGCCAGCTCGGACAGCCGCGCGGTGAGGACCTCGCCGATCCGGCGGGCCGCGCCGCACAGGTCGAGCGACTCGATGGTCTCGATGCTCCCCAGTGCGGCGGCGCAGGCGACCGGGTTGCCCCCGTAGGTGCCGCCGAGGCCGCCGACGTGAGGGGCGTCCATGATCTCGGCCCGTCCGGTGACGGCGGCGAGCGGCAGCCCGCCGGCGATGCCCTTGGCCGTGGTGACGAGGTCCGGCACCACGCCCTCGTGGTCACACGCGAACCAGTCACCGGTGCGGGCGAACCCGGTCTGGATCTCGTCGGCCACGAGGACCACGCCGTTCTCGGTGCACCACGCGGCCAGCGCGGGCAGGAAGCCGGGCGCGGGGACGACGAAGCCACCCTCACCCTGCACCGGCTCGATCACGAGGCAGGCCACGTTGCCGCCGCCGACCTGCTTGTCCACCAGGTCGAGGGCCCGGACCGCTGCCTGCTCCCCGGTCATCCCCTCCGGGTCCCGGAACGGGTAGGACATCGGCGCCCGGTAGACCTCGGGCGCGAACGGCCCGAACGAGTGCTTGTAGGGCATGTTCTTCGCCGTCAGCGCCATCGTGAGGTTGGTCCGGCCGTGGTAGCCGTGGTCGAAGGCGACGACGGCCTGCCGTCCGGTGTGCGCACGCGCGATCTTGACCGCGTTCTCCACCGCCTCGGCACCGGAGTTGAACAGCGCCGAGCGCTTCTCGTGGTCGCCGGGCGTGAGGCGGTCCAGGGCCTCGCAGACCTCGACGTAGCCCTCGTACGGCGTGACCATGAAGCAGGTGTGGGTGAAGCGGGCGACCTGGTCCTGGACCCTGCGCACCACCGCGTCGGCGCTGTTGCCGACACCGGTCACCGCGATGCCGGAGCCGAAGTCGATCAGCGAGTTCCCGTCCACGTCGACGAGCACGCCGCCCCCGGCGCTCTCGACGAACACGGGCAGCGTCGTGCCGATCCCGCGCGCGACCACCCCCGCACGCCGGGCGAACAGCTCGGTAGAGCGCGGCCCGGGGACCGCCGTGACCAGGCGACGCTCCTGCGGGAGGCTGGGACCACCGGAAACAGTCATGCCGAGCAGGGTACTGTGACGTCCTTGTGCGCGTCAGTGCCTGTCGACGACGAAATCCGTAGGAGCGATCTGGATGGCTGACCTCTGGACCGGCTGGTTGGGGGGAGCCCCGCTGCCGCCGGCCGACGGTGAGCGGCTGGTGGTCCGGCACCCGTACGACGGGGTCCCGGTGGCCGAGGTCGCCTGGGCCTCACCCGAGCAGGTCGACCAGGCGGTCGCCGCTGCGCACGCGGGACGGCGCGAGGTCGGCGCGGCACCCGCGCACGTGCGGGCCGCCGCGCTGGCGCACGTCTCGGCCCGGCTGGCCGACCGTGCCGAGGAGGTGGCCCGGCTGGTCACCGCCGAGAGCGGTAAGCCGATCCGCTGGGCCCGCCTGGAGGTGGCGCGCGCGGTGTCGACCTTCCGCTGGGGCGCCGAGGAGGCCCGCCGGTTCGGCGGCGAGGTCCAGCGCCTGGACACCGAGCCCGGCGCCGACGGACGGGTGGGCCTGGTGCGACGGTTCGCGCGAGGTCCGGTCCTCGGCATCTCGCCGTTCAACTTCCCGGTCAACCTGGTGGCCCACAAGCTTGCCCCGGCCGTCGCGGTGGGGGCGCCGATCGTGCTCAAGCCGGCGCCCAAGACCCCGTTGTCGGCGCTGCTGCTCGGCGAGCTGTTCGCCGAGACCGACCTGCACCCGGCCGCCGTGTCGGTGCTCGTGGTCCCGGACCAGGACGCACCGGCTCTCGTGGCCGACCCGCGGCTGCCGGTGATCTCGTTCACCGGCTCGGGGGCCGTCGGGGCCCGCATCCAGCAGGCTGTCCCGCACAAGCACGTCACCCTCGAGCTCGGCGGCAACGCCGCGGCCCTGCTGTGCCCGGACTGGTCGAGCGATGCCGACCTCGACCACGCGGCGTCGCGGATCGCGACCTTCGGCGCGTACCAGGGCGGCCAGTCCTGCGTGGCGGTGCAGCGCGTGCTGGTCGACACCAGCCTGCTCGAGCGGTTCGTGCCGCGGCTGGTCGCCGCCGTGGAGGCGCTGGGGGTGGGCGACCCGGCCGAGGACGCGACCGACGTCGGGCCGCTGATCGACGAGGCCTCGGCCGCGCGGGTCGAGACCTGGGTGCGGGAGGCGGTCGACGCCGGCGCGGTGGTGCTGGCCGGTGGCACCCGGGAGGGCACGACGTTCGCCCCGACCGTTCTCGACGACGTCGCGCCGGAGAGCAAGGTCGTGCGCGAGGAGGTGTTCGGCCCGGTCCTCGTGGTGCAGGGCGTCGACGGGGTCGATGCCGGCCTGGCGGCGGTCGACGACTCCCGCTACGGGCTGCAGGCGGGGGTGTTCACCCACGACCTGCAGGTCGCCTTCCGGGCGCACCGCGACCTCGAGGTCGGTGGCGTCGTCGTCGGCGACGTCCCGTCCTTCCGGGCCGACCAGATGCCCTATGGCGGCGCCAAGGACTCCGGCGTCGGCCGCGAGGGCGTGCGCGCCGCGATGGAGGACCTCACCTACGAGCGGGTCCTCGTCCTCACCGGCGTCGCGCTCTGACGCCGGAGGTCAGCGCCGTGCCAGCCACCGGCGCACGTCGCCGACGCGCACCACGGTCGCGCCGCGCTGCTGGTGCGAGGCCAGCTTCCGGTCGCGCACGGCGTCGCGCACCGCGGTCGGGTCGACCCGGGCCATCTCGGCCACCTCGTCGAGGGTGAGCAGGCTGTCCGGGTCGCGTCGGGCGGTGTCGCGCATCTGTGCGACATCGGCAGCCCGCCCGGCCGACTTGACCGGCCGGGCAGCTCTCAGCGGGTGCCCGGAGCGGTCGTGAGCTGGCGGCGCATGTCGGCCAGCATCGACTCGAACATGGGCTCCGGGTCGGCCAGGGCGAAGCCGAGGTGACCGAAGACCTCGATGGTCACCGCGCCGTAGAGACGGACCCAGCCGGAGAGATAGGCAGCGAGCGCGCCCATCGGGAGCACGTCGTCGACGCAGGCCGAGAAGCGCCGCAGCTGCACCACCAGCTCGTCGGGGAGGCCGGCGTCCGGCATGGTGGCGAAGGGCGCCGCGGACCAGATCTCCACGAAGATGCCGAGGAACACCGCACCGAAGGACAGGTCCTCACCAGGCGTCTCGTGACCGGGCGGGGGACCTGACACCGCCGAGGCGAACACCAGCTGGAACTCGCGCGGGTGGGCCAGCGCCCAGCGCCGGAAGGCGCGGCAGGTGGCCATCAGCCGGGCGACGGGGTCGCTGCCCGGGACGCTGTCGCGCGCCTGCTCCAGCGTCACCGTGATCTCGGCCAGCAGGTCCGTGCAGCAGGCGCCCACCAGCTCCTCGTGGCTGTCGAAGTAGCGGTACAGCGCCGGTGCCGTCATCCCCATCGCGCGGGCGATGGCGCGCAGGGTCAGGGCGTCGGGACCCTCGTCGACGAGCAGCCGGCGGGCGGTGGCCTTGATCTCGGCCGTCGTCGCCTCGCGCACCCGGGAGCGGCGGGACCCGCCGCCGGCCTGGTCGGTCATCGGGGCGGCCTCCGTCCGGTCGCATCTCGTGAACAGCCTTGACAGCAGTGAACCACGTCATCATAGTGAACGATGTTCACGAACACTACCTGTGTTCACCTCGGGCCGAAGGAGTACGCCGTGTTCGACCGCCTGGGACACCTCACCTACCGCCGGCGCCGCTGGGTGCTCGCCGCGGCGGGGCTGTTCGTCGCCGTCGCCGCCGTCTGGGGCACCGGGGTGTTCAGCGCGATGACCAGCAGCGGCTTCGAGGACTCCGGCAGCGAGTCGGCCCGGGCCCTGGCCCGGATCGAGGGAACCGTGGGGCGCGCCGGCGCCGACGTGGTCGTCCTCTACCGGTTCGAGGGACGCCCGGTCACCGACCCGGCCTTCCGCGCGGCGGTGCGGGAGCACCTCGCCGGGCTGCCGCAGGACCTGGTGCGGGGGACCTCCACCACGTGGGACGGCGGTCCGGGCGCCGCAGGCATGGTGTCGGACGACGGCCGCTCGACCTATGCCGCCGTGGGCCTGGTCGGCAGCGGTGACGACGAGATCAACGAGACCTACGAGGCGGCGACACCGGCGCTGCGCGACGCCCCCGCCGGGCTGGACGTCCGGCTCGGCGGCCCCGCGGCCCTGTCCAGCGACATCACCACCCAGGTGAGCGAGGACATCGCCCGGGCCGAGAAGCTCTCGCTGCCGGTGGTCATGGTCCTGCTGGTCGTCATCTTCGGCGGCCTCGTCGCCGCCAGCCTGCCGCTGGCGATCGGCGGCCTCGCGATCCTCGGCGCCTTCCTGATGCTCCGGCTGCTCACGCTGGTGACCGAGGTGTCGATCTTCTCGGTCAACATCGTCACGATGCTCGGCCTCGGCCTCGCGATCGACTACTCGCTGTTCGTGGTGAGCCGGTTCCGCGAGGAGCGCCGGGTGCCGGGGGCCACGACCGAGAGCGCGCTGGTGCGCACGATGGCGACCGCCGGCCGGACCGTCGCCTTCTCCGGCGTCACGGTCGCGATCGCCCTGGCGTCGCTTCTGCTGTTCCCGCAGGTGTTCCTGCGCTCGATGGGCTTCGGGGGCATGGCCGCCGTCCTGGTCGCCATGCTCGGCGCCCTGACGGTGCTGCCCGCGCTGCTCGCCGTGCTCGGCCACCGGGTCGACTCGCTGCGGGTGCCGCTGCACCGGTTGGTGCCACGCCGGTTCCGGTCGCGGGCGGCGGACGAGGGCCACCACGGTGCCTGGTACCGGCTCGCCCACAGCGTCATGCGGCGCCCGGTCGTCTACGTGGCGGTGATCGTGCCGGTGCTGCTGCTGGCCGGCAGCCCGTTCCTGCGCGTGGAGTTCGGCGGGGTCGACCACCGCGCCCTGCCGGTGGGGGTCGAGAGCCGGGCCGTCTCCGACGTGCTCGGCGCGGAGTTCCCCGGGGGAGACGTGACCACCATCGCCTCCGCGGTCACCTTCGCCTCGGGCGGCGTGGACGTGGCCGCCCTGCGGGCGTACACGGACGCCGTCGCGGACCTCGACGGCGTCACGACGGCGACGGTGACCGGTGCGGCGGAGGGGACCGCGGTGCTCTCGGTGGAGTACGCCACCGACGGCATCGGCTCCGAGGCCCGGGACCTGGTGGGCGAGGTCCGCGACGTGCCCCCGCCACCGGGGGCGGAGGTCCTGGTCGGCGGTCGCGCGGCGGAGCTGCGGGACCTGCTGTCCAGCCTCGGTGCCACGCTGCCGTGGATGGGGCTGTTCGTCCTCGGCGTCACCCTGGTCCTGCTGTTCCTGGCCTTCGGCTCGGTCGTGCTGCCGCTCAAGGCGGTCGTCATGAACGTGCTGTCGCTCTCGGCGTCGTTCGGGGCTCTGGTCTGGATCTTCCAGGACGGGCACCTGTCCGGCCTGCTCGGCTTCTCCTCGACCGGCACCGTCGAGGCGACCCAGCCGATCCTCATGCTGGCCCTGGCGTTCGGGCTGTCCATGGACTACGAGGTGTTCCTGCTCTCGCGGGTCCGCGAGCAGTGGGACCGCACGGGCGACAACGCGGTCGCCGTGGCCGGTGGCCTGCAGCGCACCGGCAGGATCATCACCAGTGCGGCGCTGCTCCTGGTCGTCGTGATCGGGGCGTTCGCGACCTCGGGGATCGTGTTCATCAAGATGATCGGCATCGGCATGATCATCGCGATCGTGGTCGACGCGACGATCGTGCGGGCCCTGCTGGTGCCGGCCACGATGCGCCTGCTCGGGCGGTGGAACTGGTGGGCCCCGGCGCCGATGGCCCGGTTCTGGGCGCGGCACCGGATCCGGGAGGGCGGCGAGCCGGCCGGGCTCCCGGAGCCGCGCAGCCCGCGGTCCGGGACACTGGTGGGGTGACAGCACCGCGCGAGGTCGTCGTCCTCGGCTCGACCGGGTCGATCGGGACCCAGGCGCTGGACGTCGTCCGGCAGTCCCCCGACCGCTTCCGGGTCGTGGGGCTGGCGGCCGGCGGCGGCAACGTCGACCTGCTCGCCCGACAGGCGCTCGAGCTGCGGGTCGAGGCCGTGGCGGTGTCCCGGGCCAGCGCGGCCCAGGACCTTCAGCTCGCTTTCTACGCCGCCGCGAAGGCCGGTGGCTACGACGCGGGCGAGTACCCGCTGCCGAAGATCCTGGCCGGGCCGGACGCCGCCACCGAGCTGGCCCGCTGGCCGTGCGACGTGGTGCTGAACGGGATCACCGGCTCGATCGGGCTGGGCCCCACGCTCGCGGCGCTCGAGGCCGGGCACACCCTCGCGCTGGCGAACAAGGAGTCGCTCGTGGCGGGTGGCCCGCTGGTGCGGGCCGCCGTGCAGCGGCCGGACCAGGTGGTGCCCGTCGACTCCGAGCACTCGGCGCTGGCGCAGTGCCTGCGCGGAGGCAGCCGCGCCGAGGTGGCGCGCCTGGTGCTCACGGCCAGCGGGGGGCCGTTCCGCGGCCGCCGGCGGGACGAGCTGGCCGGCGTGACGGTGCAGCAGGCCCTGGCCCACCCCACGTGGGACATGGGCCCGGTCGTGTCGGTCAACTCCGCGACCCTGGTCAACAAGGGCCTCGAGCTGCTCGAGGCGCACCTGCTCTTCGACGTGCCGCTGGACCGGCTCGAGGTCGTGGTGCACCCCCAGTCGGTCGTGCACTCGATGGTGGAGTTCGTCGACGGGTCCACGATCGCCCAGGCCAGCCCCCCGGACATGCGGCTGCCGATCGCGCTCGGGCTGGGCTGGCCGGACCGGGTGCCGGGGGCGGTCGCCGGCTGCGACTGGACGACGGCGGCGACGTGGGAGTTCCTGCCGCTCGACCACGAGGCCTTCCCGGCGGTGCGGCTGGCGCGGGCGGCGGGCGAGGCGGGCGGCACCGCACCGGCGGTCTACAACGCGGCGAACGAGGTCTGCGTCGGCGCCTTCGTCGAGGGCCGGCTGCCGTTCACCGGTATCGTCGACACCCTGGCACGCGTGCTGGACGAGCACGAGGTCGGGAACGTCGAGGGCCTCCCGGACGTCCTCGACGCCGAGGCGTGGGCGCGCGAGCGCGCCGCTGCGCTGACCACCCGCTGACCACTGACGACCTGCTGACCACCTCTGACCACCTGCCGACCACCTCTGACCACCTGCCGGGCGACGAGAGCCACGAGGACCACGCATGAGCTTCTGGATCGGGGTGCTGATCTTCGCGCTCGGCATCCTCGTGTCGGTCTGCCTGCACGAGGCGGGCCACCTGCTCACGGCGAAGCGGTTCGGCATGAAGGCCACGCAGTACTTCGCGGGCTTCGGCCCGACGGTGTTCTCCTTCCAGCGGGGCGAGACCGAGTACGGCCTCAAGGCCGTGCCCGCCGGCGGCTTCGTCAAGATCGTGGGCATGACGCCCCTCGAGGACGTCGCGCCCGAGGACCAGGACCGCGCCTTCTGGCGGTTCCCGCTCTGGCAGCGCACCGTGGTGCTCGTGGCGGGCTCGGCGACCCACTTCGCCCTGGCGGTCGTGGTGTTCTACGGGGCGGCGCTGACGACCGGCCTGCCGAACCTCGCGGCCCAGGACTTCGACGCCCTCGAGGCGGCGCCGGTCATCGGCACCGTGTCGGAGTGCGTCGTCGTCGACTTCGACCTGGCGGCCGACGGCGGCCTGCGCGAGTGCCGGCCCGGTGACCCGGCCGGTCCCGCCGCGGCGGCCGGCCTCCGGCGCGGCGACCGCATCACGGCGGTCGACGGCGAGCGGATCGCGACGTACGGCGCGCTGGTCCGCGCGATCAGGCAGACACCGCCCGGCGAGGTCGAGCTGGCCTACCGCAGGGACGGGACGACCCGCACGACCACCGCCGACCTCGTCGGCACCCGGCGTCCCGCGCTCACCGACACCGAGGGGACCGGGCCGCTGCGCGAGGTGTCGGCGATCGGGCTGTCGGTTCGGACACCGCGGCTGATCGACCACTACGGCGCCGTCGATGCGCTGCCCGCGTCGGTCGCCTTCCTCGGGAGCACCGTCGACCAGACCTTCGCGGCGGTGGCGAAGTTCCCCTCGAAGATCCCGAAGCTCTTCGACGCGATCGGAGGGGCCGAGCGCGACCCGGAGACCCCGATCAGCGTCGTCGGGGCGAGCCGGGTCGGCGGCGAGGCGGTCGAGCTGGGGGCGCCGATCATCTTCCTCGTCCTGCTCGGCGGGCTGAACGTCTTCATCGGTGTCTTCAACCTGTTCCCGCTGCTCCCGCTGGACGGAGGACACGTGGCGGTCGCCTGGTACGAGCGCGTCCGCTCGTGGCTCGCCGCCCGGCAGGGGCGCCCGGACCCGGGGCGGGTCGACTACAACAAGCTGCTCCCGGTGACCTACCTGGTGATCCTCCTGTTCGGCGGTCTCACCCTGCTCACGCTGGCCGCCGACATCGTCAACCCGATCACGCTGCGCCAGTAGGACGACCGGGCCCCGCGGCGGCGGTGCCCGGCGCGGGCGATAATCGACCCATGACCGTCAACCTCGGCATGCCCGAGACGCCCCCCCGGCCGCTGGCCACCCGCCGGGTCACCCGCCAGATCGACGTCGGTGGCGTGCTCGTGGGCGGCGACGCGCCGGTCTCGGTGCAGTCGATGACCACCACGCCGACCACCGACATCGACGCCACCCTCCAGCAGATCGCCGAGCTCACCGCGTCCGGTTGCCAGATCGTCCGGGTCGCCTGCCCCACCCAGGACGACGCCGAGGCGCTTCCTGTCATCGCGAAGAAGTCGCAGATCCCGGTCATCGCCGACATCCACTTCCAGCCCAAGTACGTGTTCGCGGCCATCGACGCAGGCTGCGCCGCGGTGCGGGTCAACCCCGGGAACATCAAGGCCTTCGACGACAAGGTGAAGGAGATCGCGAAGGCCGCCGGCGACGCCGGCGTCCCCATCCGCATCGGGGTCAACGCCGGGTCCCTCGACAAGCGGCTGCTCGCGAAGTACGGGAAGGCGACCCCCGAGGCACTGGTCGAGTCGGCGCTGTGGGAGTGCTCCCTGTTCGAGGAGCACGGCTTCCGTGACATCAAGATCTCGGTCAAGCACAACGACCCGGTCGTGATGGTCAACGCCTACCGGCTGCTCTCCGAGCAGTGCGACTACCCGCTGCACCTCGGCGTGACCGAGGCCGGTCCGGCGTTCCAGGGCACCATCAAGTCGGCGGTGGCGTTCGGGGCGCTGCTTGCCGAGGGCATCGGCGACACCATCCGGGTCTCCCTGTCGGCCCCGCCCGTCGAGGAGGTCAAGGTCGGCAACCAGATCCTCGAGTCGCTCGGTCTCCGGCAGCGAGGGCTCGAGATCGTGTCCTGCCCGTCGTGCGGCCGGGCCCAGGTGGACGTCTACACCCTGGCCGACCAGGTCACGGCCGGGCTCGAGGGGCTCACCGTGCCCCTGCGCGTCGCCGTCATGGGCTGCGTCGTCAACGGGCCCGGCGAGGCGCGCGAGGCCGACCTCGGCGTGGCCTCCGGGAACGGCAAGGGGCAGATCTTCGTGAAGGGCGAGGTGATCAAGACCGTGCCCGAGTCGCAGATCGTGGCGACGCTGATCGAGGAAGCGATGCGGATCGCCGAGCAGATGGAACGCGACGGCGTAGCCTCGGGCCAGCCCGCGGTGAGCGTGCCCTAGCCGCCCGACTGGAGGAGACCGGATGCTGCGCAGCACGTCGCTGCGTGTCCTGCGGCCGGAGGACCTCCCTGCCGTCCTCGACGTGCTCGCGCGCGACCCGGTCGCCGACGTCTTCGTCGCCTCCCGGGTCCAGGCCATGGGCCTGGACCCGGCGCGGCTGGGCGGGGAGATGTGGGGCTACACCGTCGACGGCCGGCTCGAGGCGCTCTGCCACGCCGGGGCCAACCTGGTCCCCGTCCAGGCCGACCGCGACGCCGTGCGGGCGTTCGCCGAGCGGGCCCGGCGCCTCGGGCGGCGCTGCGCGTCCATCGTCGGCGAGCGCGACGTCGTCGCCGCACTGTGGCGCGAGCTCGAGCCGGCCTGGGGCCCCGCCCGCGAGGTGCGGGACCCGCAGCCGCTGATGTCCGTGTCGGGGGCGCCGGCCGTCGTCCCCGACCCGCTCGTGCGGCGGGCCCGGCTGGCGGACCTCGACGTCCTCCTGCCGGCCTGCGTCGCGATGTTCACCGAGGAGGTGGGGGTCTCGCCGATAGGTGCCGACGGCGGCGTCTCCTACCGGGCCCGGGTGGCCGACCTGGTGCGCAGCGGCCGGGCGTTCGCCCGCATCGACGGTGACCAGGTCCTGTTCAAGGCCGAGATCGGGGCGGTCAGCGACGCCGCGTGCCAGGTGCAGGGGGTGTGGGTGCCGCCGCACCTGCGCGGCCGGGGGCTGGCCGCCCCGGGCATGGCGGCTGTCGTCGCGCAGGCCCTGGCCGACGTGGCGCCGGTGGTGAGCCTCTACGTCAACGACTTCAACCAGGCCGCCCGGGCGACCTACCGTCGGGTCGGCTTCACCGACGTCGGTGCCTTCATGTCCGTCCTGTTCTGACCGTACGGCCGGCCGCCGCGGGTGCCGCCTGTGAGCCGGTCGGGGCCGGGGCGCAGACTGGACCTCCGCCCGGCCGCTGGATGGACGCACCGACGGGGAGGTACCGGATGCTCGCCCGGCTGAGGGCCCGGCCCGAGGTCGCCTTCTGTCGGGCGCTGTTCCGGGCGTCCCCCCCGCTGACGACGGCCTGGTGGGCCCTGCTGCTCCTGCGCGGGGCGATCCCGGCGCTGCTCGCGGTGGCGACCGGCCTGGTGGTCGGCGCGGTCCGCGACGGCTCGTCGCTGACCGGCCCGCTGACCCTGGTCGGCGTCCTGTTCGTCGCGCTGCAGGTCCTGACCCCGGTGCAGCAGGGGGCCAGCAAGGTGCTGGGGGCCGCCACCGCGGACTGGCTCAACCACACCCTGATGACCGGCGCGGTGGCGCCGGCCGGCATGGGGCACCTGGAGGACCCCGACCTGGCGGACGACATGGCGATGGCCCGCGACTTCGACCTCGGCCGCACCGGCCCGCCGTTGCGGGTGGCGATGGACTTCATCGCCTCCGGGCTGGTGCAGCTGGTCTCCGGGATCCTGTCGGCCCTGGTGCTGGTGGCCTTCGCCTGGTGGGCGCCGCTGGTTCTGCTCGCCGTCTGGGGCTCGACGCACTGGCTGCTGCGCGAGAGCGGTGTGTGGCGCGACCGCAACACCCCCGCCGTCCGCGAGGCGCAGAGGCACGCCGCCTACGCCTACGACCTCGCGGTCGAACCGCCGGCGGCGAAGGAGCTGCGGATGTTCGGCCTGGCCGGCTGGGTGATCGAGCGGTTCACCGCCCGCCGGACCGAGCTCTTCCGGCTCCAGTGGGAGGCGACCCGGCTGCGCGAGCGGCCGCTGGCCGGTGCCCTCGCGTTGGTCCTGGGCGGGAACGCGCTGGTGTTCCTGGCCCTGGCCGACGCGGTGCTCGACGGTCGCGTCGGGATCGGTGCGGCGACGACCTACCTGCAGGCGGCCGTCGGGGCGAGCGCGGTCGCCTTCGGAGGGCTGAGCTGGGCCGTGGACGGCGCGGCCGCCCCCGCGGCCGCCACCCTCCGGCTGCCTGCGGCGCTGGCTCGGGCCGGCGCTCTGGCGAGCGGGTCCGGCCGGCTGCCGACGACCGACGCCCCGGAGCTGCGGTTCCGCGACGTGGTCTTCGGCTACCCCTCCAGCTCCTCGCCGGTCCTGGACCACGTCGACCTCACCGTCCCGGCCGGCACCTCGATGGCGGTGGTGGGCGTGAACGGCGCGGGCAAGACCACCCTGGCCAAGCTCGTCTGCCGGCTGTACGACCCGCAGTCCGGCGCGGTCGAGGTCGACGGAGTCGACGTGCGCAACGTCGACGTCGAGGAGTACCGCGCGACGGTGACGGCCGTGTTCCAGGACTTCGTGCGCTACGAGCTGCCGCTGAGGGACAACGTCGCGCCGCGGCGCGCGCCCGACCAGGTCGTCGAGGCGTCCCTCGCGGCTGCCGGCGCGAGCGGCCTGGCGACGCTGGAGACCGTGCTGGCGCGCGGCTACGACGGAGGGACGGACCTCTCCGGCGGCCAGTGGCAGCGGGTCGCGCTGGCCCGGGCGCTGGCCGCGGTCCGCACCGGTGCCCGCATCGTCCTGCTCGACGAGCCGACCGCCGCCCTGGACGTCCGCGGCGAGGCCGAGATCTTCGACCGGATCCTGGCCGAGACCAGGGGCTGCACCACGATCCTGGTCTCGCACCGGTTCTCCACCGTGCGCAAGGCGGACCGGATCTGCGTGCTCGAGCACGGCCGGGTCGTCGAGCTCGGCAGCCACGAGGAGCTGATGGACCTGGGCGGGCGCTACCGCACGATGTTCGACCTGCAGGCGGCCCGTTTCGTCGAGTACGACGAGCAGGGGGAGGAGGTCGTCCATGACTCTCTCGACTGACCGACGCCAGGGCGCCGACGACGACCTGCCGCCCTCGCTGCAGTCCCTGTGGCGGATGGTGCGGCTGGCCTACTCGATCGAGCCACGGCTGCTGGTGGTCTCGCTCGTCATGACCCTCGCGCTGGCGCTGCCGACGTCGCTGGTCGGGCTGTGGCTGGCGCTGCTCGTCGACGGGGTGCGCGACGGCGACCGCACCCGGGTGCTGCTGGCCGCGGCCGGCCTGGCGCTGTCCGCGACCCTCGTGTGGTGGCTGCAGGTGGTCTTCGACCGGCTCAGCCGCCGCTTCCGGGACCGGGTCTCGATCGCGATGGAGGCCCACGTCGCCCGGCTGCACGCCACCGTGGCGACCATCGCCCACCAGGAGCGACGCGAGCACCTGGCCCGGCTGGAGATCCTGCGCCGCAACACGTTCGGCCTGGACCACCTGTTCAACGCGCTGTTCTCGACGCTCGGCTGGGTGATCCGGCTCGCCGTCGTCGAAGCCCTGCTCGTCACCAGGGTGCACCCGGCGCTGGGCCTGCTGGTGCTGTTCGCCGTGCCCACCGTGGTCGTCGCCACCTGGCGACCGGGCGTCGAGCGGGCGGTCATCGAGCACTACTCGCCGCACGAGCGCCGGGCCCGGCACCTGTTCGTCCTGGGCACCACGGCATCGCCGGGCAAGGAGCTCCGGGTGACCGGCAACGGCGCCGAGCTGGCCCGGCTCCGCCAGGAGGAGTGGCAGCGGGCGTTCCGGCCGATGGCCCGGGTCACCTGGGTCACCGCCGCATGGAGCGCGGCCGCCTGGGCGGTGTTCGGGCTCGGGTACGTCGGCGCCGTCGTGGTCACCGCCACCGCGCTGGACGCGTCGGCCGGCGCGGTGGTCCTGGTGCTGGTCGTCGGCAGCCAGCTGTCCCAGTTCGTGGCCGCCGCCGTCGGCGAGCTCGGCTTCCTGCGCAGCATGTGGCTGGACATCTCCCGCCGGCTGATGTGGCTGGAGGACTACGCCGCCGCAGTGGAGGCCCGGTCCGACGGGGTTCCGCCGGAGCGGCTCACCGCCGGTATCCGGCTCGACCACGTCTCCTTCGGCTACCCCGGCACCGAGCAGCTGGTGCTCGACGACGTCACGCTGGACCTGCCGGCAGGCTCGGTGGTGGCCGTGGTCGGCGACAACGGGGCCGGCAAGACGACGCTGGTCAAGCTGCTCGCCCGGATGTACGACCCGGACTCCGGCCGGATCGAGGTCGACGGGGTCGACCTGTCGACGATCGCGGTGACGGCCTGGCGGGAGCGACTGGCGGGAGCGTTCCAGGACTTCTTCCGGTTCGAGCTGCGGGCGCTGGACACCGTCGGGCTGGGCGAGCTGGCCCGGCTCGGGGACCGCGACGCGGTGGGTGCCGCGGTCGGCCGTGCGGGGGCCGACGACGTGGTCGCCCGGCTGCCGGCCGGGCTCGACACCCAGCTCGGGCCGGCGTGGGATGCCGGTGTCGAGGTGTCGTTCGGGCAGTGGCAGAAGCTCGCGCTGGCGCGCGGGTTCATGCGCGACGAGCCGCTGCTGCTGGTGCTCGACGAGCCGACCGCCGCGTTGGACGCCGAGACCGAGCACGGGCTGTTCGAGCGGTTCGCCGCGGCGGCGCGCGACGAGGTGGGCAACGGCCGGGTCACCGTCCTGGTCTCGCACCGGTTCTCCACGGTCCGGATGGCCGACCTCATCGTGGTCCTGGACGGCGCCCGGGTCGCCGAGGTGGGCGGCCACGAGGAGCTGATGGCCCGGGGCGGCCGGTACGCCGAGCTGTACGGCATCCAGTCGGCCGCCTTCCGCTGAGCCGGGCCACGGCCGAAACCGGGTCGGCCCACCGGTGCCCCTCTCGTTATCCTCGGTCGACACTCCACCTCCGAGGGGACCCCCCGTGCTGCTCCGCATGTCGACCCTGTTCCTGCGCACCCTTCGCGAGGACCCGGCCGACGCGGAGGTCCCGAGCCACCGGCTGCTCGTCCGGGCCGGCTACATCCGGCGCACCGCGCCCGGCGGCTACGCCTACCTCCCGCTCGGCTGGCGGGTCCTGCGCAAGATCGAGGGGATCATCCGCGAGGAGATGGACGCGATGGGTGCGCAGGAGGTGCACTTCCCGGCGCTGCTGCCCAAGGAGCCCTACGACAGGTCGAACCGCTGGACCGACTACGGCGACGACGTCTTCCGGGTGAAGGACCGCAAGGGTGCCGACTTCATGCTCGGCCCGACCCACGAGGAGTTCTTCACGCTGCTCGTGAAGGACCTGTACTCGTCCTACAAGGACCTGCCGCTGTGGATCTACCAGATCCAGACGAAGTTCCGGGACGAGGCCCGGCCCCGGGCCGGTCTGCTGCGTGGCCGTGAGTTCGTCATGAAGGACTCCTACTCCTTCGATGTGGACGACGCCGGCCTGGACCGGTCCTACGCGGCGCACCGCGAGGCGTACATCCGGATCTTCGACCGCCTCGGGCTCGACTACGTCATCGTCTCGGCGCTCTCCGGCGCCATGGGCGGGTCCAAGAGCGAGGAGTTCCTCACCCCGGCAGCCGTCGGCGAGGACACCTACGTGCGCTGCACGACCTGTGACTACGCCGCCAACGTCGAGGCACTGCTCACCCTGACCCCACCGGTGGTCCCGTACGACGACGTGCCTGCGGCCCACGTCGAGGACACCCCGGACACCCCGACCATCGACACGCTGGTCGCGCTGGCGAACCGCCGCGACGACCTGCGTAGGCCGGACCGGGACTGGAGCGCCGGCGACACGCTGAAGAACGTCGTCGTCAAGCTCCGGCACCCCGACGGTAAGTCCGAGCCGTTGGCGATCGGGCTCCCCGGCGACCGCGAGGTCGACGCGAAGCGGCTGGAGGCCGTCGTCCACCCTTCCGTGGTCGAGCCGTTCACCGAGGAGGACTTCGCGCAGCAGCCTGGTCTCGTCCGCGGCTACATCGGCCCGTCGGCGCTGGGAGCCGACAAGCCGGCCGGGGTCCGCTACCTGCTCGACCCCCGGGTCGTCGAGGGCACCCGGTGGATCACCGGAGCGAACGAGCCGGGCCGGCACGTCTTCGACCTGGTGGCCGGTCGCGACTTCACCGGGGACGGCACCATCGAGGCCGCGTCGGTCTTCGAGGGCGACCCGTGCCCGAACGACGACGGTGGCAGCCTGGTCACGGCGCGTGGCATCGAGATGGGCCACATCTTCCAGCTCGGGCGCAATTTCGCCGACGTGCTGGATCTCAAGGTGCTGGACGAGAACGGCAAGCAGGTCGTGGTCACGATGGGGTCCTACGGCATCGGGCCGTCGCGCGCGATCGCCGCGATCGCCGAGGCGACCCTCGACGACATCGGTCTCTGCTGGCCGCGGGCGGTCGCACCGGCCGACGTCCATCTCGTCGCCACCGGAAAGGACGACGGCGTCTTCGACGCGGCCCGGTCGCTGGCCGACGACCTGGTGGCGCAGGGTCTCGACGTCCTCTACGACGACCGCCGCGGCGTCTCCCCGGGCGTGAAGTTCAAGGACGCCGAGCTGCTCGGCATGCCGACGATCGTCGTGGTGGGCAAGGGGCTGGCCGACGGCACGGTCGAGGTGCGCGACCGGCGCAGCGGCGAGCGCGAGGACGTCGGAGTCGAGAACGCCGCGGCCCACGTGCTGGCCGCCGTCCGTTCGTGAGCAGCTCCGCCGCAGGGGTCGAGGCGGTCGTCTTCGACTGGGGCGGCACCCTCACGCCCTGGCACACGATGGACCTGCGCGAGCAGTGGCTGCACTACGCGCAGGTCTACGACCCCGAGCGCGCCGACGAGCTCTCGGGCCGCATCCTGTCCGCCGAGGACGACGCCTGGCGGGCGGGCCGGGAGCACCGGCGGTCGGCCACCCTGGACGGGATCCTCCGCTCGGTCGGAGTCGACACCAGCGGCGAGCAGCACCGGCGCGCGCTCGCGGCCTACGAGGCCTGGTGGGAGCCGCACACGCAGACCGACGCCGACGTGCCGGCCCTCCTCGTCGGCCTGCGGGACCGGGGTCTGAAGGTCGGCGTGCTGTCCAACACGCTGTGGACCCGCGAGTTCCACGAGGCGGTCTTCCGTCGCGACGGAGTGCTCGACCTGATCGACGGCGCCGCCTACTCCAGCGAGCTGCCCTGGACCAAGCCGCACCCGCAGGCCTTCCACGCTGCCCTTTCCGCGGTGGCTGTCGATGCTCCGGGCCGCGCGGTGTTCGTGGGAGACCGGCCCTACGACGACATCCACGGGGCGAAGGAGGCGGGCCTGCGTGCCGTCCTGGTGCCGCACAGCACCATCCCGGAGGCGCAGAAGGGCCACGTCGAGGGGGAGCCCGACGCCGTCGTCGACCGGCTGGCCGACCTGCTCGCCGTCGTCGACGCCTGGCTCTGAGGGCCGGCTGACGTGCCCGAGCTGCACCTGCTGCTGCTGCTCTGCCTGGCCGCTGCCTTCGCCGGCTGGGTCGACGCCGTGTCCGGCGGTGGCGGGCTGGTGCAGCTGCCCGCCCTCCTGCTGGCGTTCCCCGGCGCCTCGCCCGCCGCCGTGCTGGCCACGAACAAGCTGTCGAGCATCTGCGGCACCTCGGCCGCCGCGCTGACCTACCACCGCCGGGTGCGACCGGACCTGCGCACCGCGCTGCCGATGGCCGGCTTCGCGCTCGTCGGCGCAGCGCTCGGGGCGCTGTGCGCCTCGCTGATCCCGCGCTCGGTCTTCTCGCCGGTGGTGCTGGTGCTTCTCGTGGCGGTCGGCGTGTTCACCGCGCTCCGGCCGGACTTCGGCCAGGAGCAGGCGCTGCGGTGGGCCGACCGCCGCCACCACGTCGCGGCGGGAGCCGGTGGAGCCGTGATCGGCTTCTACGACGGGATCTTCGGGCCGGGCACGGGAGCCTTCCTCGTCGTGCTGCTCGTCGCCCTGCTGGGCTACGAGATGCTCCAGGCCTCGGCGAAGGCGCGCATCGTCAACCTCGCCACCAACCTCGGCGCTCTGCTGGTGTTCGTCCCGCAGGGCGCGCCGATGTGGCGGCTCGGCCTGGCGATGGGGGCCTGCAACGTCGCCGGCGGGTGGCTGGGCGCCCACACCGCGATCTCGCGGGGCAACCGCTTCGTCCGGGTCGTCTTCCTCGTCGTCGTCGCCGCGCTGGTGCTGCGACTGGGCTACGAGGTCCTCCAGGGTCGCCACGGGTGACCGCGCGGCGGCCCAGGGGACACGCCCGGCGTTTCCGGCAGATCTGTCAGAGGAGCACAGGTCCGTCACCTCTTGACATCTCGGTTACTAAAGCGGTTTATTGACGGGATGCGCCGTCGCCCCACGATCGAGGACGTCGCCCGGGACGCGGGCGTGTCCAAGGGCGCCGTCTCGTTCGCGCTGAACGACCGTCCCGGGGTGGCGCCGGCCACGCGGGACCGGATCCTGCGCGTCGCGTCCGACCTGGGCTGGACACCCAGCCACCGGGCCCGGGCCCTCGCGGCGGACCGGGCGCTGGCGGTCGGGCTCGTGGTCGCCCGGCCTCCCGAGACCCTCGGCGCCGACCCGTTCTTCCCCTCCTTCATCGCCGGCGTCGAGGCCTCGCTCGCGCCGTCCGGCCAGTCGCTGGTCCTCCAGGTCGTCCCGGCCCGCGACCGCGAGGTGGCCAGCTACCGGCGCCTCGCGGGTGGCGGCCGGGTCGACGGCGTCTTCCTCACCGACCTCCGGGTCGACGACCCCCGGCCGGCCCTGCTCGCCGAGCTCGGCCTGCCGGCCGTGGTCATCGCACCGTCCTGCGCCGACCACGCGCGAGGTGCCTGCGTCTGTGTCGACGACCGGCCGGGGATCCGGGCGGCGGTCGAGCACCTGGTGGGTCTCGGGCACCGGCGGATCGCCCACGTCAGCGGTCCGGACGAGTTCGTCCACTCCGTGTCCCGCCGGACCGCGTGGTCGACGGCGTTGCGCGACGCCGGGCTGCCGCCGGGTCCGCTGGTCCGGTCGGACTTCTCTGCCCAGGGCGGCGCGGCAGCGACTGCTGAGCTGCTCGACCTGGCCGAGCCGCCGACGGCCGTGGTCTACGCGAACGACCTGATGGCCATCGCCGGCGCCGCGCTCGCCGCCAGCCGGGGGCTCGACGTCCCCGGCGACCTGTCCGTCACCGGCTTCGACGACACGGAGCTGACCGCCTACCTCCGGCCGCCCCTCACGACCGTGCGCACCGACGCCTTCGCCTGGGGCAAGGCGGCGGCGGACCGGCTGACGGCGCTGGTCGAGGGAACCGAGCCACCAGCCACGTCGCTGCCGCCGCCGCAGCTCGTGATCCGCGACTCCACTGCAGCACCGCGACCCACCCGGTCGCGCCCCCGCACACGATCGGAGCACCGATGAACCGCACCGCAACCGCTTCCGCACTGCTCGCCCTGGCGCTCGGCGCCACCGCCTGCGGCGGGGGGACAGCGGCTCCTCGTCCGGCGACCTCGCCACCAAGGGCCCGATCAAGATCTGGCTGTCGAACAACCCCGAGGAGCTGGCCTGGGGCCAGGAGATGGTCGCGGCCTGGAACGCCGAGAACCCGAAGGAGAAGGTCACCGCGCAGGAGATCCCGGCGGGCAAGTCCTCCGAGGAGGTCATCGGGGCGGCCATCACGGCCGGCAACGCCCCGTGCCTGGTCTTCAACACCTCCCCGGCCGCCGTCCCGCAGTTCCAGAAGCAGGGTGGCCTGGTCGCGCTCGACGACTTCCCGGGCGGCGCGAAGTACGTCGAGTCGCGCAGCGGTGAGGGGGCCCAGCAGTACCAGTCAGCGGACGGCAAGTACTACCAGATGCCGTGGAAGCAGAACCCGGTGATGATCTTCTTCAACAAGGACCTGATGAAGAAGGCCGGCGTCGACCCGGAGAACCCGCCGCTCGCGACCTACGACGAGTTCCTCGCGACGAGCGACAAGATCGTGAGCAGCGGCGCCGCGCAGGCCGCGATCTGGCCGGCCCCGTCGAGCGAGTTCTTCCAGCCGTGGTTCGACTTCTACCCCCTGTACGCCGCCGAGTCCGGCGGCACACAGCTGGTCGAGGACGGCAAGGCCACCTTCGACGACCCCGCCGGGCAGGCGGTCGCGAACTTCTGGGCCACGATGTACGAGAAGGGCTATGCGCAGAAGGAGAAGTACCAGGCCGACTCCTTCGCCGACGGCAAGGCGGCGATGGCGATCGTCGGCCCGTGGGCCATCGCGGTCTACGGCGAGGACGTCAACTGGGGCGTGGCCCCGGTGCCGACCTCGACCGGCAAGGCCGCCGACGAGGTGTACACCTTCTCGGACGCGAAGAACGTCGCCCTCTACTCGGCATGCAAGGCCAAGGGCACCGCGTGGGACGTGCTGAAGTTCGCCACCAGCAAGGAGCAGGACGGCGCCTTGCTGGACAAGACCGGCCAGATGCCCATCCGCACCGACCTGGCCGCCGCCTACCCCGACTACTTCGAGGCGAACGCCGAGTACACGACCTTCGCGGACCAGGCGGCCCGGACCGTGGAGGTGCCGAACGTCGAGGGCTCCATCGAGATCTGGCAGACGTTCCGCGACAGCTACAGCAGCAGCGTCATCTTCGCGAAGCAGCCGGTCGACGTGGGGCTGGAGACCGCCGCGCGCGAGATCGACAAGCTCGCCGGGCAGTCCTGAGCCACCGGCCATGACCACGGCACAAGCTCCCGCACCGGCCCCGGCTCCCCGCCGGGCGCCGGGGCGCCGGAGCACCGTCTCGCGGGTCGTCGGGCGCCAGCCGCTCGGCATCGCGTTCGCGGCGCCGTACGCCGTGTTCCTGGCCGCGGTGTTCGCCTACCCGCTCGGCCTCGCGGTCTGGATCAGCTTCCACGACTACTTCTTCGCGGCGCCGGGTGCGAGTGTCGCGCGCCCGTTCGTGGGGCTCGACAACTACACCGCCGTGCTCGGCGACCCGGACGTCCGCCAGGCGTTCCGGAACGTCGTCGTCTTCCTCGTCATCAACGTCCCTCTCACCGTGGTCCTCGCCCTCCTGCTGGCTAACGCGCTCAACGCAGCGGTGCACGGCCGCACGTTCCTCCGGGTCGCCTACTACGTGCCCTACGTCAGCGCGAGCGTCGCCGTGGTCGCCGTCTGGCTGTTCCTGTTCAGCAAGGGCGGGCTGGTCAACAACCTGCTCGGCGGTCTCGCGCCGGACCCGTCATGGCTGGTCAACAGCGGACTGGCGATGCCACTCATCGCGATCTTCGTCACCTGGAAACAGCTCGGCTTCTTCATCCTGCTCTACCTCGCTGCGCTGCAGGGCGTGCCCAAGGAGCTCTACGAGTCGGCCTCGACCGACGGAGCCACCCGGTGGCAGAAGCTGAGGCACGTCACGGTGCCCGGCGTCCGGCCGGCGACCACGCTCGTCGTGATCCTCGCCACGATCACCGGCGCCAACCTGTTCACCGAGCCCTACCTGCTCACCAACGGTGGCGGCCCCAACGGCGCCTCCGCGTCACCGGTGCTCGTCATGTACCAGAAGGGCATCGAGCAGGGGAACCCCGACGTCGCCGCCGCGATCGGCGTCCTGCTGGTCCTGGGGGTCCTCGTCATCTCCCTCATCAACCGCAAGCTCCTGGAGAGGGACTGACATGACGCAGGCAGCAGCGCCGGTCGCCCCCGAGCCGGTCGCCGACGAGGCGAGTGCCGACGCCGAGGGGAGCCCGCGGCCGCGCGGACAGGCTCTGGCGGCCATCGGCCGCTACACCGTCCTCGTGCTCGGCGCGTTCGTCTTCCTGTTCCCCTTCTACTACATGCTCGTCGGCTCGTTCCAGGCGAAGTCCGACTCGTCGGTCGCCGGCGCGTTCCCGATCGGCGGCTGGACCCTCGCCAACTACCGCGAGATCAACGCGCGGGTCGACCTGGTCGGATCACTGGTCAACTCCGGCATCTTCACCGGCGGGGTCATCCTGGGCACGGTCGTGCTCGGGGTCCTCGCCGGGTACGCCCTGGCGCGGTTGCACTTCCGCGGTCGGGGCACGCTGTTCGCCGCCATGCTCCTGGTCCAGCTGGTGCCCTTCCAGCTGCTCATCATCCCGCTGTACGTGATGATCGTCCGCAGCTACGGGCTTGCCGACAGCTACCTCGGCATGATCCTTCCGTTCGCCATCAACTCGACCGCCGTCTTCATCTTCCGGCAGTTCTTCCTCCAGCTGCCCGAGGACCTGTTCTCCGCCGCGCGCATCGACGGCGCCGGCGAGCTGCGCATCCTGTGGTCGATCGCGCTGCCCCTGGTCCGGCCCGCCCTGCTCACTGCGGTGCTGCTCACGTTCATCGGCCCGTGGAACGAGTTCCTGTGGCCGTTCCTGGTCACCAAGGACACCGACATGCAGCCGCTGGCCGTGTCGCTGGCGAACTACCTGGCCAACGTCGCCGGCCGGGCCAGCAACCCCTTCGGAGCGATCCTCGCCGGCGCCTGCGTGCTGGCCGCTCCGGCGGTGGCCCTCTTCGTCGCGTTCCAGCGGCACTTCACCTCCTCCGACCTCGGCTCCGGCGTGAAGGGATGACCGTGCACCAGCCCGGCACCAAGTCCAGCCCGTCCACCTCGACGACTGTTCCCTACACGCTGACCCGCCTCGGCGTGGTCATGACGCCCGAGCCGGGCGATCCTCTCGAGGCGCTCGGGGTCCTCAACCCGGCGAGCGGGCGCGCGCCCGACGGCAGGCTGTTCCTGCTGCCGCGGCTGGTGGCCGAGGGCAACGTGTCCCGGGTCGGCCTCGCCGAGGTCGTCGTCACGGACGGCGTCCCCGTCGGCGTGCGACGGGAGGGTGTCGTGCTGGCTCCCGACGAGGGCTGGGAGCGCGGTGCGAACAACGCCGGTGTCGAGGACCCGCGCACCACCTTCGTGCCGTCGCTGGGCCTGCACCTCATGACCTACGTCGCCTTCGGGCCGCTGGGGCCGAGGCTGGCCCTCGCCGTGTCGAGCAACCTGCGCGAGTGGCGTCGGCTGGGCCCGGTGCAGTTCGCCTACGAGCCAGCGCTGGACACCGACCTGTGCATGTTCCCCAACAAGGACGCCGTCTTCTTCCCGGAGCCGGTACCCGACCCGCAGGGCCGCCCGTCCTACGCGATGCTGCACCGACCCATGTGGGACCTCGGTTGGTTCCGCGACGGGGAGACGGTGCACCTGCCGGCCGGGACCACCGACGAGCGGCCGGGAATCTGGATCTCGTACGTCCCGGTCGACGAGGTCCGCAGCGACGTACGCGCGCTGGCGCGACCGCGTCACCACCGGTGCGTCGCGTTGTCCGAGTTCGGCTACGAGGAGCTGAAGATCGGGGCGGGACCGCCGCCCCTGCGGGTCGACGAGGGGTGGCTGCTGATCCACCACGGCGTCACCGGCGAGCAACCGGTCGGTTTCGACCCGACGACCCAGCGGGTCGAGTACTCCGCCGGGGCGATGCTGCTGGACCCGGAGGACCCGTCCCGGGTGCTGGCCCGCACGGCTGAGCCCATCCTCGAGCCCGAGACCGACGACGAGCGCGAGGGCACCGTGCCCAACGTGGTGTTCCCGACGGCCGTCGAGGAGGTCGAGGGAGAGCGCTACGTCTTCTACGGCATGGCCGACTCGAAGATCGGCGTGGCCAGGCTGGACCACACATGAGCAGCGGTCCCGTCCGGCCCGGCTGCACGACCCGTACCCACCGCAGCGGAGGAACCATGACCCGGACCGTCCCGACCATGCTGCGTGCCGCGGTCGGCGCGCTCGCCCTCGCCCTGGTCGCCGCCCTCGTGGTGGCGGTCCCGGCCGCAGGCCCGGCCACCGCCGCCACGCCCCTCACCAACCTCGCGCACCTGGACTACCTGCAGGACGACGTGCAGCCTCCGTCGCAGCAGGGGCACACCACCTACCGGCTCGCCGAGGAGCCGTCGATCGGGGTCCTCTGGACCTACGCCGACCGCGATCCCGACGGCAGCTACCGCCGGGTCGGCGGTGGCCCGTACGACCCGGCCACCGACACGTGGTCCCAGGGCGCGTTCAACGCCGACGACGTGACCCGCGCCGCAGTGGTCTACCTCCGGCACTGGCGGCAGACGGGCAGCACGCGCAGCCGGGACCGGGCCTACGACCTGCTCCGCGGCGTCGGCTACCTGCAGACCTCGAGCGGGCCGGACGCCGGGAACGTCGTGCTGTGGATGCAGCCGGACGGCACGCTGAACCCGAGCCCCACCCCCCGCGAGCTGCCCGACCCCTCGGACAGTGACGAGTCCTACTGGCTGGCCCGCACCATCTGGGCGCTCGGCGAGGGCTACGCCGCCTTCCGCGGCGTCGGCGGTGACCCGGCCTTCGCCGCGTTCCTGCGGGACCGCCTGGACCTGTCGATCGCGGCCCTGCGGCGCCAGACGCTGTCGCGGTACGGCGAGTACCTGCAGATCGACGGTCGGCGGGTCCCGGCCTGGCTCGTGGTCGACGGTGCGGACGCGAGCGCCGAAGCCGTGCTCGGCCTGGCCGCCTACGTCGAGGCCGGCGGCCCGGCGGCGGCCCGGACGGCACTGCGGCAGCTGGCCGAGGGCGTCGCCGAGCTCGGCTCCGGCAGCGCCCGGACGTGGCCGTTCCGCGCCGTCCTGCCGTGGGGCCTGTCGCGCAGCGTGTGGCACGCCTGGGCCTCGCAGATGCCGGCCGCGCTGGCCCGCGCGTCGACCGCGCTGGGCGAGCCCAGCCTCGCCACGGTGGCGGCGCGTGACTCCGGGACGTTCGACCCCTGGCTGCTCACCTCGGGCGGACCGGACAACGGGCGGCTGCCGACCCGCCTGGACACCACCCAGATCTCCTACGGCGTCGACTCCCGGCTCCAGTCGCTGCTCGCCACCTCCGAGGTCACCGGGTCGGTCGGGATGCGCCGGCTGGCCGGCGTCGTGGCGGCCTGGTACTTCGGGGCCAACGCCTCCGGGCAGCCCGCGTACGACCCGGAGACGGGCCGCACGGTCGACGGCATCGCCGGCGACGGCACCCCGAACCGGAACGCCGGCGCCGAGTCGACCATCCACGGGCTGCTGTCCATGCTCGCCCTCGACGCGCACCCGCGGGTGGCGGCGCAGGCCCGGGTCGCCGACGTCCGTCAGCGGGTCGGGACCCGCACGGTCCAGGCGGAGGAGGCAACCCTCGGCGGCGGCGCCCACGTCGTGACCCCGGCGGACCGGTGGACCGGTGAGTCGTTGTTCGGCGGTGTCGGCTACGCGGCGCTGCCCGACGGCGGCACCGCACGGGTCGACGTCGGCAAGGGCGGCCGACGGCTGGTGCTGCCCGTGGTCGACCTGCGGCCCGGGAGCACGGCGGTCACCACCGCACGGTCCGGCGGCCGCCTGCTCGGCCGGGTCCGCTCCGGCGCGGTCGGCCCCCAGGGGGACTCGCCGGCACCCGGAGCCCTGCTGCCGGTGACGATGCCGGTCACCCTCCCGTCCGGACGCTCGACGGTCCTGCTGTCGACGCGGGCCGGCGGGGGTGACGAGGCGAGGCTCGACGCGGTCATGGTCGAGCCGCTCGTGTCCCGGCTGGTGCTCGCGGGTGACGGCCACGGCACAGCCCTGCTGCGCAGCGCCGCGCGGCGCGACCGGCGCGCGACCGTCACGGTCCCGGGCTCGGGCCCGGCGACGGTGGAGGTCTACGACGGCAGGGGGACGCTCGTGAGCCGGTCGACCTCCCGGGCGGCCCGGTCGGTGCCGGTGCGGGTCCTCGCCGGCGGCTTCACGCTGGTCAACCGCTGAGGTGACCCCCGGGTGACCCGGACCCGGCGGGCCGCTTCCCGGCCCGCCGGGGGGCGGCGTCACCCGACTGGAGTAACTTCCAGTGTTTGACTCACCACGATGCGTAACATTGCCGATCCTTTACTCGATGGTCCCGTGAGAGCCGGCTCACCCGCCGGCCCGACGCCCGAGGAGCACCGAGATGCCGCGACACCAGCGCAGCCGACGCCTTGCCGTGACGGCCGCCACGTCGGCGCTGGCCCTGGCCTCGCTCGCCGCGCCCGCGACGCCTGCCCAGGCCGGCCTGCTGGGGGACCTCACCGGGACCGTGACCGGCACCCTGACGACCACGGTCAGCGCGACCACCGACCTGCTCGCCAGCACTGTCGACAGCCTGCTCGGCCCCACCGGCTGGATCGTCGACGACGGCGTCACGGACCTCGACCACGTGGCCGCCGTGATCGGCGCGGACCGGATGTACAGCCGCGGCTACACCGGCCGCGGCGTGGGCGTCGCGCTGGTGGACACCGGTGTCGTCCCGGTGGCGGGCATGACCTCCGGCAACGTCGTCAACGGACCCGACCTGTCCTTCGAGAGCCAGTCGGACGAGCACCGCTACCTCGACACGTTCGGGCACGGCACCCACATGGCCGGCATCATCGCCGGCAACGACTCGCCGTCGCTGCTCGGCCTCGGCCGCTTCCAGGGCATCGCCCCCGGGGCCCGGCTCACCAGCGTCAAGGTCGCCAGCGCCGAGGGGGCCGTCGACGTCTCGCAGGTGGTCGCCGCCGTCGACTGGGTGGTGCAGCACCGCAACGACGACCCGGCCAACCCGATCAGGGTCCTCAGCCTCTCCTACGGCACCGACGGGGTGCAGGACTACCGGACCGACCCGCTCACCCACGCCGTCGAGAACGCCTGGCGGGCCGGCATCGTCGTGGTGGTCTCGGGTGGCAACAGCGGCACGGACAACCCGAAGCTGAACAACCCGGCGTACGACCCGTACGTGCTCGCCGTCGGCGCCTCCGACACCGCGGGGACCGTCGCCGCCTCCGACGACGTGGTGCCCTCGTTCAGCAGCCGCGGCGACGCGAGCCGCCGGGTCGACCTGGTGGCGCCGGGCCGTTCGATCAAGTCGCTCCGGGTCCCCGGCTCCTACCTCGACGAGGCACACCCGAACGCCCGGGTCGAGGACAGGTTCTTCAAGGGCAGCGGCTCGTCCCAGGCGGCCGCCGTGGTCTCGGGTGCGGTTGCCCTCCTGCTGCAGAGCCGGCCGGGGCTGCGTCCCGACCAGGTGAAGGCGCTGCTGCGCAGCTCGGCCGAGGCCATGCCGCGGGCGGACGCCGCCGGTCGCGGCAGCCGGCGAGCTGGACGTCTACCGGGCCTTCCAGTCGGCGACCCCCAGCACCAGCCAGACCTGGACCCGCTCCACCGGCCTGGGCTCGCTCGAGCAGGCCCGGGGCACCCAGCACGTCGCCGACGCCGGGACCGAGCTGACCGGAGAGAAGCACGTCCTCGGCAGCTTCAACGCCAGGAAGTGGGCCCCGGCCAGCTCGGCCTACTCCGCCTGGACCGGCGGCAGCTGGGCCGGGAGCGACTGGACCGCGACCTGCTGGTGCGCCGAGTCCTGGACCGGCAAGTCGTGGTCGGGCAAGTCGTGGTCCGGAGCCACCTGGACCGGCAAGTCGTGGTCGGGCAAGTCGTGGTCGGGCAAGTCGTGGTCGGGTGACAGCTGGACCGGCAAGTCGTGGTCGGGCAAGTCGTGGTCCGGTGACAGCTGGACCGGCAAGTCGTGGTCGGGCAAGAGCTGGTCGGCCGCAGGGTGGGGCCTGCCGTGACGGCGGGCGCCACCGCGGCGCCCCCCGTCCCCGACCGGGCAGGCACCGCGCCGGAGGGTCACCCGCTTGCGGTGTGGCTCCTCCTCGGCGCGGTCGCCGTCGCCGCCTGCGTCCTGTTCGTCGTCGGCGTGCTGCCGCTCGAGCAGGTCGCGCTGCTGTCCGACGAGCTGCCCACGCTGGCCCTGGTCGGTGCCCTCTCCGCCGGCTTCGCGCTCGCGGAGCTGCGGGTCGTGCACGTGCCGGTCGGCCGCAACACCTACACGCTGACCCTCAGCGACATCCCCCTCGTCGTCGGTCTGTTCTTCCTCGCGCCCGTCACCCTGGTCCTGACGCGGGTGCTCGCCGCGCTGGTGCCGCTGGCCGTGCGCAACCGGCGCAGTCCGCGCAAGCTCGCCTTCAACGTCGCGTGGTTCGGCGTCGAGGTCACCGTGGCCACGATGCTCTGGCAGGTCGTCGCAGCCTCGGCCGACGGCCTCGGCCCGGTGACCTGGGTGGCGGCGGGTGCCGTGACAGTCCTCGTCGACCTGCTCGGCACCGCACTGATCTCCCTGGTGATGGCCGTCGACTCGTGGTCGGCACCGCGGGCCCGCGAGGTGCTGTCCGAGGCCAACCCGGCCGTCGCGCTCGTCAACGCCAGCGCCGCCCTCGTCATCGTGTACGTGACCATCGCCGACTGGCGGGCCCTCTGGGCCGTCGGCGTCGTGGTCGCAGTGCTGGTCTTCGCCCAGCGCTCGTACAACTCGCTGCGCCGGCGCACCGAGAGCCTCGAGCAGCTCGGCGCGTTCACGGGGCAGCTCGGCGCCCAGCTCGACGTCGAGTCCGCCGTCCGCACCGCGCTCGTGTGGATGACCACCGCCCTCAAGGCCGACGTCGTCGAGCTGACCCTGACGGCGGAGTTCGCGGGCGAGCCCAGGACCTGGCGGGCGCGCTACGGCGGCGACGTCGTCGAGCGGCAGGGCGACGGGGCAGCGACCGCACTCGCCCCGTGGCTGGCGGCCGGGCCGCTGCTCGTGCGCGCCGGCCAGCGCGACAAGGCGCTGGGTGGAGCTCTCGCCTCGGCAGGGCTGCGCGACGCGGTCCTGATGTCGCTGCACGGCGACGGGCACGTCATGGGCACCCTGATGGTGGCCGACCGGCTCGGGGACGTCGAGACCTTCGCGGCCAGCGACCTGCGCGAGCTGGTCGCGATCGGCAACCACCTCGGTGTCGCGCTGCGCAACGCACGGCGCGCCGACCTGATCCGCGAGCACGCCGACGACCAGCTGCGCCGGTCGCTGCACGACGACCTGACCGGGCTGCCGAACCGCCGCTGCCTCGAGCAGCGACTGTCCGAGCTCCTGAGCGCCGGCAGCAGCGCGACGACCCTGCTGCTGGACCTGGACCGGTTCAAGGAGATCAACGACTCCCTGGGTCACCACGCCGGTGACGAGCTGCTGCGCATGGTCGCCGACCGGCTCGCCGGCAGCGTCCCCGCCGAGGCACTGGTCGCCCACCTCGGCGGCGACGAGTTCGCCGTCCTGCTGCCGGCCGCCGACGACCCGGCGACCGCCTCGGTCGTGGCGATGGTCCGGCACGCGTTCGCCGTGCCGTTCGCCCTGGGCGAGCTGCAGGTGACGGTGGACGCGAGCCTCGGGGTGGCACCCGTCCGGCCGGGCGGGACCGCGACGGAGGCTCTCCGGCACGCGGACATCGCCATGGTCGCCGCGAAGTCCCGGCGCACGGGAGCCGAGACCTACCGCGCCGAGCTGCAGGTCGGCAGCCCCCAGCGGCTGACGCTGCTCACCGACCTCCGGCGGGCGATCACCAGCGGCGAGCTGACCGTGCACTTCCAGCCCAAGCTCCGGCTGCGCGACGGGGAGGTGCTCGGCGCCGAGGCGCTGGTGCGCTGGATCCACCCCGAGCGCGGCTTCATCGGCCCGGACGAGTTCATCCCGGTGGCCGAGCACAGCGGCCTGATCACCCCCCTGACCTTCGCCGTCCTGCGGCAGGCCCTGGACGCCTGCGCGAGCTGGCGGCGCGCCGGACGCGCCATGGACGTCGCGGTCAACATGTCCCCGCGCAGCCTGCTCGAGCCGTCCTTCGTCGACGAGGTGGCCCGGGCGCTCGCCGTGGTCGAGGTGCCGGCGTCCGCCCTGACGCTGGAGATCACCGAGTCGAGCCTGATGGCCGACCCCGAGCGAGCCATCGAGGCGCTGCAGCGGCTGCGGGACCTCGGCGTCCAGCTCTCGATCGACGACCTCGGGACGGGCTACTCCTCGCTGGCCTACCTGCAGCGGCTGCCGGTCACCGAGGTCAAGATCGACCGGTCCTTCCTCGTCGACCAGGCCGACGGCGTCGACGGCTTCGCGCTCGTCGGTGCCATCGTCGACATGGGCCACCGGCTGGGCCGGCACGTGGTCGCGGAGGGCGTCGAGACCGAGGAGGCCTGGCGGCAGCTGCAGGCGCTGGGCTGCGACTCGGCCCAGGGCTACTGGATGGGCCGGCCGATGTCGGTCGGGGACTTCGCCGGGTGGCTGGAGTCCTGGCGGCCGCGGCAGGTCGCCCCCCTACGGTCCATCGGCTGAGGCCTCGGCGCGCTCGGGGAGCCCCGGGAACGCCGTGCTCGCACCCCGCCACCGGGACGCCGCCACCGCCGCGTCGGCGAGGCCGCGCGCCGCGTAACGACGGAGGTCCGCGTCCAGGTCGGCGACCGCGTCGGCCCACACCACGGCCGCGCGCTCCTCCAGCAAGGTCAGCAGCCGGCGTGCGTCCGCCGCGGACCGGACCGGGAAGGGCAGCGCGTACGACCCCGCGGGGGGCACCGGGGTGCCGCGCTGTTGCTCGACGAGGGCCACCAGCTCGGCCCGGCGGGCGCGGTGAGCGGTCCAGCCGCGCTCGGCCCGGTCCCGGGCCGGACCACGCAGCCGTGCCCCCGCCACGCCGTAGCCGTAGACCACGGCGTGCTCGCCGGCCAGCAGCTGCTGCAGGGCGAGCACGCCGCGGTCACCGGCCCGGCTCATGCCCGGTCCCCGAGCAGGCGGACGTGCGTGGTCTCGCAGGCGGCCAGCGACGCGAGCAGGCGGGCCAGGTCCGGCCCCGCCCGCAGCAGCTGCCGGGTCCGCCGGTCCGCGGCCGTCCGCTCGAGGCCGGCCAGCCATTCCAGCGTGCCGGCGGGTGAGGTGGGCACCACGGGTGGGGGCGGCGAGGCCGACGTCGGGCCGGGTGCCGACGGCGTCGTGGCCGCGGTGGCCGGGTCGGCCACCGGGCCGCGCAGCGCCGCGACGTGGGCGCGGTGCTCGGCCGCGAGAGGCGCCAATCTCTGCTCGAGCGCGGGGAAGGCGGCGGCCGCGGCCGCGTAGGCCGACACCAGCTCGCGCACCTCGGTCGCGACCCGGGTGCGCAGGCGCAGGTCGGGATCGGGTCGCGGCGGCGTCCCGTCGACGGACGGCAGGCAGCCGGTGAGGGCGAGCGCGCCGGCTCCGGCGAGCACGCTGCGGCGCGACGGCGGCTCCTCGCGCTGGTCGGCCGCCACGGCGGGAATGATCGCACGAGGCCGACCGGCTACTCTCGACCTGCCGGGCCGCCGCTCACGGCCGCGCGCCGGCACCGCACCACGACAACAGCACAGCGAGGAGGTCCTGATGGGCAAGGCGTCGGACCGTGACTCGCTGCTCACGCTGCTCTCGCCGGTGGTGTCGGCCCAGGGCCTGGACCTCGAGGACGTCACCGTCACGCCGGCCGGCAAGCGCCGTCTGCTGCGGGTGGTCGTCGACCGGGACGGCGGGGTCGGCCTCGACACCGTCGCGGCCGTCAGCACCGCGGTCGCCGCGGCGCTCGACGACACCGACGCGATGGGCGCCACGCCGTACGTCCTCGAGGTGACCTCGCCCGGCGTCGACCGGCCGCTGCGCGAGCCGAGGCACTGGGCGCGGGCCCTGACCCGGCTGGTCAGCGTGTCGACGCGCGAGGGCACCTCGCTCACCGGGCGCCTGGTGGTCGTCGACACGGCCGGGATCGGGATCGAGACCGACGGCGCGGTCACCCGGCTGGGCTGGGACCGGGTGTCGAGCGGCCGGGTGCAGGTCGAGTTCAACCGGTCGTCCGGCGCCGCCGGTGACGCCGGCCCCGGCGATGCCGGCAGTGGCGACGAGGAGGGCTGAACCGTGGACATCGACATGAGCGCGCTGCGCGGGCTCGAGCGTGAGAAGGAGATCTCCTTCCCGCTCCTCGTCGAGGCCATCGAGTCGGCCCTGCTCATCGCCTACCAGCGCACCGAGGGGCACCTGCCCAAGGCACGGGTCGAGCTGGACCGCAAGAACGGGCACGTGACCGTCTGGGCGGCCGAGACCGACGACGAGGGCAACGTCCTGCGCGAGTTCGACGACACCCCGACCGGCTTCGGCCGGATCGCGGCCACGACCGCCAAGCAGGTCATCCTCCAGCGGCTGCGCGACGCCGAGGACGAGCAGACCTTCGGTGAGTTCTCCGGCAAGGAGGGCGACATCGTCAGCGGCGTGGTGCAGCAGGGCCGCGACCCGCGCAACGTCTACGTCGACCTCGGCCGGATCGAGGCCGTGCTGCCGCCGCCCGAGCAGGTCCCGGGGGAGAAGTACGAGCACGGCCTGCGGCTGCGCTGCTACGTCGTGCAGGTCCGCAAGGGGGCTCGCGGTCCGTCGATCGTGCTGTCGCGCACCCACCCGAACCTGGTGAAGAAGCTGTTCGCCCTCGAGGTGCCCGAGATCGCCGACGGCACCGTCGAGATCGCCGCCATCGCGCGCGAGGCGGGGCACCGGTCCAAGATCGCGGTCCGCTCGCACCGCAGCGGCGTCAACGCCAAGGGGTCCTGCATCGGGCCGATGGGCTCCCGGGCCAGGGCCGTGATGGCCGAGCTGCACGGCGAGAAGATCGACATCGTCGACTGGTCGGAGGACCCGGCCAGGTTCCTCGCCGAGGCGCTGCAGCCCGCCAAGGTGAGCCAGGTCGTGATCGTCGACTCCGCGGCCCGCTCGGCGCAGATCATCGTGCCGGACTACCAGCTCTCGCTGGCCATCGGCCGCGAGGGGCAGAACGCCCGGCTGGCCGCCCGGCTCACCGGCTGGCGGATCGACATCCGCCCCGACGTCGTGGCCGGGCCGCCCTCCGGCCGGGCCCCGGAGCCCGGCACCACCCCGGAGTGAGCGGGCCGGTCCGTACCTGTGTCGGCTGCCGGCAGCGGGCCGCGGCAGCCGACCTGCTACGGGTGGTGGCCGCCGACGGCGCGGTGCAGCCCGACCCGGCGCACCGGCTTCCCGGCCGCGGGGCACACCTTCACCCGACCGTGGCCTGCCTCGACCTCGCCGAGAAGCGGCGCGCCTTCCCGCGCGCGCTGCGCGTGACGCCCCCGCTGGACGCGTCCGCCGTCCGCGCCCACGTGGAGTCGCTGGGTCAGCACTGAGTGCGCGGCTAGGCTCCTCGCGTGCCAGGGCGACGGGGCGGCATCATCCTGCTCAACGGCGCGTCCAGCTCCGGCAAGAGCAGCGTGGGCCGGGCCCTTCTCCCGCTGCTCGCCGACCCCTGGTTCCTCGTCCCCGTGGATGCGATCAGCGCCATGCGCTCCACGACGCACACGCAGGCTCTCGGCGCCGAGGAGCTCGGCGAGGTGCTGACCCGGACCCGACGTGGCTACCACCGTGCCGTGGCTGCGCTGGCCTCCGTGGGCAACGACGTGATCATGGACTACCCGCTGAGCGAGCGGTGGCGCGTCGACGACCTGCTCGTCGTGCTGGACGGCTACGACGTGACCCTGGTCGAGGTCCGTTGCTCGGAGGAGGAGCTCGATCGACGTGAGCGGCGCCGGGGCGACCGCCCCGCGGGGCTGGCCACCTCCCAGACGGCGACCGTCCACGCACACGGCGACTTCGACATCGCCGTGGACACGACGAACGACAGTCCCGAGGCCTGTGCGCGGACGATCGCTCACCGGCTCGACCTGGTCCCGTCGCCCAAGGCGTTCGACCGGCTGCGCCGGGGCCGCTGACCGCGCCGCCCACCGACAGCCCGCGGGTCGGCAGGTCGGAAGCCCCGATCCGCTGTCATGCCGCGGAGCACGTTGTGGATGAAGGTTCCGGGGGGCCGTTGCGGGAGTAGACTTCGAACATATGTTCGAGCCGGACCGGCCGGGAGGTGCAGGGTGCGGGACACTCGGTCGACGGCGGGCAGCGCCGCCGGGGACGCCGTCGCCGCCCTCGACCTGCTCATGACGACCGAGCCGGACCCTCCGCCCGACCCGCTGGCCGCCCTCCTCCCCGCCGGGGGGCCGGCAACCGGCCGGCCCGCGGTGCGTCGGGGCGGGCCGGTGGACCTCGAGACGGGGCCGCCTGGGCCACAGCTCGCCGCGCTGCTCGACGAGACCGACCTGGATCGCGTCCCGGACGACCAGGTGGTCGCCGCTGCGGTCGCGGCGGCCCGCTTGGAGGCGTGGGCGGCCGCGCGCAAGCTCAGCGCTACCGCCGCCCTGGTCGCGCGGGCGGCCGGCTGGCGCGGGGTTGCCTGCGACGGGCAGTCGGTCCCGGGACGCACCGTGGCCGCGTCGCGGATCGCCGCCCACGAGCTGGGCGCCGCCCTCGACCTCTCGCCGCGGTCCGCTGGCAACCTGGTGCACCTCGCGCTGGACCTTGCCCGGCTGCCGGTGACCCGGGCAGCCCTGGCCGAGGGGCTGGTCGACCTGCCGAAAGCCCGGATGGTGGCCGAGACGCTGCGCGTGCTCGACCCCGGCGCCGCCCGCGAGGTCGAGGCAAGAGCAGTGCCGACCGCCGCCGGCCGGACCTGGGCGCAGCTGCACGACACCCTTCGGCGCGCCGTGGTGCGGGTCGACCCAGCCGCGGCGGCCGAGCGGCGGCGCCGCAGCCTGACCGACCGCAGGGCCGAGCGGTTCCCGCTGCCCGACGGCATGGCCGGCCTCACCTGGACCGACGCTGCCGAGACGGTCGACTCCTTCTGGACCTGGCTCACCGCCACCGCGGAGGCCGCCCGGGGCCCGGGCGACGCCCGCACCCTCGACCAGACCCGCGCCGACGTGCTGGGCGACCTCGGTCGCCTCGGCCTCGACGAGGACACCACCCACCCCGACCTCCCGGACGGCCCTGACCATTCCGACGGCCCTGACCATCCCGACGGCCCGGACGCCCGACCTTCGGGGCGGGGCCGGCCTGGTCGGCTGCCGGTCCGGCACGGCCGACGCCCGCACGTCCAGGTGGTGGTCGGCGTCGGCACCCTGCTCGAGCTCGACGACAGTCCCGGCGAGCTGGTCGGCTACGGCCCGGTCACCGCCGACGTCGCCCGCCGGATCGCTGCCGAGGGCACCTGGCGGCGGGTCCTCGCCGATCCGCGCACCGGCCGGTTCGACGAGATGTCGGCCTCCACCTACGAGCCGCCGCAGGACCTGCGGGACCACGTCCTCGGCCGCGACCGCACCTGCCGGGGTCCCGGCTGCCGCATGCCGGCGAGCCGGTGCGATCTCGACCACCGAGTCCCGCACCCGCGCGGGCCGACCTCACCGGACAACCTCTACGCCGCGTGCCGGGGGTTCCACGAGGACAAGACGCTCACCGACACCACGGTCACCGACGACGGCGCCGGCGGGCTGTCCGTGACCTACCCGAGCGGGCGTACCTACCGGCGCGCGGCCGACCCCGTGCTCGACGACCCGCGCGACGACCTGCTCGACGACCTGCTCGACGTCCCGCCCTACTGACGCCCCGGCGCCGGCGCCGGTGCGCGCGGCGCGACGGTGAGGCGCGGGAGCAGCGGCTGCACCAGCGGGCCGATGGCCACCGCGTACAGCACCGTGGCCATGCCGAGGGTGCCGCCGAGCAGCCACCCGGTCGCGACGACCACCACCTCGATCAGGGTCCGGACCAGCCGCACCGACCCACCCGTCCGGGCGACGAGCCCGGTCATCAGGCCGTCCCGCGGACCAGGGCCGAGCCGGACGCCGATGTACGACGCGGTCGCCACCGCGTTCAGCACGATGCCCACCGGCACGAGCAGCACGCGGGCCGCCGTGACCTCCACCGACGGGATCACCGCGAGCGCCGCGTCGACCGAGAGCCCGATCACGACGACGTTGCTCACGGTGCCCAGGCCGGGACGTTGCCGGAGCGGGACCCAGAGCAGCAGCACCAGCGCGCCGACCGCTGCGGACACCAGCCCCAGCGACCCGCCGAGGGTGCGGCTGATGCCCTGGTGCAGCACGTCCCACGGCATGACGCCCAGCTCGGCCCGGACCAGCAGCGCCATCGACAGGCCGTACAGCACCAGCCCGGCGTAGAGCTGGACCAGCCTGCGGCCGAGCCGCCGCGACCCGACGGCCGGAGGCACCGCGGGTGCCGCGGGCCCGGCGGGGGTGACGTCGGCTGCCATGAGGTCCATGGTGCGGTGGCCGCCCGCCGGGAGGGTCGCCGGGGTGCCGTCCGGCGCCGAGCGCGTTAGGATGGCCAGGACCGCGAGCAGACCCGCGCCCTCAGGCGCGGTTGACGCACGCCCGCGGTGCCAGCAGAGCACGACCGTCCCCGTCGGAAGCGAGTCGAAGCGCCATGAGCACCCGATGAGCACGCACCCATGAGTGCCCCCGTGCAGTAACGACGGTCCGTCGCCGGTCACGATCCGGCCCGGACCTAGACAAGGAGAGATGTGGCTAAGGTCCGGGTATACGAGCTCGCCAAGGAGCTCGGGGTCGAGAGCAAGACCGTCATGGCCAAGCTGAACGAGCTCGGTGAGTTCGTCCGGTCGGCCTCCTCGACGGTCGAGCCCCCTGTCGTCCGCAAGCTCCGGGACGCCCTTCCCGCTGCCGCGCCGTCCGCTCCCGCGGACGGCGGCGCCGCGAAGGCCCCCGCGAAGAAGTCCGCCGCCAAGAAGGCGGCCCCCACGCCGCAGGCGCCCCCCGTGGCTCCTGTCCCGGCCCCGGTCGAGGCGCCCGCCCCCGCCGCCGAGGCGCCGGCCCCGGCCGCTCCCGCCGCCCCGACACCCGCGCCTCCCGCGCCGTCGCAGCCGGCTCCCGAGCGGCCCGACGAGCGTCCGGCCGCGGCCGCCGCGTCCGCGGCCGAGGCCGCGCCGCGCCCGGCCGGGCCGCGTCCCGCCGGGCCGCGCCCGGGCAACAACCCGTTCTCCTCCGGCGGCTCCTCCGGCATGGGACGCCCCGCCGCCCCGCGGCCGGGCAACAACCCCTACTCCACCGGCGGCACGACCGGCATGCCCCGCCCCGGCGGCCCGCGGCCGGCTGCGCGTCCCGGTGGCGCCGGCGGTCCGGGCGGTGGCCCCGGCGGCCCGCGTCCCAACCCCGGCATGATGCCCGCGCGCCCGGCGCCCGGTGTCGGCCGGCCGGCCCCCGGCGGCGGTCGTCCCGGCGGCGCTCCCGGCGGCCGCGGCCGCCCCGGCGCACCCGGCGGCGCAGGTCGACCCGGTGCCGGCGGCGGCGGCGGTTACGGCGGCGGCCCCGGTGGCGGTCGCCCAGGCGGCGGCGGCTTCGGCGGCGGTCGTGGCGGCGGTCCCCGGCGCGGCGGCACGGCCGGTGCCTTCGGGCGTCCCGGTGGCCCGCCCCGGCGCGGCAGGAAGTCGAAGAAGCAGCGCCGCCAGGAGTTCGACAACATGGCGGCGCCGAGCATCGGCGGCGTGCAGGTCCCGCACGGCAACGGCGAGACCGTCGTGCGGCTGGCCCGCGGGTCCTCGCTGACCGACTTCGCGGACAAGATCGACGCGGTGCCGGCGTCCCTCGTGACGGTGCTGATCCACCTCGGTGAGATGGCCACCGCCACGCAGTCGCTGGACGAGGAGACCTTCAAGCTGCTCGGGGAGGAGCTGGGTTACAAGATCCAGATCGTCAGCCCCGAGGACGAGGACCGCGAGATCCTCGACTCCTTCGACATCGACTTCCTGGGTGAGGACTGGGACGACGACGACCTCGAGGCCCGTCCTCCGGTCGTCACGGTCATGGGTCACGTCGACCACGGCAAGACCCGCCTGCTCGACGCGATCCGCAAGACCGACGTGATCTCCGGCGAGGCCGGCGGCATCACCCAGTCGATCGGTGCCTACCAGGTCCACGCCACGCACGAGGGCGTCGAGCGGGCTCTCACCTTCATCGACACCCCGGGCCACGAGGCGTTCACCGCCATGCGTGCCCGCGGTGCGAAGGTGACCGACATCGCCGTCCTGGTGGTGGCGGCCGACGACGGCGTCATGCCGCAGACCATCGAGGCCCTCAACCACGCCCAGGCGGCCGACGTGCCGATCGTGGTCGCGGTCAACAAGATCGACAGCGAGGGCGCCAACCCGGCCAAGGTCCGTCAGCAGCTCACCGAGTACAACCTGGTGGCCGAGGAGTACGGCGGCGAGACGATCTTCGTCGACGTGTCGGCGAAGCAGGGGCTGAACATCGACCAGCTGCTGGAGTCGATCCTGCTCACGGCCGACGCCGCGCTCGACCTCCGGGCCGTCGCGGACGCCCCGGCCCGTGGTGTCGCGATCGAGGCACACCTCGACCGTGGTCGCGGTCCGGTCGCGACCGTGCTCGTGCAGCGAGGCACTCTGGCGGTCGGCGACTCGATCGTCGCCGGCGACGCCTACGGCCGGGTCCGCGCCATGCTCGACGAGCACGGCGAGAACCTCGACGTGGCGCTGCCGTCCCGTCCGGTGCAGGTGCTCGGCTTCACCTCGGTGCCCGGCGCCGGCGACAAGTTCCTCGTCGCCGACGAGGACCGCATCGCCCGCCAGATCGCCGAGAAGCGGGCCGCGATGCAGCGCAACGCCGCCCTGGCGAAGGCGCGCAAGCGGGTCTCCCTGGAGGACTGGCTCGAGCAGAGCAAGGTCGACACGCTCAACCTCATCCTCAAGGGCGACGGCTCCGGCTCGGTGGAGGCCCTCGAGGACGCCCTGCTCAACATCGAGGTCGGCGAGGAGGTCGAGCTGCGGGTGATCGACCGCGGCGTCGGCGCGATCACGCAGAACGACGTCAACCTGGCCGTGGCGTCCGAGGCCGTCATCATCGGCTTCAACGTGCGGCCGGCCGAGCGGGTCAACGAGCTCATCGACCGCGAGGGTGTCGACGTCCGCTACTACTCGGTCATCTACCAGGCGATCGACGAGGTCGAGGCCGCGCTCAAGGGCATGCTCAAGCCGGAGTACGAGGAGGCCTCGCTCGGTACCGCCGAGATCCGCGAGGTGTTCCGCTCCAGCAAGTTCGGCAACATCGCCGGTGCCCTGGTCCGCAGCGGCGAGATCCGCCGCAACGCCAAGGCGCGCCTGATCCGCGACGGCGCCGTCGTGGCCGAGAACCTCACGGTCGAGTCGCTCAAGCGGTTCAAGGACGACGCGACCGAGGTCCGCGAGGGCTACGAGTGCGGCATCGGCCTGGGGTCGTTCAACGACATCAAGGTCGACGACGTGGTCGAGACCTACGAGATGCGAGAGAAGACCCGCGCGTAGCGAGCAAGGTCCAGGGGCAGGTGTGCTGAGGTGTTCATCGGCGGGATGTCCCTGGACCTGCTGCTCGGCGACGTGCGGTCGCTGAAGCAGAAGCGTTCGCTCGTGCGTCCCCTGGTCGCCGAGCTGCGCCGGAAGTACGACGTGAGCGCGGCGGAGGCAGGTCACCTCGACCTGCACCGGCGCGCCCTCGTCGGGGTGGCCGTGGTCGCGGCGGACCGTGCGCACTGCGTCGACGTGCTCGACGCGTGCGAGCGGTGGGCGGCGTCGCGGCCGGAGATGGACCTGCTGTCGGCTCGACGGCAGCTGTTCAGCGGAACCGACGAGTCATCGACCGAAGGAGACGAGTAGCCGTGGTGGACGTCGCGCGGGCGCGCAAGCTGGCCGACCGGATCAAGGTCGTGGTCGCCGAGACGCTGGAGATGCGGGTCAAGGACCCGCGGCTCGGCTTCATCACCATCACCGACGTCCGGCTCACCGGTGACCTCCAGCAGGCCACCGTCTTCTACACCGTGCTGGGCGACGACACCGAGCGGGCGGAGACGGCAGCCGCGCTGGAGAGTGCCAAGGGCGTCCTGCGCTCGGAGGTCGGGCGACAGACCGGCGTCCGGCACACGCCGTCGCTGGCGTTCGTCGCCGACGCGGTTCCCGAGACGGCCGCGCACATCGAGGACCTGCTCGCCAAGGTCGCCGTCGCCGACGCCGAGGTCCACCGCGCCGCCTCCGGGGCCACGTACGCCGGCGAGGCCGACCCCTACCGGGTGCCGCGCACCGACGCCGAGGCCGACGACGAGGCCGCTGGCGACGAGGCCGCCGGCGACGAGGGCACCGCGTCCGTATGACGGCCGACGGCCTGGTGGTCGTCGACAAGCCCGGCGGCCTCACCTCGCACGACGTGGTCGCCCGGGTCCGGCGTCTCGCCGGCACCCGCAGGGTCGGCCACGCGGGAACCCTCGACCCGATGGCCACCGGCGTGCTCGTGCTCGGCGTCAACCGCGCGACGCGCCTGCTCGGTCACCTCGCGCTGACCGAGAAGGCGTACGACGCCACGGTCCGGCTGGGCGCCGCGACCGTCACGGACGACGCCGAGGGTGACGTCGTCGCGACCGCCGACGCGTCGGGGGTCGCCGAGGACGAGGTCCGGGCGGGCGTGCTCGCCCTCACCGGCCCGATCGCCCAGGTGCCGTCGGCCGTGAGCGCGGTGAAGATCGACGGCAAGCGGGCCTACAAGCGGGTGCGCGAGGGGGAGGACGTCGTCCTGCCGGCGCGACAGGTCACCGTGCGGAGCTTCGAGGTGCTGGCCGTCCGCCGCGACGCGGCCGTCCTCGACGTCGACGTGCGCGTCGAGTGCTCCAGCGGGACGTACGTCCGGGCACTGGCCCGTGACCTGGGTGCCGGACTCGGGGTCGGCGGCCACCTCACCGCCCTGCGTCGCACCCGGGTCGGTCCGTACGCCCTGGATGTCGCGCACACGCTCGACCAGCTCGCCGACGACCTCGTGGTCCTGCCGATCGCCGACGCGGCCCGCGCGGCCTTCCCGGCGCGCGAGCTCGACGAGGCCGCGACGACGGTCGTCTCGCACGGCGGTCCGCTGTCCGCGACCGGCGTCGCGGGACCGGTGGCCGCGTTCGCCCCGGACGGCCGGCTCCTCGCCCTGGTCGAGGACCGGGGGAGCGTCACCAGGGCGCTGGCCGTCTTCGTCTGACGGTCACAGGGTCAGGTCCAGCATCGTCAGCCCGTCGACCACCTCGAAGCCGACACCCCGGTAGAGCGCCGTCGCAGGCTCGTTGCCCACCTCGGTCTGCAGGCTGACCCGGGCTGCGCCGGCCACCTTGGCGCCGGCCACCTCGGCGTCGGCGACGACAGCGTCGACGAGGGACGCCCTGGCCACATCGGGTCCTAGGGTGCCGGGGTGAACCTCAACGCCGCGCGAGCTCGCGCCGAGCTGCTGGACACCGACGATCCGATCGGGCATGCGCGGGCCCGGTTCGTCCTCCCGGACGGCCTGGTCTACCTCGACGGCAACTCGCTCGGGGCGCTGCCCGCCGCCGTCCCCGGCGCTGTCCGCGACGTCGTCGAGCAGCAGTGGGGCCGCGACCTCATCACCTCGTGGAACGTGCACGACTGGTGGGACGCCCCCCGCCGGGTCGGGCGGAGCATCGCCCGGCTGGTCGGGGCCGGCGACGACGAGGTGCTGGTCGCCGACTCGACGTCGGCCAACCTGTTCAAGGCGCTGGTCGCGGCGGCCCGGCTCCGGTCGGGTCGCAAGACGCTGGTCATCGAGCCCGGCAACTTCCCCGCCGACCTGTACATGGCCGACTCGGTGGCCGAGCTGCTCGGGATGCGGGTCCTGCGCGTCGAGCCCGACCGGATCGGCTCGGTGCTCGACGACGACACGGCCGTCGTCTGCTTCGCCCACGTCGACTACCGGACCGGCCGGGCCCACGACATGGCCGGGGTGACCCGGCAGGTGCACGAGGGGGGCGCTCTCGCGGTGTGGGACCTCTCGCACTCGGCCGGCGCCCTCCCGGTCGACCTCGGTGGCGCTGCGGTGGACCTGGCCGTCGGCTGCACCTACAAGTACCTCAACGGCGGCCCCGGTGCCCCGGCCTACGTCTACGTCGCCCGCCGGCACCAGGACGCCGCGGCGTCACCGCTGACCGGTTGGACAGGTCATGCCCGGCCGTTCGCGATGGAGGGCCGCTACGAGCCGGCGGCGGGCATCGACCGGATGCGCAACGGGACGCCGCCGATGCTGTCGTTGCTCGCGCTGGAGGCGGCGCTGGCGGCCTTCGACGGGCTGGCGATGGCCGACGTCCGCGCCAAGAGCCTGTCGCTGACGTCGTTCTTCCTCGACCTCGCCGACGAGGTGCTGGCTCCGCTGGGGTTCGAGACGGTGACGCCCCGCCGGCCCGACGAGCGGGGGAGCCAGGTCTCGCTGCGGCACCCGGTGGCCTACGGCGTGGTGCAGTCGCTGATCGAGCGCGGTGTCGTCGGCGACTACCGGGAGCCCGACCTGGTGCGTCTGGGCTTCGCCCCGCTCTACGTCAGGCACGTCGACGTCGTGCGCGCGGTCGAGCAGACGGTGGACGTCGTCGAGTCCGGGGAGCACGAGGACCCCGCGTGGTCCCGGCGCGGCACCGTCACCTGAGCGCGCTCGCTCAGCGGGACCACCTGTTGCGCCACGGGCTGGCGAAGCCGAACCGGCGCCACGCCGTGCGGGGCTTCTCGAACGGCGCGTAGGCGAAGATCCGCTCCCAGCCGCAGCGAGCCAGCCGGGTACGCGGCCCGTAGCGGCCCCACACCACCCCGTCGCCCGGGCTGCGCTGCCGGAGGTCGACGAACGTCCACGCGTCGCCGAGCCCCTGGGCGAACTGCCGCAGCGCCTCGTCGCCGAGGGAGGTGGCTGCCTCGTGCGTCATCGCGCCGGGCCGTGCTCCCCACACGTGGTGCGGCGCCTCGTCCGGGACGGTGCCGTCGAGGGCGCCGACCAGGAAGGACGCGAGGTCGGGCGCCTGGTAGACGAGGACCGGCGGGTCGTGGCCGAGGAAGAACACCGGTGCCGCCTCGCCGGTGTCGGGTGTCAGGTCGAGGACCCAGAAGTTCCCGTACCCGTCCGCAGCGACCGGGTGCCCGGCCGGCAGCAGCTCCCCGGTCTCGACGTCGTGCCGCCGGCCGGTGAGGTCGAGCTCCAGCAGGCCGGGGGCGCCGGCGGTCTGCGACATCAGCCGGACGAGGTCGTCCGGGAGCGGCACCGGGTACCCGGCCTGCACCGCGGCGACCCCGCCGGCGTCGAGCCCGGCGAGCAGCTCCAGGCCGGACGACGAGGCAGCTGCGCGCAGTCGCTCCACCACGTCCATACCGGCACCGTAGGGCCCGGCCTCTACCCTGTGCGCGTGCTGGTCTGGAGAGGTCTCGACGACGTCGAGCTGGGCCGTGACCGGTCGATCGTGACGATCGGCAACTTCGACGGCGTCCACCGCGGGCACCAGCACCTGCTCGCGGGCGTCGTCGAGCGGGCCCGCGGCACCGGCTCGCTCGCGGTGGTGACGACGTTCGACCCGCACCCGATGACCGTCATCCACCCCGGGTCCGCGCCGTCGCGGCTCACGACCCCGGAGCGCCGGGTGCGGCTCCTGGGCGACCACGGCGTGGACGCCGTCCTGGTGCTGCCCTTCACCCGCGAGCTCTCGCAGTGGGAGCCCGCCGAGTTCGGCCGCCGGGTGCTCGTCGACACGCTGCGCGCGCTCGAGGTGCACGTGGGGGAGAACTTCCGCTACGGCCACCGGGCTGCCGGGGACGTCACCACCCTGCGCGAGCAGGGCGCCCGGGACGGCTTCGAGGTGGTCGGCCTGAAGCTGGCCGGCGGAACGACGCGCTGGTCCTCGACCTACGTGCGGCAGTGCCTGGACGAGGGCGACGTCGCGTCGGCGGCGGACGCGCTGGGGCGCCTGCACGTCGTCGAGGGTCCGGTCGTCGAGGGCGACAAGCGCGGCCGCGGGCTCGGGTACCCGACGGCCAACCTCGACCTGCCCGAGGGCATGGCGATCCCCGCCGACGGCGTGTACGCCGGCTGGCTGACCCGCGCCGACGGCACCCGCCTCCCGGCGGCCGTCTCGATCGGCACCAACCCGACCTTCGGCGGCACCACCCGGCGGGTCGAGGCGTACGTCCTCGACCGCGACGACCTCGAGCTCTACGGCGAGCACGTCGCGGTCGAGTTCCTCGCGCGGCTGCGCGAGACCGTGACCTTCGACGGCGTCGAGCCGCTGCTCGTGCAGATGGCCGACGACGTCGACCGGGCCCGGGCGCTCACGTCGGCGCCGGCCGCCCCGTGACCGGCGACGAGCACCACCAGGCCACTCGCGCCACGGAGGACTGGTTCCTCGGCCACGGACTGCCGTTCTTCGTCGAGGGCCGCCGGATCTCGGTCGACGACCTCGCGCACGGCCGGTCCGTGGTCGTGCTGGCGCTGGTGTACGTCGCCTCGCTGCTCGTCGCGGTGCCGCCCGACAGGTCGTGGCCGGTGCGGGCCGGCCTGGCCGCAGCAGGGCTGCTGGCCCTGGCCGTGGTGTGGGCGGTGGCGAACCTGGCCCGCCGGCAGCGGGCCCTGGAGCGACCGCGCAGGGTCGGGGCGGTCGAGGTCTCGCTCTTCGCGCTCGGCCCGGCCGCGGTGTCGGCGGTGCTGCGCCAGGACGCCGACGCCACGCTGGCGGTGCTGCTGGCCGACCTCACGGTGCTCGGCGTGGTCGCCGCCGCGGAGGTGCTCGACGTGGCGCCGATCGCGCGCTGGGCACTGGTGCGCACCTTCGCCGAGCTCGGCTCGCTGTTCCGGCTGGTGACCCGGGCGCTGCCGATGCTTCTGTTGTTCACCACCTTCCTGTTCATCAACACCGAGGTGTGGCAGGTGTCCTCGGCGATGTCGCGGCCGGTGCTCTGGCTGGCTGTCGCCTTCTTCGGCGTGCTGGCCGCGGGCTTCCTGCTGGCCCGCCTGCCCGAGGAGGTCGCCGCGGTCAACGACGACCTCGACGCCGTGGTGGTGCGTCGCGCGGTCCGCGGCACCCCGCTCGAGGCGCACGTCGACGACCTCGACGACGTGCGCGCCGAGCCGCTGGACCGGCGCCAGCGCACCAACCTCCTGCTGGTGCTCCTGATCACTCAGGCGGCGCAGGTGCTGGTGCTGTCGGTCGCGGTCTGGGCCTTCTTCCTCGCGTTCGGCCGGGTCGCCATCGAGAGCAGCGTGGTCGCCAGCTGGGTCGGGGGAGGCGCACCGCACTTCCCGCTGCTGCTGGGCGAGCTGGGCTTCTCCCGCGAGCTGCTCCAGGTGTCGATCTTCCTGTCGGCCTTCTCCGGGCTCTACTTCACCGTCTACGCGGTCACCGACTCGACCTACCGCGACCAGTTCTTCCACGAGATCACCGACGAGCTGGAGCGCGCGGTCGGCGTGCGTGCGGCCTACCTCGCCCTGCGCCGCGCAGGTGCCTGACCGCTGTCCGTAGGGTCGGGGCATGGAGTACCGCACCCTCGGCCGCAGCGGGACCGTCGTGTCGACCCTCGCGCTCGGCACCATGACCTTCGGCTCCGAGACCGACGAGAACGGCAGCCACGACCAGCTCGACCTCTTCCTGGAGGCCGGCGGCACGCTGGTCGACACCGCCGACGTGTACACGGCGGGCGCCAGCGAGGAGATCATCGGGCGCTGGCTGGACGACCGCCCGTCCGAGGTCACCGACCGGGTGGTGCTCGCCACCAAGGCGCGCTTCCCGATGGGCGCCGACCGCAACGACGTCGGGCTGTCCCGCCGGCACCTGGGCCGGGCACTCGACGACTCGCTGCGCCGGCTGCAGGTCGACTGCATCGACCTCTACCAGGTGCACGCGTGGGACCCGCTGACGCCGGTGGAGGAGACGCTCGGCTTCTTCGACGACGCCGTGCGCGCCGGCAAGGTGCGCTACGCCGGGCTGTCCAACTACGCCGGCTGGCAGGTCCAGAAGGCCGTCGACGTCGCGGACCACCGGCGCCTGCCCCGGCCGGTGACGCTGCAGCCGCAGTACAACCTGCTGGTGCGCGAGATCGAGTGGGAGATCGTCCCGGCCTGCCTCGAGAACGGTCTCGGGCTGCTGCCGTGGTCGCCGCTGGGCGGCGGCTGGCTGACCGGGAAGTACACCCGCGACCAGCGGCCGACGGGCGCCACCCGGCTCGGCGAGGACCCGGAGCGGGGTGTCGAGGCGTACGGCAAGCGGTCGGCCAGCGAGCGCACCTGGGCCGTGGTCGACGCGGTGCAGACAGCGGCCGCGGCACACGGGGTCTCGATGGCGGCGGCGGCGCTCGCCTGGCTGCACGACCGCCCGGCTGTCTGCTCGGTGATCCTGGGCGCCCGCACGTCCGAGCAGCTCACCGCGAACCTGGCGGCCGCGGGGCTGCACCTGGACCAGGCCGCGACGGCCGCGCTGGACGCGGCCAGCGACCCCGCTCCGGCCGACTACCCCTACGGCCCCGCCGGGGTCGAGCAGCGCGACCCGCACCCTCTGACCGGCCACCGGCCGGGGGGCCGGGGGCGGGGCGCGATTCGGCCCCGGCGGCCTCCGGCTGGTAGCCTCGGGCACTGCCGTTCACGCGGCGTGAGTACCCCATGTCTGCCCGTGAGTCCGACCAGGCAGCGCTCACCAGAACCACTCAGGGAGAGTTGTGTCGCTCGACACCGCCACCAAGAAGCAGATCATCGAGGAGCACGGCAGCTCCGGCACCGACACCGGAACCCCCGAGGTCCAGGTCGCGATGCTCTCGCGCCGCATCTCCGACCTGACCGGGCACCTCAAGGAGCACAAGCACGACCACCACTCGCGTCGTGGCCTGCTCCTGCTCGTCGGCCGGCGTCGCCGGCTGCTGAACTACCTGGCCAAGACCGACATCAACCGCTACCGCGCGTTGATCGAGAAGCTCGGCCTGCGCCGCTAACCACCCACTCGGAGGAGCGGCTCGCCCCGGCGTCTGGTCCTCGGTAGTGGCCGGCGGATCGACGGGTCGCCGCGGCACGAAGCCGCAGCACCGTCGTCCCGCAGGCTTCCATCGAAGACCGGCTGGCACTTTCCGGGCGACCTGCTCCTCTCCCTTGCACCACGTGAAGGAACAGGAGACCCATCGCATGGATGGACAGTCCGTCCACACCGCCGACGCCGTCATCGACAACGGCTCGTTCGGCACCCGCACGGTCCGCTTCGAGACCGGTCGGCTGGCCCGTCAGGCCGCCGGCTCCGTCGCCGCCTACCTCGACGACGACACGATGCTGCTGTCGGCCACCACGGCCGGCAAGCACCCCAAGGAGAACCTCGACTTCTTCCCGCTGACGGTCGACGTCGAGGAGCGGATGTACGCCGCCGGTCGCATCCCCGGCTCGTTCTTCCGCCGCGAGGGCCGGCCCAGCGAGGACGCGATCCTCACCTGCCGTCTCATCGACCGGCCGCTGCGCCCGACGTTCGCCAAGGGCCTGCGCAACGAGGTCCAGGTCGTCATCACCGTCATGGCCCTGGACCCCAAGGACATGTACGACGTCGTGGCGATCAACGCCGCGTCGGCGAGCACCCAGCTCTCCGGCCTGCCGTTCTCCGGTCCGGTCGGCGCCACCCGGGTCGCCCTCATCGACGACCAGTGGGTCGCCTTCCCCACGCACGAGCAGCTCGAGTCGGCCGTGTTCGACATGGTCGTCGCCGGCCGGATCGCCGGTGACGACGTCGCGATCATGATGGTCGAGGCCGAGGCCACCATGGCCGCGTGGCACCTGATCAAGGACGACGGCAAGACCGCTCCCACCGAGGAGATCGTCGCCCAGGGCCTCGAGGCCGCCAAGCCGTTCATCAAGTCGCTGTGCGAGGCCCAGCAGCAGCTCGCCGCTGCCGCGGCCAAGCCGACGGCCGAGTTCCCGCGCTTCCTCGACTACCAGGACGACGTGCTCCAGGCCGTCACCGACCTGGTCAGCGACGAGCTGGGCCAGGCCCTGACGATCGCCGCCAAGCAGGAGCGCGAGACCGAGCTCGACCGGATCAAGGACTCCGCGAAGGAGAAGCTGGCCGGCCAGTTCGAGGGCCGTGAGAAGGAGATCGGTGCGGCCTACCGCTCGGTCACCAAGTCGCTCGTCCGCCAGCGCGTCCTGCGCGACAAGGTGCGCATCGACGGCCGCGGGCTCTCCGACATCCGCACGCTCTCGGCCGAGGTCGAGGTGCTCCCGCGGGTGCACGGCTCGGCGCTGTTCGAGCGCGGCGAGACCCAGATCCTCGGGGTCACCACGCTCAACATGCTCCGCATGGAGCAGATGATCGACACGCTCAACCCCGAGAACCGCAAGCGGTACATGCACAACTACAACTTCCCGCCGTACTCGACCGGTGAGACCGGGCGCGTCGGCTCGCCGAAGCGTCGCGAGATCGGCCACGGCGCGCTGGCCGAGCGGGCGATCCTGCCCGTCCTGCCGGCCCGCGAGGAGTTCCCCTACGCGATCCGCCAGGTCTCCGAGGCCCTCAGCTCCAACGGCTCGACCTCGATGGGCTCGGTCTGCGCCTCGACCATGTCGCTGCTGCAGGCGGGTGTCCCGCTGCGGGCGCCGGTCGCCGGCATCGCCATGGGCCTCATCTCCGACACGATTGACACAGCGGACGGCCCGACAGTCCAGTACGCCGCGCTGACCGACATCCTCGGTGCCGAGGACGCGTTCGGCGACATGGACTTCAAGGTCGCCGGCACCCGCGAGTTCGTCACGGCCATCCAGCTGGACACCAAGCTCGACGGCATCCCGGCCTCGGTGCTCGCCTCGGCGCTCACCCAGGCCAAGGAGGCGCGGCTGCACATCCTCGACGTCATGCACGAGGCCATCGACGCGCCGGACGAGATGTCGCCGCACGCCCCACGGATCATCTCCATCAAGATCCCGGTCGACCAGATCGGCGCGGTCATCGGCCCCAAGGGCAAGATGATCAACCAGATCCAGGACGACACCGGCGCCGAGATCTCCATCGAGGACGACGGCACGATCTACATCGGCGCCACCGACGGGCCGAAGGCCGAGGCCGCCCGCACCATGATCAACAGCATCGCGAACCCGACGATGCCGGAGGTCGGCGAGCGTTACCTGGGCACCGTCGTGAAGACCACCACCTTCGGTGCCTTCGTGTCGCTGATGCCGGGTCGCGACGGTCTGCTCCACATCTCGAAGCTGCGCGCGCTCGCCGGTGGCAAGCGCGTCGACAACGTCGACGACGTGGTCAAGATCGGCGACAAGGTGCAGGTGCAGATCGCGGAGGTCGACTCTCGCGGGAAGCTCTCCCTGGTGCCGGTCGAGGCGGGCGACTCCGCGTCCGACGCGACCGGGGCCGACGCGCCGGTCGAGGCGTAGTCCTTGGGCCGACAGGCCACCCGCACGCTCCACCGGGCGGACGGCGGTGGCGGACTCGTCCGCCACACCGTCCTGCCCGGGGGGCTGCGCGTCGTCACCGAGGCGGTCCCCACGGTCCGGTCCGTGACGTTCGGCGTGTGGGTGGGCGTGGGCTCGCGCGACGAGTCCCCCTCGCTGGCGGGCGCCTCGCACTACCTCGAGCACCTGCTGTTCAAGGGCACCCGCAAGCGCGACGCGCTGGACATCTCGGCGGCGATCGACGCGGTCGGCGGCGAGATGAACGCCTTCACCTCGAAGGAGTACACCTGCTTCTACGCCCGGGTGCTCGACGACGACCTGCCGCTCGCGGTGGACGTCGTCGGTGACCTGGTCAGCTCGTCGGTCATCCGTGCCTCCGACGTGGACGCCGAGCGCGGGGTGATCCTCGAGGAGATCGCCATGCACGAGGACGACCCGACCGACATGGTGCACGACCAGTTCGCGCAGGTGCTGTTCGGCGACGGCCCGCTGTCGCGACCGGTGCTCGGCAGCGTCGAGTCGATCGAGTCGATCGGACGGGCCGCGATCAACGGCTACTACCGGCGCCGGTACCGGCCGCAGGACATGGTCGTCGCGGTCGCCGGCAACGTCGACCACGCCCGCGTCGTCCGGCTGGTCCGCAAGTCCTTCGGGGCGGCCGGGATGCTGGACGGCGCAGCCGAGCCGGCCGCGGCCCGGACGGGGCGCCTGCGCTCGACGCACAGCGGCACCCGGGTGGTCCGCCGCACCACCGAGCAGGCGAACGTCGTGCTCGGAGGCCCCGGGTTCGCGCGCACCGACGAGCGCCGCTTCGCCCTCGGCGTCCTCAACGCGGCCCTGGGCGGCGGCATGTCGTCGCGGCTGTTCCAGGAGGTGCGGGAGAAGCGGGGCCTCGCCTACTCGGTCTACAGCTACCACGCCCAGTACGCCGACACCGGCATGTTCGGCGTCTACGCCGGCTGCGTCCCGCGCAAGGTCGACGAGGTGCTGGCGATCTGCCGTGACGTCGTCGCCGACGTCGCCTCGACCGGGCTCACACCCGAGGAGATCGCGCGGGGCAAGGGCCAGCTGCGCGGGTCCCTCGTCCTCGGGCTCGAGGACACCGGCTCGCGGATGAGCCGGATCGGCAAGGCCGAGCTGGTCTACGGCGAGCAGCTCTCGGTCGACGAGGTGCTGGCGCGGATCGACGCCGTGACCCCCGAGGACGTCTCGGAGGTCGCCGCGACGCTGCTGTCGGACATGCCCACGCTCGCCGTCGTCGGCCCGTTCGACGAGGACCGGGACTTCTCCCGGGCGATCGCGTGACCGTGCGGGTCGCCGTCCTCGGCGCGGGCGGCCGGATGGGCGCGGAGGCGTGCCGGGCGCTCGAGGGCACCGACGACCTCGAGCTCGTCGAGCGGCTCGGCTCCAGCGACCCGCTCGAGAGGCTGACCGGGTCCGGCGTCCAGGTCGCCGTCGACCTCACCCGCCCCGACGTGGTCATGGACAACGTGCGGTTCTGCGTCGAGAACGGCATCCACGCCGTGGTCGGCACGAGCGGGTTCGACGCGCAGCGGCTCGACACCGTCCGGTCGTGGCTGGCGGCCGCCCCCGGGGTGGGCGTGGTGGTCGCGCCGAACTTCGCCGTCGGCGCCGTGCTGCTGATGCGCTTCGCCGCGCAGGCGGCCCGATTCTTCGAGTCGACCGAGATCGTCGAGCTGCACCACCCGGACAAGGCCGACGCGCCGAGCGGTACCGCCCGCCGCACGGCCGAGCTGGTCGCCGAGGCGAGAGCCGCGGCCGGGCTGGGGCCACAGCCGGACGCGACGTCCTCCGGGGTCACCGGCGCCCGTGGCGCCGACGTCGCCGGCGTCCCGGTCCACTCGGTGCGGGCCCGGGGGCTCGTCGCGCACCAGGAGGTTCTGCTCGGCACGGCGGGGGAGACCCTGACGCTCCGGCACGACTCCTACGACCGGGCCTCGTTCATGCCCGGCGTCCTGCTCGCCGTGCGCGAGGTCGCGTCGCGGCCCGGGCTCACGCTCGGCCTCGAGCCGCTCCTCGGCCTGGACTGACCCGGGGTTCGCCGGGGGTCAGGCCAGAGCCCGTACGAGTGCGGCCACCAGCGCCGCCGCCCCCACCACCACGAGGAACGGGGCGCGCAGCGCCAGCGCCACGACAGCGGCGGCGAGGCCGGCCAGCCGCGCGTCGAGCACGAGCCGGGTGCCGTCGGCGACGGTCTGCACGGCTGCCAGCGCGGCCAGCAGGGCGACCGGAAGCAGCGCCGACACCCGTTGGACGACGGGGTCCTCGAGCACCCTGCGTGGCACGGACAGCCCGGCGAGCTTGAGCGCGTAGCAGCAGGCCGCCGTCACGAGGATCGCCAGCCAGGTCATGCCTGTCCCCTCCGGCGCGCGAGCACGGCCACCACCGGCACGATCGCCGCGACGAGGACGGGCACACCGGCCGGGACGAGCGGGACCACCGCCACGGCGACCGCTGCCGCGACGACAGCGGTGAGCCACGCGGGCCGGCCCTGCAGCCGAGGCGCCAGCAGCGCGAGGAACGCGGCCGGGACCGCCGCGTCGAGCCCGAGGTCGCGGGGGTCGCCGATCACGGTGCCGGCCAGCGCGCCGACCAGGGTGCCCGTGTTCCAGAGCACGAAGATCGCGAGCCCGGTCGCCCAGAACCCCAGCCGGCCGGCCCGCTCCCCGTGCGCCGCACCGCCGGAGGCCTCCCCGCCGAGCGCGACAGCGGTCGACTCGTCGATCACCAGCTGCGCCCCGACGTAGCGGCGCAGGCCACGCAGGCCGAGCATGGGGGCCAGGCGCACGCCGTAGACCGTGTTCCGGACGCCGAGCAGCACGGCCGAGGCCGTCCCCGAGGCGAGCGCGCCGCCGCCGCCGATGACGCCGATCAGGGCGAACTGCGACCCGCCGCTGAAGATCAGCACGGACAGCGCGCAGGTCTGCGCGACGGAGAGACCGGCCGCGGTCCCGAGGGCGCCGAAGGACAGGCCGTACGCGCCGGTCGCGACACCGACCGACAGGGCGGTGCGCACCACCTGTCCGCGCACCGCCTCCCAGCCGGCGGCGGCCTGCTCGCTCACGGCTCGACGAGGGACGTCTGCCAGCGGGCCTGGTCGACCAGCACTGCTCCGTCGCCGCGCAGGTCGAGGCTGCGGACGGCGCCGTCGGCGTCCCAGCCCGAGCCGGCGAGGAACGCGCTCAGGTCCCGCTCGGCGTCGGCCAGCCAGGCGTGCAGGTTCCGCACGCCGTCGATGCGGGCCAGGTCGGCCACGGCGTTCACGAGCCGGCTGCCGTGCCCCTGGCCGGTGGCGGCCGGGTCGACGCACAGGGCGAGCAGCTCACCCTCGTCCGCTGCCACCGTGTCGGGGTCCGCCGCGGGGGCCAGCGCGGCGAAGCCGACCACCCGCTCGCCCGCCAGCGCGGTCAGCACCCGGTGCCGGGGCGACGGCGGACTGGCCGCCGCCGCGGCCCACTGCTGCGCCGCGGTCTCCGAGCCGACGGTCTCGAGGACGTCGGCGGGCAGGTCGGGGTGCACGCCGGCCCACACGGCGGCCTGGATCCTGGCCAGCTCGGGTGCGTCGCCGGCCGTTGCGGGGCGCACGCTCGCGTCGGCCATGGCGGGGATCCTCTCAGGCCGGTCCGTCGAGGTGCACCAAAATCTCCGACAGCGGTTTGCGAGGGAGGTCGGGCACCCGGGCGTCGTCGGCCGGGTAGCCCACGGGGACGAGCACGAAGGGGCGCTCCTCGCGCGGGCGCCCGAGCACGTCGGTGAGGAAGCGCATCGGGCTGGGGGTGTGCGTCAGCGTCGCCAGGCCGGCCTCGTGCAGGGCGGCGAGCAGGAAGCCGACGGCGATGCCCACCGACTCCTTGACGTAGTACGGCTTCGGGCTGGCCGGGCCCTTGTGCACCTCCATCACCACGACGAGGAACGGGGCCTCCTCGAGGAACGGCTTGCGCCAGTCGGTGCCCAGCGGAGCGACGGCGTCCAGCCACTCCTGCGACGCGCGGCCCTCGTAGAACGCCCGCTCCTCGGCCTCGGCCGCCTCCCGGATCAGCCGCTTGCGCCCCGGGTCGGACACCACCACGAACCGCCACGGCTGGACGTGCGCCCCGCTGGGTGCCGTCCCGGCGACCCGGACGGCGCGCTCCACCAGCTCGAACGGGACCGGACGGTCAGAGAAGTCCCGGACCGTGCGCCGGGTGGCCATGAGGTCGGCAAAGGCCCCCTGCTCGGCCCGGGCGCGCTGCGGCGTCCTCGGGTCGCCGGGGAGCGGGACGGTGACGTGCCTCGGGCTGCAGCTCACGCCGGACATGCTGGCCTACGATCGGCTCGTGCACGCCGACACCCAGCATGCCGACACCCAGTACGAGGAGCTGCTCCGGCACGTCCTGGACCACGGCACCAGCCGACCCGACCGCACGGGCACCGGGTCGCGCAGCGTGTTCGGCCACCAGATGCGCTACGACCTGTCCCGCGGCTTCCCGCTCGTCACCACGAAGCGGGTGCACTTCCGGTCGATCGCCTACGAGCTGCTCTGGTTCCTGCGCGGGGACAGCAACGTGCGCTGGCTGCAGGAGCGCAAGGTCACCATCTGGGACGAGTGGGCCGCTCCGGACGGCGAGCTCGGGCCGGTCTACGGCGTGCAGTGGCGCTCGTGGCCCACGCCCGACGGCGGCCACGTCGACCAGATCAGCAACGTGCTGGAGCAGCTGCGGACCGACCCCACGTCCCGGCGGATGGTCGTCTCGGCGTGGAACGTCGGTGAGATCGACCGGATGGCGCTGCCGCCGTGCCACATGATGTTCCAGTTCTACGTCGCCGACGGCCGGCTGTCCTGCCAGCTCTACCAGCGCAGCGCCGACCTCTTCCTCGGTGTCCCCTTCAACATCGCGAGCTACGCGCTGCTGGTGCACCTGGTCGCCCAGCAGGTCGGCCTCGAGCCCGGGGACTTCGTCTGGACCGGCGGCGACTGCCACGTCTACGACAACCACGTCGACCAGGTGCGCGAGCAGCTCACCCGCGAGGCGTTCCCGTTCCCGGCGCTGCAGGTCCGGCGCGCCGGGTCCCTCTTCGACTACACCTTCGAGGACATCGAGGTCGTCGGCTACCGGCACCACCCCGCGCTGCGCGCACCGGTCGCGGTGTGACCCCCGCTGCATGATCGGGCTGGTCTGGGCGCAGGCCCGGGGCGGGGTCATCGGCCGGGACGGCACGCTGCCCTGGCACCTGCCCGAGGACCTGGCCCGGTTCAAGGCCCTGACCTCCGGCGCCACGGTCGTCATGGGCCGCGCCACCTGGGACTCGCTGCCCGCGGCGGTGCGCCCCCTGCCCGGCCGGCGCAACGTCGTCCTGACCCGGACGCCGGGGTGGGCCGAGCCCGGCGCGGTCGTGGCGGGCACGCTGTCCGAGGCGCTGGCGCACGAGGGCGACGTGTGGGTCGTCGGCGGCGCGAGCGTCTACCGCGAGGCCATGCCGCACGCCGACCTGCTGGTCGTCACCGAGATCGACCTGGACGTCGAGGACGGCGACACGCTGGCGCCTCACATCGGGGAGTCCTGGGAGGTCGCCGGGGTGGAGCCGGCGGACGGCTACGCGCGGTCCCGGACCGGGCTCGCCTTCCGCGTCGTCACGTGGCGTCACGTCGGCCGGCCCGGCACGGGGGAGCGGGGTGCCGCGCCCGCCGCCGGGCGCGGGGACGGTCGCTGTCTGTAACGCCCTCCTCCCGACCCCCGATGAGCCCACGAGTCCCGTCGCCGCCCGAACCCCCGAGCGGGTGGCGGCGGGGCTCCCCGTCCCTCGGGTGGTCGGCCCGGCCGGTACGTTGGCCCCATGTCCCGGACAGCAGCGGCAGCGGCCTTCGGGCGCGTGCTCACCGCCATGGTCACCCCGTTCCGTGCCGACGGCTCGCTCGACCTCGAGAGCGCCCAGCGGCTCGCGACCCACCTGGTCGACCACGGCCACGACGGCCTGGTGGTGAGCGGCACCACCGGCGAGTCGCCGACGACCAGCGACGACGAGAAGGAGCGCCTCCTGCGCGCCGTCGTCGAGGCCGTCGGTGACCGGGCCCGGGTGGTCGCCGGCTCCGGCACCAACGACACCCACCACACGATCGAGCTGTCCCGCGCGGCCGAGAAGGCCGGCGCGCACGGTCTGCTCCTGGTCACGCCCTACTACAACCGGCCGCCGCAGGAGGCGCTGGTCCGGCACTTCCTGGCCGCGGCCGACTCGGTCGGCCTCCCGGTGATGCTGTACGACATCCCGGGCCGCACCGGCACGCCGATCGAGCACGACTCGCTGCTCCGGCTGGGCGAGCACGAGCGCGTGCTCGCCGTGAAGGACGCCAAGGGCGACCTGTTCGAGGGCTCGCGGGTGATGGCCGCCACCAGCCTCGCGTACTACTCCGGCGACGACGCGATGAACCTGGCCTGGCTGACCCACGGCGGGACCGGCGTCGTCTCGGTCGTCGGGCACCTGTACGGCGCCGACTACGCGGCGATGGTGGCCGCGGTCGACCGCGGCGACCTCGACGAGGCGCTGGGCACCCACCGCCGCCTGATCCCGGCGGTACTGGCGATCATGGACCGCTCGTCGCAGGGCGCCATCCGGGTCAAGGCTGGGCTGCAGCTGGCCGGGCTCCTCCCGCAGCGCACCGTGCGGCCACCCCTGCTGGACGCCACCGACGACGAGCTCGCCCGCCTGCGCGAGGCCCTCGGGGCCCTCGCGTGAGCCACCCGCACCCCGAGCTCGGGCCGCCGCCGGAGCTCCCCGAGGGCGGCCTGCGGGTCGTCGCCCTCGGCGGCCTCGGTGAGATCGGCCGCAACATGACGGTCTTCGAGCACGCCGGCCGCCTGCTCGTCGTCGACTGCGGGGTGCTCTTCCCGGAGGACTTCCAGCCCGGGGTCGACCTGATCCTGCCGGACTTCGACTACATCCGGGACCGGCTCGACCTCATCGACGGCATCGTGCTCACGCACGCCCACGAGGACCACATCGGCGCGGTTCCCTACCTGCTCCGGGAGAAGCCGGACATCCCCGTCATCGGCTCCCGGCTCACGCTGGCCATGATCGAGGCCAAGCTGCAGGAGCACCGCATCAAGCCCTACACGCTGGAGGTCAAGGAGGGTGACCGCGAGCAGATCGGGCCGTTCGGCTGCGAGTTCATCGCGGTCAACCACTCGATCCCGGACGCGCTCGCCGTCGCCGTCCGCACGCCGGCCGGCCTGGTGCTGCACACCGGCGACTTCAAGATGGACCAGCTGCCGCTCGACGGCCGGCTGACCGACCTCCGGGCCTTCGCCCGGCTCGGCGACGAGGGGGTCGACCTGCTCCTCGTCGACTCCACCAACGCCGAGGTGCCCGGGTTCACGACGCCCGAGCGCAACATCACCCCGGTCCTCGACCGGGTCTTCGCCGAGGCCCGCAAGCGGGTCATCGTCGCGTCCTTCGCCAGCCACGTGCACCGCGTGCAGCAGGTCCTCGACATCGCGCACAAGCACGGCCGCAAGGTCGCGTTCGTCGGGCGGTCGATGGTCCGCAACATGGGCGTCGCCCGTGACCTCGGCTACCTCCAGGTCCCCGGCGGGCTGATGGTCGACGCCAAGGCGCTCGACGACCTGCCCGAGGACAAGGTCGTGCTGGTCTGCACCGGCTCGCAGGGCGAGCCGATGTCGGCGCTGTCCCGCATCGCGAACCGCGACCACGCCATCCGGGTGGGCGAGGGGGACACCGTCATCCTCGCGTCGTCCCTCATCCCCGGAAACGAGAACTCGGTGTTCCGCGTGGTCAACGGGCTCTCGCGCTGGGGCGCGACCGTCGTGCACAAGTCGAACGCGATGGTGCACGTCTCGGGGCACGCCTCGGCGGGCGAGCTGCTCTACGTCTACAACATCGTCCGCCCGAGCAACGTCATGCCGGTGCACGGCGAGTGGCGCCACCTGCGCGCCAACGCCGAGCTCGCGGTGCAGACCGGCGTGCCTCGCGACCGCACGGTCCTCGCGGAGGACGGCGTGGTCGTCGACCTGGTCGAGGGCAGGGCGAGCATCGTCGGCAAGGTGCCCTGCGGCTACGTCTACGTCGACGGCTCCAGCGTGGGCGACGTCACCGAGTCCTCGCTCAAGGACAGGCGCATCCTGCGTGACGAGGGCTTCATCTCGGTCGTGGTGGTCGTCGACTCGGTCACCGGCAAGGTGCAGGGCAGGCCCGAGATCCACGCCCGCGGGTTCGCCGAGGACGAGAGCCTGTTCGACGACGCCCGCCAGCGCGTCGAGCAGGCCCTGGAGCGGGCCGCCTCCGAGGGGATCGGCGACAGCCGCCAGCTCCAGCAGCTGGTGCGGCGCACCGTCGGCAAGTGGGTGAGCGACACCTACCGCCGCCGGCCGATGATCATCCCGCTCGTGGTCGAGGTCTAGGTCGGCTGCGCCGATGCAGGCCGGCGACACGCGGGGGGTGTGACGGCTGTGACCCCTGGTGCGGGCGTGACGGACCGGTAGCCTCGCGGCATGGCCACCCGTACGCCCACGCGCCCACGCGCCACCAGCTCCCGCGGCGCCGCGAAGCCGGCGGCACGGAAGTCCTCGGCCGGCCGGTCGCGCTCGACCGCGCGCGGGTCCTCCCGCCCGGCCGCGCGCAAGCCGGCCCGGACCCGCACCGGGCCGCCCTGGCCGGTGCGGATGGTCCGCGGGACGTGGCTGGGTGTCGCGCACGTGGTGGGCGCCCTGGCCCGCCGCATCGGCAGCAGCGCCCGCGACCTCGACCCCGCCCACCGCCGCGACGGGCTCGGCCTGCTGCTGCTCGGCCTGGCCACCGTGGTCGCCGCCGTCGAGTGGTGGGACCTGCAGGGGCCGGTCGGTGGCGTCGTCCACGCCGTCGTGTCGGGCACGTTCGGCCGGGTCGGCCTCGTCCTGCCGCTCGTGCTGCTCGGTCTCGGCGTGCGGATCCTTCGCCACCCCCAGGACGCCGAGTCCGGCGGCCGGGTCGGCATCGGCCTCGGCGCCGTGCTGCTGAGCACTCTCGGCCTGGTGCACATCGCCCGCGGCCTGCCCGACCCGGCCCAGCACGACGCGCTGCGTGAGGCGGGCGGGTACCTCGGCTACCTCGTGAGCTCGCCGCTGGAGTCGGCGGTCACCGCCTACGTGGCGGTGCCGTTGCTGGTCCTGCTGCTGCTCTTCGGCCTGCTCGTCGTCACCGCCACCCCGCTGCACGCCCTCCCGGACCGCGGCAAGGCGGTGCTCGCCTGGCTCATGCACCGCCCGGACGAGACCGCCGCCGACCCGGCGGCCGACGGTCCCGCGGCCCTCGGGGCGGCGGAGCCGCTGGAGCCGCTCAAGCGGCGCCGGCCACGCCGCCGGCAGGGCACGATGTCGGACGAGGCGCCCGGCGACACCGAGGTGCCCTACGACGCGTCGGTCGTCGTGACGGAGCCCGCGCCGGCGTCGGACGCCACCGCCGCCGCGGGGGAGGCCGACCGGGCCGCTCCGGCGCACTCGCCGATGCCCGTCCGCGTCGAGCAGCTGCTGCTCTCCGGTGACGTGACCTACACGCTGCCGCCGGCCGACACCCTGCAGGAGGGCTCGCCGCACAAGGCGCGGTCCAAGGCCAGCGACGCGGTGGTCGAGTCGCTCACGGAGGTCCTCGAGCAGTTCGGCATCGACGCCCAGGTCACCGGCTACAGCCGCGGCCCGACGGTGACCCGGTACGAGGTGGAGCTCGGCAACGCGGTGAAGGTCGAGCGGGTCACCGCGCTGTCGAAGAACATCGCCTACGCCGTGGCCAGCGCCGACGTCCGGATCCTCTCGCCCATCCCGGGAAAGTCCGCGATCGGCATCGAGATCCCGAACGTCGACAAGGAGGTCGTCAGCCTCGGCGACGTCATGCGCTCGGCCGTGGCCCGCAACGACCACCACCCGATGCTCGTGGCCCTCGGCAAGGACGTCGAGGGCGGCTTCGTCGTCGCGAACCTCGCGAAGATGCCGCACCTGCTGGTGGCCGGTGCCACCGGCTCCGGCAAGTCGAGCTTCGTCAACTCGATGATCACCTCGCTGCTCCTGCGGTCCACGCCGGACGAGGTGCGCATGGTCCTGGTCGACCCGAAGCGCGTCGAGCTCACGGCCTACGAGGGGGTGCCGCACCTCATCACCCCGATCATCACCAACCCGAAGAAGGCCGCCGAGGCGCTGCAGTGGGTCGTGCGCGAGATGGACCTGCGCTACGACGACCTGGCCGCGTTCGGCTTCCGGCACGTCGACGACTTCAACAAGGCGGTGAAGTCCGGCAAGGTGACCCCGCCGCCGGGCAGCGAGCGGGTGCTGGCGCCCTACCCCTACCTGCTGGTCGTGGTCGACGAGCTCGCCGACCTCATGATGGTCGCCCCGCGCGACGTCGAGGACTCCATCGTCCGGATCACGCAGCTCGCCCGGGCCGCCGGCATCCACCTCGTGCTGGCCACCCAGCGGCCGTCGGTCGACGTGGTCACCGGCCTGATCAAGGCCAACGTGCCCTCGCGACTCGCGTTCTCGACGAGCAGCCTCGCCGACAGCCGGGTGATCCTCGACCAGCCCGGTGCCGAGAAGCTGGTCGGAGGGGGTGACGGGCTGTTCCTGCCGATGGGCGCGAGCAAGCCGATGCGCATGCAGGGCGCGTGGGTCACCGAGGCCGAGATCGTCTCGGTGGTCGAGCACTGCAAGGCCCAGCTGCAGCCGACCTACCGCGACGACGTCACCGCGCCGCAGTCGGCCAGGCGGGAGGTCGACGAGGAGGTCGGCGACGACCTCGACCTGCTCTGCCAGGCCGCCGAGCTCGTGGTCACCACCCAGTTCGGGTCCACCTCGATGCTGCAGCGCAAGCTGCGGGTCGGCTTCGCCAAGGCAGGTCGCCTGATGGACCTGATGGAGAGCCGCGGCATCGTCGGGCCGTCCGAGGGCTCCAAGGCCCGCGACGTGCTGGTCCAGCCGGACGAGCTGGACGGCGTGCTGTTCACCCTCCGGGGTGAGTGATCCACTCCCGGTGACCACTAGACTGGGTGGCTCGCCACGGGAGGAGCAACGACGGTGTCCATCGGCACGACCCTTGCGCGAGCGCGGGAGTCTGCCGGGCTGAGCCTGGAGGAGGTCGCGCACGCGACCCGGATCCGGCGCACCCTCGTGCTGGGCATCGAGAACGACGACTTCTCGGCCTGCGGCGGCGACTTCTACGCCCGCGGGCACCTGCGCACGATCGCGACCAAGCTGGGCCTCGACCCGGCCCCGCTGCTGCACGAGTTCGACGCCACCCGGCCGCAGGAGTCCCCGCGGACGATCGACGTGTTCGAGCCGGAGCGCGCCCGTCCGGAGCGCCGCGGGCCCAACTGGAGCGCTGCGATGGCGGCCGCGCTGGTGCTGGTCGTCGTGTTCGGCGTGGTCCAGGCGTTCTCCGGCGGCGAGGGGGACCGCTCCCCGGTCGCCGGGGGGCCGGCCACCCGCGGCTCGGCGTCGGCGACCTCGTCCGGCCCGCCGAGTCCCGCCCCCAGCGGGACGGGCGGCAGTGCGGTGGCGCAGGCCCCGCGGAACCGGGTGGAGGTCGAGGTGCGGGCCACCGAGAAGAGCTGGGTGCAGGTGATGACCGGCAGCGGTCAGGAGCTGTTCCAGGGGCTGCTGGAGACGGGGACGACCAAGTCGTTCACCGACCGGCGCGAGCTGCGGCTGGTCGTCGGCAACGCGGGCGGCATCGACCTGACCGTCAACGGCACCGACATCGGGGCCACCGGCCGCCGTGGCCAGGTCGCCCGGCTGGCCTTCACCCCGCAGGACCCGGCCGGCGCCTGAGCATGCGGCCGGCCGGCCACCGGCGGCCAACTAGGCTGCGGGGCATGGCCACCCCGTCCGGCCGGCGCGTTGCGCTGGTCACGCTCGGCTGCGGCCGCAACGAGGTCGACTCCGAGGAGCTCGCCGGGCGGCTCGCGGCCGACGGCTGGCAGCTCGTCGCCGACGCCGAGGACGCCGACGTCGCGGTGGTCAACACCTGCGGGTTCGTCGACGCCGCCAAGAAGGACTCGATCGACACCCTGCTGGCCGCCGCCGACCTCAAGGGCCCGGGCGCCACCCGGGCCCGCACCCGCGCCGTGGTCGCCGTCGGGTGTCTCGCCGAGCGGTACGGCGAGCAGCTGGCGGCCTCGCTGCCCGAGACCGATGCGGTCCTCGGCTTCGACGACTACGCCGACATCTCGGCCCGGCTGCAGGGGATCCTCGCCGGCGAGGCGCACACCCCCCACGTCCCGCGGGACCGGCGGCAGCTGCTGCCGCTGGCGCCCGCCGACCGGCAGGTCGTCCCGCCCGCGGACACCGCCGTCGCGGTGGCCCGGCCCGACCTCCCCGAGGGCGTCGCCCCGGCCGCGGGGCCGCGCCCGGTGCGGATGCGGCTCGGTGACGGGCCCACCGCGGCGCTCAAGCTGGCCAGCGGCTGCGACCGGAGGTGCTCGTTCTGCGCGATCCCCTCCTTCCGCGGCGCCTTCGTCTCCCGCCGGCCGCACGAGGTGCTCGGAGAGGCGGCCTGGCTGGCCGACCAGGGCGTCCGTGAGCTGGTGCTCGTGAGCGAGAACTCCACGTCGTACGGCAAGGACCTCGGTGACCTGCGCCTGCTCGAGTCGCTGCTCCCCGAGCTCGCGGCGGTCCCCGGCGTGGCCCGGGTGCGGGTGAGCTACCTGCAGCCGGCCGAGATGCGCCCGGGCCTGGTCGAGACGATGACCTCGACCGACGGTGTGGTGCCCTACTTCGACCTGTCCTTCCAGCACAGCAGCGGTCCGGTGCTGCGGCGGATGCGCCGCTTCGGCGACACCGAGCGCTTCCTCGAGCTCATCGCGACGATCCGGGCGGCGTCGCCGTCGGCGGGGCTGCGCTCGAACGTCATCGTGGGGTTCCCCGGCGAGTCGGAGGCCGACGTCGACGAGCTCGAGCGGTTCCTGACCTCCGCCCGGCTCGACGTCGTGGGCGTGTTCGGCTACTCCGACGAGGAGGGCACCGAGGCCGAGACCCTCGACGGCAAGCTGCCGGAGGAGGTCGTGCGGGACCGGGTCGAGCGGATCAGCGCGCTCACCGACGAGCTGGTCGCGCAGCGGGCCGAGGAGCGCGTCGGGGAGACCGTCGAGGTGCTGGTCGAGGAGGTCGACCCGGTGGCCGGCACCGCCGAGGGTCGCGCCGCCCACCAGGGCCCGGAGGTCGACGGGAGCACCACCCTGCTGGACGCGGGGCACCTCGCCGTCGGCGCGCTGGTGCACGGCGTCGTCGTCGACACCGTGGGTGCCGACCTGGTCGCGCGGCGCGCGTGAGCGCGGCGCCGGCGCAGGTCAGCGTCTGGAACGTCGCCAACGCGCTGACGCTGCTGCGGCTCGCGCTGGTGCCCGTCTTCCTCGTCGCCCTGTTCCAGGACGGCGGCCAGGACACCGGCTGGCGGATCATCGCGTGGGCGGCGTTCGCGGTGGCCTCGGTCACCGACCGGGTCGACGGCGAGATCGCGCGGCGCCGGGGGCTGGTGACCGACATCGGCACGATCGCCGACCCGATCGCCGACAAGGCCCTGATCGGCGCCGCGCTGGTCGGGCTCTCCCTGCTCGACGAGCTGGCCTGGTGGGTGACCGTCGTCGTGCTGGTGCGCGAGGTCGGCGTCACCCTGCTGCGGTTCTTCGTGATCCGGCACGGCGTCATGGCGGCCAGCCGCGGCGGCAAGCTCAAGACCATGCTGCAGGCGGTCGGGATCGGCCTGCTGGTGCTTCCGCTCGGCGGCGTCCTGCACGCCCTCGCGCTGCTGCTCATGTACGTCGCCGTCGTGGTCACGGTGGTCACCGGCCTGGACTACGTCGCCCGCGCGCTCCGGCTGCGCCGCACCTCCGAGCGCGCCGGCCTCAAGCGGGCGCGCCGCGCGCAGCCGTGACCCCCTCGCCGGAGGAGGTGGCCGCGGCGACCACGGTCCACGAGCTGCTGCTCGCCCGGGGCGCCACGCTGGCGGTCGCCGAGTCGCTGACCGGGGGCGCGCTGGGTGCCGCGGTGACGGCGGTGCCCGGTGTCTCGGCGACCTTCCGCGGCGCGGTGGTGGCCTACGCGACCGACCTCAAGGGCGAGCTGCTGGGGGTCCCCGCCGAGCTGCTCGCGCGGGTCGGGCCGGTCGACCCGCTCGTCGCGGCAGGGATGGCGGCGGGGGTGCGCAGCCGGCTCGGGGCGACGTACGGCCTGGCCACGACGGGGGTCGCCGGGCCGGACCCCCAGGGCGGCCACCGGCCCGGCGAGGTGTACCTCGGCCTGGCGGGCGGCGACCGGCTGCGGCTGCTGCACCGCCGGGTGGACCTGCCCGGGGACCGCTCCGCGGTCCGGACCGGCGCCGTCCTCGCCGCGCTGGGGTTCCTGGCCGAGCAGCTGGCCGACCAGCCGGCCGTAGGATGATTACCGAGTTACACTCGACCGACCGGGGCTGCGCGGGTCGCGCCGCCCCGGCGTCGGGCCCACCGGCTACGGTGAGCACCCACCCGACCGCAGACCGAAGGAGGGGCCCTCGATGATCCTGCTCCGCCACCTGCTGGGCGACGTCCTGCGCGAGCGGCGCCGGGACCAGGGCCGCACGCTGCGCGAGGTCTCCTCGGCCGCCAGGGTCTCCCTGGGCTACCTGTCCGAGGTCGAGCGCGGCCAGAAGGAAGCCTCCTCCGAGCTGCTCGGCTCGATCTGCGAGGCGCTCGAGGTGCCGATGTCCGAGGTCCTGCGCGAGGTGAGCGACAACCTGGCGCTGGCCGAGGCCGTCACCACGATGCCCCCGGTGCCCACGGGCAGGTCGCGGCTGCAGGTCACCGACCTCGCCGCCTGAGCTGTCGGTCGGGCCCCCGGGTGCTTGGGGCGGGCGCTGCCGGGTACCACCGTGGGCAGGTCGCCCGTCCACCCCATCGTCAACGGGGGTGTGGACGGGCGACCTTCGTCCTGTCGTCCCCGTCGGCCGGCACCGACTAGGGCCGGTAGCGCGACCGGCCGGCCGGGCGCTGGGCGCGCCGGGGCGGCCGCTGCGGCTCCGGCGCCGGCCCCGGCTGGCAGGTCGGGCACCAGTACGAGATCCGCTGGTACGGCGGGTCGCCCTGCTCCGCGGTCACGACGCGGGCACCGCACCGCAGGCACGGCCGGCCGGCCCGCTCGAACACCCAGTGGTCCCGGCCCCGGCGCGGAGTGCCGGTCGTGGTCTGCCAGACGTGGGCCTTGTTGAGCTCCAGCAGCCGGTGCGCGCGTGCGACGACGGCGGGCAGGTCGACGTCGCGCACCGGCGTCCAGGGCGAGACCCCCTCGAGGAAGCACACCTCGCTCTTGTAGAGGTTGCCGACGCCGGCGAGGTTGCGCTGGTCGAGCAGGGCGGGACCCACCTCCCGGTCGGGGGCGGCAGCGAGCCGCCGGACGGCCTCGTCCGGGTCCCAGTCGGGACCGAGCAGGTCCGGGCCCAGGTGCCCGACGGCGTCGTCCTCGCGCGCACGGGGGAGCAGCTCGACCACGGGCAGGCGGTACCCCACGGCGTCCCACTCGGCGTTCCCGAGCAGTACCCGCACCTGCCAGTCCGGGCCGCCGTGCCACCGGTCGCCGGGCCGGTAGAGGTGCCAGGTGCCGTCCATCCGGAAGTGGGTGTGCAACGTCAGGTCGTCGTCGACCCTGGTGAGCAGGTGCTTCCCCCGGCTGACCACCTCGGTCACCGTGCGCCCGACGAGGTCGGCGGTCGCCAGCTGCGGCACCCGGAAGTCGGACCTGGTCAGGACCCGGCCGGCCAGCGCGTCGTGCAGGCGACGCCCGGCCAGCCAGACGGTGTCTCCTTCGGGCATGGTGTGACCATCGTCTCCCGCCCGCGAGGGACGACGCGCCGCAGCCCCGGTGTTCCTGGAGGAGATGAGCCTTCTGTCGCACACGGCCGAGCCGGTCACCGTCACGGTGGCGCGGCGTGTCGCTGCCGGCCGGGAGCACGAGTTCGAGACCTGGTACGACGGCATCATCGGCGCCGCCTCCCGGTTCCCCGGCTTCCTCGGCTCCGGTGTCCTGCGCCCGCACGCCGCCGAGCAGGACTGGCACGTGGTCTACCGTTTCGCCGACCCGTCGTCCCTGCGGCGGTGGGAGACCTCGCCGGAGCGCGCGCAGTGGCTGGCGAAGGCTGACCACCTGGCCCGGGAGACCGGGGTCAGCCATGTCACCGGCCTGGAGACCTGGTTCGCCCTGCCCGGCCGCACCGCTCCGGCACCGCCGCGCTGGAAGATGGCCGCCGTCACGCTGGTCGCGATCATCCCCCTGGTCCTGCTGATGAACCTGTTCGTCCTGCCGGTCCTCAGCGGCTGGCCGATGGTCGCCCGCACGCTGGTGTTCTCCGGCACCTTGACCGGGCTGATGACCTGGGTCGTCATGCCGAGGGTCACCAGGGTCTTCCGCCGCTTCCTCTACGGTGGTCGCTGAGCCGGCCGGCCCCGCCCGGCCGAACCAGGGAGACGTGTTGGCCACCGGTGTCGTGATCCTGATCGCGGTGTTCTTCGGCCTGTTCGCCGTCATGTTCGTCGGTGTCGTGATCTTCATCGCCGTCTCCGCGGCCCGCAGCAAGCGGGCCCTCGAGGCGAGCGGCCTGGACCCGCTGGCGGCCGACGCGCAGCTGGCCGCCCGCGCCGCCGACAGCCAGCTGCTCGCGCCGCGCCGGCCCCTCGAGGAGCGGCTGCGCGAGCTGGACGACCTGCGCTCCCGCGGCGTGATCTCCGAGGACGAGCACGCCACCGCCCGCGCGAGGGCCCTCACCGACGGCTGACCCCCCTCCTCCTCCTCCGCCCACGGGCATGCGCGATCTCCCCGCGCCAGGGCGCGGGTGGATCGCGCATGCGTCGAGGGTGGGGCGGGAACCGCTTCGACAATGTCGGTGATGTTCGATTGGCTACCTCGCCATGAGCATCCGCTGGCAGTGCGTCTGCGTCGACGCCACCGACCCCGCCCCCGTGGCGCAGTTCTGGGAGCGGGCGCTGGGCTGGCGCCGTACCTACGACTCGCCGGACGAGATCGTCCTCGAGCCCCCGGCCGGCAGCCCGGAGGACGGCGTCTCCCCGGACCTCCTGGTCCTGCGGGTCCCTGAGCCGAAGACGGTCAAGAACCGGCTGCACCTCGACCTGCGGCCGGACGACCAGGCCGCGGAGGTGGCCCGGCTCGAGGGGCTCGGCGCGACCCGGGTGTCGGTGGGCCAGGGCAAGGACGTCACCTGGGTGGTGCTGGCCGACCCGGGCGGCAACGAGTTCTGCGTGCTGCGCGCGCTGACCCCCGAGGAGCTGGCCGAGTGACGGTCATCGAGGTCGAGGACCTGCGGCGGACCTACCGCACCCGCACCAGCCCGTGGCGGCGTGGCTCGAAGGAGGTCGAGGCGGTCCGCGGGGTCTCCTTCGCCGTCGAGCGGGGCGAGCTGTTCGGCCTGCTCGGGCCGAACGGCGCCGGCAAGACCACCACCATCAAGATGCTCATCACCCTGCTGCTGCCCAGCTCGGGCACCGCGACCGTGCTGGGGCACGACGTCGTGGCCGACCCCCGCGAGGTGCGCCGCCGGGTCGGCTACGTCTTCGGCGGCGACCGCGGCCTGTACGAGCGGCTCTCCGGCCTGGACAACCTGCGCTACTTCGCCGAGCTCTACGGCGTGCCCCCGCGCGAGCAGAAGGCCCGCATCGGCGAGCTGCTGGAGCTGGTCGGGCTCACCGGCCGCGAGAAGGAGCGGGTCGAGGGCTACTCGCGCGGCATGCGCCAGCGGCTGCACGTCGCCCGGGGCCTGCTTCACCGGCCGGAGGTGCTCTTCCTCGACGAGCCGTCGATCGGGATCGACCCGGTCGGCGCCCGGGAGCTGCGCAGCACGGTCGCCGACCTGCGCGCGGCCGGCACGACGATCCTGCTCACGACCCACTACATGTTCGAGGCCGACGAGCTCTGTGACCGGATCGCGGTCATCGCCGGCGGCTCGATCGTGGCCGAGGGGACCCCGGCCGACCTCAAGGCGCGGGTCGGCGAGGGCACGGTCGTCGAGATCGAGGTCTTCGGCGACGCGGGGGCCTCGCTCGGCGCGGTGGAGGCGCTGCCCGGGGTGCGCTCGGCGGGCGTCGAGGAACGCGGCCAGGCGCAGCTGCTGGTGGTCCGGGCCGAGCCCGGCGCGGAGGTCGCCCAGCCGGTCCTCGGCTGCCTGGACGGTGTACGTCTCGGCCGGGTCGCCACCCGCGAGCCGACCCTGGAGGACGCCTACGTCGAGCTCGTGGGGACCGCGTGAGCGTCCTGCGCGTCCTGCGCGTGCTCGGCATCGGGTGGTGGTTCCACCTCAAGATGCTCGCCCGCTCGGCCTTCGACGGCATCCTCGGCGTGCTCTGGCCGCTGTTCTTCGCGACGATCGCGTTCCTCATGTACGGCCTGCAGGGCGATGACAGCGCGCTGCTCTACGCCGGCATCGGCGCCAGCGTCCTCGGCGTGTGGTCGTCGGTGAGCACCTCCGGCAGCAGTGTCGTGCAGCGCGAGCGCTGGCAGGGGACCCTCGAGCTGCTCGTGGCCGCGCCGGTGCCGCTGCCGCTGGTCCTGCTCCCGGTGACGGTCGCGATGGCGACCGTCGGCCTCTACTCCATGGTCGCGACCCTGCTGTGGGGGCGCTTCCTCTTCGGCATCGAGGTGGACATCACCCAGCCGCTGCTGTTCGCGCTGGCCGTGCCCGCCACGGTGCTGTCGATCGGCGCGCTCGGCTTCGTGCTGAGCGTGACCGTCGTCCGGTACCGCACCGCGTGGGCGCTGGGCAGCTCGCTCGAGGAACCGGTCTGGCTGGTGTCGGGCTTCCTGGTGCCCATCGCCACGCTGCCCGACTGGGTCCGTCCGGTGTCGTGGCTGCTCGCACCGACCTGGGGCGTCAACGCCATCCGGGAGTCGGCGCTGGGCGGCAACCCGCTGCCCGACCTGCTCGCCTGCGCCGGGCTCGGTGCGCTGTACCTGCTCGTCGGCGTGCTCTGCGCCGAGTCGGTGCTGCGGTCCGCCCGGCGCAACGCCAGCCTGGCGCTGACATGACCGCGGTCGTCACCAACCTGCGGATCCTCGTCCTCGGCGGCATCACCAGCTACCGGGCGCTGTTCAACTGGATCACGCCGTGGATCCTGATCCCGACCTTCCTGATCGGGCCGATCACCCAGATCCTGCTGTTCGCCTACCTGGGGCGCAGCGCCGGGATCGGCTCCGACGAGTTCTTCGTGATCGGCAACTCGCTGCAGTACGCCGCCATCCCGTGCCTGTTCGCGATGGGCAACACGATCGGCAACGAGCGGCAGACCAAGACGCTCGGCATCATCCTGTCGACCCCTGCCGCCCGGATCCCGCTGTTCGTCGGGCGCGCGCTGCCGGTGATCCTCAACGGCTGGGTGGTCGCGCTGTTCGCGCTCGTCGCCGGCGGGGCGATCTTCTCCATCGACGTGCCCGGGTCGGCGTACCTGCCGATCGTGCTGGTCAGCCTGCTGGCGTCGTTCTCCTGCACCGGCCTGGGCCTCGTGGGCGCCGCGCTGGCGCTGCGGGTCCGCGAGACGGCCGTGCTGTCCAACGTGATCTTCGGGGTGCTGCTGGTCTTCTGCGGCGTGAACGTCCCCATCGACCGGCTGCCCGCCTGGATGGGCGCCGTGTCGCCCTGGCTGCCGCTGACGCACGCCATCCAGGCCGCCCGGGAGCTCGCCGACGGGGTCGCCCTGGCCGAGGTGGGTGGCCTGCTGCTGCGGGAGACCGGCATCGGTGCCGGGTACGTCGTCGTCGGCGTGCTGATGCTCTCGTTCTTCGAGTGGGAGAGCCGGCGACGGGCCACCCTCGAGGTGTTCTGACCCCACCCTCGTCGACGGGCATGCGCGATCCACCCGCGCCGGAGCGCAGGTGGATCGCGCATACCTCGAGGGGGTGGCCGGTCAGCGAGGCAGGTAGGTGTCGACGAACGTGTTGCCGAAGACGTCGTCCGGGTCGAGCGCGCGCCGGAGGGCGACGGCGTCGGCCAACCGCGGGTAGCGCCCGGCGACCTCGTCCGCCGGTGTCGTGAAGACCTTCCCCCAGTGCGGCCGGGGCGCGAACGGCGCCAGCGCTGCCTCGACCGCCGTCACCACCGGGAGCACCGCGGCGGTGTCGTCGACCCAGGTGAAGTGCACCGCGACCGCGTCGAGGCCGTAGGCCGGGCTGAGCCACAGGTCGTCGGCCGCGACCGTGCGCAGCTCGCAGACCTGCAGGACCGGCGCGACCCGGCCGCGCAGGGCGTGCAGCGCCGTGACGGCCGCCTGCGCGTGCTCGCGAGGCAGCAGGTACTCGGTCTGCAGCTCGCGTCCGCTGCTCGGCGTGTGGTCCAGCCGGAAGTGCGGCAGCCGCTCGTGCCAGGGCCCCGGCTCGCCGAGCTGGGCGGTGCACGCGTCAGCCGCCTGCCCCGGGACCGGGTGCCGCGGCGAGTCGGCCGGCGTCCCGCCGAGCCAGCCGGGGTCCGGCCACGGCTTCGGGTCGTCCGTCCGGCGCTTGAGCCACACCTGCCAAACCGTCTCGGGGCCCCACTCGGTGAAGATGCTCACGCTGTCCCCGCTCGCGAAGACCTCGGCGAGGTGCTCGACCAGCGTGTCGAAGGGGACGTCGTCGACCACCCGCTGCGCCATGTCGTACGCCGGCTCGACGGCGAGCGTGAGCGCGGTGACCACGCCGAGCGCGCCGAGCGCGACCACCGCTCCGGGCAGGCGCGGGTCGGACCGGTCGAGGTGCAGCAGGTCGCCGGTCGCGGTGACCAGGTCCAGTGCCGTGACCGCCGTGGCCAGGCAGCCCTTGCGGTCGCCCGAGCCGTGGGTCCCGGTCGCCACGGCGCCGGCGATGCAGATGTGCGGGAGCGAGCCCATGTTGTGCAGCGCGAGCCCGGCCTCGTGCAGCCGGGGCGCCACCTCGCCGAAGCGCAGCCCCGCCGACACCGTCACCGAGTGCCGGCCGTCGGCGATGTCGAGCCGCGCCGGCAGCCCGGCGAGGGACAGGAGCTCGCCCTCGGTGTCGGCGACCGGGCTGAACGAGTGCCCGCTGCCGAGCGCACGGACCCGGCTGCTCGCGGCGACCAGCTCCTGCACCTGCTCGACGGAGGTGGGCCGGTGCACCGCCGCCGCCGCGAAGGTGACGTTGCCGGCCCAGTTGCGCATGGTCAACGGTCCCACGCGCTCCCGGCTGCCAGTCGCAGCGCGAGGAGGTCGGCGAGCGGCAGCGACTCGCCGTCACGTCCGCCGGCGCCGACGACGAGTGGCGGGTCGCTCGGCGCCACGGTCGCGCCACGGAACCGGGCGGCCAGGGTCGGCGGCGCGGTCAGCACGTAGAACTGCCCGTCCTCGTCGACGGCCAGGGACCTGTTGCGCTTGAGGTACCAGCCGGTGAGGCCGGTGCGGTAGAGCGCGCGTCCGTTGGTGGCCCGCGCCTGCAGGGACACGGGTGCGAGCCCGCGGGCGCGCGCGTCGTGCACGAAGCCCGCGAGCAGCGCGCGGGCCTGCTCGGTCTCGGCGGCCCGCACCCGGTCGAGCCGGGCGACCTGCTCCTCCGCGGCGTCGCGGCGCCGTGCGGCCCAGCCGTCGTCGCTCATCCGCGCAACCGCAGGCCGCGCGGGGTGGCATGGAACCCCGCGTGCTCGAGGGCCCGCCCCAGCGGCGAGTCGAGCACCCCGGCGCCGTCGGCCCGCTCCACCGTGAGCCGCCCGAGCAGTCCCTCGCGGATCGCCAGCGACAGGGCGTCGACGGCGGGCTGCAGCAGGCCCGGGTCCTCGGCCCAGGTCAGCAGGGTGCGCCCGCCGCGCTCGACGTACAGCACCAGCCGACCGTCGACCAGCACCACGAGGGCCCCGGCCTTGCGTCCCGGTCTGTGGCCGGCGTCCTCGCCGCGACCCGGCCCCCTCGTCGGCCAGGAGACGGCCGCGCCGTACGGGTTCGCGGGGTCGGTCGCGGCGAGCACCAGGGCGCGGGGGACCTCGGCCGACACGCCTCGCGGCGCCGGCTCCTCGCCCGCCCGCTCGAGCGCGGCCGACACCGCGCGCAGGCGGTCGACGGCGCCGGGCAGGGCGAACTGCGCCGCGCCCAGCCCCTCGACGAAGTAGCCGCGGCGGCACCTGCCGGTCTCCTCGAAGGTCGCCAGCACGCGGTAGACGGCTGCGAAGCCACCCGGTGCCCGCTCGGCCTGGACGGCTCCCCGGACCACCACGCCGTGCCGGTCGAGCAGCACCTCCGCGAGGGTGGCGGCCCGCCGGGTCGGGTCGGTCTCGACCTCGGGCAGCAGCGACCACCGGCCGGCCGCGGTCGGCGGACCGGCGCGGCTCGGGACCGGCGCCCGGCCCGGCCGCGGCGCCCGGCCGTAGCGGCCGCGCGGGGTGGTGCGGCGGCCGCGGTGCGCCCCGCGCCCGCCGCCCACCAGGGTGCGCAGCGGGGCGAGCGTGTCGTTGCTCAGGTGGCCCGACCAGACGAGGTCCCACAGGGCCGCGACCAGCGCGTCGTCGTCGGTCGACCCCACGGCGTCGGACAGCTGGCGGAAGAAGAAGGCACCGCCGCCCGCCAGCGCCGCGAGCAGCGCCTGGTGCAGCGGCGAGGAGACGGCGGCTGCGTCCGGCTCGGGCATGGTGAGGTGCGCGGCGTCGGTCAGGTGCAGCGACACCCAGCCGTCGGACCCGGCCAGGGGGCCGTGGCCCCGCCACAGCACCTCGCCCGCGGCGCACAGCTCGTCGAGCAGCGCGGGGGAGTAGTCGAGGACCCGGGCCGGCAGCACCAGGGACTCCAGGGCCGACGCCGGCACCTGGGTGCACTGCAGGGACTCGACGGCGCGCAGGACGCCCTCGGCCCCACGCAGCCGGCTGCCCACCTGCTGCCACGCCGGGAGGAAGGACGCGAGCGCCTCGACCGGGACCGGCTCCACCTCCTTGCGCAGGACGGCCAGCGACCGGCGGCGCAGGGTGCGCAGCACCTCGGCGTCGCACCACTCGGGTCCGGTCCCGCCGGGCAGGAACTCCCCGGCCATCACCCGGCCGCTGGTCGCGAGCCGTTGCAGGGTGCCCGCGACCACGGCCACACCCAGGCCGAGCCGGGCGGCGACGTCCTCGGTCGTGAACGGGACGTGGGTGCGGGCGTAGCGCGCCACGAGGTCGCCGATGGGGTCGCGAAGCGGCTCGAGGAACGCGTCCGGGATGCCGACCGGCAGGGGAGTGCCCAGTGCGTCGCGCAGGCGTCCGGTGTCCTCGACGGCTGCCCAGCGCTGCTCGCCCGCGACGCGGAGCCGGACCGCCCGCCGCGCCTCCTCGAGGTCGGCGAGCCAGGCCGGGCGGGCGCCTCGCTCGACGGCCTCCGCGGTCGTGAGCGGGCCGAGCACGCGCAGCAGGTCGGCGACGCCCTCGGCGTCGCGCGCCCGGCGGTCGTCGGAGAGCCGCTGCAGGTCGGCGGCCAGGGACGCGATGGCGCTCGGGTCGAGCAGCTCGCGCAGCCCGCCGTAGCCCTGCTGCCCGAGCAGCTCGGCCAGCAGGGTCTGGTCGAGGGACAGCGCGGTCGCCCGGCGCTCGGCCAGCGGGCTGTCGCCCTCGTAGAGGAACTGCGCGACGTAGCCGAACAGCAGCGAGCGGGCGAACGGTGAGGGCTGCGCGGTCTCGATCTCGACGAAGCGCACCGTGCGCTCCTCGACCTCGCGCATCAGGCCGACGAGCCCCGGCACGTCGAAGACGTCCTGCAGGCACTCCCGCATCGTCTCGAGCACCACCGGGAACGAGCCGTAGTCGCTGGCCACCGACAGGAGCTGGGCGGAGCGCTGCCGCTGCTGCCACAGCGGGGACCTGCGGCCGGGGTTGCGCCGGGGCAGCAGCAGCGCGCGGGCCGCGCACTCGCGGAAGCGGGAGGCGAACAGCGCCGAGCCGCCGAGCTCGGCCGTGACCAGGGGCTCGACCTCGTCGGGGTCCACGACGGCCATCTCGGTGCCGGTCCGCGCGGCGGAGTCACCGGGGTCCAGCGGGTCGATCTCGACGTCGGGCAGCCGAAGGACGATGCCGTCGTCGGCGTGCATCGCCTGCACGTCGACGCCGTAGCGCTCGCGCAGCCGGGCCGCGATGACCAGCGCCCACGGAGCGTGGACCTGCGAGCCGAACGGCGAGTGGATCGCCACCCGCCAGTCGCCGAGCTCGTCGCGGAACCGCTCGACGACGATGGTGCGGTCGTCGGGGAGGTGCCCGGTCGCCGCCCGCTGCTCCGCGAGGTAGGCGAGGAGGTTGCCGGCGGCCCAGTCGTCCAGCCCGGACGCGAGCACCCGCTCGCGCGCCTTGGCGGGCGTGAGTGCGCCGAGCTCGCGGGTGAACGCGCCGAGCGCGCGGCCCAGCTCGACCGGGCGGCCGAGCGTGTCGCCCTTCCAGAACGGCAGTCGCCCCGGCTGCCCCGGCGCCGGCGTGACCAGCACCTGGTCGTGGGTGATGTCCTCGATCCGCCAGGAGGTGGAGCCGAGGGTGAAGACGTCGCCGACGCGCGACTCGTACACCATCTCCTCGTCGAGCTCCCCGACCCGGCTCTTGCGGTCGCCGACCAGGAAGACCCCGAACAGCCCGCGGTCCGGGATGGTGCCGCCACTGGTGACCGCGAGCCGCTGGGCGCCCGGCCGGCCGGTGACGGTGCCGCCGACGCGGTCCCACACGAGCCGGGGTCGCAGCTCGGCGAACTCGTCGCTCGGGTACCGCCCGGCCAGCATGTCGAGCACCGACTCGAAGGCGCTGCGGGGGAGCGAGGCGTAGGGCGCGGCGCGGCGCACCACGTCGTACATCACCTCGACGTCCCACTCCTCGACGCTGACCATCGCGACCACCTGCTGGGCGAGGACGTCGAGCGGGTTGCGCGGGTAGCGGGTGGACTCGATCTGCCCGGCGCGCATCCGCTCGGCCACGACCGCGGTCTGCACGAGGTCGCCGCGGTACTTCGGGAAGATGACGCCGCGCGAGACCGCCCCCACCTGGTGCCCGGCCCGGCCGACCCGCTGCAACCCGCTCGCGACCGAGGGCGGCGACTCGACCTGGATCACCAGGTCGACCGCACCCATGTCGATGCCGAGCTCGAGGCTCGACGTCGCCACCACGGCAGGCAGCCGGCCGGCCTTGAGCGCCTCCTCGATCTGCCCCCGCTGCTCCTTGGAGACCGAGCCGTGGTGGGCCCGGGCGATCTCCGGGATCCCCGCGTCCGGGCGGGCCGCCGACGAGCCCGACTGCGCCATCACCTGGGCCGGTGCCCGGCCGGCGTCATCCGGTCGCTGCTCGCCGGTGGCGCGCTCGTAGGCGATCTCGTTCAGCCGGGCGCAGAGGCGCTCGGCCAGCCGGCGGGAGTTGGCGAACACGATGGTCGACCGGTGGGCCTGCACGAGGTCGACGATCCGCTCCTCGACGTGCGGCCAGATCGAGGTCCGCCGCTCCTCGCCCGCAGCGGAGCCACTGACCTCCCCCGTGGTCTGGCCGAGCTCCCCGAGGTCCTCGACCGGCACGACGACCTCGAGCTCGACGGTCTTGGTGCTCGGCGGCTGCACGACCGCGACGTCGTGCGGACCGCCGAGGAACCGCGCGACCTCCTCGACGGGGCGCACCGTCGCCGACAGCCCCACCCGCTGGGCCGGCTGCTCGAGCAGCTGGTCGAGCCGCTCCAGCGACAGCGCGAGGTGCGCACCGCGCTTGGTGCCGGCCACGGCATGCACCTCGTCGACGATCACCGTCTCGACGCCGCGCAGCGACTCCCGGGCCTGCGAGGTGAGGATCAGGAACAGCGACTCGGGGGTGGTGATGAGGATGTCCGGCGGGGTGCGGCCGAACCTGCGGCGCTCGTCCGCCGGGGTGTCGCCGGACCGGACGCCGACGGTGAGGTCCGGCTCGGGCAGGCCGAGCCGGGTCGCCGCGTGGCGGACGCCCGCGAGCGGGGCCCGCAGGTTGCGCTCGACGTCGACCGCGAGGGCCTTCATCGGGCTGACGTAGAGGACCCGGCAGCGGCGCTGCGGCTCGGCCGGCGGCGGCCCCGCGGCCAGCCGGTCGATCGACCACAGGAAGGCGGCGAGCGTCTTGCCGGACCCGGTGGGTGCCACGACCAGGGCGTTGCGCCCGGCCGAGATCGCGGCCCAGGCGCCCTCCTGCGCGGCCGTCGGCGCCGCGAACGAGGCGTCGAACCAGGCCCGGGTCGCCGGCGAGAACCGGGCCGCCGCGTCGGTGCCGCCGTCCTCGCTCACCGGGACATCCTCGCCCACCGGTCTGACATCCGCAGGGACCGGTCGCCACGGCCGTACCGACAGTGGCGTACACCCGCCGCACGCGGTGAGTTCACCACCTCCGGCGGCGGTCGATCACGTGCACGTGATCAACCGCCGGGGGGTGGGGGTGGCGGGGTGGGGGGGGTAATCGGGTGGGGAGCCGTCGGGGGGTCGGTCTAGGGTCGTGAACCGTGCCCGAGGAGAGCGTCAGCCGGCCGATGATCGAGGCCCGGGGGCTGGTCAAGCGCTTCGGGGACTTCACCGCGGTCGACGGCATCGACGTCCTGGTCGAGCGCGGCGAGGCGTTCGGCTTCCTCGGTCCCAACGGCGCGGGCAAGTCCTCGACGATGCGGATGATCGGCTGCGTCTCCCCGGTGACCGAGGGCACGCTGCGGGTGCTGGGCCACGACCCCGCGGTCGACGGGGCGCGGATCCGGGCCCGGCTCGGCGTCGTCCCCCAGCTGGACTCGCTGGACGCCGAGCTCACCGTGCGCGAGAACCTGCTGGTGTACGGCAGGTACTTCGGTCTGCCCAAGCGGGTCGTCGCCGAGCGCGCGGACCAGCTGCTCGACTTCGTCCAGCTCAGCGAGCGCGCGGGCAGCAAGGTGGAGCCGCTGTCCGGCGGGATGAAGCGCCGCCTCACGATCGCCCGGTCACTGGTCAACGAGCCTGACCTGCTGCTGCTCGACGAGCCCACCACCGGGCTCGACCCGCAGGCACGCCACGTCGTCTGGGACCGGCTGTTCCGGCTCAAGCAGCGTGGCGTGACGCTGGTGCTCACCACGCACTACATGGACGAGGCGGAGCAGCTCTGCGACCGCCTGGTGGTCATGGACGGCGGCCGGATCGCGGCGGAGGGATCCCCGATCGCGCTGATCCGGGAGTGGTCCACCCGCGAGGTCGTCGAGCTGCGCTTCCCGGCGGGGGAGAACGACGCGAACGCCGAGAAGGTCGAGGCCCTGGTCGCCGACGCCGGGCGGCCGCTGCGCGCACTGGTCGACCGGGTGGAGGTGCTGCCGGACCGCGTCCTGCTCTACGCCCACGACGGCGACGAGGCGGCGGCGGAGGTCCACCGGCAGGGCGTCGCGAGCCTGTCGGTCCTCGTCCGCCGCAGCACGCTGGAGGACGTCTTCCTCCGGCTCACCGGCCGGACGCTGGTGGACTGATGGCGCTGCACGCCCGGGCCACGCTGCAGGAGCTGCCGCCGGTGCCGCCGACGTACGAGCTGGTGCTGCGGTCCTTCGCCTACTGGATGGCGCAGTACCGCCGGACCTGGCGCGGCTCGGCCATCACCACCGTGCTGGAGCCGCTGGGCTTCCTGGCCGCGATGGGCTTCGGGCTCGGCCTGCTCGTGGACCGCGGGAGCGGGACGGCCTCCCTCGGCGGGGTCGGCTACCTGGAGTTCATCGCACCCGGCCTGCTGGCGGCGACGGCGATGCAGACGGCCTCGTTCGAGTCGACGTACCCGGTGATGGGCTCCATCAAGTGGCACCGCACCTACCACGGCATGCTGGCGACCCCGCTGCGGTCGGCGGACCTGCTGGCCGGTCACCTGCTGTTCGTCGCCTTCCGGCTGACGGTCACCGCCACGGCGTTCTTCCTCGTGATGCTGCTGTTCGGCGCCATCCCGTCGGCCTGGGGCGTGCTCGCGGTCCCGGCAGCCGTCCTCACCGGGCTGGCCTTCGCGCCGGCCATCTTCGCGTTCTCGGCCACCGTGGACGACCAGTCCGCCTACGCGATGCTGTTCCGGTTCGGGATCATGCCGATGTTCCTGTTCTCCGGCACGTTCTTCCCGGTCGCCCAGCTGCCCGGCTGGCTCGAGCCGGTCGCCCAGGTGGTGCCGCTCTGGCACGGCGTCGACCTGGCGCGCGACCTGGCCCTCGGCCGGCCGTCGCCCGGCTCGGTCGCCCTGCACGTCGGCTACCTGGTGCTGTGGGCCGTCGCGGGCTTCCTGGTGGCCGCGTGGCGGTTCGAGAAGCGGCTGGTCGAGTGACCGGCCAGCCGCTGCTGCTGCGCGTCGCCCCGCCTCTGCCCGGTCGTCGGCTGCTGGGCACGGGCGGTGCGCGCTACCTGGTCGAACGCAACATCCGGGTCTACCGCAACGGCTGGCTCGTGCTGCTGTCGGGCATCTTCGAGCCCGTCTTCTACCTGCTCTCCATCGGCGTCGGCGTGGCCCAACTGGTCGGCGACGTCGCGCTCCCCGGTGGCGAGCTGGTGTCGTACACCGTCTTCATCGCGCCCGGCATGCTTGCCGCCAGCGCCATGAACGGAGCCACCTACGACGCCGTGTTCAACCTGTTCTTCAAGCTGAAGTACAACAAGCTCTACGACGCGGTCCTGGCCACCCCCGTGACCCCTGTCGACGTCGCCGTCGGCGAGATCGGCTGGGCGTTGATGCGCGGGGCGTTCTACTCCTCGGCCTTCCTGCTGGTGATGCTGGTGATGGGGCTGATCTCGTCGTGGTGGGCGCTGCTCGCCCTGCCTGCCGTCGTGCTGGTCGGCTTCGCGTTCGCCGCGGTCGGGACGGCGGCGACGACCTACATGAAGTCGTGGCAGGACTTCGAGTACGTCACGCTCGTCTCGCTGCCGATGTTCCTCTTCTCGGCGACCTTCTACCCGCTGTCGACCTACCCGGAGACGCTGCAGTGGGTGGTGCGGCTCTCACCGCTCTACCACGCGGCGACGCTGCTGCGGGAGCTGACGACCGGTGCGGTCGGCCCGGGCTCGCTCGTCCACGTGCTCGTGCTGCTCGGGCTCGGGCTGGTGGGCCTGCTCGTGACCGGCCGCCGGCTGGAGAAGCTGCTGCTCACCTAGTGCCGGGACCACGGTCCACTCAGCAGACCCGACTGAGCCGGCCGGTTCCGAGGTCGTAGAGGAAGCCGCCGACCGGGACCTCGTGCAGGTACGGCCAGGACCGCACCCGCTGGACGTCGCCGTGCAGCGCCGCCAGCTGGTCCTCGGTGGTGAGGAAGGAGATGCTCCGGGTGTCCGGGCCGCCGGCGAGGCGGATGGCCTCGTGCACGTCGGCCTCGGAGGCACCGGCCATCCGGCAGCCGGTGTGGGCGACGACCATCACCCGGTCGACCTCGAGCAGGTGCCGGGCCAGCACCAGGGTGCGCAGGACGTCGTCGGTGACCCGGGCCCCGGCGTTGCGCAGGACCTTGGCGTCGCCGGGCACCAGCCCGAGCATCCGCAACGGGTCGATCCGGGAGTCCATGCAGGTCAGCACGCCCAGGCCCCGCGCTGCCCGGGCCTCGAGCTGAGGCAGGTCGGTGCTCCGGGCGAAGGCCTCGTTGGCCTCGAGGACGTCGGCGAACGTGTCGGCGAACGTGTCGTCGAGGGGCGTCGGGTCGCTCGGCACGGGCGACAGCCTAGGAGGTACGGCGGGACGTCCGGACCCCCGGAGGTCCGGGTGAGGGGCGCGCCGTCGCTCGGCGATACTGGCCGGGTGCGGCTGACGGACTTCTGGGAGCGGATGCGCGAGGTCTTCGGGCCGCACGCCGAGTCGGTCGTCGACCTGCACGTGCTCAGCGAGCTCGGCAACCGCACCCCGTCCCAGGCCCTGGCCGCCGGCGAGCCCACGCTGGCCGTCTGGCGCGCCGTGTGCGAGGGCCACGACGTCCCGCCCGCCCAGCGCTGAACTTCTCCTCCCGGCGTGTCGGACGGCGTCCCTGCCCAGGATCGAACACCTGTTCGGGTAGTGTCCACAGGAGTCGGACCCGGCAGCCCCGGTCCACATCTCCCGGCCGTCGCCGGGTTGTGTCCGGGGCCAGTCCTAGGTTCGGGACCGTGACCAAGACATCGCGCACCTCCTCCTCCAGGACGGCACCCATGGCTCCCGCAGCAGACCGCGACAAGGCCCTCGACGCCGCGCTCGCCCAGATCGACCGCCAGTTCGGCAAGGGCTCGGTCATGCGCCTCGGCGACGAGGTCCGCGCGCCGATCGAGGTGATCCCCACCGGGTCGATCGCCCTCGACATCGCCCTCGGCATCGGCGGCCTGCCGCGCGGCCGGGTGGTCGAGATCTACGGCCCCGAGTCCAGCGGCAAGACCACCGTCGCGCTGCACGCGATCGCGAACGCGCAGCGCGCCGGGGGGATCGCCGGCTTCATCGACGCCGAGCACGCCCTCGACCCCGACTACGCCCAGAAGCTCGGTGTCGACACCGACGCCCTGCTGGTGTCCCAGCCCGACACCGGCGAGCAGGCGCTCGAGATCGCCGACATGCTGATCCGGTCCGGCGCCCTCGACGTCATCGTCATCGACTCGGTCGCCGCGCTCGTGCCCCGGGCCGAGATCGAGGGCGAGATGGGGGACAGCCACGTCGGGTTGCAGGCGCGGCTCATGAGCCAGGCACTGCGCAAGCTCACCGGCGCGCTGCACAACTCCAAGACGACCGCCATCTTCATCAACCAGCTGCGCGAGAAGATCGGGGTCATGTTCGGCTCGCCGGAGACCACCGCGGGTGGCAAGGCGCTGAAGTTCTACGCCTCGGTCCGGCTCGACGTCCGCCGCATCGAGACCCTCAAGGACGGCCAGGAGGCGGTCGGGAACCGGGTCCGGGTCAAGGTGGTGAAGAACAAGGTGTCCCCGCCGTTCCGGCAGGCCGAGATGGACCTCATGTTCGGCAGCGGCATCAGCCGCGAAGGCGGGCTCATCGACGTGGGCGTCGAGCAGGGCTTCGTGCGCAAGGCCGGCGCCTGGTACACCTACGAGGGCGACCAGCTCGGCCAGGGCAAGGAGAACGCACGGGCCTTCCTGAGGGACAACCCCGACCTGGCCGACGAGCTGGAGAAGCGCATCAAGGAGAAGCTCGGGATCGGCCCCAGGGTCGACGCGCCGCTCGACGAGACGCCGGCCGTCTCACCGCGCGACGTCTGAGGCCGGTCGGTGCTGGGTGCGCTGCCGGGTCCGACACCGGGCAGCCCGGCCGACGACGGGCCCGAGCCGGACCCCGAGTCCGTCGCGCGCACGATCGTGCTGCGCAAGCTCACGGCGGCGCCCCGCTCCCGGGCCCAGCTCGCGGGTGACCTCGCGGCGCGTGCCGTGCCGGAGGAGGTCGCGGAGCGGGTGCTCGACCGGTTCACCGAGGTGGGCCTGGTCGACGACGCGGCGTTCGCCGAGGTGTGGGTGCGCACGAGGCACTCGGGGCGCGGCCTGTCGCGCCAGGCCCTGCGGCGCGAGCTGCGTGCCAAGGGAGTCGACGACGAGACCGTGACCGAGGCGGTCGCCGACATCGACGACGAGGCCGAGACCCGGACGGCCCGCGCGCTGGTGGCCCGCCGGGTGCGGGCCACCCGCGGGCAGCCGCACGAGGTCCGGCTGCGCCGGCTGGTCGGTCAGCTGGCCCGCAAGGGCTACCCGGGGGGCCTGGCGATGCGGGTGGTCCGCGAGGCGCTCACGGCCGACGGCGTCCTGCCCGACGGTGCCGACGGTGCCGACGGTGCGACGCCGAGGGCGCCGGCGACACGGGGTAGAGCGCGGCTCACCGGGCGGGCCGTCGGCGCTCCTTGACCGGCCCGGGGGGTGGTCGTAGCCTCTCGAGACGGGCGCCTGGCAACGGGCGCCCGTTCGGGATCTGGTGGGTCATGGGCGACGCTGTTCCGGTGGTTCTGGGCGGGGCGCTGGCTGCCGTCGCGGCGGCCCTGGTGGTGCTGGCCGCCGTGCACGGGGGGGCCCTGCGGCAGCGTCGGACCCTGGACCTGGAGCGCCGCGAGGACCGGCTGGCCGACCGGGAGGAGCGCCTGGACCAGCGCGCCGAGGAGCTGGCCGAGCGGGCGGCCGAGCTGACCCGGTTGGCGGCGCAGCGCCAGGCGGCGCTGGCGTCGGTGGCCGGCCTCACGGCCGACGAGGCTCGGGACGAGCTGATCGGCCAGGTGGAACGGGAGGCCCGGCTGGCCGCCGAGGTCGGGATCCGCGACGTGGAGCGCAGCGCGCGCGCCGAGGCGGACCGCCGGGCGCGTGACATCGTCGTCGGCGCGCTCTCGAGGATCGCGTCCGAGCAGACCGCCGAGTCGACGGTCGCGGCCGTCCCCCTACCGGGAGAGGACATGAAGGGGCGCGTGATCGGCCGGGAGGGGCGCAACATCCGCGCGTTCGAGGCCGTCACCGGCGCCAACCTCATCGTGGACGACTCGCCGGACTCCGTGCTCGTGTCGTGCTTCGACCCGGTGCGCCGCGAGACGGCCCGGGCGACCTTGGCGGCGCTGGTCCTCGACGGCCGGATCCACCCGCAGCGCATCGAGGCCACCTACGAGCAGGCCCGCACCGAGGTCGAGGCGCGCTGCCAGCGGGCGGCCGAGGACGCTCTCGTCGAGGTCGGCGTCACCGACCTGCACCCCGAGCTGGTGCGGCACCTCGGGCTGCTGCGCTTCCGCACGTCGTACGGGCAGAACGTGCTGGGGCACGTGGTCGAGACCGCGCACCTGGCCGGTCTGATGGCCGCCGAGCTGGGCCTGGACCCCGCGCTGCTGCGTCGCTGCGGCCTGCTGCACGACCTCGGCAAGGCCGTGACCCACGAGGCCGAGGGCTCGCACGCCCGCGTCGGGGCCGACCTGGCCCGCCGCTGCGACGAGCACGCCGACGTGGTGCACGCCATCGAGGCGCACCACGGGGAGGTCGCGCCGCGCACGGTGGAGGCCGTGCTCACCCAGGTGGCGGACGCCGTCAGCGCCAGCCGGCCGGGAGCGCGGCGCGAGGCGGTGCAGGCGCACGTGACGCGGCTGCGCCGGCTCGAGGAGATCGCCTGCTCGTACCCCGGGGTGGACCGCGCGTTCGCGATGCAGTCGGGTCACGACCTGCGGGTGATGGTCCTGCCGGAGGCGGTCGACGACATCGCGGCGCAGGTGCTGGCCCGCGAGATCGCCAAGCAGGTGGAGGAGGAGCTGACCTACCCCGGCCAGGTGAAGGTCACGGTCGTGCGGGAGTCCCGGGCCGTGGAGGTGGCCCGCTGAGCGTGGCGACCTCGTAGGGTCGACGCATGGGCTCCACCTGGCGGGACCTCGGGATGCTGGCCGGCCGTGCCCTGCGCCTCGCGGCCCGGGAGGCACCGCGGGTGCTCGACGAGGCGACCCGGACCGGGGACCGGCCGCGGCCGCGACCCGCCGACCGGGAGGCGGCGACCGTGCGTCCCGCCGGGCCGCCCGAGGGCCGGCACCTCGCCTACGCCCCCGACCTCGACGGGGCCGCCGACCCCGGCGAGGTGGTGTGGACCTGGGTGCCGTTCGAGGAGGACGCCTCGCAGGGCAAGGACCGGCCGGTCCTGGTGGTCGGCCGCGACGGAGCGCGGCTGCTGGGGCTGATGCTGTCCAGCCAGGAGTACCACGCGGGCGACCCCGCCTGGCTCGAGCTGGGGGCCGGCGCCTGGGACGGCGAGCAGCGGCCGAGCTGGGTGCGGCTGGACCGGGTCGTCGAGGTCGACGAGGACGGCATCCGCCGCGAGGGAGCGGTGCTCGACCGCGGACGGTTCGACCGGGTGGCGACCCGGCTGCGCGCCGGGCACGGCTGGTCCTGAGGCGCGGTGCAGGACGCGGTCAGTCGACCTGGCGGTCCTGGATCGCCTCGGCGGGCGCGACGCCGCCGGCGACCTTGGTGCTGCCGCGCCGCTCCAGGTAGACGGCGATCCGGGACAGTGTGAGGTTCACCCCGATGTAGAGCGCGGCGGTGACGATGAACAGCGAGAAGATGTACTTGCTGCCGAAGAAGTCGCGCAGCTCGCGGTTCACGCGCAGCAGCTCGACATAGCTCACGATGTAGCCGAGCGAGGTGTCCTTGAGCAGGACGACCAGCTGGCTGATCAGCGACGGCAGCATCCGTCTGATGGCCTGGGGCAGCAGCACCAGCCGCATCGCCTGACCGTTGGTCAGCCCGATCGCGAGCGCGGCCTCGCGCTGCCCGCCCGGGAGCGAGGTCAGGCCGGCCCGCAGGATCTCGGCGATCACCGCGGTGTTGTACAGCGACAGCCCGACGATGACCGCCCGGAAGGGTGAGAAGTCCAGGGCCAGCAGCGCGAAGAACATCAGCAGGACGACCGGCAGCCCACGGAACAGCTCGATCCACACCGCGGCAGGCCGTCGTATCCAGGCCTGCTGCGAGGTGCGGGCGGTAGCGAGCAGGCAGCCCGCCAGCAGGGAGATCGCACCGGCGACGGCGGCCGCCCGCAGCGTCGCACCGAGCCCCCGGCGGACGAGGGCCTCCCAGGTCTCGGTGTCCTCGGTGAAGATGTCCCAGCGGTCGGCGTCGAAGATGCCGCGGTCGATCAGCCGGAGCACTGCCAGCACCACGAGGGCGAGCAGGACCGCGCCGGCGACGAGCGACCAGATCAGGGTGCGTCGCCGGGCCTTCGGGCCGGGCGTGTCGAACAGGACGAGGCTCATCGGGCGAACGCCACCCTGCGCTCGAGCCGGGCGGCCAGGATCCCGGCCGGGATGGTGATGAGCAGGTAGCAGACGGCGATGCCGATCAGGATCGTCACGACGTCGGCCGCGTTCCGGCTGGACAGCCGGACGCCGACCGCCATCAGCTCGGTGACGAAGAAGCCCACCGCGACGGAGGTGTTCTTCGTCAGCGCGATGATGATGTTGATCAACGGCGGGACGACGGTGCGCAGCGCCTGGGGGAGGACGATGTCGCGCATCGTCTGGGTGAACGTCAGACCGACGGCGCGGGCCGCCTCGGCCTGACCGACCCCGATGCTGTTCACGCCCGAGCGGACCGCCTCGCAGACGAACGCCGCCGTGTACATCGTGAGGGCGACGATCGCGGACAGGTCGAAGGGCAGCTTGACACCGACCTGGGGGGCGACGAACACGAAGAAGAAGAAGACCAGCGTGAGCGGGGTGTTGCGCAGCAGCTCGACGTAGAAGGCGCCGAACCAGCGCAGGGTCGGCACCGGCGACACCCGGAAGGCGCCGAGGACGGTGCCGAGCAGCAGCGCGAGAGCCCCTGAGATCAGCGTCAGCCGCAGGGTGGTGAGGAAGCCGTCCCGCAGGAGCGGCAGGTTGTTCAGCAGCGCGTCCACGGGTTCACCTCCCGCTCACTCGTCGACGTGCGGGTGGGCCGCTGCGGCGAGCGGCCCACCCGTCCGGGTGTCGGTCAGTAGCGGTCGACGGCGGGGGGCTCCGGCGTGTCCAGGACCTTGCCCGCGGTGTCCTCCCAGGCCTTGTCCCAGGCACCGTTGTCGTAGGACTCCTCGAGGACGTCGTTGATGAACGTCCGGAAGTCGTCGTCGCCCTTCTTGAGCCCGATGCCGTACGGCTCCTCGGTGAACGGCTCGCCCACCAGCTTGAACTCGCCCTCGTTCTGGTCGACGAAGCCGGCGAGGATCACGTTGTCGGTGGTGATCGCGTCGACCTGGTCGTTGCGCAGCGGCTCGAGGCAGTTGCTGTACGCGTCGGTCAGCTCCAGCTTCGCGTCCGGGTACTGCTCCTCGATGTTGGCCGCCGGGGTCGAGCCCTCGACGCTGCACACCGTCTTGCCGGCGAGGTCGTCCGGGCCGTTGATGTCGGAGTTGTCCTCCTTCACCAGGATCGTCTGGCCGGCGGAGAAGTACGGGCCGGCGAAGTCGACGACCTGCTTGCGGTCGTCGTTGATGGTGTAGGTGGCCACCACGATGTCGACCTTGTCGTTCTCGATGAACGGCTCGCGGTTGGCCGACACGGCCTCGACCCACTTGATCTTGTCCGGCTCGATCCCGAGCTGGCCGGCGATGATCTTGCCGATCTCGACGTCGAAGCCCTCCGGCTCCCCGCTCGGGCCGCGCAGCCCGAACAGCGGCTGGTCGAACTTCGTCCCGATGGTGATGGTGCCCCGGTCGGCGATCTTGGCCATGGTCGTGCCGGCCTCGAAGTCGGTGTCCGTGGCCACCTCGGTGCTGTCGTCTCCACCGCAGGCGGTCAGGGCGAGTGCGAGTGCGGCCGCTGTGGCGAGCGCACCTCGTCGTCGTGCGGACATGGTGTGTCCTTTCGTGGTCAGTGACTGAGGATCTTGGAGAGGAAGTCCTTGCCGCGCTCGCTGGTCGGCGCGTTGAAGAAGGTCTCGGGGTCGGCCTGCTCGACGATGCTGCCCTCGTCCATGAAGACGACGCGATGGGCGGCCCGACGGGCGAACCCCATCTCGTGGGTGACCACGACCATCGTCATGCCCTCCTTGGCCAGCGAGATCATGACCTCGAGGACCTCGTTGATCATCTCGGGGTCGAGGGCTGAGGTCGGCTCGTCGAAGAGGATGACCTTGGGGTCCATCGCCAGCGCGCGGGCGATGGCCACCCGCTGCTGCTGGCCGCCGGAGAGCTGGGCCGGCATCTTCTCGGCCTGCTCTTCGATCCCGACCCTCGCGAGCAGCTCGCGGCCGCGCTCCTCCGCCGCGCGGCGGTCGACCCCGCGGACCCGGATCGGGCCGAGGGTGACGTTCTGCAGCACGGTCTTGTGCGCGAAGAGGTTGAACGCCTGGAACACCATGCCGACCTCGGAGCGCAGCCGCGCGAGCTCCTTGCCCTCGGCGGGCAGCAGCTGGCCGTCGACGGTGATGGTCCCGGAGTCGATCGGCTCCAGCCGGTTGATGGCCCGGCACAGCGTCGACTTGCCGGACCCGGAGGGCCCGAGGATGACCACGACCTCGCCACGGTGGACGGTGAGGTCGATGTCGCGCAGCACGTGCAGGTCGCCGAAGTGCTTGTTCACCTGGTCCAGCACGACGAGAGGCTCGCCGGTGGGATGGCCAGTGGTCGACATACGCAAGGAACCTAGCGACATCCACCTGTCTGTCGCCATCCGGCCGCTGTCGAACCGGGACATTCGGGGCGCGGGACGCAGCCCGTACCCTGGAGGTCGCCATGAGCCCGACGACATCAGCAGCCTGGAGAGCCCGGACCTACGAGGTCCGCACCTTCGGCTGTCAGATGAACGTTCACGACTCCGAGCGTCTCTCCGGGCTGCTGGAGGCCGCCGGCTACGTCCGCGCCGGGGCGTCCGGCGCCGGCCCGCCGGCTGACGTCGTCGTCTTCAACACCTGCGCCGTGCGCGAGAACGCCGACAACAAGCTGTACGGCAACCTCGGGCACCTGGCGCCGGCGAAGAGGGCCAACCCGAACATGCAGATCGCCGTCGGCGGCTGCCTGGCGCAGAAGGACCGCAGCGAGGTCACCCGGCGGGCCCCGTGGGTCGACGTCGTGTTCGGGACGCACAACATCGGGTCGCTGCCCACGCTGCTCGAGCGGGCCCGGCACAACGCCGAGGCCCAGGTGGAGATCGTCGAGTCGCTCGAGGTCTTCCCGTCGACCCTGCCGACGCGGCGCGAGTCGCCCTACGCCGCGTGGGTCTCCGTGAGCGTCGGGTGCAACAACACCTGCACGTTCTGCATCGTGCCCGCGCTGCGCGGCACCGAGAAGGACCGCCGGCCGGGCGACGTCCTCGCCGAGGTGGAGGCGCTGGTCGCCGAGGGCGTCCTCGAGGTCACCCTGCTCGGGCAGAACGTCAACTCCTACGGCGTCGAGTTCGGCGACCGGCTCGCGTTCGGCAAGCTCCTGCGCGCCTGCGGCGGGATCGACGGGCTGGAACGCGTGCGGTTCACCTCGCCGCACCCGAAGGACTTCACCGACGACGTGATCGCCGCGATGGCCGAGACCGCGAACGTCATGCCCTCGCTGCACATGCCGCTGCAGAGCGGCTCGGACGCCGTGCTGAGGGCGATGCGCCGGTCGTACCGGCGCGACCGGTACCTCGGGATCATCGACCGGGTGCGCCGCGCGATGCCGGACGCGGCGATCACCACCGACGTCATCGTCGGATTCCCCGGCGAGACCGAGGCCGACTTCGCCCAGACCCTCGAGGTGGTGAAGGAGGCGCGCTTCGCCGGTGCCTTCACCTTCCAGTACTCCCCGCGGCCGGGCACTCCGGCAGCCGACCTGCCCGACCAGCTGCCCAAGCAGGTCGTCCAGGAGCGGTACGAGCGGCTGGTCGCCCTCCAGGACGACATGTCCTGGGCGGAGAACACGCGTCAGGTCGGTCGCACCCTCGAGGTGCTCGTCGCCGAGGGCGAGGGTCGCAAGGACGGCGCCACGCACCGGCTGTCCGGCCGGGCGCCGGACAACCGGCTGGTCCACTTCGCCGTGCCGTCGGAGGCCGAGGCACCCCGGCCGGGCGACGTCGCGACCGTCGAGGTCACCTACGCGGCGCCCCACCACCTGGTGGCCGACGGTGCGTGGGGCGGGGTGCGCCGCACCCGGGCCGGCGACGCCTGGGAGCTCCGCCAGGATCGCGCCCCGGTCGCCACCGGGGTGCTGCTGGGCATGCCGACGCTGGGCGTCCCCCTCACGACGCCCAGCGCCCGCACCTGCGGCTGACGTCAGCCGGCGGCCGCCACCTGCGCCAGTAACCAGTCCCGCACCGGGGGCACGTCGAGCCGGGCCGAGGCGGCCATCGTCGAGCAGGCCGCGTCGCCCTGGCTGAGCACCGCGACGAGCTGGTCCCCGCGGAAGACCGGCGACCCCGAGTCGTAGTGGCACACCGCGCCGCCGTCGCCGCCGCCGTGATGGCGCAGCCACATCGGGGACAGGGCCGTCACGACCTGGGAGGTGACCCGTCGCTCCCCGCCGCCGCCCGGGACGTTGCCGGGGGAGCGCACGGTGCTGCCGTAGCCGACCAGGGTCAGCAGCTCGTCGCGCAGCGTCCCGGCCGACTTGAGCCGGTCGAGCAGGCCGGCTGCAGGCAGCGCCTCGATCTCGACGGACGCCGGCAGCGGCTCGTCGAGCACGAGCACGGCGACGTCCCAGCTGAGGCTGCCCTGCGTCCCGTACGCCGGGTGCGCGGCCAGGGTGCCGGTGTACGTCGGGTAGCCCCCGTCGTAGACCCAGGCCGGGCCGAAGTCCGCGAGGTCCTCGCGCAGGTCCGGGTCGAAGGTGACGGTGCCGCGGGTCTCCCCGAGCATCGCCGCGCGCAGGGCGGCGCAGTGACCGGCGAGCACCAGCACCCGGTGCGACACCGGGGTCGCGCCGCAGTACCTGGCCACGGGCGAGGCGGGGGTGGGGAGCAGGACGCCGACGTGGGGGTGCGTGGTGTCCGGGCTGCTCGGACCGACCACGCCGTGCGCGCCGGGCGGGACGAGCAACGACACCGCCGCGGCGACGAGGACGGCCAGCAACGGCCGGCGGACGCCGCGCACGTCAGCAGCCCACCGTCGGGTTGAACTGCGTGAACGTTCCCGCGGGGTTCGCCTGCCAGACCCATGCGTGCAGGTCGTAGTGAGCGCCCATGCCGGGGTGGTGGCCCGGCATGGGGCCCTGGAAGGTGCGACCGAACAGCTGCGGTGCGGCCGTGACCCCCTCCGCGGCGCGGAAGTACTCGACGCCCACCAGCTCCAGGTCGCCGTCGCTGCCGGGGGCGTAGAGCAGGATCTCCGGCCTGCTGGCGTCGATCGCCGGGTCGGCCATCAGTGCCGGGTTCTCGTAGTGGAAGCCCATGCCGCCCAGCGGCGAGGCCACGCACTCCGGGCTGGCCCGGTATCCGGCCCGCAGGGCCTGGGTGGGGGAGTGGAAGCGAGCCGTCGCGACGCGCACGGCGCGCAGGTCCTCGCTGTACGAGGTCGCGCGGGCGGGTGCGGACCCGCCGAGCGCTGCGGCGACGAGGCCGGCGCCGGCCAGGGCGACGGCCCCGAGCTGGGCCGGTCGACGGATGCGGTGGGTGGTCATCAGTGGGTCCTCCTGAGGACGTGTCGGTCGGCGGGGGTGACGCACAGTGCCGCGCTGATCCGGTCGGCACCCGGACCCGCGGCCACCAGCGCCTGTCCGACGTCGTCCGACGTCGGGGCGGTGAAGAGGCCGAAGGCGGTCTGCTGGCCGGTGACGACGAGCGTCGTCACCCATCGCACCGGGCGCCCGACCGTCGCCGTGCGCTGCGCCTGGGCGAGCACGAGGCCGTCCGCGAGGTCGGGCCAGTAGTGCTCGGACAGCCACAGCGGGGTTCCGGCGAGGGCGGGGATCTGCACCTGCCGACCGTGCCGCGGTGCCGGTGCCGGGGGTAAGGGGGAGAACCCTCGATCAGTCGACGGGCAGGTCCGGCCGGGCAGCCGGCAGCGCGGTCACCAGCTCGACCCGCGACCGGACGCCGAGCTTGCGGTAGACCCGGCCGAGCACGGCCTCGACCGTCTTGGGGCTGGCGAACACGGTGGCTGCGATCTCGCGGTTGGTCCGGCCGGCCGCGGCCAGCTCCGCGACCCGGGCCTCCGTCGCGGTCAGCGTCGCCGGCGCACCGGGGCGCAGGCCGACGCGGGCCAGCTCGTCGCGGGCACGCTCCGCCCAGACCGGTGCGGATGCGAGGTCGAAGACCTCCACCGCGCGCGTCAGGAGGTCGTGCGCGGTCCGCTTGGCCCGGGCCCGCCGGTGCAGCCGGCCGGCGAGCAGGAGGCTGCGGGCGAGCTCGAACCGCATGTCCAGCCGCTCGTGCGCGGCGACCGCGGCGAGCGCCAGCGCGCGGGCCTCGTCGTCGGGTCCGTGCCGCTCGGCGCGCAGCGCCGCGCGCAGCCGGAGCAGCACGGCGTCGGCGTGCGGGCGGTCGGCACCCGCCAGCGATTCCTCCAGCCGGACGAGCTCCACCTCGGCGGCGTCGGTCTCGCCGACCTGCAGCAGCGCCTCGGTGAGCTCGCCCGGGGACGGCTCCCAGCCAGGGTCGACCAGGCCGGCCCCGGCCGCGTGGGTGGCGGCGGTGCGCAGCGCGTCGACCGCCCTGCTCGGCTCGTCGACGGTCATGTGCAACCTGCCGAGGATCTTCCAGGCGATGCTGAGCAGCCACGGGTCGTCCAGCTCGTCGGCCAGCTCGAGCGCGGTACGGATCGCCTGCTCGGTCCCGGACCGCCCGGTGCGCGCGTCGTCGGCGGCCACCTGGAGGAGCGCGAGCACCCGGGCCGAGGACATGCCCAGCACCTCGGAGAGGTCGAGCGCCGCACGTGCCAGCCGGCCGCTCTCCTCCAGGCGACCCGCGCGGAGCTCGACGTGTCCCAGGTTGAGCAGCAGCAGGGGCTCGGACACCTCGTCGCCGCGGTCCTCGGCCTCGTCGAGCAGCTGGTGGAAGAGCTCGCGCGCGGCGTCCAGGCGGGAGGTGAAGAGCAGCTCCTGCGCCAGGGTGAAGCGCGCCCCTTCGGCCACCTGCTGCGGCGGGAACCGGGCCTCCAGCGCAGCGGCCTCCTGCAGGCGGGTCTCCGCGCCCGGCTCGCCGCGCAGGAGGTCGGCCTGCGCCGCGAGCCCGGCGGCCGTGGCGCGCAGGGACCCGGCGACCGCCTCGTCGCGCTCCGGGCCGGCCAGCTCGTCCAGCTCGCCGAGCGCGGCGCGGGCGTGGCGGGAGGTCCCTTCCAGGTCCGGCGCGACGCCGGCCAGGCAGACCAGCGCGGCGGCCCGCTCGGTGGGCAGCAGCCCCGGTGCCGCCAGTGCGGCCTCGGCGTGGCCGGCCGCCTCCTCGGGGGTGCCGCCCAGGGCTGCGTGCTGCGCGAGCAGGACCTCGGCCCGGGCGGCGTCGTCCCCGCCGGTCTCCACGACCGCCGTGGCCATCTCCCGGCAGGTCGGCAGGTCGCCGTCGTGCAGCGACCAGGTGGCCAGCTGCAGGCGCCGCGCGGGGCCTCCCGGGTCGCCTGCCGGGGTGGCGGCCACCGCCATCGCGGCCAGGTCGCGGGCGACCGGGTACGCGCCGCGCTCGCGGGCACCCTGGGCGACCGTCGCGAGCTCCCCGGCGAGCCGGCTGTCGGGGCCGTCGGCGGCCAGGGCCAGGTGCCGGGCCCGCACCTCGGGGTCCTGCTCGAGGGCGGCGAGCCGTGCGTGCACGCTCCGGCGCTCCTCGGGGCCGGCGTCCCCCACCACCGCAGCCGCGTGCAGCGGGTGCGCGAACCGCAGGCGACCGCGCTCGACGGCGGCGACGTCGGCCGCTGCCACGACGGCGGCGTCCAGCTCGGTGTCGGCGAGACCGGCCGCGCGGGCGACGAGGTCGGGCCGCGGGTCGTGCGCCAGTGCGCCGGCCAGCAGCAGACGGCGGGCCGACGGCGGGAGCCGGCGGACCGAGCCCGCCACCAGCGCCTCGAGCGTCGGCGTGAGGGCGGCGGATCGCGGGTCGTCGAGCGCCGCCAGCTCGAGGGCGAACATCGGGTTGCCGCCCGACTGCTCCGCCACCCGGTGCAGGTCACCCCTGCCCAGGGTGCGACCGAGGCGGTCCCGCACGAGCCGGAAGAGCGCCGCGCCGCCCAGGCCGGGCAGCGCGATGTCGATGCGGCCCGCACCGACCGGCCAGGGGTCCTCGCCCGGCACCGGCCGGGTGGCCACCAGCACCGACACGGCGCTGCCGGTCAGGCGGCGCAGCGCGTGCGGCAGCACGAGGCGGGTGGCGTCGTCGAGCCAGTGCGCGTCGTCGACGACGACGAGCACCCGCTGGTCCCGGGCCGCGGCGGCCAGCACGGCACGCAGGCCCGCCGCCACCGCCCGCGGGTCCGTGTCCGCACCCGGGGCCGGCTGGTCGAGCGCCAGCGCCTGGCGCAGGGCCAGCAGCTGGGTGGCGGGCAGCTGCACCGAGGCCAGGTCCGGGCCGTCGTGCAGGAGGTCCGTGAGGGCGCCGAAGGCGAGGCTGCGCTCGCCCTCCCGTGGCCGGGCGGTGAGCACCGGCACGGCCATCGACCGGGCCCGGGCCGTGACCGCCTCGACCAGGGTCGACTTCCCGCCCCCCGGTCCGCAGGTGACCACCGCCACCCGGAGGGAGCCGTCCTCGGGCGCGAGGAGCCGGCCGAGCTCGGCCAGCTCGGCCTCGCGCCCCACCACCTCGACCGCCCGTCCGGAGCTCACGCCGCTGGAGGCTAGCGGCGGTGGGCCTCGGGACGGCGGTTACGGTGAGCCGTGCTCGTCGCCGCAGCGGTGTGCCCGCACCCGCCGCTGCTGGTGCCGGGGGTGGCCGCCGGTGCCACCGCCGAGCTCGACGGGCTGCGGGCCGCCTGCGACGAGGTCGTCGACCACCTGCTGGCCGCCGCGCCCGACGTGCTGGTCGTCGTCGGCGGCGCACCGGCCGTCGGACCGCTCCCGGAGTCCGCGTGGGGGAGCCTGGCGCCGTACGGCGTCCCGGTCCGGGTCGGCAGCGGCGAGGGTGCGCCGAGCCTGCCGCTGGCGCTGACCCTCGGGAGGTGGCTGCTCTCCCGGCGCGGGGCGTCCCTGCCCGTGGTGTCCTTCGGTGTGGAGGCGAGCACGGCCGCCGTCCGGTGCCTGGCGCTCGGGGAGGCCCTCGCCGGCCGCGCGGACCGGGTGGGGCTCCTGGTGATGGGGGACGGCAGCGCGCGCCGCAGCGTGAAGGGCCCGGGCTGGCTGCACCCGGACGCCGAGGCCTTCGACACCCAGGTCGAGGCGGCGCTGGCAGGCGGCGACCCGGAGGCGCTCGCGGCGCTCGACCCGGACCGCGCGGCCGGGCTGCTCGCCGCCGGGCGGGCACCGTGGCAGGTGCTGGCCGGCGCCGCGGCCGGGCAGGCGTGGGCGGGCGCGGTCACCTGGTCGGGCTCGCCCTACGGCGTGACCTACCTGGTCGCCAGGTGGCGGCTCGCCACCTGAGACCTCACGGGGCGGTCGGTGGCTTCGGGCGCGGGTCGGGGCTGCCGTCGGGCTAGCGTCCGGGATGTCGTCGTTGCGGCCGTCGAGCTTGTCCAGCGCGTCCTTGGCCTTCGCCGTGCCGCTCGCGATCTTGTCCGAGTGCTTCCCCCCTGTCTTCTTGTCGGCCATGCCGGCGGCCTTGTCGATGCCCTGGGCGATCTTGTCGCCGTGGTCGTCGACGGCCTTCTCGGCCTTCTTCTTGATGTTGTCGAACATGCCCATGACCTCACCGTAGCCCCGGTAGGCGAGACTGCCCCGGGTGGAGGCTGCCGTCGTCGCTGTGGTCGGCCCGACCGCGGTGGGCAAGAGCGACCTGGCGGTCGCGCTCGCCCGCGAGCTCGGCGGCGAGGTGGTCAACGCCGACTCCATGGCGCTGTACCGGGGCATGGACGTCGGCACCTCGAAGCCGTCCGAGGCCGAGCAGGGCGGGGTCGTGCACCACGTCCTCGACGTCTGGGACGTCGGCGTCCCGGCGAACGTCGCCGACTACCAGCGGATGGCGCGCGCCGCGTTCGCCGCGGCCCGCGCGCGTGGGGCCACGCCGGTCCTGGTGGGCGGCTCGGGCCTGTACGTGCGGGCGGCCCTGGACCGGCTCGAGTTCCCCGGGACCGACGAGGTGGTCCGCGCGCGGCTCGAGGCAGAGCTCGCCGCGGAGGGGCCGTCGGCCCTGCACCACCGGCTCGCCGGCGTCGACCCGGCGGCGGCGACCGCGATCCTGCCGAGCAACGGCCGCCGGCTGGTCCGCGCGCTGGAGGTGGTCGAGCTCACCGGGCGGCCGTTCACCGCCACGCTGCCGGAGCACCTCTACGAGGTGCCCGCGGTGCAGGTCGGGCTCACCCTGCCCCGCCCCGAGCTCGACGACCGGATCGCGCGCCGGGTCGAGCTCATGTGGCAGCGCGGCCTGGTCGAGGAGGTGCGGCGGCTGGCCGGGACCGGCCTGCGCGAGGGCCGTACGGCGCGCCGTGCCCTCGGTTACGCCCAGGTCCTGCGCCACCTCGACGGCGAGTGGACCGAGCAGCAGGCCCGGGACGAGACCGTGCGGGCCACCCGGCGCTTCGCCCGCCGTCAGGAGTCGTGGTTCCGCCGCGACCCGCGGGTCGTCTGGCTGGCGGCCGGCCGCGCCGACCTGCTCCCCGCCGCGCTCGACGTCGTGCGGAGGGGTCTGTCCGATTCGCCCGTTTCCTGACACCCTGGGGCGATGACCGTACGCCCTCGCTCCCGCTCCCGCTCCACGGTGCTCGCGGCCGTGACCGCACTCGCCCTGCCGGCCGCGCTGCTCGCCACCACCCCGCCCGCCGCCGCCCGGGACACCGCCGCCCGGGACACCGCCGCCCGGGCCACCGCCAAGCACCCCACGGCCGTCGGTCGCGGCGGCGCCGTCGCCACGGTCGACCCCGAGGCGACCCGGGCCGGCCTGCGGGTGCTGCGCCGCGGCGGCAACGCCGTCGACGCCGCCGTGGCCGCCGCGGCGGTGCTCGGAGTCACCGAGCCCTACTCCGCGGGCATCGGCGGCGGCGGCTTCCTCGTCTACTACGACGCGCGGGCCCGCAAGGTCCGCACGATCGACGGCCGCGAGACGGCCCCGATGTCGACCAGCTCCGAGACCTACCGCGGGATCCCGTTCGACGAGGCGGTGACCAGCGGGCTGTCCGTGGGCGTGCCCGGCACCCCGCGGACCTGGGCCAAGGCCCTGCGCCGGTGGGGGACGCTGCCGCTCGCCAGGGCCCTGCGGCCGGCCGAGCGCGTCGCCCGCCGCGGGTTCGTGGTCGACGCGACCTTCCGCGACCAGACCGCGTCCAACGAGGCGCGCTTCCGCGACTTCCCGGACACCGCGGCGCTGTTCCTCCCCGGCGGCGAGCTGCCCGTCGTCGGGTCGGTGTTCCGCAACCGCGCGCTGGCCGACACGTACCACCGCCTCGGTCGCCGGGGCGTCTCCTGGCTCTACGACGGCGGGCTCGGTCGCGACGTCGTGCGCACCGTCCAGGCCCCGCCCCAGGACCCGGCCTCGACCCGCAACGTCCGGCCGGGACAGATGACCCGCGCCGACCTGGCCCGCTACACCGCGCCGCGGCGGAAGCCGACCAGCATCCGGTACCGCGGCCTGCGGGTCTGGGGCATGGCCCCGCCCTCCAGCGGCGGCTCGACCGTCGGCGAGGCGCTCAACGTGCTCGAGAACCTCGACCTCGGGGCCGTCCACCGCAGCGACCCGACCCGGGCGCTGCACGACTACCTCGAGGCCAGCGCGATCGCGTTCGCCGACCGCGGGGCGTTCCTCGGCGCCCCGCGCTCCATGGCGCCGGGGGTCCTGGAGGAGATCCTCTCGCAGGGCTTCGCCGACGAGCGGTTCTGCGCGCTGGACCAGACCAGGGCCGCGAGCAAGCCGGTGTCCGCGGGCTCCCCGGACGGCTCGTACGCGAGCAGCTGTCCCGCCCCGGGCGCTGCCCCCGCCCCGGCGGACCACGAGGGACTGTCCACGACCCACCTCACGACGGCCGACCGGTGGGGCAACGTGGTGACCTACACCCTGACCATCGAGCAGACCGGTGGCAGCGGGATCACGGTGCCGGGGCGCGGGTTCCTGCTCAACAACGAGCTGACCGACTTCGAGCTGGCGCCGAGCTCGGCCGACGCGCCGAACGCCCCCGGCGGGGGCAAGCGGCCGCGCTCGTCGATGTCGCCCACGATCGTGACCGACCCGGCGCGCGCCGGGCGTCCGGTGCTCGCCCTCGGCTCGCCGGGCGGCTCGACCATCATCACGACGGTGCTCCAGGTGCTGCTCGACCGGCTCGACTTCGGCATGTCGCTGCCGCAGGCGGTCGCCGCGCCGCGGGCCAGCCAGCGCAACACGAGGGACGTGCAGGCCGAGGCGGCGTTCGAGCGCACCGGCCTCGCGGCGTACGGGCACACCTTCGTGCCGCCGCCCGCTCCCGGTGAGATCGGCGCCGTGACCGGCATCGAGCTGCGCCGTGGCGGCCGGCTGGTCGCGGTCGCCGAACCGGTCCGCCGGGGCGGTGGTGACGCCCGGGTGGTGCGCCCGCGCCGGTGAGCCGAACTACGCTCGTCAGGTGACCGTCTTCGTCAAGGGCCACGGCACCGAGAACGACTTCGTGCTGCTCCCGGACCCGGACGGGTCGCTCACGGTCACGGCGGAGCAGGTGCGCGCGCTCTGCGACCGTCGGGCCGGCATCGGTGCCGACGGCGTGCTCCGCGTGGTGCGTACCGCGGCCGACGAGCAGGCGCGCGCGCTCGCCGGTGCCGGTTCCACGACCTGGTTCATGGACCACCGCAACGCCGACGGGTCGCTGGCGGAGATGTGCGGCAACGGCATCCGGGTGTACGCCCGGTTCCTCGTCGCGGAGGGCCTGGCCCAGGCGGGCGAGCTGTCGGTCCTGACCCGGGCCGGGGTGAAGCGGGTCCGGGTCGGCGACGGGGGCGGCGAGATCACGGTCGACATGGGGCCGGCCCGGCTGCCCGGCACCGACCGGAAGGTGCGCGTCGGCGACGGCTGGCGCCCGGCCGTCGAGGTCGACATGGGCAACCCGCACGCCGTGGTCTTCGTCGACGACCTCGCCGAGGCCGGCGACCTGCGTACCGCCCCCGAGGTCGAGCCGCCCTACCCGGACGGCGTGAACGTCGAGCTCGTGGTGCGCCGTGGCGAGCGCCACGTCGCCTTGCGGGTCCACGAGCGCGGCGTCGGCGAGACCCGCTCCTGCGGCACCGGGGCCTGCGCGGCGATGGTGGCCAGCGCCCGCCGCGACGGCCTCGCCGGGGGAGCGACCTACCTCGTCGACGTGCCCGGCGGCCGGCTGACCGTGACCGAACGTCCCGACGGGCACGTGGAGATGACCGGTCCGGCAGTGCTCGTCGCCCGCGGCGAGACGGGCCTGGTGTGACGTCCGGCGGGACGGCTGACCCGACCGACGGCCTGGACACCGCGGTCGCCGCCGAGCCCGTGGTGACCGCCCTCGGCGGCGCCTTCATGATCTCCTCGGAGGCCAAGGCGGCCGGCGCGGCGCACGGCTACCGCGGCTGGGCGCTGTACGTCGCCGGGCGCGCCGGGGTCCTGGGCGAGGTGCCCGCGGAGGTGGTGCACGCGACGCTGGGGTTCCTGCACCCCGACCTGGTGCGGGCCGGCTGGGCGGGCGGGCGCGGCGTGGCGCCGCTGCCCGAGACCGTCGCGCGCTACGTCGAGGTGTGCCGCGAGTGGGGCCGCCGCCGCTACGCGGGGCTGGACGGCGCCGACCGGCTCGCCCACCTCGCCGGCCGGGTCGTGGCCGCCGCCGACCCGGCGGGGTCCCCGCTGTTCGCGGCCTGGCGGGCCCGGCCCCTGCCCGACGACACCCCGGGCCGGCTGGCCCAGGTCCTGCACGTGCTGCGTGAGCACCGCGGCGGCGCGCACCTCGCGGCCGTCCTGTCCGCCGGGCTGCGCCCGGTGGAGGCGATCGTCGCCGGGTCCGGTGGCGCCGCCAACGCGACCTTCTTCGGCTGGCCCGACCCCCTTCCCGAGGTGAGTGACGGGCTGCGTGCCCGGCTGTCCGCGGCCGAGGAGATGACCGACGCCCGGGTGGCCCCGGCGTACGCGGTGCTGGACGCCGGTGAGCGGGCCGAGCTGGTCCGGCTGCTGCGGGCGGCCGCGGCCGCCGCACGCAACGCCCACGGCGGCTGAGTCACCCGCGGCGCCGGGAACGGGGACGACGGGCGCTCGCCCGACGTGTCACCCTGGAGGGGATGACATCTGCCAGCGACGACCACGATCCCGAGAAGCGGCCCGCGCCGCTCTACCCCGCCGACCCCCGGGACCACGACGGCGAGCAGGACGACCTCGCCGACCGGCAGGCGCTGCGCCGCGTCGCTGGCCTGTCGACCGAGCTCGAGGACGTCACCGAGGTCGAGTACCGCCAGCTCCGGCTCGAGCGGGTGGTGCTCATCGGCGTGTGGACCGAGGGGTCCTCGCAGGACGCCGACAACTCGCTGGCCGAGCTGGCCGCGCTCGCCGAGACCGCCGGCTCGCAGGTGCTCGAGGGGATGATCCAGCGTCGTGACCGGCCCGACCCGGCGACCTTCGTCGGCTCCGGCAAGGCGCAAGGAGCTGCGCGACATCGTGGTCGCCACCGGCGCGGACACCGTGATCTGCGACGGCGAGCTGACCCCGGGCCAGCTCAGCCAGCTCGAGGCGGTCGTCAAGGTCAAGGTCGTCGACCGCACGGCGCTGATCCTCGACATCTTCGCCCAGCACGCGAGCAGCCGCGAGGGCAAGGCACAGGTCTCCCTCGCCCAGATGGAGTACATGCTGCCCCGGCTGCGCGGCTGGGGTCAGTCGATGTCCCGGCAGGCCGGCGGTGCAGGTGGCTCCGCGTCGGGCGGCGTGGGCACCCGCGGCCCCGGCGAGACCAAGATCGAGACCGACCGGCGCCGGATCCGGTCGCGGATGGCCAGGCTGCGCCGCGAGATCACCGCCATGAAGGCGGCCCGCGACACCAAGCGCAAGGAGCGCAAGCGCCGCGAGGTGCCCTCCGTCGCCATCGCGGGCTACACCAACGCCGGCAAGTCCTCGCTGCTCAACCGGCTGACCGGCGCGGGCGTGCTCGTCGAGAACGCGCTGTTCGCCACCCTCGACCCGACCGTGCGCCGTGCCGTCACCCCGGACGGTCGCGACTACACGCTGGTCGACACGGTCGGCTTCGTCCGGCACCTGCCGCACCAGCTCGTCGAGGCGTTCCGGTCCACGCTGGAGGAGGTCGCCGAGGCCGACCTCATCCTGCACGTGGTCGACGGCTCCGACGCCGACCCCGAGGCGCAGCTCGCTGCGGTGCGGGCCGTGCTCGCCGACGTCGACGCGCAGGGCGTGCCCGAGCTGGTCGTCATCAACAAGGCCGACGTGGCCGACCCGCTGGTGGTCGAGCGGCTCCGGCAGCGCGAGAAGCACTGCCTCGTGGTCTCCGCGCGGACCGGGGAGGGCTTCGACCAGCTCGAGCTGCTGATCGCCCGCGAGCTGCCGCGCCCGTCGGTGCCGGTCGAGGTCCTGCTGCCCTACGACCGCGGTGACCTGGTGTCCCGCGTGCACGACGAGGGCGAGCTGCTGGAGGAGGACCACCGGGCCGACGGCACGTTCGTGCGGGCGCTGGTGCCCGGCGCGCTGGCCGGCGAGCTGGCGCCGTACTCCCGCGCCGCGGCACCCGCCGGCTGACTCCGGTCCGAACCCGCCACAACTTCATCCGTCCGTCCGGTTCACCCGGGTCCCTCCCGTGACGATGGTTCACCCATGCCGAGCTCGACCCGGGGGCGCTGGGCGGTCCCGCCGCACGTGCGCGTGCTGCTGCTCGGGCTCGGGCTGGCCGCGGGGAGCTCGCTCCTGCTGCCGCGGCTCGGCGCCGAGCGCTCCGGGGTCCTGCTGGGCACCGCGGTGCTGGTGGCCGCGTCCGCCTTCGCCGTCGTGGCGCTCGGGACGCGGGCGGCGGCCGTCGCCGGGAGGTCCCGGCGGCCGTGGCTGCTGCTGGCCGCGGGCGCGCTGGCGCAGGCGGTCTGGGTGGTGATCATCGACGAGACCGGGACCGGTGTGGCGGGGCTGCCGCACCTCGGGCTCGTGCTCGTCCTGGGGGCCGGCCTCTGGCTGCTCCCGTCACCGGCGGGCTCCTCCCGCAGCAGCGTGCGGACCGCGCTGGACGCGGTCGCCGCCGGCCTGGCGCTCGCCGTCCCCGCGGCCGAGCTCGTGGTCCCCGGCTCGCTCGACGCGCTGCTCGACCACGCCGGGACCGCCCTGCACCCGCTGGCCGACGTGCTGCTCGCGACCGTCGCCGTCGCCGTCATCTCCCGCGCGCGCGGGGGCGGCGGGCTGGCCATCGGCCCGGTCCTGGCGCTGAGCCTGGGCGGGGTGACCGTCGGTGTGAGCGACCTGCTGATCCACAACGGCGCCGGCCGGGTCACCGTGCTCGGGATGCTGTCCGTCGGGGTCCTGCTCTGGGCTCTCGGTGCCTCGCTGCCCGGAGAGGGCACCGAGAGCGACGCGGAGGTGATCTGGCGCGAGCGCATCGCCGTGCTCGCCCCCCTCGCACCGCTGTCCGGCGCCGCCGCCCTGCTCCTCGGCTCGGCCGGGCTGCACGAGCCGATCGGCGTCTCCACCCTGGCCTGCGCGCTGCTGCTCGCGGTGGTCCTGGTGGCCGGCGGCGTCCTGGCCCGGCTGGACCACCTCGGGATGGAGCGGACCCTGGACGAGCTGGTGCTCAGACGGACGTTGAGCATCGGCACCCGCGAGAAGTGGTTCCGTGCGCTGGTCCAGAACTCCTCCGACGTCATCACCGTCGTCGACGTACGGGGAGTGGTGCGGTTCGTCACCCCCTCGATCACCCGGGTCTTCGGCCACGACCCGCGGCAGCTCGTCGGCACCCGGCTCACCGGCCTGGTGCGCCCCGGCGACGGTCGGCGGCTCGAGGCCGCGCTCGCCTCGGCGGCTCGCAGCCCCGGCCGTCCGATCACCCTCGAGTTCCCGGTCTGGAGCCGGTCCGGCACGTGGTGCGACACCGAGACGACGGTGACCTCGCTGGTGCACGACCCGAACATCCGCGGCCTGGTGCTGAACTCCCGCGACGTGTCCGAACGGCGCCGGCTCGAGGCCCAGCTCACCCAGCAGGCGTTCTCCGACGGGCTCACCGGGCTGGCCAACCGGTCGCTGTTCCGGTCCAGGGTCGAGACCGCGCTCAAGGTCGCGTCGGCCCCTCGCGAGGTAGCCGTGCTCTTCCTCGACCTCGACGGCTTCAAGGCGGTGAACGACGCCCAGGGTCACCACGTGGGGGACGAGCTGCTCGGCGTCGTGGCCAAGCGGCTGTCCAACTCCGTGCGCCCGGACGACATGGTCGCCCGCCTCGGTGGGGACGAGTTCGCGATCCTCGTCACCGGACCCGAGGCCGAGGAGGGAGCTGTCTGGGCGGCCGAGCGGGTCCGCCGGGCCCTCGCCGCGCCGTTCGTGCTGGACGGCCGCGAGCTCTCGCTCGGCGCGTCCACCGGCATCGCCGTGAGCGACTCCGGCGACGAGACCGCCGACCAGCTGCTGCGCAACGCGGACCTCGCGATGTACCGGGCCAAGGGGCGCCGCGACCAGTCGTTCGTGCGCTTCGAGGCCGAGATGCACGACGCGCTGCTGGCCCGGATGTCCGCGGAGTCCGACCTTCGCCGGGCGGTCGCCGGCGGCGAGCTGGTCCTCTACTACCAGCCGGTCGTCGAGCTGAGCAGCGGTGCCGTCGTCGGGGTCGAGGCCCTGGTGCGCTGGCTGCACCACGAGCGCGGCATCATCTCGCCCGCCGACTTCATCGACCTCGCGGAGGAGACCGGCCTGGTCAACGAGATCGGCCGCTGGGCGCTCGAGGAGAGCTGCCGGCAGGGCGTGCGGTGGCAGCGGTACGCCGCGCCGGGCGGCTACTTCAAGGTGGCGGTCAACGTGTCCGCCCGCCAGCTGGGCCCCGGCCTGCCGCGCCAGGTGCGCGACGTCCTCGCCTCGACGGGCCTGCCCGGTGCCGCGCTCACCCTGGAGATGACCGAGAGCGTCCTGATGGAGCGGACCGAGGAGGTGGTCGAGCTGCTGCGCCTGATGAAGACGCTGGGGCTGAAGGTCGCCGTCGACGACTTCGGGACCGGCTACTCGTCGCTGTCCTACCTGTCCCGCTTCCCGGTCGACATCCTCAAGATCGACAAGTCCTTCGTGCAGCACCTCGGCAGCGACTCCACCGAGAGCGAGCTCGTGAGCACCATCGTCCGGCTGGGGGAGTCGCTGCGCCTGGACACCGTCGCCGAGGGCATCGAGACCGTCGCGCAGCGGGACGCGCTCACCGCGATGGGCTGTGACTTCGGGCAGGGCTACCTGTTCGCCCGTCCACTGCCCGCCGACGAGGTCGACGCGCTGCTCGCCGAGCAGGCCACGGTCACGGGTGGGCTCGGCGCCGGCGTCCCGGCCGGCTGAGCGACCGCAACCGGCGGCCGTTGCTCACCGGCGCACCTCGAAGCCGGAGCGGCCGAGGATCGTCGGCAACGCCTGGATCCGGGTGAGGTTGTACTCCTGCCACGCCGGCTGCAGCTCGTCCCAGGGGACCAGCTGCGGCGTCACCTTCTCGCGGGCGTCGCGGACGGTCCCGTACCGCCAGCCGTCCGAGCCGCGGCGGGCCCGCCACCGGTCGTGGTCGCGCTGGGCCAGCCGGCGGGTCTCCTCCGGCGAGAACACCACCGTCGGCGCTCCCCAGTGCCGCAGGGGCAGCAGCTCGAAGTCGTACGCCTCCAGCGCGTCGATCAGGCCGTCCGCGGCGTCCCGGGCCGCCTCGCGCTCGTCGTCGGTGAGCTCCGGCCACGGCGGGTCCACCACGCCGCGCGCCGCCGCCCGGACCAGGTGGTCCTCGTAGAGGGTGCGGGCCAGCTCCTCGCGCACGCCGCCGTCGACGAGGGCCGGCGAGCAGGTCCGGTCGACCAGCGGGAACAGCCGGAGCCCGGGGAAGCGCGGGTCGCCCTCGTCGTCGGCCATGGCGATCGACGCACCGAGGCCGGCCGCCCCCCGGGTCCGCACCACCACGGGGACGTGGGGGTCGTCGATCATGCCGTGCAGGAACAGGGCGGTCGCGAGGGCCGTGGACTCGTCGTCCAGCACGACGGTGACCAGCCGCGGCGGCATCTCGGCGATCCGCCGGGTGAGCTCGGACAGCGCCTCCCGGGTGGGCGCCTCGACGTCGACCGTGAGCACGCACGCCGCGAGGGCGTCGACGAGCCCGGGGTGCTGCATCTCCAGAGACTGCATCCGGCGGGGTGCCTCCTCGTCGACGACCGTGACGGTCAGCGGGCCGTCGCCGACCTCGGCCCACCGCTGGGCCGCGACGAGCAGCACGGCCCGCCCGAGCTGGCCCAGCCCCACCACCACGAGGTGCGGCGGCGTGCCCGGTACGAGGTCGAGGTGCTCGGCGACCAGCGCGCGGGCGCCGCGCTCGTGCATGTTGAAGAACTCGATGCGCACCGTCTCGTCGCCGCCCAGGCCCGAGCCCCGCAGGAGCTGGGTCAGCTCGGCGTCCTCGAGGTGCACCGAGCAGCGCAGGTCCACCGCGCGTCGCGGACGGGGCACCCCGCGGGCCGCGGCAGCGACCGCGACGTTGGTCGCGTCGCTGCCGCAGAGCGCGACGAGGCCGGACGCGCGGTCCAGGCGCACGGTCCGGAGGACCGCCGGGTCGGTGGGGTCGCCGGCCAGGACCGGGATGTCGTGCGCCCGGAGGGCGGCCACGCCGGCGCCGTGCCCGTCCTGGTCGACGCCGACGACCGGGCGGCGCGCCTCGGCCAGCGCCAGCGCCAGCCGGGTGCCCGAGGCGCCCAGCCCGCAGACGACCGTGTGGCCGCGGAAGCCCTGCAGGCGGAAGCGCTCGAACTGCTCGCGGAAGACCACCGACGCGGCCTGGAACAGGGTCCCCATCGCCATGAGGGGCGCCGCGAACCTGGCCACCTCGAGACGCCAGCCCAGCTCGCCGTCGCTGCCGCCGTAGGACAGCACCGCCAGCTGCAGGGTGAGGTAGATGTCGTCGAGCAGCGTGCGCTCGACCCCGGACTGGCCCGACTGGGCCCGGAACCCGGTGAAGCCCAGGACGAGAAGGACCGTCCACGCACCCGCGAGGAGGTACCACCGGCGCCGCTGCACGGACCAGAAGCCCACCTGCGCAGTATTCGCGCCGCAGCGGGCGCACGGAACCCCCGGCCGTGGACGCAGGCCGGGTCGGGTGGCCGCCGCGTCGGTAGCCTCCTCCGGTGACCGAGCCCGCGCCCGCCCGTCCCGCCGGGGGGTCGGGGGAGCCGACGGTCCGCGACCTGCTGGCGGCCGCCGTCGACCGGCTCGGCGGCACCGAGCGGCCCGGCCAGGTGCAGATGGCCGAGGCGGTGGCCCGGGCCATGGACGAGGGACGCCACCTGCTGGTCCAGGCGGGCACGGGGACCGGCAAGTCGCTCGCCTACCTCGTCCCGGCGCTCCTGCACGGCGAGCGGGTCGTGGTGGCCACCGCGACGATCGCGCTGCAGCAGCAGGTGGTCGACCGCGACCTGCCTGCCCTGGTCGACGCCGTGGAGCCGCTGCTGGGCCGCCGGCCGACCTACGCGATCCTCAAGGGCCGGGCCAACTACCTCTGCCGCAACAAGGTGCTCGGCGGGATGCCGGACGACGACCAGGACGCGCTCTTCGAGCCGTCGCCCACCACGGCGCTGGGCCGCGACGTCGTCCGGCTGCACGGCTGGGCGGACGAGACCGCCACCGGCGACCGCGACGAGCTCGACCCGGGGGTGTCGGACCGGGCCTGGCGACAGGTCAGCGTCTCGGCCCGGGAGTGCCTGGGCGCGCAGAAGTGCCCGCGTGGGTCCGACTGCTTCGCCGAGCTGTCGCGCGAGCGGGCCGCCCAGGCCGACGTCGTCGTGACCAACCACGCCCTGCTCGCGATCGACGCGCTGGAGAGCTTCGTCGTCCTGCCGGAGCACGACACCGTCGTCGTCGACGAGGCTCACGAGCTGGTCGACCGGGTGACCGGCGTCGCGACAGGGGAGCTGACGTCGACGCTGGCCGAGCGTGCCGCCTCGCGGGCTCGCCGGCTGGTCGAGGACACCGACGACCTCGTGCTGGCCGCGGCGGCGCTGGAGACCGCGCTCGCCGCGACGCCCGAGGGTCGCCTGGTCGAGCTGCCCGAGCAGCTCGCCACGGCGGTGTCGGTGCTGCGGGACGCGGCCCGGGCGCTCGTCTCCGACCTCACCCGCAGCAAGGGCGGCGACGACGGAGCGCGCAAGTTCGCAATGGCGGCCGTCGGCGCGCTGCACGAGACCGCCGAACGGGTCGCGGTGCACTCGCCGTACGACGTGACGTGGGTCGCCCACGAGCAGCGTCGCGGCGCGGTGCTCAAGGTGGCCCCGCTCAGCGTCAACGGGCTGCTGCGCGAGGCGTTGTTCGGCGAGCGCACGGTGGTGCTGACCAGCGCGACGCTGTCGCTGGGCGGGTCGTTCGACCCGGTCGCGCGGCAGGTCGGCCTCACCGGCGAGGGGGCGCCGGAGTGGACCGGCCTCGACGTCGGCTCGCCGTTCGACTACCCCAGCCAGGCGATCCTCTACGTCGCGAGGACCCTGCCCCCGCCGGGCCGCGACGGGGCGTCACCGAAGGCCGTGGACGAGCTGGCCGAGCTCGTCGAGGCCGCCGGCGGCCGCACGCTCGGGCTGTTCTCGTCGATGCGGGCCGCCGAGGCGGCGGCCGCGGCCATGCGCGAGCGCCTCGACGTGCCGGTGCTCTGCCAGGGGGACGACCGCACGGCGGCGCTGGTCGCGGCGTTCGCCGCCGACGAGGCGACCTGCCTGTTCGGCACGCTGTCGCTCTGGCAGGGCGTCGACGTGCCCGGCGACGCCTGCCGGCTGGTGGTGATCGACCGGATCCCGTTCCCGCGGCCGGACGACCCGCTGATGTCCGCGCGCGCCCAGGCCGTCGAGGACGCCGGGGGCAACGGCTTCGTCGCCGTCTCGGCCACGCACGCGGCGCTGCGGCTGGCCCAGGGGGCCGGCCGGCTGGTCCGGCGCTCCAGCGACCGGGGGGTGGTGGCGGTGCTGGACTCCCGGCTGGCCACTGCCCGGTATGCCGGATATCTCCGGTCCTCGCTGCCGCCGTTCTGGCTGACCACCGACCACGACGTGGCCGTGTCGGCGCTGCGCCGGCTCGGGGTAGCGGAGGAACCGGACGTTTCCGCGGGCCTCATCGATTCGTGAGCGCGAAGCCTCCCCAACCTCCGTCGTGGCGTCTAGGGTGCCCGGAACCCATGAACTGAACCCATGCACTGAACATCGCCCCGGACCTAAGGACACAATCCGTGCGTCTGACACCGATCAGAGCTCTCTCCGCCGCCTCCGTCGCCCTGGCCACCGCCGTGGGCACCCTCGTCGCCGCGCCCCCGGCCCTCGCTGCCGGCACCGCGAGCCTCGCTGCCCTCGACGTCGCCTACACCCAGGACTTCGACACCCTGGCGAATGCGGGGACGTCGTCGGTCACCCCGGGTGGCTGGGACTTCGCCGAGTCCGGGACGAACGCCAACACCACGTACACGGCGGGCACCGGGTCGGGCACTGCCGGGGACACCTACAGCTTCGGGGCGACCGCGAGCACCGAACGGGCCTTCGGCGGGCTGCAGAGCGGCAGCCTGACTCCGACGGTCGGGGCGGGCTTCACCAACGCCACCGGCGGCACGGTCACCTCGCTCGACATCGCCTACGTCGGCGAGCAGTGGCGGCTCGGTGCCACGGGCCCCCGCACCGACCGGATGGACTTCCAGGTCAGCACCGACGCGACCAGCCTCACCTCCGGCACGTGGGCCGACGAGGACGCCCTCGACCTGCTCGGCTCCGTGTCCAGCGGGACGGTGGGCCTGCGCGACGGGAACGCCGCCGCGAACCGGACCGCGGTGAGCGGCACCCTGAGCGGGCTCTCCCTCGCCCCCGGGGCGACGGTGTGGATCCGCTGGGCCTCCTTCGACGTCTCGGGCTCGGACGACGGGCTGGCCGTGGACGACTTCTCGGTCACGCCGCGCGGCTTCGCGGCCGGCGACGACGCCCCGTCGGTCACCGGCACGACGCCGGCCGACGGCGCGACCGGGGTGGCGAAGGGCTCCGACATCACGGTCACCTTCTCGGAGTCCGTGACCGCGGCCCCCGGCGCCTTCGACCTCGTCTGCAACGGCAACCCCAAGCCGGTCGGCGTCACCGGGTCGGGCGACTCCTACACCCTGGACCCGGCGACCGACTTCGCCGACGGCGACGCCTGCACCCTGACGATCCCGGCGGCCGCGATCTCCGACGACGACGCCGTCGACCCGCCGGACAACCTCGACCGCGGACTTCTCCATGTCGTTCGGCGCCGGTGACGCCTGCCTCGCCGACTACACGCCGGCGTACGACATCCAGGGCTCCGGCCCGTCCGCGGCGATCGACCGGCCCGGTGACCACCGAGGGCGTCGTCGTCGGCGACTACGAGGGCCCGGCGCCGGCGCTGCGCGGCTTCTACCTGCAGGACGCGCGCCGGCGACGGCGACCCGGCCACCTCCGACGCGCGTCTTCGTCTTCAACGGGAGCAACGACGACGTGGCGCTCGGCGACGTCGTGCGGGTCACCGGGCAACGCCGGCGACTTCCAGGACCAGACCCAGGTCGCGGACGTCGCCACGTCGATCGCCGCTGCGGGACCGGCGACGGTCGACCCGGTCGACGTCACCCTGCCCTTCGCCATCGGCCGACTTCCGCGAGCGGTACGAGGGGATGCTGGTCCGGATGCCGCAGACGCTGACCGTGACCGAGCACTTCCAGCTCGGTCGCTTCGGCCAGGTCCTGATGTCCTCCGGCGGCCGGCTCCAGCAGCCCACCAACGTGGTCGCCCCCGGAGCGCCCGCCGCGGCGCTGCAGGCCGCGAACGACCTCAACAAGATCATCTTCGACGACGCCTCGCAGGGCGCAGAACCCCGACCCGATCCTGTTCGGCCGCGGCGGCCAGCCGCTCTCCGCGAGCAACACGCTGCGCGGCGGCGACACGGCCACCGGCATCGTCGGGGTGATGACCTACACCTGGGCCGGCAACGCCGCGAGCGGCAACGCCTACCGGCGTGCGACCGGTCGGCGCCCTCGGTGGCGGGGTGCCGCGACTTCCAGCCGCGCCAACCCGCGCCCCGTCCGAGGCTCCGGACCGGCGGCCGGGACGCCGACGTGCGGGTCGCCGGGATGAACCTGCTCAACTTCTTCGACACGTTCGACGACAGCACCGGCGGCGACCACTGCACGTCGGCGTCCGGCGGCGACCCGGCGACTGCCGCGGCGCCAACACCCAGGCCGAGTTCGACCGGCAGGGCCGAAGACCGGTCGCCGCGATCCTGGCGCTCGGCGCCGACGTGCTCGGCGTCAACGAGATCGAGAACGACGGCTACGGCCCGGACAGCGCGATCCAGTACCTCGTCGACCGGCTGAACGACGCCGACCGGCGCCGGGCACGTACGCGTTCGTCGACGTGGACGCCGGGACCGGCCAGCCCAACGCGCTCGGCACCGACGCGATCAAGGTCGGCCTCATCTACAAGCCGGCGCGTCGTCACACCGGTCGGGCACACCGCCGTCGCTGAACACGGTCGCGTTCGTCAACGGCGGGGACGACGGTCGCCGCGCAACCGCCCGTCGCTCGCGCAGGCGTTCGAGGACAACGCCACCGGCGCCGCGGTTCGTCGTCGACGTCAACCACCTCAAGAGCAAGGGCAGCGCGTGCAACGAGCCGGACGCCGGTGACGGCCAGGGCAACTGCAACGCGGTGCGGGACCACGCGCGGCGCAGGCTGCTGGCGACGTGGCTGGACGAGCGACCCGACCGGCACCGGCGACCCCGACGTGCTGATCGTCGGCGACTTCAACTCCTACGCCCAGGAGGACCCGATCACCACGCTCGAAGGAGGCCGGGTTACCGCAACCTGGTCGAGGAGCTCGTCGGCGCGGACGCGTACTCCTACGTCTTCGACGGCCAGTGGGGCTACCTCGACCACGCGCTGGGCACCGCCGTCGATGCGCGCGGCAGGTCGAGCGGCGTGGCCGAGTGGCACATCAACGCCGACGAGCCGGCGTGCTGGACTACAACACCAACTTCAAGTCGGCCGGTCAGATCGCCTCGCTCTACGCGCCGGACGAGTTCCGCATCTCGGACCACGACCCGGTGCTGGTCGACCTCGACCTCGAGGACAGCTGCTTCGGCCTCTCCCCGACGATCATCGGCACCTCGGGGAACGACGTCATCAACGGCACCGACGGGCCCGACGTCATCATGGGCTTCGGCGGCGACGACCGGATCCTGGGTGGCGACGGTGACGACGTCATCTGCGGTGGTGCCGGCAACGACGTCACCATCGGCGGCAACGGCAACGACCAGGTCGACGGCGGCTTCGGTGCCGACCAGGTGTCCGGAGCCAACGGCGTCGACCGGCTCGTCGGAGGCCCCGGCGACGACGTGATGTCCGGCGGCAACGGCGACGACGTCATGCACGGCGGCAGGGGCGACGACCGGCTGGCGGGCGAGAACGGCGACGACACCCTGGTCGGTGGGCCGGGCGTCGACGTGCTCGACGGCGGCAAGGGCCGCAACACCCTGGTCCAGGACGGTCCGGAGTCCTGAGGCCCGTCTGAGAGCTGACCGACGGCGGGAGGGAGCCCTCCCGCCGTCGGGTCGGCCTGGCACGATCCCGACATGGCCGCCGACGACGCCCTGCCGCTGGTGCGGCCGATGCTGGCCAGCCCAGGCCAGCTCCCCCCGCCCGCCGACGAGGACCGCTGGGCGTACGAGATGAAGTGGGACGGCGTGCGGGCCGTCGTGTACCTCGACCGCGGGGACCTGCGGGTGCTGACCCGCAACGACCGCGAGGTCGCGGCCACCTACCCGGAGCTGCGGTCCCTGGCGGGCGAGCTCGACCGGCACCGGCTGGTGCTCGACGGCGAGCTCGTCGCCTTCGACGAGGCGGGGCGGCCCAGCTTCGGCGAGCTGCAGAACCGGATGCACGTGCAGGCGCCGGGCCGCGCGCTGCTGGACCGGGTCCCGGTGAGCCTGCTGGTGTTCGACCTGCTCCACCTCGACGGGACCTCGCTCGTCCCGCTGGCCTACGACGACCGGCGGGCCGCGCTCGACGGGCTCGACCTGGCCGGGCCCCGCTGGGCGGTGCCCCCGGCCTTCGACGGTGCGGCCTCCGACGCGTTCGCCGCGTCGCGTGCGCAGGGGCTCGAGGGAGTCCTCGCGAAGCGGCGGGACTCGCCGTACCTGCCGGGGCGTCGCTCGCCGCACTGGGTCAAGGTCAAGCACCTGCGGATGCAGGAGGTCGTGGTGGGCGGCTGGTCACCGGGCCAGGGGCGGCGGCAGGGCGGCGTCGGGTCGCTGCTGCTCGGCGTGCCCGACGACGGCGGCCGGCTGGTCTACGCCGGGCACGTCGGCACCGGGTTCTCCGACCGAGTGCTCACCGAGCTGGGGGACCGGCTGCGCCCCGACGAGGTCGACGGGTCGCCCTTCGCCACCGAGGTGCCGCGGCTGCACGCCCGCGGCGCGCACTGGGTACGGCCCCGGCTGGTGGGCGAGGTCGCCTTCACCGAGTGGACCCGCGAGGGGATGATGCGCCACCCCGTGTGGCGGGGCCTGCGCGCCGACAAGTCCCCGGACGACGTGCGCCGCGAGAGCTGACCCGCCGCGCCCCGTTCCGCATGAGTGGCGCGACATGGCGGTCGACACCCCGTGCCGACCACCGAGTCGCGCCACTCGACGTGGGTGCCGGCGGACCCGCTGCCGGCAGGCCCGGCGTCCCGTCGCGGTCGCTCAGAAGACGCTGACGTGCACGTGGTCGTAGTGGTTGGCGGTGCTCGACCCGCGGTCGGACATCGCCCGCCAGCCCTCGCCGCTGCGCTCCAGCGTCCAGATGCGCTGGGCGAAGATGACGTAGCTGACACCCAGCTCGCCGGCGTGGGCGCGGACGTAGCCGGCGATGGTGGTGCCCAGCGACCCGCTGACCATGATGTCCAGCGCCCTGCCGGAGCCGTGGTCGCCGGAGCCGGAGCGCCCGCCCCAGGAGGTGATCGAGGGGAAGGCCGCGCAGACCGCGCGGTAGACCTTGACGGTGTTGGCGGTCAGGCCGCTCTCGACCGACGAGCCGTCCGGGCAGGTCGAGCCGGACACGTCCTGCGCGACGGCCACCTCGGTCGCCGTCGGCCGGCTGCGCGCCAGCTGGTCGCGGCGCACCCACACCAGCCGGTCGCCACGGACGACCTCGGCCCAGGTGCCGTCCACCGTGCCGGTGAAGCGCACCTTCGTCCCGGCGTCGATGACCGCGACGCGACGGGAGCCGGCGGCGGGGTCGACCCGGGCGGCCAGCTCGGCCTCGGTCCAGCGCACCGGCAGCGTGTCGCTGGCGTGGGCCACCGCGATCTCCGACATGCCCTCGACCTCGACCGGGCGCGGGGGCGGCAGCTCGCGGACGACGTCGCGCGTGGCGGTGCGGGAGGTCACCCGCTCGGGGAGCCGGACGGCGCGGGAGGCCTGGTCCGGCCGCGTCGCCGACACCGTGGGGGGGTCGGCGGGCTCGAGCGCGGTGGCCACCGGGACCACCGTGGCCACGGCCAGGACCGGCGCCGTCACGGCAGCCCACCGGCGCAGCCGGAGCTGCACGGTCGAGGTCCTGCGGTGGCGGCCAGCGGTCACGGGGGTCGTCACTTTCGGAGGTGTGGGGGGCAGCGACGAGTCAAGCACACCTCCGGAGTGACGCACCCCAGCCCCCGGACCGGGTCAGACCGAGCGGAGCACCGCGGTGACCCGGCCGAGCACGGTCGCGTCGTCGCCCGGGATCGGCTCGTACGCCGGGTTGTGCGGCATCAGCCACACGTGCCCGTCGCGCCGCCGGAACGTCTTGACGGTCGCCTCGCCGTCGATCATGGCGGCCACCACGTCGCCGTTCTCGGCGACCGGCTGCTGGCGGACCACGACCCAGTCGCCGTCGCAGATGGCCGCGTCGATCATCGAGTCGCCGCGCACCTGCAGCAGGAACAGGGTGCCCTCGCCCACCACCTGGCGGGGCAGCGGGAAGACGTCCTGCACCGCCTCCTCGGCGAGGATCGGGCCCCCGGCCGCGATCTGACCGACCAGCGGGACGTAGACGGCGGCCGGCCGCACGTCACCGCTGCCGGTCTCGAGGTCGTGCACGTCGCCGCCGCCGCCGTACGAGGGAGCGGGCACGGGGGCGGCCTCCGGGCTGCGCACCTCGATCGCCCGCGGGCGGTGCGGGTCGCGGCGCAGGAAGCCCTTGCGCTCGAGGCTGGCCAGCTGGTGGGACACGCTGGAGGAGCTGGTGAGACCGACCGCCTCGCCGATCTCGCGCATGCTCGGCGGGTAGCCCCGGCGCTCGACCGCGTCCCGGATCACCTCGAGCACCCGGCGCTGGCGGGCGGTGAGACCGGCCTCGTCGGGTGGCCCGTCGTGGATCTGCGCCACCACGGCATCGCCAGCCGCGCCCTTCTCGACCGTGCCGTCCGACGTGCCGTCAGTCGTGCCGCCTGCGTCCCGTCGCACCACGGGTGCCTCCTCCTCCGCCGGTCCCCGCGCAGCTGCCCGGGGTTGTGTCCGACCCCCCGAGGACGGTGCAGCCATGACCGCGACGACGTGCCTGCCGTTGGCCGGGGCGACCGCTCCCGCAAGGGTGCGTCCGGGTGCCCACGCTAGCGATCTCGCACGCATGTTTCAAACACCTGTTCGACCCGGGCCTGGATATTTCTCCGGTGATGGGGTAGAACTCGTACACACGTTCGAATCGAACACCCGTTCGGACCGGAGCCGGGAGGCCGCGATGAGCACGATGACCGTGAGCATGACGCCGGTGGGCGCGCGCCGGCCGGTGTCGGTGCGCCGTGTGCAGGCGGCGCCGTCCGGGCGGGTGCGTCCGGTGGTCCGCCTGACCCGCCGCGGCCGGCTCCTGGTCGGGCTCGCCGTGCTGCTGGTCGCCGTCGCGCTGGGGGTGCTGCTCACCGGCGGCCCGCCGGCGCTGGCCGGCACCGACCGCGCGGCGGTGACCCACGCGCGGGTCACCGTCCTGCCGGGGGAGACCCTGTGGCAGATCGCCGCGCGCACCGCACCGGGGTCGGACCCGCGCGAGACCGTGCAGCGCATCCTGGACCTCAACGGGCTGCAGACCGCCCAGGTCCAGGCCGGAACGGCCCTGCTGCTGCCCTGACCTGCTGAGCAGGCTCGATCAGCGCGGACCCGCCCCCGCGCGCCAGGCGCGACGAGCTGAGGAGGGCGCCGGCTGCAGCCGGCGGACCCCCGACCACGTGCGGGCAGCGCGCCCCGGCCCGCCGGAGCGTCGTCGCCCCCGCCGGTGGCGACACGCCGTCGTCCCGGTGGGTGGGACGGCCCGGGGTCCGGGTCCGGGCCGCTGACCTGGGGTGATGCGCCGGAGCCGGCCGGCGGGAGCCCGGCGCCAGGATCAGCCGAACGGATGGTCCCGAATCGCTTGCACATGTGGTGGTGGCAGGCATACCGTGCCACTACATCTTGTGAATGACACCGTTGTAGTTATCCACATGTAGTCCCCAGGAAGTCCTGGACAGTCCCCAGGGACAGGGCCCCGGTCCACAGGTTGTCCCCGGCCCGGTCCACAGCCACCACGACAGCCACAGCCACCACGCAGCCACAGCCACAGACGAGGAGGCCACCCGCGATGCACTGCCCGTTCTGCCGCCACGTCGACAGCCGGGTGGTCGACAGCCGCGCCTCGGACGACGGCACGTCGATCCGCCGTCGCCGGCAGTGCATGCACGAGGCCTGCGGCAAGCGGTTCACGACCGTCGAGACGGCCTCGCTCAGCGTGACCAAGCGGTCCGGCGCCAGCGAGCCGTTCAGCCGGGACAAGGTGCTCTCCGGGGTCCGGAAGGCCTGCCAGGGGCGCCCGGTCACCGAGGACGACCTGGCGCTGCTGGCCCAGCGGGTCGAGGAGACGGTCCGGGCCAGCGGGGTCGCCGAGATCGAGGCCCACGAGGTCGGCATGGCGGTGCTGCCGCCGCTGCGCGAGCTCGACGAGGTCGCCTACCTGCGGTTCGCCTCGGTCTACCGCGCGTTCGACGCCCTCGAGGACTTCGAGGCCGAGATCGCGCTGCTGCGGGCCGAGCACGACCTCAGCGACGGCGACGCCGCGCCCGCCGGCGCGCACGGACCGCCCGGCGGCCCGGGCCGGCACCCCTAGACGTCCGCCGGGGGCCCCCGCACCGCCGGTGCGGGACTGCCCGTCGGTGCAGAAGTGTTGAATCCAGAAGCGGTACGGGAGGAGCAGGGATGACGGAGACGTCGCACGACAAGCCCCAGGTGGTCCGGCAGGGGAGCACCGCGGGGCGGGAGGGCCGCGCGAAGGGCCTCACCCTCGAGCGGATCTACACCACCGCCGGGGTGCACCCCTACGACGAGGTCACCTGGGAGCGACGCGACGTCGTCCAGCAGAACTGGAAGACCGGCGAGACGATCTTCGAGCAGCGCGGGGTGGAGTTCCCCGACTTCTGGTCGGTCAACGCCTCCACGATCGTCACCACCAAGTACTTCCGCGGCGCGGTCGGAACCGACGCCCGCGAGACCGGCCTGCGGCAGCTCATCGACCGGGTCGTGCTGACCTACCGCCGGGCGGGCGAGGAGCACGGCTACTTCGCCTCGCCGGCCGACGCCGAGATCTTCGAGCACGAGCTGACCTGGGCCCTGCTGCACCAGGTGTTCTCGTTCAACTCCCCGGTCTGGTTCAACGTCGGCACCCCGAGCCCCCAGCAGGTCTCGGCCTGCTTCATCCTCGCCGTCGACGACACGATGGACTCGATCCTCAACTGGTACCGCGAGGAGGGCCTGATCTTCAAGGGCGGCTCCGGCGCCGGTCTCAACCTCTCGCGGATCCGCTCCTCCAAGGAGCTGCTGTCCTCCGGCGGCACGGCCTCCGGGCCGGTGTCGTTCATGCGCGGCGCCGACGCGTCCGCGGGGACCATCAAGTCCGGTGGCGCCACCCGGCGCGCGGCCAAGATGGTCGTGCTCGACGTCGACCACCCCGACATCGAGGAGTTCGTCGAGACCAAGGCGCGCGAGGAGAACAAGATCCGCGCCCTGCGCGACGCCGGCTTCGACATGGACCTCGGTGGCAAGGACATCACCTCGGTGCAGTACCAGAACGCCAACAACTCGGTCCGGGTCACCGACGAGTTCATGCGCGCGGTCGAGCAGGGCACCGACTTCGGCCTGCGGGCCCGCGCCACCGGCGAGGTCATCGACACCGTCGACGCCCGGACGCTGTGGCGCAAGCTCGCCGTCGCCGCGTGGGAGTGCGCCGACCCCGGCATCCAGTACGACGACACCATCAACGACTGGCACACCAACCCCGAGACCGGCCGGATCACCGCGTCCAACCCGTGCTCGGAGTACATGAGCCTGGACAACTCGTCGTGCAACCTGGCGTCGCTGAACCTGCTGAAGTTCCTCCGCGAGGACGACACCTTCGACGCGCCGACCTTCGCCAAGGTCGTCGAGCTGGTCATCACCGCGATGGACATCTCGATCTGCTTCGCCGACTTCCCGACCGAGGCGATCGGCGACACCACCCGTCAGTACCGCCAGCTGGGCATCGGCTACGCCAACCTCGGCGCGCTGCTCATGGCGACCGGCCACGGCTACGACTCCGACGGCGGCCGCGCGCTGGCCGCCTCGATCACCTCGCTGATGACCGGCACGTCCTACAAGCGCTCGGCCGAGCTCGCCGGCATCGTCGGGCCGTACGACGGCTACGCCCGCAACGCCGACGCGCACAAGCGGGTGATGCGCAAGCACGCCGCGGCCAACGACGCGGTGCGCGCGGTCGACACGATGGACCGCGACATCGCACGCGAGGCGACCAAGGCCTGGGACGCCGTGCTGAAGGTCGGGGAGAAGAACGGCTACCGCAACGCGCAGGCCTCGGTGCTCGCGCCCACCGGCACCATCGGCTTCATGATGGACTGCGACACCACCGGCATCGAGCCGGACTTCTCGCTGGTGAAGTTCAAGAAGCTCGTCGGCGGCGGCTCCATGCAGATCGTGAACCACACGATCCCGCGGGCGCTGCGCCGGATGGGCTACTCCGAGGAGACGGTCGAGGCGATCGTCGAGTTCATCGCCGAGCACGGCCACGTCATCGACGCGCCGGGACTGCGCCCCGAGCACTACGAGGTGTTCGACTGCGCGATGGGAGAGCGCTCCATCGCGCCGATGGGCCACGTGCGGATGATGGCCGCGGTGCAGCCGTTCCTGTCCGGGGCGATCTCCAAGACGGTCAACCTGCCCGAGACGGCCACCGTCGAGGAGATCGAGGACGTCTACTTCCAGGGCTGGAAGCTCGGCCTCAAGGCGCTCGCGGTCTACCGCGACAACTGCAAGGTGGGCCAGCCGCTGTCCGACGGCAAGGCCAAGGCCGCGACGGCGACCGACGACGCCGCGGTCGAGAAGGTCGTCGAGTACCGCCCGACCCGCAAGCGGCTGCCGAAGAAGCGCCCGGCCCAGATGACCTCGTTCGCGGTCGGTGGCGCCGAGGGCTACATGACGGCCTCGTCCTACCCCGACGACGGTCTCGGCGAGATCTTCCTCAAGATGTCCAAGCAGGGCTCGACCCTCGCGGGCGTCATGGACGCGTTCTCGATCGCCATCTCGATCGGCCTGCAGTACGGCGTCCCGCTGGAGACCTACGTCTCGAAGTTCGTCAACATGCGCTTCGAGCCGGCCGGCCTGACCGACGACCCCGACGTCCGGATGGCGCAGTCGATCATGGACTACGTCTTCCGCCGGCTGGCCCTGGACCACCTCGACTTCGACACCCGCTCGGCGTACGGCATCTACTCCGCCGACGAGCGCTCGCGTCAGCTGGAGACCGGCTCGTACCTGCCGAACGAGGAGGACGAGGACCTCGAGGAGGAGCTCGAGACGCTCGCGCAGTCCGCGCCGGTGACCGAGGCGCCCAGGGCCGAGACGGCCGAGACGGCATCTACCGGGACGGCGGCGGTCAAGACGGCACCGGCCGAGGCGCACTCGTCGGCCGAGCTGCTCGAGGTCATCACCGGCCAGGTGTCCGACGCCCCGCTGTGCATGACCTGCGGGATCAAGATGCGCCCCGCCGGCTCCTGCTACGTCTGCGAGGGCTGCGGCAGCACCTCCGGCTGCAGCTGACCGGCACGGCCGGCACCGACCGGCCGGCGGCCGCCGCCCGACGCCCGGAGCCCCGGCCTCGAGATGAGGCCGGGGCTCCGCGCTGCCGGGTCTGTCGGGGGGTGAGGACGGCTGCGTCCGACGCGGGACGCAGCGGGCCCCGCGGGTGCACGACGACGACTGACGCACGCTGTCCGGGAGCCGTCGTGCAGACGACGACCGGCGCCGCAGCCCGGACCCTGCACGGGCACCAGTCCACCATCACCTCGGTCGACCGCAGCGCGGACGGTTCGAGGCTCGGCACGGCGGGTCTCGACCACACGGCCCGCGTGTGGGCCCTCGACCTCGACGACCTGCTGGCCACGGGCCGCAGGGCCGTGACCCGGACCCTGACCGCCGACGACTGCCGTCGCTACCTGCACGCGGACGCCTGCGGGTGAGTGACGGGTAGCGGCCGTCGTGCCCGTGGACCGAGACTGCCGGGTCCAGGAACGAGTGGCAAAGCGGGACGAACCGTCAACCGTCTGGCACGGGGTCGGGGCCTACGGCACCGTGGGCGCGGCCCGATCCGATCCGACGACGTGGAGGAGAGATGACCGACCTGACGACGACCGGCCGGGTCGCCGGTGCCTGGTACCTCGGGCTCGCCCTCACCGGCATTCTCGGCTTCCTGGTGATCCGTCCGGCGATCCTCGTCGAGGGCGACCCCGCCGCCACGCTGGCCAACCTGACCGAGAAGGAGTGGCTGGCCAGCGCCGGGGTGGCGGTGGAGATGGGCATCGTCCTCACCCAGGCGCTCGCCGCGGTGTGGTTCTTCTCGCTCTTCCGGGACGTGAACCTCGTGGCCGGCGTCGCCGTGGCGGCGTTCGGCCTGATGAACGCCACGGCGATCATGGCCAGCGCGGGGTTCATGGCCACCGCGAACGCCGTGGCGCAGGACACCTCGCTCGCGCCCGGAGCGGACCCCGCCGCCGCCGTCGGCCTCCTGTACCAGCTCAGCAGCAGCGCGTGGGGGGTCGGCTCCGTGTTCTTCGGGCTGTGGCTGGTCCCGATGGGCTGGGTGGCGATCTCCACCGGGAGGTACCCGCGCCTTCTCGGGTGGCTGCTCGTCGCCGGCGGAATCGGCTACCTGCTCAGCGCGCTGGTCGGCTACGGGCTGGCCGAACGGCCGGACGCACTCGTCGACGTGCTGGCGTTGCCGGCCACGGTGGCCGAGTTCTGGATGATCGGCTACCTGCTGGCCAAGGGCATCCGGCCGGCTCCCGGCCGGGAGCACTCTCCGCCGGCCGGGCCCGCCGTCGCCTGAGGACCGCGGGCGCGAGCCGGCTCAACCGCCGCCCGCCAGGTCGCGGCCGTCTGCGGTGTGCGGGTTCTCGTCGATCGCCTCCACGGCAGGGGTGGGCTCGGGCTCGACGCCCGGGGGACGCCGGTCGAGGTGGATGCCGGCGATCATGCAGCGGACCGATCCGCCCGCCAGCTCGATGGTCGGGATGTCCACGTCGACGATGGTGCACGACTCCTCGATCGCGGCCACCTGGTCGGGGCGCAGGCTGCGGCGGGCCCGGGACGACATCGCCATGATGTAGTGCCGGCGGCCCTCGCTGGTCCGGCCGCAGAGCTCGACGGCGTTGCCGGCGAACTCCCGGACCTGCTCCTCGGTGAGCTCGACGACCGTGCGCCCGTTGACCGTGAGACGTTCGCGGACGGCCACCCGGCGCGCCTCGTCCGGGATCATCTCGAGGGCGATCAACGCGACGTCGGTGCCGATGCAGGCGATGACGTTCGTGTGGTAGACCGGCACGCCCGCGGAGTCGACGGCGTCGAAGGCCATCGGCTCGTACCCGAAGTCGGTGCAGAACCGCTCCAGGATGTGGGTGTCGGCGCGGTGGCTCACCGCCGTGTAGGCGACCCGGGACACGTGGTCGAGGACCATCGCCCCGGTGCCCTCGAGGAAGATGCCGTCGGGCTCCAGGCCCGAGTAGTCGACGATGGCCTGGACCCGGTAGGACGACTTGAGCATCTCCAGGATGTCGGCGCGCCGCTCGTGGCGACGGTTCGAGGCGTACATCGGGTACACCGCGACGTTGCCGCCCGCGTGGGTGGACAGCCAGTTGTTCGGGAACACGCTGTCCGGCCGCGTGTGGTCCTCGTCGTCGAACACGTGGACCCGGACACCGGCCGCGCGCAGCGCGTCGGCCACGGCGTCGATCTCGGCCAGGGCCATGGCCGACGTCTCGTCGTCGGACTGGCCCACCGGTGCGTCGGCCTGGAAGGCGTTGTCGGCGGCGGTGGCCGGGTTCGGCACGAACCGTTCGGCACGGATCAAGATGACTGCGGAAGGGGCCTGGGCGCTCACGGCCGGACCCTAGACGATGGCAGTCGGGCCGCCGACCGGGCATCCGGAGGCGCGACCGCGGCCTGGTCTGCGGCACCGGCGCAGCGGGGTCGTCACGCCCAGCTGTAGCGCGGTCGATCGGGCCCGGCTGTCCGCGTCCTGCGGAGGTCAGCCACGGGGCGGGTCGACCGGCACCCGGTAGAGGCGGGACACGTCGTGCGCGGAGATCCAGAGCTGGCCGGCGCCGGCGGCCGCGCTGCCACTGCCCTCGGCTGCCCCGATCCGGCGAACCAGCGCCCCAGACGCAGCATCCACCTGGGCCACGAGGGCCGAGGTCCCCCTGAACCACACGAAGCCGTCGCCGAGTGTCAGGTCCCCGCCGCGGACGCCGCCCGGGTCCAGCACCGCGCAGCCGACCAGGCTGTTGTCGGCGGGGTCGATCTGGCAGAGGGCGCCGGCAGCCTGGGCCATCACCCAGACCCCCTCGTCGCCGACGTCGAGGAAGCGCGGGCCCTGAGCAACGGCGATCCGAGCGACCTCCTCGCCGGTGGTGGGGTCGAGGCGGATGACCACGTTGCGGGAGAACGCCGCCAGCCAGACACCGCCCTGGCCGGCCCGGACCGCGGTGGCGTCGAACGAGAGCGGGAACCGGTCGGTGACCTCCAGCGACTCCGGGTCGATGCGGGCCAGCAGGCAACGGACACAGTTCTCGCCGTCGATGACGGCCCACACCGCGCCTTCGCCGGCTCCGACGGTCGACTCACCCTCCGGTGAGACAGGAAGGGGCACGTGCCCCGTCATCTTCCGGCTCCGCGCGTCGATCCGTGCCACGCCCAGCGTGTCGCAGGTCAGCGTCCAGACGGCGCCGAATCCCGACGTCATGGAGGCGCACGGTCCCTGCGGCACCGCCACGGAGCCCAACGAGCGACCAGTCCGGGCGGCGTACACGCCGACGCCTCGGCCCAGTCCCGAGACCCACGTCTTGCCGTTCGCGACACGGACCCAGTCGACCGACGTGCTGGCCTCGAGCGCCTCGCCACCGGCCTGCCGGATCGACTGGGCGTCCGGCAGCACTGGGGTGTCCGCGGTGACCGGTTCCGGCGCCGGCTCGACGGCCGGGGCGGTCGTGACGTCCGACGGGCTCTGCTGGGGTGCGGGGTCGGCCTGCGTCGTGTCGTCGCCCCCACAGGCGACCAGGGCGCCACATGCCCACGCCACGACCAACAACCGAACGCGCATGAATCGACTCCTCGACCGGTGGGCGCAGTATGCCCGCCCCGTCGGCATCTGTCGATCTTCGCGGCCCGGCTCACGTGCTCGCTCGACGGGGACGGTGACCGGCGGGTCCGACCAGCTCGGAGCGGGACCGACGCGCCGGTTTTCCGGCCTCCGGCGGTAGCTGTCGTCGGGCACCTTGCAGCCCGATCCAGGGCGTGCCGCGCGCCCGCGGGCAGGCAGGTGGGGCACCGTGGTGGCGTGACGGGGACCGAGCAGCCGCTCGAGCCGCCGGCGGTGCGCCCGCCGGCAGAGCTGGTGGGCGGTGCCCTGCTGGCGCTTGTCGTGGGCCTGGGAACGGGTGGCCTCGCCGGGTTCCTCGTCGGGGCGGTCATGGTGTCCGGTGCGGACGGCTCGGACGGCTGGGCCGCGATCGGCGGCCTGATCGCCGGAGCTGTGGTCGCGACGGCGACGACCGTCGCCGCCTACCTCGCCGCGCTGCTCTCCGCGGGCCGCCGGCTGTTCCCCCGGGGCCGGCGGGCCCGTCCGGTGGGCTCGGCGCTGCTCGGGCTGGTGGGGGTCGTGGGGTACGGGGCGCTGCTGCTCGCGGTGATCCGGGACAGCTCGTCCGGCTGGACCCTGCTGGTGCTCTGCCTGGGTGCGGCCGCGGTGGCGTGCGGGCCCGTCGCGTTCGTGTGGTGGGGGGCGCCGGAGCAGAGGCCGGCGGCGGCGGCGATCCTCCTCGGGCTGCTCCTCGGCGCCGGGGTGGTGGTCGTGGTCACCAACGCCCTCGCCGCGTCGGCCACGGACCAGGTCGCCGAGCGGCTGCCGCTGGTGCTGTTCGACGGGGAGACCGCGGACCCGGCCTACCCGGGGTGGCGACGGGACAGGTTCTCGGTCCAGGAGGTCGCGCCGGCGCGCAGCGGCCTCACCCCCGGCGGGCACGAGAGCGTGCTGAAGTACGTCACGCCGGCGGGGGTCACCTTCCTCCGCATGCACACCGACGCCGGCGACTGCTCCGCCCCGCCGCGGGGGTACACCTGCACCGACGCCGGCGCACTGCCGCAAGGCAGGCTGCGCCGCTACCTGCCGCTCGGGTACTCGCCGGCCGCCGCGTTGCCCGAGGTCTACCTGATGGTGGTCTACCCGGACGGCTCCTCGGTGTCGGTCAACCTCGAGGGCGGGCGCTTCGCGGCCGGGCAGCTCACCGAGGCCGAGGGTCGCGAGGTGCTCGGCGCGTTGCGGCGCGTCGACCGCGGCCGGTTCGAGGAACGGCTCGGTGCCCCGCTCGAGCTGCGCTAGGACTTCGCGGCCCGGGAGATCTCCAGCGACCGGCGAGCCCGCGCGAGCAGCGCCGCCTCGTCAGCGAGCACCCCTGCGGGCACGCTCCAGTACGGCATCCGCCCGTGGCGCTCGCCGCCTGCTGCCTCGTCCGCAGCGGCGGTCGAGTCGTCACCGCGGAGGTGGGCAGTGCCCTTCGGGTCGACCAGACCGACCATCACGCCGTCGCAGAAGATGCCCTGCCCGCCGAACATCTTCTTCGCGTGCACCTCGCCGAGGGCGGCCAGGCTGTCGGTGAACCGGATGGCCGTCTCCGCCGCCGCCGCGCCCCGAGTCGCACCCTTCTCGCCCATCGTCACCACGACCTTCGTCCTCGTGAGACCGCCACTCTGGCACCCCGGGCAGGGACGGAAGGGACATCGCGGGCGCGGGTCGCCAGGGACCGCACCGTCCGAGCGTGGCCGTCACGACATCGACACGAGGACTTGACCTGCAACCCTGCCCTTCCTGACGGGGTCCGGTGCACGGTGGGGAGATCCGGCAGCGCCGGACGAGGTGCTGTCACGAAGGAGGCGACCATCGTGTTCGCACGGACCAACACGTTCGACGGGGACCCGGCCAGGCTGGACGACGGCATCAACTTCGCCCGCGACAAGGTGGCTCCGCTGCTCGCCGGACTCGACGGCTGCGGCGGGATGTCCCTGCTGGTCGACCGCTCCACCGGCCGCTGCATGGTCAACAGCGTGTGGGCGACGAAGGAGGCCATGCACGCCAGCGAGGAGGCGATCATCCCGCTGCGCGCCGAGGGGGGTCAGCTGCTGGGTGCCCCCGCGGAGACGGAGGAGTGGGAGCTCGCGATCATGCACGAGCGGCAAACGGTGGCGGCCGGCTGCGGGATGCGGGTCACCCGGGTCAGGTTCGATCCGGCCGACACCGAGTCGGCCATCGACACGGTGCGGACCACGACGGTCCCCGCCTCCGAGCTGCTGCCGGGCTTCTGCCGGCTGACCATGGTCGTCGACGCCGAGGCCGGCAAGGGGATGGCGCTGACCTCGTTCACCGACCCCGCGGCGATGGCTGCCAGCCGGGCGACCGTCGACGAGATCCGCAAGGTCAGCACCGAGAAGGCCCACGCGACGGTCGAGTCCGTGCACGAGTACGAGCTGGTCTTCTACTCGATGGCACTCGAGCCCACCGACTGAGGTCTGCTCAGTCGGGGACGTAGTCGAACTGGTCGGGGTTGGGGCCGGTGCGGCCCGGCTCGCCCTTGTCGAGCGCACTGATCGCCCGCATGTCGGCGTCGTCGAGCGCGAAGTCGAACAGCGCGAAGTTCTCCGCCATCCGCTCGGCCTTCGTCGACTTCGGGAACACCACGTCACCGCGCTGCACGTGCCAGCGCAGCGCGACCTGGGCCGGGGTCCGGCCGAGCTGCTCGGCGACCTTCGTGATCGTCTCGTCGTCGAGCACCGCGCCCTGGGCGATCGGCGACCAGGCCTCGGTGACGATGCCGTGCTCGTCGCCGTACGCACGGACCTCGTCGTTGAGGAAGTACGGGTGCGCCTCGACCTGGTTCACCGACGGCACGGTGCCGGTCTCGGCGGCGAGTCGCTCGAGGTGGGCGACCTGGAAGTTGGAGACCCCGATCGAGCGGGCCCGCCCGTCCCGGGCGAACTCCTCCAGCGCCTGCCAGGTCGACACGAAGTCGCCGTCGTAGAGCGTCGGCAGCGGCCAGTGGATCAGGAACAGGTCCACGTGCTCCATGCCCAGCGCCTCAAGCGTCCGGTCGAAGGCCCGGCGGGCATCGTCGGGTCGGTGGAAGCCGTTGTTCAGCTTGCTCGTCACGAAGACCTCGTCGCGACCGAGGCCGGACGCGGCCACCGCCCGGCCGACGCCCTGCTCGTTGCCGTACATCTGCGCGGTGTCGATGTGCCGGTAGCCGACCTCGAGAGCGGTGGTCACCGCTCGCTCGGTCTCCTCCGGAGGGATCTGGAAGACGCCGAAGCCGAGCTGCGGGATCTGCACGCCGTCGTTCAGGGTGATGTCGGGCACTGCGCTCACGATCGGTGTCGTCCTTCGTCCTGGGGGCCGTGACCACCGCAGCCTGCCCCGCTGTCCGCCGCGCACGCCTGCCGGGGCGGTCCGATGACTTCGGCGCGCCCGACCGGTCGGCCCCCGGACACGTCGACCGGAGGGCCAGCCATGACCGTGCACGCCGTGCTGCGATGAGCGGTCCCGACCCGTGGCGCTACCCCGACTGCGGGGCCCTGCCCGCGGTCGGGCTGCTCGAGCGCTCCGTGGGCTACGCGCTGGGGGGGCTCGCGCTGGTCACGCCGGCCGACCTGTCCCGGCGCTCCCCCTGCGCGGCATGGGACCTGCGGGCGCTCCTGCGGCACCTGGACGACTCGCTGCGCGTGCTCGCCCAGGCGGTGACCGCCGGCCACCTCGACCTCGACGCGCCGGGCCAGCACGGGGCCGGCGCCGGCGACCACAGCGACAAACGCAGGGTCGACCCGCTGGACGACCCGGTGCCCGCACTGCGGCGACTGGCCGGCCGGACGGTCGGCGCGTGGGTGGCGCCGTCCACGCCGCGCACGGTCTCGGTCGCCGACTGCTCGCTGCCGGCCGAGGTGGTCGCGGCGACCGGCGCGGTCGAGGTCGTGGTGCACGGCTGGGACGTGTGGCGCACCTGCGGCATCGACCGCCCCGTGCCGGCGGCACTGGCCACCCGGCTGCTCGACCTGTGCGGGGTGGTGGTCGACGCCGGCGACCGGCCGCACCGCTTCGCGCCCCCCGTCGCGGTTCCCCCGAACGCCCCGCCGGGGGACCGGCTGGTCGCCCTGCTCGGTAGGGACCCCTCCCGCGGTCGCCCGGGTGGCCTGCACTGAGCGACGGGCCAGGGGCAGCCCCGCGCCGCGGGGTCGTCATGGGTCGTGTCGTGGGGGACAGGCGGGTAGAATCCGGGCGATCGCACTCGAGACCGCGGTGCGGCCCCCCCACAGGTTCTGTCCCCTGCGAGGCCTGCCATGCCGTACCAGCCACCGTCCGGATTCGTCGAGCCGTGGGACGAGGGTGACCAGGAGGACGCCGCCTCCCGGATGCGCTTCCACACCCGCAGCGACTGCCCGCGCGTCCGGCACCCCGAGGTGCTGCGCCCGGTCGACCGTCCCTACAGCGCTGCCCGCTGCGGCGGCTGCGCCGAGCCCTACGGCCAGAACCGCGAGACGTTCGCCACGACCGTCTGAGCCGGGGGCCGCAAACCGGCCGGTCAGCTGTTCTTGCGTGCCGTCGCCTCCCCGCCCTTGCGGCCGGCATCCTTCTTCTGTGCCGTGGTGCCGCCCTGGCGTGGGTCGCCGCCGCTGCCTGACTGCTCCCCGCCGTGCCTCGAGGCCTCGGGGGAGTTGGCGATCCGCGCGGCGCGCTCCTTGGACATCCCCTTCTTCTCGAGGGCCTCGTACTGCTTCTCGTTCTTGATGCTGGACGCCACGGTCCATCCCTCCTGCGGTGCCGTCGTCGGCCGGGCCGGCTGCCCGGTCCGAGTCGCCCTACCCGGCGCGGCCGTCACGATGCCTGGCCGCTGTCCGGCCGGGAGAAGAAGGACAGCGAGCCGTCGTTCTCCAGCACGGCGAGCTCGACGTCCGCCAGGTCGCGCACGCCGTTCTGGCGGGCCGCCGCGAGCAGCTCGGTGCGGGTCAGCCGCTCGTCGGCCAGCACCCGTTCCTGCAGCTCGCCGTCGCGGATGACGATCGCGGGGAGGCCCTCGACCACCCGGCGGGCGCGGGAGAACTTCCAGCCGCGCGGGTGGTCCGTCAGTCCCGGCGGGCCTGTGACCGGGCGGCGGCAGCCGCGGCGAGGGCCGTCGCACCCCCCGCGCCGGCGGCGCGCAGCCAGTGCCGGCCCCAGCGGCCGTGCAGGCCCTCGCCGGCGGGAACCGGGGCGAAGACGTTGCCGTCATGGGGCTCGACCGGCTCGCGGGAGAGCCCGCCGGCGCGCATCAGCGGGCCGACGAGGGCGTCGAACACCGCGGGCAGGAGGGTGAAGCCGGCCCGTGCCACCAGGTTGGCCGGACCGACCGACCGGCGCGGCCGGTGGTCGCGCAGCGACCGCACGATCGCCCGGGCCACCTTCTCGGGGGAGTCGACCGGGGGCGGCGGCCGGCCGACCCGGCCGGCGTAGTTGGCGGCCTGCAGGTACACGGGGGTGTCCACACCGCCGGGGGAGACGACGCACACGTGCACGCCGGGCGTCTCGCGGGCCTCGACCGCGAGGACCCGGGCCAGCCCGCGCACGGCCCACTTCGAGGTGACGTAGCTGCTCATGTACGGCGTGGCGATCTCACCGAGCAGCGAGCCGGTCAGCACCAGCGTGCCGTGGCCCTGGGCGCGGAAGCGGCGCAGGGCCACGCGCGCCACGTGCACCGTCCCGTGGACGCCGGTGTCGAGGACCCGGCGGAAGGTCTCCGCCGGGACGTCCTCGAAACGCCCGTAGGCGACCACGGCAGCCGTGTGCACCCAGCCGTCGATGCCGCCGAACCGGGCCACGGCGTCGGCGCAGACCTTGTCGACGGCGGGCTCGTCGGTCACGTCGGCGACCACGGTCACCGTCTCGGCGCCCAGCTCACGGCAGGCGTCCGCGGTCTCCTCGAGGGCCTCGGGCGATCGGGACGACAGCACGAGGCGCGTGCCGGTCCCCGCGAGCAGGAGCGCGGTGGCCCGGCCGATGCCGCTGGACGCCCCCGTGACGACGACGACGCGGGCGGAGGAGTAGTCCGTCACGGCGCGAGGACGACCTTGATGCAGTCGTCGGACTTCTGCTGGAAGACCTCGTACATGTGCGGCCCCTCCTCGAGCGGGACCCGGTGCGTGGTCAGGTCGAGCACGCCGAGCGGGTCGGAGTCGTCCGCGACCAGGGGGAGGATGTCGTCGATCCACCGCTTCACGTGGGCCTGCCCCATCCGGAGCTGGATGCCGCGGTCGAACATCTCCATCATCGGCATCGGGTCGACCTCGCCGCCGTACACGCCCGAGACCGAGACGGTGCCGCCGCGGCGCACCCCCTTGAGCGCCGCGAACAGCGCGTCCATCCGGTCGACGGCGATCTTGTCGGTGAGGGTCCGCGCGACCTTGTCGGGAAGCAGTCCCACGGCGGCCTGCGCGACCTTCGCGGCGGTGCCGCGGGTCGAGCCGTGCGCCTCCATGCCGACCGCCTCGACGACGGCATCAGGCCCGCGCCCGCCGGTCCGCTCGATCAGCGCCTCGGCGACGTCGTCGACCTCGCGCATGTCGAGGGTCTCGACACCGTGCCGGGCCGCCATCTGCAGCCGGGCGTCGACCGAGTCGACGCCGATGACGCGCTCCGCACCGAGGTGCCGCCCGATCCGCGCGGCCATCTGGCCGATCGGCCCGAGCCCGAGCACGGCCAGCGTGCCGCCCTCGGGCACGTCGGCGTAGCGCACGGCCTGCCACGCCGTGGGCAGCACGTCGGAGAGGAAGAGGAACTGCTCGTCGGGCGTGCCCTCCGGGACCTTGATCGGGCCGAAGTGGGCCTGGGGCACCCGCAGGTACTCGGCCTGGCCGCCCGGCACGGCGCCGTACAGCGAGGTGTAGCCGAACAGCGAGGCGCCCTTGCCGTGCTCGCGGACCTGGGTGGTCTCGCACTGCGCGAACAGCTCGCGCGTGCACATCCAGCACGACCCGCAGGAGATGTTGAACGGGATGACGACGCGGTCGCCGGCCTTGATGTGGGTGACCTCGGCGCCCACCTCCTCGACGATGCCCATCGGCTCGTGGCCGAGGACGTCGCCCGGCGTGAGGTACGGGCCGAGCACCTCGTACAGGTGCAGGTCCGAGCCGCAGATCGCGCTCGACGTGACCCGCACGATCGCGTCGGTGGGCGACTGGATCGTGGGGTCGGGGACGGTCTCGACGCGGACGTCGCGGCGCCCCTGCCAGGTCAGTGCTCGCACGGCTTCTCCTCGCTGTCGTTCTCGGCTGGACGGCGCGTACCCCCGCCCGGGGACCTCACGCACCGGCATCTTGTGCAGGGCTGCGGTCAGGCGCGGCCGGACCCGTCGCGGCGATGTCCCTCGACCAGCCGGCGCAGCCGGTCCAGCGTCTCGGCGAGGCGCAGCGTCCCGAGCCCGTCCAGGAGCGGGTTGTCGAGCCACGCGCCCGGGCCGCTGGTCGGCTTCTCGAACATCTCCACCCGGGTGCGCTGCGCGTCCTCGGCGTGCAGCGTGAGCTCGACGGTCGCCTCCCCGGCGGGCCAGCCGCGGGCCTGCAGACGCAGCCTGCGCAGGGGTTCGCACGCGACGACCTCGGTCTCGTCCTGCAGCAGAAGGGGCCACGCCCCGACCGCGTGGTGCAGCCTGCTGCCCACCACGGGCCAGCTGCGGTCGGCGTCACGGATCTTCACCGTCCCGACGACCCAGTTGGCGTAGGTCCAGGGGTCCGCCAGCTCGGCCCAGACGTCGTCGGCGGAGGCCTGGACCAGGATGCTCGTGCGCGCCATCGTCCCAGCCTGCCCACGACGGCGGGGGGCCGAACGTGGCGGCGGAGGCGTACCGTGCGTCGGTGGGCTTCTACCGCGACCATGTCCTGCCTCGTGTGGTCGACGTCGCGTGCGGGACATCGTCGGCCCGGCCCTACCGCGAGCGGGTCTGTGCCGGCCTGACCGGGGCGGTGGTCGAGATCGGCTTCGGCTCCGGCCACAACGTCTCCCACTACCCGTCGGGGGTCACCTCGGTCGACGCGGTCGAGCCGGCCGGGGTCGGCTGGCACCTGGCCCGCTCCCGCGTGGCCGCCTCGCCGGTCCCCGTCCGCCGGTCCGGCCTGGACGGCCAGGTGCTGCCGTTCGCCGACGACACGTTCGACTCGGCGCTCTCGACCTGGACCCTCTGCACGATTCCCGACCCGGCCCTCGCCCTGCGCGAGGTGCGCAGGGTCCTGCGGCCGGGTGCCCGGCTGCACTTCCTCGAGCACGGGCTGGCACCGGACCCCGAGGTGCAGCGCTGGCAGCGCCGGCTGGAGCCGGTCCAGAAGCGGGTCGCCGGCGGCTGCCACCTGACCCGGGAGATCGTGCCGCTGCTCGAGCAGGCCGGCTTCGAGCTCGTGGAGGCAGACGTCTTCTACGAGAAGGGCGCGCCGCGCTTCCTGGCCGCCGACACGCTCGGCGTGGCCGTCTCGCCGTGACGGCGTCACCCCGGGCAGCCCGCGCCGTGCTGCTGGCCGGCCTGGTGCTGGTGGGGTGCTCCGGCGGTGGGAGCTCCGGCGCCGCACCCTCCGGACCGACGCCGGCCACCAGCACCCTTCCCGCACCGACGGCGGCCACCGACGCGCCGGTCACCGAGGCGCCGGTCACCGACCCGCCGGTGACGGACCCGCCGGTCACCGACCCGGTCTCGCTCCCGGCGCTGATGGCAGCCTCGTACGACGGCCGCGCGCTGCGCACCCGCGCGGTGCTGGCCCGGACCTCGGCGTACACGCGGTACGCCGTGACGTACCGCAGCGAGGGCCTGCGCATCTCCGGGGTGATGAACGTCCCGGCGGGCGAGGGTCCCTTCCCGGTGGCGGTGCTGCTGCACGGCTACATCGACCCGGACGTCTACGTGACCGGTCAGGGGCTGATGCGCGAGCAGGACTACCTGGCGCGGCGCGGCTACGTGGCCCTGCACGTCGACTACCGCGGGCATGCCGGGTCCGACGCGTCACCGGGGGAGGAGGAGCGGCTGCGACTCGGCTACACCGTCGACGCGGTGAACGCCGTGCTGGCGGTGCGGCGGTCGTCGCTGGCCTACCTCGACGGGGAGCGGGTGGGTCTCGTGGGGCGCTCCATGGGCGGCGGTGTCCTGTACAACGTCCTCGTCGCGCAGCCCGGGCTGGTGGACGCGGCGGTGGCCTTCGCGCCGGTGAGCTCCGACACCGTGGACAACTTCGAGCGGTGGACCCGGCCGGAGCGGGGCGAGGTCGCCCGGCGCATCGTCGCGCGGCACGGGGAGCCGGCGGACGCACCGCAGTTCTGGCGCGGGGTGAGCCCGCGGACCTACGTCGACCGGATCACCGAGCCGCTGCTGATCCACCACGGCAGCTCCGACGACACCTGCCCGATCCGCTGGACCCGCGCCACCATGCGAGCGCTCGAGGCCGCCGACCGGGACGCCCGGCTGTTCGTCTACCCCGGCGAGGAGCACGCGTTCGGGCCGCAGTGGCCGCAGTCGATGCGGCGCACCGTACGTTTCCTCGACCGCCACCTGGTGGCCTGACGGGTCACTGCTCGAAGCGGCCGACCAGCGTCGCGCGGGCCAGCGTGTGCTGGAAGAGGTTGAAGCCCAGGAACGCCGGGCTGGCGTCCCTCGGCAGGCCGAGGCTCTCGACGTCGACCGCGTGCACGACGACGTAGTAGCGGTGGCTGCCGTGCCCCGGCGGCGGGGCGGCGCCGGTGTACCCGGTGACCCCCGCGTCGTTGCGCAGCGCGAAGGCCGGCGCCGGGAGGTCGGCGCCCTCGTCGCCGGCCCCGGCCGCCAGCGAGGTGACCCCGGCGGGCAGGTCGGCCACCGCCCAGTGCCAGAAGCCGCTCGCCGTGGGCGCGCACGGGTCGAGGACCGTGAGGGCGAAGCTGCGGGTGCCCTGCGGGAAGCCGCTCCACGACAGCTGCGGGGAGCGGTCCTCGCCGCCCTCCACGCCGAAGGTTGCGGAGCGCTGCGGCGGCGCCAGCTCGCCGCCGTCGGTGACGTCGTCGCTGGTGACCGCGAAGGACGGCACCTGCTCGAGGGGCTGGTAGGGGTCCGGGAACGTGTCTGCTGCACTCATGCGGCCAGCCTGCCCCACGGCGCGCGCGGGGCACACGGGTGTGTGAGGGTCGGGACATGGCGACCACGCAGGACCCGGGCGAGTTCCGCGGCTTCTCCGACCGTGCTCTGGAGCTCTACGCCGGGCTCGAGGCGGACAACAGCAAGACGTTCTGGGCCGGGAACAAGGCCGTCTGGGAGAACGAGGTCCGCGACCCGATGCGGGCGCTCACGGCAGCCCTGGCCGAGGAGTTCGGCGAGGCGAAGCTGTTCCGGCCGCACCGCGACATCAGGTTCAGCAAGGACAAGACCCCGTACAAGACCCACCAGGGGGCCTTCGTCGGGGACGGGACGCTGGGCGTCGGCTGGTACGTCCAGGTGGACCAGGAGGGGCTGCTCGCGGGCGGCGGCTGGCGGTCGCACTCGTCGGCGGAGGTCACCAGGTTCCGTGCCGCCGTCGACGCGGAGGACAGCGGGCCGGCCCTGGAGCGGATCGTGACCCGGCTGCGGGCCGACGGCTTCCAGGAGCAGGGGGACCGGACCAGGACCCGGCCCCGCGGCTACCCCGCCGACCACCCGAGGCTCGACCTGCTGCGCTGCCGGTCGCTGATGGTGACCCGGCGGTACGGCGCGCCGGACTGGCTGGCCACCCCGCGGGCCCTCGACGAGGTGCGCTCGGCGTGGCGCGAGCTGCGCCCGCTGGCCGACTGGATGCGCTCGCACGTCGACGGCTGAGCCTCCCCATTGCCGCTCCGGGTGGCCGCCGTCCGGGTGGCCGCCGCACAGGTGGCTTCTGTCGGGGGCGCGTCCTAGGGTGGCCGGTGGACGAGACGGGTGCACAGCAGCGCCCTCCGACGGGAGGAGTCCGGTGACCGACACCGCGCCGAGCCGGGCCTTGCTGACCGGGAGCGGGCCGACCCAGGGTGGACCGGACCCCGAGGGCGTCAACGGCCGGCTGGAGAACCACCGCAGCGAGCTCACCGGGTACTGCTACCGGATGCTCGGGTCGTCGTTCGAGGCCGAGGACGCCGTGCAGGACACGATGGTCCGGGCGTGGAGGGCCGCCTCGTCCTTCGAGGGGCGCTCGTCGCTGCGGTCCTGGCTGTACAAGATCGCCACCAACGTCTGCTTCGACATGCTCGACGGCCGCAGCCGCCGGGCGCTGCCGATGGACATGGGGCCGGCGGGCACGCCCGACGCCGGGCTCCCGGCGCCGCTGCCCGAGGTCGCCTGGCTGCAGCCGGTGCCCGACGTGCGGGTGATCCCCAGCGGCGCCGACCCGGCCGCGATCGCCGAGCTGCGCGACACGGTCCGGCTCGCGTTCGTCTCCGCGCTGCAGCTGCTGCCGCCCAACCAGCGCGCCGTGCTGATCCTGTGCGAGGTGCTGCGGTGGCCCGCGGCCGAGGTCGCCGAGCTGGTCGGCACCACGGTGCCGTCGGTCAACAGCGCCCTGCAGCGGGCCCGCGCGACGCTCGCCGCGCACCGGACCGGCAGCGAGGACACCGCCGACCTACCCCTCGAGGCCGACCAGCGAGCGCTGCTGGAGCGCTACGTCGAGGCGTTCGAGGCCTACGACATGGACCGGCTCACGGCGCTGCTCGCCGAGGACGCGTCCTGGTCGATGCCGCCGTACGCCCTGTGGCTGCAGACCCATGACGACATCCGGGCCTTCTGCCTGGGGCTCGGCAGCGCCTGCGAGGGGTCGCGCCTGGTGCCGGTCTCGGCCAACGGCGCACCGGCCTTCGCGCAGTACAAGCCCGATCCCGACGGCGGCCTCAGCGCGTGGTCGCTGCAGGTGCTCGACCTCGGCCCGGACCGGGTCCGCGGGGTCGTCTTCTTCCTCGACACCCCGGCGATCTTCCCGATGTTCGACCTGCCCCTGCGCCTGGACGCCTGACCGCCCGGGTTCGCGACCTACGCCGCGGTAACTTACTGTGGCGTAGGTTCGGCAGGAGCGCACCCGCTGCCTGCGCACCCCGGCGCCGAGGATCTCCGTGACCAGCCAGCCCAGCACCCCCGCCCCCGCGCCCGGCGCACCCGCGAACCTGGCGGAGATCGTGCCCGGGCACGCGGCCCGGACCCCGGACCGGGTCCTGCTCAGCCGGCGCAGCGGCAGCGCCTGGGAGCCGGTGACGGCGGCCGCGCTGCACGCCGAGGTCGACGAGCTCGCGCGCGGGTTCCTCGCCGCCGGGGTGGGTGCCGGCGACCGGGTCGCGCTGATGGCCAGGACCCGCTACGAGTGGACCGTGGTCGACGCCGCGCTCTGGGCGGTCGGCGCCGTGGTGGTCCCGGTGTACGAGACCTCCTCGCGGGACCAGCTGCACTGGATCCTCGAGGACTCAGGTGCCGTCGGGGCCGTGGTCGAGTCGGCCGGCCACGCCGCAACCCTCGAGGCGGTCGCCCGCGAGCTGCCCGGCCTCGCCCACCAGTGGGTCCTCGACGACGTCGAGGGACGCACGACCCTCGACGCCCTGCGCGCGCAGGGACGCGAGCACGACACCGCGTCGGCCCGGGCCGAGCTCGACGCGCGGCGCGCGGCGCTGGCCGACGACTCGCTCGCCACGATCATCTACACCTCGGGAACGACCGGCCGGCCCAAGGGCTGCGAGCTCACGCACGGCAACTTCCTGGCCGAGGTCACCAGCGCGATCGAGATGCTGCCCGAGCTCTTCGAGGACGAGGACGGCTCGACGCTGCTGTTCCTCCCGCTGGCCCACGTCTTCGGCCGGATGATCCAGGTGGCGGTGCTGCTCCAGGGCGTGCACCTGGCGCACAGCGACGTCGCGCGCATCACTCTCGACCTCCCGACCTTCCGGCCGACGTTCGTGCTCGCCGTGCCGCGGGTCTTCGAGCGGGTCCACGACACGGCCCGCCGCAAGGCCGAGACCGCCGGGAAGGTGCGGGTCTTCGACCTGGCCGCCGCCACGGCCGTCGCGTACAGCACGGCGCTGGAGGGCCGGGGGCCCGGACCGCTGCTGAGGCTGCGCCGCGCGCTGTTCGACCGCCTGGTCTACGGCAAGATCCGCGCGGCGTTCGGCGGCCGTACCGAGTGGGCCATCTCCGGAGGCGCCGCGCTGGGCCCGCGGCTCGGGCACTTCTTCCGCGGGATCGGGGTCACCGTCCTCGAGGGGTACGGCCTGACCGAGACCACGGCGGCCGCGACCGTGAACACCCGCGCCGCCAGCCGGGTGGGCACCGTGGGCAGAGCCCTGCCGCGTTTCGAGGTCCGCACGGCGGACGACGGCGAGGTCCTGGTGCGAGGCGGTCACGTCTTCCGGGGCTACTGGCACGACCGCGCCGCCACCGACGCCGTGCTCGACGCGGACGGCTGGTTCCACACCGGCGACCTCGGGACGCTGGACGCCGACGGGTTCCTGACCCTCACCGGCCGGGCCAAGGAGATCCTGGTGACCTCCTCCGGCAAGAACGTCGCCCCCGGCCCGCTGGAGGACGTCCTGCGCGCCCACCCGCTGGTGAGCCAGGCGGTCGTCGTCGGCGACGGCCGCGCCTCGGTCGGTGCTCTGCTCGCGCTGGACGGCGAGGCCCTGGCGGCCTGGCTGGCCCGGTCGCAGCGCCCGCAGGTCCCGGCCGCCGAGCTCGTCCACGACCCGGAGCTGGTCGCCGAGCTGCGCACCGCCGTGGCCCAGGCGAACGCGACCGTCTCCTCCGCCGAGGCCATCAAGCACCTGCGGGTCCTGCCGGTCGACCTCACCGAGGCCGGCGGGCACCTGACGCCGACGCTGAAGGTGAAGCGCGCCGTGGTGATGGCCGAGTTCGCCGACGACGTGGAGGCCATGTACGCCCGTCGCGGCTCCTCGGGGGTCTGACCGGGGGGCTCAGCCCACCGGGGACGCCAGGCCGTCGACGACCTCGGCGCCGGGGAGCCCGGCCAGCGCGGCGCCGGGCAGCACGACCTTGGACCGCCGCAGTCCGGAGCCGACCACGACCTCCGGCGTCGAGACGACCCGCGGGTCGAGCAGCAGCGCCCAGCCGGCCGGCAGCCCGAGCGGGGTGATGCCGCCGTGCTCCATGCCGGTCTCGGCGACCGCCACGTCCATCGGCGCGAACGACGCCCGTCGCGCGTCCAGCCGGCGGCGGACCAGCCCGTTGACGTCGGCCCGGGTGGTCGCGAGCACCACGCAGGCGGCGTACCGGGTGACCTCGCCCCGCCGGCCGGCGACCACGACGCAGTTGGCGGACACGTCGAGCCCGACCTGGTAGCGCGCGCAGAACTGTGCCGTGTCGGCCAGCTCCGGGTCGATCTCGGCGACCAGGGCCGCGAGCGCCGGCCGGGCGGCCAGCGCCGCGGCGACCGGGGGGGCGAGCAGGTCCGGCCGGTCCAGGGCGGGTCGCAGGTCGAGGGTTCCCGGCACGGGGGGACCCTAGGCCCTGGTCGGACGGCACGCGGCACGCCCGCCCCGGCCGCCCGCTCCCCGGGGGTCCGGTCCGGGTGGTGGACGTCACCCCGCGGGAGGGAATGCAACTCCGCCGTCACACGATTGCACCTGGGCGTAACCCGGGGCGGCGATGCTGGCGTCCGCCCGCCGGCCGCACCTCGGAAGGACCCCTGCCATGCCCGCGCGCCCGCGCGTCGCCGACCCGCGTACCGGGACGGACGGGCTCCCGACGGCGGTCCGCCCGCTGACCGGCCGGCCCTCCGCGACCTTCCGTGGCCGCGAGGTCCCGGCGTGGGTCAGCCTGCTCGCCCTGGCCGTCGGCGGCTTCGCCATCGGGACCACCGAGTTCGCGAGCATGGGTGTGCTGCCGGAGATCGCCTCCGACCTGGGCGTGTCCATCCCGACCGCCGGCCACGCCATCACCGCATACGCGCTGGGTGTCGTCGTGGGGGCACCGGCCTTCGCGGTGCTCGGCGCGCGCCTGCCGCGCAAGGGCCTGCTGCTCGTCCTCGTGGCCGCGCTCACGGTCGCCAACCTGGCCTCGGCGCTGGCCCCGACCTTCGGGACGTTCGTCCTCGCGCGGTTCGCCAGCGGGCTGCCGCACGGCGCGTACTTCGGGATCGGGGCGGTGGTCGCCTCGGCGCTGGTGCCGCGGGAGCGCCGGGCCCGGGCCGTGGCGATGATGATGCTGGGGCTGACCGTCGCGAACGTGGTCGGCGTGCCCCTGACCACGCTGCTCGGCCAGGCGGCCGGCTGGCGCAGCACGTACCTCACGGTGGTGGTCATCGGGCTGCTCACGCTGGTGGCGGTGGAGCTGTTCGTGCCCCGGATGGTGGTGCACGAGGGCGCCGGCCCGCGGCGTGAGCTCTCGGCGCTGCGGCGCCCGCAGGTCTGGCTCACCCTGTCGATGGGCGCGGTCGGGTTCGGCGGCTTCTTCGCCATCTACAGCTACGTCGCGCCGACGCTGACCGAGCTCTCCGGGCTCGCGCCGCGCGGCATCCCGGTGGTGCTCGCCCTGTTCGGGGTCGGCATGACGGTCGGGACCATGGTCGGCGGCCGGCTCGCGGACTGGTCGGTGACCCGCACCCTCGTGCTGGCGCCGGCGGCGACCCTGCTCGTGCAGCTGCTGTTCACCGTGACCGCGGGCTCCGTCGTGCCCGCCGCGCTCACCCTGGTGCTGCTGGCGTTCACCTCGTCGATCAGCCTGCCTGCGATCACGGCACGGCTGCTCGACGTCTCCGGCGACGGCAAGGCGCTGGCGTCCACGCTGAACCACTCGGCCCTCAACGTGGCCAACGCGCTCGGGGCCTGGCTCGGCGGCGTCGTCATCGCGGCCGGCCTCGGCTACACGGCGCCCGCGGCGGTCGGTGCCGTGCTCTCGGCCGCCGGCCTCGGGGTGCTGGCGGTGTCCCTCGGGCTGGACCGGCGCGACGGCCGGCGGGCCGCCGCGCCCGCGCTGCAGCCCGAGGCGGCCTGACCGGACGACCGGACGGCCGAACGCCCGCCCCGGGCCGGCGAGGGGCCGAGCCGACGACACGCCGAGCCGGCGCCGCAGGACCACCGGCGTGTCGGGCACCGACCCGCCCCGATGTGCAAGGCGACGCACCGGGCCGATGGTCAAGTTTTACCCAGTTGTGGTGCAAGAGGGGTTCAGGTGGCTCCTGGGGCAGTCGAGGCTGTTCGGGTTCCGCCCGCCGGACCGCCTCCAGGAGTACACGTCACGATGCCCAGGGTCTCCCGTTCGTCCCGCACCGCGCTGCGCCTGCTCGTCGGCGCGCTCGGCGCCGCCCTGCTGGTCGGCACCGCCGGCACCGCGCCGGCCGTCGCCGCCTCCGACCCGGTGGCCCCCGCGGCCGCGCCGGCCCGCCCCGAGGGGTTCGCGCCGTACCTGCCGCAGGTGTCCTGCGACCCCACGGTCAAGCCGGGACTGGACGCCCTGCGGGACAGCCTGCTGAGCGCCTACGGCGGCCGCGACCTCGGCGTGACACGGGGCTGCGACATCGGCGGGACCAGCGAGCACAAGGAGGGCCGGGCCTGGGACTGGGGCCTCAGCGCCGCCGTCCCGGCCGAGAAGGCGGTCGCCGAGCAGTTCCTCGGCTGGCTGCTGGCCCCCGGTCCCAACGGGATGGCCGGCCTCGAACGCCCGCCGGCTCGGGGTGATGTACGTCATCTGGAACGGCCGGATCTGGAGCTCCTACCGTGCCTCGGAGGGCTGGCGCCGGTACGGCGGCGGCGAGGGGCACGCCGGGCACATCCACATCTCGCTGGCCTGGACCGGGGCCATGAAGCGCAGCTCGTGGTGGACCGGCAAGGCCGCGGCCGTCGACTACGGCCCGTGCCGGCAGGTCGCGGGCACGCCCGCCCCGGCCTACGACGGCCCGCGCGACACGCCCTGCCCGGCGCCGGTCGACCCGGCGTCGCTGACCGGGACCCCGCTGCTGCGCCAGGGCGACAGCAGCCCGTACGTGACCCAGCTCCAGCGCCTGCTGGCCGTGACCCCCGTGACCGGCTACTTCGGGCCGATCACCCACGGCGCGCTCGTCGCGTTCCAGTCGGCCCGCGGCCTGCCGGCCGGCGGCACCACGACCGAGGCGACCTGGGCCGCCGTCCGCAAGGCGACCGCGGTGCCGACGCCGGCCCCGGCCGCGTCCCCGGCCCCGGCCCCGGCGGGCGGCCAGACGATCACCGCCGGGCGGTCGCTGCCGTCCGTGATGCGCTACTCGGTGCGGCCCGGCGACTCGCTGAGCCGGATCGCGAAGGTGTGGCGCTCCTCGGTGCCGGCGATCCGCTCCGCGAGCCGGATGTCCGGGGACCTGATCCGGGTCGGTCAGGTGCTCGTCGTCCCGGTGCGCTCCGGCATCACGAAGTTCACCCGGACCACCGTGCGACAAGGCGACGAGGGGGTCGCCGTCAAGGCGCTGCAGACCGCGCTGCGGATGAAGAAGAAGTACCGCACCGGCTACTTCGGCCCGCTCACCGAGCGCAGGGTGAAGCGGCTCGAGAAGGCCCGCGGCTGGCCGGTCGACGGCGTGGCGGGGGCCGGCGTGTGGCGCGCCCTCGGCGCCTGACCCGCACGAAGCACTCCGACACGCACCCCTGATCCGCGCGCGGCGCGCTGGCCGGCGTGTTCCAATACGCCTGGTCGGGGGTCGGACCGGCGGCTGCCGGACATGGGTTGGAGGCCTTCAACATGGATGTCACCGACGCCGCGGTGCGCGGCGAGCTGGAGCGGCGGCTGGCGGAGATCGCCGCGACGGAGACGGGCGACGAGGCCCACGCGCCGCTGTCCTCAGCGGACCTGATCATCTGCGTGGCCATCGTCGTCGTCTCGGTGCTCGTCGGCCTGCTGGTGACCCTCTGATGGCGGCCGAGGAGGACGTCACCCGCGAGGCCACCTTCGGCTCGCTGCCGGTGGTGCGCTCGGAGCGGGTCTGGAACTTCGCCGACTTCACCTGGGTGAACATCGGCCTGGCCATCGCCACCTGGGCGTTCCTGGTGGGCGGTGCGACCGCGCTGCTGGTCGGCTTCACCGACGGCCTGCTCGCGATGCTGATCGGCAACGCGATCGGTGTCGTCATCATGCTGCTGGCGAGCGTGGTCTCGAGCCAGCGCTACGGCATCGAGCAGTACACCGTGCTGCGCAGCGTCTTCGGTTTCGGCGGCGTGGCGCTGATCGTCTTCACGATCATCCTGTTCACCGAGATCGGCTGGTCCTCGCTGCTGGGCGTGATGTTCGGCCGGGCGACGACCCAGGTGTCCAACGAGGTGTTCGGCACCGACATCGGGCCCAACGACCTGCCGGTGACGCTCTTCGCGCTCGTCGCGATCGTCGCCGCGTGGGCGATCCTCGCCAAGGGCCCGTTGAGCATCCGGTTCCTCAACCGCATCGTCGCTCCCGGGCTGGCGGTGCTCACGGTCGGCATGATCGTGCTGCTCTTCACCGAGACCTCGTGGACCGAGCTGACCAACGCCGCGCCGCTGGACCCCTTCGAGGACGACAAGCTCAACTTCGCCCTGGCCGTCGAGTTCAACCTCGGAGTCGGCTTCTCCTGGTGGCCGGTGATGGGCAGCCTCGCGCGGCTGACCACCAGCCCTCGGTCGGCGCTGTGGCCCAGCTTCATCGGCCTGTTCGGTGCCACGATCGTCGCCCAGGTCGTGGGCATGGCCGCCGCGCTGACCCTCGGCGACTCGGACCCGACCGTCTGGATGATCCCGCTCGGCGGGGCCTGGCTCGGTGTCCTCGCCCTGGTCTTCGTCGCGTTCGCCAACCTGACGAGCCTGGCCTCGATCGTGTACTCGACCTGTCTCGCGTTCCGGCAGGCGGGCGGGAACGTCCTCACGAAGGTGAGGTGGGAGTGGCTGACCGCGGGCTTCTTCGTCCTGCCCGCCGTGCTGGCCTTCTTCCCCGGTCTGCTCTACGACCAGTTCCTGCTGTTCGTGACATGGACGGGCGCGTTCCTCGCCGCGATCTGCGGCACGGTGGTCGCCGACTACTTCGTCCTGCGCAAGCAGCGCCTCGACATGGCCGGGCTCTACGCTCACGGCTCGGCGAGCCCCTACCACTTCACCGGTGGCTTCAACATCGCCGGCATCGTCTCGACCGGGCTGGGCGCGCTGACCTACATCGCGCTGTACAACCCGCAGACGCTGGAGACGAAGTCGGCGTTCAACCTGCTGACGGCCTCCGTCCCGGCGGTGGTCGTGGCCGGCGTGTCGCACCTGGTGCTCTCGGCCGTCCTGAGCAAGAGGTCCGGGCACGGCGGGTACGACCTCGCCGACGACGGCCCGGCCGCGCGGGTCGACAGCGAGCGGGTCTGATGCCGCGGACAGCCAGGGCGGCTGTCCACGACGGGCACGGCGACCGGCTGGAGATCCGTGAGGTGCAGGTCGCCGACCCGGGGCCGGGGGAGGTGCTGGTCCGGCTGCGCGCCTCCGGCGTGTGCGGGTCCGACCGGCACGTCCTCGACGGGGAGTGGCAGCTGCCGACGCCGACCGTGATGGGCCACGAGGGAGCGGGCGTGGTCGAGGAGGTCGGGGAGGGCGTCGTCGACGTCCGCGTCGGCGACCACGTGGTGCTGTCCTGGTACTACCCGTGCCGCCGCTGCCGAGCCGTGCGTCCGTGGGGAGGCGTGGGCCTGCACCGGCACCCGGTCCGGCGAGTGCCTGCTTCCCGACGGGACGACGCGGCTCACCGACGGCGAGGGCGCCACCGTCTACCCCTACCTCGCGGTCGGCACCATGAGCGAGTACGCCGTGGTGGCCGAGTCCGCCGCGGTCACGATCCCCGCTGAGGTGCCCTTCGACGTCGCCAGCCTCATCGGTTGCTCGGTGACGACGGGTGTCGGGGCCGTGGTGAACAACGCGCGCGTCGAGGCGGGTGCCTCGGCGGTCGTCCTCGGCTGCGGCGGCGTGGGCCTCTCGGTCGTCATGGGCCTCGCCCTCGTCGGTGCCCACCCGGTCGTCGCCGTCGACACCAGTGAGGAGAAGCTGGAGGCCGCCCGCTCGTTCGGTGCGACCCACGCCGTCCGCGCCGGCCCGGACCTCGTCGCGGCCGTCACGGCGGTCGCGCCGGGCGGCGCCGACTACGTCTTCGAGGTCATCGGCCGGACGCAGAGCATCGAGCAGGTCCCGGGCCTGCTCGCCACCGGCGGCACGGGCGTGCTCGTCGGGCTGCCCGCGGCCGGGGCGACCGCGGCGATCGACGTGCTCGCGCTGGCCGAGGCAGGCAAGACCCTCGTGGGGTCGAACTACGGTGGGGCCGTGCCCAGCATCGACTTCCCGCGGATCGCCACGCTGTACCTCGCCGGCCGCCTGCCGCTGGACGACCTGATCTCGCACCGGGTGCCGCTGTCCGAGGTCAACGAGGCGTTCGACGCCATGCGCGCCGGCCAGCGGACCCGCACCGTCCTCATCTTCGACTGAGGGGTCCGGGTGCACGAGGACGCCGGCCGGACCGGACCTTCGCGGGCGACCGTGGGCGCGGTGCAGCTGGTCGCCGTGCGGGGCGACAAGGCCGCGAACCTGGACGCGATCGAGGAGCTCGGTGCCGCCGCGGCGGCGGCGGGTGCGCTGGTCGTCGTCGCCCCGGAGATGGCCGTGACGGGCTACTGCTGGCCGGACGAGGCCGAGGTGCGCGCTCTCGCCGAGCCGCTGGACGGGCCGGTGGTGCACCGGCTCACCCGGCTCGCGCACGGGACGGGAGCGTGGTTCGTCGTCGGCCTGCCCGAGCTGTCCGGTGACGGGCTGCTGTACAACAGCTGCGTCCTGGTCGGGCCCGACGGGCTCCTCGGGGTGTACCGCAAGACCCATCCGTTCCTCGCCGACCCCTTCTGGGCCGTCGACGGGGACCGCCTTCCGCCCGTGTGGGAGACGCCGGCCGGGCGGGTGGCGCCGCTCATCTGCGCCGACCTCGACCACCCCGAGCCGGCGCGGTACGCCGCGCTCGCCGGGGCCGGGTGGCTCGCGGTGCCGACGGCGTGGGTCGACGAGCCCGGCCCCAGTGCGACCTGGCGGCTGCGCGCCTGGGAGAACGCGATGCCGGTCGTCGCCGCCGACATGGCCGGCCACGAGCTCGGCATCCAGTTCAGCGGTGGGAGCGCCGTGATCGAGCACGACGGTGCCGTGGTCGCCGCGCTCGACGCCGGAGCCGGTCACGTCACCGGGACCCTCGACCTGGCCGCGGGTGCCCGGCGGCGCGCGGCGCTCCTGTCGGGGCGGCGCCCCGCGGAGTACCGGCCCCTCGCCCTGTCCTCGCGATGGCCCCGGGGCGGCCACGACGGACCGTTCACCCCGACGCACGAGGCGGCGGCCGTCGGCGTCGCCGTGCTCGCCGCCGCGCCGGGGGAGGTCCCGCCCCTCGACGCGCCCGCCGGCCTGGCGGTGCTGCCGGCCTTCCACCTGTGCGGCGGGGTGCCGGCCGGCGAGGCGGCTGCGCGCACGGCGGCCGCCCGGTGGGCGGAGGCCCTGGACCGGCTGGTCGCCCTCGCCCGCGAGCATCGCTGCGAGGTGGTCACGACTCTCGTCGAGCCGGGTCGTCACGACGCCCTGCACGTGAGCGTCGTCGCGGTCGACGGCTCGGGGGTCACCGCGCACCGGCGGACCACGCACCTGGGCCCGCACTCGTCATGGGCCGTCCCCGGTGAACCGCTGGCCCCCGCGCGTGCACGAGCGCGGCTGGGGCCGGCTGGGCCTGCTCGGCGGCGACGAGCTCGAGGCCTTCGAGCCGTCCCGCGTGCTGGCCGTCCGGGGCGCCGACGTGCTCGCCGTCCCCGCGTCGCTCCGGTGGCCGTGGCCGGTCCGCTTCGACGGGACGGCCGTCCCCCTGGGCCCGGGGCTGGTGGAGCCGGATCCCTGCTTCGCCCATCCGGCCCGGCTGCGGGCAGGTGACTCGCACATGTGGATCGCCTTCGCCAACGCGGGCACCGCCCCGCCCGGTGGTGTCTTCGCGCCGGACCACGTGAGCGTCCCGCGCGTCGAGGTGCTCAGCCCGGCCGGCGGGGGCTGGGCCTGGGCCACCTGCGCCACGGGCGGTACCGGGGGCATGGGGGAGGTCTGCGCCACCAAGCCGCAGCTCGCCCGCAGGCGGACCGACCTCTTCGCCCGTCCCCTGCTCGGTCCCGCCGTGGAACCGGCGTCGGCGACCCCGCCTGCACCTAGGCTCGGGACATGACCGACAGCACGACCGACACCATGAGCGGGAGCCCGGCCGCGGCCGAGCGCACCACCTACCTGGTCGTCGACGGCGAGAACATCGACGCCACGCTCGGCATGTCGGTGCTGAGCCGCCGGCCGAACCCCGACGAGCGGCCGCGCTGGGAGAAGGTGCGCGAGTTCGCCGAGGAGCGCTGGGGGCAGCCGGTCAAGGCGCTGTTCTTCCTCAACGCCACCAACGGCCACCTGCCGATGTCGTTCGTGTCGGCGCTGCTGGCCATGCAGTACCGGCCGATCCCGTTAGCCGGTGAGCCGGGTCAGAAGGTGGTCGACATCGCCGTCCAGCGCACGCTGGAGGCGATCGAAGCCCTGCCCGGTGACGTGCTGCTCGCCAGCCACGACGGAGACTTCCTGCCCCAGGTCGAGGGTCTGCTGGGCGGGGACCGCCGGGTGGGGATCCTCGGTTTCCGGGAGTTCGTGAACCTCCGGTTCAGCGAGCTGGCCGAGAAGGGCCTCGAGGTGTTCGACCTCGAGGACGACGTGCGGTGCTTCACCGGCGTGCTGCCCCGGGTGCGGATCATCCCGATCGCCGACTTCGACCCCACCCGCTTCCTCTAGGCGGCCGGTGGTGCCGCACGACCCGCCGCAACGGGGGTGTCGTGCAACCGGTCCGCGGGGTCCCGCGTCTTCCTCGTTGCCGCATCCGGGACGGGCCCGGGCGGGACCGGCCCCCGGCCGCGCAGAGGAGACCGAGATGTCCCGTCACGCCAGCAGTGCCTCCCACCGGACCAGCGGCGCGGCCTTCGTCGTGGCGGTCCTTGCGACCACTGCCGCTGCGACGGCCGTCGGCACCGTGTCCGCCGCCGATCTCGCCGGTGCCGGCGCCACAGGTGCTCCCACGACCGCGACCGAGCCGCGGGACGCACTGCTGCCGGCCCGGCGGATGCCGGTCGTCAACCAGGTCCAGGACTGGGAGAAGGTCGCCGTCCGGCACCGCCGGGTGAGCACCGCCCAGCCCGCCCGCCTCAAGGCCCTCGGCTTCGAGGACAGGGCACGTCGCGACGTCGCGATCCCCGGAGGCGAGGCGACCAGTGTCGTGCTGACCTTCGACGACCGGGCCGGGGCCAGGGCCGCCTACCGCGCGATCAAGCGCTGGCGCTCGCACACCGGCGACAACATCCCGGCCGGCGGCCGGCTGCTGTTCACGGACAGGCGGCGCCAGGTCGACGTGCCGGCCGGCCGCGGTTCGTACTTCTCCTTCGCCTTCAAGACCGACAAGGACGACGTCGAGGGCACCTTCGAGTGGCTCGGCGTCACCCGGCGCGGTGCGGCCGTGTCGGTGGTGGCGTGGCGGATCGACGGCCAGGACGCGAACTACGAGGTCGACCCGACGATCGCGTCGGTGCGGACCGCGAACGCGAGGCTGGCCCGCCTGGGCTGACGAGCCCGCACCCCGCAGGGGCGCTCCCGGTCCGCCGGGGCGCCCCTGCGGCCCTCTGATGCGCCCCTGATGCGCACCGCGGAGGGCTGCGGCGGCTGTCCACAGCACGGTTCGGTGACGGATGCCTGTGGACAGCGAATGCGTTGTGCCGCAACGCTTTCCGCCGCTCCGAGCGGTGCGGGTTGTGTCCGGGGGTGGGCGTAGGTTCACCGGCATGAGCAGCCCCACGATCACCGCGGTCGCGCACCCGGCGCGACTCGCGCTGGCCGTGGTCGACGCGGGCGTCGAGGAGCTGGCCGCGGCGAACCTCTGGTCGATGTCCGAGCACGAGCTGCTCACCGTCCGGATCGACGCCGAGGCGACCCGGGGCCGGCTGGACGCCGTCGTGCTGGCGATGACCCGGGAGATCGACGGCCGCGGTGCGGCCGTCCGCGCGGGGGCCTCCTCGACCGCGGCGTGGCTGCGCGGCCGCTGCCTGCAGCGCCCGGCCGTCGCGCACGCGGAGGTCCGGCTGGCGGCCGACCTGGACCGGCAGCTGCCGGCCCTGGCTGCGGCCCTGGCCGCGGGACAGGTGTCGCACGAGTCCGCCCGGGTCGTGGCCGACACCCTCCGGAGGCTCCCGGCGGCGGTCGACGCGGCGACGAGGGCGCGGGGGGAGGCTTTCCTGGTCGACCAGGCCCGGCGCCACGACGCCGCTGCGGTGGCGACCCTCGGTCGGCACCTGCTGGACCGGCTGGACCCCGCCGGTGGCGCCGACCTCGAGCGCGAGGACTCGCTGCGCGCCGAGGCCGAGGCCTTCACCGTCACCCACGACCTGCACGGCGGGCGCGGGGTCACCGGACGGCTGACCCCTGAGCACGGCGCCACCCTCGACGCCGCGCTCGACGTCCTCGCCGCGCCCACTCCGCGGGCCGACGGCACCCCCGACCCGCGCACCCCGGCGAAGCGACGGGCAGACGCCTTGATGCTGCTCGTGTCCTGGGGGCTGGCGTCCGAGCAGATGCCGATGGCCGGTGGCGAGGCCGTCACCATGACCGTGGTCACGACTCCCGGCCACCTGCAGGCCCTGAGCCGGCCGGACGCTCCGCCCGGCGACCACACCGCGTTCCTCGAGGACGGCACCCCGCTCTCGCCCGAGACCACCCGACGGCTGGGCTGCGACGCCTGGCTGGTGGCCGCCGTCGTGGACAGCGCCGGGGCCCTGCTCGACATCGGTCGCCGGTCCCGAGTCGTCCCGGCTGCCCTCCGCCGGGCGCTGTTCGTGCGTGACGGCGGCTGTGCCTTCCCCGGCTGCGGCCGGCCGACCCGCTGGTGCCACGCCCACCACATCCGGCACTGGGCACACGGCGGCCCGACTGCCCTGTCGAACCTGGTGCTCCTGTGCGCCCATCACCACCGGGTCGTCCACCACGACGGCTGGCAGGTGCACGTCGGGGACCAGCGGCTCCCGGTCTTCACCCCACCGAGATGGGTCGACCCCGACCAAGTGCCCCGGCCAGCCTGGCGACCGCTCACGATCCTGCGCACCTGAGACGGACCGAGCAGCAGAGTCACACTCGGCCCGGATCGCGCGTCAGTGGGGTGACCCAGCGGACGTGGAAGGGTGGAGGCCGTGGACCGGACGGACAGCTTCGAGGCGGAACGGCCACGCCTGGTGGGGATCGCGAGCAGGCTGCTCGGCGACCACGCCGAGGCCCAGGACGTCGTGCAGCAGGGGTGGCTCCGGCTGCACTCGACGGACGCCGAGATCGAGAGCCTGCCGGCCTGGCTGACGACGGTGACCACCCGGCTGTGCCTCGACCGGCTGCGGTCCAGGACGCCCGTGCCCACGGACGACGTCGAGGTCGAGGAGACCGCCGGCGACCCCGCGGACGACGTCGCGCTCGCCGAGACCGTCGGACTCGCCTTGAACGTCGTGCTCGACCGGCTCTCCCCGCGCGAGCGGGTCGCCTTCGTGCTCCACGACAGCTTCGGCTACGAGTTCCCGACGATCGCCGGCGTCCTCGACACCACGCCCGCGGCCGCGCGCAAGCTGGCATCGCGGGCCCGGGCCAAGGTCACCCAGCCGCACCCCGAGGACCGCCTGGCCGACTGGGAGGTCGTCGACGCCTTCATGGCCGCAGCCAAGGACGGCGACTTCGACCGGCTGCTGCAGCTGCTCGCACCGGACGCCACCGTGACTGCCGACGACGCCGCGGTCCTGGTCGGCACGCCACGGCGGATCCAGGGCGGGGACGAGGTGGCGACGTTCTTCGACGGCAGCGCCAAGGCCGCGCTCCCGGTCTTCGTCGGCGACCGGCCGGGTAGCGCCTGGTTCCACCTCGGCGCGGCCAGGGTCGTCTTCGACTTCACCGTCAGCGACGGCCTGGTGCGCGCCATCACCTTCCGCGCCGAGCCCGACGTCCTCTCGCGCGTCGTGCGGCGCGACGGCGGTCGGCCGCGAGGCTGACCCGGTCACACCCGGCCCGGTTCGATCGTCAGCAGGACAAGACACCCTCGAGAAGGAGACGACCATGAAGACCATGACCTGCCGAGCCCTCGGAGGGCCCTGCGACGTCGAGCACCGCGGGGACAGTGCCGACGAGGTCATCAAGGCCCAGGACCGCCACCTCAAGCAGGCGGAGAAGGCCGGCGACGCGACCCATCAGGGAGCCAGAGACGCCATGAAGAGCCGCTGGCGGCACCCCGCGAAGTCGATGGGTTGGTACCGCGACACCAAGCAGGCCTTCGCCGCCCTCCCCGACGACTGAGGCGCCCGGGTCGGTGCCGCGGGTCGGTCAGTCCTCGGCGGTCCACCCACCGTCGAGCCGGTCGACGGCGGTGACCGTGACGACCGCGGCGCCGGCCTCGTCGGAGGCCGCCAGGTCGACACGGCGCCGAGACGCCCCAGTCGTGGTCGCCGGCCGGGTCGTCGAAGATCTGGCGCACCGTCCAGGCCGGGCGCCCTCGGCGACCTGCAGCAGCGCCGGGCCGCGGGCGTCCGCGCCGGTGAGCAGCACGTCGTGCTCGGCCCAGTAGCCCGCCATCGCCTCGGCCCAGACGTCGGCGTCGCAGCCGGCGTCGGCGTCGAGCTCGCCCAGCAGGTCGTAGCGGCGCAGCGCGGCCAGCTCGACCCGGCGGAACATCGCGTTGCGCACCAGCACGCGGAACGCGCGCACGTTCGCGGTGACCGGCCGGTGGCCGCTCGTCCCGGACCAGGGCTCGCTCGTCGACCTCCGGGCCGGGCGCGGTGAGCCGCTCCCACTCGTCGAGCAGGCTCGAGTCGACCTGGCGGACCAGCTCGCCCAGCCACTCGATGAGGTCGCGCAGCTCCTCGGTGCGGGCGTCGTCCGGAACCGTCTGCCGCAGCGCCTTGTAGGCGTCGGCGAGGTAGCGCAGCACCAGCCCCTCGGACCGGGCCAGGCCGTAGAACCCGACGTACTCGGTGAAGGTCATGTAGCGCTCGCTCATGTCGCGCGCGACGGACTTGGGCTTGAGCTCGTGGTCGGCGACCCACGGGTGGCCGCGCGCGGTAGGTGTCGTAGGCGTAGCCCAGCAGCTCGGCGAGCGGCCGCGGGTAGGTGACGTCCTCCAGCAGCTCCATCCGCTCCTCGTACTCGATGCCCTCCGCCTTCATCGCGGCCACCGCCTCGCCGCGGGCCTTGCTCCGCTGGGCGGCCACCACCTGCCGCGGGTCCTCCAGCGTCGCCTCGACGACCGAGAGCACGTCCAGGGCGTACGTCGGGGAGTCGCGGTCGAGCAGGTCGAGGGTGGCGACGGCGAGCGGCGACAGCGGCTGGTTGAGCGCGAAGTCGGGCTGCAGGTCGACGGTCAGCGCCCAGCGGCGGCCGTCGGGGGCGGGCGGGTCGACCCGCTGCACCACCCCGCCGGCGACCAGGGCACGGAAGATCGCGATCGCCTGCCTGATGTGCCGCAGCTGCGCGGCCCGCGGCTCGTGGTTGTCCTCGAGCAGGTGCCGCATCGCGAGGAACGGGTCGCCGGGCCGGGCGAGGACGTTGAGCAGCATCGCGTGGGTGACGCGGAAGCTCGAGCGCAGCGGCTCCGGGGGCGCCGCGACCAGCCGTTCGAAGGTCGGCTCGCCCCAGGAGACGAAACCCTCGGGAGCCTTCTTGCGCACGAGCTTCTTCAGCTTCTTCGGGTCGTCGCCCGCCTTGACCCGGAGCCGCTCGTTCTCGACGTCGTGGTCCGGTGCCTGCACCACCACGGTCCCGGCGGTGTCGTAGCCGGCCCGCCCGGCGCGACCGGCGACCTGGTGGAACTCCCGGGCGGTGAGGTGCCGCACCCGGGTGCCGTCGTACTTCGACACCGACGTGACCAGGACCGTGCGGATCGGCACGTTGATGCCGACCCCGAGCGTGTCCGTGCCGCAGACCACCTTGAGCAGCCCGGCCTGGGCCAGCGTCTCGACCAGCCGCCGGTAGCGCGGCAGCAGACCGGCGTGGTGCACGCCGACGCCGTGCCGCACCAGCCGGGACAGGGTCGGGCCGAAGCCGGACCGGAAGCGGAACGCCCCGAGCGCGGCGGCGATCTCGTCGCGCTGCGCCCGGCTCGCGACGTTCACGCTGGTGAGCGCCTGGGCGCGCTCCAGCGCCGCCGCCTGCGTCGGGTGCACGACGTAGACCGGTGCCCGGTCGGTGGAGAGCAGCTCCTCGAGCGTCTCGTGCACCGGCGTCTTCGCGTAGTAGTACGTCAGCGGTACCGGCCGCTCGACCGACTCCACGACGGCCGTGGTCCGTCCGGTCCGGCGGGTGAGGTCGTCGCGGAAGAAGCCGACCTCGCCGAGGGTCGCCGACATGAGCAGGAACTGGGCGCGGGGGAGCTCCAGCAGCGGCACCTGCCAGGCCCAGCCGCGCTCCGGGTCGCGCGTAGTAGTGGAACTCGTCCATGACGACCAGGCCGAGGTCGGTGTCGGCGCCGTCTCGCAGCGCGTGGTTGGCGACCACCTCGGCGGTCGCGGTCAGCAGCGGTGCGTCCGGGTTCACGCTGGCGTCGCCGGTGAGCATCCCGACGTTCTCGGCGCCGAACACGTCGATGAGGGCGAAGAACTTCTCCGACACCAGCGCCTTGATCGGCGCCGTCCACACGCCCGCCGCCCCGCTGCGAGCGCTGCGAACATCGCGCCCGTGGCGACCAGGCTCTTGCCCGACCCGGTCGGTGTCGCGAGCACGACGTTGCTGCCCGACGACCAGCTCGATCAGCGCCTCGGTCTGCGCGGGGTAGAGGTCGAGCCCCTCGGCTAGCGGCCCAGGCGGCGAACGCGTCGAACACCTCGTCCGGTCCGCCGCCGCGGGGGAGGTGGTCGACGAGGCGCACCGGGCTCAGGGTAGGGGCGCGACCGGGCCGGTCCGAGGGCGGGGAAGAGTTCGGCATCGATCACGGTTGCTGCCGGGGATGACCACCACCAGGGAGCCGGCGGGCGGGGAGAGCCAGCGGACCGCCGTCGGCCTGCGCTCCGAGCGCGGCCCCGTCCTGGCGGCGATCATGCTCGCGACCGCGCTGGTGGCCCTCGACGCCACCATCATCGCCACCGCGGTGCCCTCGATCGTCCGTGACGTCGGCGGCTTCTCGCAGTTCCCGTGGCTGTTCTCGATCTACCTGCTGACCCAGGCCGTGACCACGCCGCTCTACGGCAAGATGTCCGACGTCGTCGGCCGCCGGCCGGTCCTGTTCCTCGGCATCGGCATCTTCCTGCTCGGCTCGGTGCTCTGCGGGGTCGCCTGGAGCATGCCGACGCTCATCGTGGCGCGGGCGGTGCAGGGCATCGGAGCCGGTGCGGTGCTGCCGGTGACCATGACCATCATCGGCGACCTCTACTCGGTGCAGGAGCGGGCCCGTGTCCAGGGCTACGTCGCCAGCGTGTGGGGGATCTCATCGGTCGTCGGCCCGGCGCTGGGCGGGGTGTTCTCGGAGTACCTGAGCTGGCGCTGGATCTTCTTCGTGAACCTCCCGGTCGGTGCGGTCGCGGCGTGGATGCTCTACCGCGCGTTCCACGAGAAGGTGGAGCGCCGCAAGCACGACTTCGACCTGCTCGGGGCCACCCTGCTCATCGTGGGCTGCTCCCTGGTCATCCTCGGGCTGCTCGAGGGCGGCGTGGCCTGGGACTGGGACTCGGCGGTGAGCATCGGGGTCTTCGCGGTCGGCGCGATCTCGCTGCTCGCGTTCGTGCTGGTCGAGCGCCGGGCCACCGAGCCGGTCCTCCCGCTGTGGGTGTTCAGGCGCCGGGTGCTGGTCGGCGGCAACCTGGCCTCGATGGCCATCGGGGTCACCCTGATCGGGCTCAGCTCCTACGTCCCGACGTACGCCCAGGGCGTCCTCGGCACCGGCGCGCTGGTGGCCGGCTTCGCGCTCTCCGCCATGACGCTGGGCTGGCCCCTGGCGGCCGCGCTGTCCGGCCGGCTGTACCTGCGGATCGGCTTCCGCGACACCGCGCTGATCGGCGGGGCGATCGCCGTGGCCGGCGCGAGCATGGTCGCGCTCCTCGGTGCGGACTCCTCGGTCACCACCGTCGGGCTCGCGTGCTTCGTGGTGGGCGTCGGGCTCGGGTTCTGGTCCGCGCCGACGATGGTCGCCGTCCAGTCCGCGGTGGACTGGCACCGGCGCGGCGTCGTGACCGGCACCTACATGTTCGCCCGCAACCTGGGCAGCGCCGTGGGCGTCGCGGTCTTCGGCGCGATCGCCAACTCCACGCTCGCCGACCGCCTCTCCGACCCGCCGGCCGAGGTCGCCGGGTCGCTGCCCGGCGGTGCAGGCGCCGAGCGCCGCCTGCTCGAGGGCGACCTGAGCGGTCCGGCCGAGACGTTCGTGCGCGCGGCCCTCTACGACGCCTCGCACCACGTCTTCCTCGGCGTGGTGGTGGCCGCGCTCGTGGGCGCGCTGGTCCTCTGGCTCGTCCCGCGCCGCCCCACCGTCATCGACGCCGGCTGACCGCCGGCCGACGACCGGCGCCGGCCGGTCAGGCGGTGGCCGCGTCCATCGCGCGGAAGACGCGCTTCTCCGAGACGGGGTAGGGCGTCCCGAGCTGCTGGGCGAACACGCTGACCCGCAGCTCCTCCAGCATCCAGGCGACCTCGCGGACCGCCGGCTCGTCGCGGCGCTCGGGGCGCAGGCCGGACAGCCAGGCCGCGTGCTCCCGCTCGGCGTGCTCGACCCGGCGCAGCCGCTCGTGGTCGCGCGCCGGGGCCGTGGCCAGCACGTCGAGGCGGCGCTGGTCCGCCACGAGGTAGCGCTGCACGTCGGCGAGCCGGGCCGCGCCGTGCGCCGTGACGAAGTCGGCAGGCAGCAGCCGCGCGACGTGCGCCCGCACGTCGAGCAGCGACGGCAGCGCGGCCGGTGCCGCACCGTCGCCGGCCCGGCTCGCGACGTCGTGCCCGACAGCCAGCAGCCGGGCGACCTGGGCGACGACGTCGTACGCGGCGCCCGGCAGGTCGGCCCGCACCGCGTCGCGCAGCCGTTCGAAGCCGGCCTCGTCGGCGACCGGCCCGCTGCCCTGGACGTGCCGGTCGACCAGCAGGTCCAGGGCAGCCGTGACGCAGTCGTCGAGCAGGGCGGGGACCGAGGGGTAGGGGCTGCGCCCGAGCGCGAGCTTGTCGGCGTTGCCGAGCCGGCCGACAACTCCCTTCACCGGCGACGGCAGCGCCAGGGCGAGCAGGCGGCGCACGCCGGCCCGGCTGGCCGCCTGCGCGGCGCGCTGCGACCCGAGCACCCGCAGAGCCACCGAGGCACCCTCGTCGACCAGCGCCGGGAAGCCCTGGACGGTGCGGCCGGCGACCTCCCGGGCGAAGGTCGTCGGCAACGCGCCGAACGTCCAGCCGGTCAGGCCGCTGCGCTCCACCTCGGCCGCAGCCTGCGCGACCGTGGCGCGCACGTCGGGCGCCAGCGCCCGCTGCAACGCGTCGAGGTCCTTGCCGGACGCCGCCACCGTGCCGTCGTCCCGCTCGACGCGGAAGGTGAGGCGCAGGTGGCCGGGCACCTTCGCGAGGTCCCACTCGGCGTGGCGGACCTCGACGCCGGTCATGGCGCGCAGCTCACGGGCCAGGGCGTCGGTGAAGGGCTCCGTGCCCGGCTCCGGCCCGAGCCGGCCCAGGACGGCCGCGGCGGTGTCCGGTGCGGGCACGAACACCTTGCGCAGCTGCTTCGGCAGCGACCGCAGGAGCGCCACGGCGAGGTCGTGGCGCAGTCCCGGCACCTGCCAGTCGAAGCCGTGCGGCTGCAGCCGGTTGAGCACCGTGACCGGCACGTGCACCGTCACCCCGTCGGCCTCGGTCCCGGGCTCGAACTGGTAGGTCAGCGGCAGCCGCAGGTCGTCCTGCAGCCAGGTGTCGGGATAGTCCTCGGCGCTGACCCCCTCCGCGTCGTCGCGCACCAGCATCGCGGGGTCGAAGGTGAGCAGGTCCGGCTCGGACCGCCCGGCCTTCTTCCACCAGGCGTCGAAGTGCCGCGCCGAGACGACCTCGGCCGGCACCCGCTGCGTCGTAGAACGCGACCAGGTCCTCGTCGTCGACGAGGATGTCGCGGCGGCGGGCGCGGTTCTCGAGGTCCTCGACGTCGTCGAGCAGCGCGCGGTTGCGGTGGAAGAACTCGTGGTGCGTGCGCCACTCGCCCTCGACCAGCGCGTGCCGGATGAACAGCTCGCGGCGACACGACCGGGTCGATGCGGCCGTAGGCCACCCGGCGCTGGGCCACCAGCGGCACCCCGTAGAGCAGGACCTTCTCGTACGCCATCGCCGCGCCGCGGCTCGCCGACCAGTGCGGCTCGCTGTAGCTCCGTCGGACCAGGTGCTCGGCGAGCGGCTCGACCGACTCCGGCTCGACCCGGCCCAGGTCCCGCGCCCAGAGCCGCGAGGTCTCGACCAGCTCGACCGCCATCACCCAGCGCGGCGGCTTCGGAACAGGGCGGACCCCGGCCACGGTGCGAAGCGCGCCCCGCGCGCGCCGAGGTAGCTCGCCGCTTGTCCGGGTCCCGCAGCCCGACGTGCGAGAGCAGGCCGGCGCAGCAGCGCCTCGTGCACCGGCCGGGGGTCGTCGCCGGGCTCACCGGGCTCTCCGCGGCGTCCAGGCCGATCGAACGGCAGACCCGGCGCAGCTGGGCCACCAGGTCCTGCCACTCGCGGATCCGCAGGTAGTGCAGGTACTCCGGCTGCACAGCCGGCGGAACGCGCTGCCGGACAGCGCGTGCTGCTGCTCGTCGCAGGTAGCGCCACAGGTTGCGGTAGGCGAGGAAGTCCGACCGGTCGTCAGCGAACCGGCGGTGCTTCTCGTCGGCCGCCGGCTGGTGCTCGGGCGGCCGCTCCCGCGGGTCCTGGATCGACATGGCCGCGGTGATGACGACCAGGACGTCGGGCAGGCACGCCCTGGGCGTCGGCGGCCAGCACCATCCGGGCCAGCCGGGGGTCGAGCGGCAGCCGGGCCAGCTTCGTGCCCAGCGGGGTGAGCCGCCGGACCGGACCGGCCGCTGCCGGGTCGAGGGCGCCGAGCTCCTCGAGCAGCGCGACCCCGTCGCTGATCTGCCGGTGGTCGGGCGGCTCGACGAACGGGAACGCCTCGACGTCGCCGAGCCCCAGCGAGGTCATGGCGAGGATCACCGAGGCGAGGTTCGTGCGCAGGATCTCCGGCTCGGTGAACTCGCGGCCGCTCCTCGAAGTCGGTCTCGCTGTAGAGCCGGATGCAGACGCCGTCGGAGACGCGGCCGCAGCGTCCGGCCCGCTGGTCGGCGCTGGCCCGGCTGACCCGCTCGATCGGCAGCCGCTGCACCTTGAGCCGGTGGCTGTAGCGCGACATCCGCGCGGTGCCCGCGTCGACGACGTAGCGGATGCCGGGCACGGTCAGCGAGGTCTCGGCCACGTTGGTGGCGAGCACCACCCGGCGTGCGGCGTGCGGGGCGAACACCGCGTGCTGCTCGGACGCCGAGAGTCGGGCGTACAGCGGCAGGACGTCGACGTGCTCGCGCCGGCGGGACAGGTGGGCCCGCAGCGCGTCGGCGGTGTCGCGGATCTCCCGCTCGCCGGAGAGGAACACGAGCACGTCACCGGGTCCCTCGGCGGCGAGCTCGTCGACGGCGTCCAGGACGCCCTGGACCTGGTCCCGCTCCTCCCCGCCGTCCGCACCCGGCCGGTCGGGGTCGACGAGCGGCCGGTAGCGCACCTCGACCGGGTAGGTGCGCCCGGTGACCTCCACCACCGGAGCGTCGTCGAAGTGCGCGGCGAACCGGGCGGTGTCGATCGTCGCGGAGGTCACGACGAGCTTGAGGTCGGGCCGCCGGGGGAGCAGGGCCTTGAGGTAGCCGAGCAGGAAGTCGATGTTGAGGCTGCGCTCGTGGGCCTCGTCGATGATGACCGTGTCGTAGCGGCGCAGGTCATCGGTCGCGCTGGATCTCGGCGAGCAGGATGCCGTCGGTCATCAGGCGGACGGCGGTGTCCGGGCCGGCCTTGTCGGTGAACCGCACGGAGTAGCCGACCAGCCCGCCGAGCGGCACGGCGAGCTCCTCGGCGATCCGCTCGGCCACGGTCCGGGCGGCGATCCGGCGCGGCTGGGTGTGCCCGATCAGACCGGCCTGCCCGCGGCCCAGCCCGAGGCAGATCTTCGGCAGCTGGGTCGTCTTCCCCGAGCCGGTCTCGCCCGCGACCACGACGACCTGGTGGTCCCGGATGGCGGCCGCGATGTCGTCGCGCCGGGCCGCCACCGGCAGGTCGGGGTACGTGATCGGCGGGACCACGACCCGCCGGGCGGGGTGGCCGGGCCGCTCGGGCGGCGGGTCGGTGGTGGTCGGCTGCATGCGGGGTCGAGGGTATCCGGCGCGCGTCGTCCCGGTCGCGGGAGAAATGTCCGCGACCGGTGTCGATCGGGGGTGTCGTCGTCCGTCGTAGGGGTGTCAGAGTCGGACGTGGACCGGCCCCGTCACCCGGGGTCAGGAGAGGGAGAGACCCATGAGCGAGTACCTGATCCTCATCTACGAGGACGAACAGGGTTACGCCGAGGGCGGGGAGGCCGCCTTCGCCACGGCCATGGAGGCGCACGGCAGGTTCGCCGAGCAGGTCGTCGAGCAGGGCGCCAAGCTCGTGGGAGGCAACGGGCTGCAGCCCGCCTCGACCGCGACCACGGTGCGGGGCGACACGGTGACCGACGGCCCCTTCGCCGAGACCAAGGAGGCCCTCGGGGGCTACTACCTGATCGAGGCGGCCGACCTCGACCAGGCGCTGGCCGTCGCGAAGCTGTGCCCCGCGCCGTTCGGTGGCGTCGAGGTGCGCCCGGTCATGGTGTTCCCGGACGCCTGACGGGCCGCGCATGCCCGCCGACCCCGACGACGTCGGGGCAGCCGTCGCCGACGCGCACCGCCACGAGTGGGGATTCGTCCTCGCCGCGACGGTGCGCGTCGCGGGCAGCATCGACCTCGCGGAGGAGTGCGTCCAGGACGCGTACGGCGCGGCGCTGGACGCCTGGGCCCGGCAGGGGGTGCCCCGGTCGCCGGGCGCCTGGCTGACCACGACGGCCCGCCGCCGCGCGCTGGACGCGTTGCGCCGCGAGCAGACGCTGCGCCGCAAGCTGCCCCTGCTCGTCGAGCCGGAGGTGACCGAGGGGCCGGAGGACCGGGTGGACGCTCTGGACCGTCCCGACGACGTGCTCACCGACGAGCGGCTCCGGCTGGTGTTCACCTGCTGCCACCCGGCCCTCGCCAGGGACGCGCAGGTCGCGCTGACGCTGCGCCTGCTGTGCGGGCTCACCACGGCCGAGATCGCCGCGGCGTTCCTCGTCACCGAGTCGACGATGGCCGCGCGCGTGACGCGGGCCAAGAAGAAGATCGCGGCGGCGCACATCCCGTACCGGGTCCCGGGCGCCGCCGAGCTGCCGGAGCGCCTGGACGCCGTGCTCACCGTGCTGCACCTGGTGTTCACGACCGGGCACACCGCGCCGTCGGGCCCCGGGCTCGTCCGCGCCGATCTCGTGGGCCGGGCCGTCGACCTGGGCCGCGTCCTCGCCGCGCTGATGCCGGACGAGGCCGAGGTCCGCGGACTGCTCGCCCTCATGCTGCTCACCGACGCGCGGCGCGGGACCCGCACGGACGACGCCGGGCGGCTGGTGCTGCTGGCCGACCAGGACCGCAGCCGGTGGGACCGGTCCCGGGTGCTGGAGGGGCTCGGCCTGGTCCGCGACCTGCACCACAGCCGGGTCGGCCGGTACGGCGTGCAGGCGGCCATCGCCGCCGAGCACGCGCTGGCCCCGTCGTACGCCGACACCAGCTGGCCGAGGGTCCTGGCGCTCTACGACGCGCTGCTGCGGGAGTGGCCCTCGCCGGTGGTCGCCCTCAACCGGGCGGTGGCGCTCGCGGAGGTGGCCGGTCCCGAGGCGGCGCTCGCCGAGGTCGACGGGCTGGCGGCCGACGGCCGGCTCGACGGCTACCGGTACCTGGCCGCCACCCGCGCCGACCTGCTGCGCCGGCTCGGCCGCGCGGAGGAGGCGGCGCGGGCCTACCGCGCGGCGCTGGAGCTCGCGGACAACGACGCGGAGCGTGAGTTCCTCGAGGGCCGGCTCGCCGAGACCCGCGGGCGCTGAGGGCCGCCCGGCACCGGGACGGGCAGCGGGTCAGCCGACGACGCGGACCCGGCGGTGCTTCGGGCGGCGCTCCAGCAGCGCCACCAGGGCGACACCGCAGACCGCCGCGGTGGCGACCTCGACGGTGAAGCGGTGCACCTCCTCGTCCTGGATCCGGGCATGGACCCGGTCGAACCAGGCCGGGAACGGCGAGCGGCCGAAGAACTGCCGGGCCGGCTTGTCCAGGTCGGGCAGGCAGGCGCCGGCGATGCCGCCAAGCACCGGGGCAAGACGGGCGCGCGGTGTCGCGCGGGCGATCACGCCGATGGCGGCCAGGCCGAGCAGCCCGTCGGGCACCGCCACCCGCATGAGGTGCGCGTCGTCGACCCCGAAGTGCGGCAGCCCGTCGAGGACGAAGTGCGACAGGAAGCCGAGGCTGACGGCCTGGCGCACGTCCGGGGAGACGGCGCCGATCACCGCACCCGAGAGGACGTGATTGGTGACCAGCACCCTGTCAAGACTGCCAGAGTCAGCAGGCCGCGCGGCAGGGGTACATGTACCAGGCCCGCAGGTCGCCCTTCGGGTCGAACAGCCAGGCGCCGTCGCCCATCTTGGTCCGGTCCTCGGTGACGTTGGCGAAGATCGGCACGTCGAGGCCCCAGTAGAGCAGTCCGGAGCTGTCGCTGCCGTGCCCCACCTTGAGCCGCACGGACTCTCCCGGCGCCACGACGGTGCCGGCGGGGAAGGTGTAGCCGTGGCCCTTGTAGCCGCGGTAGGCCGCGTCGCGGACCCACCAGCCGCTGAGGTCGACCGGGTTCGCGCCCAGGTTGGTGACGTCGACCCACTCGCCGTTGACGTTGGCGCCGTCGTTGCCGTCGGCGTCCCAGTTGACGTCGACCTTCAGCGTGTCGTCCTGGCTCGGGCCGACCCCGCAGCGGGCCGGGTTGCCCCACATGCCCACGCGGTTGGCCGCGGCGGTCTGCGCACGGCCGAGGTAGTCGAGGTTGTGCGAGTACTCGTCCGGGATCAGGTCCGGCAGCACCAGGCCCGCGGAGACCTGCAGGGCGCCGACGTCGGTCCAGACGCCGTCGACCTTCACCGCCACGAAACGGCGCGGGCGGACGTTGCGCAGGGAGGTGCTGCTCTGGTTGCGGGCCGTGAGCCGGACCCGCTTGCCGTCGATGAGCCGGTGCAGGTTCTTGGCGGCGTCGACGCCCCAGCACTCGCCGCGCAGCCGGGACAGCTTGTGCGAGTAGACGTGCAGCTCCATGGACTGGATGCCGACGAACCGCACCCGGACCGGCTTGCTCGTGCCGTCGCGCGCGATGTCGATGTCCGCGGTGTCCCCGTCAGCGACGAACACGACCTTGCCGTACTGCAGCGCGGACGCCGCCTCGGCGGGAGTGCCGACGACCAGGGACGTGACCAGCCCGGCGGCCGCGGTGGCCGCGACGGCGAGAAGGCGGAGCGGGCGGCGAGGGTTCGTCATGGTTCGGCATGCTCCGGAGGTGGTGAAAATGGGACCTATCTACCTATCGGAAGGTGACGCTAGGTACTTGACTGGCCCATCCGGAGGTCAACGCGCGTGGTGTGATCTATATCACGCCGGTCACGTCTCACGGTGGTGGCCGGTCAGGTCGTGCGGGTGGCCGTCCGGGTCGGCGTGGACCAGGGCCGCGTGCAGCCGGGGCACGTCGTGCAGCAGCCGGTGCTCGGTCTCCTCGGCCACCTGGTGGGCCGCCACGACCGTGAGGTCCGGGTCCACCACGATCTCCAGCTCGGCCCGCAGGCGGTGGCCGATCCACCGCAGCCGGACGTCGCCGACGGCCCGCACCCCGGGGGCCGCCTGCGCCGTCCTCTCCACCAGGTCCACCAGCGCGGGGTCCACGGCGTCCATGAGCCGCCGGTAGACATCGCGTGCGGCGTCGCGCAGGACCGCCAGGATCGCCAGCGTGATCAGCAGCCCGACCACCGCGTCGGCGCGCTGGACGCCGGCCCAGGCCAGCGCGGCGCTGAGCACGACCCCGAGCGAGGTGAAGCCGTCGGTGCGGGCGTGCAGCCCGTCGGCCACCAGGGCTGCGGACCCGATCTCGCGCCCCACCTTCATCCGGTACCGCGCGACGAGCTCGTTGCCGAGGAAGCCGATGACCCCGGCGGCGGCCAGCAGGCCGAGGTGGTCGAGCTCCCGGGGGTCCGCCAGCCGGCGGCTCGCCTCCACCGCGGCGAGCACGGCCGAGGCGGCGATCACCAGCACGACGACGATGCCGGCGAGGTCCTCCGCGCGCCCGTAGCCGTAGGTGTAGCGACGGGTGGCCGCCCGGCGGCCGAGGGTGAAGGCGATGGCGATCGGGATCGCGGTGAGCGCGTCGGCGACGTTGTGCAGGGTGTCGACCAGCAGCGCGACCGAGCCGCTCACCAGGTAGACCAGGGCCTGCAGCGCGGCGGTCACGCTCAGCGCGACGAACGACAGCAGCAGCGCGCGGATCCCGCGGCGGCTGGTCTCGAGCTGGCTGTCCATCGCGACCGCGGCGTCGTGGCTGTGCGGGGCGAGCAGGTGCCGCAGCCGGCCCCGCAGGCCGGTCGGTGCCTCGTGCTCGTGCCCGTGGTCGTCGTGGTCGTCGTGCCCGTGGTCGCTGTGGTCGTCGTGCCCGTGGTCGCTGTGGTCGTCGTGCGGGTGGTCGTCGTGCGGGTGGGGCCCGCTCACCGGCGCTCGCCCCCCACGTCGTGCAGGTGGTGCACCCAGTCGTGGGCGAAGTACCGCCCGAGGCCCTCCACCGTGAAGCGGGCGCCGTCGCTACGCCGCCCCGTGCGACTCCACTGGGAGTCGGCGACGGCGTCGAACCGGTCGGCGATCTGGCCCGCGGCGGCGACCAGCTCCTCGGCGACGGCGTCCGGGTCCTGTTCGGCGTAGCGCTGCGCCACGGCGGTCGCGTCCTGGTCCCAGTTCTCGAACAGCGGGTCGTCCTCCGCGAGCATCCGGGCCAGCCGGTGGTCGAAGACGCGGTGCACGTCGCGGACGTGGCAGCCGTACTCCAGCGGGGACCAGACACCCGCGGCCGGCCGGTCGCGGGCGTCGCGCCGGGCGAGCACCCGGCGCCAGGCGGTGGCGTTGTCCCGCGTCAGGGCCCCGAGGTCGCGGGCGACCACCCCGGTGGCGTCGTACCCGCACTCCGGGCAGGGGCTGGTGAGCACCCAGGTCCAGTCCTTGGTGTCGGGGACGACCCCGTCGGCGGCCATGCCGGGCACCCTACGGGCGCCGGTCGGGCAGCAGAGGCCGCGGAGGCGGAGAATGGCCCGGTGCGTGTCTTCGTCGCCCTGGGCGACTCCTTCACCGAGGGCCTCGAGGACGACCTCGGGCCCGACGGCCGGCACCTCGGCTGGGCCGACCGGGTCGCGGCGGCGCTGGCCACCCGCGACGGCGGCCTGCGCTACGCCAACCTGGCGGTGCGCGGCCGGCTGCTGGACGAGGTGGTCGCCCAGCAGGTGCCGGTCGCGCTCGCGCTCGGGCCGGACCTGGTCTCGTTCCACGCCGGGCCCAACGACGTGCTGCGCCCCGGGCGCGACGTCGGGGCGGTCGTGGCGCGCCACGCGCACGCGGTCGCGGCCCTGCGCTCCTCCGGCGTCCAGGTGCTGCTGTTCACGGTCATCGAGCGCGCCGGGGGCAGCGGGCGGACCGCCGCCCGGCTGGCGGCCAGGTTCGCGCGGTTCAACGCCGGGGTCCGGCGCACCGCGGAGCGGACCGGGGCCGTGCTGGTCGACGTCGGGGCGGTCGCGGTGCTGCAGGACCGGCGCCTCTGGCACGAGGACCGCCTGCACCTCGCCCCCGAGGGGCACGCGCGGGTCGCCGCCGCGGTGCTCGAGTCGCTCGGCGTCGACGACCCGGACCTGCTGGCGGGTCCGGTGGGCTGGTGGCGCGAGCCGCTGCCCCCGGGTCCCGCGGTCCGCCGTCGCAGCGACCTGGTCGCCGACGTGCGCTGGGTGCGCCGGCACCTCACACCGTGGGTGCTGCGGCGGCTGCGCGGCCGGTCCAGCGGCGACGGCCTCTCGGCCAAGCAGGTCGAGCTCGTCGACGTGCTGCCCCGGGCGGGGTCGGGCCGGTCAGCGGGCGGTGCCGCCGATCCGCTGCTGGTAGAGCCGCAGCGCGAGGACCCGGGTGGCCGACTCGGCCAGCCGACGCGCCGGCAGCCGCCCTGACCGCACCGCCCGCACCAGGGCGCGGCGGGCCCGTCCCGGGTAGGGGGAGTTGAGCACGAGGTCGTCGCCGGCGAGCAGGGAGCGCACCGCGCCCTCGGCCGAGTTGTACGGCCCGTTGATCGGACCCATCCCCTGCGAGTCGGTGACCGCCACCCCCTCGAACCCGAGGGTGTCGCGCAGCAGGCCGGTCACGACGCCGGCGCTGATCGAGGCGGGCATGCCGGGCTCGATGGCCCCGACCGCGACGTGCGCGGTCATCACCACCGGGGTGCCCGCCTCGATCGCGGCCACGAAGGGCACCAGGTCGGTGCGGCGCAGCTGGGCGAGCGACTTGGGCTGCTCGGGCAGCGAGTGGTGGCTGTCGCCGGTCACCGACCCGAGCCCGGGGAAGTGCTTGACCGCGGGGATGACCCCGGCGTCGAGGTAGCCCTTCACCGTGGCGGCGACCATCCGCGCCGCGACCGCGCGGTCGGAGGAGTAGGTGCGCGAGCCCAGCACCGAGCGCCCGTCCGGGTCGACGTCGGCGACCGGCGCCATCACCATGGTGACGCCCAGCCGGGCAAGGGTCCTGCCGTTGTCGCGGGCGACCTGCCGGGCGTACGCCGGGTCGTCCCGCTGCCCCACCGACGCGGCCGACGGCACCGCAGGCACGCCGACCTTGAGCCGCTGCACCACGCCGCCCTCCTGGTCGATCGACACCAGCAACGGCAGGCCGTCGGGCCGGTCGCCGACCTCGTGCAGCCCCTCGGCCAGGGCCCGCACCTGCCCGGCGTCGGCGATGACCTCCGGACGCAGGAAGACCCCGCCGAACGGGTCCGCGGCCAGGGCCTCGGCGGCGGAGCCGACGCCGTGCATGACCTGGTTGCGCTCGCTCTCGGCCGCGGTCGGCGCGTCGGCGTCGTAGCCCCAGAACCCCGGCATCAGCACGGTGCCGGCACGTTCGCGCCGGGACATCGCGGCGACCAGCTCCGCGGCCCGCGCGAGCTCGCCCTCCGTCGGCCCCCACCCGGTGGGCGCGTCGGGGTCGACCGGTGGCTCGCTGCCGGCGGCGGCCGGGCTGCCCCCGGACGGTGTGCCGGCGTCCGGGCCCGGGCCGGCGGCGGCCCCCCCGCCGTCGGCACCGGAGCACGCGGTGAGCAGGAGTCCGGCCAGCATCGCGGCGGTCACGGCGGAGGAGGGCGTGCGCATCGCGGCCCACTGTGTCATCCCGCCTAGGCTGCTCCGGTGGCCGACCCGCTCGCGCCGCGGCCGCTGACCGAGCCGCACCCCGCACGGCTGCCCGCCGGGCGGCCGGACCGCGCGGCGGTCCTCGCGGCCCACGCCGCTGCTCTCGACGCGGGGGAGGCCGGCTACCCCGACCCGTCGTCGGGGCTGTTCGTCCTCACGGCCGGCTTCCTCGCCGCCCGCGGGACGTGCTGCGGCCGCGGCTGCCGGCACTGCCCGTACGTCGACGACTGACCCCCGCGCCGACCTCCCCCGGGTGCCCACACCGGGGTCCGGATGCTGGACACGCGGGGGGCGGGTTGTGGACGCTCCTGTGGACGGACGGGGGACAACGGAGGCCGTGGTGGGGACAACCCGGGGTCTGCCTGTGGATCGTCCTGTGGACCGTCAAACTCGTCGACAAACCTTCGCCGAACCCCTTGTGGCGCTTGCGGTTCGGCCACTAGACATCTCCTTGTCACCGGGAACGGGGACTGGCCCGGAGGGCGACCTCCGGGGCGAGGCGAGCAGCGGGAGACCGCAGCACGCGTCGGGTCCGCGACATCAGGTGATGGGTTCCGAGGAATGGACGGGCGAGCGATCGCCTGCACCGCCCCGGAGTCCGTCCCGCGACGGTGGGTCCTGAGCGATCAGGGCTCGACGAGGCGGGGCAGTCCCGCGCTGGCGGGCCCCGAGCGATCGGGGCAGAGTCGGCGGGACACCGCTCCACGAAGGAGCCGGGCCTGAGCGATCAGGCGCGGCCGACCGCGAGGAGTGGGCCGGTGCAGGAGCCGGGCCCGGGCGACCGGGACCGGAGGCCACACGGGCACCCGTCCCACGAGAGGTGCCGCAGCCGGGCGACCGGACGCGGAGGCCGCGTGGGACAGCTCCACGGAGGTGCCGGGCCCGAGCGATCGGGACCGGTCACCCACCGGGGGCACCCGCACCGCGCAGGTGCCGGGACCGAGCGATCGGGACCGGTGGCCACGCGGGGCACCCGTTCCACGCGGGCGCCGGGACCGAGCAATCGTGACCGGCCGCCACGTGGGCACGTCCGGCGCAGCCGGCGGCCGCCGAGCGATCGGTGGCCGCGGGGCACGACGGGCCGGCGAAGCCCCTCCATCTCATGCATGGAGGGGCTTTCGTCGTCCCTGGGGCCGGGCGCGCACCCGGAGATCGGACGGTCGTGACCTCCGGCCGTGACCGCTCCCCGCGACCGCTGCCCAGGACGGCTGCCCAGGACGGCTGCCCAGGACGGCTGCCCGGGACCGGCGTCCAGGGGCGGCTAGGCCTGGTCGGGCACGTGCACCTCGGCGATCACGAGGTCGGCCTCGACCACCTCGGTGGCCCGCGCGTGCGCCTTGTCGACGGTGGTGCGGCGGATCTCGGCGGAGGCCCGCCGGCTGTCCTGCAGCGCCTGCCGGTCGGTGAAGGTGACCAGCATCAGCCCGGTCGCGGTGTCGAGGTCGACCAGCAGCGCCGCGCTGACGAAGCCGTCGAGCAGGGCCAGCGACGGGACGGTGGTCGTGCGGACCACGTCGACGAGCTGCTCGGCGTCGCCCAGGTCGAACTCCAGCCGGGTCGAGCGGCTGGCGTCCCCGGGGCGCGGGCGGGCGGCCCGGTAGAGCTCGGCGACCTCCCAGTGCTCGACCACGGGCCGGGCGCCCAGCCGGACCGCGAGGTCGTCGCGCAGCGGGGCGAGCACCCGCAGGCTCGCGGCCTGCTGGGTGGCGGTTCCCCACATGGTGCGGGTCACGGTCCGGCCGGTGACCCGGTCGACCTCCATGCTCAGCCCGAAGCTGCCCTCGAGCGTGGCGACGAGGGGCAGCAGCTGCTCGCGCACCAGGGCGACGGCGAGGTCGACGCGGCCGGGCTCGACGTCGAGCGTGGTGCTGCGGACGTGCACGACGACCTCCTGACGGCACGCCCCCGCTCCGGCCGGGGGCCCGGTGGTGACCAGCGTCCGGCCGCCCGGGCCACCTGTCCACCACCCGATCTGACCATCTCGGGCCCGCTGTCGTGCTGGGCGGTACCGACGGGCTCGCGCTGGTGGAGGCGTGCTGGCTACGAGGCGCTGGTCGTCGCGCACGACGGCACCGTGGCCACCCCCACCGGCCTGACGGAGCCGCCGGGCGCCGCTCAGGCGTCGATGTTGGACATGTCCGGGTAGCGGTCGCCCGCGGTGCCGCCCGCGGGCGCTGCCTCGTCGATGCGGGCCAGGTCCTCGGCGGTGAGCTCGATGCCGGCGGCGGCCACGTTCTCCTCGAGGTAGCGGACCTGCCTGGTGCCGGGGATGGGCACGACGTCCTCGCCCTGCGCGAGCACCCAGGCCAGCGCCAGCTGGGTGGCGGTGACGCCCTTGTCCGCGGCCAGCGCGCGGACCCGGTCCACCAGCTCGAGGTTGCGCACCAGGTTCGCCCCCTGGAACCGCGGCTGGTTGCGACGGGAGTCGTCCGGCGCGAGGGAGTCCACGCTGCGGATCTCCCCGGACAGGAAGCCCCGGCCCAGGGGCGCGTACGCCACGAACCCGATGCCGAGCTCGCGGACCGTCGCGAGCACCCCGTTGTCCTCGACGTCGCGGGTCCACAGCGACCACTCGCTCTGCAGGGCGGTGACCGGGTGCACGGCGTGGGCCCGGCGGATCGTGGCGGCCGACGCCTCGGAGATGCCCAGGTGCCGGACCTTCCCGGCGGCCACCAGCTCGGCCAGGGCGCCCCACGTCTCCTCGACGGGGGTCGAGCGGTCGACCCGGTGCTGGTAGTAGAGGTCGATGTGCTCGACGCCGAGCCGCTGCAGGGAGGCGTCGCAGGCGCGGCGGACGTACTCCGGCCGCCCGTTGATGCCGAGCCGGGCGCCGTCCTCGCCCCGCTCGTTGCCGAACTTCGTGGCGAGCCGGACCTCGTCGCGCCGCCCGGCGATCGCCGCACCGACGAGTCGCTCGTTGGTGAACGGGCCGTACATGTCGGCCGTGTCGAGCAGCGTCACCCCGAGGTCCAGCGCGCGCCGGATCGTCGCGGCGGACTGCGTCTCGTCGGCGGCACCGTAGAACTCCGACATCCCCATGCAGCCCAGCCCCACGGCCCGGACGGTCAGGGCGGCCTCGCCGGTGCCGAGCGTGCGGGTGCGGGTGAGGGGGTCCATCCGACCTTCCTACCCGATCCGGCGGGGGGCTGCGTGGCCGCCCTCCCGGTGGGACCGCACCCCCGGCCGCCGGCCACGTAGGCTCGCCGGGGCCGGCTCACAGGGACCTCACAGGGGCTGCGCAGGGACCCGGCAGACCGGCAGCCGACGATCGCGGCATGAGCGTGACGCGACCGAGGGACCACCGAGGCACGACCGAGGGACGACGACCTGTGACCACCGACCGTGAGGGTGCTCCGGAGGCCCGGCTGCTCGTCGTCGACGACGAGCCGAACATCCTCGAGCTGCTGGCGACCAGCCTGCGCTTCGCCGGCTTCGAGGTGGCCACCGCGACCAACGGCCGGGAGGCGCTGGCCGAGGCCCGCCGGCTGCGCCCGGACCTGGTCGTCCTCGACGTGATGATGCCGGACATGGACGGCTTCTCCGTGGTGCGCCGGATGCGCGGGGAGGGCACCACCGCCCCGGTGCTCTTCCTCACCGCGCGCGACGCGACCGAGGACAAGGTCACCGGACTGACCGTCGGGGGGGACGACTACGTCACGAAGCCGTTCAGCCTCGAGGAGATCGTGGCCCGGATCCGCGCGGTCCTGCGCCGCACCGCGGGTGTCGTGTCCGGGACCGACACCGGGTCCCGCCTCGTCTTCGCCGACATCGAGCTCGACGACGACACCCACGAGGTGTGGAAGGACGGCGAGCTGGTGGCGCTGTCCCCGACCGAGTTCAAGCTGCTGCGCTACTTCATGCAGAACGCCGGCCGGGTGCTGAGCAAGGCCCAGATCCTCGACCACGTCTGGCACTACGACTTCGGTGGCGAGGCGAACGTCGTGGAGTCCTACGTCTCGTACCTGCGCCGCAAGGTCGACACCAGCGAGCCGCGGCTGCTGCACACGCTGCGTGGCGTGGGGTACGTCCTGCGGGTGCCGCGCGGGTGAGCCGCCCCGGGACCTCGCGCAGCCTGCTCCAGCGCACTCCGCTGCGAGTCACGCTGGTCGTCGCCCTGGTGGTGCTCTCCGCGGTCGGGCTGACCGCGACCGGCGTCGCCGTGACCGCGTCGCTGCGCGGCTACCTCGTCGACCAGGTGGACCAGGACCTGGCAGGGCAGATCCCGCGCTCGCTGGCCCAGGACGGGGGCGGTGACCGGGACCGGGAGCCGTTCGGTCCCGGCCGGCCCGAGTGGCTGCGCTTCACCTCGGCCGACGGGGTCCCGCTGGTCGACGACCGGGTCACCGACCCGGAGGCGGACCTGCCGAAGCTGAGCCGCGAGCAGATCGTCTCGGCGCGGCCGGCGCCGTTCACCGTCGGGGCTCGGTCCGGCGACGGGCACTGGCGGGTCGTGGTCCAGCGGGGCACCAACCCGCAGGTCGGCCAGGTCATCGCGGTCCGCGCGATCTCGCTGGACGACGTCGACGACACGGTCTCCCGGCTCGTCCTGCTCGAGCTGCTGGTGGGGGCGGTGGTGCTGGCGCTGCTGGGCGGGCTCGCCTACGTCGTGGTCGGCACCTCGCTGCGCCCGCTGCGCGAGGTCGAGGACACCGCGGCCGAGATCGCCGCGGGCAACCTGACCCGCCGGGTGCCCGGGGGCGACCCGCGGACCGAGGTGGGCCGGCTCTCGCTGGCGTTCAACACGATGCTGGGCCGGATCGAGCAGGCCTTCCGTGCCCGGGAGGCCTCGGAGGCGTCGGCGCTGGCGTCCGAGGAACGGATGCGGCGCTTCGTCGCCGACGCCAGCCACGAGCTGCGGACGCCGCTCACGTCGATCCGCGGGTTCGCCGAGCTCTACCGCCAGGGTGCGGTCGCCGACGACGAGAGCCTGGAGCGGGTGATGGGCCGCGTGGAGCAGGAGGCGGCCCGGATGGGGCTGCTCGTCGAGGACCTGCTCCTGCTGGCCCGGCTGGACCAGCAGCGTCCGCTGGAGCAGGAGCCGGTCGACCTGCTCGAGGTGGCGGGGGACGCCGTGCACGACGCCCGCGTCCTGGCCCCCGACCGGGACATCACCCTCGACGTCGGTGACGGTGCTGCGGTGGTCCTCGGCGACGAGAGCCGGCTGCGCCAGGTGGTGTCCAACCTGGTGACGAACGCGCTGACCCACACCCCGGCGGGCACGGCGGTCTCGGTGTCCCTCGAGGTGAACCCGGCCCCCGACGACGGCCCCGACCGGGTGCTGCTCGCGGTGTCCGACCAGGGGCCGGGGATGTCCGAGCCCGACCGGGCGAAGGTCTTCGAGCGGTTCTACCGCGCCGACCCCTCCCGGACCCGCTCGGCCGGCGGCTCCGGCCTGGGGCTCTCGATCGTCGCGGCGCTGGTGGCGGCGCACGGCGGCCGGGTCGGCGTCCAGAGCGCGCCGGGGTCCGGCAGCCGGTTCCTCGTCGAGCTGCCGCAGCACCGGGCGGGCGCCGGCGCCGGGGCGGGACTGCCAGCCCACGCACAGGACGATCACAGGTCCGCCGGGCACGATGAGGGGGTCCGTCCGCCTGCCTGACGCCCCCGAGGAGCACCGGATGTCCTTCCCCGAGCCCCCGCCGACCGTGGCCCCCGAGACCCTCGACTCGCACTCGCGGCGCGGGTCCCTCCCCGGCCGGGTCGCGCTCCTGCCCGCCGGGCTGGCCGTGCTGGGCCTGGTGGCGGCCGGTCTGGTGGGCGCGGTTCTCGTCCGCGACGGCGGCGGGACCGAGCAGGCCCTGGCGGCGGCCACCTCGTCGCCGAGCGCGTCGTCCTCGGCCGACAGCGACAGCGACGGTGACAGCGACGGTGACAGTGACAGTGACGAACGGCACCGAGGGCATGGTCTGAGCCGTGGCCTGCTCGGGATGGCCGGGGCGCTGCACGGCGAGCTGGTCGTGCCGGACGGCGACGGCGGCTACCGGACCGTGGTCGTCCAGCGCGGCACCGCGACCGAGGTCGGCGACGCCACGCTGACGGTGCGCAGCGAGGACGGCTTCACCGCGACCTACGACGTCCCCGCCGGGACCGTGCTCGGGGCCGGGCGTGACGGGATCGCGAGCATCGAGACCGGCGCCGAGGTCGTGGTCACCGCGCAGAAGAAGGGCGCCGCCCTCACCGCGACCCACCTGGTGGACCTCGCGGCGATGCGGGACGGGATGCGGGACGGGATGCGCGGTCTGCACGGCCGGGGGCACCACGGCCCGTGGGGCCGCGACGGTGGCGCGACGCCCGCGCCGTCGACGACCACCGAGGGCAGCGCGCTCGGCGTCTGAGCGTCTCGTAGGGTCGGTCGGGTGAGCGCACCCGCCCGTCCCGCTGCCGCCGTGTCGCCGGGCATCCTCCTGCGCTTCCGGGTGATGGCCTGGGTGACCGGGGTGGTGCTCGCCGCCGGGTTCCTCGTCGGCCTGCGGTTCTGGCCCTGGTACGTGGGCGAGGGCCCGGCGGGGGTCCTGTGGACCGCGCACGGCTGGCTGTACGTGCTCTACGTCCTCGCGGCGTTCCACCTCGCCTACCGGCTGCGGTGGCGGGCCGTGCGCACGGTGCTCGTGCTGCTCGCCGGCACCGTGCCGTTCATGTCCTTCGTCGCGGAGCGAGCAGTGACGGCGGACCTGCGTCGTCCGGGTCCGGCTGCCGGTCAGCCTCCTGCGCCTCCCGGGCCTCCAGCGTCGCCCGCCTGAGCACCACCCACCAGAAGAACACCGCAGCGGCGGCGAACACCCACCACTGCAGGGCGTAGGCGAGGTTGCGCCACCGCCCCACCTCGCCGGTGGCGACCGGCTGGGCCTTCACCGCGAGCGGCACCCGGCCGGGCGCGGGGTCCTCGGACCGCAGGGCGAGGAAGCCGTCGTAGAGCTGGTCCGCCCGGTAGGGCAGGGCGTCGAGGACGGTGACGGTGGCGACGTACGGGAGCCGGCCCGGGCCGGAGCCGGCGGCGCCCTCCGGCGGCCCGTCCTCGGAGCGCTGCAGCAGCCCGGTCACCGTGACCCGACCGGCCGGTGGGGCGACCGCCGGGTCGCCGGGGCTCGGGACCCATCCGCGGACGACCGGCAGGACGCCCGCGTCGGTGCGGAGCATCGCGACGACCAGGAAGCCGCGGCCGCCGCCCCCGGGCCGTGCCCGGCGCTCGACGAGCAGCGTCCCCTCCGCGTCGTAGGTGCCGGTGGCGCGGACCCGCCGGCCGAGGTCGCCCGGGTCGACCCGGGCACCCGGCCGGCTGCGCGCGTCGAGCGGTACCGTCCGGCCCTCGCCCGCCGCCGGGGCGTCGCCTCCCTTGTGCTCGAAGGCTCCGAGCTGCCACCGGCCGAGCCAGCCGAAGGACACCAGGACCACGACGAGCAGCAGGTGCCAGGCCAGCCAGCGCGGCTGCAGGGCGAACCGGGTCACCCGGCCAACCTACGGGCTGCCAGGATCGACCTCATGCCGCAGTCGGTCGACCAGCTCCTCTCCCTGCTCGACCTCGAGACGCTCTCGGACGGCGTGTACCGGGGCCGGCAGCCGGACACCGCCCTGCAGCGGGTCTTCGGCGGCCAGGTGGCCGGGCAGGCGCTCGTCGCAGCGGCCCGGACGACCGAGGGCGACCGCCGCGTGCACTCGCTGCACGCCTACTTCCTGCGTCCCGGCGACACCCGGGTGCCGATCCGCTACGACGTCGAACGGATGCGGGACGGGCGCTCGTTCAGCACCCGGCGGGTGGTGGCCAGCCAGCAGGACACGCCGATCTTCTACCTGTCCACGTCGTTCCAGACCCCCGAGGACGGGCTGGACCACGCGGACCCCCTGCCGGCGGTCCCGGCGCCCGAGGACTGCCCCGAGCTCGGTGCGGTCCTCGCCCGGCTGACCGGACGGCCGCGCGAGGAGTGGGACCGCGAGTGGGCGGCCCTGGACGTCCGGTACGCCGGCGACTCCCGCCCCGGCGGCGCCCTCGCCGACGCCGCGCACCGCGCCCAGTCGCGCGTCTGGCTGCGCGCGGCGGGACCCCTCGGCGACGACCCGGCCGTGCACGCGGCGGTGCTGGCCTACGCCTCGGACCTCACCCTGCTGTCGGCGGCGGTCGTGCCGCACGGCACCTGGATCGGCGACCCGCGCCTGCAGCCCGCCTCGCTGGACCACGCGATGTGGTTCCACCGGCCGCTGCGCGCCGACGAGTGGCTGCTCTACGACCAGGTGTCCCCGTCCGCGTCAGGTGGACGTGGGTTCGCGACCGGGAACCTCTTCACCGCCGACGGACGACTGGTGGCCACCGCCGTCCAGGAGGGACTGGTCCGCCTCCGGCGCTGACCGGTGCGCGCCGGGCTCCGACGTCCAGCGACCGCTGGGGTGGGTGCGCGCCATCCGGCTGCGCGCCCCCTCCAGCAGGGCGGTGGAGGCGGGCGCCTCGGTCAGCGCCTCCAGGAACGCCTCGCTCTCGAGGCGCAGCACCGTGCTGTCGACCGTGCTCGTCACCGTCGCCGTGCGGGGGATCCGCTCCAGCACGCCGATCTCGCCGAAGCAGGTGCCCGGGCCCATGCTGGGCAGCGCGTGCTCGACGTCGGACTCCCCGTGCGCCCGCACGGCCATCTCCCCGTCGACGAGCACGTAGAGCGCGTCGGCGGGCTCGCCCTCGCGGATCACCTCGGTGCCGGCGGGCACCTCGACCTCGGTCGCGACCCGGGCGAGCTGCTCGAGCACGGGGCGCGACGCCTCGGCGAACATGCCGGTGCGCCCGAGCAGCGCCACCCGCGGCTCGAGCCTGGCCGACTGCTCGATGTTGGCGGCGTCCATCCGGCCCAGCAGCGGCCAGCCGAGCAGGCACAGGGCCGGGAGCAGGGCACCGGCGACCCAGATGCTCCCGTCCAGCCCGACGCCGGTGATGAGCGGCGGCGTGACGAGGGCGCCGAGCGAGATCGCCACCAGCACGAGGGTGAAGAAGGCCCCGAAGACCCGGCCCAGGACGTGGCTGGGCAGCGAGCGCTGCAGCGCGGTGACGGCGAGGACGTCGACGACCAGGGTGCCCGCGCCGCGCACCGCCTGGATGGCGAAGGCGAGCACCGGATGGTCGACGACGAGGAACAGCAGCGTGGGCAGGCAGTAGACGGCCATCCCGACGAGGATCACCAGCCCCAGCCGGGGCCGGGCAGCGAGCCTGTTGACCAGGCCGGCGGCGGCGATGCCGCCGACCCCGAGGCCCGCCAGCAGGTAGCCGTAGCCGGTGGCGCCGGTGCCCAGCCGCTCCTCCGAAAGCACGATGAACTGGACCGTGTCGACGCCGTAGACGAAGCTCGCGATCACGCTGTAGGCGACCAGCATCGACGCGGTCGCCGAGGCAGCGATCGCGCGGAAGCCCACGGTCATCTGCTGCAGCGGCCCCGCGTTGCCACCGTCGGTGACGTCGACCGGCTGGCTGCGGACCCGCATCCGCGCGACGACCACGGCGGAGACCGCGAAGCTCACGGCGTTCGCGCCGAGGGCGATCGCCGGAGGTCCGGCCAGCAGCAGCAGGGCCCCGAGGGCCGGGCCGGCGACGACCGCGACGTTGTCGACCGTGTTGCGCAGGGTGTTGGCCGCGGCGAGGTCGGACTCCGGCACCGTCTCCGGCGTGATGGCGGCGACCGCCGGCTCGTAGACCATCGCGGTCATCGAGGTGAGGCCGGCCAGCACGATCGCGAGCAGCACCGGCCCCTCGAGGAAGGCGACCAGGGTGAGCAGGCACATCCACAGCCCGCAGAGCCAGTCCAGCCAGACCATCAGCCGGACCCGCTCGAAGCGCTCGGCCAGCACCCCGCCGTACGCGCCGAACAGCAGCGACGGCACGAAGCGCCCGATGGTCGCCGCACCGACCCAGGCGGGCGAGCCCGTCTGGTCGTAGACGAACACGGCCAGACCGACGTTGTACGCCCAGGAGCCGGAGGCGCTGATCGCGAAGGCCGTCATGAGCAGGCTGAAGTCCCGGTGCCGGAGCGGAGCCAGCACGCCCTTGTGAGCCCGTCGCACGTGCTGCCGCCTTCGTCGGTCCCGCCCCGATGGTCCGGGGACACCGTAGGGGTAGGCGAGTGAGCGCGTCCGCGGGTGTGGGTGATCCACCTCCGGGCCGCCTCGCCGCTGCTAGCGTCCGGGCCGTGAATCGGCGGTGAGGCTCGAGCTGCTCGGCGTCCGGGGCTCCACGTGTGCGCCCGGCGCCGACTTCGTGAGGTACGGCGGGCACACCTCGTGCATCGCGGTGCGCGCGGATGCCGCCGCGGCACCGACGCTGGTCCTGGACGCCGGCACCGGCCTCCGGTCGCTGACCGCGATGCTCGGCGGCGCGTCGTACGACGGCTCGATCCTGCTCAGCCACCTGCACTGGGACCACATGCAGGGCCTGCCGTTCTTCGTCGCCGGGGACCGGGACGACAGCCGGGTCGACCTCTACCTGCCGGCCCAGGACGGCCGGTCCGGGCGGGACCTGCTCGCCCAGTCCTTCTCGCCGCCGGCCTTCCCGATCCCCCCGGAGGGCCTCAACGGCCGGTGGGCGATGCACGCCCTGGAGCCCGGGGTGCACGGCGTCGAGGGCTTCGACGTGGTCGCCGTCGAGGTGCAGCACAAGGGCGGGCGGACCTTCGGCTACCGGGTCTCGGACGCGCAGGGGTCGATGGCCTACCTCCCCGACCACGCGCCGGGCGCCGGGATGTCCGCCGACCTGCTCGACGCGCTGGCCGGGGTCGACGTGCTCGTGCACGACGCGCAGTTCCTCGAGCCCGAGCGCCCGCTCGCGGTGGCCTACGGGCACGCGACCGTGCAGGACTGCCTGCGCCTGGCCGCCGAGTGCGGTGCCGGCACGCTGGTCCTGTTCCACCACTCGCCGGCCCGCACCGACGACGGTCTCGACGAGGTGGCCCGCTGGGTCGCCGAGGCCGCACCCGACCTGCACGTCGTGGTCGCCCGCGAGGGGACCACGCTCGACGTCGGTCAGTCGGTGGTCGCCTCGCCGGCGTAGCTCTCGCCGGCAGGGTCCTCGACGGCCGGGTCCTCGACGGCCGGGTCGTCGACGGCAGAGTCCTCGTCCAGGTAGGACTGCGCGACCTGCTCGGCCGCCGAGCGCCCGGTCGGGTCCGCGCCGACGGCCCGCAGGAAGTCGGCCCGGTGCACGGCGACCAGCCGGGTCGGGTCGAGGGCGCGCACGGTGGCGGTCCGCGGCGAGTCGCGCAGCAGGGCGATCTCGCCGAAGGAGTCGCCGGCTCCGAGCACCCGGACGTCACGCCCGTGCCGGGACACCTGCAGCCGCCCGTCGCGCACCACGTAGAAGCGGTCGCCGGGGTCTCCCTCGAGGACCGCGGGGTCGCCCGGCGCCAGCGACACCTCGGTGGCGGACCGGCTCAGCTGCTCGAGGACCGGGAGCGGCGCGAGGCGCAGCGTCGGCACCTCGCGCAGCAGGGACAGGTGCGGTCCCGGCAGGGCCGCGACCCGGTCGAGGCCGCGCAGCCGTCCCCAGGCGGCGGCCCCGGCCAGCGGCAGCACCGCCCCGGTCGCCACCAGCGCGCCGCCGCGGCCGAGGGTGGCCACGGCGAGCGGTGCGAGCGCGGCCCCGACGGCGGTGGCGGCGGTCATGACGGCCTCCTGGACGCCGAAGACCCGGGCCAGGACGTGGTCGGGCACCACGCGCTGCAGCAGGGTGTGCCCCGCCACCTCGACGAAGGACCGGCCGGCCCCGGACACCGCCAGCAGCACCGCCACCGGCAGCGGCACCCCGACCAGGGGCAGCAGCGCGAGCGGCAGGCCGGTCAGCAGCAGCCCGCCCACCACTGCCGGCGCCAGCCGCCGGCGGCCCACGAGCACGACGGTCCCGAGCGCGCCGATGATCCCGCCCACCCCGAGGGCGCTGCCCAGCAGCCCCGGCCCCGAGCTGTCGGTGCCCAGGACGTCCAGCGCGAGCACGATCACGAGGATGTCGAGGGCGCCGACGACGACGTACTGGCCGGCCACCACCGTGACGAGGACCGCTGCGGCGGGATCCTCCCGGAGCTCGCGGACCCCGCCCAGCGCGAGGTGCAGGGCCCCGCTGCCGCTGCCCGCCCGGGCCTGCCCGGCGGCCAGGCCCAGCACGGCGGCCGCGGCGAGCAGCAGCAGCACGCCGAACAGCGCGAGCACCACCTCGGGACCGCCGCGGACGATGAGCAGCCCGCTGGCCAGCGGACCGAGGAAGCACCCGACCGCCTCGGCGGTCGTCGACGCGGCGTTGCCCGCCACCAGCTCGCCCGGGGTGCGGGTCAGGCTGGGGAGCGCGGCATGGTGCACGGGGCGGGTCAGCGTGACGGCGCAGGTGACCAGCGCCGCCCCGACCGCGACGGGGACCACGGCGGCGTCCGCCTCCAGCAGGGCCGCGGTGCCGAGCAGCAGGCTGCCCTGCAGGGCATAGCCAGCCGCGAGGGCCCGGCTGCGCGGCATCCGGTCGCCGATCGCGGACGCGAACGGGGCCACCAGGACGGCCGGCACCAGCTGCACCACCGAGACCAGCGACGCCGCGCCGACCCCGCCACGGTCGTAGGCCCAGACGAGCACCGCGACCCACGACGCCCACTCGGCGACGGAGAAGACGAGCAGCGCGAGCACCGCGCGCCGCAGCGGCCCGGGGAGCGCCCGGGCGGCCCTCGCCCCGCCGCCGAGGGTCACGACAGGACTGCGCCGGGTCGCGACGCGACGGAGCGGGTCACCGGCTCTCCCTCCCGCGACGCCCGTCGCCGGGCCACTCTCGTGCGCGGGTGCCGGTGCCCGCAAGCAGCCGGACCCGTCGTCCTCTTTCCTCCAGCAGCTTTCCGTCGCATCCTGGACCCTGCGGAGGTGGGGTCGTGGTCGGCGCCGGGGTGCTCGTCGGGTCGCTCCTGGTCGCCGTGGTCGTGTCCGCCGCCCTGCTCGGTCACCTGCACTGGGTCCCGCGGGTGGTCCGGGCCGCGGCGCAGCGGGTCCGCCCGTCCCCGCCCGAGACGGACCGGCTCAGCGTCGAGCAGCTCGCCGCCGACCTGCGACGCCTGGCCGCCCACCTGGAGAGGACCCAGCGCCTGGACCAGCCGGCGAAGATGGAGCGGCTGACCGCGGCTGCGCTCGCCTACGACTGGGTGCTGCTCTCGGCCTGCCGCACGCTGGACGTCCCGGCGCCGGGGCCGGCTCCGCTGGACGCGTTCGCCCGGCTGCAGACGGAGGCGGCGCTGGCCGCGCAGGGCCTGGACTGGTAGCCGCCCGTTCCCTGGCACAGTGGGTTCCGTGCGATGGCCCACGGCTCTCGTCGCCCGGCGCGGTCGGGTCCGGCTGCGCGGCGTCCGGACCCTGAAGACGACCGCCGCCTGCGTTGCCGCCTACGCCGCGGCGATCCCGCTGTCCGACAACGCGCGCCCGGTGCTGGCGCCGCTCACGGCCCTGCTCGTCGTCCAGCTGACGCTGTACGACAGCCTGCGCCGCGGGCTGCGGCGGGTCCTGAGCGTCGTGGCCGGGGTGCTGGTGGCCGGTGTCCTGTCCGAGTTCGTCCCGCTCACCTGGTGGAGCCTCGGGATCGCGATCGCGGTGTCGCTGGTGATCGGGCGACTCATGCGGCTGGGCGACGAGATCGCCGAGGTGCCGATCAGCGCGATGCTGGTGCTCGCCGTCGGCGGGTCCGGCACCGCCGCCGAGGGCCGCGTCGCGGAGACGGTCATCGGCGCGGTCGTCGGCGTGCTCGCCGGGGCGGTCGTCGCGCCCCCGCTCTACGTCCGCCCGGCGGGCGACGCGGTCCGCGACCTCGCCCTGGCGGTGGCCGACGGCATGCGGACCATCGCCTCCGAGGTGCGTACCGAGTACACCGTCGAGCAGGCCCAGGAGTGGCTGGACGCCGCCCGCAGGCTGGGCCGCGAGGTGCTGCGCGCGGACGCGGCGCTGGAGACCGCGGAGGCCAGCCTGCGCTACAACCCCCGGGCGCTGAGCCGCCCGCACGCCGGCGCGAGCCTGCGGACCGGGCTGGACGCGGTCGAGCGGGCGACCGTCTCGCTGCGCGGCGTCTGCCGGTCGCTCGCCGACCTGGTCCGGGGGCCGGGGGAGGAGCGGGTGTACGGGCCGGACGTCCGGGTGGCCCTGTCCGACCTGCTCCGCGACGTCGCCGACTCGGTCGAGGCCTACGGCGCGCTCGTCGGCTCGGAGGCGCGTGGGTCCGCACCCGAGGACCGGGTGCTGCGGGAGGCGCTGGGCGCGGCCTGGGCCGACCGGAACCGGCTCGCCGGCCTGCTGCGGCACGAGGACCGGATGCGCCGCGACGAGTGGCAGCTGCACGGCGCCCTCACCGCGCACATCGACCAGCTGCTGCGCGACGTCGACAGCGAGGCCCGCGCCGAGCTGCGGCGCAGCTGGCCGGACGCGGCCGCCGGGCTGAACCCGGCGCTGGCCCACCCGGTGCGCACCGCCCGCGACCGGATCCGCCGGCCGTCGTAGCGGTGGCCGGACGGCCCGGACTCAGGCCGACGCGAGGTCGGTGAGGCCGGCGGGGAGCGGGTCGGAGTGCAGCACCCGCAGCCGCTGGGTGGGCCGGGTGAGCGCGACGTAGAGGTCGTTGGCGCCGCGGCCGGACGCCGCGAGCACGTCGCCGGGCTCCAGGACGACCACCGTGTCGAACTCGAGACCCTTGACGTCGGTGACGGACAGCACCGACACGGGGTGCTCCAGCGTCGCGCGGCCGGTGCCCACCGTGCCCTCGGGGAGGTCCTGCGCCAGGGCGGACCGCAGGGCCTCGTCCGCGCCCCGGGCGGTGACGACGGCCAGCCTGCCCTCGCCCAGGACGGCCAGCTCGGCGCGCACCGCCTCCGCCACGTCCGCGGGGTGGTCGCGGCGGACCGGCTGGGCGACCGGCTTCCACTCGCCCTCGCGCACCGACTCGGGGCGGGGCGCCACGACCCCGGCCGCGGCGAGCATGTCGCCGGCCAGCCGCATCACCTGGGCGGGGGTGCGGTAGTTCACCGACAGCGTCTCCATCCGCCAGCGGTCGGGGACGTAGCGGTCCAGCACCTCGCCCCACGTGGCGGCGCCGGCGGCCGAGCCGACCTGCGCGACGTCGCCGACCAGGGTCATCGACCGGGTCGGGCAGCGCCGCATGAGGACCCGCCAGGTCATCGGCGACAGCTCCTGCGCCTCGTCCACCACCAGGTGGCCGTACGCCCAGCTGCGGTCCGACTCGGCCCGCTCGGCGACCGTCATCGTCGGGGCGGAGGCCGCGAAGCGGTCCGCGACCTGCTCGGCGGTCGGCCGGATCAGGGTGTCGACGTGGGACAGCGCCTCGCGCGCGTTCGCCAGGTCCTCGGCCCGCTGGGCCCGCGCGGCGGCCTCGGCGGCGCGGTCGCCGGACGCGACGTCGCCGAGGAGCTCGGCGAGCTCGTCGAGCAGCGGCACGTCGGCGACGGTCCAGGCTGCACCGGGCGCGCGGTGCAGCAGCGCGCGCTCGCGGCGGTCGAGGTCGTCGGCGGCCACCGCGTCCAGCAGGTCGGGGTCGGCGAACAACGAGCCCAGGACCTGCTCGGGCGCCAGCGGCATCCAGGCCAGGTTGAGCTCGCGGCGGACGTCGCGGGAGTCCCGCAGGTCCTCCTCCAGCTCGTCGCGGGTGTCGCCGGTGAGGGTCGTGCCGATCTCGGCCGCGAGCCGGCCGGCGAGCAGCGCCAGCAGGTCGCGCAGGAAGCCCTCGCGGGCCTGGTTGTGCGGCCTGCGGGTCCGGCGTGCCCTCGCCCGGGCGCCGGCGACGTCACCGGGCGTCAGGGTGAGGCGTGCGCTGCCGACCGCGAGCTCGACCGGGCCCCGGGGCAGCCGCTGGCGGGCCCGGACCGCCCGCGCCAGCACCCGGGCCATCCGCAGGTCGCCCTTGAGCGCGGCGACCGCCGTGTCCGGCTCCTCGACGCCGTCGACCCCGGGGTAGAGCTCGGCCGCCGTCGACAGCACGACCCCGGTCTCGCCCAGCGACGGGAGGACCTGCTCGATGTAGCGGAGGAACAGCGGGTTCGGCCCGACCAGCAGGACGCCGCTGCGCGCGAGCCGTTCCCGGTGCGTGTAGAGCAGGTAGGCGGCGCGGTGCAGCGCGACCGCCGTCTTGCCGGTGCCGGGGCCGCCCTGCACCACCAGGGGGCCGGCCAGGTCGCTGCGGATCACCCGGTCCTGCTCGGCCTGGATCGTCGCGACGATGTCGGCCATCCGGCCGGTGCGGTGCGAGCCGACCGCGGCCAGCAGGGCGCCCTCGCCGGTGAGCGAGCTGCGCTGGGAGGGGTCGAGGGCGTCCAGGTCCAGCGCCTCGTCCTCGACGCCGGTGACCAGGCGACCACGGGTGGCGAGGTGCCGTCGCCGGACGATCTCGCCCGGTGAGGCGGCCGTGGCCTGGTAGAACTCGCGGGACGCGGGTGCCCGCCAGTCGACGAGCAGCTGGGTCTGCTCGTCGTCGGAGAGGCCGATCCGCCCGATGTAGCGACGCGCGCCGTCCCGCAGGTCGACCCGGCCGAACGCCAGCCGGTCCTCGACCGCTTCGAGCTGCGCGAGCCGCAGCTCGTGCAGGGTCGCGAACGAGTCGCGCTCCGAGCGGTTCTGGTGGGTGCCGGACGGGCCGGCGCGCCGGACCGCGGCCAGCTCGGCGGCGGTACGCGCGCGCAGGGTGTCGAGGCGCTCGTACAGCGTGTCGACGTACTGCTGCTCGAGCGCGACCTCGTCGCTCATGCGCTGTGGACCCCCTTCGGCACGGCCGTCCATCCTGCCCCATCCCCGGGGTCCGTGCGGCCCGGACCGGTCAACCCGTGCGGCCCGGCGGGCCGTCCAGGGACGGCCGGTGTGCCCGCGGCAGCAGGTCGCGGAAGTCGGCAGCCGGGACCGCGCGGGAGAACAGCCAGCCCTGAGCGGTGGTCGCGCCGAGCTCGACGAGCAGGTCGCGCTGCTCGGCCCGCTCGACGCCCTCGACCACCACGTCGAGGTCGAGCGCGGCAGCCAGGTCGAGGACGGCGGCCAGCACCGCCGCGTCCTGGGGGTCGCTGTCGGCGTCCACCACGAACGACCTGTCGATCTTGAGGATGTCGATGGGCAGCCCGCGCAGCCGGGCCAGCGAGGAGTAGCCGGTGCCGAAGTCGTCGATCGCGATCCGCACACCGGTCGTGCGCAGCGCCGCCAGCCGGGCGGTCATGACCTCGAGGTCGCCGATCAGCGTGCTCTCGGTGAGCTCGAGGACGAGGGCGGACGGCGGGACCCCTGCCGCGGCGAGCGCGGCCGCCACCTCGGCCACCAGGCCGGGGGCCTCGAGCTCGCGCACGGAGAGGTTGACGCTCATGCTCAGCGACGGGTGACCGTCCGCCCGGAGACGCCGGGTCAGGGCCAGCGCGTCGCGCAGGACCTGCCGTCCCACGGCGACGATCAGCCCGGTCTCCTCGGCCAGGGGCACGAAGCTGGCGGGCGGCACCAGCGTGCCGGCCCGGTTCCAGCGCACCAGCGCCTCGGCGCCCACCGTCCGCCCGGTGACCAGGTCGACGATCGGCTGGAAGTGCGTGGTGAGCTCCTGCCGCTCGACCGCCCGGCGCAGCTCCTTCTCCCTGGCCAGCTCGCGCACCAGGTCGTCCTGCATCTGCTGCTCGAACACCGTCCAGCACGAGCGGCCGGCGGCCTTCGCCCGGTACATCGCGGTGTCCGCGCACCGCAGCATGTCGACCGCGGACTGGCTCGCGCTGCCCGGCCGGCGACGGTCCCAGGCGACGCCGATGCTGGCGGAGACGGCCACCTCGTGGCCGGACACCTCGAACGGGAGCCGCAGGGAGTCCAGCACGGTCTGCGCGACCCCGGTCGCGGTCGCCACCTCGGCGACGGCAGGCACGAGCACGGCGAACTCGTCACCGCCCAGCCGGGCCACCAGCGACGGCGGGACCACGGCCGTCCGGAGGCGCTGGGCCACCTTGACCAGGAGCTCGTCGCCGATCCCGTGCCCGAGCGCGTCGTTCACCAGCTTGAAGCCGTCGAGGTCGACGAACAGCACCGCAGGACCGGCGCCGGCCCCGGTGTCGAGCTCGAGCGCCGAGGTCAGCTGCTCGTGCAGCCGCAGCCGGTTGGCCAGGCCGGTGAGCGGGTCGACGTACCCCTGCTCCATCGCCGTGAACAGGTGTTGCTCGGTGAGGGCGATCGACGCCTGGTCGGCGAAGGCCAGCAGGGTCTCGCGGTCGGTCTCGTCGAAGCTGCGGCCGGCCTTGACCGTCGCCGCGACGATGCTGCCGACCGCGCGGCCCAGCTCCTGGACGGGTACCGCCATCGCCGAGCGGACTCCTGCTGCCGAGTAGGCCTGCATGGCCGCCGGGTGGCCCTCGTAGTCGTCGACCCAGATCAGCTCGTTGCGGCGGAACGCGGCACCGCCGACGCCGGAGCCGGCTGCCGGGCTGCGGGTGGGGCTGTCCGGGTCGAGACCGACGCCGGAGGCGACCACCAGCTCGCCGGTGTCCTCCGGGTCGAGCAGGCGCACCGCGACCAGCTCGACGGACAGGACCCGCGCGACGGCGGCGGTGACGAGGTCCAGCTTCTCCTGCAGCGGTGCGCGTCGGGCCAGCGAGCGCTGGACGCGGACCATCTCGGTGAGGACCTGCTGCCGGTGCTCGAGGCGGGCCAGCAGGGCGCCGGCGTCACCCGACGGTGCCGCGCGCCAGGGCGTGCCGGCATGCCCGATGCCCTCCACGCGCGCCTCCTCGCCACCCCCGGTCCCCTCCGGCATCGGCTGGTTCGGGCGACGCCTTGACGGCCTGGGAGACTCGCGGGCATGACGACCGATCCGGCGTACCAGCCGAGCGACGACCGCTACTCCGTGCACCCCTACCGGCGGACCGGCCGCAGCGGCCTGGTGCTGCCCGCGGTGTCACTGGGCCTGTGGCACAACTTCGGCGACGACAAGCCGCTCGAGAGCCAGCGCGCCATCCTGCGCCGGGCGTTCGACCGGGGCGTGACGCACTTCGACCTGGCGAACAACTACGGCCCGCCCTACGGCTCGGCCGAGGTCAACTTCGGGCGGATCTTCCGCGAGGACTTCCGGCCGTTCCGCGACGAGCTGGTCATCTCGACGAAGGCCGGATACGACATGTGGCCCGGCCCGTACGGCGACGGCGGCTCGCGGAAGTACCTGCTGGCCTCGCTGGACCAGAGCCTGGCCCGGATGGGGCTGGACCACGTCGACATCTTCTACTCCCACCGCAGCGACCCGGACACCCCGCTCGAGGAGACGATGGGGGCGCTGGCGACCGCCGTCCTGTCCGGCCGGGCGACGTACGCGGGCATCTCGTCGTACTCGGCGCAGCGGACCCGCGAGGCCGCGGCCGTGATGCGCGACCTCGGCGTGCCGCTGCTCATCCACCAGCCGTCGTACTCGATGCTCAACCGCTGGGTCGAGGCCGGCGACCCCTCGCTGCTCGACGTGCTCGGCGAGGAAGGGATCGGCTGCATCGCCTTCTCGCCGCTGGCGCAGGGGATGCTCACCGACCGGTACCTCCACGGCATCCCGGAGGGCTCGCGCGCCGCGCAGGGGAAGTCGCTGGACCCGGAGCTGCTCTCGGACGCCAGCCTCACCCACGTCCGGGCCCTGCACGAGATCGCGCAGGGGCGTGGCCAGTCGCTGGCGCAGATGGCGCTGGCCTGGATCCTGCGAGACCCGCGCATCACGTCGGTGCTCATCGGGGCCAGCAGCGTGGACCAGCTCGACGACAACCTGGCCGCGGTCGAGCGGCTCGGCTTCACCGACGACGAGCTCGCCACGATCGACGGGCATGCCGTCGACTCGGGCATCAACCTCTGGGCCCGGTCCTCGGCGACCTGATCGGCGGGGGTGCGACCGGCACGGCCCCGGGTGCGCCGGTTAGGGTCGGACCGGTGGAGGAGACCAGGGCCCGGCGGGTGGTCGACGCGCTGCGCGAGCGCGGCGTCGACGCCCGGCTGGAGAAGGTGAACGTCTACCAGTTCGGCATCGCCGTGCGGCTCTCCGGCGGCCGCACCGCGGTCTGGGACAGCGACGGGACCCTGCACCTCGAGGCGCAGGTGATGGCCAACGGGATGCTGGTGGGCTTCGTCCCCCAGATCGAGGGGTCCGAGGACTTCGACGACGACCAGGTCGTCCAGGCCATCGTGGGCACCGACTACGACCAGCCGGTCGCGCGCCGGCGCACGACCGCCCCGGCCCCGGCCGCACCCCTGCCCCGCGAGGGCGGGGTGTTCCGCCGCTTCCTCGGCGGCTTCCGCCACGACTGACCCGCCCGCCCCCCGTGCGGGACCGTGCGGGACCGCTCGTTTGCGACATCGTTCACCGACACGCCGTACCGGCTGTCGGCGTGTCGGGGACCCAGGTCGCAAACGAGCGCTGGGGGTGGGGTCAGGTGGTGGTGTCGAGGTCGGTGGCGGCCAGGCGGGCCCGGGTGGCGCGCTCCCGGACGGCGTGCTCGTCGGTCTGCGCGTCGTAGTGCCAGAAGTCCCGCAGCCAGGCGGTGGTCGCGGCCACGCCCACCACGCACAGCACGCCGCCGCTGACGATCGAGGCGCGCACCGAGGTGGCGTCGGCCACCAGGCCCGAGCGGGCCTGGCCGCCCAGCGGGCCCACCGAGTACGAGAGCATCTCGATGCCGGCCAGCCGGCCGCGCTTCTCGTCGGGGATCGTCTGGTGCCAGATGGTGGCCCGGAAGATGCCGCTGACCATGTCCGCGCCCCCGGCCACCACGAGGAACACCAGCGCGACCCAGACCGACGGGGCGAGGCCGGCGAGGGCGATCGCCCCGCCCCAGACCATCGAGGCGACCACGACGGCGCGCCCGTGGTGGCGGAAGCGCGACGTCCAGCCGCTGGTCAGGGTCGCGAGCAGGGTGCCGACGCTCTCCGCCGTGTACAGCAGGCCCAGCGCCGTCGGCTTCTCGAGGACGTCCTGCGCGAAGGCGGGGAACAGCACGATCGGCATCGCCATGAACATCGCGACCATGTCGATGACATAGGTGCCGAGCAGGTCCTTGCGCCCGACGGCGTACCGGATGCCCTCGACGATGGCGGCAACGCTCGGCGGCGTGCTGCTGTCGGTCGGCGGGTAGCGGCGCAGGGCGGCGAACAACATCGTGGCGAGCACCAGGCCGACGGTGTCGACGGCGAACGCCCAGCCCACCCCGGCAGTGCTCACCAGCAGCCCGCCCAGGGCCGGGCCGAGCAGCGTGCCGATCTGCATGCCCAGGGTCGACACCGACACGGCGGCGGGCAGCTCGTCGTGGCGGACCGTCCGCGGGATCAGCGCCTCGCGGCTGGGCCGCTGCAGCGACTGGGCGATGGAGAGGAAGAACCCGACCGCGTAGATGGCCCACACGCTGGGGCGGTCGAGCACGGCATTGACCAGCAGGGCCGCCGTGAGCACCACCTGTGCGACGGCCGTCCAGACGAGCAGGGTGCGACGGTCCACGTGGTCGGCCAGCGCGCCGCCGTAGAGGCCGAACACGACGAGCGGGACCAGCCCGACCAGCCCCATGGCTCCGACGGCGAAGTTCGACCCGGTCAGCTGGTAGATCTGGAACGGCAGGGCGACGTAGCTGACCATGCCGCCCAGGTAGAACACCGTCCCGGCCCAGAACAGCAGCCGGAAGTCCCGCGAGGTGCGCAGCGGGGTGAGGTCGACCCGCAGGCCGGCGACCCGCTGCCGCAGCGTCCGGCGTGGCTCGGCCGGTGGCGGATCGTCGGGCACGAGGCCCCACGGTTCCACGCGGCGGCCGGTCCTGCACCCGGGTTGTCCGCCGTCGCGGGGGTCAGCCCGGTCCGCCCGGTCCCGGCTCCGACCTGTCCTCGACCTCCCACACGTGGTCGAGCACGTGCCAGGCGGCCCTGCGGAGGAACTGCCGCGGCGTCCAGCGCGCGCCGCCGGCACCGGGCGCACCGGCAGCACCGGCGCGCAGGACGTGCTCGATCCCGGCCCGGCAGGCGGTCACCGCGTCGGGGTCGCCGTGGAACGGCGGGTGCCGGACGCCGATGGTCCGGGCGTACGAGCGCTCGGCCTCGAGCACGTGCGCCACGACCGCGTCGCGGTCCCGACCGCCGCCGCGCGGACCCTTGCGCAGGAGGGCGGGCGCCTCGGTCGCGAGCCGGTCGAGCTCGGTCCAGGCCGCGCGCAGCAGGCGTACCTGGCGGTCCGCGTCGGCGGCGGTGAGCTCGCGCGCGTCGGTGCCGGCCGGGGCCGCTGGTGCCCCGAACTCCGTCGTCGCGCTCCCCGGCACCTGGTCCACGACGGTGAGCCCGTCGCCCGCCCCGGCAGGCAGCTCCACGCCGGCGAGGGCGGCCACGGCGGCGTAGCGATCGGCGTAGGCCGCGAGCTCCCGCAGTGCGTCGTCGGGCGTGCGTCCGCTGCGGCACCAGCCGGGCCAGTCGACCGCCGAGGCGAAGGCCCGGCGGGGGGCGACCTCGAGGGTCACCTCGGTGCGGTGGCCGGCCGGCGACATGGGCCGAGCATGCCGCAGCCCGGACGAGCTCGCCCGCTGCGGGGCGCGGTAGGGCAGGCTCGCGGGGTGCGCACCCGGCTGCTCGTCGCCTGGCTGGCGGTGCTGGCCGCTGTCGCCGGGGCCGTCGCCGCCCCGGCCGCTGCGGCGCCGCTGCCGCTCGCCGGCCGGGTGGTCGTCCTCGACCCCGGGCACCAGCTCGGCAACAGCAGGCACCCGGCCCAGATCCGCCGGCCGGTGTACGTGGGCCTCTGGAAGCCGTGCAACACCACCGGGACCGCGACGGCCGAAGGCTTCCCGGAGGCGACCTTCACCTGGCGCACCGCCCGTGCGCTGGCCCGGCGGCTGCGAGCACTCGGCGCCACCGTCCGGATGACCCGGACCACCAACTCCCTCGACGACTGGGGCCCGTGCATCGATGCCCGGGGCCGGTTCGGGGCCCGGGTCGGCGCCGACCTCGCCGTCTCCCTGCACGGTGACGGGGCGGCCGCCTCGACGCACGGGTTCTTCGTGATCCGGCCCGGGCGCCGGGTCGGCTGGACCGACGACATCATGGGCCGCTCCCGGCGTCTCGCCCTGCGCGTCCGCGCCGGCCTCGTCGGGGCCGGCTTCGAGGTCTCCTCGGCGTACGGCGGCGACGGGCTCGACGTCCGGCGCGACCTCGGCACGCTCAACGCCGCCGACGTCCCGACGGTGCTCGTGGAGCTGGGCAACATGCGCAACCGGGGTGACGCGCGCTGCATGACCTCGGCTCGGTGCCGCGACCGGTACGCCCGCGGGGTGGCTGCGGGGGTCCTCGCGCAGCTGGCCCGCCGCTCCTGACGGGTATCCCGGAGGCGGGCCGCGGCCGGGACCCGCCAGGATGGGCCCATCGACGACGAGGGGCAGGTGCGGACCGTGGCGGCCAAGAAGCCCGCGAAGACCGAGAACGACGTGCAGCGCAGGATGCGGGAGGCGTTGGAGGCCAAGCAGGCCAGGGACCGTGCCGCGCACGGCGAGGACCACCTCGGTGGTCACGGCGTCAGCGCCTCGACCAACGACGTGACCAAGCGCCAGTTCCGCCGCAAGTCCGGCGGCTGAGGGGGGCGCTCAGGGCTCGGCGACCACGCATGGCTCGGGTCTGTCCCGCCGCGTCCCGGCGCCGGGGCCGGTGCTGCCGGCCGGCGACCGGCGGGTGGCGAGCACCGAACCGGCGAGGATCAACCCGAACCCGACCGCGGTCGCGGCGGTGAGACTCTCGTCGAGCAGGCTCACCCCGAGCAGCAGCGCGACCGCCGGGTTGACGTAGGTGATGACCGTCGCCCGCGTCGGGCCGACCTCGGCGATCAGGGCGAAGAACACGACGAAGGCCAGCGCCGTGCAGACGACGGCCAGGCCGGCGACCGAGACCACCACGTCGGTCGAGGGCCAGCGACCGGGGGCCTGCGCGAGGCCGACCGGCAGGTACGCCACCGCCGTGACCCCCAGGGAGGCGGTGATGACCCCGATGCCCGGCAGGTGCGCGAGCCAGCGGGACAGGATCAGCGGCCCGACCGCGTAGCAGACGGCGACCACCGCCACCGCCAGCACGGCACCCGTGTCACCGCCGCCGACCTCGAAGCCGACCAGGGCGGCCACGCCGGCGAACCCGACCAGCAGCCCGAGCAGCCGGCGGCCGTCGAGCCGGTCGTCGGAGCGGGTCGCCACGGCGAGTGCGGCACCGACGAGGGGGACGCCGGCGATGAGCAGCCCCGTGAGCGAGCTGGACAGGCTCTGCTCGGCGACGCCCAGCAGCAGCCAGGGGGCCATGATCTCCACGGCCGCGAAGGCGAGCAGCGGGCGCCACGCCCGGGCCACGTCCGGCAGCCGACCCCGGCTCACGGCCAGCGGCAGCAGCAGCAGCGTCGCGAGCAGGGTGCGGGCCAGGACCAGGGTGCTCGGGGTCAGCTCGTCGACGGCCACCTTGATGAGCAGGTACGGCACGCCCCAGATCACGCCCATGGCGGCGAAGAGGACCCAGCCCCGCCTGCTCACCGCCGCACCTCCGTACCGCTCGCTCACCGACACCGCCGGCCCGGCCGGCCCGCCGCGCCGACCTGACAGCAGCAAGTGTGGACCATGCCCCTGACAGGTCCGGGTGGGCGGGCACGCAGGGAGGGCTCAGGGTCCTGGCCGGTCGCGCCGATGGGGGAACGTGTCGCCCGTTGCGTCCCGCTACCCCGGCCGGCGCACCGTCGTCTGGACGGTGCGCGTCGTCGGTGTGGCCCTGGCCGGCGTGGTCCTCACCTCGGCGGCGGGCTCGTACCTGGCCAGGACGGTCACCGCGCTCGCGGCGGCCGCGGTGCTGCTGGTCGCCGCGCGCCGCGCGGACGACCTCGGTGCCGCCCGCCGCCTGCTCGCGGGCGCCCTGCTGGTCGGCGCGCTCTCCGGCGTGGTGTCGGCGGCGCACCTGGCCGTCACCGGCCAGCCGCCGGCGACGGGCTGGCTCTCGGACTGGATCTACCTCTGCTACGTGCCCCTGGCGGTCGCCGGTGCGCTCGCGCTGCCCCGGGAGGCCGGCCGGGGCAGCACCGCGGTCCGCACGCTCGCGGACGGGGTGGTCGCCGCCGCCTCGCTGTGGTTCCTCATCTCGGTCTTCGTGCTCGAGCCGCACGACCTGGATGCCGGGCTGTCCTGGTCGGCGAAGGCAGTGACCCTCGCGTACCCGGTCGTCCCCGCGTTCGTGCTGGCGGTGCTCCTCTCGGTGCTGCCCCGCGTCCCGCCGCCGGCCCGTCCGCTCCTGCTGCGGGCGTGCATCGGGCTGGCACTGCTCGGTGTCTCGGACATGGCGTTCACCCTGGCGGCCGCCGGTTCCGGGTACGACCCAGCCTCGTGGGTGGCCGCGCTCAACCAGCTCGGGCTGCTGGCGCTGCTCGACGCGGCCCTGGTCGGCAGCGCCCCTGCCGGCGGGGACGCGCAGCCCCGAGCCGGGTCGCCCTGGTCCTCGACGCGGTGGCAGGCGGTGCCGTACGTCCCGATGGCGCTCGCGCTGGGCGCCGTCGCGTGGGAGGCCGGTCACGGCACCGACCTGCCGGTCGTCCGGATGCCGGCGATCGTGGTCGTCGGGGTCGGGGTGCTCGTGCGGCACCTGGCCGAGAGCCGCGAGACCGGGCAGCTGCTGACGACCCTCGCGGCGCGCGAGCGGCATGCGCGGCTGCTCGCGACCACCGACTCGCTGACGGGGCTGCCGAACCGGCTGGCCTTCCTCGAGGCGATGGACGCGGCGCTGCGGGACCCGGCCTGCCACCCGGTGGCGGTGGCCCTGCTCGACCTCAACGACTTCAAGGACATCAACGACACGCACGGGCACGACACCGGTGACGAGGTGCTGCGCCACACCGCGGCGCGGCTGCGTACGGCGGTGCCGGCGGGCGGGGCGGTGGCCCGGCTCGGCGGCGACGAGTTCGCGGCGTTCGCCCCGGCCACCCCGGACGGCGGCCGGGGGCTCGGCGCCGTGGTGGCGGCGGCCTTCGACGCGCCGATGGTGGTGGGCACCAGGCCTTTCGCGGTGCGGCCGTCGGTCGGGGTGGTCGTCGACGAGCGACCGGTCGGTGCCTCCCGCGCCGGCGACGCGGCCCACCTGCTGGCGCACGCCGACGTGGCCATGTACGAGGCGAAGGGGACCAAGGCGACCCAGACGGTGCCGGTGGCGGTGCTCACCGGTCGGGCCCGCGCGTCGGCGGCGGCCACCATCACGATCCGGGAGGAGGTCAGCACGCCGGACCTCGCCCAGTTCCGGCTGGTCTACCAGCCCGTGGTCGACCTGGTCAGCGGTGAGATCCGCGCCGTCGAGGCGCTGCTGCGATGGCAGCACCCGGTGTACGGCGACATCAGCCCGGCCACGTTCATCCCCCTCGCCGAGCGGGTCGGGAGTGTCGGCGTCCTGGGCGACTTCGTCCTGCACACCGCGCTCGACGACCTGGCGAGCTGGGTGGCGGCGGGCGCGCCCGCGATCACGGTCGGCGTCAACGTGTCCCCGCGGCAGCTCACCGACCCGGGGCTGCCGGACTCGCTGGTCGCCGCCCTCGCCCGGCGAGGGCTGCGACCCGGGATGCTCGGCGTCGAGGTCACCGAGGAGGCGATCGTCGACGACATCGACGCCGTCGCCGACGTGGTGGCGGCGCTGCGCGAGTCCGGCATCCACGTCGCGGTGGACGACTTCGGCACCGGCTACTCGTCGCTGCGCTACCTGCGCCGGTTCGCCGCCGACATCGTGAAGATCGACAAGGAGTTCGTGCAGGCCGCGCCGGACGAGCCGCGGACCGATGCCCTCGTGGGCTCGGTGGTGACGATGGCCCAGGCGCTGGACGTGGTGTGCGTCGCGGAGGGCATCGAGACCCTCGAGCAGCTGGCGCTGGTCCGGGCCCGGGGCTGCCACTTCGGTCAGGGCTTCCTGCTGGCGCGGCCCATGCCGGCCGACCAGGTCGAGCGGCTGCTCGTCGAGCGGCACGTCTACCCGGTCGGGCTCACGACCCCGGAGCACCTGCCGGACGCCACCGTCCTCCCGCTGCTGCGGTCGGGCACCTGACCGGTCAGGGCAGCGGTCGTCCCATCCAGACGACACCGGGGGACTCGGCCAGCTCGCGGAACCCCAGCCGCGGGTAGAAGGCCCGGGCGCGCACGTTGGCCGGCCCCACGCCCAGGTGCACCCCGGGCGCGCCCGCGGCGGCGAGCAGCCCGAGCAGGGCGATGACCAGCCGCCGTCCGTGCCCGACCCCCTGGCCGCGCGGCAGCAGGTCGACGTGCAGCTGGGCGGGGTGGTCGGCTACCACCTCGTCGGGCGACCGGGGCGGGTGGTGCACGAGGTGGGCGAGCCGCTGGTCCGGCGTCCTGCGCGTGGCGGGGTCGGTCGACCCGCCGGGGTCGTCGTAGCGGGAGCGCAGCGCCGGCCACCACCGCTGCTCGCAGGCCGCCTCGAAGCGGCGGGTGTCGCGGGTCCCGAGGGCGTAGCCGAGGATCCCCGCCCCGTCCTCCAGCACCAGCGCGTGCTCCGGCTCCAGCGCCAGGAACGGCCCGACCCAGAGGTGCCCCAGCAGGTCAGGGTCCCGGTGGCGACCGGTGGCGTCGGCGCCGTCGGCACCGGTGCGCAGGCACACGCCGTACAGCGCCGCGGCGTCCTCGGCCCGGGCGCCCCGCAGGGTCGCGCTCACGGCGGCAGGACGGCCCGGACGGCCCGGTCGAGCAGCGCGCCGACGTCGCCGAGCAGCAGGTGCTCACCGCCGGCCACCACTCGCCGGCCGGCCACCACCACGTCGCTCACGTCGGCAGCCGCGCCGGCGAAGACCACCCGCTCGAGGGCGTCGGCCGTCCGTCCACCGGCGGTACGCACCGAGTCGAGCCGGACGGCGACGAGGTCGGCCGCCGCCCCGGCGTCGAGGGCACCGGCGTCGCTGCGGCCGAGTGAGGCGTGCCCGGCCCGGGTGGCCGCGTCGACGAGCGCGGCCGCTGACCAGTGGCCGCGCTGCTGCGAGGACAGCCGCTCGTCGAGCTCGAGGGCCCGCGCCTCCTCGAGCAGGTCGATCACCGCGTGGCTGTCCGAGCCGAGGGTCACCGGCGAGCCCGCCTCGCGCACCCGCCCCGCCGGGCCGACGCCGTCGGCCAGGTCGCGCTCGGTCGTGGGGCACATGCAGACCGAGGTGCCGGTGCTGCCGAGCCGGTCGACGTCGTCGTCGGTGAGGTGCGTCGCGTGCACGGCCGTGGTGCGGGGACCCAGCACGCCGCGGTCGTGCAGCAGGCGGGTCGGTGTGACGCCGTACGTGCGGAGACAGTCGGCGTTCTCGCGCCGCTGCTCGGAGACGTGGACGTGCACGGGCAGCGCGTGCTGCGCCGCCCAGGTGGCCACCGTGCCGAGCTGGTCGGCGGGCACGGCGCGCACCGAGTGCACCGCCGCGCCCACGACGACGTCCGGGGCGTCGGCGTAGGCGCTGCGCAGGGCCTCGGCGCGGGCCGCCCAGGCCTGCGCGTCGCCGTCGCCGAAGCGCGCCTGCGCGCCCTCGAGGGGAGCCTCGAAGCCACCCGTGAGGTAGCAGGTGTCGAGCAGCGCGAGCCGGAGCCCCGCGTCGCGGGCCGCCTGGACCAGGGCGTGCCCCATGACGTTGGCGTCGGCGTAGGCCGCCCCGCCGGGTGCGTGGTGCAGGTAGTGGAACTCGCCCACCGTGGTCACCCCGGCCAGCACCATCTCGGCGTAGGTCGCGCGGGCCAGCTCGAGGTAGGTCTGCGGGTCGAGCCGGCCGGCGACGTCGTACATCTGCTCGCGCCAGGACCAGAAGGAGCCCTGCCCGCCGGTGCCGCGCTGGGTGCCGCCGCGAAGCGCGCGGTGGAAGGCGTGCGAGTGCGCGTTCGCCAGGCCGGGCAGCACGAGACCCGGCAGGTGCTCGGCGCCGGGGGCCGGCTCGCCCTCGCGGACCTCGGCCAGCGTGCCGTCCTCGACGACCAGGGTGACGTCGCGCGCCAGGCGGCCGGGGGGCAGCCACGCCAGGTCGGCGTGGTAGGCGGTCACGCCGGGCCCGTGGTGAGGTCGGCCAGCACCACGGCGAGCGCCTCGACGCCCGCGGCGCAGTCGGCGTCGTCCGCGTGCTCGGCGGGGGAGTGGCTGACACCGGTCGGGTTGCGGACGAACAGCATGGCCGCCTCGACACCGGCGGCGGCCAGGATCCCGGCGTCGTGACCGGCCGCGGTCGGCAGGACCGGTGCGTCGCCGAGCAGCCGGGCGAGGCGGTCGCGCAGCCCGGCGTCGAAGGCGACCTCGGGAGTCCACGACTCCTCGACCGCGGGTGCACCGGCCACCTCCGCGACCTCGGCGACCACGGCCCGCACGTCGGACTCGGTGGCCCCCCGCGCGTCGAGCCAGGCGCGAACCGACGAGGGGATCGCGTTGGTGCCGTTGGGGTGCACGGCCACCCGGCCCACGGTCGCGACGGCCCCGTGCTCGACGGCCGCCTCGCGGGCGGCGAGCACCGCGGCCGCCAGCCGGAGCATCGGGTCGTCGCGGTCCTCCAGCCGCGTGGTGCCGGCGTGGTTGGCCTCGCCGGCGAGCTCGAGCCGCCACCGGCCGTGCGGCCGGATGGTGCTGGCGACGCCCACGGCGGCACCCGCGTCGACCAGCCCGCGGCCCTGCTCGACGTGCAGCTCGACCAGGGTGGCGACCCGGCGCAGGGCCTCGTCGTCGCGGCCCAGGTGCCGTGGGTCGTGGCCGGCGGCCGTCATCGCCTCGGCGAGGGTGGTGCCGTCGCCGTCGACCAGGCTGCGGGCCCGGTCCGCGTCGAGACCGCCGGTGAGCAGCCGCGAACCGGTGCAGGCGAGACCGAAGCGGGCGCCCTCCTCGTCGGTGAAGGCGACCACGCCGATCGGCCGGGCCGGGCGGTGCCCTCGCTCGCGGAGCAGGTCGAGCGCGGCCAGGGCGGACACGACGCCGAGGGGGCCGTCGTAGGCGCCGCCGTCGGGCACCGAGTCCAGGTGGCTGCCCGCGACGACTCCCGGGCCCTCGGCGTCGGGGTCGCCCCACCAGGCCCACTGGTTGCCGTTGCGGTCGACGGTGAGGTCCAGGCCACGCCGCGCCGTCTCGGCCTCGAACCAGCCGCGGCAGGTGAGGTCGGCGGCCGACCACGCCGGCCTCCGGTAGCCGCCGGTGGTGCCGTCGCGCCCGACCGGCAGCAGGTCCGACCACATCCGGGCCCACGTGTCCACGCGGCCACCCTAGGGGCGGTCCGGCGAGACGGACCGTCGCCCGGCCGGGCCCGGATGGCAGGATGCTGCGACCCGGGACCCGTCGCGCGACGGAGGTCCCCGCGGAGAGGACCGAGGAGAACCATGCGCCTGCTGCTGATCGGTGCGCCCGGTGCGGGCAAGGGCACCCAGGCGGTGAAGCTTGCCGAGCACTTCGGCGTGCGGCACATCTCCAGCGGCGACCTGCTCCGCAAGCACGTCACCGACCACACTGCCTTCGGTGCCAAGGTCAAGGAGTACGTCGCCGCCGGTGACCTCGTGCCGGACCAGCTGGTGCTCGACATGCTGCGCAAGCCGATCGTCGAGGCCAGCGCGGCCGGCGGCTACGTCCTCGACGGCTTCCCGCGCACCGTCGACCAGGCGGAGATCGCCTACGAGACCGCCCGCGAGCTCGGGGTAGCCGTGCAGGTCGCCGCGTACCTCGACGTCGCCCGCGAGGAGCTCGTGCGCCGGCTGCTGGCCCGCGGCCGCGGCGCCGACGACACCCAGGCCGTCATCGAGCACCGGCTCGAGGTCTACGAGGCCAAGACCCGGCCGATGATCGAGTACTACGCCGAGCGCGAGATCCTGGTCCGCGTCGACGGCTCGCTGCCGCCGGAGGAGGTCACGGCCGCACTGGTCGACCGCATCGAGCACCACCGCACGTACCTCGTCCCGGACTGAGCGGCAGCTCAGCCGGCCGGGGCCGCCGCGGCGGTCGGCCGGGTGAGCAGGGCGAGCAGGGCACGGCCGTAGGCCTCGCTCGGGGTCGCGCCGGAGGCGCGGGCCTGGCCGGCGAGGTGGCCGGCGAGCACCACGTCGTAGCCCTCGCCGGAGCGCTCGAGCCGGCTGAAGCCGGCGCCGAGCAGGTCGCGCAGCTGGTGCTCGGCGGGCAGCCAGAGCGCCTCGTCCTGGTCCAGGGAGTCCAGGGCCCACTCGGTCGTGCCGTTGAACCCGAGGACCGGGCCGCTGGGGTACTGGTGCACGTCCACGGTCATGTCCGAGAGCACGAAGACCTGGTCGTCCATGCCCCGGTCGGCCACCACGAACCGGTCGCCGGCAGCGGGCGTCCAGCGCAGCCCCGCCGCGCGCAGCTCCTGGGCCAGGCCCACCGAGATCACCCGCCGACGGTAGCCCGGCGCGGACCGTGCCGCCGGAGCCGCGCCTAGGGTGGTCCGGTGGGTGGGCCGCCGGCTGGACGCGCGCGCCGGGGCACCGGGGGCACCCGGGCGGGCCGGGTGCGCGTCGGCATCTCGGGCTGGACCTACCCGCCGTGGCGCGGGGTGTTCTACCCGCCCGGGCTCCCGCACCGGCGCGAGCTGGAGCACGCCGCGAGCGTCCTTTCCACGATCGAGGTCAACGGGACGTTCTACGCGCTGCAGAAGCCGGACTCGTACCGCGACTGGCACGACCGCACACCGGCGGACTTCCTGTTCTCGGTGAAGGGACCGCGGTTCGTCACCCACATGAAGAAGCTGCGCGACGTCGAGACGCCGTTGGCCAACTTCTTCGCCTCCGGGGTCCTCGCGCTGCGCGGCAAGCTCGGGCCCTTCCTGTGGCAGCTGCCGCCGAACCTGGGCTACGACCCCGCGCGGCTGACGGACTTCTTCGCCCTGCTCCCGCGGACGACGGGGGAGGCGGCCGCCCTCGCGTCCCGCCACGACGCGCGGATGGAGGGGCGAGCGCTGGTGGTGGCCGACGAGGACCGGCCGCTGCGGCACGCGCTCGAGGTGCGGCACCCGACGTACGAGACCGACGGGTTCCTCGACCTGCTGCGCGCGCACCGCATCGCGGTGGTCACCGCCGACACCGCCGGGACGTGGCCGATGCTGCTCGAGCCGACCACCGACGACCTGGCCTACGTGCGGCTGCACGGGGCCGAGGAGCTCTACGCCAGCGGGTACGACGACGCGGCGCTCGACGTCTGGGCCGCCCGCGTCCGGGAGTGGCGCGACGGCGGCCGCGACGTGGTCGCCTACTTCGACAACGACCTCAAGGTGCAGGCCCCGTTCGACGCCCAGCGGCTGGCCGCCCTCACCCAGGCCTGACCGCGTGCCTGCCGGGGAAATAAGTTGTATGCTGCATCCAGTTAGATGGTCCATGCATACACAGGGGGACGCCGTGCCGGTCGATCCGGGGACCGTGACCGCGCTGAGCGAGCAGGTGCTGCGCCTGCACCGCGCGTTCCACACCTTGCGCCAGCAGCTCGGGACGAGCGCGGCCGCGAGCGGCGACGCCGTGGAGTGGGCGGCGTACGGGCTGCTGTTCCACCTGGTGAAGGACGGCCCGCGGCGCAGCTCGGCGCTGGCCGAGGCCGCCTGCGTCGACCCGTCGACCGTCAGCCGCCAGGTGGCTCAGCTGGTGGCGGCCGGCCTGGTCGCCCGCCAGCCCGACCCCGACGACGGCCGGGCCAGCCTGCTGGCCGCCACCGAGCGCGGCCACGAGGCCTACGAGGCCAAGCGGCAGTACCGGCACCGCCTGTTCGCGCACCTGCTCGAGGACTGGGGGCAGGACGACGCGGCCGCCCTGACCGGGCTGCTGTCGCGCTTCAACGACAGCTTCGTCGAGCAGCGCGCCACCCTGACCGAGGTCGCCCACGACCTCGCCACGTCTGCCGCGTCTGCCGCGTCGACGAGCGAGCTCGCCCGCACCGGGCACGCTGTCGGCCCGGACACCCAGAACGACCAGGACGACCAGGACGACCAGAACACCGAGGAGAACGCATGAGCACGGCCGCAGCGCCCGCAGCCGGGACGCGGGGGGCGGGCGAGCTGAGCCACCGCCAGATCCTGACCATCCTGTCCGGGCTGATGGCGGGGATGTTCCTCGCCGCGCTGGACCAGACCATCGTGGCGACGTCGATCCGCACCATCGCCGACGACCTGCAGGGGCTGTCCGTCCAGGCCTGGGTCACGACGGCCTACCTCATCACCGCCACCATCAGCACACCGCTGTACGGCAAGCTGTCGGACCTCTACGGCCGGCGCCCGTTCTTCCTCGCGGCGATCTCGATCTTCGTCGCGGGGTCGGCCCTGAGCGGGTTCGCCTCCTCGATGGAGCAGCTGGCGGCGTTCCGCGCGGTCCAGGGCCTGGGCGCCGGCGGCCTGTTCTCGCTGGCGCTGACCATCATCGGTGACATCGTCCCGCCGCGGGAGCGGGCGAGGTACCAGGGCTACTTCCTCGCCGTGTTCGGCACGTCGAGCGTCCTGGGCCCGGTCGTGGGCGGCTTCCTCGCCGGCCAGGAGTCGGTGCTCGGCGTGACCGGCTGGCGCTGGGTCTTCCTCGTCAACGTGCCGGTCGGAGCCGCCGCACTGCTGCTCGTCATGCGCAGCCTGCACCTGCCGCACACCCGCCGGGACCACCGGATCGACTGGCCCGGTGCCATCGCGCTGGTCGTCGCGCTCGTCCCGCTGCTGGTGGTCGCCGAGCAGGGCCGGGAGTGGGGCTGGACCTCCGGGCGGGCGGTGGCGGCCTACGCCGTCGGCCTCCTCGGCATCGCCGCGTTCGTCTGGGACCAGCGCCGCTACGGCGACGACGCGCTGATCCCGCTGCGGCTGTTCCGCGGCCGGACCTTCGGCCTCGGCTCGGTGCTGAACTTCATCCTCGGCATGGGGATGTTCGGCGGGCTCGCCGTCCTGCCGCTGTACCTGCAGATCGTCAAGGGCGTGTCGCCGACCGACGCCGGCCTGCTCCTGCTGCCGCTCACCGCGGGCATCATGGGCGCCTCGATCCTCTCCGGCCAGATCATCAGCCGCACCGAGCGCTACAAGAAGTTCCCCGTCATCGGGTCGGCGCTGCTCGTGGTCGCGATGCTGGGTCTCGCGCAGGTCGGCACCGAGACCTCGCTCGGGCTCACGATGGGTCTCTCGTTCCTCTTCGGCGTCGGGCTCGGGTTCAACATGCAGCCGCTGGTGCTGGCCGTGCAGAACGCCGTGCCGCCGCAGGACATGGGCGTCGCGACGTCGTCGGCCACCTTCTTCCGCCAGATGGGCGGGACGCTGGGCACGGCGGTGTTCCTGTCCATCCTGTTCGCCAGCGTCGGCGACCGGATCACCGCCGCCTTCCGCACGGCCGCCACCACACCCGAGTTCCAGGCCGCACTGCGCGACCCCCAGGTCAGCGCCGACCCGGCCGGCGCCCGGATCGTCGACGCCGTCACGTCCGGTCAGGGCCTGCCGAGGGGAGCCCTGGACGACACGTCGTTCCTCTCGAGGATCGACGACCGCCTGGCCCGCCCCATCCTCGACGGCTTCGCCTCGGCCATGGACCTCGTGTTCACCTCCGCGGCCGGGGTGCTCGCCGTCGCCCTCGTCGTGGTCTTCTTCCTCCCGGAGGAGAAGCTGCGCACGCTGTCCGGGATCCAGGCCAGGCAGCAGCAGGAGGCCGAGGACGCGGGCGCCCTGCTGCCGGGTCAGGGGTCCAGCGCGGCGGCCGCCGTGTCGGCACCGTCGAGCCAGATGGTCGACGGCGCCACGGTCGAGGAGTCGGTGCGCGACGACGGGCCGCGTCCCGTCGCGACCTCGCACGGGAGCGGCGAGCACCGGCAGGTCTAGGGTCGGCGCCGTGGCGAAGGCGCGGCTGCAGGACATCGCGGCCCAGGCCGGGGTCAGCGAGGCCACGGTCAGCCGGGTGCTCAACGGGAAACCCGGAGTGGCCGCCGGCACCCGGCTCGCGGTCGTGGCGGCCCTCGACCTGCTGGGCTACGCCCGACCGGCGCGGCTGCGCGAGCGCAGCGCCGGCCTCGTCGGGCTTGTCGTCCCCGAGCTCGACAACCCCATCTTCCCGGCCTTCGCCCAGACGATCGAGAGCGTGCTCGCCCAGCACGGGTACACGCCGGTCCTGTGCACGCAGGCCCCAGGCGGGGTCAGCGAGGACGAGTACGTCGAGATGCTGCTCGAGCGCGGCGTCTCGGGCATCGTGTTCGTCTCCGGCCTGCACGCCGACTCCACGGCCGGGCCGGAGCGCTACCACCGGCTGCTCGCGCACCGGGTCCCGATCGTCCTCGTCAACGGCTACGCCCCCGCCGTGCCCGCCACCTTCTTCTCCACCGACGACGCGGCGGCGATGGCGTTGGCCGTGGGGCACCTGATCGCGCTGGGCCACCGCCGCGTGGGACTCGCCGTCGGGCCTCCCCGCTTCGTCCCGGTCGCGCGCAAGGTGGAGGCGTTCCTCGGCTGCCTGGGGGAGGCGCTCGGCTCCCCGGTGTCTCCGGCCGACGCCGTCGAGCACACCTTCTTCTCCGTCGAGGGCGGCACGGCCGCTGCCACGGCACTGCTCGAGCGCGGCTGCACGGCCCTCGTCTGCGGGTCCGACCTGATGGCGCTCGGGGCCGTCCGGGCGGCGCGGGCCGGCGGGCTGAGCGTCCCGCACGACATCTCGGTCGTGGGTTTCGACGACTCCCCGCTGATGGCCTACACCGACCCGCCGCTCACCACGCTGCGCCAGTCGGTGCGGGCGATCGGGCACGCGGCCGTGCAGGCGCTCGTCGACGAGATCGCCGGCAACGCCGCGCCCCGGCGGGAGTTCCTCTTCAGCCCGGAGCTCGTGGTGCGGGGCTCGACGGGGTCGGCCGTGCCGCGCTGACCGTCAGCGGATCACGAACCAGACGTACTTCCCGTCGTCCTCCTGGTCCACGCCCCAGTCGTCCGACACGGCCGCGACCAGGGCCAGGCCGCGCCCGCTCTCGTCCCCCCGGTCCGCCACCCGCGGCTCCGGCGACTCGCGCGACCCGTCGCGGACCTTGACCTGCAGCCGCTCGCCGTCGCAGTCGACGGCGACCACCAGCGGCGGGCCGCCGTGCAGGACCGAGTTCGTGACCAGCTCGCTGGTGAGCAGGAGCGCGTCGTCGACCAGCTCGCTGTGGTGCACCGAGCAGGTGGCCGACTTGAGGAACTCACGGGCCATCCCCGGGGACAGGTGCGAGACCGGGAGCTCGCACTCCGCGCGCGGCGTGGCCTGGCACATGACGGTCCTCCGGAAGGGCTCGGTCCTCGGTGACGAGGCGCGACGACACGGTGCGTGTCTGCCCTCAACCGGGCCGCGCACACCTGTCGGGGTCGTGCGCCCTCCCGTCAGGGCATCCGTTCGTACGCCGGGATGGTGAGGAAGTCCTCGAAGTCGTCGGCGAGCGCCATCTCGGTGAACAGGGAGCGCGCGTCGTCCCAGCGGCCCGTGGCGAACCCGGCGCCCGCCGCGTCGCGGATCGCGGTCATCTCCTGCTCGACGAGCCGCTCGACGAGGTCGCGGGTGACGGTCTGGCCGTCGCCGAGCCGCACACCGTGGTGCAGCCACTGCCACACCTGCGAGCGGGAGATCTCTGCGGTGGCGGCGTCCTCCATCATGTTGTCGATGCCGACCGCGCCGGAGCCGCGCAGCCATGCCTCGAGGTAGCGGATGCCGACGCTGATGTTGCTGCGCAGCCCGGCCTCGGTGACCCCGCCGGGCGTGGCCGCCACGTCGAGCAGCTCGGCCGCCGTGACGTGCACGTCGTCGCGGACGTTGTCGACCTGGTGCGGCCGGTCGCCGAGCACGGCGTCGAACACCTCGGTGCACAGGCCGACCATCGCCGGATGTGCCACCCAGGAGCCGTCGAACCCGTCGCCCGCCTCCCGGGTCTTGTCGTCGCGGACCTTGTCGAACGCGGCCGTGTTGACGGTCTCGTCCTTGCTCGGGATGAAGGCGGCCATGCCGCCGATCGCATGGGCGCCCCGCCGGTGGCAGGTGCGGACCAGCAGCTCGGTGTAGGCCCGCATGAACGGCACGGTCATGCTCACCGCGTTGCGCTCGGGCAGCAGGAAGTCGGCCCCCCGGGTGCGGAACTTCTTGATGACGGAGAACATGTAGTCCCAGCGGCCGGCGTTCAGGCCGGCCGAGTGCTCGCGCAGCTCGTGGAGGATCTCCTCCATCTCGAAGGCCGCCGGGTAGGTCTCGATGAGGACGGTGGCCCGGACCGTCCCCTGCGGGATGCCGAGGGCCTCCTGCGCGTGGACGAAGACGTCGTTCCACAGCCGCGCCTCGAGATGGCTCTCCAGCTTCGGCAGGTAGAAGTACGGGCCGAGCCCGGCGGCGAGCTGGCGCCGGGCGCAGTGGAAGAAGTAGAGGCCGAAGTCGGTGAGCGAGCCGGAGGTGCGCTCGCCGTCGACGAGCAGGTGCTTCTCGGGCAGGTGCCACCCGCGCGGCCGGACCACGATCGTGGCGACCTCGTCGGCCAGGGCGTAGGTCTTGCCCTCCGGGGAGGTGAAGTCGATGGTCCGGTCCAGCGCGTCGCGCAGGTTGAGCTGTCCCTCGACCATGTTCTCCCACAGCGGGGTGTTGGCGTCCTCGAGGTCGGCCAGCCAGACCCTCGCCCCCGAGTTCAGCGCGTTGATCGTCATCTTCCGGTCCGTCGGCCCGGTGATCTCGCAGCGCCGGTCGACCAGCCCGGGCGCGTGCGGCGCCACCCGCCAGCCGTCGTCCTCGCGCACGGCCCGCGTCTCGTCGAGGAAGTCCAGCGTCCCGCCCGCGGCCAGCTCGGCGTACCGCCGGCCGCGCAGGGCGAGCAGCTCGCGCCGGCGGCCGTCGAACCTGCGATGCAGGTCGGCGAGGAAGGCCAGCGCCTCGCCGGTGAGCACCTCGTCGTAGCGCTCCCTCATCGGGCCGTCGATCCTGACGTCGCTCATGTGAGGCTCCTCGTCGTCGTACCGGTCGGGTCCGTCGCGTCCGTCCCGTGCAGCAACGGTGCCAGGTCGACCAGCGCGTCGCTCGCGAGAACGGCGAGCAGCGACGCGGCGTCGCGGACGGCGACGGCCGGATCGGGCTCGAGGTCCAGCAGGGCGCGGACGCCGACGACCCCGAGGTCGCCGAGCGAGGACCGCGCGGCCGCGTCGAGGTCGACCCGCCCGGCCAGCACCAGCACCGGCACGCCGGCCGCCCTCGCCCGGCGCGAGACACCGTGCGGCGCCTTCCCGGACAGCGTCTGGTCGTCGAGCGACCCCTCGCCGGTCACCACGAGGTCGGCACCCTCCAGCGCCTCGTCGAAGCCGAGCAGGTCGAGGACCAGGTCGATGCCGGGGACCAGCCGCGCGCCGAGCAGCGCCACCGCGCCGCCACCGGCGCCGCCGGCGGCACCGGCACCCGCGAGCTCCGCGACGGCGACCCCGACGTCGCTCCGCAGCACCTCGGCGAGCCGGGCCAGTGCCGCCTCGAGGAGCTCGACGTCGTCCGGGCCGGCACCCTTCTGCGGCGCGTACACCCGGGCGGCCCCGCGGCGACCGGTCAGCGGGTTGTCCACGTCGGTGGCCGCCAGCACCTCGACCCCGGCGAGCCGCGGGTCCAGGCCACGCAGGTCGACGGCCGCGAGGCCGCGCAGCGCCGCCCCGCCGGGAGGCAGCGGGCTGCCGTCCGGGGCGAGGAACCGGGCCCCCAGCGCGGCGGCCATCCCGCAGCCGCCGTCCGTGGTGGCGCTGCCCCCGAGGGCGAGCACCAGCCGGTCGACCCCTTCGTCGAGGGCCGCGGCGACCAGCTGGCCGGTGCCGTAGGTGGTGGCGCGGAGCGGGTCGGACCGGCCGCCGGGGAGCAGGCCCAGCCCCGAGGCGCCCGCGAGCTCGACCACCGCGGTCCGGGTGGAGGCTCCGGCGGGGGACAGGGCCAGGGCGGTGCGCACCGGCCGGCCGGTGGGCCCCGTGACGGTGCAGGGCCGCGACGTCCAGCCGGCCGCCACGAGGACGGCGACGGTGCCCTCTCCGCCGTCGGCCACCGGCCGCAGCCGGAGGTCCAGGTCCACCCCGGCGAGCGCCGCACCGGCGCGCAGCCCGGTCGCGACGGCCTCGGCCACCTCGCGGGCAGGCAGGCTGCCCTTGAACGAGTCGGGGGCCACCACCACGGTCCTGCGCGGTCCGGGCACCGGTGTCCCTCCGCCGCTGTGGACGCCGAGCGGTCCTGCCGGGAACCCTAGGCAGGGGTTGTCTCCGGGTCAAGGGTGTTTCGTCATGGTTTGTCTACTGCGCAAGGGGGCGTTCCGGGCGTACCGTGGCGGGGTGACCGCGACCCTCGAGACGGTGGACTTCTCCCACGAAGCCTTCCTCTACGAGAACCTCGGGGAGTTCCTCGACCAGGCCTGCGGATTCGTCCGTGAGGGCATCGAACGCGACGAGGCCGTGCTGGTCGCGACCGGCGACGACCGGCTGGCGGCGATGCGCAACCTGTTCGCCGGCGAGCCGGGAGTGCAGCTGGTCGACATGGCGGAGGTCGGCGTCAACCCGGCACGGATCATCCCGCTGTGGCGGGACTTCCTCGACGAGAACGTGCAGGCCGGCCGCTCGGTACGCGGTCTCGGCGAGCCGATCTGGCCCGGGCGCACCGAGGCCGAGCTGGCCGAGTGCCACCAGCACGAGTCGCTGCTCAACGTCGCCTTCGGCGGTGGTCCCGCCTGGCGGCTGCTGTGCCCCTACGACGTCACGTCGCTGCCGTCGGAGGTCCTCGAAGAGGCCCGGGCCAACCACCCGGTGGTGCTCGAGTCCGGTCGCTACGCCAGCAGCGACGTCTACCACCCCGAGCGGGCCCGGCGGGCGCTGCGGCACCGCCCGTTGCCCCCCGTGCCGGCGGGGGTGCGCGAGCTCCCCTTCGGCCGCGGGGACCTGCCGGCGCTGCGCCGGCTCGTCCTCGACGGGTGCGCCGAGGCGGCGCTCGACGAGGTGCGCACCGACGACTTCGTCCTGTGCGCCGACGAGATGGCGGCCAACAGCCTCCTGCACGGCGGCGGCGGGGGAGTGGTCCGGCTGTGGCGCGAGGACTCGACCCTCGTGTGCGAGGTGACCGACAGCGGCGTCATCCACGATCCCCTCGCCGGGCGGTCCGCGCCGAACGCCGAGCGCACGACCGGCCGGGGACTGTGGCTGGCCAACCAGCTGTGCGACCTCGTGCAGCTGCGGTCCGGGCCGAACGGCACCGTCGTGCGCCTGCACGTGCGCCTGCCCTAGCCGTCCGTAGGACGGCGACGCGCCACGACGGGGGCTCAGCCGGCGACCCTGACACGCCGGACGGGAGTCAGGCGAGAGGCTGTCCACCGGGCCCCGTCGCGCCCTAGTGTCGAGATCTTCCGAGGTCGCGAGAGGTGGGGATGGACTTCCTGGCACCGGCCACCTGGCCCGAGGCGCTCGCCGCGCGCAGCGCGCACCCCGACGCGGTCGCGATCGCGGGCGGCACCGACGTCATGGTCGAGCTCAACTTCGACCGGCACCGGCCGCCGGCCCTGCTGGACCTGACGCGGGTGCCCGAGCTGGCCGAGTGGTCCCGCGGCGACGACGGCGGCGTCCGGCTCGGCGCCGGCGTGCCGTACAGCCGGGTGATGGCCGAGCTCGCAGACCTCGCGCCGGGTCTGGCGATGGCGGCCCGCACCGTCGGGTCGCCGCAGATCAGGGCCCGCGGCACGGTCGGCGGCAACCTCGGCTCGGCCTCGCCGGCCGGCGACTGCCACCCGGTGCTGCTCGCTGTCGACGCGGTGGTCGAGGCCGAGTCGGTGCGCGGGACCCGGCTCATCCCGGTCGCGGAGTTCTTCACGGGGGTGAAGCAGAACGCGCTGGAGGCCGACGAGCTGATCGCCGCCGTCCACCTGCCGCCCGGCGCCGGGTTGGAGCAGTTCGCGAAGATCGGCACCCGGAACGCGATGGTCATCGCGGTGACGTCGTTCGGTCTCGCGCTGCACCCGGAGCGGCAGGCGGTCGGCGCCGCGCTCGGGTCGGCGGCCCCCACCCCGCGGCACGCACGCGGCGCCGAGGAGTTCCTCGCCGCGGCCCTGGCCGAGGACGGTCTGTGGGAGTCGCGGGGCGAGGTCCCGGCGAGCACCGCCGCGCGGTTCGGCGACCTGGTCGCCGCCGACGCGGCGCCGATCGACGACGTGCGGGGCACGGCGGCCTACCGCCGGCACGCGCTGTCCGTGCTGGCCCGGCGCACGCTGGGCTGGGCATGGGCCGACTACCGGAGGGACGCGGCGTGAGGATCGAGCTGACCGTCAACGGCGAGCGGCGGCAGGCCGACGACGTGTGGCCGGGCGAGAGCCTGCTCTACGTCCTGCGCGAGCGGCTCGGCCTGCCCGGCTCGAAGAACGCCTGCGAGCAGGGCGAGTGCGGGTCGTGCTCGGTGTACCTCGACGGCGACGTCGTGTGCGCGTGCCTCGTGGCCGCCGGCCAGGCGCAGGACCGCGAGGTCGTCACCGTCGAGGGGCTGGCCGACGGCGGCGTGCTCGACCCCGTGCAGCAGGCGTTCCTCGACGCGGGAGCGGTGCAGTGCGGGTTCTGCACGCCGGGCCTCGTGGTCGCCGTCCACGACCTGCTGGCCCGGGAGCCGAGCCCCGACGACGACACGGTCCGCGAGGCCCTGGCCGGGAACCTGTGCCGCTGCACCGGCTACGAGTCGATCCTCGCGGCGGTGCGACTGGCGGCCGGTCGCGCATGACCGGTGGGCTGCTGCTCGACGGCGCGCTCGTCGTCACGGTCGACGGCGAGGCGGGTGCAGGCACCGAGCACGACAGCGGCCACGTCCTCGTCGAGGGCGACCGGATCGCGGCCGTCGGGGCCGGCCCGGCTCCCGACGGCGTGCGCCGCTCGGCTGCGCGAGTGGTCGACGGCAGCGGCTGCGTGCTCACGCCCGGCCTCGTCAACACCCACCAGCACCTCTACCAGTGGGCTACGCGCGGGCTCGCGGTCGACGCGACGCTGTTCGAGTGGCTCACCGAGCTCTACCCGGTGTGGGCCGGCATCGACGAGGAGGTCGTGCGGGCCGCGTCGTCGGCGGCGCTGGGCTGGCTGGCGCGCACCGGGTGCACGACCAGCACCGACCACCACTACGTCTTCCCCGCCGGGGGCGGCGACCTGCTGGCCGCGGAGGTCTCGGCGGCCGCTGCGGTCGGCCTGCGCTTCCACCCGACGCGCGGCTCGATGGACCTCGGGCGCAGCCAGGGCGGTCTGCCCCCGGACTCCGTGGTCGAGGACCTCGACGCCGTCCTCGGCGCCACCGAGGACGCGATCACCCGGTTCCACGACCCGTCGCCCGGAGCGATGGTGCGGGTCGCGGTCGCGCCGTGCTCACCGTTCTCGGTCACCGCGAAGCTGATGACCGAGGCCGCCGCGCTGGCCCGCCGGCACGGGGTGCGGCTGCACACCCACCTCGCCGAGACCGACGACGAGGCCGACTTCTGCCGGGAGCGCTTCGGCGCGACGCCGACGGAGTACGTCGATTCGCTCGGCTGGCTCGGTCCCGACGTGTGGATGGCACACGCCGTGCACCTCGACGACGCCGCCGTGGCGCGCTTCGCGGCCACCGGAACCGGCGTCGCGCACTGCCCGTCGAGCAACGCCCGGCTCGGCGCGGGCATCGCGCGAACCCGTGACCTCGTCGACGCCGGGGTGCCCGTGGGGCTCGGCGTCGACGGTGCCGCTTCCAACGAGGCCGGCTCGCTGCTGGAGGAGCTGCGGCACGCCGCGCTGTTCGCCCGTGCGCGCGGCGGCCCGACCGCACTCGGCGTGCGGGAGGCGCTGCGGCTCGCCACGGCGGGCGGTGCCCGGGTGCTCGGCCGCGACGACGAGCTGGGCAGCCTCGAGGTGGGCAAGCTGGCCGACCTGGCCTTGTGGCGGGTCGACGGGCTGGCCCACGCCGGGATCGCCGACCCGGTCGCGGCACTGGCCCTGGCCTCGCCGCCCCCGCTCGAGCTGCTGCTGGTCGGCGGACGGTCCGTGGTCGAGCAGGACCGGCTGGTCACGGTGGACGAGGACGTGCTGGCCCGCGACGCCGCCGCGGCGTCGAGGACGCTGCGGGAGCGAGCAGGGGTGACGCGATGAGCATGACGACCACTGCGCCGGTCGGCGGGCGGGTCGCCGGCGGGGTCGGCGACGACGTGGCACGCCCCGACGGCGTGCTCAAGGTCAGCGGCGAGTTCGCGTACGGCAGCGACCTGTGGGCCGACGAGATGCTGTGGGGCGTCACGCTGCGCAGCCCGCACCCGTCGGCGCGGATCGTGTCGATCGACATAGGGCCGGCGCTGGCCGTGCCCGGCGTGTACGCGGTGCTGACGTCCGACGACGTGCCGGGGGAGCAGCGCTACGGGCTCGAGGTCGACGACCAGCCGGTGCTGGCGGTCGGCGTCGTCCGCTACCAGGGCGAGCCGGTGGCGCTGGTCGCGGCCGAGCACCCCGAGACCGCCCGCCGGGCCGCGGCGCGCATCGTCGTCGAGTACGACGTGCTGGAGCCGGTCACCGATGCGCGGGCCGCTCTCGAGCCCGGCGCGCCGGTGCTGCACCCGGAGCCGACACCGGTCGTCGAGCGCAGCCGCGAGGACGCCCACCTCCGACCGCGCGGCAACCTGTTCCGGCACCTGAAGATCCGCAAGGGCGACCCCGACCCGGTCGCCGACGTGGTGGTCGAGAGCGACTACGAGGTCGGCATGCAGGACCAGGCCTTCCTCGGACCGGAGTCGGGGCTCGCGGTGCCGGGCGACGACGGCGGCATCGACCTGTTCGTCGCCACGCAGTGGCTGCACGTCGACCAGCAGCAGATCTGCCGGGCGCTCGCGATGCCGCCCGAGAAGGTGCGTCTCACCCTCGCCGGGGTCGGCGGTGCCTTCGGCGGGCGCGAGGACCTCTCGATGCACGTGCACGCCTGCCTGCTCGCGCTGCACACCGGCAAGCCGGTGAAGATGTCGTACAACCGCGAGGAGTCGTTCTTCGGCCACGTGCACAGGCACCCCGCGTCCCTGCACTACGCGCACGGCTTCACCCGCGACGGCGACCTGGTCTTCGTGCGCGCGCAGATATGGCTCGACGGCGGCGCGTACCTCTCGAGCAGTGCCGCCGTGGTGGGCAACGCCGGGCTGATGGGCATCGGTCCCTACGTCGTCCCGAACGTGTCGATGGACTGCTACGGCGCCTACACGAACAACCCGCCGTGCGGTGCGATGCGCGGGTTCGGTGCCGTGCAGGCGGCGTTCGCCTACGAGTCGCAGATGGACAAGGCGGCCGCCGAGCTGGGCATGGACCCGGTCGAGCTGCGCTGCCGCAACGCGATGGAGGAGGGCTCGGTCGCTCCCACCGGCCAGGTGCTCGACAGCCCCGCGCCGGTGGTCGAGCTGCTGCGCCGGCTGCAGGCGATGCCGATGCCGGACGCCGCCGGGGGCGAGGGACACGACCTGCGCCGGCTGCCCGGCGGCGTCGCGAACTCGACGCACGGCGAGGGCGTCCGGCGCGGCGTGGGCTACGCCGTGGCCTACAAGAACATCGGCTTCTCCGAAGGCTTCGACGACTACTCCACGGCGCGGGTGCGCCTCGAGGTGGTCGGCGGTGAGCCGGTGGTCACCGTCCACACGGCGGCGGCGGAGGTCGGGCAGGGGCTGGTGACGGTCCAGCAGCAGATCGCGCGGACCGAGCTCGGCGTCGAGCGGGTGGTGGTGGCGCCGGCCGACACCGCGGTCGGCAGCGGCGGGTCGTCGTCGGCCTCGCGGCAGACCTACGTCACGGGCGGCGCGGTGCGGGAGGCGTGCCGCCGGGTGCGTGCGGACCTGCTCGCCCGCGTCGGGGCCGACCGTTGGGAGGACCTGGACTGGGCGCGGGTGGCCGAGGCCCTCGGCGGTGACCACGTCGAGGCGACGCTGGAGTGGCGGCACCGGCCGACCGAGGCGGTCGACCCGGAGACCGGGCAGGGGTTCGCGCACGTGCAGTACGCCTTCGCCGCCCACCGGGCCGTCGTCGACGTCGACGTCGAGCTGGGGCTGGTCAAGGTCGTCGAGCTCGCCTGCACCCAGGACGTCGGAAAGGCCGTCAACCCGCAGGCCGTCGTCGGCCAGATCGTCGGCGGCACGGCGCAGGGCATGGGGCTCGCGCTCATGGAGGAGGTCGTGGTCACCGACGGGATCATCCGCAACCCGTCCTTCACCGACTACCTCATCCCGACCATCCTCGACATGCCGCCGATGCAGGTCGAGGTGCTCGAGCTGCCCGACCCGCACGCGCCCTACGGCCTGCGCGGGGTCGGCGAGCCGCCGACGATCTCCTCAGGCCCTGCGGTGCTGTCCGCCGTCCGTGCGGCGACCGGGCAGTTCCTGACCCGGGTCCCGGTGCGGCCGGAGCACATCGTCGGGGTCGGCGCCGCGCAGCCGTGACGCCCGACCTCGTCGTCCACGCGGAGCGGGCGGTCGCTGGTGGCTCCTTGCGCGACGCCACCGTGACCGTGCACGACGGCGTGGTCGTGGCGGTCGGGCCGCGCGATCCCGGCGTCACGGGCACCGAGGTGGTCCACCTCGACGACGACGTGGTGCTGCTGCCGGGTCTCGTGGACAGCCACGTGCACGTCAACGAGCCCGGTCGCACCGCGTGGGAGGGGTTCGCGACCGCGACCCGGGCCGCTGCGGCCGGCGGGGTCACCACGATCCTCGACATGCCCCTGAACAGCCTGCCCCCGACGCTGGACGCCGACGCCCTCGCCGTGAAGCAGGCGGCGGCCCGCGGGCAGTGCCACGTCGACGTCGGGTTCTGGGGCGGGGCGGTCCCGGGCAACCTCGGCCGGCTCGGGCCGCTGCTCGACGCCGGCGTGATGGGGGTCAAGTGCTTCCTGCCCGACTCCGGCGTCCCCGAGTTCCCCGCCCTCCTCGGCGACGGGCTGCGGCGGGCGGCCGAGGAGGTCGCCGCCGCGGACGGCCTGCTCCTCGTGCACGCCGAGGACCCGGCGGTGCTCGGGCGGGCCCCGGAGCCGGCCGGGCGGTCGTACGCCGGCTTCCTCGCGTCGCGCCCCGCGGAGGCCGAGGACAGCGCCGTCGAGCGGGTGCTCGCGGCCGCCGGCGAGACCGGTGCCCGCGTGCACGTCGTGCACCTGTCCAGCGCCTCCGCGCTCCCCGCGATCGCCGCGGCGAAGGAGGCCGGGGTCCGGGTCACCGTCGAGACCTGCCCGCACTACCTGCTGCTGCAGGCCGAGGACGTCCCCGACGGCGCGACGCCGTTCAAGTGCTGCCCGCCGGTGCGCGGTGCGCTGAACCGCGACGCGCTGTGGGCCGGGCTCGCGCGCGGCACCATCGACCTGGTGGTCAGCGACCACTCGCCGTGCACTCCCGACCTCAAGGCCCTCGACACCGGGGACTTCGGGACGGCGTGGGGCGGGATCTCCTCGCTGCAGCTCGGGCTGCCGCTCGTGTGGACCGAGGCCCGTCGCCGGGGGCACGACCTGGCCGACGTGGTGCGCTGGATGGCGGCCGGGCCGGCCGACCTCGTCGGCCTGCGGACCAAGGGAGCCCTGCGGCCCGGCGCGGCCGCGGACCTGGTGGTCTTCGCTCCCGACGACGAGCTCGTCGTCGAGCCCGCGTCGCTGCACCACCGCAACCCGGTGTCGCCCTACGGCGGCGCGCGGCTCACCGGCGTCGTGCGCACGACGTGGTTGGCTGGCCACCGGGTGCACCCGGTGCCGGGTGACCTGCCGCCCCGTGGCCGGCTGATCGCGAGAGGGGAGGCCTGATGGTCCCGGACCCGCTGAGCCTGCCCGACCTCGCGGTGCGCACCTTCGGCGGTGCGGCCGTCTGGGCCAACGACGAGCTGTTCGCCGGCCGCGAGAACCTCCTCAACCCGGGGCCGGCGACCTTCACCCCGCGCACCTTCGGCGCCAAGGGCCAGGTGTACGACGGCTGGGAGACCCGGCGACGGCGCCCGACGCACGAGGGGGACCACGACGAGGCGATCGTCCGGCTGGGCGCCCCCGGGGTCGTGCGCGCCGTCGTGGTCGACACCAGCTTCTTCACCGGCAACTTCCCGAGCGAGGCGACGGTCGAGGCGCTGGCGGCCGACGGCACGCCGTCGGTCGACGACCTGCGCGCCGCGACCTGGACGCCCCTGGTCCCGCGCTCCCCGCTCGAGGGCGACACCGCCAACGTCTTCGCCGTCGACTCGCCCCGGCGCTGGACCCACGTCCGGCTCTCGATCCACCCCGACGGCGGCGTGGCGCGGCTGCGGGTGCACGGCGAGGTGGTCGCCGACCCGGCGGTCGTCGAGGCGCTGGGCACCGTCGACCTGGCCGCCCTCGAGCTGGGCGGGCGGGTCACCCGGTGCAGCAACCTGTTCTACGGCTCGCCGGACCGGCTGATCGCCCCCGGGCCGGCCCGGTCGATGGGCGAGGGGTGGGAGACCGCGCGCCGCCGCGACGACGGCAACGACTGGGTCGAGGTGCGGCTCGCGGCCCGCGGCACCGTGCGCGTCGTCGAGCTCGACACGTCCTGGTTCCTCGGCAACGCCCCCGGCGAGGCTGCGCTGTCGTCCTTCGACGGCACGGGTGACCCGTCGGACGACGCCGGCTGGACCCCGTTGCTGGCGCGCACGCCGCTGCAGCCGGACACCCGGCACCGGGTGGTGCTGCCGACCGCGTCGCGACCGGCGACCCACGTCCGCCTCGACGTCTACCCGGACGGGGGCATGGCCCGCCTGCGGCTGTGGGGCAGCCCGACCGACGACGGCCGCGCCGCCCTCCGCACCCGCTGGACCACCACCTCATGACCCCCCGTGGTGCGCCGGCATGCCAGCGGCGCGGTGGGTCCGGTGGGCGGGCGCACGTCGCGGCGCGGGGGCGGGTCGGATGAGCCTGCCGGACGGCGTGCTCGGCGAGCTGGACGACCTGCTGGCGCCCTGGGACGCCGAGCTCGCGGCGGGCTGGCCGGGGGAGCCGGCGTCGCCGCAGCCGGTCCAGACGCTCTACCTGCCGGCCGACCGGGTCGACGCGGACGTCCTCGACCGGGTCGGCGCCGAGGCGCTGGCGTCGGTCGCCGAGGTCGACGCCGCGACGATGGCGCGGCTCAGCGGGCTGGCCCCAGGGCTGGTCGAGGACGTGTGGCCGCGGGTGCTCGCCAAGCTCGGCCGGGCACCGGTGGAGGACCTGCGGGCCGACCTCGAGGACGGCTACGGCACCCGCGCCGACGACGAGGAGGACGCGCACGCCACCGCGGCCGGACGGGTGCTGGGCGGGCTCGCCGGTCCGGCGGCCCCGCTGGTCCGCGGCGTCCGGGTGCGGTCGATGGAGGCGGCCACCCGTCGCCGGGGCGTCCGGTCGCTCGACCTGGTGCTCGCCGCGATGGCCGGGGGCCTGCCGGAGGGCTTCGTCGTCACCCTGCCGAAGGTCACCTCGGTCGACCAGGTGCGCGCCATGGTGCTGGTCTGCGAGCGGCTGGAGGAGGCCCACGGCCTGCCCGCCGGCGCGCTGCGTTTCGAGGTGCAGGTCGAGACGCCGCAGGCGGTCCTCGCCGCCGACGGCACCGCGACCGTCGCCGCGGCGCTGCACGCCGCTCGCGGGCGCATCACCGGCCTGCACTACGGCACCTACGACTACAGCGCGTCGCTGGGGGTGGCGGCCGCCCACCAGGCGATGGACCACCCGGTGGCCGACCACGCGAAGGACGTCCTGCAGGTCGCTGCCGCGCAGACCGGCGTCCGGGTCAGCGACGGGTCCACCAACGTGCTGCCGGTCGGCGACCGGGACCACGTCGAGGCGGCGTGGGCGCTGCACGCGCGGCTGGTGCGCCGGTCGCTGGAGCGCGGCATCTACCAGGGCTGGGACCTGCACCCGGCCCAGCTGCCCACCCGCTACCTCGCCACGTTCGCGTTCTTCCGGGCCGGCCTGCCCGCCGCCCTCGACCGGCTCGGCGACTACCTCGACCGCCGCGAGTCCGGCGTGCTGGACGAGCCGGCGACGGCGTTCGCCCTGGCGGGCTTCGTGCTGCGGGCGCTGGACTGCGCGGCGGTGACGGCCGACGAGGTCGGCGCGGCAGGCGGGCCGGACCTCGGCGAGCTGCGCCGGCTGGCCCGTCGCGGCCCGGCCCGGCTCCCGCTCGACTCCCTTCCCGTGGACGACCTGCGCGCCGCGTTCGCCGGGGTCTGCGCCTCCCGGCGGTGGGCCGACCTGGTCACGGCTGCGGCGCCGTACGGCGACCTGCCGGGGCTGCTCCGGGCCGCCGACCAGGCGCTCGCGGCGCTCGACGAGGCGGACCTGGACGAGGCGATGGCCGGTCACCCGCGCATCGGCGAGCGCAGCACGCACCCGTCCTCGCAGCGCGAGCAGGCCGGCGTGGACGACGCGACCCGGGACGCGCTGGTGGCGGCGAACCGCGAGTACGAGGACCGGTTCGGCCACGTCTACCTGGTGTGCGCCAGCGGACGCAGCGGCGAGCAGCTGCTCGACGTGCTGCGCGAGCGGCTCGGCAACGACCCGGCCCGCGAGCGGGCCGTCGCGCGATCCGAGCTGGGCAGGATCAACGCGCTGCGGCTGGAGCGGCTCGTGGCCGAGGGAGGACATCGATGAGCCTGGTGACCACGCACGTCCTCGACACGGTGACCGGCTCGCCGGCCGCCGGGATGCCGGTGCGCCTCGACGGCGAGGGCGTCACGGTCGACGCGCGCACCGACGACGACGGCAGGGTCCGCGACCTCGGGCCGGACCGCCTCGGACCGGGCACCTACCGGCTGACCTTCGCGACCGGTGAGTGGTTCCTCGGTCAGGGCCGTGAGTCGTTCTACCCGGAGGTCGTGGTGGCCTTCACCGTGACCGACGAGGCGCGGCACCTGCACGTGCCGCTGCTGCTCTCGTCCTACTCCTACTCCACCTACCGGGGGAGCTGACGTGGCGATCCGGCTCGGCGACAACCGGTACGGAAAGGCCGAGTCGCGGCTCGTCCGCGTCGTGCGTGACAGCCCGCGCCACGAGGTGCGGGACCTGACGGTGTCGTCGTCGCTGCGCGGCGACTTCGCCGCGGCGCACCTGGACGGCGACCAGCGCCGGGTCCTGCCGACCGACACCCAGAAGAACACGGTCTTCGCCTTCGCCCGCCGGCACGGCGTCGGCCCCGCGGAGGAGTTCGCCCTGCTCCTGGCGCGGCACTTCGTCGACGACGTCGACCCGGTGACCTCGGCGCAGGTGAGCGTCGAGGAGGTGGGGTGGGACCGCGCGACGGTCGACGGGTCCCCGCACGACCACACCTTCGTCCGCAGCGGCGCCGAGACGCGCACCGCGGTCGTCACGGCCGGCACCGACGGGCAGCACGTCGTGTCCGGCCTCACCGGACTCGTCCTGCTGAAGTCGACCGGCTCGGAGTTCAAGGACTTCCTTGTCGACGAGTGGACCACGCTGCCGCCGACCTCGGACCGGGTCCTCGCGACGTCTCTCACCGCGCGGTGGCGGTGGTCGGAGGTGCCGTCCGACGGCTACGACGCGGCGTACGCCGAGGTCCGCGCGCTGCTCGTCTCGCGGTTCGGCTCGCTGCACAGCCTGGCGCTGCAGCAGTCGCTGTGGGAGATGGGGCGCGCCGTGCTCGAGGCCCGGCGCGACGTCGCCGAGGTGCGGATGTCGGCGCCGAACAAGCACCACTACCTCGTGGACCTCTCGCCGGTCGGGCTGGACAACCCGGGCGAGGTGTTCGTCGCGGGCGACCGCCCCTACGGCCTGATCGAGGTCGTCGTGGAGCGCGACGACGAGGCGGCCGCACCGGATGCCTGGCGCGACCTCCCCGGCTTCGTCTGACCCCCGCACCTTGTCAGCCGGTGGCGGCGGTATACCGCCGCCACCGGCTGACAAGAGGAGCTACCGCTGGGTGGGCAGCGTCACGGGCCCGGTCGGGATCTCGTGGTTGGCGACGAACGTGCCCCCCGGGTCGACAGCGGCGCGGATGCCCTGCAGCCGGGCCCAGGTCCCCTCGTCGTAGCCGGCCCGGGGGTCCCAGTCGTGCTCGACGAAGTTGAGGTACTGCCTGCCGTTGGCCCACGGGGACAGCGCGGCGACCAGCGCGTCGGCGTCGGCCTGGCCCGCCGCGCCCATCTCCGGGGTCGCGGCGATCGCGACGGCGAACAGGACGAACTGGCCCTCCACCATGCGGACCGCACCGGACCTGTCGGCCGGACGCCCGAGCGCGCCGCCCAGCTGCCGCAGCTCCGCGGCGAGCAGCGTCGAGGACGTGCCGGGCCCGACCTCGGCCAGGAACGCGTCCACCGCCTCGTCGGGCATCGAGCCCAGGACGGAGGTGGAGGTGACGCTGGGCGTCGGTCCCTCCGGGTCCATGTGCAGCCGTACCAGGGACGCCGACGGCACCCGGCCGAACGTGTCGATCTCGGGCGTGAGCGCGCGCAGCTCCGCGAGGAGCCCCGCCGCGGTCTCGTCGTCGGCGAGCACGGCGCCGTTGACCATCACCAGCTGACGGCCGCGGACCGGCTCGGGGATCTCCTCGAACGGCGGGAGCTGCAGGATCCGCAGCGAGGTCGTCACGCTGTCGGGGGCGTCGACCGCCCACCGGGCCCACGCGCGCAGCACCTTCTCGGCCTCCGACCGGTCCCAGACCAGCATCCCGGCGTAGACCGTGTCGATCGGGAACAGGCGGAACTCCAGCGCCGTCACGACACCGAAGTTGCCGCCGCCGCCGCGCACGGCCCAGAACAGGTCCGGCTCCTCCTCGGCGGTGGCGCGGACCAGCCGGCCGTCGCCGGTGACGACCTCGACCGCGGTGATGCTGTTGGTCGCCAGGCCGAGCTCGCGGGCGTACCAGCCCATGCCGCCGCCCAGCGAGTAGCCGACCACGCCGACGTCCGGCGAGGAGCCGTGCAGGGCGGCCAGCCCGTGCGGTGCGACGGCCTCGACGACGTCGATCCACAGCGCGCCGGCACCGGTGCGGGCGGTCCGGCCGTCGACGTCCACGGTGACCTCGCGCATCCCCGACGTGCGTACCAGCACGGTGTCGGAGAGCTCGCGCAGCGGCCCGGCGTTGTGGCCGGTGCCCTGCGCCGCCACCCGCAGCCCGGCGGCCACGGCCGCCTGGACGACCTCCAGGACCTCGGTCGCGTCAGCCGGGTAGGCGACGGCGGCGGGCCGTTGGTCGACCGCGACGTTCCAGGGCATGCGGGCCGCGTCGTAGCCGGGGTCACCGGGCAGGTGGACGGCACCGCCGCAGAGACCGCGCAGGACCTCGGCGGTGGAGGTGGTGGGCTGGGTGGTCACGCTGGCTCCTCGGGTGCGGGGGTCGGGTGGTCGACGCGAGCAGGGTGCGGGACGGGACTTGGAGGCTCCTTGCGGGGCACTTGTGGGCCCCGGCCGCCGTGCGGCCGCCGCTCAGACGCGCTCCAGTGCGCTCGCGAGCGCGGCGTCGTCGTCGGCCCCGAGCCGTACGCGCACCTCGGTGAGCGTCTGCTCCACCTGGGCGGGGGTCAGCAGCACCTGCTGGGCCACTGCGGTGGGGGTGGCCCCGCCCGCCGCCAGCTCGGCCACCCGGCGCTCGATGGAGGTGAGCGAGACGACGTCGGCGTAGTCCGGCGGCCGGTCGGCGCCGGCCGCGACGAGGGCGTCGGCGCACCCGGAGTAGAGGCCCTGGGAGCCGCACACGTTGGCCCGGTCCAGGGCGGCCCGCAGCAGCCGGTCGCGCTCGTCGGGGTCGGAGGTCACCCCGGCCAGGGCCAGCTCGGCGCGGGCCAGCTCGTACCGGGCGACCGAGGGAAGCAGCAGCTCGTACGCCTCGCGGAGCATCGCCTCGCTGCCCGCGCCGCCGAGCTCGCCCGCGACCCGCAGGGTGCGCCCCAGGACGGTCGGCGCACCCCACTCGCGGGCGAGCGCGATCTCCTCGGCCATCAGGGCGTGCGCCTCGTCGAGGCGCCCGAGCGCGGCGAGCACCGGGGCCTGGTACGTGCGCCAGGGACGCCACACCGGGTTCACGACGCTGGTCTGCATCCCGGCGGTGCGCTGCAGCCGGGCGAGCGCCTCCTCGTGGTGCCCCTCGGCCGCGTACAGGCGCGCGACGTTCTCCTCCCACAACCGGGCGCCGTCGCCGAAGCGCGGGCGGTCGCGCCCCGTGTCGACGTAGTCGCGGGCCCGCTCGAGCTCGCCCGTCTCGAGCAGGATCCCGACGATGAACGCCTCGCCGTAGGGCACGCCGACGTCCGGGGCGCCCCACATCCTGCTCTGCTCGTTCGACGTCTGGATCGAGTGCAGGGCCTCGCGCAGCTGGCCCCGGTGCCAGAGCATGTGACCCCGCCACAGGTTCACCGACAGGGCCGTGAACAGGGACCCGCGGGCGTAGGCCCCGGCCAGTGTGCGGTCCCAGAAGTCCCCCGTGTCGATCTCGGTCATCTCCTGCACGAAGGTCGCGACGACCCAGAGCAGGCCGGTGTCGGCGCGCTGCAGCGACCCGTCGGCGAGGGCGAACTGCGCCAGCTCGACGGACCTCGCCCGGTCGCCGCAGCGGATCAGCTCCTCCCAGGCCAGCGTCGCCGCGAGCATCCGAGCGCCGACCGCCTCCCCACGGACCTCGGGTGCTCCGACCAGCCACTGCGACTCCGGCAGCCCGTGCATGTAGCCGGCGATCCGCTCCAGGGCCAGCAGCCCCTGCCGGGCGTCGTCGTGCCCGGCCGGCAGGCCCGCGGCGGCGGCCCGCGCGAACGCCGTCGCCTCGCCGGGCTCACCTGCGAAGACCAGGGTGCGGGTGAGCATGATCGCGACCTCGGCGCGCCGGTCGGGCTCGGTGACCGACTCGTACGCCGCCCGCAGGTGGCTGACCCCGGCCGGGCCGTCGGTCAGCGTGCCGAGCCGGCCGAGCTCGACCAGGATGGCGGGCCGTACCTCGGCCGGCGGCGGCTCGGCGAGCGCCCGCTCCAGCAGGCTGCGCGCGGCGTCCGCGGCCCCCCGGTCGGCCGCGTCGGCGGCGGCCTGCTGCAGCGCCGCCACGACCTCGGCCGAGCCGCGGCGCGGCGCGAGCACGAGGTGCGCCGCGACCTGCTCGCTCGGGGCGCCCAGGGCGCGCAGCTCGGTGGCCGCGCGCTCGTGCAGGAGCTCACGCTCCGGCGGGGAGAAGGACTGGTGCACCGCCTCGCCGACGAGTGGATGGACGAAGCCCAGCGGCCGTTCGTCGCGCACCACCTCGGCCCGGGCCAGGGCGGCGAGCGCGCCGGCCGCCGTGGCCTCGTCGAGCCGGGCCAGGGCGGCCACCACCGGCAGGGCTGCCCCGTCGCCGAGCACGGCCAGCGCCCGGGCGGCCTCCGTGCACTCGGCGGGCAGCCGCCCCAGCCGCATGAGCACCATGCTCGACACCGCGCGGGAGCCGATCGCGTTGACCGTGTCGGCGTGCGACGCGTCCGGGTGGACGTCCTCGACCTCCAGGGCGCGCAGGAGCTGGCGCAGGAGCAGCGGGTTGCCGCCCGTGGTGCGGTGGCAGGCCGCGACGAAGGCCGGGTGGGCGTCCTGGCCCAGCCGTTGGCGCACCAGCTCACCGGTGCCCGCCTCGCCGAGCGGGCCCGGGGTGACGGGTACGGTCGCCTGGTCCTGGGCCAGCTCGGCGAGCAGCGCCTCGTCGTCGTGGGGCTCGCCGGTGCGCAGGGTCGCGACCACCAGGACCCGCAGCCCCTCCAGGCGCTTGAGCAGGAACGCCAGCGCCCGCACCGACCCGCTGTCGCACCACTGCACGTCGTCGACCGCGAGCACGACCGGCTGGTGCTCGGTGAGGTTCACGGTCAGCCAGTACAGGCCGTGCAGGACGGCGAACGAGCCGTCGGCCCGCTGCCCCGGGTCGGCCGACACCTCGCCGAACACGGTCGAGGCCGAGGCGGCCGCGCCGCGCAGCAGCTCGGCCCGGCGGACCGGGTCGGCCAGGGTCCCCTCGAACAGCTGGCGCACCGCGCCGAAGCCGAAGTCACGCTCCAGCTGGCTGCCCCGGGCGCCGAGCACGAGGACCCCCTGGTCGGTGGCCAGCCGCCGGACCTCCTGCAGCAGCCGGCTCTTGCCGATCCCGGCGGGGCCCTGCACCAGGGCGAGCCGCCCCCGGCCGTCGAGGGCGTCGGCCAGCGCGCCCCGCAGCACCCGGAGCTCGTGCTCGCGCTCGACCAGGTCGTCGGCCGCCGGCGCGGGCTGCTGGACCGGCCCGCCGCCGGCAGCCGTCCGGACGGGCTTCCTGGCCGGCGCGTCCAGCGCCGGGGACTGCGCGAGCACCTCGGCCTCGAGCGAGCGCAGTGCCGGACCGGGGTCGACCCCGAGCTCCTCGGCCAGCGTGGCCCTGGCCCGCCGCAGCGCGGCGAGCGCGTCGGCCTGCCGGTGCGCGCGGTACAGCGCCAGCACGAGCAGCCGCCAGCGCTCCTCGCGCAGCGGGTCCTCGTCCACGAGGTGCTCGATCTCGGGAACCAGCACCGCCGACTCGCCCTGCCCGAGCCGGGCGGCCAGCAGCTGCTCGCGGGCGACCTCGCGCAGGCCGGTCAGGCGGGCCACCTCGCCGTCGGCCCAGGGCTCGCCGGCGTGGTCGGCGTACGCCGGGCCGCGCCACAGCCGCAGCGCCTGCTCCAGCATCGACTGGGCCGCGCCCGGGTCGGCGCCGTCCGCCTCCCGCAGCAGCCGTTCGAACCGCCAGGCGTCGACCGCCTCGCCGTCGACCCGCAGCGCGTAGCCCGGCCCCTGGCGGGCCAGCACGCTCTGCCGGTCGCGCGGTCCGCGGTCCGGCTCCATCGCCTTGCGCAGGTGCGAGACGTACGCCTGCAGCGCGCTGGTGGCGCTCGGCGGTGTCGCCCCGCCCCAGAGGGCGTCGACGAGCCGGTCGGCCGGCACGACGTCGCCGCGGGCCAGGACGAGCAGCGCGAGCACCGCCCGCTGCCGGGGACCGCCGAGCTCGAGGGCCGACCCGTCACGGGTGGCCACCAGCTGTCCGAGGACCCCGATCCGGAGGACCGCGCCGGCCGGTTCCTCGTGCATGCGCGCACCCGGCACCGCCGCCTGCCCTGCGCGCACCGACATGCTCACCGACCCCGGTCCGATCCCGCTGGCTGCCCCGAGGACCGGCAGCCTAGGGCCGTCCGAGGTCCCTGCGGGAGGGATTCGGGGCGGCCGTTCGTCCTCCGACGGGATGCCACCGGTAGCGTCGCCCGGCGTGCTCGTGCTGCTGCCGCCGTCGGAGGCGAAGACCCCCGGCGGTGCGGGCCCGCCCGTCGGCCGCTCGCCGGCGCTGAGCACGCCGTCGCTGGCGGCGTCCCGGGCCGCGCTGCTGGCGGCCCTGCGCCGGGCGGCACGTACGGACCGGGCCGCCCTCACGGCCGGCCTGCGGCTGCCGGCAGGCTCGGCGCGGGCCGCACTGGCCGCGACCACCGGTGCCGGGTCGGCACCCACCAGGCCGGCGCTCGAGCGCTACGCCGGGGTGGTGTACCAGGCGCTGGACGCCGCCACGCTGACCCCGGCCGGTAGGCGCCGCGCCGACGAGGCGGTGGTGGTCGCCAGCGGGCTGTGGGGCGTGGTGCGCGGCGGCGACCTGGTGCCCGACTACCGGGTCCCGGCGGGTGGCACGGTGCCCGGCCTCGGCGGGGTGACGGCGCACTGGCGCGGGCCGCTCGCCGACGCGATGCCGATGCTGGTCGGCGACCGGCCGGTGCTCGACCTGCGCTCGACCGACTACGCCGCGATGTGGCGGCCCGGCCCGGCGCTGCGGGAGCAGGTGGTGGCCGTGCGGGTGCTGGCCCGGCGCCCCTCGGGGCAGGTCGGGCCGGTGAGCTACCACGCGAAGTGGGTCAAGGGCCGCCTGGTGCGGCACCTCGTGAGCCGGCGTCGGGCGCCCGACCCGCTGACGGCGCTGGCCGAGGCCGCCGCCGCCCTGGGGCTCGAGCTGCGCGACACGTCGACCGCCGCCCGGCGGGCCGTCGACCTCGTCGGGGCCTACGGGTAGCGCGCGCGGAGTCGTACGCTCGCCGGTGTGAGCAACGACGTCCGCCCGACGGCCTCGCCGCACCCCGGGCCGGGACCTGCCGGGAGCGCGGCCACCCCGCTGCCCCGGCCGCGTGAGGGTGCGCACCGGGTGCTGGCACCTCGCGAGGTCCCGCTCGGCGGGCCGCGCGCGATGATGGTCCGGCGGACCCTGCCGCACCGCGAGCTGCGCACGGTCGGTGCGTGGTGCTTCCTCGACGACTACGGCCCCCACGACCTGACCGGGACGCCCGGCATGCAGGTGCCGCCGCACCCGCACACCGGCCTGCAGACCGTGACCTGGCTGCTCGACGGCGAGGTCCGGCACCGCGACAGCCTCGGCTCCGACGCCCTGGTCCGCCCGGGCGAGCTGAACCTCATGACGGCCGGCCGCGGCATCAGCCACGCCGAGACCTCGCCCGAGGCAGCGACGGGCGCTCTGCGCGGCCTGCAGCTGTGGGTGGCGCTGCCGACGCGGCACCGCGACGTCGCGCCCGCCTTCGCCCACCACGCGGACCTGCCGGTGCTGGACCTCGACGGTGCCCGGGTCACGGTCCTGCTGGGGGAGCTGGCCGGGCAGGCCTCACCGGCGCAGACCTTCTCGCCGATCGTCGGAGCCGAGGTCGCCCTGTCGGGCGGCGCGCAGCTGCCGGTCGAGGCCGCCTTCGAGCACGCCGTCCTCGCGCTCGATGACGTCGTGGTCGACGGCCGGCCCGTCGCGGCGGGTCACCTCGCGCACCTGGCCCCCGGCCGGCGCACCCTGGCCGTGGCACCGGGCGCGGCGTCGGGGCGGCTGCTGCTGCTGGGTGGCGAGCCCTTCGGCGAGGACCTGCTCATGTGGTGGAACTTCGTGGCGCGCAGCCACGACGAGGTCGTCGAGGCGCGGGAGGAGTGGACGGCCGCCGTCGCCGGTGCGGCGACCCGGTTCGGCCGGGTCGAGACCTACGACGGCCCCGCGCTGGCCGCCCCGGCGCTGCCGACCAGCCGCCTGCGCCCGCGGCCCAGCGGCTGACCGGTCAGCCGCGCGGGCCCGCCGGCACCGGCCAGACGTAGGGCAGGTCGGTGTCGAGGTCACCGAACAGCGGTCGGTAGTGCTCCGGGTCCTTGCGCACCAGGGCGGCGCGGTGGCTGAGGTGGAACGCCGGGTCGCCGAGCCACGCCGGGAGCGCCCCGTCCGCGGCCAGCGCGTCCTGGTCACGACCGGTCCGGACGTCTGCCTCGGCCGCGTCCGCGAGCAGCGTCGCCCTCACCGTGTCCGCCCGTCCGCGCCGCAGCCACTCCTCGCAGACGACCAGGCCGTACGTCGTCAGCGCCTCGGCGTGGTCCACCCACATCCGCACCGCCGGGTGGTGCTTCCAGCCGTAGACCGGGCGCACGAGGGCACGCAGCACCTGCAGCGCCTCGACGCGCTGCTTCCCCAGCCGACGGTCGTCGAGCACGGCCGCGCTCGCGACGAAGTCCGGGTAGGGCAGGAAGGTCTGCACCGGTCACCAGCGGTCGTGGACGTGCTCGCGGACCCGGTCGTCGTACACCGCGCGCAGTGCGTCGAGCGTCCCGCCGTCGAGCGGTGCGAGGTCGGCGGCCCCGGCGTTCGCGCGCGCCTGCTCGGGGCTGCGCGCGCCCGGGATGACGGTGGTGACGCCGGGCTGGTCGAGCACCCAGCGGAGGGCGAGCTGCGCGGTGGTGGCGCCCTGTGGCGTCAGCGCCGCCACCTCGCGGGCAGCGCGGACACCGACGTCGAACGGCACACCGCTGAACGTCTCGCCGACGTCGAACGCCTCGCCGGACCGGTTGTAGGTGCGGTGGTCGTCGTCGGCGAAGGTCGTGCTCTCGTCGTACTTCCCGGACAGCAGCCCGGAGGCCAGCGGCACCCGCGCGATGATGCCGACACCGGCCTCCGCGGCTGCGGGGAGGAGCCGCTCCAGCGGCTTGCGGCGGAAGGCGTTCAGGATGACCTGCACCGACGCGACGTGCGGGCGCGCCAGGGCCGTCAGGGCCTCGTCGACGGTCTCGACCGAGACGCCGTACGCGGCCATCACCTGCTCCTCGACGAGGCGGTCGAGCGCGTCGTAGACGGCGTCGTCGGAGTAGACCGCGGTGGGCGGGCAGTGCAGCTGCACGAGGTCGAGGGTGTCGACCCCGAGGTTGCGCCGGCTGCGGTCCAGCCAGCCGCGGAACGCCTCCAGGGTGAAGGCGGCGGGCTCGAACGGGTCGGCGCGGCGGCCCATCTTGGTCGCGACGGTGATGCCGTCCGCGCCGCGGTCGGCCAGGACGCGGCCGATCAGGGTCTCGCTGCGGCCGTCGCCGTACACGTCGGCGGTGTCGAGGAACGTGACGCCGCTGTCCAGCGCGGCATGCAGGACGGCCATCGCGTCGTCCTCCGCGACGTCGCCCCAGTCGGCCCCGAGCTGCCAGCAGCCGAGCCCGACGACGGAGACCCGGCGGCCGGTGCGGCCGAGCGTGCGCATCTGCATGGCACCGACCCTACGTAACGGGTTGCGGGGTGTCGGCGCAGGGCAGGACCCGGCCGTGCTGCTCCGAGCGGTCCAACGGTTCCGCCGGAACGACCTCGCCCGTCTCGCGGCCCGGTCCGGGCTGCTGGCGCGGGGGGTGCTCTACCTGCTGCTCGCCTACCTCGCCGCGGCGCTGGCCGCCGGCTGGGGCCGCACCGAGGCCAACGCCAACGGCGCCCTGACGACGGTGGCCGCGCAGCCCGCCGGCCGGGCCGCGCTCGCCGGTGCGGCGGCCGGGTTCGTGGCGTTCGCCGCGATGCGGCTCGCGGGCGCGTACGGCGACCGCACCGTCGGGCGGTGGCGCCGGCTCACCACCGCCGGTCAGGCCACCTTCTACCTCGCGATGGCGGCCGGCACCGTGGCGTTCCTGGTCGGTGACCGCGGCGCGGGCTCGACGCGGCAGTCCGACTCCACCGCGATGCTGCTGGTGTCCTCGACGGCGGGACGGCTGCTGATGGCGACCGCCGGCCTGGTGGTGGTCGCGGTCAGCTGCTGGCAGGTGCGCCTCGCCGTCCAGGGCGGGTACGCCGACAGCCTGCGGCTCGGCGGGCTCGGAGAACGGTCCCGACGCTGGGCCGACGGCGTCGGACGGGTCGGCATCGTGGCCCGCGCGGGTGCCGTGCTCCCGGTCGGCGCCCTGCTCGTCCTGGCCGCGTGGCAGGCCAGGCCGGGCGCGGCCCGCGACCTCGACCAGCTGCTCGGCGCCCTGGTGCGCGACCCGCTCGGCCACGTCCTGGTCTGGCTGGTCGCGGCCGGCTTCCTCGTCTTCGCCGCGTACAGCTTCCTCGAGGTGCGCTTCCGTCAGGTGCACGCCGGCGACTGAGCACGCGCTCGTCCACAGGCCGTCCGCCGTCCACCGATGTCGTCCGGCGAGCCGGCGGCACCCGCCGGCGCCGCGAGGCTCGACCGCATGGACCAGCGCGGGAACGGCGGCGGCGGACAGGGCGGGTGGGCCGGTCACCCGGACAACGGGCGCACGGTGGTGAAGCTGCGCGGGCCCGACGACGTGGTCGGTGTCCTGCCGTGGCGGCTGGGCTTCCACCCGACCGAGAGCCTGGTGCTCCTGGTCCTGCAGGGCCCCCGGCGCCGTGAGCGGCTGGTGATGCGCCTGGACCTGCCCGAGCCGGGCGACGAGGTCGCGGTCGCCGACCAGACCGCGGCGCGGGCCGTCCGGGCCGGGGCCGACGAGATCCTCGTCGTCGTCTACACCGGCGAGCCCGACCGCGACGGCAGCCTGCCGCGCGCCGAGCTCGTCGACGACCTGGTCGCGCTGCTCGAGAAGGACGGCGTCGCGGTGCCCGAGGCCGTCCTCGTGCGCGGCGGCCGGCGCTGGTCGTACGTGTGCGCTGACCGGGGATGCTGCCCGCCGGAGGGGGTGCGGCTCCCCGAGCGGCCGACCCCCGCTGCCGACCGGTACGCCGCCGAGGCGGTGGCCCGCGGCACCGCGGTGCTGCCGGACCGCGACGCGGTGCGGCGCGGGATCACCCCGTCCGACCATCCGGTGGCCGTCGCGGCCCGGGAGCAGGCCCGGAGCTCCTCCGAGGTGCTGCGTGGAACGGCGCCCGACCGCGCGTCGGCCTCAGCCGCCCGGCTGGCGCGGCTGCGCGAGCGGTTCGCGCGCGGCGAGCGGGAGCCTCCGTCGGCCGTCGACGCGCTGGTGGTGGCGCTCGGGCTGCGGGACAGGGACGCCCGCGACGCGCTGATGACCGCGGCGCTCGACGACGACGCCGCCGAGCTGCGTGACCTGCTCCGTCACGTGGCGCGGCTGGTGGACGACGAGGCGGCCGCGCCCGTGTGCACGGTCCTCGGCTGGCTGGCGTACTCGGCCGGCGACGGAGCGCTGGCACTGGTGGCGGTCGAGCGGGCCCTGCGGGCCGAGCCGGGGTGCGCGATGGCGCGCCTGCTGCTCGACGGGATCGACGGCATGGTGCCGCCGGCCGCCTTGCGGGAGGTCAGCCGGGCGGTGCGCGCCGAGCTGGACCCGGGCGGAGCGGCGTGACCCACCGCCGCGCGGCGTGACCCACCGCGGCACGGCGTGACCCACCGCGGCACGGCGTGACCCACCGCCGCGCGGCGTGACCTACCGCCGCGCGGCGTGACCTACCGCCGCGCGGGGCAGGGGCCGTTCGTTGCGACCACGGCACCCCCCACCCTCGGCAGGAGCACGGCATGACACGCACGACACGCACGACACGCAGGACAGGCACGACACGCACGACAGGGACCGCGGGCCGTACCGCCGCGCCGACCAGGACCGATGCCCAGCAGCGGATGCTGGGGATCTACCTCAACGACCACCTGGCCGGGCTCACCGGCGTGGTCGAGCTGGCCCGGCGCGCCGCGGGGGCCGAGGCGTCCTCGCCACTCGGTCCCCCGCTCCGGACGCTCGCTGCCGACCTCGCCGAGGACCGGGACGCACTGCGCGAGATGATGGGCGCGCTCGGGATCGGCGTCGTGGTGGTCAAGCTGGGAGCCGGCTGGGCGGCGGAGAAGCTCGGTCGGCTCAAGCTCAACGGCAGCTGGGTGCACCGGTCCGCGCTGGCCCCGGTGGTCGAGCTGGAGGGGCTGGCGCTCGGGATCGCCTCGACGGCCACCGTCTGGCGGGTGCTCCGCGGCCTCGCCGAGGAGGAGCCGGCCCTGGACGCGGCCCGGCTGGACCGGCGGCTCGAGCGGTCGGCGGGGCAGGCCGAGCAGGTCGAGCGGCTGCGCTGCGGGTCGGCGGCAGCCGCGATGGGCGCGCCGGCCGGGTCGGCGTGACCCCCCCCACGTCTTTGTGGGAACAAATGTTGAACGCGCAACCTTTGACCTGGGTGACGAGCCGCCCGACCTCACCCGACCCGCCAGGAGCCGACATGACCGATGCGCCCCGCCCCCAGCTGTTCCGCCTCGACGCCAGCCTCGCGGGGGACGCCTCGGTGTCCCGTGCGGTCGCGGACACCTTCGAGCAGGTCTGGTCACGGGAGCACCCCGGCGCGACGGTCGTCCGGCGCGACCTCGGGGCCGAGCCGGTGCCGTTGCTCGACATGACCGCCGTCGGCGCCCGCTTCGTGCCGCCGGCGGACCGCGACCCCCAGCAGGTGGCCGCCGCGGGCCTGGCGGCCACCCTCACCGACGAGCTGCTCGGCTCCGACGCCTACCTGCTCGCGGTGCCGCTCTACAACTGGAGCCACCCGGCCGCCGTCCAGGCCTGGGTCGACCGGATCCTCACCGCGGCGCCGCTGCGGGCCGGCGAGGGCGAGCCGATCGCCGGGCGCCCTGCCGTGCTGGTGCACAGCCGCGGCGGTGGCTACGGCGCCGGGAGCCCGCGCGAGGGGTGGGACCACGCCGAGCCCTACCTGCGCCGCATCCTGGAGGACGTCTGGAAGCTGGACGTGACCGTGGTGACCGCCGAGCTCACCCTGGCGGCGACGGTCCCCGCGATGGCCCACCTCAAGGACCTCGGCGCCGCCTCCCTGCAGGCCGCGCACACGGCCGCCGAGGACAGCGCCCGGCGGGTCGCCGAGCTGGTGTCCGCGGGCGCGCCGGCGCTCGACCTGACCGCGCTGCGGGCCGCCGGCTGACGGTCCCACGACCGACCCGAGGGCGCCCGGTCGCGCTCGCGGGGGCCGCCCTACGCTGCCGGGCATGTCGCACCCGGACCTGCCGCAGCGCGCCCGCGTCGTCGTCATCGGCGGTGGCGTCATCGGGTCCTCGGTGGCCTACCACCTCGCGCACCTCGGCCAGGACGTGCTGCTGCTGGAGCGCGACCGGCTGACCAGCGGCACCACCTGGCACGCAGCGGGGCTGATGGTGACCTTCGGCTCCACGTCCGAGACGTCGACCGAGATGCGCACGTACACGCGCGACCTGTACTCGCGGCTGGAGGCCGAGACCGGGCTCGCCACCGGCTTCAAGCCGGTCGGCTTCATCGAGGTCGCGGCCGACGAGGGCAGGCTGGAGGAGTACCGGCGGGTGTCGGCGTTCAACCGCTGGTGCGGGGTGGACGTCGAGGAGATCTCGCCGCGCGAGGTGCAGGAGATGTTCCCGCTCGCCCGCACCGACGACCTGCTCGCCGGCTTCTACGTCGCCGGGGACGGCCGGGCGAACCCGGTGGACGTCACCATGTCCCTGGCCCGCGGGGCGAAGATGGCCGGGGCCACCGTGCGGGAGGGCGTCCGGGTGCTCGACGTGCTCACCGAGCGTGGCGCCGTCACCGGCGTGCGCACCTCCGCGGGTGACGTCGAGTGCGAGGTGGTCGTCAGCTGCGCCGGGATGTGGACCCGGCAGCTCGCCGCGCGCAGCGGCGTGAGCGTGCCGCTGCAGGCGGCCGAGCACTACTACCTCGTCACCGAGCCCTTCGAGGGCGTGTCGGGGGACTGGCCGGTGCTCGAGGACCCCGCCCGGCACGGCTACTACCGCGAGGAGGGCGGCGGGCTGATGGTGGGCCTGTTCGAGCCCGTCTGCGCGCCGTGGAAGGTCGACGGCGTCCCCGACGACTTCTCCTTCGGCCAGCTCCCTCCCGACTGGGAGCGGATGGGCCCCTACCTCGAGACGGCGATGAGCCGGGTCCCGGTCACCGCGGAGGTCGGCATCCGGACGTTCTTCTGCGGGCCGGAGAGCTTCACCCCGGACCTGGCCCCGGTGGTCGGCGAGGCGCCGGAGGTGCGCAACTACTTCGTCGCGGCCGGCCTCAACTCGGTCGGCATCCTCACCGCGGGCGGCCTCGGCCGGGCGCTCGCCCAGTGGGTCGTCGACGGGCGTCCCGACGTCGACGTGACCGGCATGAACATCGACCGGCTGCACGCGTACCAGGCGAACCCGGAGTACCGCGCGACGCGCACGGTCGAGTCGCTCGGCATGGTCTACCGGTGCCACTACCCGAACCGCTCGATGCAGACGGCCCGCGGGGCGAAGGTGTCGCCCCTGCACGAGCGGCTGGCGGCCCGCGGGGCGTACTTCCGCGACGTGAGCGGCTGGGAGGGCGCCGACTGGTACGACCCGTCGGGCGCGGCCCCGGACCCCGGGCCGCTCACCTGGGGCCGCCCGAGCTGGTTCGACTGGTGGGCGCAGGAGCACCGCGCGGCACGCGAGGGCGTCATCTGCATGGACATGGCCTTCATGTCGAAGTTCCTCGTGCAGGGCCGCGACGCCGGTCGGCTGCTGCAGCGGCTCTCCGCCAACCACGTCGACGGCGACCCGGGCGTCCTCACCTACACGCAGTGGCTCAACGAGGGCGGCACCCTCGAGGCCGACCTCACCGTCACCAAGCTCGACGACGAGAGGTTCTGGGTCGTCGCCTCCGACACCGCCCACCGGCACGTCGAGACCTGGATGCGCCGGCACGTCGGCGACCTGCACGCAGTCGTCACCGACGTCACCTCCGGCTACGCGCAGCTCAACGTCCAGGGGCCGCGGTCCCGCGAGCTGCTTCAGTCGCTCACCTCGGTCGACCTGTCGAACGAGGCCTTCCCGTTCCGCGCCGCCCGCCAGGTCGACATCGGCTTCGCGCGTGCGCTGTGCGTGCGGATCACGTACCTCGGCGAGCTCGGGTACGAGCTCTACGTCCCCGCCGAGCAGGCGCTGCACGTGTACGACCGGGTGGTGGCGGCCGGGGGGGAGGTCGGGCTGCGGCACGCGGGGCTCAAGGCGCTGGCCAGCCTGCGGATGGAGAAGGGCTACCGCGACTACGGCCACGACATCGACAACACGGACTCCGTGCTCGAGGCCGGTCTCGGGTTCGCCGTGTCGTGGGAGCACGAGGGCGTCGAGCACGACTTCGTCGGCCGGGCCGCGGTCGAGGCGAAGAAGGCCGAGGGGCCGCTGACCCGCCGGCTCGTCCAGGTGCTGCTCACCGACCCGGAGCCGATGCTGCACCACGCCGAGCCGGTGCGCCGCGACGGCAAGCCGGTCGGCTACCTGCGGGCGGCGTCGTACGGGCACACCCTCGGCGGGGCGGTCGGCCTGGCCATGGTGCACGCAGCCGAGGCGCTCGACCGGGCCTGGGTCGAGGGCGCCGAGTGGGACGTCGAGGTCAACGGCAAGCTGGTGCCCGCGCGGGCGTCGCTGCGGCCGCTGTACGACCCGACCAACGCGAGGATCAAGGCCTGAGAAGTGTCGGGGGCCGGTCCTACCGTCGGGGCATGAGCGACGCCCGCACCACGACACCGACAGCGCGGACCGACGTCGGCAACAGCCGCCCGCGGCTGGCCCTCGACCTGGTCATCCTGGACTGCCCGGACGCCCTGCCGCTCGCCCGGTTCTACTCCGAGCTGCTCGGGTGGCCGCTCGAGGACGGCTCGGACAGCTCCTGGGCGACCCTGACGCCGCCCGGCGGCGGTGTGTCGGACGAGAACCCGGACGGCCGGCCGGCGCTCGCCTTCCAGCGGATCGACGACTGGGTGCCGCCGACCTGGCCCGGCGGTGCGCACCCGCAGCAGTTCCACCTGGACTTCTCGGTCGGGGACATCGACGCGGCCGAGCCCGCGGTGCTCGCCGCAGGGGCCCGCCGTCACGAGCACCAGCCGTCCCAGGACGGTGGGTTCCGGGTCTACCTGGACCCTGCGGGCCACCCGTTCTGCCTGATCCGATGACCGGCCGCGCGAGCGGGCAGACATAGCCTGACGACGTGCCCCACCTCCCCACCGCACCCGTCGCCGCGTCCACCCTCGTCCTGGGCTACCTGGTCGCCGACCTCACCGGTGTCCGGTGGCTGGGTGGGCTGGTGCTGGTGGCCGGCGTCGCGTTCTGCGTGCTGCTGTGGCGTCCCCGGGTCGGGGTCGCGCGCACCGCGCTGCTGGTCGCCGGCCTCGCCGCGCTGTTCGTCGCCTCGCACCTGCTGGCGCGGGCGGTCGGCGGGTGGCCCGCGGTGCTGCTGGTGGCCGCGGCGATGTTCGCGGTCACGTTCCTCGTGGCCGACCGGGCCGGGGAGCACACCGGCCGCCCGGTCACCGGCGTCGACGGCAGGACCGGTCACCGCCGGTAGATGTGCTCCCGGCTGAACGCCGGGGCGTCCCCGAACTCGTCGGTCCAGCCCGGCCGCAGCCTGACGAGCAGCACGAGCAGCCCCAGGTCCGGCCGGTGCCGGTCACCGTCCTGGCCGACCCGGTCCGGCCAGCCCGCCCGCAGGTGCTCGCGCAGGACCTCGGGATCGTAGAAGCGCCGCTCCCCGAGGCCGTCGACGAGGCGAACCCCGGGCACCGGCAGCAGGTCGACCAGCGCCTCGATGACCAGGTCGCGGTGGGACTCCTCGCCCGCGTCGGCCGGCAGGAGCACGCGGGCCTCCTGCAGGACGGACATGATCTCGAGCCGGCTCTCGGACAGGGCGTCGAGCAGCTCGTCGCGCAGGCGGGCGACCAGAGCGGGGTCGGCGGGCACGTCGGCCATCGTGTCAGGGCACCGTGCGGTGGATCAGCGAGACGGGCAGCTCGTCGAGGTCGAGGATCTGGATGGTCGCGCCGCCCGTGCCGCTGAACCGGCGGAACCCGATCCGGCCCCCGCCGGGCAGGGTGGTGAGCAGCACCGCACCCCGGGGTGTCGGGGTCACCCGGGTGGTTCCGAGCGGCGCCAGCCGGCGGCGGTAGAACGCCTCGACGGCGTCGTCGTCGGGAAGGATGCGGGTGGTCGGGCGCCGGCCCCGCTCGGACAGGCCCGCGACGAGGTCGGCGACCCGCTGCTGGGGGGACAGGCCGTCGACGACCCTGACGACGTCGCCCGCGTCGCCCGCGGCGCCGGCCGCCCGGGCGACCCTCGCGGCGCCGGCCGCCCACCCGGCGGGACCGGGTACGGCAGCGGCCGCGGTGAGCGTCGCGTCGCTCCACCGCCCCTGCGCGGCGTAGACAGCCGCGTTGGCGAGGTCGACCGCGTCCCCGACGACGGGCACGAAGCCCGCCAGGTCGAGCAGCACCCGAGGGGACAGCCCGGCCCGCCGGACCCGGCGCCCGGACAGCGCCGAGAGCGACGCGGACAGCCGGGCCGCCGCGCGGTCGTAGGTCGCGCGCGACTCGTACGCCTGCCGGCGGGCCCGGTCGAGCAGCGCGACCGCCTGCGGGTCGACGAGGGACCCGTCGGCGCGGTGCCCGCCCCACCCGCCGGTGCGGGCGACAGCCGCAGCCGGGTCGTGCAGGTCGGCAGCCTGCTGGGCGGACTGTGCACAGGAGGCCAGCCGGCGCGCCTCGTCGGCGAGCCCGTCGGCAAGGGCCACCGCCCGGCTGAACGCCGACAGCGCCTCGGCCGCCGCGAGCAGCCGGCTGCGCTCCCGTGCCAGCGCCAGACCGGCCGTCGCCAGCCGGCGGTCGGCCTCGTGCGAGGCCAGCCCGGACCACCGGTGCACGGGCAGCATCGCGGTGACCCGCCGGCCGAGGGTGGCCACCCGGTCGGCGGCGGCGACGAGGTCGTCGGCGACCCGCGCCGAGCCGGCCGGGTCGTCCGCCGGGAGGGCGACACCGAGCAGCGACCCTTCGCCGACGAGGCTCATCGTCGTGGCCCCGCGGCAGCCGTCTCGACCCGGGCATAGTCGTGACGGGCCGTCTCGACCAGCACCGCCGCGTCCCGCAAGGCGGCAGCCAGGGCGTCGCGCTGCTCGCCGCACACCGCGAGGAGGGCAGCGACCGCGTCCGAGGCCGCGACGTCCTCGCACGGCGGCACGCCGGGCAGGGCCAGGCCCTCGGTGGCGGCCGCGGCGCGGCGCACGCCGTCGGCGAGGCCGTGGAGGGCGACGGGGTCCACGCGCAGGTGCATGACCCCAGCCTCGGGGGCCGGCCGCGGCCGGCGGGTGGGCTGTCCACAGCCCACCCCCCGTCCCGGCGCGGGCGAGGTCGTCCACATGCCCCGACCGATCGGGCCGACCGGCGGGGCGCCGCGTAGCGTGGCGACGTGGGCAGCAGCGACGTGGGCAGCAGCGACGTGGGAGACATCGACGTGGGAGACATCGAGGTGGGGGACCGGGGCATCCGCCTCGGCCAGCTGCTCAAGCTGACCAGCCTGGTCGACTCCGGCGGGGCGGCCCGGGGCCTGCTCGACTCGGGGTCGGTGCGGGTCAACGGCGAGGTCGAGACCCGCCGCGGCCGCCAGCTCGCCGCCGGCGACGTCGTCGACTGCGAGGGGACGCGGCTGACACTCCGGTGAGTGCGATTTGCGGTCCCGGGCCCGGGTGCTGCTAGCCTTGTGCGTGGTTGCAGTTGCATTCCCCGTACGTTCTATGACGCCCGCGGATGTCTGACACCGCGGGCCTTTCTGTCCCCCCGACCTCCGGTCGGCAGTGCAGGACGGTCCACGAGCAGCCCGAGCCGCGCAACGTGTGCCGGCTCGACCGTTTCGCACAGAGAGAGACAGACATGGCTCAGGGCACCGTCAAGTGGTTCAACGCTGAGAAGGGCTTCGGCTTCATCGCCCAGGACGGCGGCGGCGCCGACGTCTTCGTGCACTTCTCGGCCATCCAGGGCGACGGCTACAAGTCGCTCGACGAGAACCAGCGCGTGGAGTTCGACATCACGCAGGGCCAGCGCGGCCCGCAGGCGGAGTCGGTCCGCCCCGTCTGACCCACAGACACCTGAAGGCCCCCGTCGTCCGCGACGGGGGCCTTCGTCTGTCCGGGCTCCCCGCGGGGGTCCCGGCTAGCGTCACGCAGCATGGGCAGCACGGGCAGCATCGACCGCCTGGCGCACCGGGTCGTCATGGGCTCGTTCCCCGGGCCGACGCTGCCCGGCTGGATGGCCCGGCGGGTCGACGCCGGCCTCGGCGCGGTGGGGGTGTTCGGCTCCAACGTCCGGTCCGTCGAGGACCTCGCCGGGCTCACCGGCGACCTGCACCGCCGCTCGCCCGACCTGCTGGTCGCCACCGACGAGGAGGGCGGTGACGTCACCCGGCTGCACCGCGCCGCGGGCTCGCCGCACCCCGGCAACGCGGCGCTCGGAGCCGTCGACGACCCGGACCTGACCGAGCGGGTGGCCCGGGCCATCGGTGCCCGGCTCGCGGCCACCGGCGTCGACCTGGACCTCGCGCCGGTGGTCGACGTCCACACCGATCCCCTGAACCCGGTCATCGGGGTACGCAGCTTCGGCGCCGACCCCGACCTGGTGGCCCGGCACGCCGCGGCGTTCGTACGGGGGCTGCAGGCGGCCGGTGTCGCTGCCTGCGCCAAGCACTTCCCCGGTCACGGCGACACGTCGGTGGACTCCCACCATGCCCTCCCGGCCGTCCACGCCCCGCTGGACGTCCTGCTGGGTCGTGAGCTCGTGCCCTTCGCCGCGGCGGTCGGCGCCGGCGTCCTCGCCGTCATGACCGCGCACGTCCTGCTGCCCGCGCTGGACCCGGTGCACCCGGCGACGCTGTCCCCGACGGCGGTGCGGCTGCTGAGGACCCGCCTCGGCTTCACCGGCCTGCTCGTCACCGATGCGGTCGACATGGCAGCGGTGCGCGACGCGGGTGCGGAGCCGGGGGTCGCCGTACGGGCGCTGACCGCCGGCTGCGACCTGGTGTGCCTGGGTGCGGACAAGGACGACGCGCTGCACCGCGCGGTCGTCGCGGCGGTCGTGGCGGCGGTGCGTGCCGGCGAGCTGCCCGAGGAGCGGCTCGTCGAGGCTGCCGGCCGGGTCACCGGCGCGGCCCGCGGTGTCGCGCGGCTCCGTGCGGCGGCCACGCCTGAGGTCGACGAGTCAGCCGCCGCGCTCGTCGCGCGGCGGGCCCTGCGCGTCGAGGGCCGCCTGCCCGCGCTCGCGGGTGCCGCCGTGCTGCGTCTGGTGACCTCGACGAACGCTGCCGTGGGCCAGGTGCCCTGGGGGCTGCCGGTCGGGGGAGGGGTGCTCGCCGGCCGCACGCCGGTCGACGTGGTCGAGTCGACGCCGTACCCGGAGGTGCTGGCCGCGGCCGGAGCCGGTCCGGTCGTCGTGCTGGTCAGGGACGCCCACCGGCGCCCGTGGGCTCTCGACCTGCTGCGGGCCCTGGCCCGCGACCGGCCGGGTCTCGTGACGGTCGAGATGGGCCGGCCCGGTGGTGCCGGCCTGCCGGGGGCGGCCGTCGTGACGACCTACGGCGCGGGGCTCGCCAACGGGGCGGCGCTCGACCTGCTGCTGGCCGAGCCGCCCTGACCCGCGGACTCCCGCCACAGCGGCTCGACGTGTGCGGCCAGGACGTCGTCGTAGAGGTCGTCGTCGAAGGTCTTCACGAGGATCTCGTCGTTGAGGTAGTTCGCGTCGTGGTTGAGGTTGTGCGAGCCGCTGAGCACGACCTTGCGCCGCCGCCGCGACACGCCGTGCCGGGTGTGCAGCAGGGCCAGCTTGTCGTGCGTGTTGCCGCGCCGGAGCTCGATGCCCGCGGCGCCGAGCCGGCGCGCCACCTCGGTCCCGACCAGGTCCGGGTCGGCGCCGGCCAGCACGCGCACCCGACCGCCCGCGTCGGCGATCCGTACCAGCTCGTCGGCGACGGAAAGCCGGTCGTCGGTGAACCGCACGTGGACGAGGACGACCTCGGTCTCCGGGGTGACGACGACCGAGGCCAGCCGGCCCACCCACAGGTCGGTGCTCTGCTGCGGCGAGCAGAACACCTTGGTGCGCAGGGGCGGGGAGGACAGCACGGCGCCGCGGCCGGTCCGGGCGTCGTAGAAGTCGTTGTCCGGGAAGTGCACGCCGTCCCACATGTGCTGCCACAGCCGGTCGCGCAGCCCGTCGTGCAGCGTCCGGTCGCCGTAGACGGCGACGGCGGTGTTGGCCTTCGCCGTCCCCGAGTGGTGGCTCATGTTGGCCGACGACCACCACGTCACGTGCTCGCGCACGGCGCCGCCCGGGTCGCGGGTGGCGGAGAACAGGACCAGCTTCGTGTGCAGGTCGGAGTTGCGTCCGCGGGCGATCGCGCCGAACTCCGGTCGGTGGCCGTGGACCGCGGCGTCGCGCCGCCCCGACCAGCGGTGCGCCTCACCCAGGCCGTACGGCGGCTCGCGGGACAGGGTCGCAGCCACCTCGGCGACGAGGTCGCGCCCGTCGTGGACGACGCGGACGTCGACCCCGCGCGCCGCGGCGTCCACGAGGGCGTCGCGGAACTCCTCGACGGTGAGCCGGAACAGCGTCGCCCGGATCTGCGCCCCCGGCGGGGTGTCCTCGACCATCCGGACCAGCCGGTCGACGACCGTGCGGTCCTCGGCCCCGGCGGGCGGGCGGGCGTAGGTGGTCTCGAGGGAGAGGCCGTCACGGCTCCAGAACGTCACCGGTCAGCCGGCGTGGTGGTCGAGCAGCCGTCGCGCGGCCTGCACGCCGGCGTCGGTGAGGTCCTCGGGCCCGACGACGAACGCGTCCGGCCCGCAGCAGAGCAGCAGCAGGCCCAGCCGCTCGGCGACCGGAGGCAGCAGCTCGGCGGTCAGGGCGACGTCACTCTCGTCGTCGTCGGTCACCCGGGTCGACTCGGCGAAGCGCTCCACCGCCCAGCGGGCCGCCTGCGGGACGACGAGCTGCACCGTCCGGGCCTCCCGGTTGCCGGCCAGGAGCGCGTCGAGCCCGGCGGGGGGGTCGAAGGCGTCGTCACCGACCTGGAGCGCGGTGATCCCGGACACGAGGTAGGTCCGCACCGCCGCGCGGGCGTCGGCGGGCCCGGCGTCCACCTCCCAGCCGCGCCGGGTGCGCACGACGCGGTAGGGCTCGATCAGGCGCTCGCGGGTGCCCGGGTGCCACTGCCGGCTGTAGGTGATCCGCACCCGTCGGTGGTCCTCCGCGGCCTGGTGCAGGACCCGGGCGAGCTCCGCGCCGGGTTGCGCCGTGCCGGAGGGGGTCGCGGGGGCCACCGCCGCCTCGAACGCCTCGACCGCCCCGCGCAGGACCTCGTTGCCGGGTTCGAGGGCGAGCAGGTCCGCCCCGGCGGCGTGCAGGGCGCCGAGCTGGCCGGCGGTGAGGTGGTCCACCCCGAGCTCCCGCTCGGGGTGGGCGGCGAGGACCCGGACCCACTCGGCGTCGACGGGGACCTCGGCCTCGTCGCTGCCCGGCGCGAAGAACTCGACGACCGGGAGGGCGAAGCCGCCGAGCTCGACCAGGTCGGCGAGGTAGTAGGCCATGAAGACCTCGCGCAGGTCGCCGACGGTCACGCCGAGCTCGGCCGCGAGCTCGGCCAGCGGCAGCCCCTGCGGGTGCAGCTCGAGGATTCCCAGCGCGCGGGGGAGTGCCGCGAGCCGGGTCGCGTAGGTGGCGGACGGGCTCACGCCGGCTGCTCCAGGAACGACCGCAGCTCGGCGAGCATCTCGGCGCGCACGTCGTCTGGTGCGACGACGCGGATCCGGGTGCCGAGCTCGTAGACCCGGTAGCGGAAGACCCGGCGGTTCGTGACGACGTAGGTCAGGTGCACCGTGCCGTCGTGCTCCCGCGCCCGCAGCGGTGCACCCAGCAGGTGCTCGGCCAGCGTCCGGTGCTCGCCCGGCACCTCGAGCAGGACCTCGGCCGGCGGGTCGACCTGCCAGCTCAGCGGGTCGAGCGAGGGGCGGACCGGGCCGGGGTCGGCGACGGCCGCGGTGCCCGGGGGGTCGAGCTCGATGGCGCTCATCCGGGAGACGACGAACTCCTTGACCGGTCCGCCGCCCTCCTCGCGTCCGGTCAGGTACCAGCCGGAGGGGCCGCTGTGCACCCGGACCGGGTGCACGGTCCGCGCACCGCCCTTGTAGGTGAAGCGGACCCGGCAGTGCCGGCTGACGGCCCGCTGGACGAGGTCGAGGTCCGCCGAGGTCTCGACCGCGCCGGCAGCCGGCCCGGGCCCGTCGCCGAGGTGGGCCTCCATGCCCTGCAGCCCGGCTGCCAGCGCCGCCCGCAGCAGCTCGCCGCGCTGCTCGGGCGTGAGGTGCACGGCGAGCCGGTTGTCGCGGGCCCGCATCCGGTAGACCCCGTCCTGGCCGGGCTCGGCCACGTTGCGGACGTCGTAGCCCAGCGCGTTCAGGTGTTCCAGGTCGCGGCTGAGCATCCGGCGGCGCGCGTCGTCGGCCACCGTCTCGCCGGGTGCCACGGCTCGCAGCAGGACGTCGACCGGGGTCCCGTCGTGGTGGACCGTCAGCACGCCGATGAGCCGGACGAGGCGCTCCATCGGAGCCTGCTGGTCCCGCCCCGCCCGCCGCATCTGGTCCCGCTCCCGTCGCCGATCACCTGCCGGCGACCCTATCCGCGCGGGTCGGCCGCGACCGGGCGGCCATGCCGGGAATGTCCACCCCGGCCCGGGCCTTGGAGCAGGGCGTGACCCTCGACTCCCTTCCGCTCACCCGGCTCGACGGCACCGACACCACGCTGGACGACGTCGCCGGACAGGCGGTCCTCGTCGTCAACGTGGCCTCGGAGTGCGGCTTCACCGAGCAGTACGCCGGCCTGGAGCGGCTCCATGCGACCTACCGCGACCGGGGCCTCACGGTCCTCGGCGTCCCGTGCAACCAGTTCGGTGGCCAGGAGCCGGGCAGCGCCGACGAGATCGCCGAGTTCTGCTCCCGGACGTTCGGCGTGAGCTTCCCGCTGCTCGACAAGACCGACGTCACGGGACCGGACCAGCACCCGCTGTTCGCCCGGCTCGCCGGGGCGGCCGACGCGACGGGGGAGGCGGGCGACGTGCGGTGGAACTTCGAGAAGTTCCTCGTCGCACCCGACGGCCGGGTCGTGGCGCGGTTCCGCACCAAGGTCGAGCCGGACGACCCCGCCCTGGTCGCGGCGGTCGAGGCGGTCCTCCCGCACTGACCCGTCCGCCCTCCGGTGTCGCCGGCGGCGGCACCCTAGGCTCCCGGGCATGACGATGCCGATGGTCGAGGGTGGTCGCCCGATCGCCAGGGTCCGGCTGTTCGGTTTCCCGGTGACCGTCGACATCTCCTTCCTGGTCGTCGTCGCGATCCTCGGCTGGCTCCCGGGCGGCACCCTCACGTCCTTCGTGGTGTGGATGGTGATGGTGCCGTTGGCGGTGCTGGTGCACGAGCTCGGGCACGCGTTCGTCGCGCGCACCACCGGCGCCGAGCCGAGCATCGTGCTGGCGGGACTCGGTGGCCTGACGTCCTACGTCCCGCCGCGCCCGCTGACCCGCGCCCGGTCGATCGCGATCTCGGTGGCCGGCCCGGCGGTGGGCATCGTCATCGGCGGTGCGCTGCTGGCGTACGGGCGGGGGGTCGGGGTCGACAGCGAGCTCGGGCGCCAGGTGCTCGACGTCGCGATCTTCACCACCCTGGGGTGGAGCGTGCTCAACCTGCTCCCGATCCTGCCCCTGGACGGCGGCCAGACGCTGCGTGAGCTGCTGCCCGGCGCGCCGGCCCAGCGCGAGGTGCGCGCGGCCATGGTCTCGATCGTCGTGGCGGTGCTCGCGGCCGTGGTCGCCTACCGGGCCGGGCTCGTCTTCGGGGCGCTGCTGGCGGCCTTCTTCGTCTTCAGCAACGTGATGACGGTCCGGTCGGCTCGCGAGCAGGCGGACGTCGACGTCAACCAGGCCCTCGTCACGCTGCTCTGGTCGGGGCGGCTGGACGACGCCCGGGCCCTGCTGGCCGGCCAGCCGCCGGACGAGGCCGTGCACCCGCTGGTCCGGGCGGTCGTCCGCGCCGCCACCGGCGACGAGCGGGGTGGCCGGGCCGAGCTGGAGGCAGCGGTGCGTCGCGACCCCGGTGACCCGACCGCAGGCGGCCTGCTGGTCCTCGCGCACCGGACCAGGGAGGACTGGTCGGCCGTGCGTGACGAGCTGGTGCGCGGCACGGCGGTCGACGCGGGCAGCGTCCTGGCGGCCCAGACGGTGGCGTTCCGCTCGGGAGAGAAGCTGGCCTGCGCGGAGATCGGCCAGGCCTGGCTGGACCGGCCCGTCACGGCCGACCGCGGCACCGACGGCGTCATGGGCGACAAGGCCGGCGACGTCCCCGCCCTGATCGCCTACAACACCGCGTGCGGGTGGGTCGGCGCCGAGGACCTGCACCGCGCCCTGGCGGCCTTCCGTCGGGCTGCCGACCTCGGCTTCGCCGACCTCACCACCGTGGACAGCGACGACGACATCGCTCCGCTGCGCCCGATGCCCGGCTACGACGAGGCCCGGGGGCTGATCCGCCGGCGGGCACTGGCCGGCGCAGCAGCCGGGCCGGGGGAGGCGCCCCGGCCCGGCTAGCGCCGGTCATCCGGCGGCGACCTGCTCGCGCTCGGCGGCCCGTTGCGCGGGCAGGTGCACCTCGGGGCGGCCCTCGATGTGCAGCTGGGGCAGCGCCCGCTCCAGGGGACCGGGGAGCCACCAGTTGGCCCGGCCCAGCAGGTGCATGACCGAGGGCACGAGCAGCATCCGCACCACGGTCGCATCGATGAGGATCGCCGAGGCCATACCGACGCCGATGACCTTCAGCACGATGTCCGGGCTCGGGATGAAGGCGGCGAAGACGGCGACCATGATCGCCGCGGCCGCGGTGATCACCCGGCCGGTGCCGGCCAGGCCCTCGAGGATCGCGCGGTGGTTCTCGCCGGTGCGCAGCCACGACTCGCGCATCCGGCTGACGAGGAACACCTCGTAGTCCATCGAGAGCCCGAACAGGACGGCGAACATCAGCACCGGGACGAACGCGGGCAGCGGCGTCTCGTTGTCGATGCCGATCAGCTGCCCGGCCCAGCCGCCCTGCAGGACGAGGGCGACCACGCCGTACGCCGCCGCGACCGACAGCAGGTTCATGACGGCTGCCTTCGCCGCCACCGCCACGCTGCGGAACGACACCAGCAGGAGCAGCATGGAGAGAAGCACCACGCCGCCGATGAGCAACGGGATCCGCTTGGCGATGTTCGCGGTCGAGTCGATGGACGTCGCCGTGACCCCGCCGACGTGCACGTCCAGGCCGGTGCTCCGGGTGGCCGACGGCAGGACGGTGTCGCGCAGGCGGTGCACCAGGTCCTCGGTCGACGCGGACTGCGGCCCGGTGGCCGGGACCACGGTGAGCACCGCTGTCGTGCCGTCCGGGCTGACCGTCGCGGGGGTCACCGCGGCGACGCCGTCGGTGGAGGCCAGTGCGCCCTGGACCAGCCCCAGCCCGCGCTCGCCGCCGGACGCCGGTAGCTCCGCGACCAGGAGCAGCGGCCCGTTGGCGCCGGCGCCGAACGCTTGTGCCTGGGCGTCGTACGCGGTGCGGGTCGAGGTCCCCTCCCGGTTGTTCCCGGCGTCGGGGAAGCCGTAGCGCACGCCGAGGAACGGCGCTGCCAGGGCGAGCAGGACGGCCACGCCGGCGGCCGCGGCGAGCACCCGGTTGCGCTCGACCAGCCTGCTCCAGGCCAGCCAGCCGCGGGACGGCTCGACGTGTCCTCCGGTCGCGACCGTCACCCGGCCGCCGCGGCCCAACGGGAGGCGGAGCCGGTCGACGTGCCTGCCGAGGTAGCCGAGCAGCGCCGGGAACAGCGTCATGCTCGCGAGCAGCACGACCAGCACACCGAGGATCGTCACGAGTGCGGCGCCACGCATGAAGGTCAGGCCCATGGCGAAGAGCCCCAGCATGCTCACCACGACGGTGCTGCCGGCGACGAGCACGGCGCGCCCGGCGGTGTCGAGGGTCGCGACGGTCGCCGCGCGCTCGTCCAGGCCGGCCGCGCGCCACTCGCGGAACCGGGTCACCATCAGCAGGGCGTAGTCGATGCCGATGCCGATGCCCATCATCGTGGCGAGCGAGGTCGACCAGTCGGGGGCGTCGACCACCGAGATGAGCAGGGTGGTGAGCGTCGCGCTGACCGCGAGGCCCGCGAGGGCCACGATGATGGGCAGGCCGGCCGCGACGACCGAGCCGAACGTCACCAGCAGGATCAGCGCTGCCGCGGCGAGGCCGATGCCCTCCGAGCCGATCTCGCCCTGCTCGGCCTGCTCGATCGTCTGGCCACCGAGCGAGACCGACAGCCCGTCGGTGGACGCGGCGGTGGCGATGTCCAGCATCCGCTGGCTGTCCGCCACCGGCATGTCCGGCGGGTTGACCACGTCGAGCCGGGCCCGCGCGACCAGGGTCCGCCCGTCCGGCGCGATGCTGCCGCCAGCGGCGTACGGGTCGTCGACGGACTCGACGTGCGGGACGCCGGCCAGCCCCGCCAGCAGGTCCGCGACCCGATCGCGGACCGCCGGGTCGGTGACCGGCTGCTCCGCGGTGACCACGACGTCGACGGTGTCGCCCGACTGGGCCGGGAACTCGTCCTCGAGCAGCTGCTGCGCGGCGCTGGAGTCCGACCCGGGCGCCGAGTAGTCGGCGCGGAACTCCCCGCCGAACGCGCCGGCGAACACCACGGCCAGCCCGAGCGCCGCCACCCAGGCCGACACGGTGAGCAGCCGGTGGCGGTAGGCGAGGTCGGCCAGCCGGCCGAGCGGGCCGGGGGCGGGCCCCGCGGCGGCGCGGGCGGTCCGTGCGGTGCGGGACGTCCGGGAGGGTGCGGGGCTCATGGCGAGGGTCCTCGGGCAGCAGGGGAAGCGTTACGTGCCATAACCAACACGAGGCCGCGTCACTTGTCAAGCCTCTTCACCTATGTAATGCTGCGTAACGAATTCGTCGTCCGACCGTCGCCGTCGTCCCGCACCGGAGGTCTCCCGTGGCTGCCGCACCCGCCGTCCTGTCCCGGCGCGAGCGCGCCCGGGTGGCGACGGTCGAGGAGATCAAGGCGACCGCGCTGGACCAGATGCGCGAGACCGGCACCACCGACGTCCGGTTCACCGACATCGCCCGGGCCATGGGCATGACCCCGCCCGCGCTGTACCGCTACTTCGCCGACCGGGACGAGCTGCTCACCGCGCTGATCGCCGACGGCTACGACCATCTCGGTGCGCGCATCGCGGCGGGGCTCGCCGCGCTCCCGGCCGGCGACCTGTCGGGCCGGTGGGCCGCCGCCGCGGGCGCCTACCGGGACTGGGCCCGTACCGAGCCACAGCGGTTCGCGCTGGTCCTCGGCATGCCGGTGGCCGGCTACACCGCCCCCGAGGAGGGGCCGACGACCGAGGCAGCGAAGGCCGCGATGTCCCAGCTCGCCAGCATCTTCGTCGCCGCGGCGACGTCCGGGACGCTGGGGAGGCCGCTGATCCGTGAGGTGTCCCAGGCGATCGTCGACTGCGAGAAGGCCAAGCACGGTGAGCTGGTCGGGATCGTGCCGCCGGAGAGCTTCCAGGCGATGCTGCAGACCTGGGCGGTGCTGCACGGGTTCGTCAGCCTGGAGGCCTACGGGCACTTCGACTGGCTGGAGCCCGAGGCGCGCGACGCGCTGTTCCACAGCCACATCCGGCTCGCCGCCACGGCGGCGGGCATCCCCGTGCCGCCGGCCTGACGCCCTGCGCCTCGGGGCGACCACCCGGCTGCGCCCTCGGAGCCGACGCTCAGGCATGGACCCCACCCTCTGGCGTCCTGGCGTCAGGAGGCGGCGCGCAGTCGTTGGTGCATGCCGTCCATGACGACGGCTCCGCGTAGGTGCGCCTTGGGCATCTTGGCGACCACGGTGTAGTTGGTGTCCACCACGTTGGCGATCGGGGTCAGCACCGTCTGCGAGACCAGCTGGTAGGAGTCCAGCGCGGAGAGGCCGGTCAGGTCACGCACCCAGCCCACCATCTCGGCGTGTGCGATCCGGAACGCGTCCTCCAGGGGGCGGGCAGAGCCGGTGGTCATGAGGAAGACGTCGTCCTCCAGCCGGGGCCACGCAGTCGGCGGCGCTCCGGTGACGAGTCCCACCACCAGCTCCGTGTCCATGGCGCACTCCACCGCGACCCCGCAGGTCTCGCCTTCGCCCTGACGGGCATGCCCGTCACCCAGGCTGAGCAGCGCCCCCTCGACGTTGACGCCGAGGTAGCAGGTCGTCCCGGCCCGCATCTCCGGGGTGTCCATGTTCCCGCCCCAGTCGCCGGGAGTCAGCGACGAGCGCACCTCGCCGAGTGCCGGTGCGACGCCCACCGTCCCGTGCATCGGGTCCAGCGGGAGGTCCACCTGGTACGGCGAGTCCAGCGCGTCGTAGGTGACCGTGCCGGCCGAGGTGTCGATCTCGTACACCCAGGTGCGCTCGGGCAGCGGGTCGTGCAGCATCGCGGTCGTCCGGGTCGCGGTCAGTGCCCCGAACAGCGGCACGGTGGTGCTGACGCCGCGGCCCCCGCGCGGCGTGATCGACCGGAAGTGCACCGCCAGCGTGTCACCGGGGCGGGCACCCTCCACGTAGAAGGGGCCGGTCTGCGGGTTGATGAACCGCGGGTCGCACACCTGGGACACGAGGTCCCCCGTGCTGCGCACCCGCCCGGCGAAGCAGTCCATCGTCCACGTCGAGATGAGCGTGCCCGGTCGGACGCTCACCAGCGGCTCGGCCCCGCCGAAGGTGTAGGTCAGCGACGCCGGGTCGGCGTCGGCGTCCGGCTCGAACCGCAGGACGTCCTCGTCGGTGCCGGGCACGTGGGTCCTCCAGGTCGGGGAAGTGACAGCCGGCACGCCGGCGTGGGGGGGCACGCCGGCGTACCGGCCGTCGGTGGGAGGTCTGGAGTCAGCCGGAGCGACCGCTCCGCACGCTCTCGCGCTCGTGGGTCTCCTCGAACACGGTGCGGCCGATCGCGTCGTACACCGGCCGGTTGCGGGCCCGGAGGTACAGCACGCCCAGCAGGCCGGCCACGAACGTCCCGACCACGATCCAGGGGATCGCCGTGAAGAACGGAGAGCCGGCCGCCGCACCACCTGCGAAGTCGATGTTGCTCAGCAGCAGCCACACCACGTAGACCATGCCGAGGCCGCCGAGCGCCGGGATGACACCGGTGACCAGCACGTTGCCCGGCTGCACCTTCTTGACGTGGAAGTACCAGATCACCGCGAGTGAGGTGATCGCCTGCACGATGAGGATGGCCATCGTGCCGAGGATCGCGAGCAGGCCGTACTCGTAGAAGTACGCGCCTCGCAGGGCCTGGTCCCCGTCGGTCGTGAGGAAGTAGAAGCCGACCGTGAGGACCAGCGTGATCATGCTCTGCGTGATCGACGCGATGTGGGGCGTGTGGTGGACCCCGTGCGTGCGGCCGAGCGTGTTCTTCGTGGCCGGCAGCTCGCGGCCGATCGCGAACAGGTAGCGGGACGCGGCGTTGTGGAAGGCGAGGCCGCAGGCGAACGAGCCGACCATGATGAGGAACAGGTAGACGTCGCCGATGAAGGCGCCACCCAGCTTGGCCTCGGCGAGGTCGACCCACAGCCCGATCGAGTCCGTGTTCGACTTCTCGATCGCGGTGGCCTTGCCGTTGCCGGCGATCATCATCCACGACACGAAGGTGTAGAAGGTGCCGAGCCCGACGACGGCGATGAGCGTGGCGCGCGGGACGATGCGCTTCGGGTTGCGGGACTCCTCGCCGTAGACCGCGGTCGTCTCGTAGCCGACCCACGACCAGAAGGCGAAGAACAGCCCGATGGCGGCGCTCCCGGCTGCGATCGTCTGGCCGTCGATGGCCAGGCCCAGCCCGCCACCGGCCGACAGCGAGGTGAACGCGTTGACGGGGTTGACGGACTCGGCCATCAGCCCGTCGGGGCCGCCCCCGCTGAACAGCACGGCGAAGCCGAGTGCGCCGAGCAGGAGGACCTCGGCGATCAGGGTGACGCCGAGGAACGCCGCAGCGATGTTGATGTCGTAGTAGCCGAAGAGGGCGATCACGACGATGCCGATCAGCGCGAGCAGCAGCCAGTTGACGTCGATGCCGACCCAGCGGTTCAGGGCGTCGTTGGAGAAGTAGGCGAAGATGCCGATGAGGGAGCCCTCGAAGACGACGTAGGCCATGGTGGCCAGGGCGCCGGAGGCCATGCCCCACACCTGGCCGAGGCCGTGGGTGATGAAGCCGTAGAAGGCGCCGGCGGTGGTGATGTAGCGCGCCATCGCCACGTAGCCGACCGTGAACAGCGTCAGGACCACGGTGGCGACGAGGTAGCCGGCCGGAGCACCGGTGCCGTTGCCGTACCCGACCGCGATGGGCACGTTCCCGGTCATGGCGGTGATCGGCGCGGCGTTGGCCACCGCCATGAACAGCACGCCCATGAGGCCGACGGCTCCGACCTTCAGGTGGTTCCGGCCGGGCTCCGGGGCCTCGTCGGGCGCCGCCGGGCTCAGGTTCTTGCTGGTGGTCACAAGCTCACTCCATCTCGGAGAGCCCATGCCGTTTGACCGGATCCGGGGGGACCGATTGGCCGGGGCGGTGGACGCTGGGGGCGGAACGGCTGTGACGTGACCCACAGCCGAGGGCATGGTGGCAGCGCGATGCGCATCATGACAAGCGACTCGCGGAAATTGTCTTACCGTGCCGGGCAAACCGTTGACCGGACCGGGTGATGGCTGCTAGAAACCGTTGAACGGACCGAAAGTCGTTTTGGTATGCGGTCCGGTCCGACGTCCTGAGGCGGGTGCATGACCTTCGACTACGGCGAGTTCTCCTTCGCGTCCAAGCAGGAGGTCCTGGACAAGTCCCGCGAGTTCTGGAACCCGGGCAAGACCGACTTCTGGGTGGAGGCGGGTGTCCCGCTGGTCATCGACCGGCGCGAGGAGTACTTCATCTACGACATGTCGGGCAAGCGGTTGCTCGACGTGCACCTCAACGGCGGCACCTACAACCTGGGCCATCGCAACCCGGAGGTCGTCGCCGCCGTGACCCAGGCGATGGCGCACTTCGACATCGGCAACCACCACTTCCCGTCCCTGGCCCGCACCGCGCTGGCGGAGGCGCTGGTGACGTCCGCCCCCGCCGGCCTGACCAAGGTGGTCTACGGCAGCGGCGGCGGTGAGGCCATCGACATCGCCCTGAAGACGGCCCGGCACACCACCCAGAAGCGGAAGATCGTGTCGATCGTCAAGGCCTACCACGGGCACACGGGCCTCGCCGTCGGCACCGGGGACGACCGGTTCAGCAAGCTGTTCCTGTCCGACCGGCCCGAGGAGTTCCCGCACGTCCCGTTCAACGACCTCGCCGCGATGGAGGACGCACTGCGCGGGCGCGACGTGGCGGCCGTCATCATGGAGACCATTCCGGCGACCTACGGCTTCCCGCTGCCTCAGCCCGGCTACCTCGAGGGCGTGAAGTCGCTCTGCGAGCGTTTCGACGCGCTGTACATCGCCGACGAGGTGCAGACCGGCCTGATGCGTACCGGCGAGCTCTGGGCCGTCACCAAGCACGGCATCACGCCCGACATCCTGGTGACCGGCAAGGGGATCTCCGGCGGGATGTACCCGATCTCGGCCGTCCTGGTCTCCGAGCAGGCCGCCGGCTGGTTGACCGAGGACGGGTTCGGCCACATCTCGACCTTCGGGGGAGCCGAGCTGGGGTGCATCGCGGCGCTGAAGACCCTGGAGGTCTGCACCCGACCGGAGACCCGGTCGATGGTGCACTACATCTCCGACCTGGTTGGCCGTGGCCTGCGCGAGATCCAGGCCGACTTCCCGGACTGGTTCGTCGGCATCCGGCAGAACGGGGTCGTCATGGGCCTCGAGTTCGCGCACCCGCAGGGCGCGAAGTACGTCATGCGCCACCTGTACGACAACGGAGTCTGGGCGATCTTCTCCACCCTCGACCCGCGCGTGCTGCAGTTCAAGCCAGGCATCCTCCTGCGGCCCGAGCTCTGCGAGGAGCTCCTGGACCGCACCGAGGTCGCCATCCGGAAGGCCTGGGACGAGGTGCGGCACGAGTCCGCGCCTCGGGAGCGGGTGCCGGCGTGACCGAGGTGGTGACCCAGGTCGAGGCCGCCGGCGTTCCCCGGGCTCGCCAGATGCTGGAGCGGGCCCGCTGGGCCGCCCGGGCGTTCGCGACCTACGACCAGGCGAGCGTGCTGCGCATCGCCGAGGCCGTCGCCGACGTCGCGGAGTCCCGGGCCGAGTTCTACGCCGAGTGGGCCGTGCGCGAGACCGGCTTCGGCGTGGTGGCGGACAAGGTCGTCAAGAACCGGCTCTGCTCGCGCGGCATCGTCGATGCCTACCGCGACGACGACTTCGTGACCCCGCGGGTGGACGCGGCACGCAAGATGGTCGAGGTGCCGCGACCGGCCGGCGTCGTGCTCGCGCTCACCCCGTCGACGAACCCGGTCTGCACGGTCTACTTCAAGGTGCTGCTGGCACTGCTCACCCGCAACGCGGTGGTGATCAGTCCGCACCCGTTCGCGAAGGAGTGCTGCGCCGACGCGGCGCGGGTGCTCGGCGAGGCTGCGGTGGCAGCCGGGGCTCCCGACGGAGTGGTCCAGGTGGTCGACGAGCCCTCGGTCCCCCTGATCGATGCACTGATGACCGACGAGCGCACCGATGTCATCCTCGCCACCGGCGGAGTCCCCGTGGTGCGCGCCGCCTACTCGTCCGGCAACCCGGCGATCGGGGTCGGGCCGGGCAACGTCCCGGTGCTCGTCGACGCCACCGCCGACCTGCGCCGCACGGCGGAGAAGCTGGTGGCCAGCAAGTCCTTCGACAACTCGATCCTCTGCACGAACGAGAGCGTGCTCATCGTCGAGGACTCGGTCGCCGACCGTCTCCTCCGCGAGATGGGCCGGCACGGAGCGCACCTGCTCTCCGACGAGGAGCGGGACCGGGTCCGCGAGACGGTCTTCCCCGGCGGGCGGTTCGACACCTCACTGGTCGGCAGGTCCGCCACCGACGTCGCAGCCAAGGCCGGCGTGCGGGTCCCCGGCCGGACCCGGGTGCTGCTCGCGCCGTTCGACCTTGCGGTCGACGAGGAGCCGCTCGCGCACGAGAAGCTGTTGCCGGTGCTCGGTGTGGTGCGGGTGCCCAGCGTCCGCCGGGGCATCCGTACCGCCGTCGCGGTGCTGCGTATCGGCGGAGCGGGCCACTCCGCGGTGGTGCACAGCACCGACCCGCGCACCGTCATGGCGTACGCCGCCGCGGTCCGCGTCCTGCGGGTCACCGTGAACGAGGGCGGCAGCACCGGCAGCGCGGGCTTCACCACCCGTCTCGCCCCCTCGATGACGATCGGCACCGGGTTCGTGGGCCGGAGCTCGCTGGGGGAGAACCTCGAGCCCCGGCACCTCGTCAACTGGTCCCGCCTCGCCTACAGCACCGACGCGTCAGAGGTGCTGCCCTCCTTCGACGGCCTGGTGCCGTGGCGCGCCCCCGTGGGCGTCGTCCCGCCCTACCCCGAGGCGAGCAACCTCGACGGCGCCGACGACGGTGCCCGCCCCCTGCCCGCCGCTTCCCCGACTGGTGAGGCCGGTGAGCTCCGCGACGAGCTGCGCCGCCTGATCATCGAGGAGCTCACCACGATGATCAAGGGCTGACATGGCTGAGCTCAGGTCCTTCATCTTCCTCGACCAGCTGCAACCGCAGACGATGTGCTACCTCGGCACGTGGATCAAGGGCAGCCTGCCGAGGTCGGACATGGCGGCTCAGATCATCGAGGTCGCCCCCGGCCTCGACATCGAGCCGCTGACCGACGTCGCGCTGAAGAACACCGAGGTGCAGGCCGGGATGCTGGTGGTCGAGAGGCAGTACGGCTACCTCGAGATCCACTCGCGGTCCACGGAGGCGGTCCGGTCGGCGAGCGCTGCGGTGCTGGACGCGCTCGACGCCACGGCCGCCGACGCGACCAGGCCCACCGTGCTCGCCGCACAGGTGGTGTCCCGGTTGGACGCCCAGCACGCGTTCCTCATCAACCGCAACAAGGTGGGCTCGATGGCGCTGCCGGGCGAGTCGCTGTTCGTGATGGAGATGCAGCCCGCGTCCTACGCCATCCTCGCCACCAACGAGGCGGAGAAGGCGGCCGCGATCAAGGTCGTCGACTACCGCATGATCGGCGCAACCGGCCGGGTGTACCTCAGTGGGCAGGAGGCCGATGTGCGCGCTGCGGCCGAGGCGGCCGAGGCGGCGCTGTCGTGAGCGGTGACCGGCTGGCCGGGCTCGGCCCGGAGGAGCTGCGTGCCGCGGTGCGCGAGGTCCTGCGCGACGTCCTGCCGGCCGCCGTCGTCGAGCGAAGGTCGGCCGACACCCCGGTGCCCGAGCAGGTCGTGGTACGCACGGACTCCGACCTCGACGCCCTGGTCCGCCGGGTGGCGGCACAGTGCGCCGACCCCCGCCGGCGTGCGGCGATCCAGGAGGGCCGGCACGGCTTCCTCCTGGCCGGGCCGGACGCGGGCGGCCCGGGCGGGCAGCTCGGCCAGGTCGGCGGGGCCTCCGCGCCAGGGGTGACCTCGTCGTCCGGCTCGTCCGGCAGCGCAGCCGTCGTCCGTGTCGAGCGCGGGGCGGTCACCGAGCGCGCGGTGCGCCGAGCGGCCGCCGACGGCGCTCGCCTGGTGCTCGGCGCGCGCGCCGTCATGACCCCGCTGGCCCGGGACCGGGCTCGCGCCCTGGGAGTCCTCGTGGAGAAGGAGAGCTGATGCTGAAGGCGACTGTCGTCGGCAACGTCTGGGCCACCAAGAGGGTCGAGGGCCTGCCCAACGGGGCCTTCCTCGAGGTGCAGGTCGAGGACGGCGGGCAGCGGCTCGTCGCGTTCGACGTGCTGGGCAGCGGCGTGGGCGAGCGCGTGCTCGTCGCCACCGGCTCGGTGGCCGCTGCGTACTTCCCCGACCCGCACCCGCCCGTGGATGCGCTGGTCATCGGATCCATCGACGAGGCGTGACCCGCACGTCCGAGACACCACACGAAGGAGCGAGCCGAGATGGCGAACAACAACAACGCGATCGGGATGATCGAGACCAAGGGGTACGTCGCGGCCCTTGCCGCCGCTGACGCCATGGTCAAGGCGGCCAACGTCACGATCGTCGGCCGCACGGAGGTCGGGGACGGGCTGGTGGCCGTCACGATCGTGGGTGACGTGGGCGCAGTGAAGGCGGCCACCGAGGCCGGCGCCGAGACCGCCGGACAGGTCGGCGAGCTCGTGTCCGTGCACGTGATCCCGCGTCCGCACGGTGAGCTCGGGCGGCACTTCGACACCTCCGGACCGGAGGCGTGACGACGGGCTCCACCGCCCGCGCGGCCGCGGCGCCGGGCGTGAAGGGCACCGAGCTGCGCGTCTACCTGCTGCTCGAGGACCTGCAGCGCCAGTTCGCCGCCTACCTCGCGACACCGACCAGGGCACGCGGCTACCCCCCGTTCGAGGGCCAGCACTCCCTGATCGTCGAGGTGGCGCCGGGGCTGGCCATCGAGCGGGTCATCGACCTCGCCCTGCGGGCGGTGCCGTCCGTGGAGCCCGGCATCCTGTTCGTCGAGCGGCAGTTCGGCGTCCTGGAGGTGCACGGGGCGGACCTCGAGGACGTCCGCCGCGCCGGACGGGCGATCCTCGACGGCTTGGGTGCCGCGCCCGGCGACCAGCTCCGCCCGCACATCCTGTACAGCGACGTCATCGAGGACATCACCGACCAGCACGCAGTGATCGTGAACCGGAACCGGCAGGCCTCGATGGTGATGCCCGGCCAGACGCTGCTCGTCTACGAGGTGACGCCTGCCCTGTTCGCGACCGTCGCGGCGAACGCCGCCGAGAAGGTCGCGCCAGGTGTCACGCTGGTCGACGTGTCGATGATCGGTGCTGCCGGGAGGGTCTACATGGCCGGCTCGACGCCGGACGTGATCCGGGCGAGGGACGAGATCACCCGGGTACTCGGCGAGATCGAGGGGCGGGACCAGGCCTCGGCGGGCGCGCGGGCATGAGCGGTCACGACCTCTCCGAGGACGACGTCGCCGTACGGCTCGAGCCGGTGGCCCGGCGCGCGCTGGCCGAGTACGGCGTGCCGTCCCACGCGACACTGACGCTGCTCAACGTCAGCGAGAACGCCACCTACGCGGTCGACGACCCGGCCGACGGGCAACGGACCGTTCTGCGGATCCACCGGCACGGCTACCACGACCGGCCCGCCATCGAGTCCGAGCTGGCCTGGCTGGACGCCCTGCGCGACGACGCGGGCGTCCGCACCCCGCACGTCCTGCCCACCGCGGACGGGCGGCGGCTGCTCTCGCTGGAGGAGGACGGCTCGCCCGACCCCCGGCACGTGGTCCGGTTCGAGTGGCTCGACGGTTCCGAGCCGACGCCGGCCGACGAGGGCCTTCCCGCGTCGTTCGAGCTGCTCGGCGCGCTGACGGCACGCATGCACGAGCACGCTCGCGGCTGGCAGCGGCCCGTGGGCTTCCGTCGGTTCGCCTGGGACTACGACGGCGCGTTCGGCACCGACGCGCGGTGGGGCCGCTGGCAGGACGGCATCGCCGTGGGCGCGCAGGAGCGCGAGGTGCTCGGGCGGCTGGACGACGTCCTGGCTTCGCGGCTGGCCCGGTTCGGCTCCGCGGCCGAGCGCTACGGCCTGGTGCACGCCGACCTGCGGCTGGCCAACCTGCTGGTCGACGGCGACGCGACCTACGTCATCGACTTCGACGACTGCGGCCTCGGGTGGTTCCTCTACGACTTCGGGTCAGCCGTGAGCTTCTTCGAGCACGACCCCCGGGTGCCGGAGCTCGCGGACGCCTGGGCCCGTGGGTACCGCGGTGTCCGCGCCCTGCCCGCCGAGGACGAGGCCGAGATCATGACGTTCGTCCTGATGCGCAGGCTGCTGCTGGTGGCCTGGATCGGCTCGCACTCGGGCACCGACCTCGCCCGGTCGATGGGGGCGGAGTTCACCGCCGTCAGCTGTGACCTCGCTGAGGGCTACCTGGCGCGCTTCGGCTGACGGCCCGAAGTTTCTGACCCGACACACAGGCAGGGGAACTGGTGATGTTCACATCGTTCGAGGGTCGGCGCGTGGTCGTGACCGGCGGCAGCAAGGGGATCGGCAAGGGGATCGCGCGGGTGTTCGCCCGCTCCGGCGCCGACGTGCTGGTGGTCGCGAGGGACACGACCGCGCTGGAGGCCGCGGCCGCCGACATCGACGCGGAGGGTGCCGGTCGGGTCGAGACGCTCGCGGCCGACGTGGCGACCGTCGCAGGCTGCCGGGAGCTGGCCGAGGCAGCGGAGCAGCGGTTCGGCGGCATCGACGTCCTGTGCGCGAACGCGGGGATCTTCCCCGACAAGGCGTTCACGGACCTGACCGAGGCCGACGTCGACGAGGTCTTCGCCCTCAACGTCAAGGGCACGGTGTTCTCCGTGCAGGCCTGCCTCCCGGCGCTCGCGGCCAGCGGCCGCGGACGGGTGGTGGTCACGTCGTCGATCACCGGCCCGATCACGGGGTACCCGGGATGGTCGCACTACGGCGCGAGCAAGGCCGCCCAGCTGGGGTTCATGCGCACGGCGGCCATCGAGCTGGCGCCCCGGAAGGTCACCATCAACGCCGTCATGCCCGGCAACATCGCCACCGAGGGGCTGGCGGAGATGGGCGCCGACTACCTCCGTGAGACCGAGGCGATCATCCCTCAGCACCGGCTCGGCAGCGTCGACGACATCGGCTACGCCGCGCTGTTCTTCGCCTCCGACCAGGCGGCGTTCGTCACCGGCCAGACCCTCGTGGTCGACGGCGGTCAGGTGCTGCCCGAGTCGCCTGCGGCGCTGGCCGGGATCTAGCCCGTGACCGAGTCCGCGATCGGTCCGGCGGCCGAGGAGGTGCGCCGCCTGCTGCTGGACGAGATCACCCGCGGTCAGCGGCGACCTGGGGATCGGCTGGGCGCCGAGCGCGACCTGGCCGTGACGCTGGGCGTGAGCCGGTCGACCGTGCGACAGGCCCTGGCGTCCCTCGAGGGGGACGGCGTCGTGCGCCGGGTGCCCGGCAGGGGCGGTGGCACCTTCGTGCGCCAGCAGAAGGTGGAGCGGGATCTCTCGCAGGTGGTGGGGGTGCCTGCGCTGCTCCGGCAGCAGGGCATGACCGCCGGGTCGAGGGTCGTGAGCACGCAGATGGTCGTGGCCGACGAGGAGACCGCCGCGGCGCTGGCGCTGCCGCCCGGCGGCTACGTCTTCGACGTGGTGCGGATCAGGCTCGCCGACGGCACGCCGATCTCGCTCGAGCACGCGAGGGTGCCGGCCGAACGCTTCCCGGGCCTGCTCGACCAGCCACTGGGCGGCTCGCTCTACGAGCTGCTCCAGGAGCGGTACGACACGACGCCCGGTGAGGCGGTCGAGCACATCGAGGTGGTGCCGGCAGGCGAGGACGAGGCCTCGATCCTCGGCGTCGAGCTGGGCTCGCCACTGCTGTCGATCACCCGGACGACGCAGGACGTCGACGGGCGTCCCTTCGAGCACTCCCACGACCTGTTCCGTGCCGACCGCACGACGATCACGGTCCGCACGCCGGCGACGGCGCCGGTCCGCGAGGGTTCGCACGGCCGCGTGGTCCAGCTGCGACCGCGTGGGTCGAGATGACCGGCCCGGGCGCGCACCGCCCGGTCGCGCTGGTCGTCGCGAACCGCACCGACGTCGACGCCGGCTACGTCGGCGAACGCCTCGCGGACCGCGGGTTCACGCTGCGCACGGTGCTGCGGGAGGACAGCCTGCCCGGCCTGCCGGACGCCGGCCCGGTCGACCTGGTGCTGCTGCTCGGGTCCGAGTGGTCGGTCCACTCGCCGGTCGCACCCGGGGCGCTGGCGGCCGAGCGTGCGCTGGTGTGCGACGCGGTGTCGGCGGGAACCCCGGTCCTCGGGCTCTGCTACGGCGCCCAGCTCGTCGCCTCGGCCCTCGGTGGCAGCGTGGCGCCGGCCGCGGAGCCGGAGGCCGGCCCGATCAGGGTCGACACGGTCGACCCGGTCCTCGTCCCCGCCGGTCCGTGGACCGCGTTCCACGCCGACGCGCTGACGGCGCCACCTGCTTCCGACGTGGTGGCCACCAACGACTGCGGGGTGCAGGCGTTCACGCTTCCCGGCGTGCTCGGGGTGCAGTTCCACCCCGAGGTGCGCCCATGGGTGCTGGCGGACTGGGCCGCGCGCTTCCCGCGGCTGCTGGCCGACGCGGGCACCGACGCCGAGACACTCGTCGCCGGGGCCGAGGCGCGCGAGCGGACCTCCCGCCGCGCGGCGCACGCCCTGGTCGACGTCTTCCTGGCCCGCAACAGCGACCTGCTGCCGGACCTGGGCGACGCCCTCCACTCATCGAACGAGCCTGCCTCAGCGCCGTAGGCCGCTGAGCAGGCCCCAGGCGACGCAGTACCGGTGCCCGAGGAGCCCGCCGGCGTCCCCCCGGCCGACGGCGGTGCCCGGCGGCAGTGCCCCCGTGACGGCCGCGAGCACCTCGTCGTCACCCGCCGGGCCGCCCACCACCACGACGGTCCCGGGCGCCACGTCGAGCGTCCGCAGGGCCCGGGCGACGTTCGCGCCGAGCAGGTCCACCTTGAGCCTCAGGCGCAGCGCCCGCCACTCGCCGGGCGCCAGGGTGCGGTGGAACGGGAGCCAGCCGGCCGGCCCGGTCACGACGAGAGACCCGACGGCCTCGCGCGGCGCCGGCAGGTCCAGGAAGCTGCGGGTGCCGTCCTCGGCGAGCAGGACCTGGGGCGCCTCCACCCGGTGCGCGGGCCCGCGCTTCACGTGCTCGGCTGCGGCGGCGGTGATGCCGGCCAGACCGGCTACCGACAGGGTCAGCAGCTCGCCGCCGCCGGCAGCGACGACCGCCGCCCGGGCCGACACCGTGTCGACGGTGCCGCCGCCGAGGTCGACGACGACCGCGTCCGGCGTCGCGCCCGGGGTCGTCAACGCGCCCGCGCGGGCGGCCTCGGCCTCGGAGACGTCCACCTGGACGCCGACCTGCAGCCGCTCGGCGAGCGCCCCGCACGGGTTGCTGGTCGGGGCGTCCCCACGCAACGACGCCATGGTGATCGGCCGGCCCACCGTGCTGCGACGAGCCAGCACCTGGGTGGAGACGGCCGCGAGGTCGACAGCCCAGAGGTCGTCGACGTCGTGTGCCGTCAGGTCCGGGGGGAGCGCGTAGGACGTCGTGAGCCCCACCTGCCCCGCGCGCAGACCGGCGAGCCCACGGGTGACGTCGTGACGGGTGCCGGCCAGAGCCAGCCACCCCGCCGCGTCGGCGGCCGGGGGGCCGGCCGGCGCACCGAGCGCCACGACGGCGTTGGTCGCGTCGACGAGGCCGTCGGCCAGGGCGACGGCATCGCCGAGCTCGCCCGCGTCCAGGGCCAGCAGCCGGCTCAGCCGCAGCGGGTCGGGCAGGGTGCGCAGCGGCCGGTTGTCGGCGCTCACCTCGACGACCAGCAGCTCGGCGGCCAGGGCCGCGACGACGTCCACCTCGTCGACCACCGGCACCCGCGACGGGAGGCGGTTCGCGACCAGCACCGCCTCGTCGTCGGCGAGGACCACGGCCGCGAGCCGCCCGGCCCGGGCGAGCGGCAGCAGCAGCGCGACGGCGGCCCGGAACCCGGTACCGGCCGGCACCACCGCCACCAGAGGGTCCGTGCCGTCGGGCACCCGGCTGGAGGACACCGGGTACGGCCGTCCGACCGCCGCGCCGGCCCCGCCCGCGGTGCCTGCGCCCACGGCGACGAGGCGCAGCCGGCCGGTGCCCGGCCGGGTCTCGGGGAGCACGGCGGTGCCGGTGTGGACCGGGCGGAGCGGGGCGGCGGCGGCCAGCTCGACCCGCACCTGGTGCTGCCGTTCCAGGCGTCGCACCAGGGCGACGGCGGCATCCAGGCTGGCCGGCGACCCCTTCGCCCGACGAGTCGGGGTCCGGCCGGCCCCGAGCAGCTGCACACCCTCCGGTGTCAGCCGGCCCAGGACGACCTCGGTGGTCGAGTTGCCGACGTCGATCCCGGCCGCGACGGTGCCTGCTCCGGCTGCCCCCCGGCTCACCGCAGCAGGCCGCGCCGGGCGTAGACCTCGGCGGCCTCGCGCACCAGCGCGGCGCACAGCGGTGCCGGGAGCCCGTCCAGCCGGTCCGCCGTCTCGGCCAGGTCGGCGGCGCTCGACCGGTGCGGGCGCAGCGCCTCGTACAGGGCCATCACCTCCTGCTCGGTGAGCAGGGTCAGCTCCGCCGCCCGCCGGAAGTTCGCGGCCAGCTGGGGGTTGTCGTGCTGCTCGGCGACCAGGGCCTGGTGCGCCAGGGTCTCCGGGTGGATGCGGACGTCGTCGGAGACGAGCTCCTCGCGGGCCAGCCGGTCGACTGTCAGCTCGGTCGCGTCGCGACCGGAGAACGCGCGGGTCATGGCGCCACCGTCATGTTCTCGGGGCCGGTGGTGAGGTCGACGCACGCACGCTCGAGGGCGACCAGGGAGATGACGCTGGTGTGGTAGCGCGCTTCGATCGCCTCGTCGGTGTAGGGGTTGCGGGCTGGCACCGGCGTGGCCCCCTTGGCGTGGCGCCCGGCGTTGGTCCCCATCTGGCGGTAGAGATCAGCGGTGATGACCGGTGCCATGCTGTACAGCTCGAGGTTGGCCAGCGGGGAGAGATCCCGTCGGTGGATCAGGGCGGTCCCCTTCCCCTGCAGGCCGATGCCGATGCCGGACCCGGCCAGCCGCGCGGCTGTCAGCCCGATCATGCCGAGGTCGATGGTGGCGTTCACGCGCACGACCCGGGCCGTGCAGCCCTCCTCCTCGAGACCGGCCAGCAGCTCGCGCAGCACCTCGACCACCGTCAGGCCGGACAGCGTCCGCCAGACGCTGCGCCCCACACCTGGGGAGAGACCGATGACGACCTCCCGCGGGTCGCTGCCCTGCTCGGCGGGCCCGGCCGCGGTCAGCTCGTCGCCGGCCCAGCCGGACTGGTCGGCCCGGAGGTCCTCGACCCCGCGGGCCTGCCGGATGTCGTCGATCTCGGCCGCCCGCGCGGCCGTGGGCTCGTACCCGGTGCCCGGCCCGGCGTAGTCGTTGGGGTCGGTGACGAGGCTGAGCACGTTCATCTGCTCGTCGAAGATGGCAGCGGTCTGCAGGTGGTCGCCGTGCACCCGGGCCGCGAGCATGTCGAGCAACCGGCCGGCCTCCTCGTCGTACCCGCACTCCTGCAGGGCGCGGGCCACCTCCAGCGAGCCGAGCCCGGAGCTGCGCACGGCATGGGCGGCGCCGAGCACGACCATCGGGTCGGGATCGCCCAGGTCCTTGGAGCCCGTCGCGTCGATGGCCAGCTCGACGTGGTCGTCGGTGAAGTCGGCCAGCCCGAGCCAGCGGTAGACGTCGCGGCACGCCTCGGCCGCCCGTCGCCTGAGACGTCCGACCTCTGCAGGCCGCGCGGTGCGCAGCCCGCCGTCGACGCCCCAGTCCCGCTGCATCGCCAGCCAGTCGTCGATGTCCTCGGCGTTCCACTGAGACGGCCCGAACATGTTGTCGTAGCGCTGGATGGACCCGAAACCGCTGCACACGTAGTCGCTGCCGGCGAGCAGGATCGGCAGCGTCCGGGACGTGCGGCGGACATCCGACTCCGACATCAGCGCGTCGTTGCCCGTGCAGGCCTCCAGGTTGCGGGCCATCACCATGAGGTTCTCGGCCATCATCTCGCGAACGCCCCGTGGCACCGACCCGGCGACGCTGGCCCCGTCGATCCCTCCGTTCTGGACGCCCTGCACCCCGATCGCGCGGGCGAGGGACACGCACCGCGACTCGAGGTAGAGCATCGAGCTCCGCTCGGCCCCGCCCATGAGGACCTCTGCCCCGGCGCCGGAGGACACCCTCATCTTCACTCCGCGGCTGGCATAGCCGGCGGCCAGCACCGCCTTGCTGTACGGCGTGTCGTCACCGTCGACGAACACCGACTCGGTGCCGTAGAGGCTCACCGTCTCGGCGTAGGAGACCAGTCCCCGGATGCCCATCTCGAGCTCCATCGCCTCCTCGACCGAGCACTGCACCAGCACCCCGGCCGAGCCGACGACCGAGCCGATGGTGACCGCGACGGCGTTGGACGGCGCGTCGGCGAGGACCGGCACGGTCGTCTCGAGCTCGCGGAAGCCGTAGGCCGCCGCGGTCGCCGCGTCAGCGGCGAGCAGCAGCGGGTCGTCCAGGCGGTTGGTGACGTGCGCCTGGTTGCTGGGTGTACGGCGGGCCCGCATCTTGGTCATGGCCAGACCGAGCTCGACGGGGCGCAGCAGCGCGACCACCCGCGCCAGCTTGGCCGGCGTCATGCCGGTCGTGAGCCGCACGAGCTCCGCCCGCGGCACCGCCGGGTCGACGAAGCGGCGGGCGAGCTCGACGTCGGGCAGCGCCATCGCCTCCGCCGCCACCGTCAGGTCGATCCCGTGCGTGGCGACCATGGCGTCCAACGAGTCGAAGTCGGCCGCATCCCGGCTGTCCATCTCGGTCACGACGCCCTCGCACACCACCAGGGACGGCTCCGGGTCGTACGGGCTGTGCAGCGCCACCAGGCCGAGCTCGACGTTCTCGTGGGCGAAGCCGTCCAGGTTGACCCGCTGGGCGTCCATGAACCGGATCCGGCCGACCCGCTCGTCGCTCATCTGGTCGTGGCCCCTTCGCTGGTCGCGGCCGCGAAGACCGCGTGGCCGGCTGCGGCGCACGCCTCGTCCTGCTCGGCGGTGCCCCCGCTGACCCCGATGCCGGCCACCACGACGCCGTCCTGGTCGGGGGAGCCGGACCAGCAGGGCAGGCCTCCGCCGAACACGACGTAGCGGCCGCCGCCGTTGGCGTGCAGCCCCGCGAGGGGGCCGCCGGGCGCGGCCAGAGGACCCAGCTCGGCGGTCGCGACGCGATGGGCCACCGCGGTGAACGCCTTGTCGATCGCGAGGGTGGGCCCGGCGATCTCGGCGCGGTCCATCCGCTGGAAGTGGACGAGGTGGCCCCCGGCGTCGACCACGGCTGCCGAGACGACCGCACCGGTCTTGGCGGCCTCCGAGAGCGCGGCGTCGGTCATCCGGGCCGCCAGGGAAAGGGTGATCACGGCAGACACTGTGGCAGTCAGCGCCCCAGCAGGGGGAGCAGTTCGTCGACCGGCAGACCGTGGAGGACGTGGCCGTCCCGGCCGCGCACCGTGTCCGCGACCAGCAGGGCGTTCAGCGCCGACTCCTCGGCCGCCTCGGCCACTGCGTCGAACACGTCGTCCAGGGGGGACCCGTGCGTCCAGTACTGGCCCTCGACCACGGTGCGCACGCCGACGACGTCGCCCCCGCGCGGGATGCGCTGCGCGGTCGAGAAGGCGAGGAAGATCTCTCCGGAGCCGTCGTTGCCGACGCTCCCGACCCGGCCGAGCCCGACGTCCACCCGACGGGCCAGGCGCCGCAGCTGGTGCGGTAGCAGGGGCAGGTCGGTGGCCACGACCGCGATGCACGAGCCCTCGTGGTGCCGCACCGGCATCCGGTCGGTCAGCAGGTGCCCCACGAGCAGGCCGTCGACCCGAAGCTGGCGCCGGGTGCCGAAGTTGCCGTTGAGCAGCACCCCGACCGTGTAGGTCGTGCCGCCCACGTCCACCAGCCGGCTCGCCGTGCCGATGCCGCCCTTGAAGTCGAAGAGCTGCATGCCGGTGCCGGCACCGACGACGCCCTCGGCCACCGGACCCGCCGAGGCGGAGTCGAGGGCGGTCTCGACGTGCCCCGCTGTCAGTGCGGCAGCAAGGTTGTCGTTGAGGAACCCGTCGTCGCACTCGCCGACCACCGGCATGACGACGTCGTCGCGACCGGCGGAGGGGTCGAGTCGCTGCACGTGCCGGACCACGGCGTCGTAGGCGATGCCGAGGTTGGCGGTGTCACACAGCACGACCGGCGAGCCGAGGAGCCCCCACTCGTCGATGACGAGGTCGCCGGTCAGCACGCCGTACCCGTTGAAGGTGCTGGTCGCGGCGTACACGCGCTCGGTGAACGGGTTGCCGTCGTGCGGCCAGAGGGCCGTCACCCCGGTCCGCGCGACCGGACCGACCCCGTCGGCGGACCACACCGTGGCGTGGCCCACCCGCACTCCCGGCACGTCGGTGACCGCGTTCAGGGGCCCGGCCGCCAACCGTCCGACGGCGAGGCCGAGGTCACGGGCGCGGGCACGGGGCGCGGGTGGTCCGGCGAGCACCGGCACAGGTTAGGCCCCTCGCGGTACGTGGCTGCGGTGGGCGGGCCGGGATCAGGCCTCACGTCTTGTCCATCTGCTGAGACGCCGTCAGGTCGCGCCCCACGGCAGCGTGCTCCCGTCACCGCCGTTGCTCGCCTGCTCCTCGGCGCGGATCACGTGCATCACGGCGTTGATCAGCGCGAGGTGGGTGAAGGCCTGCGGGAAGTTGCCCAGGTGCCGGCCGCTGTGCGGGTCGATCTCCTCGGCGTAGAGCTCCAGCGGGCTGGCGTAGGCGAGCAGGCGCTCGCACAGCTTCCGGCCGCGTTCCAGCTCGCCGATCTCGACAAGCGCCGAGACCAGCCAGAACGAGCAGATGGTGAAGCTGCCCTCCTCGCCGGTCAGGCCGTCGTCGGTCTCCTCCACCCGGTAGCGCAGCACCAGCCCGTCGACGGTGAGCTCGTCGGCGACGGCGAGCACGGTGGCCCGCACCCGCGGGTCGGTCGGCGGGAGGAACCGCATCAGGGGGATCAGCAGCAGCGAGGCGTCCAGCGCGGTGTTGCCGTAGCGCTGCACGAACACCCCGCGCGCGTCGACGCCGTGGGCGCAGATGTCCGCGTGGATCTGGTCGGCGAGCGTCTGCCACTTCTCGGCGTACTCCTGCTCGTCGTGCATCCGGGCCAGCCGGGCGCCGCGGTCCAGGGCGACCCAGCACATGAGCTTGCTCGAGGTGAAGTGCTGCGGGTCGCCGCGCACCTCCCAGATCCCGCGGTCCGGCTCCTCCCAGTGCTCGGCCGCCTGCTCGACCTGGCGGGTGAGCACCGGCCACAGCGACTCGGGCAGCTGCTCGCGCGAGCGGGCGTGCAGGTAGACCGAGTCCAGCACCGCGCCCCAGACGTCGTGCTGCCGCTGGGAGAAGGCGCCGTTGCCGGTGCGCACCGGGAAGGCGCCCTCGTAGCCGGCGAGGTGCGGCAAGGAGGTCTCGACCAGCTCCCGCTCCCCGGCCACGCCGTACATCACCTGCAGGTCGTTGCCGTCCCGGCAGGCGTCCGCGACGAAGTAGAAGAAGTCGTCCGCCTCGCGGTCGAAGCCCAGCGTGTACAGCCCCCACAGGGCGAAGGTGCTGTCGCGCACCCAGGCGTAGCGGTAGTCCCAGTTACGCTCGCCGCCCGGCGTCTCGGGCAGCGAGGTCGTGGCGGCGGCGAGCAGCGCGCCGGTCGGGGCGTAGGTCAGCCCCTTCAGCGTCAGGGCGCTGCGCTGGAGGTAGCTGCGCCACGGGTGGTCCGGGAAGGTCCCGAGCGTGATCCACTGCCGCCAGTACTCCGAGGTCCGCCGCAGCCGCGACTCAGCCTCGGCCAGGTCGCGCGGTGGCGGGAGCGGCGACCACGACAGGGCCACGAAGCGGCTCTCGCCCTCGACCAGCCGGGTCCGTGCGTGCAGCCCGGGCCCCTCGATGCCCGGTCGGAGGTCGGTGGTCAGGCGCAGCTCGACCTCACCGTCCGGGGAGGTGGCGACCACCTCGCCGTAGCCCTCGCCCGCATAGGTCCAGACCGGCTCGGCGCGCCCGTAGTCGAGGACCGGCTCGCAGGTCATCGACAGGTCAACCGAGCCGCTGACGCAGCGCACGATGCGCAGCAGGCAGTGCTCCGCGTCGTCGTCGGTGGGGGAGCGACGGTGGGTCCGCGAGCGCTCGTCGACGTTGTGCCACGGGCCCATCGCGAGGACGTCCCGGACGAGCAGCCACCCGGTACGGGTCTGCCAGGTGGTCTCCACGATCAGGCTGCCGGGCAGGTACCGCCGGGCAGCCGGGACCATCTCGTCGTACGGCCCGATCCGGAAGGCGCCGGCGCCGCGGTCGAGCAGCGCGCTGAACACGCTCGGTGAGTCCGGGCGGGGCAGGCACATCCACTCGACCGCGCCGCTCGGCGCGATCAGGCAGTTCACCTCGCAGTCGGAGAGGAACGCGAAGTCGGCGATCGGCGGGAACGGGCTGCGACCGCTGAGGCTCGCAGGCCCGAACCCGGTGGCGCCGTGGTCCTCGGCCATGTGTTGATCGTGGACCTCGGGGCCGGTCTTCGCCACTGCCTGACCGGCACCGCCGGCCCGGGTCAGGCGGTGGCGGCGTCGAATGCCTTCTTCATCGCCTTGGGGGCCAGGGGGCTGCGCGGGGCCTTCGGGCGCATCGCGAGCATCCGGTCGCCGATCTCACCGAGCTTCTTGCGGCCCAGGCCCTCGCGGACCTTGGGGAACCACTCGTCCTCCTCCTCGTCCATGTGGTGCTCGACGTTCTCGATGAGGACCGTCATCTTGGGCACGAACCGCTCGTCGTCGGCGTCCATGGCCACCAGCTCGAAGCAGAGCAGGTCGGCGACGTGGTGCTCCTCGTAGGACTCGAGGATGTCGTCCTCGATGTCGGGCAGGAGGGCGCGGACCTCGGGGTACATGACCTCGTTCTCGAGGTAGGTGTGCACGGTCAGCTCCTCGAGGATCTGCCTGGCGACGCGGTTCTTGGTGGCGCGGGCGTCCTTCCCGGCCTTCTCGAACTGGCGGAACAGCTTCCGCATCGTCTTGTGGTCCTCCTTGAGCAGGACGATCGCGTCCTTGGCCATGGTGGTGGTTCCTCTCGCGCCGGGGGTCGGTGTCGACTGCGAGGCGACCTGCCCGCTGGGGCACCGGCAAAACGGGCACGGCGGCCGGGCGGGCCGGGCGGGGCGGGCTGGCCGAATATCCACGACGCGGGGCCCGCCCGGCGCTAGCGTGTCCTCGCGCGCCACCTGCTCGGCGCGCCTCGACTGGTAGCAGAAGGGGTGGTCTGCATGGTCAAGGCCTACCGCGTTCTCGCGGGGCTGATCGTCGTCGGCGTCGTCGCCCAGGCGGCGTTCGTCGCGGGTGCCTGGTTCTACACGCTGCACGACATCGACGACGGCGCGGTCCTGGACAAGAACTACGACGGCAACCTGGGGCACATGCTGCACGGGATGTTCGGGATGATGGCCATGCCGCTGCTCGCCCTCGTCCTGCTCGTCGTCGCCTTCTTCGCGAAGGTCCCGGGCGGCGTCAAGTGGGCCGGGCTGACCCTGCTGGCGGTGGTGGTGCAGGTGCTGCTCGGACTGTTCGGCCACGGCCTCGCGGCCCTCGGCCCGCTGCACGGCATCAACGCCTTCGTCGTCTTCGGCGTCGCGCTCACGGCAGCCCGCCGGGCAGCCGCGGTGACCGAGGGGTCCGCCGTCGCACCCAGGACCGCTGCCACTGTCTGAGGCACAGCCCGCGCGCCGGGCGCCGTGGCGGCTCCTCGTCGGGGCGGTCACGGCGCTCGCGCTCGTCGTCCCGCTCGGGTACCTCTGGTGGAGCAGCCGGGTCCCCTCGACCTACAGCATCATGGACATGGGCTACCTGGACCTGGGCGGTGGCCCCGCGGCCGAGGGCGGCGACGGCACGCACGCCGGCCACGCGTCGGGCGGCGTCAGCGTCGCGGACCTGACCGGTCCGCCGGACGGCGCGCCGGACGTCGACCTCACCCTGCGCGCCCGGCAGGAGACGTTCCGCCTCGCCTCGGGTGAGCAGGTCGACGGCTACACCCTGGACGGCGCGTCCCCCGGGCCGGAGATCCGGGCGACCGTCGGCGACCTCGTGCAGGTCACCCTGGTCAACGAGGACGTCGAGCAGGGCGTCACCCTGCACTGGCACGGCGTCGACGTGCCGAACGCCGAGGACGGCGTGGCCGGCGTGACCCAGGACGCCGTGCCGGCGGGCGGCCGGCACGTCTACCGGTTCGTCGCGCCGGACGAGGGGACCTACTGGTACCACTCGCACCAGGTCTCGCACCAGCAGGTGCGCGGCGGGCTGTTCGGCACCCTCGTCGTGGCGCCGGTGGGTGATGCCCCCGATGCCCCCGACGAGACGGTCGAGCCGGTCGACGTGGTGGCGGCGGTCCACACCTACGACGGTCGCCGCACGGTGGCCGGCCGGGTCGGCGTCGAGCGGGTGGCCGCGCGGCCGGGTCAGCAGGTCCGGCTCCGGGTCGTGAACACCGACAACGGGCCGTTGCGCGCCTGGCTGACCGGGACGCCGTTCCGGGTCCTCGCGATCGACGGCACCGACGTGCAGGACCCCGGCGAGCTGCGGGACCGGACTCTCGTCGTGCCCGCCGGGGGGCGGGTCGACCTCGGCTTCGCCGTCCCGGCCACGGGTGCGGTCCGGCTCGACGTGGGCGGCGGCACCGCCGTCGTCGTCGGTCCCCCCGGGACCAGGGCGCCGGTCGCGGAGCAGCCCCGGACCGAGTTCGACCCCCTCGGCTACGGGAGCCCCGTGGCGCTGCCGTTCGACCCTGCGGGAGCGGACCGGCGCTTCGACTACCGCATCGGCCGGCGGGTCGGCTTCAAGGACGGCCGGCCCGGCTACTGGTGGTCGATCAACGGCCACGTCTGGCCGGACGTCCCGATGTACCTCGTCGCGGAAGGGGACGTGGTGCGGATGACGATCAGCAACACCAGCGGTGACGTCCACCCGATGCACCTGCACGGGCACCACGCGGTGGTCCTGAGCCGGGACGGGGTGCGGGCGACCGGCAGCCCGTGGTGGGTGGACTCGCTCAACGTCGACGACGGCGAGACCTACGAGATCGCCTTCGTCGCGGACAACCCCGGGGTCTGGATGGACCACTGCCACAACCTCGACCACGCCACCCAGGGTCTCGTGGCGCACCTCGCCTACCAGGGCGTGACCGAGCCGTTCGTGGTCGGCGCCTCGGGCAACGCCGGCACCCACAACGCGCCCGAGTAGCAGGCGGGACCGGCGGGCGGCGAGGCGGGTGGGCGCGGCCGGCCCGCTCAGCCGAGGTCGAGGTCGACGACCACCGGGGCGTGGTCCGAGGGCCCCTTGCCCTTGCGGGCGTCGCGGTCGACGTACGCGTCGGAGACCGCCCGCGCGACGTCGGGGCTGGCGTAGACCAGGTCGATGCGCATCCCCATGTTCTTGTGGAACATCCCGGCCCGGTAGTCCCAGTAGGTGAAGGGCCGGTCGTGCTTCATCGGCCGCGGCACCACGTCGACCAGCCCGGGGCCGGCCGGGTCGCGCAGCGCGGCCAGCGCGTCGCGCTCGGGCGCGGTGACGTGCGTCGACGCCGCGAAGGCGCCGATGTCCCAGACGTCGTCGTCGGTCGGCGCGACGTTGAAGTCGCCGCACACGGCGTAGGGCTGCCCGGCGGCCGCGCGCTCGTCCTGGACGGTGGCCCGCAGCGCGGCCAGCCACTCGAGCTTGTAGGCGTAGTGGTCGTGGCCGGGCTCCCGGCCGTTGGGCACGTAGACCGACCACAGCCGCAGCGGCCCGCAGGTCGCGCCCAGGGCCCGGCACTCCGGGCCCGGGAACCCGGGCTGGTCGCGCAGGCCCGGCGTCACGTCGGCCAGCCCGGCGCGGGACAGCAGGGCGACCCCGTTCCACCGGCCGTCGCCGTGCGTCGCCACCTGGTAGCCGAGTGCCTCGACCTCGGTGCGCGGGAAGGCGTCGTCGGCGACCTTCGTCTCCTGCAGGCAGACGGCATCGGGCGCGGTGAGCTCGAGCCACGCCGAGCAGCCGGGGCAGCCGGGCCACCACCGAGTTGACGTTCCAGGTCGCGATCCGCACCCGCCCGATGCTGCCAGACCGATCGTGCCGGCTCAGCCGCGCACACCCTCCCGCTCCTGGCGGGCCACGGTGGACCGGCCGAGCAGCAGCCAGCCGAGGAAGCCGACGGCGAAGGCGACGAACACGCCGAGGTTCGCGTACGCCCACGCGCCCTCCTTGCCACCGAGTCCGACCGGGTCGAGCAGGTAGCCCTGCCAGGTCAGCCAGTCGGCCAGGCCGTTCGTGACCAGACCCCAGCCCAGGAAGGTGCCGACGACGACGAGCAGCACACCCGGCGCGTGGAAGGAGCCGTACCGGCCGCGCGGGTCGTAGAGCTCCGCATCGGCGTACGGCGCCCGGCGCTGCAGCAGGTCGGCGACGAAGACGCCGGCCCAGGCTGCGATCGGGACGCCGACCGTGATGAGGAAGCCCATGAACGGCCCGATGAAGTCGTCGGCGAAGAAGACGACGTAGACGGCGCCGAGGACCATGAGCAGACCGTCGATGGCGGCCGCCACCGGCCGCCTGACCTTGATGCCGAGGGTCAGCAGCGCCAGCCCCGACGAGTAGATGTCGAGAACGGCGCCGCCGACCAGGCCGAGCACCGCGACGACGAAGAACGGGACCAGGTACCACGTCGGCAGCAGCGTCGTCAGGGCCCCGATGGGGTCGCCCGCGATGGCGTCGCTCAGGTCCGTGCTCGACAGGGCGAGCAGGATGCCGAACAGGGTGAGGACGATCGGCGCCGCCGCACCCCCGAACGTCGTCCAGCCGAAGACCCCGCCGCCGGAGGACGTACGCGGCAGGTAGCGCGAGTAGTCGGCAGCCGTGTTGGCCCAGCCGACCCCGAAGCCGGTGGCCACCAGGGCGAGCGCACCGATGAACGCCTGTGTCGAGCCGCTCGGAGCGCTGCTCACGGCGTCCCAGTCGACCTGGTCCAGCGTGAGCGCCACGAAGCCGATCGTGAGCACGATCGTGGCGATCGTGATCCAGGTCTGCAGCCGCATGATGACGTCGAAGCCGAGGATCCCGGCCGCGACGACGAGCACCGCCGTCACGAGGAACCCGATCACCTTGGTGGCGTCTCCGCCGCCCCACCCCAGCTCGCCGAACACGGTGGCCGTGCCGAGCGACGCGAGGGAGACGAGGACGGTCTCCCAGCCGACGAGCAGCACCCAGGACAGGAACGCGGGGACGGCGTTGCCCGTGACGCCGAAGGCGGCCCGGCTGAGCACCATGGTCGGCGCCGAGCCGCGCTTGCCGGCGAGTGCGACCACCCCGCACAGGGCGAAGGACGCCACGATGCCGACGACCGCGGCGGCGGTGGCCTGCCAGAAGGAGATGCCGAAGCCGACGATGAACGACCCGTAGCTGATGGCCAGCACCGAGACGTTCGCGGCGAACCACGGCCAGAACAGGTCCCGTGGCGACCCCTTGCGCTCGCTCTCGGCGATGACGTTGATGCCGTTCAGCTCGACCGCGAGCCCGCCGGTGGTGCCCGACGTGGTGGTCATGTGCCGTCCTCTCCTCGCGGATGGCCCCCGGCCCGCCGCACCGTGTGGTCGCCATCGTCGCGTATCGAGCGCAGCACGGCGGGGAGTACGCCGGAGACGCGCCGGGCGGTCGCCTCGGCGACCGCCACCACGTCGTCGGGGTCGAGCTGCTCCCCGGTCCCTTCGTGGGTGGTGACTGCCGACAGCCCCAGCAGCTCGAGGCCGGCCGCCCGGGCGGCCAGCGCCTCGACGACCGTCGACATCCCGACCAGGTCGGCCCCCAGCACCTGCAGCATCCGGGTCTCGGCCGGTGACTGGACGGCGGGCCCGCGCAGCTGTGCGTACACCGCCTCGACGAGTGTCGGGTCGGCTGCGCGGGCGACGGCGCGCAGCCGGGGCGACCACGCGTCGGTGAGGTCGACGAACTGCGGACCGTCCAGCGGGGACTCGAAGGTGAGGTTCAGGTGGTCCGCGATGAGGGCGCCGGTGCCGCGCGGCCAGTCCGTGCGCAGGCCACCGCTGGCGTTGGTCAGGACCGCCGCCCGGGCACCCGCCGCGGCGGCGACCCGCACCGCGTGGGCCACGGCAGCGGGGCCGTGCCCCTCGAACAGGTGGGTCCGGCCCAGGTAGGCCAGCACCGGCAGCCCGTCGGCGTCGTAGGAGCGCACCAGGCCGCGGTGCCCGGGGGCCACCGGCGCCCGGAAGCCGGGCAGCTCACCGACGGGGAGCTCGGCGACGAGCGCGCCGAGCGCGTCGGTGGCGGCGTCCCAGCCGCTGCCGAGCACCACCACCGCGGCGTGGCGCACCACGCCGGTGCGCTCGGCGATCGCGTCCGCGGCGGCCGCCACCGTGTCGGGCACGCCCTCACGCTACCGAAGGCGCGCCGGCGGCCCGGCCCGCGCCCGGACGTGCACCGTCCGGCCGGCCGCGGCGGCTACCCGGCGGCAGCCAGGGCGAAGGGCAGGACCCCCGGTGCGCCGGCCTGGCGGAGCAGCACGCCCGCCACGGTCATGGTCCAGCGCGAGTCGACCAGGTCGTCGACGAGCAGGACCGGCCCGGGGAGCCCGGGCAGCCGGGCCGCGGTCGCGGCCGGCACGGCGAACCGGTCGTGCACGGCGGCCAGCCGGAACGCGGAGTTGCCGCCCGGGCCGCCGGTGGGCTCGTCGGTGGTGAGCTCCAGCGGGCCGAGGTCCTCGAGGCGGCCCAGCGTGGACAGGTGGTGGGCCACCGAGGCGACCAGCAGCGGCCGGCCCAGCGACGGGACCGAGGCCACCGCGACCGGGCGGTCCGACCAGCCCCAGCCGGCCAGCACCTCGACGCAGGCCGCGAGCAGCCGCTCGTCGGCCGGCTCGTCGGGGGCGCCCGGCGCCAGGGCCGCGCGCAGCCGCTGCCCCCAGCCCAGGTCGGTGAGCCGCGCCACGACCCGGCCCTCGGTGAGCCGCTCGCCGGGCCCGATCCGGCCCGAGCGCGCGACCCCGAGCCTCGACATGCCGCTGGGCCACTGGGAACGCGGGTCGAGCGGGACGCCGACCCTGCGCAGCGTGCGGGTGGCCGCCTGCACGGCCCCCTCGGGCACGGTCGGGTCGAACCACGGGCCGGCGCAGCGGTCGCAGCGGCCGCAGTCCGCGGCGGCCGGGTCGTCGAGGGCCTCCTGCAGGAACCGCATCCGGCAGCCCTCGGTGCGCTGGAACTCGAGCATCGAGGCCGCCTCGGCGTCGCGGGCGGCCGCGACCCGGGCGTAGCGCTCCTCGTCGTACGTCCAGCCGGCACCGGTCGAGGCCCACCCGCCGCTCACCCGCCGCACCGCGCCCTCGACGTCGAGGACCTTGAGCAGCAGCTCGAGACGGGTGCGCCGCACGTCGGCGACCGTCTCGAGGGCGGCCGTCGACATCGGCTTCGGCGACGACTCGGCGAGGGCTGTCAGCACGGCGTCGGCGTCGGGCCGCCGGGGCATCGAGGCGGTGGCGAAGTAGCGCCAGATCTCGCGGTCCTCGGGCGCCGGCAGCAGCAGGACGTCGGCGCGCTCGGTCGCGCGCCCGGCCCGGCCGACCTGCTGGTAGTAGGCGACCGGCGAGGCGGGCGCGCCGAGGTGCACCACGAAGCCGAGGTCCGGCTTGTCGAACCCCATGCCCAGCGCGCTCGTCGCGACGAGGGCCTTCACCTCGTTGGCCCGCAGCCTGCGCTCCAGCTCGAGGCGGTCGGCGGGATCGGTGCGCCCGGTGTAGGCCTGAACCTCGTGACCGGCCTGGCGCAGCAGCGCTGCGGTGTCCTCGGCCGCCGACACGGTCAGCGCGTAGACGATCCCGCTGCCGGCCAGCTCGCCGAGGCGCGCCGCGAGCCAGCCGAGCCGGGCGTCGGCGGTGGGCAGGGCGAGCACGCCGAGCCGGAGGCTGTCGCGGGCCAGCGTGCCGCGCACCGCCCGGACCGGGGCCCCGCCGGCGCCGAGCTGCTCGACCACGTCGTCGACCACCCGCGCGTTGGCGGTGGCGGTGGTGGCCAGGACCGGCCGCCCGGGAGGGAGCTCGGCGAGGAGGTCGCGGATCCGCCGGTAGTCGGGCCGGAAGTCGTGGCCCCAGTCGCTGATGCAGTGCGCCTCGTCGACGACCAGGAGGCCGGCGACCTCCGCCAGGCGGGGCAGCTGCTCGTCACGGAACCGGGGGTTGTTCAGCCGCTCGGGACTGACGAGGAGCAGGTCGACCTCGTCCGCGGCGAGGGCTGCGGTGACCTCGGCCCACTCGTCGGCGTTGGCGGAGTTCATGGTCACCGCGCGCAGGCCGGCCCGGCGGGCCGCCTCGACCTGGTCGCGCATCAGGGCGAGCAGCGGCGAGACGATCAGGGTGGGGCCGCCGCCGCGGGCACGCACCAGAGCGGTGGCCACGAAGTAGACCGCCGACTTGCCCCATCCGGTGCGCTGCACGACCAGCACCCGCTCGCCACCCTCGACCAGCGCCGCGACCGACTCGAGCTGGCCGTCGCGGAAGGCGGCGCCGTCGTCGCCGACCAGCCGGCCGAGCAGGCGGGTCGCCTCCTCGGTCAGGGCCGGGGACACCGTGGTGGCAGCTGCTGCGGGGGTCGGGGTCACCGGGCCAGCCCATCACAGGCCCCGGACACCGGCCCGGGGCGCCCGCACGGGCAGGATGGGCGCCATGGCGAGGGTGGAGCTGCGGGTCCGGCCGGCCCGACCGGGGGACGAGGCCGCCCTTCGGGCGCTGGACGAGGCCGCCTGGGACTCCTCGGCGGTGTTCCCGTCCGTCCTGGAGTCCCTCGGGTCGCAGCCGTTCTTCGGCGAGGGCCGGCCGGCCGGCGACCACCTCGTCGCCGAGCTCGACGGCGAGGTCGCGGGCTACGTCCGGCTGCAGCAGCCGACGCCGCTCCCCGAGAGCTCCCACGTCCTGCAGGTCAACGGCCTGGCCGTGGCCCGCGCGGCGCGTGGTCACGGGGTCGCCGCCGCCCTGCTCGCGGCGACGGAGGAGCTGGCCCGGGAGCGCGACGTCAGCAAGGTCACGCTGCGGGTCCTCGGGACCAACGCGCCGGCCCGACGGGTCTACGAGCGCGCCGGCTACGTCGTCGAGGGCGTCCTGCGCGGCGAGTTCCGCATCGACGGCGTCGACGTCGACGACTACCTGCTGGCCCGGCACCTGGCCGGGTGAGCGAGAAGCCGCACCCGGACCACGGACCCCGGCCGTCAGACCTGAGGGGCCACCTGCTCCGCGACCAGGCGCAGGTGGTCCAGGTCGGCGAGGTCCAACACCTGCAGGTACACCCGGCCGGCACCCAGCTCGCCGAGCCGGCCGATCTTGTCGACGACCTCGCCGGGCGTGCCCCCCAGGCCGGCCGACCGCACCTCGTCGAGGTCGCTGCCGAGGGCGCCGGCCCGAGCGCGGGCCTGCGCCTCGTCGGCGCCGAGCGCGAGCGTCTGCGCGCAGGACAGGACGAGGGAGGCGGGGTCGCGGCCGGTGTCCTCACAGGCCCGTCGCGCCCGGTCGAAGCACGCGCCGATGACCTCCGGGGTGTCGAACGGGACGTTGTACTCCGCGGCGTAGCGCGCCGCGAGCGCCGGGGTGCGGCGCCGGCCCTTGCCGCCGACCACCACCGGCAGCGGCGACTGCACCGGCTTGGGCAGGGCGGGGGAGTCCTCCAGCGCGTAGTGCGTCCCGTGGAAGGTGAAGGACTCTCCGGGGGCGGTGGCCCACAGGCCGGTGACGACGGCGAGCTGCTCCTCCAGCCGGTCGAACCGCTCGCCGACCGACGGGAACGGCACGCCGTACGACCGGTGCTCGGCCTCGTACCAGCCGCTGCCCAGCCCGAGCTCGACCCGTCCGCCACTCATCGCGTCGACGGTCGCGACCGCGATCGCCAGCTGTCCCGGCAGGCGGAAGGTCGCGGACGTGACCATGGTGCCCAGCCGGATCCGGGACGTGTCCCGGGCCAGCCCGGCGAGCACGGCCCAGGTGTCGGTCGACCCCGGGCCGGGGTCGCCGCCGCCGATGCGCTGCAGGTGGTCGGAGCGGAAGAACGCGTCGAAGCCCAGCCGCTCGGACTCCGCCGCGACCGCCAGCAGGTCGTCGTAGGTCGCGCCCTGCTGGGGCTCGGTCATGATCCGCAGCTGCATGCGACCCTGCTAGCCCGCGAGCGCGGCCGAGACGACCTCGCGGGCGGCCTCCTGCACCTCACGCAGGTGCTCGGGTCCCCGGAAGCTCTCGGCGTAGATCTTGTACACGTCCTCGGTGCCGGAGGGGCGGGCGGCGAACCACGCCGACTCGGTGGTCACCTTGAGCCCGCCGACCTTCGCCCCGTTGCCCGGGGCCTCGGTCAGCTTGGCGAGGATCGGCTCCCCGGCCAGCTCGGTGGCCGTCACCTGCTCGGGCGAGAGCGAGCCCAGCACCTTCTTCTGCTCGCGGGTCGCCGGCGCGTCCACCCTGGCGTACGCGGGGTCGCCGAAGTGCCCGGTGAGCGAGCGGTAGCGCTCGCTGGGCGTCGCCCCGGTCACGGCCAGGACCTCCGCGGCGAGCAGTGCCAGCAGGATGCCGTCCTTGTCGGTCGTCCAGACGCTGCCGTCGCGGCGCAGGAACGAGGCCCCTGCCGACTCCTCGCCGCCGAAGGCCACCGACCCGTCGAGGAGGCCGGGCACGAACCACTTGAACCCGACCGGCACCTCGACCAGCCGGCGGCCGAGCGAGTCGGCCACCCGGTCGATCATGCTCGAGCTCACCAGGGTCTTGCCGACCGCGGCATCGGGCGCCCAGTCGTCCCGGTGCATGCAGAGGTACTCGATGGCCACCGCGAGGAAGTGGTTCGGGTTGAGCAGCCCGCCGTCCTTCGTGACGATGCCGTGGCGGTCGGCGTCGGCGTCGTTCCCCGTGGCGATGTCGTACGGGGCGTCGCCCGCCATCTGGGCGACCAGCGAGGCCATCGCGGACGGCGAGGAGCAGTCCATCCGGATCTTGCCGTCCCAGTCCAGGGTCATGAAGCGCCACGTCGGGTCGACCCTCGGGTTGACCACGGTGAGGTCCAGGCGGTGCCGTTCGGCGATCTCCCCCCAGTAGTCGACGCTGGCGCCGCCGAGCGGGTCGGCGCCGATGCGCACTCCCGCGGTGCGGACTGCGTCGAGGTCGAGGACCGACGGCAGGTCGTCGACGTATCTGCCGAGGTAGTCGTAGGACGACGTGCTGGACGCGGCGCGGGCGCGGGCCAGCGTCACCCGCCGCACCCCCTCCAGCCCGGCGCGCAGGATCTCGTTGGCGCGGTCCTGCACCCAGCCGGTGATGTCGCCGCCGGCGGGGCCGCCGTCCGGGGGGTTGTACTTGAACCCGCCGTCGCGCGGCGGGTTGTGCGACGGCGTCACGACGACCCCGTCGGCCCGGCCCGGGTCGCCGGCGGCCCGACCCCGGTTGTGCCGCAGGATCGCGTGCGAGACGGCAGGGGTCGGCGTGAAGCGGTCCCGGTCGTCGACAAGGACGGTGACGTCGTTGCCCGCGAACACCTCGAGGGCGGTCGCCCACGCCGGCTCCGAGAGGGCGTGGGTGTCCCGGCCGAGGAACAGCGGGCCGCGGATGCCGGCGGCCGAGCGGTGCTCGCAGATCGCCTGGCTGGTCGCCGCGATGTGGTCCTCGTTGAACGCCGTGTCCAGCGAGGAGCCGCGGTGCCCGGAGGTGCCGAAGGCCACCTGCTGGGCGGGCTCGGACACGTCGGGGTGGCCGGTGTAGTACGCAGTCACCAGGGCGGGCACGTCGACGAGGTCGGAGTCGGCGGCGGGCTGACCTGCGCGGTCCTGGGCGCTCATGTCCCTCAGCGTGTCAGACTCTCCTGACCGTTTCCCAGGAGAGGTGGCAGGAGTGTCCGACGGTGCGCCCGCGCTGCCGGCGCCGGACGCGGAGGCTCGGGCGGCCCACCTCGATCTCGCGCTGGCGGCGGCCGAGGTCGGCACCTTCCACTGGGACATGCGCGCCGACGTCCTGGTCCTCGACGACCGGCTCTGCGGCATCTTCGACCTGGACCCGGCCACCTTCGACGGGCGCATCTCGACGTTCTTCGAGGCGCTGCTGCCCGAGGACGTGCCGGCGGTCCAGAAGGCCATCGACGCGGCGATGGACGGCTGCGGCGAGTACTCCGCGGAGTACCGCATCCGCCGCCGCGACGGGTCGGTGCGCTGGATCGACGCCCGCGGCCGGGTCCTGCCCGGGACGGACGGAACCGCCCACCGGATGCTCGGCGTCGCGCGCGACTCGACCGACAGCAGGCTGGCCCGGGACACCGTGGCCCGGGCGCTCGAGCACATGGCCGACGGCTTCGTCTCGGTGGACCGGACCTGGCGGGTGACCTACGCCAACCAGCACGCCGAGGTCTTCCTGGGGGCCGTGCACGAGGTCGTGGGCCGGCCGCTGTGGGACGTCTGGACCCACCTGACCGCCGGCTACCGGCAGGTGATCGAGGAGGCAGCGGCCACCGGCGAGGTCCGGACCTTCGACAAGTACGTCGTCGCGCGCGGGGCCTGGTACCGGGTCCGGGCGGTCCCGCACCCGGACGGCCTGAGCCTGTTCGCGGTCGACGTCACCGCCGGCAAGGCCGCCGAGCTCGAGCGGGGGCGCTCGCTCACCCGGCCGGACCAGGCGCGCGCCGTCCTCGCCTACAGCGCAGCGCTGGCCCAGGCCGACAGCGTGGCGGACGTCATCGACGTCGTCGCGAACCTCGTGCTGCCGGCCTTCGGCGCCTCCGGCGTGCTGGTGTCCCTGGTCGACGGCAACCGCCTCCTGCTGAGCGGTCACGCGGGCTACCCGCCGGCCGCGGTCGAGATGCTCCGCCTGCTGCGGGCCGACGACGACACCCCCATCGCCCGGACACTGCGTACCCGCGAGCCGCTGTTCCTCCCGTCCCGCGAGGCCTACCTGGGGCTGTTCCGCCAGCGCCAGCGGCTCGTCCACGCGACCGGCAAGAACGCGTGGGCCTTCTTGCCGCTCACCGTCTCCGGTCGTGCGCTCGGGACCCTCACCGTCAGCTTCGACCAGCCGCGCGACTTCGCGCCGGACGAGCAGTCGCTGCTGGTGAGCGTGGGTGGCCTGCTGGCGCAGACCCTTGCCCGGGCGCGGCTGCGCGACTCGGAGCGCAGCCTGGCCGCCGAGCTGCAGCAGCAGCTGCTGCCCCGGGCACTGCCGCGACCCGGAGGGCTTCACGGCGACGGCCCGCTACCTCGCGGCCACCGACGGCATGGGCGTCGGCGGCGACTGGTACGACGTGCTCGAGCTCCCCGGGCAGCGGGTCATGCTGGTCATCGGCGACGTCCAGGGGCACACGATGCGTGCCGCGGCGGTCATGGGACAGCTGCGCAACGCACTGCGCGCCTACGCCGCCGAGGGGCACGAGCCGGCCGCGGTGATGTCGCGCACCAACCGGCTGGTGGCCGAGCTCGACCCGGGTGTCTTCGCCACCTGCGCGCTGGTCGCCGTCGACCTGCGGACCTCGACCGCGGAGGTCGTGCTCGCCGGGCACCCGCCGCCGGTCCGCACGTCGTCGTCCGGCGCGACCGAGGCGCTCCGGTCGGCGGTGGGGCCGCCGCTCGGGGTGGTCGAGGGTGAGGAGTACCGCTCGTCCCGGGTCCGGCTCGCGGCGGGTGACGTGCTGGTGCTGTTCACCGACGGGCTCGTCGAGGACGCCGACCGCAGCTACGACGCCGGCCTGGCCGTGGTGACCGCCACCCTGGAGGCCAGCTGGGCCGGTGGCGACGCGGACGTCGAGCAGCTCGCGGACGCGCTGCTGGCGGCCTCGGTGGACACCGGCCACCTGTCCGACGACGTGGCCCTGCTCGTGGTCCGCCACGACGGGCTGCCGGAGTCGGCGCGTCCCCGGCACGAGCGCATCTCGGTCGACCGGCTGGACCCCCGGGCGGCCCGCGCGGCGCGCGACTTCATCGCCCGGAACGTGGGCGAGCCCGAGCTGGTGGACCTCCGGGAGACCGCGGTCCTGCTCGTCTCGGAGGTGGTGACCAACGCCCTGCGGCACACCGACGGCCGGATCGAGCTGGCCCTGTGGAGGTTCCCCGACAGGGTCCGGGTCGAGGTCTCCGACGAGACGTCCCGCTCACCGGTCGCGGCCGGCGGCGGGCCGCTGGACGAGTCGGGACGCGGGGTGCCGCTGATGGACGCGCTGAGCGACCGGTGGGGCACCTCGCCGCACGGTGACGGGAAGGTCGTCTGGTTCGAGCTCGACCTCCGGCCCGTCTGAGCCGGGGTCAGGCGGCGCGACGCCGGTTGTCGGGCCGACGGCCGTTGCGACGGTGCCGGTGCGGCCCGTCCGAGCCGCGACCGCCGTACGAGCCGCCGCCGGACGCGCCGTCGCGGGGCGACTGCGGCGACCGCGCGGGGCGGGCCGGGGCCGTGACGACGACGGCCTCGCCGGACTCGGCCAGCGCGCGCACCGGCTCGCTGCCCGGGGCGGCATCGACCGGGGTGACGTCCACGCCGGCCCGGCCGAACAGGTGCCGGGCGGCCCGCAGCTGGTCGTGGGCGAGCACGGACACCACGACGCCCGACGCGCCCGCACGGGCGGTGCGACCGGACCGGTGCAGGTAGTCCTTGTGGTCGTTCGGCGGGTCGGCGTGCACGACGAGGTCGACGTCGGTGATGTGGATGCCGCGCGCCGCGACGTCGGTGGCGACGAGCACGCGGGCCTCGCCCCGGGAGAACGCGTCCAGCGCACGCTGGCGCTGGCCCTGCGTCCGGTTGCCGTGGATCGCCTGCGCCGCGACGCCGAGGCGGTCCAGCTGCTTCACGAGCCGGTCGGCACCGTGCTTGGTGCGGACGAACAGGAGGGTCCGGGCCGGCCGGGTCGCGATCTCGGCCAGGACGTCCACCTTCTGCTCGTTGCGGACGACCAGCGCGCGGTGCTCCATCGTGGTGACGTGCGACTCGGCCGGGTCGACGGCGCGCGCGACCGGGTCGGTGAGGTACTGCCGCACCAGCTTGCCGACCGCACCGTCCAGCGTCGCCGAGAAGAGCAGACGCTGCGAGCCCGACGGCGTCATGTCGAGGATCCGGCTGACGTCGGGCAGGAAGCCCATGTCGGCCATGTGGTCGGCCTCGTCGAGCACCGACACCTCGATCTGTGACAGGTCGCACGAGCGGCGCTCGATGAGGTCGAGCAGCCGGCCCGGCGTGGCCACGACCAGGTCGACGCCGCGCTCGAGCGTGGCGATCTGGCGGCCCAGGGGCGCGCCACCGAAGATCGCCACGGTCTTGACGCCCACGGCGTGACCGAGCGGCTCCAGGGCGTCGCGCACCTGCACGGCGAGCTCGCGGGTCGGGACCAGCACCAGGCCGCGGGGGGTCTTCGCCGCCGACCGGCGTCCGGCGAGCCGGGCCAGCATCGGCAGCCCGAAGGCCAGCGTCTTGCCGGAGCCGGTCTGCGCGCGGCCGAGCACGTCGTGGCCGGACAGGCAGTCGGCCAGGGTCGCGGCCTGGATCGGGAAGGCGGTGCGGATGTCGCGGCGCTCGAGGGCGGTGACCAGCGCCTGCGGGAGGCCGAGCCTGCCGAAGGAGGTCTCGGTGGGGATCGGGTTGGCGGCCGCGGCCTGCTCGAACCAGGCGGTGAGCTCGCGGTCGGCGGCCTGCTCCGCGGAGCGGGCGGCCACCTTGCCCGACGGCTTCGCCGCCGCCGCTGCGGCGGCGCGGAGCGGAGGAGCCCGAGCCGGTGCCGGCCGAGCGGTGGGGGCGCGGACCGGTGCGGGGCGCGGAGGCGCGCGGGCGGTTGCCCGAGGCGAACGAGTCATGGCGGGACAAGGAGGTGCTCCGATGCGGTGTTGAGGCCGCACGCGGAGGGCTGCACCGCCAGCGTGATGCTGTCGGGAGCACGTCTCCAAGGACGACCACGCGGGCAGCTCGCCCGCGGGAGTCGGTGGCAAAGGGCCACCGGGTGATGACGGAAGTCTACCGGTACGCGGGGTTCGGCCGCGCCACCCCCGCTGTGTCGCTGGTCACGCCCGGCGCGAGCCCGTGGCCCGCCTTGAGGGCGAGGATCCGGCGGGCCGAGGCCTCGGCCCGGTCCCGCGGCAGCGCGCCGGTGGCCAGCGCCCGTCGGACGGCTGCCACGGCGCGCAGCGGAGCGGCGTCGCAGGTCATCGCCCAGTCGGCGCCGGCCCGCAGCGCCCGCACCGTCGCGGTGGTCGCTGAGATGCCCAGGGCCGAGCTGGCCGCTGCCATGGCCAGCGAGTCGGTGAGGACCACGGCGTCGGGGCCGGCGCTCCGGCGCAGCCGCTGCAGCGCGCGCGGCGACTCGCTTGCCGGCACCCCGCCGGTCGTGAGGCCCCGGGACAGCAGGTGGCCGACCATGACGACCGGGGCGCCGTCGGCCAGCTCCCGGGTGAAGGGCAGCAGGTCGGCGCGCCGCAGCTGTCGCCACGGCGCCACGCGAGCCGGGCCGGTGTGGGAGTTGGTCGCCGAGCCGTGGCCCGGCCAGTGCTTGAGCACCGTCACCACGCCGGCGTCGGCCATCCCGCGCCGCCACGCCCGGGCCCGGGCGGTGACCCGGTCCGGGCCGGCGCCGAACGCCCGGTCCAGCGAGGCGATGTAGGAGCCGCGGACGGCGAGGTCGACCACCGGCGCGAGGTCCATCCCGACCCCGAGCCGCCGCATGTCCGCGGCGTACGCGTGCGCGGTGCGCCGGACCCGGGCGGTCGACCAGCCGCCCATGGTGCGGGCGGAGGGCAGCGGGCGGATGACCGTGCGCAGTCTCTGCACGGTGCCGCCCTCCTCGTCGCTGGCGACGAACGGCAGCACCGGGGTGCGGGCGGCGTCACGGACCGAGGCGAGCCCGGCCCGCAGCCGGGCCGGGGGCCGCGAGCCCAGCAGCGCGATCCCGCCGACGCCGGCCGCGGCGTGCCGGCGGGCCCGCGCCAGGTCGCGCAGGTCGACGCAGGAGAACACCAGCTGGGCCGCCAGCCTGCGGTCCGCCCACGTCGACGGGTCGGCACCCGCGTAACCCGCCGCCGCAGCCGGTGCCGCGCTCGCCGCGGGCGCCACCCGCGCCACGGCCCGGGTGGCCCGCACGTCGGTGCCCGCCGTGCCCGCCGCTCCCGCAGCGGCGACGAGCGTGAGTGCGACGGCGGCGAGCCGCGACGTGCGCGGGAGCTGGGGGACGGGCACGGGTGGCCACCGTAGTGGGGAAGTCCGCCGGGGTCGCGCCGGTTGGGGCGGACATGAGCCACCTCTTCGCTCCGCTGACGCTGCGTGGCACGACGTTCCGCAACCGGGCCTGGGTGTCGCCGATGTGCCAGTACTCCTCCGTCGACGGCCACCCGACCGACTGGCACCTGGTGCACCTCGGCAGCCTGGCCCGCGGCGGCGCCGGCCTCGTCCTGCAGGAGGCGACGGCGGTGACCCCCGAGGGCCGCATCTCGCCGTGGGACGCCGGCATCTGGACCGACGACCAGGCCGACGGGTACGCGCGGATCGTCGACTTCGTGCGCGGTCAGGGCGCGGTGCCCGGCATCCAGCTGGCACATGCGGGCCGCAAGGGCTCGACCCGACGGCCGTGGGACGGCACGGGCTACGTCGAGCCGGCCGACGGCGGGTACGCCACCGTCGCGCCGTCGCCCCTCGCCTACGCGGACCTGCCGGTACCCAAGGAGCTCTCGACCGGCGAGATCGCGGACCTGGTCGCCGCGTTCGCCGCGGCCGCGGGCCGAGCGCTCGCCGCGGGGTTCGAGGTGGCCGAGGTGCACGCCGCGCACGGCTACCTCCTGCACGAGTTCCTGTCCCCCCTGTCCAACGAGCGAGCCGATGCCTATGGCGGTGACCTCGTCGGGCGCAGCCGGTTCCTCGTCGAGGTCGTCCGGGCCGTCCGCGCCGTGTGGCCGGACGACAAGCCGCTGCTGGTCCGGCTCTCGGCCACCGACTGGGTCGAGGGCGGCTGGGACCTGCCGGAGACCGTCGAGGTCGCCCGGCTCCTGGCGGGGGAGGGGGTCGACCTGGTCGACGTCTCCAGCGGGGGCCTGAGCCCGGACCAGCAGATCCCCGTGCGCCCGGGCTACCAGGTGCCGTTCGCCCGCGCGGTCCGGGAGGGCAGCGGCCTGCCGGTCGCGGCGGTCGGCCTGCTCACCGAGCCCCGGCAGGTCGAGCAGGTGCTCGCGGACGGCTCCGCGGACGCGGTGGTGATGGCCCGCGAGCTGCTGCGCAACCCGCACTGGGCGCTGCTCGCGGCCGCCGAGCTCGACGACGGCAGCATCGACGGCAGCGACACCGCCGGCGGCGACGACCTCGACCTCTGGCCTGTGCAGTACCGGCGCGCGGTGCCCCGCCGGGCCTGAGCCTCAGACGGGCCGCAGGGTCGCGGTGAAGACCGCCCTCCCGTCGGCGGCCGAGCGGCGGGCGACCACCAGCACCACGTCGACCTCGGTGCCGTCGCGCCGCAGCGCGGGCACCTGCACCTCGGAGTCGAGGATCGAGCTGTCGCCGGTGAGCAGGTGCCGGGTGAAGCCGGCGATGTGCGCCTCGCGCAGCCGCACCGGGACGATCTCCACGATCCGGCGGCCGAGCAGGTCCTCGTCCCAGCCGAGCAGGGCGAGGGCACTCGGGCTGGCGGCCAGGATCCGGTTGACGTCGTCGGCCGCGACGACCGCCGCGGTGGCGGACCGTACCGGGCCCAGGTCCCAGTCCGGGAGCGGCCGGTCGGGTGGCGGCAGGTCGCTCGGCAGCCCGGGCCACGGCGTGGGTGCGCCGCCCCGGCTCTGATGACGGACCTCGTCGCAGATCCAGCGGCGCAGCAGCCGGATCTCGGGCTGGGTCGCGGGGGTGAGGGTCTGGCCGTCCTCGGCGCGGGTCATGACCTCGTCGATCAGGTGGTCCAGGGCGTCGAACCCCACCACCTCCGGTGGCGTGACCGGGACGGTGACGTCCTGGGACGGGGCCGGGGGAGACGCCACCGCGAGCGGGCCGAAGGCGTCGGCCACGAGGGCGAAGGCGTCGTGCGCGTCCCCCTCGGGCTCGTGCCCGGGCCGGGCGTCCTCCCACCGGGCCAGCACGTGCTCGCGCAGCAGCGCGTCGATGTGCTGGCGCCAGGCGAGGGCGAGCGCGACGGGGACACCGAGCAGCCGGATCTCCGCGGGGTGGCCGGCGCTGCTCCCACCGGTCTCGCCGCCGGTCTCGTCGCCGGTCTCGTCGCTCCGGGACGCCGCCGGCGCGACCGGTACCGGCGCCTCGGTGCCGATCTCGAACCACACCGTCTTCCCGGCGCCGTCGGCGTCGGTGCCGTAGCGGTGCGAGAGCAGGGTGACCAGCTCGAGCCCGCGCCCGGTGGTCGCCCCCCGCCCGTAGTGCCGGGCGCTGGGCCGGTGCGGGCTCTGGTCGCGGACCGAGACGTGCAGGCCGGTGGGTCCGGCCATGACCAGCAGGTGGATCTCCGTGCGCGCGTGCACCACGGCGTTGGTCACCAGCTCGCTGACGAGCAGCTCGGCGGTCTCGACGAGGTCGACCCGCCCGGCGTCGTGCAGGGCCGCCGCGACCAGCCGGCGGGCCCGGCGGGCACTCTCGGGGCGGGGCGAGAGATGCACCCGACGCTCGACCACCGTCCGCACCGCCCCACCTCCCGCCGCGCATCCCCGACGGCGGTTCATCGTGGCACGCCGGGCGTCGTCGCGGCGGTGCGGCACGCGGATGGCAGGATCGCGGTGTGGACGAGCGCTACCGCCCGCGTCGACCTGCCCTGCTGGGCAAGGTCGCGCTGGAGACGTTCGGCGGAGCGCCCGACCCCGCCGCCCTGGCGGAGGCGGCGCACGCCACCGCCGGGCTGCTCGTGGAGTCCGGCCGGGCCACCGACGACGCGCAGGCGCGGGCCCGGCTGGTGGCGCTGGTCGACGAGGTGGGGCTGGACACGGTGGCCGACCTGTGGGCCGGACGGCCGGCGCGGTCGCTGCCCGGCGCGCTGTGGCGGCTGTACGTGCTGCGTGAGTGGGTCCGCCGGGACTCCGTCGGCGCGGCCCACGACTTCGCCCTCGGCCGGGTGGCCGCCCCGGTCGCGCACGTCGTGGCCGGAGCCGCGGAGCCGCCGACACCGGAGGCCCTGCGCGCGCTGCTCGACGCCGTGCTGCACGGCGTGTTCGCCGGTGACCTCGCGATCGCGCTGGAGCGGGCCGGCGCGTTCGCGCGGGTCGTGGTCGCCGGCCGGGTGCACCGCGCCGACGACGTGGAGCAGGCCGACCCCTCCGGGGCCGACGCGCTCACCCGGTCGTCCTCGGCCTTGCTGCGGACGGCCGAGGACCTCGAGGCCGCCGCGCACCTCTGGCGCTCCGACGAGCTGGTCTGACCCTCCTCGCTGCCCTCCGGCGACTACACTGACGGTGGCCCTCCGGGGCCGTCAGGGCGCCGGGTCGCGGTAGCCCCGGGTCCCACATGAAGCCGCTACGAGCGGCCACGCGCCGTGAGGCGCTCCCGACCCGGTGCCCTGCCATCTCACGCCCGCCGGCCCGCAGCCGGCTCAGGCCTCCGGCTGGTCGCCCTTGGCGTTGTCCGCGAGGAAGCGCTCCAGCTCGGCCCCCAGCTCGTCGGCGGTCGGGAAGCCGCCACGCCCGGCCAGCAGGTCGCCGCCCGAGCCGGACTGCGAGCGGGTCGCGAGGAAGGCGTCGTACTGCTGCTCGAGCGCGGTGACGACACCGGCCACCTCCGGCGAGGCCGCCACCTGCTCGTCCAGCTCGGAGCGCGTCGCCTCCGCCGCGGTGTGCAGGGCGGTCGTCGGCAGGGCCAGCTCGGTCACGGCGGCCACGTTGTCCAGCAGGGCGGCGGCGGCCGCGGGGTACTCGGCCTGGGCGAGGTAGTGCGGCACGTGCACCGCGAAGCCCATCGCGTCGTGGCCCGCCTGTCCCAGGCGGTACTCCAGCAGGTTGAGGACGCTGCCCGGGACCTGGACCGTGCCGATCCAGGGCTCGCGTCCCGCGACGAGCTCGGTCCGGGTCGCGTGGGCGGTGACCGTGGTCGGACGGGTGTGCGGGACGCCCATCGGGATGCCGTGCACGCCCACGGTCAGCCGGACCCCGAGGTCCTCGACGAGACCGCGGACGGCGGCGATGAACCGCTCCCACTGGACGTCCGGCTCGGCGCCGGCGAGCAGCAGGAACCGGGTGGCCCCGTCGCTGAGCTCGTGCAGCACGAGGCTCGGCTCGTCGTAGGAGACCCAGTGGTCGGACTCGAAGATCATCGGTGGCCGGCGCGACCGGTAGTCCAGCAGCGTGTCGACGTCGAAGGTGGCCACCGGCCGGTGGTCGAAGGTCTCGAGCAGGTGCTCGGCCGCGAGGCGCCCCGCCTGGCCGGCGTCGACGAACCCGGTGAGGGTGTGCAGCAGCACCGGACCGGCCTCGGTGCCTCCGGTGCCACCACTGCTGCCGACACTGCCGACGTCGACGCCTTCGTCGTCTCCGGCGTCGTCTCCGGCGCCTGGACGGGCGCCGGTCGGCTGCCGCGTGTAGAGGTCGCGAGGCTCGAGCATGCCCCCGATCCTCGCACCGGAGCGCGTCCCCGCCCGGCACCCCCGCCCCCGGTGGACAGCGGGGCGGCCCACCCGGGCAGCAAAAGGCCCCTCGAACTCATGCTTCGAGGGGCCTGCCCCCAGTTGTAGGGCATCGTCCCCCGGTCGCCCGGTTCCGACACGCGCGGCCGGCCCCCCAACCCGAGCCCCCGCTTCGTCGAGTGGCGCGAGTCGGCTGGCCGGGAGTCCCGGCCGCCGCCGACTCGCGCCACTCGAGGAGAAGCGGCGGCGGCTAGGAGGTGGTGGCGTCGCTGCCGAGCGTCGTCGTCACGGTGTCGGTGCTCCCGGACCGCAGGTAGGTGAGGACGACCTCGTCGCCGGGCTGGTGCGACCGGATCGCGGCGATCAGGGCGTCGGCGCTGTCGACCGGCCGGTCGCCGACCTTGGTCAGGACGTCGCCGGCCCGGATGCCGGCCGCCTCCGCCGCGCCGCCGGAGGTGACCTGGCCGACCTGGGCGCCGGTGCTGAACCCGGAGCCGGCCGCGGAGTCCCCGACGCTCACGCCGAGCTGGGCGTGGGTCGCCGAGCCCTTCTCGACCAGCTGGGTGGCGATCCGCCGGGCCTGGTCGATCGGGATCGAGAAGCCGAGCCCGATGGAGCCGGTCTGCGCGCCGCTGCTCGCGCCGAGGGTCGCGATCGCGCTGTTGATGCCCACGACCTCACCGTCGAGGTTGACCAGCGGCCCACCTGAGTTGCCCGGGTTGATCGCCGCGTCGGTCTGGATGGCGTCGATCACGGTGCTCACCCGCTCGGTGCCGGTGCTGTCCCCGGTACGGACCGGCCGGTCCAGCGCGCTGACGATGCCGCTGGTCACCGTGCCCTGGAGCCCGAGCGGCGAGCCGATGGCGATCACTGCCTGGCCGGGGTCGAGGTCGGCGGAGCTGCCCAGCGTCGCCTTGCGCAGCCCCGACACCCCGGTGGCCTGGATCACGGCGAGGTCGGTGACGGGGTCGCGGCCCACCAGGGTGGCGGGAGCGCTGGTGCCGTCGTTCATCGTGACGGTGATCTGCCCGGCCCCGTCGGCGGCGGCCGCGACCACGTGGTTGTTGGTGAGGACCAGGCCGTCGGAGGACAGGACGACGCCGGTGCCCTCGCCGCCGCCCCGCGCGGTGCTGACCTGGATGGACACGACGCTCGGCAGCACCTGACCGGCGACCGCCTCGACGGACCCGGCGGCGGCCGCCGTGTCGTTCGCGTCGCCGCCGGTGTCCTGCAGCGAGGTGGCCGGGCCGGCCGAGGTCGTGGCGGGGTCGTCGGCCAGGGCACCGGTCAGGACCGCACCGGTGCCCCCGCCGACCAGGCCCGCGGCGAGCGCCACCGCGGCGAGGAGCGCGACGCCCCGGCGGGGCCGGCCGTCCGTCGCGGGACCGCCGGCCGGGGGCGTGCCGCCGGGCGGCTCCTGGTGCGGGTCGGGGGCCCGCCACGGGTCCTGTGCGCCGTAGCCGGCGGCGAGGTCGGGCACCGGGGCGGTCACCGCGTCCGGGTGGCTGGGGTACGGGCCGGCGGGCGGCAGGGTGCGGGTCTGGTCGCTCATGACCACGATCCTGCGCAGCCGGCCTGGGAGAACCCTGTGAGCCACCTCGGGGTCCGCCGTGAGCCTCCGGCCGAGGCCGTTCCGCCGGCCCGGCGGTGTGTCGTGGGTCACATCCCGGGGTAGGAAATGGCCCGGACACCTCGAAACCGGACTCACCCCTTCACATCCACGCGATTGTCTGAGAGCGTAGGGCGCATCGTGAAAGCGCTTACAGACCCTCCCACCCCGCCGCGAGCGGGGCGTGACGCGACGATCTACCAGGTCGCGCAGCGGGCCGGGGTGTCCATCGCCACCGTGTCCCGCGTGCTGCGCGGCACGACCCCGGTGTCCGAGGGCACCGCGGAGCGCGTCCGCGTCGCGGTCCAGGAGCTGCGCTTCACGCCCAGCCGGTCGGCCCGCGCCCTCGCCGAGGGCAGCCACGCCGCGAACGGCATCGTCTTCCCCGACCTGTCCGGTCCGTACTTCGCCGAGGTCGTCCTCGGGTACGAGGACGTCGCCGCCGAGCTGCGGCGCAGCGTCCTGATCCTGTCCACGCACGGCCGCGAGGCGGCCCGGGACATGGTGCTGGACCTGGCCGGCCGGGTCGACGCGCTGGCGGTCCTCGGCCGCACCGTCGGCGACGACGTGCTCGGCGAGCTGGTGGCCCGCGGCGTGCCCCTCGTGACCATGGCCCGCGAGCCGGTGCCGGGTGCGGACGCGGTGTCCGCCGAGAACACCCGCAGCGCCCGGGAGCTCGCCGGCCACCTCGCCGGCCACGGGTACGAGTCCTTCGCGTTCCTCGGTGACGCGGCCACCTCCGCCGACACCATGGCCCGCTGGGAGGGCTTCCGGCACGGCCTGCGCGCTGCGGGCGTCACGCCGCCGCGCCGCCCGGTGGCCTGCCCGTTCGACGAGCAGGCGGGCCACGACACCGCCGCCGCGCTGCTGCGACGCCGCCGGCCGCGGGCACTCGTGTGCGCCAACGACGAGATCGCGCTCGGCGCGGTGACGGCGGCCGAGGAGCTCGGCCTCGCCGTCCCCGGCGACGTCGCGGTCACCGGCTGGGACGACGTGATGGCCGCGCGCCACTCGCGTCCCGGCCTCACCACCGTGCGGCAGCCGATGCGGGAGCTGGGCTCCTGGGCGGCGCGCCAGCTGCACCGACGTCTCGCGGGGGACCAGACCGCACCACGGCACGAGGTGCTGCCCACGCAGCTCGTGCGACGTGCCAGCTGTGGGCACCACCCCAAGGAGGATCGGGACTGATGAGGACACCCTCGAGATCGGGCTTGCTCAGCGTGGCCACGGTGACGCTGCTTGCCGTCGGACTGACCGGCTGCGGACGTGACGAAGGCGGCACGACCGCGGACACCGAGGCGAAGAAGGTCTCGTCGGGCAAGGCCTCCGGTGACATCACCGTGTGGGCGCTCGGCGCCGAGGGCGAGAAGCTCGGTGAGATCGCCGCGGACTTCGAGGCGGAGAACCCGAAGGCCAAGGTCAAGGTGACCGTCATCCCGTTCGACGCGGCCCACGACAAGATCGCCACGGCGATCGCGGGGGCCCAGACGCCGGACGTGAGCCTCGTCGGGACCACCTGGCTGCCCGAGTTCGCTGCGACAGGTGCACTGGACCCGACCCCCACCGACGTCATCGACAAGAGCGCGTTCTTCGAGGGCTCGTGGGGCACCACCGAGGTCGACGGCACGTCGATGGGTGTGCCCTGGTACACCGAGACCCGGCAGATCTACTACCGGACGGACCTCGCGGAGAAGGCCGGCGTCACGCCCGAGGCCGGCTGGTCGTGGGACGACCTGAAGGCCTTCACCACGGCGATGCAGGAGAAGGCCGGCGCCAAGTACGGCATCTCCCTCCAGCCGGGCGGTCAGGGGTCGTGGCAGACCATGGTCCCCTTCGCCTGGCAGAAGGGCGCCGAGCTGGTCGACGGCGACCAGTTCACGTTCGACACCACCCCGATGCAGGAGGGGCTCGACTACTACGCCTCGTTCTTCGAGGAGAAGATCTCCCCCACCGACCTGGCGCCCGGAGCGCTCGAGAGCGGCTTCATCGACGGCTCGATCGGCTCCTTCGTGTCCGGCCCGTGGCACATGGGGATCCTGCGCGACCAGGGCGGCGAGGAGTTCAACGACAAGTGGGGCGTCGCGCCGATGCCCACCGAGGACGCCGGTACGTCGTTCACCGGTGGCGGCGACCTCGTCGTCTTCAAGGACGCCGAGAACCGGGACACCGCCTGGAAGTTCGTCGACTTCCTGACCCAGGACGCGCAGCAGCAGAAGCTGTACGAGCTGGTCGGCAGCCTGCCCGCCGTCCAGAGCACGTGGGAGTCCGGCGTGCTGTCGACCGACCCGCTGCTGAAGTCCTTCGGCGACCAGCTGCAGGACGCCAAGTCGGCGCCGGCCGTCGCGACCTGGGAGCAGGTCGCTGCACCGCTCGACGACGCCATCGAGCAGGTCGTGCTGGGCAAGAGCGACGCGAAGACCGCGCTCGCCAATGCCGAGACCAAGGCCAACGGCATCGGCTTCGGCAGCTGACATGACGACCGTGACCGCGGCTCCGACCGCGGGCTCGTCCACCTCCCGCCGCCGCCCCGACCGGGGTCGGCGGCGGGAGGTGGCGGCGGGGTACCTGTTCTCGCTGCCCTTCCTGGCGGTGTTCCTGGTCTTCACGATCGGCCCGGTGGTCGCCTCGTTCCTGATGAGCTTCACCGACCTCCGGTCCGCGGACATCCGCAACCCCCTGGCGGTCGGCCTGGTGGGCCTGGACAACTACGCGAAGCTGCTCGCCGACGAGACGTTCCACAAGGCGGCGTTCAACACGGCGTACTTCGTCGTGATCGGGGTCCCGCTCACGATGGGGCTCGCCCTGGCCGTCGCGGTGGCCCTCGACACCGGCATCACCCGCTTCCGCACCCTCTTCCGGGTCGGCTACTACCTGCCGGTCGTCACCAGCATCGTCGCCGTCGCAGTGGTGTGGCGGTTCCTGCTGCAGCCGGACAGCGGCATCGTGAACACGCTGCTGGGATACGTCGGCGTCGACGGCCCGTCCTGGCTGCGCAGCGAGACCTGGGCGATGCCCTCCCTGATCGCCATGTCGGCGTGGCGGAACATGGGCTCGCTGGTCATCATCTTCCTGGCCGGCCTGCAGGTCGTCCCCAAGGAGATGCACGAGGCGGCCGCGATCGACGGTGCGGGGGCGTTCGGCCGGTTCAGGCACATCACCCTGCCGATGATGAGGCCGACGCTGCTGTTCGGCGGCGTCATCACGATGATCGGGTACCTGCAGTTCTTCGAGGAGCCGTTCGTCATGACCAGGGGCGGGCCGCTGGACTCCACCCTGTCGACCGCCTACTACACCTACAACCAGTTCGGCTTCGGCAACTACAGCTACGCCGCCGCGATGGCCTACGTGCTGTTCGTCGTGATCGCCCTGGTGACCGCCGTGCAGTTCAAGCTCCTCGGGTCGAAGGACTGATGCGGCGATGACGACCTCGACCCGTCCCGAGCCGGTCGCAGCCGCAGCCACACCGGTGGTCTCCGAGGGCCCGCCGTCCGGCCGCCGCCGGCGGCGTCACGCAGACATCGCCGAGCCACGGGCCATCCCCTGGGTCTACGCGGTCCTCGTCGGTGGCCTGGTGCTGCTGGTGGGCCCGTTCCTGTGGATGCTGCTCGGGTCGTTCCGGCCCGACCGTGAGCTCAAGCAGGTTCCGCCGGCCTGGCTGCCGGAGAACCCGACGCTGGAGAACTACCGCACCCTGTTCACCGACCTCGACTTCCCGACGTTCTTCGTCAACAGCACCGTCGTCGCGGTGGCCATCACGGTGGGCAACCTCGTCTTCTGCTCGATGCTCGGCTATGCGCTGGCCAAGCTGCACTTCCCCGGCAAGCGGGTGATCTTCACCCTGGTGCTCGGGACCCTGATGGTGCCCGGCGTGGTGACCTTCGTCCCGCTCTTCGTGCTGGTCAGCAACCTGGGCATGGTCAACTCGTTCCCGGGGCTGATCGCGCCGTTCCTGGCCGGACCGTTCGGCGTCTTCCTGATGCGGCAGTTCTTCCAGTCGCTCCCGGACGAGCTGATCCATGCCGCGCGGGTCGACGGGGCCGGGGAGTTCCGGATCTTCCGCAGCATCATGCTGCCCCTCTGCAAGCCGGCGCTCGCGACGCTGGGGATCCTCACCTTCCTGGCGTCCTGGAACAACTTCCTGTGGCCGCTGGTGGTCGCGCAGTCCGAGGAGCGCTACACGCTGCCGGTCGCGCTGGCCATCTACGCCATCGGTGAGAACAGCAGCGACTACGGCCTGTTGATGGCCGGTTCCGTCGCGATCATCGTCCCGGTCCTGGTCGTCTTCCTCGTGCTGCAGAAGCACTTCGTGCGCGGTATCGCGATGACCGGGATCAAGTAACCACCTCGAGGAGCTGTCAGCCCATGCGTCGGACCCACCGACTCACCCTCGGCCTCACGGCCGCCGCCGTGGCCGCCACCATGGTCACCGTCCCGTCCACCGGGGCGCTCGCGAAGGACACCGCGAAGGGAGCCCGTCAGACCGGCGTGCTGCGCCACTACGCAGCCGACACCTGGCGGTCGATGGCCGCCATGGCCGACCCCCGGACCGGACTCGTGTCGGACAACATCGGCGGCGACCTCGATGCCGCCGACCGGGCCGACTACACGTCGCCGACCAACATCGGCGCGTACATGTGGAGCGCCATCGCGGCCCGCGACACCGGGCTGATCTCCGCGCGCGAGGCGCGCCGCCGGATCGCGAGGACGCTCGACTCGGTGGCGACGCTGGAGAAGCACGAGCCGTCGGGGATGTTCTACAACTGGTACGACCCGGCCACGAAGGCCAAGCTGACCGTCTGGCCGGTCGACGGGGGTGTGGTGCACCCGTTCCTGTCCAGCGTCGACAACGGCTGGCTCGCGACCGCGCTCACGATGGTCGCCGCCCAGGTGCCCCGGCTCGCGGACGAGGCGCACGCGATCCTCGACGAGATGGACTTCGGGTACTACTACAACCCGGCCGAGAACCAGATCCGCGGAGGATTCTGGCTGGAGGACCCGACACCGGGTGCGTCGCCGCAGGTCGAGGTGCACGACAACTACCGGGACGACTCCGGGGCGAACGACGTCTGGTACACCGGGCACCACTACGGCGCCTTCAACACCGAGCCGCGGATGGCGAGCTATCTCGGCATCGCCTCGGGGCAGATCCCGCAGCGGCACTACTTCGGGACCTTCCGCACCTTCCACAACGACAACTGCGACTACGCCTGGACCGAGCAGGCCGCGGTGGGCCAGTGGGCCGAGCACCGTGGTGTCCGGGTCTTCGAGGGTGCCTACCGGTACCGCGGCATGAAGCTGATCCCGACCTGGGGCGGCTCGATGTTCGAGGCCCTCATGGTCCCGCTGTTCGTGCCCGAGGAGGAGTGGGGCACCCGGAGCTGGGCGCTGACCCACCCGACCTACGTGCGCGCGCAGATCGAGCACGGCATGGAGGAGGCCGGCTACGGCTACTGGGGCTTCTCGCCGTCGAACAACCCCGCCGGGGGCTACCGCGAGTACGGCGTCGACGCGATCGGCATGGAGCCGAACGGCTACGGCTCGGACGTGGAGCGGACCTTCGTCGACCCGGGGTACGTCGCCGACAACGGTGACGTCTGCCGGCCGCCGCAGCCCCCGCCCGCCGGCTACGGCCAGGGTGTCGTCACGCCGCACGCGTCCTTCCTCGCCCTGCGCTACGCGCCCAAGGCGGCGCTGAAGAACCTCGCCAGGATCAAGAAGGACTTCGGTGCCTACGGCCCGGGTGGGTTCTACGACGCGGTGAACACCTCGACCGGCCAGATGTCCGAGCGCTACCTCTCGCTCGACCAGGGCATGGTGATGGCGGCCCTGGGCAACGCGCTGGCCGGTGACGACATGCGTACCGCGTTCGCCACGGGCGCCATGGAGCGGCGGGTCGCGCCGCTCATGCGCGAGGAGGAGTTCCTCGGGATCACCGAGGGGGACCGGTGACCGACCCGTCCCTGGCCGGGGCCGACGCGGCCCGGGCCAGCTTCGAGTCCGGGATCGGCCGGCGCACCGGTGGTGGCGAGCAGGACGCCGCGCTGCCGGCGCCGGGCGGGCTGACCGCCACCGGTGGCCGGGGGCACGTCACGCTCGACTGGGCTCCCGTCGAGGGGGCGGTCGGCTACCTCGTGCACCGGGCGGCCTCGTCCGACGGCCCCTTCGAGCCGGTCGACCACGGCGGCAACGACGTGCTCGCGGTGCCGCACCCGCCCTACGTCGACACGTCGGGGGAGCGTGGCACGCAGTACTGGTACTGCGTCGCCGCGCTGCCCGAGGTGACCCGGACCGGCGAGATGTCCGCGCCCGTCGCGGCCACCGCGTGGACCGGCGGCGACGCTGCCGTGACGGTCACGGTCGACACCGCGGACACCGTGGGGCCCCTGCACCGGCCCTGGCGGCCGATGATCGGGTCGGAGCACCTGAGCCTCATGGTCTCCGACGACGAGGTCGGCGGCCGGCCGGTCGGGGCGGAGCTCACCGAGGCACTGCGGCGCACCCACGACGAGCTGGGGGTCGAGACCGTGCGGGCCCACGCGATCCTCTGCGACGACCTCGGGGTGTACCGCGAGGTCGACGGCGAGCCGGTGCACGACTTCTCCGGCGTCGACCGGGTCTACGACGCGTTGATGGCCACCGGGCTGCGGCCGGTCGTCGAGCTGTCCTACATGCCGCACGACCTGGCCGCCGACCCGTCGCGGACGGTGTTCGCCTACGAGGCGATCATCTCCCCGCCGCGGGACTGGGACCGCTGGGCCGACCTCGTCACCGCGCTCACCGCCCATCTCGTCGACCGCTACGGCATCGACGAGGTGCGTGAGCGCTGGAGCTTCGAGGTGTGGAACGAGGCCAACCTCGACGTGTTCTGGAGCGGCACCGAGGAGGAGTACCTCCGTCTGTACGACGTCACGGTGTCCGCGGTCCGCAAGGTCGACGAGCGGCTGGTGGTGGGCGGTCCGTCCTCCGCGGCGGCGCAGTGGGTCGAGAGCCTGCTGGTGCACGCCGAGGAGTCCGGGGCGCCGGTCGACTTCGTCTCGACCCACACCTACGGCAGCCCCCCGCTGGACCTGCGGCCGATCCTCGCCCGGCACGGGCGGGAGGACGCGCGGATCTGGTGGACCGAGTGGGGGCCCGGCTCCCAGCACTTCCACCACGTGGGTGACAGCGTGTTCGCCGCGACCTTCCTGCTCGAGGGGATGGTCTCGTCGATGGGCCGCATCGAGGCGCTCTCGCACTGGGTGGCCTCGGACCACTTCGAGGAGCTGGGCCGGCCGACCCGGCTCGGGCACGGCGGCTTCGGCCTGCTCACGGTCGGGAACCTCCGCAAGCCGCGCTGGTGGTCGCTGGCCCTGCTCGACCGCCTGGGTGACCGGCGGCTGGCGGTGCGCGCCGAGGGTGACGGTGGCGGTGGACTCGTCAAGGCAGTCGCCGCTCGCGACGACCAGGACTGCGTCGACGTGGTCGTGTGGTGCAGCAGCCTCGACCAGTCCCGGATGCCGGCCGACGAGGTCCTCGGCCGCGACGTCACGTTGCGGGTGACCGGCCTGGCGGCGGGCAGCTGGTCGGTCACCCACCACCGGGTCGACGAGGACCACTCGAACGTCTTCGCCACCTGGCGGGACCTCGGCGGGTCCGAGCGCGACTGGCCCGAGGGCGACGAGTGGGACCGGCTGGCGGAGGCCGACGGCCTGGCGGAGCTGGAGACGCCGCGCACCGTCCAGGTCGGCAAGGACGGCACGCTCGAGCTGGCCTTCAGCCTCCCGCTCCCGGGGATCTCGGGGGTCGCGCTGCGGCCGGCCTGACGGCGGCGCGCCGCTCGTCGGGTCAGGGTTCGCAGCGCGGCCCGACGCGCGGCGAGCGGCACCCGTCCCGGCCGCGGCCTGCGTCGTCGTGGTCCGAGCCGCTGCGGCCGGCGAGGCGGTCCCTGCCCGCCTCGCCAGACAGGCTGTCGTCCCCGGGCCCGCCGACCAGCCGGTCGTCGCCTGCACCCGCGGGCACCAGGTCGGCAGGTCCGCAGCCGCCGCGGGGACAGCCGGTGCGGACGAGCAGCAGGACGGCTGCGACCCGGAGGGGTACGGCCGAGGACATGGCACTCCGGCGCTCGGATCAGCGGTCAGCCCGAGGACGATCATGGCGGGCCGACGGTTCGCGCGGACTTCGCTAGCCTGCCCGCCGTGCGGGCGCTGGTCTTCGACGAGTTCGGCGGGCCCCTGACGGTCCGAGACGTGCCCGACCCGGAGCCGGCTCCGCAGGGGGTGGTGGTGCGGGTCGAGGCGACCGGGCTGTGCCGCAGCGACTGGCACGGCTGGGTCGGCCACGACCGCACGATCCCGCTGCCGCACGTGCCCGGCCACGAGCTCGCCGGCACGGTCGCTGCCGTCGGTGCCGAGGTGCGCGGCTGGTCGGTGGGGGACCGGGTGACCGTCCCGTTCGTCTGCGCCTGCGGCACCTGCCGGGCCTGCCTGGCCGGTGACCAGCAGGTCTGCGAGCGGCAGACCCAGCCGGGGTTCACCGGCTGGGGCTCGTTCGCCGAGCTCGTCGCGCTCGACCACGCCGAGGTGAACCTCGTCGCGCTGCCCGACGACCTGTCGGCGACGGCGGCGGCGGCGCTCGGCTGCCGGTTCGCGACCGCGTACCGCGCCGTGGTGCAGCAGGGACGGGTCCGTCAGGGCGAGTGGGTCGCCGTCCACGGCTGCGGGGGCGTGGGGCTTTCCGCCGTCATGGTGGCCGCGGCGTGCGGTGCCCGGGTGGTCGCCGTCGACGTCACGGCTGCGGCGCTCGACCTCGCGCGGTCCTTCGGTGCCGAGGTGACCGTCGACGCGACCTCGGCCGACGTCGTCCGCGCGGTGCGCGGGGCCACCGACGGGGGAGCGCACCTGTCGCTGGACGCGCTGGGCAGTGCGGCGACCCTGGGTGCCTCGGTCCGCGGCCTGCGCGCCCGCGGCCGGCACGTCCAGGTCGGCCTGCTCCCGCCCGACCCTGCGGCGGGCGGGCACCCGCCGGTCCCGATGTCGCGCGTGATCGCCCTCGAGCTGGAGGTCCTCGGCAGCCACGGGATGGCGGCCCACGCCTACCCCGAGATGCTCGCGCTGGTGGCCGCCGGACGACTGCGCCCCGATCTGCTCGTGACCCGCGAGCTGACCCTGGCCGAGGCCGCGGCCGCGCTGCCCGCCATGGGGGAGCCCGGCCACCCGCCGGGCGTGAGCGTGATCTGTCCCTGACAGGATGGTTGGCCAGTCGCGACGGAAGGGAAGTGACCACGCCATGGCCGACTTCGAGCTCAAGCACCCCGGGGGCCAGCTCCCGCTGCCGGTGGCCCAGGCGACCGAGGGGCCCTCGGGCCTCGAGGCCGGCAACCTGCTCAAGGAGACCGGGCACGTCACGCTCGACACCGGCTTCGTCAACACCGCCGCCTGCTCGTCGGCCATCACCTTCATCGACGGTGACGAGGGGATCCTCCGCTACCGGGGCTACCCGATCGACCAGCTCGCCGAGAAGTCCTCGTTCCTCGAGGTGTCGTACCTGCTGATCTACGGCGAGCTGCCGACGGCCGCCGAGCTCGAGGCGTTCAGCGACCGGATGCGCAACCACACGCTGCTGCACGAGGACCTGCGGCGGTTCTTCGACGGCTTCCCCCGCGACGCGCACCCGATGGCCGTCCTCTCCTCCGCCGTCAGCGCGCTGTCCACCTTCTACCAGGACAGCCTCGACCCGTTCGACCGCGAGCACGTCGAGATGTCCACGGTGCGGCTGATGGCCAAGCTGCCGACCATCGCGTCGTACGCCTACAAGAAGTCCGTCGGGCAGCCGCTGCTGTACCCGGACAACTCGCTGGGCTACGTCGAGAACTTCCTGCAGATGACCTTCGGCGTACCGGCCACCCCCTACGAGGTCGACCCGACGATGGCGCGGGTCCTCGACATGCTCTTCGTCCTGCACGCCGACCACGAGCAGAACTGCTCCACCTCGACGGTGCGGCTGGTCGGCTCCAGCAACGCCAACCTGTTCGCCTCGGTGTCCGCCGGCGTCAACGCGCTGTTCGGGCCGCTGCACGGCGGGGCCAACCAGGCGGTGCTGGAGATGCTGCAGACCATCCACGACGACGGCGGCGACGTCGACGGCTTCGTCCGGCGGGTCAAGGACAAGGAGCCCGGCGTCAAGCTGATGGGCTTCGGGCACCGGGTCTACAAGAACTACGACCCGCGGGCGGCCATCGTGAAGAAGGCCACGGCCGAGGTCCTGGAGGACCTCGGCGTGCACGACCCGCTGCTCGACATCGCCATGCGGCTGGAGGAGGTCGCGCTGGCCGACGACTTCTTCGTCGAGCGCAAGCTCTACCCGAACGTCGACTTCTACACCGGCGTGATCTACAAGGCGATGGGCTTCCCGACCCGGATGTTCACCGTGCTGTTCGCCCTCGGCCGGCTGCCCGGCTGGATCGCGCAGTGGCGCGAGATGATCGAGGACCCGGCCACCAAGATCGGCCGACCGCGGCAGGTCTACGTGGGCGCGACCGAGCGCGACTACCTCCCCGCCGCCCAGCGGTAGGGGCCTCCGGGTGGGCTTTACTCACGCCTGACTCGTGCCGATAGGTCCCCGACGAGAGGGGACCGGGGGTGAGCGTGCCAGGAGACGTCGCGAAGCGCGGCGTGAGCTGGGGCTTCGACGTCTCCATCGTCGTGGCGGGCGGCCTGCTCTCGCTGGTCGCGCTCGCCCAGCTGGTCGCCGACCTCGACCTGTGGTGGGTCGTGGCGCTGCTCGTCGCCGCGCCGGTGACGGCGGTCATGAGCCGCTTCCCGCTGGTCCTCGACCGGTCCTCCGGCGGCATCGAGGTCGGTTTCGAGGCAGCCATCCTGATCTTCCTGGTCACCTCGCACGGCGGCGCCGGTGCCCTGGGCATCTGGGTGGTGGGCCAGCTGCTGAGCCAGGGCACCACGACCAAGCGCCTCGACGTCCGCGCCTTCAACGTCGGGCTGGGCGTCCTCGCTGCGTGGTGCACCGTGATGGTCATGGAGGCGGTCGGTGGCCTCGAGTCGACCCGGCCCCGGGAGCTGGTGGCGGTGGCGCTGGGCTGCGCCACGTTCTTCGTCGTCGACTACGTGGCCTCCGCCATCTCCATCGCTCTCGAGGACGACACCTCGGTGATCGGTGAGCTCGCGCAGAGCACCGCACTCGCGGCGCTGGGCGTGTTCGTCGCGATCGTCAGCCTCGGCTACCTGGCCGCGCTGGTGACCCGGGAGCTGCCGCCGTTCGCCGCCGTGCTGCTCGCGGTGCCGGTGTTCACCATCCTGTTCGCCACCCGGACCCTGAGCCGTGGCCGGGAGCACCGGCGGCGGCTGTCGGCGCTGTTCGACGCCGCGGCCGAGGCGCAGGTCGCCACCGGCTTCGAGGAGCTCGAGACCCTGCTGCGGGTCAACGCGCGCGCCGCGGTGGCGACCCGCAACGTCGAGCTGCGCGACGACGGGCCGCTGCCCAAGGAGATCGGCGCCCGGGTCCGCGCCGGGAGCCGCACCATGTGGTTGGTGGCCCCGGCGGTGAACCGGGCTCGCGCCTCGGTCGAGGCGGACCGGAAGGCGCTCGAGGCGCTGGCCACCGTCGGTGAGGAGGCGTTCGCACGCCTCGCGATGACCACCGAGATGGGGCGGCTGGCGCGGCACGACGCGCTCACGTCCCTGCCGAACCGCCGGCTGTTCCTCGACCGGGTCGAGCAGGCCGTGCACCGGGCCCAGCGCAGCGGAGACGCGCTCGCGGTGCTCTTCCTCGACCTCGACGGGTTCAAGGGCGTCAACGACAGGTTCGGTCACGCCGAGGGCGACGAGCTGCTCAAGACCGTGGCGGCGCGCCTCGTGGGGTGCGTCCGTGCCGTCGACTCGGTGGCCCGGCTGGGAGGCGACGAGTTCGCGGTCCTGATCGAGGGCGTGCAGGACGTCTCCGAGCTCCACCACCTCTGTCTGCGGCTGCTCGCGTCGCTGCGCCGCGAGATCCGCGTCATGGGTCACGAGGTCGTGGTCGGCGCCAGCATCGGCGTGGCGCTGGCCGGCCCCGACGACGACGCGCCCGGCCTGCTGCGCAACGCGGACATGGCGATGTACCGGGCGAAGGCGCTGGGCAAGGACAGGTTCTTCGTCTACCAGCCCTCGCTGCGCGAGGAGAACGTCCGACGGCTCGAGCTGGTCGAGGCCCTGCGCCGCGGCATCGCGGACGAGCTGGTCGTGCACTACCAGCCCATCGTCGACCTCGACCACGGACTGGTGAACGGGGTCGAGGCGCTGGTGCGGTGGCAGCGCGACGGAGTCCTGGTGCCCCCGGACGCCTTCATCCGCGCTGCCGAGGAGAGCGGGCTGATCATCGCGCTCGGCGAGCGGGTGCTCGCCCGCCTCGTCGAGGACGCGCCGTCGATCCGGGCCGCGGCCGGGGTGCCGATGACGTTCGGGGTGAACATGTCCGCCCACCAGCTGCGGGACCCGGCCTTCCTCGACCAGGTCAGCAACGCGGTCCGGGCGCTGGGGAAGGACCAGCTGCTCCTCGAGATGACCGAGACGGTCGTGGTCGCGGACGACGTCGAGACCGACCACGCGCTGCGCACCCTCCGCAGCCTCGGGGCGGGGCTGGCCATCGACGACTTCGGGGTCGGCTTCTCCTCGATCGGCTACCTGCAGCACCTGCCCGTCGACACCTTGAAGATCGACCGCAGCTTCACCCGTGACATCGCCGGCAGCCCGAGGGCGGCCGCCCTCGTCGACGCGATCCTGCTGATGGGCGCGGCGCTGGACCTCCGCGTGGTCGCGGAGGGCATCGAGACGGCCGAGCAGGCCGTCCGGCTGCGCGAGGCAGGCTGCCTCTACGGGCAGGGCTACCTGTTCGGCCGGCCGCAGCCGCTGCCGGACCTCATCGCCACCCTGCGGGCCGGGCTGCCCGGCCCGCACCTGGCGCCGCTGCACGGCACCGGCGGCGCCTGACCGGACACCACCGTCCGGACTCCACCGTCCGAACCGGCGACCACGGGATGGGACGGCTGCCGCCGGACGTGGGACACGCCCGGACTTCGGGGTAGGCCCCCGGTGGACTACCGTTGTAACCTACGGTTCCGTAACCGTAGGCACGTTCCATGACCGAGCCCGTACCGCCGCCACCGCCCCGGAGGCCCGCATGACCGTCGTCGGCGACCGCCCGAGCGCCCGCACCCACCTGTCCGAGACCGACCTGCTCCGCGAGCTGGAGCCGGTCGTCGAGGAGAACCTCGAGCGGCACCTCAAGGTCGCCAAGGAGTGGATGCCGCACGAGTACGTGCCGTGGAGCGAGGGCCGCGACTTCGACGGCGTGCTCGGCGGCGAGGCCTGGGAGCCGGGGCACTCGAAGATGTCCGACGTCGCGCGGACCAGCCTCATCGTCAACCTGCTCACCGAGGACAACCTGCCCAGCTACCACCACGAGATCGCCACGGTCTTCGGCCGGGACGGGGCGTGGGGCACCTGGGTGCACCAGTGGACGGCCGAGGAGGGTCGCCACGGGATGGCGATCCGCGACTACCTGCTCGTGACCCGCTCGGTCGACCCGGTCGCCCTGGAGCGGGCCCGCATGACGCACATGGGGGCCGGCTTCGAGTCGGCCAACCACGACGACCTGGTGCGCTCCCTGGCCTACGTCTCCTTCCAGGAGCTGGCGACGCGCATCTCGCACCGCAACACCGGCAAGATCACCCGCGACCCGGTGGCCGACCAGCTGCTCGCCCGCATCGCGCTGGACGAGAACCTGCACATGCTCTTCTACCGGAACCTGCTCGGGGCCGCGCTGGCCGTCTCGCCGAACCAGACGATGCGCGCGATCACCGAGGTCGTGAAGACCTTCGAGATGCCGGGCCACAGCATCGAGGACTTCACCCGCAAGTCGGTGCAGATCGCGCTCTCGGGCATCTACGACCTGCGCATCCACCGCGACGACGTGCTCGGCCCCGTCCTGCGCCAGTGGGGCGTCTTCGAGCTCGAAGGGCTCGACGAGGAGGGCGAGCAGGCGCGCACCGAGCTGGCCGCCTTCCTCGAGGAGCTGGACCAGGCCGCGTCCCGGTTCGAGGAGAAGCGCGACACCCATCACGCCAAGCTGCGCGCCCGCGGCCACGAGCCCGAGGTCGTCTGACCGACCCGGCCGGCTCTCAGCCGGAGGAGCCGGGGAGCAGGACCCGGACGAGGCCGTCGGCCACCTGCACCTCGAAGCTCGCGACCGGCGCGGTCGCCGGACCGTGGCGGACGGTGCCGTCGGCCAGGCGGAACTCGCTGCCGTGCCACGGGCACACGATGCAGCTGCCGTCGTCGCTGAGCCCGCCCTCGTGCAGCGGTCCGGACAGGTGGGTGCACCGGTCCGCGAGCACCGTCACCGTCGTGCCCCGCCGCAGCGCCATCAGGGCGACGTCGTCGTTGCCGCCGCGGAGCAGGCGTCGCACCGGTGTGCCCTCCGGCAGGTCGTCGAGGGCGCAGAGGTCCTGCCAGCCCTGGGCCACCAGGTGCGGGACGTCCTCGCCGTGGTCGGCCCCCGACGCCTGCCTGAACGCGAGATGGCCGCCGAGGAAGCCGCCGAGGGACAGGGCGCCGAGCCCGAGGCGTCCGAGCGCCCGGCCGGCCGCCGGCCTCCCGGCCAGCCGCCCGGCCAGCGAGGCGGCGTAGAGAGCGACGCCGGCGATGTTGGCGGCGGCGTGCACCACCCCGACCCGCTTCTGCTCCTCGTGCAGCTCCACCCAGTCGGCCCACCCGGTCACCACCGACGGCGCGACGCTCGCCAGGCCGACCCCCACGAGCGTCGTGGCCGCGGCCTCGTTCCCGGGCACCGAGTCGAGCACCGACGCGGACAGGAACGCGCCCAGCGAGACCTGGACCAGGGTGGGGTGCACCGGGTGACCCAGCCACACGCCCTGGAGGGCGTCGCGCACCTGCCTGCTGCCCAGGGCGGTGCGCAGGACGGCCTCGACCGGCTGCACGAGCCGGTCGAGGCGGTCGTCGGACTCGAGGCGGGTGACGGCGTCGAAGGGCTGCATGCCGCTGTGATGCCCATGCTGACGGGACGAAACCCGCGTCATGCCTTCGCGTCGGACCAGCGGCGGACCACGGCGACGTCGGCGACGAACCGGACGCCGCTGCCCGCCGCCCATCGCGCGGCGGTCCGGTCCAGGACGCCGTGCAGGGCGTCGACCACCTGCCCGGACGCCTCCTGCGGCACCTGGACGAGCAGCTCGTCGTGCAGGCACAGCACGATCTCGGCCCCCGCCGGGAGCCCGGCGCGCACCGACACCGCCCACATCTTGAACAGCTCGGCAGCGGCGCCCTGCACCACCGCGTTGCGCGCGAAGCGCCCGCGGCCGGCTGCGGCTGCCGGGTCGACCGGCTCGGGCAGCACCCACATCCGCACCCGGCGGCCGCCGTAGGTCCGGACGTCGTGGCCTGCCGCGCCCGACTCGTGCGCGGCGCGCAGGTAGCCCATCGCGACCGGGTAGGCGCGCTCGAGCCCGCGCAGCGCCTCGCCGGCGGCGCCCGAGGTCTGCCCGTACATGGCGGCCAGCACGGCGATCTTGGCCACCGGCCGCTCGACCCGCAGGCGGGCGGCGACCGGTGCGTAGAGGTCGTCGTCCGCGGTCGCCGCGGCCAGCGCGGCGTCGCCGGAGACGGCTGCCAGGACCCTCGGCTCGACCTGCCCGAGGTCGGCCCGGACCAGCACGTGACCCGGCTCGGCCACGACGGCGGACCGGAGCTCGGCCGGCATGTTGTGCAGTCCGGCGGAGGCGGTCATCCGGCCGGCGGCTCCGTCGCAGCCGGTCCACACACCACGAAGCCGCCCGTCGGCGCCGAGGTCGCGGTCCAGCCACCCGTAGCCGTAGGTCGTCGCGATCCGCTCGGACTTGCGCCACTCCAGCAGCGCGGCCACGACGGGGTGGCTGCCGCGGAACGGCTCCAGCCGCCAGGACCGGGTGTCGGGCACGTCGATGCCCACCCGCGCCAGCAGCCCGCGGACCTGCAGCGGGTTGCGCAGGTCGGTGCCCTCGGCGCCCGGCACCAGGTCGCGGACGACGTCGTCGCGGGCCGCCCGCGCGGCGGCCGCCGCGGCCGCGTCAGCCGGCCGGACCCCGACCCGCTCCCGGACCAGCTCCTCGGCCGCGGCCCGGTCGACGGGCAGCCCGCGCAGGCCCAGCTCGACCGCGAGCAGCTCGGCGGCCGACTCCGACCAGGCCGTGAGCAGCGGGAGCGCGGGGGGCGTTGGGCCGGACCGGCGGTCCGGCAGCGCGGCGAGAGCGCGCTCGTGCGCAGCCTGCACCGTGAGCGCGGCCGCCGCCCAGCGGGCCGCGGCCCCCGGCGTGGGCGGCCCGTCCTCGGCCCAGCCCGGCCGGAGGTGGCCGTCGCTGCGCACGGGTTCGGCCGGGTCCCCGGGGTCACCGGCGTCCGGGCCGCCGGCCAGCAGGTCGAGCTGCCCGGTGCGCGGCCGGGCGGCGGCGTCCAGCCCGCGGGCGACCGCCCAGACGACCGCCGGGTCCCCGTCGCTGCCCCCGTGCAGGATCCGGTGGCTGGCGGCGAGGTCCCAGGTGGACGCGACCCAGCCCGCCGACCCGGCGGGCACGGCTCCCGGCAGCGACGCGGCGTCCCGGGCCGACCACCACACCAGCCGCGGGCGCAGCTCGGCGACCACCTGCCGGAGGGCCGCGGCCGTGCGGGCGGCCGGACCGGGGCAGCCGAGCCGGGTCACGCCGTGCGCGAGTCCCAGCCCGGGCTCCGCCGCCGTCCTCGACCACGCCACGCCCAGCAGGTCGCCGGTGCCCACCCCGGCGGCCGCGAGGGCTCCCGCCAGCTCCTCGGGGCGGACGTCGGCGGGCACCCGCTCATCCTTGCTGGTCCCGGCACCGCCGCGCCGGTCCGCCGGGTGGTCGCCGGGCGCCGCTAGGGTCGTGCGCCAGGACGACCAGTCCGGCCCCACGCGGGTCGGACCGGACCGGACCAGACCAGACCACGCCAGCCTGCGCCGCACCGGGGAGCCCACGATGACCGACCTCTCGCGAGGGGACGTCCCGGAGGACGTCGACCCGAGCGTCGCCGAGCTCGTGGTGGCGATCCGGGACCGGTTCGGCCTGCGCGGGATGCGCGGCGCCCGGTGGATGCTGGACCAGGAGATCGCCCTGGCCGAGTCGGCCCTCGGCGAGCTCCGCCCCGACTAGCCAGCCGACCAGCCGACCAGCCGGCCAGTCGGTCAGCCGGCCAGCCGGCCAGCCGGTCAGTCGTCCGCGCGCCGCAGCCGCTTGGTCTCGCCGCGGCGCTTCTTGGCCGCGATCCGGCGCTCCTGCGACCCCCGCGTCGGCCGGGTGGCCCGCCGGGGCCGGGCCGGCGGGCTGATCGCCTCCCGCAGCGCAGCCGCGAGCCGGGCCCGGGCCGCCCGCCGGTTCTGCAGCTGCGAGCGGTGCTCGGCGGCCGTCACGGTCAGCACGCCGTCGACCAGCCGGCCCTCGAGGAACTGCAGCGCGCGGCCCTGCAGCACCGGCCCGAGCGCGTCGCAGGCGGCGACGTCCAGCGAGAGCTCGACCCTGCTGTCGGTGGTGTTGACCGACTGCCCGCCCGGGCCGGACGACGCGGGAGAACCGCCAGCGCAGGTCCCGGGCCGGCACCACCACCGAGCCCCGGACGGGCAGGTCCTCGCTCATCCCGCCATCCTGCCGTCCCCACCGTGCGTGATCGCCGGGTGACTCGCGGGGCGGACGAGGGGATCCGACTGGGCCGAACGGGTGAGTCGACGTTTGCCGGATCGTTATCTTGCGCCGTACCCTGTCCCGACCGCGCGCCGCGCGGTGCTTCCGACGGTTCCGCCGAGTCCTGCCCGCCGTCCGGGAGCCTGCATGAGACGCAGTGGGCAGGAGTGGGGGACCCACCTTCGGGCCCCGTGACCTCACCGTCGCGGAGTCCTCGGGGTGAAGCCGCAGACCGCGGCCGGGCAACTCTCTCGCCCGAACCCGACAGCTCACCTCGCAGGCGGCGAGAGGGAACGACCTATGGCGCATCAGCGCACCCGGACGACCGCGCCCGGACGTGGCCGGCACCGCAAGCCCAGCAACCGCACCCGGACCCTCGGTCTGGCGACCGCCCCGCTCGTCGCGGGCATCCCCCTGGCCTTCTCCACCGCCACCCCGGCCGTCGCGGCGTCCAGCGCCTGGGACAAGCTCGCCGGCTGCGAGAGCGGCGGCAACTGGGGCATCAACACCGGCAACGGCTACTACGGCGGCCTGCAGTTCGCCGACGGCACCTGGGACGGCAACGGCGGCGAGAAGTACGCCTCCCGCGCCGACCTCGCGAGCCGCGCCGAGCAGATCGTCATCGCCGCCAAGGTGCTCGACGGTCGCGGCTGGTCGCCGTGGCCGGGCTGCAGCAGCCGCCTGGGCCTCGGGGCCAGCGAGCGTCGCGAGGCGCTGGCCACGGCTGCCGAGATCAAGGACCGGATGTCCGGCGACGCGCCGGCCCGCGACAGCGGCAGCAAGGACGGCGGTGGCAGCAAGGACGGCGGCGGCAGCCAGGACGACGGTGACGCCACCACCGCGGACCGCAGCCGGACCGACGGCGACCGCTCGTCGGACCGCGACTCGGCCGCGAAGCGCGGCGAGGACAACCGCGTGCAGACCGAGCGGGCCACCCGCGGCAAGCACCGCAAGGCCGGCAAGGCCCGGACCGCGACCGGCACCTACGTCGTCAAGAGCGGTGACACGCTCTCCGGCATCGCCCGCAAGCGCGACGTGCCCGGCGGCTGGCAGAGCCTGTACCGGATGAACAAGAAGACGATCGGGTCGAACCCCGGTCTGATCCACCCCGGCCAGCGCCTGCACGTCGGCTGACCGCACCGCCGCACCACGAGGGCCCCGCATCCCGAGAGGGACGCGGGGCCCTCGTGCGTCGCGGACATCGTGCGGGGCTCAGCCGACCCGGAACCCGGTCAGCCCCTCGGGCTGCTCGGGCGTCACCTCGACGTCCTCGACCCGGGCCCGGGGCGTGCCGCGGGACAGCCAGTCGAGGACGGCCCCGACCTGGTCCGGCGGCCCCTCGAGGACCACCTCGACCCGTCCGTCGGCGAGGTTGCGCGCCGACCCGGCCACGCCGTGGGCCGCCGCCTGCTGCCGGGCGCCGGCCCGGAAGAAGACGCCCTGCACCCGGCCCCTCACGAGAGCACGACGCCGGACGACACGGACGACCTCCACCACCTCATCCTGCCCGGCGCGGGCGCCGCGCGTCAGGCCCGCCCGGTCGCCCCGCGGCCGTCAGGGGGAGTCGAAGCAGCGGCCGCCGCCGAGGCGCTCCAGCCCGCGCCGGTCGCCCGCGTGGTAGCGGGCCAGCGGGTAGCTGTTGGTGTCGTGCATGACCTGGAAGGCGTCGGGGACGTGGCCGAGCCCGACGAGGTGCCCGAGCTCGTGCAGCAGCACCGCGCGGGCCTTCGCGTCGTCACCGGTGCGCAGCTGCTGGGCAAGCAGGGGCGCGTTGAACACCGCCGCCCCGCTCACCCAGCGTCGCTCGGCGCCGACGCCGTAGGCGTCCGGGCCGGCCAGGCCGAGGACGTCGTCGGTGAGCATCGTGGTCTCGGCCGCCGAGGACCAGGTGACCAGCACGGGGGACCAGCGGTCGCCGTAGCGCTCGCGGTCGTAGGGCCGCCGGGCCGGGTCGGGGCCCTCGGTGGTGGTGCCGTCGTCGACGAAGCGCAGCCCCGACGCCGCGCTGAGCTCACCGAGGACCGAGACCAGCAGCGACCTGGCCCCGGGCGGCTCCCCGTCGGGGCGCACGACGACGTGGATCGGGCGGCACGGGTCCCAGGCGACGGGGTCGCCGTCCGGGTGGCTCGCCAGGAAGGCGTAGCCGCCCTCGCCGGGCGGGGCCAGCCGGGGCCGGCCCAGCGGCTGGGCCGCGACCTCGCCGGACCGTGAGGAGGGGATGTCGACCCCGGGCCGGCTGCCGGGCGCCGCAGTCGCCGAGCGCAGCGTCGCGCAGCCCGAGAGCGCGCCGGCCAGCAGCGCGCCGGCGAGCAGCGCGCAGGCCAGGCGGGGACCCGTCCGTCGGGTGGACACCCTGGTGTCATCGGCAGGTGGCCCGCCCGACCCGAGTGCGCGCGCCGGGTGCCCGGTGCAGCGAGGGCGGTACGTCTTCGGCGGCGGTGCCGGCAGGTGGCTCAGGGCCGCTTGAACTCCACCCACAGCGGGAGATGGTCGGAGATCCTCCAGGACAGCGACTCCTTGGTGAGCCGGCTCATGACGTGCCCGACGAAGTCCACCGAGCCGGCCGCGTGGTTGTAGGTGAGCGACTCGAGCAAGGCGTGGTCGGTCGTGTCGCCGAACCAGGCGATCTGGTCGTAGAAGTGGTGGGCCCCGGAGCTGCCGAAGATGGTCCGCCGGACCTCGTTCAGCTCGGCCGGCGGCCAGAGCCCGGTCGAGGTGAACGCCTGGTAGAGCGGGTTGCTGAGACGGTCGAGGTTGAAGTCGCCGAGCACCAGCAGGTTGGTGTTCCAGTCGCCGGGGCGGGCGGCCCAGTCGCGCATCCACTCGGCGATCGCCACGATCTCCGGCAGCCTGTCACCCGGTTTCCTGCCCCAGAGGACGTGCAGGGAGACGAGGATGAACTCGGTGGTGCCGACGCTGAAGCTGGCCACGTACGGCGTGCGCGCGAACTGCTTCACCACCACCTGCGGCGGCACCGGCAGCACGATCTCCGCGACCAGACCGCTGGGCCGTACCCGGGTGGTGTTGTAGACGAACGCGATCCGCTCGTCGTTGCCCTGGTCGCCCTCGGTCACGTCCGAGGCGATCACCCGCCAGTCGGGCCCGAGGAGGTCGAGGGTGCGCATGAGTGCCGTGACGTTGCGCCTCACCTCCTGCAGGGCGACGACGTCGAAGCGTCGGATGACCTCGGCGATGCAGGCCAGCGAGCCCAGGTCCCTCTTGGGGGTGTCGTTCTTCCCGGAGACCCACTTGTCGGTGACGTCGCCGAAGGCGCGGATGTTCCACGTCGCGATCAACAGGTTCTTCGTGGTCTGCCGCGGCAGCGTGGCGGTCAGGTGGGCTCTGAGGGCGGCGACATCACCGGCCACCGCCTGCGGCATCGCGACGGGCATGTCCTGGACCCCCGCTCCACCGGAGGGACACCATGACGCTACCGCCGGTGCGCACCGGCGACCAGGACCTCGATCGGCCCGGCCTGGTCCTGGCGCCCGCGGTGGTCGCGCGTTCCACGACGGTGCCCCGAGTGGGATTCGAACCCACACTGAATGGTGTTTGAGACCATCGGCTCTGCCAGTTGGCCTATCGGGGCGGGCCCTGCTGCGCGGCCCGGCCGGCGGGCGGACGCGCCGGCCCATTGTGCCACCGCGGCTAGTCTCGACCCGTGATCGACGCCGGTGAGCAGGCACCCCGCAGGGTCGTGATCGCCGAGGACGAGGCGATCATCCGGCTCGACCTCAAGGAGATGCTCGAGGAGGAGGGCTACCAGGTGGTGGCCGAGGCCGCCGACGGCGAGCAGGCCGTCGCCCTGGTGACCGAGCACCGGCCCGACCTCGCCGTCCTCGACGTCAAGATGCCCGTCCTCGACGGCATCTCGGCGGCGGAGCGGATCGCCGCGGCGCGGATCGCGCCCGTCGTGATGCTCACGGCCTTCTCGCAGCGCGAGCTGGTCGAGCGGGCCCGCGCGGCCGGCGCGATGGCCTACCTCGTGAAGCCGTTCAGCAAGGCCGACCTGGTCCCGGCGGTCGAGATGGCGATGGCGCGCTACGACGAGCAGACCGCACTCGAGGCCGAGGTGTCCGACCTGCGGGAGCGGCTCGAGACGCGCAAGCTGGTGGACCGCGCCAAGGGCCTGCTGCAGGACCGGCACGGGCTGGACGAGGCCGCGGCCTACCGCTGGGTGCAGCGCGCCTCGATGGACCGGCGCATGAGCATGCGCGCGGTGGCCGAGCACGTCCTGCGCGAGCACGAGCCGGGCGGCACGGCCCCCTGAGCGGGCGGCCCGGTGTCAGGTCCGCCTCGCGGTACGCACCCGGACGGTCGCACTGTGTCGCCGATGTGTCAGGTCGCTGCACCGCGGTCGCGGAAAGGTCACGACTTGGCAACGACGGATGGGGACATCGGCGGTATCACCCCTCGTGTCCCCCTGGCGTTCGATAGGTTCCCCAGCGTCAGGCGCGAGCCTGCGCGGCCCGCTCCAGGTCCGCGACCCTTCTCAAGGAGATGGTTCATGATTCGCCCCACCCCCCTTTGGCGGTCGGTTGCGGTCCTGGGTGTCGCCGGTCTTCTGCTCACCGCTTGCGGTGGCGACGACGACACCACGACCGAGCCAGACGCCCAGGCCTCGGGTTCCAGCTCGGCTGCGCCGGACAAGAAGGGTGACGGCACCCTGAAGATCGGCACGCTGCTCCCCCAGACCGGCTCGCTGGCCTTCCTCGGTCCGCCGGAGTTCGCCGGCGTCGACCTCGCGATCCAGGACATCAACGACGCGGGCGGTGTGAACGGCAAGCAGGTCGAGAAGGTCGACTCCGACTCGGGTGACACCTCGACCGACACGGCCTCCCAGTCGGTCGACCGGCTCCTCTCGAACAACGTCGACGCGATCGTCGGCGCTGCCTCGTCCAGCGTGTCGCTCTCGGTCATCGACAAGATCACCGGCAACGGCGTGCTCCAGATCTCGCCCGCGAACACCTCGGACGAGCTCACCGACTACGCGGACAAGGGTCTCTACTTCCGCACCGCACCGCCGGACGTCCTCCAGGGCCGCGTCCTCGGCGACCTGATCCTCGCCGACGGCAACACCACGGTGGGCATCCTGGCGCTGCAGGACTCCTACGGCACCGGCCTCGCCGAGAACGCCGAGAAGGCCATCACCTCCGGTGGCGGCCAGGTCGTCGAGAAGGTCGTCTACGACCCCAAGGCCGCGTCCTTCGCCACCGAGGTCGGCAAGATCAAGGCAGCCGACCCCGAGGCGATCGCGGTCATCGCGTTCGACGAGACCAAGAAGATCATCCCCGAGATGGTCAAGCAGGGCATCGGCCCGGCGGACAAGAAGATCTACTTCGTGGACGGCAACCTCGCCGGCTACGACAAGGACTTCCCCAAGGGCACCCTCGAGGGTGTCAAGGGCACCCTGCCGGGTGTCGTCGCCGGTGACGAGTTCAAGGCCCGTCTGACCGAGCTCAAGCCCGACCTGAGCGAGTTCGCCTACGCGCCGGAGTCGTACGACGCCGTCATCCTGATCGCCCTGGCCGCCCAGGCCGCGGGTGACGATGCCGGTGAGTCGATCGCGGCGAAGATGCAGGAGGTCAGCTCCGGCGGCACCGCGTGCGAGACGTTCAAGGACTGTCTCGCACTGCTGGAGGACGGCGAGGACATCGACTACAACGGTGTCAGCGGCCCTGTCGAGTTCAACGACAACGGTGACCCGAGCAAGGCCACCGTCGGCATCTACCAGTACGGCGCCGACAACACCTACAGCTTCGTCGAGGGCAAGGACGGCGAGATCTGACGCACGCGTCAGCGTCTCCCGTCACCTGACGGAGCACAGCACGACAGAGGGGCCCGGCCGGTCACGGCCGGGCCCCTCTGCCGTCCGCCCCCCAAAGATGATCGTTTGCGACATCCGTCACGGGACACGCCGACGGGGTACGGCGTGTCGGGGGAACCAGGTCGCAAACGAGCGACCACGCGGGGCGGCGGGGGAGGTGCGGGGGTCAGGCCTTGGCGAGGGTGCCGAGGTAGAGCTCGATCACCTTGGGGTCCTTCGACAGGTCCTGGCCGGACGCGGTGTAGGCGTTGCGGCCCTGGTCGAGGACGTAGCCGCGGTCGCAGATCTGCAGGCAGCGCCGGGCGTTCTGCTCGACCATGATCACCGAGACGCCGGCCCGGTTGATCTGCCGGGTCCGGACGAACACCTCGTCCTGCAGGGCGGGGGACAGGCCGGCCGACGGCTCGTCGAGCAGCAGCACCGAGGGCTCCATCATCAGGGCCCTGCCCATCGCCACCATCTGCCGCTCGCCGCCGGACAGCGACCCGGCGCGCTGCGAGCGGCGCTCGCCCAGCGCCGGGAACAGCCCGGTGACGAACTCGAAGCTCGACTTGAACTTCTTGGGGGCCTGGTAGACCCCCATCTGCAGGTTCTCCTCGATGGTGAGGCTCGGGAAGACGTTGTTGGTCTGGGGCACGAAGCCCACTCCCTGGGCCACCAGGCGGTTGGCCTTGAACCCGGTGATGTCCTGCCCGCGCAGCGTGATCGAGCCGGTGCTCACCTTGATGAGACCGAAGATCGCCTTGAGCAGGGTCGACTTGCCGGCGCCGTTGGGGCCGATGATGCCGACCAGCTCGCCGTCGTTCACGTAGAAGTCGCAGCCGTTGAGGATGTTGACCCCGGGCACGTAGCCCGCGACCACCTCGTCGGCGCGCAGCAGGGCGTCCTTGGCACCGGCCTCGTGCGCGCCGCGGTCCTCGCGGGAGATCTCGTGCGAGGCCGACGAGCCGTTCTCGCCCTCGGCGGCCTTCACCCCGGCGTCCTGCTCGGCCCCGGCGGGCGTGCCGGGCTGGTCGACCGGCTGCTCGGCGCTCTGGCCGGCGCTGCCGCCGGTCGGGCGGTCGTCGCTGCTCACTTGTGCTCCTCGTCGTGGGCGGCGCGCTCCCGCTCGAGCTCCGCCTCGGCCTCGGCGAGCACCTGCTGCTCGTCCTCCTCCGTGAGCGGGGCGTCGTGGTGGGAGCCGAGGTAGGCGTCGATGACCCGCTGGTCGCCCATCACGGCGTCCGGGGGGCCCTCGGCGATGATCTTGCCCTGGGCCATCACGATGACCCAGTCGGAGATGTCGCGGACCATGTCCATGTCGTGCTCGACGAACAGCACCGTCATGCCGTCCTCGCGCAGGTCCTTGACGTGGCCGAGCAGCGACTGGGTCAGCGCGGGGTTCACACCGGCCATCGGCTCGTCGAGCATGACGATCTCGGGACCGACCATGAGCGCCCGGGCCATCTCGAGCAGCTTGCGCTGGCCGCCGGAGAGGCTGCCCGCGAAGTCCTCGCGCTTGGTGTCCAGCTTGAACCGGGCGAGCAGGTCGTCGGCGCGCTGCGTGATCTCGCGCTCCTGGGCCCCCCACAGCCCCTTGACCAGGGCCCGGAAGACGTTCTCGCCCTTCTGCCCGGTCGCCCCGAGACGCATGTTCTCGATGACGGTGAGCTTGGACAGGGCCTTGGTGAGCTGGAAGGTGCGCACCATGCCGAGCCGGGCCACCTTGTGCGGCGCGACGCCCTTGAGCGAGTGCGTGCCGAACGACCAGGTGCCCTGGTCGGGCTGGTCGAAGCCGGTGAGCAGGTTGAAGAAGGTGGTCTTGCCCGCCCCGTTGGGGCCGATCAGCGCGGTGATCGCGCCGCGCTGGATCTCGACGTGCTCGACGTCGACGGCGGTCAGGCCGCCGAACTGCCGGACGATGCCGTCGGCGACCAGGATCGGGTCGGGCTTCGGGGCGCCTGGCTCGTGCGCGACGTCGGCCAGGGCGGCGGCCGCTGCGTCGCGCTGGCCGCGTCGGGCGTTGTCGCCCACCGTGGTGGGGGTGCTGTCAGCGGGCATCGAGCGCGATCTCCCTCCGGTCACCGAAGATCCCCTGGGGACGGAAGATCATCAGGAGCATGAGCAGCAGGCCGACGATCATGAAGCGGAACTGTCCGACCTCGTTGGTGCTGATCAGCGACTTCGAGATGTAGCCGGCGTCGATCGCCTCGTTGAGGATGTTGTCGCTCAGCGACAGGATCACCCAGAAGACCATCGCGCCGACGACCGGCGCCATGATCCGGGCGGCGCCACCGAGGATGAGCACGGTGTAGGCGAAGAACGTGGTGTCGGTGCCGAAGATGTCCGGTTGGATCGACGCCTGCCCGAGCGCGTAGATGAAGCCACCGAGACAGCCGAGCACGCCGCCGATGATCAGGCTCTGCATCTTGTAGGCGTAGACGTTCTTGCCGAGGCTGCGCACGGCGTCCTCGTCCTCGCGGATGGCCTTGAGCACGCGGCCCCACGGGCTGCGCATGAGCAGGAAGACCACGAGGCAGGCGAGCAGGATCAGCGTCCAGCCCACGGTGAGGACCCACATCTGGCGCTCGTTGAAGCCGAAGCGGCCGATGTCGTAGGCGCCGACCGGGTAGGGGTTGATCGCGTAGAAGTCCCCGGCGAACGCCTGGCGGCCGTCCGAGCCGCCCAGGGTTCCCTCGAAGGTCACCGAGCGCGCGGTCAGCCGGATGATCTCGGCCGAGGCGATCGTGACGATCGCCAGGTAGTCGGCGCGCAGGCGCAGGGTGGGGATACCGAGCAGCAGGGCCAGCAGGACCGCGCCGCCGAGGCCGAAGAACACCCCGAGCCAGAGCGGCAGGTCGAAGGTCGAGACGGTGACCGCGAGCCCGTAGGCAGCCACGGCGAGGAAGCCGGACTGGCCGAAGTTCAGCAGGCCGGTGTAGCCGAAGTGCACGTTGAGGCCGATCGCGGCGAGACCGAAGACGACCGCCTGCAGGCCGATCGACGCCTCGAGGGCGTTGATGAGGATCCGGGTCCAGTCCATGGGAGCGCTCCGTTCCGCCTCAGCCGACCCGCTGCGCTCGGCCCAGGAGTCCCTGTGGCCGGACGAGGAGGATGACGATCAGGATGCCGAGCGCGCCGACGTTCTTCAGCTCGACGGGGATCCACAGGGTCGACACCGAGATGAACAGCCCGACGATGATGCTGCCGGCCAGGGCGCCGTACGCCGTGCCCAGGCCGCCGAGGGTCACCGCGGCGAAGATCAGCAGCAGGATCTGGAAGCCCATCTGGAAGTTGACGCCCTGTGCGAGCCCGAGCAGCACACCGGCCAGGCCGGCCAGCACCGAGCCGGCGACCCACACCACGCGGATCACCCGGTCGACGTCGATGCCGGACGCGGCCGCGAGGGCCGGGTTGTCGGCCACGGCCCGGGTCGCCTTGCCGATCCGGGTCCGCAGCAGGGCGAGGATCGTGACGGCGAGCACGACGACGGCCACCGCTATCGACCAGTAGTCGACCGCGGCCAGGCTGATCGGCCCGATGTCGATGCCCTTGGCGCCCCGGTAGTCCGGGTAGGACCGGGTCACCCCGCTGAACAGGTAGAGGTAGAAGTAGCGCAGGAAGATGCCCAGGCCGATCGACACGATCATCGCAGCGATCAGACCGGTGCCCCGGCGCCGCAGCGGGGCCCACAGCCCGGCGTCGTTGAACCAGCCCAGCAGGCCGCACACCACCAAGGCGATCGCCGCCGCCGGGAAGAACTGGAAGCCGCCGAAGTCCGGCAGGAACTTGGGCAGCTGCCCGCTGCTGATCCACCAGGTGAGCAGCGCGCCGATGGTCACCAGCTCGCCGTGGGCGAAGTTGGTCAGACCGGTGGTGCCGAAGATGAGCGAGAGCCCCACAGCCGCCAACGCCATGATCAGGCCGAACCGGAGGCCCTCGGCGGTCAGCTGCGCCGCCTGGCTCCACTTGCTCTCGACCTGTCTCGTGCTCTTTCCCAGCGGGAACAGCACCGGCTTGTCCTGCCCGGAGAGCACCGGCACCTTGAGCGAGTTCTTGCTCGCGTCGCGCACGTTGACGTTCTTGGGCAGGGTCTTCTCGTCGATGGTGACGGTGTAGGTGCCCTTGCCGGGCACCTCGACCGTCCAGCGACCGGTGTCGTCGGTGGTGGCCGACCCGGCGAAGCCGCCCGGCCCCTTGACGTCGACCTTGACGTTCTCGTAGGCGACCCGCTCGCCCTTCTTCAGCTGGAACATGAAGCCGAAGATCGACTCGCCCTCCGCCGCGGCCGGCCCCGCGCCCATCCCGAGCACGACGACGAGGGCAGAGAGCAGCGTGGCGAGCGACAACGCGACTCTCGTGCGCACCAAAGCACCTCCGGGTGGGGGACGAGCGCTGGGCTCACCGGTGGCCGGGAGCATAGTGCCCTCGGGTCACGGTGAGGCATCGAACCCGGCTGCGGATCTTTCTTCGGTGATCATCTCGCGCGACCCGGCCGGGTAGGCGTAATGTCCGGCCGCGGCTGCTCGGGGCAGCAACGACGGGGGAACGTCGTCCAGGACGCCTCCGTGCGTCCCTCGAGTCAGGTGGAGGTCCGGTTGTCCAGACCCGCTGTCGTGGTCCGCGAGGCCACCCTCGAGGACATGCCTGCGCTCCTCGAGATGTGGGGGGAGCTGCGCGAGCTGGGCGGCCGGATCGAGCGGCTGATGCCCGGCCCCGACGAGGCGTCGCTGCGCAGCCGGCTCGAGTCGGTCGGCCGGGACCCGCAGTCCCGCGTCGTGGTCGCGGTCGTCGACGGCGACGACGTCGCGGGCATGGCCCTGTTCACCGACCAGCCCTATGCCCCCCTGTTCGACCAGCGGGCGGTGCACGCCCACTACCTGCACGTGCGGGAGGGCTGCCGCCGGCGCGGGGTCGGCAAGGCGCTGCTGGCGGCAGCGGTGGCCTACGCGGACGAGGTCGGTGCCGAGCACGTCATCACCAGCGTGGTCCCGCAGATGCGCGAGACCCAGCGGTTCTACGCCCGGCTCGGCTTCAGCCCGGTGGTCGTCCGCAGGTCGGCGTCGGTGAGCGTGCTGCGCCGACGCCTGGTGCCGGGCGGGACGCCCACCGACAACCTGCTGGCCCGCCGGCGCTCCCTGCGACGGGTGCGGGCCGCGGTCGTCGCGCGCGTCGTCGACTGACCGCTCAGGCGCCGGGCGCGGTGTCGCGCAGCAGGCAGGTGATCCGCGAGGTGCAGATCGGTCGGCCGCCCTCGTCGACGACCTCGACCTGCCAGGAGGTCGTGGTCGAGCCCAGGTGCAGGGGCCGGGCGGTCCCGGTGACCAGCCCGGCGCGGGCCGCCCGGTGGTGGGTGGCGTTGATGTCGACGCCGACCGCCACCCGGTCCGCCCCGGCGTGCAGCGCCGAGCCGATCGACCCGAGGGTCTCGGCGAGCACGACCGATGCCCCGCCGTGCAGCAGCCCGTACGGCTGGGTGTTGCCCTCGACCGGCATCGTGGCCACCACCCGCTCGGCGCTCGCCTCGGTGAACACGATCCCCATGCGCTCCACCAGGGTGCCCTTGCCGAGGGCGTTCACCTGGTCGAGGAACCCCGTCCGGTCGGGGCCGGACGGCGGCTGCGCGGACTGGTCGGTCGGCTCGTGCGTCATGGCCGGGATGGTAGGCACCGGGGGTCCGGGGGGTGTCGGGCCGCCCGGCTAGGGTCGGTGCCGTGGCAGCGCGGACGGGTGGCAGCGGCGGCGCACGCGCGACGAACCGGCTGCTCCTGCTCGACGGGCACTCGCTGGCCTACCGCGCCTTCTTCGCGCTCCCGGTCGAGAACTTCTCGACGACGACGGGTCAGCCCACCAACGCCGTCTACGGCTTCACCTCGATGCTGATCAACCTCCTCCGCGACGAGGAGCCCACCCACGTGGCCGTCGCGTTCGACGTGTCGCGGCAGACCTTCCGCTCCGAGCTCTTCGCCGACTACAAGGCCAACCGCTCCAGCAGCCCCGCCGACTTCCGGGGCCAGGTCGAGCTGGTCAAGGAGGTCCTCGAGGCCCTGCGCATCCCGTCGCTGGAGGCCGAGGGCTACGAGGCCGACGACGTCATCGCGACGGTCACCTCCCGCGCCGAGCGTGAGGGCTTCGACGTGCTGATCTGCAGCGGGGACCGCGACGCGCTCCAGCTGGTCAGCGACCACGTGACCGTGCTCTACCCGCGCAAGGGCGTCTCGGACATGTGGCGGTTCACCCCGGAGCACGTGCAGGAGAAGTACGGCCTGACGCCGGCGCAGTACCCCGACTTCGCGGCGCTGCGCGGCGACCCGAGCGACAACCTGCCCAACATCCCCGGGGTCGGTGAGAAGACCGCGACCAAGTGGATCGTGGAGTTCGGCGACCTGGACAACCTGGTGGCCCGCGTCGACGAGGTGAAGGGCAAGGCCGGCGAGGCCCTGCGGGCCCACCTCGCCCAGGTGGTGCAGAACCGTCAGCTCACCGAGCTGGTGCGCGAGGTGCCCGTCGAGGTGATGCCGGGCGACCTGGCGCGCACCAACTGGGAGCGCGACGAGGTGGCCAAGGTCTTCGACGCCCTGGAGTTCCGGGTGCTCCGGGACCGGCTCTACCAGACGGTCGAGGCCGCCGGCCCCGAGTCCGACGAGGGCTTCGAGGTGTCCTTCGCGTTGCTCGGTCCCGACCAGCCGGGCGGGTCGGTCGCGGCCTGGCTCGACGCGCACGCGCGCGACGGGGGGCGCACCGGCGTGCACCTGTCGGGCTACTGGGGTGCGGGCACCGGCGACGTGACGGGCGTCGCGCTGGCCGCGGCCGACGGCGAGGGCGGGTGGTTCGCACCCGGGTCGCTGGACGAGCGCGACGAGCAGGCGGTCGCCGGCTGGCTCGCCGACCCGGGTGCCGCCAAGGCGCTGCACGACGCGAAGGGGCCGTCGCTGGCCCTCGCGGCCCGCGGCTGGCAGCTGGCCGGCGTGACGAGCGACACCGCGCTGTCGGCGTACCTCGCGCGGCCCGACCAGCGCAGCTACGACCTGGCCGACCTCGCGCTGCGCTACCTGCGGCGCGAGCTGCGCGCCGAGGGCGGCGAGGACGGCCAGCTGGCCTTCGGGCTCGACGGCGGCGACGACACCTCGGCCGCGGAGTCCGACGTGCTGCGCGCCCGCGCGGTGCTCGAGCTCGCCGAGGCGCTGGACACCGAGCTCGAGGCCCGGGCCGCGACGCGCCTGTTGCGCGACGTCGAGCTGCCACTCGTCCAGGTCCTCGCCGCGATGGAACGCGCGGGCATCGCCGTGGACACCGAGCACCTGAGCTCGCTGGAGTCGCAGTTCGCCGGCCGGGTCAAGGAGGCGGCCGACGAGGCGTACTCCGTCATCGGCAAGGAGATCAACCTCGGCTCGCCCAAGCAGCTGCAGGTGCTGCTGTTCGACGAGCTCGGCATGCCCAAGACCAAGCGCACCAAGACCGGCTGGACCACCGACGCCGATGCGCTGCAGGCGTTGTACGCGCAGACCCAGCACCCGTTCCTGGCCGCGGTGCTCGGCCACCGCGACGCCACCCGGCTCAAGGTGACGGTCGACGGCCTGCTCAAGACGGTGCGCGACGACGGCCGCATCCACACGACGTTCAACCAGATGATCGCCGCGACCGGCCGGCTGTCGTCGACCGAGCCGAACCTGCAGAACATCCCGATCCGCACCGAGGAGGGCCGCCGCATCCGGCTGGCGTTCGTCGTGGGCGAGGGCTACGAGTCGCTGCTCACCGCCGACTACAGCCAGATCGAGATGCGCATCATGGCCCACCTGTCCGAGGACGCCGCCCTGATCGAGGCGTTCCACTCCGGCGAGGACCTGCACGCGTTCACCGCCTCCCGGGTGTTCGGCGTCGCGCCCGGCGACGTGACCCTCGAGCAGCGAGCCAAGATCAAGGCGATGTCGTACGGCCTCGCCTACGGCCTGTCCGCCTTCGGGCTCTCGCGGCAGCTCTCGATCGGCACCGACGAGGCCAAGGGCCTGATGGACGAGTACTTCCTGCGCTTCGGCGGGGTGCGCGACTACCTGCGCGACGTCGTCGACGAGGCCCGCCGCAGCGGCTTCACCGAGACCGTGCTCGGCCGGCGCCGCTACCTCCCCGACCTCACCAGCGACAACCGGCAACGCCGCGAGATGGCCGAGCGGATGGCCCTCAACGCCCCCATCCAGGGCTCGGCCGCCGACCTCGTCAAGGTCGCGATGCTCGGCGTCGACCGGGCCCTGGCAGCCGAGGGGATGGCCAGCCGGGTGCTGCTCCAGGTCCACGACGAGCTCGTGCTCGAGGTCGCCCCGGGCGAGCGCCCGGCCCTCGAGGCGCTGGTGCGCCGCGAGATGGGCGCCGCGTACGCGCTGTCGGTGCCCCTGGACGTCTCGGTCGGGGTCGGTCGCACCTGGCAGGACGCCGGGCACTGACCCGGGGACACCGCCCGCTCCGCGCGATTCCCGGAGGAATCCGCGGCCCGGGCGCACGGAGCCTGGTAGAAACACGAGGACACCTCGTTACCGCTGGGTAACGTCGGGTCCGGACCGCCTGCCGCGGGCCGGCCGCCTGCTGCTCGTCTGGAGACCCATGTCGCACCGATCCCTGCCGGGAGCAGCACTGGTCCTGGTCGCCGCGCTCACCGCGAGCGCCTGCGGCGGAGAGAGCGCCGAGCTGTCCGCCGCGCAGCGCGAGATGTCCACGCGGACCGACGTGCCGTTCGCCAGCTGCGACGAGGTGGCGTGCACCGGGGAGATCGACGGGGCCTCGTACGACATCCGGATGCCGGACGAGTGGAACGGCACCCTGCTGCTGTACTCCCACGGCTACCGCCAGGCGGAGCCGTCGCCGCCGGACTTCGAGCCGGTCGACACCGAGCCGGCGCCCGCGCCCGGCGAGGAGGTCGGTGCGGCACTGCTGGCCCAGGGCTACGCGCTGGCCGGCTCCGCGTTCGCGACGAACGGGTGGGACGTGCTCGACGGGGTGGCGGCGGGCGAGGCGCTGCACGACTTCTTCGTCGAGAAGGTCGGCGAGCCGGACCGGGTCTACGTGTGGGGCGACTCGCTCGGCGGCCTGATCACCCAGACCCTCGCCGAGAAGCACCCGAAGTGGGTGTCCGGTGCGGCCCCGCTGTGCGGCGTGCTCGGCGGCGGCAACCTCAACCTCGACCTGGCCCTGGACGTGGCCTACGCCGTGAAGACGCTGATCTACCCCGAGCTGAAGCTCACCGGGTACGCCAGCCACGACGAGGCCGTGGCGAACTGGGAGGGCGCGTTCGAGGCGATCACGGCGGCCGGCGGCGACCTGGCCACGGGGGTCCCCGCGATCCTCATGGTCGCGTCGGTCGTCGACGCCCCGACCAAGACGCGCACCTACGACGGGTCCACCGTCGAGTCGCAGGTGCGGGCCCGGGCCGAGTCGATCCTCACCGCGCTGGGCTACGGCACCTTCGGTCGCTACGAGATCGAGCAGCGGGTCGGTGGCAACGCCTCCGGCAACGACGGGGTCGACTACTCCTCGCGCATCGACGAAGCCGAGCAGGCCCTGATCGAGACCGTCGCGGCGGGCTCGACGCGCGACATGCTCTCCGCGCTGCAGAACGGGAAGCGGGTCGCAGCCGACCCGACGGCCCGCACGCAGTTCGCCGTCATGGGCAACCCGACCGGCCGGCTGCAGGACCCGACCGTCACCCTGCACACGACGGCGGACCCGCTCGTCCTGGTGCAGAACGAGGCCGTGTTCGCGGACCGGGTGGCCTCGGCCGCCAACCGCAGCGCCGACCTGCTGCAGCTGTACACGACCCCGCCGGCGTCGTACTCGCCCGAGACCGGTGCCCCCTTCGGCGCCGGCCACTGCAACTTCACCACCGAGCAGCGGGTCGGTGTCATCGCGCTGCTCGACAGCTGGGTGCGCGAGGGGACGCTGCCGGGGTCGGGTTCGGTCGCGCGGTTCTTCGGCGGGGACGAGTCGGTGACCGCCGCCTTCACCCCGCCGTCGTGGCCGGCCGAGCTGCCCTGACCCCACCGGGCCGGAGCAGACCTCAGCCGGGCAGCCGCCGGAACACCGCGCGGGGGAGCAGCCGCAGCACCGTCATGACCACGCGCAGCGTGCCCGGCACCCAGACCACCTCGGGGGTGTCGCGCACCGCGTCGCGCACCGCGGCGGCCACCTCGTCCGGGCCCGTCGCGAAGGGCGCCGCGGGCAGGCCGGCCGTCATCCGGGTGCGGACGAAGCCGGGTCGCACGGTGACCACCGACACTCCGCTGCCGGCCAGCGCCGCACCCAGGCCCTGCGCCACCGCGTCGAGGCCGGCCTTGGCCGAGCCGTAGACGAAGTTGGCCCGGCGGGCCCGCACGGCGGCGACCGACGACAGCACGACGACGACGCCGTGCCCCTGCTCGCGCATCGCCGCGGCCACGTGCAGCAGCGCCGACATCGGCCCGACGTAGGTCGCCAGCGCGGTGCCGACGGCGAGCCCCGGGTCCTTCTCCGCGGCCCTCTGGTCGCCCAGCTCACCCACCGCCATCAGGACGACGTCGACGTCGTCCGCGGCGAAGACCGGCCGCAGCGCGGCCCCGTGCCCGGCGGTGTCCAGCGCGTCGAGGTCGACGGCGGAGACGTCGTGGACGCCCAGGCCGCGCACCGCCTCGAGCGCCTCGTCGCGCCGCGGGGAGGGCCGGCCGGCCAGCACGACCCGTCGCAGGTGGTCGCCGGCCAGCGCCCGCACCGCGGCCAGGCCGATCTCCGAGGTCCCGCCGATCAGCAGCACCGACTGCGGGCGGCCGAGGGAGTCGATCACAGCTGGAGCCTCCTGGCGAGGTCGGAGCGGAAGACGCCGCCGGGGTCGGCGGCGGCGCGGACGGCCTGCCACTGCGCCAGCCGCGGGTACATCGTGGCGACGTGCTCGGGGCGCAGCCTCGAGTCCTTGGCGAGGTACACCCGGCCCCCGGCGGCCGCCACCTGGTCGTCGAGCCGGTCGAGCAGCCCGGCGAGGCCCGGGAGCCCCGCGGGCAGGTCGAGGGCCAGCGTCCACCCGGGGGCGGGGAACGACAGGTGGCCGCTCCCGGCCGCGCCGAACCGCTTGAGGACGGCGAGGAACGCCGGGGCCGCGGCCCGCGAGAACGCCTCGACCGCGCCCCGCAGCACGTCGGCCGCGGCGAAGGGCACCACGACCTGCCACTGCACGAAGCCCGCGGCGCCGTAGACCCGGTTCCAGCCGGCGACGCCGTCCAGCGGGTGGAAGAACCGGGCCAGCGGCTGCGGCTCGGCCCTGCGCCGGGCCGGTGCCGCCCGGAACCACGCCTCGTTGAACGCGGTCACCGTGCTGCGGCGCAGCAGGCCTCCGGGGACCACGGGCGGGACCCGCAGCCGGTTGCGGGGTGCGAAGGCGAGCGGGTCGCGGCGGGCCCCGGCCGGCAGCTGGTCCGGGATGGCGTGGTCGCCACTGGTCACCACGCCCCGACCGAGTCGTGACCCGCGTGCCAGGCAGTCGACCCACGCGACGCTGTACCGCGAGCGGGAGTCGGCCTCCTCCAGCGCCGCCATCAGCGCGTCGAGGTCGCCGGCGCGGGTGGTGTCCACCGACATCCACGACGTCTGCACCGGGCGGACGGCCAGGGTCGCGGACGTCACGACGCCCGTGAGCCCGAGCCCGCCGAGGGTCGCGTCGAGCAGCGGGTCACCGGGCTGCAGGTGGCGCACCTCGCCGGCGCCCGTCACCAGCTCGGCCGCCAGGACGTGCCGGCCGATGCTCCCGTCGCGGTGGTGGTTCTTGCCGTGCACGTCGGCGGCCAGGGCACCGCCCACGGTGACCTGCCGCGTCCCGGGGGTCACCGGCACGCACCAGCCACGGGGCAGCAGGGTCCGCAGCAGGTGGTCGATGCTGGCGCCGCCGTCGGCGGTGACGGTGCCCGCGTCGGCATCGAGCTCGACCCGCCGGGTCAGGGCGGTGAGGTCGAGCACGGTGCCGCCGGCGTTCTGTGCCGCGTCGCCGTAGGACCGGCCGAGCCCGCGCGCCAGGGCACCGCGACCGCCGGCCGCCCGCACCGCCGACGCCACCCGGTCGGCCGTCGGCGTCGGCACCACGACCGCTGCCGTCGGCGCGGTGCCGCCCCAGCCGCTCAGCAGGGTCGGCGGGTGGTCGCCGGGAGCAGGGGAGGGGTCAGACACGGAACGCGCCGAGGGAGAAGACGAGCAGCCAGCTCAGGCACACCCCGAGCAGCACCGGGTCGCGCAGCGCCACCTCCTCCGGGGCACCGGTCCGCCCGCTGTCGACGTCGAGGGCGAAGCGCAGCATGGCCACCACGAACGGCGCCACCGACAGCGGCCCCCACGGCAGCTCACCCGGCCGGTCGCCGACCTCGAAGGCCCACAGGCAGTACGCCGTGACCGTGACCGCGGCGGAGATGCTCCAGACGAACCGCAGGTAGCTGGCGGAGTAGCCGCGCAGCGTCGGGCGGGTCTCGGCGGCCCGCTCGCCGAGGGTGACCAGCTCGGAGTAGCGCTTGCCGGCGACCACGAACAGCGAGCCGAACGCCGCGACGATGAGGAACCAGCGCGACAGGGGGAGCTCGGCGGCCGCGCCACCGGCGACGGCCCGCAGCAGGAACCCGATCGAGACGATGGACATGTCCAGGACCCGCTGGTGCTTCAGGCCCAGGTTGTACGCCCCGCTGAGCACCAGGTAGACGGCCAGCGTCAGCGAGAGCCGGGGGGCGCCGAGCGCGAGCGGGACGGCCACGGCCGCGACGCCGAGCACGGCGGCCAGGGTGAGGGCCTGCCACGGGGCGACCGCGCCGGAGGCCACCGGCCGCGCCCGCTTGTCGGGATGGTTGCGGTCGCGGGGCGCGTCGACGACGTCGTTGACGAGGTAGACGCTGCTGGCCGCCGCGCAGAACGCCACGAACGCGAGCAGGGTCCGCCCGGCGACGTCGGCGTCGAGCAGGTCGCCGGCCGCCAGCGGCGCGGCGCCGACCAGGACGTTCTTGACCCACTGCCGGGGGCGCAGGGCGCGGACCAGCGCCGCCAGGGTCGCCGGCCACCGGTCCGCCCGGGCCGCCCCCGCGGCCGCGTCAGCCACCGGCCCGCCGCGGCCGGTGCTCCTCGGCCTCGGCCAGCGCACCGAGCGCGACCAGGACCACCGCCGTCGCGAGGGCGGTCAGCACGATCTGGGTGGGCGACCCGTGCCACCACAGGGTCACCGCGGCGACCTCGACCGCGACGAGCACCCACATCGGGGCGGCGACCCGGCGGTCCTCCGCCGCGAGCCGCGAGTACAGCAGCAGCTGGGCGACGGCGAACAGCGAGCCCACCGCGGCGAACAGCCACACCCGGTCGGCCAGCGCGAGGTAGGCCGACCCTCCGACGGCGTGGACGAACAGCGAGCCCGCCACCGCGGCGCTGCCGGTGACGACCAGGCCGGCCGCCGTGACGGCGCCGAGCGACCGGACCGCCGTCCGGAACCTGCGCGCGGGGTCGGACAGGCCGGCGAGCGCGATGACGGGCACCACGCTGGGCAGCCAGAACGCCGCCTTCGCCACGACCGCGCCGACGGCGTACAGGCCGGCCTCGCGGGCCGGCAGGGCGTGCCGGGCGAGGACGACGTCGACGTTGGTCAGCGCGAACAGCGCGCCGAGGGAGTAGGTGGCCCACGCCGTCTCGGCGAGGACGCCGGGTGGCAGCGCCGAGGTCCCCGGCGGGGCGGGCAGCGCCCGGCGCACCAGGACGGCACCTGCCGCCGCGGCCGCTGCCGCCCCCGCAGCGGTGCCGGCCATCGTCGCCGTGACCGAGCCACCCACGAGCACCCCCATCACCCCGCCGCCGACCTTGCCGACGCCGCCCAGCACGTACAGGGCGGCCAGGGCGTGCAGCCGCTCGGCGCCCTGCAGCAGACCGAGCTGGCCCCCGAGGACGGTCAGCGGCACGAGGGTCGCCGCGAGGGCCACCGCCGGCCAGACCGACCCGAGGTGCAGGAGGCGGACGACCAGCGGCACGGCCAGCACCCCGACCAGGCCGAGCCCGGCGGCGCCGGCGGCGGTGACCCGCGGCGCCCACGACAGGGCCGCGTCGACGCCCGAGGTCACGACCCGCCGGGCGACGACCGCCTGCAGGCCCAGGGCGAGCACGTTGCCGACCAGCACCAGCCCGAGCAGGGCGGCCAGCGCGCCGTACCCCTCGGGACCGAGGCGACGTGAGGCGACCAGCGTGAGCAGGTAGCCCAGACCGTTGGCGGCGCTGAGGGCCACCAGCACCGCGACCCCGCCGCCGAGTCGAAGGCGCCGGGCGGCGGCCACGGTGGTTCGGGACACGATCTCCTCGGCGGGGGGACGGGGGCGCAGTAGAGTCGCCGGGCGCCGCGGGCGGTGCAGTCACGATAGCGGCGTGGGCTCGTCGGGAGGTCGGGAACCGGACATGCGACGCGGCCCCTGGCTGGTGTCGGCGCTGCTCTCGCTGCTCGTGCTGGCCCCGGTCCTCGCGCCCGGCTACGCGCTGTCGTACGACATGGTCTTCGTACCGCAGGCCGACCTCACCCGCGACACGGTCGGCCTGGGCGACGGGCTGCCCCGGGCGGTGCCGGTCGACGCCGTCGTGGCGCTGCTCGGCACGGTCGTCCCCGGCAGCCTGGTGCAGAAGGCTGCGCTCCTGGGTGCCCTCGTGCTCGCCGGGGCCGGCGCCGGGCGGCTGGCCGCCGTCGTGGTCGGCACCGACCCCGTCCGGCAGGGCGCCGCCGGGGTGGTCGCGGCCGCGGCCTACCTCTGGAACCCCTACGTCGCCGAGCGGCTGGTGCTCGGTCACTGGGCCCTGCTGCTGGCCTACGCCGCGCTCCCGTGGGTGGCGGTGGCCGCCGGCCGGGCCCGGTCGGGCGACGGCCGGAGCCTGGCCCGGCTGCTCGTGCTGCTCGCGGTCTGCGCGCTGACCCCCACCGGCGGGCTGCTGGGCGGGCTGGTCGCGGGGTGCGTGCTCGCCGGGCACCGGCGCGCCTTCGCGGTGGCCGCCGTCGGCTGGCTGGTGCTGGACGCCCCGTGGTGGCTGCCCGGGCTGCTTCACCACGGCGCGGCCGCGGCCGGCGACCCGGCGGCGGGCGTCAGCGCGTTCGCCCTGCGCGGCGAGGGGGTGCTCGGCCCGGTCGGGTCGGCGCTGGGACTCGGCGGGGTGTGGAGTGCGGCAGCGGTGCCCGGCTCGCGCGAGGGGGCGCTGGGGGTCGCCGCCACCGTGCTGCTGCTGGGCGCTGCCGCGGCCGGGGTCCCGCTGCTGCGCCGCTCGGCGGGCCGACCCCTGCCGGCCCGGCTGGCGGTCGCCGCGGCGATCGGGCTGGCGCTGGCCCTCGCGGGGGTCACGCCGGGGGTGCGGACCCTGCTGGCCGAGGCGGCGGCCACGGTCCCGGGAGCGGGGCTGCTGCGCGACGGGCAGAAGTGGCTGGCGCCCTGGGCGCTGCTGCTGGCGGTGGCCGTGGGCGCGGGAGCGGCCCGGGCCGCGTCGGCGGTGCGCGACCGCGGCGTGCGTGCGCTGGTGCCTGCCGCCGGGGTCGTCGTGCTGGTCGCCCTGCTCCCGGACCTGGCGTGGGGGGTGGCCGGCCGACTGCAGGCCGTGGACTACCCGCCCGCCTGGGAGCGGGTCCGCGCCGCCGTCCAGCGCGAGGGCGACGCCGGGGATGTCGTCGTGCTGCCCTTCGGCACGTTCCGCGCGTTCGACTGGAACGGCGGCCGCACCGTCCTCGACCCGGCCGGCCGCTACCTCCCGGGCTCGGTCGTCACCGACGACGACCTGGTGGTCGGGAAGGTCCGGGTCCCCGGCGAGGGACGGCGGGCCGCCGCCGCCCGGGCCGCCCTGACCGCCCCCGATCCGGGCCCGGCGCTGCGCGCGCTGGGCATCGGCTGGGTGCTCGTGCACCGCGGCCAGCCCGGGCCGTCGCCCGCGGTCCCGCCGGGCCGGACCGTCGTCGACACCCGCAGCCTGCAGCTGGTCCGGCTCGCCGGACCGGTGGCGCCCCGGCCGCTGCCGGCGTCGGCCCCCGCCGTGGCGGCCGCCGACGCGGTGGCCGTCCTGCTGCTCGGCGCGGCGGCCGCACTGGCCGGCAGGCGCGGCGAACGGGTCCGCCGGTGGCTACTGGTTGGTAGAGTCCGCGGCGACGGTAGCCCGTAGGCCACCGGGCGACGGTGACGACAGGAGCGCGGTATGGGTTCGAACGTCGTGTCCGCCGTGGTCGCGGGCGTGGTGGGGGTCCTGGTCGCCGTCGGCACGTCCGTCACGCTGGTCCAGCTGCAGTCGCAGACCCCGGACCCGGTCGAGAAGCCGCTCGTCGTCTACGGCGACCGCTGACCGCAGGTCTCAGGCCACGCCGGCCCGGTTGCCGTCGCGCCGCCCAGCCGCACCCGTGACCCCGTCGGCAGCGTCCTCGTCGGCCGCCTCGGAGTCGCCGTCGTCGGCAGCGTCGTCCGCACTGTCCACCCCGTGGCGCCGGCGACCGGCGACGGCGCCGCGCAGCACGGCGAGGAACGCCGTCGCGGTCGTGTCCCACGAGTACTCCCCGGACCGGTCCCGCGCCGCCTCGCCGAGCCGGTGACGCAGGGCAGGGTCGTCCAGCAGCCGCCGGGTCGCGGCGACGAAGGCCGCGAGGTCGTCCTCGACCAGCAGCCCGGTGCGGCCGTCGAGCACCGACTCGGTGACGCCGCCGGCCGACCGGTAGGCCACGGTCGGCACGCCGTGGGAGGCGGCCTCGGCGATGCACAGCCCCCAGCCCTCCTTGACCGAGGGCGTGAGCAGCACCCAGGCCTGCCCGAGCGCCCGGTGCTTGGCCGGGTCGTCGACCCGGCCGAGGAAGTCGACGGCGTCCTCGACCCCGAGCCGCCTGGCCTCGGCGCGCAGCGGCTCGTCCCACCAGCCGGCGCCGACCACGGTGAGCCGCAGCCCGGGGTGGTCCGGGCGCAGCCGGGCCACCGCGGCCAGGGCGTGCTCGACCCGCTTGTGCGGCACCAGCCGGCCCAGGACGCACAGCCGCGGTTGCGGGTCGGGCCCGGTCCCGGTCTCCAGCGGCGGGTCGGTGCCGTTGTGCACCACGGCGATCCGGTCCGGGTCGACCCCGAGCCCGGCCAGCTCGCCACGGGTCACCTGCGAGACCGCGACGTACTGGCTCCGCCGGTAGAGCCGGGGCGCCACTCGGGACTCGACGAACCAGCCGATCCGGGCGCGCACCCCGTCGTAGACGACGTGCCACTGCTCGCGGTGCACGTGGTGGACCAGCACCACGACCGGCGCGCGGGTCACCAGGCGGCTGAAGAACGGCAGCCCGTTCTGCACGTCGACGACGACGTCCGGCCGCCCGGAACGGCGCCGCAGCAGGTGCCACATGGCGTGCGGGTAGACCCCGAGCTTGGAGCCGCGACGGACGAAGCGCACCCCGTCGCGGACCTCGTCGCCGGGGGCGTTGCCGTGCGCCGCGCAGAACACGGTGACCTGGTGGCCGGCCGCGACGAGCCGCCCGGCGACCGTCTCGACGTAGCGCTCCGAGCCGCCGCCCTCGGGGTTGGCGGTGTCGCGCCAGTTGAGCACGAGGACGCGCAACGGCTGGCCGGGCTGCCCGGGCATGAGGTCCTTCCGGCAGGGACGGGAGCGTGGCCACGCTACGGGACGGGCGGCAGGCGCGAGGGTCGAGTGCGCCTACCCTGGCGCCCGATGGAGCGGACCGGCGGGCGTGGCGACCGGGCACCCGCCGTGGCGCCCTCCGGGTCGCTGCGGCGCTCGCTGCGGCTGCTGTCGGCCTTCCGGGTCGAGCAGTCCGACCCCGGCCGGTTCTACTCGCTGCTCGCGGCCGACTCCGTGCAGGAGCTGCGCCGGTGGACCGACCTCGACGGCCGGCTGCTGCTCGACGTCGGCGGCGGGCCGGGCTGGTTCGCCGATGCCTTCCGCGCCGCCGGGGCGCACTACGTCGCGGTCGACGCCGACCTCGGCGAGCTCTCGGCCCGCGCGGCGCCCGGCCCGGGGACCGTCCTCGGCTCCGGCATGGACCTCCCGGTGCGCGACGCGAGCGTCGACGTCGCGTACTCCAGCAACGTCCTCGAGCACGTGGCCCGGCCCGAGCGGATGGTCGAGGAGATGCTGCGGGTCACCCGCCCCGGCGGGCTGACCGTCGTCTCGTACATGCTCTGGCTGGGCCCGCACGGCGGCCACGAGACCTCGCCGTGGCACTACCTCGGCGGCGAGCGGGCGGCCCGCCGGTACGAGCGGCGGCACGGCGTCGCGCCCAAGAACCGGTTCGGTGAGTCCCTGTTCCCGCTCTCGGCCGGGCGGATGCTGCGCTGGGCCCGGCGCCAGGACGCGGCCGACGTCCTCGCGGCGCACCCGCGCTACCACCCGCGCTGGGCGCACTGGGTGGTGCGGGTCCCCGGGCTGCGTGAGGTGGTCGGGTGGAACCTCGTGCTGGTCCTGAGGAAGCGGTGATGCTGCGCACCGAGCGCGGCCCGCGGGCGTCGACCGTCACCGACCGGATGCGGCTCACCGCCGTGTGCTCGCTGCTCACCGCGCTGGTCTTCCAGCAGCAGCCGGGCCGGCTGCTGCCGGACACCAAGCTGGACCTGGCCGTCGACCCCGGCGGGCTGCTCACCCGGGCGCTGCACCTGTGGGAGCCGCTCGGCTTCTTCGGCCAGGTGCAGAACCAGGCCTACGGCTACCTGTTCCCGATGGGGCCGTTCTTCCTGCTGGGGCACCTCGCCCAGCTGCCCGCCTGGGTGGTGCAGCGGGCCTGGATCTCGGTCCTCGTGTGTGCCGCCTTCCTCGGCGTCGTCCGCCTCGCCGGTCTGCTCGGGATCGGGACGCCGGGTGCCCGGCTGGTCGCCGGACTGGCGTACGCGCTCGCTCCCCGGATGGTCACGGTGCTCGGGGCCGCGTCGGTCGAGGCGCTGCCGATGGCGCTGGCACCGTGGGTCCTCGTGCCGCTGGTGCGGGGGAGCCTCGGCGGTTCGCCGCGGGTGGCGGCGATGCGCTCCGGCGTGGCCGTCCTGCTGGCGGGCGGGGTCAACGCGGTCGCCACCGCCGCGGTGCTCCCGCTGCCCGTCCTCTACCTGGTGACCCTGCGCCGCGGCCGGCGGCGCACCGCGCTCGCGGGGTGGTGGACGCTCGCGGTGCTGCTGGCCGTCGGGTGGTGGCTGGTCCCGCTGCTGCTGCTCGGCCGGTACAGCCCGCCGTTCCTCGGCTTCATCGAGAGCGCCCGGGTCACGACCCTGCCCACCAACCTGGCCGACACCCTGCGCGGCACCGACCACTGGCTGGGGTTCCTCGCCGACACCGACGGCCCGGTGTGGCGGGCCGGCTGGACCCTGGTCACCACACCGGCCCTGGTCGTCGAGTCCAGCGTCCTCGCCGGGCTCGGCCTGGTCGGGATCGGGCTGCGCGGGCTGGCGCACCGCTCGTTCCTCACGCTCGGCGTCCTCGCCGGGCTGGTCCTCGTGACGCTGGGCCACGTCGGGCCGGTCGACGGCCTGCTCGCCGGGCCCCTGCAGCAGCTGATGGACGGCGTCCTCGCCCCGCTGCGCAACGTGCACAAGTTCGACCCGGTGCTGCGGCTGCCGCTGGCGCTCGGCCTGGCCCACCTGCTCGGCCGGGTCAGCCTGGCCGGACGGGACGAGGTGGCCGTCCCCCGGGCCACGGTGGCGGCGGCGTACGTCGTGGTGGCCGCCCTGGTGGCCGGCGTGGCCGGCCCGGTGCTGGTCCGGCAGCTCGCGCCGCGCGGGACCTTCGCGTCGGTGCCCGGCTACTGGCACGACACGGCCGACTGGCTCTCGGCCCACGGCGAGGGCGGCCGGGCACTGCTCGTGCCCGCCTCGCGCGCCGGGACCTACTACTGGGGCGACCCGCGGGACGAGCCGCTGCAGGCCCTCGCGCGCTCGCCGTGGGGGGTGCGGGACGCGGTCCCGCTCGCCCGGCCGGGGCACATCCGCTTCCTCGACGGCGTCGAGCGCCGGCTCGCCGCCGGTCGCCCCTCGGCCGGGCTGGCCGACTCGCTGCGCCGGGCCGGCGTCGGCTACCTCGTGGTCCGCAACGACCTCGACCACGGCCGGGCCGGAACGGCCCGCCCGGTGCTCGTCCACGCGGCCGTGGCCGGGTCGCCCGGGCTGTCGCGGGTGGCGACCTTCGGCCCGCCGGTGGGCGGCGGCAGCACGCCCGAGGGCCTGGTCGACCAGCAGCTGGACCGGCCCTACGCCGCGGTGGAGGTCTACGCCGTCGCCCGGCCGGCCGGGCGGGTGAGCGCCTACCCCGCGGACCAGGCCGTGCAGGTCAGCGGGGGGCCGGAGTCGCTGCTCGGCCTCGACGACCTCGACTGGCTGCGCGGCGCGCCCACGGTGCTCACCGCCGACGCGCCGCCGGGCCTGCGCAGCGGCCGCAGCGTGGTCACCGACGGGCTGCGCCGCCGCGAGGTGAACTTCGGCCGGCTGGGGGCCGGCAGCGCCTCGGCGGTGCTCGCCCGCCGCGACCCGCTGCGGCTCGGGGGCACCGCACGCGACTACCTCGACGACCCTGCTGCCGACCCTGCTGACGGCGCCGGGCACGGCGCAGCCGGCACCGTCGCCGTGTGGCGCGGCGGCCGGGCCGTGACCTCGTCGTCGGCCTCCGACGCGGACGCCTTCGGTGCGGCCCGGCCCGAGCACCAGCCGGTCGCCGCGCTCGACGGCGACCCGGCCACCGCCTGGCTGTCCAGCGGGTCCGGGGGCGCGGTGGGCGAGTGGTTCGAGCTGCGGCTGCGCCGCCCGCGGTCACCGGCCGGCGCCGAGCTGCTCGTCGACGACGAGGCGCCCGGGCCGAGGGTCACCCGGCTGCGGGTCACGACCGACGGCGGCTCCCGGGTGGTCGCCCTGTCGGCGGACCAGCGGCGGGTGCGGCTGGTCCTGCCCGCCCGGCCCACCCGCACGCTTCGGGTGACCGCCCTGGCGGTCGAGGGCGGCGGCAACGGCTTCACCTTCGGGCTGCGCGAGGTGCGGGTGCCGGGCGTCGCGGTGTCCCGGCCGCTGCGGACGCCCGCCGACCTGCGCGGGCCGGCGGCCGACCGGCCCGCCTGGGTGTCCCTGCGCACCGAGGACGACCGCCGCCGGGGCTGCACCCTGGTCGGCGAGCGACCGCTGTGCGCCGGCGTCCTCGCCCGGCCGGGCGAGGAGGAGGCCGGCCTCGACCGCCTCGTCGCGCTGCCGGCCGCGGGGGACTACCGCCGCGCGGCGACCGTCGAGGCCCGGCCGGGTGCCGCCCTGGACGCGCTGCTCGCCGGGACGGTCGCCGGCACCCGGGTCGCCGCGTCGTCCTCGGCGGTCGCCGACCCCCGCGGGTCCGGGCAGGCCGCGGCCGACCGCGACCTCGGCACCGGCTGGGTGGCGGCGCCCGCCGACGACGAGCCCGCGCTCCAGGTCCGGCTGCCGGAGCCGCGCCGGGTGACCGGCCTCCAGCTGCTGGTCGACCCGGCGCTGGCCGCGTCGCGCGCCGCCTCGGTGATCGTCCGCACCCCGGAGGGCATCCGGTCCGGCACGCTGCGGCCGGACGGGGTGGTCCGGTTCCGCGGCGTGCGCACCGACCGGCTCGAGGTGACCTTCCCGGTGGTCGTCCCCCTCCCGTCGTACGACCCGTACTCGCGGGCCACCACGTTCGCGCCCGTCGGGCTGTCCGAGCTGCGGGTGATCGGCGCCGACGACCTGCGACTGGCGCCCGCCGAGGACGCCCTCGTCGGGTCGCCGTGCGGCCAGGGCCCCGACCTCGACCTCGGCGCCGAGCGGGTGCCCACCCGGGTCCTGGCCACCCGCGCGGACGTCGTCGCGGGCCGGCCGGTGCAGGCGACGCCCTGTGGGCCGGGCACCACCCGGCTCGCGGCGGGCGAGGTGCGGGTCACGGCCCGCAGCACCCCCGTCTGGTCGGTGACGGGGGTGGCGCTGGTCCCGGACCTCGACTTCGCCCGCGCCGCGACCCCGGTGCCCACCACCGTGACCCGGTGGTCGGCCGCCGACCGTCGCGTCGAGGTCGGCGAGCGGGCCCGGCCGGCCCTGCTCGTCGTGCACGAGAACGCCAACGAGGGCTGGCAGGCCGACTACGCCGGCCGGCGCCTGGAGCGGGTGACCGTCGACGGCTGGCAGCAGGGCTACCTGGTGCCCGCCGGCGCGGCCGGTGCGGTGACCCTCCGGTTCGCCCCCGACCGGGGCTACCGGCTGGGGCTGCTGGGCGGCCTGCTGGCGGCACTGCTGCTCGTAGGCAGTGCGGTGGTCCCGGCCCGCCGCGGGACGGCCGACCCGGTGGCGCTGCCCGCGGCCTGGCCGTGGCCGGTCGCGGCGGCCCTCGGTGCCGCCGCGCTGGTGCTGGTGGGCGGGGTCGCCGGCCTGCTCGTGGCGGGGACCGCGGTCGCGGCGGGGCGGCTGCTGCCGCGCCGTGCGGCGGGGCTGGTCCCGGCGCTGGTCGGGATCACCGCGGCGCTGCTGGCGGGCCTGCTGCTGGCGCTGGACGGCTGGGCCGGGGGCTCGACCTACGGCGGCGACCGCTGGCCGGCTCCGGCCGCCGCCCTGGTGGCCTTCGGCGCGCTGGTCGCGGCCTGGGTACGCGGCGGTCAGGCGGCGACGCGGCTCTTCCGGCGCAGGAACGGTCGCTCGACCAGCAGGTAGCTCGCCGCGGACACCGCGACCGTCCCGGCCAGCGTCACCGCGAAGACGGGCAGGAAGCCGCCACCGGTGAAGGCGGGCCGGTCCAGCCCGTCCAGGACCAGCGTCAGCACGACCAGGTGGTAGAGGAACATCCCGTAGGAGATCTCGCCCAGCCAGCGGGCCGGCCGGCTGGCGAGCAGCCGCCGGACCGGGTCCTGCCCGGTGCGGTGCAGCACCAGCGGCAGCAGCACGAGGGTGGCCGCGACGCCGTACAGGAGGTGCTTGGACACCGACTCCCACGCAGTGGGCGGCAGCAAGGTCCGCGGGCCGGCCACCGGGGTGACGGCCACCAGGAAGACGCCCAGGGCGACCGCCCAGCAGGCCCCCACGGAGGTCGACGCCTCGGCCAGCAGCCGCCAGCCGCGGCCCGCCCGGTCGCCGGCGACGTCGAGCTGGACGCTGGCCACCGCCAGGGCCATCCCGGCCGCGAACCAGCCGAGGTGGGCCGGCAGCCAGAGGCCGGCGGCGTCGGCGCGCAGGTCGGGGGAGTGGGCGACCAGCACCAGCCACGCCACCGTCCCGGCCGCGAGCAGGCCCAGCCGGAGCAACGCCACGACCGGGCTCCAGCCGCCCCGCCGGCCCAGCACCCAGCCCGCGAGGACGGGCAGCGCGAGGTAGAACGCGACCTCGACCGACAGGCTCCAGGTCTGGGTCAGCCCGTGCGCGAGGTGCCCGGCGCCGAAGACCTGGGTGAAGGTGAGGTGGCGCAGCCACGCCGAGGCGTCGCCGGGGTCGTTGCCGGCCTCGAGGTACATCGCCGCGGTCACGGCGAGCAGGTAGGCCGGCAGGATCCGCAGGGCGCGCCGCCACAGGTACCCGCGGACCGCCGGCCCGGTGGTGCCGGTCGCGCGGGCCAGCGCCCAGGGGCGGAACAGCAGGAACCCGGACAGCAGGAAGAACAGCGTGACGCCGATGTCCATCCGGGCGAGCGACCCGGCGAGCGGTCCGGTCTCGTACCGCCCGGTCTGGAACGCGACGTGGGTCGCGACGACCAGGCCGACCGCGACCGCCCGCAGGGCGTCCAGGTGCCGGAACCGCGGACCGGCCGACGCCGCGTGGGTACCCGGGGGTGCGGCCGCGGACCCGGGCAGCGGCGCGAGCGCGGTCACAGCGGGCCCCCGGCGGAAGGGACCGCGAGCCCGACGGCGGCACTGCGCACGCACAGCGGCTCGGGCCCGTCGTTGGCGACGCGCAGCACCGGGCCACCACCGCGGACCGGGAGGTAGCGCGAGCTGTCGGCCGGGTCCAGCCGGACCCGGCGCATCGGCCCGTCGAGGCCGATGCGCACCCGGGTCGGCGCGGTCGCCGCGTAGCGCAGGGCCGCGGTGAAGTACCAGCGGTAGACCGGCAGGTCCAGGGGGATGCGCGTCGTGGTGCCGGGCGGGACCCGCCACCCGCAGCCGGTCTCCGGCCCGGGCCGGGTGCCGGGCCCGGCGACCACGCCGCGGCGCAGGTGACCCTGCTCGTCCAGCAGGACCAGCGAGGTCGGGGTGGTGCTGAAGGACGCCGCGCGGGGGACCGCCGCGAACAGCTGCGACAGCGCGCGGTCCTCCTGGAAGGCGAAGACGACCCCGGTGGGAGCGGGCTGGTCGAGGACGGTGCGGCCGGGGTGGGCCTGCAGCGAGCCGATCGCCGTGGTCACGTACTCCCGCGTCGGGTTCGCCCGCCACAGCTCGGCGAACGAGGCGTAGGAGACCATCGAGGAGACGACGTAGAGGTTCAGCGCCACGCCCGCCGCCACGGCGGCGGGCAGTCCGTGGGCGCGCCCGGCGACCCGGCTCCGCGGCGCACCGGGCGGCCTGATGACGGCGCACCCCACCGCCACCGACATGAGCAGCGCGGCGTCGGCGTAGTAGCGGTACTGCTGGCTGATCAGAGCCGGGAACAGGGACCGGCCGAGCAGCAGCAGCACGATCTCGACCGCGACGTAGGCCGCCAGTGCCGCCCAGGCCCGCCGGGCGCGCCGCCACCGGGCGCTGGACACCGCCACCAGGACGACCGCCAGCCCGAGCGCCACCCACCGCAGGGCCGACGGGGGAGCGGCGGCCGGCGTGTCGAACGGGAGCCACCGCCACGGCCCGCCGACCAGGGCGGGCAGGAAGCCCTCGACCACCCCGCCGCGGACGACCGCGCGCACGTAGTCCGGGCCGGGGGTGCTGCGCACCGCGAGGTCGCCGAGCAGACGGTAGGCGACGAGGTAGGCGGCCACGACCGCGCCGAGCGACAGCCACAGCCTGGATCCTTCGGCGAGGAGCGCGCGGACGGCCCGCACCGGGTTGCGCTCGCCGGACTGCAGGAACCCCAGCGCCAGCAGGACCAGCGGGATCAGCACCGCCTTCTCGAAGAAGGCCAGCCCCACCACGGTCCAGGCGACGGTGCGGACCAGCGAGGCGGTGCGCCGGTCCTCGCGGAAGTCGAGGTACGAGGTGCCGGCCAGCGCCATCGCGATCTGCAGGGGCAGGGCGTTCACCGCCGCCGCCCACCACAGGTAGGCGGGCAGGGTCAGCGGCGAGAACACGTACACGGCGAAGGGCAGCAGCAGCCACGGCGTGCGGCCGAACAGACGGCGCAGCAGCCGCCACCCGAGGAGGGCCGCCAGCGCCTGCATCAGCACCGAGACGGCGAGGTAGGCGGGGACGTCGAACGGCGCCGCGTGCGCCATCACCCAGGTGAGCAGGTTGCCGCCGGGCATCAGGTGACCGAAGTGCGGGCGCAGCAGGAACCCCGGGTCCCACACCTGGTGGGTCGAGGCCTGGATGACGAACAGGTAGTCGTCGATGAGGAAGTAGCCCTGCAGCCCGACCCAGGCCCGCGCCCCCAGGGCCAGGGCGGCCAGCGCGATCGCGAGGCCGCGGACGTGCTCCCAGCCCAGCCGGGCCTCGGCGGCGGGCGCGGCCTCCGCGTCGACCGCCACGGGGGCGAGCATCCCGGCGCCGGTCACGAGTCCGCCCAGCGGCCGATGCGCACGTTGTCGATGCACAGGCCGACCCCACGGTCCAGGCCGGTGATCCGCAGCGTCGCGCCCTCGCCGGTCATCCGCACCACCAGGACGCCCAGGCCCTCGTGGAACCGGACGTGCCTGCGGGCCCGGCCCAGAGCGAGGACGGCAGGTGTGTCCGCGCCGGCGAGGTACTCGATCCTCAGCAGCCACGGCCAGGCGAAGACGTCGGCGCCGAGCTGCACCCGCCCGCCCCCCGGGGACACCGGCCAGCCGCAGCCCTTCGCCGGGCCGGTGGGGCTGGGGATGCCCGTGAAGCCGCGCAGCTCGACCCGGCCGTCGTCGGTGACCTGCCAGCCCTCGGTGGCCCACTCGCCGAAGTCCGGCCCGTTCCGGACCGGCGCGAAGACCCAGCCGGTCGTGTTGCGCGGGGCGGTGAGACCGTCCAGCACGCTCGGGGGTACCGGCTGGTCCAGCAGCCGGCTGCCCGGGGGCAGCAGGGGGAGCTCGGCCCTGGCGGCGGTGACGTAGGCCCGGGCCGGGTTGCCCGACCAGACCCGGTCGTAGCCGACGGCCGAGGCCACCGAGCCGGTGACGAAGCCCACGGCGAGGACTGCCGCCACCGTGCGGCCGGCCCACGGCCGGCGGGCCAGCGCGCTCGTCGTGCGCCGGGACAGGGCGTCGGCGGTCGCCCCGAGCGGGGTGAGCAGCGCGAAGGACAGCGCGAGCACGGCCGGCACCGCGGCGTCGGCGAAGTAGCGCAGCTCCTGGCCGATCTGGGCGCCGATGAACAGCCGGCTGATCGCGAGGACGAGCAGGTCGCCGACGACCACGACGAGCAGCGTGGCCCACATCCGGCGGGCCCGGCGCCGCAGCGCCGAGGTCACCAGCACCAGCACGAGCAGGGCGTCGGCCGCGAGCCAGCCGGCCCACGCCGGGGCCGAGGCGATGCCGCCTGCCGTGCCGACCGGCAGCCAGGTCCAGGGCCCGCCGGTGAGGGCCGGGGCCAGGGCGCGGCCCAGCGAGCGGGCCAGGAGGTCCGCGACGGCCGTGGTGTCGCCGGGGGCACCGAAGTCCGCGGCCCGCGGGGTGAGGAGGTACCAGACGAGGTAGCCGAGCACGGTCGCCGACAGCGCCACCCAGAGCCGCCACCGGCTGCGCAGCTCGACCAGGGCGGCCCGCACCGGACCCGGCTCGGGCGAGAGGGCCAGGGCGACGCCGGCGACGACCAGCGGCACCAGCACGGCCTTCTCGAAGAACAGCAGCCCGCCGGCCGTGGCCGCGACGCAGACGACCAGGTCGCGGACCGCGCCGCCGCGGAGGTGGCGCACGTAGGCGGTGACCGCGACGAACGCGGCGATCTGCAGGGGCAGCGCGTTCAGCGCCGCCGCCCACCACGCGGTCGTCGGCAGCAGCAGCGGGGTCAGGCAGTAGAAGAGGAAGGGTCCCAGCAGGGCGGGCCGGGTGCCGAAGATCGTCGTGAGCATCCGCCAGCACAGGGCGTACGACGCCGCGACCGCCGCGAGGGTCATCACCACCACGAAGCTGTGGTTGAGCGGGGCGGCCTCGGTGGCGACCCACGCGAGCAGCATCCCGCCCGGCATGAGGTGACCCGCGTGCTCGGTCACCAGGTTGGCGAGGAACGGCTCGCGCGCGGCGCGGGCCTGGAACAGGAAGTCGTCGACCAGGAAGTAGCCGCGGAAGGTGACCCAGCCCTTGAGCAGCAGTCCCGCCAGCGCGACCGCGACGGCGGCCCGCCCGGTCCAGGTCGCGCCCGCGGTCCGGCCCGGGAGCGGGCGGGCGACGAGGGCCGGTGTCGGCCCGACGGACGTGGTCACGGGGTGCGAGCTCCTGGGTGCGACGGGCCCCTCCGCGCGGGCGCAGCGTCGGTCTCCCTGCGGCGTCGGTCGGCTCCGATGAGCCGCATCATGCCACCCGGGCCGGTCCGGCCGGCGGCGTCGGGCAGATTGCCGCCGCGTTCGGCAGGCGTTGCCGCGATGTCACGCTCCCCGGCGCTACCGGCTGGTAACGTGCCGCCCGACCGCCGCTGCCGGGGCGGTCCCGTCGAGGAGTCCCAGATGCGTCGTCCCGTTGGTCTTGTCCTGCTGGCGCTCGGAGTCGCCTTCCTCGTGCTGGCGCCGCTCCTGCGGTTCTACGCCTACCCGGCGCTGGCCAAGGCGCCGCTCGACCAGGACTCCCAGACCACCTCGATCGCGCCCGATGCCACCTACCTCAACATCGGCGAGCTCCGGGTCGTCGAGGGCGCCACGCTCACCGCCACCCGGCGGGTCCGCGGCGACGTCGCGGCCGGCACCGGCGACCGCGCCGTGTGGGACGTCTTCGTGCGGGTCGAGAACGAGGGTGCGCTGGTCACCGCGTCCACCGACCGGGTGGCCTTCGACCGCGCGACCTCCGAGGCGGTCAGCTGCTGCGGCGAGTCGCTCAACGGCGAGCCCGTCGAGCACCAGGGCATCGAGTACAAGTTCCCCTTCGACGCCGGCAAGAAGACCTACCAGTACTTCGACACGACCCTCGGCGCGGCCTCCGACATGGTCTACAAGGGCAGCGAGAAGCTCGAGGGGCTCAGCGTCTACCGCTACGAGCAGCGCATCGAGCCCACCAAGATCGCCGAGCTCGACGTCCCGGGGACGCTCATCGGGCGCAGCGAGACCTCGGTGTCGGTCGACCGGTTCTACAGCAACCTGCGGCGGGTCTGGGTCGAGCCGGCCACCGGGGTGATCGTCAAGGGCCAGGAGGAGCAGCTGTCCACCCTGCGCGACGACACCGGACAGGACGTCCTCACCGTCACCGAGGCGAACCTCACGTTCTCCGACGAGACGATCGCCGAGCAGGTGGCGACCGCGGAGGACAACAAGCGGTCCCTGGGGATCCTGCGCACCCTCGGCCCGGCCGTCCTCGGTCTGCTCGGCCTGATCCTGACGATCGTCGGGCTGGTCCTCGTGACCCGGCGCGACGAGGAGCCGCTCGAGGGCGGCGGGACCCGGCGCCGGGAGCCGCTCGCCGTCTGAGCGCCGTCCCGGTCGACGTCCTCAGCCGTCCTCACGCGGCCGCGGGCTTCGCGCAGACGAAGACGGCGGTGCCCGGGAGCACCGCGCCGCGCAGCGGGCTCCACCCGCCCCACGTCGCCGTGTGGCCGGCCGGCCACTCGGGCTCGACGAGGTCGACGAGGGTCAGCCCCGCGGCCGTGACCTCGCGCACCCGGTCGCCGAGCGTGCGGTGGTGCTCGACGTAGGTCGCGGTGCCGCTGTCGTCCTGCTCGACGTACGGGGTGCGGTCGAAGTACGACGAGCCCGCCACCAGGCCGCGCTCGGTGGGGTCGTCGGGGAAGGACCAGCGCACCGGGTGCGGCACCGAGAAGACCCAGCGCCCGCCGGGCCGCAGCACCCGGGCCACCTCGCGCATCACCCGCGCCGAGTCGTCGACGAAGGGCACCCCGCCGTACGCCGAGCAGGCCAGGTCGAAGGACCCGGCCGGGAACGGCAGGGCCGCCGCGTCGGCCTGCACCAGCGGGACCTCGAGACCGGTGCTGACGCCGAGCGCCCGGCCGCGCCCGAGCATGGCGGCCGAGACGTCCAGGGCGACCGGCCGGGCGCCGGCGCCCAGCAGCCAGCGGGAGCACTGCGCCGCCCCCGCGCCGACCTCGAGGACCCGTCGGCCGGTGACGTCGCCGAGCAGGTGGGCGGTGTCCTCGGAGAGCCCTTCCGGCCCCCAGACGAAGCCGGCCTCGCCGAGGAAGTCGCCGTGCTCCTCGAGGTAGTTCTCGGCCTGGGCGTCCCACCACGAGCGGTTGGCCCGCGCCGACTCGGACTGCCCGGCCGGCCGGCGGGAGACGCCACCCGGCGGTCCGGCCCCCGGCCGTTCACCCATCCCGGCCCGCCGGCGGTCAGTCGTCCGCGGGCGCGGGGGCCCGGCCGGTGCGGGCCAGGGCCGCGAGCAGCACGAGCACGAGTCCGCCGGCCACCCACAGCCAGCCGACCTGCTCCAGGGTCTCCTCGACCGCGACCTCGAGCTCGTAGAAGGCGGTGCCGTGGTCCTCGCCCGCGGCGAACAGCAGGGGGGAGGCGATCTCGAGCCCGATGGCCACCGCGAGGGCGAGCAGCCCGCCCCGGAGGAACGCCCGCGCCGGCTCGGTCGCGTCGGCGGCCACCCGCCAGACGAGGACGAACACGAACGCCATCAGCGGCATGAACAGCAGCGGCCAGACGATCCGCGAGGCGTGCGCCACCGGGAGGTGGCTGCCCAGCTCGGAGACCCGCTCGTGCACCTGGATGAAGTCGTCGAGGGAGAGGAAGGCCACCGCGACCGCCGCGGCGGCGAGCGAGCGCCAGGCGACCCGGGTGGCCGCGAGCAGACCCAGGAGCAGGGCCGCCCCGGCCTCGGTCGCGACGCTGGCCCAGCCCCAGGCGCTGGAGTCGGCATCGGCGTTGACCGCCTCGATGCGGCCGTCGAGCAGCAGCAGGTCGACGAGGTGGGTCACCGGCAGCAGGACCGCGGTGGCCAGCGTCAGCACCAGGACGGCGCGTGAGACCAGTGCCGCCACGCCCGCCTCGGTCCGGGCCCCGGCAGCCAGCGGTCGGTCCATGACCCGGCGCAGAGGCGGGGGCAGGACGCGGGCCAGGACGTCGGTCACCGCCAGCACGGGGTTCGGCGAGGGGGTCACGACGTCCTTCCTCTTCTCCGGCGGTCCGGATCGGTCTGGTCCGCCGGGAGTCGGCACCGTAGCGCCGCAGCGCCCGGTCGGTGCCCCGTTCCGACCCGGCTGACCCGGTCGGCCCAGGGCGGCCACCATGCCCGGTCCGCCGGAGTACCGTGGCAGCACACCCCCCTCGGCGCAGGTCGCGCTCTGGCTGGTGGGGAGCCCCACATGGCCGACAAGTCCCCTCGTCAGACGAGCAGCAAGAAGTCGGGCAAGAGCCTCAAGGAGAAGAGGCTCGAGAAGAAGGCCAAGAAGGACGGCGGCGACGGCGGCATCCACGTCCCGCAGCGCTGACCTCGGGCCGCACCCGGGGTCGTTCCCCCTGCCGTGCCTCGAGCTGCGTCTGCACGCAACCGACTGACAGTGCGCCGGGCCGACCGTAGGCTCGGGTCATCCGTGAGGTGCGCGGGTGGGGTAGTCGCTGCGCTGGGGGCTGGGAACGTTGGGAACACTTGCTCTGGTCGTCCGGATCGCGCTGGCCGCGGTCTTCGTGGTCAGCGCCGTCGCCAAGCTGACCGACCGCGACGGCACCCGCCAGGCGGTCGCCGGCTTCGGCGTCCCGGCCCGGCTGGTCGGCGTCGCGACCCTGCTCCTGGCGCCCGCCGAGCTCGTCACCGCCGCCCTGCTGCTGCCGGACGCCACCGCCGCCGTCGGGCTCGTGCTCACGCTCGGGCTGCTGGCGGCGTTCACGACCGTCGTGGTGCTGGCGCTGCGCGCCGGCCGCACCGTCGACTGCCACTGCTTCGGGCGCCTCGGGGGCGCCGACATCAGCCTCCGCACCGTGGTCCGCAACGGTGTCCTCGCCCTGCTGGCGGTCGTCGGGCTCGCCGGGCTCGGCGCCGACCGTGACTCGGGCGTCCCGCTGGCGCTCGCGCTGGGCCTGGTGCTCGCCTCGGGCGTGGTCGCGGTCGAGGGGCTGGCCGGCCGGGCGGCCCGGCTGCGGCGCGAGCGCACCGAGGAGCAGGCCTTCGAGGAGGCCATGGTCGAGACGCCCGCCGGCGGGCAGCCGGCGCCGGAGTTCCGGCTGCCGACGCTCGCCGGCGGTGAGGAGACCCTCGACGGGCTGCTGGCCGACGGCCGGCCGCTCCTGCTGACCTTCATGATGCCGGGCTGCGGGCCGTGCAAGGCGATGCGGCCGGCGGTCGCGCGCTGGGTCGACGCCTATCCCGACCGGGTCCGCGTGGTCGCCGTCTCCCGGCTCACCGCCGAGGCCAACGTCGAGTCCTACGCCGACTTCCCGCGCCTCGAGGTCCTCATCGACGAGGACGGAGCGGTGTCGGAGGCGTTCGGGGTGGCCGGCACCCCGGCCGCGGTCCTGGTGGGCCCCGACGGACGGCGCCGCGGCGGTCTGGCCAACGGCGAGCGGCTGGTGCGTCGCCTGCTCGCCGCCGCGCTCTCCGGTGACGAGCCCGACCTCGCCGCCGTCCCGGAGGAGACGGGCACGGACGCCGACTCCCTCGACCTCGACTCGGTGGTCCTGCCCCGGCAGACGGTCACCGCCCACGAGGCGGACGGCGTGACCGTCCTCGTCGACGAGGAGACCGGCGCCGGCGCCACCCTCGACCCGGTCGGCGCGGTCGTCTGGTCGGTCCTGGACGGTGGCCGGCTGCAGGAGATCGTCGACGACCTCGCGGCGGCCTTCGACACCCCGGCCGAGGTCGTGGGCCCGGACGTGCTGACCATGGTGCGCTCGCTGGGCCGGGCCGGGATGCTCGCGGGCGTGGCCGCCGAGCCGACGTCCGACGAGGTCGACCACGGTGAGGGCGTCGACCACAGCGGGCACGACCATGCCGGCCACCAGGGTCACGCGCACGCGCACTGAGCGCGACCCTGCGTTGACCGGCGCTTCCGCCTGGACGTAGGCTGGCCGGTGCGCTGTGGGCCTGCGCGACCTCAACGGAGCAGGCCACGCTCGGTGAGTCGAACCTCCCACGCCCGCGAAGTCGAGCGGTCCCAGGGTCCCGGCACGTCGAAACGGGCCCTCGGTGCGCCACCGACATCTGTCCCCGACGACATCTGTCCACCCCACGGAGCAGTCCCTACATGACGGCAAGCAGCCTCGAAGCACGCCCCGACAGCGCCAGCAGCACGCCCAACGTCGCGATCAACGACATCGGCGACGAGGAGGCCTTCCTCGCAGCCATCGACGAGACGATCAAGTACTTCAACGACGGCGACATCGTCGAGGGGGTCATCGTCAAGGTCGACCGTGACGAGGTGCTGCTCGACATCGGCTACAAGACCGAGGGCGTCATCCCGTCCCGGGAGCTCTCGATCAAGCACGACGTCGACCCGTCCGAGGTCGTCAGCGTCGGCGACGAGGTCGAGGCCCTGGTCCTCCAGAAGGAGGACAAGGAGGGTCGTCTGATCCTGTCCAAGAAGCGCGCCCAGTACGAGCGCGCCTGGGGCACGATCGAGAAGATCAAGGACGAGGACGGCATCGTCACCGGCACCGTCATCGAGGTCGTCAAGGGTGGCCTGATCCTCGACATCGGGCTGCGCGGCTTCCTCCCGGCCAGCCTGGTCGAGATGCGCCGGGTCCGCGACCTCCAGCCGTACGTCGGCAAGGAGCTCGAGGCCAAGATCATCGAGCTGGACAAGAACCGCAACAACGTGGTCCTGTCCCGCCGCGCGTGGCTCGAGCAGACCCAGTCCGAGGTGCGCTCGACCTTCCTCCAGACCCTGCAGAAGGGTCAGGTCCGCTCCGGTGTCGTGTCCTCGATCGTCAACTTCGGGGCGTTCGTCGACCTCGGCGGCGTCGACGGCCTGGTGCACGTCTCCGAGCTGTCCTGGAAGCACATCGACCACCCCTCCGAGGTCGTCGAGGTCGGCCAGGAGGTCACCGTCGAGGTGCTCGACGTCGACATGGACCGCGAGCGGGTCTCGCTCTCGCTCAAGGCGACCCAGGAAGACCCGTGGCAGCAGTTCGCCCGCACCCACCAGATCGGCCAGGTCGTGCCCGGCAAGGCCACCAAGCTGGTGCCGTTCGGCGCGTTCGTCCGGGTCGACGAGGGCATCGAGGGCCTGGTCCACATCTCCGAGCTGGCCGAGCGCCACGTCGAGATCCCCGAGCAGGTCGTGCAGGTGGGCGACGAGATCTTCGTCAAGGTCATCGACATCGACCTCGAGCGGCGCCGCATCTCGCTCTCGCTCAAGCAGGCCAACGAAGGTGTCGCACCTGTCGAGGGCGACGACAGCGCGTTCGACCCGACGCTCTACGGCATGTCGGCGTCCTACGACGAGGCCGGCAACTACCAGTACCCCGACGGCTTCGACGTCGAGGCCAACGAGTGGCTGCCCGGGCACGAGGACCAGCAGGCCGAGTGGGAGCGCCAGTACGCCGAGGCGAAGGTGCGCTACGAGGCACACATGAAGCAGGTCACCGAGGCCCAGAAGGCCGAGGCCGAGGCGGGTGCCGAGAGCGGCAACGCGTCGTCCTACTCCTCCGAGGCCCCGGCCCAGGCCGAGGGTGACGACTCGTCGTCCTCCAGCGGCAGCAGCAGCGGCGGCGGTGGCGGCGGCACGCTGGCCTCCGACGAGGCGCTGGCCGCGCTGCGCGAGAAGCTCACCGGCGGCTGACCCGACCGCACGTCCCGCGAGGCCCGCACCGCATGCCGGTGCGGGCCTCGCGGCGTGCCGGGCCGGCGTGAGCAGGGCGGTCCTCGGCCGCGGACGGCAGCCCGCCTAGGCTGGCTCGGTGACACCGCGGGGTACGCGCCGGCGGCTCGCCGGTGTCGACGTGGCGCGCGGCCTGGCGCTGGTCGGGATGGCGGCCACGCACGTCTTCCCCTCGGTCGTCGACGGCCGCGTGCACCCGGGCTACCTGGTGGCCGCCGGCCGCGCCTCGGCGCTGTTCGCGGTGCTGCTGGGGGTCAGCCTCGCGCTGCTCGCGGGCCGGTCGGAGTCCCTGCCGAGGCTGCGGGTCGCCGTGCTGGTCCGCGCGGTGCTGCTGCTGGCCCTCGGGCTGGCGCTGGGGGAGGCCGACTCACCGCCGCTGGTGATCCTGGCCTACTACGCGCTGCTGCTCGTCGTGGCCGTCCCGCTGCTCGCCCTGGGCGCGCGGGCGCTGGCGGTGCTGGCGGTGGGCTGGGCGGTCGGGTCACCCCTGGTGAGCCACCTGCTGCGGGCCACGGTGGTGCCGGCGTTCGAGGTCGACGAGCCGGGTGGGTCGGGGCTGCCGGTGCAGCTGGGGGTGTCGGGCGTCTACCCGGTGCTGACCTGGACGACGTACCTGCTCGTGGGGCTGGCGGTGGGCCGCCTCGGGCTGCGCAGCGCCCGGACAGCAGCCGCCCTGGTCGCCGGGGGCGCCGTTGCCGCGCTGGGCGCCCGCCTGGTGTCGGCAGCACTGCTCGCCGGGGCCGGTGGCCGCGACGCCCTGGTGGCGCCGGGCTTCCCGCGGGCCGACGTCGACCGCGCCCTCGACGTCGGCCTGTTCGGCGTCACGCCGACCTCGACCCTCGACTGGCTGCTCGTCGCCGCCCCGCACAGCGGCACCACCCTGGACCTGGTCGGCACCTCCGGCAGCGCGGTCGCGGTGCTCGGCCTCTGCCTGCTGGCGACCGGGTGGGGGGCCGGCCCGCTGTTCCCGCTGGCCGCGGCCGGGTCGATGACGCTGACGCTGTACACCGCGCACGTCCTCGCCCTGCGCACCCACGGCGGGCTGCTGCTGGACGACCGGCTGCACCTCTGGCTGCTGCACGTCGCGGTCGCCCTCGGCTTCGGCACCGGGTGGCGGCTGCTGGTCGGGCGTGGGCCGCTCGAGCTGGTGTCCGCCGTGGTGTCCCGCGGGGTCTCCCGGCGGGTGACCCGCGCTAGCGTGCGGACATGATCAGGGTCGGTCTCACCGGCGGCATCGGCGCCGGCAAGAGCGAGGTGGCCCGGCTGCTCGCCGCACGCGGTGCCGTCGTCGTCGACGCCGACGCGCTGGCCCGCGAGGCGGTCGCGCCCGGCACGCCGGGGCTCGCGGCCGTGGTGGCCGAGTTCGGGCCGGAGGTCCTGGCCGGGGACGGCACGCTGGACCGGGCCGGACTGGGCCGGCTGGTGTTCGCCGACCCGGCCAGGCGGGCCGCGCTCGAGGCCATCGTGCACCCGTACGTGGCGCGGCGCCGGGACGAGCTGACGGCGGCCGCAGCCGAGAACGCCGTGGTCGTCCACGACGTCCCGCTGCTCGTGGAGAACTCCTTGCAGGGGGAGTACGACGTGGTCGTGGTCGTGGACGCCGACGACGAGGTGCGGATCGCCCGGCTGGCCGCCACCAGGGACATGTCGCCGGCGGAGGTGCGGGAGCGGATGGCGGCCCAAGCCGACCGGGGCGAGCGGCTGGCGGTGGCGGACGTGGTGGTGGCCAACGGCGGCAGCCGGGAGGCGCTGTCGGCGCAGGTCGACCGGCTGTGGGCCGATCTGGTGGCCCGGACCCGCACTCGTGACGTCGGGGATACGCTTCGTGACACCGAGTAGCGCTGCGCCGTAGTCGCCGTCACGCAGATGACGGATTACCCGGCCTCCGCCGGGCGGGCAGAATACGGTGACGTCGATCATGCGATCCGGCGTTGCGCGGGGCGTGCTTCCAGGGGAGGGTTGATGTCCGAGGTCGAGACAACGGGTTCGGCTGGTCACAGTCGGCGGTCCGTGCTGCGGGGGGCGGCGGTCGTCGCCGGCGTGGCATGGACGACGCCGGTGGTGCAGGCCGTGGCGCCCGCCGCGTCCGCCGCGGTCAGCCTGCCCTGCGTGGGGTGCCTGACCGGTGGCGGGCAGATCCTCGGGGGTACCTGCAACGGCAAGGCCGCCGACAAGATCAGCTTCGGGCTCGGGCCGATCTGCTGCCCGACCCACGACCCGACCCAGATCGAGGTCAACTGCCACCCGGCCGCCACCAAGAAGGGGAAGAAGCCCGGGGCGGTCGCGTACCACTTCGACACCGACGACCAGGTCACCTGCCGCAAGGACGACGATCCGCAGCCGCCGAAGCAGACCCAGCCCTGCGCGAACATCTACCGCGGCACCGTCAAGGACAAGCACGGCAACACGCTGCTGTTCGAGTTCGCCGACCGCGGCGAGCCCAGCAGGAACGACAGCGTCAAGATCACGGTGACCAGCCCGGGCGGGGTCACTCTCGTCGAGGGCGCCGGGTCGCTCGACCACGGCAACCTGCAGGTGCACCCGCACCTCGGTCCGATGAAGACCGACTGCGTCTGCTGACCCCCCGCACGCGCCCGAGCGCCCCCTTCCCCCCGACGCGGGGGAGGGGGCGCTCGCTTGTGGGGGCCTTCGACACCCGTCGGAGCGGCACCCCTCGGCCGGGGGGGGGGGGCGGGGCCGGTTGTGGCGTACCTCCGCCGGACGCGGCGTACTCACCACCGCCGGCGGAGGTTGATCACGTCCACGTGATCAACCGGCGGGCCGGGGAGGGAGCTGGGACGGCGCGGAGCGGGCCCGGTTGTGGCGTACCTCCGCCGCACGCGGCGTACTCACCACCGCCGGCGGAGGTTGATCACGTCCACGTGATCAACCGGCGGGCCGGGGAGGGAGCTGGGACGGCGCGCCCGCCGCCCGGTTGTGGCGTACCTCCGCCGCACGCGGCGTACTCACCACCGCCGGCGGAGGTTGATCACGTCCACGTGATCAACCGGCGGGCCGGGGGGGGCATGAGGACGGGCCGGCTGCCTCCGCGAGGAGGCAGCCGGCCCGTTCGTCAGCTGGTGCTACTTGCCGTCGGTGCGGGCACCCGTCCCCGCGACCCGGGCCTGGCGCGGCGTGCCACAGTTCGGCAGGCAGAGCAGGAACCCGCAGCACGAGTTCGTGCAGGTGTAGCCGGCCGGGCAGTCGTTCTGGCCGGCACAGGTGTCGAACTCGTCGCAGAACCCGTTGCCCGTGCAGATGCACGGCAGGCCGGGGCCGATCTCCGGCGGCTTGCAGGTGCAGCCGAACTGCGGGTCGCCGCAGTCGGACTGGCCGCCACAGGAGTCCTCGGGGTTGCAGCCGTCACATCGGGCGGGGGGGACGGCGGAGGCCGCCATCGCCGTACCGCCGAAGCCGACGACCGTGGGGGCCGCCCAGGCGATCGCCGTGCCGGCGCCCACCGTCTGGATCAGGCGGCGGCGCGAGATGCCCGGGGCCTGCGGGTCCTGCGGCTCCTCGGTGTGGTCGATCTGGTCCATGTACGCCTCCGTGTCGGATGGTTGATCACCTGAGCGCATCCTGGACCCTGGGGGGCACGAGGGACTATCCGTCGGACGCCGTAGCTGCGCTACGGTGCGGCCGCCGGTCTCGACTGCTCCGCGCCGAGACGTTCCTCCAAGATCGCCACGGACCGGGACAAGTCGCCGGCTCGCAGCGACACCGACACCGCCCCGAGCGCCAGGTCGGCCACGACGGCCAGCAGCCGCCCGTGGTGGTCGCTGGCGTTCAGGACGTTGCCGGTGAGTGCGGACGCGCCCGCGCCCGCCGAGAGGTCGGCCAGCGCGGCGGGGCCGCCGTCCCGTGGCTCCAGCCGGACGATGCCCACGAGTGGCTGGGCGCCCGCGGTGGCGCCGGGGCGCACCTCGTCGACCGGCAGGTGCCGGCTGCCGGAGCCGGTCCCGTCCGACCGGGGCTCAGGGGGGAGTGCCGGCGACCCGGGCTTGAGGTGGATGCGACGGGCGTGCGGCTCGACCAGCCGGCTCGCCGGGTCGATCACCGCGAGCTCGTCCGACAGGTACCCCCAGCCCGCGCGCACCAGGGCCGTCACCAGGGTGGACTTGCCCGCGCCGGACGGGCCGACCAGGACGACCGCCCCGCCGCCCGGGCGGACCACGGCCCCGGCGTGGACCAGGACGCGGTCCGGCGCGTGCGAGAGCGCCTGGGTGTTGACGTGCCACACCAGGTACTCCACGACCGCGTCGCGGTCGGGGGAGGCCGTGAGCAGGCTTCCGTCGCAGGTCAGCAGCCACGGGTCCCGCGGGGCGTCGGGCTCGTGGACGAGCCGGTAGTCGTGCGGGTGGTGCAGCCCGGTCGGACCGGCCGCGAACGGCGCGAAGACGGCGGCCATCCGGGCGG